>NZ_JIAU01000013.1 GCF_000620665.1 Sphingomonas sp. URHD0057 | reverse complement strand
CCCGAGAAGCCGTAGCCCGGGAGCGATGGGATCACGATATCGAAGGCGTCGGCGGCGGTGCCACCGTAAGCCGTGGGATCGGTCAGCGGGCCGATTATCTTCAGTTGCTCGATGATCGAGCCCGGCCAACCATGGGTGATGATCACCGGGAGCGCGTTCGCATGCTTCGACTTTACGTGGATGAAGTGGACGTCGAGCCCGTCGATGTTGGTGATAAAGTTGGGATAGGAAAAGAGCTGCGCCTCTGCGCGACTCCAGTCGTGGTGCTTAGCCCAATAGTCCGCGAGCTTCTGCATCGTTGCGAGCCGGACACCCTGCGTGGTGTCGTTGACCGTCTCCCGCTCGGGCCAGCGCGTCGCCGCGACACGGCGCTTGAGGTCCGCGAGTTCATTGTCGCTCGCGCGATAATGGAACGGCCGGATGGAGCCGTCGCCACTTGCTTGTGCGGTCGCGGCGGTAGCGGCCAGCAACGCGCCGGGAAGCCCTGCTGCCGAAGTACTCGTGGTCGGCGTGGGCGAGATAGTTTGAGCATCCGGCAGTGGCGCACTCTCCGCATGGGCGACGGAGGGAATAATCAGCCCGCCAGCGCCAACCAAAGCCGACGTGATGAGGAAATGGCGGCGGGCCATTAGCGACTGCCGTGCGGACATGCTCAATCTCCCGATGAAGGCGTTTGGAGTTTCGAGACGCGTCACAGGGCCGTGGGTAAGCAAAGAGGAGCTGAGACCAACCGGTCGCTAGTCGCCGTGCACCTCATGGGCGAGTTGGGTCAATTGAATTAAACTATGTTAGCATAAATATGGCGATCGCAGCATCGGGGTCGAAGGTCGTCCCCAGCGCGCTAGCGGCAGGAATGGGTCGAAAGCAGACATTAGAAGCTAGCTATTTGTCGGCCCGTAACAGCGCGATGGCTTCGACCTCCACCGGAATACGTCCCGGCAATGACTGGATGACGATTGCAGCGCGAGCGGCTTTCCCGCCCTCGCCGAAGGCCGTGGTCATGACGTTAGAAAAGCCGTCGATGACCTTAGGGCTTTGTGCAAAGTCCTCCGTGGCGTTGACCATACCGAAAATCCGAACGAACCGCTCAATCCGCGAGAGCTCGCCGATCTGCTCCTTCGCCGTTGCCAGCATACAAAGCGCGGTCAACTCCGCAGAGTGCCGCCCCTCCTCGATTGTCAGATCCGCACCGACCTTCCCGAGCTTTTCAGTGCGGCCGCACTCGCCATGACCGGCAAAGAATAGAAGATTGCCCGCTCGGACCGCGCTCACATAATTGCCCTCGGGCACATCGGGATTGGGCAACTTGTATCCAGCCGCGGCCAGCTTTTGCTCTGGCGTGTTCATCTCCGCGGAAAGCGCTGGGCTAGCCAACGAGCAAAGAAACAAGGCGGCAATAATGCGAAAATGACCGAATGGCATGGCTGGCCTCCCGTCGTGCGCGGTCCAGACTCTGACGCACGCGCCCAATGTCCGCAATGGGTCGAAAGCAGACATTGGTTCAGGACCCCTCACCCGGTCGCTGCGCGGCCACCTTCTCCCGTCGAGAGGGTTAGGCAGGCTGGGTCACGCGAGTGAATCGCGTGACCGCGTCGGACCGGTTCGGCTCGCTTTAGGCTCGCCGCCCCGCCGGCCGGGCTTGTGACGGCTCTACGACAGAAGTCGAAAATCGCTGCGCAATTTCCGCCTTCTGCTCGGCGTCCCTACGCCGGCGTCACATCCCCCGCCCCCGTCCCGCCGTCTTCGCCGGCGTCGGGGCGCTTGTCGAACACTTCGTCGATGATGCCGAAGGCCTTGGCCTCGTCGGCCTCGAGGAAGGTGTCGCGGTCCATCGCCGTCTCGATCTGCTCGATCGTCTTGCCGGTATATTGCGCGTAGAGCGCGTTGAGGCGCGAGCGCATGCGGAGGATCTCGCGCGCCTGGATCTCGATGTCCGCGGCCATGCCTTGGGCGCCGCCCGAGGGCTGGTGGACCATGATCCGGCTGTTGGTCAGCGCGACCCGCATCCCGGGCTCGCCCGCCGCCAGCAGGAAGCTGCCCATCGATGCCGCCTGGCCGATGCACACCGTGCTGATCTTGGGCCGGATGTATTGCATGGTGTCGTGGATCGCGAGGCCGGCCGTCACCACGCCGCCCGGCGAGTTGATGTACATGAAGACGTCCTTCTTCGGGTTCTCGGACTCGAGGAAGAGCAGCTGGGCCGTGACGAGGCTCGCCATATGGTCCTCGATCGCACCGGTGATGAACACGATCCGCTCGCGCAGCAGCCGCGAATAAATGTCGAAGCTGCGCTCGCCCCGGTTGGACTGCTCGATGACGATGGGGACGAGTTGCGAAACGATATCCTGATGGTCAATCACGTGAGTGCGATCCTCTAATTTGTGTCGCGCCTACATCGGGCGGATCGGCCCAAGGTTCAAGCCAGCCCTAAAGCGAAGGGCGGCCCATCGCTGGACCGCCCCCCGTCTTCAGAACTTGCTCGGACGATCAGTATTTCACGCCGATGCGCGCGTAATAGAAGCGGCCCGGCGTGTTGTAGAGTGTCTGGTCGATGTTGTTGATGTCGCAGCTGGCGCAGCCCGGGGTGTGGGCGTTGAACAGATTGTTCACGCCGACGGCCAGACCGAGGTTCTTCAGCGACCAGAAACTCGGGTTCCAGCGCAGCTGAGCGTCGGTGTAGAAGATCGACTTCATCTTGTTGTCGCCGCCGTTGATCTCCGTCAATCCGGACATGTAGCGGCCGGTCAGGGTTGCGCCGAACGAGCCGTTGTCCCAGTCGACCATCCCGAGCGAGCGCCATTTGGGATATCCCTGCGCCGGGCTGCCGATTTCCGTCCCGCGACGATGCTTGATCTCGGTCCCGGTGGAGGTCGGGGTGATCACGTCGAATTTGCGCAGCAAGGTGTTGTTCCACGTCAGACCCAGCCGTCCCCAGCTCGCCTGCCGAGTGCGATAGGCAAAGTTGAAGTCCCAACCCTGGGTCTTGATTCCAGCGATATTCTGCAGGGTTCCTTCGATCTGCGTGATGTTCCCGCTGCCGGAGCGATGGACGTTGCCGCACGCCAGCGGGTCGTTCTCGTAGACGCAGGTCAACAGCGTCGACTGGACGTCCGCCGATTGAATCGCGCCGCTGACGCGGATGTCGTACCAATTGGCCTCAAACGAGAAGCCTGGCAGGAAGTCGGGGCTAAGCACGCCGCCGATCACCCAGCTCTTCGACGTCTCCGGCTTCAGGTTCTCGTTGCCGCCGGTGACGACCGAAAGCTGATCCTTCGGCCGCGTGTCGGAGCCATTGGGTGCTCCTTGTGCTACGCAGTTGGCGTGCACCGTCGTATCGTTGAGGAAGTTGCGGTCGCGCTCGCTGAGCACCGAGCAAGGATCGTCGACCGAGGCGTCGAAGCGCGACTTCGAACCGAACAATTCGCCGATCGACGGCGCCCGGAAGCCCTGGGCCCAATTGGCGCGGAGCCTCAGGCCGCGAACCGGCATCCAGTTGGCGCCGGCCTTGAACGTGGTGTGCGATCCGGAGGTCGAATAATCGGAGAAGCGAACTGCGCCGGTAAGCTCGACCAGCTCGGCCATCGGCAGCCCTTTCAGCAAAGGCGCGTCGAGCTCCGCATAGGCTTCCTTGACGTGGTACCCGCCCTTGGTCGGCAGTGACGGGATGTCGGCGCCAAGCCCGGCGGCGATCACCGGATCGGGGTCGTAGCGGCCCTTGAGGTCGCGATATTCGACGCCGGCGGCGAGGCCGAGGTCGCCGCCCGGCAGGCGAAACAGCTTGCCCGAGATGTTGCCGCTGAAATCCCAGGTCTTCTGCTCGCTGGAGTCATGCTCGTCGAAGCCGATCCAGTCGAGCATGGCCGGGGTCACCGCTCCCACCGTGCCGAAGAAGTTAAACGGCACGCACGGCGCGGTGCACTGGGCCACGGGGCCGAGTGCCTGCTGGAGGTGAGCGGCGTTGATGTTGCCGAGGAAGGTCTGCTTGGCCTTGTTGCTGCCGTAGATGCCGTTGACGTCCCAGAACCAGTCGCCGGCGAGGGCCGAGAATTTCCCGTCGAGCGTCGCCACGCCGTAGATCGTGTTCACCGTCTGGAAGTAACGCCGGAGGCCGATCTCCGTCAGGCGACGCCGGATCTGGCGATAATTCTCGCCTGGGACCAGGTCGACCCCGAACGGATTGAACGGGTTGGTCGCGGAAACCGTGATCGTGTCGAGAATGTTGCCCTGGCCGAGATCCGGTCCGATGCCGAGCGGCAGCGGCCCTCCCTGGTTGGCCGACGTCCGGTGGTTGTAAATCCCCTTGGCGGAGAAATTGATGTCGTCCGCGAGCTCGTACTTGAGGTTCGCGAAGCCGCCGATGCGCTTGTTAGGCGTCTCGATATAGTTGAAAGGCGCGAAGTTGTACGTGTCGGCAGCACCGAACTTCTTGAAGTCCGTCGGGTAATTCGGCGGCAGGCCGTTGGTCACCGGCTTGTTCAGCGTGAGGCCTAGAAACGGGTTGGTTACGGCATCGAACGGCTTGGTCGGATCCGTGAGCACATCGAAGCGGCCGGTCTCCATGAAGGTGGAACAGCCACCGCCAAGGCAATCGGTGGCGTAAGGGTCGGCGAACGCCGAGATGGCGCGGTCGCCGGCCAGCACGCCATTGGACTTCACGAAATTGCCGCCGATGACGACCTGGAGCGGCCCGCTGTCGCCATTGCCCCAGCTCAGTTGGTAATTCTGGGAAAAGCCATCGCCCTCGTCGAGATATTTGCCGAGCTGGACCGAGGCATCGAAGCCCGTCTGCCGGCGCTTGGTGATGATGTTGACCACCCCCGCGATCGCGTCGGAGCCGTAGATCGCCGAGGCGCCGTCCTGCAGCACTTCGACGCGCTCGATCGCGCTCGCCGGAATCGAGTTGAGGTCGGTCGCGCCCGGAACGCCGGAGGCCGAGGCGCCGTTGACGTAGCGCAGGCCATCGACGAGCACGAGCACGCGGCGCGAGCTGAGGTAGCGCAGGTCGATTTCGGCGGCGCCGGCGCCAACGCCGCTGCCGTCCGGCGGGCTGCCGATGTTGCCCGACGTGTTGTTGCCCGAATTGATCCCGCCGCCCGAGCTCGGCAGCCGCTGCAACACGTCGTTGATCGAGTTGAGGCCGGTCTTCTGGATGTCCGATTGATCGATGAAGACGATCGGCGATTCCTGGTCGAGCGGATTGCGGCGGATACGCGAACCGGTGATCACGATCTCGCCCAGCCGGTCAGGCTGGTTGGATGGTCCCGCCTGCGCATTCTGCACATCGGGCGGCGGCAGCGTGCTCTGCGCCTCGGCGGCCGAAGCTACGGTGATTGCCAGAGTCGCGACGCTTGCGCGCAGCACGATGTCGATCCGCTTCATATGATTCCCCCTGTTGGCCGCGAGTACGGCGGTCCCAACAACAGTATCCTAGCCGCAGGGTAGGAAAAACCCGGAACCGTCACGCATCCGACATAATTGTCGCAGGGTGATGCAATTCGTCTACACTTCGCCCGGCGCTGCGAGGGACAAATAAGCCAGCCGCCGAACCTCGCGGCGGCCGCGCGTGACGGTATCGAGGATCAGCCCGGCAAAGACGCACAGCACGGCGACGATGGTCATCCCGGTGACCAGGATCGCGGTCGGCACGCGCGGCACGAGGCCGGTGTGGAGGTAGGTCACGATCAACGGGATCGAAAGGACGATGGCAAGCGCGAGCAGCAACGCGCCGATGCCGCCGTAGAACAGAACCGGCCGCTCGACCCGATAGAGCGTGACGATGGTCTTCAGGATGCGCCAGCCGTCGGACCAGGTCGAGAGCTTGGAGTGCGATCCTTCAAGGCGCGCCGCATAGGCGGTCTCGACCTCGCCGACCGGCATTCGAAGCTCGAGCGCGTGCACGCTCATCTCGGTCTCGATTTCGAAGCCCGCCGAGAGCACCGGGAAGCTCTTCACGAAGCGGCGCGAAAACACGCGATAGCCCGAGAAGATGTCGCTGAAGCTGCGCCCGAACAGGCCCGACAGCAGCCCGGTGAACAGCCGGTTCCCGAGCACGTGCCCGCCCCGATAGGCGCCCTTTTCCTCATGGCGACGGGTGCCGACGACCATGTCGAGCTGCTCGCCGACCAGCTGGTCGACCATCGCCGGCGCGGCCTTCGGGTCGTAGGTCAGATCGCCGTCGGCCATCACATAGACGTCGGCGTCGATGTCGGCGAACATCCGCCGGACGACGTTGCCTTTGCCCTGCTGGCGTTCGGTGCGGACGATCGCTCCGGCTTTCACTGCGGCAGCCCGCGTGCCGTCGCCGCTGTTATTGTCATAGACGTAGACCACCGCCCCGGGGAGCGCCGCGCGGAATCCGGCAACCGTGGCCGCGATCGCCGCTTCCTCATTGTAGCAGGGAAGGAGCACGGCGATGCGTGGCCGCTGAACTTCAGGCACAAAATCCCCCGTTCGGGCTGAGCTTGTCGAAGCCCTGCCCTTCGCCGCCATGGTAGATACAAAGGCAGTCCCTCGACAAGCTCGGGACGAATGGGCTTATTTGCCCTCCTTCGCCGGAGTCTTCTTCGCCGGAGTCTTCTTCGCAGGAGCCTTCTTCGGCGCCGGCTTGGGATCCGCCGTCTTCGAGGTAGGCTTGGCTTTGGCCTTCGCCTCGGGAGCCTTCGCCGGCGCCGCGTCCTTCAACGGCTTTGCGGCCTTCGGCTTGGCCGGCGCCTTTTCGACCGGGCCCTTGGCCGGCGCTTCCGGCTCCGGCTTGGCGGCGGCCTTGGCTTTCGCAGCCTTCTTCGCCTTCGCGGGCTTGGCCGGAGCGAGATGGTCGTGCCCGCAGCCGGGGCCGTGGACGTGGCCTTCTTCGCTTTCGAGATCGGCCTCGAGCTGGGCGCGATTCGCGGTGTGCTCGGCGATCTCGGCCTTCGAGAACAGGAAGTCGACGACCTTGTCCTCATAAAGCGGCGCCCGCAGCTGCGCGGCAACCATCGGCTCCTGCTGGATATAGCGGAGGAAGGTGTCGCGGTCCTTGCCCTGGTATTGGGCGGCGGCGTTGGCGATCAGCCGGTTCATCTCCTGGTCGCTGACCTCGACGCCGTTGGCGGCCCCAATCTCGGACAGCAGCAGGCCGAGGCGAACGCGGCGCTCGGCGATCTTGCGATACTCGTCGGCATCCTTCTCGATCTCCGCTAGCGCGGCGTTCGGGTCCGCCTCGTGGCTGGCTTCGTGGCGAAGCTGGCCGAGGATGTTCTGATGCTCCGCCTCGACCATCGATTCCGGCACGATGAAGTCATGCCGGGCGGCGAGCTGATCGAGCAGCTGGCGCTTCATGTGGGTGCGCGTCAGGCCGTTGAGCTCCTGGCGCTGCTGGTCGCGGATCACGTCGCGCAGCTGGTCGAGGCTCTGCAGGCCGAGCGACTTGGCGAACTCCTCGTCGACCTTGGTCTCGCCCGCCGTTTTCACGCCCTTCACGGTGACCGCGAAAGTCGCCGGCTTACCCGCCAAATCGGCGACGTTGTAGTCCGCCGGGAAGGTCACTTCGAGGTCGCGCTTGTCGCCGGCCTTGGCGCCGACGAGCTGATCCTCGAACCCGGGGATCAACTGGCCCGAGCCGATCTCGACCGACATGTCGGTCCCGGCACCGCCGGTGAATGCCTCGCCGTCCACCTTGCCCTCGAAATCGATCACGAGGAGGTCGCCGCTGGCCGCGGCGTGCTTCTTGGGGGCGTCGGTCCAGCGCTTGTTGGCGCTAGCGATCTGTTGGAGCTGCTCGTCGACCGCGCCCTCATCCGCCGCGACCGTCATCCGGGTCAGCGCCAGACCGTCGATCTGCGGCGCCGGAACGTCGGGGAGCGCCTCGAGCCGCACGTGGACTTCGGCGTCCTTGCCCGGCTCATATTCGTCCTTGAGCTCGACCTGCGGCTGGAGCGCCGGGCGCACGTTCTGCTCCTCGAGTAGCTGCTGGACGCCGGCCTGCACCGCGCCGTTGAGGGCGTCGCGCTGGAGCGCGTCGCCATGCATCTTCTTGATCAGGTTCGGCGGCACCTTGCCGGGGCGAAAGCCGGGCATGCGCACCTGCGGCGCGATCCGCTTCACTTCCTGGTCGACCCGCGCCTGAATATCCTCGGCGGGAATGGTCAGCATGAAGGCGCGCTTCAGGCCTTCGGTCTCAGTCTCGACGCTCTTGATCACGGTCTGCGGTTCCCAAATAATCCTGGCTGAGGCGATTTTCCGTGCCGTGGCAGCGGGAAATGGTGCGCGCGGAGGGAGTCGAACCCCCACATCTTGCGATACTGGAACCTAAATCCAGCGCGTCTACCAGTTCCGCCACGCGCGCGGCCCTCGAAGGTCGAGCGCCTATAACAGGGATGGCCGGTTGGGCAACCCGCGCGAGCGGGCAACCGTTCGCCAAGGGAGCGCGTTCCGCTGCCGAGGAGATCCCATGCAGCAGCTTCCCCCAATCCCGGAAAATCCCGGCCAGCCGCCGGAAACCCCGGAACCATCGCAACCGGGCCAGCCGACCGAACCGCCGCCCGAAACCCCGCCGCAGGGCCCGGATATCGACGTGCCGGCCCCCTCGACGCCAGGGACGACGCCTTCGCCCGGGCCGATTTCGCCGGTAGGCTAGCGCCGCAGTTGCGCGGAGGCGACGATCGCTTCGAAATCGGGCAACGTCGCGTTGTAATAATGCGACCGCGCGGCATCGAGCAGGATAAGGTACAGGCGGCCGTCGATCACGACGCCGACCGCGCGCCCCTTGCGCCACAGTTCGTCACTGTCGAGATGCTCGTAGTCGAGCTGGAACCCGTTCGCGCCAAGGAACGCTCGCGGCTGCAGCGACAGCGTCCTGAAATCGACCGCGCCGCCGCGCACCCGATAGAGGCTCTCGAGCATTGCCGCGATCTCGGGCGGGGTCATGTCGCCCCGGAATTTCGGGACCTGCTGGTCGGCCGTTCTGCGCTGGCGGATCAGATAGCGCCCGCTCTTCATCCCGGAAACGAAGCTGATCCCGTCGAGGATCGGCCCGTTGAGGGTCCAGTCCTCGACTTCGCGGACGTCGTCGAACAGGATCGAGCGGCGGCGCTCGTTCCACGGCCGCGGCGCGACGACCGACATCCCGCCGTCGCCGACATTGACGCGGTGCACGCGAATGAGGGTGTAGTCGCCGATGCCATACTCGCCGCCGCCAAGCGACGAACAGGCCGCGAGCGGCAGCGCGGCTGCGAGAAGCGCAATTCGGGTCAATCGGTTCACTGCCTTCGCCTCTCTCAACCCATCGTCTGCCGCACCCAGGCGGCATCCGGCGCGTCGGGCTTCATAGTCAGATAGCGGGCGAACGCCGCCTTCGCTTCGCCGGACCGGCCCGCCTTCATCAAAGAGATGCCATGCCAGCGGAAAGCATCCGCCGGAGCATCGGGATAGACCACCGCCGCCGCATAGCTTTGCGCGGCGCGCACGTCGTCGCCGTGGCGGTTGCGCAGCCGCCAGACCTCGCCCTCGTGGAAACGGAGCAGACCGTTCCAACCGTCCCTGGCCAGGGTTTCGATCAGATACTGGCTCGCACCGGGGTCATTGAGCTTGACCTGGTCGTCGAGCAGCGTCGGACGGATCGTTGCGATCGTCGCTAAATAGCGCTCGCGATAGGTCCGATAGTCGCGGCCCGGGACCGTCACTTCGGCGGCGCTGGCACGAAGGTCGGCCATCCGGGCATCGGACGACGGGTGGGTGTCGAACAATGTGCCCTTGTGGCGACGCTTGCGGCGGTAGCGCGCGCTCGCCTCCTCCTCGCCGATCAGCTGCTGCCAGATATTGGCCATCTCGACCGGCGCGTAGCCGGCGTCGGCGATCAGGCGCGCGCCGATGGCGTCCGCCTCGGCCTCCATCTCGCGGCTGTACTTGAACAGCGACAGCAAGGTGCCGAGCTGAGCGAGCTGCACATAATCGCCGAGATAGGCGCCGGCGGCGGCGCCCCCGACTCCGGCCATCATCGCGCCGATCGCGAAAATGTCGGTCTTGCGCCGCATGTCGCGCCACGAGCGGATTTGATGGCGGCGCAGGAAGTGCCCGGATTCGTGCGCGATCACGCCGGCCAGCTGCGCTTCATTGCGCATTCGCAAGAGCAGGCCGGAGAACACCACCGCGAATCCGGTCGGGAACATCATCGCGTTGAAGTCCGGGATCCGCGCGAGATAGATGCGGAAGTCTTTCGCCGCCGGCCCGCCCACCGTGCCGATGATCGTCTTGAGATAGCCCGTGAGCTGCGGGTCCTGGATCAGCAGGTTCGAGCCCGCGATTTCCTCCTCTGCCCGCTCCATCTCCTTCCACAGGCCCTGCTCGTCCTTATCGGTGGGTCGGTATCGGGGCCCGATCAGGGGGGTCATATCGGCGGGGCGGATCCGCGCCTGAGCGACGCCGGTGGTCAGCGACGCGGCCGCGACGCCGCCGCCGATCAGCAGCGAACGCCGGCTGAGCTCGAGGCGGCGCCTGCACATCAGCGAACCGCCTGCGCGCGGCGGATGGCGAGGCCGGGCTTCATCCGGCCCAGCAGGCGCTCGACCATCTGCTCGGCGCCTTGCGGCGTGCGGAGGTCGCCAAACTTGATGCCGGGAACCTGGCTCCCGGCGCGAACCACGTTGAACCACACGACTTCGCCGGTTTTGAGGTCGACGAGCGAGGCATAATCGAGCTGGGCCGCGCCACCGATGTTCGGAGCGCAGAAGCCGACGACGCAGCCTGCCGCGCCGAGCACGCCGAGCACGATCCGCCCGGTCGAGGCGACCTCGTCCTCGGCATGGAGGAACAGCGCGTAGTCGTAGCCGGTCTTGCGGCCGAGGTTCACGGCGTCGTCGCCCACCGTCCAGTCGAGCCCGCGACCGCGCTTGGTCGGCAGATAGTCGCCGAGATATTTGTGGACGACAATCGATTCATCGACCGCGGCATTGAGCCGCTCCATGTCGGCCAGCTCTTGTTCGGAAACACCGGGCAGCTCGTTGCGGTGCTGGACGATGAGCATGTGCGCGCCGCGCGCCGACTGCTGCGCCTGGAGCGCGGTAGTGATGCTGGCGCGCGCCTGGTCGGTCCAGTCCGCCCGCGGCTCGACCATTCCGCCAGTGGTCAGCGATCCGACGGTGACGTCGGGGCGAAGGACGAGCAGCTTATAGTCGCCCTGCGGCGGCTCGAACTGCGCATCGGCAAATTGCCGCGTCTCGACGCAACCGCCGAGGCCGAGCGTCAGCGCGAGCGCCAGTCCCACTTTCCGCATCACGGAACCCTCCAACCGGCGCTCACGCCGCGCCCTTCCCCAGCCTTTCAGTGCCGCTCGGAGACTGAATGGTTCATGAAAGAAAGACAAGGTTATTAAATGGTTAGCGCTTGCCTCGTTCGGTGCCGGCGACGCCCGCAGGACAAGCGACACCGGGAACCGGTAGGCACCGGCCGTCGACGGATTGCTGAGCGAGCGGCAGCCCGATCATCGCCGCCAGGGTCGGCATGATGTCGACCGTTTCGATCGGCTCGTCGCGGGGCGGTCCCGCCATGTTGGGCCGCCAGAACAGGATCGGGACGCGCCGGTCGTAGTCCCACGGCGTGCCGTGCGTCGAGGCGAGCGCTGGGGTCGACGGGTACGGCGCGACGTCTTTCTTGAGCACCACCCATAGGTCGCCGGAACGCTGCGGGTCGTAGGATGCGCGCACCCGTTCGATCAGGCTCCATTTGTCCGGGCTGGTGGTCGGCAGCGGGGTTCGCGCGATTTCGTCCTTGGTGAAGACGGCTTCGACCTGCGGATGCGCGCGATAGCGCCTCAGCGCCTCGTCGATCACGCGCTTGCGGTCGGCGGGAGCAAGCGAGCCGTCGACCCAGATGTCGCCCGCCCATTCGCCCCGGAGGACTGGCCCGCTGAGCCCCAGCGCCTGCCCGATGGCCTTACCGAGCTTCGACGAATCGAGTGCCACGTCGACATTCGCCGCGTCGGGCAGCTTCGTCTTCGCGCGCTCGGGAATGTCGAAGCCGCCATGGTCCGCGGTCAGCGAGACTGCATAGTCGATCCCGCTGCGATCGAGGACGTTGAAAAAGTCGCCGAGGTCACGGTCGAGCGACAGGAGCTGGAGACACATCTCCTGCCCTTGGGTGCCATAGCGGTGGCCGACATAGTCGGTCGCCGACAAGCCGATCGACAGCAGGTCGGGCGCTGGGCCGCGGCCCAGCTTCATCTCGCCGGTCAGCGACGCCGCGATGGCCAGTACGGCGGCGTCATATTCGGGCGAATTGGTGAAGGCAGTCGCGTCGCCCGCAGCGCGCTCGAAGCGCCCGGCGCCGACCGTCCGCGGCGGGCCGGGGAGCGAATCGGGCGTGCCGCCGAGGACGTAGGTCTTCGATTTCGCCGCGCAGAATGGCGGGGGATCGAGTCCTGGCTGGGCCTGCGCAATCTCCGCCGCCACCGCCGTATTGGTGCGCGCAAGGCTCGCGGGTGCGGCCACGCCCTGAAGATCGGTGACGAAGCCCTGGCTTCCTCTGAAATACCAGCGCTGGTCAGGATTGTGGCCACCCATCATCACCGCGGCGCGGTCCTTACCGGCGACGGCGACGTTGCGGCTGGCGGGCCAGCGCGCCTTCATCAGCTCGCCGAGCGTCGGCACCTTCAAATGCTTCGCGGAGACGGTGTAGCCGCTCGAAGACGAGCCCGGCACGCTCTCATCCTCGGCGCAATAGACCGCCTTGTCGGCGCGCGGGATGGAGAAATCGTACCAGGTGTTGATCGCAATTCCGGTCAGCGTCGGACGATCGCCGGTCGTGATCGTCGAGTGACCGGGGCAGGTCTCGGTTCCGGCGTGGCTCTGGTAGCCGTTGCGGAACACCGTGCCGGCCGCAAGACGCGCGAAGCCGCCGGTGAACTGCGGCCGGTACTCGTCCCACAGCTCCGCCGAGAACTGGTCGACCGAGATGACGATCAAAAGCTTCGGCGCACCAGGCGCGACGGGAGGTTGAGGCTGGGCATCCGACCGGCAGGCACAGAGGAGCGCAGCTGCGGCGACGATGAATTTACGCAAAAGGACACTCCCCGTCATTGCGAGCGCAGCGAAGCAATCCAGCTTCCCCGCCCTCATGGATTGCTTCGTCGCTGCGCTCCTCGCAATGACGAATTAGTCGAGCTTCGCGCGCAGACGCTCGTTGACCAGCTGCGGGTTGGCCTTGCCCTGCATCGCCTTCATCACCTGGCCGACGAAGAAGCCGAACAGCGCCTGCTTGCCGGCCTGATATTCCGCCACCTTGTCGGCGTTGCCGGCAAGAATCTTGTCGATCTCGGCATCGATCGCGCCGGTGTCGCTGGTCTGCTTGAGCCCGCGCTCCTCGACGATCTTCGAGGGCGCCTCGCCGGTTTCGAGCATGATCTCGAACACCTGCTTGGCGATTGTGCCGCTGATCGTACCGTCCGCGACCAGCTTCAGCAGCTCGGCCGCTTCCTCGGGCGAGACCGGGGTGTCGGCGACGCTTTCGCCGCGGCGGTTGAGCGCCCCGAACAGCTCGGCGACGACCCAATTGGCGCCTTGCTTTGGCTCGGCGCCGGCATCCAGCAGCACGTCGAACCAGCGCGCGGTCTCGACCTCGGCGGTCAGCACGCTCGCATTGTAGGGCGTGATGCCCAGCCCCTCGAAGCGTTTGCGCTTGGCATCCGGCAGCTCGGGCAGGCTGGCGCGGCATTCGTCGAGGAACGCCTCGTCGAGCTCGAGTGGCAGCAGGTCCGGATCGGGGAAGTAGCGGTAGTCGTGCGCATCGGACTTCGAACGGAGTGCGCGCGTCACGCCCTTGTCGGGATCGAACAGCCGCGTTTCCTGGGCCACCTCATCGCCCTCTTCGATCACTTCGACCTGACGCCGCGCTTCGTGTTCGATCGTGGCCATGACGAAGCGTACGCTATTGACGTTCTTGGTCTCCGTCCGCGTGCCGAGCGGTTCGCCAGGCCGGCGCACCGAGACATTGACGTCGGCGCGCATCGACCCTTCTTCCATATTGCCATCGCACGAGCCCACGTAGCGCAGGATCGCGCGGAGCTTCCTCAAATAGGCGCCTGCCTCCGCCGGGGAACCGATGTCCGGCCGCGACACGATCTCCATCAAGGCGACCCCCGCGCGGTTCAAATCGACGTAGCTCATCGTCGGGTGCTGGTCGTGCATCAGCTTGCCCGCGTCCTGCTCGACGTGCAGCCGCTCGATGCCGATCTGCTTGCCCGAATTCTCGTCCTTCTCGTCGAGGAGAATCTCAACCTCGCCCGGACCGACGATCGGGTGGTAGAGCTGGCTGATCTGATAGCCGGGCGGCAGATCGGCGTAGAAATAATTCTTGCGGTCGAAGCGGCTGGTGCGGTTGATCACCGCGTCCAATGCCATGCCGGTGCGCACCGCCTGGCGGATGCACTCCTTGTTCGGCACCGGCAGCATCCCCGGCATCGCCGCGTCGATCAGGCTGACCTGCGTGTTCGGCTCCGCCCCGAACGCGGTGGCCGCGCCGCTGAAGAGCTTCGACGCGGTGGCGGTGATCTGCGCGTGGACTTCGAGGCCGACGACGACCTCCCACTCGCCGGTTTCGCCCTTGATGCGGTAGTCAGTCATGCCGCGTGACTCTTATCGCGACAATTCCAATCCAGGTTCAACCGCACGAACTGAGGGTTCCTTCTATTGCCATAGAGGATTGGCTCGGCGTGATCGATCCAACCCTTACACATCTGAATAACGAACTTCCCGTCGCGTTCGCCGGCGTGGAACTCACTAAAGTTTGCACCTCGGAAGAAGGTCTCGGTGTGGTCGCCATTTCGATATTTTAGCTCGTATTTTTCTTCCCCAAGAGCGCCGCCAACTGACGTAATCACGAGTTCCGCCGTCCCCTGCGAAAATGGAATGCTTTCCCGGTGCATGACTGTACCTTGGCAACCAGAAAGCGCGAGCAGGCCAAGTGCGGCGATGATTCTCACCACCATTTCTCCGGCCTGGCGGTGAAGCCGGCGCGCTCCTCGATTGCGAGGCCGGCGTTGAGGACGATCTGCTCGTCGAGCTCGTTGCCGATCAGGTGCAGCCCAAGCGGAAGGCCCTGCCCGTCCAAGCCGCCGGGAACCGACATCGCGGGCAGCCCGGCAAGGCTCGCCGGGACCGCGAATACGTCGTTGAGATACATTGCCAGCGGGTCGGTGGTCTCGCCGATCCCGAACGCGGCCGACGGCGCGGTCGGGGTCAGGATCACGTCGCACTGCTCGAACGCCTTGGCGAAATCCTGCTTGGTCAGCGCCCGCACCCGCAGCGCCTTGGTGAAGTACGCATCGTAGAAGCCGGCCGACAGCACGTAGGTGCCGATCATCACCCGGCGCTTTACTTCCTCGCCGAAGCCCGCTGCGCGGGTCGCCGCATACATGTCGTCGAGCGTCTTCACCCCTTCCTCGCGCAAGCCGTAGCGCACGCCGTCATAGCGGGCGAGGTTGGACGACGCCTCCGCCGGCGCGATGATGTAATAGGTCGGCAGCGCATATTTGGTGTGCGGCAGGCTGATCTCGACCGGGGTCGCGCCGGCATCCCTGAGCCACTCGATGCCCTGGTCCCACAAAGCGTTGATCTCGGCGGGGACGCTGTCGATCCGATACTCCTTCGGAATGCCGACGCGCTTGCCCCTAAGGTCGCTCGACAGGTTCGCTTCCCACTTGGGCACCGGCAGGTCGAGCGAGGTCGAATCCCTGGGGTCGAACCCGGCCATCGCCTCGAGCAGGATGGCGCAGTCGCGGACGCTCTTCGCCATCGACCCCGCCTGGTCGAGCGAGCTGGCGAACGCGACGATGCCCCAGCGCGAACAGCGGCCGTAGGTCGGCTTGATCCCGCAAATGCCGGCGAACGCGGCAGGCTGGCGGATCGAGCCACCGGTGTCGGTCCCGGTGACGCCCGGCGCGATCCTGGCAGCGATCGCCGCCGCCGAGCCGCCCGAAGAGCCGCCCGGAGTCAGCCCGACATTGCTGCCCTTGCGCCGCCACGGGCTGATCACCGGCCCGTAGGCGCTGGTCTCGTTCGACGAGCCCATCGCGAACTCGTCCATGTTGAGCTTGCCCAGCATCCCCGCGCCCGCTTTGCGCAGGTTCGCGGTGACCGTGCTTTCGTAGGTCGGCTTGAAGCCCTTGAGGATGTTGCTGCCGGCGGTCGTGTCGACGCCTTTGGTCGCGAACAGGTCCTTGATGCCGAGCGGGATGCCGGCGAGCGACGACAGGTCGCCCTGCCCGCGCGCCTTGTCCGCGGCCGCGGCCGCGGCCAGCGCATCCTCGGGCGTCTCGACCGTATAAGCGTTGAGCAGCTTCGCGCCCGCGACTGCGGCATTGTACGCCTCGGCAACCTCGCGCGCAGTGAACTCGCCGCCACGCAAGCCGTCGCGCAGCTCGGCGATGGTCTTGGACGTGAGTTCGCTCACTCGATCACCTTGGGCACGGCGAAGAACCCATGCTGTGCGTTCGGTGCGTTGGCGAGGACCGCGTCGCGGCAGTCGCCGTCAGTGACCGCGTCCTCGCGCAGCCGCAATTTCTGGTCGATTACCGCGGTCAGCGGCTCGACGCCGTCGGTATTCACTTCGCCGAGCTGCTCGACCCAGCCAATGATCGCGTTGAGCTCGGGGACGAGGCGCTCGATCTCCTCATCGCTCATCGCAATCCGGGCGAGCCGCGCGATATGGCGGACCTGTTCGGAAGATACGGACATGGACGCGCCGGATAGCGGCGGCCCGGGCCGCTGGCTAGCATGGGCTTGGGTAACGCGCCGTTAGCCGTTTCGGTTTGGGCTCCGCCTTCGCCGGCATTCCCGGCAAACAGACTTAGCCATTTGCTTACCAAGACCCGCTCCACCGACTGCGCTCGGCGGCGTAAGTTCGCGTCCGAGGATGCTTTTGCTCGCCGGAAAAAGTTAATTTGCGGGCAACCACATGTTTTCAACGGGTCTTGATACCCTTGGTGCATTTAGGCCCCCTCGTTTCCAAAAAGTGGGGAATACAATGCGCTATTATGTCTCTCTCGCGGCTCTCGCCGCTACTTTGGTTGCAGCGACGCCCGCGATGGCGGCATCTACCGCGACGGCCACGGCCAACGCGAGGGGCATCGTCCTCAAGTCGCTGAGCCTGACCTCGTCGAGCGACCTCGACTTCGGCACGGTTGCCGCCGATGCGACTCTTCCGGGCACCGTTAGCGTCAATTCCGATACCGGCGCTCGTACGACGACCGGCGCAGTGGTTGCTCTTCCGGGTTCGTTCGGCCGTGCACAGTTCGACGGCCTGGGCGATCCCAACGCCAGCGTCCAGCTGACGCTCACCCAGCCGGCCGGCGGCGTGATCTGCACCGGCGGCGCGGCCTGCCCGGCCAGCATTCCGGCTGTGCTGAGCCTCGATACCGGTGGTCTCACCACGCGCACGACGGACGGTCTCGGCCGTTTCACCGTGTTCGTCGGCGGCGCGTTCAGCATCGCCGCGAACCAGCAGAACGGCACCTACAGCTCGCAGTTCGACCTGACCGCGGTCTATCCGTAAGCCAGGCTTCGAATTTACGAAGCAGTGGCGGCTGCGGGGCTTGGCGCTCCGCAGCCGCTTTCTTTTTGGGCATCGGCTTGCCCGCTGCCCATCCGCCCCATAGGGCGCCGGCCAATGTGCGCGCGTCGCTTCCTCGGGTTCGTGTTCGTCCTCACCCTGCTGGTCGTCGCGGGGGCGTTCGCGGTCTACCAGTGGGGCGGCAATGTCCTCCTCAGGAGCGCGACGCCGCGGGGGCATTTCGAAGCGGCAGCGGCGGGGGGCGGGCCGGACTATGCGAATCCCTCGAACTGGATCGCCCGGCCGGGCCTGGCCAACGACCCTTCCCGCTGGTCGCCGACCAATGAAGTGCGCGTCGACCCGATCGCCATCGACACCCGTGTCTTTTACATCCACCCGACGACGTACCTCGAGCGCGACCGCTGGAATGCGCCGCTCCTCCCAGGTGGACAAACCGAGTTTCGCACGCGCTTGTTCGTGCAGAGCCAGGCGAGCGCCTTCGCTCAAGACGCTGAGGTGTGGGCACCGCGCTATCGCCAGGCGGCCTATGGTGCGTTCCTGCTCAATAGCGCCGATGCCCGCGCCGCGCTTGATCTCGCCTACTCGGACGTCGCCGCCGCCTTCGACCAATTCGTCAAGCAAAACCACGACGGCCCGATCATCCTCGCCGGCCACAGCCAGGGCGCGCTGCATCTCGAGCGGCTGTTGCGCGAGAAGGTCGCCGGCAAGGCGATCGCGAAGCGGATCGTCGTGGCTTACGTCGTCGGCTGGCCGGTCAGCACGACCGCCGACCTCCCCGCGCTCGGGCTCCCGGCATGTACGGCGCCGGATCAGGCGGGCTGCATCCTGTCGTGGATGAGCTTCGCCGAGCCCGCCAACCCCGATCTCGTGCTGCACTCCTACGAGCATTCCGCCGGCTTCCTGGGCAAGGACCGCAAGCAGGCGGACATGCTGTGCGTGAACCCGCTGACCGGCACGAAGGATGGCGCTGCAACGCCGCAGCAAAATCCCGGCACCCTGGTGCCGAACGCCGACCTCACCACGGCCTCATTGGTCAAGGGTCAGGTCGGTGCCGCCTGCCGCAATGGCCTGTTGGTGTTGAGCGGCGCAATTCCAGCACTCGGTCCGTTCGTGCTGCCGGGCAACAATTATCACGTCTATGATTATGCGCTGTTCTGGCAGGCGATCCGCAACGACGCCGAGCGGAGGGCGCGCGCATGGCATCGCTGATCGCATCGACGACCGACGAATTTGCGAGCGCGGTCCCGCACGGCAAGCTCGCGGGCCTCGACGTCGGCACCCGGACCATCGGCCTGGCCATCTGCGATGCCGGCTGGCACTTCGCCGGGCCGTCGGAGACCATCCGCCGCGCCAAGTTCACCAAGGACCTCGAGCTGCTGCGCGATTTCATCGCCCGCGAGCATGTCGTGGGCCTCGTCGTCGGCCTGCCGCTCAGCATGGACGGCAGCGACAGCCCACGCACCCAGTCGGTCCGCGCCTTTGCCCGCAACCTCGCCCCGCTGAGCCTGCCGATCCTGCTGTGGGACGAGCGCTGGTCGACGCAGGCGGTCGAGCGGGCCATGATCGCGGCCGACGTCAGCCGTGCCAGGCGCGCCGAGAAAGTCGACGCGCTCGCCGCCGCGCACATCCTGCAGGGCGCGATCGACGCGCTGGCCAATCTTTCGAACGGCAGTTAGGCGAAGCGCTCGTGGACCTTCTTTCGATCGATTCGCTGAACGACGGCCAGATCGCGACCATGCTCGACCGCGCCGATCATTGGTTCGCCGAGAACCGCGCCGGCAAGGTGAGCGAGCTGCTCCACGGCAAGACGCTGTTCAACCTGTTCTATGAGAATTCGACGCGGACCTTGATGTCCTTCGCAACCGCCGGACACCGCCTCGGCGCTTCGGTCGTCACGTTGCCGGTTGAGCAGTCATCAGTGAAGAAGGGCGAGACGCTCGAGGATACCGCGCGCACGTTGAACGCGATGCGGCCCGATGCCCTGGTCATCCGTCATCAGGAAAATGGAGCGCCCGCCGCCATCGCATTCCTCATGGACTGCCCGGTGATCAATGCCGGCGACGGAACCAACGAGCATCCGACCCAGGCGCTGCTCGACGCGGCGACGATCCGCCATCGGCTCGGCCGCATCGCGGGCCTCAAGATCGCGATTTGCGGAGACATCGAGCACAGCCGCGTCGCCCGCTCCAACGCCAAGCTGCTGCCGCGTCTCGGCGCTGAGGTGCGGCTCGCAGGGCCGCCCGAGCTGATGCCGGGCGGCATTCCGGCGCTGACGGTCGACGACGCCATCGCGGGCGCGGACGTGGTGATGATGCTGCGCGTTCAGCGCGAGCGGCTGGCCGAGGATCTCGGTGATGCGCCCGGGGAATATCTCAAGCGCTACGGCCTGACTTCGGAGCGTCTCGCCAAGGCGGCGCCCAATGCGCTCGTGATGCACCCGGGCCCGATGAACCGGGGCGTCGAGATCGAGAGCGCGATCGCCGACGATCCCGACCGGTCGCTGATCACGCTGCAAGTCGAAATGGGCGTCGCCGCCCGCATGGCCTGCCTGGAATTGCTGCTCGCTTAGCGGCTCGCGATCTGCACCGGCGCGTCGCCGGCGAAGCCGCGGACGAAGCAGGTGCCGCCACGGCTCTTGAGCAGCTGGCAGCGAGCGAGCGCCTCACGCTGGTTCGCGAAGCCTTGGACCGACAGGCGGTAAAAGGTGCCCTTGGGCGAATCGAACCGGGCGCGGAGCGGCAGATAGGCATGCAGCGCCGGATATTTCTTCGTCAGCTGGCTCCATGCAGCGTTGACATATTGCGGCGACTTGTAGGCGCCGAGCTGCATGACCGGGCCTTTGCCGACCGGCATCGCTGCCGGGCGGACCTTGACCGGGGCGCGGCGCGCCTTGGCCGGCTTCGGTGCCGGAGCGAACCTGGCGGCCATCGCCACGAATGCGGCCGGGGCCTCGGGCGCGATGGCTGCAAGCGCAACCGGAGCCGGAGCTTGCTCGACCGTGGCGGCGACGCGGACCGGATCTGCCGGTGGCGGGGCCGGAGCGAATGTTTGGGGCTGCGGGACTGGCGCGGCCTCCGCGACCTGCTGGACCGGCGCCGGTTCGACGACCGCCGGAGCGGGCGTTGGATCAACGTTCGCTTGAGCAAGCGGGGTATCGCTTTGGCGTAGCGCGAGCCGAACCGGCTGGCCCGGGTCGATCGCCGGCTTGACGCCGGTCAAGGCCGCGACCTGGTCGGCGGGATGGGATGGACGCACCAACTCCATCCACTGCTGGATGCGGGCATCGAGCTGATTGGCCGCGACGTCCTGCGCCGCAATGGTCTTCGCGTTCGCCCAATCCCCGGACAAAGCGTAGGCGAGCGCCAAATTCTGGCGCACTCGCGAGTCCGCGTTCTTGTCGCGCGCGGCGGTTTGCAGCGTCGCGATGGCGTCGGCAGGGCGCCCCGCAAGCGCGATCGCAAGCCCGTAATCGGCCGCGTCCAGCATGCTGCGGCCGCTCTCGAGCAGATTGGCGGCTTCGCTAGTTTTCCCCTGCGCGATCTCGACCAGCGCGAGCTTCAGCACCATTTGCGGCTGATTCTCGTAGATGCTCAGCGCATCCTTGTACGCTGATTCCGCCGAAGCGAAGCGGCCGGCGGCGAAATAGGCATTGCCGAGCAAGCCGCGGAAGCCGGCGTCGTCCGGCGTCTTGGCGACGGCCTTTTCGGCAAGATCGATCGCCGTCGGCAGATCCTTGTCGTTGAGCGCCGCCATGGCGCGGGTGGCCAGGCCGACATCGCCGTCCGGCTTTCCGCTTTGGTAGGAAGCGGTGCGAACGCCGTCGGTGCCGCTGGCACAACCCGTGAGCAGCGTAGCGAGCGCTGCGAGCGGGACCGCGGTACCCAGTCTGGAAGGCTTAGCCATTTGAATTACCCCTTGCGTTTAGCCTTTTCGGCCATGGCGTCGAGTTCCGGCATATTAGCGAGCAGCCGGTCGAGCGCGTCAGTGACGATTTGCTGCGCCGAGCGTCCGTCGACGGCACAAGCGAGGCGCAGCTTAAGATGGCGCGGCGGGTCAAGCCGCAGAGTGAAGGCGGCCTTGCCCTTGCTTCCAGGAGCCGAGCGCGGTTGCGGCGCGCGCTTCATGGCCGGAGTCGAGATTGGCCTGACGACCGCGAGCGGCGCGGCTTCGGGCTCGCTGGCCTCGGGCTGGCTGACCTCGACCTCGTATTGCTCGGCGGTTTCGTCGACGTCTTCCTCGGCTTCGTCGGCTTCGAAGCGGTCTTCGATCTCGGCCTGCTGGTCGTGCACGGGCGAGCCAACCGGCGTCAGGCCGGTCGGATGAGCGCGCGGATGCTCGACCACGTCGTCACCAAAGGCGTCATGAGTTGCATCGCGCGATGCCTCGACCGGCTTGGGCGCTTCGAAGCCCATGTCATTCCAGCCGAGATCCTCGAGGTTGCCACCGCCCATCTGGCCGAAACCCTGGGGCTTCATCGCCGGACGCGCCGCGCCCTTGCGGGCGAGCAGTCCGGAGGAGAGGGAGGCGAAAGGCTTGGGTTCGCTGCTAGCCACCGTCGTGCCCCCTTACTGGCCGACGACTCGGCGGCCGAAACCACCGACAGGACGCGGACTGGCCGACGCGATACCGGGCGCCGCACCGGGCGCCGCGAACACAGTTCGGCGGAAATTCTTTTCGAGCCGATCGGAGATATACTCCCAAAGCTCGGTGACTTCGTGGGCGGAACGGCCCTTGGGATCGATCTCCATCACGGTCCGGCCGTCGATCATCGAGGCGGCGTAATCGGTGCGGTGGTGAAGGGTGACGGGAGCGACGGTGCCGTGCTGCGACAGCGCGACCGCGGCCTCGTAGGTGATCTTGGCCTTGGGCGTCGCGGCATTGACGACAAAGATGAGCGGCTTGCCGGCCCGGTCGCACAAATCGACCGTGGCGCCGACCGCGCGCAGATCGTGCGGGCTTGGGCGGGTCGGAATAACGATGAGCTCGGCGACCGCGATCACGCTCTGGATCGCCATAGTGATCGCCGGAGGGGTGTCGACGACGGCAAGGCGAAAACCCTGCTGGCGAAGCACCTCGAGGTCGGAAGCGAGCCGCGCGACCGTGGTCTGGGCGAACGCCGGCATGTCTGCCTCACGCTCGTTCCACCAGTCGGCAAGGCTGCCTTGGGGATCGATGTCAATCAGGCAGACGGGTCCCGCCCCTGACAGCTGCGCCTGCACCGCAAGATGGCCGGACAGGGTCGTTTTACCGGACCCGCCCTTCTGCGATGCCAAAGCCAAGACGCGCATGCTTTTCCCCTCGCGACTAACGAACGTTCGTGGAGCGGAGTGCACCCAAGCCTCTAAAATCTGGTTAACATCGGCACGACCGTGTTGCGGATCGGAACCGCTCGGCTAAGCTTCGCCCGAGGGTGGGCCGAAGCATGTTTCCAAGACTCTTGTTCGGCTTGGCAGTCCTCGTAGCGACGGCTGCACCGCTTGCGGCTCAAAGCGTGAAAGTCGGGATCGATGCCTGGCAACGGGCCGATTATGCCGGCGCAATCACGATCTGGCGGCCGCTCGCTGAGAAGGGCGACGCCGACGCCGCATTCAACCTCGGCCAGGCCTATCGGCTCGGCCGCGGCGTTCCAACCAACCTCGGCGCCGCTCAGACCTGGTTCGAGCGCGCGGCGGAGAAAGGCCATGTCGATGCCCAGGCTACGCTCGGGCTCCTGCTGTTCCAGAACGGCAACCAGGCGGCGGGCCTAAAATGGCTCAAGGCCGCGGCGGAGCAAGGCGAGGCGCGCGCGCTGCTGGTCTACGGCACCGCCTTGTTCAACGGCGACAACGTCACCCAGGACCCCATCCTCGGCTACGCTTATGTGAGCCGAGCCGCCGCGCAGGGCCTGGCGCCGGCCAAGGAGACGCTGGCCCAGCTCGACAAGCTGCTCCCGGTCCAGGACCGCAAGAAAGGCGTCGCGATCGCCATGGCCAAGGCAAAGACGGCGCCGCCCCCCGCGACGAAAGCGGTCAAAGCAAAGCCCAAGCCAACTCAAACCACCGCGGCGGAGATAAAGACCGCGGCGCCCACGCCTGTGGCGAAGGCTCCTACCATCGTGGCAAGCGGCAATTGGCGCATCCAGCTCGGCGCCTTCTCGCAACACGGCTCAGCCGAAGCGCTCTACAAGCGGATTGCCGGGAACGGCGCGCTTGCCGGGCGTCAGCCTTATTATGTCGCCGCGGGCGCCGTCACTCGCCTTCAGGTCGGCCCCTTCGCTAGCCGCGCGGCGGCGCAATCGGCGTGCAACGCGCTGAACCAGGCCTGCTTTCCAGTCCCGGCGAAGTAATCAGCCGCGAAACCAGTCGCGCCGCCGCACGCCCTGCACCCACAACAACGCGTCGAGACCGTGATGCTTGAGCTCGGCATCCGCGACCTCGACCAGCGCGGGCTTGCCGCGGAAGGCCAGGCCAAGCCCCGCCTCCTCGATCATCAACTTGTCATTGGCCCCGTCGCCGACCGACAGCACGTCCTCACGGCCCAATCCGAGCTCTTCCCGTGCCTCGATCAAGGCGTCGCGCTTGGCCAAGGCGTCGACGATCGGATCGCCCACTTCGCCGCTGAGCTTCCCGCCCGCGAAAATCAGCCGGTTGGCGCGCACCCGATCAAAGCCGACCTTTCGCGCCACCGGTTCGGCGAAGGACAGGAACCCGCCGGAAACGAGAAGGCAGCTCGCGCCCCCTGCCCGCATGGTCTGGACCAGGGTCCGGGCGCCGGCGGTCAGGTGCACCCGTTCGTCGAGACAGCGGGCAAGCTCGGACTGATCGAGGCCGGCAAGCAAGCGCACCCGCTCCCTGAGCGCCGAGGGAAAGTCGAGCTCACCCTGCATCGCCCGCTCGGTGATCCGCGCCACCTTGTCCTTGAGGCCGGCATAGTCGGCCAGCTCGTCGATGCATTCCTGGCCGATGATGGTTGAATCCATGTCCGCGACGAACAGCCGGCGCCAACGCGGCTCGTTGGGCTGGACGACCACGTCCACGCCGTCGAGCGACGCAAGCGCCCAGCGCGCCGTCTTGATGTCGCCGGCAAAGTTGAGATCGGCGGCATCGCCCTCGTCGATCCAGTGCGCGAACACCGCCCCCGGATCGACCTCGCGCAAAAGCCCGAGCGCCCGATCGATCAACCTGTCATCCAGTCGTCCCGCTGCTATCAGCGTCGCAATGGCCATCGGCGCCCCACAACCTCCCGTCCTTCTCATTGCCGGCCCAACCGCCAGCGGCAAGTCCGCGCTGGCGCTGGCTGCTGCTGAGCAAATCAAAGGTGTGATCGTCAACGCCGACAGCGCGCAATTGTATCGCGATTTGCATATTCTCAGCGCCGCGCCGACCGCGGCCGAGCAGGTCCGGGCCGAACATCGGCTTTACGGCGTCCGGGAAGGCGCCGAGTCCTGTTCCGCGGCGGATTGGGCGGCGATGGCGCGGCCGGAGATCGCGGACATCCACAACCAGGGGCGGGTGCCGGTGCTGGTTGGCGGAACGGGGCTGTATTTGCGGACCCTGCTCGAGGGGATTGCGCCGGTGCCGCCGATCGATCCGGCGATCCGACGCGCCGTTCGCACTGCTTCGACCACGGAAAACTGCGCGCGGCTGACCGGGCTGGATCCCGCCGCCGCGGCCCGGATCAAGGCGGCCGACACCACACGAATCGCACGGGCGCTCGAAGTGGTGCTGTCGACCGGCCGGACGCTCAACGACTGGCAGGCCCAACGCGCGGGCGGAATCGGCGATGAAATCGAACTTCGCCCACTCATCCTGCTCCCGCCGCGCAAGTGGCTGTACCAGCGCTGCGACGACCGCCTGACGCAGATGATCGACGCCGGCGCGGTCGCCGAGGTCGAGGCATTGCTCGCCCGGGGGCTGGATCCCAACCTCCCGGTCATGCGCGCGATCGGCGTTCGCGAAATCGCGGCTTACCTCCGTGGCGCGGTCACCTTGGACGAAGCAATCGCGGCGGCCCAACAGGCCACCCGCCGCTACGCCAAGCGGCAATATACCTGGTTCGCGAACCAGCCCCCGCCGGATTGGCCGCGCTTTCGCGAGGCGCTCGACATCGCCAACCTCGGCGATGCGCTGGCCCTGTTGCAGCCGACCGGCTAGGCGGCGCGGATGGAATGGCTGCGCGATTCTGACATCGATCCCGCCCCGTTGGCCGGCCGGCGTGTCGCCATCATCGGCTACGGCAATCAGGGCCGCGCCCAGGCGCTCAACCTCCACGACAGCGGGGTCCACGTCACGGTCGGGCTGCGCGGCGCGTCGGGAAGTTCCAACGAAGCCGAGACCGCCGGCCTCAGGGTCGCGCTGATCGAGGATGCGGTGGCGCCGGCCGATATCGTCATGCTGCTCGCGCCCGATGAAATCCATGGCGCGCTCTATCGCGAAATCGAGCCGCACCTTCGCCACGGCGCCGCGCTCGGCTTCAGTCACGGGCTATCGGTCCGCTTCGGCTTCGTCGAGCCGCGCGCCGACCTCGACATGTTCCTGCTCGCCCCCAAGGGACCGGGCACCGCGCTCCGCTCCCTCTACCGGGAGGGCAAGGGGATGATCGCTCTGTGGGCGGTCCACCACGACGCCACGGGCGATGCCAAGGGAATCGCTCTCGCCTACGGCCGCGCAGTCGGCTGCGCGCGCGCCGGCTTGATCGCCTCGAGCTTTGCCGAAGAGGCGGAGGCCGATTTGTTCAACGAGCAGGCCGTGGTGTGGGGCGGCGTCCCCGAGCTGCTGATCGCGGGGTTTGAGACGCTGGTCGCCGGCGGCGTGTCAGCGGAGGTCGCCTACCTCGAATGCGTCGGCGAATTGCACCTGATCGCCGGGCTGATCGAGGCGCGCGGCATCGCCGGCATGCGCGAGGCAATCTCCAACACCGCCGAATTGGGGGCGCTGGTCGGCGGCACGCGCATCGTCGATGAAAGCGTCCGCGAGCGCATGGCCCAAGTGCTGGCGGAAGTCCGCGCCGGCCGCTTCGCGGAGCAGCTGCGGCGCGAGGAAGCCGACGGCTATCCGCGTCTCGAATCCGCCCGCACCAGCGCGCGGGAGGCATTGATCGAACAAACTCGGCGGCGCCTTAGCGGCGAGGATTAGCTCAGCGAGCCTCCACGCGATCGCCGACGCTCGCGCGCTCGAGATAGGCGCGCTGCAGCCGGCGGTGGGTATCCGCGACATGCGGATCGCTGGCCTCGATCGCGCGCTCCTGCTCTTCGGCAGCGCGACGCGCGAAATAGATGCGGTCGGTGTTTTCCATCGTCCCGCTCCTTCCCTTGAAGCGGCTTTTTAGCAGATTGTTACGCCAATGTCGCGTTCAGCCGGCCGCCTTCACGCGGTCGATCGCCTCCAACAGCACTCGCTTCGCCTCGGCGGCGTCGCCCCATCGTCCAACCCGCACCCACTTGTCGGGCTCGAGGTCCTTGTAGTGGGTGAAGAAGTGCTCGACCTGCTGGCGGACGATCTCGGGCAGGTCCTCGGCTCCGCCGACGTTCGAATAATAAGGAAAGGTCGAATCGATTGGGACGGTCAGCAATTTCTCGTCGCCGCCATGCTCGTCTTCGAGGAAAAGGACCGCAATCGGCCGCGCCCGGACGACACACCCGGGGATGAAAGGAGTGCGCGAGACGACCAGGGCGTCGATCGGGTCGCCGTCGAACGACAGCGTATGGGGCACGAAGCCATAGTTTGCCGGATAGCGCATCGGCGTGTGCAGGATGCGGTCGACGAACAGCGCTCCCGACGTCTTGTCGAACTCATATTTGACCGGCTCGCCGCCAACCGGCACCTCGATGATGACATTAATCGAGTTGGGCGGGTCGTCGCCGATCGGGATCAGGTCGATGTTCATGGCAGATGGCTCGCGGTCCTAAATAAGGCGAGACCCAAGAACAACGCCAACACGCTCGCAGCGACCGACCCGATCATATAGCCGGCCGCGATCCCGTAAGAGTGGCGTTCGACCATCAGCGCCGCGTCTAGCGAGAAAGCGGAGAAGGTCGTGAAACCTCCTAGGATTCCGGTGGTGAGAAATAGGCGCATGTGCTGCCCCACACCTGGGCGGAAGGCGAAATAACCGGCAAGCAGGCCCATCAGGAACGAGCCGGCGATGTTCACGATCAGCGTCCCGGACGGGAAGCCATATCCGAACAGCCGCGCCGAGGCGACGTTCACGCCATGACGCATGGCGCCGCCGATCCCGGCCCCGATGAAGACGATTAGATAGAGCATCGGCGCAGCGCTTACTTCCGCCAGAATAGTTTTTCGAGGTCGCCGTGGGCAAGCTTGACCCAGGTCGGGCGGCCGTGGTTGCACTGCCCGGAGCGCGGCGTCACCTCCATCTCGCGCAGCAGCGCATTCATTTCCGCGACCGACAGCACGCGCCCGGCACGGACCGAGCCGTGGCAGGCGATGGTCGCCGCGACAAGGTCGAGCTTGTCGCGCAGCGACAGCGCACCGCCGAGCTCGGCGATCTCCGCGGCGAGGTCGGCGACAAGCCCGGGAATGTCGGTCTTGCCCAGCGCCGCCGGAACTGCGCGGACGAGGATAGAGCCCGGACCGAATCGCTCAATCTCGAGCCCGAGCTCGGCCAGATCGGCGACCGCTCCTTCGAGACGATCGCAATCGGGCTCCTCCAGCTCGACCACTTCGGGCAGCAGGAGCGCCTGGCGCGCCACCTGTCCCCCTTCTCGCGCGGCGCGCATCCGTTCCAGGACCAGGCGCTCATGTGCCGCATGCTGGTCGACGATCACCAGTCCGTCCTCGGCCTCGGCGACAATGTAAGTCGCATTCACCTGCCCGCGCGCAACGCCCAGCGGATAGCCGTGCACCTGCTCGACCGCCGGCTCGGCGCGCGCGGCGGGGGCCTGGTCGAAGAGGCGTTGCTCGTCGGCCAGCATCGTCATTCCCGCGAAAGCGGGAATCCCGCTGTCTTGGGCGGAAGCAGAACCCCCGCCTTCGCGGAGGTGACGGTTGAGCTGTGCGTCGTAGGTCGCGCTGCTGGTCCACATCACCGGCGCCGCCGATTGCTCGCGCGCGGCGCTGCGCTGGCTCTCTTCGTCGAGCGCTCGGCGGAGGCCGCCGACGATCAGCCCGCGAACCGCCGACGGATCGCGGAAGCGCACCTCGGTCTTGGCCGGGTGGACGTTGACGTCGACTTCGTCGAGCGGGACCTCGAGGAACAGGGCTGCAATCGGATGACGGTCGCGCGCGATGAGATCGCGATAGGCGGCCCGCATCGCTCCACCGAGCAGCCGGTCCTTCACCGGCCGCGAATTGACGAACAGATATTGCTGGTCGGCCAGGCCGCGATTGAACGTCGGCAGGCTGATGACGCCGGTGAGCCGCAGCCCGTCGCGCGCGCAGTCGATGCCGACCCCATGGCGGTCCAGCTCATGGGCCAGCAGAGCGGCAACCCGGGCCGGCGCCTCGCTCGGTTGGAGCGTCAATATTCGGCGCCCGTCGTGATCGAGGGTGAAACCGACGTCGCTGCGGGCCATCGCCAGCCGCTTCACCGCGTCGAGACAGGCGGCATACTCGGAGCGCGGGGTACGCAGGAACTTGCGGCGCGCCGGGACCTTGTCGAACAGGCCTTCGACGCGGATTCGCGTGCCTGGCGGAAGCGCCGCCGGGCCCTCCCCCGCGTCATCGCCATGGTCGATCGCGATCCGCCAGCCATCGGCGCCGCGTACGCGGCTTTCAAGCGTGACCCTCGAGACGCTGGCAATCGAGGGCAGCGCCTCCCCGCGGAAGCCGAAGCTGGTCACTTGGTCGATGGCGTCGCTCGGAAGCTTGGACGTGGCATGCCGCTCGAGCGCCAGGCGCATTTCGTCGGAAGTCATTCCGCAACCGTCGTCGGCAACTTCGATCAGCTCGAGGCCGCCCGCCGCCAGCCGGACCGAGACTTGGGTCGCGCCCGCGTCGAGTGAATTTTCGACCAGCTCCTTGAGCGCGCTCGCCGGACGTTCGACGACCTCGCCCGCGGCGATGCGATTGATGAGCTCGGGCGGCAGCCTTCTTATTGACATGTTAACCATTCCTAGCTCATTCCGAAGGCGCCGGCGAAGCACTGATTTTTCGCGGAAATTCAGGCGGCCTTCAATGGGAAGAGTTTAATCTAAAGTGAAGTAGCGGAGCCCAGTTTTCCGCTGCTTTTCGGGCAACATGCGAGAGACGGGAAACGAATGTTCTGGACGCGCTGGTTCAAGTGGATGTCACACGACATGGCGATCGATTTGGGGACCGCCAACACCCTCGTTTACGTGCGCGGCCGGGGCATCGTCCTGAATGAGCCGTCGGTGGTCGCGATCGAGACCATCAACGGCGTGAAGAAGGTCAAGGCCGTCGGCGTCGACGCCAAGCTGATGATGGGCAAGACGCCCGACCAGATCGAGGCGATCCGCCCGCTACGCGACGGCGTCATCGCCGACATTGACGTCGCCGAGCAGATGATCAAGCACTTCATTCACAAGGTACACGGCGGCAAGATGCGCGCCTGGCGCTTCCCTGAGATCGTGATCTGCGTCCCTTCCGGATCGACTTCGGTTGAAAGGCGCGCAATCCGCGATGCCGCCTCCAACGCCGGCGCGAGCGCGGTCTATTTGATCGAGGAGCCGATGGCCGCGGCGATCGGCGCCGACATGCCGGTCACCGCCCCGATCGGCTCGATGGTCGTCGACATCGGCGGGGGCACGACCGAGGTCGCGGTGCTGTCGCTGCGCGGTCTCGCCTACACCACCTCGGTGCGCGTCGGCGGCGACAAGATGGATGAAGCGATCAGCTCCTACGTCCGCCGCAACCACAACCTCCTGATCGGCGAAGCCACCGCCGAGCGGATCAAGAAGGAAGTCGGAATCGCCAAGCCGCCGGTCGATGGCATCGGCAAGACCGTCCACATCAAGGGCCGCGACCTCGTCAACGGCGTGCCCAAGGAAATCTCGATCAACCAGGGCCAGATTGCCGAAGCGCTGTCCGAGCCGGTCGGAACGATCGTCGAGGGCGTCCGCATCGCGCTCGAGAACACCGCGCCCGAGCTAGCCGCCGACATCTGCGACCAGGGCATTGTCCTGACCGGGGGTGGCGCGCTGCTCCAGGGCCTCGATGAAGTGCTTCGTGACGAAACCGGCCTGCCCGTGACTGTCGCCGACGATCCTTTGACCTGTGTCGCGCTCGGCACCGGACGCGCGCTGGAGGAAGAACAGTTCCGCGGCGTGCTCCAGACCGCGTAACGGGATCATAACGGGTGGCGACCGCGCGTCCCGGCTGGTCGCGGCGAGCCCAGTACGGGCTGTTTTTCAGCTTCCTGGCGGTGATTGCCGGCATCTTCGTCGGGCTGGTCCTGCTCGTCCTGTCGATGGTCGCGCCCAAGACCTTCGAGGGCGTGCGCGGCGCGGCGCTCGACGCCACCTCTCCTGTGACCTCCGCCTTGCATTCGGTCGGCGCGACCGCGACGGGCCTCGTGTCCGGAGCCGGCGACTATTGGGATGCCGCTTCGCAGAATGGCGAGCTCAAGCGGGAAAACCGCGCGATGCTGCGGCGGATGGTCGAAGCGCGCGCCATCGTTCAGGAGAACGGCCAGCTCAAGGCCGCGCTTCAGCTGCGCGAACATGCCCATGACGCCGTCGCGACCGCGCGGATCGTCGGCTCCTCCTTCAACAGCCCGCGCCGCTTCGCCATCCTGTCTGTCGGCAAGTCCGACGGAGTGCGCGTCGGGATGCCGGTTCGGTCGCCGGACGGGCTGGTCGGGCGGATCGTCGATGCCGGCAACCTTGCCTCTCGCGTGCTGTTGGTCTCCGACCGCGCCAATATCGTCCCCGCCCGCCTGCTGCGCGGCGGCATTCCGGTGATCTCGCAGGGCCGTGGCGACGGCACCGTCGACGTCCGCCCGCTCGAGGTCGGCCGCAACCCGTTCAGGCGAGGCGACATCATCATCACTTCGGGCACCGGCGGCCTTTATCCCCCGCTGGTGCCGATCGCGCGGATCGTGAAACTCGACGACGACGGCGCGATCGCAATTCCCCTCGCCGATCCATCGAACATCAGCTTCGCGATCGTCGAGCCGCCGTTTGAGCCGCTCGCGGTCGCCGCGGACCAAGCCTCGGCACCGCCGGAGACGCCCTGAATGGCCCGCGCCGCGCTCGCCTCGCCCCGGCGCATCGGCAAGGGCCCTTCCCGCCTTGCTGCTTACATCCCGGCTGCGACCGTCGTCGCGGCGTCGCTGCTGTCTGCCTTGCCGATCGTCTCGACCAGCGGCTGGTACCCCGATCTCGGCTTCCTCGCCTTCATCAGCTGGCGGCTGCTGCGGTCGGATCCCTGGCCGGCCTGGTGGGCTGCGCCATTGGGCTTCATCAACGACCTGTTCACGGGATATCCGATAGGCTTTTCAATCGCTTTGTGGAGCGCGACAATGCTCGCGCTGGATTTGATCGATCGCCGGACGATGTGGCGCGATTATTGGATTGAATGGGTGTTGGCCGCCGTGCTGCTTGCGATCGACGAATGGTTCCAATGGCGCCTCGCCGCCGTTGTGGGAGCGCGCGTCCCCTTCACGATGATGCTTCCCCCGTTCGCTGTCGCGGTCCTCATCTTTCCGCTGACCGCATGGCTGGTGTCGCGCATCGACGCGCGGAGGCTGGGGCGATGAAGCCGATCCGCCTCACCGCGACTCATCAATCGATCACCTTCTCGCGGCGCATGCTGCTCCTGGGCGGCGCCCAGGCCGGCGTCGGCGCGCTGTTGATCGGGCGCATGGGCTGGTTATCGGTCGCTCAAAACCAGAAGTACCAGCTGCTCAGCGAGAGCAATCGCGTGCAGCTGATCCCGGTGCCGCCACGGCGGGGCTGGATCATCGACCGCAAGGGCAAGCCGATGGCGATCAACCGCTCCAGCTTTCGGGTCGACATCATTCCCCAGCAGCTCGTGGATGGGCCCAAGGTAGTCGCAAACGTCGCGGCCCTGCTCCAGCTCCCGCCCGATGAGATCGACCGGATCAACCGCGAGCTCGCCGTCTCGCGAGGGTTCCAGCCGGTGTCGGTCGCCGACAATATCCCCTATGAGCAATATGCAGCGATCACCGTCCGGCTTCCCGAGCTGCCCGGAGTTTCGGCGTCGCGCGGATTCCAGCGCTTCTATCCGGGTGGGTCCACCGTCGGACAGCTGGTCGGTTATGTTGGTGCCGCTTCAGCCGCCGAATATGAGAAAGAAGACAAGAACCCGCTGCTGCTCATCCCTGGCGTGAAGATCGGCAAGGAAGGGCTTGAGCAGACGCTCGAATCGACTCTTCGGGGAGTGCCCGGCGGACAGCGGGTCGAAGTCACCGCGCGCGGCAAGCTGGTCAAGGACCTTGACCCGAAACCCGATCGCAGCGGCGGCACGGTGCAGCTCACGATCGACGCCGACCTCCACGAATATGCCGCCCGGCGCATCGGCGACCAGTCGGCGTCCGTCGTCGTCATCGACGTCACCAACGGCGACATCCTCGCCATGCCCTCAATGCCGTCGTTCGACCCAAACAACTTTTCCGACGGGATCAGCAAGAACGAATGGAAGATGCTGTCCGGCGACGACCACTTGCCGCTGGTCGATAAGACGCTCGAGAGCCTCTATCCGTCAGGCTCGACGATCAAGCCGTCGATGGCGATGGCGCTGCTCAATGCCGGCATCGATCGCACCCAGAAAGTGAACTGCACCGGGGCCTTTCAACTCGGGAACCACACGTTCCACTGCGACAAGCGGCACGGTCCGGTCGATATGGACGCGGCCGTCGTCCACAGCTGCGACGTCTATTTCTACAGCATGTGCCTTCGCGTCGGGACGGACAAACTGTCGCCGATGATCCGCTCGATGGGCTTCGGCGAGAAATTCGACCTGCCGTTCGACAACCAGCGCTACGGGACCATCCCCGACCCCGACTGGATGATGCGGAAATATCATCGCAAGTGGCAGGGATACGACACCGTCAACATGTCGATCGGCCAGGGCATGGTCCTCATCAATCCGCTGCAGCTGGCGGTGATGGCCAGCCGCCTTGCGACGGGAAAGCGCGTCGTTCCGCGCTTGCTCAAGAACAAGCCGATCGTGCCGCAGACCCCGCTTGCCGTCGATGAGGATCATTTGAACTTCATTCACAAGGCGATGTGGGGGGTGGTCGATCATGGAACCGCAGCAGCAGCGAAGCTGCCGCTCGCCGGCATCCAGATGGCCGGCAAGACCGGCACCGCGCAGACTCACAATCTCAGCGCGAGCGAACGCGGCGACTACACGAGCGCGACCTGGAAGCTGCGCGACCACTCGCTGTTCATGGGCTTCGTCCCGTTCGACAAGCCGCGCTATGCGGCCGCGACGATTGTCGAGCACGGCGGCTTCGGCGCTGCCGTCGCTGCACCGCTGATCCGCGATACCCTCACCTATCTGTACGACAAGAGCAAGGCGATCGCGGCGCTGAACGTCTTCGAGCAGAGCATCGGCGGCGCGCCCGACGAGCGCATGACCCGCAAGGTCGCCGGGTGGCGGAGCGCCAACGGGCTTCCGCCGCTTCCCGCCAAGCAGGCATGATCACCTCGGCCATCATCCCAAAGCCGCTCGCGCGGCTGCCATGGCGCTTGATCTTTCTGGTCGCCGGGATCGCGCTGTTCGGTCTGATCGTGCTTTATTCGGCGGCCGGCGGGTCGGCGCATCCGTGGGCAATCAAGCAGGCCATCATTTTCCTCGGCTTCCTCGCAATCGCCGTCGCGATGTCGTGGCTGAGCGAAGCGACGATCAAGTCGATTGCCTTTCCGCTCTACGGCGTGACGCTGATCATGCTGATCGGGGTCGAGGCTCTCGGATTCGTCAGCAAGGGGGCCCAGCGCTGGCTCGACCTCGGCCCGATCCGCTTGCAGCCGTCCGAGTTCATGAAACCGGCGATCGTGCTCACCCTCGCCCGCTTCTACGAGCTGGTGCCCGCCGGCGAAACGCGCAAATGGCGCGCGATCTGGCCGGCGTTCGTGCTGCTCGGCGTCCCCGCCTTCCTGATCCTCGTTCAGCCCGACCTCGGCACCTGTATCATGGTCGTGCTGTGCGGGATCACGGTCATGTTTCTCGCCGGCCTACCGCTGTGGATCTTCATCGCCCCGGCAGCGGCGATCGCGGTGGCGGCGCCGATCGTCTACGGCATGATGCACGGCTATCAGCGCAAGCGGATCGACGTGTTCCTCGATCCCGAAAGCGACCCGCTCGGTGCCGGCTATCACATCGCGCAATCGAAGATCGCGATCGGCTCCGGCGGAATTTGGGGCAAGGGCTTCCTCCACGGCAGCCAGAGCCACCTCGACTACCTGCCCGAAGGGCACACCGACTTCGTGTTCGCGACGATGGCCGAGGAATGGGGCTTCGCCGGCGGCGTGCTCCTGATCCTCGCCTTCGGCGCCGTGATCCGCTGGGGCATGCGGGTCAGCGCCAATTCCCGTACACGCTTCGCGCAGCTGACCGCCGCCGGCCTTTCCGCGACCATCTTCTTCTACGTCGCGATCAACCTGATGATGGTGATGGGCCTGGCCCCGGTCGTCGGCGTTCCCTTGCCGTTGGTCAGTTTCGGCGGCTCGGCAGTGATGACGGTGATGCTGTGCCTCGGCTTGCTGATGGCACTCGAGCGGCACCAGCGGACGGCGTCGCGGCTCTAGATCTCGCCGCCGCTCTGCCCCGCCACATTGGTCCAGCGATGCGGCAGCCCAAGCCCGGTGAGCCAGCCAACACCGTCTTCGTCCTTTAGCATGGCAATCGTCGCCGCGCTCCCGGCGACCACGCACAGGTCGGCGATGACGCTGATCGCCGCGAGCTCGCGCACCGGCCACCCGGTCGTGGGATTCAGGATATGGCCGTAATGCACGCCGTCGACGACGATGCAGCGCTCATAATCGCCGCTGCTGGCGAGCGCGCCGCGCTCAATCTCGACCAGTGAGGCCATGCCGTCGCGCAAACGATGATGACGGATGCCGACGCGCCAAGGATCGCGGCCGGGGCGCGGGCCGATCACGCGGACGTCCCCGCCGAGGTTGACGAAGCCGCTGTCGATGCCGCGGTCGAGCAACAGCGTGGCAACCCGGTCGACCGCATATTCCTTCACGACGCCGCCGAAATCGAGTTCCATGCCCGGCACCGGGAAGCGCAGCATCGGCGGCGTCCATTCGACCTTGTCCCAACCGACCAACGGAAGCAGCGCGTCGAGCTCATCCTGCTTTGCCGCTTTAGCGCTCTTGAAGTCCCACGCGCGGTGCAGAATTCCCGAGCTGACGTCGAATAGGCCGTCGCTCTGGCGAAAGCAGGTGTCGGCATAATCGAGGAGGTGCGCGGTCTCATCGTCGACCGCGATCGCCGAGCCGGCAAGCGCGGCCCGGTTGATGTCGGAGAGGAAGCTGTCGCTTCGATACCGCGAATAGAGTTGCTCGAGCCGCTCGATCTCGGCGATTCCGGCTTGCGCCACTTCCTCCGCCGCTTGGTTCGAGCGCGCGAACAGCTGGATTTCGCACGGCGAGCCCATCGCCTTGAACGTCCGGCGGTAGGGCTCGGCGCCGCTCATGCGCCGCCGCTCAAAGCGCGATCGTCACCCGCGCGTTGAGCGTCCCGTGGCGCGCGAGCTGATAGCCGTTGAGGTTCGTTGAAACAGGCTGCAGCCATTCGATGCTCAACCGGTCGGCTTTCCATGGCCCCGCGGACGGATGAACGGTGACCCCCACTCCTGCATCGAGCTCGTGTCCGCCTTGGTTGGTGGGCAAGTCGTCCGCCGAGGCGACCACGTGCGGCACGAGCGCATCGCGATACACGGTGACCTCCGCGACGTCCTGAGAATCGACCACGCCATCTCCGTTGACGTCATAGTCGACTTGCTGGAGCTCGGTGAATGGAACGTTGGTCTCGAGGTGATCCTTGTAAGCGCCGCGGATGCGGCCCTGAGCGGTGAACTGGAGGCGCCCGGAGAGGCTGAGCCACGGCGTCGCGGCCCCGGCGAGCCACACGTCCGCCTTCCCCGCATTGCCAAGCCGATAGCCGAACCGGTTGGCATGGAACCGCTCAACCCCGCTGAACGCCATCCCGGCGGTGAATGGACCGCTATGCGCCTCGACGTCGAGCTCGGCGATTGCGTCCCAGGTGCCGCTCCCGGTCTGAAGGCCGTAACCGACGAAGTCGGTCTTGCCGTTCAACTTGCGGCCGGCTTGTCCGGTCGGCACGCTGACGCCCGCGCCAAGCTGAAGGCTGGTCGCATCGTTGGAGACGAGATTGACCGCGCCGAGCAGCCGCGTGTCGCCCCATTCGGAGCCGCTGTGTCGCCCGCTCCCGTCGGGACCCCCGGCGATTGGCCCGACGGCGGCCGCGCCGGTGAGCGAGTCCGCCCGCACCAACGTCATCGTCCGGTCGACGTAGCTGGGCTCGGCGATCAGGCTCAGCCGCGGCGTCAGCGCATAAGCGATGGTGAAGGCAATTTCGTGCGCATTGCTCGACAGCGGCACCAGCGTGCACGGCGTCGCCCCGCAGGCATTGGCGATGAGGTCCTCGGGCGCGACTCCGTGTCCGTGGAATCGCAGGCCCTTGGCGCTCGTCCCCGAATAGGCGGCGCTGAGCGAGATCGCTCCCGCCCGCGCGGGAATATCGGGCAGCAGCGTCGCTGCGGGTCGCAACGTCAGGAATTGCGGCGCGATCGCGGAATCCTCCTCGCCTCCAGAGGCGGAAAAGAGCGCGTCCTGCCGCTTCGCCAAATCCATGACGAGCCCGGCGGTGACGAGCGACGAATGGAAGTCGGCGTAGCCGGGCTCCCCTCCGCCGCCGAGCTTCAGATCGCCCTTGTGGACGTAATATTCGTACGCGACATGGAGCGCGAGACCATTGGCGAGGCTCTTCTGCACGGCGAGGCTGCCGCTCAGCGCTCCGAACGCCGACAGGCGCTCGTCACTCGAGAAATATTTGAGCGGAATCTGGGTCCGATCGAGCGGTCCGCCGGGGTGCGCCGGATAAGGCTCGTGGAACAGGAAGAACGGCGCATAGAAGCTCGCCGCGGTCTGCGAATAATATCGCGCCCCTGGCGTGATCAGCCACCCGCCGGCGAGCGGCTGATCGAAAGAAATTTCGGCAGTGTGCGCGCGGATGCCCCAATCGTCGCGATAATAGCGGTAATTGAGGTGCAACGCCGCGTCGGTTGGCGCGAAATGCTGCGCAAGGCGGAGATTGAAGGCCCACTGGTTGCGCAGGTCGGGTCGCTGCTCGAGCGAGCCCTTGATGGCGATGTATCGAAGGCCGTTGCCGTCGACGAAGCCGTCAGGATCGTCGAACGCGAGCAATGCAGCTTTGTAGGGATTCTCGAGAAACCCGCTCGACCGGGTGAAGCTGACGTCCGCCTGTACCAACCCATTCTGGTTGAGCACCTGGGTAATGCCGAGATTGGCCGCATAGTCCTTGCGCTTGGCGAAGATCGTCGGCTGTCCGTGATAATCGCGAATCTGGTCCGTGTAGTTTCCGGCGTCGGCCGCGCTGTTGGCGGCGATCGACGCGCGAATGCGGTTGCGCGTCGCACTCACGCCCCAGTTGAGCGTCGTCAGCTTGCGGTTGAAGAAGAACTTGCCCGACGCACTGGCAAAGCGAGACAGATAATCGTGCTCGTTGGATAGGCCGGCACCAATGCTGGCCTCGGCATTGTCCCACTCATGACTGACCGCGCCGTCCCACTGCCGCCGCGTCTCCGGCGACGCTGAGGCCATGATGTGGACCAGCCCCGGATGCGGCGCGAAGCCGTAGGTGTTGGTGTCGGGGTCGTAGTCGTTGAAGTCGACCACCACCGGCTGATCGTTCGCATCGACGTAATAGAAATTGGGACTGGACGCCCCCGATAGCAGCTGCGCTGCGACCGCGGCGCTCGGCAGCGAAACGACCGGCGTCGCCCCCGACCAGCTATCCTGCGCGAAATGCCCTTTGAACGTCGTCCGGCCGGTGATCGGAATCACGCCTTCCAGCGAGAAACTGTCGACCTCGAGCGGCTTGAGCTTGAGCTCCGAATAGCTCTGTCCGTCGAGGTCCCGCTTGCCCTCCTCGTAATGGCCGAACTCGACGCTGAACGACGGCGGCTCGGCGGCGCTCGCGGCGGTCATGCCGGGAAGGGCGAGAGCGGCCGCGGTCAGGGCCTGGAGTGTGCGCCTGCAGGTGTCGCGCTCAGTCACAACCACAACCTCCGCCGTCCTTGGTCACTCCGCCGGACGCGGCTTCGCGCGCCGCGCGCACATGAGCGAGGAGCGCGGTGCGTTGCGGATGCGGATCGAGCGCCATGTGCGGCTTGGCCAGCGTGCCCCTCTGCCACGGCTCGACCGAGGCACAGGCCGAGGCAAGCAACGGCGCGAGCGCTGCGATGATCGTACGGAGCGACGGCGTCATGGGTTCAGCGGCTCGGCCAGGAGCTTTTCGATCGCGCCGCGGAGGCCGGCGGCCTCGTCGGGCCGAAAGCCCGAATGAATCGCGCGAATGTTACCGTGGCGGTCGACGATATACGTCGACGGCATGGCCTTGACCCCGAAGCGCTTCGCGCATGGATCGTTGGCGCCGCTCGCGATCGCAAAACTGACCGGGTGACGCGCGAGGAAACGCGCGGCATCGCTCGGCTTCTGATCCATGTTGACGCCGACGATCTCGAGGCCGCGCGGGCCGAGCTCGCGGCGCATCCGCTCCATGAACGGAAAGGAGGCGATGCACGATACGCACCACGATGCCCAAAAGTCGACGTACACGACCTTGCCCGACAGCTGCTTCAAGCTGCTATCGCGCCCACCGATGTGGAGCGGGCAATCGGGCGCGGAGCGCGACGGTGCCGTGGCCGCGACCGGCGCGGTCAACAAAAAAGCGCAGCAGACCGTTGCTGCCGCGCGTCCGAACATACTCAACCCCCGCCCCCCAATGCACCGTGGTTGTGGAGCCGAAACGTTCGCCGCTTACGGCTGAATGCCCTATTAACGAGCGCGCCGGGACCACCAAGAGTTCGAGCAAAATCGAATTGGACGGGATGAATCGAAGGTCTTGGGCGCCTGGTGCACGACATCGCTTGCCCGACCTTGACCAGATCGGCGTTGCGCCCCATCTGCGCCCATGCTACCGGCGCGCCGCCTCGCAAGGCCGCGGCCGCGGGCAGCGCCTCACGGCATGGACGCATAGCTCAGTTGGTAGAGCAGCTGACTCTTAATCAGCGGGTCCTAGGTTCGAGCCCTAGTGCGTCCACCATTTTTATCTTTTATACCAACTATTTAGCGGAACATAATTATCCGAATTGTGGCGTGCAACCGCCGCACCGGCCCCGTTCAACGGGGACAAGGAGCCCCCCGCCCGCACGACCGCAATCGGGTCAACTCTTGCTCCGCGGTTGCGCCGCCTCGCCGCCTGGCATTACTCATCGCAGGATCGAGCGAGATGGAGGCGGTGTGCCGTGCTGTCAGGGGAACCGTAAGTGACTAGCGTCGAGAGCCAAGCCGTTGCGGGAAAGCTGTCGCGCGCGGCAATCTTCCTGGTGGCGACGGTCAACGGGGGCGAAGAATGCCTCGACGCCGTCCGATCCATGTGCGGCGACCTCGCCGGCTTCGTCCGGGCGGTCGGCTTTCGCAACCTCGATGGCGGGCTTTCGTGCATCATGGGCTTTGGCTCCGACGCATGGGATCGGCTGTTCGGTCAGCCGCGGCCCACGGAGCTGCACCCGTTTCGCGAGATCAATGGGCGCCATCAGGCCGTAGCGACGCCGGGCGACATCCTCTTTCACATACGGGCGCGGAGCATGGATCTGTGCTTCGAGCTGGCAATGCAGCTCATGACCCGACTTGGCGACGCGGTGGCCGTGGTGGACGAGACCCACGGTTTCAAATTCTTCGACCAGCGCGACATGCTCGGCTTCGTCGACGGGACCGAGAACCCGGTCGGGCAGGACGGCATCGACGCCGTGCTGATCGGCAACGAAGACCCGGCTTTCGCGGGCGGAAGTTATGTGATTGTTCAAAAATATCTGCACGACCTCAAGGCATGGAACAGCCTGTCGGTTGAGCGGCAGGAGGGGATCATCGGCCGCGAGAAGTTGTCGAACATCGAGTTCGGGGACTCCGCCAAGCAACCGTTCGCGCACAATGTGCTGACCTCGATCAACGATGGGCAGGGCAACGAGCTCAAGATCGTGCGCGACAACATGCCGTTCGGTGTTCGTCGGTGATCCGCCGGGAAACTACGACCGCCTGCTCGATTTCAGCCGGGCGGTCACCGGAACGCTGTTCTTCGTTCCTTCGTCGGCCTTTCTCGGCGAAGCCGGTCCTGCCGCCCAAGCCACCGCAGCGCCCGCCCCGGCATAATCACCCGCGTTCAGGCGCCGGTGGTGGCGGCGGCGGGGGTGGCGGCGGTGCCGGGCAGGTGTCGGTCGCCAGGATCACCGAGCCGTCGGGGCAGGTTTGGGTTGCCGGCGGCGGCGGAGGTGGCGGGGGCGGAGGCGGCGGCGGTGGCGGCGGCGGCGGAGCCGCGTGGCCACCGAGCGGCAGCACGAACTTGAAGTTCCCGCTGTGGCTCTTGATGTCGCCGTTGAACTCGCCCTCGTACCCGACCCTCACGTCGACCGGGCCCATCTTGCCGCCAATGCTGAGGCCGGCGAGGATGGAGCCGCGCTTCTGGGCCGCCGACACCACGTCGAACGCGCAGGTGTCGATCTGGCACATGAACGCTTCCGAGATGTCGGTGCGCCGTTCGCCGAAGCGGTAGCGGTAGCCGACGTTCACTTCCGGAACCACGCCGCCCATCTGGGTCGCCCACTTCACACCGCCGGTAAGGAAGGTGTGGCTGGACTTGTTGTTGCCCAGGTGAAGCTCGGCGCCGGTGCCTCCGGTCTCGATGAACTCGTCCATCTTGGCGTGGACGTAATCGAGGTTGAGGTACGGCGTGAGGACCGAGGCACCGCCCATCGGGAACCGGGCGCCGCCATGGAGGCCGAGGGTGTACATCTTGACGTCCGGATCGCCGTCGACCGTGGCGGCGAAGCTGGTCCCGGTGCCAAGGCCGGCGAAGTCGATATGACGGCGGCTGTCGCCGTCGTACCAACTGTAGGTGCCCACGCCCTTCACGTAGAAGGCGCCCGGATCGTACACCCCGTAGGCGCCGACCTGCATGCCGTCGGCATCGACCTTGTCGCCGAACAGATGGTCGCGGGTGTGGTTGGTGACCATGCCTGCGCTGACGCCGAGGATGGCGGCGTTGCCGACGCTCGCATCGACGCCGAGCAGACCGGTGAACCGCTTCGCCTTCATCGTCCCGGCTTCACTGTCGCCGTCCGCCTTCCTCGTCTGATAGTCGAGCTGACCCCAGACGTGGATCGGCGAGGAGGCGCGGCACTCAAGCACCGAGCCGGCCAGCGCCGGAACCTCGCAGCTCGTCGCATGGTCGAGGATGTCGTTATAATGGACACCCAGCGACGAGAACGACTGCAGGTAGTTGGCGTAGCTGGCCCCGGCGAGCTGGTTGAGCGCGATGTTGTAGTTCACCGGGTCGGTGATCAGGAACAGGTCGCTCAGCAGATCCGCGAAGCCGCCGGTCAAAGTGACGTCGAACAGGCACTCGAGGCCCTCGCCGACCTGCTCGCCGTTGTTGTTGAGGCCAGGGACCTCGTTGAACGGCACCCGGGTCAGCGCCAGATCGACGTTGTTCTGGTTGTCGTAGACGCAGCCGAAGTCGAGCAGCAGCGAGTCGGCCGGAATGCCGCCGATGATGCACTGGTCGAAGGTCCCGGTGCGGACGTTGGCGTCGATTACGTTCTGATAGACCGTGGTGTCGAACAACGTCCCCGGAGCGAGGTTCGCGACCAGCGTGCCGTCGAGGAACGCATTCTCGACGAACACCTGCGGATAGGTGCCCACCGGCACCTCGCCGGCAACCGCGCCTGGAAGATCGAAGGTGATCGTCCCCGGAGCGCTGGTGGCCGGAGCCACCACCACCGGAGCGCGCAGGTCGAGCGTGTTCATGAACACATAGGACGGGCCATCCACCGGATCGATCTGGAGGTGGAAGTTGCCGCCGTTGTTGATGTTCATGGTGCCGACACCGCACGAGCTCAGCGCCGGGCTGTCGGCAGCGCCGCCGCCGGTTCCCGCCGCCACCCCGGCCGCCGGCAGGCAGCTCGAGTTGATGATGCCGTTGAACAAGGTCTCGCCGCCGGTGACGTTGATCGTGTCGGCGTCGCTCTGCAGCTCGATGTTGCCGAAGATGCTGCCCGACAGGAGGTTGATCACCGACCGGTTGGGAGCGTCGGTCACGTCGATCGCGGTGCCGCGGTGGAAGGTCGTCCCGCCGTCGGTCGAGACGCGGACGATGATGTCGCCCGAATTCTCGATCGTGGTGACATCGCCGGCAAGCGGAACCGTCACGCCATTCGACGTGACCCGGATGCCATACGCCGTCGCCGACCCGCCATTCTCCGTAATCGCATCAACATTGATCGA
>NZ_JIAU01000012.1 GCF_000620665.1 Sphingomonas sp. URHD0057 | reverse complement strand
AAAGCGAGGTCATGAGCGCCAATGCGCCGGCAGCGCGTACCAAATACAGGCTCTTCATGACGCCTCCTTATCCTGGGCTAACCGATGACGTTCCTGATCAGGCCGGGCTGTTGGAATTGTTGTTGTTCTTGCGGACCAGGAAGTAAATGAGCGCACCCGCGGCAAGGGCGCCGAGCCCAAGCAGCAGCGGGTCGAACGCCAAGCCACCACCCGCGGCCTCGACCGGCGGAACCGGGATCGGGGCCGGCGGCGCGCTTTGCGCCACCGGCGGCGCAGCGTCGGTCACCGGAAGCACGCAATTCGCGGGCGCCTGAGCAGCTGCGGCAACCGCGGCGGCACCGCACAAAGCGGCAGCCGGAGCGCCGCCGGTCATCGCCGACAATGTCGCCCACGGATTGGCAAAAACGGGGGCAGCGCTCGATGCGGCAACCGCACCGGTTGAGCTGACGAACAATGATCCGGCGATCAAAACGCCTACAGTGTCCTTGAACTGCATCGCGCATCTCCTGGCTTCGGTAGAGGCCCCATAACCTTCGCCCAGCCGCAACACTTAGGCCGGAGGAAAGTTCAACCGAGCCCGTGAATATTAGAATGCAGGCCGCAACCGGTTCGGCCAATAGCTAGAGCGCCGGCTTGCGCCGCGGCCGCGGCGAACGCGCGGAGCCGGCAAAGCCAGGAACAGCAGCAGTCTCCAAATGTTCATTCATCGCATCGTTGTAGCTTATGGTGCGATAGAATACCCTGCGTACACTGGCCCGCCCTTGATCCCTTGGGCGGGCCTTCTTTATGAGAACGCAATGCCGAGGCGCGCGGGCAGAGACCGCCTGAACTATGACCGGGAAGTGCTCATTCGTGCGCTCGACGATTATGCGGCGCGCAAGATCGCGAACGTAAGCGAAGCGGAGAGGGTCGCCGTAATTGCCACCTTGAAACGTAGGGTGGCCCAACTTGATGCGAAGATCGAAGAGTGGGATCAATCGTGAGGCCCACCGCCGGTCATCTTGGTCAATCTGACGAAGCGAGCCTCGCCGTTTCCTGATCAGGCGGTGCTCTTTTCGTAGGGTCGCGCGGGTTCGCGCGACATCCGCCGAACCGGTGCCGAAAGAAGGAAGCGGTCCGGCCGCAACGAGGATCAAGACCGAACCGCTTCCCAACTGACGAGAAGCCCCTCGCAGCACTTACCGAGCACGTCGCGAAGGGCTTCTTGATTAGCGCTACTGGCTTTGGTGATCGGCGACCAGCTTCGTTCGTCTCACCGAGCTCGGCCCATTCCGGCGGTCTCGCGTGTCTCGGCCGATTCGGTGCAATGACTCGCTGAGGAAGCCGATACGGGCACTCGCCGGCTGAGAACAAAGCGGCGAACACTCTCTACCAAAATCAAGGTCGAGCTTCCGACCTTTGCATGTTCGATGTCGCCGCTCTTCATCAACTCGTAGATGCGGGAGCGGCTGAGACCCGTCATCCGGACCGCCTCCGGGACCTTGACGCTGATCGGCTCAGCCGCGCCGGTCTCCGATCTAGACGCGCTCACGATGAGCCCCCCTTCTTGCGTAGCCGCATGAACCCGCGGTCGCTCTCCAGAAAGCTTGCCAGCATCGCCGGGATGAGCTCCTGCACCGGCTCCGGTTCGCCGTACGCCTGACCGTAGATCTGCGAATAGTCACCGAGCGCCTGATTGAGCTCGGGCGAAACGGTGACGGTGATCTTGACCGGTGTCCGGCCGGCCATTTGCGAAGCTTCAGATCCGCCATCATCCCCTCCACGGCTGAAGGACGAGGTCCTTGTTCAAGAGGATTCGCACGGGCCAGCCGGGGCGCACCCTGATCGTCGGCTGGACGTTGAGGTTGCGACTCGTGATCTGGTCGCCGGCATGCGCCGCATTCTGCTGGGTCGATTCGCGGATCGCGCGCACGAGGTCGCTCCCGCCGCCGCCGAGGCTCAGCTGCGTGCCGACCCCGAGCATGGTCGACAAAGCGATGCCCTTGAGCAGCGGCCATGTGTGCGTATCGACCTGATCATGGAGACCGGCATAACCCGAGCCCTCCGTCGCCTGCATGTTGTCGAGCCGAATGGATGAACCATCGGGCAGCACGATCCGCGTCCACACCAGCAAGGCGCGGCGCTGCCCATGACCGACGGCGCAGTCGTAGCTGCCAATCACCCGCGCGCCCTGAGGAATAAGGATCGCGCGCCCGGTCGCGCTGTCCCGCACGTTCTCGGTGACCTGCGCAAGCACGGTTCCCGGCAGGTCCGAGTTGAGCCCGGTGATCAGGCTTGCCGGAATCACCGTTCCGGCGCTCAGGGTCCAGGGTGACCGCGCCGCGCTGATTTGGTGCGGGTTGACGTCCCCCTCGCCGGCTGGCCGCGCGAACTCGATCTTTGCCTGCGCTGATGCCGGGATTGCGGCGGACGCCGAAGTCGCTTCTTCTCTCGGTGCCGCGCCCGGCGCAGGTTCAGGCACCAGCGCCGGTGCCGCACCGGTACCGAGCTGCACGATCAGCGGCGAAGATAGCGCCGCCTCCCTCGCGGCCGCACCTGCGGTATCGGCCGGTGCCGGGACAAGAGGGTCCGGGACGCCGCGCTGCTGCTCGAGAATCGGGCGGCCGAGATCCCCAGGAAGCGGCGGGCCCAGCCGCGGGACATCGCCATAGCTGCCCGGCACGTCGGCAAGCGCGTCCGCCCCGCCCTTGCGCCCAGGCTCGTCGGTTTCGGCCATAGTCGCGACCTTGCGAAAGTTCGGTGGCTGCAGCGCCAGCCACGACAGCGTGACGAGCGCTGCCGCAAGGGCGCCCGTCGTCCCGACGATCAGCCCGCGACGGAAGCGGACCGCCGGGCGTGGACTGCCGCGCAGCACGAGCGTTTCGGGATCTTCCTTGGACTGCGGCGGTGGAGGCGCTTGAAGAGGCTCGTTCATGAGCCCCTCCCGCCTCGCCCGCGGCCTCCATTCTGGCGGACGATCCGCACCACCTGCTGGCGCCCCTCGCCGAGCCGCAACTCGGCGGCGGCGAACAGCCGATCGACGACATAGTAGCGGCCGCGCAATCGATAATTGACCACCAGGGGAAGAGCGCCCACGGACGGTAGAAAGGCAGACCGCGAAGCTCGAACCAGGGCCGCCCAAGCTCGGGCTGATAAGCGAGCATCGAGGCCGCCCATTGCGTCGCCGCCCACAGCCCAAGCACCACGATCGCGAACGTGATCAGGATCTGTCCGATCAGCAGCTTCGTCGGCGTCATGTCCGGGCTCCCCCGCCGCCGGCCCCGTGCCGGCGATGGACAAGCTCATCGGCCGGAAGGGCGAGTCGGCGACAGCGCCTGTCGGACGCACCGAGCGATCGTTCGGCGAATCCCAGGATGACGACGCAAGTCGCGCCGGACCGGCGGAGTTCAGGCTTGCCCCGGGCCGCTGCGGGTCAGAGACGATGCATGATTACCTATTTCAATCAGTTATGGCGGCACCTGTTCGTCGCCCCTGGGCGGCGAAGAGGAACTGAACGCCGGGGGTCATGTAATCCAGCACAATGCCTGGGCATGGGGCGATACGCGCGACGAGGTCCAGTCGAGCATGATCTCCGCGCTCCGCAATCTGAGTTCCGCGCTCGAGCAGACGAATGCCGTCCCTAGATCTCGATCCCGCGTCCCCGGCTGATTGTCCAGGAGATCGCGCCGCCCGAGCCAATTCGGCCGGAGACCTGCCGCCCGATCGCGCGCTCGAGCACCGGCTTCCACGGTACCAGCGCGAACCCGCGGCCATCGTCGATCATCGCGAAGCGGCCCGACGCCAGGTCGACACGCCGGCGGACAATGCCTTCCACACGCGCACCTCTGTGCGCGGGCTGAAAGTCGAGACCAGTGTCGCGCGCGATTGCGGCGGCGACCCGTTGAAGCTCGCGGCGTTCGAGCATTCCGATTGCGTCGGGGCGGCAGACCAGCCGCTGGCCGTCCAGCGATGCGAGCCCCTGCCCGATGAGCCATGCGCGGCGCTGCATTAGCGCCGCGCCGACCTCCCGCCCGAAACCCGCATCGCGAGCGCCTTGCGCAGGCGACACGAGCTCACGGTCGAGCCATGTCGCCCCGTCATGATCCGCCAGCCGCTGCAGCGGAAGCGGCGAGAGCAGCTCGATCGCGACCGGCGCATCGCGCGTCCGCAATGCCTCATAATGGCGCGCCCGCTCGAGGAAGTCGGGCGAGATCGACCAGGTTCCGCCTGGCGCACGCTCGACCCCGCCGGTCCTGCGCCGGATCGCTTCGAGGCGGCGGGCGTGGCTTTGCATGAAACCGGGCGAGGCGCTGCCGTCGGCGGCCCGATGAAGATCGACACTGTAGCGGCCGCCATTCCGAGCCGCGATGTCGGCAATTCGGCGGTCGGTCTCGCCGCCGGCGGGCGAGCGCGGGGCCAGGCGGACGATCGCTCCATCAGCCAAGGGCTCGATGGCCTCGCCCCTCCCGATGTCGACATAATGCGAGCGACCGTCGACGCCGTCGACGATCAGATAATGATGATCGGCCAGCTCGTCCGCGAGCCCGCGCGCGACGACCCTTCCGGTGACGCTCGTCCCCGCCTCCGCTGGGCAAATTGGAAATTCCCGAGCACTCCGCAACAGCCCGAGAAGTCATTCAACACCTGGTCTCGCCACTTCAAGCGCGGCACGCAAAGCTTGCTCCAACTCTTCAAGCGAATTGGCGGCCGTCGGGTAGGAAGCAGCCGTCGTCTCGACGAATGCCAAGAGTTCGCTCAAGCGGGCCCGCGTCCTCTTTTCGACGATTGCCGGCACCTCGGAAACATCGAACGGACGGCCCGCGGCGGCGCGCAGCTCGCGAGCGATGTTCGTGGTGCGCGCGGTGACGACACCGAACCGCTTCAAAAGAAGATGCCAGTGGACTCGAGCAGTCGAAATTGCCTTCTGGTCAGATTTCGAGCGAACCGGCGCAGTGGCGGGATCGAACAATTGCTCGGCCTGGCCGAGCAGGTCCGAAGGCACGTCGGCGCGCTGCCGAACCGCATCCCGCCGAAGGCGACTGGCGACATAAAGGGTATGATGCACGCGGCGGATCGCTTTGAGCAACGTCGCCCGCTCATCGGCTGCACTAATCATTGCCGCATCGAGGATGGTTTCGAGCACGGCCTCGCTCATCGCGCTCCGATAGGACTTCCACGCCTGGCTGCTTACTGCCGCCCGATTCAGAGCAGCGAGCGCTTGGTTCCGGCCGGCCGGGCTAAGAAGCTTCGGGGAGAAGGCCATATTCAGGCTTGACCTCGCCGTCCCCCCGAAGAGCCCACCGGCATGCATTCGGCAATTGGCCGCGCATCCGCCGGTAAACGCCCGGTGCGGCGACGGCTAAGCTGTGTCAGCGTCGTCGTCATGCGGCGCAGCGATCCCTTTTTCCTCGCAATGCAGCTGCTTCAAGGGCTGAAGTGCGCCGGCCATTGTCTCTATTCACCGAAGGAATGGGCAAAACCGAATAGCACTGACGCGAACACGAGGACGATTGTGATCGGCGATCACAATCGACTGGCGCTGCCTTCTATCCATGCTTTGACTCCAGCAAAGGATGAGATGCAAAGTTTGAGCATCAATCTGAACGTGCTCGCTTCTGGTCTGGTCTCGTACGCCCAGCGGACCGCCCGTCGACGACCTCGAGCTTCACAAGCGCACAACGTCCACTCAACACATGATGAGGTTGTTATCCTTTGCTCCGCGATCGTCAATCAAGTAGTCGGCGGTGATGATTGCAGCCGCCGCGCACAGGCCTTGATGAATAATCTGAGGCCCGCAAGCGACCAAATGAATGAGATTGCTGACGGTGCGCGGACAAGCAAGAGGCCCGCGGCGTCCTTCCTCAGCCGGCGGTCGACCGCCCATCGACCGCGAGGGACTGTGTTTGAATGTCGGCCAGCGGCGCTTCGCCACCGGGCTGAGGTTTGATCGGGACGACTGATTGGCAGGCGCTGGTGGGGCACGATCGAACGCGCAAGACGTTATACTTGACATACCCAGACCACCCAACTAGACCCATTACATGGATCGCTCTGTAGCCGCTTATCTCGTTGGTTTTGTGGTGATTGTGGCACTCGCGATCTTGGCTCTTAGTTGGTGATATGAAATGGCAAGCGCACATTCAGCCGCACTTCCACAACGAGGACGCAGCCTTCGCGTATGTTGAAGCGCGAGTTTGGCCTAACGGGCCGACTTGCCCTCACTGTGGCGGTGCCGACCGCATCAGCAAGATGGGTGGCAAATCGACCCGGAAAGGCCTGCACAAGTGTTACCAATGCAGGAGTCCATTCACCGTAAGAATGGGCACCGTCTTTGAGAGTTCCAAAGTGCCGCTGCACGTCTGGCTACAGGCCATGTATCTGAGCGCCGGATCGAAGAAGGGCATCAGCTCCAACCAGCTTGCCCGCACCTTAGGCCTGACCGTCAAAACCGCGTGGTTCCTGTCGCACCGTATCCGCGAAGCGATGCGCAAGGGCGACCTTGCCCCGTTCGGTGAGGACGGCGGCGCGGTTGAGGTCGATGAGACTTACATCGGTCGAAGCGCGGAATGCGTGGCGTCTATCAGCATTGCTGCGAGAAGCATTTGCACCGCATCTGGCCGAGTTTGAGTTTCGCTATTCGCAGCGCGAAGCGACCGGCAGCAATGACGCGGATCGCGCCGATGCCATGCTTCGTGGTATCATCGGCAAGCGCCAGATCTATCAAACAGCTGCTGCGAGGGCCTGATGCCCAAGGCAAAGAACCCGATCACGGAGGAGGAGCGCAGCAAGCGCTTCGAGGAAGAAGTCCGAAGGCGAAAGGCCGATGGAGACTTCGACCCAAAGGCGGCGGACGACGCGCTGGATAAGCTAGTGCGGACCAATTCCAGGGCCTAGCGCTGTAGCGCTGGAGCGAAGCCAAGAAGATGAGTAATTGCCCATGAACCCCGCGTTCAGTGCCGCAACGCCATATCTTTGGTGAGCTGCTCATTCCATTGCCTCACCAAATTCGACCACTCCGACAGCGGGCCTATGAATCCGGTCATGACCGTAAATCCGTGCCGTCAGTGCCGCCCTCATCGAAATAGCCGAACAGCATTGCGACGATCTTCGCTTTATAACTGGGCGGAAAGTCCCCGCCGCGATCTGAGCAAGGACGTCCATCTACCCTGCCCGAGGGGGTACGGTAAGTATAATGTCGCCAAAGCATTGGAATTGCTCAGCGCGCCTAGCCCCGAGCTTCGAAACCGAAGATAGGAGCTTATGACGACGACTCTGCTCCAGGCGGGAATGCGGGCCTTAGGTGCAGGTACGACGCGTGGAATTCCCGATCGCGCGCACCCGAGCAGCTTTACCTATCGAATTGACATCGATGGGCTGCGTGCGCTCGCAGTCTTGCCGGTCATGGCCTTCCACATGGGCATCCAGAGGCTTTCGGGTGGCTTTGTCGGGGTCGACATTTTTTTCGTGATCTCTGGCTATCTCATCAGTGCCCGGATCATCGCCGATGTCGAGAACCGGAGATTCTCGATTATTGACTTTTACCTCAGGCGAATTCGCCGAATTTTCCCCGCCTTGTTCGTCATGCTTGCCGGGACAACCATCGCCGCTGCTGCGATCAGCTACCCGAGCGACTTTCGGGAATATGGCCGGGCTCTCGTCGCCTCTGCCCTCTCCGTCTCCAACATCTATTTCTGGAGCTCCCAGGACTATTTCTCCGCCGACCAGGCCGCGCCCTTGCTGCACACCTGGTCGCTCGCTGTCGAAGAGCAATTCTACCTCCTGTTCCCGCCGCTGATCCTTGTCCTTTTCCTGTCCCTGCGGCAGCGGATGACCCTCGCCTTATGGTTGCTTCTTGCGGCTTCGCTCCTGCTCGCCTCCGTCGAGGCATTCAGGAACCCGACCCTAGCTTTCTATTGGCCACATACGAGGATCTGGGAATTCCTCATCGGAACATTGCTGGTTCGGGCTCGTCTGCCACTTCTCGACCGCCGGCCCGTGCGCGACGCCAGCGCTTTTTTCGGCCTCGCCATCATCGTCGCGTCGTTCTTCATCATCAACAAACGCATGCCCTTCCCGGGCTTGCTTGCAGTTCCGCCGTGCCTCGGCGCAGCGCTGCTGATCGCGGCGGGCGAGCATGGCGAAACGTTCCCTTCGCGATTGTTGCGCCTACCTCCGGTGCGCTTCATCGGGTTGATCTCTTACTCCTTGTACCTGTGGCATTGGCCGATCATCGCCTTCTTCGAGCAAGCCAAGCCCACGCAATTCCTAAGCGTGACGGACAAAGCGCTTGTCGGCGCCGCGACCCTGATCGTTGCCTCCCTCTCCTGGCGCTTCGTCGAACAGCCGTTCCGGCGAACCAAAGCCGGGAAAAGGCGAGTCTTCCTTTCAGCCGCCGGTGCCGCTGCGCTCCTCGCCGGCGCTGGCGGCGCCATCATTGTTGGCAACGGCTACCCCGGCCGCCTAAGCGTCGAGGAGCAGCGGCTCGCGAGCTACGCGCTCGATCGCGCGCCTCCCCGCGCTCAAGGCTGCCTTGGCCTGCTGCGGTCCAGGTTCTCGGATTTCAGGCCTGACGTGTGCCTGAAGCGGGATCCGAAGCGGAATGACATCCTTTTGATCGGCGACAGCCATGCAAACCATTTTTGGCACGGATTGGCTCGCTTTTCCGGCGCCAACGTCATGGAAGCGACGGTCAACGGCTGTCCTCCGCTGCTAAGCAGCCTTTCAAGCGATGACCCGCTTTGCCGCGAGATGACCCGCTATCTGCTGCAGCGGCTGTCCTCGGGCCGGCAGGACAAAGTCATCCTCTCGGCCAGGTGGAGGAAGGGTCAAGCGAAGGACCTCGACCGAATGCTGTCATGGCTGCAAAACCGGCACATCGAAACTGTCGTGGTCGGCCCCGTTCCGGAATATAATGGTCCGCTGCCCCAGCTCCTTGCCCTTGCGTTTCGGCGCAACGCGCCGGACCTGCCGCGCAAGCACCTCATCCACGGCGTCCGCGCGACCGACGGGATGATCGCGGCGGTCGCCGCTCGGCATGGCGTTCGCTATCTCTCCCCTTATCGGGCGCTCTGTTCCGATGACGGCGGGTGCACGGCAATCACGCCTGGCGGCGCGGCGATGCAGCACGATTATGGGCATCTCACCACCGAGGGCTCGGATTATGTCGTCGAGCACATGCTTCGCACCTGATCGATCGCCTTACTGATCACCGCGGGCTGCTCGGCTGCTAGCCGGATCGCTAAACCGCGGACGCGCAACCTCCTGCCGAATTCACCGATCAGGGCACTCGAATGCTTCGGGCCGGGCATTGCCACTCCCGCGCCCTCGCAACGGTTCGTCTCAAAATCCCCCGAACCCAGCGCGTAACCGATTGTCTAGCTTTGCACTAGGGATTAGTTGGGAACTCATGGCAAACCCAAGATCGCGGCTGGCGCCTTCGGACCCGCGTTCGCTCGAAACACCCGTCCGATCGCCGTCCTCGAACAGGCATCTTCGCTTGGTGAAGGCATCGGGCGCGCCCCGCCCGCTTCTCGGAAAACTTGGGCGAGGAACCAAGCTGGCGATCCAGTTCGGGCTGGCGGGGCTAACCTGGTCGATCCTGATCCTGATCGCAGTTCTGCTCGGCCTTTTGTGATCAGTCCGGCTAAGATCCTAGGTTTCGTTTCAAAGGATGAGGTCGGACGATGAAAGCGGGACGGTGCCGACAAGATCGATCTGGATATCGGCAACCTTGTCTCCGTTGATATCGGCGTAAAGGTGCGTGACTCCCGGGTCCGAATGATCCACCCGGACGTCCCCGGCATGGCCCGAAAAAGCGTTAGTCCCGATGAAGGTGAACGCCTGATTGCCCTTTTGCTTCGAGCTCGCGTCGATCGCGCTCAGGTCGATCCGGTCAATTCCGGCTGTGAAGTCGGTGATCATGTCGTGCGCCTTCACGGTTGATTCGCCGGCCGCCCCATAAAGGTAAGTGTCCGCTCCCGCGCCACCCGCGAGCCGGTCGGCGCCCAAGCCGCCCGAAATAACGTCATTGCCCGCGCTGCCGCAGACGAAATCGTCGCCCGCTCCGGCGGCAATCTTGCCGATTTGGTCGAGGCTGACTTGGGAAAAGTCGAGGCTGTCGGCGTTGGCCGATCCTTGCATGGAAACATTCGTGAAGCCGTTGGCGCTGATCTCTTCGATGCCGGAAACGGCATGGAGGCCGATTACGGTGCCGTTGCTCATCGCGCGGATGGTGTCGGTTCCAGTACCGCCGTCGACCGTGTCGAAGCCGGACCCTGTGCCGCTGTAAGCGATGCAGTCGTCGCCGGCGCCGGCGCAAATGACGTCGTTGCCGCCACCCCCGCAGATCGTATCCGCGCGGGCCCCAGTGGTGATCTGGTCGTTCCCGGCAAGCCCGTTGACGGTATATTGGGCGTCGCAGCTCGCGGCGAGGACATCGTCAGCCGTGGTCCCGTTGAGGGCTTGGGGCGCCAGGATCGCCGCGGCCGGCGTGATTTCGATCGGGATGGCCTGGCTATAGGAGAGGCCCCCGGAATCCTTCCCGGATACGATGAGGAAGAGCGACGTCGGCTGATCGACGTCGAACGATGCGCCTTGGGCAATGAGGATCGCGCCGCTGTGGGGGTCGATCGTGAACCTGCCGCCGGCATCGTCGACCAAGGCATAAACCAGCGGGTCGCCGTCGGGATCATGCCCTGTGACGGTCCCCACCAAGGTTCCAGCCGGCGCATCTTCCTGAATAGTCCCGCCGCTCATGGCGATTGCGTCGGGAGCATGATTGGAAACGCTGGCGAGGTAAGCGATCAGGCTCTCGCCATTTGTGGAATAGCTGCCGGTCGCAGCGACGCCGACAACGGAAAGCGCGTACAGGCCGGAAATGCCGCTGCCGACGCTGATCCCCGCCCCGTCGGCATGAACAAAGGTCGTACCGGCGAAGGCGATCGATTGCCCGCCATCCATAACCACGATCGTGCTTGCGGAGCCGGAGTCCGCGAACACCCCTCCTTCAACCTTGACCGTCGCGCCGTTGAGAACCTGAATTTGGTATTGCCCGCCGGTGCCGCCATATTTCTCTGGGTCCGTCCCGACCGGGTTGATCAGGGTGACATTGTCCCCCCACAGCCGGTAGTTGTGTGCATTCTGATCGGAGACGGTGTCGATCAGGACGGTGTCGCGCGACTTGAGGTCGAAGCCGGCGTCGGCGTTGCCGCGAGCGATGCAATTCTCGAACGTCACATCGTAGACGCCGCCCTCGGTCGCGAAGCCGTCGCCATTCCAGTAAGCAGTGGTGCTCGAGACCGCATTTTCCATCGTGCAGCCGGTGACGAGGACGCCATGGACGGTCCCGTCGAGATGGATGCCCATGGCGTAACCGTCACCATCCTGGTGCTCACTGTCGCCAAACACGTTGCGGATGACGACATTGCTCGAATTATATCGAAGCTCGATCACGCTTTTGGAGAAGCCATGAACCTCCACGTCTTCGACCGTGAGCCCGGTGACGGTCGCGGTTGTCGCGGTTCCGCCGGCGACGTCCGCGAAGAAGCGCTGGACGTTGGTCGCCGACATGTCGCGAATGACGATATTGGAAATGTCGGCCGCCGCGCGAAATGCGGTTCCGACATTCTCGAACGCCATATGCTCGAAGACGAGGTTATCCGCGCCCGACGCGAGCTTGAAGATCTCGTTGCCGGCCGGGTTCGCGGAGGAATAGTCGGCCGGTCTTGTCCCGCTGATCACGATATCGTGCACGTTTCCAAAACTATCTTGACCCGTCACGGTCACCGGGGCGTCCGCGGTTCCGCCATGAGTGATCGTGAGGGTGCCGCTCAGATCATAAGCGCCTTGGTCTGAAAGAAGCACGACGGTGCCGCCGGCGCCGGCCAATTGGATCGCCTGGTTGAGTTTGGCGATCGGTAAAGCGTTCGAAGCGCTCGTCCCCGTCGCGGAGCCAAGCCCGGTCGGGCTGACGTAGATGATTGACATGATTTTCCCCGCAGAATCGGCTTTCTGCAAGGAACCTGATGGTTAACTCCCACCAAAGCCTCTTGAAACCTGGTTAACGCCAAGGTCGCGTCCGCTTTTTCAAGGTGCACGTCGCGTTTCAAATGCTGTTCCAGAATGGGATTCGCTTTAAATACCAAGTGCTTGACTTGAGGCCTTGAACAGCGTCCAACGCCCGCTTCGTTTTCGCCGGCTGCGTCTCTGAAGAGTTGCGTCAGCCTTGCTGGAGGAAAACAGGTGGAATTGGGGCCGTTTGCTCTCGACCGGGATAAGTCTTCGACGGTTGCACCCGCAGAGGAAGTCTTCGCGAGTTCGAAGGAGCGCGCGCGGTTTCATCTCTACCTTACCTTGATTGGGCTTGATCTTGCCGCCCTGCTCCTCGGCTATCTGATCGCCGGAACCTTGCGCACCGGACACGTTTTCCAGGTCCAAAGCCTGCGCCTGATCGGGGTCATGATTCCGACCTTCATCGGGGTCGCCTTCAATAATGGAGCCTATTCGATCGTTTCCCTGGAGCGCCCGGGCCGCGGCATCGCGAAGGCGTTCGAAGCATTGATGTTCAGCGTGGCGGCGGTCATCGCCTTGCTCTTTTATTTGAAGGTCAGCACCGACTTCTCACGCCTCATCTTTGGCATCGGCACGGTCTTTGGTGCGGCCTTGCTGGCCTTATCGCGCTGGTGCGTCGGCAATTGGGCGGGCCGGTCGCACAATTGGAGCTTCGAAAATACGCTCGTGCTCGTCGATGGTATCACCGTCGTGCCGCGTCACGGCGAGGTCATCGTCTTCGCCGACGAAATAGCTCTCAATCCCGCGGCCGACGATCCGTCGATACTCGACAAATTATCGAAGATTATCCGTCATTGCGAACGGGTGGTGGTCGCTTGCCCGCAGGAGCGCCGCGTCGCCTGGGCGCACATGCTCAAGGGATGCGCCATCGACGTCGAGATCGTCAGCCCGGAGCTCCTCACCTTGGGTGCGGTCGGCATCCGCACCGATCATGACCGCAAAACTTTGGTCGTCAGCAGCAGGCCGCTCGGCCTTCGCGATCGTGCGATGAAGCGCGCGCTGGACCTTGCCATTGCCGTTTCCGCGATCATCCTGTTCGGGCCCCTCATGCTGGTCATGGCGGCTCTAATAAAGCTCAGTTCGCGTGGCCCGGTCATGTTCAAGCAGGATCGGATGGGCCTTAACAACCACATCTTCAAACTGCTCAAGTTTCGGAGCATGCGTGCCGGCGATTCGGATCTAATGGGTTTGCGCTCGACCAGCCGGGACGACGAGCGGCTTACCGAATTGGGCAAGTTCCTCCGCAAGACGAGCCTCGACGAGCTTCCACAGCTCTTCAATGTGCTAGCTGGTGACATGAGCATTGTCGGCCCCCGTCCCCACGCTCTCGGCTCGATGGCCGAGGCCCGCCTGTTCTGGCACATCGAGCCTCGCTATTTCCACCGTCATGCGATGAAGCCGGGAATGACGGGCTTGGCCCAGGTTCGCGGCTATCGCGGCGCGACAGTCCGCGAGGCCGACCTTACCAACCGGCTGCAAAGCGATCTTGAGTATCTTGCCGGATGGACGATCTGGCGGGACTTCAGGATCATTGCCCGCACGTTCAAGGTTTTGACGAGTATGAACGCTTACTGATACTGGGCGGACTCGAATTTGCGCTTTTCAGCTTTCCCCTCCGCGTTTCCAGCGAAGCCAACGCGCCTTCAAGGCGTGATCGGCGTAGCATTGATCGCAGCAGCCGCAGCGGCAGCGGCGGGGTTTGGCCCAAGCTCCTCGAATGCCCGCGCTCTGAATGCGGCGCGAAGGCCGGCAATCCTGCTCACAGGCAAGAGCAGCGGCGCGACCTTGAGACCGGGCACTATCGATGGCGCCTATCGCGCGGTCGGGCCGCCCGGCAAGCTCCCAGTTTCAGACGTCACCATCGACGGGCTTCAGGCCCACGTCATCCGCGATTGCATACGGATCAACGGGACCCGCATTATCATCCGCAACGTCCATTGTTGGATGCTGCCACCGCCGCAACGCACGATGCACGAACTGCCCGAGGGCCTTCACATCAAATCCGGCGATCATATCCGGATTGAGGACAGCAGCTTTGAAGATTTCCAGATGAGCCTGGATGCGGCCGTCTACTGGAACGGTGATGGCGTCGCGGTTGAGCGTGGGGTCAGTGACATTTCATTCCGGAACGTCAGCGCCAACAATAACAGCGATGCGGGCTTCGACATCAAATCGCCGGTTTCGATGGACGGGGTAAGCGCTTCGGGCAACTGCCGCAACTTCCGCTTCTGGTCCGACGCCGACATCGGGACGATCAGGATCGGCGACGTCACCCGCCGGGGCGGAAGCAGCGCTTGCGCCGGGATTTGGGTGGGAGGTTCGCCGGGCCAAACCGGGCCGAGCATCAGGATCCGCAACCTCATCGTCAACGCATCGAAACCGCTCAAGATCGTCGCGGTTCAGAAAGGCAATGCGAGCATCCGGATCGACCGTTGCACAATCCGTGCGCCTCGCGGGTCCGAGCTCCTGAAAATGCAAAAGGGCTTGGGGAGCGCCGAGCTGGGGACCGGCTGCAAGGTCCTGTGACGATGCGCCCCGCCGGCGGTGCTCCTGTGGCCGCTTCGCGGCCTGTCCCTAAGACGAAGTTGCCGCCGCTCGCGCTTCAGCGATTCTTTGCCCGTGGCAACTGAACACGGCCCCTGATTGCTCGCTTTTGGCTCTGCACAGGAGACAATGTGATCAGCCACACATCGGGGGGGACGCCGAGCCGGATCGGAAGGTGACTCGTTCCAAGCCCGGCAGAGACGATCAGCGGGATTCCCGAGAAGTCCGACTTGCCGCAGGCGTAGCGCTTGTCGAGGGCGGTTCCGGTCAGCAGCGGCCCAATCAGCGGAATCGCGATCTGCCCGCAATGCGTGTGGCCGGCGAGGAACAGGTCTATTCCCGCCGGCGCCTTCTCGATGAAGTCGGGATGATGAGAAAGAGCGATATGCGGGCCGGGAAGCTTCCCGAGCCGTTTCATCGTGCGTTTCGGATGAAAGGAGATTCCCGCAACAGCCACCGGCCCAACCCGTACGGCACGGTCGTCGAGGACGGTTATATCAACGCTCGCAAGGGCGCGCTTCATGGTCGTTTCGATTGGTCCATCATGATTGCCGAGGACCGCGAAGGTTCCAAGGCGCGGGTGGAGGCGCCGAAACGGTGCCACAGCCGCATCCACGCTCACGCTCGGTCCCAGCGGCTTGTTGCCAAGGTAATCGCCGCCAAGCAGGACGAGGTCGGGATTGAGCACATCCAGCTTGCCTAATATTCGCGACAGGCGCGTCGGCGGCATGTCCGGTTCCTGAACATGAACGTCGGAGATGAAGAGAATCCGGAGCGGTTTCGTCAGGCCCTGGACCCGGACCTGTGCCGTTCGCACGATCGGATCGCGAACGGCTTGCCGATAGCCCACAGCAACGAGCGTCACCGCGACGAGCAGAAAGACCAGTGCAACGCTTCGAAAAAGGCTCATCGTCAGCCGGCGATCAGCCGCAACGCCACAACGACGAGGATGATCGCAAGCGCGCGCTGAATGAGAACCTCCCGCACCTTATGAACGAGCAGCGACCCGATGATGATTCCCGGCAGCGAGCCGATGAGGAGCGCAACCAGCAACCGCCACTCGACATTGCCGAGCCACAGGTGCCCAAGCCCGGCCGCGAGCGTGAGCGGAACCGCGTGAACGATATCTGTTCCCACAAGGCGCCGAAAATTCAGGCGAAGCGGGTAAAGGAAAATGAGCGCGGTCGCGCAAAGGGCCCCGCCACCGACCGAGGTGAGGGTGACCAGGATGCCGATGAAAAAGCCGACGATGACCGTCAGCGGTTTTTGCAGGGCCTTGAACGGAATTGGTTCGTGCAAGCGAAGACGCTCCCCCAGATGGTGAAGCCGTGACCGGAAGATCGTGGCGGCAGCGGTCAGCAGCAGCACGACTCCAAGCAGCGGGCTGATCCAGCCGTGGCTCCCCTTCATCTGCGGCGAGGCGGCGATCAGTCCCAAGGCCAGTAAGGCGCCCGGAATGCTTCCGAGACAGAGCAGGGCAACGACCTTGAGGTCGACGGCGCGTTTGTGGCGGTGGATCGCTCCACCAACGCTCTTGGTGATGCTCGCGAACCAGAGATCGGTCCCAACCGCGGTGGCGGGGCTAACCCCAAGCAGGAGGATCATGACGGGGGCCATCAGCGAGCCCCCACCAACGCCAGTGAAGCCCACGAGGAGACCCACAAGGAAACCCGCCGAGGACTGAGCTAAATCGATGGAATAACCCCGGAACTAAGGCTGCGACCTGTCAGGGATACACGGTCAAGACGTCTAGGTAAGGGTGTTTGTTGAACGGCTTGCGCGCTTGAGGCTCAAAAGCTGAAGCACAGGAGTAGCGCGACGAGGGCAGGCGGACTGGCGCAAACCAGAGCGAGCAGAAGGGGCGCGATGGGTGGATCGACCGCGACCGGCGCTTCGACGATCAAATCGCCGAACCTCATATCGGACGCGCTGCCGACGAAGCCAGTCTCGAGTTTCAGCTCCAAGTCCCCCGCCTGATTGGTCTATACTCCTGTTGATCGAACGGCGTTAATGAAATGTTACCAGGCGCGCGTGAATGTTGGGGATAGTTCGAAGATGTTCAGACCCAAGGCCGTGAGTTGGCAAAGGGCCGGTTCCCCGCGGACCGCCAGCCATTATGACGTGCTTGGGCTTGGCCCTTCCGCCGATTCCTTGCAGATCCGCGCCGCTTATGTGCGGCTCTTGAAACATAGCCACCCCGACAGCGCGCCGGCCGGAACCGATAGCCGGCCCATTGAGGTCGAACGCGTCGTCACCGCTTATAAGATACTTAAGGACGACCGCCTTCGCGCCGCTTATGACGAAGAGCTGCTTGTCGGTTCGGGCCAAGGGACGCACTGGGCTCAAGCGGCCAGGACCCGCAAGCGCCGGCGCACAGATCGCAATCCTGCACCCGCGGTCGCTTTATCTGTGCTCGTGCTCGCAATTGCAGCGCTCGCTCTTGCACTGCTCACGAATGGTCAGACGTCACTGAAGGCTGATGGGCGCAAAGCGGCGGGGCCGCGGCCCGGGCTACATGAGAATATTCCGACCTCTGCTTCGCTTGCACCCATTGCCCGGCTCGCTTCGAGATTACCGGTGGAGGAAGCTACCGCCCTCAGCAGAGGCTGCTTCGCCAAAGCGGACAAATCGGATGCCCCCTCAGCGGCAGACCGTTGCATAGCGTTCGACACCGCCTTCATCTATTGGCAGCAAGGCGTTGGCGGCACGTATCTCGCCGAACCCTATTTCCAACCCCAGGCGGAAGCGGCACGGAGCGAGAGGGCCCTCGAGCGCCTCGATCCTGATGCGGCGATGGTTCGCGCGGCATCCATTAGGGCTTCGACGTTCGAGGCACTTCTCAAGCTCGTCGATAGCAACGCCGATCCGGCGTCGCCCGTCGGGCAGGGCGTGAATGCCGCCGAGGATGCCCGCGTTGACGGGAGCGAAAGGGCAGACTCCGGCGTGTCCCGTTTCGAAACGCCGGCACAATAATCCGCTTGGCGTGTTTATTTCGCTCGCCGACCCGACTAAGGGTTTGAAATCGCTTCAAAGCGGAAATTTCGCCCGTTATTTCAAAGGCTAGAGAATATGCGAGGTTGGCTCGCCGTCATCCTATTGGCCTTGCTCTCGGCTTGCGCGGGTTCGCGCGTAAGCGAGACCCTGCCCCGGGGGGCGGCCGCCTATCAGATGATGCCCGCCGCGAGTTCCGACCAGACCGTTGCGACCTATCGCATCAGCCCGCTCGATGTCGTGGACATCACCGTCTTTGGCGAACCCGACCTCTCGGTCAAAGCCATCCAGGTTGATGCGGCCGGAGAGCTGTCGCTGCCTCTCGTCGGAAATGTTCATGCGGCGGGCAGCACGGCCTCGGAGCTTTCCCGGAAATTGGAGGGCCTATTCGGCGCCAAGTACCTGAAAGATCCCAAGGTCACGACAACGGTTGCAAAAGGTGCTTCACAAAAGGTGGCCGTGCAGGGCGAAGTCGCCCAGCCGGGCGTATTCGAGCTCCAGGGCCCAACCAGCCTTCTCGAAGCGCTGTCGATGGCCAAGGGCGAGCTTCGAACGGCCGCGCTCGACCAAGTCGTCGTCTTCCGCAACATCAACGGCCAAAGGATGGGCGCGGTGTTCGATGTCCGCGCTATTCGTGAAGGCAAAGCCGACGATCCCCAGATCGTCGGCAACGACATGGTGGTGGTCGGCTTCTCGGGAGCAAGGCGGTTGTGGCGAGACGTCGTCAGCTCTGCGTCCCTGTTCAACGTCTTCCGGCCGGTCATCCCATGAACGGCATCATTGTGAACGGACCCGACGGCAGGAACGAACTCGTCCCGGTCACGGGCTATGCCCCAAACTTCATGCGCCAGTTCGAGGACGAGCACAGGGGCGATCTTATCGACCTGCGCGACATCTGGCTCGCGCTGTGGCGAAACCGGTACCTCATACTTGTCGTCGTAGCCGCCTTCCTTGCCGCGGGGTTCATCGTCACGAGGCTGATGACCCCAATGTACATGGCGACCGCCAGCGTCGCGATCGATCAGCAGCAAGACAAGGTGTTGGGAACGGAGGATTCGGCGCCGGCCGGTGCACTCCAGGACACCGACCGCTTCCTCCAGACCCAAGTCGACATCCTGCATAGTCGCGCGCTGGCGGCGAGGGTCATCGACAGCCTCAACCTCGCGGCGAACGCTCGTTTTCTAAAAGCCATGCACGTCGAAGCGGAGCCCGCGGCGAGGCGCGAGACGGCGATCGGCGAGCTTCTGGGGCATCTTGACGTCGAGCTTCCGAAGAACTCGCGTGTACTTCCGATTTCGTTTCAGAGTCCGGATCCAAAGACCGCGGCGGTGATCGCGAACAGCTATGCCGAAAATTTCATCGCGGCCAATTTGCAACGCCACTTCGACACCTCGACTTATTCGAAAAACTTCCTTCAGCAACAGCTCGGGATTACCAAGTCTCGGCTGGAGAACTCCGAGCAGGCAATGCTTGCCTATGCGCGGGCCGTAGGCATTGTCGACACTAGCCAAGGCGCCGGATTCCCCGACGGCAACGATCGCGGCGGAGCCGGTTCCCCATCGCTTACCACCTCGAACCTGATTCAGCTCAATCAATCCTATGCGGCGGCGCGTTCGGCGCGCCTGCAGGCTCAGGAACGCTGGCAGGCCGCGCAGGCGACGCCGGTCATGAGCCTGCCGGAAGTTCTGACCAGCCCGGCGATCCAGCAACTCGAGCAGAAGCGGGCGGAAGTCCAGGCCGACTATCAACAGCAGCTGGAGCACCGCCAGCCCGACCATCCCGCGGTCAAGGCGCAGGCCGCGCAGCTTGCCGAACTGGACTCGCAGATTGCGAATATCGCCGCCACCGTCAAAGATTCAATCCGCACCCAATATGTGACGGCGGCGCGCCAGGAGGGCGCTCTTTCGGGCGCTGTCTCGCAGCTCAAGGGCGCGACGCTCTCGGAACAGACACGCGGGATCCGCTACAATATCCTGAAGCGCGAGGTCGATACCAACCGCCAGCTTTATGACGGGCTCCTGCAACGCTACAAGGAAGTGAGCGCCGAAGCGGGCGTCACGCTCAACAACATCTCGATCGTCGACCTCGCCGAGCCCTCCTCGTCGCCGGTGTCTCCCAATCTGATGGTCAACCTTGCTCTTGCCGGCATCGTCGGCGCGGTCCTTGCATTGCTCATCGTGCTCGGACGGGAGATGTTCAACGACAGGATTCGTAATCCCGATGAGGTCGAGCGCCGGTTCGGCGTTCCGATCCTGGGGGCGGTTCCAAAGCTTGGCCGCCGCCTTTCACCGGTCGAAGCCCTCGCCGACGATCGTTCGATCATCACCGAGCCCTACCAGGCAGTCCGCGCGGCGATCGATCTCGCGCAGGCCGCTGGTCCACCCTCCTCACTGCTCATCTCCAGCAGCCAAAAGGGGGAAGGGAAATCCACCACTGCGCTCGCGATCGCGCGGAGCTCGGCAGCGTCTGGCCGACGGGTTCTGCTCATTGACGGCGACATGCGGAACCCCTCCCTTCATGGCTTCCTCAACGCATCGCTCGACCCTGGATTGGCAGATGTGCTCGAAGGTTCGAGCCATTTCGACGACCAGCTCGTCCAGCACACCGACATCGAGAATCTGGACTTGCTGTCCGCTGGACGGCCGAAGGCGAGCCCGGCACAGCTCTTGTCGGGAACGCGGTTCCGGGACCTCCTCCAGCAGGCCAGGGGGCGCTACGACCAGGTGATCATCGATACGCCCCCGATCCTCGGGCTTGCCGACACTTTGGAGATGGCGGCGGTTACCGAGCAAACGATCCTTGTCGTCGGCTGTGATCGCGCGCACCGGCGCGCGGTCAAGGAAAGCCTGAAGCGCCTGACCGCGGTCCGCGCCGACATCCTCGGTTCGGTGCTCCTGAAGTTCGCGCCCAGGAGGACCTTCGAGAGGGGTCTCTACAGCTATTATTATTACGACGACGAGCAACATGCATCGCCAAAGCTCCTGGGCTGGACCAGGCGACGGCCGGACCCAAAAGACCAGGATGACCGGGCGCAGGCCTAATGCCGCATCCGGCGGAGACGCTCCAAGCCTGCTGCAGACCGTCGGCGTGGTCATTCCCTTGTTCAACAAGGCCGCGTGGATCGAAGACACACTGAAGAGCATCTTGTCGCAGACGATCCAGCCGGGCGAGATCCTCGTCGTCGACGACGGCTCGACCGATGGCAGCCGGGAGATCGCGACCAGGGTCGGCGGACCCCACATCCGATTACTGACGACTGCATCGCCGCAAAGCGGGCCGTCGGTCGCCCGGAACCAGGGCATCCGCGCGTCGCGCTCGAATTGGATCGCGCTCCTCGATGCCGATGATCAATGGCGCGCCGACTATCTGGCGAAGGTCATGAGCGCCATTCTCGACAATCCGGACGTGGGCTGCGTCTTCTCAGGCCGGGCAATCGGGCAGGACGCTGCCGTCCAGCACCCGCCAGCGCTGTTCGGCGACCGTGCGCAAAAGCTCGACTTCGAAGCCTATCTCGACCTTTGGCTCGCGACCGGCCAACGGGGCCTGTCGCCCATACATTCGAGTGCATCAGTGATCCGCAAGTCCGTGCTGGAAGCGGCTGGTCTGTTTCCCGAAGGCTGCAATCGCGGCGAGGACAAGGACACTTGGTTACGGGTGATGGGGAAAGCGAGCGCGATTTTCATACCCGCGCCACTGGTTCGTTACCGCGACAATATCCCGGGCCAGCTCAACCGAAAGCCGCCGCCGTTCGAAAGCCCGCCGATTCTCGCAACCGCGATTGCGCTCAGCCAAGGTGCGGAAACGAGCACGAGAGCGCGAACGATGCTCTTGAAGCTCGCGAGCCGGGAAGCATGGCTGTACGCAAGAAGGCGGCGCCTGCATCCCATCGACGCCGCGACCCTCACAGCGACCGATTTTAGGGTGAGCCCATTCCGATTTATCGCGGTCAGGATGCTGTATCTCGCTGGCCTGATCGCCGGTTTCTCTAAGAAGGCCTAAGAAGAAATCGCCCGCCATTTGCGCTGCGCGGCTGCGCCTTGCCCAGCGATCAATCGATCCAGCTTCTCCCTGTCGCTCTCGAAATAGCGTTCCAGCTCCGCTGCGAGCGCGGGGTCGGGCTTCCACTCCGAGCGCCGAGTATTCCACTGATATAATTTGGTCAGAGCACCGAAGCTTGCTCGGATACCGAGCCGGTGCTTCGTTCTGAACAACGATTGGAGAAGCTTCTGGACGAAGAGGGAACGGCGCACCTTGGCGACGTTATGCGCTCCGTAATCGGCGTCGTGCGGTGGTACTTCAAGGAACTCCAACACCCCTTGGTAAACCCGGCGCGGATCGGCTCGCAGGACTTCGAGACGAACGAAGTGGACCTTGTCCGTTTGCGCCAGCAGGCGCTCGACCTGCTCGCCGAGCTTGCACACATCTCCATAATAGAGATGGGACCGCTCCGGCGCGGCGACTGGCGCCCCGTGCTTGCGCGCTTCCTGCGCCTCCCAGGCTTCGCGAAAGTCCGCGAGATCCTCCCACCTGCTGAACTGCTGCTGCTGGTGCAGGGAGAAGGCCATGTCCACCGGATCCCGAACGCAGACAATGAAACGCGCGTCCGGCTGGTACTTGAGGATGTTGGCGACCGCTGTGCGGGAATAGAGGTACCAAACCGAGGCTTCGCCGATCGCTTTCGCATCGGCGGCGGCGAACAGTCGCTCATATTGGGCGAGCGACATCCGCTCGTTGTAAGAATGGTCGTCGTCGAAGAAATTGAGCTCCTTCTCCGGCGGAATGAAGACGTCCGGATGCTGCGACAGCCATGCGGCGAGCGATGTCGTCCCGCATTTGGGCGCGCCCAGGATGAAGAAATTCGGACGGCTCATGACAGGCGTCCGCTCAGGGCGGCGAGGCGTCGTCCGACGGACTCGGGGAACAGGGGCTCGAGATCGATCAGCAGCTCGCGCAGGTGCGCCCGCCCCCACAGCGCGAACATCCCGACATAAAGGACGGCGCCGGCGGCGACGAGGAATGCCACTTCGATGAGCCTCGGCATGGGCCATTGTAAGTAAAGCTTTATCCCCCACAGCGCTGCAGCCATCAGGGCCGACAAGATCGTCGGTGCCGCGATTGCCCGCAGAAGATCCGCGACGTGAAGATCGAGATGGCGCTTCAAGAGGTGGAGGGTGAGCGGCATGACGAGCAACATTGCGACAAGGTTGCCGATCGCCGCCCCGACGCTTCCGAACCGGTACGTGAGCGGCACGATCAGGACCAAATTGAACAGGAGCAAGGTCGCGTTGGTGATATTGCCCATGCGCGGCTGCCCGGCCGCCAGGAATGCGGAGCCGGCAAACAGGGCGAGGGTGTTTGGAACCCCGGCGAGCGCGAGAACCGCGAAAATGTCGCCGCTCGCGGCATATTTCTCGCCGAAGAACAAGGTGGTGACGTCGGTCGCAACGGCAGTCAGGCCGAAGAAAACCGGAAACGCGACCGTGGCGACGGCTCGGTTCAGCCTGAGATAGGCAGCGGCAATCGCCGGCCGCGCCTGGATCCGGGACAAAGCGGAAAAAGCGGCATCTTGGAACGGGAAGAGAAAAATGCGCCTCAGTGTATCCAGGGCTCTCGTTCCGACACGGTACAAGGCAACGCCAACCGGCCCAGCGACAAAGCCGATGAGGATGTTGGGCATCCTCAGGTTGATCATGTCGAGACCTCGGCTAATCGTCACTCGCAAGCCGAACGGCATCAATTGCCGGAGGACTTGCCGATCAACCACGAGCTTTGGCCACCAGCGGGTCGCGTTGAGAGAGAGCCAGGCCAAGACCAACTGGTAGATCAGTCTCTGGAACACCAGGGCCCACGCTCCGCCCCCCGCCAACGCGATCCCGATTGCAATCGCGCCACCGGCAATGCCGGCGACGGAGCCGCGCACGGCTAGAGAGCGATAGCGCATCTCCCGGCGCAACTTCGCGACATGAACAGCTTTGATCGAATCAATGAAGAAAACCAGCCCTAAGCTGGCGACAATCCAGCCGCTTCCGGCCCCGTAGAAATGCTCGAAGAGAGGTCCGCCCACGACTGCAAAAAGAAGGCCGAAGGCAACCGCCATCGCCGCATTGTAGGTGAAGCACACTGACGAGACGTGATCGTTCCAGTCTCGAGCTTGAACGAGGGACGCCGGCAGTCCTCCAGTCACGAAGATGCGGCTGATATCAACAAACAACATCGTAAAGGCGACGATGCCGAAATCACGAATGGGAAGGATGCGGGCGAGAATCGCAAAAATAATGAACTGAATGATATTGTCGGTGCTCGTGCCGGCGATCAGCCATGCCGAACTTTGCGCAAAGCGTCGCCGAAGTGACATCGATTCAGTTCGTAGCAAGGCTTGAATTACAGCGGAGCATAGCCGAAACGGTCCAGTCTAGCCCACTCAATCTCACCGTTCACAGCATCTTCATGCCCAGTGAGTTCGCTCCGCCAATTCTCGAAGCCATAATAGCGTTTATAATCGTCGAGTTGTTTGGTGCGGTCCTTCGTCGACTGCCTGAGTTCCTCGAACTCAGGTTTCGGATCGAAAAGACATTGAGCGACCTCTTCGAAGGCGCTTTGCTGACGCAAGATAAGATCCTCAAATTTTACAAACCGATAGTCCATTCCGGCTTGACCTAGTCTCTCTTCCAGCTCGAAGTAGGAGTCCAACTTCCGCTGATACAATTCTAGAGGGCGAAACTCGCCGCCGCCGAGGCGTTCGCGCCCGACCGTCGGCCAAGGAGCATGAATGAAGCCGGTCAAATCTCGCACGGTCCGCCCCAGCTCGTGATAGGGGTGCTTGTACAGGGACAGCAGCCAGGACGCCGGATGACGCACCGTGAAAGTCACTAAAACGTTGGCGAACGCACTCGCGTCGCGAAAATCCGTGGCGCAATGTTTCCAGGCCTCGAGAGCGCCGCGGCCAGCAAAAATCGCGTCGATCTTGCGCTCCCGGGACCGCCGAGTGAGTGACCAGCGCGCTCGCTGCGCAGCACCAGGATCGAGTTGAATTGCCGTCGATGGCAAGCATCGAGCAGCCGAATTCAGCTCAATCACCTTCTGAAGAGCATTCGTCGCCGTGTTACGCTCGCCAAAGATTTTAACTACGGCATGCCTCATTGGGTACGACACTCGAGCGAATTGGTGGCCAAGGTGAGTTCACCGTCCGTCGCATGGGCCGACATTCCACGGGAACCTGCGACGAACCTAACCGCCTATTCGATCATAGGCCATCCAAAGAGTTCAAACTCTTCGGCGAAGATCGAGTTGATGGCCGCGATCTGATCGCCGCGAAGAATTCTTGCTGGATCCAAGCTGTCCGAATTTGCACCCTGTTTGGCGCGAGGCAGCGGGACCGGCGCGACACCCCGCGAGCGAAAGAAGTCCGCCAGCTCAGACTCCAAGTTGGCGGTTGTCCACGGCCGGACAAGGACCTGGCCCTGGAGGTTGCGGTAACGCTCGACGTTCAGCACGCGCCTCACCGAGCCGTCTTCGAGGTACTCATCGATCGATTCCACCAGACCCGATGGCTCCTGCTGGAGCGCACCGCCACGCATGTAGGTCCGGTTATGCCGTCGCCAATTGGCGAAGGACATGACCTTTGCATATGGCGAGCGTTCCACGCAAATTGCCTGGTAATCGCAAGCCTCCGGAACGAGCCTTAAAACCTCCCGCAAAGCCATGTGATTGGTAAACCGGCGCTTGTGTAAACGGCCGAGCAAGGACCGGTCCTGCGGCTTTTTGAGCAAGCGGAGATATCGCCGTTCGAAGGCTCTCCGCATGATCGGCGGATAGAAGTGAGCGGTGTAATTGCGCGGCTCGCCAGCCGATCCAAGGCGGTGCTGCTCATCCCGGCGAGTAACCGGTGTGATGATGTCATCAGTCCCACAGATTTGAGACAGCGCGATCTCCGCACTGGTCCCAGCGACTTTGACACCTTTGATGAAGATGAAACGGTGCCTGTGAGACAGAATCAATGCTCGTCCCCGCCCTGAGGACTTTTCACCATCGGCAGAGGGGCCATCGCCCCAGGAGGAGTGATCATCGCTCTGACAGCCTCGCGCCCCGAGCCGAGGAATTCACCACCCGAAGTCCACCCCGAGCATGTCGTAAAGCCTCTGGTTATGCGGCTCGAAATGCGCCCGAAGCTTGTCATGCACAGGAATCGCGGTCTGGTCGTATTTGCCGACGTTCAGCGCGCGCGCATCCTGCAGCTCGCGGTTCGGAAGGCCGAGGAAACGCAAGCTTTCCGAATAAGCCGCGGCGGGATGCGCAAACAGCGTCTCACTTTTCAAGATTAGCAGCTGCGAGCGGTCGAAATAGCGAAGATATTCCTCGAGCTGGTCCGCATAGCAGCTCCGGTTCAAATAGGCATAATGGCGATGGAACTCGCCCTCGTAGCTCGGATCCGAACAGAAGCGCTCCATTTCGCCGGGATAGACTTGCCGCTCCCGCTCGATGGCTTCAGCGAACGATAAGGTCTCGCGCCCTTTGCGGACATTATGCTGATATTGTGAGTAAGCCCGAGCGATTGGATCACGCAGGAGGACGATCAGTTTCGCTTGCGAAACCGTCCGCCAAATCCTTTGCGGAGCCCAGGGATGAAAGAGATAATAAGGCGTGGCCTCGCCCACGGCATAATGGCGCGTGGCGGAATCGGGCAAGGACGCCGGGTCGATGAATTGCCGTCGATACCATTTCGTTCCCTTGTGGTAGTTCAGGTCGAAGTACCACACTTCCTTATAGGCACAGGGAAGAACGTCAGGATGTTCGCGAAGATAGGAATATAAGGACGTCGTGCCTGCTTTTTGCGCGCCAATGATGATGAAATTGGGAAGCGTCCCCTGGTGAAAATGGGCAAGGGACGCGGCCTTGACGGCCACCCGCTGCGCTCGTTGGGTAGGCAACCGCGTGATCAGGGTCGACAGCACTGGCCGAACGCTATGGCAGGCGGAAAAGGGCGTCAACGTCCAAGAAGTGATTGACCCTGATCTGTGCACCGGCTGAAGATCGCGGCTTCGCCATGCCAAGACATCGACGCAAAATCCTGTTCGTAATCAACTCGCTGTGCGGCGGCGGGGCGGAGCGCGTCATGACCACCTTATTGCGTCATTCGGAGGGCTTTCGCGGCCGTTTCGACATCCGTCTTGCGCTCCTCGACCGCGAGCCCTCGGCCTATTCGGTGCCGGACTGGGTGAGGGTTCATGATCTCGATTGCCGCTTTCGCCTTGGCGCAAGCCTTCGCCAGCTCGGCGCTCTCGCGCGGCAGATCGACCCCGATTGCATGGTGAGTTTTTTGACCCGCGCCAATGTCGCCAACGCATGGGTGAGCGCGAAGCGCGGCACGCCCGCGATCATCAGCGAGCGGATCAATACCGGCGCGCAACTAGGCGCCGGCCTCCGCGGGGTCGTCACCAGGCGCATCGTTCGCTTCACCTACCCGAAAGCGTCGCGCGTCATTGGCGTATCGCTTGGCGTCGGAGAGGCCCTAGCGCGCGATTACGGCGTCGAGCGGTCGCGAATCGACGTCATCGCAAATCCGGTCGACATCGATGAAATCCGGGCGCGTGCCTCCGACGAGACTCCGGACGTTCCGGAGGACCCCTACACATTCGCAATGGGTCGCTTGGTGCCAAAGAAGAATTTCGCGCTTCTTCTTCGCGCCTTTGCCCGCGCAGGCCTTCCGGGGCGGCTGGTGATTGCTGGAGAGGGGCCCGAGAGAGATGCCTTGCTCGAGCTGGGCCGCGAGCTCGGCCTTGCCGACCGAGTCCTTCTACCGGGCTTTGTTGCGAACCCTTATCCGCTGCTCTCGCGGGCGCGGACGTTTGTTCTCTCTTCGAATGCCGAGGGCTTTCCGAACGCCCTTGTCGAAGCAATGAGCCTCGGCATTCCCGCAATCGCGACCAATTGCGCCGACGGACCCGCGGAGATCCTCGCGGGCGTGCGCCGCGAGGAGGTGAGCGGTTCAGTCGAGGCGCCAGCCGGCCTCCTCGTACCGGTCGACGACCCTCAAGCGATGAGCGAAGCGCTGATCAAAGTTCAGGATTCGGAGCTTCGCAACAAGCTTGCCTCAGCAGGGCGCAGACGCGCTGAAGGCTTTACCGTCGAAAGTTCTGTGAAGCGCTATTGGGAAGTCATCGAAGGGGCGCTTGGCGAGCCCCTTGACGCTTCAGGTTCGTAGGGCGCTTGCCGGAGACGAGGTTGCGCTCGCCCGGCCGGTCGTCCCGGGCGCGCAAGCGCAAGCGTATAGCCGCAGATGAGGCCGTAGAGGATGTTACCCTCGATCTGCCAGTGGGGCATGGTTGCCATGTTGAGAAGGAAGAAGCTCGCGTGGGCGCCGAGGACCTGCGCTCGCATTGTTCCTGGCACATGCCAGGCAATGCTGAGCATCGTTCCCCACAGGAGAAGGATTGCGGCAACGCCGAGGACGCCGAGCTCGTAGAGATAGGAGATTAGCGTATTGTGAGCATAGAAACGGAACTGCTCTGCCCACGCATCAGGGCCCGTTCCGAAGACTTTCTGAGTAGGTGTCGCCTCGTTGTAAGCATAAAGATAGCTGCTCCAGATATAGATCCGCCCTGACAGCACGCGCCGGTCGTCAGCACTGAATTCGTGAGGCGGCTTGATGAGGCCAGTGCCATGAGTCGCGACCTTCGCGATATCGCTGAACCGGGTCGGGTCGACGGCAATGGCACCGGCAGCCGCGCAAACCGCTAGCGCGAGCATAGCGCTCCGGACGAGCCCGCGTTGCTGCAGCGGAACGGCCCGTGGGACTGCTGTGAATAGCTGCACGATCAACAGCGGCACCATACCAAGGATCGTCGTTCGGTAATTCGCGAGGCCGATGCCGACGATACTCAAACCCGAGATAGCGAGCTTGGCCCACCGGCTTATGCGGCTCGCGAAGGTGGCAACCACAAAGCAGCTGGCAAGGATCAGCGAGAAGACTTGCTCGTGATTATAGCCACCAATGTAGCTCACCGATCCGTCGGACTCGCCCGCTTTGGCAACATGCAGGGCGATCGACAGGACCTGGAAAATGATCGGCTGGACAAAGACGACTAGCAATCTCGTCAAGGCTTGGGGACCGGCGACATCCACGGTTTGCCAAACCGCGACGGCGATCACGATGAAGAAGGCGTTGCGAACGATCGGCTCAAGTGCGCTCTTCGGGTCGTGGTTCAAGACGCCGCTCGCAAGCATCAGGACACAAATGACGATGACAGGCAGGAAGGCGCCGATAAAGAGCCGGCGCTTGTCGAGCGTGAGCGCGCCAAGCGCGACCAGCCCGATCGAAACAAGGGCAATGTAGCTAAGGCCGCCCGGCGCCAGCCGATAAGTAAAGTCGTGAAACGCCGACACCAGGTACCGCAAGGAGCAGGCGATGATGAGATATCGCTCCGGCCAGGTCCGCGTCCTCAGCAACCGATAGGCGATGAAGAGGCAGAGGACCGCGGCGACCGGAACGCTGCACCACAGCGGAAGTGACGGGCTGAGGCCTTCTCTACCGTTCATCCAGGGCACTCCACAACGCTCTCACCTGCGCGGCCCGAGAGGGTAGCAGACCATGCACCCCTCAACGAAGCTGTCCAGCGTTTACCCTCCCCAGGCCACCTTTCATGCGGGAGGCTGTCGAAAGTCGCTACGCTCCGCAATACGGCCTGCGGGCCCGAGCGCGTCCTCAAGGTCGGGCGTCTCAAATAAAGACGGCTTGGCTTGGAGGAGTTTCCATCGTTAAATTTTTGTATACTGAATGCTTCATGCCGATCTCGTGTTCTGAGAAGCTCGTCTCTGTCGTCGTCCCTGCGTACAATGGGGAAGCGACCCTGTCTGAAACGCTGTGGAGCGCTCGCGCGCAGACCCACGCGCAGCTCGAGGTCATCGTCGTAGACGATGGATCGACCGACAGGACGCCGGAGATCGTCCAGTCCCACGCTAACGCCGACCCCCGTATTCGCTACGTCAGGCAGGACAATGCCGGGGTCGCCGCGGCGCGCAATACCGGAGCCAGACTGTCCAAGGGGGAGTTTCTCGCCCCCATCGATTCAGACGACCTCTGGCACAAGACGAAGATCGAGCGGCAATTGGAGGCCTTCGAACATGGCGCCCCTGAAGTCGGGGTCGTGTACACCTGGTTCGCGCTCATCGACGATGAATCGCGGATCATTCACACCAAGCATTCTCCCGATTACGCAGGCTGGGTCCTCCCGGTCCTCGCGGAGTTCAACTTCGTCGGGAATGGAAGCGCGCCGCTCATCCGCATGGACGCATTCCGCAATACGTCGGGCTACGACCCGAGCCTGCGGGGCCGCGGCGGCGAGGGCTGCGAAGACTGGAAACTCTACTGCGAGCTTGCTGAAAAGTACCAATATGCGGTCGTTCCCTCCCATTTGACCGGCTACCGCAGCCTACCGCACAACATGTCCGCCAACGTCGCAGCGATGCTGCGCTCGCGCGACCTTGCCACCGCCGATCTCCTGCCCCGGCATCCCGAGCTTAAGTCCAAGTTCCACCTCGGGCGCAATCGGTTGAGCCGGTTCATGCTCCATCGGGCACTGCGCCGCGGAGGCGCTCGCGAAATCAGCCGCGTCATTCGCGCCATGGCGTCCTTCGACCCGAAATTCCTGGGCCAAACAATTGCCGGCCTTCCCTTCGAGATTTCCGAGCTGGTCCGCTCGAAATATAAGGCCGAGGGAGTCGGCCGGAACCCGCATTATGCGGAGTTCCTGGTCCGGTGCCGCGCCTGACAGCGCGGTCGCCAAACTGACGGCGCTTTTTGTCTGCCTTCACGCGCTGGCAGTTGATAAGCCTGAAACCTGAAAGATGCCCCAGAAGCGCTCGCCCATCAAAATTTGCGTCACCGGCCTACGAGGCATCCCGGGAATCATGGGCGGCGTCGAATCGCATTGCGAAGAGCTGCTGCCGAGGATCGCCGCGCTCGACCCGGACGTCGAGCTCGAGGTGCTTGCGCGCCGCCCCTACATGTCCTCGGAAACCGGCAAGGTCGGGCGGGTCCGGGTCACCGCTTTGGCCTCGCCCAAGGGACGAAGCACGGAGGCCCTGGCGTCGACCCTCGTCGGGATTCTGCATGCGCGGCGCACGGGCGCCGACCTCGTTCACATTCATGCAATCGGGCCGGGCCTTGCAGCGCCATTGGCGCGCTTGGCTGGAATGCGTGTCGTGTTCACGCATCATGGGGAAGATTACCATCGTGACAAATGGGGCCGCGCGGCAAAGCTGATGCTGCGCCTCGGCGAGCGCGTCGCACTCATTTTTGCGAACGAGGTCATCGCCGTGTCGCCGTCACTGGCCGTGCGCCTCAAGGCGCGCTTCCCCCGCCAAGCGACCAAGGTGCGGCATATCCCAAACGGAGCACCGTCCTTATCGGCGCAAGGCGATCCCGAAGTCATACTTAACAAGCTCGGTGTCAGGCCGAAGCGATATGTCCTCTGCGTTGCCCGGTTGGTTCCGGAAAAAGGCCTGCACCTGCTGGTCGACGCTTTTTCGCGAAGCGATGACCCGAGGAAATTGCTTATGGTCGGCGGCGCCGATCACGGGTCGGCGTATGCGAGCGGGCTTCTTGCCCAAGCGAGTGACCGGATCATCTTCGCGGGCGTCCAGCCGCGCTCGACGATCGCACATCTCTACGAACATGCGGATCTGTTCGTCCTGCCCTCGTCGCATGAGGGCCTGCCGATCGCGGCCCTCGAAGCCGGCGTCAGCGGGTGCGCCATGCTGCTGAGCGATATCCAACCCAATCTCGATCTGGGCCTTTCGAGGCACCATTATTTCAGGTCCGGCGACGCCGCCGGGCTTCAAGCGGCGCTTGCGCGTTCGTCGGACACCTACGCGGTCGATCCCGAACATTTCCGCAGCCGCTTCGACTGGAAGAAAATTGCCGCCGAGACCCGGCGAGTTTATCGCGCGGTCGCCGGCCGCTGAAACCCGTGGGCGTCGCTCAATCGGCGGATGCGCGGGTCGCCCGTACCGCCACGATCACCGGGTAGGATTCGTCTTTCAGATTGAGCTTGGCCCTTGCCACTTCTTCGGTCGCAACGCCTTCAAGGAAAGCAACCGCCGCGAACACATTGCCGTAAAATTCGACGCGGAAGTCCCCGGGTCCGAACGCGTCCGCAAACAAGCGGCCGGCGCCCGCGGGCGTGACCGACCAGTACCATGTCTCCTTCCACCGATCCCTGGCGATCGGCGTGATTCCGGGCACGGTCATCAACAACGTCCCGCCCGGCTTCAACGCATGATAGAGGTTCCGGACGGCTGCGGGCATGTCGTACACCAGATGCAGCGTCTGGGTGACGATCAGACAGTCGAACTTTGCTTCGGGAAGGGTCGCGGGATCGGACATATCGCCGATAATGGTCGCCGCATCGCTCGAAGCGTCAATGTGGAGGATGTCGACGGCTGTGACGCCATTCCCGCCGAACCGCCGGAGGTACGTATCGTCGCCGACTTCGAGCGCGGCGCCGCGCACCAGCTCGCGGTGCCGGTCGAGGAAGCTCTCGATAAAATAACGATCGACCGGAGTTCCGCGGTCGAAGCCGAAACTCCGGCTCACCGGGCGCGTCGAGCCAAGGTCGCCGAAATCGATCCTGCGGCGGATGAGCTGCTTTACTTTACGCCGGAGAGATTCAATCAACTCGAGCAAGCCCCGCGCAAACAGTCGAAAGCTGAGCTTCTGGCATTCTTGGCATGAACGATCAAACCCAATCCTCGAACGCGGCGAGCCCGGCCGTCGACCGGCCCGTCACGCTCATCCGTGCCTCAAGCGGCTGGGGTTTTCCCGACGCCAGGGAGCTCATCGACCATCGCGAGCTTTTGCTCTTCCTGGTGAAACGAAACATCAAGGTCCGCTATCGCCAGACCTTGCTCGGATGGGGCTGGGCGGTGCTGCAGCCGGTTGCGACCATGGCAATCCTGACCTTCGTGTTCGGGCGCCTGATCGGCCTTCAATCGGACGGGGTGCCTTACTGGATATTTGCGCTGACCGGCCTCGTCCTGTGGACCTTCATCAGCCAAAGCGTTTCGGCGGCAGCGGCTTCGCTCGTCGGCAATTCCCAGCTGGTCGACAAGGTTTACCTGCCGCGCCTCGCCATTCCCCTGGCGGCGATCCTTTCCGGCCTCTTCGACCTCCTCATCACCTTCGTGATGCTGGTCGCCGTATTGACGATCGCGGGCTATCCTCCGCGACCAGTCGCGCTCGTCGCGCTCGCCGCAATCCCTCTGGCCTTGCTCCTGTCCGTTGGCGTCGGAACGGCACTTGCCGCGCTTGGCGTCCGCTACCGCGACACCGCCTACGTCCTGCCCTTCGCGCTCCAGCTCTGGCTGTTCGCAACGCCGATCGCTTATCCCTTAAGCTTGGTTCCTCATAAGTGGCAGCCGCTGATGGCGCTCAACCCTGCCGCTTGCATCGTCGGGCTGTTTCGCTGGGCGATGCTCGGCACGGACGCTGATGCCTGGGCCTACCTGCCGCTGTCCCTCACCTCGCTTTTGATCCTGCTCGTTGGCGGACTCATGATCTTCCGGCGGATGGAGCGCAGCTTCGCGGACGTCATTTGATGCTCTCCGCGATCGAAGTCCGCGACCTTGCGAAGCGATATTCGATCGGCGCGGGCGCCCGCCATTTGTCGCTGATCGATGCGCTCGGCGATGCTGGACGGCGAATCCGGAGCGGCAAGTCCAAGCTCCGTGACTTCTGGGCGCTGAAGGATGTGTCGTTCGACGTCGGCGAAGGCGAAGCAGTCGCGATCATCGGCGCGAATGGCGCGGGCAAGAGCACGCTGCTCAAGATTCTCTCGCGGATCACCGAGCCGACCTCGGGAACCGTAAGATACCGGGGCGCCGTGGGATCCCTGCTCGAGGTCGGAGCCGGGTTCCATCCCCAGCTTTCAGGACGCGACAATATATTCCTGAGCGGCGCCTTGCTCGGCATGCGGCGTCCCGAGATCGCACGAAAGTTCGACCAGATCGTCGATTTCTCGGGCATCGAAAGCCACCTCGAAGAACCCGTCAAATATTATTCAAGCGGAATGTATGTCCGCCTCGCCTTCGCGGTGGCCGCGCACCTCGAAACCGACATCTTGCTCGTCGACGAAGTCCTCGCCGTCGGCGACGCAGCGTTCCAGCAGAAATGTCTGGGGCGGATGGAGAGCGTTGCCGAAGAAGGAAGGACGGTGGTTTTCGTCAGCCACAATCTGGCCGCCGTCCAGGCCCTCTGCCAGCGCGCGCTTTGGATAAGCCGGGGGCGTCTTGCCGAGGACGGTCCGGCGCCTTCCGTGATCGCCAATTATCTCGCGAGCCTGAGGGCTCCGGCTGAGGAGGGCGGCGCGACGGCGACCTTCGAGCAGTCCGCTGCGGCACCCGCTTTGGTGCACCCGCTGGCCGCGCGCGCACAGCCGATCAATGATCCATCACGCCCCATCGACACGTCGAGCGATTTTGCGGTCGAGTGGGAATTCGAAGTCCTGGCCGACGGCGCGATCGACCAGGCCAATATCCAGTTCTTCGATCAAAATGGCCTGTTGCTGTTCGACCAGGCGCCATGGGAGCTGCCGCGGCCAATGCCGGCAGGCACCTATCGAACGCGTTGCCTCATCCCCGGGCGTCTCCTCAATGACGGTGCCTATTCGGTCTCGTTCAGCTTCACCTGCGGCGGGGCTTCGATCCTCGATCTCCCCGCCGCGCTCAATATCGACATTCTTGATTCTGGCGAGGCGCGCTTCGGATGGTTTGGGCCATGGCCCGGGGTCCTTCGCCCCAGCCTAAAGTGGTCGACCGAGCGGATCTGAAGCTCCGTTGCGCCAATGAATGACTTGCAGGAGGCGACGCTTCAGCGACCCGCCGGCCCAGGCGAAGGGGCGTGTTGCGCTCTTCACAAGCTGGCGGCGGACAAGCGCTCTTTGTTCCGCCACACTCAAAGTTGAAGGATCGCCGCTTTGGATGGCCCCGGCGATGCGAAGGGCACCCCCGCTCTGTCTTTGGAGGTCCGGCGTTCGATCGATATAGGCACGCACCCAAGCGAGAAACCTCGAACGCGCCGGGTGGGGCCCGATCCGGCCGTAGGCGCCCTCGGTTTCTGCCTGCGCCGACGCCGAGCCCGCATGCTGGCGATAAAGGGCCGTCCGATGCCGGCCGACATAAACTGGCCAATGGGCGAGCACCTTGGCGATGAAACTCTGGTCTTCATAAAGCTCGAGGCCGGGCTCGAACGCAGGTTCCTCTGGAATTGCGGCGCGGCGGACCATGATCCCGCACAGGCTCGGAACGTGGGTATCCTGCAGCAATAATGCGGAATTCAAGAGCGATGGCGGCTTATGGACCCTTCCTGCGAGGCGGCGCGGGCAATCGGACCAGTTGCGATATTCCTGCCCTGGATACCACCATCGAGTTGCGCCCCATGTCATGCCGATCTCGGGAAACCGCTCCATCAGCGAAATCTCGGTCTCGAGCTTGTCGGGGAAGAGCAGGTCGTCCGCGTCAAGAAAGGCCACATAGTCGCCGGTGGCGTGGCGAAGGCCGAGATTGCGGGCAGCCGCGGCTCCCGCTTCACCGGCCGGCGAGCGCAGGTTCAGGATCCGCTTGTCGTTCGCGGCCGCCTGTTCCGCAATGCCGCGCCCCTCGTCGGTCGAATGATCGTCAATGAGAAGCAGCTTCCAGAACGGAATCCTTTGCCGCTCGACGCTCGCGATCGCCTGCGCGAGGAAGGGAGCGGCGTTGCGATAAGGTAGGATGATGGAAACGAGCGTCTTCACCGCAGCGCCTCGCGCAGCCGCGACCTTATTGCGCGCTTCGCTCTTCCCGCGACCAGCCGCGCGATCGTTCGCTCGACGGCCAGCCGCTCCTTTGAAAAGCGCTTGCCGCGGGCGATAAGGAAGCCGCGAATGGCCATGAGATAGCGCACGTGAGTCTCGAACACATCCGCGGCCCGGGCTCCCGCCGAGCTTGAATCGGCATGTTGCCGGTACTTCGCCCAGGTTTGGCCACTGACGTAGACCGGATGCAGTGCAAGGATCTTGGCGAAAAAGACCTGGTCTTCGAACATGCCGCGAAAACGTCCATCGAAGCTTCCCGCGTCGAGCGCCGCCTGGCGGCGGATCATGGCGTTGCAGGTGGTCGGCGTCTGATACCGGTTCTCGAGCAATTGAAAGAAGAGCTTGGGCGGCTCGTGGAGCCGGTCTGGGGCAACCCCCAGCTCATAAAAAAAGTCGTTCCCGCCGGCCCACTCGTTCCAGATCAAGGTCCGGCCGTAGACCATTGCGGCGGCCGGATGGGCTTTGAGCAAGGCGGCCTGCTCGGCAAGCTTTTCCGGCAGCCAGACATCGTCGGCGTCGAGGAATGCGACATAATCGCCGGCAGCCGCGGAAAGACCGAGGTTGCGCGTGTCGCTCATTCCACGGGTCCCGCGATCGGGATGGCGGAGCAAGCGAATCCGCGCGTCGCTTTCAGCGAAGCGATTGCCGATGGCGATCGTCCCATCGGCCGAACCATCGTCAACGATGAGAAGCTCCCAATCCTTCAACGTCTGGCCCTGCACGCTTCGCACCGCCTGCTCGAGATAGGCTTCGCCATTAAGGACGATGATGATCGCGCTGACCTGGACGGCCTCCCTTCTCACCGGATCACCCTCAATGCCGCCGAGCAGGCCTTTGCGATGAGCGTCGCGGGCGCGAGCCTCAACAGCTTCAGCCCCATGGCTGCAGCGCCGGGCCGATGCTCCCGGACAAGGCCGGCCCAGACACCGGTATAGAAGAGTTTCCAGCCGGCCACGCCGGCGCGATAGGCGTTGAAATGGCCACGCCGATCCGCCTCTTCGCGATAATCGCGAAGAACGCGGAGGGCCGAGCGAAGCATGAAAGCGGCATCGCGCGACATATTGCCGCCATGATGCCAATATTGGGCGCAGCGGTCGTCATGGCAAAGCACGGGATAATCGCGCGACAGGCGCAGATAGAGCTCATAGTCTTCGCAGGCGCTTAAGCCTTCGCGAAACCCGCCGGCCCCTTCCAATGCCCGCCGCCGGTAGAGAACGCATCCGTGCATTCCGACGGGGTTGCCCGCTAGGAAAGCGGCAAACGCGTCCGTGGGAACCGGCCGGAACGCAACTTTCGTCACCTTCCTCGTTGGTGCATCGACAATGTCGTAGGCGCCGTAGGTCAAGGCCGCGAGCGGGTTCGAAGCCAGGGAGGCAAGGCCGGACGCGATCGCGCCGGGGAGCAGCCGGTCGTCGGCGTCGAGGAACAGCAGAAAAGGTGCGCTTGTCTCCCTGACGCCGCGGTTGCGCGCGGCTGAAAGGCCGGCATTCCTCTGGCGAACCAGGCGCACGCCGGGAAACGTCTTGATCGCCTCTTCCGGGTGATCGTCGGACCCGTCATCGACGATGATGATCTCAAGCGGGCACGGTTTCTGCGCGAGCACGCTCCTTATCGCCGCGGGGAGGAAGGCGGCGTGATTGTATGTCGGGATGACCACGGCCACCGGCGCGGTTTCGGGAGCGGCGGCCATCAACGCACCGGATAATCGGCGAAGCGCAGCCATTCGACGCAGCGGCGGCACGCCTCGGCAAAGCGGATCGGCGGATCATAGCCCAGCATCCGCTCGGCTTTGGCCGAGCTCAAGCGCGTGCGACAACTTTGCAGCAGCGCCATTTCGCGGACGGCCTCGGCCGATTGGGATGGTCCTCGATCATCATCGATATTCAATCCCCGAAGGGCGCGCCGGGCTGCCCGCTGCGCTTCGGCCAGGCGTTTCGGGAGCAGCCCCACCGCGCCGCGCGCCGCCGGCAGCAGGACGCGCTGGTACAGGCCGCCCATAGATCGCAGCAGGTCCTGGGCAGCCGGGCGTGGCAGGGCCTCGAGCTCGATTCCCAAGGCTTCGGCGAGCGGCGCCACAAGATCGCGCCATTGGATGGTCTCGCGGTCGTTGAGCAGGAAGGCTTCCCCGCTTACCCCTTTGGCGAGGCGGGCGAGATTGACCGCATGAACGAGATTGTCCACGTAAACGGCATTGCAAATCCCGGTTCCCGCGTCGGCAAGAAAGGCCGTTTTTGAAAGGAGGTCGTTGGCGAGACCGCCGGTCCATCGCGACCGCGGCCCGTAAACGATGCCTGGCCTCAGGATCACAATTTCAGGGCCGCCATCGGCAAGCAAGTCTTGGAGCAGCCGTTCGGCCGTGATCTTGGCTTTGTTGTAGGCGAGAGGCTGCTTGAGCGAGAGCGGCGAAGCCTCGCTCGTTGCAGGCGCGGGGGCTTGGCCGTGAACCATCGCGCTGCTCAGATAAATGATTCGGCGAAGCCCCGCCTGTCGAGCGGCCTCATAGATTGGGGTGATGCTTTCAACGATTGTGCGCGGGTCGCCGGCGGCCGCGCACACGAGATCGGAACAGCCTCCGAGCGCCGAGGCAAGGCCGGTGCGATCAAGCGTGCTGACAACCCGGCCCTGAAGGCCGAACCGGCCGGCAAGCGCGAGCCCGCTTGCTCTTCGGACGACCGGGACGATCGCGTCCAAACGGCCCTCCGCGGCAGCCATTTCGATGAGCCGGTTGCCGATGAAGCCCGAGGCTCCAAGAATTGCGGTCTTGCTTACTTCAGCCATGGCATCGCCATCGCGGTTCGAACCGCCTTGCAGGCCTCCACCGCCTGGAGACTCGGGAGGATGTCGCCGGCGAGCACGAAGGCACTGTCGGGCGAGTCATTCGCGATCGCTTCGATGGGCGCCGCGAAGGCTTGCTCAAAGGTCTGATGCTGGCCGCTTCCGGCGCCGCTCAATCGCCAGCGTGACGATCCCACCTCGGCTTCGACGCTCTCGTCTTCGCGGTTCCAGACGATCAAGCCCTCGCTTCCGATGAGGGTCCAGCGGTTGGGCCGGTGCCAGTCACGGCTGAGCCGGATGCGCGCCGTGGCGATCCCGAAGCTCGCCTGGATGAGGCAATTGGCGGCGATGCCGCCCATTGCATCGTCGCAATAAGTGATGCCGGTCGCTGCGCCGAGCCACCAGCACAGGAGGTCGAGGATGTGCGTCCCGAGATCGTCGAGGACCCCGACAGCACCCGACGCCGGATCGAAATAGGCCGGAGAATCGACCGGCCAGGAAAAAGGGCCGCCCTCGAAAATCTCGATGGAACGAAGCTCGCCGATCGATCCAAGCATCATCATCGAGCCGATCGATTGCGCCGACAGAAGCTTCCGCCGCACCATGTTAACCGACAATCGCGTGCCGGCGCGCCTCGCTTCCGCGATCATCGCCAGCGCATCGTCGACGCCCGTTGCGAGGGGCTTCTCGCAATGGACAGGAATTTTCCGTCGAAGGGCGGCGATCGCTTGCTCCCGATGAAAGGCGGGCGGCGAGGCAATGATCACCTGGTCATGGGCGATGCCCAGCAAACCCTCCAGCGTCGCCTCTGCACTCGCATCCGGAAAGTCATCGAGGAAGCGGTGCGCCGCACGCGTGTCCGGGTCGAACGCTCCGGCCAATTTCAGCTTGCCGCCCGCCTCAGCCTTGAGAAGCGCCGGCGCATAATATCGGCGCGCGACCGCCCCGCAACCGACGATCCCGAGGCGCTTCACGCGCCTTCCCGCCGCTTCAGGAAAGCGCGCGCGAGCTCGGCCAACGAGCCGCGCGAAGGGTCGAGCCTCAGAGCCGCGGCCGCATTGGCCCGGGCCGCGGACCAATCCCGTCGACGGCGATAGCCCCGGGCATTGGCGATCGCCGTCTTGGCGTAAGCGCGGCGAGCAGATCGCACAATGTCCCGGGCACGCTCGGGCGGAAGGAGTGGCGCAAACAGGGTAATCGCAAGGCCGCTATAATAAAGTTCTTCGGCGTTTCGGCTGCCGCGCGCCGTGGTCGATCCATCATGCCGACGGTAAGCCGCAAGCAATTCGGGTTCGTACCAGATCGCATGATGGGCCGCGATCCGCACCCACATTTCCCAGTCTTCGGCGCAGCGCAACCGCGAATCGAAGCCGTCGAGCTGCTCCCAAACACGCCGCCGGATGGCGATCGAAGGCGTGACGATGCGCTGCTCAGCCGCGAGGTGCGCCAGCGCGTCTTTAAGCAAACCGGCATGTTCTTGCTCGGGCTCGGATACGGTAAGCGTTCGATCGCTTTCATCGACGATCATCCAGCGGCAGAAGGCTGCTCCCACCTCGCTCCGCTCGAACGCCCGATCGAGCGCTGCATAATATCCGGGAAGCACATAATCGTCGCCGTGCAGGAGATGGACGATCTCGCCCCGCGCCCGCTCGATGCAGCAGTTCAGATTGCCGATCTGCCCACGGTTCGCCGGCTGCGCGAAAAAGCCGATGCGGCCGCCGCCAACCTCATCGACGATGCTTCGCGGATCGTCGCTCGAGGCATCGTCCACAACCTCGATTTGCATGCGGCCGGGGCCTTGGTCCTGGGCAAGCACGCTGGCCAGGGTCCGGCGCAAGAAGGCCGCCGAATTATAGGCCGGAATCATGACCGACCAGCGGGGACGCTCGGCCGTCTCGGGGCGGGGGACGAACTTTGCCCTCACCCCAACCCCCGGCGCAAAAGGCCCAGCCAATTTCGCCATGGAACTGACCTGCCGACGCCGCCGGCCTTGAGCGCCAGAACCAGTGCAAGGCGAGCCTCGGATCGCCGGTTCTCGGCAATGAACTGCGAGGCCTTGCCGGCGAAATACAAAGAGCCGCCCCGCCGCGCGTGATCCGACCATGCGCCATTGCGGGCGCGCTTCATCTGTTCGTAAAAGCGCCCGATAAGTCGCAGCCGGTCCCGCTCCGGCCTTCCCGCCACTTCGCCGCCGCCGTGGACGCGATAGAGGCCGGACGGCTCGTCGACGAACAGGATGTCGCCCGATTGCGCGCAGAGGAGGTAAAGCGGCCAGTCGGTGATCGGGAAGCAGTCGAGGTACCAACTTCCGAGGTCGTGGAGCGCGTCCCTGCGAAGCATCCCGGCGCAAGTGGCAAAAGGATTGCCCTCCCACAATTCTTTGAAGCTGACGCGGCTGTTGAGGCTGGGCGCGGTCCAGCGGATATCGGTCGGACCCGTGGCGTCATCGTACGCAACCAAGGCATTGGTAAAGCATGCGGCCATGTCGGGATTGCGGTCGAGTAAGTCGGCCTGACGCTCCAACTTATCTGGGGCGAGCCAGCGATCGTCGCCATCAAGGATGCAGATATAGCGGCCCTCGGCGGCGGCAATCGCCCGCCGTACCGGTTCGTTCGACCTTAAGTTGGAGGGCGACATCAGCAGGCGAATCCTTGCATCCTTATTTGCCAGCTCTTCGACGATCTCGCGCGTTCCGTCGGTTGACGCATCCTCACTGATGATGAGCTCGAACGGCCGTCTTATATCCTGCTTGAGAACGCTCGCCACCGCCGAGCGGACGAAGCGCGCGTGATTGTAGGTGATCAGGCAGACCGAGACATCAACGCCCGATTTGGCCGGGCGGCGCCGCTTCATCGGCCGGCCAAAGCGGCGCGGAGCTGCTCCGGGCCCCAATCTCGAACCTGGATCCTCGGAAGACGATAGCGGTCGTCATTGCTGACGCTTCCTTCGAGGGTTGTGCAGGCGCAGTCGAAATCGAACGCCTCGACGATTGCCGCGCTCTCATCGTCAAGATCGCCATAAGGATAAGCGAAGGTTCGAGGCACCTTTCCCGTGAGCGCCGCGCAACGGTCGCGGCTTCCCCCAATCTCTTGCCGTTTCTCCTCATTGGTCCGGTCCGGCAGGGACGTATGGGTTAGCGAATGCGCGCCCACTTCAATGCCGCAGGTCTCGAGGCTTCGCACCTCGACCTTAGTCATCGGGCGATGCGTTTCGCGTGGACCCGGCGAGAGGTCATGCGTCGACCGCAAGCCCTCGAGGATCGACTGCTGTTCGCCGGATTTCAGTGGCTTCAGCGCCGACCAAGCTTCATGATAAGCCTTCTGCCGCGGCGTTCGGGGTGAATGGCCGGGCGTCCATGTTCGGTCGTCGGGCCGCTTTTCACCCAAGGCCAAGGTCCGGGTCCCGCGCGGCAACTCCAGCGCCATCTCACTTGCTTCCACGGCAAGGACGATCCGCTCGAGCTCATCCCACCAAAATTCCTTGCCCTCGACGATCGGCCCGGTCGTAAGGAACATGGTTGCCGGAATTTTGTGTTCGGCGAGCAGGGGCGCCGCGACCCTCGCATTGCAGGAATAACCGTCATCGAAGGTTATCGCGACGGCCTTCGGCGGGAGTTTCCGCCGGCGTTGCAGCTCGACCATTTCCGCAAGGCCGAGCGGGACGCGGTGCGTCTTGAGCCAAGCCAATTGCCCGGCGAAATTCTCCTTACGGACTGCGAGCGCCCAAGGGTCGAACCGTTCGTCCGCGATCCTGTGGTACATCAGGATCGCCGGGGACGGGAGGTTCAGCGCTGAACGCAGCCGTCTCGCGATACGCGCCGGGAGGCTCTGTTTCGACATGGCCCTCAAGTATCACATTGGATTGCAACGAGGTCCAGCAACTCAGCTTCCTAGAAGCAGCTCTTTGATCTGCGTGGCGAGACTCTTGATTGGCTCGGGCCCGGACGCCGGGAGGCCGGGCGAGCGCCACGGCAGCGCCGGCAGGAGCCTTTCGGAGCCGCGATCGAGCCAGCACTCGTCGCACGTCGCCAGCCGTTCCTCCCAGCGTTCGGGCAAAGCGTTGGGGTCGAGCTCGCTCGCAATCGCCGAAGTCGCCCAGTTTGAGCGCAATTCATGGGCAAACTCGCCGTTCTTCATCGCCTCTCGCCGGGTTGCGAGGCGAAGCTCGATCTGTTTGGGCGAGCGATAAGGATAGTGACGCATCCGGATGCGCTCGGGGTAGATGGGGTGCAATTGCTTCGGGGGAAAATCCCTCATCCCGTGCTCGTGCCGGACGAAGCGAGGTTCGCTATATTCGCCAAGGACGTAATGACGCAGCCGCTCGGGCGCCGGCGCATCGACAGGCAGCGCCGCATCCGCTTCGGTAAACAGATAGGTATAGAGTTGCGGCCACACCGACCTGTACATGTCCGGGACGCGCTTCAGGAACGCCCGTGGATCGTCGACGTAGAATTCGTCGGCATCGAGGATGCACCACCAGTCCCCCCGCTGCGCTTGATTGCGGAAGCGCTCGAAAATCTGCTGGCGCAGCGAATCACAGAATGGCTTGGAGTCCTGCTTGAACGGAACGATTGCGGGCAGCTCTCCGACCAGCCCGCGAACGATCTCCCACGTCCCGTCGGTGCTGCCGTTGTCGAAGACATAAATGGCATCGCACCATGCGCAGGCGGCGCGGAGGTTGTGCGCGATGATATCGCCCTCGTTCTTGACGAGGCTGAGCGCCCTGATCTTCATGAGGAAGGCCGTGCGCCCGTCGGGCCGGTAGGAAGAAGCATATGCGCTCACGCCACAATTAGCGTTTAATTATTGTCACCTATGCTAGCGTTAATTGAAGTTCAACGAAAGTGCCGGCCGGCACCCGTCTCGATTTGGACCGCTTGGCCCGCCGCGAAACAGCGGTGGCCCGCAAGAGGCTAGCGGTAGGCCGGAGCCGCTTGTCAGGCGAGGCCATGATAGTCGCGGTACCAATCGACGAATCTGGGAATGCCGACTTCGATGGACGTAGCAGGCCGAAAGCCGAGGTCGCGCTCGGCCGCACCAATATCGGCGAAGGTCTCGGGCACGTCTCCCGCCTGCATCGGCCTGGGCTCGAGCAAGGCGCGCTTGCCGGTCGCCTCTTCGAGAATCTCGATGACCCGGCCGAGCGCCTCGCTTCGGTTGTTCCCGATATTGTAAAGGGCGTGAGGACCCACGCTCCCTCCGGCCTTGACCGATCGATCGTCTGCTGGCGGACTGTCGAGTGAGGATACAACCGCGCCCGCCGCATCGTCCACGAACGTGAAATCCCGGCGCATCCGCCCTCCGTTGAAGAACGGGATGGGCTTTCCGCTGAGCAGGGCCTCGGTAAAAATCCACATCGCCATGTCGGGGCGCCCCCACGGCCCATAGACCGTGAAGAAGCGAAGGCCAGTCGTCGGGATGCGATAGAGGTTCGCATAACTCTCGCTGATCAGCTCGTTGCACTTTTTCGTCGCCGCATAGAGCGAGAGCGGATGATCGGTTCGGTCCTCGACCCGGAACGGAAGCTGTGAATTGTTTCCATAGACGGATGAGGAGGACGCGTAGACGAGATGCTTGATGTCCCGGGCACGGGCGAGCTCAACGATATTCGAGTGGCCGACAAGGTTTGATTGGACGTAAGCTGCGGGATTGGAGAGACTGTAGCGAACGCCCGCCTGAGCTCCCAGATGCACGATGCGTTCGATCTCGCATGCCGCGAGGGCCTCGCCTAACGCGGCCGGGTCAGCAAAATCGGCGACCGCAAAGCGAAACCGCTGCCCGAACTCGGTGGTCAGCCGCTCTATCCGCGCCCTCTTGAGCGAAGGATCGTAATAATCGTTCAGATTGTCGAGGCCGACGATCTCCTCGTCTCGAGTGAGGAGCAGTCGCGCGACTGCGGAGCCGATAAACCCCGCAACGCCGGTCACCAGCACCGTCATGGTTTAGGAAGGACGGCTTTCGGACCTCAGGCGCCAGGCGACTGCAGAACGGGCGATAGTGTCGATGTCCGACATCGTCGCTTCCCAGCCGAGCTCCTGGTTGGCCTTGCTGCTGGACGCGATCAATTGGGCAGGGTCGCCTTCGCGCCGCGGTCCCGGGCGATAGCTTGGCGGCTTTCCTGAAGCCCGCTCGACGGCGCCGATCACCTCAAGAACGCTCGTCCCCTGCCCCGTGCCTAAATTGAACGCGTGATATCCGATGGTCGCTTGAAGGAACTTTGCGGCAGCGACATGAGCCTCGGCGAGGTCGGTGACATGAATGTAATCGCGAAGCGCGGTGCCGTCCGGCGTATCGAAGTCCGTCCCCATCACCACCAGCTCGGCGCTGGGCTCGAAGGCCGCTTCGATCGCGAGCGGCAGGAGGTGGGTCTCGGGCTGGTGCCGTTCGCCGATCTCAAGATCGGGATCGGCGCCGGCTGCATTGAAATAGCGAAGCGACACTGCCCGCGAGCCGTAGGCGCGGGAATAATCCTCGATCATCATCTCGGCACTGAGTTTCGAGCGGCCGTAGGGATTGATCGGAAGCCGCGGGTGCGTTTCCTCAATCGGAAGCACGACCGGGTTGCCGTAGACCGCGCAGCTACTCGAAAAGATCAAGGATTGAGAGCCCGCATCGCGCATGGCGTCGAGGAGATTGAGGGTCCCGACGCTATTGTTGCGATAATAAAGCGCCGGATCGGTGACGGATTCCCCCACATAGGCGAACGCCGCGAGATGGATGACGACATCGGGACCGGCGTCGCGAACGGCCGCTCCGATCGCCTTGCCGTCCAGAAGGTTGCCTTCGATCAATGGTCCCCATCGGACCGCGTCGCGCCAACCGCGCGAAAGGTCGTCAAAGGCGACGACCTCCCAACCCGATTGGGCAAAGGCCTTGCAGCAATGGGCTCCGATATAGCCGGCGCCCCCCACGATCAGTGCCTTGCTCATTGCGATCCGGTCCCCGCGTTGACGCCGAGGCTCAGCAATTCCTCGAAATAGCCGATGGTCGTTCGGAGACCATCGCGAAGGGCGATTCCCGGCTCCCAGCCCAAGGTTTCGCGGGCGCGCGCGATGTCGGGACTGCGCTGCCGAGGATCGTCTTCCGGCAATGGCTGGTGTAGGATGGCGGACCGCGATCCCGACAGGTCGATGATGAGGTCCGCAAGTTCGCGCATGGTGAACTCCACCGGGTTGCCGAGGTTGATCGGACCGGTGATCTCGTCGTCGCTATCCATCAGGGCGATGAGCCCCGAGATCAGGTCGGTGACGTAGCAGAAGGAACGCGTCTGGGAGCCGTCGCCATAGATTGTGAGCGGGTCGCCCTTCAGCGCCTGGACGACGAAGTTGGAAATGACCCGGCCGTCGTCGGGACGCATGCGGGGCCCGTAGGTGTTGAAGATGCGGGCGACCTTGATCGAGAGGCCGAACTGCCGCCGATAGTCGAAGAAAAGCGTTTCGGCGCACCGCTTGCCTTCGTCATAGCAAGCGCGCGGTCCAAGCGGATTGACATTGCCCCAATATTCCTCGCGCTGCGGATGAACCGTGGGATCGCCGTAAACCTCCGAGGTCGAAGCCTGGAGGATCCGCGCCTTGGTCCTCCTGGCGACGTCGAGCATGTTGATCGCGCCGTGGACGCTGGTCTTGGTGGTTTGGACGGGGTCGTATTGATAATGGATCGGGCTCGCCGGACAGGCGAGATTATAGATCTGGTCCGTTTCCACCGACAATGGAAAGGTGATGTCGTGGCGCAAGAGCTCGAAGCGCGGGTTGTCGAGCAGGTGCTCGATGTTGCGCTTCATGCCGGTGTAGAAATTGTCGACGCACAACACATCGTGGCCGCGGCCAAGAAGCTCCTCGGACAAGAACGACCCCAAGAATCCGGCGCCGCCGGTGACAAGCACGCTGCGGCGCTCGCCTAAGTCTGTTGATAACGCCACGTACAAGGCTCCCGCGTCCGAGGGCTCGCGATCCTATCGCGTCCCGATCCGAACCCGGCTCGGCCGCGTTCGCCCGCGTGTATGCCATGATCCCGCGATCAGGCAATCTGCACGCTTGCCCGCCGCCCAGGCAGCTCGGGAGAAACCGCTAATAGATTGCGGCCATGGATGGAGCGATGCCGTCAGTGGGGTGAACGTACTGCACCAGCGTGTCCACTGCGATCGCGGCGAGGACGGGGACCGCCACCCAGGCCATCAGGTCGCGCCATCGGACACCGACGGCAAAGACCGATGCGGTCCCGACCAGGACGACCGAATAGATCAGCCAATAGGTATAGCGAAACTCGTCGGTGACCGTAGCGATTGCATATCCGAGCACGTAGACGGCGCCCGAGAGGGCGATCAGCGCTAGCACGTTCAGATCGAGGTTTCGGCCCTTGCCCCGCAGCATGAGGCTCATTCCTAAAGCCGCGACCAGCCATGCATAAGGGCGAGCAAGCGCGGTTTTTCCGAGCTGAAACATGACGTAGCCGAGGCCCTTTCGGACGACATTCGGCCGATACCCAAGCCCGGGCGGATTGTCCTTGCTTCCGCTCTCCCAAACATAAGGGCGACAATCCTTGCACCCGAAGCGAATCAACATGCCAAACGCGAGGACCCGATGTTTCAAATAGGCTAGAGGCTCACGCTCGATCGCCTGGCGCCAGCGCGAGATGGCCTCGCCGGTGTTCTTGAATTCGACCAATGGGCAGCGGTTCACCCGGGGCGAGTAGCAATCGAGGCTGTACGGTCGCAGGGCCACCGGTGGATCGGCCTGGGCATTCTGTCCACTGAAATAGGAAATACCGACAAGGTCCCATTGCACCAGGTTTTGAAAGGGCGCCATGTCTCTCGCTTGAAGTAGCCGGGCCGAGATCGGCACGGCCAAGGTTACCGTCGCGGCTACTAATGCGAAGATGAAGAAGCGCAGGCGGCGGCTGACATCGAGCGGCTGGACCAGCGCGATTGCCAATATGATTGCCGCGGGAGCGGCGTTGTAACGCATCGCAGCGCCGAAGATCAGGAGCAGCGCGCTTGCCGTCCACAGCACGCGGAATGCCATGCCATCGGGCCGGGACGAGCATGAAAGGAGCAACAATGCGCACGCAAGGCCCCAGCTCGCAGCCAGCGTCACGTCCTTCCAGACGACCCCGGAGAAAGACAGCAAGAACGGGAACAGTCCGGCGAGCACGGCGGCGATTGCCAACCGCCGCGGGTTCGAGCGAACGCAATAGAGCCCAAGCGCTGCGAACGAGCCCCAATATAGGACGAGATTGAGGCCGAGCATCGGACGCGCATCGGGAGACAGGGGAAGTAGCGCGCGCCAAACGGCGGCCAGCAATGGCGGGTGCGTGTCCGTGTACTGGCCGCTTACCGCTTCCTGGTACTGGCGGATGGAATCGAAGGTGACGAGTCCGGGAGCGAATAGCCAAAAATCGAAAACGAAGAGAGCCAAAGCCAAGAGAGGCGGCCCCGCGCGAAGAAGGGGTCGGAGGCCCATCGCAGCGGAAACCATTCTCGTTTCACCTGCGTCGCCATCACCCATAGCGCGCCGCTCCCGTCTCTGGATGCTGCGGTCGGGTAGCAGTGAACGCCGCACTGAGAAAGCTAGCCATGTCGCCCGGAAGCGGCGCGAGATTGCGCGCTTGGACGGCCTCATGCTCGGCCAGGGTGTGGTCGCGATACCAATCCATGAGGCCGAACAGCCGCTGTCCCACCGACAGCCCCGTCGTGCCATAGCCGAGGGTCATCCAGCTCCTGGTGTGTGGTATGCCGCCAGAATTTCGCCAGGCCCCTCGATCACTGTGGCGCAGGATTGAGGAGTCCGAACTCGGCGTCGAAAGAGGTCATCGAATGGATCTCCGGGGCATTCAGGCCGATCGCCATCGGCAGCGTCGCGTCCGCAATCACCGCGACGTCGAATAACTCGCGGATTTCGCCGTCGAGACGAAGATATTCCACGATATCTCCGCTCGATAATGAGATGACGAGCACGCCACACCATGGTTCACCATCACGCTTGCGGATCACCTCGTCGAGCTCGAGGCCCGAAAAGCTGCCGTCGCGAGGAAGCGAAACCGTGACCAATGCAAATTCATTGTGGAAAGCGAGACCGCGCAGGAAGCCCGGGCAAAAAGCAATCTCGCGGCGCTTCCCGGACTTCGCATCGACCTCGACCAGCATGCCGCGGCCCGAATCGAGGAGATAGGTCTTGCCCGCGTGCATCCGCGGGCTGTGCGGCATCGACAATTCATCGGTGACGATTCGGTTGTCCTGAACGTCGATCAGCACGCCGCCTTCGTGCCGGCGGTCGCGCCAGCCGGTGATGATGTCGGACCGGCTGACCGCGGTCGCATAGCGTACAATTCCGCCCGCCATGCCGAGGCCGTTCAGATGGCAACGGTCTTCGGCCGCGAGCCGGGAGATGAACGGCGGTTTCCAGATCGGGCGAAACCCGAAGCGCGTGCTCGTCGTGCACAGACAGCTGAATTTGGTATTGACGAAAATCAGCCGGCCCGCGCGGTCGACACCGATTTCGTGGGTGTCGAGATCGCCGACGATCTGGGCGTTGCGCGGCACGAACAGGCGGTCGAAGACCTTGTTGGCGCGCTCGCTGGGCGCAAGGACGTTTTCCAGGCGCCAGATCTGGAACAGCGATGCAACGTAAAGCCGCTGGGACTGGGCATGCACGCCCATCGCCCGTTGATAGCTTTGTTGGTGAAAGCTGATGCGGCCATCCGGAAGCGACCCGATCAGAAAGAGCTTGCCCGTCTGGTATGAGGTGAACGCGACGGCGCAACGCTGGCTGCGAAGCCAGGCGGCAAGCCCCCGTGAGGTGGTGATATTGGTCGCGGGCGGCTTGGCGGACGTCGTCTCGAGGGAATCCGTCGCGGGCGGCACCAGCGCCGCCGCCGCCGCGGCCTTGTTCTTCGTCGGCTTCGCGCGCGGTTTTCGTTCTGCCATGCGAGGAGGCTTATCTGCTGTTTCGGATGAAGTCAGCCGTGCCAGCTTAGCCCGATCACGCCTTTGAGTGCGCTACGTCCACCGAATGCGTCGACTTCGCCGCCGATCGAGATGCGGGCCGTGCGCCCAAGATCGGCGGCGAAGCCTGCAGTCGCTTTGGCATAGTCGGACTTGGGGCGATCGACGAGCCGAAGCGACTGACTTCCGATGTTAAAATCAAGGGCGTTGTCGGCGGCGAATTCGTGCACCGCGTAAATACCCGCATAGGGATGGAGCGGGACCGAGCCGATGCGAAAGGCCCCGCTCAAACTTGCTCCGACGCTGCCTTCGAGGCTGGTGAATCCGCGGAAATCGAGATCGCCGCCCGGCGCGCGGAGATCGCCCAAATGTCCGTGCGTCCAGTCCACCGAAACGAGCGGCCGAATTTCCAGGGCGCCCGCGGCGAGATCGAGCCCGGCTTCCGCGCGCAGTCCGGAAATCGACCCGGGAATCCTCGCGTTCGCTCCGGCGCTGGTCAGGTCGGCCTTGGCCCGGATATGCTGATAATTGGCGAGTGCGCGAGCGAACAATTTGTCGCCGCGCCAGCCGGCATAGGCGCCGAAGCTCGTGCCCTTCGCGCGCAGCTTGTTATCGTCGAAAGTGAAGCGCGTGGTTTGCGTGGTGACCGCAGCAAGCGCGCCCCAGGTCCATCCGCCATGGCCGAAATTGGCTCCGAGCACCGCGCCGTTCCATTCGGCATGCGTATCGAGGGCGGGCGTAAGATTTGTCCCAAGGACGCTGAAGCTCGGACTGAGATCCTGGTCCTCGTGCCCGGTCAGGTAGCGGCCCCACAGGGTGAAGCGCTCGGGGGACGGACTCTCGTCCATCGTCAGCGACCAGACATCGACCGCGCGCCGCCACAATGATTGTGCCTGGGCGCCGAACCGAACGCCTTCGAATACCTCTTGATCGGGCGCGCCCACCAGCGACCAATCCGACTTGGCCGCATCATAGTCGAGCGACATGCGAACCAAGCCGAGGTCCACGCTCTCCTCGCCGAGGGAGAAATTGTTGGCTGCGGTCGAAGCGGATGCGTCGACAACCAGGGCGCGGCCGAGGCCGCCGGTCCCGTTCAGCAGAAGCCGGGTCGAGCCGGACGCCGCTCCGAGCTGGACCTGATCGGCGATGATGCCCGTCCCCGTCGTCGCGACATCAATGGAAAGACGGCTTCCAGTCCCCCCAATCAAGGCGGTCGCATTGAGATCGAAGACCTGGTCGGCGTGACCATCCGCCATGGTCACGAGACCGCGGTTGTCGAGCGTCTCGAGCGCGCTCCAGTCGGTTTCCGCGCCCGCTTGTCCGGCCCCGATGATCAACTGCCCGGCGTTGACGACGAGGTCGTCGCCGAGACCGAAGCGGTTCGCGCCGAAGCTTTGCCACACACCGTGATTATTAAAGAGGTCGTCGTGATCGGTGAGCGAAACCGGGCCAATCACCGCGCCTGCGTTGTCGATCGTGATCCTCTGGCCCGTTGCGAGGATCGCGATGCCGTCGCCGCCCGTCGCGATTTCGCCGTTGTTGACGATGTGTGCCGCCGCGCCGTCCGCATAGGCGCCGGCGTAAACACCGACCTTGCCGCCGAACACGCGCGCGCCCTCGGCAATGCTGACGTCAACATTGTCGTAGGCGCTGGCGGCGACGCCAAAGCCATGCATCGAGCGCGCCTGATCGAGAATATTGACGACGACCGAGCCGGCCGAGCCGTTGACCGCGACGACCGCATCACTGCCTTCGCCGGCGGTTTCGACCGACCCCACGGTCAAGTCGACGTCGCCGGTGAAAGCGAATACCCGCACGCCGGTTGAGTTCGCGCCCGAGGTTGTGACCTTGTCGACGGTGACCGTCGTCGACCCGCTGTAAAACTCACCCGTGTAATAATTGGCCTGGCCGCTGGTGACGACGTTGAGGCCATAGGAATCGGCTCCGCTGGTCTCCACCGTGCCGACCGTGACATCGGTGTCGCCGCCGCTGAAACCGAGCGCGCTGACGCCGTCCGAATGGTCGCCGGTCGTGACGACATTGCCGGCGGCAACGGTCAGCTCGCCGCCGTGAAGCGTATGATCCGACACTCCATAGCCACCGACGAAGCTGAGCGCGTTGCCGGCGACACCGACCGAATAGTCGCCATGGGTCTCGACCGAACCGACATTGAGATCGACCGAACCTCCGGACGAGGTCGCGGCGGCACCGATCGAATAGTCGCCGAGCGTCGACACATTATCGACCGAGGCCGACACGTTCCCGATATGGATTTGGCCGTAATAGTCGATGGTGCCGTTCGACGCCGCGATGAGGCCGGCGGAGTCATCGCCCTCGGTGGTGACGGTGCCGGCAGAGGCCGTCACGTTGCCGCCGCTGCTGACGGCGTAAAGCCCCGGTGAAAAGAAGGCGTAATCGCCACCGGGATCATGCAATTCGATGCTTCCGGCATTGACGTCGAGGCTTGCGCCGTTGCGCCCGAACGCGACAACACCGCTGGCGTTATGTCCGGTTGCCTCGACTGAATCGACATCGATGGTGACCGAACCGGTGCCGTCGAAAACCAGGACGCCGACCCCGGCGGTCCCGCCCACTTCAACGCTGCCGATGTCGAGGGTCACATCCACCGGCGAGGGGCTGCCGAACAATACGAATGGCGTGTCGACGACGACGCCTGCCGAATAAGCTCCTTCGACCTTGACGGACTCCACAGCCACGTCGACCGATCCGCCCAGGCTGGTATAGATCGATATTGCGTCCGAGCGGTCGCCGAAGGTTGCGAGATCGCCGCCGGTCACCACGATCGAGGGCGATCGCAGATAATCGTCCGGCGCATAGAGCGACGTGGCAATCACCTGAATCCCTGGCGCATAAGCGCCATGGGTCTCCAAATGGCCCGCGTCGATCTTGACGTCGCCGGCCTGGGTGACGCCGTAGATGGCGCCGGCGAAGTCGCCGTAGGTGCGCAAGTCGTCGGTGGCGATATCGAGATTCCCGAAATACTCGACCGATCCGCCGACGAACGAATAGCGCAGCGCCGCGCCAACCAGGCCAAAGCTTCCGATCCCTTCGGTCTTGACGGTATCAACGCTGATCGAGACGGCGCCCCCATCCGCGATCGCCGATACCGCGAACGCCGCGTAGCCCGAGGTGGACACGCGGTCGCCGGAGATGGCGACACCACCCTGGCTACTCCTTGCATAAGCGCCGAATGAAAAGTCCCCGCTTGTCTGGATATCGCCGAACGTCGCTTTGTCTCCATTGCCGACCATCCAAATCCCACCGGAATAGTAACCGTCGGTGGAAACGGAGCCGGCTCGGACTTCCGTGTCGCCATAGCGCGTTACGGCACGAACGCCGGTCGCGAGGTCCCCGGTCGTGCTGATGCTGTCCGCGGTGACGAGAGCGTCGCCCGAGCTGTAATAGCCGCTGGCGAATGCGATCACTCCGACGCCCGCAGCGTCGATTGAGCCGGCGTCGATCGTCATGTCGCCATAGGTCGACACCGCTACGATCCCGGCGCTTGGGGCAGCGTAGCCGTCGACCGAAATGTGCCGAGTCTTGACCGACTCCGCGGCGATCGAAATGTCGCCGGTCGCATAGGCGTAGATGCCGTAGCTGTGGCTGCCGTAGACATCGACGGATCCCGCATCGATCGAAACGCCACCACCGGCGATCGCGGTAATCCCGGCGGCGGCGAAGGATGGACTGTGCGTGGAGACATCGCCGGCGCGGAGCTTGATGTCGCCGCCCGCCACAAGCTGGATCCCGCGACTGTAAAATCCGTACGTCGAGACATCGCCAACGTCGGCATCGATCGAACCGGCCGCAGTCGCGATGATCCCGAATGCGTCATCGCCACGAGTGGCGACATCGCCGCCACCACCGATCGAGATGTTGCCGCCATGCGCGACGGCGCTGATGCCCGTCGCATATTTCCCCTCGGTCGCGATCGACCCGCTGACGATCGCGAGATCCTGCGCCGCGTCGGCAACGATGCCGCGGCCGCCGCCGTAGGTTTCGACAGAGTTCGAGGCGATGAAGATCGAGCCCCCGCTGCTCGCCGCGTCGATGCCGTCGCTGCCGGCGCCATGGGTCTGAACGGTATCGCTGACGATCCCGATATTGCCGCCGCTTTCAGCGTGGATGCCGTCGCTCAGATCGCCGTAAGTGGCGATCACCCCGGGAGAGGTGTTGAAGCCATTGTAAATGGCGATGTTGCCGCTGCCGGAAACGGCGTGGATGCCGTCGCTGTGGTCGCCGAACGTGGTCACATATTGCGAACGCGAAGCAATGTCGCCCTCGACGGTTGAGAGGTCGATTGCATCGCTATGATCGCCATGGGTGGTCACCTGGCCGACGAGGATATGCTGTCCGCTCTGCGACACGATGTCGCCGCTGCCCGACGAGATCTGGATGCCGTCGCTGTCGTCGCCCTCGGTCTCGACGCCGAAGGTCATGGCGAAAACGTCGCCCGACTTGGTTCCGACCGACACTCCCGTGGATTCGTCGCCCATCGTGTTGGTTAGATCGGCGACGACCACCTGATAGCCGTAATCGCCGATCAGCTGCACGCCCGCCGACCCGTCGCCGGTCGTCGCGACGGTGCCGCTGTAGACCGCGGCATAGCTGCCGCCGTCGCGGGCATAGACGCCGGCGGCGCCGTCACCGGACGTCGCGGCATCGGCGACATGGAGGATGAGCTGGCCGCCGGCAGAATTGACGGACACGGCGCTGATGAAATCATCCGTGCTGGAAACGCTGACGCCATAGAGCAGCGCCGAGAGGTCGCTCTGTCCGTCCAGGCTGAATCCGCCCTCGACCGTCGAACCGGGATCGACGACGACGGTCAAATCCTCGATCCCTGCATCATAAGAGATGCCGTCAGGATAATCGGCGGCCGGACATTCGACGGTCCCGCCGCCCGGCGGAACCGGCCCGCATTCGTCGGCCGCGCGCGCCGGCGATGCGGCGATCACAGCAAGCAGGGGTGCAAGCGTGCAGCACAGCGCCGTGGTGACGCGACAGCGTGTACGCAACCGGCCGTCCGAGCCCATCCGGCTGAATCCTTCAACAGGCAATGAGCGTTGCGTAACCGGTACGACCCAAGGTGGCAAGTTTATCGTTCGAAATCGATCGAACTCGAGATTGACTGCGACACTCGGTCACGGGCTGGCTGCTGTGCGGTGGCGCGCTTACATTTAGCGTGAACACCTTTTGGGCGAATCGATCGCCACTCGCACTCGGCCAGCGACACGCTCTACGGCATTTTCCCTTTCTGGGCGCCGGCGCTCCTGGTGCTCGCGTGGATTGCGGAACGAACCGGCGGACGAGAAAAACGGCACTAAAACGTAAGTGAAGAGTCTTTCGCATGAGCCGTCGCATGGCGGGTCGACCGAGCTCTTACGAAAGCGCTGTTGAAAGCCAATGGAAGCAAGGAGTTCGGCCCTTCTCCAACTCGGCTGGAAACCGTTCTTCCGCAAGCAAGTAACTTTGGACGAAGATCGCAACTGCCAGCCTGTTCGCGTGATGTCTGTTCATCGGGGAATGGTGACTGTCGTAGGCGATGGTCTGGAGGCTTCGATATCGTCCAGCCTCTCCGCGCAGAGGGGACCAGAAGACCGGCCTAGCGTAGGCGACTGGCTGCTGATTGACAGAGAAAGCCGGAACATCGTCCGCATTCTTGATCGGACAAGCCTGTTCAAGAGGCCGGCTCCGAGCGACGACAGGCGTCTTCAGCTCATCGCGGCTAATGTCGATACACTTTTCGTCGTCACGTCCTGCAACCAGGATTTCAATGTCGCGCGCACCGAGCGCTACCTTGTTCTCGCGCGGGAGGTCGGTGTGCGCCCGATCGTCGTGCTGACGAAGGCCGACCTTTCGCCCGCGCCCGGCTGCTTCCTTGAAGCAGCGCGGGCGCTCCAGCCTGGGCTGCAGGTTGAGTTGGTGAACGCGCTCGATCCCAAGAGCGCCGCTGGCCTCGTGGCTCAATGTGGCGTTGGGGAAACGGTTGCGCTGGTGGGATCATCCGGTGTCGGCAAGTCAACTCTCGTCAATACGCTGAAAGGATCTAATACCATCCTGACACAGGCTGTACGTGAAAGTGACGGCAAGGGACTTCACACGACTACCGTCCGAGAGATGCACCGCCTTGGCTCCGGTCCGGAGGGAGGCGGCTGGCTCGTGGATACGCCGGGAATGCGCGAGCTTCAAATGTCCGAAGTGACCTCTGGCGTAGCCGAGGTCTTCGATGACATAGTGGCGATCGCGCTCGAGTGCCGGTTTACTAACTGCACCCACGCTGAGGAGCCTGGATGTGCCATTCGTGCCGCTATCGCGCAAAGGACTCTCGAACTTGCGCGAGTGCAACGTTGGCGCAAGTTGAGCGATGAGGATGTCGTGAACAAAAGGAATGCCGCGATCCGACGCGTTCGCCCCGGCAAGATCCGCAAGAGGTAATGAGCGGTGGCTGACCTGTATCTCAAAGCACTGGAGTCCGAGCGCAAACGATTATGGGCGGAATGCCGGCTGAAGGGCCTCGCGAAGGGAGCGCGAGCTCGGGGATCCACGCCTGGCCGGTGTATTGGAACCGGCCGATGTTCGATGCGCCGGGCTTGCCGAACTCGTCGTACGTATTGAGCCCGAGCGACGCACCGCTGCTGTCGCTGACGCTGATCACGCTGCCGCGCTCGTCGGTTGAGAGGTAACGCCGGTCGGTCGCGGCGGTGCCGGTGCCTTCGTACCACACCACCGGCTGGTCCATGGTCGGGTCGAACACGAACCGCCGTTGCAGCGCGTTGCTGCCGTTATATTCGGCGATTGCGTCGAGCCCGTCGTAGACGAACCGCGTCGTCGATGCTCCGGCGACCTGGTACAGGCGCAGCAGCGGATCGTAGGCCAGCGTCACGCCGCCTGAGCTCGAGGTCAGCAAATTCTCGCTCGAGTAGCTGAACGTCTTGCCGCTGATCGGGTCGGTGGTGAGATTGCCCTTGGTATCGTGCGTGGTGTTCACGCCGCCGATCGACGACAGCTGATTCAAGCCGTTCGCCACGCTCGCGGTCGAGCCGTTGCCGTGCCCGGTCCAGGCGTACGTGTCGCCGGTGCGCACGTTGCTCGTGATCTGCGATGCCGGGTTGTAGGCGAACGTCGCCGACAAATTGTTGGCGTCGGTCAGCGTGTTGCCGACGCTCGCCAGGCGCGACACCGGGTCGTAGCCGAAGCTCTGCGACGCCCCATTGGCGAACGTGACGCCAGTGCGCCGGCCGAGATTGTCGGCGGTGTAATCCGCAAGCACCGTCGCGCCCTGCTTGATCGT
>NZ_KK211163.1:23249-65604 GCF_000620665.1 Sphingomonas sp. URHD0057 | reverse complement strand
GGTGCGGTTGCCGCATCGAGCGCTGCCCCCGTTTTTGCCAATCCGTGGGCGACATTGTCGGCGATGACCGGCGGCGCTCCGGCTGCCGCTTTGTGCGGTGCCGCCGCGGTTGCCGCAGCTGCTCAGGCGCCCGCGAATTGCGTGCTTCCGGTGACCGACGCTGCGCCGCCGGTGGCGCAAAGCGTGCCGCCGGCCCCGATCCCGGTTCCGCCGGTCGAGGCCGCGGGTGGTGGCTTGGCGTTCGACCCGCTGCTGCTTGGGCTCGGCGCCCTTGCCGCGGGTGCGCTCATTTACTTCCTGGTCCGCAAGAACAACAACAATTCCAACAGCCCGGCCTGATCAGGAACGTCATCGGTTAGCCCAGGATAAGGAGGCGTCATGAAGAGCCTGTATTTGGTACGCGCTGCCGGCGCATTGGCGCTCATGACCTCGCTTTCCGGAATTGCTTATGCGCAGGCATGGGTGCCGGGCAGCGAGATCGTCGGTCAGCCGGTCACGGTGACCACCAACGGCGTCAGCAACACCGTCTATCTGGATCCGGGCGGCTCGGCGCGGATCATGACCCCGGGCGGCAACACGGTCGCGGGGACGTGGAGCGCGGCCAATGGCCAGCTTTGCCTCAGCACCGGCGCGGCGCAGGAATGCTTCCCCTACGCGTCTCCGTTCCAGGCGGGACAGCCGCTGACCCTGACCAGCTCGTGCGGGTCGAGCTCGACCTGGCTTGCGTCCTCGACCAACAGCGCTCCGCCCCCGGCCGGGCGCAGCGAACGCGGCAAATAAGCTAGATCATTTCTCGAATTCGGTTTGCGGCTGCGGTCTTTGGGGCCCCATCAAAGTATTACTTTGATGGGATAACCTCGTGCGTGGCCGCAAATTCGTTGCGCAGGCCGGCGATCGACGCATCGTGCGTGAGGTCGAGGTGCAGCGGAGTGACCGAGACGTAGCCGTCGGCGATGGCTTCGAGGTCGGTCGACTGACCCGGTGTATGGACCAGTGGCCCCAGCCCGAACCAATAATAATCGTAGCCGCGGGGATCGGTGCGCTGGACGATGCGCAGGCGCCCGTAATCGCGCAGGCCCTGGCGGCAGATGCGAATGCCGCGGACTTCGTCGGGGGGCAAAGCGGGGAAATTCACGTTGATCAACGTGCCCGGCCCGGTTTCGAACGCGGCGAGCGGCGCCAGCACCCGGTCCGCCCACGCCTCGGCCGCGGCGAACGGCACAGTGTCGCCCATGCCCTCGCGCGAATAGGCCTGGCTCAAGGCGATCGAGCGCACCCCGGCGAGCGCGCCCTCCATCGCCGCCGACACCGTGCCCGAGTACGTGACGTCCTCGGCCAGGTTGGCGCCGCGGTTGATCCCCGACAGGATGAGGTCGGGCGGCTCGTCCTTCATCACGTGCGCGAGCGCGAGCATCACCGCGTCGGTCGGGGTGCCGGTGACCGAGAAGCGGCGCTCGTCGTGCCGGCGCAGGCGGACCGGCTGGGTCAGCGTCAGCGAATGGCCCGCGCCGGACTGCTCCTCGGCGGGGGCGACGATCCAGATGTCGTCCGACAAGCGGCGGGCGGCAGCCTCGAGCAGCTTGAGCCCGCGGGCGTTCACGCCGTCGTCGTTGGTCAGCAGGATCCGCATGCCGCGGCTATGGGCGAGCAGCGGAAATGCCGCAACCGCGGGAAGGCATTGCGCCATATTCGCAACATCTCGGCGATTTCTTCACTTCGCGACCGTCAGTTCTTGTTAAGCCCTTGGCGCCTATCTATAGGCCGCGTTGGGGATGACTGGCTTTCTTGCGGGTTCTAAGTCCCGGGAAAGTCAGAAGTAATCGCCTCCGGCTGCCCGGTGGCCCGGTCGCAGCGGGGGCTGCGTTTTGGGGCTTCCGGAAGCCCGGAAGTCCCGCGGGGAGGGACTAATGGCGACGGCACTTGTCGACCTTTATGGCGGCGACGATTTCGAACGATTCGACCGCATCGCGCTGACGGAAAGCTATCGGCCTTCCGACGGCGAAAAGTTCATGTGCGCGAAGCACCGCGCTTACTTCCTGAGGAAGCTCAAGGCGTGGAAGGAAGCGATCGTCGATGAATCGCGCGCGACCATGGCCCAGCTCCAGGTCGATTCAATGCGCGAGCCCGACCTTGCCGACCGCGCCTCGAGCGAGACCGACTGGTCGATCGAGCTCCGCACCCGCGACCGCCAGCGCAAGCTGATCGCCAAGATCGATTGCGCGATCCGCCGTCTTTACGAGGGCGAGTACGGCTATTGCGAAGTGACCGGCGAGCCGATCTCGCTCGCCCGCCTCGAAGCCCGCCCGACCGCCTCGATGACCGTCGAAGCCCAAGAGCGCCACGAACGCATCGAGCGCGTTTCAAGGGACGACTGACCCGGCCACGGCCGGACGTTTCACGAGAGAATAGTAAGGCCTGCCGGCGAGCGCTTGGCTGCGGCAAACACGGCAGCCCTTATGGGCAGGCGCGGCGACCCGTTGCCGCCGCGCATAAAAAAGGCCGCCTCTAATGCAGGAGGTGGCCGGCGATTTCGTCCTTGAGCCTCAGTTTTTCTTTCTTGAGGCGGTGGAGAAGGTCTTCGTCAGGGTGGGCTCGATGCTCCTCCTCTTCGATGAGGTCGTGGAGCGCGGCATGCTTCGATTCGAGTTCCTCGGCGATTGCCTTGTCCATTGGTGCCGGTCCTTTCCGTCAGTGTGTCACCACCGCGTAATAAATCACGAAACGGGCGGATTGTCTCGGGCGATTTCTCGGCTCGGCGGTTTTGGCGCGCGGGTCGTCGGCCGCGTTCCAGCCGCCGCGGACTTCGGCTAAAGGGCGGGCGCGATGAACGACGATGAACCCGCTGCCGACCTTGCCGGGCTCAAGGCCGAGCACCGCGCGCTCGACGAGCGGATCCGGTTCCTGTCCGCCGAGCCGACCGGCGACCAACTCGAGCTGGCGCGGCTGAAGCGCCGCAAGCTCCTGCTCAAGGACCACATCGAGCGCATTCGCGATTCGAACGTTCCCGACATCATCGCCTGAGGAAGCTGTCCCGTCGGGGGACATTTTCAGGAGGCGCGGGCGCCCATGCCCGAAACTCAAGCGTTTCCACCGGTCATGAAGAATGGCAGTCTTTGGCCGATGGACGACTCGGACCTGCCCGGACCGCAAGCGCGGATCACGTCGCGGCTGATCGACTCGCTTTATACCGAGGCGATGCTGCTTGCCGACGAGGCGCGCTCCTACTTCGACGACGCCGGGCGCGACGAGCGTTCGACGCTGGAGCCGTTCGCGCGCGTCGGCTTCGCCTGCGAGTCGCTGAAGGTCACGACGCGGATCATGCACATTGTCGCCTGGCTGCTGACCCAGCGGGCCATCGAATCGGGCGAGATTGCGAGCCGCGAGGGCCGTCGTCCGGAGCGCCGGCTGGGCAATGCCCAGGACAGCGATCCGGCGGTGATCGATCAGTTGCCCGAGGCCGCGCGGCGGCTGATCAACGCCAGCGCCGAGCTCTACGCGCGGGTCCGCCGCATCGACGACGGGACGGTCGAGGCCGAGGTGGCGCAAAGCCCGGCGCGGGCGCTGATGGGCCGCCTCGAGCGAGGACTTGTCGGAGACCGGTCCGCCTGATTAGTTGCGCGTTCCCATGCGCAGCTTCACCTTTCATCCGGGCCCGATGCTGCTGTGCGGCGGCGACAAGCTTCAGGATCTGGTCAACGCCCTGCCCGATGGGCCATGCCTCCTCGTCAGCGATGCCGGCGTCCTCCGCTTGGGCTTGCTCGACCGCTGCCGCGATGCGCTGAACGGCGCCGGGCGCGAGGTCGCCCTGTTCGACGCGGTCGAAGCCGATCCGTCGCGCAAAACCCTGCTCACCACCGTGGAGCTCGGTCGCTCGGTAGGCGCGGCGTCGGTCGTCGGGTTCGGCGGCGGCAGCCCGATGGACGTCGCCAAGCTCGCGGCTTATCTGCTCGGCTCGGGCGACGATCTCGATAGCATCTGGGGGGTCGGCCTCGCCCGCGGTTCGCGGTTGCCGCTCGCGCTCGTGCCGACCACGGCGGGGACCGGGTCCGAAGCCACTCCGATCTCGGTCATCACTTGCGACCGCGGAGTGAAGCTGGCGGTCAACGCCTGGGCGTTGCTAGCTGACGTCGCCTTGCTCGACTCCGATCTCACCGTCGGCCTGCCACGACACGTCACCGCCGCGACCGGCGTCGATGCGATCGTCCATGCGGTCGAGGCCTACACCTCGGCCAGGCTCAAGAACCCGCTGTCCGACGCTTTTGCCCGCGACGCGCTTCGCCTGCTGGCAGGGAACCTCGTTGCCGCCTGCGACGAGCCGGACAATCTCGACGCGCGCTCGGCGATGCTGCTCGGCGCCCACCTCGCCGGCATCGCCTTCGCCAATGCGCCGGTGGCCGGAGTTCACGCGCTCGCTTATCCGCTCGGCGGCGTGCATCACCTGCCGCACGGGCTCAGCAACGCATTGATGCTGCGCCCGGTCCTCGAACATAATGCCGAAGCCGCGCGCGCGCTCTATGCCGAGCTTGCGCCGATCGTCGATCCGGGGTGTGAGGGCGCCGGCAGCCAGGGCCGGGTGCGCGCGCTGATCGACGGGCTTGAGCGTCTCTGCGTCGAAAGCGGGCTGCGGCTGCGCCTGCGCGATCACGGCATTACTGCGGACGACCTGCCGCGCCTCGCCCGCGACGCCATGCTCGGGGAGCGCATGCTGATCAACAATCCCTGCGCGATCACCGAAGCGGACGCGCTCCGGCTCTACGAAGCGGCCTGGTGATCAGGCGCTGAGCCGTGCCCTCGCCGCCGCATATTGGTCTGCAAGCAAGTCCACGAATTCCAAGGTTGGCTGCACCCGGTCAATCACGCCGATGCCCTGACCCGAGCCCCAGACGTCGCGCCACGCCTTCGACTTGGCCGTTCCATCCGAACCGAACTTCATCGTGTCGAGGCTGCCCGCGGCAAGGTCGTCGGGGTCGAGCCCCGCGTTGACGATCGACGAGCGCAGATAATTGCCGTGCACTCCGGTGAACAGGTCGCTGTAGATGATGTCCGCCGCGCCGCTGTCGACAATCGCCTGCTTGTACGCCTCGGGCGCGTTCGCTTCCTCCGTCGCGATGAACGGCGAGCCGACGTAGGCGAGGTCGGCGCCGGCCGCCTGGGCCGCCAGCACTGCGCCGCCGTTGGCGATCGCGCCCGACAGGATCAGCGGCCCGTCGAACCAGCCGCGGATTTCCTGCAGCAGCGCGAAGGGCGACCAGCGGCCGGCATGCCCGCCGGCCCCGGCCGCGACGGCGATGACTCCATCGGCGCCTTTCTCGACGGCTTTGCGCGCGAAGCGGTCGTCGATCACGTCGTGGAGCGTGATCCCGCCCCACGAATGGACCGCCTCGTTCAACTCGACCCGAGCGCCGAGCGAGGTGATGACGATCGGCACCCGCCACTTGGCGCACACCGCCATGTCCTGCTCGAACCGGTCGTTCGAGCGGTGCACGATCTGGTTGACCGCAAATGGCGCCGACGGCCGTTCGGGATGCTCGCGGCCCCACGCCGCGAGCGCCTCGGTGATTTCATGCAGCCACTCGTCCAGCAGCGAGGCCGGGCGGGCGTTGAGAGCGGGAAAGCTGCCGACGATCCCCGAGGTGCATTGCGCGATGACCAGCTTGGGCGTCGAGACGATGAACATCGGCGCACCGATCACCGGGATGCGCAGTTTTTGCAGGAGCGGCGGCAGGCTCAGCCGTCAGACCTTGTGGTAATCGCGGTACCAGGCGACGAACTTCGGCACGCCCTCGTCGATGCTGGTCGTGGGCTTGAACCCGTGGTCGTGCTCGATCGCGCTGATGTCCGCGAACGTCTCCTTGACGTCGCCGGGCTGCATCGGCTCGGGCGAAAGCAACGCCTTCTTGCCGGTCGCTTGCTCGAGCAGCTCGACGACGCGCATCAAATCTTCGCTGCGGTTGTTTCCGATATTGTAGAGCGCGTGCGGGCTGGTGCTTCCGCCGGCCTTGAGCGAGCCGTCGTCGGCGGGCGGGGAGTCGAGGCAAGCGACGATGCCGCGCACGATGTCGTCGATATAGGTGAAATCCCGGCGCATCTCGCCACGATTGAACAGCGGCAACGGCTCGCCCGCAAACAATGCCTTGGTGAAGATCCACATCGCCATGTCGGGGCGGCCCCACGGCCCGTAGACGGTGAAGAAGCGCAGGCCGGTTAGTGGGACCTTGTACAGGCTCGAATAGCTTTCGCTCAGGAGCTCGTCGGCCTTCTTGGTTGCCGCGTACATGGAGAGCGGGTGGTCGACGCGGTCTTCGACCCGAAACGGAAGGCTCTTGTTGCTGCCATAGACGGACGACGAGGATGCATAGACCATGTGCCGCGTGCCACGCTGCCGGGCGAGCTCGAGCATGTTGCAGTGCCCGACCAGGTTCGACTGAACGTACGCCGCCGGGTGCTCGATGCTGTAACGGACGCCGGCCTGCGCGCCCAGGTGAACGATGCCGTCGAACCGATGGTCGTCGCCGAGGCGATTGAGCGCGTCCGCGTCGGCGAAATCCACTTGTTCGAAGCCGAACCTGTTCCCGAACTGCCGGCCGAGATTATCGAGCCGGGCCCGCTTCAGGGCTGGGTCGTAATAGTGGTTGAGGTTGTCGATCCCGATGACCTCCTGGCCACGCTCGAGCAGGGCCCGCGCGGTGGCGGCGCCAATGAAGCCTGCGGACCCGGTGACGAGAACGGTCATGGCGGTTCCTTAGGGGGTGCAGTCCCGCGCTGAAAGGCCCTAGAGGCTCCTGCATGGGGAGCAGCTGGACCTTCGTGATCGATCGTGGCGGCACCTTCACTGACGTCGTCGGCCGGTCCGCCGAGGGACAGGTGCGGGTCGAAAAGCTGCTGTCGGAAAATCCGGGCCAATATGCCGACGCCGCGCTGGAGGCGATCCGTCGGATCCTGGCTGAAGAGGGCGGGTCGGTCTCGGAAGTGCGGATGGGCACGACGGTCGCGACCAATGCGCTGCTCGAGCGCAAGGGTGAGCGTGTCGGACTGGCGATCACGCGCGGCTTCGGCGACGCTTTGAGGATCGGCTATCAGGCGCGGCCCGACATCTTCGCTCGTCACATCGTCCTGCCGTCGATGTTGTATGAGCGCGCCGTCGAGATCGACGAGCGCGTCGGCGTCGACGGCGAGACTTTGATCGCGCTCGACGAAGGTCAGGCGAGGGCAGGGCTTGAGCTCATCCGAGCCGACGGGATCGACTCCCTGGCGATCCTGCTCATGCACGGCTGGCGCTATCCGGGGCACGAGGCGCGGCTTGCCGAAATCGCGGACGACCTGGGCTTTACCCAAATCTCGGTCGGCCACGAGGTTGCGCCTCTGATCAAGTTGATCGGACGCGGCGATACCACGGTGGTCGACGCCTATTTGTCGCCGGTCCTCCGCCGTTACGTCGACCGGGTCGCTGCCGGGCTGCCTCACGGCACGGACCTGCATTTCATGCAATCCAACGGCGGCCTCGCGGAGGCGACGGCATTCCGCGGCAAGGACGCCATCCTGTCCGGTCCCGCGGGCGGCGTTGTTGGCATGGTCGCGGCGAGCGCGCCCCACGAAGCTGGCCATCTGATCGGCTTCGACATGGGCGGCACGTCGACCGACGTATCGCACTATGCCGGCCATTTCGAGCTGGCCGACGAGAGCGTCGTCGCGGGGGTCCGGATTCGCGCGCCGATGATGCAGATCCACACGGTTGCCGCGGGCGGCGGATCGATCTGCCGTTTCGACGGGATGCGCTTCCGGGTCGGGCCTGAGTCTGCTGGCGCCAAGCCCGGCCCCGCCTGCTACCGCAACGGCGGCCCGCTGACGGTCACCGACTGCAACGTCTTTCTACGCCGCGTCGACCCCGCTCATTTTCCCGCGGTATTCGGCCCGAACGGCGACCAGCCGCTCGATCCCGATGCGGCGCGGATCAGGCTGCAAGAAGTTGCCGACGCGGTCGGCGGGAAAAGCCTCGAGCAAATCGCCGAAGGCTTTCTGGAGATCGCGGTCGACAACATGGCCGCTGCAATCCGCAAGATTTCGATCGCGCGAGGCCATGACGTCAGCCGTTACACGCTCGCCTGCTTCGGCGGCGCCGGCGGTCAGCATGCCTGCGCCGTGGCGGATGCCCTGGGGATGGAGCGCATCCTCATCCACCCGCTCGCCGGCGTGCTCTCGGCCTACGGCATCGGCATCGCCGACGTGAAGGCGATCCGCGACGCCACGCTGCTCAAGCCGCTCGCCGAGGATTTTTCGCCTGCACTGCGCGACCTCGAGCAACGCGCCCGCGATGCGCTGGTTGAACAGCATGTACCTGTCGAGCGCATCGAACTGCATTCGCGCGCGCGGCTACGGACCGCCGGCAGCGACACCACGCTCGAAATCGAGGTGGCACCGGTCGACGCGATGCACGCCGCCTTCACCGACCTTCACCGCCGCCGCTTCGGCTATTGGGACGAGGGCGCGGAGGTGATCGTCGACGCGCTGGTCGTCGAGGCTGTAGGCAAGTCCTCTCCGGAACGGGGAGGGGGACCGGCCGCGAAGCGGACGGTGGAGGGGCCTCACATCGGCCCGGCACTGATCTTCGATCCTACCTCCACCATCGTTGTGGAACCCGGCTGGCGCGCCCAGCGGGCCGAGGACGGGACGCTCATCCTCACCCGACACACACCGCTCGACCGCGCCAAGGCGATCGGCACCGACGTCGATCCCGTGCGGTTGGAAATCTTCAACAACCTGTTCATGGCCATCGCCGAGGAGATGGGCGTCGCGCTCCAGTCCACCGCGACGAGCGTGAACATCAAGGAGCGGCTCGACTTCTCCTGCGCGATCTTCGACCGCGACGGCGCGCTCATCGCCAACGCGCCGCATATCCCGGTGCATTTGGGTTCGATGGGCGAAAGCATCCGAACGATCATCGACACGCGCGGAGAGTGCCGGGACGGGCGCGGCATCCGCCACGGCGATGCCTACGTCCTCAACGACCCCTATCGCGGCGGCACGCATTTGCCCGACATCACCGTCATCGTTCCGGTGTTCTACGATGATGATGCCGATCCCGCCGCCTTCGTCGCCGCGCGCGGACATCACGCGGACATCGGCGGGATCGCGCCCGGATCGATGCCCCCCGACAGCCATTCGATCGATCAGGAAGGCGTGCTGATCGATAATGAGCTGCTGGTCGACGAGGGCCATTTCCGCGACGCGGAGATGCGCGCGCTGCTCGGCGCGGGCGAATGGCCGGCGCGCAATCCCGACCGCAACATCTCCGATTTGAAGGCACAGCTCGCCGCCTGTACGCGCGGCGCCGAAGTGCTGGCGCAGACCGCCGGCGATTATGGGCCGGAGGTCGTGGCCGCCTACATGGGCCATGTCCTCGCCAACGCCGAAGAGTCGGTTCGCCGCCTACTCGACCGGCTCGACGATGGCGAGTTCCATTACGAGATGGACAATTGCGCCTGCGTCCGGGTGCGCATCTCGATCGACAAGTCGGCGCGGTCGGCGACCTTCGATTTCACCGGCACGAGCGACCAGCTGCTGGACAATTTCAATGCGCCTTTCTCGATCGTCCGCGCCGCCTCGCTTTACGTCGTCCGCACGCTGATCGACGACGCGATTCCGATGAACGACGGGTGCCTGCGCCCGATCGAGCTGATCGTTCCCGAAGGGTCGATGCTCAATCCGCGCTATCCCGCCGCCGTCGTCGCGGGCAATGTCGAGACCAGCCAGGTACTGACGGACGCGCTGTTCGCGGCCACCGGGCGCCTCGCGCCGAGCCAGGGGACGATGAACAATTTCACCTTCGGCAACGACCGCCACCAATATTATGAGACGATCGCCGGGGGGTCGGGCGCGGGACCGGATCACGATGGGACGAGCGCGGTTCAGACGCACATGACCAACAGCCGCCTGACCGATCCCGAGATCCTCGAGACGCGGCTGCCCGTTCGCCTCGACCAGTTCGCGATCCGCCGCGGCTCGGGCGGCCCCGGCCTGCACGCGGGCGGCGACGGGGTGGTGCGCGCCGTCACCTTCCTCGAGCCGATGCGCGCCAACATCCTCGCCAATCGCCGGCGGGTGCCGCCGCGCGGCATTGCCGGCGGGGCGGACGCGCAGGCGGGGCGCAACTGGGTCGAACGCAGCGACGGCTCGGTCGAAATGCTCACCGCGACCGACTCCGCCGAAGTCCAGCCGGGCGACCGCTTCGTCATCGAGACGCCCGGCGGCGGCGGCTATGGAGCGCGCGAATGAGCTACTGGCCGCTGCTCGGCATCCTGCTCGTCGTCGTGGGCTTCGCGCTCAGGATGAACCCGATGCTGGTCGTCACCGGCTCGGCGATCGTCACCGGCCTCCTCGGCGGGATGGACCCGGTCACGGTCATCGCGACCTTCGGCAAGGCGTTCAACGACAACCGCATCATCGCCATCGTGTGGATCGTACTGCCGGTGATCGGCCTGCTCGAGCGCTTTGGCCTGCAGCAGCAGGCGGCGGCGCTGATCCGGCGGATGCGGAACGCGACGGTTGGGCGGTTGCTGATCCTCTACCTGATCTACCGCCAAGCGACCGCGGCGATCGGGTTGCAGTCGACCGCGGGGCAGGCGCAAACGGTGCGTCCGCTGGTCGCTCCGATGGCGCTCGCCGCGGCCGAGAAGGAGCATGGCGCGCTCGACGACAAGACCGCCGAGAAGGTCAAGGCGATGTCGGCGGCGACCGACAATGTCGGGCTGTTCTTCGGCGAGGACATTTTCATCGCGATCGGCTCGATCGTCCTCATTCAGCAGATCCTGGCCACCCACGGCTACGACATCGAGCCGCTGCACCTCGCGCTGTGGGCGATCCCGAGCGCGATCGGCGCCTTCCTCATCCATTCGGCGCGGCTGCTGTGGTTCGACCGCAAGCTGAGGCGGCGCCGGCCATGATCACCATGCCCTGGCTCTACGCGGTCGCGGGCACAATGTTCGCCGCCTTCGCGGTTCTGTCGCTGGCCGACCGGGCCAATGCCAAGCGCCTGGGCAATGCCGCGTTCTGGGGGCTGATGGCGGTCAGCCTGCTCGCCGGCGACTGGATCGGCGACTTCGCCAACGGCCTGCTCGTCCTCGGCCTCGCCGGCATCGCCGGGTTCAAGCTCCTCGGCCGCAGCCATCCTCCGACCACCAGCGACGAGGAGCGCGCGCGGTGGTCGGCGCGGCTCGGCAACCGGCTGTTCCTGCCGGCGCTGATCATTCCCGTCACCGCGCTCGTCGGCACGTTGGTCTACAATTACACGCCGATCGGCGGCCTCGGCTGGATCGAGCCCAAGCGCGAAACCTATGTCTTCCTCGTGCTCGGCGTGATCATCGCCCTCGCCACCATCTTCGCCTGGCTGAAGCCGCCGCCGATCGCCCCGTTGCAGGAAGGGCGTCGCCTGATGGACGCGATCGGCTGGGCGGCCGTGCTGCCCCAGATGCTCGCCGCGCTCGGCGTGCTGTTCGCCGCGGCCGGCGTCGGCGACATCATCGGCTCGCTCGCGCGCTCGATCATTCCGGAAGGCAATGTGTTCCTGACCGTCGTCGTGTTCGGCGTCGGCATGGTCGCCTTCACCATGATCATGGGCAACGCCTTCGCCGCCTTCCCGGTGATGGCGGCGGCGATCGGCGTGCCGTTGTTGATCCAGGGCTATCACGGCGACCCTGCCGTGGTCGGCGCGGTGGGGATGCTCGCCGGCTTCTGCGGGACGCTGATGACTCCCATGGCCGCCACCTTCAACCTTGTCCCCGTGGCCCTGCTCGAGCTCAAGGACCAGAATGGCGTGGTCAAGGCGCAGGTCGCAACGGCGCTGCCCCTGCTCGTCTTGAACCTCCTCATCATCTACTTCGCGGCGTTTCGATGAAGCTCGACGCCGGCCTAGCTTCGCGCATGGCGCAAATCGCCCTCGGTCACGTGACTCGCGAATATCCGCACAAGCTCGACCAGGTGCTGACCAGCGACGGCGACCTCGCCCCGCCGCGCGTCCTCCATCCGATTTTCTTCGGCAGCTTCGACTGGCACAGCTGCGTTCACGGGTGGTGGACTTTGCTCACCCTGCGCCGATTGTTTCCGGACGGTCCGGAAGCCGGGGCCATCGCCGACCTCGCCGGCGCCAGCTTTACGCCGGACAAGGTCGAGATCGAGCGCGCCTATCTCGACCAGCCGTTGAGCCGTGGGTTCGAGCGCCCCTACGGCTGGGCGTGGCTGCTCTATCTCCATCTCGAAGCGTCGCGGCACGGCGAAGCGTGGGCTGCAAACCTCGAGCCATTGGCGCGCGCCTTCGCCCAGCGCTTCCACGATTATCTGGCCGTGCTGACTTACCCGATCCGGGTCGGTACCCATTTCAATATTAGCTTCGCGCTGCGCCTCGCAGTGGAGTGGGCCGAGCGTTTCGACCCGCCGCTTGCCGAACTCATGCGCGCCCGCGCGCTCGACTGGTTCGGCAACGACCGCGACTGCCAGGCGTGGGAGCCGGGCGGCGATGAGTTCCTGTCATCCGCTCTGATGGAGGCCGCGTGCATGGCGCGGTTGCATCTCGATAGCTTCCCGCGTTGGTTCGCCGGCTTCCTCCCCAGCATGGCCGATCGCCAACCCGCCACCCTCTTCGCTCCCGCAACCGTTAGCAACCGGAGCGACGGCAAGATCGCGCACCTCGACGGGGTCAACCTCAGCCGCGCCTGGTGCTGGCGCGAGATTGCGGCCTTGCTCGAGGGAAGGGAGCGCTCGGTCGCGGAAGCTTCAGCGGACGAGCATCTCGCCGCGGCGCTGCCCCATATCGCCGGCGACTATGCCGGCGAGCATTGGCTGGCGAGCTTCGCGCTGCTCGCATTGCTGTCGCCCGGGAGCGGCTGACACACCGGCGTCGCCTGCAGCAGCGCGTCGCCGCCGATCGCCTGATAGATGGTGATGATGTTCTGCGCGGCGGTGAGCTTGGTCTGCACGAGCACCTGCTGCGCCGAATAATAGGACCGCTGCGAATCGAGGACCGTCAGGAACGGGTCGATCCCCTCGCGGTAGCGGGCCTCGGTCAGCACATAGGTGTCCGCCGTCGCCGCCTGCTGCCGCTGGCGGGCCGCGATCTCGTCGTTGATCGTGCCCCGCCGGGCGAGCGCGTCGGCGACTTCGCGGAACGCGGTCTGGATCGCCTTCTGATAAGTGGCGACCGCGGCGTTGCGCTGGGCTTCCGACAAGCGGACGTTGGCGTGTCCCGCGCCCGATTGGAAGATGGTGTAGGTCGCATCCGCCCCGGCGCTGAATCCGAGTCCGCCCGACAACAAACTGCCCAAAGCGGTGCTGGCAAAGCCGAGCAGGCCGGTGAGCGTGATCCGCGGGAACAGCGCAGCGCGCGCGGCGCCGATCTGGGCGTTCGCCGCGCGCAGGTCATATTCGGCCTGGATCACGTCCGGGCGTCTCAGCAGCACGTAGGAATCGAGCCCGGCCGGAACCGGCGCAATGGTTCCGAATGCCTGGTCGATCGAACCGGGCAGGAGGGTTGGGTCGATCGGTGCTCCGACCAGCAGCTGCAGCGCATTGACGTCCTGGGCCACGGCGGTCCGCTGCCGTGCGAGGTCGGCCTCGGCACCGCTCAACACCTGTTCGGCCTGGCGAAGGTCGGTTCGCGGCGCGATCCCGCCTTCGAGGCGCAGGCGGGTCAGCCGCACGCTTTTCTCGGCGCTCGCGGCCGTCTGCTCGGCGATGAGCCGCAAGCTCGAATCCGCGCCGTAAGTCACCCACGCGCTGGCGATGTCGGCGACCAGCGCCAACCGCGTCGAGCGCGCCCCGGCCTCGGTCGCGAGATAGCGCTCGAGCTGGACCTTGGTCAGCGACCGCACGCGGCCGAACAGGTCCAGCTCGAAGCTCGGGACGCTCGCGCCCAGCTGGTATTGGGCGCTGAGATTGTCGGTCTTGTCGCCCGAAACGGTCACGCCGGCATTGGCGTTGACCGTCGGCAGCAGGTCCGCTCGCTGGATGCGATATTGTTCGCGCGCCGCCGCGATGTTCGACGCCGCAACCATCATGTCGCGGTTGTTGACGAGTGCTTCCGCGATCAAAGTCTGCAGGCGCGGGTCCTGGAACACCTGCTGGTAGGTGAGGGTCGGCAACCCAATCTCCGCCTGCGCCAAATATGGATCGCCGGTCGGCCACGAGGCCGGGATCGCCGGGTCCGGCTGGACGACGGCCGGCTCCATGGTCGCGCAGCCGGTGGCGAGCAGGGCGATGAGGGAGACAAGCCGCTTCACGCTTGCGCCTCTCGCTGTTTGCCGATGCGGGCCTTCAGCTTCTTGATGCCTTCGCGCACGCTGCGGCGGACGAGCACGAAGAACAGGGGGATGTAGAAGACGGCGAGGATCGTCGCGGTCAGCATCCCGCCGATGACCGCCGTGCCGATCGCCGCGCGGCTGTTGGCGCCGGCACCCGTGGCGAGCGCCAGCGGAAGCACGCCGAAGATGAAGGCGAAGCTGGTCATCAGGATCGGGCGAAGCCGGATTCGCGCCGCTTCGATCGCGGCGTCGATGACCCTTTTGCCCTGCTTTTCGGAGCGCTCGGCGAATTCGACCATCAGGATCGCGTTCTTCGCCGACAGGCCCATGGTCGTAATCAGCCCGACCTGAAGATAGACGTCGTTCTGCATTCCGCGCAGCGTGACGAACAGGATCGCGCCGACCAGGCCGAGCGGAATCACGAGTAGTACCGCTACCGGGATCGACCAGCTCTCGTAGAGGGCCGCAAGGCACAGGAAGACGACGATCAGCGCCACCCCGTAAAGGATCGGCGCCTGTCCCGAGGACAGCCGCTCCTGGTAGGATTGACCGGCCCAGGCGACGTTGATCCCCGGTACTTGGGATGCCAGGTTCTCGATAGTGTTCATGGCGTCGCCCGAGCTCACGCCCGAAGCGCCTTGTCCCGAAATCTCGAAGGACGGATAGCCGAGGAAGCGCGACAGGCTGGTCGGCGTGGTCATCCAGGAGTTTTGGGCGAATGAGCTGAACGGCACCATGCCGCCCTGGTTGTTGCGAACGAACCATTGATCGATCGCCTTGGGCTCGGAGCGATATTGCGCGTCGCCCTGCACATAGACGCGCTTCACCCGGCCGCGGTCGACGAAGTCGTTGACGTACCGTCCGCCCCAGGCCGTCGAGATGGTGTTGTTGACGTCGCTGGAGCTCAGGCCGAGCGCGGCGACGCGCTGCTGGTTGATGTCGACCTTCAAGCTGGCGACGTCGGGGAGCTCGCTGAGGCGGACCTGGGTCAGCTTGGGATTCGCATTCGCCGCCGCAAGCAGCTGGTCGCGCGCGGCGGCAAAAGCCTGCTCGGACATGCCGCCGGTGTTCTGGAGCTCCATCGTGAACCCGCTCGATTGCCCGAGCCCGCGGATGGCGCCGGGCACGAGCGCGAAGACCTGGGCGTCGCGAAGATTGCGGAACGCGCCGGACGCGCGCTGCACGACCGCGTCGGCGCTGTTCGCGCTGCCGGTCCGCTTGGCGTAATCCGCAAGGTTGATGAAGGCCTGACCGGTATTCTGACCCGCCGCGCCCTGTCCGCCGCCGGCGACCGTGAAATAGGTTTTGACGTTCTTCTTCTCGGGCCCTTTCAGGAAGTAATCCTCGACTTGTCGCTGGACGGTCAGGGTCCGGGTCATGGTGGCACCCGCGGGGAGCCGGAACTGGATCAGCGCGGCGCCCTGGTCCTCACTCGGCAGAAAGCCGGTCGGCAGCCGCAGGAACAACAGCACCAGCAACAGGACGACGCCGGCGTAGATGCCAACGAAGATCCACTTGCGGTCGACCACGCGGTGGACCGTGCCGACGTACCAATGGATCAGCCGCTCGAAGCCCCGGTTGAACTTCAGGCGGCCGGTTTCGACCGCGTGGGCGAGGCGGGGCGCCTTTCGGCCGACCCAGGTTTCGCCGACGGTGGCATGGTTGCGCCGAAGCAGGTTGGCGGCGATCGCCGGGCTCAGCGTCAGAGCGATAAAGATCGACAGTACCATCGCCGAGACGATCGTTGCCGAGAATTGGCGGTAGATGACGCCGGTGGAACCGCCGAAGAAGACCATCGGGAGGAAGACCGCCGAAAGCACCAGCGCGATTCCGATCAGAGCCATCTGGATCTGATTCATCGAGGTGACCGTTGCCTCGTATGGCGTCATCTCGGGATTCTCTTGGAGCAGGCGCTCGACGTTTTCGACGACGACGATCGCGTCGTCGACCAGCAGGCCGGTGGCGAGGACGAGCCCGAACAAGGTCATCGTGTTGATGGAGAAGCCGAGCGCGTAAAGGACCGCGAAGGTGCCGAGCAGCACGACCGGCACGGCGATGAACGGAATCAGTGTCGCGCGCCAGCTCTGCAGGAATACGAAAATGACGATGACGACAAGGACGATCGCCTCGATCAGCGTCTTCACCACTTCCCAGATCGACAGCTTGATGAAATCACTGGTGTCGTTGGCGTAAGCGTAGGAATAACCGGCCGGCATCCGCGGCGCGATCTCGGTGACCTTCGCCTTGACGAGATTGGCGGTGCGGAGCGCGTTGGCACCGGGTTCCAGCGATATGCCGATGCCGGCACCGGGATGGCCATTGGCACGGATCCGCGCCGAATAATTGTCGGCGCCGAGCTCGACCCGCGCGACTTCGCCGAGAAGCACGCGCGCGCCGCTCGGATCCGCCTTGACGATGATGTTGCGGAACTGGTCGGGCGTCTGCAGCCGCGATTGCGCCGTGACCGTGGCGTTGAGCAGCTGCCCCTCGGGTTGTGGGAGCCCGCCGACTTCGCCGACCGCGAGCTCCGTGTTCTGGTTCTGGATCGCCGTGACGATGTCGCCCGGCATCAGCTGGAAACTGGCCAGCTTCTGCGGATCGAGCCAGATGCGCATGGCGTAGGACGACCCGAACACGTTGACGTCCCCGACGCCCGGGATGCGCGAAAGGTCATCCTGCATGTTGGTCGTCAGCCAGTCGGAGACGTCGAAGTTCGTGCTCTTGTCGGTGCTGTCGTAAATGGCCACGATCAGCAGCAGGTCGGGCGACCCCTTGGATACGCGAACGCCCTGCTGCTGGACTTGCTGGGGCAGGCGCGAGATCGCGGTCTGGATCGCATTCTGCACCTGCACCTGGGCGATGTCGGGATTGATGCCTTTGGTCAGGATGACGCTGATCGAGACCTGTCCCCGCGCGGTCGACGACGATTGGAAGTAAAGCATCCCGTCGATGCCGGTGAGCTGCTGCTCCAGGATCTGGGTGACGCTGCTTTCGAGCGTCGCGGCGGACGCGCCCGGGTAGCTTGCCCGGATATTGATCTGCGTCGGCGCGACGTCCGGATATTGCGCGACCGGCAGCGAGACGATCGCGCCGATGCCCATCAGCATGATGATGATCGCGATCACCCAGGCGAAGATCGGGCGATCGATGAAGATCTTCGACATCCGCTAGCCGCCGCCGCGCTGGTTGGCGCCCGTCTTCTTGATTGCTCCCGGCGGCGGCGCCTGGATGCGCTGCGGCGCGCTCGCCGGCACCGGCTTGATCGGCGCTCCGTCCTTGAGGTTGGCGGTGCCCTGCGTGATCACCTTCTCGCCCGCCGCGAGGCCCTGGGTCACCACCCAATATTGGCCCTGCGTGCGCTCAGCGACAACGGTGCGCTGGACCGCCTTGTTGCCCGGCCCGACCACGAACAGCGTGGCATTGCCCTTGGGGTCGCGAGTGATCGCCGGCTGCGGCACCAGGAACGCGCTGGTGTCGATCGCCTGCGCGAACTCGGCGGTCACGAACATGCCGGGCAGCAGCACCGACTGCGGGTTGGCGAACCGCGCCCGCAGCGTCACCGTGCCGGTCGCCTGATCGACCAGCACCTGGCCGAATTCGACAGTGCCAGTGAAGCCGTAATAGCTGCCGTCGGGGAGCTTCAGGCGCACCTGCGCCGTCGTCGGCACTGCGCCCTCGCGGCTCAGCGCATTGCGCAGCGCGAGCAGATCCGCCGCCGATTCCTGGATGTCGACGAACACCGGATCGAGCCGCGTGATGGTGGTCATCGCGTCGACCTGGTTGGCGGTGACGAGCGCGCCTTCGGTGACGGCGGACAGCCCGATCCGGCCCGAGATCGGCGCCGGCACGCGGGTGAAGCGCTGGTTGATCTGCGCGCTCCGCAGCAGCGCATTGTTCTGCGCGACCGAGGCGTCGGCCTGGCGCGCCTGGGCCAGCGCGTCGGTATAGTCCTGCTTGGAGATCGCCTCCATCTGCGCCAGCGGCTTGTAGCGCGCCGCCCGCGTCCGCGCCGCCTCGGCGCTCGCCCGCGCGCTCTGGAGGTTGGCCTGGGCCTGCGCCGCCTGCGCGTTATAGACGCTGGGGTCGATCTGGTAGAGCGTCTGGCCCTGGCGCACGAACGAGCCCTCGGTGAACAGCCGCCGCTGGACCACGCCCGACACCTGCGGCCGCACTTCGGACACCTGGAACGCCGCGATCCGCCCCGGCAGCTGCTGCTCGATCGGCGCGCTGCCCTGCTGGACGATGACATAGCCGACCTGGGTCGGGCCGCCGCGCCCGGCACCGCGTCCGCCGGCAGTGTCGCCGGAAGACCCGCACGCGGCGAGCAGCAGCGCTGCGCCGGCCAGCGCGGGCAGGGACTTCAGGGCGCGGCGGCGGCTGGGGGCACGCTCGTCGATCAATCGCTAATCCTTGGCTTGGGCCCGGCAGGCGACGCGGGCGCCTTTGGGCAATTCATGGCTTATTGCAACCCAAGTGTGAAAGTTCCGGGACAGCCCACCCGCCTTCGACGAACCGCCGCCTCGCTCGACGAATGCCGGATCGGGACGTTCCTTCTCCGCCTCATGAAAGATCGCACTTGACGCGGGGCGCCCGGACGCGGGACAATAAGGACGGAACCGAGCCGACGCCACTTTGGGGGGCAAACGGCTGTGCAAAGTCTGTTGGGGGCAACCACGGAACCCGTGAGGGGAAGCGACGCGCGTCTCGGCGCGCGCTCGTTCCGTGCGTCAACGACTCGGCGCCGCGCGGTCCCATTGGCGCTCGGCTCGGTGACCCTTGCCATTCTCGTCGTCAGCGGCGCCCGCGCGCTCGAAGGCCCGGCACCCGCGCACGGCGCCCCGATCGCGCAGGTCCGGCCGCAACGCTACGCCGCCGCAGCTCCAGCCCCAGCCGCCAGCGCAAATGAGCAGCGCTTCGCCGGCCGCGTCGGCGACGACTTGAGCCGCGCCATGCTCGCCGCCGGCGTGCCCGAGCGCCAGGGCCGCGAATATGTCGCGCTTCTCTCCCGCGCGTTCGACCTCCGCCAGGGCCTCAGCGTCGACGACAAGTTCGACCTCATCATCCTCGAGGGCGAGGACGGCCGCCCCGCTCAGCTCGTCTATGCCGGGCTCGACCGCGTCGCCCGCGCCGATGTCGAGCTGTTGAAATGGACCGACGGCAAGCAGATCGTCTGGCTCAACGCCGACGGCGTCGGCGGCGAGAGCTCGACCACCATGCATTTGCCGGTGTCGGGCCGGGTGACCTCGGCCTTCGGCAACCGTTTCCACCCGATCCTCGGCTATGCCCGGATGCACCAGGGCGTCGACCTTGCCGCCGCCTACGGCGCGCCGATCGCGGCGGCGGGGCCGGGCAAAGTGGTCGCGGCCGGCTGGGCCGGCGGCTACGGGCGCGAGGTGGTGATCGCCCACGGCGGCGGCATCCAGACGCGCTACGGCCACATGAGCCGCCTTGCCGCTTACCCCGGCGAGGTGGTCCGCCAGGGCCAGGTCATCGGCTATGTCGGCTCATCGGGCCTGTCGACCGGCCCGCACGTCCATTACGAGGTTTTGAAGAACGGCCGCCCGGTCAACCCGATGTCGGTCAAGCTGACCGGCGGCCCCGGCCAGCTCGAGGGCGAGAAGCTCCACCAGTTCCGCGATGCGCTGCGCTCGCTGCTGGTTCAGGCGAGCTGAGCAGGAAACCCATCGACAGTATCGCCGCAATCGGGATGGTGTTCGGCCCCGGGTACAAATCGGCGTAGCTGGCGAACGGCAGCGCACAGAACAACCACAGGATGAAGACGAGCGCCGGACGCGGGTTACGCTGGATGAAATAGGCCATCGGCACGACCATCAGCAGCGTGTCGTGGGTATAAATATATGGCGGGATCAGCAGCGTCGCCGCGCACAGGACCGGCACCTTCGCGGGATGATCGCGCGACCATGCGTGCCAGGTAGCCAGCGCCGCCGCCGCCGCCACCATTGCGTGAACGATGAGCGATGGCGTCTCCGGCAATCCCATGAACCGGCACAGCGCGAATACGCTCGCCAGCTCGTTCCACGGCAGCATCCCCTGCTGCACGAACGCGGTGTAGTGCGGCAGGATCGCCAGGAACGCCTGATAGGTCGTGATTCCAAACGCGATCAGCGCGAGCAGCAGCAGGATCGAGCTGGTGGCCACCCCGCCGGCAATCGCCTTCCATTCCCTCGCGGCGATCAGCGCCACCGGCAGCAACAGCGCGAGTTGCGGCTTGATCACCAGCACGCCCAGGATTGCGCCTGCCAACCAGGGCCGTGTCGACAACAATGACGTGCCGCCAATGAAGATCGCCGAGGTCAGGAACCCGTTCTGCCCGATCAGCGCATTCACGAGCGCGGCCGGATGGATCAGCGCATAAGGCATCGGCGCCGCCCGGCGGCATGCCCAGACGTAAAGCGCGCCGGTAATGCCGACCCACGGGAAAATGCCGATCCAATAAGGCACAGCTCCGAACGGCGCGACGAAGAACAGGAACGGAGGCGGGTAGGGGAAGGGGTTCACGCCACTCTTCAAAGCGCCCGTCGTCAGCTCGAGCGCCTTGTGGACCGGGATGTTGTACGCATCCCACGGCGCGCCCTGGAGTGTCAGCCTGCCGGCGGCCCAGAAACTGGCGAAGTCGGTGGTGATCGGATGATAGAATGTCCGCCAGGTCGACACGACGTAATAGGCGGCCAGCAGGAGCACGAAGATAGACGCGAGGCTCCAGCCTGGGCGGAATCGCAAAGGGGTTGATCGACCTTCGCGACTTGCAGTTTCGTTCAAGCCCATGCTTCCTTAATTAGCCGGTGCGCGCTTGCGTTGCAGCCGACGCTTAAGAACCAGCGGTAGACGGCTGCGGGTCGTTGACCTCAAGGCGTTTGGCTATGATGATGGCTACGACCGCGACAGCCCCGCCCGCAATCAGATCAATCAGATAATGTTGGCCATAAGGGATCGTAGAAAAGATCATCGCCGCGTTGATTGCCACGAACGGCCATCGAAGGATACGAAGGGGCCAGGTTGCCCAAACACAAATGACCCCAATTGCGGTGTGATAACTTGGCAGCGAAACCATCCCGACCATCATTTTGGGTGAAATCACTCTGACACCATGGTCTCGCATTGCGTCGATCATATGAGTCCAAGAGCCGACCGGCCCTAGTCCGTAGTAGCCCACTGGTCCGATAGCCGGAGCAAACGGATAAACCACCGCCGTCATCACAAGGGACACAGCGATGGCGAGGACAAAGGTCCAGACATCTCGTCGAGCGAGAACGAGTATGAGAATAATCAAGGGAGGCTGCCAATCGAATGAGTGATAAATCGTTCGAAAAGGCCAATTGCGGACGGCGCGGTAGAGGGATGGAAAGTCAAATCCGACGGCTTGGTCCGCAGCTGAGAGCCAGCGATCTGCATAGGGTAAGGCCCATACAGTAGCTGGGAAAAATAGTGCCCAGCCCGCGGCCGCCTGAATAAATAGTAAGGCGGTCGCTTCCAGCCACGTGGCGACCCTAGTGAAACCCGCGCGGCGACCCAGCCACGCAGATGTCAGGAACAGGAACGCAGCGCCTGACGGAAGAGCCAGCGAGATATTGGAGAATGACAGACCGAGAGCCCGGTATATCGCTGCGGCCACTGCCAATTCCACAACGACAAACAGATATATATTGCGCGCTTTACGCTCAAACGCACGTCCAGGCGTATAACCCTGGCGCAGCCCAGCCAACACACGCAAGCCCTCCCCCCAAGCTTCCTAACGGCAGGTCACCAATGAACCAACTCAGCGCCTCTCAGAAGCAGTCTGTTCTAGGAACAATGAGCTAACACCGATCATTTACGATATCGCAAGCGTGATCGGGCTAGGGCGAAGACATGGAGAACGGACGCCCGATGCTCGAACGGTTTACTAACAGGATGCACGCGCGGTCCGCCGCTTTGCTTGTTTCGCTCGACACGCGGCTCGATCGGATCCTCATCTACTGGCTGCTCGCCAGCGGCCTGATCGCGACGGCGCGGCTATCGTTCAGCGCACCGGTGCTCCCGATCGCCAGCTTCGCAACCTTCTTCTCCTATATGCTGCTGATCGTCGCGCCCTTCGCCTCGACCCTGCTCGCGCTCCGCTGGTTCGCCGATGGCGATCGCCAGCCGCAACCGTCGATCCGCCTGGCGTCGTTCGGGAAATGGCACCAGCTGACCCTGAGCCAGGCCAAGCGCCACCGTCTCTACGGCACCAGCGGAATCATGGTCTCGCTGCTCGTTGGCATGATGCTCAACGTGCCGATGCGCGTTCTCGAATATCTGGTTGCGATCCCGCCGCTTCCTACTGCGACCCCACCCTGGCTGTCGGCCCTGCACTTCGCGATGACTTTCGATGCGGTCCTGTTCAGCAGTCTCTACATGATCGCCTTCGTCGCCGCCCTGCGGCGCGCTCCGCTCTTCCCGCGGTTGCTAGTGGCGATCTGGCTGTGCGACCTCGCGATGCAGCTAACAACGGCGCATCTGGTGATGGGCACGGGTTCCGTTCCGGGCGGCGTCGCCGACGCGCTTCAGACAATCCTGTCCGGCAACATCAAAAAGGTGCTGATCAGCATGGCGCTGTGGCTGCCCTATTTGCTGCTCTCGACGCGAGTGAACGTCACCTATCGCCACCGCATTCCTGCGTAATTCAGCCGCCCGTCACCCGATAGAGCCGGCTGTCTTCATCAGCCCAAAGCAACTTCAGTCCCTGCCTCGGCCGATCTGTGAAGCCGTTGGGCTCCACCAACCAGACAAAATCAAAAGCGTGTCGCGGAAACTGCTCGAGGGCCTGGTCAGCCGTCCTTAGCTTAGGGCCATTCTGCAGCTCTCGGGCTCTCAAGACGCAGCTCTCCGCGTATGTCGCCTCGGAAGGTTCGATCAAAAACGGTTCGGCCTCAGGATCGTGGACGCGGATCAATTGAGCGCCCGGTATTTGCCACTGCTCGTTAGCAAAGCCGTTCTTCCTGAAAATCACGAATGCGCCAAGTTGGCTATGCCGAGGCAGGGGCCATACTGCATCGCACGAAAGGCCCACGAGTGATAAGACCCGTGCGCCTTCCGGAATGTGATCGAGAGCTCGCAATTGCCTGCCCCATTCGGCGTCTGCCATTGCGAAACTGACGGTATTAGCGATGAGCCGGAAGCCGACAAACAAACAGGCCACGAGCGCAAGGCGGTTCTGGGTCCGGCTGGGCGTTCGATCCCTGAAGCGAACTGCGACGACCGCCAGGATCAAAATGAAGGGCGCAAGTCGAGCATCCGCGTAGACCGACCCGAACATCCTTACCGGAAGCAATAGGAAGATGATTAGAAGCACGGACGCCGGAATCGCCAACCGACGTGATAGCTGGAGTTGACGATCGAAAATCGCCGCGCTGATCAAAACGATGACGGCCGCGACGGAAACCGCGTCGATCAGAAGCCACCGGTCTTCCAACGAAGCGATTAGGTAGAAGACTTTCCAATGCAGGTTGAAGAAGCCCGTGGTGATCGCGCCCGCATGGCCGGCGCGCCATGCAATCATCAGCAACAGTGGAACTCCGAGTGGCAGACTCGATATCGAAGCGCCACCGGCCGCGTTCAGCCAAGTTCTTCCTTGATCCCGCAGCCTCACCAGTTCTGAAGACCAGACCATCAAGGCTAAGACGCCCCATCCGAAAGCATGCGCGAGCCAGACGAGGCAGGAGATGGGAACGAAAAGCGCAGCCCTTGGCCTTGCGGCCGAAGTCCGTTCCAGCCTCAACCAAAGCGCGAAGGCCAGGAGGGCCAGCGCCATCGACAGCGAGAAGTTCACGAAACCATAGTTGAACGGTAATCCGTACACGAACGGCACCGCGAAGAGCGTCGTCGGGGGGACGCGGCCGTGAACCTCGCGTGCGGTCCAAAAAATGCCCAGCACCGTTAGCGGTGCGATCAGGATGACGATGAGTTTGGACCCTGCTTCGAGCCCGAACGCAGCGGCGGCCGGGATGACGAGTAGGTCGACACCCAGATTGCCGATCAATGCCCATTGAAATGAAAAGTACTTATGCAACTCGGACGGCGCGCCTTGGTCGAGTTGGATTCGGTACCTTCCGATGTGTCCGGGGAGGTCGACTAGGGGTGGTATATGCGGCCATAGGAGCGGGGCGGTGCTGAGCAGCGCAATTAGCAACAGAAATGTGCGATTATCGAACCACGGTCGGTCGATCGTCCCCCGCTGCATCTCCTCACCTTAGCAAGCTTCCTACTTCTGTCATCTTCAACGGAACGCTCCGCGCCGAGTCGCGTGGTTCGTCACGAAAGCGCAACGAAATCCACGCTTTGAGCTGTGGAAAACTCGTGTCGCTGCGGGGACACCCCGTCCAATTTTGGCACACAATGTGCCTGCTCTGGCTCACCGAAGAGCCACGTTAATTCACAAATAACGTTTAATCTCAGCTACTTACTAATGTCGGCTGACAGACTATGGGTTAACGATGGATAATAAACTTTGGTTGACAAGGTATTAACACGGGCGCAGCCAGCGGGGGCTGAGCGCTCGGGGGCAACGGCGCGGCCGCACCATTTACTCGGTTCCACGCGGCCACGACTGGGGAGCATCGCTTTCCTTCTCCCATCGACGCGAAGGCTTTGGAGTCCGCGCCGGGCAACTAGTGGCGCGGGTACATGAGGGAAGGAATGACAATGACTAAGTTCATCAACCTGATGAAGGACGATTCGGGTGCCTCGGCCGCCGAATACGCCCTCATCCTCGCCATCGTCGGCGCGGGCATTGCGATTGCTGCCTGGACTCTTGGCAAGAACATCTCGAACGCCATGGATAGCGTTGGCACCAAGATCGCGACCTGCACCACGAGCACGCCGTCGGTCACTCCGGTCGGCTGCTAAATCTAATGGGGCAGGCCGATTCGTCGGCCTGCCCCTTCTTTCGTTTGTGACACCCGCGCCGGGCAAAAGGGGTGCGGGATTTTTCGGGGAAGGAAAACATTGTGACGAAATTCATTAACATGCTGAATGACGATTCGGGTGCCTCGGCCGCCGAATACGCGCTGATCCTCGCCATCGTCGGCGCGGGCATTGCGATTGCTGCCTGGACTCTTGGCAAGAATATTTCGAACGCCATGGGCAGCGTTGGCAATAAGATCGCGACCTGCACCACGAGCACGCCGTCGGTCACTCCGGTCGGCTGCTAATGCAATGAGGGGCAGGCTGGTTATGCCAGCCTGCCCTTTTTTTTCCTCCGCTGGAGGTTGCCGATGTGGTTTCCAATCAAACTGTTGCGAAACTGCACTGGAGCGTCCGCGGCGGAATATGCACTCATTCTGGCAATCATCGGGGCAGGAATTGCCTTCGCAGCCGTGTCCTTGGCCGACTCCATCAGCAATGCTCTTGGTCAGACCGGAACGGTGATCGCGACCTGCGCGAATCTGTGTTAATTAACTAAGTGCTTATGCGGGCCGTAAATTTGCGTTAGTATGCCCGCGGGGGGTAACGACTGATGTCACGTCAATCGATGATCGCGCTTGGGGTAGCGCTGCTTTTGGGGCTGGTCGCGGTGTTTCTCGCGAACTCTTATCTCAATGGTACGCAGCAACGCGCGCAGCTGGCCGGCACCACCAAGGTCGCCGTCGCCGCAATGCCACTCGCTTACGGCAGCGACATCACGCCGGACAAGATCCGGTTCGTCGAATTTCCCAACACCAGCATCCCGGCTGGCGCATTCACCAACGCGGCTTTGCTCGTGCCTGCGGGCCAGAAGCCGCGTATCGCTTTGCTGCCGATCGGCGTGAATGAGCCGATCCTCGCCAACAAGATCACGGGCGTGGGCCAGGGTGCCTCGATCGCCGCTCTGCTGCCCGCGGGCATGCGCGCCGCGACCGTGCGCATCAATGACGTCTCGGGCGTCGCCGGCTTCGTCCAGCCCAACGACAGCGTCGACGTGTTGATCACGCGCACTGTCCAGGGCGCCGACCGCAGCACCCAGCTGACCGACGTGCTCCTGCAGAACGTCCGCGTCATAGCCATCGACCAGAACGCGAAGAATTCGGACGGCACTCCGGCCGTCGCGCGGACCGCGACGCTGGAAGTTAGCCCGATTGATTCGCAAAAGCTTGCGCTGGCCCAGGAGGCTGGAAGCTTGAGCCTCGTCCTGCGCAAGCCGGGCGAAGTGAACAATCCGGTCGTCGAGACCGTCAGCATGAATGATCTGCGCTACAACATGTACGGCGGCGCGCGCTATCCGGCGCCGGCGTCGGTCGGTGCGTTCGGGATGGGGGCGGTTGCCAGTGGGATCAGCACGGCCATGGGCCGCGCGGGCGCGCAGATCGTCGGCGAAACGTCGCGGGGGCCCGGCGGGTCGGCGCACCGCTCGAGCAGCGGTGGCGCGCGCAAGGCCGCCGCTTCGCCGTCGCATCAGGTGGAAGTCTATCGCGGGGTCAAGAGCGACCAGGTGAAGGTGGGGGATTATGGCCGCTAGGATCATGAAACGGGCCGCGTTGCTCGCGGTGGCCGGGGCGGCGCTCGCCGTCGCCCAGCCGGCAGTTGCGCAGGTCAGCATCGCCACCGGCGTCCAGGCCGGCGAGCTCGACGTTCCGGTCAACAAGAGCCAGGTGGTTCGGGTCGACCGGCCCTATGCCAAGGCGCTGATCGGCAACGATGCGATCGCGGACATCGTCCCCATCACGTCGACCTCGGTCTATGTGCTGGGCAAGAAGACCGGCACCACTAGCCTCACGCTCTACGACCGTTCGAGCAATCTGATCGCCGTCGTCGACGTCGTCGTCGGCCCCGACGTGACCACGCTCAAGCGCCAGCTTTCGGAAGTGGTTCCGGGGACCGAGATCACCGCGCGCATGTCCAATGACTCGGTCATCCTCGAGGGCATCGTGCCCAATTCGGTTTACGCCGACCGCGCGGTCCAGGTCGCCGAGACCTATGCTCCGGGCAAGGTCGTCAATCTGCTCGGCATCGGTTCCGCGCAGCAGGTGATGCTCGAGGTCCGCTTTGCCGAGGTCAAGCGCTCGGCGTTGAAGCAGATCGGCCTCAGCTGGTTCGTCGGCAGCGATGCCGGCAAGCTCCAGGGCGCGAGCGGCGGCGGCGCCAGCCTGGTTCCGGATCCCGACACCGGCGCCGGCGTGGTCAAGCTCGATGCGATCACCGGCAGCTTCGGTATCATCTCGCGGACCTTCCGCGGCTTGGGCGAGAACTTCAACGTCACCCTCGACGCGCTCGAGAAGAAGGGCGCGATCACCACGCTTGCCGAGCCGACCCTGGTCGCTCTGTCGGGCGAGACCGCGAGCTTCCTCGCCGGCGGCGAGTTCCCGGTGCCGGTCGTCCAGTCGGGTGGTGGTGGTACTGGGGGTGGAAACAACAACGCCCTAACCGTCGAATGGAAACCGTTCGGGGTGAGTTTGGCGTTTACGCCGACGGTGCTGGCGGACGGTGTCATCAACCTCGTCGTCCAGCCCGAGGTGAGCTCGATCGACCCGACCGCCTCGATCGTCATCAACAACCTCACCATTCCGGGCCTGCAGACGCGGCGGGCGCGGACCGTGGTCGAGATGCGCGACGGCGAAAGCTTCGCCCTCGCCGGCCTCATCCGCAAGGACTTTCAGGACACCGTACGGCAGGTCCCCCTGCTCGGATCGCTGCCGATCATCGGGACGCTGTTCCGCTCGAGCGGGTTCCAGAACGACCAGACCGAGCTGGTGATCATCGTCACTCCGCGGCTGGTCCGGCCGGTGCCGGCGGGGACGCTCAAGGCGCCGACCGACCGCGTCGGCCCGCCCAACGAGGCGGACCTGTTCCTCAACGGCCGCACCGACACCGGCGTCCCGCCGGCGGCGACGCCGTTCGTCCAGCCGGTTCCGGGTCCGGTTTTGCCGCCGCCAGGCGGGATGGCGCTGGCGAAGCAGCCGCACGGCTTCGAAAAGGATTACGGCCATGTCCTCTAGGCTTTTGCTGATTGCCGCGACTGCCGCGACCGCGGTCGCGCTCGGCGGGTGCAACACCGTCCACAAGAACATCGGCCAGGACGATCCCGGCTTCGGCGAGGCGGCCAAATACGATGCCGCGCTGCAGATCATCAATCCGGCCCCGGTCTATGCCGAGGGCGGGGCGCAGCCGGGCGAAAATGGGGACAAGGGTGCGCAGGCGGTCAAGCGCTACCGCACCGACCAGGTGAAGAAGCTGGAGACGATGCAGACGACGGGCACTTCGGGCTCGTCCGGAAGCACGCCGCGCTGAGGATGACGCTCGATGAGACGCTCGGTCCGAAGTCTATGGAGAAATAGCGAAGGCTCGGTTGCGCCGACCGTCGCGCTGTCGCTCGTCGCCCTGATCGCGGCGGGCGGCGTTGCCTTCGATTACGCCCAGCTGGCGTCGATGGATACCGAGCTCCAGCAAGCCGCAGACCAGGCGGCCCTGGCGGCGGCGACACAGCTCGACGGCAAGGCGGGCGCCATCACGCGCGCTCAGGCTGCAGCGCAATCGATGATCACCAACGTCACCAAGTTCGCGGATGACGGCGGCGGCAGCGCAGTCGGCGGCATGACCTTCACTTTCTACGCGAGCTACAACCAGACGTCGGTCCCGGATTCCTACGGGACGGTGGTCACGCCGGGAGCGGCGGGCGCGGACGCGAGCGCCAAGGTGGTCAAGGTAACCATCGGATCGCGTACCGCGAGATATGCGCTGACGCCGATCGTCGGCGCGATTTCCGGGTCGTCCACCGCCAACGCCACGGCAAGTGTAGGCAATGCCATCTGCAAGACGCCGCCGGTAATGCTGTGCAATCCGGATGAGCCGCTGGGAAACACCAACGAAGACCTCGCCTACAATCCCGTTCGCGGTCAGGGACTTCGCTTGGTGACAGGCGATGCCACCGTGCCCGGCAATTTTGGTTGGCTTGAAGCCGCGATAGGTAATGGCGCACCGGCGCTCGCTGGTGAACTCGGATACAACACACCGCTCGGCGAATGTCAGGCGATTACGGGGGTAACTACCAAAACGGGCATGGATACGAGCGTGCTGAACGCGCTAAACACCAGATTCGACGTTTATCAAAATGGCAACAACACTTGCCCCTCACAGTATGGTGGCACTTGCTCGCCCTCAACCAACACTCGCAAGGATTTGGTTTGCAAGCCTAATGGGGCGGGCAACGGTTGCACTAATGATAATTGGAACGAAGCGGGCAAACCCTACGAACCGATCACGGAGTCGCCTCTTAAATCAGATGGCAGCGAAGATCCGGACTTCATTGGTTACCCACACGATCTGTGTCACGCTCGTGAGATCGGCCTCCAGAGCTGCGGAGTAAAAGGGGACGGCAACTGGGATCGCGCTGCGTACTTCCGGATCAACTATAACGGCACGACCGATTGGCAAACTCTGACCGGACTGCCAGCCACTGCCTCGCGCTGGGATGTCTATTCGTGGGAACTGACGCACCGAAGCATGACGGTCGCAGGAAAAGCCGTCGGAATCGATGCCCCACTGATCAAGGGCAATGAGGGATCATTTTCATACCCGGCAACCGGTCGGACCGGCGTGGCTGCTTCGACGTCGCAACCCGATCGGCGGCGGATCGCAGCTGCAGTTCTCAATTGTCGGGCCTTAGATGTGCACGGCAAGACGAGTGATGTTCCGGTTCCGACTTGGCTTGACATGTTTCTGATCGAACCGGCTTGGCCTCGGGGACAAGGCTCCCACAAGTTCACTAACCAAAAGGACGTCTACGTCGAGATTATTGGCACAACCAATGCATCGTCGGCGAACCAGGTCATTGAACGGAATAAGCCGTTCCTGATCCGATGACCAAAACCACGCTCCTTTACCTGTTGCGGGACACGCGCGGAGCTGCGGCGGCCGAGATGGTGTTGGTGCTGCCGCTTCTGCTGGTGATCATGTTCGGCTCGGTCGAGCTCGGCAATTACATGCTCAACGAGCACACACTGCTGAAGGCGGTCCGCGACGGAGCTCGCTACGCAGCGCGACAGCCTTTCGCCAGCTATTCGGGATGCAACGGAACCGCGGCGAGCGTGCCCACCGCAGTGTCGGACAATACCAAATTGCTGGTCAGAAAGGGCACGCTGAGCAGCTCCGATCCCGATCTGCTGTCCAATTGGACCGACGCTTCGACCTATTTTTCGGTCCAAATGACCTGCTCTACAGCGGCGGGTGGCACGACTCTGGGTGGCATTTACCTGGGTAACACCACAGGGACCGCGAATGTCGCACCAGCCGTTCAGGTCTATGCTCGTATTAAATACAAGCCGATCCTTGGTCTGTTCGGTTTCACCGGAAGTGGATTTTACTTGGACGCCGTCGATCAAGCCGCGGTGACCGGGGTATGATTATCTGCAAATCTTTCCTGGGCGACGATCGCGGTGGCGGCGCGGTCGAGTTCGCGCTTGTCCTGCCGTTCTTGATCCTGATGCTGTTCGGGGTGATCGATTGCGGGCGGTGGATGTTTTATTACAACATGGCCAGCAAGGCGACGCAGGCTGGTGCGCGGGTCGCCGCCGTCACCCAGATCATCCCAAGTGGATTGGCGGCGAAGAGCTTCGTTGGCGAGACGGTCAATGGCGTTGTCCTGACACAAGGTGACGTCATTCCAGCATCCGCGCTGCCGACGGTCACCTGCAGCAAGCCCAGCGGCACGTTGGCTTGCAGCCCAGTTCCCGCCGGTATGACGCTGACGCCGATCAATGCCAACGGCTGGAACTCGATCCTATACAAGATGCAGAGCACGTACCCAGGAATTGGCGATGCGAATGTGAGGGTGGAATATCGCGGATCAGGGGTGGGCTACGCGGGCGATCCAGGCGGAATGGACCTGTCCCCGCTTGTGACAGTTAGACTCATCGGTCTTAAATTTACTCCTATTTCCAGCTTTCTCTTGGCCAACGTCAACATGCCCGAGTTCGCGACCACTCTAACTGCAGAGGACGCGGTCGGGACGGTGTCGAATTGAGGAAGCGATAGTGAGCGTGATCAGCCCGAACGAAACCGCGAAGACCTGGCGCGCCAATACGCCCGAGGCCTCGATCCTGCTCTACGTAAGCGGGGTGGACGGCGACGCGGGTGCGCTGGCCGGCACGCGGGTCTCCGGCTATCCGCTCAATCTCTGCATTTCTCCGGTCACCGACTGGATCGATGCCGAGGAGGTTTCCGGCGCAGTTGCGGCGGTGGTCCAGGTCGATCCCGACACGCCCGCCTCGATCAAGCGCTTTCAGAAGCTCGCGGACTCGGTGGAAACGCCGCTGATCGCCGCGGCTTACGAACCGCCACTTGCCTTGGTGCGGTCGCTGATCCGCGCCGGCGCTCACGACGTCGTCGGGCTTCCGCTCGACATGGAGGACCTGGAAGCCGCGATCCAATCCTTGCCCGCGCCGACGGCCGTCGCCGACGCTTCGGGCAAAGTGCGCACGGGCAAGCTGGTCAGCGTGGTGAAGAGCGTTGGTGGAGTCGGCGCAACCGCGCTGCTGACGCAGATGGCGGTGCTCTATGCGGCGAGCGAAGCGAAGCACGACCGCGAGGCCTGCCTGATCGACCTCGACGTGCAGTTCGGCGACGTCGCTTTCCAGCTGGGCCTGCGGCCGCGGCTCTCTTTGACCGATCTTCTGGAAGCGGGCGGCGCGCGCCTTGATGGCTCGCTGATCCGCGCGACGACGAGCGAACACTCAAGCGGGCTCAAAGTCATTCCCGCGCCACCCGAAATGGCGCCGCTCGAAGGCGTTTCGAGCGATCACATGCTGCAGATCGTCGAGCAGGCGACCAAGGAATTCGGCACGACGTTCATCGACCTGCCGACCAATTGGACGAACTGGTCGCTGTCGCTGGTTGCTCGTTCGAACCTGGTCCTGCTGATCACCGAGCTTTCGGTCGCCGGCCTCAACCGCGCAAAGCGGCAACTCGACCTGCTTCAATCGCAGGGCCTGGGCGGCCTCGATATTCGCGTGGTCGTCAATCGCTATGAAAAAAGCCAGGCGCGGACCATCCGGCCTTCGGATGTCAGCGCGGCGCTCGGCCGCGACATCGCTTATACGGTTGCAAACGATTTCGCGCTGGTTCGCTCCGCCATCGATCGCGGCGTTTCGATCAATGAATTGAAGCGCAAGAGCGCGGTTGCAAAGGATCTCGAGCAGCTTGATCGCGGCATCGCTGCCGGCCTGGGTTTGGAGCGTTAGCATGTGGCAAATTCGTAAAAGCGCGGCTGAACCGGTCGAGCAGCAGCGCGAGAAGAATCGCGAAGAGCATCGGCTGGTCACGATTGGCGACGCCGGCGCGTTCGCCAAGCGCGACAAGCACACCGACCTCAAGGTCGAGCTCCACCAGCGGTTGCTCGATCTCATCAATCTGCAGGCGCTCGACAAAATGTCGCGCGAGCAGATCGAGGAAGAAGTCGGCGATATCGTTGCCGAGGAGCTCGCCAAGCAGAATCACGCGCTCAACCATGCCGAGCGCAAGGCGCTGGTCGGAGACGTTCTCCACGAATTGCTCGGCCTCGGCCCACTCGAGCCGCTGCTCAAGGATCCGACCATCACCGACATCCTGGTGAACGGGTGCGACAATGTGTTCGTCGAGCGGTACGGCGTGCTCGAGCCGAGCGCGGCACGCTTCAAGGATGAGCGGCACCTGCTTCGAATTATCCAGAAAATCGTCTCGGCCGTGGGACGGCGCATCGATGAATCCTCGCCGATGGTCGATGCCCGCCTGGCCGACGGCAGCCGCGTCAACGCGGTCGTGCCGCCGCTGGCGCTCGACGGCTCGCTGCTCTCGATCCGCAAGTTCGCCCGGATCCCGATCAGCATGGATCGCCTGATCGAAATCGGCAGCATTCCGGAGCAGGTCAGCGAGGTCCTGCGGGCGATCGTCGGATCACGCCGCAACGTCCTCATTTCAGGGGGCACCGGCTCCGGCAAGACGACGCTGCTCAATGCCATGTCGGCGTTCATCGACGGCCGCGAGCGGATCGTGACGATCGAGGATTCGGCCGAACTTCAGCTTCAGCAGGAGCACGTGGTCCGGCTCGAGACCCGGCCGCCGAACATCGAAGGCAAGGGCGAGATCACCCAGCGCGAGCTGGTCAAGAACTCGCTTCGCATGCGTCCCGACCGAATCATCCTTGGCGAGGTCCGCGCCGGCGAAGCGTTCGACATGCTTCAGGCGATGAACACCGGTCACGACGGGTCGATGACCACGGTTCACGCCAATACGCCGCGCGATGCCTTGTCCCGTGTCGAGCAGATGATCGGCATGAGCGGCGTCGACGTCCCGCCGCGTTCGGCGCGCGCGCAAATCTCCTCCGCCATCAACGTCGTTGTCCAGGTTGCGCGACTGGCGGACGGCCGGCGCAAGGTGGTCAGCGTCTCCGAGCTGACCGGCATGGAAGGCGAAGTCATCACGATGCAGGAGATCTTCCGCTATCGTCAGACCGGCGTCAGCGCGGACAATATCGTTCAGGGCAAGTTCGAGGCGACCGGCATCCGGCCCCGCTTCCTCGACCAGGTCATGGCGCACGGCATCACCCTTTCGGCGGAGCTGTTCCGCCCTGACGCGAAGTTCGGCGAATGAACCCCGGCTGGATCCAACCGCTGCTCCTCGTCTGCGTGTTCGGCGCGGTCGTTCTCGCCGCCGAAGTCCTGGTTCAGTGGCTGGCGAGCTCGAGGGCCGAGGGCAAGGCGATCAACCTTCGCCTGAAGATGATCGGCCGCGGCCAGTCGCAGAGCGAAACCCTCAACCTGCTTCGCAGGTCCGACGGCGCCTTGCCGAGCGGCTTGCCGCCGGCGATCGTCAAGATCGGGCAGAAGTTCGAGCGCATGCTGATGCAGGCGCAGTTCACGGTGGCGACGAGCCGCCTGATGCTGCTGATCCTGGTCGCTCCGCTGGCGATCTTCTTCCTCATGCTCGTCCTGATGATCACGAGCGGCATGGGGGTCAGCTTCGGCCGTGTCCTCATTAGCGCGGTCTTCTCGGGCCTGCTCGGGGCGGCGCTGCCGATCATGTTCATCAATTTCAAAGCCACCCGCATGCGCAAGAAGATGCAGGAGCAATTCCCGGTTGCGCTCGACGTCTTCGTGCGTGGTCTGCGGGCCGGCCACCCGATCGCGGCCGCGCTCGACCTGCTCACGGTCGAAATGGCGGATCCGATCGGAACGCAGTTCGGAATGGCGGTCGACGAGGTGACCTACGGCGCCGACCTCAAGGACGCGCTGCAGAACATGGCCGAGCGCTGGGACCTCGAGGACATGCGGATGTTTGTCGTCTCGCTGTCGGTCCAGAGCGAGACCGGCGGAAACCTCGCCGAGATCCTGGAGAACCTGTCGCAGGTCATCCGCGAGCGTCAGTCGATGTACCTGAAGGTAAGGGCGCTTTCGAGCGAGGGCCGGATGACCGCCGTCATGCTGACGGTGCTGCCACTCTTCGCGTTCGTCAGCCTGTTTCTGCTGAACCCGCCATTCTTCCTGGACGTCGCCAACGACCCCTGGTTCGTCCCGGGCTTCGTGTTTTTGATCATCCTTTATCTGACCGGCTTCTTCACGATCCGGAAGATGATCGACTTGAAGGTATGATGCGATGATCGAGCTGATCGCCGAAAATGGTCCGCTGCGGGTTCTGCTGCTGATCCTGCTGTTCGTCGGCGTTGCCGCGGCAAGCTATATTTCGGCGCGCGCGATGAGCGTTCGCCAACTGACCCGCCGCCGCCTGCTCGCCGACGGGCCGGATATGCGCGGCGGCACCGCGACGCTGGCCTCGCTGCGCACCGACCGGGTGCAGAGCGCCTGGCTGACGCTCGTCAACGCGATCGAGAAGCGCGGGCTGAGCCTCGTCGACACCAAGGACCAGGCGGTCCGCCGCAAGCTGATCGCGGCCGGTTTCACCGCGCCCCACGCGCCGCGCGTCTACACGCTGGTCCGGCTGGTGTTGGTGATCGGCCTGCCGATTCTCGTGCTCGTGCTCTATTGGCTCGGCGGCTCAAGCCCCGGAATCATCAAGCTTTACGGTTCGCTGGTGTTGGCGGCGGTGTTTGGTCTCTACGTGCCGGCGATCTTCGTCCGCGCTCGCGCCGACCGGCGCCAGCGCGACATCATCAACGGCTTTCCCGACGCGCTCGACCTGATGCTGGTCTGCGTTGAGGCCGGCCTCGGCCTCGAAGCCGCGTTCGCCCGCGTGGGGATGGAGATGACGACCTCGCATCCGCGCCTGTCCGAGCAGCTCGGCGCGGTGGTGCTCGAGCTGCGCGCCGGGCGCAGCCACGAAGATGCGCTGCGGCGGATGGCCGACCGCGCCGGAGCGGACGAGATCAAGGCGTTCGCGACCCTGCTCATTCAGTCGACCAAGCTCGGTTCGTCGATTGCGCAGACGCTGCGCATCTACGCGTCGGAAATGCGCGAGCGGCGGCGGATGAAGGCGGAGGAAAAAGCGCACCGGCTGCCGGTTCTGCTTTCCATTCCGCTCGTCGTGTGCATGCTTCCGTGCATGATCGGGGTTCTCATGTTGCCGGCCGCCATCCGCGTTGCGCGCGCGGTGCTGCCGGCGCTTCAAGGGGCAGGGGGAGGCTAACCATGCGCGGGGGGACTTCGTCACTCGTTTATGCCGGCTTTCTCGTCGCGGCCGGATGCGCCTCGACGACGCAAACGTCGGAGGTGAAGATCCGCGCCATTCCCGACGCTTCGGCCAAGCTGAGGCCGGGATCGGCGCTGCTTGCGGACGCCAACGGGCAGCTCGCGATCGGCAACGTCGGCCTGGCGCTCGAAGGATTCCGCAAGGCGCTGCGCGAGCAGCCCAACAGCGCCGACGCCTATGCCGGCCTTGCCCGCGCCTACGAAGCGATGGGGCGGTTCGATCTGGCGCGTTCGAATTACGAAGCCGCGCTTGCACTGACGCCCAAGGATCCGGTGCTGCTGACCGGCGTCGCGGATTCGATGGATCAGCAAGGCAATGCGTTCGATGCCGCCATGGCCCGCCGGGAGGCGGCCGCGGTCATCAGCTCGATGCCGGTGGCTCAGCCCAAGCAGGTCAGCGAGTATGTGCCGATCGCGACTCCGGCGTTGGCGTCGAGCATCACGGTCGAGCTCCCCGCCGCTCGGCCCGCAGCCCCGCAGCTTGCACCGCGGCCCACGGTCACCGTTGAGCTGCCGGCGAAGGCGCCGGTTGCACCGCAGCCCACCGTCACTGTTGAGTTGCCGACGCTCGCACGGCGGACGGATGTTCCCATTGCGACGCCGACATTGAGCTCGTCGGTCACGGTTGCGCTGCCGCCGCTTCGACCACTGCAGATGGTGAGCGCGGCATCGGCGATCCGTGTCGAGTTGCCGCTCCTACCGGAGACCGTGGAGGCGCCGGCGCCCAAGATGGCAAAGGCGCCGATCACCGACAATCGCGCGCCGTATCTCGAGCGGCTTTCGCTTGCCGAGGTTGCCTTGGTCACAGACGGCCGGCCGGTGTGGCAAGCCCAGGTCGTCGCGCAGACTCGCGGCAGCACGACCGTGCGCTGGGTGCCGATCATGATGGCCCAGGCACGCCCGAACATTCGCGTGCTCAATGCTGCCCAACGGCAAGGGCTGGCGGCCCAGAGCCGCGCGGTCCTACTCGACCGCGGCTGGCGCAAGATCGAGATCGGAAACGCCGACGCGCGCGCGCGCAGCGTGGTGTTTTACCCGATTGCCCGCCGGACGCTTGGCCGAAGCCTCGCCGCGCAATTCGGCTTCCCCGCGCAACCAGTCGCCAACAGCAATGTCCTGGTTGTCGTGCTGGGACGCGATGCGCCGCGAAATGCGGTGCTGCCGAAGCGCGGATGATCCTTCCGTTCCTGGTTGCCTTGAGCGCAGCCACGGCCGCACCTCTCGATGACGCCGCGATAAGGTCGCAGCTGGAGGAAGCTCAACGCGCCGGAGCTGCGGGTCGCCTGGACCAGGCGCGCCTGATGATTTCGAAGGCGATTGCCGCGGGCGCATCCGAAGTCGATGCGGACCGGGCGATCGGAAACGTCGCGTTCGATGCCAGAAAATTCGCGGAAGCGCTCGCGGCCTACCAGCAAGTGTTGACGGTCACGCCGAAGGATTCCCGGATCCTTGAACGCGCGGGGATCTCGGCGATCGAGATCGGCGACCGCAAGCTTGCTTCGGAGCTGATCGGACGTGCCGTCGAGTCTCCCGCCGCGACCTGGCGCGCTTGGAACGCGCGTGGCGCGGTCGCTGATTACGATCGTGATTGGCCCCAGGCCGACGCGGCGTACGGGAAAGCGGGTGCCCTGGCGCCCGACCGGTCGGAGGTCGCGAATAATCGCGGCTGGTCATTGATCCTGCGCGGCGATTGGGCGAGCGCCGTCTCGCTGTTCGAGCGCGCTGCGCGGGCCGCTCCCAGGAACGAGCGGATCGCGAACAACCTGCAACTGGCCCAAAGTGCATTGGCGGCCGAGCTGCCACGTCGGCAAGCCGGAGAGTCGGATCGCGATTGGGCGGCTCGCCTGAATGATGCCGGCGTTGCCGCCCAGCTACTGGGTGATCGCAAGCGGGCGATCGCCGCCTTTACCCAAGCGCTCGAGGCGAGCGGCAGCTGGTACGAGCGCGCGGCAAACAATCTTGAAGGAGCGAGCGGCCGGTGAACCTCATCATTTTTGCGCCAATGTGGTTAGCCGGATTGCTTCTCCTCGCATTGCTCGCCGCGGCGGCCGAAGATATCTGGCGCCTTCGCATCTCGAACGTGACCGTCCTCGTCGTCATCGCCGGGGCGATTGCGGCGATGGCCTTCGAAGGGTTCCGCGGGCCCCTGTGGCAGAATGCGGTCATCTTCGCCGTGATTATGTTCATTGGGACCTTTGCCTTCTCCGCGAATCTGCTCGGCGGAGGGGACGTGAAATTGCTCGCCGCGACCGGTCTCTGGGTGAACTTCGCGGCCGCGCTCGCGCTCATCGCGTCGATCTTCATTGCCGGCGGAGCGGTTGCGCTCGTCTACATCGCCAAACGCAAGCTGCAGGGCAAAAGGCGAAGCGAGGCGAACCGAATTCCGTACGGCGTCGCGATCGCCGTCGGAGCCCTGTTGGTCCTGGGTTCGCAATATTCGCACAGCCTGACGGTCAAAGGGTACCCGCTGCCGCCCATCAAAGGCGTCAATCTTCCACGCAGCTAAGGCCGCGAGAAGCCGCGGCATCCCAACGTCGAGTCACGGGCGTCTAGCGAACACGCGACTCGGTGCGAGTTTCGAGTCGCGGTCGCCAAGCCGCCCGGCGAAACGATCCGTTCCCATTGTGGGACACGGGCGGCGCAATTTTTTCCGCTTTTCCGTTACGCTGCGACACGCGTCGCTTTGCACGTTCTGTCCGGAACGTGACAAATGTTAACAACCCGGTAACGGTCCACGTTAAAGCAGCCATGCGGTGAGAAGCGCGAAAATCCTCCATTTGATCTGCCAACGAACGGCCGGATTTTCCAAAAACAAGACAATAATGCTCCGACGTTCGCTGGCGTCAGTGACTTATCTAAGATTAATACTTAGAAGAAGTTGTCTTGTTAACCATTTAGTTCTTGCAAGATGTTTTTTGGAACCGGGGCTCCGATTCGTAAAAAACCCGTCCTTGTCTTGCCAACCGCCTGAACTAGTGGTCTCTTTAAGACCTCCGGGGAGCTGAGGGGCGGCTCGGCGTTAACGCTTTTCGTTAAAGGCGGGCGTTCCCCCTCGTAATCCTCACACGCGATTCCAATCGGACCCTAGGGGCAACCGCGGGCCGGACGACGACAGAGGTGAAAAATGGCCGATTATGATGCTTCGCAGGCTGGCTCGAATGCTGCTGACAATGGGCCGATCGCCCGCCCGGATGTCGACTCTCTTCCCGCGGGAAGCATGGGTCCGGCGAGCGGAAACGCGATCAGCGGCGTGGGAACGGTAACCGGCTCGTCCGGTGCCGACACCCCAGGCGCCGGCGGCGCATCGGTGGTCGAAGTTCATGGCGCCGGTGGCGCGAGCAGCGGCGGCAGCGGCAATCTTCAGGCCAGCGGCCAGTACGGCGTTCTGTCGATGGATGCGCAGGGCAATTACAATTACGTGCGCAATCCGGGCACGCCCGACGGCGTTCGTGACGTCTTTCAATACACGCTGGCCGACGCGCAGGGCGCGAACGCCTCGAGCACGCTGACGATCGACATCGGCCAGGTCCTCACCGCCAATGCGGGCATCGTCAACCTGCCGGCGGGCGTCGCAATGTCGGACATCCACGTCGTCGGTCGCGACCTCGTCATCGACATGCCTGACGGCACCCACATGGTCATCCCGAACGGCGCGGTGTTCGTGCCCGACCTGAGCATCGGCGACGTGGCCGTGCCGGCCTCGAACGTGGCTGCTTTGCTCGTCGATTCCGAACCTCAGCCTGCGGCCGGCAACTCGCCGAGCAGCGGCGGCAATTTCGCGGTGGATGTTCCGCCACTCGATCCGGGCGTTCCGCTGGGTGACCTCATTCCGCCGACGGAGCTCGGCTATACTCCGCCCGATTTCGTACCGGTCGGCCAGTTCATCGATCGTGAGCCGACGGTGGTCATCGTGACTCCGGACAATCCGGCCGGCGCAGTGGCCGCGCACGACCAGGTCAGCGAAGCGGGGCTTCCCGCGCGGACGATCGACGGTTCGGCTGAGCCTCAGGGTTCGAACGCGGGGGCCGATATCGAGAGCACCGCGGGGACGATCGTATTCGTCGCCGAGGACGGCCTCGACAGCGTCACCGTCAACGGGGTGGAGATCACGTCCGGCAGCGTCGGGCAGACCATCCAGGGTGAGTTCGGCGTCCTCACCATCACCAGCGTCAATCTCGCCAACGGCCAGATCGGCTATACCTACGCGATCTCGGACAACACGAATCCGGGCGGCGACGGCCATCACGACGATTTCTCGGTGGTTGTGACCGACAGCGACGGCGACGTCGCGACGGCCACGCTGACCGTCGACATCATCGATGATACCCCGACCGCCAACAACGACACCGACTCGGTCGACGTCCAGACTGGGACGGCCGCGGGCAATGTCGTCACCGCCGTTGGAACGACCAACAGCGGGGCCGACACGGTGGGCGCGGACAACGCGCACGTGACCGGCCTGTCGAGCAACAATGTGTCGGGTCATTCCGATAGCGACGCCGCCGGCGGCTTCGTCGTCGACGGCCAATTCGGCACGCTGACCATGAACGCGGACGGCAGCTACAGCTATGTGCTGCACGAAGGCGCGCCGGGCGGTTCGACCGACGTCTTCACGTACACGCTGACCGACGGCGACGGCGATGCGGACACCGCGACGCTGACCATCAACAACCCCGATCGCCCGGTCCAGATCACGAATTTGACGCCCCAGGCGAATGGCGGCGACGTGATCGTCGACGAAGACGATCTGCAAGACGGCTCGGACACGAGCAAGGAATCGACCACGGTCGCCGGCAGTTTCAACATTTCGGCGCCGGACGGCGTCGCCAGCCTGACGGTCGGCGGCGTCAACGTAGTCGTTAACGGCGTATTCCAAGTCGGTGCGCATATCGACACGCCGCTGGGCAACACACTGACCTTCACCGGCTATAACGCGGCGACCGGCGAGATCACGTACACCTATACGCTGCTCGACAACGAGACTCATCCGAATGCCAACGGCGAAAACTCGCTGTTCGAGAATTTCACGGTCGTGCTGACTGACACCGACGGCGACACCGACACCGACACGCTGTCGGTCAACATTGTCGACGACGTTCCGACTGCGCGGGCCGACACCGATACGACGGACAACACAACTCATATCGCGACCGGCAATGTCATCACCGGCGCGGATACGACCTCTGGTGCGCCGGGAGCGGACACCAAGGGTGCCGACGGCGCCGAAGTAACCGGCGCCTCGAGCAACAACGTCCCCGGGCACTCCGACAGCAATCCGAGCGGAGGGTTCGTCATCGATGGCGAGTTCGGCCAGCTGACGCTCAACCCGGACGGCAGCTACAGCTACACCCTGCACGAAAACGCGCCGGGCGGCTCGGTCGACGTCTTCACGTACACACTTACGGATGGCGACGGCGACACGTCGCAGGCGACCCTGACGATCACCAATCCCGATCATCAGCCGACTATCGATGTTCCGAGCGAGGGCGCCGGGACTGTGGTCGATGAAAAGGGACTGCCGCCACACGACGGCCTGCCGGCAGGCTCGGGCGAAATCGCCGACGACGATGCGAACAACGAAAGCGACCAGTCCGAAGTCACGAGTGGAACCATCAATTTCACCTCGGGTGATGCACCGGCGACGGTGACCATCGGTGGCGTCGCGGTTACGGGAACCGTCGGTCAGACCTTCAACGGCGACCACGGCTTCATCACGATCACCAGCTACGATGCGAATGCAGGCACGATCGGGTACACCTATACGCTGACGGACAGCACGACTGACGGCGTCAACGACACCGACAGCTTCGCGATCCGCGTTACGGACGTGGACGGCGACCACGATGACGGCACGCTGACCATCAACATCATCGACGACGTTCCGACCGCACATGGCGACACCAACTCGGTGACCGAAGGCGCGACCCTGACGGTGGGCGCCGGCAGCGGCGTGCTGGTGAACGACGTTCCTGGCGCCGACGGTTTCGACTCCGGTGGCGGCGTCGTTGGCGTCAAGGCCGGCACCGACACGTCGACGGCGGTGCAGAGCGGCGTCAACACGGTGATCCATGGCACCTATGGCGACCTGACGCTGCACGCGGACGGCAGCTATACCTACACCGTCAACCCGGACTCGATCGACGCGGACGCGGTCGATCACTTCGTCTACACGATCAAGGACGGCGATGGCGATCTATCGACGACCACGCTCGACATCAACGTCGACAACGTCGACTTGAGCCCTGACAATCAGACCAAGACTGTCGACGAAGCGGCGCTGGTGATCGGCAGCAATCCGAGCTCGACGGCCGAGACCGTCGGCGGCACCTTGGCCGTCGCCGGGGCGACGGGCTACACGCCTGCCGTCATCGTCGGCACGCACGGCACGCTGACGCTCAACGCCAACGGAACGTACAGCTACACACTGTCGACGCCGGTCGA
>NZ_KK211163.1:0-22759 GCF_000620665.1 Sphingomonas sp. URHD0057 | reverse complement strand
ACGGGCTACACGCCTGCCGTCATCGTCGGCACGCACGGCACGCTGACGCTCAACGCCAACGGAACGTACAGCTACACACTGTCGACGCCGGTCGACGGCGCGACGCTCGATAACGGGACCAACACCATCAATGGCGTCGAGGTGTTCAACTACACAGCGCACGATGCCGATGGGAACACGGTCAACGGCACCATCACGATCAACGTGAAGGACGACGTGCCGACCGCGCATGCCGACACCAACTCGGTTGGCGAAGGTGGCTCGGTCAACGGCAATGTCCTGACGGACGGCGTCGACGATGTGTTCGGCGCGGACGGCAAGGTCGTCCCGAGCGGCGGCGTCACCGGCGTCGCCACCGGCAGCAATACGGCTGCTCCGGTCAGCGGGAATGTCGGAAGCAACCTGACGGGTACGTACGGCACGCTACATCTCAATGCAGACGGCACGTACACCTACACAGCCAATCCGAATTCGGTGACTTCGAACCAGGTCGATCACTTCGTTTATACCATCACCGATGGTGACGGGGACACATCGACGGTTACGCTCGACATCACCGTCAACAATGTGAACCTGCCGGCCGACAACCAGACAAAGACCGTCGATGAAGCGGCACTGGCGATCGGCAGCAACCCGAGCTCGACGGCTGAGACGGTTGGCGGCACTTTGGCGGTCGCTGGGGCGACGGGATACACTCCCGCCGTCATCGTCGGCACGCACGGCACGCTCACGCTCAACGCCAACGGCACGTACAGCTACACGCTGACCAGCCCGGTCGATGGCACGACGGCCAACAACGGGACCAACACCGTCAACGGCGTCGAAGTGTTCAACTACACAGCGCATGATGCGGGCGGGAACACCGTCAACGGCACGATCACGATCAACGTCATCGACGATGTGCCGACCGCTCACAACGACACGGATAGCGTCAAGGAAGACGGCCCGCTGGTTGCAGACGGCAATGTCCTCACCGGTTCCGGCGGATCGGACGCCAACGCCACCGACGGTGTTGCCGACACGCAGGGCGCCGACGGCGCGACGGTGACCGGCGTCAAGCTTCCGGCCGGAGCGTCCTACGGCGCGGTCGCGACCGACGTGGCCGGCACGCAGATCGTCGGTGCGCACGGCACTCTAACGATCCATGCGGACGGCAGCTACAGTTATGCGCTGAACAATGCGGATCCGGCGGTGCAGGCGCTTGGCGCTACCCAGTCGACCACCGACACGTTCAACTATCAGCTGACCGATGGCGACGGCGACCTGTCCAACGCCAATCTGGTGATCACCATCAACGGCACGAACGACGCGCCGGTGGTCGGCAATTCGACGGCGAACGTTTCGGAAGAGGGCCTGACCGGCGGCAACCCGGATACGACGGGCACTCCGGACACAACCAACGCGGTGATCGCCAACGGCACCATCACCATCACCGACGTCGACACCAGCGATAGTCACACCGTGACGCTGACGGCACCGGCGACGGCGCTGATGTCAGGCGCGTTCAACGTGATCTGGACGGGCTCGGGGACCAACACCCTGCATGCCTATGCGGACGTCGATGGCAGCGGCACATTCACTGCTGGCGACACTCCGGTGATGACGATCACGATCGACAATGCAGGCGCCTATACCGTCACATTGCAGGGTGCGATCAACCACGCGGACGCGACGATCGAGGACCTCAAGAGCTTCGGGGTCACCGTCAACGTGAACGACGGGACGACCACGAGCACGGGTACGCTGACCGTCAATGTCGAGGATGACTCACCGAAGAACTTCTCGCCCCAGGACATGAACGACAAAACCGGGGCCACGGCGACGACGTCGGACGATGCCCTGGTCAACGACGGCACGGCCGTCGCGACAAACCCGATCAACGACACGAACAACGACCACGTCGGCGAGAATTTCATCGGCGCGGATGGGTTCGGCAGCTTGCTGTTCACCGCGACCGGGCACACCAATGGTGAAGCTCTCAAGAGCACGGGTGGCACTGCGCTGACTTCGCATGGCGACGCGATCCTGCTGTCGGGCTTCGGCACCACGACGCTGACGGCCTATACGGAAAGCGGCCTTCACGCTGGTTACCAGGTGGGCGAAGACCATATCGTCTTCACGGCCACGCTGAACGCCGGCGCCGGAAATGGCTCCAACAGCACCTATACGATCGATTTCGATGATACGATCGATGATGGGTCGGGCATTGTGCTTTCTGACTTTTCAACGGCGCCTGCTGGCCAGAATCAATGGATTGGCCTGGACTCCGACTTAAACGATATCGCTGTCGACAATAACAATAGTCCGGATTTGCTGTTGACGGGTACCAACGGTGGCACTGTAAACACGTCGTCCTCGGATATCGGCAGTAACAACCAGTGGATCGACCAGAACGAAGGCATCCGCATCGATTTCGTGACCGACGTTAATCGCGACGGCGCAAACGACGAGAAAGACACGCAGGGCTATACTTTCGACGGCCACTATGTCGTCAACGGAACGTCATTCACCATCATGCAGGAGCAGGGTAGTGGAGGCGGTGCGGCCGTTCGCATAAGCGCATTCAACGATCCTGACTCGGGCAACATCCACACGCTCGGCGGATCAATTGTCCCGATCGACATTACCTCGATCGTGGTTACCGGCGACGCGACCTACACGATCGTCAACATGGGTGACGGCACGTTTGTCATCACCGGCCTTGCGGCAGGCGCGAATGTTTCCTTCGACACTGGCGGCGTTGACTATAACGCGATCAGTATCACGAATGCCGCTGGCGTTCTCAATCCAGCTACGCCCTCGACTACCGACACGTTCTCGGGCCAGTCATTCGCGATCGGTGAGTTTGGCTATTTCACGGCCGCTGCAGGCAGTCCGATCGACATGTCGTTCGGGGTTACTGGCACAGACCGTGATGGTGACACCGCGACCGGCACCATCGATGTTAGCTTGGTCCCCGCGGGTTCTGCCTCGAGCCTGGCCGCCAATACGCTGATGGCGACCAACTCGATCCAGTCCTCGGATTCGGCAGATACAAACCATCTCGTCTCGACCAACGACAACCATCGTTCGTTCGACCATCGCATGTTCGAGGATGTGCGTGGCGGCAATGTCGCGACGCTGGCCGGCGCAATTGCCGGGGCCGGGCTTGTTGCCCAGCCGCTGGCGGCGCACTCGCTGCACGGTCATGAGGCGTTCTCGGGAACGCACTCTGCTCCGCTCATGGCGCACGGTCCGCTCGGGTCGAGCCAGGTCGCGGCCAGGGGTGCCGATCACTCAGTCGCAGGCCCGTCAGGTCATGGCGCGGTCGCGACCAACGAAGCCGGGATCTCGCACGTGTCAGCGCCGAGTGAGGCCGTGGCGCACAGCCTCACCGGTCATACTTCGGCACCGCAGATGCACGGAACTCCGCTGCTTGGCGGAACCGACGCGCACGTCGCCGCGCACTCTGCGGCGTTCACCAGCGCAGCGGTTTCGATGCCATCCGCTCAAATGCTTGCGGCTCACGCCGCGGCGAACGGCGGGAAGTCGGTGGACGGAGATGCTCACGCATCGGTCGCCGGCGCTCAGCAAAATGCGGTCGGGCAGGTTATCGCCGACGCGTTGGCCGGGGGACATGGGCATGGGAGCATCGACACGCTTCTGCACAACGCGACGGGAGCTCACGGGCATGCTGGCGCGGATGCGCTGGCGGCCCTGGCAAGCCACAGCGCGCCAGATGTCTCATTCCTGCACGGTGGCATGGCTGCCGGTTTCGCGTCGGCTCACGGTGCGCCACTCATGCACCAGATCATGATGCATCAGGACGTCGCTCCGGCGCACAATTAATAGCCGCGTACATGGCAAATAGAGCGGGCCGGCTTTCGTGGACCACCGGCCCGCAGAACCAAAAGGGGGCATTGATGACTAAGAAACATTGGACGGCGATCGTTCCGGGAGCTCTGCTCCTCAGCGCATCGCCGGCGTTTGGCGTCGAATTGCGCGATGCCGTGCAATCGGCGCTGACGACAAATCCGGAAATCCGGCAGGCGGTTTCGAACCGCGCCGCCACCGAGGAAGAGCGGGTGCAGGGGCAGGGTCTCTATTATCCGCGCGTCTCGGTCGAAGGCTCGGCGGGCGTTCGCAGCCTGCACAACCCGACCAGGAAATCCCTCCACATTGCCGACCACACACTGTGGCCGATCGAGGGCGACCTGATCGTCGACCAGCTGGTTTACGACAGCGGCGGCCGCGAGGCTGAAATCCGCCGCCAGGCCGCACGTACCGATGCCGCCGCGGCGCGAGTCGAGGAGCGCTCCGAGTTCGTCGCGCTCAACGTATCGCGCACCTACATCGATTATCTGTTGCAGCAGCGCCTGGTCGCGATCGCACAGGACAATGTAACCTTCCACGAACGCCTCGCGGGCGATCTTCGCGAAGGCGTCGCCAAAGGCTCGATCAGCATCGCCGATCAGCAGCAGGCGGAAGAGCGGCTGCAAGCCGCCCGCACCCGCGTGACGGAAGCTCGTGAAGACCTCGACACCGCGGGGATCACCTTTCGCACGCTGACCGGGATTCCGGTCGACAGCGTGTCGATGCCGCCGGATCTGTCGCAATGCATGCCGGCCGCGCTTGAGGAAGCCGAGGCCAATGCCCGCCAGGCGAACCCGCGCGTTCGCGAAGCGATGGCCGATCTCGCTTCGGCGCGTGAGGACATCCGCAAGGCTCGCGCCGACCTTGGACCGCGGTTCAACCTTGAGGGCCGCGCCCGCGCCGGTCACGACATCGATGGTTTCGAAGGCCGCACGACGGACCTTCAGGCGCTCGGCGTGCTTCGCTGGACGCTCTACAATGGCGGCACCAAGGAGGCCAACGTGCGCGAGCAGCAACGCCGCGCCGACGAGGTTCACGGCCGCTTGTTCGAGCGCACCCGCAATGCGGAAGAGGATGTCCGCACGGCATGGAGCCGCCTGCAGAATCAGACGGCGCTGGCCAATGAGCTGGAAGCACAGGGCCGCATCAGCGACGACGTGCTGCTGTCCTACCGCGAACAGTTCAACATCGGCCGCCGCTCGCTGCTCGACGTGCTGGATGCGCAGAACACGCGCTACAACGTCCAGGCACAGGCGCAGACCGCTCAGCTCGCCAAGCTCTACGCGCAATATCGTGTGCTGGCTGCCGAGAACCGGCTGGTCCAGTGCCTCAACGTTCAGATTCCGGTCGCCGCGCAGGCCGATCAGATGGCTCGGTATCACGTCAATCCGATCCCGCCGTCGGACCTGATGGAAGACAGCCTGCCGGCTCCCGCGATGGGTCCGCCCGTTCCGGTCGGAGGAACGCCCGCGGGCGCGACTCCGGGCGAGACGATGGAGAACCCAACGGGCGCGCCGTCAGGGCGATAAGCTTAAGTGAGGACGGGTTGTGAGTTTCATGAACTGGCTTGACGCGGAGCGTTCGCGAGAAGTCGACCCCGTCCTCGAATGTCTCGCTTATCTGGCGCGTGAGGCGGAGCGGCCGTCATCGCCCGTGCTGATCAAGGCCGGGCTGGCGCTCTCCGCCGACGGGACGCTCCCGTTTCACCAGGTCGAGCCGGCGCTCGACCAGATCGGCATGCGCGCCGAGCCGGTCACACGCCGGCTGCGGGGTTGGCCATCGGCCAAGTGCCCCGCCATCCTGGAGCTCGAGGAGGAGCGCGCGGCGGTCCTCCTCGACACCCGCGGTGCCGAGGGCCTGGTGTTCGCGCCGGGCATCCCCGAACCGATGTGGGTGAAGCTGAAGGATCTCGAACCGGCATATACCGGACGAGCGGTCCTGATCGAAAGCGACCCGACCCGGGAGCGCGAGAATGAGCGCCCGTGGGACAAAGCCACGCGCAGCCACTGGTTCTGGTCCGAAGTGTGGAAGGTCCGCCGCGAATTCTGGCCGGTCCTGCTCGCAGCGCTGGTCGTCAACTTGCTCGCTTTCGCGATGCCGTTGTTCACGATGAACGTCTATGACCGGGTCATTCCCAACAAGGCGGTGTCGACCCTGTGGGTCCTCGCCCTCGGCGTGCTGTTGGCCCTGGTCTTCGACTTCGTCTTGCGGATCGCAAGGGCGCGGCTGATCGACGAGGTGAGCCGCAAGCTCGACGCCAAGCTCTCCCAGAAGCTGTTCGAAAAGGTGATGAACCTGCCGATGGCGAGCCGGCAGGGCAGCACTGGCGCCTTTGCCCGTCGCGTCTCCGACTATGAAATGGTGCGCGACTTCTTCGCATCGACCACGGTCGTCCTGATCGTCGACATCACCTTCCTGGTGTTGTTCCTCGCCTTGATCACGGTGCTTGCGGGGTGGCTGGTGCTGGTCCCGATCGCGGGCATTACGCTGATGCTGATCGCGGGCCTTAGCCTCCAGCGAGCGATGGGGCGCGCGGCCATCGATTCACAAGCGGATTCGAGCCTCCAGCATTCGGTGCTGGTTGAATCGATCGGCGGCGCGGAAACGCTCAAGGCCGCACGCGCCGAAGGCCAGATGCTCGGCCGCTGGCGCCGTTACTCGGCGATGTCGGCGGCAACCAGCGAGCGGATGCGCAAGCTGACCACGATCGCGGTGAACCTCGCCAGCGTATCCCAGCAGACCATCAGCATCGGACTTTTGATCGGCGGCTTCTACCGCTTCCAGCAAGGCGACATGACGATGGGCGCGATCATCGCGATCATCATGCTGTCGGGCCGCTCGCTGCAGCCGGTGGGGCAGCTCGCCTTCCTGATCACGCGCGGCCGCCAGGCAACCGCCACGCTCGATTCGCTGCAGCGGATGATGGAGGCTGACGACGAGCGGCAGATGGCGATGCGCAGCATCGTTCCGGAGATCCGCGCCGGCCACATCGAACTGATCAATATCTCGTTCCGCTACCCGGAAGCCGGGCGCGACGCGCTGTCGGGCCTCAACCTCAAGATCGGGCCGGGCGAGCGCATCGGTATCATCGGCCGGGTCGCCTCGGGCAAGTCGACCATGGGCCGGATGCTATGCGGGCTTTATGCCCCGACCGAGGGCGAGATGCTGATCGACGGCCTCGACAGCCGCCAATATCATCCGCACCAGTTGCGCGAGGCGTTCCGCTTCGTCGGCCAGGATGCCGAAGTGTTTAGCGGCTCGGTTCGCGACAATCTCATGCTGGGCGCGGCTAACGCCACGGACAACGACCTGATCGACGCGGTCGTTCGCTCGGGCGCCGACATTTTTCTGTCGCGCGACGCCGCGGGTTTCGATCTGCCGGTCGGTGAGCGGGGCTCGCGCCTGTCGGGCGGCCAACGCTCGTTGCTGGTCCTGGCCCGAGCGCTCGTCAGTCCGTCGAAGCTGCTGTTCCTCGACGAGCCAACCGGCTCGATGGATACTCAGACCGAGATGTATTTCATCGAGCATCTCAAGACGGCGCTAGCGGCCGATCAAACGCTGATCGTGTCGACCCACCGTCACAACATGCTCTCGATCATCAACCGCTTGATCGTAATCGACGGCGGCAAGGTTCTCGCCGACGGCCCGCGCGACGAGGTGATGAAGCATCTGTCATCGGTTTCGGCCGCGGCGGCGAAGGAGCAGCCGGCATGACCGCGCTCGCATCTCGCCAGCGCCTCGGCTGGCGCAACATCGCAGTGTCGCTCGGCGGCGCTGCTGCAATTGTCGCCGTCACGATTGCCGCCGCCCTTCTAACGACGCGCCAACCCGCCGCGGCATCGATTACCATCCCGCTTGGCCGCGCCAATGCCTTGGTCGAAGCGACCAGCGGCGAGAAGGCGACGGAAATGCAGGCCGTGGGTGAGCAAGCGAAGCGCCTCAACGCTGCCCTGCCGTTCAATGGCGGCCCGTTGCGCTCGGCGCGGCCTTTCGCGGTCGGCGCAAACGATCTCGATCAACGCCGCGCTTTGTTGTGCCTGACCCAGGCCGTCTATTACGAAGCGGCGTTTGAACCGCTCGAGGGCCGCCGCGCGGTGGCCCAGGTCGTATTGAACCGGCTGCGCCATCCGGCATTCCCCAAGTCGGTGTGCGGCGTGGTCTATCAGGGATCGGGCGGCCGGGTCTGCCAGTTCACCTTCGTTTGCGACGGAGCGCTGTACCGCCAGCCCGAGCTCGGCGCCTGGCGGCAAGCCGAGCAGGTCGCTCGCGCCGCGCTTGCCGGATATGTCGAAAGCACCGTCGGCGAAGCCACGCATTATCATGCCGATTACGTCGCGCCGCGCTGGGCGCCGCTGCTCGCCAAGGTCGCTCAGATCGGGCAGCACATCTTTTATCGCTGGCCCGGCGGCTGGGGCCAGCCGGCGGCCTTCACCGGCCGCTATATCGGCGAACCTCGCGACCCGCTGTCGCTGCGACCGCCGCCGCCATCGATCGACTCGGCCGTCCTGACCGAAGCGAGCGCGACGGTCGCGGGTCCGGTGACCGACGGGACGATCCTCAAGCATGCTCCGGACGACGTCGGTGGACTGCTCGATACGACCAAAGGCTGGACTCTCACTATTCCCGGCCCGGGCGAAGCCGACGGCGCCGCGGCGAAGCTGATGGCCGCGCAAAAGACCGCGCCCGCGTCGACGCAGGTCGCCGCAACTGGCGCCGTCGGCCCGGCCGTGGCAAGCCGCTGATCGAGCTGGAGTAAGCGTTTATGGCGAGCATCCCCTTCATCGGCCCGGCGATCCGCCACCGCCAGCCCATGACCGGTGCGCGGATGGTGATCGTCGCTGCGGCGGCCGCTTTCTTCCTGTTCCTGTTCTGGGCCAGCCTCGCTCAGCTCGATGAGGTGACTCGGGGACAGGGCAAGGTCATCCCATCGAGCAAGCTGCAGACGATCACGGCCGCTGAGCCGGCGACCGTCAGCCTAATCCTCGTCAAATCCGGCCAGGAAGTAAGAAAGGGCGAGTTGCTGGCGCGGCTCGACAGCCCCGAGAGCCGGCAGGTTCAGGCCGAAACGGAATCCCTCCAGGCCCGCGTCTCGCGACTTACCTCGGAGGGCACAGGGCAATCCGTGGCCTGCACCGGTACGGACTGCGCCGGCGAAGCGGCATTGCGCAATGCGCGTGAATCCGCCGTTCGGAGCAAGGTGTTGGGCCTTCAAGCGTCCGCCGACCAGGCGCGTCGCGATGCCGGCGAGGCGGCCGCGACGATCCAGAGCCTGCAAGGCAGTCTGGCGCTTGCCCAGAAGCAGGTGTCGATGCTCGAGCCGCTCGCGGTCAAGCACATCGTCCCCGAAACCGACCTGCTCGACAAGCGCCGCGAAGTGAATGACATCCAGGGCCGGATCGCCGCTGCCCGCGAGCAGCAGGGCCGGGCGATGGCCGCGGTGCGCGAGGCCCAGGCTCAGGCGGCGCAGGCCGGTTTCGAATTCAAACAGTCCGCACTCGACGAGCGCAGTCAGGTCGCCGCCAAGATCGCGGTCAATGAGGAAACCTTGCGCGGCGCCCGCGGGCGCGAATTGCGCTCCCCCGTCGACGGCGTCGTCAACGATGTCCAGGTGACGACGGTCGGCCAATACGTACAGCCGGGCCAGAAGATCATGGAAGTCGTGCCAATGGGCGAGAAGCTCCTGGTCGAAACGCGCGTCCGGCCAAGCGACATCGCCTTCATCAAGGTTGGCGACAAGGCGCTCGTCAAAGTCACCGCTTATGATTTCTCGATCTACGGCGGACTCGACGGGCGCGTGGTCCAGGTGTCGGCGGATTCAATCTACGACGAGAACGAGAAGCAGGCTTTCTTCACCGTCATCGTCGAGACCACCAAGAGCTACCTGGTGGCGTCCGGTCACCGCCTGCCGATCACGCCGGGTATGATGACCGACACTCAGATCATCACCGGCCGCAAAAGCGTGCTGACCTATCTGTTGAAGCCGGTGCTCAAGGCCCGCAGCGAGGCGCTCCACGAGCGCTGATCGGCCGACGCGATCGCGACCGGCTTTTTCGCAGCTTCATTCGCAGCAACGTTGATCGGCGCCGGCTGCATCCGGTAGCCGTGAGTCCAGCTTCCGCTCGAAGCAAAGGTCAGGATCGGCCGATAATCAGAGATGCTCTCGCTATCGAGCACCTGGTCGGTGCCGTTGTCGAGGACGTACATGTGGCCATCGGCGCGGGCGACCAGAACCGCATGGTCGGCGCGCCGCACGAGATCCTTGAGAACGACCAGATACAGATCGCGCTCGGCGAAACCGGCGCGGCGGAGCATTGCCATCTTGGCGATCGCATAATCCTCGCAATCGCCGCGGCCGCGGCTGAGCGTCGTGCTGGCGGCTGACCAGACGTCGGGTCGACCCCATTGCACCCGGTCATCGACGAAGCGGACCCGCTTGTTGACGTACCAGTCGACCGCCTCGAGCTTGGTCATCGCGTCCTTGCCGCGCTGCGTTTCGGCGAAGCGGGCGGCTGCCCCGTCGACTCCCGCATGCTCGACGCCCTTCCACCGGGCGTCCAGCGGGGTGTGGTCGACGCGAAGCGCAACCGACCCGAACACATCGGGACGGCCGTTCCACACGCCTGGGCTCGGTTCGAACCGCACGGCGGCGGACGAGACGACAGGACGCGCATAGGAATAAGAAGCCGGCTGGATCGGCGTGTGGTCCGGCGCCGGCGCGCCACTTTGCTGAGCCAGGATGGATTCGAGTGCACTGGGCGCACCGCCCAGGATCGCATCGGTTTTGGACCAGCTTGCGGACTGCGCCATTGCCGGCATTGGGGCGAGGCCCGTGACGAGAAAGACGAGCGCTGTGGGAAGGATATGCTGTGCCATGCGCCCACGTGTCGCAGACGAAGGCAAAGCTCTGCTTAGGCACTATGGTTAGCGCCGCCTTTACCTACAGATATTTCAACATTCTCTGGTGGCGCTGGATGATCGGCGCGACGAGTTGGGCGACCGGTCGAAGGGTCGGGCTTGACCCGGAGGATGCGTACCGGCTGTGGAGCGCTTCCGCTTCCTGGTGAACGATCAGTTCGTCGCGTCGATAGAGGGCATCGAAGTCGGCGCTTCGTTCGAGTTCGTTGAGCATCGCCTGGTGGCGAGCGCTCAATGTCGCCGACGGCAGCAGGTTGAGCCGGCGCGCCTCCAGCGACAGCTGCGCGCTGGTCCCCTTGTGCGCCGTAATTTCATTGATCGCGAACTCACGCGTTCTCGGCCGGCTCGACTTGCGCATCGCAAGCTCGGACGCGCCAATCAGGAACAGGTCGATTGAGCTGGCCTGCGACACATATTGCGCCGGAGTGACCGCTGGTCGCGACGCCCCAGGACGCGCCGGCCTGGCGGACGGCGGCGGTGCTCCGCGCGGCTGCTCCTCGCGCGCGCAGCCCGCAGCGAGCAGAAGCACAATCACGGGTGCAGTTCTAATGAACCTCAAGCCAGACACCTCCCTGCCTTAGCATGAAGTATGCGAAACGGCAGTGGCTCGAGCGCAGCCTATTTGCGTCCCATAACGCTCGCCGCGGCAATGACGGGGGCAGCCGTTGGGCGGCTGTGCACCCACGCGCCGTTCCAGCCGAAACTGAGCACCGGCTGGAATTCGAGCCGTCTTTGCTCGACCGGGAACGGCGTCCCTCCGGTATCGTCGAGCACGTAATAACGGCCGTTGAGGCGGGTCGTGAGGACCGTGATGGGCCCGCCAACGCGATCGCGGGCGAGGGTCAGGAACAGGTCCGATTGACTGAACCCGAGGGCCTTGAGCGCCTGCAGCTTGAGGATGGCGCGGTCCTCCTCATCGCCGACACCGTGATTCAAGGTCTCGACGGCGGTCGCCCAATAGTCGTGCATCCCATATTCGGTCGCATCCGACATCCAGCGGATGTTCCTGGTCACGCGGCTCTGGATGAAGGCCATTTGCTGGAAACGGTTCATGCCCCTGGCCGGCGCGATCAATTGCTGCATCAGGGGTGAATTGCTGGCGTCGGCAAAGGCGTGCTGGGCGTTGACCGAAAAGCGGGCAGCGCGGATCGGCAGGGCAGTCGTGCCAAGAATGTTGGGTCCCGGAGCCGGAGCAATAATGGCGCGTATGGCGCGGAGCGGAGACGGATATCCGAAAGACGCTGGAACACGAATATTGTCAGCTGCGAGTAGCTGCGTTGGCGCGCAGCTTAAAACCGCTGCAATCGCCAATCGTCCCCAATGAAGCCGCATCGCCCGCGCTCCCAATCCCCTGTTGATCGGAGGGGAACACGCATCAAGACTGTCGGGAAGCGCACGTATAACGCGAATTAAACGGTCAACGCCAAACCGTTACGCGACCGCGATGAAACGAGTCCCGGCACTGACTTTTGTTAGTAGCGTGTGGCGGCTGACGGTCGGTGGGGTCTTCAATCGAGCTCGGATTCCGCGCCAAACAACGCTCGACCGGACGTGACGGAGACTTCAGCGCCAGGCTCGACCAGCATGCATTCGCCCGGGTGCGCGCGAAGATCCCCGCAGCGCGCTTCGCCTTCGATCGGCAGCACCCAGCGGCGGCGATGGCGCGGCCGCTTGTTGCTATCGTTGGCGATGACATGATCGAGAGAGAAGGGTGGTCCGGCAACAAGAATTGACGAGTGTGTCGGATCGACCGGGCGCGACCGCGGGTCCGCGAACGGTTCGGTGTCGGCAACTGCGACCGCGTCGTCGAGGCGCAGTTCGCGTGGTCGGCCGTAATCGTACATGCGGTAGGTGACATCGCTGTTTTGCTGGAACTCGATCAGCGAGACGCCGGCGCCGATCGCGTGCACCGTGCCCGCCGGCACAAAATAGAAATCGCCCCCGCTGACCGGCTTCCAGTCGATGAGGTCGACGATCGAGCCGTCGAGGGCAGCTTCGCGCAGCTCCTCTCGTTGCACTGGCCGCTTCGGTCCCAGGCCCAGCGTCGCGCCCGGTTCCGCATCCAGCACGAACCAGCATTCTTCCTTGCCCCGCGGCAGACCGCGCGATCTCGCCTGCTCGTCGCTCGGGTGATTTTGAATCGACAAGGCTTCGCTCGTAAAAATGTACTTGGCGAGCAGTGGGAGTTCGCTCGAGCCGGTGAACCAAACTTCACCGATGCGTCTGCCGCGCGTGTCGCCGAATATCGCCGGGAGCTCCGTGCTGCCCCACGGCTTCTCGACAAACTGGGAGGCGAGCATCTTGCTCGAAGTTCCGGACATCAACGGTCCTTTCGCAGCCTTGTCTACACTGCCGAAGCGCGCCTGCGACAATAAGAACCGGTGACATGACGAAAGCGGGCGAAGGCCTCGCTCTCTAGCAAGTCCGATGCCGATGCGTTGCCCGACCCGGCGCCCTCTGTTAGCTCCCCGCCGATGAACGTCGAAGTGACTGTCAGCCCCCAATTCGATCTTTGTTTTGCGCTGGCCGACCTGGCGTCGCCCAATCCGCACTTTGCCGGCTGGCCGGGTGTCGACGAGGCGTTGATCGCGGACGCGCGCTCGTTCGGCTGGGTGTTCTGGCTTGGGCTGCCCGATCTGGTCGAGCTTGATCGCCCAGCGCGAACCTCGGCGGAATTCATCGGCGCGATTGCGGCAATTGCTCCCAAGGACATCGTGCCGAGGCTTCATAAGGCGCTTGTTCAGCAGCCCACCGGCCGCTTCGCGAGCGCCCAAAGCCGCCAATGGCTTCATTTCATTGGCTTTGACAGCGGCGCGCCGGATCCTTCCTGGGCGGCGCGTTGGGAAGAGCCGATGGACCCTCCGCTGGCGGTGCTCAAGGCGTTTCGGCCGCATTTCGATCGAGTGTGGAAGGCGCTTTCGCCCGAACTCAAGGCCAGCGCAGCCCATGCATCGGAAGTGGCACGGGATTGTCAGCTCGCGCCGCTCGCCTCGAAGCTCGATCTCGGCGTGGAATTCGACGAGCGCGGCGAGATCATGCGCACGCCGCGCGGCTACAAGCTCCCGCTGGCGGACGTAGGATCGATCTTCATTCTCCCCAGCGTGTTCAACAGCCGCCGCTTCAAGACCGTCACCGAATATTCCCCCACGCGGAGCCTCTACATCCCTTATCTGCTCGAGGACGTCGAGCTTCCGGACGGATTGCGGCGAACGGCGGATTTCGGGATCGATATCGACCCCTGGCTGGTCTGCCGCGCGCTGGGAAACGACACGCGCGCGGCTATCCTTCAGCTGATCGCGGACCGGCCCCGAGCCGCGTTCGAGATTCAACAGGAGCTCGAGCTTAGCAAGGCCAACGTTTCCCATCATATCTTCCAGCTCCGTGAAGCTGGGCTCATCACCGAAAGGCGAATGGGGCGGACCGTCGAACTGGGGATTCATCTGCAGTCGCTGCGCGGTCTGAGCCGGGCCCTGACGCGGGAGCTCGGCCGCCGCCGCTCAGCCTGACGCTTTCGAGCCGCGATTCGAACGGCACCAAAGCCTTCGATTCTGAAAAACTAGGAACGTGCCAACCGAAGGTTCGAAGGCGATCGAACTCTAGCGCCGCCGTTGGTCGAATTGAGTTCGATGGTCGTCGAACCAATTCTTGCGTCTGCCGATCGTACCGGCTACGCAATGCTCATCTGTTTGGGGAAACAGCCGGATGAGCTCGGACGGCCGGTTGCGTAGTCGCTGTCGCGCAAGTTGCGCGCCCTGCTCCATTGTCTTTCGCTTTGGCACAACCACCGCGTCGCCGGGGCGCGGGATCGCATGCGCGAAGGCGATGCGTGGCGAGCGACCGACTGGGTATCCGATCAGGGGGATCAAGCCTTGCACGACCTAATCCGGTGCCGTGCCGCCCTGTTGAGCGGTGCTTCGATCGTGGTACTTGCAGCCGCCGTCCCGGCCGAGGCAGCCACTGTCCCAGGCGTCCATCAACGCTCCACGGACCCAATCTCGATCAATATTTTCGATCTGTCCCAATCCGATCCGTCGATCGACGGCGGCGAGATCTCGATCACCCTGAGTCCTTCGGTGAGCGCCGCGGCCACTGCGGAGGTCACGTGCGGGTTGACCTCACAGTGCACCAACCCGGGGGCCATAACCCAGGAAGCGCTCGGCTCGGTCGAAGCGCACAACGCGCTCGATATTGACGGCCTTGCATCCGTTCACGCCGTTGCAACCGCTGAAGGAAGCGCCGCAGTTGCCCGCGCGTTCGTCGATACCGCGGTCCTCCAACAGGCCTCGGCGCCATTGTCGGCAACCAACGCCATGGCCGGCTCCGGGACCTTAAACGTAGTTCTTGGCGCTCACGCAACAGCGACCAATGGCGGTGCCGACGCACGCGCGACTGCCGATCACGGTATCCGCGAACTCGCACATGCGACTGACGGCCTTGCTCTCGATAAGTTGAGCAACGAGGGCATGATCGACATCAGCCTGAGTGCGCATGCCGATGCACCCGCCGGCGGGGCAAATGCTCTCGCCTTTTTGCGCGATGGAATCGACGAAGTTGCGACCGGCAGGACGGCGACTGCAGAGCTTACGAACAGCGGCGAGATCGATCTGGGTGCTGTTGGGCGCGCGAACGGAATCTCGGCCGTGGCTGCGGGCGCGGTGGCGTTGGGGATCGGTCAACATGCGACCGGCACCATTGCGCACGTTTCCCTCCATAATGATGGAACAGTGGCGATCAGTGCCAGCGCGCAGGCCATCGGCGGACACGCGCATGCCAATGGGCTGATCGGTGTGGGGATGCTGCAAAGCGCCAACGGCGGCGACGCGCACGTGTCGCTGAACAACACCGACACGATTGACCTGAATATCTCAGGCCAGGCGACGGCGACTGCCGACGGCAGCACTTGGGATGCGCTCGCTGGCGCTAGTCTAGCGACCGGAATCGAACAGTTGGCGCAGGGCGGCCGCGCCGCTGCCGCGTTCGCCAACGATTCGGAGGCACTCATCGCCGTCGACATTTCGGCCGTGGCGAAAGCGGTGAATGACGGCGGCACCGGCGGCGACGCCATTGCCCGCGCGAACATCACCGACGCCGTGATCCATCAGCAGGTCCTTGCCTTCAGGGGGGCTGCGAGCGCGACCATCGCCAATGACGGAACCATCGACCTCGATCTGGTCGCCGGAGCCACTGCAGACGGGCACGCCGATGCCTCCGCCAACATTTCGGGCGTGTTCTGGCAGGAGGCGGTTGGCCGGGGCGTGGCGACCGCGTCCTTCGCCAACGTCGGCCTGGTCGATGTGGATGGATCCGCCCATGCGAACGGCGGCACTGCCGGCGCACTCGCGCTTGGACAGGTGAGTGGACTGCTTCAGCAGGTTTCGGCGAGCGCCCTTGGGTCGAATGACGGCATCGCCCAGGCGCACGTCGTCAATGACGGCGAGTTCGACCTTTCCGCGGGCGCCAAGGCCACCGCCGCGGGCTATGCCACTGGAATCGCGCAGCTCGGGCTGGGCATGGGCCAACTGGTTCACGCGACCGCGCGCGCCGACGCAATCATCGCCAACGACGGGACACTCGCCTTTTCGGCTGCGGGAGCCGCGCACGGCGACGTAATTGCGATTGCTGTCGGGACCGTCGACTTCGGGCTTCAACAGGAAGCCACCGCCACCGGAGTGGGCGGCTCGGCGAAAGCGCTCATCGACAACGGTGGATCGATGGCATTTGCCGCAGGTGCAGCCGCCTTCGGACCGGCCGCGTCCGCCACCGCCGAGGTCCAGCACGCAATCTATCAGCTTGCGTTCGGCAATGCTTCGGCAACCGCGGCAGCCCACCTCGACAATGACGGAATGATCGCAATCGATGCGAAGGCCACGGCGCACGGGACGGGCGCCGTGAACGCCTCTGCTCGCTTCGGCGGGCAGCGATTCCAAGGAGCAACGACTGCCGCGATCCTGAATGTCGCGAGCGCCGCGGCCGGGGCGAGCGCGACAATGAGCAACGCCGGCGTCATCGCCATCTCCGCGCACGCCGACGCCATTGCGGCGGGCGGAGGCAGCGGCAGCGCCTTCGCCAGCGCGCTGGGATGGGGCGCCATCAGTCAGGTCGCCGATGCGCTGACCCTGCAGGGGACGTTCAGCGTAGTGACGCCCGGTGGCGGAACTTTCAGCGTCCTGCAGCTGGCGCGGACCGGCCCGGTCGACGCGAAAATCACCAACAGCGGCGTCATCTCGCTATCCCTCGACGCACATGCGGAATCTGACGGCTATGCCCAGGCCGCGACCGCGCTCCAGCGCACCATCACCCAGCTCGCGCAGGGCTCTCAGGCCGACGCGATGATCGACAATGCGGGCACACTCGTTTTCCACGCCGGAGCGAGCGCAATTGCAGGCGCCAATGCCTTCGCGTCGGCCGACATCGGCCGGATCAACCAGCTTGCTCTCGCGCACAACAGCGAGGCGTTCAGAACGATAACCGGTGATGGCGTGATCTTGACCGGGGTGACCAGCATGCCGGTCGGCGCCGCGTCGGCTGACTTCGTGAACGGCGGAATGATCGCGATCGACGTCGTCGGACACGCGGAAGCGGAGGGATCTTTCGCCGGTGCAGCCGCCAACGGCGGATTGATCAGTCAAGACGCATGGGGAACCCAAGCCGACGTCCGCTTCGACAACCAGGGGTCGATCGACCTGATGCTTCACGCCACGGCCACGGGGGCCGGGTTCGCGGCAGCTCATGCCGGTGGCGGATTGATCAATCAGCTTGCAACGGCCACCGGGTTGTCGGTTCACGCCGAATATCATCCAAGCAGCAAGTTCGCGACCGCCGAGGCCATCCTTGTGGGCCCGGCGCAGATCGATCTGGTCAACGACGGCCTCCTGATGCTCGATATGAGAGCCAAGGCGATTGGCGGAACGTTCGCAAGCGCGGACGCCACCGCCTCGGCCGTCGTCCATCAATTTGCAAATGGCAAAGCTGCGACCGCTTCGATCGCCAACCATGACATCCTTGCTGCCAACGCGCATGTGACTGCTACCGGTCCAATTGCAGACGTCCATGTCCTGCTTGGCGGCATCGTGCAGAGTGTAACAGGAGTTGCGATTGAGCAGCATTTCACCTCGATAATCCTCGCGACCTCAAGCTTTTCCTTTACCAGCTCGATCGCCTTCAAGTTCGAAGGCAATGCGCTGAACGCGGTCGCCAATTCGGGACTGATCGAAGTCGGCGCCTCGTTGGCGGCTCACGGTACCGGCGCGGCATCGGCAAGCGATCTCGACATCTTCCTGCTTCGGCAATTTGCCGCCGCGAAAACGGCCGCCGACGTGATCACCAACGACGGGACGATGGCGCTGTACGCGCATTTTGCCGCGGACGCCGACGGCAGCGCGCGGGCGACCGTCGCCATGGCCGCCCCGCTTGCGCAAACTGCAATCGCGTCAACGGCAGGGGGCGAGGCGGCGGCGGCGATCGTCAACCATGGGACGCTGTCGATCGTCGCTGCGGCAACCGCCGAAGGTGGTTCGCAGGCGGCCGGCGTGATCAAAATCGCGACGGCTTCCGGCGCTGCCATCGGTCAATTCGTGATCGGCGACGCGGCGAGTGCCTTGGTGACCAATTCGGGCAAGATCGAGGTCCTTGCACATGCAATGGCGACGGCCACCGGCATTGCACTTGCCTCGGCCGACATCGGCGCGGGCATTGCCGAAGCCGCATTGGGCGGCGCGAGCGCCGGCGTGTCGATGGTCAATCATGGCGCGATCGGCATCGACGCGGTAGCGATTGCGAAAGGCGGTTCCAGCGCCGCTGCCGTTGCCCACGTCGGCAATACCGTGGGCGCCTTAACTCAGGTGGCCAGCGCCTTCGGGACGCAAGACGCATTCTTCTCCAACAGCGGAACGATCAGCATCGGCGGGCATGCACTTGCGAGCGCGACCGGCGTTGCCGGCGCGGCTGCATCGGTCAAGGGGTTCGCCCAATCGGCGGTGGGTCCTCTGTCGAAGGGAGAGGCGCTGAACTCCGGCGAGATCGACCTTGTAGCCATGGCGACTGCCTATGGCAGCGCGGCCGTCGCCAACGCGAGCGCGACGAACGGCCTCATTCAGCAGGTTTTCTTCGCAACAACCGGCACGGTCGAGGCAATCAACGTCGGCACCATTGAATTGCTCGCGTCGGGGAGCGCGGTCGGCCAATCCGGTGCGGCCTTCGCATCGGCGAAGGCGAGCAAGGCTCTCGGGCAGTTTCCCGCCGCAGCCGGAGCCGTCGAGGCTGAGCTCACGAACAAGGGCATGATTGTCGAAAACGCTCATGCGTTTGCTTCGGGGGCTGTAGGTGCGCTGGGAACCTACACGTTCGCCGGCAGCGCGGTCGCTTTCGCAGTCGCCAGCGCCGCGATGATCCAACGCGCACAGGCTGTCGGCCCATTCACGGCCGACATGCAGAACGGCGGACGGATCAGCGGGTTTGCGAGCGCGGTCGCCGTGGGTCACGGAGCCGATTCGTCTGGACAGGCTGACGCCCGGCTCACCGGCGCGGCGACTGCCGTCGCCTCGGCGCAGGGCATGATTCAGCTTGCCTTCCGAACGTTCGGCGTGCGCGATTTCACGATGGCGAACAGCGGCGTTCTGAGCGTTGGCGCGGTGGCATCCGCCCAGGGCGTCGACCATGCCCTCGCCGGCGCCGCAGCGACCGGCGCCGTGCAGTCCAGCGTGTTTGGCCGGGACGGCGCAAGTTATGCATTTACGAACAGCGGCACCTTAAATGCCGCCGCACAGGCGACGGCAGGCGTCGCCACCGGCTCCGATGCAATCGCCTCCGCCAGCGCGAACGCTTATGTCGCATTCACCAGCGACACGCTGAGCATCGATGCGCTCAATCGCGGAGCCATTAATGCCATGGCTGAGGCGTCGGCTGCCCACGGCGTTGGCGCGGCTTTTGCAGACGGAATCCGCGTCCGCGGAGCGCCGCTGTTCGACTCGAGTCCGGCAACGGTCAAGGGAACGATCGACAATTCCGGTTCGATCGCTGTGCTCGCGAAGGCGATCGGCACTCGGACCGAGCATGTCGCCTTCAGCACTCCGGGCGTTCCGAGCGAGACGCTCGGCGGGGCCTCCGCGGCAGGCATTTTCGCCGAAGCCGGAGCCCTCGAGCTGGCAATTACCAACAGCGGCACGATCAACGTCACCGCGCTTGGCAAGGGCGAGCGCGCAACGGCCTTTGGCATCCGCGCGCAGAGCATCAGCGGCGGGACGGGCTTCGATGGGTCGATCGACAATGGCGCGATGATCCACGTTGCGGCGAGTGCCTACGATACTCAATCGGCGGTCGCCCACGCGGTTGGAATTGCCGTCACCGACAACCAGTCGACGAGCGTGACATTCACGACGAGCGGAGCGTCGTCGGCTCACTATGCGTTGCATCCGGTGCAGGGGTCTTTCACGAACAGCGGCACGATTGCGGTTAGCGCGAAGGCCACGACGGGTGCGGCTGAAGCGGCTGCGGCTGGCGCTCAACCGGTCACCGCCGCCGCCTCGGCGACGGCGACCGGCTTGGCGATCGGCGGAGGCGCTGCCGAAATAGAAATCCGCAACGTTGGCGATATCCTGGTTCTTGCGACGGCATTTGGTCGCGGCGCGGGGGATGCTCGCGCGCATGCTGCGGGCGTCGCCCTCGTCGCTCCAGCTCTCGTCACATCGACGACCGGCTCTTCGGCCGACGTTCACCTGGCAGCAGCGACCACTGCCACTCCGGCGGCGCTTTCCGGGACGCTGGTGAACAGTTCGACGATATCGGTTCTTGCCCACGCCAGCGCCGACGGCACGGGGGAATCATCAGCAACAGCGACGGGCATCTTCCTGCAGTCCGATGTCAATAACCTGCTGATTTCGAACTCGGGTTCGATCAATGTTGATGCGATTACGGAGAATGGCGGGTCGGCGACGGCGTATGGCATCCGGGTCACGTCGAATGGCGTGACGGTTCCGCTTGCCGGCGATGTCACCACGATCGAGAATTCGGGCGACATCATCGTCCGCGTCTCGACCGACGGCGGGACGACCTTCCACCGCGGCACCGCGATCGACGTGACCGACGCTCCCAACCGGTCGGTGATCAACCTCCTGTCGGGCAGCATCTTCGGCAACATCGAGCTGCAGAGCGACGCCGACACGATCAACGTCACCGGCGGCGAGACCTTGTTCAACGGCATCATCAACTCGAGCTGCCTGCCGGCGGCCGGGGTGGCGGCGGGAACCGGCGGCGGCGCTGCCGACAGCCCGGCGCTGAGCTCGTGCGGTGTCGGCACCATGAACATCAACAACGGCGGCAACTTCCACCTCCAGATCGATCCGGTGGATGGCCCGTCCTATGTGTTCATGAACACGCTCGACCTGCGCGCTCCGGTGGTGGTGGCTCCGGCCACCAGCGCTCCGGGGACGATCACCTTCGATCTTCCAGGCGCGGTTGCCGGCGAGGTGCCGGTGGGCACCTATCCGCAGGTGTTCGTCGAGAATGCGTTCCTCGACGGCACGCTGGTCGCGAACCTCGCTCCGGGGACGTTGTTCGACACCACGGTCTATCAGAACGTAATCGACGCCAACGTCCGCACCGGGACCTTCGACCAGTGCATCATCGGCGGCATTCCGGCCGACTCGCTGCTGCTCGACTTCGGCTGCGTCTACGACAACCAGAACAACGTCGATCTGGCGCTGACCCGGGTGCCGTTCAACGAGGTCCCTGGCCTCAACAACAACGGCGAGCAGGTCGGCGAGGGCCTCGAGTGCCTGTTCGACGTCACTTTGACCGGCGGCTTCGCGGATCTGCTGAGCGACCTGTTCCTGATCACCGACCCGGTGAACTACAACATCGCGCTCAACCAGCTCGCCGGGGCCAGCTACGCCAACTACCTGCAGTCGTTCTCGTCGCTGGGTGTCCATTATAACGACATCCTCGACCATGCGACGAGCTGCGAGGTTCCGGCGCTGGCCGGCTCGGTGCTTGAGTGCCGCGCCTCCTCGCCGATCCACGTCTGGGGTCAGCTCGACTATCAGACGAGGAAGGCGGACGGCGACAGTGAAGCCGGGACGATGAAGGCGAAGCGGTTCACCGGTCTGCTCGGCGTCGATGCGAGCGTCGGCAACGCCGCCATCCTCGGCGTCAGCGCAGGCATGGTCACCAACCACACCCGCGACCATCTGTTCGGCGACAAGGTCGATGCCGACGGCATGCAGGTCGGCGCCTACGGGGTGTACGATCCGGGCGCCTTCTACGTGAAGGGCGTGGGCACCTACAGTTGGTACGACGGCGACAGCCGCCGTCATATCGACTTCGCCGGCCTTGGCACCGGGACCAGCTTCGCCGCCACGGTCGACGGCGATCCGGACGTCAAGATGTACACCCTCGGCCTCCATGGCGGCGCCCGGTTCCCGATGGGCGGTGCCTCGGTCCTCACGCCGTACCTCAACCTCGATTACGTCCACGCCAAGATGGACGAGTTCATCGAGACCGGAGGCACCGGCGCCGAGCTTCACCTGGGCAACAACAAGTCCAGCCACACCTTCCTTACCGGCGGTGTGAAGTGGGCGACCCAGATGGGCGGCGTGGTTCCGGAAGTGAACGTCGGCTACCGCTACCGCTTCGGCGAACGGCGCACCGACATCTCGGAAGCGTTCATGTGCCAGATCGACACCTGCGCGTTCGACGTGGTGTCGGCGGCCCAGAAGCGCGGCTCCATCCTCGCCGGCCTCAGCATTGGCGGCAAGATGGGCCCGGTCGACGTGAGGGTCGGGTACGAGGGCGAGTTCAACGGCGACATCAAGAGCCACAGCGGGAACTTCAAGTTCGTGCTGCCGCTCGGTGGCCACGCGGCTCCGCCGCCGCCGCCACCGCCGCCGCCTCCGCCCCCGCCACCTCCGCCGCCGCCGGCAACCCAAACCTGCCCCGACGGCTCGGTGATCCTGGCGACCGACACCTGCCCGGCACCGCCGCCACCCCCGCCGCCGCC
>NZ_JIAU01000009.1 GCF_000620665.1 Sphingomonas sp. URHD0057 | reverse complement strand
GGTGCGGTTGCCGCATCGAGCGCTGCCCCCGTTTTTGCCAATCCGTGGGCGACATTGTCGGCGATGACCGGCGGCGCTCCGGCTGCCGCTTTGTGCGGTGCCGCCGCGGTTGCCGCAGCTGCTCAGGCGCCCGCGAATTGCGTGCTTCCGGTGACCGACGCTGCGCCGCCGGTGGCGCAAAGCGTGCCGCCGGCCCCGATCCCGGTTCCGCCGGTCGAGGCCGCGGGTGGTGGCTTGGCGTTCGACCCGCTGCTGCTTGGGCTCGGCGCCCTTGCCGCGGGTGCGCTCATTTACTTCCTGGTCCGCAAGAACAACAACAATTCCAACAGCCCGGCCTGATCAGGAACGTCATCGGTTAGCCCAGGATAAGGAGGCGTCATGAAGAGCCTGTATTTGGTACGCGCTGCCGGCGCATTGGCGCTCATGACCTCGCTTTCCGGAATTGCTTATGCGCAGGCATGGGTGCCGGGCAGCGAGATCGTCGGTCAGCCGGTCACGGTGACCACCAACGGCGTCAGCAACACCGTCTATCTGGATCCGGGCGGCTCGGCGCGGATCATGACCCCGGGCGGCAACACGGTCGCGGGGACGTGGAGCGCGGCCAATGGCCAGCTTTGCCTCAGCACCGGCGCGGCGCAGGAATGCTTCCCCTACGCGTCTCCGTTCCAGGCGGGACAGCCGCTGACCCTGACCAGCTCGTGCGGCTCGAGCGCGACTTGGCTTGCCTCGGCCACGAACACCGCCCTTCCGCAGGGCCAGCGCGGCGAACGCGGCCGATAAGCTAGATTATTTCCGGAAGGCTTGCGACTGACCTGTTTCGGTGGGCCCTGGTCCACGACTGCAAACCGGTGAGGCGCCACGGAAGCGATCCGTTGCGGGGTCAATCAACGACCGCGCCGCAAAGCTTACTCTCGCTTGATCCAAGCCAGGACTCAAGCAATTGCATTTCCAGCGGAACATTGAACTTGAGCCCGGCCTCGGCGCGCTCGAGCCAGCAAATGCGGGCCGCAATTGCGGCGAGGCCGGGCAGCCGAAGCATTACCGGCCCGCACGACGGGAGCGAAAGGCTCAAGCGGATGCGCGCGCCGGCGGGAGAAATATCGCACAGGCTTGCGGGGTAGCTCACATGGCCGACGATCAGCGTGACGGAGCCATCGATGCTTGTTCGCGGCATGCGCCGGCGGCGTCGAGGGTCGCTGAGGCCGCCTTGGCCAAAGGACGACAGATCGAGTGTCTCGTCGAGCTGGATGCCCGCGCAATTGCCCCGCGACCATGCCACCGTCCCTGAAATGCAATGGTCGCTCGCGAGCCGCAGGGAGACCTTGTCGCCGCGTTTGGCGGCGCGATAGAGCCTGATCTCGAGCCCTCGCGCCGACACATTGACGATCCGGCAAAAATGGGTCTTGCCGCAAATGTCGATCAGCGCTGCGCGGAGAACGGCGACCTGACGCCCGCCGGAACGCCGGTCGGCGCCTTGCACTACGCTCGTCTCATTTGCTCGTTTCGCTGTCACCATTCGGCCTGTCCTAAGGACGAAGGCCTTCGGCCGAGTGAATGGTCGCTCCGAAGTGGGGGTTTTCTCCGACATTCGGAGGAGCTGACGAAGTAGATGACCGAGCAGCAACGAGCGACGCCGCGTGATCGATGCGCACCGGCAAGTTGTGGCGTCTCATCCAGGAAGAGCCGAAATAAGAGGGAGCGGGTGCCCGAGCCGCACCCGCTCCAGCGATTCGGCCGCTGACAAGCGGTTTTTCCGACAGCGAATCCTATTTTGCAAGCTTCGGCGAAGGGAGCGTCGAACGCACCGGATCGGACCGATCGGCAAGCCGGCGGCAATACCTTCCTAATATGATCATATCATTCCGCACGCCTACGTGCGGAAACGAGGGGAGCGCCCACCGATACCATTCGGTGGGCGCTTTCGCTTTCAGCGGCTGAATCCCCGCTGCAATCGAGAGTCGCGCACTTCGCAACGGTTGGACGCCTTATTCTCCGCCTTCAAGTTGCGGTCGTGCGGGGAAGCCGAGCAACTTTCGTTGAAGCGCCCAGTCCATCGGAAGCGGCGCTTGCACGAGCTTGGTCTGCGTCAGCCCTGGAGGAATCGCACCATCGAGAATGCCGGTCACAATGTCGGGGGCAAGGTAGTTCAGACGCAACACCCGCGCGAACCGATGCGCTGTTTGGTTCACCTCCGCGGCAAGCTCGGGCAAACTCTTGTCGCGCTCGGCGTCAACGAGCGCCTGGAACTCACGCGCGTCCTTGATGAGCCGCTTGATGCCGGGGGCGGGGTGCGGGCCCGATCTGGGCTTTCTCGCCTCGATGGGCATCGCAAGCAGCCGGCCATATTGGATGGCCGTTGCAGGGACATCGATGAGGTGAGTCCGGGCCGGCCGAGGGCCGCCTCGATCGGGCTTGAAGATGCCGACGCCGTCCCATTTCAAATATCGCTCAGCCTCGCCGCAACGGATGACAATTTTTACGCGATCCAGCGATAGCTCTATTCGCGCGATCAGCGCGCGGAGAGCCAATCTGAGGCGGTCCCGCCGTGTTTGCGCCAATCGGTGGCCGACGAACTGGCAGCGCTTGGAAATGCGGTCGAGATCGGCATCATGGCACTGGAGCGAGAGAAGCATGGAGCGAATCTGCTCTCGATCGGAGAGGAAGCTTGCCAACGTCGTGACAACCAAGTCCTCGATCGCTTCGGCCCTCGCTCGGAGGCGCTTCAGGTTCTGGCGTTTTGCCCAGGCGCTTTGCCGGGATACGTAAGTGCGCGAGGGAATCTTGGAACGGCCTTCGATGAAAGTCCGGTTGACGCTCATCGGCCGTCCGAAGCAGTCGAACAGCAGGTCAGTGAGAATATGTTCCTTGTTCCGACCCGCTTTGATTCTTGCTTGCCGTGCGCGAATTTCCTGAACCTTGTCCCAGGTTTCGCGGTCGACGATCGGGGCGTGAAGCCCCTCGTACATCTCGTTCCGGTGCCGAATCTTCCCAAGGTAGATCGGGTTGCCGAGAACGTGGAAGACCAGGGCTTTCGTTATGGGCCGGCCGCCGGCGACATGGCCGGCACGGGTCTTCCATTTCTTGCCCCTGGTGTCGGCCGCGCGCAGCTCCTTGAAGACCAGCGTCAGATTGCCGGTTTCAATATATCGGTGGAACATCTGGCGGACGACTGCCGCCTCGGTCTCGTTCACGTGCAGGCGGTGACGGATCAAGTCGTAGCCTATTGGCGCAGGTCCGCCCGCCCACCGTCCGGCCTGCTTCGCAATACGGACCTTGTCGCGCAGCCGGTCCGAGCACATCTCGCGCTCGAACTGCGCGAAGGTCAGCAGGATATTGAGGATCAGCCGGCCCATCGAATCCGCGGTATCGAAATTCTGAGTGATTGAGACGAACACCACTCCATAGCGCTCGAAGAAGTCCGCAAGCCGGACGAAGTCCAATAATGTCCTCGTCATCCGGTCAAGCTTGTAGACGACGACCACGTCGACGAGACCCTGTTCAACATCGGCGAGAAGCTGTTGAAGCTGGGGGCGGTGAAGCGATGCACCGGAATATCCGCCGTCGTCATAATGTCTCGCGAGCTCGTTCCAGCCCTTGTGCTTCTGGCTTGTGATGTATGCCGAGCAGATAGCTCTCTGGGCCTCGAGCGTATTGAGCTCGCGCTCCAGACCCTGGGTCGTGCTCTTGCGGGTGTAGATCGCGCAACGCTTGTTGTGGGTCAGCTCCGCGAGAGAGGATCGGGCCATCGGTCTGTCTCCACCGAATGACGCCCCGCCGCATTGGGCGCTCTTCCCCATTCCTGTTCGTCTGACAATGTAGGATCTGAAGGATCCGCGATGACGAATCGGCGTTCCGGGGGCGCCGCTCTTGGAAGCTCCCTCAGTCTCCAGGATATTATGAACGGCAGGGGTCGAGCGCGGCTTTTAGGTGGCGGCCGGTGCCTCAGGCACACCGCCGCGAAAAAGCAATTGGCGCCACGATCTTCGCCTCGAGTAGCACGAACGCATCACCTCAAATCATGCGGCGGATGCGTTCCCGCGGGCTGTCTCAGGCTGGTCTTGGCTGGGCGCGAGCATTTCGACCTCGGCAGTAGTGCCAGCCTCCCGAAAACGCTCGAGGACCCGCATCGGAATAAGTTCATCGAAGTGCACACCGCATAGTCCATCAACCGCCCAAACGATTTTGCATAGGGTTTGAAACCCGTCGACGCGGAAAAGAGCCGCCCGTCCGAATGGTGGAACTGCTTGGCCGCGCAGCTTCGCTCCAGTGGCCGACAGGTCGATGACGTCGAAATATTGATAGGCGCTCATCGTCACGACCGACGCGGGGAGCAGGACTGGCAACCGCTGTGCGCGCCTTCGATTGAGGAAACCCCGTTCAGCGACACCCATCGTCCACTGCTCCCGCAACTGCGATCGCCTTCTCTACAGCAGGAGGGTTAAAGCTATTTTGTGTTGGCCCGTAAAAGTGGTGCTCGCCGGAAAATAGCGCATGCTTACTCGTGAACTAAACCCTGATTGCCGATTCCAAAGGCACGATGGCGAGCGCCAAACCAGCGTCCAAGGCGGCTCAGCTTTTGCCGAGCAGGAACCTTGGCACGACTTTGGCGAGCGCCGGCTTGCCGCGCGCTTCGCCATAGCGATATTCATAGCCGTAGCCGTAGCCGTAGCCCGAATGGCGGAAATCGATCTTGGCAAGGACTGCTCCGAGGATCCGCGCCCCGACCGCGCGCAACCGGCCGATCGCATGGCGCGCCTGCGTTGCCGAGGTCCGTCCGGCCTCGAAGACGAGGACGGTCGCCTCGACCGATCGCGACAGCAAGGGCGCATCGGCAAGCCCGAGGATCGGCGGCGCGTCGATGATCACATGGTCGAATTGCTTGGTCGCCTCCGCGATCAGCCGCGCAACACCGTCTCCCGAAAGAAGCTCGGCGGGATTGGGCGGCAGCTGGCCGGCAAGAAGCAGGTGAAGCCCTCGCTCGCTGCTTTCCGTCACATGGTCGGCGAGCCGCCCTTCCCCGGACAGGATATTGCTAAGGCCAGAGTCCAGCTCGCGGCTGAAAGTCTTGTGAAGGGAAGGGTTGCGCATGTCCCCGTCGATAAGGAGGACCTTCGAGCCGGTTCGCAACAGCCCGAGCGCCAGTGCGAGGCTTGTCGTCGACTTACCTTCGCCCGCTTGCGCACTCGTCAGCATGAAGGCTTTGGGGATGCCGTGATTGGTCGAGAATCGAAGGGCGGTAAGGATCGAGAAATAAGCTTCCGAAAGCGCTGACTTGGGCTCGAGCAAGGCCTTCTGGACATCCCTTGGCCCCGACAGCTTGGGGGTCGCCCCGAGGAGAGGAACCCCGAGCTTGGACGTGAAATCGCGAGGCAGCAGCTCGGCTTCCTTCAAATGCTCGAGGACGACCGCAACCGCGCAGCCCGTCAATAATCCGAGAACGAGCCCGAGAAGCAGGTTGAGGACGATATTGGGCTTATAGGCACGCTTGGGCGGCAAGGCCTTGTCGACGATCGAAATATTGTTGGTGCCGATGCCCCCGGCGATCCCGATCTCCTTGAACCGCTGCAGCAGCGCATCATACAGCGCGCGGTTCGTATCCACGTCGCGCTGGATGATATTATATTGGATCGAGCGGCCCTGCTCGCCGAGCAGCTGGAGCTTCAGGGCGTCGACCCGTCCCTGGATCGCCTGTTCAGCACCAAGGGCCTGGCGGTAGCGGCCTCCGAGGTCTTCCGTGACCGAGGTGCTGACGCGTGCCTGCTCGCGGCCGATTTGGCGGTCGAGCTCGAGGATTTGCGCACGGAGCGCGACGACGCTCGGATATTCGGGTCCGAAATCGCTTTCGAGCTTGCTGAGCTGCCCGGTGAGCTGCGCCCTTTCCTGGTGAAGTTCGTTGAGCGCCGAATTGGTAAGCGACTGGGCGGCGATGTTGCCGCCGGTGCCCGAGCGATATTGCGCCTCGGCCTGGGCCCGTTGCGCGCGCGCGATCGTCAGCTGCTGGCTCAGGCTTGCAAGATCGTTGGCGACGATCGACTGCTCGCTCGCGCTGTCGCCGCTGCCGCTCCTGACCTTGATGAGGCCTTGCCGCTGCGCATACTGGACCGCCTTGCGCTCGGATTCCTCGAGCCGAGTGCGAACGCTGTTCAAGCGATTCTGAAGAAAGTCCCGGGCATAAGCGGCCGCTTCGTAGCGGCGCATGAGGTTCGACTGGATGAAGTTTTCGGAGATCGAATTGGCGATTGCCGCCGCCATTTCGGGGCTGGGCGATTGATAGGTGACGTTGATGATGCTCGACATCCGGATGGGGGTGATGACCGTCCGCTCGTTCACTTTCTTGGTCGCGAGCTGATAGCGCTGGTCGCGAGGAAGGCCGCGCATCAACACCGCCTCGCCGGTGCTAAAGTCGCCGAGAAACGCGAAATTGTCGGCGAGGTTGAGCGTCTGGACGACCCGCTCGGACAGCGATCTGCTTTTGAGCACCGTATATTGAGTCTGGTAGAATTCCGGGTCGAAGCGCGCTTCCCCATTGTCGTTCTCGACGCCGCCCATGTTGATGACCTTGGCTTCATCGCGCGCGACCTGGACCATCGCGGTGCCGGCATATTGCGGACGGGTCAGCAGCGAGATGACAAGCCCGACCGCAAGCCCGAGCGCGGCGATGGCGAGGATGACCAGGCGCCAGCGGTAGAGCAGGCGGAGGTATCGCCGAAGGGCCGATTCCTCATCCTCCACCCCGAGATAGGGCGATGGCCCGTAGCTTGGCAGCGCAAGGTCGCCCGGCTCGGGCGGAAGCGCTGGCAGCGAGTGGGGCGGCAGATATTCGTTCAAGTTCGGAGAAATCCTCTAAAGGACCGGAATGAATTGCCCGAAGACCGGGAAGATGTTGCCAAAGTCCCTCATGAAGCGGCGGCTTGCGCTTTCCCCGACGACGACGATGTCGCTGGCGTAGATTTCAGGGTCGGGGAGGCGCCCGGCGCGAATGTCCTTGAGGCTGAACAACGCGCCCATCTTCTGCTTGTTGACGGTTCTGAAGATGACGACATTGTTGAGATTGGCAACCGTCCCGACGCCCCTTGCCGTTGCGATCGCCTCGAGCAAGGTCAACTTGCCGACAATCGGATAGAGACCCGGCTCGCGCACTGCTCCCTCGACCGCGAACGTCCGGCTTTTCGCCTTGACGATATTGACCGAAACCTGCGGGTTCTTGAGGTAGCGCTGGCGAAGATGGGACGCGATCTCTTCGGAAAACTCGGCCGGCGTGCGGCCGGCGGCCTGAATGGCGCCGGCGAGCGGAAGCGAGAAATTGCCCGCGGCATCGACCTCCGCCTCGCGGGCCAGCTCCGGCGCGCCGAAGACTTCGACCCGGATGACGTCCAACGGCCCGATCCGGTAATTGGTGAGGTCGATGGCGGTCTTTGGCTCGTCGGGCGGAGGAAGGCTGCCGGCCACCCGGACGGCGCTACTGCCCTCGCCAAGCTCAGGATCGGACGCGCAGCCGCCTGCCGTTAGTGCGCCCAGGGTGACAGCAATCGTTATCAATCTGCGCACGTTACGAGAGCTCCCCTCGCCCAGCTTCACGCGACCCGAAGAGGCCAAACCCATGGCGGCGCGCTTTGTGCCGTTCGCTTGAGAACATCAAGACCGGACGGCATTTCCCGAGGCAGGCTGGCATTGGCGGAAGGGGCGGCCGCAGCGTTTCTCAAGGCTTCGCCGCCATGCTATCTGGCGCATTTTCCGCCACTCTCTTTCGCAAAAGACAGGCAGCAGCGCTTGCTTCCCCAGGTTGAAGCTTCTCGATCAAAGCGCGGGCACCCGGCGCTTGGCCTGCCCAAACGGGCCGTTGACGTACTTTTTGCCGGCCTCCTCCTCATTCTCCTCTCGCCGCTCTTCCTCCTCGCCAGCCTCATCGTCCTTACAGCCGTCGGCCGCCCAATCCTGTTCAGGCAGAAGCGCCCGGGATTGCACGGCCGTCCGTTCAATCTCGTCAAGTTCCGCTCGATGACCGACCGGCGCGACGCCGACGGCGCGTTGCTGGAGGATGCAAAGCGCCTCGGCAGGGCGGGCCGCTTCCTTCGCGCGACAAGCCTCGATGAGCTTCCCGAGCTCATCAATGTTCTTAAAGGCGAAATGAGCCTGGTCGGCCCGCGGCCCCTCCTTATGGATTATCTCCCCCTTTATTCTCCCGAACAGCAACGCCGCCATGATGTTCGCCCCGGCCTTACCGGCCTGGCGCAGGTGAGCGGGCGCAACGCCCTCACTTGGCAGCAGCGATTCGCGCTCGACCTGCACTATGTCGATCGCTGGTCGTTGTGGCTTGACGCCAAGATCCTCGCGCTCACTGTCTCGAGAGTCGCGCGCGTGTCCGGAATTCGTCATCGGGACCATGCGACAAGTCCGAGGTTCGAAGGGAACGGAAAGGCGTCATGAGCTTGCTGTTGGGGATCTATGGCGCCGGGGGGTGCGGCCGCGGGATCCTCCCCGTCGCCAGCCAACAATTCGGCGCGCGCCCCGACAGCCGGCTGGTCTTTGTCGATGACGGCGTGCGCGCGATCGAGATCAACGGCCATGAGGTCCTTTCGTTCGAAGGCTTCATGGCAGTCCCTGCGGAGGAGCGCCGGATCGCGCTTGCGATCGCCTCGCCGCAACAACGGCAGGAAGTCGCCGAACGCTGCCTTGCGGCAGGCGCATCCTTCTTCGAGGTTCGCGCCGCCAATGCCATTGTCATGGATGAAGTGGCGATCGGCGAGGGCGCCCTCATCTCGCCCTTTGTGACCTTCACCAGCAACATCCGGATCGGGAGGCATTTCCACGCCAATCTTTATTCCTCGGTCGAACATGACTGCGTGATCGGCGACTATGTAACCTTCGCCCCCGGGGTCCGCTGCAACGGCAATGTCCATATCGCCGATGGAGCTTACCTCGGCGCGGGCGCGCTGATCCGGCAGGGCAGGCCCGGCCATCCGCTGCGGATCGGGGCGGGGGCCGTCGTCGGCATGGGCGCGGTCGTCACCAGGGACGTTCCCGCGGGCGCGACCGTGGTCGGCAATCCCGCCCGTTTGATGAAGGGCTAGGCCGCCGCCTTTTCGAAGACCTGCCGCAGCGCTTCGCAGCTCCGCTCGATATCGCTCTTGGTGAGCGTCGGGTGGGTCAGCAGAGCGATGCTGGTTTCGCCAAGCTCGCGCGCGACGGCAAGGCGGCTCGGCGGACGGAGGCCCGTGCCCTCGAACGCTTTTTCGAGATAGATTTCGGGGCAGCTTCCGTGGAAGGCGGGCAGGCCCAGGGCGTTGAGCTCGGCAAGGATTCGGTCCCGGTTCCAGCCAGGCTTCATGCCTTCCGGGCGGACGTAGAAGTAGAAACGGTAATAAGCATGAGTGAAGCCGGGCGGAGGGCGGGGCGCCCGCGCCGCGCGTTCAAAGCTGCTCAGCGCCGCGCGGTAAGCGCTTGCATGCGCGGTCCGCTTGGACGTCCAGTCTTCCATCCGTTTGAGCTGGATGCGTCCCAGGACCGCCTGGAGTTCGAGCATCCTGAAGTTGGTGCCGAAGCTTTCATGGACCCAGCGGAAGGCTTGTCCCGCCGACGGCTCCTGAATTGCCTCGAAACTCTTTCCGTGATCCTTGAAGGACCACATGCGCGACCAGAGCTCTTTGTCCCCGGTGACGACCATTCCGCCCTCGCCGCCGGTCGTGATGATCTTGTCCTGGCAGAAGGAGAAGGTGCCGATCTCCCCGAAGGTGCCGGTTTGCCGGCCTCCGATCCGAGCGCCGACGGACTGCGCGCAATCCTCGATGATTGCGATTCCGCTCGCATCGGCAAGCGATCGAAGCGCCCGCATGTCGCACGGCCAGCCGCCGAGATGCACGGGCAGGATCGCCTTGGTTCGCGGATTGATTAGCGGCTCGACGCTTGCCCTGTGCATGGTCCCGCTGTTCCGATGGACATCCGCAAAAATGGGAATGGCGCCGACGTTGACCACGCAGGACGCCGAGGCGATGAAGCTCCTTGGCGTGACGATCACTTCATCCCCGGGTCCAATGCCGAGGGCACGGAGCGCAAGATCGAGCGCCACCGTCCCGTTGAAGAGCGCGATCGCGTGACTTGACCCATTCCAGGCGGCGAACTCCCGCTCGAAGGCCTTCGTCTCATCGCCGGTCCAGCGGTTGACCCGGCCGGAGGCCAGAACATCGGCGACGGCCTGCAGTTCTTCCTCGCTGTAGGAGGGCCAGGGCGCAACTGGGCCGTTCAGCATGCCTTGCCTCTTGCATCCTCCGTTGCGAAGCCCAATCGTGCCTAGCTCCTGTTTTGCCGCCATGCCAGATTTCACCGATCCCATTTGCGCTATCGACACGGCGCCGGCGCCGAATGCGCTTCGCTCGTCACCCGAGACGATCCTCATCAATGCCCCTTACGCGCCCTCGCTGATCGGCTTTCGCGGGCCGCTCATCGAGGAACTGGTCGGCCGTGGCCACACCGTCCATGTCTCGGCCCCGCAGATCGGATCGAAAACCGCGTCGGCGCTTCATGCAATCGGCGCCATCCCCCATGAAATCCGCCTTGACCGGACCGGAACCAACGGCGTGAACGACGTCCGCTATTTTCTCGACATGCGGCGGCTTATGAAAGAAATCTCACCCGGCCTCGTTCTCAACTATGCGATCAAGCCCAACATCTGGGGCTCGCTCGCGGCGAAGACGCTTGGCATTTCGTCAGCGTCGCTGGTCACCGGCGTGGGACGGGCGTTCGACGCCGCGCCGGGCATGATGCCAAGGATCGTCCGGGCTTTCGCCCGCTTGCTGTATCGCGCCGCGACCGATGCAAACGAGATCGTCATCTTCCAAAATCCCGACGACCGCGACGATTTCGTTGCCCAAGGATGGCTCGCCGACGCCGCCAAGGCGCGGCTGGTCCATGGCTCGGGCGTCGATATGGACCATTATGCGCCGGTCCCGCTCGCCAAAGTCCCCGTCTTCCTTATGATCGCTCGGCTGATCGTCTCCAAGGGCGTGCGCGACTATGGCGAAGCTGTATCGCTGCTCCTTGGCCAGGGAAGCAAGGCGCGCTTCCTGCTCGCCGGATTCGCCGACGGCGGGCCCGGCGCAATCGCACCCGACGAGATTGCCCGCTGGCAGGCGGCCGGCCTTGAATATCTGGGACCGCTCGATGATGTCCGCCCGGCAATCGCCCAAGCAAGCGTGTTCGTCCTGCCCTCGCGCCGCGAAGGAACGCCGCGAAGCACGCTGGAGGCCATGGCCATGGGCCGTCCCGTCATTACCAGCGCTGCGCCGGGCTGCCGCCAGACGGTCGAGGACGGCGTGAACGGCCTGCTGATTCCGCCGTCCGACATGGCTGCCCTCGCTGCGGCAATGCGCCAACTCATTGACGCGCCCGAGCTTCGCGTGGCGATGGGAAAGCGAAGCCTCCAGATTTGCAGGGACCGCTTTGATGTCCGGCTGGTCAACCGCGACATGCTCCGCCACCTGAGGCTCGGCTAAGGTCGAAAGCCTCCTGCTCGCTTTCTTCGCTTCGCCTTGCCGAGCGACGGCGGATGCGGCATCGAGCCCGGCTCCGGAGTGTTTGACGTTCCATGCCCAGCAATCGCGCCAAGCGCCTGCTCTTCGTTCACGACCATCGCTTCCTCGTCGACGATGCCGGATCGGTGTTTACGTCAGGCTCGCTCCCGGCCCACGTCTGGACCCGATATCTCGAGACTTTCGAATGCATCGAAGTGCTTGCCCGTGATGGCGGTGCGCCGCCCGCAGGCCAGCAGCCGGCGCTCGCGAGCCGTGCCGGGGTGACCTTCAACCTCGTCCGCAATCTCGGCAGCCATTTGGAGCAGCTGATCCGGCCGAAAGCGCTGAAGCTGCGGATCCGGGCTGCGGTCGAGGGCTGTTCGGCGGCGCTCATTCGCCTGCCGAGCGAACTTGGGTTCCTTGCGGCCGCCGAATGCGAGCGCGCCGGCAAGCCCTATGCGATCGAGGTGGTCGGCTGCGCTTGGGACGGGATGCGAAACCATGGTTCGCTCGCCGGCCGGCTCTATGCACCTTTTTTCTACTGGCGGACGCGGAACGCCGTACAGCGCGCGCCCTTGGCGCTCTATGTGACGTCGCGCTGGCTTCAGCAGCGCTATCCGACGCGAGGACAGGCCTATGCCGCGTCGGACGTCGAGATCGCGCCGATGACGGCGGCCCGGGAAGCCGCCCGGCGCAAGCGCCTGGAGCGCATCGCCAAGGGCGAGCGCCCGATCCTCGGAACGGTCGCGAGCCTCCGGATCCGATCGAAGGGCGTCCAAACGGCCCTGGCGGCCTTGAGCGAGCTCAGGCGCGGCGGACTTGACCTTCGCTACCGCCTGCTCGGCACCGGCGATCCCGTGCAGTGGAAGAGGCTTGCGGCCGATCTCGGCATTGCCGACCTTGTTTCGTTCGACGGCGTTCGAAGCGCCGGCGATGGGGTTCGCAAATGGCTCGATCAAATCGACGTGCATCTCCAGCCCTCTTTCCAGGAGGGGCTGCCGCGCGCGACGATCGAAGCGATGAGCCGCGGCCTTGCCTGCATCGGTTCCACCGCAGGCGGCATTCCTGAGCTCCTTCCGGCCGATCGCCTGCATGCCCCGGGGGATAGCTCCGCCCTTGCCAGGCAAATCCGGGCGCTCGCGAACGATCCCAGCGCGCTCGCCCTTGCGAGCGCCCACGACCTTCGGGCTTCACGGTCCTTCGACCCGCGAGAGCTGGCGGGAATTCGCTCCGAATTTCTTGGCCGGTTGGCAGGGATGGTCCGCGCTTCGGGAGCCCATCCCTAGGTGAGCGGCCTCCTTCTGCTAGACCGGCGCGAGCTGATCTTCGGCGGCGGCGCGCTCGCCGGAACTGCCTTGCTTGCGCCGCCGCAGTCTTCGTTCCGGGGGGTCCAGGTTTCGATCGCCGAATTCGGTGCCGTAGCGGAGCCCGGTCACGACAATAGCCGCGCGATCCAGCAGGCCATCGATACCGTCAGCGCCAAAGGCGGCGGACTCGTCCTCGTTCCCGGGACTTATGAGTGCGGCGTGATCCGGTTGGCGGACGGCGTTACGATCCGCGGCGCAGGCGGCTTGCTCGTCAACGCCCGGATCATAATCCCCGAGGGCCGCCAGCAATGCGGTGTGGAGAAATTGGGAATCGTCGACCGGCGCGCGGATTCAGGTAGCTTTGCGCTCGACGTCGCCGGGAGCCACTGCAGCTTCGAGGACCTTGCGCTGGTCAAGGACCCCATCGCCGGCGGCTACCAGGCCTATGTGCGCCAGACGGCTTCGCACTGCCGTTTCTCCGGACTGACCCTCAAGGGGTCGAACGGCATCATGGTTGCGGGCCACGATCATCTGTTCGAGCGGTTCGACCTCCGATCGACCATGTCCAACCGGGTCGGCGGTGACGACGCCTTTGCGATCAAGGCGCCGGGCCGGTCGACGTACAATTTGACGATCCGCAACGGGATCGTCCGCGGCTTCGCGGCGATCGCTTCTTTCGGGTCCGAGGTCGGCACCGAGGGCGCGCTACCCGACAGCCACATTTATCTCCGCAACGTTGCAATCAGCGACGTCGAAGCCAAAAGCTGCGGTTCGCTGGTCTTTTTCAAGCCGGGGGCGCTCATCTACGACTGGCGCAATGGCTTGATCGAGGATGTGCGCCTCGAGCGGCTTCGGCTGACCGACGAACGGGGCGAGCGCTTCACCTGCGGGGTACGAATGATCGCGGCGCGCGGAGCGACGATCCGGAACGTCACGGGAAAACTGCTCGAGGTGCGGGCGAGGGCCAAAAACCAGGGCGTGCAGCCGACGGCGGCGATCGACCTGTCGCTGCTCGATCGAGCGGACGCGCGATTTGACGGCGTCGACCTTCAAATGCGGTTCACCGATCCTTATGCCGGGGCGCCGCACGGGCCGGAGGCTCCGGGTTATCCGGTCGATCACATTGTCCGGATCGAAAAGACCGACCCGCGGGCCGGGTCGATGCGCAACATCGCCCTTGATGTCGAGGGGCGCGGTTCGCGGTTCGGTGGCGTCTACATCGGTGCAGGCCTTGACGATGCCATAACGCTCCGGCGCGCGCACCTGTCGCGCGTCGGCTTGCATCCGCCGGCCTCCGTCGGCGGCGGCGGGATTTGGAGCGAGTCTAGGTTGCGGCTTGGCGACATTCGGGTCGATTCGCCCATCTTGCCGCGCTTTGGCGGCCATGCTCTAGCCGGCGGGCGCCGCCCATGAGCGCGGGATCAGGATTGATCGTGGACCTCAGCCAGCGTTATTCAGACGGCTCCTATCTCGCTCACAATCCCGGTTGGCACGCCGAACATGGGGCGATGAAGGCGCGCTGGATCGACGCCATCCTTAAGCGTAACGGGCTTGAACCCATGACGATCGCCGAAATCGGATGCGGGTCGGGCGAGCTTCTGGTCGAGTTGAAGGCGCGGCGGCCGCGCGCGCAGATCACCGGTTTTGAAATTTCGTCCCAGGCCTATGCGATATGCTCGGCCAAGCAGGCCGAAGGCCTCGAGTTCAGGCTCGAAAACCTGATCAGCGCCAGCGCCGGCCCGTTCGACCTTGTAATGGCGATCGATGTCTTCGAGCATGTTCCCGATTATCTCGGCTTCCTCCGGGAGTTGAAAGGCAAAGGGGGCCATACGCTGTTCCATATCCCTCTGGACCTTTCGGTCCAGGCGCTGCTTCGCGCCACCAGCTACCCGATCCTCCGCAACCAGACCGGCCATCTCCACTATTTCTTCAAATATACCGCCCTCGCGACCCTTCGCGACTGTGGGTATGAGATCCTCGACTGGACCTATACGAGAAGCTCCCAGGAGCTTCCCGGCAAGGGCCTCAAGACGAAAATCGCCAATGTTCCAAGAAGGCTCGTCCAACTCTTCAGCGAGGATTTGTCCGCGCGTCTGCTTGGCGGCTATTCGCTCATGGTCCTGGCGAGGTGAGCTTGTCCCGTTGGCTGGCCCGCCGGGGATGCGCGCCTCTGTAAAAGGAAAGCATGTCCCTGGGCCCGATCGGCTGCCCGCTCTTGCGACCGAGGAAGAAGACCGCCGATGCCGCGTCGCTCGCATATGCAGGCGGGATGAGCCGGTCGAGATAGCGGAGCCAGAAGAAGGCCATCTTCGCGGCGATGCCTGCGCCGACCGAGCGTGTAACGCCGCGAACCACATGCTCGATCGACCACAAGAGCTGGCTCGCGGCGCCGAGGACGACTCCTGAATCGATCAGCTCAAACTTTCTGAACAACCAGCGATGCCCGCTCTCGGTGAAACGCGTGAAGTCATAGGCGCCTTCATGGACGTGCTGCAGGAACGGCGTTTCGGCATAGACAATGCCAGCGGGCTTCAGCACGCGATCGATCTCCCCAACGACGGCCCAGGGATCGAGAACATGCTCCAACACGGCCTGGATCCAGACCGCATCGACGCTTGCGTCGGCGAGCGGGATCCGGTGCGCATCGGCGATGAATTGGGTAAGCGTCGATGCATAGATGTCGAACGCAATCAGCTCGATGTTCCTGGCCGCGTAGAGCGAGGCGGTGCCCTCGCCCTGCGATCCACCTCCGACGATCAGGATGCGGGGCTTCGCGGCGAGCCGGCCAGCAAGCTTCAGGAACGCTTGCGCGTTGGTTTCGGCACGCCGGTTTTGCGGCAGCAGGGCTTGGACAAGGCGGCGCTTGAGGCCGCCGCTTCCTCTTCGAATGTTGCTCGCGCCGCCGCTGGCCCTGACTTCGTCCTCGTCAAGGATGCTGGTCGCGAAGTCGACCAGCACCGGCTGGCCCTCGATCATCGGATAGTTGTGCAGGCAGTCGGTGCAGCAAAGACCTATCCGGGAGGCCTCGAGCGGCGCGCGGCAGCGTGGGCAGACGAAGTCCGCGAGAATGGAATCGGGCGGCACGAGGTTCGCAGGGCTCGCCTCCGGCGGGCTCGTCATGGCCGGACCGTCGCCCGGCTGTCGCGCGGCTTCTGAGGCGAACGCCGTGTCGGCTTGCGGAGCAGAACCAGGCTGACCCGATAGGACCGGAAGAGCCATAGGAGCCGGCTCGCGTTGGCCCTCCACTGGCCCGGCCGGTAGAGCGGAACTGCAACCCGCGCCGCCTGGCGGAAGAGTCGAGACCAGCGCGCGCCGGTTTCGCCAAGGTCGCGCCAATAGCTGCCCGCCTCGATCTCGGCGGATCGGACGACCGTCCAATCGGGCAGCATGGCGGCAAGCTCTTCGGGGTTGAGACGGAGCATCGTGTCGATCGGGTCGGGATGATAGGGATAGGATGATGGGACGGAGAAGATGCCGAAGCCGCCATCCTCTGCAAGGTCGGCGCAAGCTCGGGCGAAGGGCGCAGGCTCGGCGAGATGCTCCAAAAGGTTGCTGCACAAGAGAAGCGAGGCTCGATATTCCCGGAGACGCTCGCGAAAGGCGGGATCGAGTAGGTCGCCCACTTCATCGACGCCCTCGGCGCTCTTCATGTCGCAATGGACGAACCGCATGCCCTCGGCCTCGAGCGGCCTTATCAGCCGCTGGGCAATATGCGGTTGCTGCTCCTCCCGGAACATCCTCGTCGAAGAGCCGATGTTGAGGCAGACGGCGCCTGGAGGAAGTCCGAGGTCGCGGATCCAGCGGGCGAGCGTTTCAGCTTCGTCATTGCGCATCGCGAGCCCCTAGCGCCCGCTGGCAATGGAAGATCAAGAGCAGGGCGAACAGGAGCTGGGCAAGCGCGGTTCCGGTCGTAGTCAGCGCCCACGTTAGTGGGACGACGGCGATGAGGAAGGGAAGAAGCGCGAGGACATAGAGGTGAAACAAATGTTTGGGCCCGATTGCCACCTGGACGTACATGGAAAGCGTGTGGCTGACGAGCTGCGCCGCGGCGGCCCCGGTCAGAATCACCAGCGGCATCCAGGCGCTTTCGAAATGGACACCGAACAATAATCTCAAGGCCGGCCGGCCAAGGAGCAAGGCAGCGACTACGGCAATGGTCCCGAGGGCTGCGCTCAGCCGCAAGATCCGCCGGCGGATCCGCCTTGCTCCATCTTCCTCGCCATGAGCGGACATGGCCGAGATTTCGGGGAAGGCGGCCGAGGCATAGACCGCGTTGAACTTGCGAAGGACGCCGGCGAGTTGCTTTGCGACATTATAGGCGCCCGCCGCTTCGATCGAAACTGCGGCCCCGACGAGGAGGGAATCGCCGTTGATGCGAATGGCCTCGATGCTGGCCATGCCCCAGGTCGTCCAGCAATAAGCAAGGAAGGTTCTGACTTCGCCGGGCTTCATCCGGCCTAAGTGGAGCGCCACCGGAATTCGAGCCCGGCGTGCGAGGTGGAGCGCCGCAATCAGCGGAAGCTGGCTATTGAGCACGTAAAAGATCGCCCAGGTCCAGCAATAAGCCCCGAACGGCGCACGGGTCGCCGTGAGGCAAGCCATCGCGCCCAACAGCGCGGCCGCGCACCCCGCCTGAATGAGGCTCAAGAGGCCGAACCGGTCCAGCAGCCGGAAGATGCCGTTGGCCGTCAGATAGCCGCTAAACAGCAGCGAGGCGGCGAAAGGAGCTGCGTTCTGCCACTGCTCGAGCTCGATCGCGAGCCACGGCCCAGCAAGGGCCAGAAAGGCGAAGGAGCCAATCGCGGCGGCAAGCGCTGCAAGCGCATCCAACAATAGCCCAAGCCCGATGATCCGCCCCAATCGCGCCTTGTCGCCGTCGGCCAAGGCTGTTGCGCCAAGCTTCAGGATTGGTTGCTGGGTTGCGAACGACATGAATGCCGCGACCATGAGGGTTGCCGACTGGAAAAGGATGAGAACGCCGAACGCGGCCGGGGAGAGTGCTCGAGCGCTCAAGACGAGTGCGAGCATCATGAACATCGCCGAGGCGATCGTCCCGGTTCCAAGATAGGCGAAATTGCGGACAAGGCGGCGATAGATTGAGCCGTCATCAAGGTTCGAGGGGGAGCGGACCTCGCCGGGCATCAACGGTCCCTCGAATGGCGGTAAGCGCGCTCATGGCGCTCGATGACCCTGTCGGGATCGAACAGCTCCCGCGCCGCGGCGACTCCCGCAGCGCCCGCAGCTGCCCGGGCGAGGGGATCCATCGCGAAGCGGATGAGCGCTTCGGCCATCCCCGCATAATTCCCCTGGTTTACGACCTCGCCCGCACCCCGCGACTTTTCTTCGAGGAGCTCGCGGGCCGAGCAGACATCGAAGCTGACCACAGCCCGCCCGCAGCTCATCGCCTCAATCATTCCGCGCATGAGGCCTTCATGGCGCGAGGGGACGGCAATGACGGCCGCACGCGCATAAAGATCGGCCATGCCGGCCTGATAACCAAGGAAGCGGACATGACCTGAAAAAGGCGCCGCGGCGACGGCGCACTTCCTTGCATAAGGCTCTGTCGCGGGCTCAAAATCGCCCGCAAACCAGGTCTCGATGCCGCGGCTCGCCAGTGCTGGAACGGCGTGTCGGATAAATTCGAGCTGGCCTTTCTTGGGCCAGAATATCGAGGGCACGAGGACCACCGGCGGGTCGTCACGCTCCCCGGCCGGCGCCGGCGCAAAACGCTCAGGATCGACGATGGAATATGTGACGCTGAACGATGAAGCGGCGTTGGGAGCGATTCCGCGCCAGCGTTCCGCCATGTCTTCCGACAGATAAAGGACATGATCGGCCGCAGCGAAGATCAGGCGGTATCTGAGTCTTGGTGGCTTCCTTGCCGGTTCGAGCGTGTCGCGAAGGTTGAGGACAAGAGCGGCGCCGCAGAGCTTTGCCGGCAAGAGCCCGAGCTGGAACGCCAGCGGGTCATTGAAGTGAACGATGCGCGCGCCGCTCGCTTGAAGGATGGTCCACACTTGCCGATGGTAGCGGCGATAGGTCGACAAGATCGCCGCGGGGTTGCGCAACAATCCTTGCGAGGCCTGCTCGGCAACGACATGGACCTCGATCCCCGCCTCGCGCCACCTGTGCGAGAATGAAGTCTCAAGGTTGGTGAGCACGATTGGCCGGTAGTGCTTGAGCCGCGCCATCACTTGCGAAATGCTCTCAAGGCCCCCGTTGGCGCGAGCCTCGCCCTGGAGAATGAGAAACAGGACCGGCTCCTTCATCCCTTGAGCGCAAGCTCTTCGCGATAGACGCCGTGGAGGTCGCGGACGCAGCGCTCGATGCCGAAGGCGCTTTGGTCGACCTGATTGCGCCACGCTTGCGCATCACTCTTCGGCATTGCGAGGAGCTCGGCGCTGCGCCTTGCCCAAAGGTCTTCGCCCGCCCCGAGCGGGAGGACATGGAAACCCTCCTTCACCACCGCCGCCTCCCGCGGCACCGTATCGGATGCGAGGACCGGCGTTCCAGCCGCCTGCGCTTCGACGCAAACGATGCCAAGGCCCTCGCTGAACGATGGGAAGAGGAAAAGATCGAACAGAGCCATATAGGCCGCAATATCCCGGGTCGATCCGGCGAACCGAAGCCGGTCGGCGACGCCCAGCGCTTCGCCGAGCTTGCGTACCTCCGGCTCGAGTGAACCCCGCCCAACCATCACCAGCCGCGCCTCGGGATCTGCACGCGCGAGGCGCGCGAAGACCTTGAGGAGGAAGTCGTGGTTCTTGACCGGATCGAAACGCCCGACATGCCCGACGACCCGGTTCCCCGGCCGAAGGTCGAGACTCCGGCGAAGCGCCGCGGCGCGGGCTTCGGCGCCGTCGAAGCTTGAAAAATCGAATCCGTAAAGAAGGATCGAGCAATCCTTATGCCTCTGCCACCCGGGGCCGGCGATGTCCTCGATCGCGGTCTCGGTAATCCCGATGCGGCGCGTTGCCGTCAATTTCGTGAGGACCATATTCGCGCGCCGGAGGAACGCTTCCCGGCCGCCCGTGAAATCAGGGCCGGCGCTTCGCGCATCGTGCTGATGGGCGATGCGGGCCGGGACACGGGCAAGCGCTGCGACGGCAAGGATTGCTCCGCCAATGCGCGACGAATGGGAATGAACGGCGGCAAAGGGCCCTTCACGCCTCAGGAAGTGATAAAAGCGGGGAAGCCAGGAGAACCAGCTTCGCCCCTTCACGACCTTGTGGATCCGGACCCCGAGCGACCGCGCTTCTGCCTCATAGGCGCCTGGTTTCTCGACCATCAGCAAGAGCTCGTGGGCGACAACGGACGCGCGATCGTGCCGCAGCACATGCATCAGCCAGCTCTCGATCCCGCCCAGCGGGAGGCTCTTGAGGACGTGGAGGACCCTGGGCTTCGCCGCATCCGCGACGCTGCCCCCGTTAGCTGGCGCGGGCGTTCTGCTCACGCCGGTCCCACGATACGGCTTGGCGTCGCCGGCCGTATCTCCGGTGCCCGACGCGCCCGCGCTGCGAAAGGGATCGCCAGTCCGAGGGTGAGCAATAGCAACGCAGTTTGCTGCTGGAACAGCACAAGGTCGTCGGTCGACAGATGGAAGGCGGTGACGAACAGCACGAATGCCGCGATCGCGAACGGATTGTCGTGGCGCACGATATAGAAATGATGGGCCCGGCGAATGATCGCGCCATAGAGCAGGAACAAGAGGATCACGCCGAGGATCCCGAAATTCCAGTGGGCTTCGGCCACGGAGTTGACAGGCACCGTCAGACCTTCGCGGACCTCGCCCAGGAAATTCTGCGCATAGAGCGAGCCCGCGCCGCGCGGCTTTTCCGGCCAGATCCAACGCGGAACAAACGCGAAGACGGCGGCGGCGTAAGAACTGCCGAGGAGCGGGCCGCCCATGAGCTCCTGGCCTTGCGAGATGACCGGAACGGTCGACTCGAGCGAGCGGCGGAGCTCGATCTCCTCTTCGACGCGGCTTAGCATGTCGCTCGTATCGGCCGCCTCGATCGCTTGCCCGGCGCCTTCGCCGCCGAAGCCGGCGGTGCGGATGATGTTGAGCGCGCCGAACGCAAGGAAGAAGGCCGGGACCATGATCAGCGCCAGCCGCCACGGGATCCGGCGCGTCCTCAACGCCCACGCGAGGCCGACCATGATGAACGCGGCAAACGCAGCGCTGCGCGCCCCATTGCTCATGAATTGCGCCGCCGCGACGAGCAGCATCGAGACGATGAACAAGGGCCGTCGCGCATCCTCGGGTCGGGCGGCGACCCACACGATGATCGCAACCAGGCCAAGATCGACCGCCGCCACCAGCGGGCCAAGGCCGGCCATCGAGCGGAACCGGCCGCGCGCCATGTCGGCGAAGTGGAGGGCAAGCCCGCCCCGCATCGCAATCAGAAGGAGGAGGATGGCAAGGCTGGCCGCAATGAGCCCGACCGCGAGCGCGCGCAGGCGCTTGCCGTCGAACGCGATGCGGGGTCGCCACAGTTGATCGTTGGGGGGCGTCCGCTCGCGTGCGAAGGCGAAGCCCGCATAGGTCGCGAGCAGCGCAAGGAGCGCGCAAAGGTTCGACCAGGCAACTGCCACCCAGATATCGGGGCCGGGCGCCCAACCCAGGCCAGCATAATAAGGCGGCGTCACCTGCTCGCCCAAGAGAAGTCCGCCAAGACCGCCCAGCTCGTCGATGGTGCGCGGCATGGCGACGAGGAGCGGCCATAGCAGGACCGTCAGGATCAGCGGATGAAGGATGCCCAACGGATGGCGCGCATAAGCGACGAGCGGCGCGATCCGGGCAATGTCGACCGCGATCGCAAGCAGGATGGCAATGGTGAATGCCGCATCGCCGCCGCCTTGCAGGCCGAACAGCGCCGCTTGCAGGCCGCGGACCAGCTCGCCGGTCAGCAAAATGTAGGCGATGAGCAGGGCTTGGAACACGCGCGGCACCGCCGGCGGCGCCCGGCCGGCGCTTGTCGAGGGGGGCGGGCCCGCTTCATGCGGCATTGGAGCCTCGCTCATGGCTTTATCATCAGGCGCACGGTGTGAGTCACATAATGGAGCCAGGGTTTTTGCTCCGCGAAATATTCGTCGACGGCTTTGCGCGCTCCAGCCCATTCGCCATAATCGTCGATGATCAGGACGCCTCCACTGGAGAGCCTGGGATAGAGCGCTTCAAGCTCCGTTTTGGTGCTTTCGTAAAAATCGGTGTCGAGGCGGAGGATGGCGATCCTGCCAGGCAGATTTTCGGGATGCCCAAGCGTCTCTTCGACTGGGCCCTTGATCATCTTGAGACGGTCATTTCCGACGCGCGCCTTGAAGTTTCCAAGGACCTCCGCCTCGGACGCCAGGCACCATTGGTTGCGGTCGCGGCGCTGGAGCTTTGCGTGCTTCCTGGGAACGTCGAAGGATTCCGCTGGCTTGAAGTCCGCTGCGGTCGGCGCCGTCATTCCGGAAAAGGTATCGAACGCCCAGATTGCGCGCTCGAACCCGAGCTCTTTCCTGAGCAATCCCGCAAGGACGAGATTGCCGCCGCGCCACACTCCGCACTCGACAATATCGCCCAAGATTCCGTTCGCTTCGATATGGCGGATCGCCTGGATCAGCTCCCATTGCGCAATCGGCGAGGTCATGGAGAGGCCCTCGACCGCTCCAAGCAGCGCTCTGTCGGAAGCGCCAAGCTCCGGGATCAGCGGAGTTCCGCTGAGCTTGGCCCCGAGCGCGGTAAGATAGCGGGCGAGATAGGCACGCATGCGCTAGGGGCTCACAAGCTTCAAATGACGCGAAAAAGTCGCAAGCTCTGTTGGCCGGGCCGCTTGCCTTGTCAACGTCGCCCTCCCACCCATGTGACCTTCGGGCGCGGCTGCGCGTAGCTGCTCGCCGAACGGCCCTGGAGTCTTTCGCCGATGCAGGGTTTGAAGCATCCGCCCAGTAAACGGGTGATGGTCACCCGCGGTGCTGGCTTTCTTGGATCCCACCTTTGCGATCGCCTGGTGGGAGATGGCCATGAGGTCCTGTGCATCGACAAATTGTTCGCCGGCGCCAAGCGCAACATCGCCCATCTTCGGGATGCGCCGAGTTTCGAGTTCCTTAGCCACGACCGCTTAGATGAGGACCTTATCGGCCTTGCCCCGCTTTGACTTGCGCGCTGGCGCGGGCTGTGCGTCGGCGCCATTGGCTTGATAGGGCGGCGCGAGCAAGGCGACGAGGCGAAGCGCGGCCTTGCCCTCGCCGGCGGCGATCGCGGCTTCGAGCTCTTCGAGCTTCGATTGAAGCTGCGGCCAGGCAATCATCGTCTCCTTGGCCCTAACGATGCGCGGGTGCGACGTCGGCTCCGCTGTATCCTCGAGCAGCAGCTCTTCGTGCAATTTCTCGCCGGGCCTGAGGCCGATTTCGACGATCTCGATGTCGCCGTCGGGATTGCTGTCATCGCGGACCGAAAGACCGCTGAGCTCGACCATCGAGCGGGCGAGGTCACGAACCTTGAGGGGCTCGCCCATGTCCAGCAGGAACATATCGCCGCCTTGCGCCATCGCGCCGGCCTGGATGACCAGCTGGGCCGCTTCCGGGATCGTCATGAAATAGCGGGTGACGTCGTGGTGGGTAACGGTGATCGGACCGCCTCGTTCGATCTGCTCGCGAAACAGAGGAACGACCGACCCGCTCGAGCCAAGGACGTTCCCGAACCGGACCCCGCTATAGACCGTTTCCACCTGCGCCTCTGCGCGGGCCTGGACGATCAACTCGCAAATCCGTTTCGAGGCGCCCATGACGCTCGAAGGGCGGACGGCCTTGTCGGTGCTGACGAGGATGAAGGTCGACGTTCCGGATTCCTCCGCGGCAAGGCAGGCATTGAGCGTTCCAAGTACATTGTTGCGGATCGCGGGCAGCGGGTTGGCCTCAAGCAACGGGACATGCTTGTAGGCGGCGGCATGAAACAGGGTGTCGGGGCGCCAGGCCCGGATCGCCCGTCTGCACTCGGCCCGCTGCCCGACGTCGGTAAGCTCGGGGACAATCTCGGCCTTGATCCCTTCGCGCAGCTTGAGCTCGTTGAGCTCGGAGTCGATTACATAAAGGGCATGCTCGGACTGCTCGACCAGCACCAGCCGGGTCGGGCCCTGTCGGAGAATCTGCCGGCAAAGCTCGCTTCCGATCGAGCCGCCGGCCCCCGTCACCATCACGCACTTGCCGCCGCTGTCGCGGCTCATCAGCTGCGGGTCAGGGTGGACGGGATCGCGGCCGAGCAGCTCCTCGATCTGGACATCGCGGAGGTCGTTGACCGAGACTCGCTCGAAGGCGATTTCGGAAATGCTCGGCAGCATTCGCACCCGCACGTCCGGGCGGCGCGAGCGAAGCCGCTCGACAATGCGGCGGCGAAGCGACCGGCTCGCCGACGACAAGGCCAGGAAGACTTCATCGACATTCTCAATCGTGAGCACGCGCTCGAGATCGTCGGTGTGCCAAATGGGCTTGCCCTCGAGCCAGCGGTTGGAAAGCACGGGGTTTTCATCGACAAAGCCAATGACCCGGATCTGCCGGTCCTGCTCGACGGAAAGTGCAAGCTGCTGGCCTGCCGAGCCTGCCCCATAAATGAGCACCCGCTTGCGGCGCTGCCGAACGGGTGCGCCGTCGAGCGCTTCGAGGAGTAGCGAGCTTAAGCCAAGCCGTGCGCCGGCAAGCGCCAGGAGAAAGACCAGTGGGTGAAGGACTGCGAGCGTTCTCGGGATGCCCTCCGGCCGGGCGATGACGAGGATCGCACCAAGCCCAACTGCCATGATCAGGCATCGCCGGGCGAGCTGGCGAAGCGTCTCCTTGCCCGAGAAGCGGACGAGGGAGCGATAGGTGCGTGTGAGCAGAGCGATTGCCAGCCACAACGGAATGGCGATCGCCAGGAATGTGTAGACATTGTCCTCAAAAAGATACCATTCGCCAAGGCGTAGCCAGAAGGCGAGGATTGCGGTCGCAATGCAGGCGAAGACGTCGATCAAGGCAACGAGGGCGGCCCTTGCGCCCCGCGGCAGCTCGGCCGCGCGCCGAATGACCTGCAACAGCCCGTTCACTCGACTTTGCCTTCCTTTCGCCGCGGGCCCTTGCCCCAGCGCGCTACGACTCTAGCGCAATGGATCAGTTCCGCCCCTCTAGTCATGGCCTGCGCTTGAGGCCAAGGGGCCCAGCGTGAGGCAGGTTTTCGAGGAGCGTGGTCCGCTGGGCCTACCTGCCAGGGGTGGGCGCCATGCCAGGATGGCTCCGAAATCGCTTTTGGACGCTTTGAACGCGCGTTCTCCGGCCGCGCTCGTCGAGCCGATCGCTTCGCGCAAGTCCGCGGCCGCCTTGGCAAGGCTCGCCGGCGTGCCCTGTCCCGATTTTCTCTTGGTTCTGGTCGATGCGCAGCTGCATCTCCTCAACCTCTATCGCTTGCCGAGGGCAGGCGAGGGCGTCCAGAATTTCCCTCTCGGGGCCGCTGTGCGCCTTGCAATCGAGGCGCAGGCCGAGGGCATGATCGTCATTCAGGAGCGAGAGGCAGACCCCGTGCCAAGACGCCCCGATCTCGAGCTGACAAGCTCGCTTCAACGCGCCCTTGAGGAAACCGGCATCGGCTTGGTCGATCATCTGCTGGTTTGCGGCGAGCTCATCACGAGTGCCGGCGGCCTGTCTTTGCCAAAGACCGCTCTCCGAAAGACCGGGAGCCCCTAGCGAGGATCATTCGGCATCCGACGTTCTTAGGATCGGGCGAGCGCGATCGCCGCACACAGAAGCAGGCCTAGTCCGAAGGCAGCCCAGACCAGCCGTAGAATAAGCCGCGGATTGCGGCCCAGGCCCATCGATTTTGGCTCAGGATTACAGGGCGCCCGTGAAAGCATTTGGTAGAGATCGGGCCTGCAGTCGATGAGGCGAAGCCCCGGCGCCTGTCCGGATTGGCGACTGCGTCGGGTCTTGTCATCGCTCATCTGGTCGCGTTTGGCCTCGCTTGGCGGAGCGGCTGCTCGCGTCCGCCGCGATAGGACAATCGCCGAGCCCGCGTCGAGGCCTTTCGGATCGGGTCAAGTGGCCGTTTCGAGGTGGACGCGAAGAGCTCGAAAAATGTCCCACGCGGGATCGGCAAACAACTGTTCGCCGAATATTTGGGAGCGCGCGAATCGCACCCCGATGGGCCGCCGCAGTTGCGACGCTTTGAAAGCGAAGCGGCACTGGGGTGACGAGGGTCAGGCGACCTTGCGATTGCGCGCGTCGAGGAAGTTTTCGAAACTTCCATGGTCCATCGCCGCGGCATAGCGGTTGCCCTGAAGGATATCGCAGCCCGCCTCGAGCGCAATCGCCTCCTGGTCGAGAGTCTCGATGCCTTCGGCGACGACTTCCAGTCCGATTGCATGGGCGAGCGTGACCGCGGCCCTCAGAATTGCAATCCGATCGCCGGCTTGCCCTTCGCATGAGAAGGAGCGGTCGAGCTTCAGGCGATCGACCTTGAATCTGCGCAAATAGCTTAGCGACGAATATCCTGTCCCGAAATCGTCGAGCGCAAGCCTGAACCCGGCCTCCCGCAGCTCGCTGATCTGCTCCTCGCAGCGATCGTTCTGGCGCATGAACAGTTGCTCGGTAACCTCAAGCTCGATCTGGTGAGGGTCGACCCCGGCGTCCTTGAGGATCTTGAGGAAGCGTCGCAGCAGCCCGCTTCGCGAACCGAATTGGGCCGGCGACACATTGACCGCGACCGAGAGCAGAGGATGCTCCTTTGCGAAGCGCGCCGCCTCCCTCAGCACAAAATCGCCAAGCCCGTCGATCTGGCGTGTTTCCTCGGCAACATTGATCGCTTCAATGGCCGGAATTGCGCCAAATTCCGGGTGGGTCCAGCGGAACAGGCATTCGACGCCGACGACCGACCCGGTGACGTCGATCTGCGGCTGATAGTGGATGCAGATGCGGTCCCCCGTCGCGAGGCAGTGCCCGAGATCGAGCTCGAGGGTGCTCCGCCGTTTGATGCTTGCGTCGAGATCGTCGGTGAACATGCGGAAACAATTCCGCCCATCGGCCTTGGCCGCGTAAAGGGCTACATCGGCCGCGCGCACATATTCCTCGGCTCTGGCGAAGCCATTGGCCGCGGAAACCGCGCCGATGCTTGCGGGCAGGGACGCTTCTCTGTCGCCGATCGTATAAGGGCGTTGCATCTCGGCGACGATCCGGTTGCATAATCTGGGGACTTCCTGGGGTTTCGATATCCGCGCCAGGATCAGGAACTCGTCGCCGCCGAAGCGCGCGACCGTATCGCCTGCGCGAACCAGGCTCTCGAGCCTCGAAGCTGCGACTTTCAGGACCTCGTCGCCTTTTTGGTGCCCGAGGAGATCGTTGACTCGCTTGAAATGGTCAAGGTCGATCATCAACACGGCAAAGCCGTCGCTGCTTCTGCTTTTCGAACCGATCGCCGCCTCGATCCGCTCGTCGAGCAGGCGCTTGTTGGCGAGGCCGGTCAGCGGATCGTGCCGGGCAAGCTGGCTCGCTTCCCGCTCCTTCCGCTCGAGGCGCGACAGCACGTCGACTAGGCTCTGGTGCAATATCGACATGACGAGGACGATGGCGACGGTGGTCGGAAGGGCGATCGGCCAGATCGATCCGGCGAGCTCCGCCGCGGTGCTGGCCGAGCGGTGGAGCATGTAGATGATGCAAAAGTTGCTCACGACGATCAGCGCGACTGCAGCTGAAACCATCAGCGCAAGCAGGCTTTTCGAGTTGCTCATCGGGCGGCAGCTAACGAGGTTCGGTTAACAAGCCGCTTGCCGTCTTGCCCACGCCGCTGAAACCGCCGCGCGCGCGAGCTCGGTCGTTCGGCGCGGCCCGGCACTCGCGGGGGACTTCGGCGGGCGGCGGCCGCAAGGATGGCGAGGGCGCAGGTCAGCATCTGCGCATCTTGGCTGATGGCAGGCTTCAAAGTGGTTGAATTTAGATCCGTTTTGGTGAGGATTCCGCTATCAACCGAAGGCGCTGCACAACGATGTCGAGTCTTTGGAGCTCCTCGTGCCTGTGGCTGAGGACCCGCGGATCGTTCGCGAGCGAAGCGCTAACCAACTCCACCTCGTCGGCGAGTCCTGCAAGGTCGCATTCCAGCGTCGGACCAGGAGTGACCGAGCGTGGGGCCAGGGCCGGCGCCATTCCAGACCGGATCGTCTTGACCATGGCATCGACCCGCGTCTGGCCATTGGACCTATTTGGAAGCCAGTCTTGGACATCCGCGCTCGAATTGAATTTGACACCGGCTCGTCCCCCCGCAGTCCATACGATGCAGCCGCTGGCGACGGACGAGGCGCGTTCAATCTGAACTTCCGTGCCAACGCAAGGAATGGCGGCGCCTTCGAGCAGCATGCCGGTGCTCGAAACGTCGCGGACCTTGACTGGAGCAACGCCCGAAGCCGACCTAAGCGTGGCGAGCACGAACAGGTTCGTTCGCGGCTCGACGCGCTCTTTCATCGCTCGCTGGGTACCACTCGGCACGGGTTCGCCCCCCTTCGGACGCCGGTCGAACCTATCCCGCCATGGTTAACGACCCGTGACCGAAAGCCCGGGAATTCGCCGCGATTTTGCAATTAGCTTTTGCTCGTTGCCGGGTCGTGTTCTCCAACAAAGGACGGCCCGGGGGCAGCTTAGGGTCAGCGCTCGAGCGCGCAGGGCGATACGATCAGCACTTCCGTTCGGGCCCGGTCTCCTGAGGATCTCGCGCGCCCGAAGCTATCCGCAATCCGACGGATTTCAGACATTTGCACGTGCTGCACCGTCTCCGCTAACGATGACTCTCCAAAAAAGGGGAATGAGATGGATTCGCGCGATCGTGTAGTCACTGCGAATCTCCCGGCCAAACTCGTTTCGAGATTGGACGAAATCGCGCTTCGAATCGACCGGAGCAAGAGCTGGATTGTGCGCCAGGCGCTGACCGAATGGCTGGCGGAGGAGCAAAGACGATACGAGCTAACGCTTGAAGCGCTTAAGTCCGTCGACCAGGGGTCGACGATTCCTCATGAAGAAGTGCTAGCTATGATGGAGCAGCGGAAACGAGCAAGAGGCTAAAGTACCCCATCCGTCGCCGAGAGAGGGGCCTAACGTACGCCTTCCACCCATTGCGGACATCAGCCGCTTAGGTCCGTTCGATCTTGGCCGGAGAACCCGAGATTCCGACATTCGAAATGCCCGTGATCGCGGTTCGAAAAGCTTCGCATCCTGTTGCCTGACTAGCCCGCCGCGTTGGGTTTTTCAGCTGGTTGCCTCGTGGTCGGAAGCTCGACGCTGATCCTCGTCGAGAGTCTTCGTCGGTTTATCCAAAGGCAGGTGCGCCGCAAGGCCGGACGAACCTCGCCGTCCAGACCAGCGGAACCGGCCTTGAATCAAGCGGCGAGCAGGGGGACGATCGCTCGGGCAGCCATCTCTTCAAGGCCTTCGGTGATCCAGCGCGAATAATGCCGCTCGATCATCGTCACCGAGGTATCGTGAACCGCCGCAACAAGCCTGATTGGAAGGTTCGCCCGAATACCGCGCACGATCGATGAGTGGCGCAGGGCGTAAGGGATGACGCCCTCGAGGCCGGCAGCCGCGACGACGCAGCGCCAATCCCGCGTCATTTCCGACGCTGTCTTCCAAGGTCCACGACTATTTCTCACCCACTTGATGGCGTTCACCTGCTTGTACCGCCATCTCTGAAGCAGCGGCTCACTTGCTTTCCGCCCGACGATGGCCGGCCGCAGCGTTCCCAGGACGTCCTCGCCTACCGGAACCTTGATCAGATCGGGGGACCTGCCCTTCCCCTTGAACGACGTCGGCACCAAAAGCCGGGAGTGATCGAGCTGAACGTCTCCCACGGTCATCCGTCGCAGTTGCGAGAAACGCGCGCCGGTGGCGGCCAGCAGAATGACGACCAGAGCAAAATCGCCGTCCTCGTCCAGTTCCCTGGCCAGACGAATGATTTTGCGGACCTGTTGGTCCTCGAGGATCTGGTTGTCGCGCGCTCTCGTTTCGCCATGCTCCCAATAGCGCTCCTCTGGCTTGAGGCCGTACTTCACTGTCATCGGAAAGTCGGACGGCAGAGATCGTCGATGGTTCTGATGGCAATAGTTCAGCGCGGCCTTGAGGTCGTTGGCCAGCCTCTGCCGAGTCAGGATCTTCAGCCCTTGGATTCGGTCCTGCCAAGCTTTGAGATCCGACTCCGTAAGGTCGCATAGGCAAGTGCCAGCGAGCTTTTCGTCAACCTTTACATATCGCGTAAGGCGCGATCGTCCGTCGGATCGGACCGGCCTTCCGGCACGTGCGCTGTCACGCGCATCCCGCATCGAAGAGTATTCATCGACTGCAGTCTGAACCGTGAGCTCCGCCGCATTGAGATACCCGGGCTTCTCCACTTTCTTAAACCAATCGAGCGCAGCCTCGAGAGCTTGTTTCCAGTCGAGAACGGCTTCGCCGTCAGCATCCACCAGGTCGTCGGCCGTGCCCAACGGCCGCGTTACGTAATCGCGCGCGTCGGATGCCCGGCACCGCCCAACCCAGGAGCCCCCTCGCTTGCCCCGATAATAGCCGAGATGCCGCCCATCGGAGATCGATCGCCAGTACGGATGATGCCGCGGCTTCAGTCGCGCTCGGGCGGCGCGGTCCTGTAGCCTAATGTCGTCGACAGTCCTGGCCATTGGAGATCTCCGAAAACATCCCCAATGCGTCCCAAATATACGGTCTCAGACGCGCGCGGATGGTTCAGGAAATGTACCAGAGAAGATCAATAAGTTCAATGATCCACGGGTGTCCACGGTTGTATAAAACAACCAAATCGGTACATCTCTCACGGCGAAAACACGGGTTCGAGTCCCGTAGGGGTCACCAATTCGGCGGACTGCCTTAGTCGGTCCGCTTCTCGTCCTCGCCGTCTGGGTCGCCGGGATTCTCCTCGCTTTCCTCGCCCGAAAGCATCACGCGGTAGTTCGCGACCACTTTGCGGCACGATTTGAGCGCGTCCTTCAGGCGCAGGCTTTCGTCTTCGAAGATGTCGGTGCGCGAGTCGCGTTCGCCAGACACTTGTTGTCCCGGATGGTCGGAGGGTCCCCGCGCTCACAACCCTTAAGACCGCAAGCAGTTTCGCGGTTCGTCGCAGCGACGCGGCGGTTGGTGACTTTCCTTAGCCGGCGCGTTGGCTCTCGGCGGGGGCGGCGCTGACGCGCGCGACGGCAGCTTCGAGACCCTTGGGCGTAAACGGCTTGAGCAGGATTTCGACTCCCTCGGGCCGGTCGCTGATCGCGTCGGTTTCGGCATAGCCGGTGATGATCAGGGCGGGGACGCCGGGGCACAGCTGGCGCGCCTCGCGCAGGAATTCGGTGCCCGACAAATGCGGCATGGCATAATCGCTGATCATCAGGTCGTAGTCGCATCGCTCGGTGCGCAATGATTCCAGGGCGGCTTTGCCGTTCGCGGCGCAGACGACCTCGTGACCGAGCTCCTCCAGCATCGCCCCGGTGGTGGTGCGAACCTCCTCGTGATCGTCGACCAGCAGGATCTTCAGCGGCCGCTCCGCGCTCCGCCGGACCTCATCGGCCGGAGGCCGCGCCGCGGGCGCGCTGTCGAGCGGTGCGCGCGGCAGCCACAGCTCCGCGCGCGTGCCTTTGCCAAGCTCGCTGTCGAGGCGGAACAGCCCGTTCGACTGCTGAGCGAAGCCGTAGACCATGCTGAGCCCGAGGCCGCTGCCCTTGCCCACTTCCTTGGTGGTGAAGAAGGGGTCCATGACCCGCTCGAGGTCGTCCGAGGAAATGCCGGTCCCCGAGTCGGAGATGGCGATCAGTACATAGTCGCCGTCGTCGAGGGCCGGAGCGCCACTGCGATTTTCGATGCTGACGGTGACCGTGCCGCCGGCCGGCATGGCGTCGCGCGCGTTGATGATCAAATTGACCATCGCGAGCTCGAGCTGAGCCTGGTCGGCGAAGGCGTTCCACGGCGCCTTCGGAGCGCGCCATTCAAGGTTGACGAGGCCGCCGAGTGTGTGGGTCAGGAGGTCGGACACGGCGTCGCGCAGGCTTTCGATCTCGACCGCATGGGGTTCCAGCTTCTGGCGGCGGGCGAAGGCGAGGAGGCGGCGGACCAACTCGCTGCCTTGCTCGGCCGCGCGTTTGGTCATGCTGAGAATCTTCTGCTGGTCCTCCTCCAGACTCGTCCGTCTCTCGAGCAAGCCCAAGCCACCGATGACCGCGGCGAGAAGGTTGTTGAAATCGTGCGCGATGCCGCCGGTAAGCTTGCCGATCGCGTCCATCTTCTGAGCCTGGATCAGCTGGCTCTCCAGAGAGCGCTGATCAGTGACGTCGGTCAGCGTTCCGGCGAACTCCGTCGGATTCCCGTCGATGTCCTTGAGGAGCACGGCCTGGTCGAGGAAATGGCGGAAGCTGCCGTCGCGGCACTGCCAGCGATATTCGACCGCGGACCGCCCGGTCGTGCGCCGCTTCTCGATTGTTACCAGCACTCGTTCGCGGTCGTCGGGATGCAGCCGTTCGGCCCAGATCTGGGGCGTTTTGCGGATATCGTCATGAGTGAAGCCGGTGATCGCTTCGAGGTTGCCGCTGACGTAGGTCGGCCACCGTTGCTCGGCGTCGAACGGCTCCAGGTAAAGCACCATCGGGAGTGACTGGATGATTGCCGCTTCCCGCTGCTCGGCGCGGCGCAGTTCCTGTTCGGCGCGCAGCCGCTCGGCATTGGCGCGAAGGTTGGCGTCGAGCAGGGCCTGCTCGGCGCGGGCCTTGCGCTCGATCTCCTTGGTCTTGGCGAACAGCTCGACGAACACGGTGACCTTGGAGCGAAGGACGATGGGATCGACCGGCTTGAACACATAGTCGACGGCGCCCATCGCATAGCCGCGCAGGAGGTGCTCTGCTTCCTTGTTGACCGCCGACAGGAAAACGATCGGGATGCCCTTGCTCTGGTCGCGGCTGCGGATGATCTGAGCGGTCTCGTAACCGTCCATGCCAGGCATGTAGACGTCGAGCAGGATGACCGCGAACTCGCCTTTGAGGAGGTGGCGGAGCGCCTCCTCGCCGGAGCGCGCGAGCACCACCTCGCCGAGATCCTCGAGGACATTGGCGACGGCGAGAAGGTTGCGCTCATCGTCGTCGACCAGGAGAACGCGCGGCTGCTGCGCGACCTCGGGTGCAGGCTCCAAGTGCTGCTCCGGCACGGGAACCACCGGAATTTCCCCGACGGGCCGGTTCATGGCTATTCCGCCGCCTCCAGAGGCACCGGTCGAGCCGCCGCGGCGGCCGCCTCTCGCGAGCGCGCGACCCACACCCGGACCAGCGCCAGCAGAAGCTCGATGTCGACGGGCTTGGCGATATAATCCGAAGCACCGGCATCGAGGCATTTCTGGCGGTCGCCTTTCATCGCCTTGGCCGTCACCGCGATCAACGGCAGCTCGGCAAGCTCCGAGCGCTTGCGGATCTCGCGCATGGTTTCATAGCCGTCCATGTCGGGCATCATGATGTCGATCAGCGCGAGATCGACGTCGGGCGTTTGCTCGAGGATCAGGACACCGTCCTTGCCGCGCTCGGCGTGGAGAACCTCGACGTCGTGGCTCTCGAGCACGCTGGTCAGCGAGAAGATATTGCGGATGTCGTCATCGACGATCAGCACCTTGGCGCCGGCCAGCTCCGGCACCGGGCGAATGGCCGGCGGCGCCCCGTCGCCCTTCGGCTTCCGCCGGCGCGGCTTTTGGGTTTTCGCCTCGTCGCGCAGCGCCGTGAAGACCCGGACCAGGTCGGCGCGCTCGGCCGGCTTGTCGGTTACCCCGAAGGCGCCGAGGCCCTCCGCCGCGTGGGCCCGCTCGGTTCCGGAGATGACGTGGATCGGCATGTGGCTGGTCTGCGGGTCATGCTTCAAGAGATCGAGCAAGACGAGCCCTTCGATGTCGGTGAGTCCGAGATCGAGCGTGATCGCACTCGGCTGGAGCTTGCGCGCCATGCCCAGGGTCCCGGCGCCGGCGGTCGAAACGACGCCCTTCAGTCCGGCCTCGTGGGCGGCGTCAAGCAGGATCGCAGCGAAGGTCGGGTCGTCCTCGACGATCAGCACGAACGGACTCTTGCTGAGGTCGTCGCGATCGTCGTTGACCTCGAACCCGGTCGGCAGCGCGGTCGGCACCACCGCTCCGCTGTTGTCGTAACGCGCGGCGGTTTCGCTGGGCCCGATCGCGGCGGTGGATTCGGCTTCGAGCGGAACGAACAAAGTGAAGGTTGAGCCTTCACCGGGCGTCGAGCGCACCTTCAGCTCACCGCCGAGAAGCCGCGCAATCTCGCGGCTGATGGAGAGCCCGAGGCCGGTGCCGCCATATTTGCGGCTGGTGGTGCCGTCGGCCTGCAGGAATGGCTCGAAGATCAATCGCTGCTTGTCCTCGGGAATGCCGATCCCGGTGTCGGTGACCGAAATCTCGATCGCGCGATCGGCGTTGCGGAGCACCGGGTGGCTCTTGCTCCATCCGCTCGTCGCGCAGCTGACGCCGAGCGTGACGCTGCCTTTCGAGGTGAACTTGAATGCGTTGGAGAGGAGGTTGAGGACAATCTGCTGAAGCCGCTTCTCGTCGGTGCGGATGGTCTGCGGCAGCTTGCCGTCGAACTCGACATTGAAGGCGAGGCGCTTGTCCGTGGCGAGCTGGCGGAAGGTCCGCTCCATGTGCTGCTTCAGATGCGCCATCGGCATCTCGCCGACTTCGATCGTCACCGTTCCGGATTCGATCTTCGACAGGTCGAGGATGTCGTTGATGAGGCTCAGCAGGTCCGAGCCGGCCGAGTTGATCGTCCGAGCGAATTCGATCTGCTTGGTGCTCAAATTGCCCTGGGCATTGTCGGCCAGAAGCTTCGACAGGATGAGCAGCGAGTTGAGCGGGGTGCGCAGTTCGTGGCTCATGTTGGCAAGGAATTCGGACTTATACTTCGAGGTCAGAGCGAGCTGCTCGGCTTTCTCCTCGAGCGCCCGGCGGGCCATTTCGATTTCGAGGTTCTTGGCCTCGACCTGGCGCTTCTCGTTCTCGAGCAGCTGCGCCTTTTCCTGAAGTTCCTCGTTGGTCGCATGCAGCTCCTGCTGCTTGCGAGTGAGTTCGGTCTGCCGCGCTTGCAGCTCCTGCGTCAGCAGCTGAGACTGCTTGAGCAATCCCTCGGTTCGCATCGTCGCCGCGATCGTGTTCAAGACGATGCCGACCGATTCCATCAACTGGTCGAGGAAGCTCTGGTGGGTCTCGTTGAACTCGTTGAACGAGGCGAGCTCGATCACGGCTTTGACTTCGTCCTCGAACAGCGCCGGCAGGATGTTCACGTTCGCCGCCTTGGCGTGGCCGAGGCCTGAGCCGATGCGGATGAAGTCGGGCGGCGCGTCTTTCAAGAGGATCGGCCGGCGGTCGGCCGCGGCCTGGCCGATCAGCCCCTCGCGCAGGGCGAATTCCTGCTTCAGCTGATCGGGGCTTTCGGCGCCGTAGCTGGCGACCAGCTCGAGCTTGGTTTCCTCTTCCTCGCGATTGGTGACGTAGAATACGCCATATTGCGCGTTCACCAATGGCGCGAGCTCGGACATGATGAGGTTGGAGACGGTGGCGAGGTCGCGCTCGCCCTGAAGCATGCGGCTGAAGCGCGCGAGGTTGGTCTTGAGCCAATCCTGCTCGGCATTCTTGAGCGTCTGCTCCTTCAGGTTCGAGATCATCTCGTTGATGGTATCTTTCAGGGCGGCGATCTCGCCCGACGCCTCAACCGCGATCGACCGCGTGAGGTCGCCCTTGGTCACGGCAATCGCCACTTCGGCGATCGAACGAACCTGATTGGTAAGGTTCGCTGCTAGCTGGTTGACGTTATCGGTGAGGTCGCGCCACAGACCGGCAGCGCCGGGAACGCGCGCTTGGCCGCCGAGCTTGCCTTCGATGCCGACCTCGCGCGCCATGTTCGTCACCTGGTCGCCGAAGGTCGACAGCGTCTCGATCATGAAGTTGATGGTGTCAGCGAGCGCCGCGATCTCGCCCTTGGCGCCGACGCTGAGCTTCCGCTTCAAATTGCCCTGCGCGACCGCGGTGACGACCTCGGCGATGCCGCGGACCTGGTTGGTGAGGTTGGTCGCCATCAAATTGACGTTGTCGGTCAGGTCCTTCCACGTGCCGCCGACGCCCGGCACCTGCGCCTGGCCGCCGAGCTTTCCTTCGGTCCCGACTTCGCGCGCCACGCGCGTCACTTCGGAGGCAAAGGCGTTCAGCTGATCGACCATCGTATTGATGGTGTTTTTCAGAGCGAGGATCTCGCCCTTCACATCGACGGTGATCTTCTTGGAAAGGTCGCCGCGCGCCACGGCCGTAGTCACGTCGGCGATGTTGCGGACCTGGCCAGTCAGGTTCGCGGCCATCAAATTGACGTTGTCGGTGAGGTCTTTCCACGTGCCCGCGACGCCGCGCACCTGCGCCTGGCCGCCGAGCTTTCCTTCGGTGCCGACTTCACGCGCGACGCGGGTGACCTCGGAGGCGAAGCCGTTGAGCTGATCGACCATCGTGTTGATGGTGTTCTTGAGCTCGAGGATTTCGCCCTTCACGTCGACCGTGATCTTCTTCGATAGATCTCCGAGCGCCACTGCGGTCGTGACTTCGGCGATGTTGCGGACCTGGCCGGTGAGGTTGGCCGCCATCGCGTTCACGTTGTCCGTGAGGTCCTTCCACGTGCCGCCGACTCCGGGCACCTGCGCCTGGCCGCCGAGACGGCCTTCAGTACCGACCTCGCGGGCGACGCGGGTCACCTCCGACGCGAAGCCGTTCAGCTGATCGACCATGACGTTGATGGTGTTCTTGAGCTCGAGGATCTCGCCCTTCACGTCGACCGTGATCTTTTTGGACAAGTCGCCGCGCGCCACGGCCGTCGTCACCTCGGCGATGTTGCGCACCTGACCGGTCAAATTGCCGGCCATCAGGTTCACATTGTCGGTCAAATCGGCCCAGGTGCCGGCGACGCCTTCGACGCGCGCCTGACCGCCGAGCTTGCCTTCGGTGCCGACCTCGCGGGCGACGCGCGTCACCTCCGAAGCGAAGCCGTTCAATTGGTCGACCATGGTGTTGATGGTGTTTTTCAGAGCGAGGATTTCGCCCTTCACGTCGACGGTGATCTTCTTCGACAGGTCGCCCTTGGCGACCGCCGTCGTGACTTCCGCGATGTTGCGCACCTGGCCGGTCAAGTTCGCGGCCATCAGGTTCACGTTGTCGGTGAGATCGGCCCAGGTGCCGGCGACGCCCTCGACCTGCGCCTGACCGCCGAGCTTCCCTTCGGAGCCGACTTCGCGCGCCACGCGGGTCACTTCCGAAGCGAACGAATTGAGCTGATCGACCATCGTATTGATGGTGTCCTTCAATTCGAGGATCTCGCCCTTCACGTCGACGGTGATCTTCTTGGACAGGTCGCCGCGCGCGATCGCGGTCGTCACTTCCGCGATGTTGCGCACCTGGCCCGTGAGGTTGTTGGCGAGCTGGTTCACGTTGTCGGTCAAGTCGGCCCAGGTCCCCGCGACGCCCGGCACCTGCGCTTGCCCGCCGAGCTTGCCCTCGGTGCCGACTTCACGGGCGACGCGGGTGACTTCGGAGGCGAAGCCGTTGAGCTGGTCGACCATCGTGTTGATGGTGTTCTTGAGCTCGAGGATCTCGCCCTTCACGTCGACGGTGATCTTTTTCGACAGGTCGCCCTTCGCGATCGCGGTGGTGACCTCGGCGATGTTGCGGACCTGGCCGGTGAGGTTGTTGGCGAGCTGGTTCACGTTGTCGGTCAAGTCGGCCCAGGTCCCGGCGACTCCCGGCACTTGCGCCTGGCCGCCGAGCTTGCCTTCGGTGCCGACCTCGCGCGCGACGCGGGTCACTTCGGAGGCGAACCCGTTGAGCTGATCGACCATCGTGTTGATGGTGTCCTTCAGCTCGAGGATCTCGCCCTTCACGTCGACGGTGATCTTCTTGGACAGATCGCCGCGGGCGACCGCGGTGGTAACCTCGGCGATATTGCGGACCTGGCCGGTGAGGTTGGTGGCCATCGCATTGACGTTGTCGGTGAGGTCCTTCCAGGTGCCGGCGACGCCCTTGACCTTGGCCTGGCCGCCGAGCTTGCCTTCGGTGCCGACCTCGCGGGCCACGCGCGTCACTTCGGAGGCGAACGAGCCCAATTGCTCGACCATGGTGTTCACGACCTTGCCGATGCGCAGGAACTCGCCGCGCAGCGGCCGGCCGTCGATCTCGACGATCATGCTTTGGGAGAGGTCGCCCTTGGCGACGGCGCCGATGACCCGTGACACTTCGGTCGTCGGCTGGACCATGTCGTCGATCAGCTCGTTGACGGCGCGGAGCTTGGTGTCCCAGCCGCAGCGCGCGCCGCGGACACGAGCGCGCTGCGTAATCTTGCCTTCCTTCCCGACGACGCGGGACAGACGCTCGAATTCCTGGGTGATGGCATCGTTCATGCCGACGACTTCGTTGAACAATGACGCGATCTCGCCGTCGACGCCGTCGACGTCTTCGGGAAGGCGGACGCTGAAATCGCCTCGGCGGAGCGCACGAAGAGCGCTGACGAGCTGACGGCGATCGATGAAGTCGCGCGGGGCCTGGATGTTCACTTGGCTACTCCGGTGGCTACACTCCCCCCGCCCGTGGTTGAACACGCGCAGCCCCCCGGTTGCAAGTCCCTAGTCTATCAGGGGAATTGCCTTGCGGATGCCTGAATTTACGCAAGTGAAGCAGGCCGTCCCCCCAATCCCACGCCGCGCCCCAAACGCGCGGCGGCCGAACCAGCGGCTAAAGAGTAAAATTCCGGAACTTAAGTTGAGTTCCGTAAACGCAAATTCTTTGCGCCAGAGCGGGACAGCGAGAACCAGTCGTCGATGACCGCCGCGATCCGCGGTGCGGCGCGGCCGTCCCCGTACGGCAAGGCGCGCCGGGCCATCCGCGCGTGCTCGGCAGGATCGGCGAGGATGCGGCAAGCAGCGGCTGCGATGGCTTCGGCCGACGTGCCGACGAGCCGCGCATTGCCGCACGCGACGCCTTCGGGGCGCTCGGTCTTCTCGCGCAGCACCAGAAGCGGAACGCCGAGCGCCGGCGCTTCCTCCTGGATGCCGCCGGAGTCGCTCAATATGAGGGCGGCGGCGCGCATCCGCGCAATCAGCTCCGGATGACTGCACGGCTCGATCAACGTGACGTGGCGCTGCCCGTCGAGAAGCTCGGCCATCCGCTTCCGGATGTGCGGATTGGGGTGGAGGACAAAGTTGATCCTGACGTCCGTGATTGCGCCGAGATCGGCCAGCGCGGCGGCGATGGACGCCAGACCGTCGCTCCAGCTCTCGCGGCGATGACAGGTGACGAGGATCGTTTTCGCGCGCCCAGCACGGGAACTCGGCGGAGGAAGTGCCGATTCGATCTCGAGCAAGGCGTCGACGCCGGTGTTGCCGGTGACGTGGATCGCACCTTGAACCTGTTCCGCTCGGAGATTTGCCGCCGCCGTTTCGGTCGGGGCGAACAGCAGCTCTGCACCGGCGTCGATCGCCGTCCGATATTCCTCCTCGGGCCACGGCAGCGCGGGGTCGCCCGTGCGCAGACCAGCTTCGACATGCGCCACCAGAACGCCGGCGGTGAAACCGGCGAGGGCCGCTCCAAGCGCGCTCGAAGTATCGCCCTGCACGACGAGCAAAGTTGGACCGCCGTCAAGCAGCGGCGCGATGGCCGCGGTCACCCGGGCAACGTGCGCATGGGGGTCTTCCTCCCCGGGAAGCTCGAACCGCCGCGCCGGGAAATGCCCAAGGCGGTATTCGTCGAGGTCGAGGCCGGGGTGCTGGCCGGTGACGAGCAGCGACGGCGCGATCCCGCGGTCGGCGAGGGCGCGGGCGACAGGAGCCAGCTTGATCGCTTCAGGCCTAGTCCCGATGACCAGCCCGACTTCTCCGAAACGCAGCCATCCCCCTAGCTCGGCCGGGGGAACTTGCCTCCACTATGGCTCAAGCTCAACGAAAATTGTCGGCGTAGGCCTGGATTTTGAGCCGCACGGGCGGCGCGGGCACGACGTGATAAGACAGACCGTGGCGCTCGCAATAGGCGATCGCCGCTTCCTTGGCCGGGAAGTTCATACGGACCTGCGTCCTCGTGTCGCCCGAGCCGTTCCACCCGGTCAGCGGGTCGGCATGTTGCGCCTGCTGCCGCTCGAACTCGAGCTGCCAGCCGTTGGCATTGGCGTTGCCCGATTGCGTGGTCTTGCGATCGAGCTCGGAGATGCGGGCAACGGTCATCGACGCCGAGTGACAAGTTCCCCGCCGCAAATCAAGGTGGCCGACGCGTTCAATAGGCTCGCGCGACCGCGAATTCGGCGGCTTCGACCAACGCCGAGCGCGCCTTGCTGGCAGGGAATTTGGCGAGCGCGTCGATCGCCCGGCGGCCGTACTGTCGCGCATGCTCGATGGTGTCGTCGAGCGCGCCGCTGGAGCGAAGCAGCGCGATCGCATGGGCGAGGTCGGCGTCGGATTGCCGCTCGCCGCCCATCGCCGCGCGCCAGAAATCGCGCTCCTCCGCATCGCCCCGCGCATAGGCGAGGATCACCGGCAAGGTCATCTTGCCGTCGCGAAAGTCGTCGCCGACGCCCTTGCCCATGGTTGCGGCGTCGGACGCATAGTCGATGACGTCGTCGGTCAACTGGAAGGCGATGCCGAGGTTCTTGCCGAAGCTTTCGAGCGCGAACTCGGCGTCTTCGTCGGCTTCGGCAACGACTGGCGCGACGCGGCAGGCCGCGGCGAACAAGGCCGCAGTCTTGGCGCCGATGATGCTCAGATAATGCTCCTCGTCGGTGTCGATCCGCCGCTGCGCGGTCAGCTGGTCGACCTCGCCCTCGGCGATCACCGCAGACGCGTGGCTGAGGATGCGCAGGACTTTGAGGCTGCCGTCCTCGACCATCAGTTCGAACGCACGGCTGAACAGGAAGTCGCCGACGAGCACGCTCGCTGGATTGCCCCAGATGAGGTTCGCAGTGCGCTTGCCGCGGCGCATGCCCGACCCGTCGACGACGTCGTCGTGCAACAAGGTCGCGGTGTGGATGAACTCGACCGCGGCGGCGAGCTTGTGATGGCGCGTTCCGGGGTAGCCGAGCAGGGCCGCGCAGGCGAGCGTCAGCATCGGCCGCATGCGCTTGCCGCCGCCGGCAATCAGGTGGCCGGCAAGCTCGGGGATGAGCGCGACCTTGCTCTGCATTCGCTCGAGGATGACGGCGTTCACGCCATTCATGTCATTGCCGACGAGCGCCATCAGCGCGTCGAGCGAGGGCTGGCGCTCGGATTTCAGCGGATGAATCGTCGCAGTCACGGCGCTGCCCCTAGCTGGACGGCGGCTTCATTCCTAGCTCACTGCCAGATGCGGACACGCTGTTCGGGCGGCAGATATAGCTTGTCGCCCGCCTTAACGTTGAAGGCCGCGTACCAGGGATCGAAATTGCGGACGATTCCGTCGACCCGATATTGTTCGGGGCTGTGCGGGTTGCTGAGCAATTGCTGGCGCAGCGAACCCTCGCGCCGCTTGCCCTGCCACGCCTGGGCATACGCGATGAAGAAGCGCTGGTCGCCAGTGAAGCCGTCGATCACGGCCGGCTCGCCGTGACGAGAGACGTAGCGGCGATAGGCAGCGTAAGCGGTTTCCAGGCCGCCGAGGTCGGCAAGGTTCTCGCCCAGCGTCAGCTTGCCCTTGATGTGCACGCCAGGAATCGGCTCATATTGGTCAAACTGGGCTGCGAGGCGGTCGGCTTTGACCTTGTACTTGGCCGCGGTCGCCGGGGTCCACCAGTCGCGCAGGCGGCCCTGGGGATCGAATTGCCGTCCCTCATCGTCATAGCCGTGGCCCATTTCATGGCCTAGAGTGGTGGCTCCAGTCTCGGCGTAGTTGACCGCTGGGTCGGCGTTCGCATCGAAAAACGGGGGTTGAAGGATCGCGGCTGGTACCGTGATCTGGTTCAATGTCGGGGTATACTCCGCGTTCACCGTCTGCGGTGTCATGCTCCAAAGGGTGCGGTCGACCGGCTTGGGGAAGCGCTCAAGCTGGATTTGCCAGCCGAACTGTTCGCTGGCGACCGCGTTGGCAAGCGCATCCGTGCCGCTAATCTCGAGTTTCGAATAATCGATCCATTTGACCGGGTGGCCGATCCGGGGATCGAAGGCGGCCAACTTTGCGAGCGCAGTCTTGCGGGTGGCTTCGTCCATCCACGAGGTGTTGGAAATCTTGTCGGCGTAGGCGGCGCGCATGTCGTCGACCAGCTCCTGGGCCTGGCGCTGGGTTTCCGCCGGCCAATGGTCCGCAACGTACAGCTGCCCGACCGCTTCGCCGAGGCTGCCATCCAGCATCTCCACGCCGCGCTTCCACCGAGCACGCTGCTCGGGAACGGTGCTCAGGGTCTTGCCGTAGAAGTTGAAATTAGCCTGGTCGATTGCATGCGGAAGTGCCGACGCGTGATTGCTGATGAAGCGGAATGTGAGGTATTCCTTCCACGTCGAGAGCGACACGTCTTGAATCCGCTTGCCGGCGGCCGCGACCGCGCTGGGCGGGCCGACGTCGACAGTCTTCGCCGCGCCGAGACCCATCGACGCTAGCGTGGCATCCCAATGAAACTGCGGAGCGAGCTGCTGGAGGTTCGCGCGATTCATGACGTTGTGCGTGGCGACCGGGTCGCGCAATCGTTCGGGCTCCCATTGATCCTTAGACAGCTGCGTCTCGAGCGCCATGATTCGATCGGCGCGGCCCTCGGGATCTGACAGGCCCACCAATTTGCCAATCTCGACGATGTAATTGCGGTAGGCCTTGCGGATCGTGTCGTACTTCGCGCCCTGGAGCAGATAATAATCCCGCACGGGCAGGCCCAGCGGCGCTTGGCCCGACACCACCTCATACTGCGTCGGATCGTCTTGGTCGGCGGCGATGCCGATATAGATCGGGCCCACATATGACGGGTCCATCATAAGCTCGACCAGCTCGGTGGGGGTGGACACCGCGTCGATGCGGTCGAGGTAGGGCTTCAGCGGCGCAAGCCCACGCGCATCGATCGCTCTCTGATCCATCCACGCGGCATAAGCGTCGCCGATCTTCTGTGCGGTCGGCGAGGTCGGGTGCGCGGCGGCATCCTCGACCATTTTCTTTACTTGCAGCTCGATCTCGTCGGGCAAATCGTAGTTGTAGCCGGCCGCTGTCTTGTCGGCCGGAATTGGGTGGTTCTTGAGCCAGGTGCCCTCGGCATATTGGAAGAAGCCGTCGCCCGGCCTCACCGACGGATCCATGTCCTGAAGCTCCAGGCCCCAGCCGCCGTATCGGGGTGCCGCGGCCAGTGCCGGAACGGCGCCGGCCAGTGTGCCGGCGAGCAGCAAGTAACGGAAATGCATAGAAAAACCCCCAGCCCAGAGTCGTCGGTTCGATACCTAATACGCTCCGGCGCGCATACAATGGTCTTTCGACCAAGGGCGGCCTAGCCGGCCGGCAGTGTCAGGCGGACGAGCAGGCCGCCGAGGTCCTCGCTTTCCTCGAGCCGGATCGATCCGCCGTAGATTTCGGCGACATCGCGGACGATGGCGAGGCCGAGGCCGGTGCCGGGCTTGCCCGTGGTGTCCAGCCGCGCGCCGCGCGTGAACAAGGATCCGCGGTTGGCTTCCGGGATTCCCGGCCCGTCGTCCTCGACCAGGACGTCGACCACGCCGTCCTTGGGCTCGACCGTGACGAAGACGCGGCCGCCGCCGTATTTCGCGGCGTTCTCGACAAGGTTGCCGAGCATCTCGTCGAGATCCTGCCGCTCGACCCGGACTTCGGCCTGGCGGCTGCCGGCGATGTCGACGGTGACATTCTCGTACAATCGGTCGACCGCGCGCTGGACCGCTTCGAGGCTTTCCCACACGCGGGCCCGCGCCTGCGCCGAGGCGCGGCGGCCGATGGCCCGGGCGCGGGCAAGATGGTGGTCGACCTGGCGCCGCATAACCAGCGCCTCGCGGCACACCGTATCGGCGAGGTCGGCCGAGCGCGCCGTCGCGGCGTTGGTGATCACCGTCAACGGAGTCTTGAGCGCATGAGCGAGATTTCCGGCGTGGCGGCGGGCCTCCTCGGCCTGCGCCTCGTTATGCTCGAGCAGTTGGTTGATCTCCTCGGTCAGCGGGCGGACTTCGGTCGGAAATTCCTGGCTGATCCGGGTGTTTTGGCCCGAGCGGATCGAGGCCACCTCCTGCCGAACGCGGCGTAGCGGCCACAGTCCGTAGAGCGTTTGGAGGGCGGTCAGGACGAGAAGCCCAATTCCAAGAGCAAAAAAGCTCCAGAACAGGGTCGAGCGAAGACGATGAATCTGATCATCGATCGTCTCGCGTGACTGGGCGACCTGGAAGCGCCATCGGACTTTCGAACCGGGCAAGATCGCATCGCGCTCGGCGATCCGAAGGGGTTCGCCGGCGCCAAATTCCATACTGTCGTAGAGGTGGGGCTCCACGTCATTGTGGAGATTGTTGACACGCAGCCGGCGGTCCCACAGCGAACGGGAGGCGTAGGTGTCAACGCCGTTGCCGCTGATCTGGAAATAAAGCCCCGAATAAGGTTCGATGAAGCGCTGGTCGGCGGGCTGACGATTGAACCGCACCTCGCCAGCAGGCCCTATTTCCGAGGCCGCAATCAGGGGTTTATTTAGGAGAAGGACGAGCTGGTTATCGAAAGTATCGACGATAGCCCGCGACAGGACGCGATCGAGCGCAAAGCCGCCAATCAGAAGCAGTGCGACGATCCACAAGGCGGCGACGCCGATGATGCGCCGAGTCAGCGACCCGGTGCGGGCCCTGCGCTCGCGCCTGCGAACCGCGACAGCCTGATCCGCCGCCGCGGCGGGAGCCGCGGGGGCGTGCTTGTTCACGCCCGTTTTTCCTCCGGCTCTTCGAGGCTGTAGCCGAGGCCGCGGATGGTCGTGATGACATCGGCCCCCAGCTTCTTGCGAATACGCGTCACAAACACTTCGATGGTGTTCGAATCGCGGTCGAAATCCTGATCGTAGATATGCTCGATCAGCTCGGTCCGGCTGACCACCTTGCCCTTGTGGTGCATGAGGTAGGAGAGGAGCTTGTACTCCTGGGCGGTGAGCTTCACCGGCTCGCCGTCCTTGGTCACCTTGCCCGAGCGCGTGTCGAGGCGGATGTCGCCGGAGGTGAGCTCAGACGACGCGTTGCCCGATGAGCGGCGGATCAAGGCGCGAAGACGCGCGATCAGCTCCTCGGTCTGAAATGGTTTGGCGAGATAGTCATCGGCGCCCGCGTCCAAGCCCGCGACCTTGTCCGACCAGCTGTCGCGCGCGGTCAGCACCAGGACGGGCATTTTGCGCCCTTCCTTGCGCCAGCGATCGAGCACGGTGAGGCCGTCGATCTCCGGCAGGCCGAGGTCGAGGATCACCGCGTCATAGCTTTCGGTCGAGCCGAGATAATGACCGTCCTCGCCGTCGGTCGCGAGATCGACTGCGTAGCCGGCGCCCTCGAGCGTCGAGCGCAGCTGCCGCCCAAGGTTAGGTTCGTCTTCGACGATCAGAACGCGCATCCAAATCCCCTGATCACAACTTGCCCGTTCAAACACGCGCGAAGCTGAACGGTTGCTTGTCCGCAACGAGCCGAACAACTGGGACACATCCGTGAAAAGTCAATCTGCGTCCGTCGAATCGTGCTTGCGCTGGCGTGAAACGCGCTCTTTGGTGACACGGCCCGAGCCCAAGGATCCGAACATGCAAAAAACAGGTCTTGCCAGTGCGTTGCTGCTTTCGGCCACGCTCGCTGTCCCAGCGCCCGTCTTGGCCTCGGTTCAGCCGGCATCTCCCGCCGCCGCGCCGACGAACAACGACATCGAAGAGCTCGATACGTTCATGGACGTCTATGAGCGGGTGAAGGCGCGCTACGTGAAGGACGTCGATGCCCATACTCTGGTCAAGGGCGCGATCGACGGCATGCTGGCGGCGCTCGACCCGCATTCAAGCTATGCGGAAGGCAACGACTTCGACGATCTTCAGACGATTTCCGATGGGGATTACGGCGGTCTCGGACTGGTCACGACCATCGACGGCGGTTTCGTCCGCGTCGTGTCGACGACCGAGGACGCGCCGGCGTGGAAGGCGGGGGTGAAACCCAAGGATTTCATCACCCATATCGACGGCAAGCTGCTCTATGGCCTGTCCCTCGACGAAGCGACGAGCAAGCTGCGGGGAATGCCGGGATCGAAGGTCCAGCTGACGGTCCGCCGCGACGGCGTCAGCAAGCCGATCGCGATGACGATCACTCGCGACGTGATCGAGGTGAAGCCGGTCAAGTGGGAGGTTCGCAAGAACGTCGGCATCATCAATCTCAACATCTTCAACGGGAAAGCGGGCGAGGAGACGCGCAACGCGCTGCTGGCGATTAATAGTGCCACTCATGACGCCGCGGTCGGCTACATCCTCGACCTCCGCTCGAACGGGGGAGGGGTGGTCGACGAGGCGGTCGACATCGCCGATCTGTTCCTCGAGAGCGGGGAGATTGTCTCGCGGCGGGGGCGGGAGTCCGATTCCAACCAGCATTATTACGCGCGGCCCGGCGACCTTGCGCATGGGCGACCGGTGATCGTCCTCGTCGATTCGGGAACCGCCTCGGCCTCGGAAATCGTCGCCGGTGCCTTGCAGGACCACCACCGCGCGCTGATCGTCGGCGAGCAGAGCTTCGGCAAGGGGTCGGTGCAGTCGATCTATCCGATGGGATCCAAGCGCGCCCTGCGCCTGACGACCGAGCTCTACTACCTGCCGTCGGGTCGCTCGATCCAGGGAGAGGGCATCGATCCCGATATCCTCGTCCCGCAATTGTCCGATGGCGACCTCAAGGGGCGGATCAACGTGCGCGAGTCCGATCTTCGGCGGCACCTCATTGCCGACGTCCCAGTCGAGGATGCGGACCTCATCGCCAGCGATCCGGTCGCGGCGCGCTTCACGGTCACGAAAGCGAGCCTCAAGAGCCGCGGCGTCGCCGACTTTCAGCTCGATTATGCGCTGAACATCCTCAACCGGCTGGCGCCGCCAACGAACATCGCCGACCGGCGCGGGCCGAAGACGCCGAACGGCTGACTTGTTAGTCGCGCGAGCGGCGGATGATGCGGCCGGTCTGGCCGTCGACGTCGACCCAGATCACGCGGCCGTTGCGCATGAACTTGAAACGATAGACGCCGCCGTTGAATTCAGGACCGAGATAGTCGGCACCGCCCATGCGCGGCAGAACCCGCTGCTCGAGCATCGGCAGCGGAATGGCGCGGCCCTCCTGCGTCGCTTCCCGCACGCTTTGCTGCTCGCGCACCGCGGGCCGTTCGCTGCGCGGCTGCTGGTCGCGCGGACGCTCGGCCAGCGCCGGGGCGCTGGTCAGGCCGGCGGCGAGCGCCGCGGCAAGGAGAAGGGTACGAAGCATGGTCATTTACGCGACTCTGTAAGGGCAGCTTTCTACACCTTCGCATTGAATAGGCTATGAATGCCGGAGAGAGCAGGCGTTCAGGTCACGGCGAGTGGCGCGAATGCCACAGGGTCGCTACCTGCCCGCCATGGCTGCGCCGACCCTCTCCTATGAAGACCTTGGATTAATCCAAGGCGAAGGCTGGTTGTTTCGCGGGCTCGACCTCTACATCGGCGAGCGCGATCGGCTCGCGCTGATCGGCCGCAACGGGGCGGGCAAAACCACGTTGCTGAAATGCCTCGCCGACCTGATCGACACCGACGAGGGCAAGCGCACCATCGTTCCAGGAACGCACGTCGTGCTGCTGGAGCAAGACCCGGTGATGGACGGGCACGCCACGCTCCGCGATTGGGTGATGAGCGGAGCCGACGCTCCGGAGGCGCACGAGGCCGATGCGATTGCCGACCAGCTTGGCATCGACCTGTCGCGGCCCGTGGAAACCGCAAGCGGCGGCGAGCGGCGGCGCGCGGCCATCGCCCGGGCGCTGGCGCAGAACCCCGATGTCCTGCTGCTCGACGAGCCGACCAACCACCTCGACCTCGGTGCGATCGAATGGCTCGAGGACTGGCTCAAGCGCTTCACCGGCGCCTTCATCGTCATCAGCCATGACCGCACCTTCCTGACGCGGCTGACGCGCAGCTGCTTGTGGCTCGATCGCGGCCAGCTCCGCCGCGCGGAGATCGGCTTTGGCGGGTTCGAGGCGTGGACCGAGCGCGTCTATGACGAAGAAGCGAAGGCGGCGGAGAAGCTCGACGCCAAGCTCAAGCTCGAGCTGCACTGGCTTCAGCGCGGCGTGACGGCGCGGCGGCGCCGCAACCAGGGCCGGCTCGCCAAGCTCCACGAAATGCGCGCGCAACGTGCGGCCATGCTCGGGGCGGCGGGGACAGCGAAGCTCGCGCTGGCCAAGGATGACGTCCGCTCGAAGACGGTGATTGACGCCGAGGCCGTGACCAGGAGCTATGGCGAACGGCGGATCATCCGCGACTTCACGCTGCGCATCCAGCGCGGCGACCGGATCGGTCTCGTCGGGCCCAACGGCGCGGGCAAGACGACCCTGCTCAGGCTCCTCACCGGTGAGCTCGCTCCGGACAGCGGCAGGATCACGATCGCGAAGACCTTGAGCGGCATCATCATCGACCAGCAACGCAAGCTGATGGAGCCGCAAAAGCGGGTGAAGGATGTGCTCGCCAATGGCGGCGACTGGATCGACGTCCGCGGATCCAAAAAGCACATCAAGGGCTATCTGAAGGAGTTCCTGTTCGATCCCGGGCTAACCGACGCTCCGATCGGTTCGCTGTCGGGCGGCGAGCGGTCGCGGCTGCTGCTGGCGCGCGAGTTCGCGCGCGAAGCCAACCTGCTGGTGCTCGACGAGCCGACCAACGATCTCGACCTCGAGACGCTCGACCTGCTTCAGGAGGTCATTGCCGATTACGAGGGCACGGTGCTGATCGTCAGCCACGACCGCGACTTCCTCGACCGGACGGTGACGATCACGCTCGGGCTCGACGGCTCAGGCAGGGTCGATGTGGTCGCCGGTGGGTACGAGGATTGGGTCAGGAAGAGATATCAGGATCACCGCCCGCGTTCCCCGGCGAAGGCAGGGGTCCAGGCGAAGTCAGCTGCCGCTCCTGGACCTCGGGCTTCGCCGGGGAACAAGCTCACCTACAAGGACCAGCGCGACTACGACCGCTTGCCCGGCGAGATCGAGCGGCTGGAGGCCGAGGTCGCCGCCGACGAGGCGGCGCTGCACGATGCCGACCTTTATGCGCGCGATCCGAACCGTTTCGCCCGGCTAACCGAACGCATCGCGCGCAACCGCGCCGAGATCGAGGCCGCGGAGCTGCGCTGGCTGGATGTTGCCGAGATGGCCGAAGCGCTGGCCCGCTAACCCCGTTCGCCGGGGCGGGGTGCCGGCGATGTCGTTCCCCCGGCCAGCATCGCAGTTCGCTCGCGAATCCGCCGCTCGAGGATCGACAGCGGCATCGCGCCCTCGCGCAGGATTTCGTGGAACTCCTTGATATCGAAGCGCGGGCCGAGCGCCTGTTGCGATTCCGCGCGGGCCCGTACCCAAGCCGTATGCCCGACCTTGTAGCTGCAGGCCTGGCCGATCTGCGTGCAATAGCGCTCGACCTCGCGCTGTGAACGCGGGCGAGCATAGCCGGTGGTCGCAACCATGTAGTCGGTCGCCTGCTCGCGGCTCCACCCCTTGGAGTGGAGACCGGTATCGACGACCAGCCGGGCTGCGCGGAACAGGAACGACTGCAGGTAGCCGGCGCGGCCCAACGGGTCGTTCGCGTAGACCCCAAGCTCATCCGCGACCTGTTCCGCGTAGAGCGCCCAGCCTTCCGAATAGGCCGAGAATCCACCGACCTTGCGGAGCGTCGGAATGTCCTTCGACTCCTGGGCGATGCTGATCTGCAAATGGTGCCCCGGGACGCCTTCGTGATAGCTGAGCGTCGGCAGCGAATATTTCGGCCAGTCTCCGACGTCCTTCAAGTTGATGAAGTAGATCGCGGGCCGGCTGCCATCGAGCGATGCGCGGCGGTAATAGCCATTCGATGCCCCGTCCTGGATCTCCGGCGGCACCCGGCGAATCTCGAGCGGCGAGTTCGGCAGCGTCGCGAAATCTTGCGGCAGACGGGCGTACATGTCCTTCACGCCGGTATTGAGGCTGGCGAGAAGCTCCGCGCGCCCGGCGTCACTGTTCGCATAGAGCTGGCGCGGGTCCCGGTTCAACGCGGCGAGGCGTTCGCCGACGCTGCCCTGGGTGTAGCCTTGGCTCTTGAGGATCACATCGATCTGGCTCGAGATTTCCGCGACTTGGGCGAGGCCCATCTGGTGCACTTCGGCGGGCGTGAAGTTGGTGGTCGTCGCCTGGTGAAGTGCCTCGGCATAGATGGCGTCGCCCTCGGTCAAGCGCTGCGCGCCGTCGCCCGGCCGCGTCGTCGGCCGGAGCTGCTCCATTGCGGCAATTTGCCGGTCGAGGGCAGGATAGACGTTGCCGCCGACGATCGCGGCGGCGCGCCGTCCCCAATCGCCCGCGATGCCCTTTTCGGCGGTTCGGCGAACGATCGAGTCGACCATCGTGCTCTGCTCGGGTGCGACACTGCGCAGCTTGCGCATCTGGCCGAGCGTCAGGTCGATCGACCAGCCGGGACTAAGGAAACCGCGCGCGGCCTGGGCGCGCTGCTCTGCGGTGTCGTTGTCGAGCGTGGTCGCGAATTGGCCGAGCCGCGACAGATAGGCCTCGGCGTCGGCCGCGGTTTCAACGGTGTGCGCAGTGTTGAGGAAGTCCGGCGTGCTGAAATAGGCGCCGCCCTGCTGGAAGATCGGATACGGCCGCTGCGCACTGTCGATGTCCCAGCGCGCCGGGGCGTGGGTGTTGGTGTCGAGCGAATAGAGCACCACCTCGCGATTGAGCTTCGCCGCATCGGACAGGGTCGCCGGGCTGATCGCGTTGAGCTGGGCGATGCCGCGGCGATCGCGCGCGAGATTCTGCTGCCGCGCGACGGCATTGGGCCGGGTGTCGAGTTTCGACTTGAGGGCGGCGTTCGGGCCCTTGTCGAGCCCGAGCTGTGAGGCGAGCTCGGGCGAGGTCCGCACCCGGTCTTGGAAAATGTCCTCGAACAGCTGGTTGAGCCGCGCGTCCCCACTTCCCGGCGCGGCGGCAAAGGCGGGTACTTCGGTGAGTGGAAGGAGCGCGACGGTGGCGCTGGCGGTCAGGAACGAGCGGCGGTCCATGCAAATTCCCCAAGCTTCGAAAAGAACGGACGCGAGCCCTTAACGCGCGGTCGCGCAGCCGCAAACCGGATCGTCGGTTAGCCGCGCTCGCCCGGCCTCGCGCCGCCACCCGCCAGCTGCGCCGCGGTGCGTTCACGGATGCGGCGTTCGAGGATCGACAGCGGCATCGCACCTTCGCGCAGCACTTCATGGAACTGGCGCAGGTCGAACTTCGCACCGAGCGCCTTTTGCGCTTCGTCGCGGGCGCGAAGCCAGGCGAGGTGGCCGATCTTGTAGCTGCAGGCCTGGCCGGGCGAGGCGCAATAGCGCTCGATCTCGCGTTGGACGCGGCCCTGCGCGAAGCCGGTGGTCGTCATCATGTGATCGATCGCCTGCTCGCGGCTCCAGCGCTTGTGGTTCAGGCCGGTGTCGACGACGAGGCGCTCGGCGCGGAACAGGAAGCTCTGAAGGTAGCCGGCGCTTTCGATGCCCTTGTAGCCGCCGAGCTCGTCGGCCAGCTGCTCGGAGTAAAGCGCCCAGCCTTCCCCATAGGCCGAATAGAAAGCGATGCGGCGGAGCATCGGCAACTCGGTCGAAAGCTGGGCGATGCTGAGCTGGAGGTGATGCCCGGGCACCCCCTCATGATAGGTGAGCGAGGGCAGAGTATATTTCGGCCAATCCTCGGTGCTCTTGAGGTTGATAAAGTAGATCGCCGGCCGCGATCCGTCGAGCGATGCCTGGCGGTAATAGCCGTTGGATGCGCCGTCCTGGATTTCGGGCGGGACGCGGCGAATTTCGAGCGGCTGCTTGGGCAGAGTCGCGAACGCCTGCGGCAGCTTGGCGGTCATTGCCTGCACGCCGGCGTTGAGGTCGGCGATCAGTTGCGCGCGGCCGGCGTCGGTGTTGGGGTAAAGCTGATCGGGCGCCTTGTTGAGGGCGACCAGGCGCTCGCCGACAGTTCCGGAGGTATAACCGGCGCCGCGCAGGATCTTGTCGAGTCTGGCGGTGACGTCGGCAACTTGCTGCAAGCCGATCTCGTGGACTTCGTCCGGCGTGTAGTTGGTGGTCGTCGCCTCGACGAGCGCGGCGGAATAGATGGCGTCGCCATTGGGCACCCGCCACTCGCCATCGCCAGCCGGGGTGGTCGGGCGAAGCGCCTGGATTGCCGCCATCTGCCGGTCGAGCGCCGGATACACCTGGCCGGCGAGGATCTTCGCCGCCCGGCCGCGCCAGTCGCCTGGGATCGACTTGGCCGCAGCTCGGCTGGCGACCGAGTCCGCCATCGAACTCTGCTCCGGCGCGGACGACCGCAGCTCCGCCATCTGCTTGAGCGCGAGATCGAGCGACCAGCCCGGCGCGAGGAATCCGCGCGCCGCCTGCCGCCGCTGCTCCGCCGTGTCATTGTCGAGCTCGGTCGCGAATTGGGCGAGGCGCGAGAGATAGGCTTCGGCGTCGCTCGCATCGCCGATCGGGTGCGCGCTGTTCAGGAAATCGGGCCGGGAGAAGTAGATGCCGTTCTGCTGCGTGATCACGTAGGGCTGCTGCGGGTCGGCGATGTCGAACCGCTCGGCGCCCATGATGCCGGTCTTCAAGTCCCAGATGACGACTTCGCGATTGAGCTTGGCGAAGTCGGTGAGCCCGGCCTCCGGCACCGCTTCGAGCCATGAAATGAACTTGCGGGTGCGCGCCGTCTCCTCGGCGCGGGCCTGAACCGTGGGCCGGATGTCGAGCCTGGAGCGCAGCGGCGCGAGGTCGCCTTTGTCGAGCCCGAGAAAGGTTGCGTAGGTCGGGTTGGTCCGGACTTGCTCTTGAAAGATGCGCTCGAACGTCGCGTTGAGCGCCGCGTCATTGCCGCTCGCCTGGGCGAAGGCCCGCGCCGATACCGTGCTGAGCAGCGTTGCGCTGAGCGCAGCACCGCTGGTGACCATGAATTCGCGACGATCCATTCCCCGCTCCTCGCGCTGATTGCGGCGTGGAACGATAGGGGCGGGCGGCACCCCGGCAAGCACGTTCGTCGAAGGCAGCCTTACGCTTGCAGACGATATTGTTTGAGCAGGTCGTAGAGCGTCGGGCGGCTGATCCCGAGCAGCTTCGCCGCGCCCGAAATGTTGTTGTCGGTGCGGCTCATCGCCTGGCGGATCGCCCTGCGGTCGGCGGTCTCGCGCGCGGCGCGCAGGTTGATCAACACCGGTTGCTCGTCGGCGGTCGGACGGAGGTCGAGATCGCCGGCGCCGATGCTGCGCCCATCGGCCATGATCACCGCGCGCTTGATGCGGTTTTCGAGCTCGCGGACGTTGCCCGGCCAGGCGTAAGCATCGATCGCGGCGAGCGCGTCGGGCGACAGGGATTGCACCGCCGGGTTGAGCTCGCGGCTGAAGCGGTTGACGAAATGACGGGCGAGCAGGACGGCGTCGCCCGACCGTTCGGCCAGCGACGGGATCTTCACGACGATTTCGGCGAGGCGATAGTAGAGGTCTTCGCGGAAGCGTCCGTCGACGATCATCGCCTCCAGGTCCTGGTGGGTCGCGCAGACGATCCGGGTGTCGACGGCGATCGGCTGGCGCCCGCCGATGCGCTCGATCACGCGCTCCTGGAGAAAGCGCAGCAGCTTGACCTGGAGCGGCAGCGGGATGTCGCCGACCTCATCAAGGAACAGGGTCCCGCCTTGGGCCAGCTCAATCTTGCCGATGTTCGACTTGACCGCGCCGGTGAAGGCGCCGCGCTCATAGCCGAACAGCTCGGCCTCGAGCAAGTTCTCGGGGATCGCGGCGCAATTGATCGCAACGAAGGCGCCCTTGCGGCCGCTCTTTTCGTGCACGGCCTGGGCGAGCAGCTCCTTGCCGGTGCCGCTGGCGCCGAGCAGCATGACCGAGACGTCGGCGCTGGCGACGCGCTCGATCGTGCGGCCGACGGTCAGCATTTCGGGGGCAGCGGTGACAATCGATCCAAGCACCGTGCTGGCGGAATTGCCTTCGAGCCGGCGGTTCTCGGTCTCGATGCCGTGGAGGTGGAAGGCACGGGAGACAATCATCCCGAGCGCGTCGATGTCGACCGGCTTGCGGTAGAAATCGTAGGCGCCGAGCGCGATGGCCTTCAGCGCGCTTTCGTGCGCGCCGTGTCCGGTCGCCACGATGACCTTGGTGTCGGGCTTGAGACGAAGAATCTCCTCGAGCGTGCCGAAACCCTCGGTGGTGCCGTCGGGGTCGGGCGGAAGGCCGAGGTCGAGGGTGACGACCGCGGGCTCATGGGCACGAAGCGCTTCGATGGCCGCCTCGCGGTCTCCGGCGCAGACCACCTCATAGCCTTCATAGGCCCATTTGAGCTGCCGCTGCAGACCCTCGTCATCCTCAACGACGAGCAGCACGGGGAGTGGGATTTTATCGGTCATGCGCGTTTCCGTTCGGGTTGTTTGGCCGGCCCAGAGTTCGCCTCTGCGGTCGGCAGCATGATAGTAAAGGTTGTGCCCCGCCCGGGCTGGCTGTTGACGGTGAGACGGCCGCCCATCGCGGTGATCAGCGAGCGCGCCTCGAAGGCGCCGATGCCGAAGCCGCCCGGCTTGCTCGAGGCGAAAGGCTGGAACAGTCGGTTGCGAAGGAAATCGGAATCCATGCCGACGCCTTTGTCGGTGATGGCGATCGAGACATTGTCGGCGGTATTGCCGACCCGGACCGTGACCGGCAGCGCGGGCGAGCAGGCTTCGACGGCGTTCTGCAGGAGGTGCCCGATCGCTTGCTCGAGCGCAGTGGCATCGAACAGCGCCCATTGGTTGGTGTCGCCGAGCAGGCGGACGTCATGGTCGCCGCGGCGTGCAGCAATCGCCGCCGTCAGCACGACGCGCAAGGGCTCGGGCGCAAGGCGCTGGACCCGCGCCGGAGAGTGCGGAGCGAGGCGGGCGAGCAGCTCGTTCATCTTGCCCACCGAACCCTGAAGCGTCGCGACCATGTCGGCGCGGAAGTCGGGGTTGTCGGCGTGGCGCTCGGCGTTGCGGGCGAGCAGCGAGAGTTGGCTGACGAGGTTCTTCACGTCATGCAGGATGAAGGCGAAGCGGCGGTTGAATTCCTCGAACCGGCGCGCGTCGGCAAGCGCTTCCTGGCTAAACGATTCGGCGAGCGAACTGGCCGCCTGGCGCCCGGCGGTGCGCAGAAGATCGAAGTCCTCCCAGTCGAGCGGCCGGCGATATTCAGGCGCGCCGAGCAGCACGAGGCCGATTAGGCGCTCGTGGTGGATTAGGGGCACGCCCGCCCAGGCGTTGCCGTCATTGGCCAGCCACTCAGGCATCAGAACCTGCCGGTCGGTGTCGCCCAGGACGCCGCGTCGATAGGCATCGAGGTCGAGGATGCGGCCGGCATGTTCGACCGACGACCAAAAGGGTCGGCTTTCATCCGGACCGCACTGCGCCGGCGTCTGGCCGGTCCAGTTCCACGCGGCCGCGGCGGTCAATGCGCCGCTGCTGTCGGGAACCAGCAACAGCCCACCGGGCGCTTCGAGAATATCGGCGAAGGCCTTGATCAGCCGCTCGCCGATGGGCAGCGCGTCGCCGTCCGAGCGGCCGACCGTGTCCGCGAAGCGCAGCCACTCACTGCGATAGTCATAGCGATGCTCGAAGAGATGCTTGGCGATCTTCACTTTCGCCCAGCCTCGCGCCCAATGCGACAGCGCGAGCACGGCGGTGGCGACGATCATCGCGCAAAGTCCGATCGCGGTGCCGATGGCCGCCCAGTCGAGGTGGCTGCGGCGAAGCGCGGTCGCGACCAGCGCCATCACCGCGAAATAGATGCAGATGCCGAGCATCGACAGCGACTGGAAGGTCGCGGCGCGCGAAAGTCGGATGCGCAGCGTGTCGCGGCTCGGCTGGCTGACGACGAACAGCGCCCCGGCAATCGCGACGACGACGCCGCGCCAATCGAACAGCTGCGCTGCCCCCGGGGCATGGAGGTACGCGAGCGTGTAAAGATTGAGGTCGTAACCCCACATCAGGCTGAGCCCGAGCATCGGCCCGCGGATCGCGACCCGGCTGGCGGGGGTCGCCTGGCCATAGAGATTGTGGAGCAGGACCAGCGCGCCCGACGCCATGGTGATGCGCAACAGTCGCTCGCTCATCAGCACATCCTGCGACAGGTCCGCGCCGAGCGGCGTCAGCAGCATCAGCAGGTTGAGCGCCAATTGCGTGCCGATCACCAGCGCCACCGCGCCGAACACCAGGCGCAGAGCCGATCGCGCTTCATCCTTGATGTCGCTCCACATCGCATGAAGCATCACCAGCCAGACGAGATTCCGCAGCGTTTCGGCCGGCATGGTCAGCAGGTCCGTCGGGCCACGCATGGCGCTGACCGACGCCCACACCGCCGTCGCGAAATAACCCGCGACCAGCAGGCGCGCGGTGCCCTCGACGCGTCCGCGCAACCGCCACAGGATGAGCGACGCGAACAGGCACGCGGCGAGCGCGTAGCTCCAGAAGGAGGCGAGCGAGGTCATCGCGTCACTGTCAAATCGACCGACATGGGTGAAGGGTGTCGCTAAATTTTACAAATAAGTGGTGAACGCTTGCGCAAATCGCGCGGAAAGCACAGCAGCGCCGGATCCTCGAGGAGGCGTGAAATGGTCGAAAAGCGAAGGATCGGCGACAGCCCGATCGAGATCGCGCCGCTCGCGCTCGGCGGCAACGTGTTCCGCTGGACCGCGGACGAAACCACGAGCTTCGCGATCCTCGACGCTTTTGTCGACGCGGGCGGGACGATGATCGACACCGCCGATGTCTATTCGGCGTGGGTGCCCGGCAACCAGGGCGGCGAGAGCGAGAGCGTGATCGGCCGCTGGCTTAAGCGTAACCCGGAAAAGCGCGATAAAGTGGTCATCGCCACCAAGGTCGGGTTCATGGCGGGTCTCAAGCCCGAGACGATCGGACCGGCTTGCGACGCCTCGCTGCAGCGGCTCGGGATCGACACGATCGACCTTTATTATCAGCACAAGGACGACGAAAGCGTGCCGCTCGCCGACAGCCTCGGCGTGTTCGATGATCTCGTCAAAGCCGGCAAGATCCGTGAAATCGGCCTGTCGCAATTCACCGCGCCGCGGCTGCGGGAAGCGATGCAGACGGCGGCCGCGAACGGCTTGCACAAGCCGTGCTGCCTGCAGACCTGGTACAATATGGTCGAGCGCGGGAAGCTCGAAGGCGAGCTGCGCGACACCGCGCTCGGATACGGCCTCGGCATTTTCCCTTTCTACAGCCTCGCCAACGGATTCCTGACCGGCAAGTATCGCAACAAGGCCGATCTCGACAAAAGCCCGCGGGGGCTCCGCAACATCGCCTATCTCGAAGGGCGCGGCCAGCATGTGCTCGACGCGCTCGACGCGGTTTCAGGCGAGACCGGCGAACCGCTGGCGACGGTTGCGCTGGCCTGGACCATGGCCCAGCCGGGAATCACCGCCGCGCTGGCGAGCGCGACCAGCCTCGATCAGCTCGCGGAACTGACCGCGGCGATCGATCTCAAGCTATCCGCCGGTCAGATGTCGCGGCTCGACGCCGCGAGCGTGGAGGTCGAACCGGCTATTCCAGGCTAGAAGCGGCCCGACCGCTCTGTGGAGGGGCAAGGGGTCGGACCGCTCCACAGGCATCCGGGGGAGGGATGCGCCACCCCAAACCCAGATCGCACGGCGGGGTTCCCAATGCTGTTTGGCAACGTCAGCCGGCGGGAACCAACTCGATCACGTCGAGCTGCGATTCGAAATGCGGCTGCGGCATCACCAGCCGCCACCGGCTCGGGCCGATGCGTTCGACATAGCCGGCGATATCGCGAGTTTCGTCCTGGCCATATTGCATCGCTCGTTCTTCATCTCCGAGCACCAAGGTGCCGAGCAGGACTTGCCGCATCGCATCGCCAGGGAAGATCAGCCCCACGATGCGCTGCGAGCCGCCGGTCTTGGTGAAGCTCTGGAGGCTTCGTTCGGCCCGAACCACACAGGTGAAGGCCGGGTAGGAGACGTAATCGAGCATGCCGGGGCTCTTCGTGCCAAGCTTGATGACGCGGCAGCGGTAGGTCCCGTCGGGGATCGGCGGCGGCCCGAGCGCCGCATCGGGGTCGAGCAACGCTCCTTCGCGCGCGATGTCCGCCGAATGACCCGACTTGCGGGCGGCGTCGAGCGCGGCGACGAACGTTTTTCGCCAATCGTGGAGCCGCTTCTCGTCGCTCGGTTTCGCAGCTTCGCGCCACGCCACGGTCCAGCGCGGGATCATCGTGGCCGGCTGCTCGATGAGGCTGCAGGCCGGCAACAGGATTGCGGCGAGGAGAACGGAACAGCGCATCTGCGCCAGCCTAGGCAGCCGTCCAGCCGCCGTCCATGCTGAGATTTGCGCCGGTGATCGACGCCGCTTCGTCCCGGCACAGGAAGACCGCCAGCGCGGCCACCTCCTCCGGCGTGACAAAGCGCTTGGTCGGCTGGGCGGCGAGGAGGACGTCGTTCATCACCTGCTCGCGCGTCAGGCCGCGGCTCTTCATCGTGTCGGGGATCTGCTGCTCGACCAGCGGCGTCCAGACATAGCCCGGCGAGATGCAGTTGACGGTGACTCCGTCGCGCGCGGCCTCCAGCGCGACCGTCTTGGTCAGGCCGGCGATACCATGCTTGGCGGCGACATAGGCCGATTTGTTGGGCGAGGCGACGAGGCTGTGCGCGCTCGCCGTGTTGATGATCCGGCCCCAGCCTTTCGCCTTCATTGCCGGGATCGCGAGCCGCGTCGTGTGGAACGCGGCTGACAGGTTGATGGCGATGATCGCGTCCCACTTTTCCGGCGGGAAGTCCTCGACCGGCGCAACGTGCTGGATGCCGGCGTTGTTGACGAGGATATCGGGCCCGCCGAGCTCGTCGGCACAGCGCTTCATCATGCGTTCGATCTCGTCGGGTTTCGACATATCGGCGCCGTCGTGGATGGCGCCGAGCTCCGCGCACTCGCGCTCAATCTCCCCCGGATCGCCGAAGCCGTTGATCATCAGCTTCGCGCCTTCGGCCGCAAGCGCCTTGGCGATGGCCAGTCCAATGCCCGAGGTCGAGCCGGTCACGAGTGCCGCTTTTCCAGTCAGAATCATGGCTGCTGCAATGGCGGCTGGGCGGACAATTGCAACCGTAACGGCAGCGGAGCATTGGGCGGTGAAGCAGGAGGATAGTCATGCGGTTCGGCGACGAGCGCGAAAGCAGCAATTTCGAGGATGTCACCGGTCGAAGCGGCGGCGGGTTCGGCTTGGGCGGCGGTGGCGGCAATGCGCTGGGGTGCCTGCTGCCGATGGTCGCCAGCCGTTTCGGGATCGGCGGCGTGGTCGTGCTGGTCATCGGTTACTTCCTGCTAAGCTCGCTCGGCGGCCTCGGCGGAGGGGGTGGCGGAAGCCTGGTCCCGGGCACGCAGCAGAGCGCGCCGGCAGGCAAGAGCACGCTCGATCCGAACACCGCGCATTTTGTCCGACAGGTGCTTGCCTCGACCGAGGACACGTGGAGCAAGCTGCTCGGCGGCAAATATCAGCCGACGACTCTGGTCGCTTACTCCCAAGGATATCCTTCCGGTTGCGGCCAGGCCCAGTCGGCGATGGGCCCCTTCTATTGTCCGACGGACGGCAAGATTTATCTCGACACCGAATTCTTCAATGAACTGTCGCAGCGCTTCCAGGCGCCCGGCGACTTCGCGCAGGCCTATGTGATCGCGCACGAGGTCGGCCATCACGTCCAGGACCTCGAAGGCACGCTGGAACAGGCGCATAATCTACAGGCGAGGGGGAGCGAGGCGGAAGGCAATGCCGTTCAGGTCAAGGTCGAGCTGCAAGCCGATTGCTACGCCGGGGTATGGGCCGCGAACGCGAAGGATTCGCAAGGCCGGTCGGTGATGGAGCCAGGCGACTTCGAGGAAGGCTTGCGTGCCGCGGAAGCGATCGGCGATGATACGCTGCAGAAGCAGAGCCAGGGTGTGGTCGTGCCCGACAGCTTTACGCACGGCACCTCGGCGCAACGCATGGAAGCGCTCCAGCGCGGCTATAAGAGCGGCAATCCGAGCGTCTGCAAATTCTAGAGGCGGACCAGCATTTTCCCCGTGTTCGCGCCGCTGAACAGGCCGAGGAAAGCATCGGGCGCGGCCTCCAGCCCGTCGTAAACCGTGTCGCGTGAAGTGACCGCGCCGCTCGCGACCAACGGGGCCATGCCGGCGTAGAACTCCCCCATCCGGCCCATATAATCGATGACGAGGAAGCCTCGGATGCGGATCCGCGCGGCGATGATCCGGGTCATGAATCGGAAGCTCGGCGGTTCAGCCGAGTTATAGTCCCCGATCATCCCGCAGATTGCGAACCGAGCGTGGTTGCGGGCGAGGGCCAGCGCCGCGTCGAAATGATCGCCGCCGACATTGTCGAAATAGACGTCGATCCCGTCGGGCACAGCGGCGGCGAGCGACTTGCGGATCGGGCCGGCCTTATAATCGAGCACGTGATCAGCGCCGAGCGACCGGACATAGTTGCACTTGTCCGCGGCTCCGGCCGAGCCGACGACCGTCATCCCCTTGGCCTTGGCGATCTGGACCACCGCCGATCCGACCGCGCCGGCCGCCGCCGACACGAATACCGTTTCTCCCGGTTTGGCAGCAGCAACGTCGAGCAGGCCGAACCATGCCGTGGCGCCGGGAACGCCAAGGACACCGAGGAACTGCTGCGGTTCGACTGCGAAATCGGGCAGTTTGTTCACCGCGCGCGCGGGCACCACGGCCTCATCGCGCCAGCCGGCCATATGCTGGACGAGGTCGCCGGGGGCGAAGCCGTCGGCCCTGCTTTCGAGCACCTCGCCGATCGCGCCGCCATCCATCGGCTCCCCGAGCTGGAACGGCGCGATATAGCTCTTCGCGTCATTCATCCGGCCGCGCATGTAGGGGTCGACCGACAGCCAGCGGTTGCGCACGCGAACCATGCCCTCGCCGAGCTCGGGAAGCGCAACGTCTTTCAGCTCGAAATCGTCGGCGGCGGGAAGGCCATGCGGGCGGCTCTTGAGATGCCAGGCACGGACCATGCGAGATCTCCTTCCGGCATTGGCATAGGCCGCTTGCGGCGCACGAAAAAGGCCCGGCCGGGAAGGGGACGGCCCGGCCGGGCCTGGAATGCCTCCCTTCGAACGGGAGGCTGATCAACTACCGTCTTGTCAGCGGTAGGTGCCCTCGAAGCTGCGATCGAGCGTCCGCGGGCCCATCTCGCCCTGGTCCTCGCGCTCGAACAATGCGCGGCTGCGGCTTTCGTCGCGCCAGCGCTGTTTGGCTTGGTCGGCCGAGCAATCGAGGATCACCCGATCGCCCTCGACGCGGTCGATGTCCGCGCAGCTCAGCGAATGGTGCGCGCCGCCGCTTTCCGGATCGGATTTGGTGAGGATGATCCGGTCGCCGGCGGCGCGGTCGACTGTGCCGACATGCTCATCGTCATTGCCGACGACTTTCATATGTTCGCGGACCTGGACGAGCAGGCCGCGCTTGGCCTGGCGGCGCGTGCGCCAGTCGGAGAAGTCTTGGTCGAAGCGCGACTGGTTCTCGCGGCGATAATCTTCGTAGTCGCTGTCCAGTTCGTCGATCTGGCGGCGCCGCCACGAATGATAGTGCGGATCCATGTGCCCTGAGCCGCCGTGCTCGCGCTGGCTCTCGTTCCGGCCGTAGTCGCCGGTCATGGGCCGATAATCGTGACTGCGGTCGCCGAGCGATTCCGCTGCGGTGTAACCACCGAATATCGGCTGCGACCCACCTTCGAACCCGGGCGCGTGGCTGAGGTCGCCCTGGCGCGAACGGTCGCGAAGCGCGCCGCCGCCACCATGCCCGCGGTAGCCGCCCGAGCTCAGGAAGCCGCGGTCCTCGTCGCGTCCGCGATCCCAGTCGCGGCCGCGGTCATCGTCGCGGCCGAAACGTGAGGGGCCGTAGCCGCGCTCCTCAAAGCGGCGGTCGCGGTCGCGGCGCCGCTCGGCATCGTCGTCGCCGAACCAGGAGGCGATCTCGTCGCCCGCCCGCTCGAAGAAGCCGCGGTCCTGGTCGTTTCTGGACGGCCCGCCGGCGCAGGGGCCGTAATTGTCATCGCGAAAGCGGCCGCGCTCGCCGGTGCGGTCGTTCGACCATCGCCCACGTTCGTTGCGTGTATCGTAGCGGTCATATGCCATCGTTCGTCCTCCAGTACGTGAACCGGCCGGCCAGATGCCGGCTTTGGAAACCGAAGGAAAAACAATCGCGCGCTCGAAGACGTTCCTGCACGGAAGGCCGTCTGCTGCGCCAAAACGGCAAGGCGAACGCCTGGCGAGACGAGCGATTGCAAGGGTGGAAAATCGCGGCTAGGGAGCCGCCTCCCAGGGCCCGAACATGACGTCGGGTCTACCTGAATGGCTGGCGCGGGGCTGTAGCTCAGATGGGAGAGCGCTGCAATCGCACTGCAGAGGTCAGGGGTTCGATTCCCCTCAGCTCCACCAGCCTAAGCTTATGTGAAACCAGGCACTTAGCCTACCCGCCCCAGATTGCCTCGCTGACGAAAATCTCGCCATCGCGGTAGATCTCGCTCGCGAGCGGATCATCCGCAAGCGCGATCGGTCCGTCGAGATCCACCACCTGGCAGAGCTGGCCAAGGACGAAGGCGGGCGCCATCGCGAGCGTCGATCCGCCCATGTTCCCGACCATGATCTGTTTCCCCGCGGATCGCGCAGCGTCCGCCATCTTCAGGCCCTCGGTCAGGCCGCCGCACTTGTCGAGCTTGATGTTGACGACATCGAAATAGGCGGCTCGCTCGTAAAACTCATTGAGATCAACGATGCTTTCATCGGCGGCGACGGGGACGCCCGGGCGCCAGCCCTCCAAAGCGGATTCCTCGCCCCGCCTGACCGGCTGCTCAATGAGCGCGACCGAGAACTCGCTCGCGATTTGGGCAAGGTCGTCCAGATCGCTCGCCGCGAACCCCTGATTGGCATCGACCGCGAGCCATGCGTCCGGCCTCGCCTTCCTGACGACTGCGATCCGTTCTCGATCGATCGCAATGTCGCCTTCGAGCTTCAGTTTGATCGCCTTGGCGAAGGACAGGCGCGGGATCTTTTCAGCCAATGTTTGCGGATCGTCTGCTGGCAGCGTGAAGGTCGATGTCAACGGCCTCGGCTCGGGAACGCCCGCCAGCGTCCAAACGGGCATGCGGGCGAGCTTCGATTCAAGCTCCCACAAAGCGCAATCGAGCGCGTTGCGCGCGCCGCACGGGGGTAATGCCTGCTGCAATTCCAGCCTTGAGAGACCGCCTTCGATATACGGCTGCATCTCTTCGATCGTCGAAACCATGCGATCTTGATCGTCACCGAGATAATAGACGCCCGCGGCCTCTCCGCGGCCGATGTGCCGTCCGTCGCTTATGGCCGCGATCACCGCAGGCATCGCCTCGAAAACGTAACCGGAAATCCGAAAGGGTTCCGTCATTCGCGCCGCCGCTCGCTGTACGCCGAGCGTTCGCCTGTGGGTGATCGATGTCATTCCGTTGGCATAGCAGAGACAGACTATGTTTCAAATATCGAAACATTATTTGGAGCGCTGGACGCCTTCGGTCGAAAAGCGCCAGCTCTTGCCGGCGGCGCCGGCGAGCTGCTGCATGCCGGCGCCTGCGCACACCGTCAGAACGGTGCACGAGTCGGGACTGACGCGCACGTAGCCATGAGCCATTCCGCTGTCGAAATACACGGAATCGCCAGGACCGAGCCGAAGCGGCTCGTAGAGATCCGAATGAAGTTCCATCATGCCGCGCAGGACATAGAGATATTCTTCGCCAGCGTGCCGCACGAGGCCGCCGAGTTCCTCGACGCTGCGCGCCTGAATGTCGATGATGATCGGAATCATCATTTTCCCGAGGAGGTCGGCGGCGGGATAATGATGAATGTGGCGCTCGGATTCGGCGTCGAGTTCCTCACCCGCACGGGTCACGCTCCGGCGCCCGATCGCCGCCGGCGTAGCCGCTTGCTCGCCTTCGGACACGAGGTCCTTGATGTCGACGTTGAGCGCCTGCGCGAGCCGGATGAGCTTGTCATAGGTGAGCGCCATCTTGCCGTTTTCGAGCTTCGACAGCGTCGAATAAGGCATCCCGACGCGGGCCGAGAGCGCGCGCAAGCTGAGACCTTGCGCAAGGCGAGCGCTGCGCAGTGCCCTGCTGGGCGCGGACATCAGCCCCTTGGACGAGGGAGGGTCCGCCGCCGGGGCGGCGCCGAACTCGGAGTTAGGACGGGCTTTCGCCAAATTAGAAACCAGTTGCCATTCTTGAAACAAATGCCATGATGTCACCGTTGGGCGAGGAGGGCCATACCGATGACATACCGCGGCGCCGCGTCGTTAGCGAGTTGTTGCTTGAGTGCGATCAGCGCTCCGGCGTTTGCGCAGACGGCCGAGCCGCCGGTTGCGCCGGCAGCCACATCCGCGGAGAAATCGCCGGCCGCTGCAAACGAAGATGCGGTCCAGCCCGACATCATCATTACCGCGCAGAAGCGCAGCCAACGCCTGCTCGACGTGCCACAATCCGTGTCGGTGATCTCCAGCGAGACGCTGGAGAACCAGCACGCTCAACGATTGTCGGACTATCTGACCCGAATCCCTAGCGCGAACGTCGTCGAAAGCCAGTCTGGTTCGTCCCGGATCGTGCTCCGTGGCATCAATACGGGCGGCGTCGGTGCGACGGTCGCGACGTATATCGACGAAGCGCCATTCGGATCGGCGACCGCCTTGGCCAACGGCGGAGTGCTGGCGCCGGACCTGGATCCGTTCGACCTTGACCGCGTCGAAGTGCTGCGCGGCCCCCAGGGGACGCTGTATGGCGCCAACTCGCTCGGCGGTCTCGTCAAGTTCGTGACCGTCACTCCGAATCCGAGGGAGTTCGCCGCCGCTGGCGAGATCGGCGTCGAAAGCGTGGCGCACGGCGATATCGGCTATGACGGCCGGCTCGCCGCGAACATCCCGTTTGGGACCGACGCCGCCATGCGCGCCACCGGCTTCTATCGCAGCGATCCAGGCTATATCGACGACCCGGCGCATGGGTCCGACGTCAACGACGGCAAGACCTACGGCGGACGGCTGTCAATCATGGCCCGGCCCAGTCCGGCGCTTCGCATTCGCGCATCGGCACTGATGCAGAACATTCGCAGCAACGGCACGAACATCGTCGACCTCGATCCGGTCACGCTCGAGCCGACGCTCGGCAAATACACGCACCAGCGCGTGATCGACGAGCCTAACGACATCGACTATCGGCTATACAACGCGACCATCGACTATGACTTCGGACCCGTCGCGCTGGTCTCCGCCACCAGCTACGGAACGCTGAAGCAGGCCGGAGTGGTGGATGCCAGTGGCGTCTATGGCGCGCTTCTCACCCAGATATTGGGAGTCCCGCTCGGCGCCGGACTCGACCAGGGAATGAGGCAGCGGCGGTTCACCGAGGAAGTCCGGCTCGCCTCGACGGATAGAAGAATGATCGAATGGACGCTTGGCGGCTTCTACACGCATGAGAGCAACCGTCTCGCGCAGAATTTGTTCGGTATCGACGCGCTCAGCGGCGACCGCATCGCGTCGCTCGACGGGCTGCTCATTGCCGCCTTGCCGTCGCGTTATCGTGAGCTCGCCGGATTCGCCAATGCGACCTGGCATATTGCGCCGAGGTTCGATCTGACTGCCGGCGGCCGCTACAGCCACAATCGCCAAAGCTCGGAGCAGAACACGAGCGGTTTCATTGTGGGCCCCCCAATCAGCTTCGGTGGCAAATCGTCCGACAGTGCTTTCACTTATTCGGTTGCGCCGCAATTCAAGCCCAACCGGAACACGACGATCTATGCTCGGGTCGCCAAGGGTTACCGGCCCGGCGGGCCGAATGCCGTGTCGCCGTTAGCCCCTGACGCGGTTCCGCGCGAATTCGGCCCCGACTCGACGACCAATTACGAGGTGGGGGTGAAAACCCAGACCGCCGACCATCTCCTGTCGCTGGAGGTGACCGCCTTCCAGATCGACTGGAAGGACGTCCAATTGCTTGTCCAGATCGCAGGCATCGGCGTGAACGCGAACGGCGACGGCGCGCGCAGCAAGGGCATCGAGTTCACCGCCGGTGCGAACCCCAGTCGTTTCCTGTCCCTTTATGCCAACGGGTCCTATGTCGACGCCTATCTCACGGATGACGCTCCGCTCGCTGGCGGCTTCAAGGGCGATCCGCTGCCCTACAATCCGAAATGGCAGGGCACGATCGGCGCCGAATATCAGCATCCGCTGAGCGGTTCGTTGACTGGCCGGGCCGGGATCAGCTGGCATTATACCGGCGGGCGCTCCTCCGACTTTACGCCGCCACCCGCCCCTCCCGGTCAACGACGGCTCGATTCATTCAGCCAGATCGACGCCCACGCCGGCGTCGATGTCGGCAAATTTCGGGTCAACGCATTTGTGCGCAATCTCACCGGCGCGAAGGGTATTGTGAACCTCGGCTTCTTTGGGGCTACGAACGGCGATGTAGCGGCAGCGGTGATCATGCCGCGCACCGTCGGCCTGTCGCTGGGCGCGCGCTACTGAGTTGATCATGCGCCACCCTTGTGTGTCGCACACGTTCGCACTGCAGAGGCCAGGGGTTCGGTTCCCCTCAGCTCCGCCAGCCCCATCCTCCGATGATTAACGGGCTTTAAGCCTGGCGCGTGCCTAGGCGTCCTTTCAGCCGTTGGATCGGAACCGCTGGCCGCGGGTTTTCCCGCGATGCTTCCAATATGAATGGAATGTAATATTCGGTCATGAACATGGCAGTGCACGACCTGAAGCTTCCGATGGCGAGCTCCGCCGGATTCGAGCGATTCCTGTTCATCGCCGGTGCCCCGCGGTGCGGCACCACGACCCTGTCGCGCTTCCTCAAGGACCACCCGGCGGTGCGCTTCCCGGCGCTCAAGGAACCGCACTTTTTCACCCAGCACGACCTCAGGAGGTTGCCGGACCGGGAGCTGGAACGGCGCGTCGAGCGCGATTATTTGCGGCGCTTCTTCAGCGCCGACGGGCATCGCTCGATCGGCGTCGATGGTTCGGTCTCCTACCTCTATTCGCCCGAGCGGCTCGAGCCTATCCTGCGCCTGTGGCCCGACAGCCGGTTCGTGGTGTCGGTCCGCGATCCGCTCACCATGCTCCCCTCGCTCCATCGCCGGCTGATCTATGTAGGGCAGGAGACAATCCCGGATTTCGCCAATGCATGGGCCGCGGTGGCCGACCGGGCGGAGGGACGCAAAGTGCCCCGCGCATGCCAGGACGCGCGCCTCCTCCGTTATGACGAGGCGGCGCGTTTCGGCACCTATGTCGAGCGACTGTTCAAAGCTGTCGGGCGAGAGCGATGCCTGGTGCTCGTGTTCGACGATTTAGCTGCCAATCCGGCCGAGCAGTATGGCCGACTGATGGACTTCGCCGGGCTCGAGCCCCAGCCCGCGGTCGACTTTTCACCGAGCCGCGAGGGGCAGTCGGTCAAGTTTCGCTGGCTGCAGCGGGTTCTCAAGCAACCGCCGGGACCAATCAAGGAGCGCCTCGGCTCCGAGTTCTTTCGCAAGCACCATTCCCGGGACGGCGCCGGGAACGGCGCGTTCGAAATGCTGATGGCGGTGCGCCGCCGGCTGCTGCGCTGGAACCGCACGTCGGCGCCCATTTATCCGATGCCGATGGCGCTGCAGCGCGAGATCGCCGGTCATTTCACGGGCGAGGTCGAGCGTCTCGGCGCACTGGTCGGGCGCGACCTGTCGCACTGGTTGCAGCCAAGCCGCGACCTCGGTGCGAAACTGGCCAACGGCGGACCGGCGAGCGCGAGAGCGGAGCCCTATCGACGCGCCTACTCGCAGTGAGCTAGGCCGCGCGCGTCCGTTTCGTGGAGCGCCGAGTGACCGAGACCCAAGCCAGGCTGGGACAGTTCGAAGCCTTGAGTTTCGATTGCTACGGTACCCTCATCGACTGGGAGACCGGGCTGCTCGAAGCGCTCGAGCCGCTGCTAGCCCGCGCGTCGGCGCGGCCGACCGCGCAGGTCGCGCTCGAGGCCTATGCCGAGGCCGAGGGCGACGCGGAAGCCGCGCATCCCGCCGAACCTTATCCCGAGATCCTGTCGCGGGCCTGGGTCGCACTCGCGTCCCGCTGGGGTGTTGCCGACGATCCTGAGGAACGCCGGCGCTTCGGCCAATCGGTCCGGGACTGGCCGGCGTTTCCCGACAGCCCCGGCGCGCTGCGGCAGCTCAAGGCGCGCTACCAGCTCGTCATCCTGTCGAACGTCGACCGCGCGAGTTTCGCCGAGAGCAACCGGCGGCTGGGGATCGAGTTCGACCGCATCATCACCGCGCAGGACCTCGGTTCGTACAAGCCCGACCCCCGGAACTTCGAAGCGCTGGTCGAGGCCGTCGAGGCGATGGGCGTGCCGCGCGGCAAGCTGCTGCATGTCGCCCAGAGCCTCTACCACGATCATGTCCCGGCCAAGGCGATGGGCCTGGCCACCGCATGGATCGACCGCCGCGCCGGACAGCAGGGCCGGGGCGCGACCCTGAGGCCGAAAGCCGAGGTCCGTCCCGATTTCACTTTCCCAACGCTGGTCGCGCTGGCGGACTCGGCCGACGCTGAGTCGGCGTAGCTAAAAGTCCAGTCCCCTTCTGAGCCGCTGTCCCGCTTTGGGACAGCGGCTTTTACTAAACCCTTGGCAGACCACCTTAACTTTGGTTAGGGTAAACGGTTCTTTAACGACTCGCGGGGAGCGGGTCAGGGCGGTTGGGGGCATGTGACATGGGCGCGAGTGGTACGACGACGCTTAATGGCGGCAGTGGCAACGATAATTTGGTCGGCGGTTCGGGCGACGACTTCCTAAGCGGAGGAGCCGGCAGCGACACGCTCAACGGCGGCTCGGGCAACGATGTACTGGATGGCGGGTCCGGAATCGACAAACTCCTGGGCGGCTCTGGCGCCGACACACTGATCTATAAGGCGTGGGAGAACCAGTGGCGGGTAGGTGCCACGGCAACCTCGACTTCAACGTCCTTTTCGGTGTCCGGCGGATCGTACCAAAACGCCGGCACGTCCGGTTTTAGCGGCTACGACAATTACGACGGCGGGTCCGGTGCCGTGGGTTCGGCTAGCTCGAAGACCAACAGCGTGGTCGACAAGGACGTCGTTCAGATCTGGCTGAACGCCGATCAGCTCGCAGATCCGGCAATCATGGCCGAGATCGCATATGCCCAAGCCTGGGTTGCCGCTCAGCTGAACTCGAACACTGGCCAGGCGGGCACCGCCACCTATACCTTCAAGACGCTCAACCTGCAGATTACCCAGGTCGAGACCCTCCAGATCAAGAATGAGTTCGGTTACTCGGACATCGTCCGCCCGACCGCGGCGGTGAACATCGTCGACGCATCGTTGAGCGACGGCGACAACAGCTCGGTCGTCACGATCACGTTCAGTGAAGCTGTTACGGGGTTCGACAACTCCGACGTTACGGTCGTCGGGGGCACACTTGGCACGCTGACCAGCAGCGATGGCGGAGTGACCTGGACCGGGATGTTCACCGCGACGGACGGGGTCGAGACCACTGGGTCCGTGAAGGTAACCGGTACGTACACGGATGCAGCTTTTAACGTCGGCGCGACAGGTGCTTCAGACAGCGTCGCAATCGACACCAAGAACCCAACGTCAACCGTGAATATCGTCGATGCGAATTTGTCCGACAGCGACAACAGCTCGGTCGTGACGATCACATTCAGCGAAGCCGTTCAGAACTTCAGCAATGCCGACGTGACCGTTCTGGGCGGGACTCTCTCGGCGCTGAGTTCTAGCGACGGCGGGATCACGTGGACGGGGACGTTCACCGCCACGAACGGGGTTGAGACGACCGGCTCGGTTACGGTCAATGCGGGCGGCTACAATGACGCCGCGGGCAATGCTGGCGGCAGCGGCAGCGATAGCGTTGTCATCGACACCAAGAACCCGACGGCGAGCGTGGCGATTACGGATGCCAATCTGGCGGACGCGGATCCCAGCTCTGAAGTGACGATCACGTTCAGTGAGGCGGTGACGGGGTTCTCGAACGCCGATGTGACAGTAGTTGGCGGGACCTTGGGCGCGCTCAGCTCGAGCGACGGCGGGGTGACCTGGACCGGGACGTTCACGGCGACCGACGGGGTCGAGGTCTCGGGCTCGGTGACGGTCACCGGCGCCTACACCGATCTCGCGCTCAACGTGGGCGTGACGGGTGCGACGGACTCGGTCGCGATCGACACCAAGAACCCGACGGCGAGCGTAGATATTGCGGATACCAATCTGGCGGACGCGGACCCCAGCTCTGAAGTGACGATCACGTTCAGTGAGGCGGTGACGGGATTCTCGAACGCCGATGTGACGGTGGTTGGCGGGACCTTGAGCGGACTCAGCTCGAACGACGGCGGAGTGACCTGGACGGGGACGTTCACGGCCGCCGACGGCTTTGAGGGCAATGGCTCGGTGACGGTCACCGGCAGCTACACCGATCTCGCCCTCAACGTGGGCGCGACGGGCGCGACCGACTCGGTCGCGATCGACACTAAGGAACCTGATGCGCCACTGATCACCGGCTACGCCGACGACAGCGGAGTCACGCCCGACAACCTCACCAACGACAAGAGCCCGAGCCTGACGATCAGCGCCGAGCACGGCGCCACGGTGGAGGTGTTCCGGGGTGGCGTGTCGGTCGGGTTCGCCGTGGAGACTTCCACTCCGGGCGTGTTCGCCTTCACCAGCGGGGACTTGGTCGACGGTAGTTACAATTTCACGGCGAGCGCGACCGATGCTGCCGGCAATGTCAGTGCGGTTTCCGGACCGCTTTCGATCGAGATCGACACGACGATCAGCCCGGCGAGCCTGGCGCTGAGCAACGACAGCGGGGCGAATGGCGCCGACCTTCTGACCAACGACGGGTCGCTGACGTTCAGCGCGCTCGATGCGGATGCGAGCCGGGTGATCACGGTCGATGGCGATGTGGT
>NZ_JIAU01000008.1 GCF_000620665.1 Sphingomonas sp. URHD0057 | reverse complement strand
CCTCCGCCGCCGCCGGCAACCCAAACCTGCCCCGACGGCTCGGTGATCCTGGCGACCGACACCTGCCCGGCACCGCCGCCACCCCCGCCGCCGCCGCCACCGGCGCCCGAACGCGGGATGTAAGGCTCCATCCCCGCGAAGCTCCGGCTTTCGCGGGGGAGGAACCGGTCCAAGGAAAAGCAACCGGCTCGCCGGCGCGTTTCCGGGGGCAAAATGCGAAACAGGGAGAAGAGGGAAGCAATTCCCTCTTCTTTCCTTTTGTGCCAATCGAATTTTCTGGGGCTAAGCCCTTTAATCGCCGAGACTTCCGGGTAAAAGAACGAGCATGGCAAAAACCAAGACCACCGCCGCGCCCAAGCGCGCGACCCCGCCGGGCATCGCCCCGCGCAAGAATGCCCCGCCAGCAGGCGCAGGGCCGCAGGGCGCCACCCGCCCGCCGGCAACCGCCAACGTCGAGGAGGCGATCGCCAAGGCTCAGCACGGGCGAGTCAACGTCTCCCCCGCCAAGGCGGTCGAGATGGCGGGCAAGCTCTATACGCGCCGTCAGTTCGCGCAGGCCGAGAAGGTCTGCCGGCAGATCATCGCGTCCCGTCCCGGCAACGCCGACGCGCACAATATTCTCGGCGTTTCGCTGGCCGCCCTGGGCAAGACCAGCGAAGCCGTCGAGACGCTGAAGCGCGCGATCAAGATCAACGGCCAGGCGGCAAGCTATTACGCCAATCTGGGCGAAATCCTGCGCCAGTCAGGCGAAGTGAAGGAAGCGCAGACGGTCCTCGAGCGCGCCGTCGAGCTCGATCCCAAAAACTCCCAGGCGCTCAATAACCTCGGCATCATCAACTACGAGCTTCGGCGCTTCAAGGACGCGGTGGGCTTCTACCGCCGGGCGCTCGAGATTCGCCCCGACATGCCCGAAGCGCTCAACAATCTCGGCAATGCCCTGCGCACGATGGGCGACGTCGACGGCGCGCTCAACGCCTACCAGGACGCGCTGACTTACCGCGCCGTCTATCCCGAAGCCTATAACAACCTCGGCACGCTGCTCCAGCAGGACCGCAAGCTCGAAGAAGCCGAGCACGCGCTGCGCAAGGCAATCCAGCAAAACCCGCGCTACATCGAAGCGCACAACAACATGGCGAACCTGCTGTTCGCGCAGAAGAAGGACACCGACGCGCTCCGCATTCTCGGCGACGCGCTGAAGTTCGCGCCGAAGAACGTCCAGACGCTGGTGATCACGGCGCGGGTCCAGATGCGCCGGAACGCCCATCAGGCCGCCGAGCAAGCGATCCGGATGGCGCTGAAGGAGGAGCCCGAAAACGCGGAAGCACTGACCATCCTCGGCCAGCTCCTTCACGAGACCGACCGTTATGACGAGGCGCTGGAGGTTCTCGAGAGCGCGCTCAAGAGCAAGCCCGACAGTCCCGAGGCGCTGAACTTCTATGGCGTCGCCCTAAAGTCCGTCGGCCGCCTCGACGAAGCCCGCGAGCACATCCTCAAGGCGCTCAAGAAGAACGATTCGATGTACGGCGCCTACGCCAATTTGAACGACCTCGTCGACTTCTCCGAAGGCGTCGGGGCGGAGCTGTTCGACCGCATGGACGCCATCTTCGAGTCGGCGAAGAGCCGCAATGCCGAGGTGTTCCTGCCGCTTCACTTCGCTTACGCCAAAGCGCTCGACGACCGCGGCCAGCACGAGCGGGCGCTGTCGCACTACATCCAGGGCGGGAAAATGAAGCGGGCCCAGCTCGAGTATAAGGAGAGCGACACGCACGGCTTCTTCGACACCATCCGCGCCGCCTTCCCCAAGGAAGCGTTCGAGAACCGGAAATATGCCGGCCTCGACGATGACCGTCCGGTGTTCATCGTCGGCATGCCGCGCTCGGGCTCGACGCTGGTCGAGCAGATCCTGTCGAGCCACCCCGACATCTACGGCGCGGGCGAAGTGAAGCACCTCAGCCGCGCGCTGGGCCTGCTCAGGGACCGCTTCCCGTCGCTTCCCAAATTTCCCGAGATGGCGGCGAAGATCACGGGGCCCCAGCTCGACATTGTCGCCAAGAACTATCAGCAAGCGCTGGATAAGGGCGCTGGCGACGCGAAGAAGATCACCGACAAGCTGCTGACCAACTATTTCTTCCTCGGGCTGATCAACCTGCTGTTCCCGAACGCCAAGGTCATCAACACGCAGCGCGACCCGGTCGACACCTGCCTGTCCGGCTTCACTAAGCTGTTCAAGGACGACATGCCCCACAGCTACGATCTTGGCGAGCTCGGCCGCTATTATGCGAAGTACCGCGAGCTCATGGACCATTGGCGCGAGGTCCTGCCGGAAGGGTTCATGACGACCGTGGTCTATGAGGATGTCGTCGCCGACACCGAAAAAGAGGCCAAGCGCCTGATCGAGTTCCTCGGCCTGCCGTGGGATCCCAAGTGCGTCGACTTCCACAAGTCCGATCGTCCGGTGAAGACGGCGAGCGTGGCTCAGGTCCGCAGGCCGATCTACAAGACGTCGGTCAAGCGCTGGATGAAATATGGCGGCGACCTGCAGCCGCTGGTCGATGCGATCGAGGGCAAGGCCGCGGCAAAGCCGGCGAAGGGCAAGTCCAAGCCGAAGACCAAGGTCAAGGAAAACGCCTGATCGAACAAGCGCCTCGCGCATGTCGACGTGCGCGGCAGCCAGGCTGAAGCGGGGACCTCAAGACAAGCCATGCGTTCACTGACGCATCTCGACCGGCTCGAGGCCGAGAGCATCCACATCCTGCGCGAGACGGTCGCGGAGGCCGACCGCCCGGTCATGCTCTATTCGATCGGCAAGGATTCGGCGGTGATGCTGCACCTTGCAAAGAAGGCGTTCGCGCCGAGCCCGCTGCCGTTCCCGCTGCTTCACGTCGACACGACGTGGAAGTTCAAGGCGATGTATGCGCTGCGCGACAAGGTCGCGGCGGACCCGGCGATCAAGCTCATCGTGTACAAGAATCCCGAAGCCGAATCGAAGGGCATCAACCCGTTCGACCATGGTCCCGTCCACACCGACATGTGGAAGACGGAAGGATTGAAGCAGGCGCTCGACACCTACGGCTTCGACGCCGCCTTCGGGGGCGCCCGCCGCGACGAGGAGAAGAGCCGGGCGAAGGAGCGCGTATTCAGCTTCCGCGACCGCAACCATCGCTGGGACCCCAAGCGCCAGCGGCCCGAGCTGTGGTCGTTGTACAATGTCAGGAAGGCGAAGGGCGAGAGCATCCGCGTCTTCCCGCTGTCGAACTGGACCGAGCTCGACGTCTGGCAATATATCCTGCGCGAGACGATCGAGATCGTGCCGCTCTATTTCGCGGCCGAGCGGCCGACGGTCGAGCGCGACGGGCTGATCATCATGGTCGATGACGAGCGCTTGCCGATGAACGGCGAAACGGCGGTGATGCGCAAGGTCCGCTTCCGCACGCTCGGCTGCTACCCCTTGTCAGGAGCCGTCGAGAGCGATGCCGATACGGTCGAGGAAATCGTGGCCGAGATGCTGCTGACGACCACGTCGGAGCGGCAGGGGCGGGCGATCGACCGCGACGCCGGCAGCGCGTCGATGGAGAAGAAAAAGCAGGAGGGCTATTTCTAGATGTCCCGCCCGCTTGAATCCGACACCGACCTGATCCGCACCGACGTGCGCGCCTGGCTCGCCGAGCAGGAAGCCAAGGAGCTGCTGCGCTTCATCACCTGCGGCAGCGTCGACGACGGCAAGTCGACGCTGATCGGGCGGCTGCTGTACGAATCGAAGCAGATTTTCGACGACCAGCTGGCCGCGCTCGAAAGCGACAGCAAGCGCCACGGGACCCAGGGCGAGCGAATCGACTTCGCGCTCCTCGTCGACGGCCTGTCGGCGGAGCGCGAACAGGGCATTACGATCGACGTCGCCTACCGCTTCTTTTCGAGCGCGAGGCGCAAGTTCATCGTCGCCGATACGCCGGGTCACGAGCAATATACGCGCAACATGGTGACCGGCGCATCGACCGCCGACCTCGCCGTGCTGCTGGTCGATGCGCGCAAGGGCGTGCTGACCCAGACGCGGCGCCATTCCTATCTCGCGCAGCTGGTCGGCATCCGCCGCTTCGTGCTGGCGGTGAACAAGATGGACCTGGTCGATTACGACCAGGCCGCGTTCGACGCGATTGCGGCCGACTATCGAACCTTCGCGGAGCAGATCGGCATCTCCGACTGGGCCGCAATCCCCGTTTCCGGCCTCAACGGCGACAATGTCATGACCCGCAGCGATGCGATGGCGTGGTACGCGGGTCCGAGCCTGCTCGAACATCTCGACATGGTGCCGCTCGACGCCTCGGCCGACGCGCAGAAGGCGCTGCGCATGCCGGTGCAGTGGGTTAACCGTCCCAACCAGAATTTCCGCGGGTTCTCCGGGCAGATCGCCTCCGGAACGGTGGGCCCGGGCGCAGAGGTGCGGGTGCTTCCCTCCGGGCGGGTCACGCGGATCGACAAGATCGTCGCGAACGGCGACGAGCTCGACGAGGCGGTCGCCGGCCAGTCGATCACCCTGACCTTCGCCGACGAGGTGGATTGCTCGCGCGGCGACGTGATCGCCGCCGCAGGCGACCCGCCCGAAGCGGCCGACCAGTTTGAAGCGACCATCGTCTGGATGGCCGACGAGGAGCTGCTGCCCGGGCGCGGGCATTGGATGAAAATCGGGACGCAGAGCGTCACCGCGATCGTCCACCAGCCCAAATATGAGATCAACGTCAACACGCTCGAGCATCTGGCCGCGCAGACCCTCGGGCTGAACGCGATCGGCGTCGTCGAGATCGCCACCGATCGCGAGATCGTCTTCGAGCCCTACGCGGTCGAGGGGTCGAGCCCGAACAAGGAGCTCGGCGGCTTCATCCTGATCGACAAGATGACCAACGCGACGGTGGCGTGCGGAATGCTCCACTTCGCGCTGCGGCGGTCGCTCAACGTCCATCGCCAGCATCTCGACGTCAGCCGCGAGACGCACGCCACGATCAAGGGCCAGAAGCCGGCGGTGCTGTGGTTCACCGGACTGTCGGGCGCGGGCAAGTCGACCATCGCCAACCTCGTTGAGAAGAAGCTGGCGGCGCGCGGCCGCCACACCTTCCTGCTCGACGGCGACAATATCCGCCACGGCCTCAACCGCGACCTCGGCTTCACCGAGGCCGACCGCATCGAGAACATCCGCCGCGTCGGCGAAGTGGCGCGGCTGATGGCCGACGCGGGCCTGATTGTCATGACCGCGTTCATCTCGCCGTTCCGCGCCGAGCGGCACATGGTTCGCCGCATGCTGCCCGAGGGCGAGTTCATCGAGGTGTTCGTCGACACGCCGCTGGCCGAGGCCGAGAAGCGCGACGTCAAGGGCCTGTACGCCAAGGCGCGCGCGGGCGAGCTCAAGAACTTCACCGGCATCGACAGCCCGTATGAGCCGCCCGAGGATGCGGAGATCCACATCGACACGACGGCGCTCAGCGCCGACGAGGCGGCCGACCTCATTGTCGAGAAGCTGCTAAAGCGGCGCTGATGCCCGCGCTTCGCGACCTCACCTTCGAGCAGTTCGTCGAGTTCCAGTTCGGTCACGCGATCCGCGCCCACGGCAATCCCTGGTATTTCGATCATGACGGCGACTGGTGGGAGCCGGAGCCGCCGACCGGGGTCGCCTATCTGACGCGGCTGTTCGCCAACGGCCCCCAGGTGTTGGAGTGGTTCAGCGATGCGCAGATCGCCCAGGGGCTGACGGGTCTCGTCAACACGATGGCGGTCGGCGACCAGCCGTGGATGCGCGATCCGGTGACGCCGGCGAGCGAGCGAGCGGCGGCGTGGGGCGCGATCGCCGATTTCTTCGAGGAGATGCTGGGCCCCCGCTGCGAGCCGAGGCTGGGCCATCTCGCAACCGAGATGCCGCCGCCGCTGAACACCGTCGCTTACATGTGGTGGGACCATTTCTCGGGCTTCACCAATCCGGACGATCCCGAGCGGGATCTGGTCGATGATGCGGAGCTCGTGTGCCTCGAACGGATCCTCAACAGCGGCTTCGTCGCCTGCCAGGAAGCGGCCTTGCACGGCCTTGGCCATTGGGTGCGACGCGAACCGTGCTGCGCGGCGGTGATCGACCGCTATCTCAAGTCCGGAAAAGCGGCGCTTCCAGAGCTTGTGACCTATGCCAAGGCCGCGCGCGGCGGCTGCGTCCTCTAGTCCAATCGCTTTCAGTGCCGGTTTCCGATACGGATGTGGAGCCAACTTCCATGCCGACGGTTACGGGGGGCAGTGATGAAGCATTTCCTGATTGCGGGGGCGGCGCTGTTGCCGGCCTGGAGCGCGGCCTTCGCCCAGGACGGCGAAGACCTTCGCGTGCGTGTCGGGCTCGGCGCACAAGTGCGCCCCGACTTCATTGGTGCCGATACGACCGAAGTGGCGCCGTTGTGGAGACTTAACGTCGCGCGCGGCACCGATCCGTTCAAATTCAGCGCACCCGACTACAGCTTCGGAATCCCGTTGATTTCCTCCGGGGGGTTCTCCGTTGGCCCGGCTGCGAACATCGAGAGCGGCCGCAAGAATTCGGACCTCGACGTGCCGGTCGGGAAAGTCAAAACGACGATCGAGGCCGGCGCGTTCGCCAGCTACCAGCTGACCGATTCGCTCTATCTTCGGGCCGAGACTCTGAAGGGTCTTGGCGGCCACAAGGGGATCGTCGGCACCATCGGCGCGGATCAAATCTGGCGCGACGGCGACCGCTACGTCTTCTCCATCGGACCGCGCGTCCTGTTCTCCGATAGCCGCTACCAGCGAGCCTTTTTCGGCGTCGGTCCGGCCGCCGCTTTGGCGTCGGGCCTGCCCGCCTATCGGCCAGGCGGGGGCATCCACGGTGTCGCCGCCGCCAGCAGCATCTCCTACCAGTTCGACCCGCGCTGGGGCTTGTTCGGATACGGCCGCTACGAGCGGCTGGTCGGCGATGCCGCCAAATCCCCGATCGTTCGGGAGCTCGGGTCGCGCAACCAGCTGTCGGGCGGACTTGGGCTCAGCTACACCTTCACGATGAAGCGCTGAGCCAAACGGGCGCTTAGTCGCCCTCGCCGGGGTCGGGCGTAAAGAATTTCTCGTATTTGCCCTCTTCGCCCTTGTGGTCATCGGCGTCGGCGGGGCTGTCCTTCTTGCGCGTGATGTTCGGCCATTCGGTCGAGAAACTGGTGTTGAGCTCGAGCCATCTCTCGAGACCGCTCTCGGTGTCCGGGAGGATTGCCTCGGCCGGGCATTCCGGCTCACACACCCCGCAGTCGATGCATTCGTTGGGGTTGATGACCAGCATCACCTCGCCCTCGTAGAAGCAGTCGACGGGACAGACCTCGACGCAATCCATATATTTGCATTTGATGCAGGCGTCGGTGACGACATAGGTCATTGGTCGGCGGCTCCCTCTTCCCTGAAATCGCTAAGAGGGCGCGCCTTGCTCGTCAATTCCCAGCTCTTGATAGCAGGCGCGCGCTTCGGCCGCCGGCCCGCGGCGTTGCGGCAGCTCGAGGACCTTTAGGATGCGGACACCGTCATGCAGCGGAAGCGCGACAATGCTCCCGGTCCGGACCTCTTCGGACGGCTTCTCGATGCGCCTGCCGTCGACCCGGACATGGCCCGCCTCGATTACCGACTGAGCGAGCGTGCGGCTCTTCACCAGCCGGATGCAATGAAGGAAGCGGTCGATCCTCACGTCCTGAGCTTTGCGAGCTCCGCGAAGGCATGGGAGGCGGTGCTTCGACGATCGTTGCGCGGAGGGCGCCGGCCACGCCACCGCCAGGCGTCGCCGGCCCGAGCGAAGCCAACTTCGTCCATCAGCCTGGCGACCGCCTCATCGCCGAGGCCGAGCGAGGTCGCGAGGGCCTCGTCGACGGGATTGTCTCCGCCTGAGGAGCGGACGTGGCGTGCATGCGAGGCGAGGCGGTCGGCGAGATCGAGCCGCAACCAGTCGCGTCCAAGGCGGCGATAGGCGAGCATTGCTCCGCGCGGGTCGGAGTCGGGACGGAGCGTCGCGGCGCCCGCGGGCGGGAGGGCCGGCATCGGCGTGCCGTTGCGCGCCGCGAGCAGGGCGGCGCGCCAATATTGCGCCGTCGGCTTGAGCAAGGGCTCGAGATAGACGTCGAGCGGGCCGAGCCGGACGCGCAGCCGGTGAAGCGCCTGGCGGTCGGCATGCTCGAGGTGAGAGATCGGGCCCAGCACCGCCTTGCGCTGGAGCGCCCCGGCCGCGTCCGTGAGCATTGCGGCCAGGGCGCGCACGCCCGGCGAGCTGGCCGGGTCGGTCGCTGCAGCGGCAAGCCTGACCAGCGAGCGCAGATGATGCGCGACCTGCGCCTCGAGCCAGCGTTCGAGGCGCGCGCGGAGCGCCGCGCGGCTGTGGGCCGACAGGCGATCGAGCGCGCGCGCGGTCCGCAACGCCGGCTCGATCAGCGACCGGCCGGGAGCTAGGCGGGCCAGGAGCTGTTCTTCCCATGCCACCGCCAGCCCGCCATTTTCGTCGAGCGCCAGCGCAAAAGCCTCGTCGCCGGCATCAACCAGGGCGCTCGCCCGGCGATCCAGCTCCTCGCCGAGCCTTCGCTCCGCCGCCGCCAGGAGCAGCCTTTTGTCCGCGAACCGCGCCGACGGGTCGACGCGGAAGTCGAAGCCGGTCAAATGGCCAATCGGCTCCGGCCCGACGCTGACCTCGCCGTCGGCGGCCACCGTGACTGGAAGGGCGTCGGAACCGCGCGCGCCGATGTCGCGGACGAGGACCGCAGTGCGGCGATCGACGAAGCGCTGAGTCAACCGCTCATGCAAGGCGTCCGACAGCCGGCCCTCGACCTCGCGGGTGCGCTCCGCCCATTTCACCGGCTCGTTCAGCCAGTCGGCGCGGTGGGCGATGTAAGCCCAGCTGCGGATGCCGGCGAGACGGTCGGCAAGCGCCTCGATGTCGCCGCTGACACTGTCGAGCCGCGCGACTTCGGCCGCGAACCATTCGTGGGGGATGTGGCCGCCTTCGCCAATATAGCTGTAGAGGCGGCGGACCATCCGCGCATGGTGCATCGCGCCGACCTTGCGGAAATCGGGGAGGCCGCACACCGCCCACAACCGCCGCGCCGCATTGCCTCTCTTCGCCACGATCGCCGGATCCTCCGCGATGTGCTTGAGCACGGCGAGGTCGATCGCCTGGGGCGCGGGCCGGAGCAGCGGGTCGTCGCTCTTCATTTCGAGACTGGCGATCAGTCCGCGAACGTCGGTGAAGTCGAGGTTGGCGTTGCGCCAGTAGGTGAAGTCGAGCGGGCGGAAGCGATGCTCTTCGATCGCTTCCACCTCTTCGTCGGTGAAGGCCGCGCTCTCGCCCGTGCCGAGCCCCAGCGTGCCAAAGCTGCCGTCTTTCTGGTGGCGCCCGGCGCGGCCCCCGATCTGCGCCATTTCGGAAATCGTCAGGCGGCGGTCGCGCCGCCCGTCGAATTTTTCCAATCCGGCAAAGGCGACGTGGCTCACGTCCATGTTCAGGCCCATGCCGATGGCGTCGGTGGCGACGAGGTAATCGACCTCGCCGCGCTGGAACATCGCCACCTGGGCGTTGCGCGTGGCCGGGGACAGCGCGCCCATCACGACCGCGGCGCCGCCGCGAAAGCGCCTCAGCATCTCGGCAAGGGCGTAAACCTGCTCGGCCGAGAAGGCGACCACGGCCGAGCGCGGCGGCAGGCGCGACAGCTTGACGCTGCCGGCGTAGCGCAGGGTCGAGAAGCGCGGGCGGCGGACGATCTCGGCGTCGGGGAGGAGCTCGCGGATGACCGGCCGCAGCGTGTCGGAGCCGAGGATCAACGTCTCCTCGCGGCCGCGCGCGCGGAGCATTCGGTCGGTGAAGACGTGGCCGCGCTCGGGGTCGATGCCGAGCTGGGCTTCGTCGATCGCGGCGAACGCGAAGTCGCGCTGCATGTCCCCGTCACGATGGGAGTCGCCGCCGGGTACGGGCATGCTTTCGGCGGTGCACAGGAAATAGCGCGCCTGGGGCGGGACGATTCGCTCCTCGCCGGTCAGCAGCGCAACCTGCTTCTCGCCTTTCATGGCGACGACGCGGTCGTAAACCTCGCGGGCCAGGAGGCGCAGCGGGAAACCGATCACGCCCGAGGAATGGCCGCACATCCGCTCGATCGCGAGATGGGTCTTGCCCGTGTTGGTCGGCCCGAGGATCGCGCGGACCGGAGCGTCTGAACGCGGCGCCATGATCAATCGAATGTGGCAGCGCGCCGCAGGAACGCAAGGCTCCGAATCCCTCAATTTAAGCCAGTTTTAACCTCGATTCGGCACACCGGGCATGGTGTTGACGTCACGCACTCCGGCACGGCCGTTCGGCCGGCGAACGAAAGCTCGCGCATTCGCGCTGAGCCCAGCGCTTGCGCGCCCGCTGGCAGTGGCCGGCCTGCTGGCGCTGCTGGGCAGCGGCGTTGCCTGGGCCTCGCTCCCGCGCGTAGCGGCCGTCGCCGATGACGCGCCGCAATGGGATGCGCTGGCGATCGCTCCGCTCTCCAACGGCGGCGGAACGGGGATGCGGATGGCGGCGACCGAGGCGGTCGAGCCGATCGAGTTCGCGCCGCAGCGCAAGACGCCCTTCGTCATCGAGCAACCGAAGCCGGTGAATCCGCCCCAAGACCTTGGGCCGATCCGCGTGCGCGGACGCGTGGGCGATGGGCTGTACTGGTCGTTGCGCGCAGCCGGAGCCTCGCCTCGGGCGGCCGCCCAATATCTCGCCGCGCTGGCGACCGAGATCGACGTCGGCGCCGATGTCTCGCCCTACGACGGCTTCGATTTGGTCCTCGGACGGAACCGCGAATTGCTGTACGCCGGCCTCGACCGCGCCGCCGCGTCCGACCTGCAGCTCGTCCGTTGGTCCGCCAATGGCCGGAACCAGTGGATCGATGCCGCCAATGCCGACCGGCCCGCGCCGGTCTCGGCGGGGATGGCATGGCCGGTCGCCGGGCACATCACCTCCTATTTCGGCTATCGCTACCATCCCATCCTGCATTTCAGCCGCTTTCACGCCGGGGTCGACTTCGGCGCCAGCTGGGGGAGCCCGATCGTCGCCGCCGCCGACGGCCAGGTCGTCCGGGCGGGCTGGGCCGGGGGCTATGGCCGGCAAGTGCAGCTCGCCCACGGCGGCGGGATGGTCAGCAGCTATTCGCACATGAGCGACATCGTCGCCCAGCCCGGCAGCTTCGTCCACCAAGGCCAGCTGATCGGCTATGTCGGCTCTTCCGGTCTGTCGACCGGGCCACACCTCCATTATGAGATCCTGAAGAACGGCTCGCCGATCAACCCGCTCGGCGTCCGCTTCAGCAGCGCGCCGATCGTCGACACCCATCTCGCCGATGCCGTCAGGGCGCGGCTGAAATCGCTGCTCAGCGTTGGAATGAAGAAGGCCTAACCGGCGGGCGCCGCCGCCAGCTGGGGCACTACCGGCACGGCAACCTGCACCGACAGCTTTTCGATCGCCGTCGCGAGCAGCGGAGAAATCGCTTCCGCGGCGGCTTTGAAGCGCGGGTGCCCCATGCCTGAGCCGAGATAGGTCCAGCGCGCCGCGCTGTGCAGTTGCGCAATCATGCCCGGCGCATCATCGACCCGGCGCCCGCTCGCCCGTTGCAGCGTCTGGACGTTCAACGCGGCCTGCGCGCCGAGGCATTTGTCGATGAACGAAACGATCACGACGAATTCCTGAAAGACGTGCTTGAGCTGCTTGGGCGAGCGCCCTTCCGCCAGGGCTTCGACGATCAGGGTGTCGAGCTTGGCGTGCTGCGCCTCCTCCATCCAATGGTTGCGCATCAGGCTTTTGAACAACGGGTCGAGATCCTGATTGTCGCGGATCGAGCCGAGATAATGCTCCTGGGTCATCCACTCGATCATCAGGATGATGAGGCCGACGGCGAGGGGGTGGCGATTGAGGATGACGGCGCTTAGCGTCTCGCGCGGGCCAACCACCCGGCACACGACCGGGAAGCCGCGCGCGAAGGCTTCGCAGAAGCGCTTGAACAAATGGATGTGCTTGGCTTCCTCGCTGGCGAAGTTGAGCAGCGCGCGCACCCGGAAATCATCCTCGTTAAGCATCGGTCGCGCGTGATCGAGGACGAAGGGAAGGATGAACTCCTCGACCATCCCGAACAGGTGCAGATATTGGTAGGCGACGATCTGGTTGAGGATCCGGCGCTCATCCTCGGACAGTCCCGCAAGCGCGGCCGTTCCCGACAGGCTCTCGGGCATCATGTAGCGCGAAAAGTCGAGCTCCTGGTCCGCGCGCAGCACGTCGTCCAGCTTCCACTGGGCGCGTAGCGAGGAGGCGAGCACCGCCTCATAGGTAAAATCATGGTACATCGAAGCGCCGGCTTATAGCACCGGCCCGCTCTCAAGCCACGAGGATTCCGGCTGAAATGGGCGGCTTGGAATAAGCGGGTTTAGCTCGGCCGGGGCTTATTCAGCCAAAAGGTCGCGCACATCGCGGCCGCGAACAAGGCAAAACCGAGCGCCGGAATCCATTCGTGGTGTAAGACTCCGACGTGGAAAATGGAGTAAGCGGCGAGTCCGGCGAACGTCAGTGTCAGGCGTTGATAGGTCTTCCTCCGTTGCCCGCGGCCATGTCGATAATCATCGCGAATCCGTCGGCCCATCGCTCCGATCAGCATTGCCAGCGCTACAAGGACGAGCAGTCCGAAGCACAGAAGGATCAGCGCAAAATTGCTCAACACAGGCTTATGTCGCGATGATTAGCGCCCGTGGCCGCGCCAGCGCTTGATCGTGCGCTGGATGATGCCTTCCTCGTCCCCCGTCTCGCGCCACAGGCGAGCGAAGCTGGGGTCGGACGAGGCGGGGCGCTTTTCGGGCTCGAGGTCGTCGAAGCGGACGCGGATCGGAATGGCGACGCCTTCGCCGCAGACGATGCATTCGCGGTTGCGGAGCGCCGGGATGGCGTCAAGGAAGCCGCGCGCGCCTTCGGGCATCGCGGCGCGGACGCAGGCCTGGTCGCGGTCGTTGTTCAAGCGCATCGCGATGATCGTGCCGCACTGCGAGAGGACGCCTTCGGCAAGGTCCGACGGGCGCTGCGTGATGAGGCCGAGGCTGACGCCATATTTACGGCCTTCCTTGGCGATGCGCTCGAGGATACGGCGGACGGCCTGGCCGCTCTCTGAATTCTCGTCCTTGGGGACGTAGCGGTGCGCCTCTTCGCACACCAGGAGCAGCGGCCGTTGCGCTTCGGTGCGCGACCAGATCGCATAGTCGAACACCATGCGCGCCAGCACCGATACCACGACCGAAGTGACTTCGGACGGAACGCCGGACACGTCGACGATCGAGATCGGGCGGCCGTGGCTCGGCAGGCGGAACAGCTTGGCCAGCAGGCCCGGCATCGAATCGGAGACCAGCATGCCGGAGAACATGAAGGTGTAGCGGGGGTCGGCGCGAAGCTCGTCGAGCTTGGTCTTGAGCCGCTGATAAGGAAGCGTGTCGCCGGCGCGCTCGAGCTTGCCCATCTCATTGACGAGGATCGTGTTGAGGTCGGCGAGCAGGTACGGGATCGGGCTGTCGACGGTGACCTTGCCGAACTGGCTCATGTCCTTGCCCTTGGTGCGCGCGGCAAGCAGGCACTTGGCGAGAATGTCGGCATCGCGCTGACGATCCTGACCATGCGTGGTCAGCATCACTTCGCAATGCTCGTCAAAGTTCATCAGCCAGTAGGGCAGCTGGAGATTGTCGGCATTGAACAGCTCGCCACAGCCCTTGAACGCCGCCGAATACTCGCCGTGCGGGTCGATCATGACGATATGACCCTCGGGGCTCAGCTGCGAAATGCGGTGTAGGATCAGCGCGACCGACGTCGATTTGCCGGTACCGGTCGAGCCGAGGACCGCGAAGTGCTTGGACAGCATCGGGTCGACATAGAGCGCGCCGCGGATGTCGTCGGTCGGATAGACGGTGCCGATCTCGATGTGCGGCTCGTCGCTCGCGGCGAAGATCGCGCGAAGGTCCTCGGTCGTGACCGGCAACACGTCGGAACCTGGAATCGGATAGCGGGTGACGCCGCGACGGAAGCTGTTGAGCTTGCCGGCCGCGTCCTTGGTGCCTTCACCGAGGAAGTCGACGTTGGCATAGACTTCGCCGCTCTCCAGCGCCCGCATCGTGCGGACGTTGGCGATCAGCCAGTTCTTGTCGACGACCATCTTGACCTGCGAGCCGACCTGGCCCGACATCGCCACCGAGGGATCCTTGTGCGATTGCAGCGCGGCCAGCGCGGCGCCGTCGATCCGGATTTGCGAGCCGGAACCGGCGATTTCGACGACTTCGCCGATTTTCGCCAGCTTCACGATCGCAGAGGCGCCCGGTGCCGGGTTGGTCTCCTCGCTGAAGCTGCTGACTTCATTCAGAAATTCACGCAGGTTCGGTTGCTCGTCCATGTCCGCTCGCAAATCAGTTAGCCTGTAAGGAAGCGGCTTACCCGCGAGCGGTTAAAATTAACTTAGGGACGATGGCTCAGATCCGTCGCCTGAAGGCGGCCGCGGCGGCCCAGCCGAGGGCCAGCGACAGCGCCACGGAGGCCAAGCCATAGAGGAACTGATGGCGGCGGGCGGCGAGGGCCACGAACCGCTCGAATCCCGACTTGTCGATCTGGATATCACGAGTCGCGGCCGCAAGAACTCGGCCGCGATCGATCAGGAAGGTTTCGGCGGTGTAGGTGCCGACGGGCACTTGGCTCGGGATGGTGATGGTCGCCCGGTAGAGCACGCCGCCGTTGATCTCGACGCCGTGGGGATCCTCGTAATAAAGGCCGTGCCGGCGCCGGAGGTCGAGCAGGCCGGCTTCGAACCGCCGCTCCTTCTCGGGCAGGGCTCCGCCGCCCGGCGACAGCTGCAGATTGTGCAATCCGAGCTCGTAGATTGCGGCGGTGCGGTCGTTGACGAGGTCCTTGATCGGGCGTGACGACGCCACTGCGTAAAAGGAAGGCGCGGAGCGGAAGCGGTTCGAATCCGCATTCATCCAGATGCCGGCGATCTTCTGTTTCTCGCGGACCAGGATCGGCTGCACCGGCCCGCGCAGCACGACGGCGATGTCCAATGGCCGGTTCGGCGGCCGCCCGCCCGGATAGATCACCGCTCCGAACAGCAACAATTGCGCGCCGGTGAAGCTGTAGCGAATCTGCACCTGGCGCGCGGAAATGTCCGGCACCAGCACCGGCTTGTCCGCCGCGACCACCAACGGCGCGAGCAGGCCAAGCAGGATCGGGGGCAGGCGCGCCGTCACAAATATTCGATCGAGAAGATCTCGTCGGGGCGCCAGGCGAGCCCCAGCGCCATGCGCGCGGCGACCAGCAGGATGATCACCGACAAGGCGAGGCGCAGAAGATCCGGCTTGATGCGCAAGGTGAGCAAGGCGCCGTATTGCGCGCCGACCACGCCGCCAATCAGCAGCAGACCCGCGAGCACGATGTCGACGGCCCGCGTCGTCAGTGCGTGGATCATCGTCGTCGCCGCGCTCACCGTCAGGACCATCACCAGGCTCGTGCCGATCACGATGCGGGCCGGCATGCCGAGCAGGTAGATCATCGCCGGAACGAGGATGAAGCCGCCGCCGATGCCGAGGAACACGGTGAGAACTCCGGCGAGGAAGCCGAGCGCCAGCGGTGCGACCGGCGAAATGTACAAGCCGGAACTGTAGAAGCGCCAGCGCAAGGGCAATGACGCGACCCACCGATTGTGCCGCGGAGCCGCCTTGGCCGGTCTGGCGCTGACATAGCCCAGCGCAACCAGCGCATCCTTGAGCATCAGCCCGCCAATCGAGGCGAGGATGAGGACGTACAGGGAGCCCACCACGACGTCGATCTGGCCGTTCGACTGGAGAACGCGGAAGAAGGCCGCGCCGACGACCGATCCAAGCAGTCCGCCGAAGGTCATCACCGCGCCCATTTTCACATCGACGCCGCCGCGCCGCATGTGGACCATGACGCCCGACACGCTCGCGCCCGTGATCTGCGTCGATGCCGAGGCCACCGCGACCGTCGGCGGAATGCCGTAGAAGATCAGCAGCGGAGTGGTCAGGAATCCGCCGCCGACGCCGAACATCCCCGACAGCACGCCGACGAGGAAGCCCAGGATGACAATGAACAGCGCGTTGACCGACTGGCCGGCGATGGGAAGGTAGATGTCCATGGGCTGCACCCAAGGACTAGCCGCAAATCGGGCGGCGGGCCAAGGTCGAAGGCGTTAGAAATCCGTCGCGAGGGTGACGGCTGGCCCGGAGCCGGGCTGGGCGTTCCCGGCCAGGCGCTGGCGCCAATCGAAGTGAACGCGGACGTTGTTGCGGACTTTCATGGTGACGCGGGGGCCGGCATCGATTCGATAGAGGCCGGGCTGCGCCCCGCCCCACACGCCAAATCCGGCGGAGAAGTTGCGGTAGATCGGCCGCGTCAGCGTGAGGGCGCCGTCGATGAAGCGGTCGCGGCGGTGGAGCCCAACCACGCCGCCTTGAAGATAGGCGTCGAGGTCGAAGTCCCACAGCATTGGTCGCTGATAAATGCCGCCCTCCATGAACAAAGCGAAGGCATCGCGGCCGCTGCCGTCGGTCCCGAGCCGCTGGCGGCGCTCCGCGGTGATCCAGACCGGGATGCTGCGCAGCGGCTGGAGACGGACCCCGCCGGCAACTTCCCCGCCGCGCCGGCCGATGTCGGAGCTGAAGCGCAGGCTCGCTGCGATCTGGCGGGTGACATTGTAGGTCAGGCGCGAGCCGGCCTGGCTGCCGCCGAGCTGCCCGCCATTGGCCAGCGAGCTCGGCCCCAGGGCCTCGCCCTGGCGCCCGCGGATCAGGGCCCACGCGGTCAGTTGCAGGCGGTCGAGCTTATTGAGCGTGGCGGGAATGCTCTGAGCGGCCACGATAACGGACGAGCGCCGCTGCGGCATCGAGTTCGCCGCAATGCGCGACAACGGCCATTCATCGAGGACCGGGATCGGCGAGAAGAATGCCGGAGCCGGCTCGGGAGGAAGGCTTACGAGACTGGGCCGGCGGGACGAAACGGGTGCTGACGCCGGGACATAATAGATCGGGACTGTGACGATCCGGGGCGCGATGGCCGCGGCCTGAGCCAGCTGCGGCTGGGCAAGCACATCGCTCGCCGCTTCATACGGCTGCGCCGGCTCGATCGGCGGGAATTGCGTCGGGACGATCGGCGGCACGGTCGTCTTAGCTTCGCTCCGAACGATCCGGAACATCTCGCTGCCCGGGAGAGACCGGAGCGTCGCCGAACGGATGCCGGCCCAGCCGACCACGACCAGCGCGAGAAAGCGAAGCGATGGCCTCATTGAGGCAGTTCAGCGGGGAAGATGTGCCGGGTCTTGTCCCAGCGCCTGGCGCCGCCGCCAAGGTGCAGTGAAACCGCGCGGAATGCGGCGAGCATGGCGATCACGTTGCCGACGACGAGGCGCGGGACCGACAACAAACCTTCGGTCCAGCCGTAGGCCGAGGCGGTGAACCAGGCCCGCAGCAACGCCCGCCACGCGAGCAGCCAGAAGTTGATCGTCAGCAACAAGGTCAGCGTGTGGTCCATTCTTGCCTGGACCGGCGCGCCGAGCAGCTCGGCCAGCCACAGCTGGGACCACAGGAGGGCGGCGGAGTAAGCGGCGAGCAGCAGCAACGCGGCGAGCGGGCCGCGGCGGTCGCGCATCCGCATCCAGCGCTCGCCAAGCCCTCCGGTCCAGCCGAGGCGATCCCATCCCGAAAGCGCAATGCCGCCCAGCCAGCGGGCCTTCTGGCGCACAGCATCGCCGAGGGTTGCCGGGAAATGCCCGCGGGTCGCGACCACGCCAGGCTCGGCCGGCGTCGCGGGGATGCGCACGAACATGGTCTTGAGGCCGAGGGCGCCGATCCTCAGACCGACCTCATAGTCCTCGGTCATGCTGCTGCCCGCGAACGGCTTTCCGTCCTCCATCGCGGCGAGCTGGGCGAGCGGCTTGCGGGCAATCGCGCAACCGACGCCGGCGAGGGGGATCGCGGCGCCGACGGCTTCGCGCACGACCAGCTCCTTGATGTGCGCTTCGGCGAACTCGTCGCAATAATGGCCGCTGATCCAGCGCGAGTGCGAATCGACCAGCGGCAGCACCGGCAACTGGATGACGGCGGCGCGGTCGATCAGCCCATCGAAGATGCGCAGCTCAAAGCGATGCACGACGTCTTCCGCATCGTGCAGGACCACCGCCTTTGCCGAGCGGCCGCTCTCGATCTCAAACGCGATCAGGGCATCGTAGAGGTGGTTGAGGCAGTCTGCCTTGGTGGTCGGTCCGTCGGCCTCGACCTGTACCGGCAGGACGCGCGGGTCGGCAATGCTGGCGATCGCCGCGGCCGTCGCCGGATCGTTGCGGTAATGCCCGACGAAGATTCGGTAGTCGGGATAGTCCAGCCGCTTCAGCGTCGCCTTGAGCATCGACGCGATGACCGCGGCTTCATCCCAGGCGGGAACAAGGATCGCGATAAAGCCCGGCTTTTCCTTGAATACCCAGTAACTGGCGTAAGCCGGGCGATGGCGCCGATAGACGGTGACTGAGCGCCACAGCCGCCGGCTAAAGTAAATCAGGTCGACCAGAAGGTCGTTGATGCCGAACAGAAGGAAGCCGGCGCCTGCAAAAAGCGCAAGTTCCGCCGCCGCGCGGCTCAACATCACCGCAATGTCCACGCGAAGTGGCCGGCTAGTTAAGGAATAGGGATGTGCGAGAGTTCGATCGGTTCATGGCGGCCTCCCCTGAAGGCGAATCAAGAAGAACCGAGCGCGAGGACAAATGGCATAACATGAATTAAACAACAAGTTGGCAATTATATACTTGACAAAGCAGACGAGCGGGTAGATTAGAGTCACATGGACGACATTCTTGCACCCCGCTTCATCGACCCCGTCGCAGCTCGCAAGCACCTAGAGGCGCTGCGTTGGCCGGACGGTGCCGAGTGTCCGCATTGCGGGCTTATCAATGCTACCGCCGTTACTGGCGGGCGCGAGGGGCTGTATCAGTGCAATTCGTGCCGCGAGCAGTTCACTGTCACCGTCGGCACCGTATTCGAGCGTTCAAAGATCGCGCTCAACAAATGGCTTCTGTGCAATCATCTGCTTTGCGCGGGCAAGAAGGGCATGAGCGCCCATCAGATCCACCGTATGCTCGGCGTAACTTACAAAACGGCCTGGTTCATGTGCCACCGCATCCGCGAGGCCATGAAGGACGACGGTTCTCCGCTCGGTGGTCCCGGCAAGGTTGTCGAGAGTGACGAAGCGTTCGTTGGCGGCTCCGCGTCAAAGCAAAAGCACCGCAAGGTTGCTCCCAAAAAAGTTGTCGTCGCGCTGATCGAGCGCGGCGGAAAGGCGCGCAGCTTTCACATTGCCAACGTCAACGCAAAGACACTGCGCGGCGCGCTGGTAACGAACGTCGATCGCGCCTCTGACCTTCGCACCGATGGTTCGATCAACTATCGCCATGTGGGCAGCGAGTTCGCTTCCCACGGCTATGTCGATCACCGTTTCGAGTTCGCTCGCGGCGAGACCCATTCCAACACGGTGGAAAACTTCTTTTCTATCCTTAAGCGTGGCGTGATCGGCACCTATCACCACTGGTCGCAAGCGCACATTCACCGTTATCTGGCCGAGTTCGATTTCCGCTATTCGACCAAGGATATCAGCGACCGCGAGCGCGCCGACAAAGCCCTGCAAGGATCGTTCGGCAAGCGCCTGACCTATCGGCGGACTGCTCAACTCGCAGCCTAATTACTTCCGCGCCCCGCTCTGGATTGGCGAGCGCCGAAAACGCTGGACGCGTTAATCCACAACGGAGTTACTAAGCGATTCGACTCCCGCTCTAAGCGCCTGTATTTGCGGGGGTGGCGACTGTCCGCCGTCTTTTTCTTAGCGATTGCCCCGGAGCCTACTGGACACCGGGCGCAAGGGGCGTCCCGGGAGCCCGGGGCTTTCACCCCGGACCCACTAAGGAACTGACATGCAGATAGTATGTAAGTGGCCGAAAGGGGTGCTAGTTATCCGCTACACCCGCGTTCGGTTTGGCAAGACGGAGCATGTTTGCTCTCATTGCCGGTCTCTACCCAGCCGTTAATTCGGTTGTCTGACTAACTTGCGGCGGGCAGTCGTTACCCTAGCCATTATCAACCTAAACGCAAATCTTTCGTCAACGATCCAGCGTTCACGAATCGTTCTCATCGGCGTATCGGTGGCGGATGGCTAAGAAACCGCGCATTCCCGATCCCGCATCAGTGAAGCAATGTCCCGACTGTGGAAAGTCGATCGGCGGGAAAGGCTACTATGGCCGCGAGTGTGAGTGTCACCTTCCGCCGCGCAAACCTGGCGGAGGAAGCCCTTGGGGCTAGTCTTACCGTTCTCGGGTCAGATACCAGAGCCCCGCGGCCGCCACCGCAAAGGCCAGCACTAGGGCGTTGTAGGCGATGATCAGGCCAAGCGGCATGCGCGCCTAGACGAACGACTTTAGCCGGCGTTCCCATTAACCCTGACCGGGTTGTTTCCTGCCTAACTTGAGTTAGGTTCCGCCCGCCGAATCGTCCGCAAATTGGGAGCGGGCCTGTGAGTTATGTGAAGAGCATCCCAGTTACGGATGCAAAAGGGGCTGGACTAACTCTCTACGAATATCACGACCGGCGCTTCCTCAAGAGGGTGCGTCGAATGAAGCTTTGCACGGGCGAGCTGGTCGAGCAGCGCGACGGCGGCTTTGTCGTGGCCGCTACGGGCGAGAAGCTGACCGTTTGCCCTTCTTAGGCTGGTCCTTGTGGGGCGCGGGTTTCATGCTCAGCATTCGCCGCAGCACGTCATCCTCTCGCTTTTGATCGGCCTTTGTCATGACCATCATATATAGCCCAAACCATGTTCCGTTGAAGCACGAAGAGTTAGGCGAACTTGAGTATCAAGCGATCGGTCGCGTTGTCCGCGCCTGCGCGGAGATCGAAGAGCTGATAACGATGTTCATCGCAGAGCAGGCCCGCATAACCGATGGCACGGTTGCCATCCTGCTCGGTCAAACCGCCCTGTCGAAGAAGCTCAGTATCGCAAACTACCTCGCGGCCGCACGCGGTCCAGAAATCCGCGCGCAATACGAGAATTGCATAACGCCAATGTTCAAAGAAATCATCCAATGCCGCAATGCAGTGGTTCACGGCCAATTGCTCGGCAAATCCGAGGATGGGCATTGGGCATTTCTCAGCGTGAGAACTGAAGAACCGGCCGAGGTTGGCAAGTCCGTCCAGCTCGTGTTTTCTTTCTCTAGGGCGGACCTGGTTCTCTATGCCGATGAGGCAAAGAAGGCGGTTGAGCTTATCGAGAAGAGCCTTGAATACGAAGGGCTGCGAATATTACGTCGCGGGCGATCTCTTGAGCCTCACAGAAAAAGTCAGCCGAAAGCGAAGCCAGCCGCAAAACGGAAGCGCCCGCCTCGATCATCTCGGGTGAAATCTCCGCACCCAAAAGGGCGTTAAACGCCGGCCTGTCTTCAGCTAGTTGGCACATGAGAGCTGCTTTCTCAAGTATATAATTGCCAACAAGTTTGGTTGGTAAAGCTGCCGTTATGGATACTGTCCCTGCGATGGCAGACGGCGGCAAAGTGGGTTAGCTTCAATGCTTGTGAGAGCAGTCGCGACATTTTTTGCAAGTGCGCTGGCGGTGGCCCCCGGCGGGTCGGTCGTGTTTGCCGGCGGCGGCTGGGCGGCGATCGATCGCGGCGGGGTGTGCCAGGCGCTGAGCCGCTCGGTGCTGCTCGCGCCCAAGGGGCGGACCCAGGCGACGGCCGGCTTCGCCTTCACTCCGGACCGCCGGCGCTGGGGCGAATTCCATGCGCATCTCAGCCGGGTGCCGCGCGCGGGCTCGAGCGTGATGCTCGATGTCGGCGGCCAGCCGTTCCTGCTCGTCGCGCGGGGCGACTGGGCGTGGAGCCGCGGCGGGCGCCAGGAGGAGGCGATCATCGCCGCCGCGCGCAATGCCCCGGCGATGCGGGTCGAGGCGCGCGATGGCGCCGGCCGGCGCTTCGTCGATACCTACGCGCTCGCCGGGGCGCCGACGGCGATCGACGCCGCAGCGGCGGCCTGCGCTGGCAAAACCGGCTGATCTCACCTAGATAGCGGGTTCGCCATGAGCGCCGACACGACCTTGATGCCCATCCCCGGGGCCGTCGACCCTGTGCCCGTCGCACGGGCCGCGGTGCCGCGCGCCGACGGCCGGGTCGAGCTGGTCGGCTTGTCCAGGGACCGCATCCGCGATGCGCTCGAAGCCGCGGGGCTCGACGACCGCCAGGCGAAGCTCCGCGCCAAGCAGATCTGGCACTGGATCTACAATCGCGGAGTCGGCGACTTCGCCGCGATGAGCGACATCGCCAAGCCGCAGCGGCCGTGGTTCGCGGAGCGCTTCGTCATCTCGCGGCCGGAGGTGGTCGAGGCGCAGGTGTCGTCCGACGGCACGCGCAAGTGGCTGTTGAAGACCCATGACGGCCACGACTTCGAGATGGTGTTCATCCCCGACGCCGACCGCGGGACATTATGCGTGTCGAGCCAGGTCGGGTGCACGCTTAACTGCCGTTTCTGCGCCACCGGCACGATGCAGCTGGTGCGCAACCTCGAGCCGGCGGAGATCGTCGGGCAGGTCATGCTCGCCCGCGACGCGCTGGGCGAATGGCCGTCACAATCCGAAGGCCGGATGCTGACCAACATCGTGATGATGGGCATGGGCGAGCCGCTCTACAATTTCGACAATGTCCGCGACGCCTTGAAGATCGTGATGGACGGCGACGGGCTCGGCCTGTCGCGGCGCCGGATCACGCTGTCGACCAGCGGCGTGGTGCCGATGATGGCGCGCGCCGGCGAGGAGATCGGAGTCAATCTGGCGGTCTCGTTGCATGCCGTGACCAAGGAGGTGCGCGACGAGATCGTGCCCCTGAACCGCAAGTACGGGATCGAGCAGCTGCTCGAGGCCTGCGCGGCGTACCCGGGCGCAAACAACGCGCGGCGAATCACGTTCGAATATGTGATGCTGAAGGACAAGAACGACAGCGACGAGGACGCCCGCGAGCTGGTCCGCCTAATCCGCAAGTACAAGTTGCCGGCGAAGGTCAATCTGATCCCGTTCAACCCGTGGCCCGGCGCGGCCTACGAATGCTCCGACCCGGCGCGGATCAGGGCATTCTCCAACATCGTGTTCGAAAGCGGCATCTCGGCGCCGGTGCGCACTCCGCGCGGCCGCGACATCGATGCGGCCTGCGGCCAACTCAAAACCGCGGCGGAGAAAAAGCGCCGGAGCCGTGAGGCGGCTTAGCAGAATGACGCGCCGCGAGGCGGCCTAGGATGCTGGCGCCGGTCCGCAAGGCGCTCGTCAGGCAGGTCCGCGCGACCTTCAACGACCGATCCAAGGGCGAGAAGCCGATTCCGGCCTCCGACGACGCGCTGTTTCCGCGCGGCTCCGTCATCCGCCGAGTGCACGGCGACGTCACCTCGATGATGGTCGGCGGGGTCGCCGCGCTGTTGACGCAGATGCTTCACCCCAAGGCGCTGGCCGGCGTGTGGGACCACAGCGGCGTTGCGGAGGACCAGCTCGGCCGGCTGCGCCGCACCGCGCGGTTCATCGCGGTGACGACTTACGGCCACCGCGATTCCGCGCTCGCCGCGATTGCCAAGGTCAAAGCGATCCACGCGCAGGTCAGCGGCACGCTTCCCGACGGCAGCGACTATCGCGCCGCCGGCCCGTGGCTGCTTGCCTGGGTTCATGTCGCGGGCGCGATCAACTTCCTCGACGGCTGGCGCCGTTATGCCGACCCCGGCATGAGCCGCGGCGACCAGGATCTCTATTTCGCCGAGAGCGGCGAGATCGCGCGGCTGCTCGACGCAGACCCGGTGCCAGGGACCCGGGCCGAGGCCGAGCGATTGATCGAAGAGTTCCGGGCGGAGCTTCGGGCCGACGACCGGACGCGCGCCTTTCGCGATCTCGTGCTCCGGGCGCCCCCGGCGTCGCTCGCGGAAGCGCCGGTCCAGAAGCTGCTGATGAGCGCGTCGGTCGATTTGATGCCTGGTTTCGCAAGGGAGATGCACGGCCTGTCGCAGCCGTTGCTGCCGCCGATGGTGCGCGGCGCGACCTATGGCGTCGCGAGGACCCTGCGCTGGGCCTTCGCCGGCGAGCATTATCGGGCGACGCATTGATTTGCCGCCGCGTGCCGCGCGTGGCAATTTGATGCTGATGAGGGAGTGAATTGAGATGTCGCTGATCGGGAAGCTGGTCGACAAGCTGCTCGCCAGGGGCAGCATCACATTGCTGTTGCCCGGCAAGCCGCCGCAGACGCTCGGTCAGGGCGGCGGCCGCCACCTCAATGTCCGGTTCACCGATAACCGCGTTGGGTTTGATATCGCCAGGAACCCGCGGCTCGGCGTCGGCGAAGCCTATATGGACGGGCGCTTGATCGTCGAGGACGGCACGATCCTCGACCTGCTCGAGCTCGTCACGGGCCAAAATCGCTGGGAGGATTCGGGCCAGAAGCGCAAATTGTTCGGCAAAGGCCGATTGGGCGCCGTCAAGAAACTCTTTCGGCGTAACGACCCGCACCGGGCGCGGCGCAACGTAGCCCACCATTACGACCTCAGCGACGAGCTCTACGATACCTTTCTCGACCCGGACCGGCAGTATAGCTGCGCCTATTACACCGACCCGCGCAACAGCCTCGAGCAGGCGCAGCTCGACAAGAAGGCGCACATCGCGGCCAAGCTCGCGCTGGAGCCGGGCCAGCGGGTGCTCGACATCGGCTGCGGCTGGGGCGGCATGGCGCTGTATCTGCACGAGGTCGCGGGCGTCGACGTGCTCGGGATCACCTTGTCGGACCATCAGCTCAAGATCGCGCGCGAGCGCGCCGCCGCGGCGGGCGTTTCAGATCATGTGAAGTTCGAGCTGATCGACTATCGCCACCTCGAAGGCCGGTTCGACCGCATCGTCTCGGTCGGCATGTTCGAGCACGTCGGTGCCAAGCATTATGACGAATTCTTCGCCAAATGCCGGCAGCTGCTGACCACCGACGGGGTGATGCTGCTCCACACCATCGGCAAGTTCGGCGGGGCCAACAAGGCCTCTGACCCCTTCACCGACAAATATATCTTCCCCGGCTATCATCTGCCCTCGATCAGCCAGATGAGCGCCGCGAGCGAGAAGGCACGGCTGATCGCCAGCGACATCGAAGTGCTTCGGCTGCATTATGCGCACACGCTTCGCGAGTGGCTGCGGCGGTTCACCGCCGCGCGCGCAAAGATCGTGAAGCTTTACGACGAGCGCTTCTTCCGCATGTGGGAATTCTACCTCGCCGGCGGAATCGTGATGTTCGAAAGCGGAAGCGGCTGCAATTTCCAGGTCCAGTATATCCGCGACCGCAACGCGCTCCCCATCACCCGCGATTACATGGCGGAGGCCGAGCAGCGCTATCGCGAGCTCGGCGGCGCGACTTCCGCGAAGAAAGCGCCGGCCCGGCGCAAGCGCGCGGACGTCACCGAGCTCGCCAAATAGCAAAAAGGCCTGGCTTGTCGGCCGAGCCTTTCTTCGTTCGGCGTCACGCCTTCTGAGCGCGTTTGGCCGGGCGCGACTGCTTGCGCTCGTCCGGGGTCAGCTTGCCGTCGTGATTGAGGTCGGCCTTGTCGAAATGCTGAAGCGCCATCTGCTGCATCTCCGCGGCCGACACCTTGCCGTCCTTGTTGAGATCGGCGGCCTGGATCATGTGTTCGCCGAAGCCTCCGCCACGATGCACTCCGGCCTGCTCCATGCGCGCATGCATCTGGGCGGCCGCGGTGTCGAACTCCGCGCGGGTGATCATGCTGTCCTTGTTGCTGTCCAGACGCGCGAACATCCCGGCAGCGGCATGACCCTTGGACGGAGCCTTACCCTTCGCCTGGGCGCGCGCGTTATGCACCGCATCGGCCTCGGCCTGGGTGATCTTGCCGTCCTTGTTGGTGTCGAGGCGGGCAAACATGGCGGCCGGATCGAACTTGTCCGCGCGCTCTTTCGCGTGCTCGGCAAACTTGGCCTCGCGTTGCGCTCCGGCCGCCTGCATCTCGGCGTCGGTGATGAAACCATCGTGATTGGCGTCGACCCGCGCGAACATCTTCGCGACATGGCCCTGCACATCGGTGCGAAGCTCGGCCTGTTGCCGATGAGGCGCGTGCTGCGCCGGCGTGGCGGCCTGGGCGAACAGTGCGCTGCCGGTGGCCAAAGCGATCGCCGCGGCGCCGCCAAGGAAAGTCTTGTTCATCGATCTACTCCTCAGAAAATGTTGAGGAGCAGCTACCGTGCCAATGCTGTCCGCGAGTTGAATGGCCGGGTTCAGCGCCGGTAGTACGGCCGCGCGTTGATATAGCCCCATTCCTGCATCTGGCCCGGTTTGCGCACGCGGGCGAGCGCATTGGGCATGTCATTGTCGGGATCGAAAATGCCGCTTTGCCGCGTGACGAGCCAGATGACCCGCACGTCCTTGACGGCCGGATCCTCGGCGAGCCTGCGCGCCTGCTCCGGCGTGAGGGAGACCATGGCCGGCCAGCCGGCGCGGATCGGTCCCGTGACGCCCATCGTCGGGAATGGAGCGGGGAGCAGCCTCTGGACTCCCGGTCTGGGGCCGAGGCGATCGAGCGGGATCGCGCTGTCGCTGGGATAAATCCATACCTGGTCCTGCGCGGCGACGTTGCGGCGAAGGTAGGCGGCGGCGAGGTCCCAGCGTTCGGCGGGAAGGCGGGTCGCAACCTGGAACGCGGTGACCAGCAAGGTGATGACCATCGCCGCGGTCAGGAGGGCCCGCTCGCGCGGGGAGTCCGAGCGCGCGACGGCGGCGCCAATCATCAGATAGGCCGGCACCAGGGTTCCGACCAGCGTCCGGGCAAGGAAGATCGGCACGAACACGGTCGAGACGATCGCGGCGAGCACCGGCGGGCCAAGCCACAGCAGCAACAGCGCGCGATCCGCGTTCCAGCTGCGCGCGGCGATCGCGGAGGCGAGGCCGCGCTTGATCAGCAGCAGCATGGCAAGCGCGGCAACCGCCGAGGCAATGGTCATCGCCTCGATCGGCACCGAATAGATCACGAGCAGCTGCAGGAGCATCCACGGCTCCCACGCGAGCCAATTGGTGCCCCAGTCGTGAGCGCGCCCCATCACCAGCAGCAGGCACGGCAGGTAAAGCAGCGCGACCGCCGCCGCGACGGCGAGACCGCGGCCCAGGCGGCCGCTAGTGATCGGCGACTTGAGCCACGACGGCGCGAGCGCGATCGCGAGGCACAGCGAATAGAGCAGGCCGAGGCTGTGCGACCACAAGGTCGCTTCGGTGCCAACGCCGAGCAGCAGCCAGGATGGCCAGTCGCCGGGCTTGCCGTCGCGGAACTGGACCATCAGCCTGAGCAGGCCGAGGACCGCGACCGCAAAGGCGAACGTCAGCAGCGGGTAGGAACGGGCCTCCTGGCCGAGGATGACGAGCATCGGCGAGCAGGCAGCGAGAAATGCGGCGACGCCGGCGGCGAGCAGGGGCCGGCCGGTGGGGGTCAGCCGTTCATGTTCGAAGGCGGCGGCGATGATGACGGGGATCGTCGCGACGCTGAACAGCACCGAGAAGGACCGCAGCGCCAGCGCCTCGCCGCCGAAGGCCAGCCGCCACAGCTTGAGCAGCGAATAATAGAAAGGCGGATGCGCTTCGTAAGTCGGAAGCACGGTCCACAGATAATGCCAGCTCTGGCCCGTGAACCATCCGGTGAAGGCCTCGTCGAGCCATAGCGGGCGCAAGGTCAGGCCGGCGCAGCGGACCGCCAGCGCAAGCACGACGAGACCCACCGTCAGCTGCGCGCGATTGATGCGCCAGCTCGGTTGTCCGATCGAGACCTGCGGCGGCAGTGTCGACGCGCTGTCCATGAATTCCCCCGCAACCGGTGTAACCCGTAAAGGGAAGTTGGTTAACAGGGTGTAAGTCTGGGTAGCGTTTCGGGTTGAAATCTAGTCGAGGTCTGAGCCCGAGATTTCGATGTTCCGTTGCTCTTCCTCGCGACTTGGCAGTTTGCGCGGGCCGGTCCCGCGAACGAATTGCCACAGAGCAAAGATGATCAATGCCCCGATTGGCACGAGCCAGACCAACTTCGCCATTGTAGCATTCTATCAGGCTGCGGCGCATGGACAACTCCGCCCATCCCGTTAGGAGCAGCGGGGGGAGTGATCGCGCGGGCGAGTGGATGCGGGACGGGGCGGAGGTGCAGCCAAATCTGACGACAGGGCCGCGGCCGTGGTGGGAATCACGGCTGTGCATGGTGCTGATCGTCCTGTTGTCGACGCTTCCGCTGCTCTATCCGCCGATCCCGCCGCTGGTCGATATGTTCGGCCATCTCGGCCGCTACCGGGTCGAGCTCGCCGGTCCGGGCTCGCCGCTTCACCAATATTACAGCTACCATTGGGCAGCGATCGGCAATCTCGGTGTCGACGTCCTCGTTCTCCCGCTGGCTCCGCTGCTCGGGCTCGAGCTTGCGGTGAAGCTGATCGTGGTGCTGATCCCGGCGCTGACGGTTATCGGCTTCCTGTGGGTCGCGCGCGAAGTCCACGGCCGGATTCCGCCGACGATCTTCTTCGCCCTTCCCTTCGTCTACAGCTTCCCGTTCCTGTTCGGGTTCGTGAACTTCGCTTTGTCGGTGGCGCTGGCGTTCCTCGCCTTCGGCCTGTGGCTGAGGCTCGGCCGGCAGGAGCGCACGACGCTCCGCGGCTGGCTGTTCGTGCCCATCTCGATCGTCGTGTTCTTCGCGCACACCTACGGCTGGGGCATGCTGGGACTGCTGTGCTTCTCGGCCGACGCGGTCCGCCTGCACGATCGCGGGCGGACCTGGTTCAAGGCCGGCTTCGAAGCGGCGCTGCACACCTCCGTGATGGCGTTTCCGATCCTGATCATGCTGGCGTGGCGCAGCGAAGCGCCGAGCGGGATGACGACCGACTGGTTCGAGTGGCGGATCAAGTGGCGCTGGATGTTCAGCGCGCTGCGCGACCGCTGGGGGGCGTACGACATCTTCTCGGTCGCCTTCGCGGCAGTGATCTTCCTGTTCGCTCTGGTCAGCCCGAAGCTCACCTTGTCGCGCAACCTCGCATTTTCCGCGATCGTCCTCGCCTGCTCGTTCCTGCTTCTCCCGCGCATCGTCTTCGGGTCGGCCTATGCCGACATGCGCCTGGTTCCGTACATGATGGCGACCGCCGTGCTCGCGATCCGCTTCCGCGAGCCCGGCAATCGCGGCCTTGCGCAAATGCTCGCCGTGGTCGGCGTGGCCTTCGCGCTGGTGCGGCTGGCCGGCACCACCGCCAGCATGACTATCGCGGCGAACGACCAGCAGGCGAAGCTTGCCGCCCTCGATCATATCCCGCGCGGCGCGCGCGTGGCCTCGTTCAATGGCCTTCCGTGCGTCGTCGTGATGTGGTCGCTGCCGCGCAATGGTCATCTCGGCGGCCTTGTCCTCGCGCGGCGTGAAGGCTTTTCCAACGATCAATGGCTGACCGAGGGCCTCAACCTCCTGCGCCTCAAATACCAGGGCGTTGGCTCGTACGGCTACGATCCGTCCGAGATCGTCCGCCCCAACCACTGCCGCGACGGGCTCCACCGCACGGTCGATGACGCCTTGGCCAACGTTCCGCGCGACAAGTTCGACTATGTTTGGGTGATCGACGTGCCGCCTTACGATCCGAAATTGGTGGCCGACTGGACGCCGGTCTGGCGCGGTCCCGGGTCTATCCTCTATCAGCTTCATTGATGCCCGCGCTTTCGATCGTCATCCCCTGCTTCAACGAGGAAGCCTGCCTCGGCGCCTTGCACGAGCGGTTGACGGCGGCGGCGCGCGACGCAGTCGGCGAGGATTATGAGATCGTGCTCGTCAACGACGGCTCGCGCGACGGCAGCTGGGCGATCATGCAGCAGCTTGCGGCGAACGATCCGCGCCTGCTCGCGGTCAATCTGTCGCGCAATCACGGCCACCAGCTGGCGCTGACCGCCGGGCTCGACCTGTGCAGCGGCGACGTGATCCTGATCATCGACGCCGACCTCCAGGATCCGCCCGAGCTGCTTCCGGCGATGCTTCAGGCGATGCGCGACCAGCAGGCCGACGTGGTTTATGGGGTGCGCAAGAGCCGGGCCGGAGAGACCGCCTTCAAACGCGCGACCGCGCATGGCTTCTACCGCCTGCTGTCGCGCGCGACCGAAGTCGACATCCCGCTCGACACCGGCGATTTCCGGCTGATGAGCCGCCGCGCGCTCGATGCGTTCCTCGGCATGCCGGAGCAGGCGCGGTTCATCCGTGGGATGGTCGCGTGGATCGGATTCCGGCAGGTGCCCCTGCCCTACGACCGCGGCGAGCGGCATGCGGGCGAAACGAAATATCCGCTGCGGAAGATGGTGCGGTTCGCATTCGACGCGTTGACCAGTTTCTCGTCGGCACCGCTGAAGCTTGCCAGCCATGTCGGGATCGGCCTGTCGGTCGGATCGGTGCTGCTGGTGCTGTATATCGTCTATGCCTGGCTCAGCGGCAGCAGCATCCAGGGCTGGACCTCGCTGATGTTGATCGTCGTCGTCATCGGCGCCGCGCAGATGTTCGTGCTCGGCCTGATGGGCGAATATATCGGCCGGCTCTACAATGAATCGAAGGGGCGCCCGCTGTATATCGTCCAGGAAATGGCGGGCGGCGGCGGCCGCCGCGACGCCCGGCTCGGCTATGTCGCCGATGCGATCGCGAACAGCGACAAGCCCGGCGGGAGCGGCATTCGCCCGATCAAGTGACGCTCGGTGGCGAAGGTTCGCTTCAGCGCCGCGTTGAGCGGGGCGGGCGGAATGCCGAGCTCCGCATTCTCCTTGCCGATCGCCTTTGAGGCCATGCGCTCGGCGACCGCGACCGGGAACAGCAGGCTGTTGAAATAGCCGACGCGGTCGAGCTTGAGCGGCGAGGCTTCGATCAGCTTGCGCAGGCTGGCCTTCGAATAGCGGCGCTTGTGGTGGTTCACGCGGTCGTGCGCGGACCACATCCATTGATGCGCCGGGACGGTCATGACGAACTTGCCCCCCGGCTTCAGCCGCGCTGCAATGGAGGCGATGGCGGCGCGGTCGTCGTCGATGTGCTCGATGACGTCGAACGCCCCGATCATGTCGTAATGGCCCTCGGGGACGCCGGCGAGCTCGGGCAGCGGCGCGCTCATGATGCCCCGGCCGAGCCGCGTTTCCGCGATCGCGCGCGCCTCGTCGTCGAGCTCGAGCGCGTCGACGTGGCCGAACTCGCCCAGCATCGTGAAATTGTGGCCGGTGCCGCAGCCGATCTCCAGGATCGCGCTGGCGGCGGGCGGACGAACGAGGCGGCGGATCAGCGCGGCGAGGACGTCGCGGCGCGCGCAATACCACCAGTGGCGCTCGTCCACCTCCGCCATATGCTGGTAGACGGAGCGCTCCATCAATCGTCCTCGCCGATCTGCTCGCGGATAATGTAGAGCGGCCGCGCCTTGGTCTCGGTCAGGATGCGCCCGACATATTCGCCGAGCACGCCAAGCGAGAGCAGCTGAAGCCCGCCGAGGAACAGCACCGACACCATCAGCGAGGCATAGCCGGGCACGTCGTTGCCGAATGCCACCGTGCGCACCGCGATGAAGATGGCGTAGGCCAGCGCGAACAAGGCGACGAGGCCGCCGAGATAGCTCCAGACGCGCAACGGAACGGTCGAGCTCGACGTGATCCCGTCGAGCGCGAAGGTCCACAGCTTCCAATAGTTGAACTTGCTGCTGCCACTCGCGCGCGCCGGACGGCTGTAGGGGACCGAGGTCTGCCGGAAGCCGGCCCAGGCGAACATCCCCTTCATGAAGCGGTTGCGCTCGGGCATGCGCAGAATCGCGTCGACGACCTTGCGGTCGAGCAGGCGGAAGTCCCCGGCGTGCACGGGAATCTTGTCGTTCGAGAGCCAGTTGTGGGCGCGGTAATAGAGGTCGGCGGTGAGCCGCTTGGGCAGGCTGTCCGACGCGCGGTCGCTGCGCACCCCGTAGACGATCTCGAAGCCGGCGCGCCATTTCTCGATCATCTGCGGCAGGACTTCGGGCGGGTCCTGCAGGTCGACGTCCATTGGCACCACCGCCTGCCCCCGGGCATGCTCGAGACCGGCGGTCAGCGCGGCTTCCTTGCCGAAGTTGCGCGAGAAGGAGACGGCGCGGACGTGGCGGTCGCCAGCATGGGCCTGGCGGATGGCATCGAGCGTGGCGTCGTCGCTGCCGTCATCGACAAACAATATCTCATAGTGCCCGCGAGCGAGCTCTGGGATGTCCTTCAGCACCTCGCTCACGCGCTCGACGAAGGGCGCTACCGCCTGCTCTTCGTCCTTCACGGGAACGATGATGGACAGAATGCAATCGCTGGTCATGCGGCGAAGCTAACCCAAGTCAGCCTAGTTGAATACCAACTGCCGATTGAGCGCGAAGGTCGCGAACGGCGTGACGAAAATGGCCGGGATCAACGGCCACCAGGTCGGGCCGTGCATCGGGCCCGTCAGCACCCAAGTGAACGCCTCGTTGAGCAGGAAGCCCGAGAATTGGACGAGGAGGAACTTGACCTTCATCCGGTGATCTTCCTCACGGCCATGGCCACGGAAGCTCCAGCGGCTGTGGAGGACGAAGCCGAGGCTGACCGAGACGATGAAGGCGATCACCACCGCCAGGACCGGCGCCATCACATAGGTCGCGAGGTACCAGTAGATCGCCGAATAGATGGCGGCGAGGAACAACCCGACCAGCGCGAAGCGCACCAGCTGGCCGAAAGTTTGGTGACTAACGTTTAATCTGGAGGCCATGTCCCGCTTGCTTGCCGTTTGGGGTCGACCGGCTACAGCGCGAAAAATGGAGGAGCGCAAGAAAAGGGACTGGGAAGCGGAGATCGCGACGGCGATCGACCGCCACTGGCGCCTGCTGGTCCTGCTCGCCTGGCTCGGCAATTGCGCCTGGCTGATCTACTCGAAGTGGAACAGCATCCACTTTTTCGCACTCGGCGACACCGACGATAATATGCGGATGATGCAGGTCCGCGGCCTGCTTCACGGCCAGGGCTGGTTCGACCTCCGCCAATATCGGATGAACCCGCCGTTCGGGGCGAACATTCACTGGTCGCGACTGGTCGACCTGCCGATCGCCGGGCTGATCCTGGCGCTTCGCCCGTTGCTCGGCGGGCCGGCGGCGGAGCGCTGGGCGGTCGCGATTGCACCGATGCTGCCGTACCTGCTGATGATGATCTCGCTGGCGCTGACGGCACGGCGCCTGATCGACAAGCGCGCCTACCCGGTGGCCTTTCTCGCATTGTTCTTCGCCGGCTCGACCAACGGCATGTTCATGCCCGAGCGGATCGATCATCACGGCTGCCAGTTGGCATTGCTTGCGTTGTGCGTTGCCGCGCTCGCCGATCCCAAGCGTGTGCGCGGCGGCCTCACGCTCGGCATCGCGACGGCGCTGTCGCTCGCCATCGGGCTGGAGATGATCATCTACCTCGCGGTCGTTGGAGCAGCGGTGGTGTTGTTCTGGGTCGCCGACGCGGAGGAGCGAGACCGGTTGCGCGCCTATGCCGTGTCGCTGGCGGGAGGAACCGCGCTCTGCTTTCTCCTCTTCGCGTCATATGCGAACCGGCAGGCCGTGTGCGACGCGCTGTCGCCCGTGTGGTTGTCGGACGCTTTGCTGGGCGGCGCGCTGCTTTACGGCATGGCCTGGATATCGCCCCTCCGCTGGCAGCGGCGGATGCTGATGGCGATGTACGCAGGCGCTTTCGTCGCCGTCTATCACGGCCTGATGTGGCCGCATTGCGTCCAGCGGCTCGAAGGCGTTTCGCCGGAAGTCGACCGGCTGTGGCTCAGCCACGTCAAGGAGGCGCGGCCGATCTATACGCACGGCTGGCGCGTCGCGCTGCTGGTCGTCGCGATCCCGATCACCGGCGCGATCGGCTGGGGCATCCTCGCGTGGCGCCAGCGCCGGGATCGTGAGTTGTTGCGGCGGGTCCTCGGCGCCGCGGCACCCAGCATCGTCGCGAGCCTCCTGCTGCTGTGGCAGACCCGCACCGGACCGGCGGCGCAGATGATGGCCACGGTCGGCGCGGCGGCGATGGCGTGGACGCTGGTTCCGCTGGTGTGGAACACCAAATTCAGCGCATTGCGGGTAGTCGGGACGATGGCTGCTGTCGTGATCGGTGTCGGCGCGGTCGTTCCACTGGTCCTCAATTTCATTCCCGAGCCCAAGCCGACCCCACGCGACGCGGCGATCGGCAAGGCCAACCGGCTGTGCAATTCGCTGTGGGGCTATCACCCGATCGCGCTGCTGCCGAAGGGCATGATCTTCACCTTCATCGATTTGGGGCCGCGGCTGATCACCATCACGCATCACGATGCCGTGACCGGCCCCTATCATCGCAACGGCGAGCAGATCGCCGACGTGATGAATGCCTTTCGGGGCGACGCCGATCAGGCGCATCGGCTCGTCGCCAAATATCATTCGACCTATTTGATGACCTGCCCGGCCAGCTCGACCACCACCATCTTCGAGGCCGAAGCGCCGAAGGGCTTTTACGTCCAGCTCGAGGAGGGGAAGGTGCCGAACTGGCTGAGCCCGATCGCGCTGCCCAAGGATTCGCCGTTCAAGGTCTGGAAGGTAGTCGGTTAAGCGAGGACGTGCGGGAAGCTTTGCTTCAAGCCGTCGATCACAAACTGCGCGGCGAGGGCCGCGAGGATGACGCCGAGGATGCGGGTGATCGCGCTTTCGACCTTGTCGCCGATCAGCTTCATCAGCGGCCCGGCGGCGAGCAGCGTGATCGCCGTCAGCACGATTACGATCGTGATCGCGCCGAGCACCACGGCAACGTAGAGCGGCGTTTCCGCCCGCGACACCCACAGCATCGCGCTGGCGATCGAGCCGGGCCCGGCGATCATCGGCATCGCCATCGGGAAGACGCTGATGTCCTCGATTTCCGGAGTCTTCTCGATCGCCTCCGCGCGTTTTTCGCGGCGCTCGGTGCGGCGCTCGAACACCATGTCGATGGCGATGAAGAAGAGCATGATGCCGCCGGCGATGCGGAAGCTCGCGAGGCTGATGCCGAGGGCATGCAGCATCGGCCTGCCGAGCAGCGCGAAGAACATGAGGATGACCCAGGCGATCAGCGAGGAGCGCAGCGCCATCGTCTGCCGCTGCCTTGGCGTCGCGCCCCGGGTGAGGCCGGCAAAGATCGGAGCGCAGCCCGGCGGGTCGATGATCACCAGGAAGGTGACCAGCGCCGAGCCGAACAGCTCAATCATTGGCCGTGGACGTCGTTGTACAGGACCTGGGCGTAGCGGCCGCCCTTCCACTGGTAGACGCGGAACACGCGCGCGCCATTCTTGGCGACCTTCCAGTCCCAGCCCAAAGTCTTGTCCGCCGATTGCCCGCGGCCATTGTCTTCGGGCGTGGTCCGCGCCTGGCTGGCGGTCAGCGGCGGCGGCGGAATGATCGGAGCGCCGGGGGCCTTGCCCATGCAGCTCGAGCGATGGACCTGCGCCTTGGGGACGGCCGGTTGCCGGCCCTTGAGGCCATCGCCGCCGTCATAGACCCACCGCCATTTGCCTGCGGTCCGCTGCCACACGGTGGTGAAATAGCCGTGGCTGCCGTCCGCGCGCGTCCATGGCCCGGTGTTGACCGCGGTGCGGCCATCGCATGACACGAAGCTGTGCGCGGGCCACCAGCGCACCGACTTGGGCGGGTCCTTGAGATCCTTGAGGAAGTCGCGCGCCCATACCGCCTGCGGCGTGAACATCACCGCGTCGCGGTCGATATATTTGCGAAAGGCGGACCATTGGCCGATCTTCTGGGCGTCGGCGGCAAAGGCGCGCTCGGTGTCGATCGCGGTCGGAACCGGGGCGGCGGCAAGCAGGAACACGGCAATCATAGGCTCTTCTCGTAGCTGAAGCCCTCGCGCCGCGCGGCGGACACGAAGGTGTTGCGGATGAGGCAGGCGATGGTCATCGGACCAACTCCGCCGGGCACGGGGGTGATCGCACCGGCGACTTCGGCGGCGGAGTTGAAGTCGACGTCGCCGACCAGGCGGCTCTTGCCGTCGTCGTCGGCGGGCAATCGGTTGATGCCCACGTCGATCACGGTGGCGCCGGGCTTTATCCAATCGCCCTTGACCATCTCCGGCCGGCCGACCGCGGCAACGACGATATCGGCGCGGCGCACGACCTCGGGCAAATCCCGCGTCTTGCTGTGCGCGACCGTGACGGTGCAGCTCTCCTTGAGGAGAAGCAGGGCCATCGGCTTGCCGACGATGTTGGAGCGGCCGATCACCACCGCGTCCTTGCCGGCGAGATCGCCGAGTTCGCCCTGCAGAAGCTTGAGGCACCCCAGCGGCGTACAGGGAACGAAGCCGTGGAGGCCGATGGCGAGACGCCCGGCGTTGACCGGATGGAAGCCGTCGACGTCCTTGTCGGGCGAGATGCGGGTGATGATCACGCGCTCGTCGATCTGCGGTGGAAGCGGCAGCTGGACCAGAATCCCGTCGACCGCGGGGTCGTCATTGAGTCGATCGACGAGGGCGACCAGCTCGCCCTGGGTGGTGATCATGGGGAGGTGGTGAGCGAAGCTTTCCATGCCCGCCTCGAGCGTCGCCTTGCCCTTGGACCGGACATAGACGGCGGACGCGGGGTCTTCGCCGACCAGGACCGTCGCCAGGCCAGGAGCGCGGCCGGTGGCGTCGCGGAAGCGCGCCACTTCGGCGGCAATGCGCTCGCGAAGCGCCGCGGCTACAGCCTTCCCATCGATCCGCTTCGCGGTCATCCGCCGAGATAATATTGGTTGGCGACGCCGACGAGCAGCTTCTTGAGCACCTGAATGAGGATCAGGATGACCAGCGGCGAAAAGTCGATGCCGCCGAAGTCGGGAAGCATGCGGCGGATCGGGCGGTAGATCGGCGCGGTGATCCGCTCGAGGGCCATGGCAAAGGCACGCACGCCGGCGGAGTGGATGTTGAGGACGTTGAACGCGAACAGCCAGCTCAGCACGACCTGGATGATGATGATCCAGGTGAGGACCGAGAGCAGCAGATCGGCGATACTGACGAGGGCGGCAACCATGACGGCGGCTTAGCCGGGCCGCCCGCCCTCGGCAATCAGGGTGCGAAGCGGTTGGGCTGGGCTTCGGACAGAACGATGGCGAAATCGCCTCCGTCATCGGTCCACTCGGAAACCGGGGTCCAGCCACCCGCGAGCAGAAGCAGCCGTCCGCCTCGAAGCTCGTATTTGTGGCTGTTCTCGGTGTGGATCGAGGCGCCCTGGCCGAACCGGAAGCGCTCGCCGGAAACCATGAACTCGACGTCGCGGGTCGCGACGAGGTGCATTTCGATCCGCGACAACATGTCGTTCCAGCGCGCTTCGTGCCGGAAGGCGTCGATAGGGATGGTGCCGTCGATCTCGCGGTTGATCCGCGTCAGCAGGTTGAGGTTGAACTCGGCGGTCACGCCTTCAAGATCGTCATAGGCCGCGATCAGGCGCTCGACCGGCTTCACCCGGTCCATGCCGATCAGCAGCTGCGCGCCGACGCCGAGCAGATCGCGGAATTGTCGCAGCAGGTCGATCGCGCTGCGCGGCACGAAATTGCCGATGGTCGAGCCGGGGAAGAAGCCGAGCTTGGGCAAGCCCGAGATGGCGTCGGGCAAAGTGAACGGGCGGGCGAAGTCGGCGGTGACCGGAATGACCCCGACGGCGGGGAAGCGGCGCTGGATCTCGGCCGCGCTCTGCTCGAGATATTCGCCGGAAATGTCGACCGGGACATAGGCCTCGGGCGCGGTCGCCTCGAGCAGGATAGGGGTCTTGGCGGCGGAGCCGGCGCCGAACTCGACCACCGCTGAGCCGCTGCGGATGCGCGCCGCGATCTCCGGCATGACCGTATGGAGCAAGGCCGTTTCCGTGCGCGTCGGATAATAAGCCGGCAGGCGCGTGATCGCGTCGAACAGTTCGGACCCGCGACGGTCGTAGAGCCATCGCGCCGGGATCGCCGGGATATATTGAGCGAGCCCGGCCAGGACGTCGCGCCGGAATGCCTCGGTTTGCTGATCAAGCGTCGCGAGCAAGACGAAGCCCCGTGAATTGCCAGCGCGCTGCGGGCGGGAAGAAATTGCGGTAGGCGGCGCGGCTGTGCCCCCGCGGCGTTGCGCAGCTTGCGCCTTTGAGGACCATCTGCCCGCTCATGAACTTGCCGTTATATTCGCCGACCGCGCCTTCGGCGGGAGCGAAGCCGGGGTAGGGCGTGAACGCGCTTTGAGTCCATTCCCAGACGCTGCCGAAGGTTGCAGCGCCGGGTTGCGGCGCGACCGCGCCGGCGGCGTCGAGCTGGTTGCCTTGGCCTGGGTCGGCAGACGCGGCGAAGCTCTCCCACTCCGCTTCGGTCGGCAGCCGCGCTCCGGCCCAGTGGGCGAAGGCGTCGGCTTCGTAATGGCTGATGTGAGCGACCGGGGCGGCCCAGTCGATCGGTCGGCGCCCGGCCAGCGTGAACTCGGTCTCGTCGTCATTCCAGTAAAGCGGCGCCGCAATCCCGTTCTGCTGGACCCGAGCCCAGCCGTCGGAAAGCCACAGGGTTGGGGTGCGATAGCCGTCGTCGGCGATGAACTCCGCCCATTCCTGGTTGGTCACATGGCGATCGGCGATCGCGTGCGCGGCGAGGAACACACGATGGCGCGGACGCTCGGCATCGAACGCGAAGCCGCTGTCGCTCGCGCCGATCTCGACGATGCCTTCGCGGCCCGGCACGAAGGTCAGCGGCTCGACTGCCCGGATTTGCGGCACCGGCAGCGTGCCGTAGGCGGGCTCGAGCGGGTTCTCGGCGAAGGCCGCAAGGATGTCGGTGAGGAACAGCTCCTGATGCTGCTGCTCGTGATTGATGCCCAGCTCGACGAGATCGAGCGCGGCGGGGGGCAGGGACGGCAGCGCGGCTTGGAGCGCATGGTCGACATGGACGCGCCAGGCGCGAATTTCGTCGAGCGACGGCCGGCTCAGCATCCCCCGCTTGGGCCGCGGATGCCGCTCGCCCTCATTTTCGTAATAGCTGTTGAAGAGATAGGCGAAGCGCTCGTCGAAGGGGCCGTAACCCGCCACGAAATCGCGCAGGACGAACGTTTCGAAAAACCAGCTGGTGTGGGCGAGGTGCCATTTGGCCGGCGAGGCGTCGGGAAACGGCTGGATGGTCGCGTCGGCGTCGGTCAGCGGCGCTCCGAGCTCGCGGCTGAGCCGGCGCGTCGCGAACAGTCGCGCGGCGAGGCCGTCAAAGGCTTGGGGGCGGGCCTTGGTCGCCATGGCGCGGGTCCTTAGACGAAATCGGCTATTGTGTCGCCTGACCTACGTCCGGGTGGCGCCCGGTTGCCACAGGCTGTCTCCGCCATGCTGGGCGGCGACGAAACGCGCGGCGACGAACAGGAAATCCGACAGCCGGTTGAGGTAGATGAGCGCGAGGGGGTTGAGCGCCACCCCGCGTGACGCGGCAACCGCGCTTCGTTCGGCGCGGCGAACGATCGCGCGGGCAAGATGCAGCTCAGCCGTCCCGCCCGGCCCAGCCGGGAGGATGAAGCTGCGCAGCGGCTCCAGCCCCTCGTTCAGCTGGTCGATCTCGCGCTCGAGCCGGTCGATCTGCGACTGGACGATGCGCAGCGTCATCTCGCTCGGCGCGAAGTCCTCGCCCGGGGTCGCGAGGTCGGCACCGAGATCGAACAGCTCGTTCTGGATTGCGCCGAGCATCGCCCGCACGTCCGCATCCCTGACCTCGCCGAGCGCCACGCCGATCGCGGAATTGGCTTCGTCGACGTCGCCAATCGCCTGAGCGCGCGGGTGATCCTTGGCGATGCGCGAGCCATCGGCGAGGCCGGTGTCGCCGGCGTCGCCCGTCCGCGTGTAGATCTTGTTGAGCTTGACCAAGGGCGCCGATCAGCGGCCGGACGAGCCCGCGACCACGAGCAGCAGGATGACGATGACCACCGCGAGCCCCTGGAACAGGACGCGGCGCTGCATCCATTTCTGCGATTGCTCGCCGGTCAGGTCCTTGCCCGAGGCCATGTTCATGACTCCGCGCACCAGGACGTAAGCGGTGGCGCCCATGGCGAGCACGAGGAGGATCAGGAGCGGCCAGCGCATCGCGCGGCCTTAGGCGTCAAGGAAAGCGAAACCAAGCGGAAGCTCGCCGGCGCGAAGGTCGTCGGCGAGCGCGAGCCCGTCGACGCCGTCCTCGCGCATCGCGGCCAGCGTCGGCGCTTGGTCGCGTTTCGCCAGGCGACGCCCGTCGGCATGGCCGATCAGCGCGTGGTGGAGATAGGCGGGCTGGTCGATGCCGAGCAGGTTCTGGAGCAGGCGCTGGATGGGGGTCGAGGGGCGCAGGTCCTCGCCGCGGACGACCATGGTCACGCCGCTTGCCGCGTCGTCTACCACGCAGGCGAGGTGGTAAGCGGCCGGCGCGTCCTTGCGGGCGAGGATGACGTCGCCGATGTCGCCTGGCATCGCGGAAAGCACGCGCGCATCGGATTCGACCCACGCCGGCAGCCCGGCCAGATCGAGCGCCTTCTGCGAATCCAGCCGCCAGCAATGCGGGGTCGAAGCGCGGCGTTCAGGGTCGTTGGGCAGGTAGCGGCAGGTCCCGGGATAGGAAGCCATGGCGTCGCCATGCGGCGCCGTCAGCGCCTGGGCGAGATCGGCGCGCGTGCAGAAGCAGGCGAAGACGAGACGCAGCGATTTCAAGCGGTCGAGCGCGGCTTCATATTCCGCGGTGCGCTGCGACTGGATGAGGACGTCCCCGTCCCAATCGAGACCGAGCCAGCGCAGGTCCTCATAGATGCCGTCGACGAACTCCGGGCGGCAGCGCGTCTGGTCGAGATCCTCGATCCTGAGCCGGAATTGGCCGCCTTGGCCACGCGCTACCCAGTGCCCGAGCACCGCGCTGAACGCATGGCCGAGGTGCAGCCGCCCGGTCGGCGACGGCGCGAAGCGCGTCACAATCATTGCGAGTGTGGCCCGAACGAGACTTGACGCACCGTCCGCAATCCCCGATTCCTCAATTTGTCACATCGGGTTGGCATCCGATGCGTCACAAGGGAAGACGGGCCGAGGCCCTCTCCTCCTTGCGTGCGACGAGGCCGGGGAGCTGGAGTTCGGACCACCGAACGAAAGGCTTGCGCGTCCACGTGTATCACCCCGAGCTGATCCGACATCCCGATAGCTGCCCGGCGCTGGTGCTCAACGCCGACTACACTCCGCTGTCTTACTACCCGCTGTCGCTGTGGCCGTGGCAGACCGCGGTCAAGGCGATGTTCCTCGAGCGCGTCGACGTGGTCGCGCATTACGAGCGCGAAGTGCACTCGCCGAGCCGGGCGCTGAAGCTGCCGTCGGTGATCGCTCTGCGGCAGTTCGTTCGACCCAACGAATATCCGGCGTTCACGCGGTTCAACCTGTTCCTGCGCGACAAATTCAGCTGCGTTTATTGCGGCTCGCGCCGGGAGCTGACGTTCGATCACGTGGTGCCGCGCGCACAAGGTGGGCGGACGACGTGGGAGAATGTCGCGACCGCCTGCGCGCCGTGCAACCTGCGCAAGGGCGGCAGGACGCCCTACGAGGCCCACATGCACCCGCACCGCGACCCGATCCGGCCGACCAGCTGGCAGCTGCAGGAACATGGGCGCGCCTTTCCGCCCAACTACCTCCACGCGAGTTGGCGCGATTATCTCTACTGGGACGTCGAACTGGAGGCGTGATCAGAGCCGCGACAGCGCGTCGCGGACCTTCTCGCCGATATCTTCGTGCTTCAGCGCCAGCGCGAGGTTGGCGATCACGAAACCGGCCTTGTCGCCGCAGTCGTGACGGACCGAATCGACCTTCAGCGCGTGGAACGGCTGCTCGCCGATCAGCCTGGCCATGGCGTCGGTGAGCTGGATCTCGCCCCCCGCCCCGGTCTCGCCCCGGTCGAGAATCGCGAACACCTGCGGCTGAAGGATGTAGCGGCCGATGACGCCCAGGCGCGACGGCGCCTCGTTGGGCGCCGGTTTTTCGACCAGCCCGCGGACCTCAGTCACCGCGCCGCTTGTGCCGCCAGGCGTGATGATGCCGTAGGACCCGGTCTTGTCGGCCGGTACCTCTTCGGTCGCGACCAGGTTGCCGCCGAGCTGCTCCCAAGCCTCGACCATTGGCTTGAGCGCTCCGGGGACCATCAGATCGTCGGGGAGGATCACCGCGAACGGCTCGTCGCCGACAATCTCGCGCGCGCACCATACCGCATGGCCGAGGCCGAGCGGCTGCTGCTGGCGAACGGTGACGATCTCGCCGATCTGGGCCCGCGACGGGGCCAGCGCGTCGAGGCTCTTGCCCTTGTCGCGAAGCGTCGCCTCGAGCTCGAACGCGGTGTCGAAATAGTCGACGAGGGTGGATTTGCCGCGGCCGGTGACGAAGATCATCTGCTCGATCCCCGCCGCGCGCGCCTCGTCGACCGCATATTGGATCAGCGGGCGATCGACGATCGTCAGCATCTCTTTGGGCATGGTCTTGGTCGCGGGCAGCAGCCGGGTGCCGAGGCCGGCGACGGGAAAGACGGCCTTGCGTACGCGATTGGTCATTGGGGGGCCACGGGTCCGGTTTCGTTGGTGACGGGTGTCGGGTCGGTTCCGGCGGGCTGGGCCGGCGCCGCGCCGCCAGTCGGTGGCGGCAGGTCGAACGGGTCGACCGTGCGCGCCGTCGAGCGCTTCATCAGCTCGTCGACGCGGTCGGGCCGGGCATAGGTCGGCGGCGTCAGCAGGTCGTCGGCGCTAGGCGTCGTCCGTGCCAGCAGCGGCTTCACCGGCAGCGACTGGCCCTTGGCCGGCTCGAGCTGGGAAACGCGCCCGCAGCTCGCGAGCCCGAGCAAGGCAAGGACGAGGAGTGCGCGCGATACCGTCACCCGCTCCGACTAGCTGACCGCCAGCGGATGCGCTAGCGGGCCGCCATGCGCTTTCCCCTGATCCTTTGGGCGCTGGTCGCGCTCGCCGGCTGCCAAAAGCCGGCACCCAAGGCGCCCGAGCCTGCGAACGAAACCGCGTCCGCTCCCGAAGCCGGCCCGGTCAAGGGTGTCGACCGCAGCCATCACGGACAGCCCGCACCCGACGCCGTGTTCAAGAACCCCGATGGCGGCGACATCAGTATCGCCAGATTCAAGGGTGTGCCAGTGCTGGTGAACCTGTGGGCGAGCTGGTGCGCGCCCTGCGTCAAGGAATTGCCGAAGCTCGACAAGCTCGCCGCCGCCCACCGCGACGACGGCCAGCTCGGCGTGATCGCGGTCAGCCAGGATTCGGGGCCGCACGCCTCGGTCCAGGCCTTCCTCGCCAAGCTCAAGATCCAGGACCTCGGCGCCTATCAGGATGACAGGATGGCATTGTCCGGCGCGCTTGGGCCGGACACCGTGCTTCCGACCTCGATCCTTTACGATGCTGACGGCAACGAAGTGTGGCGCTACGTCGGCGACCTCGACTGGACGAGCGCCGAAGCCGCTAAGCTGCTGGCCGAAGCCGGCGCCGCCGCGAAACCGCGCTGAGCAGCCGCCCGTCGATCGCCGCGAGTCCGAGCGCGATCAGGGCGAGGCCGGCGAAATCCTGCGGCGCGAGGACCTCGCCGAGAAATACTGTGCCGAGCAGGATCGCAACCGGCGGGACGAGCAGGGTCACCAGCAGCGCATTGGTCGCACCCGCCGAATCGATCAGCTTGAAATAGAGCACGTAGCCGAACGCGGTGCACATCAGCGCCAGCGCGACGATCGCTCCCCACGCGCTGAGTGGCGGGAAAGGATGGGTCCACGGCTGGTCGACGATCAGCGCCATCGGCAGCATGATCGCGGCGCCGGCGGTCAGCTGTCCGGTCGTCACCGACATCGGCGACAGGCCGAGCCGCTTGAAGCGGCGGGCCCAGACCGCGGCCAGCGCATAGCTGAACGATGCGGTGATGCAGGCAAGCTGGGCGACCGCGTCCGTGCCGATGTTCGCGAGCAGGGTCGGGCCGATCATCGTCACCACGCCGCCAACGCCGAGCAGGACGCCGGCGATCTTGCGCGGGGTCATCCGCTCGTCGCGCGTCAGGAAATGGGCGACGATCACGCCCCAGATCGGGGTTGTCGCGTTGAGGATCGCGGCGAGCCCGCTGGCGATATGGGTCTGGCCCCAGCCGAACAAGGTGAACGGCAAAGCATTGTTGAGCAGCGCGAGCAGCAGGATCGACCCCCACACATGGCGCGGAAGCCCGAGCGGCTGGCGGCGGACCTTGAGGAACAGCCACATCGCGATGGCGGCGATGCTGAGGCGCAGCCAGACGTAGGTCAGCGGCGGGACGTGGCGGACCGCGACCCCGATGAACAGGAAGGCGCCGCCCCAGATCACGGCCAGCGTGACCAATATGGTCCAGTCGCCCTTGTCCATTTGCGTGCGGATCATGGGCTCGCCGTAGACATCCGGCGCGCCGGCGGCGTCCGCGCAATTGCGCTCGAACTCGGTGGGGAGGGTCGGTCTCATGGCAATGGCGTAATAGCCGTTGGGCCATAAGCGCAGCCAACAAATGCCCTGACTGGGGCGATAAGCTCAGCTTATGCAAGTATCGTCATTGCGAGCGAAGCGATGCAATCCAGCGGCGGAACTGGATTGCCGCGTCGCCTTCGGCTCCTCGCAATGACTAATCCCGCAACAGCTCGTTGATGCTGGTCTTGGACCGGGTGCGCTCGTCGACGCGCTTGACGATGACTGCGCAGGCCAGGCTCGGGCCGCCATCCTTGGCTGGGAGCGCGCCGGGAACGACGACCGAATAAGCGGGGACGCGGCCGTAATGGACTTCGCCGGTGGCGCGGTCGACGATCTTGGTCGAGGCGCCAAGGAAGACGCCCATCGACAGCACCGAGCCGCGCTTAACCAGCACACCTTCGGCCACCTCGGAACGCGCGCCGACGAAGCAATCGTCCTCGATGATCACCGGCCCGGCCTGCAGCGGCTCGAGCACGCCGCCGATCCCGGCGCCGCCCGAGATATGGACGTTGCGGCCGATCTGCGCGCAGCTGCCGACCGTCGCCCAGGTGTCGATCATCGCCCCTTCGCCGACCCGCGCGCCGATGTTGACGAAGCTCGGCATCAGGACGGCCCCAGGCGCGACATAGGCGCCGCGGCGGACGATTGCGCCGGGCACCGAGCGGAAGCCTGCGGCGGCAAACTCCTTCTCGCCCCAGCCGGCGAACTTGGACGGCACCTTGTCCCACCAATGCGCGCCGCCCGGACCGCCGGCGATGGCTTCCATCGGGTTGAGGCGGAACGACAGCAGCACGGCCTTCTTGAGCCATTGGTGGACGATCCAGCCGTCGCCGCTCGGCTCGGCGATGCGCGCTTCGCCGCTGTCGAGGGCAGCGATTGCCGTGTCGATGGCCTGGCGGACTTCGCCCCTGGTCGTCGGACTGATTGCATCGCGCTCGTCCCACGCGCGGTCGATGACCTCCTGCAGCGCTTCACTCATTCTTCGTCCCCCAGGATCGTCTCGAGCCATTCGCCGACGTCAGTAATGCGATAGTCGACAATCGCTTCCTCATAGCCGTGATTGCCGCGCTCCGACCCGTTGTCGACCCACACCGTGGTCATCCCAAGCGCTTTGGCCGGCGCGAGATTGCGGACCATGTCCTCGACCATCGCCGCGCTTGCCGGATCGATCTCGAACTGATCGAGCAGCTTGCGGTAGCCGTGAAGCTCGGGCTTCGGCGTCAGGTCCGCCGCGAAGATGTCGTGGAGGTGGTCAATCTCGGCCCCGACGCCGAGACGGTCGAGCACCTTCCACGCATAGTCGGCATTGCCGTTGGTATGGATGAACTTGCGGCCGGGGAGGCGGGTCAGCGCGGTGATCAGGCGATCGTCGCGAGCAACGCGATCGAGAGGAATGTCGTGGACCTCGCCCATGAAATGATGCGGATCGACATTGTGATGCTTCATCAGCCCGGCGAGCGTCGTCCCGGACCCATGGAAGTGCATCTTCTGCACCCGTCGGGCCTCGGTCGCGTCGACGTCGAGCAGCCGCTCGATGTAGGCCGTCATCCGCTGGTCGATGAGGTCGAACAGGCGGCTGTTCGCCGGGTAGAGGCAATTGTCGAGGTCGAAGATCCAGTCGCGGATGTGGGCGAAGCGCGAGTCCATAGGGCGACCCGCGCCGTAGCGGCTTCCGGCCGGGATCGTAAGGTCCTCAGGCGGCGGGTTTGCGACCGAATCGCGGGATGAGCATGCCGACTCCCGCGCGGTAGTTGCGGTAATCCTGGCCGAACAGGTTGGCGAGGTCGCGCTCCTCGTAGCGGATGGCGACCAGCATGTAGAGCGATACGCCGGCGGCAAGGAGCAGGTGCCCAACCGTCATTTGCGGCGCAGCCCAGAAGGCCAGGAAGAAGCCCGAATAGAGCGGATGGGCAATCCATTTGTAGAAGAACGGCTGGCGCAATTCCGGCTCGCCGCATTCGCGGCCCCAGCAATGGAGCCAGGCCTGCTGCACGCCGAACAGCTCGAAATGGTTGATCAGGAAGGTGCTTATGAGGACCATCGCCCAGCCGGCCCAGAACAGGAGCCAGATGAGCTGGGACAGGCCCGGGCCGCGCACGTCCCACACGATCGCGTCGATCGGCCGCCAGAAGCGGAACAGGATCATCAGCGCGATGCTTGCCGCGAGCACGTAGACGCTGCGCTCGATCGGCTTGGGGACGATCTTCGTCCACCAGGCCTTGAAGCGGGGCCTTGCCATCACGCTGTGCTGGACGCCGAACAGAGCGATCAAAGCCACGTCGATCAGCGCGGCGACGAGCGGCGGCGCCGCCGGCCCGACGTCGACCGTCCGCGTGCCGAAGCTCAAGTCGCCGACGAAGACGATGAGATAAAGGAAGGTCGCGAAGAAGATCGCGTAGACGACCATCGCGAAAATGAGCGACGCGGTGCGTGACATGGCCGAATTACCCCTTCCGGCGGTGGTTGAACGCTGGCGCTAACGGCGGTTCCCGCTGGTTGTCCCGCCGACATCGTAGCGGACGATCATTGGCACCTCACAGCCGCCGACCTTTCGATAAACCGCATTGTACATGTCGGCGCCCGGAAGCTCGGTCAGCAGGCTCGGCGGAAGCTTCCCGCCGCGGCGCGCGGCCTCGTAGCGGCTGGTCGGGGGGCAGACGCTGCTAAAGGGACCGTTAGGATCGATCACACCCCCGCTGCCGACGGTACGGTCAGAGGGAATCACGACCTCCGGGGGTGAATTGGCGGGCATGGCCGGAACCCCGGAAGCAGAGATGCTAGCGGAAAGAACAAGAGCAAGGACCAACAGGCGCATGGCTGCCTCCTTATCGCCCGATCATACTCCTCGCGGGTTCGGAATTCAAAGGCAGAGTCGGCGGACTTTGGGGAGCTGGCGCAGCAGGGTGCGGGTCCGGGCGCGGCGGCTAAACCGTAAAGCTCTCGCCGCAGCCGCAGGCGCCCTTGGCGTTGGGGTTGTTGAACGTGAAGCCAGCGGCGAAATCGTCCTCGCTCCAGTCCATCATCGAGCCGATCAGATAGAGGATCGAAGCGCCGTCGACATAGAAGGTGCCGCCGGGAGTTTCGATCTTCTCATCGAAGGCCTGCTCCTCCTCCACGTAATCCACCGAATATGCGAGGCCCGAGCAGCCGCGCCGCGGCGTCGACAGCTTTACGCCGATCGCGCCTTCGGGGGCGCGGCTCATCAGCTCGGCGATGCGGGCTTCGGCCGCCGCAGTGAGATTGATCGCAGCAGGGCGGGCGCGAAGTTTCGTTTCCTTGTTCACAGCATTCCCAATTCTAGTCTGGCCTCGTCGCTCATCTTCGAAGGGTCCCACGGCGGGTCCCACACGAGGTTGACGACGGCGTCGCGGATGCCGGGCACCGACAGCGCGCGCAGCTCGACTTCCTGCGGCAGCGATTCGGCGACGGGGCAGTGCGGCGTCGTCAGCGTCATAGTGATCACCGCGTCACCGTCCTCGCTGACCTCGACGTCGTAGATCAGCCCCAGCTCGTAAATATCCACTGGAATCTCAGGGTCATAGATCGACTTCAGCGCCTCGACGATGTCGGCCTGGCGGTCGCTTCCAGGGCCGCCGTTCGACTCTTCCGGCGCCTCTCCCGCGAGGAACCCCGCGAGATAGTCGCGCTTGCGCTGGACGCTGTCGGGCACGCGGGCGCGCGGCGGCGGAGCGACGGCCGCCACTTCTTCGGTCTCGATCTTGCGCTCCTCGTTCATGCCGAAAAGATCCGCTTCACTTGCTCGATCCCACGCACCAGTGCCGCGATGTCCGAGCTGTCGCTGTGCGCCGCGAAGCTCGCCCGCGCCGTCGCCTCGACGCCGAGCCATCGCATCAAGGGCTGCGCGCAATGGTGGCCGGCGCGGACAGCGACGCCCGCATCGTCCAATATGGTGGCGGTGTCGTGGGGATGAACCCCGTCGACGTTGAAGCTGACGATTCCGGCGCTGTCCTCGGGGCCGTAGAGGGTGACGCCGGGCATCCTCGACAGAGCTGCGCGGGTCTCGGCGACGAGCGCGCATTCGTGCGCGTGAATCGCGTCGAGCGACAGCTTCTCGACCCAGTTGACGGCGGCGTGGAGGCCGACGGCGCCGACAATGTGCGGCGTTCCAGCCTCGAACCGAGCCGGCGGGTCGAGGAAGGTGGTTTCCGCGAACGTCACCTTCTCGATCATCGCGCCGCCGCCCTGCCACGGCGGCAGTGCCTGCAGCAGCTCGGCGCGGCCCCACAGGCAGCCGATGCCGGTCGGGCCGTAGAGCTTGTGCGCGGAGAAAGCGTAGAAGTGGGCGCCGATCGCGGCGACGTCGACCGGCACGCGCGGCACGGCCTGGCAGCCGTCCAGCAGCAGCAGCGCGCCCTTGGAATGCGCGATCTCGGCGGCACGCCTGGCGTCGAGCACCGAGCCGAGCACGTTCGACACGTGCGCGAACGCGACCACGCGATGCCGTTCGGTCAGCATTGCCTCGGCCGCGTCGAGATCGATCTGCCCGTCGGGCGTGAGCGGCACGGCGTCGATTTCGTAACCGGCGAGCTGCCACGGGACGATGTTGCTGTGATGCTCGAGCTGGGAGAGCAACACGCGGTTGCGGCCCTCCTTCGGCAGCGAGCGCGCGACGAGATTGATCGCCTCGGTCGCGCCGCGGGTGAAGACGAGCTCGTTCGGCTGGCCGCCGATCAGGTTGGATGCGGCTTCGCGCGCGGCCTCGTAGCTTGCGGTCATGCTGGCCGAGCGCTCGTACACGCCGCGGTGAACGGTGGCGTAGTCGCGAGAGTAAGCCTGCGTGATCGCGTCGATCACCGCCTGCGGCTTCTGCGCGGTCGCGGCGCTGTCGAGATAATGCCAGCCGACGATCGCCGGGAACTGGCCGCGGACGCTCAGCGCCGAGTTGATGCGGGTGGGCGCGTTCATACAACCCTTCGCAAGGCTTCGCGTGCCGCAGTGCAGATCGCGTCGGCATCCTCGGCGCTATCCCACAGGCCCATGACGAAGCCTTCGAGCAGCAGCGCGCGGGCGCTGGCGGGATCGAGGCCGCGGCTTTCGGCGTAGAAGAGCTGCATTGGATCGAGCTCGCCGACGGTCGCGCCGTGAGCGCATTTCACGTCGTCGGCGAAGATTTCGAGCTCGGGCTTGCAGTTAGCGGTCGCGCCGCGGTCGAGCAGCATGGCTTTGACCGACTGCTCGGCGTCGGTCTGCTGAGCGCCGCGCGCGACCTCGACCTTGCCGAGGTAGGAGCCGACCGCTTTGCCGTTCAGCACGCTGCGGACGACCTGGCGCGAGCGTCCGCCGATGCCGACGTGCTTCACCTTGGTGACAATTTCGTTGGTCGAAACGCCGGTGCCGATGTTGGCGCCATACAGCTCGAAGTCAGCACCTTCGGCGAGCGATACTTCGAGTTCAATGCGTCCATATTCCGAGGCCGTGTTGAGGACGAAAATGCGTACTTTCGCTCCGGCTTCGAGCGCTAACTGGACGCGCCGCACCTGCACCGCTTCATCGCTTGGCAGCCAGATCTTCTCGAAGCTCTCGCCGGGCCCGATAATGAGCGTCAGCGGCTCAGCGAACTGCTGCCAAACCGGTCGGAGAGCATCGAGGTCGGCATAGCGCCATTCCTCCTGCTTGAGGCTCGGGAAAGGCGCCGTCATGCGCGCCTCTTCATCAGACGCCGAAGCATCTTGTCGCGCTGCTTCTGCCGCTCGGGTGCCATCAGTCCATACAGCGCATCCAACGCAAGCATCGCTGCGCAGGCGACTACGATGATAGTTCCCGTGTTGCCGGTATCGACGAACCGGTCGAGCACGACCTCGATGATCGTGACGATGCCGATCAACATGACGAGGAGCGCCGTATCGGCGACCGCCCGCCCGGGATTGCCGCGAAGTCCGTAGATCGCGAACATGAAGGCGATGCAGCCGAGGACGAGAAGGACGCTCGTCACGCGGCCGCCTCCGCATAACCTTCGCGTTCCAGGCTATGGGCGAGCTCAGGACCGCCGCTGCGGACGATCCGCCCGGCCTGGAGCACGTGCACCCGGTCCGGCTCCACATAGTCGAGCAGGCGCTGGTAGTGGGTGATCAGCAGCACGCCCTTGTCGGGCGCGCGCATGATGCGGTTGATGCCCGCGCCGACGCTTTTGAGCGCATCGATGTCGAGACCGCTGTCGGTCTCGTCGAGCACTGCGAATTTGGGGTTAATGATGCCCATCTGGACCATCTCGGCCCGCTTCTTCTCGCCGCCGGAAAAGCCGACGTTGACCGGGCGCTTGAGCATTTCGGCGTCCATGCCGAGCGCTTCCGCCTGGCTGCGCGCGAGCTTGATGAACTCGGCGCCCGACAGCTCGGGCTCTCCGCGCGCGCGGCGCTGCGTGTTGAGGCTCTCGCGGACGAACTGGAGCATCGATACGCCGGGGACTTCGACCGGATATTGGAAGCCGAGGAACAGCCCCGCCGCGGCGCGCTCGTGCGGCTCCATTGCGAGCAGGTCGCGGCCGAGGAAGGTCACGCCGCCCTCGCTCACCGCATAGCCGGGGCGGCCGGCGAGCACGTAGGCGAGCGTCGACTTTCCCGAGCCGTTGGGCCCCATGATCGCGTGCACTTCGCCCGCGGGCACAGCGAGCGACACGCCGTTCAGGATCGGCTTGTCGGCGACGGTCGCGTGGATGTTTTCAATCTGCAGCATCACAAATCCACAAAGCCTTCAGCCCAATGATCCTTGTCGACGGGATAAGCGTCGACGTGAAATCCGTCGGGCCAGTCTGAAAACCCCGGTTGGCTCTTGAGTTGATCTACCGCTGCCGTCGCAGTTTCAGGAGACGAATAGATGCCGATCATTTTGACGTCCTCATCTGGACCATCCTCGTCACGAACGTGCTGAACAACGTAAACTGTGTTCATCCCACGCTCCCCTCAAGCGAAATCCCGAGCAGCTTCTGCGCCTCGACCGCGAACTCCATCGGGAGCTGTTTGAGCACCTCGCGGGCGAAGCCGTTGACGATCAGCGCCACCGCGCTTTCGGCGTCGAGGCCGCGGCTCATCGCGTAGAACAATTGGTCGTCGCTGATCTTCGACGTCGTCGCTTCGTGCTCGATCTGCGCGGTCGGGTTTTTGACCTCGATGTAGGGCACGGTGTGGGCGCCGCAGTCTGAGCCCAGCAGCAGCGAATCGCACTGGGTGAAGTTGCGGACGTTCTCGGCGCGCGGGAGCACGCGGACCAGTCCGCGATAGGTGTTGTTGCTGCGGCCCGCGCTGATGCCCTTGGAGACGATGGTCGAGCGCGTGTTGGCGCCGATGTGGATCATCTTGGTGCCGGTGTCGGCCTGCTGGCGGTTGTTGGTCAGCGCGACCGAATAGAATTCGCCGACGCTCCCATCGCCCTTGAGGATGCAGCTTGGGTATTTCCAGGTGATTGCAGAGCCGGTCTCGACCTGGGTCCAACTGACCTTCGAGCGGTCGCCCGAGCACAGAGCGCGCTTCGTCACGAAATTGAAGATGCCGCCGCGCCCTTCCTTGTCGCCCGGATACCAGTTCTGGACGGTGGAGTATTTCACCTCGGCGTCCTCGTGGGCGAAGATCTCGACCACCGCGGCGTGGAGCTGGTTCTCGTCGCGCATCGGTGCGGTGCAGCCTTCGAGATAGGAGACGTAGCTGCCCTTATCGGCGACGATCAAAGTGCGCTCGAACTGGCCGGTGTTCTCGGCATTGATGCGGAAATAGGTCGACAATTCCATCGGGCAGCGGACGCCCTCGGGCACGTAAACGAATGTGCCGTCGGAAAAGACCGCGCTGTTGAGGCAGGCGAAATAATTGTCGCGCTGCGGAACGACGCTGCCGAGATACTTCTTCACCAGGTCGGGATATTCGCGGATCGCTTCCGAGATGGAGAGGAAGATGACTCCGGCCTTCTTCAATTCCTCGCGGAAGGTGGTGGCGACGGAGACACTGTCGAAAACCGCGTCGACCGCGACCTTGCGCGCGCCCTCCACGCCGGCGAGCACCTTCTGCTCCTCGATCGGGATGCCGAGCTTTTCGTAGACGCGCAGGATCTCGGGATCGACCTCATCGAGGCTGCCGAGCTTTGGCTTGGCCTTGGGCGCGGCATAATAATAAGCGTCCTGATAATCGATTTCGGGGATGTCGAGCTTGGCCCAGCTGACCTCCTCCATCTCGAGCCAGGCGCGGTACGCCTTGAGGCGCCAGTCGAGCATCCATTCGGGCTCGTCCTTTTTGGCCGAGATGAAGCGGACCGTGTCCTCACTCAGGCCCTTGGGCGCGAACTCCTGCTCAATGTCGGAGGAGAAGCCCCATTCGTAGTCCTGTGCGATCTTGTCGCGCAGTTCCTGGTTCTTGACGGCCTCGTTCATCGGGCGAGTTCCGTCAGTGAAACCGCGCCCAGGGCTCCGCGCACGGCATTGCCGACCACCCCCATGTGCGGTTTGACCCTGCAGTGCGCGTCGAGAATGCACTCATGATTGTTTGAATCGGAGCAAAGGGTGAGCGCGATCGGGCCTTCAACCGCTTCGACGATGTCGGCCAGGCTGATGTCGGCCGCGGGCAGGGCCAGCGCGAACCCGCCAGCGGCACCGCGCGCGCTGGTTAGCAGGCCGCAGCCGGCAAGCTGGCCCATCAGCTTCTGGGTCGTAGGAAGCGGAACGCCGGTGTCGGCCGCGAGTTCGGTGGCGCTGAGGCGAGCGCCCGCCGGATAGCGCGCGGCGGCGGTCATCAACACGACCGCATAATCGGCAAGATGAGAGAGGCGCATCGCTAATTCGGAGCTTTCCACTCCGATTTAAGGGTTTGCACCGGAAAACACAACCTGACAGACGGATTTCGTGTCGCTCTATCCGTTCATCCGGCCATTCGCCTTCACGCTCGATGCGGAGCGGGCGCATCGGGCGACGATCGCGGCGCTGAAGCTCGCGCCCAAGCGCCGGCCGCCGGACTTTCCGGAATCGCTGCGAACGACGATCGCCGGCCTCGACTTTCCCTCGCCAGTGGGGCTCGCCGCCGGCTTCGACAAGAATGCCGAGGTTCCAGAGCATATGCTCGGCCTCGGCTTCGGGTTCGTGGAAGTGGGCACGATCACGCCGCAGCCGCAGCCGGGCAATCCGAAGCCACGGATGTTCCGGCTCGCCGAGGATCGCGCGGTGATCAACCGGCTGGGCTTCAACAACGAGGGGCACGCTGAAGCCTGGCTGCGCCTGCGGCATTGCATCCACTCGCGCGGCATAATCGGCGTCAATATCGGCGCCAACAAGGACAGTACGGACCGCATCGCCGATTACGTCGCCGGCGTTCAGGCGATGAGCGGCGTCGCCAAATATGTGACCATCAACATCAGCTCGCCCAACACGCCGGGCCTGCGTCAGCTGCAGGACGAAGGCGCGTTGCGGGCGCTGCTCGAGGCGGTGAGCGAAGCGCGCGAAAGGCACGGCCCGCCGGTGTTTCTCAAGGTCGCCCCCGACCTCGGCGAGGGCGAGCCGGATCAGATCGTCCGAGTCGCGATCGAGCATGGCATCGACGCGATCATCGTCGCCAACACGACGGTGTCACGGCCTGTTCTGAAATCGCGCCATGCGGGCGAGCAAGGCGGGTTGTCGGGCGCGCCGCTGAAGCCGCTGGCGCTGACGGCGATGCGCGACTTCCGCGAGGCCTCGGGCGGCAAGATCGCGCTCATCGGAGTCGGAGGAATCGCCAGCATCGACGATGCGTGGGAGCGAATCCGGGCCGGGGCGAGCCTCGTCCAGCTGTATACGGCGATGGTCTATGACGGGCCCGGAATCGCCCGTCGCATCGCTGAGGGCCTTGCGGCGCGGCTCAAGCGCGAAGGGATGAGCAATATCGCGGAGCTCGTCGGCACCGCCGCCTAGCGCGGCAGGGTCAGGATCACGCCTTCGCGCCGCGGGTCGGCCGCGCCGTCGACGTGGCCGTTGCGGATCAGCACGCCGGTAAGCCCCGAATCCTCGCCCTGGCCGGGCTTGAGGTCGATCCCGCGTTGGCGGAGGCCCGCCAAAATCTCCGGCGAGAATTTGGTCACTTCGCCGTTGAAGTTGGACCCGCGCGCAACGAGATTCGGCATGGCGAGCGCATCGGGCATGCTCATGTTCCAATCGATCGCTGCGACCAGTGAATGGGCGACATAAGCGAGGATCGCATTGCCGCCGGCGGAGCCGATCGCTCCGGCGAACTTGCCGTCGCGCGTGAGCAGGATGGTCGGCACCATCGACGAGCGCGGGCGCTTGCCCGCGGCGACCGCATTGGCGACCGGCCGGCCTTGGGCATCGACCGGCGAGAAGGAGAAATCGGTCAGCTGGTTGTTGAGGAAGAAGCCGTCGACCATGCGGCCGGTGCCGAAGATCGATTCGACGGTGGTGGTCATCGAGACGACGTTGCCCGCGGCGTCGCGGACGATGAAATGCGAGGTGCCGGTCGGCTCCAGCGTGCGGTCGGCTGCCATCAGCGGGGCCAGCTCCGGCCGGCCCGCCTCGGGCGGGGCTCCCGCCGTCGTCCCGATCAGATGGCGGCGCGAGGCGACATAGGCCACATCGACCATGCCGGCGACGGGCACCTTCACGAATGCCGGGTCGCCGACATATTTGTCGCGGTCGGCGTACATCAGCCGGCTCGCCTCGGCGAACAGGAACCATGCCTGCGGGTCGTTCGGCCGTCGCGAGGCGATATCGGTGCGGTCGAGCAGCATCATCAGCTGAACGAGGCCAACCCCGCTCGACGGCGGCGGCGGCGCGCACAGGATGTACACGCGGAACGGTCCGCACACCGGCTCGCGCTTGATGGGCCGGTAGCTCGCCAAGTCAGCCATGGTCATGCTGCCGCTGAGCGGCGCGGCATGGGTCCGGGCGATGATCTTGGCCGCGGTCGATCCGGAGTAAAGTGCGGCCGGCCCCTGCGCGGCCAAGCGGCGGAGGAAGTCGGCGTAGGGCTTGTTGACCAGGCGGTCGCCGGCGTTGAGCAAGGTGCGGTCTGGCTTGGAGAAGTAGGCGATCACGTCGGGTGCGTGATTCTCGGCAAAATCGGCGTGGATCATGTGCTCGAGCCGGGGCGAGACGATGAAGCCTTGGTCGGCGGTGCGCTCGGCGTCCCCGAACAGCGTGGGCCACGGCAGCTCCCCGTGCTCGTCGTGTGCGAGCCCGAGCATCTTCACAGCGCCTGGGACCCCGGTCGCACGGCCGCTGACGACGGCGGTGTCGAACGGCAGCGGCTGGCCGCTTGCGTCGAGGAACATCCCTGGGGTGGCCTGTGCCGGCGCGACCTCGCGCCCGTCGTAGACGGTGATCTTGCCGGTCCGGCCATCGTAATAGGTCATGAAGGCGCCGCCGCCGACGCCCGAGCTTTGCGGCTCGACCAGCGACAGCATCGCCTGGACCGCGATTGCGGCGTCGACCGCGCTGCCGCCGCGTTTGAGGACGTTCAGCCCGGCTTGGGCGGCAAGCGGATTGGCGGCGATAACGAATGGCGAATCCGCCGAAGCCGCCGCCGCGACCGGCTGTGCCGCCGGCGCGGCCATGCACGAGGCAAGACCGAGCGCGAGGACGCACAGCAACATACCGAACCGACGCATGATCAAGCGCCTACCACGACGTGTGGCGCTCGCAATCCTTTCCGCTAAGAAGTCCGGCGATGGCCCGCCAGCTCGAACGCTTCGACAATCTGGTCACGATGTTCCTGACCCGCGCGAGCGAGAAGGGCGATGCGCCGTTCCTGTGGGCCAAGCGTGAGGGCGAGTGGAGCTCGGTCAGCTGGCGTGAGGCTGCGCGCCAGGTGGCCGCACTGGCGGCGAGTTTCAAACGGATCGGGCTCGGGCCGGGCGACCGTGTCGCGCTGGTCAGCGAAAACCGCCCCGAATGGCTGATCGCCGACCTCGCGATCATGGCCGCGGGCTGCGTCACGGTCCCGACCTACACGACCAACACGGTGCGCGATCACACCCACATCCTCGAGAACTCCGGGGCGCGGGCGGTGATCGTTTCCAACCAGAAGCTCGCCAAGAACCTCATCCCGGCCGTCCTCACGTCCAATGATTGCCATCATGTGATCGCGATCGAGGCCTTGCGCAGCGTGCAGGCCCCGGACTGGGTCAGCTGCCACAGCTGGTCGAAGCTGACCTCGGGCGAAGCGGACGTCGATGCTTTGCTGCGGGAGGTTTGCAAGGTGGGGCGCGACGATCTTGCCTGCCTCATATACACCAGCGGCACCGGCGGCGCGCCGCGCGGCGTCCGCCTCCACCACGGTTCGATCCTCCATAACCTCGAGGGCGCGACCGACATCATTTCGACCGACTTCGGGTGGGACGACGAAGTGTTCCTGTCCTTCCTGCCCGCGAGCCACGCCTATGAGCATACCGGCGGGCAGATGTTCCCGATCGCGCTCGGCGCGCAGATCTATTACGCCGAGAGCCTCGAGAGGCTCGCTGCCAACATCGAGGAGGTGCAGCCGACGATCATGGTCGTCGTGCCCCGGCTGTTCGAGATGCTGCGGACGCGGATCATGAAGACGATCGAGGCCGGCGGTGGATTGTCCAAATACCTGCTGTCGCGGGCGCTTGAGATCGGCGGCGACAAGGCCGCGGGGCGACGACGGCCGTGGAACCTGCCGATGGACGGCATCCTGGCGCTCACCTTGCGACGGAAGGTCCGCGCCAAGATCGGGTCACGCCAGAAGGCCTGGGTGTCGGGAGGGGCGCCGCTCAATCCGGAGGTCGGCATGTTCTTCCAGTCGCTCGGGATCACCTTTCTTCAGGGCTATGGCCAGACCGAGACCGGGCCGGTAATCGCGTGCAACCGGCCGAGCGCGGGAATCCGGCTCGACACGGTCGGCCCTCCGGTCAAGGGCGCCGAGGTCAGGATCGCCGAGGACGGCGAGATCATGGTTCGCGGCGAGCTGGTGATGCACGGCTATTGGCGCAACGAGGAAGAGAGTGCGCGGGTGCTCAAGGACGGCTGGCTCGCGACCGGCGACATCGGCCATTTCGACGACAAGGGCCGGATCAAGATCACCGACCGCAAGAAAGACCTGATCGTCAACGACAAGGGCGATAACGTCTCGCCGCAGCGGGTCGAAGGGATGCTGACGCTGCAGCCCGAGATCGCCCAGGCGATGGTCTATGGCGACCGCAAGCCGCACCTTGCCGCGCTGCTGGTCGCGGACTCGGAAATCGCCTCAGCCGCGGATCTCCGGCAAAAGCTTCAAGCCGCGGTCGATCGCGTCAACGCCGATTTGTCGGTGACCGAACGCATCCGCCGCTTCATCATTGCGGACGGGCCGTTCACCATCGAGAACGAGCAGATGACCCCGTCGCTCAAAATCCGCCGTCATGTGATCGGCAAGGTCTATGGCCAGTCGCTCGAAGCGCTCTACAAGCGCTAGCGAACTCGCTTGTAAGGGACGAAGTCGCCGAACACGCAGCTGCCGACCGTGATCCCGGCCGGGAGGTCAACAACTTGAGCGATGTCCCCGCGGCACAGATTGGGCCCCGGTATCCGGGTCACCAGCGTGTTCCTGCCGCCATCGAGGTTCAGGCACCCGCCGCCCTGCATGTGGTTGACGTAGACCTGACTGGGACCGTTGCGAAACGCGATCGTGTCGTCGTCGATCACCACCATGTCGCTGGAACGGAAGCTCGGGAGGCAGGAGAGCGGCGCGCCAGCCACCTTGCCGGCCGTCAGCTTCGCGAACTTCTCCTGCGATTGCGCGACCTGCGCTGGCGAGGGCTGCAGTGGCCCGCCCATGCAGGAGCTGACCAATATGGCGGTCAGCAGGATGCTAAATTTCCTCATCGCAACCTCCTTAGGGGCCGAGCTACGCCCGATTTTGAGCGCCTGCGAGCCTTAACGGAAGCTGTCTTTGTCCGACCGCAGGCGCGCAAATTCCTGCCAGTTAGAGGCTCGAACGAAGGGATTGGTTTCACGTTCCTGCGCAACGGTCGTCGGAAGCGTGATCTCGCCGGCTTGGCGCAGGCGTTCGACTTCGATGAGCCGAGACGCAATTGCCGGATTGTCGGGCTCGGCGTGCGCGGCGAAGCGGGCGTTGGCGAGCGTATATTCGTGCCCGCAATAGAGCTCCGTATCCTCCGGCAGCGCGATAATGCGCTGAAGCGAATCGAACATTTGCTCCGCGGTGCCTTCGAACAAGCGGCCGCAGCCCATGGCAAACAGGGTGTCGCCGACGAACGCCATGCGCGGATCGTCGAACACCAGCGCGACGTGGCCGAGCGTGTGGCCGGGTATCTCGATCACCCGCCCGACATGCTCGCCGATGCGCAATTCGCTCCCTTCGGACAGCGCGACGTCGCGGGCCTTAATGTCCTCGGAGGCGGGAGCCGAGATGACGGCGCCCGTCGCCTGCTTGATCGCGATATTGCCGCCGGTGTGGTCCCAGTGGTGATGGGTGTTCCACACCTGGCTGACCGACCATCCGCGCCGCTCGACTTCGGCCAGCGCGGGCGCAGCATCGCCCGGGTCCACCACGGCCGTCTCGCCGCTCGCTTCGTCATGGACGATCCAGATATAATTGTCGGCGAAGGCCGGGACCGCGACGATGTCCATGACTGGCGCCCTACCCCGCGCGACCCAGGATCGCCAGCGCGTCCGCACCGAGCTGGCGCGTCAGCTCGGCAGCGGGAAGCGCCTGCCCGAGCGGCGCGGCCTGCCCCGCCCACATCGGGCCGAAACCGAATTCGCAGCGCTTTTCTGCTGCGGCGCGGATCGGCGCCAAAGCGGCACTGGCCAGCGGATAGCGCGGCGCCTCCGGACGGATCGGACCGAGATCGTCGATCAACCGGCCATGCACGCCCCGGGCAAGCCCGCCGCTCAGCAGGTTGGTGAAGACCGTCCGACCTTCGCGCAGCTTGCGGCGGTGGGCATCGCTGATCCCGGCTTCCGGGCAATGAAGGTAGGCGGTGCCGATTTCGACCCCGCTCGCTCCGAGCGTGAAGGCCGCGGCGATCCCGCGCGCATCCCCGATCCCGCCGGCGGCGATGACCGGGATGCGCACCGCGTCGGCCGCCTGCGGCACCAGCGCGAACAATCCGAGCGCCTCCGCCGGATCGGAGCCGAGGAAGCGCCCGCTGTGCCCGCCGGCCTCGAACCCCTGCGCGATGACGGCGTGGACGCCGCGCTCATCAAGCCAGAGCGCTTCCTCGACCGTCGTCGCATTCCCGATGACGATGGCACCGGTCGCCTTCACGCGGTCGAGCAGCGACGGTTCGGGCAGGCCGAAGTGGAAGCTGACGACTGCGGGCCGGACCTCCTCCACCACCTCGGCCATTGCCGCGTCGAACGGGAGACGCATGGCACCGCCGTTCGAGGGCTGAACGCCGAATTCCTCATAGTAAGGCCGAAGCAGCTCGCGCCAGGCAGCATCGCCCACACCGTCCGGCATGCGATGACAGAAGAAGTTGAGGTTGAACGGCCGGTCCGTGCCTGCGCGGACCTCGGCAACTTGTGCTCGAACCTGCTCGGGCGAAAGCATTCCGCACGGCAGCGAGCCGAGTGCGCCGCCTTCGATCGCGGCGATGCACAGTTCGACGCCGCCGGCCCCGGCCATCGGCGCCTGGACGATCGGCTGCTCGGTCCCGACGAGGTCGAGCCAGCGGCGGTCGGGCCAGCCTACCATTCGCCGCTATTGGGCATTGAAGCCCAGGGCTCGGCAGGGGCGAGCTCCTCGCCCTTCTGCAGCAGTTCGATCGAAATGCTGTCGGGCGAGCGGATGAAGGCCATGCGGCCGTCGCGCGGCGGGCGGTTGATGGTTACGCCATTCTCCATCAGGCGCCGGCAGGTCTCGTAGATGTCGTCGACCTGGTAGGCGAGATGGCCGAAGTTGCGGCCGCCGCCATAGCCCTGCTCATCCCAGTTATAGGTAAGCTCGACCTCGCCGCCCTCATCGTCCGGCACGCCGAGGAAGATCAGGGTGAAGCGCCCGGCCTCATTGTCCATTCGCCGCCGCTCTTCGAGGCCCAATAGTTGAAAGAATGCAACAGTGGCGCCGGGATCGGAGACGCGGATCATCGAATGCAGGAATCTCATTTCGCTTCGCTCAATTCGTCGCTATAAATACACGGTTCGTCGCAGCCGTGACCGGCGATCATGACCGGTGGCTGCTCGTATATGCGGACGAACGCACGGGTTTTCATCCCATGATCCACAAGCTGCAGGACAGCCGCGTCGTCCTTTTGGGCGCGGTCGCGATTTTCGGCGTCGGTCTCACCACCAGCGGCTACGCGCTTGGCGATGGATTGCGTCGTTCCAAAATGGCGGAGCACCGGACGGTCACCGTCCGCGGCGTCTCAGAGCGAAATGTCACCGCCAATCTCGCCACCTGGACGATCGCCTTTTCGCACCAAGGGACCGAACTTGGACCCGTCCAGGAGTCGGTCGATCAGCAGGCGCGCTCCGTGAAGGCGTTCTTCCTGCGCGCCGGCTTTCGGCCGGGCGACATCACGGACAGCAACGTCGACCTGAGTCGCGAACAGCCGAGAGATCGGGACGGAAAGCCGGTCGGTCCGCAAAAGCTGACCGTCAGCCGGTCGCTCCAGCTCAGAACCAACGACGTTTTGAGAGCACGCTCGGCTTATACACGCCAGGCGGAGCTGCTGCGCGACGGAGTCGAGTTGTCCGGGAGCAACGTTACTTACAGCTTCACCAAGCTTAACGATCTCAAGCCGGAGATGATCGCCGAAGCAACTCGGAACGCGCGCTTGAGCGCGGAGCAATTCGCGCGCGACAGCGGTGTCGCGGTCGGACGGCTCAAGACTGCGAGCCAAGGCTATTTTTCAGTCGGTGCGCGGGATGGCGAGGATTGCGACGACTGCGGTTCGTCCGGAGGCAGCACACCCTTCCAGAAAGTCCGCGTCGTAACGACGATTGACTATGATCTCGGCTAGTCGGCGGGGCGTAGCCGTTTACTTCGACGGCTGCGTTTCCATTTTTACGGTCGGAGTGACGCCGAGCAGTTCCTGCGCCTTGGCGGCGGCTTTGCCGATCGGGCCGTGCGGGTCGCGCGCTGCGGCTCGCCCCCAGTAATTCCGCGCCTTGTCCTGGTCGCCGAGGAAGTCGGCGACGTGACCCGCTTCGAACAGGACCGTCGGGTCCGACGGCGCGAGATTGAGGGCCTTGGTGATCGCCGATTGGGCTACGCCGCGGTCGCCCTCGCGGATCGCCAGCGCGGCGGAGAAATACCAATAGAAGGGGTCGTCGGCGACCGAGGCTGCGGCCTCTCCCAGCTTTGTCCGCGCGGTCCTGAGATCGCCTTGCGCCTCGGCGGCGCGAGCCCGGTCGAGCAGGGCCTCGCCATGTTGGGCGGCCTCGAGGCCGGGAAGCTTAAGCGCGCGGTCGAGCGCCGCCGCGGCCTTGGCCGGCTGCTCGGCCGCCAGCCACATATTGCCCGCCGCGGCCCACATCCGCGCCGTTGCCGGGTCCTTTTCCGGGGACGCCTTGGCCGCTTCCTCGAATGCCTGCGCGCCGGCCTCCGGATCGCCGCGCTTCTGCGCGTCGAGCGCTCGGCAAATCATCGCTTCGGGAGTGACGACATCGGGGCAGACGCCCGCCGACGGCGCGGCGGCGGCGATAGCGGCGGCAAGATAGAGGATCATTCGGGCTCCGTGAGGGCGGCGACGGTGCGCAGGATCGCGTCGATCTCATGCGGCTCCGACAAGCGGTGGCCCCCGCCCTTGATCACCTGAAGCTGGACATCCGCTGAATGGAGCGCGCGCATCAGCCGAAACGCCACCTCCAGCGGGACATCGGTGTCGCACTCGCCGTGAACGAGCCGGACCGGGCAGTCGAGCCCGATCCCAGCTTCGAGCAACAGGTGACGCTGGCCCGATTCCCAGAATGTTCGGGACAGTCCCTGCCGTTCGGCGGCGTTGCCATCGCTGAAGCCCCATTGGGTGAAATCGGGTGCGGCCGCGATCCCGACGAGCGCCATTACCCGCGGTCGTCGCTGAAGGGCGACGTGGAGGGCGATCCAGCCGCCCATAGATGAGCCGATGAGAATCAGCGGACCGGTGGTGAGCCGGTCGACAACCGCAAGCGATTCCTCGATCCACAGCTCCAGAGCCCCGTCTTCGAAGAGACCGCCGCTCGAGCCGGTCCCGGAATAGTCGAACCGCACGATGCCAAGGCCGCGGCGGGCAGCGAATTCATCGAGGGCCAGCGCCTTCGCGCCCTGCATGTCCGACGCATAGCCGGGAAAGAAGACGAGCGTCGGAGCGACGCCCTCGCGCAATCGATAGGCAATCCGCCGCGTACCAATTTCGACGAAGGTTGGACCGGCACCGCTCATCCTTTGCGAATATCGCGATATTTCCCAGGCGGAAGCACGGCGAGCTCGTCCTCGTAGGTCACGGCCTTGCGATCGGCCCAACCGACAATCTCCATGCCGAGCGCCTTGCTGAGTCGCGCCGGCGCGACGGCGCTCTCAATGTCGAGCTCGAGGAAATGCTCGTCGCCGGCGAAGAAGCGGCGGCACGCGTCGAAGTGATTTTCGATCCAGGTGATCAGCTCCTCGCGCTTGTCACCAACCCCGACCGGCAGGCCTGGGATCGACGACATGGCGACTCGCTGCTGCAAATCGTCCCATTTCATGATTCCGTCGGCGATCGCCTCGGGCCGGCGGTAATTGAGCAACAGGAGGCAGGTCGGGTGCGCCCTGCGGATCGCGCTCAGGACCGCGAAATCCAGGTTCGGCCAAAAATTGAGCTGCAACGAGGGCAGGCACACGTCGGCCTGGGTGATGGCGTCATAGCGCTCGAGCAGCGCGAACGGCTCGAGGCCGCGATAGATCGCCTGATAGATCAGCGAGCCGACGAACCTTCCGGCATGAGTTCGCCAGTGCGCCGGCCGGAAGCCGCTGGCGGTCAGCGCCTCGGTCAAGCTGGTCGTGCCCGACTTCGGAAAGCCGATCACCATCAACTTCATTGATTCTTCCCCTGTTGAATCAGTCTCTTCCACGATCGGCCGGTCCCCGCAACCGTCGCTGCGCTTGCGCGCGGCGGCGCTCGGGAGCAGGGCTGCGGTGGGCGGGGCGTGGAGACAGGCATGAAGACCCGCAAGCTCGGCAGCAGCGACCTCGAAGTTTCCGAAATCTCTCTCGGCTCGTGGCTCACCTATGGCGTCGGGGTCGAAGCGGACAAAGCCCGCGCCTGCCTCGAAGAGGCGTTCAACCAAGGCATCAATTTCATCGACACCGCCAACGTCTATGGCCGCGGGGCCGCTGAGACTTTCCTCGGGGAGGCGCTCGCGGGCTGGCCCCGCGACAGCTACGTGCTCGCGACCAAAGTCTATTTCCCGATGAGCGAGAGCGATCGTGGCCTGTCGCGCGCTCAGATCGAAAAGCAGATCGACGCCTCGCTGCAGCGTTTGAGAACCGATTACGTCGACCTCTATCAATGCCACCGTTACGACTGGGACACGCCGCTCGAAGAGACGATGGAGGCGCTGACCCGCGCCGTCGACAGCGGCAAGACGCGCTATATCGGCTTTTCGGAATGGCCGGCGGAACGGATCCAGGCCGCGCTGGACATGACCGGGGTGGCGAGGTTCGTCTCGAGCCAACCGCAATATTCGATGTTGTGGCGCGAGCCCGAGGACGAGGTGATTCCGCTTTGCGCCGCCAACGGCATTTCGCAAATCGTCTGGTCGCCGCTGGGGCAGGGCGTGCTGACAGGAAAATACGACCCCGACCGGCCGCCACCGGGTGACTCGCGGGCAGCGAGCGAATCGATGGGCGGCTGGATGGACCGGCTGATGCAGCCCGGCGTGCTGCGCGCCGTCCAGTCATTGAAGCCCATCGCCGAGGAGGCCGGGCTGACTCTGCCGCAGTTCGCGCTCGCCTGGGTTCTCCGCGAGCCCAACGTGGCCTCGGCGATCATCGGCGCGTCTCGTCCCGAGCAGGTGATCGAGAATGCCCATGCATCGGGGGTGATTGTGGACACCCAGCTGTTCCTCAAGGCGGAAGCGATCCTCGACGAAGCGCTCGGGCCGGTCGAAACCGCCTAGCAGCGGGCTAGATGGCCTTCGAGCTGCGGCGCGAGGGCGACACGAAAATGTCCTCGATCGGTCGGTCGAACAGCTCGGCGATCCGGAACGCGAGCGGCAGCGAGGGATCGTATTTGCCGGTCTCGATCGCATTCACGCTCTGGCGCGACACTTCGAGGCGCTCGGCAAGGCCCTGCTGGCTCCAGCTGCGCTCGGCGCGCAGGAGGCGAAGGCGGTTTTCCATCAGCAGCGCACCGTGGAGCCGAGGGTGAGCTTGTTCATGATCGATCCGACGCCGAGGCCGAAGAACCAGACGATCGCAATCGAATAAGCATCGACATGAGTGACGAGGTTGAAGTTCTCGAGAAAGCCCCAAACGGTGGCAACGCTAAGCGCAAATCCGCTTGCCCAGAGCGACTGGCGGACCATCAACATGCGCACATATTCGTCCTGCTCCTCGACTAGGTAGCGGCCCATCGCGGCGAAAATGCCGACAATCGGCAAGGCGGGCAGGATCGCAGCGAGATAAGCGCTCGGACCGGCAAAAAGCCGATGTTTGAAGCCGTAAACCGCGCCGATCAGGAAAATGGCGTAAAGTGCACTCAACCAGAGTACGCGCCAATTGTATCGCTTCATGGCCGCGTTCCAAGTCATGACAAGATCCCTTTCCGAATAGTAAAGCGAACATTACATCGGATCGGAGATCGCTGTCAAGGGTGCTTTACGATACGGCGAACGTCGGGCGAATTGCGAAGGCGCGCTTGCGCAGGTGCAAAAGCCTCGTCTCGACCAGCAGATGCATCGCCCAGCCAACCCCGGCGGCAAGGAGAATGCGGGCCGGCCAGGCGAGGTCGAGGCCGTAAGCCACCAGCGGATGGAACAGGTAAATGGAGTAAGACGCGTCGCCGAGCGCCACGGGGACGTCGAAGGCGCGGTGCTTGAAGACCCGGTCGAGGGACAGCGTGCCCCAGACGACGAGCGCAGCCGGAACGCCCCACAGGAGCGCGCGCCATAGCGCCCATTGCGGCCCCAGCGAGGCTTCGACGTCGCCGACGCCGGCCGACGTACAGGCAAACAGTGCGATGCCGATCGGAAGCAAGATGCCCACGGCGGGGCGCCGCGGAAGCCGGGCGATCAGCACCCCCATCAGGAACTCGAGCGCCATCGGGCTGCCGAGGAAGTGAAGTAGCGGACTGGAGGTTGCCAGTGCACCGACCAGGAACAGCGCGTAAAGCGCCAGCGGGACGGCGGCGCGCGTCGCGATCGCTGCGGTCATGGCGAGGTAGAACAGAAGCTCGAAGCTGAGCGTCCAGCCGACTTTGAGCACCGGCACAAAGTAGCCGCCACCATAGATCGGCCACAGGGTCAGGCTGGAGACCAGGAACGTCGGTCCGCGCGGCACCATGAACAGCCACGGCAGCACCGCAACCCACCACAAGGGGTAAATCCGCCACAGCCGGTCACCGAGGAACTGCCCTGCGGTCCGTCCTTGCGAGACGCTGGCCATGATGAAGCCGGAGATCACGAAGAACAGGTCGACGCCCGCTGCCCCGTAGCCGGCATTGCCGACGGGCCCGTTAGGATCCGGATAAGCATGGAGGAAGACGACCGCACAGGCCGCCAGTCCGCGCAGCACCTGAATGGACCGGAGCTTCTGCACTGCTGTCCCACGCGTGAGAGGTCGAGCCCAGCCGTCTAGCCCGTTGCCATTAAGAAAGCGTGTTGGGGAGCCTCAGCCTGATGGTGGCGCAGGGGCGCGATCGGCCTGCAGCCGCACCGGCGCCGCGACATCGACGCCTTGATCCAGTCCGCCAGGACCGCGGAGCAGAACGCGTTCTTCGTCGATCAGACGCCAAGGAACCCCAGGCGGCATCATGCGCGCAGTTGAGGCGCTGCCCCGCCGTCGCTACATGCCCGGCCTAATGACCAAGATGTTCAAGATTGCGCTTCCCGACGGCTCGGTCCGGGAAATGCCTGAAGGCTCGACGCCGGCCGATGTCGCGGCGGCGATCGGGCCGGGGCTGGTCAAGGCGGCGCTCGCGGCCAAGGTCGACGGCGAGGTGCGCGACATCATGCGGCCGTTCGAAGGCGATGCGACCCTGGCGCTGATCACCTCGCGCGACGAGGCCGACGCGCTCGAGCTGGTGCGTCACGACTTCGCTCACATCCTCGCGGAGGCGGTGCAGAAGCTTTATCCCGGGACGCAGATCACCTTCGGCCCAGCGACCGACGACGGTTTCTATTACGACTTCGCGCCGACTGCGGAGCACGGACCCTTCACCGAAGAGGAGCTGCCGGCGATCGAGGAGGAGATGCGGCGGATCATCGCTACCGACGTGCCGCTGATCCGCGAAGTGTGGCAGCGCGAGGACGTACGCGCCCTGTTCGAGAAGCAAGGCGAGGCGTTCAAGGCCGAGTGGGTGATGGAGCTGCCCGATGGCGAGCCGATAACTATGTATCGCTCCGGCGACCGCGCGGATGCGTGGATCGACCTGTGCCGCGGGCCGCACCTTGCCTCGACCGGCAAGCTCGACCCGCAATCGTTCAAGCTGACCCGCGTGTCCGGCGCCTATTGGCGGGGCGATCCCAAAAACCCGATGCTGTCGCGGATCTACGGCACCGCCTGGCTCAACAAGAAGCAGCTGGACGCCTACCTCGTGCGGCTCGAAGAGGCGGCCAAGCGCGACCACCGCAAGATCGGTCAGGAGATGGACCTGTTCCACCTCCAGGCGGAAGCGCACGGCAGCGTCTTCTGGCACCCCAACGGCTACGTCATCTGGCGCCAGCTCGAGGCCTACATCCGCCGCAAGCTCGACGCCGCCGGCTATCAGGAGATCAAGACCCCGCAGCTCATGGACGCGCGGCTGTGGGAGCAGTCGGGCCACTGGGGCAAGTATCGCGAGAACATGTTCGTGGTGCCCGACGAAATCCCGAGCACCGAAGAACAAGGGCCGGTGATCTCGGGCGACGCGCAGTGGATGGCCTTGAAGCCGATGAACTGCCCGGCCCACGTCCAGGTCTTCAAGCAGGGCATCACCAGTTACCGCGACCTGCCGCTGCGGCTCGCCGAGTTCGGTTGTTGCCACCGCAACGAGCCGCACGGCGCCCTCCACGGCATCCTCCGCGTGCGCCAGTTCACCCAGGACGACGCCCACATCTTCTGCCGCGAGGACCAGCTAGTCGAGGAAGTGCGCCAATTCTGCGATCTGCTCGACGAGATGTACCGCGAGCTCGGCTTCGACAGCTACGCGATCAAGCTCGCGCTTCGGCCCGATCAGCGCTTCGGCTCCGACGAAATGTGGGACTGGTCCGAGCAGAGCCTGCGCGACGCGGTGGCGGCGACCGGCCGCAACACTGAGGAGTTCGGCTGGGAAGAGCTGCCGGGCGAGGGGGCCTTCTACGCGCCCAAGCTCGAGTTCCACCTGACCGACGCGATCGGCCGGACGTGGCAGGTCGGCACGATGCAGACCGACACCGTGCTGCCCGAGCGGCTCGACGCGAGCTACGTTGGCGAGGACGGCCAGAAGCACCGCCCGGTGATGCTCCACCGCGCGATCATCGGCACGTTCGAACGGTTCATCGGCATCCTGATCGAGCATTATGCGGGCAGGTTCCCGCTGTGGCTGGCGCCGGTGCAGGCAGTGGTCGCGACGATCGTGTCGGACGCTGACGATTATGCCGCCGAGGTACTCGGCAAGCTGCGCGCCGCGGGCATTCGCGCCGAGGCGGACCTCCGCAACGAGAAGATCAACTACAAGGTGCGCGAACACAGCCTCGCCAAGGTTCCGCTGCTGTTCGTCGTCGGCAAGCGCGAGGCGGATGAGCGCAGCGTCGCCCTGCGCCGTCTCGGCAGCGACGAGCATCAGAAAATGATGAGCCTCGACGAAGCGGTCGAAATGATCCGAGCGGAGGCAGTTCCGCCGGACCTTCGCTGACGCCACGCCGCCACAGCTTGCGGCAAAAATCACACCAATCCGCCCGCCCAACCTTTTCATCGGGCGGTTAAGCGCCTAACTCGCACGCTTCGAGCAATCACAACGGAGTCTTCGCTATACCACCGCCCTATCCGCGCCGAGGAATGGCGCCCCCGCCGCCGATGAGTGGCCCCCGCTACAACGAGTTCATCCAGTCACAGAAGGTGCGGGTGATCGATGAAAACGGCGAAAACCTGGGCGTGATGTATACGCGCGAAGCCTTCGAACAAGCGCAGGGAGTCGGGCTCGACCTGGTCGAAATTTCTCCCAACTCGGACCCTCCCGTCGCCAAGTTCCTCGACATCGGACGTTACAAATACGAGGCGCAGAAGAAGGCCAACGAGCAGCGCAAGAAGCAGAAGACGCAGGAGATCAAGGAGATCAAGATGCGTCCGAACATCGACGACCACGACTATGACACCAAGATGAAGAAGGTGTTCGAGTTCCTCGAGGAGGGGGACAAGGTCAAGGTCACGATGCGCTTCCGCGGCCGCGAAATGGCGCATGGGGAGCTTGGCATGGCGGTGCTGCGCCGGGTCCAGGAACAGACCGCCGAGATGGCCAAGGTCGAGGCGCACCCGCGCATGGAAGGCCGCCAGATGCTGATGGTGCTCTCGCCCAAATAGCCGCGGATTCGTTTCGCTCCTGTTGCAATTGTGCTTCAGAGCGGCGCCATTTGCGTTGCGCTGACGTCGCGCTTGCTTCCTTTCGCAGTTGATCAGGATTAGCTTTCCCCTTGGGCCGTGCCCAACAGGGGAGAGAAAACATGATCCGCAAGTCCGCGTGGCTGCTGTCGGCAGCTATGGTTGTGGCCGCAACGCCGGCATTCGCGCAGACCTCGCAGTCCGCTACAGATACCGACAAGCAGGCGGCGCAGCCGACGCCTGGCGCTGCCGAAGGGGCGGCAACCCAGGACCAGGCGCGGGAAGCCCAGCCGGTCGACACCAGCGACATCGTGATCACCGCGACTCGCCGCAACCAGGCATTGTCGGACGTGCCGCTCGCCGTCAGCGCTGTGACCGCGCAGCAACTCGAATATTCGGGCGCGACCGATATCCGGCAGCTGAACCAGCTGTCCCCGTCCCTGCTCGTATCATCGACCACGTCGGAAGCCGGCGCGGCGGTCGCGCGCATCCGCGGCATCGGCACGGTCGGCGACAATCCGGGTCTCGAAAGCTCGGTTGGCCTGTTCATTGACGGCGTGTACCGCTCGCGCACCGGGGTCGGCTTCACCGAGCTGGGACCCCTCGATCGAATCGAAGTACTGCGCGGCCCGCAGGGTACCTTGTTCGGCCGCAACACTTCGGCCGGCCTCATATCCGTGATCACCGCGAAGCCTCGCTTCACCCCCGAAGCGAGCGGCCAGGCGGACATCGGCAATTTCGGCATGCGCCGCCTCGAAGGCAGCATTACGGGTCCTCTCGGCGACAGCGTCGCAGCCCGGCTGGATGCGGTTTGGTCCAAGCGCGACGGCTTCCTCAAGGATGACGTTTCGGGCCGGCGGGTGAATGAGCGCAACCGTTGGATGGTGCGCGGACAGGCGCTGTTCCAGCCGAGCGACGATTTCTCGTTCCGCCTGATCGGCGACTATTCGCACCGCAATGAGGAATGCTGCGCGGCCGTCTATCTGCCGGCGCGGGATTTCACTGCCGCCGGTCCGCAACCTTCGACCGTCGCCGCATTTGCCCGTGCACTCGGCGGGATCATCAACGATGATCCGTATCACCGCCATGTCGCGATCACGCCGGGCCGCAACTACAATAACCGGGTCAACGATTACGGGATTTCCGGCGAGGCTGTTTACGACATGGGGTGGGCCGAGCTGACCTCCATCACGGCCTATCGTTACAACCGCCTGATCCGCGGCCAGGACGCCGACTTCAACAATCTCGACATCCTCTACCGCGACGATGACGGCGGATACTCCAACCGGTTCAAGACCTTCACCCAGGAACTGCGCCTCCAAGGCAATTCGTGGGGCAACCGGCTCGATTGGCTGGTCGGCGGCTATTACGCCAATGAGAAGCTGAGGGTCCGCGACAACGTCACCTACGGCGCGGATTTTCCGAGATGGGCGAACTGCCTGACCGCGCTTAATTTCGCTGGCTTGACGGGCACTCCATCCTTGGCAAACCCCGCGAGTCCGACGTGCTTCAACCCGGCCGTCGCAGGCGCGCTCCTGCCCCACGTCGGTTCGAACGCGACGGCGCTGGCGGCCTTTGCCCGGCTCGATCTGACCGCCCTGGGCGGTCCGAACTTTGCCGCCCCGCCATTTACCAACAGCGGCTATTCGAACATCGCGACGATCTCCGGATTCCCGGGCCTGTCGCTCGCCGGTGTCGCCGCCAACGACCAGTGGAACCAGACCAGCAACAACTGGGCGCTGTTCACGCACAACATCTTCTCGATCACCGATCAGCTGAAGCTGACCGTCGGCGCGCGCTACACGCACGAGAAGAAAACTCTCGCCGGGGCGCTCGCCGACAACAACACGCTGTGCACCTTCTATTCCTCGAGCCCCGCGCTCGCCGCCTTGCGGCAAATTCCGTGCGTGTTCGTGCCGAGCGTGCCCGGCGGAAGCTTCCATGAATCGGACAGCATAAAGGAAGGCAAAATCTCGGGCACCGCGGTGCTGAGCTACAAGCCGACCGATCGGCTTTTGACCTATGCGAGCTATTCGCGCGGATACAAGGCCGGCGGGTTTAACCTGGACCGCGCGGCGCTGTTGCGCGTCGGCGGCAATGGAGCGGTCCTCCCGCAAACCAATTTTGACGCGTTGAAGTTCAAGCCCGAGACCGTCGACGCCTTCGAGCTCGGCGCGAAGTTCAACGGGCCCGGGATCGACGTCAACGTCGCCCTGTTCCGCGAGATGTTCAAGGACTTCCAGTTGAACACCTTCAACGGATTGAATTTCGTCGTCGCCAACATCAACAGCTGCAGCGACAGCCTGAACGGCGGCGATACCGACAACGACGATGCGAACGACGCGTGCACCGGCAAGACGCGGCCAGGCGTCCGCAGCCAGGGCTTCGAGCTTGAGGTTTTCGCCCGGCCGATGCGCGATCTCGCCGTGAATGGTGGCGTCACTATGGCCGACACCAAATATCGCCATGACCTCGTGGGAGCGAACGGGATCGCGCTGACCAGCGCTTTGTTCCAGTTGCCCGGACGGCAGGTGTCCAACGCGCCCAAGTGGACACTGACGAGCTCGCTCGCCTGGACCCCGCTGCTCGGTGGGTCGGGCATCCGCGGGCTCCTCTACGCCGACGTGCGCTACACCAGCAAATATAACACCGGCTCGGACCTCGACATCGAGAAGACCCAGAAAGGCTACGCAACCGTCAACGCCCGCGTCGGCGTTCACGGGGACGATGATCGCTGGGGGATCGAGCTGTGGGCGCAAAACCTGTTCGACAAGAATTTCGAACAGGTCGCGTTCGACGCGCCGCTGCAGAGCGTTCCGTCGGGAACCACGCAGCGCGGCGTCGAGTCCGGCTTCTACCCGCGCGCAACCCAGCTTTACGGCGCGTTCCTCGGCGAACCGCGGACGTTCGGCGTGACGGCGCGATTCAAATGGAGCCCGGCCGTGCGCGTCGCTCCGCCGCCGCCGCCTCCACCCCTGCCACCGCCGCCGGCGACGCAGACCTGCCCCGACGGATCGATCATCGTGGCCGATGCGGCGTGCCCGGCGCCGCCGCCACCGCCGCCGCCGCCACCTCCGGTGGAGAGGGGTGAGCGTGGCTAAGGCGCGTCAGGCCGCTTGAGCGCGCTCCGGCTCGGTCGCGGCGCGCAACAGGACCGATCGTAAAGCTTCGGCGTCCGCGTCGGTGAGCTTTCGCCCGTCGGCGCGGGTCAGATAGAAAACGTCGACCGCGCGCTCGCCGTAGGTGGCGATATGAGCCGAGTGCAGCTGGTGCCCTTGCGAATGAATTGCCGCCGCCAGGCTGGCCAGCAAGGCCGGCCGGTCGCGCGCATTCACTTCGACGACGGTGGTTCGGGTCGACGCCCGGTCGGCGATCGCAACCGAGGGTGCGACCTCGAAAGCGCTGGTCCTGGGCGCGCTTGCGGCGGATGAGGGAAGGGGAGGCGCATCGGTCTTCAGCAGCGCCGCTTCGACCGCTTTGGCCAGCCGGTTGCGCAAGCGCCGGTCGAGATAAGCGCTGCCCCGGCCGTCAAGCACCAGAAGGTTGTCGAGCGCCTGGCCATCGCGGGTGGTATGGACTCGGGCGTCGATGATATTGGCGCCGGCTTCGGCGAGGCCCGCGCAAACGCGGTAGAACAGGCCTTCGCGGTCCGGGGTAAAGACGCTGACGCGCGTGGCGCCGCTTTGCGCGTCGTTCTCAACCGACACGCTCGGCCGCCGCTCGCCGATCCGCGCCTCGGCGAGCGCAACTTGCCGGGCGTTGGCGACCTGCCATGGCAGGGGCTCGGCGAGCCAGTAGCTGTCGGGCAGACGGCGGGTGTGCGCACGAATGGCGGTGGCCTTCCAGCCAAGCTCGGCCGCGAGCTCCTTCTGGCGCGCCTCGACCAGCTCGGCGCGGCCATGCTGCTTATGGCCCAGCCGCAGCCGTTCCTCGGCGGCCTCGAACAGGGTAGTCAGAAGCATCCGCTTCCAGTCGTTCCACACGCCCGGTCCGACCGCGCGGATGTCGACGACGGTCAGGATCAGCAGCAACCGCAATCGCTCCGGGCTTTGCACCTGGCGAACGAAGTCCTCGATCGTCTTGGGGTCGGCGAGGTCGCGCTTGAACGCCGTCGATGACAGCAGGAGATGGTAGCGGACCAGCCACGACACGGTTTCGGTTTCGGCGGGGTCGAGGCCGAACCGCGGGGCGAGCCTGAGCGCGATCTCGGCGCCGATGACACTGTGGTCGCCGCCGCGGCCCTTGGCGATGTCGTGAAGCAGCACCGCGACATAAAGCACGCGGCGGGAGGCGATCTGCTTGATGATCGCGGTCGAGAGCGGGTGATCCTGTTTCAGCTCACCGCGCTCGATCGCCGCGAGCAAGCCGATCGCCCTGATCGAATGCTCGTCGACAGTGTAGTGGTGATACATGTCGAACTGCATCTGCGCGACGACCCGCCCGAAGTCGGGAACGAACCGCCCGAACACCCCCGCTTCATTCATCCAGCGAAGGACGTGGTCGGGATGGTGCACATTAGTCAGCACCTCCATGAACAATGAATTGGCTCGAACGTCGTCGCGGATGTTCCTGCCGATCAGTCCGCAATCGCGCGCTGCAGCACGCATCGCGGTGGGATGAATCTCGAGCTGCTCGGCGGCGGCAAGGGCGAAGATTTCGAGCAGGCGGATCGGATCGGACTGAAGGAAGTCGTCGGACGGGATCGAGATGCGCCCGCGGTCGAGCACGAAGCCACCGAGCCGTTTGGGCCGGCGGCGAAGCGTAGGCAGCGCGAAGCGGAAGCCCTTGTTGCCGAGTTGCTCGTCGAGCTGCGCGAGGAACACGCCGGTGAGGTCGCCGACGGCCTTCGCGTTCAGGAAATAGAATTGCATAAAGCGCTCGACGGCGGATTTTCCCGGGCGGTCGGCGTAATTCATGATCTGTGCGATGCGCGGCTGATATTCGAAGCTCAGCCGTTCCTCGGCGCGCCCGGCGAGCAAGTGCAGGTGGCAACGGACTGACCAGAAGAAGCGCTCGGCGCGGTCGAAGCGCCTGAACTCGGCGGCGGTCAGCAAACCGGCTCCTACCAGGTCCGACGGGCGCTCCACGCCGTGAACATATTTGCCGATCCAATAGAGCGTATGGAGGTCGCGCAAACCGCCCTTGCCGTCCTTCACGTTGGGTTCGACGACGTAGCGGCTGTCGCCCATCCGAAGATGCCGCTGGTCCCGCTCGGTGAGCTTGGCGCCGACGAATTCGGCGGCGGTCCCGGCCACGACCTCCTTGCGGAAGCGTCGCATCGCGAGATCGAACAGCGCGCTGTCGCCCCACAGCCAGCGCGCTTCGAGCAAGGCGGTCCGCACGGTCATGTCCTTCTTCGCGAGCGCGATCAGTTGGTTGGTCGAACGAATCGAATGACCGACCTTGATCTTGAGGTCCCACAGCAGGTGAAGGATGGCTTCGGCGGCTTGCTCCTCGCTGGGCCCGGGCGCCTTGGCGGTGAGAACCATCAGGTCGAGGTCGCTCCCCGGGGCCATCTCGCCGCGCCCGGTGCCGCCAAGCCCCACCAAGGCGATTCCGGTGACGGGCCCTTCGAGCACCTCACCGACGAAATCGAACACGAGGCGAACCATCTGGTCGTGCAGGAAGGCGGTCGCTTGTGCTGCGGCACGGCCCTCGCCCGGCTGCGCGGCGAGCCGTCGGGCGATTTCCTTGCGTCCCTCGGCAAGGGCCGAGCGAAGGATCTCGGTCGCCTCGCGATTGTGGTTCCTGCCCGCGCGAAGCTGCTGGATGCGGTCCGCGATCAGCCGGCGGTCGATGATCGCACGCTGGTCGTTGAGAGATCCGGGGCGGCCGCTCGGCATAAGATCCTAATGGCATGGGAGGGCCGCGCTCCCCAAGCGCATAGTTGGCCCGCGTTGGCGGCCCAATTGACTGTCGTTATACCGCCACCATGCAGATGCAGAGAACGGGCCTCGAAGCCGAAGCGGGACGCGGCATCTCCGCGCTGCAGAACGGCGATTTCACGACCGCCCGCGACGCGTTCGATGCCGTGACCCGATCGGGCACCGGCTCGGCACAGGCCTGGCTGTTCCTGGCCCAGGCCTGCGACGGGCTCGACGATCGCACGGCGGCGCTGGCGGCGCTCGACCAGGTCCTGAGGATAGATAAGGTCAACACATTCGCGCTCCTGATGAAAGGCGACATTTACGCGCGCGGCAGAGACGATCGGGCCGCGGTGTCCTTCTATCGCATGGGATTGCGCGCGGCCGCCGCGATCCAGGGCTCTCCAGGCGATCTTGCCGAACGAGTTGCCCGGGCGGAAAAGGTCGTCGCTGAAGCGGAGCAACGCTTTCAGGCGAAGCTGCAACGAACGCTCACCGAGCGTGGGTTCGACGCAGTTCCGCCCCGGTTCGCCGAAGCGCTCGGCATCGCCTCCGGCGAGCAGCCGGTCTACTTGCAGCAGCCAACCAGCTTCTACTTTCCGGGGCTGCCGCAGCGCGCCTGGTACGATGGCGCCGCATTTCCTTGGGTCGCTGAGCTGGAGGCTGCGGTGCCGGACATGCGCGCCGAGGTTGAAGCCGTGCTTGCCGATGAACGTGGGCTCGAACCCTATGTGCGGGAGCATAGCGAACGCGCGTCGCGGGGACACAGCCTGCTCAACGATGCGAGTTGGAGCGCATTCCATTTGTGGAAGGAGGGTGAACGGGTCGAGGAGAACGCCGCCCGCGTGCCGCTGATCATGCGCCTGCTCGAGCTTCCGCCGGTTCCGCGGATCGCTGGCCGCTCGCCGATGGCGATGATCTCCATCCTCAAGTCGGGGACGCATATCCCCCCGCACACCGGCATGCTCAACACGCGGCTGATCTGCCATGTCCCGCTGGTTGTCCCCGGCGACTGCAGCCTTCGCGTCGGTGCCGAAACCCGCGAAGTCGTCGAGGGCAAGGCGATGATCTTCGACGACAGCTTCGAGCATGAGGCGTGGAATAATGGTCCGTCGGCGCGCGCCGTGTTGCTGTTCGAAATATGGCGGCCCGAGCTCGACGAGGCGGAGCGCGCCGCCCTGACCGCGATGTACGAGGCGGTGACCGGTTACGACACGCCCGGCGACGATTGAGCCAGCCGTTTGAGCTCGTAGAGCTGCTCGAGCGCCTCGCGCGGGCTGAGTGCGTCGGGATTTAGGTCGGCAAGCGCGGCAGCTACCGGATCAGGCTGCTGCTCGGCAGGAGCGGCCGCCGCGAACAGGGGTAGATCGTCGAGGCCGGCGGCGATCCCGCCGGTCGCGTCGCGGCCTGCCTCGAGCTTGGTCAGTACCGAGCGAGCGCGCGACACCACTGCCGGCGGCAGCCCCGCGAGCTTGGCGACCGCGATGCCATAGCTGCGGTCGGCGGCGCCGTCGGCGACTTCGTGCAGCAGGACCAGGTCGCCTTTCCATTCGCGCGCGCGAACATGATGGAGCGACAGGCAGTCGAGCCGTCCGGCTAGCCGAGTTAGCTCGTGATAATGGGTCGCGAACAATGTGCGGCACTTGACGTCGTCGTGCATCGCCTCGACCACCGCCCAGGCGATCGCGAGTCCATCGTAGGTCGACGTGCCACGGCCGATCTCGTCGAGAATGACGAGGCTTTGCGGCGTCGCCTGGGCGAGGATCGCGGCGGTCTCGACCATCTCGACCATGAAGGTCGAGCGGCCGCGCGCGAGATTGTCGGAGGCGCCGACGCGGCTGAAGAGACGGTCGACGACGCCGATCTTCGCGCGGCTGGCCGGAACGAAGCTGCCCGACTGGGCAAGCACGGCGATCAGCGCGGTCTGGCGCAGGAAGGTCGACTTGCCGCCCATGTTCGGCCCGGTGATCAGCCACAGGCGATCCGCGGAACCCATCGCGAGACTGTTGGCGACAAAGCGGTCGCCGCCGTCGCGGAGCGCGCTTTCGACGACCGGATGGCGGCCGCTCTCGATCTCGAGACATGGCTCGTCGGTGAGTTGGGGCAGCACCCATCCGCCGTCTGCCGCACGCGTTGCGTGGCTTGCGGCGACGTCGATCCGGGCGAGGGCATCGGCGGTCGCCGTGATCGACGGAGCCGAGGCGAGCGCAAGGACCGTCAGCTCCTCGGCGTGGGCCGACTCGGCGGCGAGCGCATGAGCGCCGGCCTCGATCACCCGCGAAGCTTCTTCGTGGAGCTCGGGCGAATTGAAGCGGACGACGCCAGCGAGCGTCTGACGATGCGTGAAACCGCTGTCGGGCGCCATCAGCCGGTCGGCGTGCCGAGCCGAGGCTTCGACATGATAGCCAAGGACCGCATTGTGCCGGATCTTGAGCGAGGGGATCCCCGTCGCCTCGCGGTATCTGGTTTCCAGGGCGGCGATTGCCCGCCGGCCGTTCGACGCAGCATCGCGCAGGGCATCGAGCACGGCGTCATAGCCGGGCGCGATATAGCCCCCTTTCGACGAATCGATCGGCGGGGAATCGACGAGGGCAGAGCGCAGCCGATCAACTACCGCCGCATGACCGCCCAGGCGGGGTAGCAACTCGTCGAGCAGCCGCGGCCGGTCGGGCTGTGAGTCGAGCTCGGCACGAAGCGCGGCGGCCCCGCCGAGCCCGTCACGGAGCAAGGCGAGGTCGCGCGGACTTCCGCGACCGGCGGCCAAGCGCGCCAGGGCGCGGGCAAAGTCCGGCAATCCTTTGAGTGCGACCCGGACCCGCTCGCGGCGAAGCGCGTCCTCATGCAGCCAGGCGACCAGTGCGAGGCGGGCATCGATCGCCGGCTTGTCCGTGAGCGGTGCGGCAATGTCCTCGCTGAGAAGGCGTCTCCCGCCCGCCGTTTGACAGCGGTCGATCTCTCCGAGCAGGCTTCCGGCGGCACTTCCGGAGACCGAGCGCACGAGTTCGAGGCTGTCGCGGCTGGCAGCGTCGATCGCCATGTGGCTGGCGCGCGAGATTCGACGCGGCGCCTCGAGCAGAATGCCCGCGCCCTTTTGAGTCGCGTCGAGATAGGTGAGAAGGCCGCCCGCGGCGGCGAGCTCGGCCCGCGAGGGCGATCCAAGGCCGTCGAGGGTCGCGAGACCGAACCGGCTCTTGAGCGACCGCTCGCCGACGACGCTGTCAAACCCGCCTTTGCCGGGAATTGTTTCGATTCCCGGAACTGCAGAGTCCGCGATCACTTCGGCCGCCGCCAGCCGTGCGAGCTCAGCGGCAAGCTCGCCGGGCCCGCAGCTGACGAGTTCAAATCTGCCCGTAGAAATGTCGGCGGCGGCGATCGCCCAGTCGTCGCCGGCGCGGCCGACCGCCGCCAGCCAGTTGGCGGATCCCGAGTCGAGCAGGGTCTCCTCGGTCAGCGTGCCTGGCGTGACGAGACGGATGATGGCGCGCTCTACGAGCGCCTTAGAGCCGCGGGCCTTGCGCGCTTCGGCTGGGCTCTCGGTTTGCTCGGCAATGGCGACACGATGCCCGCCCTTGATCAGGCGCGCGAGGTAGGATTCGGCCGAATGGGCAGGGACGCCGCACATCGGGATCGGCTCGCCGGCGTCCGCGCCGCGCTTGGTCAGCGCGATGTCGAGGCAGGCTGCGGCGACCTTCGCGTCGTCGAAGAACAGTTCGAAAAAGTCTCCCATCCGATAGAACAGCAAAGCGTCGCCGGCTTCCTCCTTGAGGCGGCGATACTGAATCATCATCGGGGTTGGAGCATCGGCGCGAGCCATGGCCTTTGGTAGCGGGCGAAGGCCAAGCGCGCGAGCATCGATTGTCGCGCGCGTGACACTTTGCGGCGCTATCCGCTAAGGCCCGCGCCATGTCCGAAAGCAACGTCAAATACACCGAGGCCGAAGCGCTCGAATATCATTCGAAGGGCCGGCCGGGAAAGATCGAGATCATCGCCTCGAAGCCGATGGCGACGCAGCGCGACCTGGCGCTTGCTTATTCGCCCGGCGTTGCCGTTCCGGTTCTGGCAATCGCGGAGACGCCGACGCGCGCCTATGACTACACCGCCAAGGGCAACCTCGTCGCGGTGATCTCCAACGGCACCGCGATCCTCGGCCTCGGCAACCTTGGCGCATTGGCTTCCAAGCCGGTGATGGAAGGCAAGGCGGTGCTGTTCAAGCGCTTTGCCGACGTCGACGCGATCGACATCGAAGTCGCGACCGAGGATGCGCAAAGATTCATCGACGCGGTCGAGCTGCTCGAGCCGAGCTTCGGCGGGATCAACCTCGAAGACATCGCCGCCCCCGACTGCTTCGTGATCGAACAGACGCTGCGCGAGCGGATGAAGATCCCGGTCTTCCATGACGACCAGCACGGGACCGCGATCATTACCGCCGCGGGACTGATCAACGCATGCCTGCTGACCAATCGCGCGCTGGCCGACGTCAAGGTCGTCGTGAACGGGGCCGGAGCCGCGGCGATCGCGTGCACCGAGCTCGCCAAGGCGATGGGGGTGCGCGGCGACAACGTCATAATGTGCGACCGCAAGGGCGTGATCCACAAGGATCGCACTGACCTCGACCAGTGGAAGTCGGCGCATGCGGTTGAGACGGAGGCGCGGACTCTGGCCGACGCCTGTGTCGGGGCCGACGTCTTCCTCGGCCTGTCCGCGGCCAACGTCCTGTCGCCCGAGATGGTGAAATCGATGGCCGACGAACCGATCATCTTCGCCATGGCCAACCCCGACCCCGAGATTTCGCCGCCGATCGCGCGTGAAGCGCGGCCCGATGCGATCATCGCGACCGGGCGCTCGGACTATCCCAACCAGGTCAATAATGTCCTCGGCTTCCCCTTCATTTTCCGCGGCGCGCTCGACGTGCGGGCGACCGCGATCAATGAAGAGATGAAAATTGCCGCGGCCGAAGCACTGGCCGAGCTCGCCCGCGAGCCGGTACCCGAGGAAGTCGCGGCGGCCTACGGCGGGCGGTCGCAAAGCTTCGGGCGCGACTACATCATTCCGGCGCCGTTCGATCCGCGGCTGATGGAGGTCGTCGCCTCAGCGGTGGCCGAGGCCGCGATCCGGACGGGAGTCGCGCAAAAGCCGATCGACGACATGGAGGCCTATCGGCAGGAATTGCGCGCTCGGCTCAACCCGACGGTCGGGGTGATGAGCCTGGCCTATGAATCTGCGCGCACGAACCCCAAGCGCGTCCTGTTCGCGGAGGGAGAGGAGCCCAACGTGCTGCGCGCCGCAATCGCCTTCAAGGAGGGCGGCTACGGAACGCCGGTGCTGGTCGGCCGCGACGAGGTGTACAATCTTCTGAAGGAGTTAGGGGTCGAAGACCCGCAATCCTACGAGGTGCTGAACAGCCGCAACTCGCCGCTGGTCGGACGCGCGGTCGACTACATTTACGAGAAGCATCAGCGCCACGGGCTGCTGCGCCGCGAGATCGAGCGCATGGTCAACCAAGACCGCAACTTCTTCGCCGCCGCGATGCTCGCGCTAGGCGAGGCGGATGCGATGATCACCGGCACCACTCGCCCGTTCAGCCAATCGCTGAAGCAGGTGCGCACCGTGATCGATGACGAGCCGGAAGCGACCCCGTTCGGGATCAATGTCATCGTCAGTCGCAGCCACACCGTGCTGATCGCCGACACCGCCGTCACCGAGCGGCCGACGTGCGAGCAATATGCGGCGATCGCCTTGCGCTCATCGGCGTTCGCGCGGCGCATGGGGCTGGAGCCGCGCGTCGCCTTCATCAGCTACACGACCTTCGGCAACCCGCCCGGGATGCATATCGAAGAGCTGCGCGGTGCGGTCACCTTGCTCGACGGCTTCCACACCGACTTCGAGTATGAGGGCGAAATGGCGCCCGACGTGGCGCTCAACTATGAAATGCAGCAGCGGTTTTATCCGTTCAGCCGCCTGTCCGGCCCAGCCAACATCCTGGTGATGCCGGGGCTCCAGTCGGCCAGCCTGTCGACCAAGCTGCTGCGCGCGGTGAGCGGCGAGAGCGTACTCGGCCCCTATGTGCTTGGCCTCGAATATCCGGTGCAAATCGCACCGATGACGGCAAGCGCCTCGGATCTGGTGATGCTGGCCGTGCTTGCCGGCGGAGACGCGCAGGCCCGCCAGCAGCGCGAAGCTGCGCGGGTGTAGTTGCCCCTCCCAGCCTTCGGCCAGGGAGAAACGTCAGATCCGCTCGACGCTCGAAACCGGCTCGGCATCCCGAAGCGCAGCGATGATCGCGTGCAGGTGCGCGAGATCGTGTACCTCGATGTCGAGGTGAAAGGTGTGGAAGTTGCCGTCGCGGTGGACGAGCTGAAGATTGATGATGTTGGCGTGCTTCGCGCCGAGGATGCCGGACATCGTTCCAAGCGCGCCCGGAATGTCGCGAAGGATCACCGCGAGCCGCGCCGCGCCGCCGTCTGAGCCTTCGCCCCAGGCGAGGTCGAGCCAATCGGCATCGACTCCGCTGGCCAGCGTGTCGCAGCCGATGACATGCACCTCGATCTCCTCGTCTTCGCGGCGCAGCCCGACGATGCGGTCGCCGGGAATCGGATGGCAGCAGCTCGCGAGATGGTAGGCGACGCCGGGTGTCAGGCCTTTGATCGAGATGGCCTGGCGTTGACCGAGCGGACGCGGGGCGACGTCGGCGCCGGCTGAGCCGGGCATCAGCGCTTCCATCAGCGCTTCGTCGTTTACGCGCTTGCGCGCGATCGCGATCATCAGCTCGTCCTCGCCCTCGATCTTCAGCTTCTTGAGCGCGCGCTTGAGCGCGTCCTTGTCGAGTTCGGCGGGCAAGCGCGCGACGATCTCGTCATAGATCTTGCGGCCAAGCTCGACCGTTTCCTCGCGCTCCTTGTGGCGGACGAATCGGCGAACGCCGGCGCGGGCCTTGCCGGTGGTGACGAAGCGTAACCAGGAGGGCTGCGGGTGCTGCGCTTCGGATGCGAGGATTTCGACCTGGTCGCCGTTCTCGAGCATCGTCCGCAGCGGGACGACGCGGCCGTTGACCTTGGCCCCGACGGTGCGGTCGCCGAGATCGGTGTGCACGGCATAAGCGAAGTCGACCGGCGTCGCGCCCTTGGGCAGCTGGATCAGCTCGCCCTTCGGAGTGAAGGCGAAGATCCGATCCTGGTACATCGCCATCCGGGTGTGCTCGAGCAGTTCTTCCGGGCTTTCCGCATGTTCCAGAATCTCGACCAGGTCATCGACCCAGGGGACATGGATATCGGCGGCCGGCTTGCCTTCCTTGTAGGCCCAGTGCGCCGCCAGCCCGCGCTCGGCCTGGTCGTGCATCCCCCGGTCGCGGATCTGGATCTCGATCCGCATCTTGGAATCGTGGATCACCGACGTGTGCAGGGAGCGGTAGCCGTTGCGCTTGGGGGTCGAGATGTAATCCTTGAAGCGGCCGGGGACCATCGGCCAGCGGCGATGGATCAGGCCGAGTGCGCGGTAGCATTCGGTGGGGTCGGCGACGATGATCCGAAACGCCATGACGTCGGACAATTGCTCGAAGCTGATGTGCCGCTCGGCCATCTTCTTCCAGATCGAATAGGGATGCTTCTGGCGGCCGATGACCTCCGCCTCGAGGCCATTGTCGGCGAGGTAAAGCTGGAGCCCGAGGCCGATGCGACTGACGAGATCGCCGCCCTGCTCGTGCAGCTGCTTGAAGCGCCGGGTGATCGAGGCGTAGGCGTCCGGCTCGAGCTCGCGGAAGGCGAGCGTCTGCATCTCGGTCATCATCTCGTACATGCCGATACGCTCGGCCAGCGGGGCATAGATATCCATCGTCTCGCGTGCGATCCGGTGGCGCTTCTCCTCCGACGGGATATGATGGAGTGTGCGCATGTTGTGCAGGCGATCGGCGAGCTTCACCAGCAGCACGCGAATGTCGTCGCTGAGCGCCAGCAGGAACTTGCGAAGATTTTCGGCGGCGCGCTCATTCTCCGATTGCGCCTCGATCTTCGACAGCTTGGTGACCCCGTCGACCAGGCGAGCGACGTCCTTGCCGAACAGCCGTTCGATTTCCTCGGTGGTGGCCAGCGTATCCTCGATCGTGTCGTGGAGGATCGCGGTGACGATCGTCTGGTCGTCAAGCTTCAGGTCGGTGAGGATCCCGGCGACCTCGATCGGGTGGCTGAAATAGGGATCGCCGGAGGCGCGAACCTGGCTGCCATGCGCCTTCATCGAGAAGACGTAGGCGCGGTTGATCAGGCCCTCGTCCGCATCGGGGTCATAGGTCCTGATCTTCTCGACCAGCTCATATTGCCTCAGCACGGCGCTAAGATGGGGCGGGCGGGCGCTTTTGTGCAAGCGCGAAAGAAGGGTGGGGCCGCGGGGAGGGGATCGAGTCGCGGCCCCGAGGGAGGTTTATTGCTTGGCCGCGAGCTTCTGGTCGGCCGCCGCCTTGGCCGAAGCGTTGCAGCGATCGAGCTCGGCCGGAGAAAGCGCAAAGCCATTGATCACGAACGAATCGACGCGCCCGGCGCGCTTGGCTAGCGACTGGCAGAGGACGACCGGACGGCCGTTGTCGGTCGCGCCCTGGCACGCCTGGGGACCACAACTCCAGACAATGTCGCGGGCGATGAAGCGGTCGGTCGTCGGCTCGGCGAGCTTTGCCGAATAGCTCGCTGCGGCTGCCGGCGCGGCCGCCAGCACAAAAGCCGAAAGGGCGAGAGCGGAACGGAACATCGCGGTGCCTCCTGTTATAGTTGCGATTTGAAACTAAATAGCGCGTTCAGTATCATTCAGCAACTGTTTTTTGGAACCGTTGTGTGCTTTGATGAGATTCGGCAGGGGAGTAAGGTGTAATGCCGGCAGACACGCTCACGTCGGACATCGATCGCTTCAAGGAAGCCGCGCTTTCGTGTCCGATCCCGGCGGCCGTGGACCTGATCGGGGAAAAGTGGGCGTTCCTCATCCTTCGCGGGACGTTCAACGGGCTTCATCATTTCGAGGAATTCCAGGCCGGCCTCGGGATTGCCCGCAACATCCTCTCCGACCGGCTGAGCAAGATGGTCGCCGGCGGGATCCTCGAGCGCTCGCCCGATCCCGCCGACCGCCGCCGTGTCATCTATTCGCTGACCCCCAAGGGCGAAGGCCTGCTCCCGGTCGTACTCGCGATGCGGCAGTGGGGCGACGAATGGGGCTATGGCAAGATGGAGATCGTGCTCGCCGACCGGCGCGACGGCAAGCCAGTGCGCAAGATCTGCGTGCTCGCCCACGACGGCCGCGAGCTTTCGCTGCATGATCTGACGTGGGTCGACCGCGAGGGCGAGCGGATCAGCTCCTTCCGCACTGCCGCCGAATAAGCGTCATTCCAGCCCGAGGATGTGATCGCGCAGCGCGCGCGCATCGTGCAGCGCGTTATGTGGCACCTTGCTGTTGGCGGCGGTGCTGAAGCCGCTGAGCTCGACGAACCTGAAGGTGATCGGCGGCACTTCGACCATCATTCCCGGCCCGGTGACGAGCAGCGCGCTGATCAGCGCGATGTCCTCGGGCCAGTCGGCGACGATCAACGGCTCGGCGTCGCCGGCGAGGAAATGCGCGACGGTTCGCGCCGCGTCTGCCCGGCTCAGCCGCGGAGAGATCAGTGGCTCGGGAACCGTGTCGAGGTACGGCACCACGTTGCGTTCGACCCATGGCTCGAGCGCGCCGTTCCAAGCCAGCGTCAGATACAGCTCCTCGCCGTGCTCGGAGACCAGCGCCAGGCTGAGCAAATTGCCGCCCCAGCCATTATATTCGGTGTCGAGGAAGTAGCGCATGCTTCGCTATTCCCGGTCGTCGGCACCCTGTCCATCTGGACTTTGCCGTCGTTCCCCTTTTAGCTGCTGGCCTGATCTTGGGGGAGAATCACGGATATGAAAATGCGCGCCTTCGCCGCCACTTGCGCGGCCCTGCTATCCACCGCTGCAATGGCCGAGACTCCGAACCGCCCGGAACTCGCGGCCGCGCTCAAGGCGGCGCACCCCGCCAGCCTCAAGCGGCTGCAGGACTGGATTGCGCATCCGACCATCGCCGCCGAAAAGCTCAACGTCGAAGGCGGCGCGGACTATATGCGCCAGTTGCTGCTCGACGCCGGCTTCCAGCAGGCGAAGGTGATCCAGACCGACGGCGTGCCCGGCGTGTTCGCGACGCTCGACGCCGGCGCCCCGACGACGCTTGGCCTCTATTTCATGTACGACGTCAAACAATACGTGCCGTCGGAATGGTCGTCGCCGCCGCTCGAAGGGCGGCTGGTCGATCGGCCCGAAGGTAAGGCGATCATCGGCCGCGGCGCGGTCAACCAGAAGGGCCCGGAGACCGCATTCCTGGCCGCGCTCCACGCGTTCAAGGCGACCGGGCGCAAGCTCCCGGTGAACCTCGTGCTGGTCGCCGAAGGCGAAGAAGAGATCGCTTCGCCGCATTTCAAGCAAATCGTCCAGAACCCCGAAGTGTTGCCGGCGATGCAGAAGGTGGTTGGGGTGTTCATCCCCGGCGCGGGGCAGGAGAGCAACGGCGCGACGACCATCGACCTGGGTGCCAAGGGCGTGATGGAAGTACAGCTGATCTCCAGCGGCGAGCATTGGGGGCGCGGCCCGGCCAAGGACGTTCACTCCAGCCTCAAGGCCAATGTCGACAGCCCGGTGTGGCGGCTGGTCAAGGCGCTCGATACGTTGGTCGCGGAGGACGGGCAGACCCCCGCGATCGACGGCTGGTTCGAGAATGTGAAGCCCCTGTCGCCGCGCCAGAGGGCGCTGATCGCCGAGGGCGTGTCCAAGTCCAACGAAGCCGACGTTATGAAACAGCTCGGCATCAGGCATTGGTACAAGGATGAGGATTATCTGACCGCCTCGTACCGGCTCGCGTCGCAGCCGACGGTCAATATCGAAGGCCTGGTCAGCGGCTACACGGGCCCGGGCGGCAAGACCGTGCTCCCCGGCCGCGCCGAAGCCAAGCTCGACCTTCGTCTGGTGCCCGACATGACCCGCGAGGAAGCCGAAGCGAAGCTCAAGGCGCACCTCGCCAAGCGCGGCTTTGGCGATATCATCGTCAACGTCAGCGGCGGTTACAGTCCGACCGAGACCGACGAGAACAGTCTCCTCGTCAAATCACAAATGGCGGCGCTCAGGAAGGCGGGAGTCGAATATTCGATCAACCCGCGCCAGCCGGGCTCATGGCCGGGCGTGACCTTTACCGGCCCGCCGCTGAAGCTGGCCGCGGTCGGCTTCGGGCTCGGCACCGGCGGCGGCGCGCACGCGCCCGACGAATGGTATTTGATCGACAGCAACACCCCCAAGGTCGCGGGACTCGACGAATCGGCGATGTTTTACGTCGATTATCTCTACGAGCTGGCGGCGATGACCGGGCAGTCCGGCGGGCGGCGCGGTCAGCGCGGGCGGTAGGACGAGCAGTCGTCGGTCGGGAGCGGTCTGCTCTTGCGGCAGCGCTCCTCGGCCAGCCGCAATTGCCGGCCGCGTTCCTCTTCCGCCTTGCGGATCTCGCGGCCGCGCTTCTCATCCGCCTCGGACTGGCTGGTCGTCGCGGCGTCGACGCCGGCCGACGCAACCTTGACCGGAAGAGTGACGACATCGACCGCGGTCTGCGCCACCGCGCCGACCACGCAGCCGCCGAGGGCGAGCGGAAACAGGATGATCAGCGCGCGAAGCATGGCGACAGAGTCGCAGAGAAGCTGAGCGATTACAATTGCATCGCTTCGGCTGCGAGCGCTTCGGCTTGCGTCAGCAGCGCTTCGTCGGCCTCGGCGCCGGGCGGCAGCGATTCGCGGCCGACGATGACCATCAGCGGCACCGCCATCGGGGTGATCCGGCCGGTCTCGACATGCAGCATGGTCGCGGACGCGCGGTCGACCAGGCGGACGAGGCGGCCGAGTTCGGTCATCCGCCGCCGCGCATCATCCCATGCGGCGCGGAGCAGCAGGTGCTGGGGCTCGTAGCGCCGGAGCACGTCGTAGATGAGGTCGGTCGAGAAGCTGACCTGCCGCCCGGTTTTCCTCTTCCCCGGATGCTGCCGTTCGACCAACCCACCGATCACCGCCACCTCGCGGAATGCGGTTTTGAGCAGGTACGAGCTTTCGACCCAGTCGACGAACTCCTGCTCCAGGATGTCGGCCGAGAACAGCGCTTTCGGGTCGGTGATCGGTTCGAGGCCGTAGCAGGCCAGCGCATAGTCGTTGGCGACGAAGCCGAAGGGCTTCAATCCGGCGCTCTCCATCCGGCGCGTGATCAGCATGCCGAGCGACTGATGCGCGTTCCAGCCCTCGAAGCTGTAGGCGACCATGAAATGCTGGCCCTCGTGCGGGAAGGTCTCGACCAGCAGCTGGTGCGGCTCCGGCAGCACCGAGCGCTCGGACTGCACTTCGAGCCATTCGCGGACATCGTCGGGAAAACGCGACCAATCGTTGCGGTCGGCGAGCATCTGCCGGACCCGGTTGGCGAGATGGGTCGACATCGACATCCGCTGCCCGCCGTAGGTGACGATTTGTCCGCGCTTGGACGACGCGTGGACAATGATGTCCGTATCCTTGAACTGCTCGACCTCCAGGCTGAGGCCGGCGAAAAAGAAGCGGTCGCCGGGCGCCAAGGCGGATGCGAACCCTTCCTCGACGGTGCCGAGCTTGCGGCCGTTCTTGAAGCGGACGCTCATCAGCGGCTGCTCGACGATGACTCCCGCGTTTAGACGGTGCTGCTGGGCGACCGCAGGCTTGGCGATGCGCCACATGCCGCCCGTCTCGGGCACCAGCCGGCGAAAGCGATCATAGGCCTTGAGCGCATAGCCGCCGGTGGCGATGAAATTGAGGATTTCCTCGAACGTCTCAGGCTTGAGCCCGGCATACGGCGCGGCCGAGTGAATTTCCCGAAGCAACTCGTCCTGCTGGAACGGTGCGGCGACCGCCATCGCGAGGATGTGTTGGGCGAGCACATCGAGCGCGCCGGGCCGGAATACTTCGGGGTCGAGCTCTCCGTCGTCGATCGCGTCGAGCGCGGCGCGCGCTTCGAGATATTCGAAGCGGTTGCCGGGGACGATGATGCCCTTGCTCGGCTCGTCCAACCGGTGGTTGGCGCGGCCAATCCGCTGGAGCAGGCGGGAGCTGCCCTTGGGCGCACCCATCTGGATCACGAGGTCGATGTCGCCCCAGTCGATGCCGAGGTCGAGGCTGGCGGTTGCGACCAGGCCGCGCAGCTTGTTTGCGGCCATTGCGGCTTCGACCCGGCGCCGCGCCTCGACCGACAGGCTGCCGTGATGGATGCCGATCGGCAGGCCCTGGTCGTTTTCGTCCCACAGCTTCTGGAAGATCAGCTCGGCAAGGCCGCGCGTGTTGCTGAAGACGAGCGTGGTTTTATGCTGCTCGATCAGCCGCATGACGTCGGCGATCGCGTGATAGCCCGAGTGACCGCCCCACGGGATCTTGTTCTCGGGAATCAAGATCGACAGGTCGGGCTCGGCACCGGGATCGCCGATGACGAGGTCGACCAGCTCCATGTCGGCGTCCGGCGCCAGCCATGAGCGATACGCGTCGGGATCGCTGATCGTTGCCGACAGCCCCACCCGGCGCAGCCCGGGCGCCAGCGTTTGCAGCCGCGACATCGACAGCGATAGGAGGTCGCCGCGCTTCTCCCTGGCGAAAGCGTGAAGCTCGTCGACGACGATTGTCCGAAGTCCCTCGAACATCGTCGCGGCGTCGGGATAGCTCAGCAGCAGGCTCAGCGACTCCGGCGTCGTCAGCAGCATTTGCGGCGGCTTCACCCGCTGCCGTGCCTTGCGATCGGAGGGCGTGTCGCCGGTGCGCGTCTCGACCCGGATCGGCAGGCTCATCTCCTCGATCGGCCCGATCAAATTGCGCTGGACGTCGACCGCGAGCGCCTTGAGCGGCGATACGTAGAGCGTGTGCAGGCCTTCGCTGGGCTGGTTGGCCAGCTCGCAAATACTGGGCAGGAAGCCCGCGAGCGTCTTCCCGGCACCCGTTGCCGCCACCAGCAGCGCGCTCCGACCGCCGCGGGCGCGTTCGAGCATCTCGAGCTGGTGCCGCCGCGGCGCCCAGCCCTTGGAGTCGAACCATTCGCTTACGACGGCGGGAAGGTTGCTCAGAGGTCGTCAGACCCCTCGCGGCGCCGCTGCTCCTCTTCGGCATAGAGCTCGCGCGTGCCGGCCTCGGTCTGGTCGGTGGTCCGGTTGGAGCGGCGGCGCATCACCAGCCAGATCAGCACGATCAGCAGGATGACCGGGCCGACGATGTCGATGATCCACCACGAAGCTTCGTCCATGTCTCACTCCTCCCGCGGGAACTTGTCGCCGTCGCGCCTATATAGCTCGCAATGGCGCGATTGGGTTCCTGGATCGAGTCCCATCCCGAGGGCATTTACGTACGGCCCGCCGACGCGTGGATCGATCCGTCGCGGCCCAAGGCGAAGGCATTGGTCACTCACGGGCACGCCGATCATGCGCGGGGCGGCCACGGCGCGGTGCTGGCCACCCCGGAGACCCTCACCATTATGGAGACTCGCTACGGCCCGCAGTCGGGCCAGGGCATCATCTATGACGAGACGATCCGCGTCGGCGAGGTCGATGTCCGGTTCGTCCCCGCCGGGCATGTGCTCGGCTCCGCCCAGATCGTGCTGGAACACAAGGGCGAGCGGGTCGTCGTCTCCGGTGATTACAAGCGCCGACCCGACCCGACCTGCCCATGCTTTGTTCCCGTGCCGTGCGACATCTTCATTACCGAGGCGACCTTCGGCCTGCCGGTGTTCCGCCATCCCGACACCGGCAGCGAGATCGATCGCTTGCTGCACCGCCTCCATTCAGACCGGTCGCGGTGCGTGCTCGTCGGCGCTTATGCCTTGGGCAAGGCGCAGCGGATCATCACCGAGTTGCGGGCCCGCGGCCACCACGCCCCGATCTATTTCCATGGTGCGATCGAGCGGCTCAACGAGCTGTATGAGAGCTTCGGGGTCGAGCTCGGCGAGCTTCGCCCCGCGACCGGCGCGACCAAGCGGGAAATGGCCGGCCACATCGTGATTGCGCCGCCCGGAGCGCTCAACGACCGCTGGTCGCGCCGGCTGCCGGACCCCGTGACCGCCATGGCCTCAGGTTGGATGCGCATCCGCCAGCGCGCGCGCCAGCGCAACGTCGAGCTGCCGCTGATCATCTCCGATCACGCCGACTGGGACGAATTGACGATGACCATCCGTGAGCTCGCGCCGACCGAGGTGTGGATCACCCACGGCCGCGAGGAAGCGCTCAAGCATTGGTGCATGACCCACCAGATCAAGGCGTGCGAGCTAAACCTAGTCGGCTACGAAGACGAGGACGAATGAGTCATTGTGGCGATCGAGCGGAGCGCGGCCTGGGCGCGTTCACGGTCGATCACCAGGGCCGCCGTCTGAGTCACCAGATCGACCAGCATCAGGTCGCGAATGGTCGGTTCGCGCGGCTCGCGGTGGTACATGGCGAAGGTGCCCAGCACCTTGCGCCCGCGGGTGAGAATGGGGGTCGACCAGCAAGCTCGAAGCCCGTGAGGAAGCGCGACCTGTTTAAAGTCTGCCCATAAGGGATCGGTTTCGATGTCCGACACGAACACGGGTTCGGCGGTGAAGGCGGCGGTCCCGCACGAGCCGGCGCACGGGCCGATCTCCGCGCCGTCGATCGCCTCGCTATAAGCCTTGGGCAGGGTCGGCGCAGCCCCGTGGCGCAAGTGCTTGCCGTCCGCATCGAGTAGCAGGATCGAGCCGAGTACGTCGGTGCGTGATGTCGTTTCGACAATCCTGATCAGCTCACCCAGCGTCGTCTCGAGCGGGCTGTCGCCGATCGCGAGCTCGAGAACCCGGTTGTGCGCGGTGCGAAGTGTCGCGTTCCGCTTGTCGTCGGTGACATTGTGGCCGGCGACGAAGATTGCCGTTTGCTCGCCGGCCGCGTCGAGCACCGGTTGAAAGACGAGATCGAGGAACATCTTTTCCGTCCCTCCGTCCGTGCCGGGCAACCGCAGCGGCATCACATGGCCGACATAGGGTTGGCCGGTCGATGCGACCTGGTCGAGGATCTCGACGAAGCCCTGGCCGGCAAATTCGGGGATGGCATTGGCGACCGTCCGCCCGACGAGGTCGCGGTCGCCGACAAGCTCGTGGAACGCGTGGTTGGCTACCGTGAAACGGTGGTCCCACCTTCGAGCAGGGCCATGAATCCGGGTGCCTGTTCGAACATGTTTTGGAGCCGCTCGCGCTCGTCGTGATCCACAGCAACCGGGGTCAGCATCGCGCCGACATACAACAAGGGTGTCGCCTCGTCACGGCGCAGAAAGTCAGGCGGGCTTACGCCAGGTCGCGGCGGTCAGCGGCCGGCAGAAGCGTTGCTGCTCTTCCGCTGAGGAGCGCAGGCGCGTCTCCAGATAATAATCCGCGGCCTCGCGCGCATAGTCCTTGTGCGCGGCATCAATGAACCTCGCGGCATCGCGCGACCAGCCGTCGACGCAGGTCTTTTTGCCGGCGGTGGAATGGCCGCATTTGACGAAATTGTCATAGGCCGTGCGCCACTCGGCGAAATCGGCCCGGCTCATCACCGCTCCGTGGCCCGGAATCAGCACCGTGAAGGGTACCTTGGCGACCTCGCCCAGCGCCTTGCTCCAGCCGTCGGGACAGGCGCTATCCATGAACGGCACGATATCGACGACGAGATCACCGACAACCGCGACTCGCGTCTTCGGGTCGTAAAGCCACACGTCGCCCTCGGTCGCAGCAATTTTGGCCAGATGGACGTCGAGCGGACGGCCGGCGATGGCCATCTTGCCCGACTTCACGACGATGTGATTGGGCTTGATGCGCTCGGGATGGTCGAGGACGGAGCGCCCACGCAGAATCTGGTCGCGCGCCGATTGCGTGGTCTTGGGGTCGGCGAGCGCCTTTTCGGCATCGGCCTTGCTGTCGGCGAGGAAGGTGACGAGCGCACCCTCCAGCGCATTGCTCGCGTAGATGGCAACGCCCGGATATGCTTGGCGGATATCCCAATTGCCCGTCGTATGATCGAGATGCCAGTGCGAGTTGACGATGGCGGCGATCGGTTTGCCCTGCTGCCTGGCATAATCGATGACCGCCTGCGCATGTTCGGGGTGGCGGCCGGTATCGACCACGATCAGGCCCTTCGGAGCGTCGATGACGATCGAGTTGCCGTCGGGCCCGCTGTCGAGCGGCACTGCACCGGGGATCAAATGATAACCGGTCGGAAGCGACGGAGCCGCGGTGGCGCTCGCCGGACTGGTCATTATGAGTAGGAACAGGCTCAACCGCATTTGCTCTCCCCCCGATGGACTTCGGTGAAGCTAGCTACTCAAATTTGCGGCGAAAAGTGAAACTCGTCGGTTGCTTTAGAAATATCTGCAAAAGGGAGCCGCGACTTGCATTTCCCTAGGCTCTATGCGGCCAAAGCCTCAGGCGGCCCTCAATACACCCGCGCCTTGGGCTTGATGTACTGGATGTCGTCGGTGAGCGTGAAGTCGTGGACCGGGCGGTAGTCGATGCGGACGTCGCCGCCATTTCCGCCCCAGCCGTCGAACCAGGCGATAGTGTGCTTCATCCAGTTCTTGTCGTCGCGCTCGGGATAATCCTCCTGCATGTGGGCGCCGCGGCTCTCCTTGCGGTTGGCGGCGCAACGCATGGTAACCACGGCTTGGCCGAGGAGGTTGTCGAGCTCGAGCGTTTCGACCAGGTCGCTGTTCCAGATCAGGCTGCGGTCGGTAACATGCACGTCGGCCATGCGCTGATAGACCTTGTCGATCTTGGCGACGCCGTCGCCAAGCGTGCGGTCGGTGCGGAACACCGCGCAATCCGCCTGCATGACCCGTTGCATGTCGAGGCGGATTTCGGCGGTCGGGCTGCCGCCCTCAGCGTGGCGGAACTTGTCGAGCCGGGACAGCGCGAGCTCGGCGGAGTCCTTCGGCAGCTCTTCCTGGATGATGCCCGTCTTGAGCGTCTCCCCCAGGCGCAGGCCCGCGGCGCGGCCGAATACGACGAGGTCGATCAGGCTGTTCGAGCCGAGGCGGTTGGCGCCGTGGACGCTCACGCAGGCCGCTTCGCCGACCGCGAACAGGCCCGGGACGACCATATCGGGGTTGCCGTCCTTAAGGGTCACGACCTCGCCATGATAGTTCGTTGGGATGCCGCCCATGTTGTAGTGGACTGTCGGAACCACCGGGACCGGCTGGCGCGTGAGGTCGACGCCCGTAAAAGTCTTCGCCGTTTCTGTAATGCCGGGCAGTCGCTCGTGCAGGATCTTCGGGTCGATGTGGTCGAGGTGAAGCCAGATGTGGTCCTTGAGCTCGCCGACGCCGCGGCCCTCGCGAATTTCCATCGCCATCGAGCGTGAGACGACGTCGCGACTGGCGAGATCCTTCGCATGCGGCGCATAACGCTCCATGAAGCGTTCCCCGCTCGCATTGGTCAGATAGCCGCCTTCGCCCCGCGCGCCCTCGGTAATCAGCACTCCGACACCGTAGAGGCCGGTCGGGTGGAACTGGACGAACTCCATGTCCTGGAGCGCCAGGCCGGCGCGAAGGACCATGCCATTGCCGTCGCCCGTCTGGGTGTGGGCGCCGGTGCAGGAGAAATAAATGCGGCCATAGCCGCCGGTTGCAATGACAACCGCCTGGGCCCGGAACCGGTGCACCGACCCATCATCAAGGTTCAGCGCGACGACCCCGCGGCAGACGCCGTCTTCCGTGATCAAGTCGAGCGCGAAATATTCGATGAAAAAGTCGGCGTCGCGCTTGAGGCTCTGCTGGTAGAGCGTGTGGAGCATCGCGTGACCGGTGCGGTCGGCGGCTGCGCAAGTTCGCAGGGCGGCCGGCCCCTCGCCCATATTCTGGGTCATCCCGCCAAACGCGCGCTGGTAGATTTTCCCGTCGGCCGTGCGGCTGAACGGCAGACCGGCATGTTCGAGCTCGATCACCGCGGCGGGCGCCTCGCGCACCATATATTCGATGGCGTCCTGGTCGCCGAGCCAGTCGGAGCCCTTGACTGTATCGTACATGTGCCAGGTCCAATGATCCGGGCCCATATTGCCGAGCGCCGCAGCGATCCCGCCTTGCGCGGCGACGGTATGGCTGCGGGTCGGGAAAACCTTGGTGATGCAGGCCGTCTTCAGGCCCTGCTCGGCGGCTCCCATGGTGGCGCGCAGCCCGGCTCCGCCCGCCCCGACGACCACCACGTCGTAGCTGTGGTCGACGATCTGGTAAGCACTCAAGCCCCGCCCCCGAGGGTGATGCGAGCGAGTGCGAACAGCGACAGCGCAGCGCCGCCGACGGCAAGGAACAGCAGCAAGGTGTTCAAGGCGAAATTGTTGCCGGGCTCATGCACATAATCGTCGACGACGACCTTCATCCCGTCGAGCGCATGCTTGAAGCCGACAATGATCAGCAGCGCCATCGGCACCGCGCCGCTCGGCGCGCGCAGCCATTCGAAAACGGTGCGCTGGTCCAGGCTCGGCAGCAACAGCAGCGAGGCGATCAACCAGGAGCCGAGCAGAAGCAAGGCGACACTGGTGACTCGTTCAGTCAGCCAATGCTCGCCACCTTCGCGGGCCGAGCCGAGGCCGCGAGCGCGGCCAAGCGGGCTGGCGCTCTCGCCGAGGCTCATGCGCGGTACTCCAGGATGTAGACCCACAGGAGCGCGGTCAGTAGCACCGAGCCGACGAGCGTCAGGATGGCGAAACGCTTGTTGGTGTCGAGCTCGAAGCCGGCGCCGGTGTCCATCACCAAGTGGCGGATGCCCGAGAAGAGGTGCTGGAAAAAGGCCCAGGTCAGCCCGACGAGGACGATGATGCCCAGCGGGTGGACGGCCGCCTTGGCGAAGGTGGCATAGGCCTCGGTCCCGCCGGCGAGCGCCATCAGCCACCACGTCAGCACGGCCAGGCCGGCGATCGACAGCCCGACGCCGGTCACGCGGTGAAGGATCGAAATGAGCATGTGGGGTCCCCATCGCCAGACGGTCAGATGGGGCGAGAGTGGGCGCGGTGGAGCTTTTGCCATGGAGCCGCCGCTTAAGGCCGCCTCCGATGCGAGGCAAGTTTTGGGCATCGTCTAACCCGGTCTTAACCATTGTGCGGCAAGAGCGTCGGCAACACGACAAAGTGAAGCACGGAGAGCGACGGATGACTGGCGAGACCGCACAGCTGCAGCGATTGACCGACGAACAGGTGAGCGCACGGCTGAAGGCCTATAACCCGGGCGGTTCGCTCGAGCGCGACGTTAAACTGTTCAGGGACCATATGCTCGGGTTCGTGGTCGCCGAGATTGGGGCACAGTTCGGATCCGACCGGGCGGACCGGTATTCCGCGATTTATTCGGGCAACATCGATGCGACCTGGATACAGTCGATCGCCGAATATGGACGGCAGCTCTACCACGACCATACTTCCGTGCCGGAATATATCGCGGATCGTTTCGAGATCGCGGATCGGATCTTCAGCTCATTGACCAAGCAGCTCGATGGCGATTGCGATCAGCTCGCGCGCTGCATGTCGGCCTATTACCGCATAGACATCATCGAGACGGACATCATCCTCGCGCAAGTGGCGGTGCTCCAGTCGATCGAGGCCGCCGACCAGCGGGGTCATGAAAGCGAGCAGTTCGAGCACCGCGTCGGCGAATTGGTACGGGCATCGACTGACCAGTCGAAAAGCCTGACCGACCGCACCCGCGCTACCGCGGCCTCGGCCCGCGGCATGCTCGGCAAAACCAGCGAAGTCGCCGCCGCTGCCGAGCAGTCGGCCGTCGCCATGCGCGAAGCCGCCCAGACCGCCGCCGGCCTCATTCGCGCGATCGAAGATGCGCGGACCGAGGTCGAAACCGCAGCCGAGGTCGCGACGCGCGCGGGCGATCAGGCGAGCCAGGCGGTCAAGGTCAGCCAGGCGCTGTCCGCGCACGTGGAGGCGATCGAATCGATTCTCAGCCTGATCCGCGACATCGCGGGCCAGACCAACCTTCTCGCGCTCAACGCGACCATCGAGGCGGCACGCGCCGGGGATGCCGGCCGCGGCTTCGCGGTCGTCGCCCAGGAAGTGAAGAGCCTAGCCTCACAGACGGCGCGGGCGACCGACGATATCACCGCCAAGATCACCGCGATCCAGCAGGCGACGCGCCAGACGGTCGAGGCCAATGGGTCGATCCAGGGCACCGTCGAGGAAGTGCAAACCTCCGCCGACCGCATCCGCCAGGCGATGGAGTTGCAGGCGCAGACGGTGACGATGATCACCGCCGCGGTCGACGAGACCGCGCTCGCCGCCGACTCGATGAGCTCGACCATCGCCGCGATCCGCACCGATACCGAGAACGTCGCCCAGGACATCGACGAGGTGGAGCAGGGCTTCGGCCGCTTCAGCGAGCAGATCGCCAACTTCAAGTCGACCGCCAAGGCCTTCGTCAACGGCATGGTCGCCTGACTTCTTCCCCCGCCGCGCCCGGAAGGGTAGGCGGGCGCCATGAACATCCTCATCACCGGCGCCAGCCGCGGCATTGGCGGCGCCGCTTACGCGCTCCTCAAGCGCCACGGCCATAACGTCCTTGGTCATTCGACGCGGGGCAGCGACCTGCTGATCGCCGGTGACCTTGCCGATCCCGGCGCGCCCCGGGCGATCTGGGATACCGCGCTCGATGAGCTCGATGGGCGCATCGACGTGCTGGTCAACAACGCCGGCATCTATGAAAGCGTCGCCGACAACGCGACCGACGACGAGTGGCACTCCGCGTGGCACCGCACGCTGACCATCAACCTGCAGGCCGCGGCCGATCTCAGCCGTCTCGCCGTCTCGCACTTCCTCGATCGGGGCGAAGGCGGGCGGATCGTCAACGTCATCAGCCGCGCAGCCTTTCGCGGCGACTCGCCCCAGCACTGGCATTACGCCGCGTCGAAGGGCGCGCTGCTGGCCGTCATCAAGACCATCGCCCGGGGTTATGCGGCGGACGGCATCCTCTGTTTCGGAGTGGCGCCCGGTTTCACCGTGTCCGAGATGACCGAGGAGTATCTGCAAGGGCGCGGCGGCGCGAAGATCATCGCCGACATCCCGCTCGGCCGCGTCGCCTCGACCGACGAGGTCGCGGAGACGATCCGCTGGCTGGCGGTGGACGCGCCGGCTTCGGCGACCGGCAGCGTCATCGACGTCAATGGCGCCAGCTATGTTCGCTAAGGCCGTCATCGCCCCGGCGTTGCTGCTTGCCGCCCAGATCTCGATTCCGTTCGGCAAGCCGCCGCCTCGCGTGGCGGCGCCCATCGCGCCGATCGAAACCGCCGGGCCGCTGTGGGCCGACGCCTGCAGGGATTCGGACGATTGGGAAAAGCCGGCGCCGCCGGTGCGCATCCACGCCAACACCTATCTCGTCGGGACGTGCGGCATCTCCTCGATCCTGATCGTCGGCGACAAAGGCGACATCCTGATCGACGGCGGTCCGGAAGCCGCGGCGGACCTGATCGCCAACAACATTCGCGAACTCGGGTTCAGCCCGCGCGACGTGCGCATCATCCTCAACAGCCACGAGCATTTCGATCATGCCGGCGGCATCGCCCGGCTGCAGCAGCTGACCGGCGCCCAGCTTTATGCGTCGGCCGCCGCGGCGAACGTGCTGAGGACCGGCTCGCCCAGCGCGGACGATCCGCAGGCGGGTGTCCTAAAGCCGTTTCCGCCGGCGCGGGTCGACCGCATCGTCCAGGAGGGCGAAATGGTGCGGCTCGGCAGTCTCGCGCTGTTTCCGGTCGCGACCCCGGGGCATACGGCGGGGGCAACGACCTGGCATTGGGGCGCGTGCGATGGCGGCGTCTGCCGCCAGATCGTCTATGCCGACAGCCTGACCGCGGTCAGCCGCGACGACTACCGCTTCTCCGCGCATCCTGCGCTGGTCGCCACCTTCCGCAAGAGCATCGCCAAGGTCGCGGCGCTCGATTGCGACATCCTGCTGACGCCCCATCCGGCGGCGAGCAACATGCCCAAGCGCCTGCTCGGCCTAGCGCCGCTCAGCGACCCGAACGCCTGCCGCGCGTACGCGGGGTCATTGACCCAGAAGCTCGATGAACGGTTGGCGAAGGAAGCCGCGGGCAAGTGAGCTTCCGGGTCAGTATCGCCTGCACTCGCGCGCAGGGCGAGGCGATCGCCGACGGCGAGGAGATCCTGCCCGGCGCGGTGCTGGTCGCCGACGAGCCCGATCCCGGGCAGCCCGACCACTGGCTGATCCACGCGTACTTCGAGCATCCGCCGACCAAGGATGAGATCGCGGCCGTGGCGACGCTCGGCCTCGACGCCCCGCAGGTCGAACAGTTGGGCGAAGCCGACTGGGTGACGATGAGCCAGGCCGGGCTGCAGCCGATCCGCGCCGGCCGCTTCACTGTCCACACCCCGACCCACGCACCTGATCGCGACCGGATCAATTTCGAGATCGACGCCGGCCTCGCCTTCGGCACCGGCCAGCATGCAACGACCGGCGGCTGTCTCGCCGCGCTCGACAAGCTGGAACGCGACGGCAGGCGCATTGCCAACATCGCCGACATCGGAACGGGGACGGGGCTGCTCGCCTTCGCCGCGCTCGCGTTGTGGCCGAACGCCAAGTGCATCGCGACCGACATCGATCCGGTCGCCGTCGACGTCGCGCGCGACAATGCCGCGATCAACCGCGTCAAGTTGGGCCATGGAGCAGGCGAGCTGCTGCTCGCGGTCGCCGACGGCATGGACTCGCCGATGCTCGCGGCGCGAGCGCCGTTCGACTTGATCGTGACCAATATTCTCGCCGGTCCCCTGACTGAGCTCGCGGCGGACTTCGCGAAGTCGTTGGCGCCGGGTGGGACGATCGTCCTTGCGGGATTGCTGGACAGCCAGGCCGATGGAGTGGCCGCGGCTTACGAGCAATTGGGGTTCGGCATCGCAGAGCGCGGCTTCGGCGAGTGGCCGGTATTGGTCTGCGAACAGCCACATTAGCGGGCTTGCCTGCCTCAACCGCGGCTGCAACAGCGGCGTAATGAAATTGCCGATCCTCCTCGCAGCGATAGTGGCCGCCTCGGCCGCGAGCGCTGCCGTCCCGCCGCACAGCAAAACGAAGCCGCCGGCGAAAACCGCCGCCGCGACCAAGCCCGACACGGCCCCGCCGGTTCGCGAATTCTTCAAGCCCGGCGAAGTCCGCTCGGCCGGCACGCTGACCGTCGGCGGCCAGCCGATTGCCTATGACGCGGTCGCGGGCACGCTCGTCATCCATGCCAAGGAGTGGGAGGACACCGACGCGGTCGAGGCGGACGCCGCGAGTAAGGACGAAAAGGACAAGAACGAGCCCAAGCCCCAGGCTTCGATGTTCTACACGGCCTACTTCAAGCAAGGCACGCCATCGCCAGGCCGCCCGATCACCTTCCTGTTCAACGGCGGCCCCGGATCCTCGACAGTATGGCTGCGCATGGGCGCGTTCGGGCCGGTGCGGGTCCTCACTGCGACCGCGCGCCACACGCCCGCGCCTTATGCCGTCGTCGACAACGACCAGAGCCTGCTCGACGTCTCCGATCTCGTGTTCATCGACGCGCCCGGCACGGGGTTCAGCCGCATCGCCGGCAAGGACAAGGAGAAGAGCTTCTACGGCGTCGACCAGGACATTGACGCCTTCACCAAGTTCATCAGCCAGTTCCTGACCAAGTATGGCCGCTGGGGCTCGCCCAAATATCTGTTCGGCGAGAGCTACGGCACGATGCGCGCGGCAGGTCTGTCGCTGGCGCTGCAGAAGGCCGACGTGGACTTGAACGGTGTCATGCTGCTGTCGGACATTCTGAACTGGGACGTGCTGCCCGACGATCCGCAGGTGAACCCGGGGATCGACATGCCCTACATCGTCGCGCTTCCGACCTATGCGGCGACGGCGTGGCACTTCAACAAGGTCGCCAACCGGCCCGCGGACTTGAAAGCCTTCCTCGCCCAGGTCGAGCAATTCGCGACGGGCGATTATGCACAGGCGCTGATCCAGGGCAACGACCTGCCCGACGCCGAGCGTCAGGCCATCGCGCAGAAATTATCGACCTACACCGGCCTGTCGGTGGCGTATTTGCTCAAGACGAACCTCCGCATCCAATATGGAGCGTTCCAGAAGGAGCTGCTGGGGGATCAGGGGCTGACCACCGGCACGCTCGACACGCGCTTCGTGGGCGCGACCCTCGATCCCCTGAGCAAGGTATCGAGCTACGATCCGCAGGACTCGGCGATCAGCGCGGCTTACATCGCCGCCTGGCAAAACTACGTCCGCGACCGGCTGCACTACACGCCCGCCATCCAGTACAAGTCCGGCATCCCGGTCTATTCGTCGTGGGACTACAAGCACCAGCCGCCGAGCGCCGACAAGCCGTTGATCGCGCTACCCAACGTGCTTCCCGACCTGGCGACCGCGATGATGCAGAACCCGGACATGAAGGTGATGGTCAACGGCGGCTATTTCGACGTCTCGACGCCTTACTTCGAGGGCAAGATGGAGATGCGGCATTTGCCGGTTCCGCCGACGCTGCGCGGCAACGTGGAGTTCCATTATTACGAGTCCGGCCACATGGCCTATCTCAGGCCCGAGACGCTCGGCGAGCTGCACGCCAATGTCGCCGACTTCATCCGCCGGACGAGCGGGGTTCGGTAGCGCAGTTGAGCGCCGGCCGCAGTCGCAAAGGCCGCACCGGCTGCGAGCAGCACCATCGTCTTGCGCATCCTGGCTCCCTTCAACGGCCGCGAACGAAGATGTTGGCGGTCAGCCGGCCCTGACGCGGGTCGCCGGTCAACGGCATGTCGGGCGGGATGAGCCCCGAATGGAGCAGGCTGCCTTGAAAGATGATCATCCGGTCGGGGACGGCCTCGACTGCGCCTATCTGCTCGAAAAATTCGTCCGAGCCGTGGAAGTAGCCCGAGCCCGCAGGCAGCTGCGCATTCTGAACTTCCCCCACCGGGACGTAGACTGAGACATTTAATTCCGTCACTCGCTCGATGCCCGTTGCCCGCTGGCGGTAAAAGGCCGTCCCCGCATCGGGCGGCACGCGAAGGTAATGCAGCAAAGCGAGATCCTTCTGGTCGGTCGTGTCGAAATGCGGCGCTCGCTGCGGCGGAGTTAGCTCCGTCGGTTTCAGCGTCACCATCGAGAAGCTTGCTTCGACAAGATCGAAGGCGTCGATGTCGAAGGCGTCGGCGATAAACTGCGCGGCGCGCTCGCAAGTCTCTTCGACATAGGCGTTCGCGGCCGTGTCGGCGACGGTGAAGATGCGTCTGAGGCCCGGGTAATAATTGGTGTGGCGAGGGTAGGGTGCGAGCGCTTCCGCAATTTCGAGAATATGTTCGAGCGAGCCGCTGAAATCGTCGATCACGACGACCGGGGTTTGCGTGTTTCCAAAATGCCGAAGTTCGGCCTTCACTTTGGGCTCCCCCCAAAAGCGTCCGCAACGATTTTTGCCCATTCTTCTTCCGTGGCGACGCGGATGCCCAGCTCCTCGGCCTTCTTGAGCTTGGACCCCGCGCCGGGACCCGCGACCACGAGGTCGGTTTTGGCGCTGACCGAGCCTGCCGAGCGCGCGCCGAGGCGCTCGGCTTGCTCCTTGGCTTCGTCGCGGCTCATGGTTTCGAGGCTGCCGGTGAAGACGATGGTCTTGCCGCTCCATTCGGTTTGGCGCGCGTCGCTGACGAAGGGCGCAGGCGTAACCTCCGACAGCAAATCGTCGAGCGCTTCGCGGTTGTGCGGCTCATGGAAGAAATCGACCAAAGCCTCGGCGACGACCGGCCCGACGCCGTGCACGGATGAGAGTTCGGCCTCGCCGCCTTCCGACACTGCAGCGCGCCGCAGCCCGTCGATCGTTCCGAAACATTTCAACAGGTCACGCGCGGTGACGATGCCGACGTGGCGGATGCCGAGACCGAACAGAAAGCGCGGGCCGTCGGGGCGACGCTTGGCCTCGATCGCCGCGAGGAGGTTATCGACCGATTTCTCTTTCCACCCCTCGCGGCCGAGCAGTTCATCGCGATGATTATGCAGGCGGAAGATGTCGGCCGGCGAGTGCAGCCAGCCGAGCTCGATGAACTCGACGAGCGACTTCTCGCCCAGCCCTTCGATGTCGAGCGCGCCGCGCGACACGAAATGGCGCAGCCGCTCGAACCGCTGCGCCGGGCAGATCAGGCCGCCGGCGCAGCGGACATCGACCTCGCCTTCCTCGGCCACCGCTTCGCTGGCACACATCGGGCAGTGGTCGGGAAAGACGTAGGGTTTGCGCGGCTCGTCCCGCGTCAAATTCTCGACCACCTGCGGGATGACGTCGCCCGCGCGCTGGATGCGAACGCGGTCGCCGATGCGCAGGCCGAGGCGGGCGATCTCGTCGCGGTTGTGGAGCGTGACGTTGGCCACCATCACCCCGCCGACGCCGACTGGCTTCAGTCGCCCGACCGGGGTCAGCTTGCCGGTACGGCCGACCTGAATGTCGATCGCCTCCAGTGTCGTCTCGGCCTTCTCGGCGGGGAACTTGCGAGCGATCGCCCAGCGCGGCGCGCGGCCGACTTGGCCGAGGCGCTCCTGCCAGTCGAGCCGCCCGACCTTATAGACCACGCCGTCGATGTCGTAGGGCAGGTCGGCGCGCGCTTGCTCGATCTTGCGATAATGCGCGAGCGCTTCCTCGATGGTGTCGCAGCGGACGAGCAGGTCGCTGATCGGGAAGCCCAGCGATCCGAGCTTCTTCATCGCCAGCAGCTGCATCGCCGCCAGCGGCTCGCTAAGCTCGCCCCACCCGTGGGCATAGAAGCGCAAGGGCCGCGCGGCGGTGATGCCCGGATCCTTCTGCCTGAGCGAACCGGCCGCAGCATTGCGGGGATTGGCGAAGACCTTGCCGCCCGACGCCTCCTGCCGCGCGTTCAACGCCGCGAAGTCCGCCTTCGACATATAGACCTCGCCGCGCACCTCCAGCACGTCGGGAGCGGCTACAATCGATTGCGGGATGTCGCGGATCGTCCGGACGTTGGCGGTGACGTCCTCGCCGACCGCCCCGTCGCCGCGGGTCGCGGCGAGCACCAGCTGGCCGTGCTCGTAGCGCAGCGAGCAGCTGAGGCCGTCGATCTTGGGCTCGGCGGTCAGCGCGATCGGCTCGTCCGCCGGCAGCGCAAGGAAGCGGCGGACGCGGCTGACGAACTCGGCCAGCTCCTCGTCCGAGAAGGCATTGTCGAGGCTGAGCATCGGCCGCGCGTGCGGCACCTTAGCCAACGCCGAAGTCGGAGCGGCGCCGAGCCGCTTCGATGGCGAATCGGCGCGCACCAGCTCGGGAAAGCGCGCTTCGAGCTCCCGATTCTCGCGAACCAAGGCGTCATATTGGGCGTCGGAAGCCTCCGGCGCGTCCTGGTCGTGGTAAAGCTTGTCGTGGCGCGCGATCTCCGCGGCCAGCCACGCCAGCCGTTCCGCGGCATCCGCTTCGGTCAGGCTCTCAGCCAAGCACTTCCTCGAGGAAGTTGATGAACGCAGTCCAGGAGCGTTCGGCGGCGAGCTCGTGATAGAGCACGCCGTCGATCCCGATCTCGTGCGCCTTCGGGTTGGTGAAGCCGTGGCCGACATGGCCGTAGGCGTGGATCTGCCAGTCGGCGCCGGCCGCGGTCAGCTCGTTCCCCAGCGCCACGACGTCGTCGGGCTTGACCATCGGATCGTTCCAGCCGTGCATGGCGAGGACTTTGGCCTTGATCTTGCCGACCTCCCAGCCGGGTGGGTCGAACAGCCCGTGGAAACTGGCCACGCCCGCCACATCCGCGCCGGTCCGCGCCACGTCGAGCGCGCACTTGCCGCCGAAGCAATAGCCGGCAACGACGACCTTGCCCTCGTCCACCTCGCCGAGCCCACGCGCCTGCTCGACCACGGCCAGCAGCCGGCGGCGCAGGGCGACGCGGTCCGATCCCAATCGGTTCATCTCGCCGAAGCACACATCTCTGGGCGCGCCGCGGAACTTCTTGCCGAACAGGTCGGCGACGAAGGCGTTGAAGCCGAGCTCGACCAACTGGCGGCCAAACTTCAGCTCGAGGTCGGAAACCCCCATCACCGTCGGGATCAGGATCACCGTCGGCCGGGCCTGCCGGTCGCGCCGCCCGACGAACACGCTTTCGAGCTGCTCGCCCTCGAACTCTAGCGGGACGTTGGTTTCCTTGCTCATGCCATCTCCTCCGCCAACTCGGCGAGCTTCGTGACTGTGTTCATGTTCCGGGCGGTACCCGATGCCATGGCTGGAATGCGCAGCTTCGATTGGCCCATGCCGCTTGGGTAATGCACATAGATTTCGCGAACGCCCAGCGCCATGCGTTCATCCGCCACGCCTTTGGCGGCGTCCAGCGCGTGCGCAGGCGGCGGCTCGTCAAGGAAGATCGCGGCGACACGATTGCGGGGCTCATTGCCAAACGGATTGCCCATGACCGCGTCGGCCATCTCTCCTGCGGTCCGGACAAGGACATCAACTGTAACGCCCCAGTGGTTGCCGATGGCCGTCTCCAGCGCGGACTTGAGCGCGCGCTCGGATTTATCGCTGGTGAAGACCAGGTTGCCGCTGGCGATGTAGGTGCGGGGGGAGCCGAGCTTCAGCTCTTCCGCGATCCGCATGAGGTCGGCCATCTTCAGCTGGCGTCCGCCGACGTTCACCGCGCGGATCAGCGCCACATACGCCGTCATGCGGCGTCGAGCAGCCGCGACGCCTGCGCCCGCGCTTCGTCCGTGATCGACGCCCCTGAAAGCATCCGCGCGATCTCTTCGCGCCGCTCTTCGTCGCCGAGCTTGCGGACCGTCGTGCGAGTGCCGCCATCGCCATGCCTTTTCTCGATCCGGTAATGGTGGGAGGCGCGCGCCGCGACTTGCGGCGAGTGAGTCACGACCAGGACCTGGCTCTGCTGCGCGAGGCGCGCGAGCCGCTCGCCGATCGCGCTTGCGACCGCGCCGCCGACCCCGCGGTCGACCTCGTCGAAGATCATCGTCGCGGCGCTTCCGGCCTCCGCCAGCGCGACCTTGAGCGCCAGAATGAAGCGCGACAGCTCCCCGCCCGACGCGATCCTGGTCAGCGGGCCGAACGGCGCGCCGGGATTGGTCGACACCTCGAACTCTACGCGATCGGTCCCCGCGGGCCCGGGCTCGGCTTCGCCAATGGCCGTGCGGAACCGCGCCGTGTCCAGCTTCAGCGGCGCAAGCTCGGCGGCGACTGCCGAATCGAGCTTGATGGCGGCTTCGCGACGGTCCGCGCTGAGGGCGGCCGCGGCAGCGGAATAGCCGGTGCGGGCGGCAACGAGCTGGCGGTCGAGCTCGGCGATATGCTCGCCCCCGGCCGCGATCGCCGCCAGCTGCTCGCGCATTTGAACGCCCAGGGCGGCCAGCGCATCGGGCTCGACGCGGTGCTTGCGGGCGAGCGCGCGGATTTCGAACAGCCGCGCCTCGGTCTGGTCGAGCCGTGCCGGATCGAAGGCCAAGGCCTCGGCGGCGCGGCCGATGCGGTCCTCGGCCTCGCATGCCTCGATCAACGCGCGGTCGAGCGAGGCCAGCGCCTCGGCAAGCAATTCATGATCGGCCGCGCCGCGCTCGATCCGCCGCGCCGCCTGGCGGAGCTGGGGAATCGCGCCTTCGGACCCGCCGAGCAGCTCGTCGAGACCGGTCAGCGATTCGCCGGCCTTGAGGCCGGCCTGCATCGCGCTCCGCTCTTCGGACAAGCGGCTCTCCTCGCCTTCCTCGGGCGCCAGCGCCTCGATCTCAGCGCAGGCGTGGGTCAGATAGTCGCGGTCGCGTTCGGCGGCGGCTGCTTCGGCGCGGGCGTGGGCTAGCTCATGCTCGATCCGCGTGACTTCGGTCCAGGCCTCGGCGACCGCGCCGGTGTCGAGCTTGCCAAAACTGTCGAGCAGGTCGCGATGGCCCTTCGGATTCAACAGGCCGCGGTCGTCGTGCTGGCCGTGGATCTCGACCGCGAGCGCGCCGAGGTCGCGGAGCACGCCCGCCGGAACCGCAGCGGTGCCGACGAAGGCGCGGCTTCCGCCGTCGCCCTTGAGCGTCCGGCGGATGATCAGCGGCTCGCCCGGCTCGAGCGTAATTCCCTGCTCGTCGAGAAGCGCGACGGCCGGGTGGCGCGAAGGCAACAGGATCTCGGCCGACACTGCGGCGCTGTCCTCGCCGGCGCGCACCAGGCCGGTGTCGGCGCGCGCGCCGAGCGCCAGACCCAGGGCATCGAGCAGGATCGACTTTCCCGCGCCGGTTTCGCCGGTGAGCACGCCAAGCCCCGGCTCGAACTCCAGCTCGAGCCGTTCGACCAGGACGATGTTGTGGACGGCGAGCTGCCTCAGCATGCTAGGCTGATAGGCGCGGCTTCGTCGCCTTGCCTATCACTTGTTCGTTTTCGGTCCCTCGGCGGTCCAGATGCCGGTGTGCTTCTGCTCCGCGATCAGGAGGCGCAGCGACTGGCGGTACCAATAGGATTCTGGGTAATTCTTGCCGAGCACGGCGGCGACCCTGCGCGCCTCGTCGGGCAAGCCCAGAGCGAGGTTGGATTCGACCAACCGCTCGAGTGCTTCCGGCGCGTGGCTCGTGGTCGAAAATTTGTCGACCACGGCGCGGAAGCGATAGGTCGAGGCGAGCCAGTTTCCCGAGCGCTGATAGAAGCGGCCGACCTCCATCTCCTTTCCCGCCAAATGGTCGTTGATGAGATCGAGCTTCAGCCGCGCGTCGGCGGCGTAGCGCGATTCGGGGAAGCGGCGAATCAGCTCGCCGAACGCGTCCGACGCCTGCTGGGTGATCGCCTGGTCGCGGCTGACGTCGGCGATCTGCTGATAATAGCTCATCGCGATCAGATACTGGGCGTAGGGGGCTTCACTGTTGCCGGGGTGAATGGTGACGAAGCGCTGCGCCGAGCTGACGGCATCCGGGAATTTCTTGGCGAGATAGTAATTGAACGCGCTCATCAGCTGGGCGCGGCGGGCCCATACCGAATAAGGGTGCTGGCGCTCGACCTCGTCGAACAGCTTCGCCGCCCGCTCATAGTCGCCCTGGTCCATGGTCCGCTTGGCGGCCGAGTAGAGCGTGCTGACGTCACGCGCGACATAAGCGGTGTCGCCGCCCTTGACGCGGTCCTTGGCGCAACCGGCAAGGGGAACGGCGAGCACGCAGGCGCCAAGCAGGAGCGCGGAACGGGAAAGCTTCAGCATGGGAACCTCATTAGCGTGGCGGTCGGAACAGGCCAAGCGCATGGATGGACGGGAAAACCTTGGTCTCAGCTGAACGGTCAGGCGGGCTGCGCCTCCGGCGCATCCTTATCGTCCGACTTGAGGAAGCTGTCGGGTTGAATCCCGAGCCACACCAGCACCGGCGAGGAGATGTAGATCGACGAATAGGTGCCGATGAGGACACCGAGGAAGATGGCGATGGCGAGGCCGAAGATCACCTCGGGACCGATCAGCATCAGGACGCCGAGGGCGATCAGCACCGTCAGCGACGTGACCACCGTCCGCGCCAACGTTTCGTTGAGCGACAGGTTGAGCAGCGGCAGGATCGCCATCTTGCGGTACTTGCGCAGATTCTCGCGGATACGGTCGTAGATGACGACCGTGTCGTTCAAGGAGTAGCCTACGATGGTCAGGAAGGCGGCGACCACGTTGAGGTCGACCTGGAGCCTCGTGAAAGCGAAGAAACCAAGCGTCATCGCCACGTCGTGAGCGAGGGTGAGCAGGGCGCCGACCCCGAACTGCCATTCGAACCGGAACCAGATGTAAATCGCAATGCCGAGCATGGCCAAGCCGATGGCCATGGCGCTACCGCTCGCCAGCTCCTCGCTGACCTTGCCCGAGACGGTGTCGACAGATTCGATCTTCGCGCCCGGAAAGTCTTTCTCGATCTCGGCCTTCACCTGCGTAGCGACGTTGTTCGCGGCGGCATCCCCGCCCGGCGGCTTGGGCAGGCGGATCTGGAAGCTCTTGGGCCCGCCGAACCGTTGGACGTTCGCTTCACCGAGGTGCAGCGAATCGACCTTCGAGCGCAGCTGCTCGTCGTCGACCGGCTGCGGAAAGCTGACCCGGATCAGCTGCCCGCCGACGAAATCGACGCCAAGGTTGAGCCCGCGGTAGAAGGTGAAGGCGATCGACGCGACGGTCGCCACCAGCGACAGGATCAGCGCCAGGTTGCGCCAGCGCATGAAGTCGAGGTTGGTATGGTCGGGAACGAGCTTGAGCAGCTTCATTTCAGCATTTGCCTCAGATGTGCAGTTCGCGCGGCCGCGTGCGCCGGATCCACAGCGCGACGAGCATGCGGGTGAAATAGACCGCGGTGAACACCGAGGTGACGACGCCGATCATCAGCACGACGGCGAAGCCGCGTACCGGGCCCGAACCGAAATAGGCCATGATGCCGGCCGAGATGACGTGGGTGACGTTGGCGTCGAAGATCGCGCGGAAGGCTTCGTGATAGCCGGTCTCGACCGCGTCGATCAGCCGTCGCCCGCGGCGGATTTCCTCGCGGATGCGCTCGTTGATCAGCACATTGGCGTCGACCGCGGCGCCGATGGTGAGGATGAAGCCGGCGATTCCAGGCAGCGTCAGCGTGGCGTTGAAGATCGACATGATCGCCAGGATGAGGAAGGCGTTCACGACCAGCGCGATGTTCGCGTAGACGCCGAACCGGCCGTAGGTGATGAGCATGAACAGCATCACCAGCACGACCGAGACGCCGCTGGCGATCGCGCCCTTGTGAATGGAATCCTTGCCGAGGTCGGGGCCGACGGTCCGCTCCTCGATCACGTTGAGCTTCACCGGCAGCTTGCCCGAGGCGAGGCTGACGGCGAGGTCGTGCGCGGTCTGGACCGTGAAGCTCCCTGAGATCTGCGCGCGCCCGCCAAGGATCGGCTCGTTGATGTTGGGCGCCGACAGGATCTTGTCGTCGAGGATGATCGCGAACGGCTTGTTGACGTTCTCCTGCGTGACCCGGCCGAAGCGGCGCGCGCCGGCGGTGTTGAAGGTGATGTCGATGTCCGGCGCGCCATCCTGGTTGAAGCTTTGCTTGGCGTCGGTGAGCTGGTCGCCCGAGACCATCACCCGGCGCTTGACCGCCATGAAGCCGGTTCCGTCGGCCAGCGGCAGCACCTGGCTCCCGGGAGGCGCATGGCCCTGCTGGACGTCCTGCGGATTGGCCGAGAGATCGACCAGCTTGAATTCGAGCCGGGCGGTCTGGCCGATCAGCTTCTTCAACGCTTCGGGATCTTCGACCCCCGGGACCTGGACAAGGATGCGGTTGGCGCCCTCGTTGATGACCGTGATTTCCTTGGTGCCGCCCGGATCGATGCGGCGGCGGACGACGTCGCGCGCCACGCTCATAGCGTCCTTCAGCGCCTTGGCCGATCCGCTCGGCGTGGGGATCATGACGACGCGGGTTGAATCGACGACCTGGACATCCCAGTCGCGACTGCCGGTGAGCCCTTGCGGCCGAGTGAGGGCCCGCATCCGCTCGACCGCGGTGTCAACCTGGGTGGCGTTCCGGACGAGGAATGACAGCCGTCCGCCAGCTGTGGAAATGTCGCCGATCTCTACCCGCGGATCGCGGCGAAGCTCGGTCGCGACCGAATCCTCCATCGCCTGAAGCCGCTGCTTCTGGGCGTCGGCGGCATCGGCTTCCTCGACCAGGTGGCTTCCCCCGGCGAGATCCAGGCCGAGGCTGATCTTGTATTGCGGGAGCCATTTCGGCCAGCTCGCCGCATATGGCGTGCCGCTGATCAGGCTGGGAATCGAGAAGAGGACGCCGGCCGCGATGACGAGGCCGATCAGCCACACCTTCCACTTCGGAAATTCGAGCATCAGTCGTTGGCCGGCTTGGTGCCGCTCGAGACGATTCCGCTCAGCGTCGACTTGATCACACGCACGCGAACGCCGTTCGCGATCTCGACCTCGGCGTCCTCGTCCATGACCTTGGTCACGCGGCCGCGAATGCCGCCCGCGGTAATGACTTCGTCACCCTTCTTCACCGCCGCAATTGCCGCCTGATGCTCCTTCGCCCGGCGCTGCTGCGGGCGGATCATGAGGACGTAGAAGATGACGAAGATCAGCAGGAACGGAAAGAATTGCAGAAAGGCGCCGGTAGCGCCGCTTGACTGTCCGGCGGGAGCCGCCTGGACCATCGTCATCACCATTGAAGAGTTCGACATTCGCGGATTTCACGCTTTCCGTTGAAATGGTCGGGGCGACTGGATTCGAACCAGCGACCTCCACACCCCCAGTGTGATGCGCTACCAGGCTGCGCTACGCCCCGACTTGGCCGGGCGCATCTAGGCAGGGCCAGTACTCAAGGCAAGGTGCGAACGGGAGTCCGAGTGGCGCGGCGACGGCGAAAAGGCAAATCAGGCAAGTGGGTTGGGCGTGCGCTCACCGTCCTGCTCGCCATTCCCGCGCTGTACCTGGTCGCGGCGCTCATCGGCTCGCTGGTGCCGGTCAATCGCCAGTGGAGCGAGCCGGGCCGAGGGGCCACGATCTACCTCGCCGACAACGGCATCCACGTCGACATCATTATGCCGGTTGCGGCGGAGGGACTCGATTGGCGACCGCTGATCCCGCCGGGCGACTTCGCGGCGGCCGACCCGAACGCCGGCTGGATCGCCTTCGGTTCGGGTGAGCAGCGGGTCTATCTGAACACACCGGCGTGGTGGGACATCACGCCGCGAACGCTGTGGTCGGCGCTCGCCGGGGGCAAGCGCGTGATGCACGTCGAATATGAAACGGGCCCTTATTATGCCGTTCGCGAAATTCGCCTCCGCCCAGAGGAATATCGGCGGCTGTGGACCGCGATCCGCGCCGATTTTGTGCTCGACGCGGAAGGTCGGCCGATCCGGATCGACCATCCCGGCTACGGCCCGTCCGACGCTTTCTATCGCGCGACCGGCAAGGCGAATGCGGTGCGCAGTTGCAACGCCGTCGCCGCCAACTGGCTGAGACTTGCGGGGATCAGGGCCAGCCTGTGGCCGCCGTTCGCGGAAGGGTTGGTGTGGCGCTACCGAAGGGCGGTCAGAGCACGTAGCGGCTGAGGTCGGCATTGCGGGCGATGCTGCTGAGTTGCTGGTCGACGAAGGCCGCGTCGACCGTCAGCGTCTCGCCGCGGCGGTCTTCGGCCTCGAAACTGACGTCCTCGAGCAGCTTTTCCATCACCGTCTGCAAGCGCCGCGCGCCGATGTTCTCGACGGCCTCGTTGACCTCGGCGGCGATGCGGGCGAGCGCTTCGATGCCGTCGTCGGCGAAGGTGATGGTCACGCCCTCGGTACCGAGCAGCGCCTGATATTGTTCGGTGAGGCTGGCGCGCGTCGACGACAGGATGCGAACGAAATCTTCCTGCGTCAGCGCCTTCAGCTCGACCCGGATCGGCAGCCGGCCCTGGAGTTCGGGCAGCAGATCGGCGGGCTTGGCGAGGTGGAACGCGCCCGAAGCGATGAACAGGATGTGGTCGGTCTTGAGCGGCCCGTACTTGGTCGCGACCGTGGTCCCTTCGATCAGCGGCAGGAGGTCGCGCTGGACGCCCTCGCGGCTGATCGACCCGCCGCGCACGTCGCTGACCGCGATCTTGTCGATCTCGTCGAGGAACACGATGCCGTTGGCCTCGGCATCGGCGAGCGCGGCGCGATTGATGTCGTCCGGATCGATGCGCTTGTCGGCTTCCTGCTCGGTCAGCCGGGCGAACGCCTCGGCGACCTTCAATTTGCGGCGCTTGCGTGGGCCACCGCCCATGGCCTTGCCCATGATCGATTTGAGGTCGAACACCTGCGCGCCCATGCCGGGGATCTCGAACGGCATTGCCGGCGCTTCGTCGACATCGATCTCGACCTCGGCCTGGTCGAGGCTGCCGTCGGTGAAGCGCTGGCGGAAGCTCTGGCGAGTCGCTTCGCTCGAGCCCTTCCCGGTCAGCGCGTCGAGCAGCCGGTCCATGGCGGCATCCTCGGCTCCGGCGCGGACCTTGGCGCGGCGGCGCTCGCGCTCGAGCCGCACCGCCTCCTCGACGAGGTCGCGGGCGATCTGCTCGACGTCGCGGCCGACATAGCCGACCTCGGTGAACTTGGTCGCTTCGACCTTGACGAACGGCGCGTCGGCGAGCCTCGCGAGGCGGCGACTGATCTCGGTCTTGCCGCACCCCGTGGGGCCGATCATCAGGATGTTCTTCGGCGTCACTTCGTCGCGCAGCTCGGGGCCGAGCTGCTGGCGGCGCCAGCGGTTGCGCAAGGCGACCGCGACCGCCTTCTTGGCGTCGTCCTGCCCGACGATATGCTCGTTCAATGCGGCGACAATCGCCTTGGGCGTGAGCTTGTCCTTGAGCATCTGCGATGAATCCCCGCCGCTTGGGGAAATGGGCGAATGATAGTTCATTGGTCCGTTACATCGGAAGCGCGCGGACCTCGTTCAAGCGGCGCAGCGGAAGCTGTCGAAGAAGCGCTTGTGCGAGGCGACGATGCGGGCGATGGCCGCGGGCTGTGGGGTCGCATCCCACTCATCGATCTCGAACGTCCCGCCAAGGATGATCCCGTCGGGTCGCGGGAACATGTAGCCGAAGTCGCCGAGCGCGGCGTAGCGCACCTCGGGCTGCGGCTCGAGGATGGCGAGTTGGCCGCGCGCGGGATGCAGACCCAAGTCGTTGAACAGGTTGCGGCTGCCGAGCCCGGTGCAGTTGAACACCAGCGGCTCGGGCAGCGCGGCGATGTCCGCGGGCGAGGCGAACCGCCGAATCTCGATCTTACCCCCGGCGATCTCGAAATCGCGCAGCATCTCGCGAAGGTAGCGTCCGGTTTCGACGTACATGGTGTCGTACCGCCGCATGCTGTCGATCGGGAACGGATGTTCGGCGGGCCGCAGCATCCGGTTGACCGGCGGGAAGGTGGCGATGACTTTTTCTTCCGGGCTGTCCGATTCGACATAGGTCGGCAGCCAGCGGACTCCGTAATCCTCGCCGACCATGATCTGGAAGCGCCGCCAGCTGTAGTCGAGGGCCCGGGCGAATTGCGCCCTGAACTCGGCGGTCACTTCGCTGTCGCGGAACACCGAGAACGGATGGAACTGGCCGCCGGCGATGTTCGACGTGGTGTCGGGCGGCAGCGCCGCGGTGTAGATCGTCACCGGGAAGCCGGCTTCCTGCACCAACCGCGCGGTCGACAGGCCCATTACCCCCGATCCGATCACCGCGACGGGGCCGCTGTGGCCTTGGAGCCCAAGCTCAATGGCGAGCTTCGATGAGCCCCAGCTCAGCGTGATCCCGCCGCCGCCGTGGCCGTAATTGTGGACCAGCGCCTTGTCGCCCAGCGCCTCGCGGCGGACCACGAAGCCCGAGCGGCGGTAGGGCCTCAGGCCGGCGACGGTGCGGATCACCCGGCTTTCGTCGGCCAGGACCTTGGGCAGTGGCGTGCAATCGGCGAAGGTTCGCGGCCGCCCGCCGACCGTCGCGCAGCCGGTGAGCAGTGCGGCGGAGCCAAATGAAAATGCGCGGCGATCGAGCAGCATCGCGCCACACTGCCGTTCTTACTCGACGATTTCCAGCGTCAGCTGATCGTTGGTGAAGACGCAAACCTCGGCCGCGATCTGCATCGCGCGACGGGCGAGCACTTCGGGGTCCTGCTCGTAGTCGGCGAGCGCACGCGCGGCCGACAGCGCGTAATTGCCGCCCGAGCCGATCGCCGCGATCCCGCCTTCGGGCTCGAGCACGTCGCCATTGCCGGTGAGGATCAGCAGCTGCTCCGCATCGGCGACGATCATCATCGCCTCGAGATTGCGGAGGTACTTGTCGGTGCGCCAGTCCTTGGCGAGCTCGACCGCGGCGCGCAGCAATTGGCCGTTATATTGCTCGAGCTTCTTTTCCAGCCGCTCGAACAGGGTGAAAGCGTCGGCGGTCGCACCGGCAAAGCCGCCGATGACGTTGCCGTCACCGATGCGGCGGACCTTCTTCGCATTGGGCTTCATGACCGTGTTGCCCATCGTGACCTGACCGTCGCCGGCGATCACCGTCTTGCCGCCCTTCTTCACCCCCAGGATCGTGGTTCCATGCCAATTGTCCAAAGCCCATCTCCAAATTCACTTTGGCGGCGAGGTGGGAGCAAGCGGTGGCGCTTGCAAGCCGAGCGTGAAATCGAGCGCCTCGAGCAGGACCTTGCCCTCGATCTGGTGATCGCCCGCAAACGGCCGGAACACGAGGTTGGCCCCGCCGCCGCGCAATTGGCGCACGATGGTCTCACTGGTGTTCTGGAACGCCAGGACGTGATCGCTACGGCCGTGGGCGATGAAGATGCGCTGCTCGCGATCGACGCGATCGGGGGGCACGAACATTCCGGGCGACAAGCCGACGACGGCGCTGAACAGCTGCGGGTTGGCAGTGCCGAGCGACAGTCCGTAGCTTGCCCCGTCGGAGAAGCCGAGGAGGACGACGCGCTTCCGATCGACGGAGGCGCGGGCGAACAGGTCGCCGAGCGACTGGTCGATCCGGTGCGCATCGAGGCCGCCGCGCCATGGATCGCGCTCGGCGGCGAGGTTCTGGATGAAATCCCAGGTTCGGCCGCGCGAATGGGGAAACAGAAGCATCAGCCCGCGCTGGTCGGCGACCGGTTTCATTTGCTCGAGGAAGTCGAGCGGGTAGCCGCCGGCACCGTGCAGGAGAATCAGAACCGGGGCCGGGCCGGGCGGCAGGGAGGCGGGCCGATAGGCGACGGCTCCGTTGGCGAGCGTGGTCTCGCCCGGCGCGAGGGTCGCGGCAGTAGCGGCCGGACGCGAGCTGAGCTGAGGCGCTGCGGCCACCGCGGGGGAGGCGGCCGCCAACAGCGCCGCGAGGCCGGCGGCTCGACGCATCAACCTTTCCGTTCGAAGCGCCGGTCCGGCACCAGCCAGATCACCGCGACCGCCATGTAAAGCGCGATCGAAAGCCACGGCGAGACAAGGAAGGCGGCAGCGCTTCCGACGACGTAGAGAATGAAGCTCAGCCATTCCTTCATGCGCGAGCCGACCGCCTCCGCCACGCCCGACGACTCTCCTTCCGCCGCGATCAGCGCCTTTTCGAGCACGAGATAAGAGATCGAGGCCATGGTCAGCACGACCCCGAAGGCGGCAACCGGGAAGCTGGTCACGCCGCGCTCGTCGATCCAGCGGATGACGAACGGGAACAGGCTGAGCCAGAACAGCAGGCCGAGGTTCGACCACAGCACGCGCCCGTCGACGCGCTTCGCCGTCTGCATCATGTGGTGATGGTTGTTCCAGTAGATGCCGACGTAGATGAAGGAGAGGACGTAGGCGCCAAAGATCGGCAATTCCGGACGCAGGGCCGCGAGGCCGGTCCCTTCCGGAACGCGCATCTCCAGCACCATGATGGTGATGATGATGGCGATGACGCCGTCGGTGAATGCGTTAAGGCGGTCCGGCTTCATGGTGTCCGATACCGCCTACGGCTGATTGCTGTCGACCTCATGCTGTTGTCGGACCCATTTGATCAGCTCGTCGAGCTGGATGGCTTGCTCGGTGGCTGTGAGGGCCTCGCTGGCAGGAAGTCGATCTTCCGCGGCAGCTGAAGCAAGTTTGCCGAAGGCAGCGGGAACGCCGGGCACTGCCGAGCCTCCGCGAGCACTGGGATTGGCTGCGGCGGTTGGGGCTTCGAGGCGCAGGCGCTCAGCGCGAGCGCGAGCATCGGCCAGACGAGTTTCGAACGCATTGTTGCTCCTTTGGTTGATGGCGGCCTGCTCGGCGCGGACGCGCTCGGCAGTGGCTCGATCGGCGTCCTCCGTCCGGGCGGCGGCGGCGCGATAATTGGCGACGGTGCCGGCGAAGGCCGATTGCTCGTGCTGATAGAGCTGCTCGAAGTGGCCGGATTGCTTGCGCCAGTGGCGGGTCTCGCCCTTTTGCAGGATGAACAGGACGGCGAGGCACAGCGAAGCCGTGATCCCGGCGATGCCCTGGACGTTAAGAAGCCGAAGCAGGGTCACGGCCGCGCCTCCGTTTCCAGTGAAGCGCCGTCGCGCGTCGCGGCCACCTTGAAGCGGCCGACCGGCCCGCCGGTGAGCAGGCCGACGATCACCGCAACCATGGCGAGGATGAAGCCGCCGAGCGACCAGCCGAAGATGGTGACGATGCTATGCTCTTCGGACCGCGACCACCCGCCCCACATCAGCAGCGCGACCATGGCGACCGCGCAGGCGCCGCTCCATTCGAATGTTCGCGAATGTTCGCGGTGCCTCCGCGTGGGCGCGCGGGTCAGTGCTCACCAATTCGGTTCGCCAGCCAGCCGTAGAGGAACGCCTCGTTGGCTGGGCGGCGCTCGGCAAGACGGAGGTAGCGCTCGCCCTGGAGCGCTTCGAGCGCGCGCAACAGCACGGTCTCTCCGCTGGTTTTGCCGCGCGTCGCGAGAAAGGCATCGAGCGCGAACAGGGTCATCGGGCCAATCCGCCCGTCGGGAACCAGATCGGGATAGTCCTTGCCGCTGCGGTTGAGCGCGGTCAGCGCCCGCTGAAGGAAGGTCGCGGCGACCGCCGGCCCCATGTTCACGCCGGAATCGAACAGCTCGGCGGCCAGGCGCCAGCTGCGCCTCGCGATGTCGTCGAAGCGCGGGCGCAGCCAGTAGAGTCGCTCATAGATCGTCGCTGCCTCCTCGCGCGGCAGCAGGCGCATCGGCCCGACGTAACCATGAGCACGCGCCACCGCCTCGGTGATCCCGAAGCAGGTCGGCCCGCCCTTGTCGGCCGGGTGGCTGACGAAGCCGCCTTCCCGCTCGATCAGCGCATCGATCAGCCGGTCGATGTCGGCAATGTCTTCCATTTACGCCTCCCAGGTATCCCGAGTCGGCGCAGTGTGTAACCAGAAAGGTTATCTGTAGGAAAGAGGAATGAACCTGTGGTCCATGGTGACGAAGACCGATTGCCTCGCTAACGTGCCGTCATGACATCACGACCTTCGCTTTTACTGCTGGTGCTCGCGCTTCTGCCGACACCCGCCGTCGCCGCGCTGAGCCGCGCGGAGCAGACCATGATCCGGACCGTGGACGCGGAGCAGCAGCGCACCACCGATTTCCTCGCCACCATCGTCAACCAGAACAGCGGGACGATGGACCTTGCCGGAGTCGAGGCCGTGCGCCGGATGGTCGAGCCGGAATTTGCGGCACTCGGCTTCAAGACCGAGTGGATCGATATGAAGGAGGCCGGGCGCGCCGGGCACCTGGTTGCGCGCCACACCGGAGCCAAGCGCGGCAAGCGGCTGCTCCTGATCGCGCACCTCGACACCGTGTTCGAGCTCGATTCGCCGTTCCAGCGCTGGCAGGTCGAGGGCGCTCGCGCCCACGGCCCGGGCGCGGGCGACGACAAGGGCGGGATCGCCGTGATCGTCGCTGCACTGCGCGCCATGCAGGCGGCGGGGACGCTCAAAAATGCGAACATCACGGTGTTCCTGACCGGCGACGAGGAGGACGCGGGCCCGCCGCTGACGGTGTCGCGGCGCGACCTCGTCGCCGAAGGGAGAAAGGCCGACGCCGCGCTCGATTTCGAGGATCTGGCGATCGACGACGGCCCCAATGGCCCGGTCGAGATGGGCTCGATCGCGCGGCGCAGCGCGGGCAGCTGGACGCTCACCGTGACCGGGCGCAGCGCCCATTCGGCGGGCGTCGGCGCCGGCAATTACGGCGCGATCTACGAGCTGGCGCGGATCATCGACCAGTTCCGCCGCGAGCTGCCCGAGGAGCGGCTGACCTACAATGTCGGCCTGATCGGCGGAGGGCAGAGCGCGACCCTCGACGCCGGCCGCATTCGCCTCGAGGCAACGGGCAAGACCAATATCATCGCCGCCACCGCGGTTGCGCGCGGGGACTTGCGCGCGATCAGTCCCGAGCAGATCGAGCGTGCCCACGAAAAGATGCGCGTGATCGTCGCCCAGTCGCTGACCGGCGCAAAGGCCGAGATCAGCTTCGATGAGGATTCGTACCCGCCGATGCCGCCGACCGAAGGCAATCGTGCGTTGCTTGCCCGGCTCAACGGCGTGAATCGCGACATGGGCCTCACCGAAATGGGCGAGCTCGACCCGTCCAAACGCGGCGCCGGCGACATCAGCTTCGTCGCCGCGGACCTCGATGGGCTGGTCGGCCTCGGCCCGTCGAGCGACGGCTCGCACACCGACAAGGAGGTCGTCGATGTGCCCTCGATCTTCAAGCAGGCGAAGCGCGCCGCAATCCTGATGAGCCGGCTGGCGAACCAACGCCGGTGACGCGACGCCGATTGTCGCGGCGAAGGCACACACGGCGAACTCCTGTTGTTTCTCGTGAAACCACGGAGGAGTTTGCGGGTTAAGCTTCCCAGCGAGGTGCGCGCCGGCGTTCGCGGCGCGCTTTGAGGGGGTCCGGAAGGCATAGTGAAAGAGCCGATGTTCGAGGACCCGTCGAAGCTGCTCCTGCAGTCGATCGTCGATTATGCGATCTACTTGCTCGACCCGGATGGCTGCGTGACGAGCTGGAACGTCGGTGCCGAGCGGATCAAGGGCTTCAAGACGCACGAGATCGTCGGGCAGCATTTTTCCCAATTCTACACCGATGAAGATCGGGCGGCAGGCATGCCTCAGACGGTCCTTGACACTGCGCGGCGCGAGGGCAAGTACGCGGGCGAAGGCTGGCGGGTGCGCAAGGACGGCAGCCGCTTTTGGGCAAGTGTCGTCGTCGATGCGATCAAGGACGACAACGGAAAGCTGATTGGTTTCGCCAAGATCACGCGCGACATGACCGAGCAGCGCGAGGCGCAGCAGGCGCTGATCGAGGCCGAGCGCACGTTCCGCATCCTGATCCAGGGCGTCACCGATTATGCGATCTACATGCTCGACCCCGAAGGGCGCGTGACCAATTGGAACGCGGGCGCGCAACGCATCAAGGGGTACGCGCCGGGGGAGATCATCGGCGAGCATTTCAGCCGTTTTTATACGCCCGAAGACTTCGACGCCGGCGTGCCGAAAAGGGCGCTTGAGACGGCGCGCGAGACTGGCCGATACGAGGCCGAAGGGTGGCGTGTGCGCAAGGACGGCACGCGATTCTGGGCGAGCGTGGTGATCGACGCGATCCGTGACGAGGACGACAATCTGATCGGTTTCGCGAAAGTGACGCGGGACATGAGTGAGAAGCGCGAAGCCCAGCTGCGGCTCGAGGAATCGCGCGAACAATTGTTCCGCTCGCAAAAGATGGAGGCGCTCGGCCAGCTGACCGGCGGGCTCGCCCACGATTTCAACAATCTGTTGACGGCGATCCTGGGCGCGTCGGACCTTGGCAGGCGGAATCTCGACAAACCCGAAAAGCTGGCGCGAATGCTCGACGGAATCCGCAACTCCGCGCAGCGCGGGGCCAGCCTCACCAAGCAGCTTCTGGCGTTCGCCCGAGCGCAACCGCTCGACATCCAATCCATCGACCTCACGAGCTTTCTCGATGACGTGACGATGCTGCTGCGGCCGTCCCTCCGCAGCAATATCGAGGTCATCATCGAGATGTGTGACAAGCTGTGGAACGTCGATGCCGACGCCGGTGCCCTGGAACTATCGCTGCTCAATCTCGCCTTCAACGCACGGGATGCCATGAAGGACGGGGGCACGCTCAGGATCAGCGCGACGAACGAGACTCTCAACGGCAAGCCGGAGGGTCTTCGCGGCGACCATGTCGCGCTGCGCGTCGCCGATACCGGGACGGGCATGTCGCGCGAAACCATGGATCGCGTATTCGAGCCATTTTTCACCACCAAGAGCTTCGGTGAAGGGACCGGGCTGGGGCTGAGCCAGGTGTTCGGCTTTGCCAAGCAGCTCGGCGGGGCAGTGACGGTTGAATCCAGGATCGGCGACGGCGCGAGCTTTACCATCTATCTTCCGGCGAGCCGCGATGCGGCCGCGACCGGAGTTGCGCACGCGAACGGCGTCCACGCGCGGGGCCGCATCCTCGTCGTCGAAGATGACGTCCTGGTCGCGGAGCTCGCCGCTGGAATGCTCGGCGAACTCGGGTTTCAACCCGAGGTCAGCCATAGCGCGAAGGAAGCGCTCGAGCGGCTGGCTGGCGGCGATCGTCCCAAGCTGGTTTTTTCGGACATCGTGATGCCCGGAGGAATCAGCGGAATTGAGCTCGCGGAAAAGGTACGCAAGCGCTTTCCCGAGCTGCCGATCCTGTTGACGACGGGATACAGCGAAGACGTCGGCGGATCGCACGGCTTTCCCGTCTTGCAGAAGCCATATGAGCTCGATTCGCTCGCAAGCGCTCTGGCCCTGATCCTCAAGCAGGAATTGACCGTCAATTGAGGGGCTTGCCGGCGCGATCTTGACGAGGCCGGGGGATCGGCGCCTGATAGGTTGAGGCCGCTCGACTGGACCGGCGGCGAGGAGGGGACGGAAGATGCAACAAGCCGTGACCGCGCGGACGCCCATGCACTTGTGGATCGTCGGTTTCCTGGCGCTGCTGTGGAACGGGTTCGGCGCGTACGACTATCTCATGACCCGCATGCGCAACGAGGATTATCTCGCCAGCGCGATGCCGGGAGTCGATCCCAATGCGATGCTCGCGTGGATCGACGGTTTCCCTTTGTGGGCGCAGATCGGCTGGGGGCTTGGGGTGTGGATGGGCCTGCTGGGCGCGATCCTGTTGCTGGTCCGCAGCCGCTGGGCGGTGTGGTCGTTCCTGCTGTCGCTGATCGGCGCGCTGCTAGGCCTCGGCTACCAGATGGCGATGGCGCCGCCGATGCCAGGCGGCGAGGGCGCGATGGCGAAAGCGATGCCGGTTGTCGTCATCGTCGTCGCCGGCGCGCTGTACCTCTACGCTCGGGCAATGGAGCGCAAGGGCGTGCTCCGCTAGTCAGCCGCGCCGCCCGCCGAACCGCGTCCGCTGCTGTTTGCCAAACCGCCCTTTGCGTGTGCCCGGTTTCCCCTCACTCGAATTGCCGAGCGGGCGCGGGGCGACGCGCTGGTCGTGGGGGATTCCGAGGTCGTCTTCCTCGAGGCGGCGGATCTCGTCGCGGAGGCGGGCGGCTTCCTCGAACTCGAGGTCGGCGGCGGCCTTGCGCATGCGCTCTTCGAGGTCGCCGAGATAGGCCTTGAGGTTGTGCCCGACGAGGTGCGGGCGGTCCTCGTCGCCGGTGTCGACGACGACCCCGTCGCGGGTCGAGAGATGGGCGAGGACGTCGTGGATGTTGCGCTTGATGCTCTCGGGCGTGATGCCGTGCTCGGCGTTATATTCGAGCTGCTTCTCGCGCCGGCGATTGGTCTCGGCGAGCGCGCGCTCGATCGAGCCGGTGATGGTGTCGGCGTAGAGGATCACGCGCCCGTCGACGTTGCGCGCGGCGCGGCCGATGGTCTGGATCAGCGAAGTCTCCGAGCGCAGGAACCCCTCCTTGTCGGCGTCGAGGATGGCGACGAGGCCGCATTCGGGAATGTCGAGGCCCTCACGGAGGAGATTGATGCCGACGAGCACGTCGTAGACGCCGAGCCTGAGCTCGCGGATCAGCTCGATGCGCTCCAGGGTTTCGACGTCCGAGTGCATGTAACGCACCTTGAGACCCGCCTCGTGCAGATATTCGGTCAGGTCCTCCGCCATCCGCTTCGTCAGCGTGGTGACGAGCGTGCGGTAGCCCTTCTTGGCCGTCAGCTTCGCTTCGTTGACGAGGTCGTCGACTTGGTCCTCGACCGGCTTGATCTCGACCGGCGGGTCGATCAGCCCGGTCGGCCGGATCACTTGCTCGGAGAAGACGCCGCCGGTCTCGTTGATCTCCCACGGTCCGGGAGTCGCCGAGACGAATGTCGTCTGCGGGCGCATCGCGTCCCATTCGTTGAAGCGCAGCGGGCGGTTGTCGATGCAGCTCGGCAAGCGGAAGCCATATTCGGCGAGCGTGATCTTCCGCCGGTGATCGCCGCGCGCCATCGAGCCGATCTGCGGCACCGTCTGGTGGCTCTCGTCGACGAACAATAAAGCATTGTCGGGCAGATATTCGAACAGGGTCGGCGGCGGCTCGCCCGGCAGGCGGCCGGTGAGGAAGCGCGAGTAATTCTCGATGCCCGCGCAGGAGCCGGTCGCGGCGATCATCTCGAGGTCGAAGTTGGTGCGCTGCTCGAGCCGCTGCGCTTCGAGCAGGCGCCCTTCGGCAGTGAGCTCCTTCAGCCGCTCGGCCAGCTCGTGCTTGATCGCCTCCATCGCCTGCTTGAGCGTCGGCCCGGGCGTCACATAGTGCGAGTTGGCATAGACCTTGATGTAATCGAGGGTCGCGACCGACTTGCCCGTCAGCGGGTCGAATTCGGTAATCGTCTCGATCTCGTCGCCGAAAAAGCTGACTCGCCAGGCCGTGTCCTCATAGTGCGACGGGAAAATCTCCAGGCTGTCGCCGCGCACCCGGAAATTGCCGCGCGCGAACGCCTGGTCGTTGCGGCGGTACTGGAGCGCGACAAGCTTGCGGATGACTTCGCGCTGGTCCTCGCTCGCGCCCTTCTTGAGCGAGAAAGTCATGGCCGAATAGGTTTCGACCGAGCCGATGCCGTAAAGGCAGCTGACCGAGGCGACGATGATCACGTCGTCGCGCTCGAGCAGCGATCGCGTCGCCGAGTGGCGCATGCGGTCGATCGCCTCGTTCACGCTCGATTCTTTCTCGATGTAGGTGTCGGTGCGCGCGACGTAGGCTTCGGGCTGGTAGTAATCGTAGTAGCTGACGAAATATTCGACCGCATTGTCGGGGAAGAAGCTCTTGAATTCACCGTAGAGCTGGGCGGCGAGGATCTTGTTGGGCGCGATCACCAGTGCCGGCCGCTGCAAGGTCTCGATGACCTTCGCCATGGTGAAGGTCTTGCCCGACCCGGTGACCCCGAGGAGCACCTGGCTCGTTTCGCCATTCTCGGCGATGCCTTCGACCAGCTCGCGGATCGCCGTTGGCTGATCCCCGGCCGGCTCATAGTCCGCGACCAGTGTGAACGGCTTTCCGCCCTCGGCCTTGTCGGGTCGCGGCGGGCGGTGCGGAACGAAGCTCTCGGTTTCGGGCTCGGCCAGCGAGGTGCGGATTTGAATCGCCATTCTCGCCGATATGGGAGCTACGGCGGCTCCGGACAATTCGAGAGATTGCCGATCGTCAAAACCAGAAGGTTAGCGCTGCAAACAGCAGGATCACGAGGCCGAGGAAGAATAGCCGGTCGGCGATCACGTCGAGGCGTTTGTCGCTCCGGCCGAGCGCGAGATGCGCCGTCATGCAGCTGCCGATGAACAGAATCGCCGCGGCGAACGCAACCTCGTCCGCGATCGAACGGTTGCCGTGCCCGCTGATGTGGACGACGGTCACGATGAGCAGCGCCACGCCCAGCAACGACGCGCTGGCGCCCAGGATGTTGTCCGACTTCATCGCGACCCCGTCATTGGAGCGACCAACTGTACGGAGCGACGGGCAAGTTGCAATCGGGGACCAATGGCCCCGGGGCGGTGGGCAGCCCCGGGACCATCATCGACGTCAGAACTGGAAGCCGACGCCTCCGTTCGCTCCGACATGCTCGCTGCTGTCGTAGGTCACGCCGAGCTTCAACACGGTTTGTCCGTTGTCGGTGCGATGCGATGCGCCGATCGCCAGGGCAGTCCGGCCCCGATAGGTTCCGAAGCCGGCCGCCACCATGCTCCGGCCGGGGTCGGACGCCTGCGGCATGCCGGCGGCGGCAAGCGCCGCGGCGCTGCCGGCACGGGCTTCGCGGCGCGCACTGCGAAGGTCGAAGTTCACCTGCTGCAGGCGGACGTCGGTGTAGTGGTTGGAGCGCGTCACGGCATTGTCAGCGACGTCGTTGAGCTGGTCGAGGTTGACCGCGTCGGTGCCCGCCGTGCCGGCCGCGACGTTATGCAGGCCGACCGGCGTCCCGGCATTGCCGAGCGTCACCGAACTGTGGTCGGGACCATCATATTGGACGCTGTTGTTGGCGAGATCGAGCGCCTCGTCGGCGGTGTCCTGGGCGGCGGCCGCAGCGACATTGGTGAGGTACAGCTGCCCGCCGTTGACGGCGTCGGTCGAGCCGGCCGCGACGGTTCCGGCAGCGACGTTGTGAACCCGAACCGGGCCTGCCCCGCCGCTGACGATCGTGACGTCGTTCGTCGCCGTTCCTCCGTTCGGTGTCGTCGGCGTTCCCGGGTTGCTATACTGCACCGGCCCGTCCGCGCCGAGCGAGATGTTGTCCACCTGAGTCTGCAGGGTGGTGAAGTTCGTCTGCAGGTTGGTGATGTCGGTCTGGACGTTCGTGATGTCTGTCTGGATGCCACCGATGTCGGTTTGCAGGTTGGTCACGTTCACCTGGACGTTCCCGAGGTCGGTCTGGAGGTTGGTGATGTCGGTGGTGTTCGCCTGCACCTGCTGGTCGACCGCATAGAGCTGCGACCCGTTGACGGCATCGGTCGAGGTCGCGGTCACGGCGCCGGCAGCGACGTTGCCGATGGTCGTCCCGGCGGCGCCATCGAGCGTGATGGTCGCGTGGGTGCCGTCGTCATATTGCACTACGTCGGTCGGGATCAGCGCGGCGACCGCCTGAACCTGAGCCAGATTCGCGGCGTCGGTCGGAGCGGAGCCGGCAGCGACATTGGTAATCTGACGCTCCGCGCCCGACGCGCCCACCGACACTTCGCCGGCGGAGTTTTGCAGGCCCACGAGCAACGGGGCGACATAGTTCGCCTGGGCGCCGCGCGCCGCGATCGAGTCGGCGCCGAGGGCGACGCTGTTAGCGGCGGTGACCAAGCTGCCGGTGCCGAGCGCGACCGACCCGATACTGTTCGCCCCGACAGTGGCATCGGTGCCGAGCGCGATCGCGCCGGTCGCGGTCGCATCGGTCGCGGCATTGTTGCCGATCGCGATCGAGTCGATCTCGCCCGCCTGGGCTTCCTCGCCGGTGGCGCCGAGCCCGGTAACCGCATTGCCGCCGATCGAGATGCCGGCGGGCGTGTCGAGCGTATAGCTGTCGGCCTGCGCATTGCACTCGTCCGACGGACCGACGAGCGTGCCGTCGGATGCGATTACATTGAGGCCGATATCGCCGCCCGCGGCGGCGGTCGTAAGCAGGCCGTTCACATCGACGCTGAGCGGCGACGGCAAGCCAAGAGCGCCAAGCGTATCGTTCACCGTGCTTTCGATCGGGTCGTAGATGCCGGTGACGACGGGATCCATGATCCCGGTCACGACCGATGGCGGCAAGCTGACCCCGGAGCAGACGCTGACCAAGGTGTCGGGCGTCGGCGCGGCGTAGGCCGGCGCCGGTGCAAACGACGCTGCGAGCGCGGCGGAGCCGCATGCGCGGTGGAGGAGAAGTCTCGTCCGTGAAGCGCAGGAACGGCCTGGCTGCGTACGTGCCTTGGCTGACATGGGGGTGCCCCTTCTGTGTTAAACAGACCGAGCACCGCTGAGGATGAGCGAAAGCGATTAACGAAACGATAACCCTGCTCGGCTGGCCTGTGCCTCGACCGGGCTTTATGGTGGCCGAGTCAACGAGGGGACCGGAGATGAAAGCAGCCGTTCTGCTGATCGCCTGCGCACTGCCGCTGGCCGCGTGCAACAAAGGGCCCGAGGTCGACGAGAAGGACGCGAGCGTGGCCGAGGTCGCCGCGAAGGTTCGGCAAAGCGCCGGCGACCAGACGTTCGTTCGGCCCGGCCTGTGGGAATCGAAGGTAACCATCGAGAAATTCGACGTGCCCGGAATGCCGGCCGACATGGCGCAGCGGATGAAGACGATGATGGCGGAGAACCAGGAGCATGGCTTCCAGACCTGCCTGACGGCCGAGGACGTCAAGCGGCCAAGAGAGGATTTCTTTGCGGGCAAGAACAACCAATGCCGTTACGAGCATTTCACCATGGACGGCGGGAAGATCGACGCGGCGATGCACTGCGGCGGCAAGGACGGCGGCACGCAGGTGATGCAGATGGCGGGCACCTATTCGCCCGACAGCTATCAGATGCAGACGTCGATGAAGTTGAGCGGCACCGGCCCGCAAGGCGGCATGAACATGTCGATGCGGGTCGAGGCGCAGCGGGTTGGCGAATGCAAGCAGGGCCAGAGCTAAGGGAGGGAGGCAGGAATGATTGGATATGTGACCGTCGGCAGCAACGATATCGATAAAGCTCGCAACTTTTACGACAATCTGATGCCCACGATCGGCGCGGGCCGGATCATGGAATTCGGCGACAATTTCACGATGTACGGCACCGGCATGGGCAAGCCGGGCTTGGCGGTGTGCAAGCCCCATGACGGCAATGCGGCGACGGCCGGAAACGGCAACATGGCGTCGATCGCCTGCGACAGCCGGGCCAAGGTCGACTCGCTTCACGCCAAGGCGATGGAGCTCGGCGGCAAGTGCGAAGGTCCTCCCGGCGTTCGGGGCGACGAGGGCGAGCGGGCGTTCTATGGCGCCTATTTTCGCGACCTCGACGGGAACAAGCTCGCAGCCTTCTGCATCGGCCCAGCCAGCTAAAGCGTGCCGGTCGCGGTCCTGCTCAACCGCGGTGGCGGCGCGGTCGCCGCGGACGCGGGGATCGCGGACAAGGTCGCGACGGCGCTTAGTGAAGCGGGTGTCGATGCGGCGGTCGAGCTGATCGACGGCGGTGACTGCGAAGTGCGCAGCAAGGCGGTCGCCGAGCGCGGCGATGCGCTGCTCATCGTCGGCGGCGGCGACGGCACCATCGGCGCCGCAGCGTCGGCATTGATCGGGACCGGGACCAGGCTCGGCATCCTGCCCCTCGGGACACTCAACCATTTCGCGCGCGACCTCGGGATCCCAGCCGACCTCGGCGAGGCAGCGAAGCTAATCGCGTCTGGAATCGAGAAGCGCGTCGACGTCGCCGAGATGAACGGGCGCATCTTCATCAACAACAGCGCGATCGGTTTGTACCCGCTGATGGTTGTGGACCGCGACCTCCAGCGACGAAGGCTTGGCCGGAGCAAGCGCCTGGCGATGCTGGTCGCCTCGCTTCGCACCCTGGCGCGCTTCAACCACCAGCGGCTGACGCTTACCGTCAACGACGACAAAGCCCGCGTCGATACGCCGCTGCTGTTCGTCGGCAACAACGATTATCGGCTCGATCTCGGCGCGCCGGGGCAGCGCGAAAGCCTCGATGATGGCCAATTGTGCGTGCTGGTAATGCGCAAGAAGACCCGGGCCGGGCTGATCGCCGCGAGCATTCGCGCGCTGCTCAGGCGCACCCGGCGCGATGACATGGTGAGGATCGACGGCGTCGAGCGGCTGCGGGTCGACAGCCATCGCAGTCATCTGACGGTCTCACTCGACGGGGAAGTGGTGCGCTCGGCTCCGCCGCTGGACTATCGCATCCGCAAGCAGGCGCTCGCGGTGATCGCGCCGCGCTAGGATATACGTTCGGCGGGCGCGACTTGGCCCTCGGCCGTGATCAGTTCGAGGCGGACGACGCGACCATCCTTGCGGAAGAATTGGATACGGTCTCCTGTCGCGGGCATCTCGAACAGATCCCCGCCGAGATATTTGAGCGCGAACGGCGGGCGGCCGTCGCGCTGGTGGATGAGTTTGCCTCTTTCGAGGTGGATCGAACGCGGGCCGAAGCGGCCGGTGAAATCGTTCCACGACGGCCGCTCGCTCGCGGGATCGAGGACCCAGCTGCGCTTGTTGGCGGGATCGAGCACGATGGTGAGGTGACGGATGACGGCAAAGCCGATGTTCGCGGTCGAAGCCGGCATCGAGAAGCTCACTTCGGGATCCGTTACGCGATAGGGGCCGACAACGAGCGCGCCGGCCAGCGTGCCCCCGAGTACCTTGCGTTCCGCGAGCGCCGATTTGGCGATCCCAACGACCTTCGCGGGCGACTTGAGGGCCGTCGTTTTGACGAGGTCGCCGCCCAGGATCAGCGTGCTGTCATTTCCGGTGTCGATCATCGCTTCGCGCCGTTTGCCGGCAACTGAAATTTCCACCGCGGGCAGGTTTTTCTTGTAGGCGTGCCCTGAGCCGGGAGGGACGAACCCGCTGTTCCTCGGAATGATCCTGACCCGGTTGAGGCCAAGCTCGATGACGACGTAGCGGTCGCCGAAACTATAGGGTCCAAAGACGCCCATCTCGTCGCCAGAGCGATACTGGAGCAGTTGCACGGTCTTTGTTTCGAGCGGCACCCCGCTGAGACGCGGGTCGGGAGTCGCCACCACCGGAACTTCCAGCGTATTGCCCGAGGCGCCATCGACGACTGTCGAATGGCCGACGACCTTGAGCGAAGCGCGCGTTCCATAGGCCGCATCGAGAATGTTTTCGTCGGTCCCCGTGTCGAACACAACGGGCAGTGGCGCGCTGTCGCCGATGGTCAGCATGGCGAGCGGCCGGCTCGTCGAGACATAGAGCGGCACAATTTCGGTCGCTGGAGCCACCGTGTGGCCCTTCGCCCCGCCTTGCGATAACGCCGCGCTTGCGCCCATTGCCGCAATGAAGCCTGTGATCAAAAGACGACCAACCATAACGCCCTCCCGAAATATGATACGATTCGTACCAAACACGGTGGATTTCGACAATGCGTACTGAACGCCAGCTGACTGAGCTCGAAGGCGCAGTCCTCACCGAGATCGCGCTGCGCGGAAACGATACCGCCTACCAGGTTCGCCGCGCGTTCCAGCTGTCGCCCAGCGTCCAGTGGCGTGGCAGCGCCGGAGCGGTTTCGCCGGCCATCCGGCGCCTGAAGGCGGCGGGGTATGTCGCCGCGGATGCGCATCCGCGCCGCGCTGGACACACATTGGCAGTCACCCCAGCGGGCCGCCGAGCGCTCGACGCATGGGCCAGCACCCTCGAGCTGGCAACGGGCATCGGTGTCGATCCCTTTCGCCTTCGTTCGGGCGTATGGGACTATCTCAGCACCGCGAAGCGTCGAGCGCTGTTCGAGAAGCTGGAAAAGGCGCTGCGTGCGGACCTGATGGCGTTGCAGGCGCGTAGCGAACCGGATGCGGTCGACCGTCGCCAAACCCAGCTCGCGATCGCGCTTCTCGAAGCACGGCTTGCTTGGCTCGGCGCCGAATCGGATGAGGGAACCTGAGCGCATCCGGCTGGTTCGGGACCGCGACACAAGGGGCATCAACGTGGCGACTCGACCCGGCTTGTCCGATTATATCCGCGCCCGGGCCGTCCGCGTGGCGGGCATCGCGATCATCCTGCTTGGCGGGGCCGCCGCGCTGCTGCCGAGCGAGAAAGGCATATCGTCGGACATGATCGGCGGGCTCTTGATCGCAGCGGGCCTGATCGAACTCGTCGCCGGCTCGCTGCGCCGGGAAGTGCGCCAGCTGGCGATGGCCGCCGGCGGGGTGACCGCGCTCGCCGGGCTGCTGTTCATCATCAACCCCGAAACCCAGTTCTTTCCGAGCGTGGCCCCGGTCGTCGCCTGGCTCGTGATCCGCGGCCTGATCCTCGCCATTGCTGCCACCCGCACCGCGGGCTCGGTGCAGACGTGGATGGCGCTTTCCGCCGGGATGGACGTCCTGCTGGCAGCATTGCTGATCACCGGCCTGTCGATCGCGACGATCGTCGTCAGCCTGTTCGGCCCGACCGCGCCGCTGATTGCCACGTTCGCGTGGATTCTGGCGGCCAGCTTCGTCGTCAACGGGCTGCTGCTGCTCGAAGTCGCGAGTTGCGAACGGGACGCGGCAGCCTAATACGCCCCGATGTTCGAAAGCTCGCCCGACCTGTCGGTCAACACGGTTGGAGAAATCGTGCGGCTGGCGCTCGCGCCGGTGTTCCTGCTCAGCGGCATCGGCGCGTTCCTCAATGTCTTGGCGTCGCGACTGTCGCGGATCGTCGACCGCTCGCGGGACATCGAGCCGCTGCTCCTTGCCAGCCGAGGCGCCGAGCACGATCGCTGGATCGCGGACCTCAAGGTGCTGGACCGGCGGATGTCGCTGATCAGCTGGGCAACCGCTCTGTCGGTCACCTCGGCCATCCTGACCTGCCTGGTGGTGGTGCTGCTGTTCGCCGCCAACCTCATCCGCACCCATCTCGGCAATCCGATCGCGCTGCTGTTCATCGGCTCTATGTTGAGCATCGGCGCGGGCTTTGGCGTTTTTCTCCTCGAAACCGCGATCGCGGCGCGCGCCGTGCGCGTCCGTTCGGACCTGCTCCAGCATCGCGTGGAGGAGGGCGACTAGCTGGAAGTGCGGCCGCCGGGCTGATAGTCTGCCGACGGTAATTCGGGGGAATGATGATGCGGTCGATCATGATTGGCGCAGTGCTGCTGGCGCTGGCGTCGCCGGCTTTGGCGAAGCCGAGTGCGGCGAAGGCTCCGCCGAAAAAGGAGGCGCCGGCGGCAAAGGCACCGGACTTCGACATCGGCCAGATGATGGCGGTGATGGACAAGCTGTTTCCCGCTCAGCCCGACCCGGCGCCGGCGCGGCTGGCCTTGTCGCGAACCGCGGTCCAGGGCCTGCTCCCCGATGGCACTTACGCGCGCATGATGGATGGCGTGATGCACGGCGTCGCCGACCGGGTCCTCGGGCTGACCGAAGCGGATCTCGGCAAGACCGATGCCAAGGGCAAGGCCGCCGATACGACGACGCTGCGCGAAAAGATGGCCAAGGACGACCCCAATTTCGACGAGCGGATGCGGATCATCGAAAAGATCGTCGGCGAGGAGTTCGCCAAGATGACCGCGATGATCGAACCGCGCCTGCGCGAAGGGCTGGCGCGGTCGATGGCGCGGCGGTTCGACGAAAAGCAGCTGGCCGACCTCAACGCCTTCCTCGCGACCGACAGCGGGCGCGCCTTCGGCCGCCAGAGCATGGCGATGTATGTCGACCCCGACGTGATGCGCGCCATGGTCAGCACCTTGCCCGAGATGATGAAGGGGATGCCGGACGCCGCAAAGCGCATCGAAAGCGAAACCGCGCATTTGCCAAAGACCAAAGGCGACAAGGCCAAGCCCGCCAGCTGATCGCTCGACAAGCCTGCGACCCCTCGCCTATCGGCTCGTCATGAGCCGCGCAGATTCGTCCGCTTCGTCCGTCCTCGATCGGGTTCTGGTCCTCGAGATGGTCCGGGTCACCGAGGCTGCGGCGATCGCCGCCTCGAAGTGGATCGGGCGCGGCGACAATGACGCCGCCGACGCTGCCGCAGTCGAAGCGATGCGCATGGCGCTCAATGAGCTTCCGCTGTGCGGCACGGTGGTCATCGGCGAGGGTGAACGCGACGAGGCGCCCATGCTCTACATCGGCGAAAAGGTCGGCTGCGAGCAGTCCGACGGGCCTAAGATCGACATCGCGCTCGACCCGCTCGAAGGCACCACCCTGACCGCCACGGCCGGCCCGAACGCGCTCGCCGTCCTCGCCATTGCCGAGAACGGCTGCCTGCTGAACGCGCCCGACACCTATATGGAAAAGCTGGCGATCGGCCCCGGCTGTCCCGATGGCACCATAGACCTTGCCAAGTCTCCGGCGGACAATGTTCGGGCGATCGCCGCGGCAAAGGGCGTCGCGCCCGGCGACATTACCGCCTGCGTTCTCGACCGGCCGCGCCACGAAGCGATCATCCGTGAGCTGCGCGCGCTCGGATGCAGCGTCCGCCTGATCCCCGACGGCGATGTCGCGGGGGTGATCGCAACTTCCGACCCGGACACCGGGATCGATGTCTACATGGGCACCGGCGGAGCCCCCGAGGGAGTGCTTGCCGCCGCCGCGCTGCGCTGCGTCGGCGGGCAGATGCAGGGGCGCCTGGTGTTCCGCAATGATGACGAAATTGCCCGCGCCCGCCGCTGGGGGATCGAGGATCTCGAGCGGATCTACCGCCTGGAGGACATGGCCAAGGGTGATTGCATCTTCGCCGCCACCGGAGTGACCGACGGATCGCTGCTCGACGGGGTGCATGTGCGCAAGGGCTGCACGACCACCCACAGCATTGTCATGCGCGCGAGCACGGGCACGGTGCGCCGGGTGTCCACAGAATATCACGACCTCATGCACCGCGGACTCTAGACCGGGGAGTCCGCCGCACTTACGTTCCCTTGCGTGGGGACCGTGCTCAACATCGACCGATCGATCAGCGGCCAGCCGTGGCGCTGGCGGCGCGTTGGCGAGCCGGGGTTGAGCATGGATGCGCTGGTCGACGAGTTGCTGCTCGCCCGCGGTGTCGAGCGCGACGATCTTCCCCGCCACCGCGATCCAAAGATCCGCGACTTCCTCCCCGACCCGTCCTGCTTTCGCGACATGGACAAAGGCGCGAAACGCCTGGCCGACGCGATCCAGAGCGGTGAGACGATCGCCATCTTCGGCGATTACGATGTCGATGGGGCGACCAGCGCCGCGCTGCTGACCCTGCTGCTGCGCCGGCTCGGTTCCGATCCTATCGTCTACATCCCCGATCGGCTGATGGAGGGCTACGGGCCATCGGGCAAAGCGCTGGTCGAGCTCCAGGCGAGGGGGGCCAGCGTCGCCGTCTGCGTCGACTGCGGAGCGCAGGCCTTCGAGGCGCTGGAGGAAGCGCGGACGGCGGGCCTCGACGTGATCGTGGTCGACCACCACCAATGCGCGAGCCTGCTTCCCGCAGCCTTCGCGCTAATCAATCCCAATCGCCTCGACGAGAGCGCGGACGGCGCCGCCCAAGGGCATTTGGCCGCGGTTGGGATGGCATTCCTGCTCGGCGTGGCGCTGCTTCGCGAGCTGAGGACGCGCGGCGCGTTCGAGGCGATCGCCGAGCCGAAGATCCTCGATCTGCTCGACCTCGTCGCACTCGGCACGGTAGCCGACGTCGCTCGTCTCAAGAACCTCAATCGTGCGTTTGTGACGCAGGGCCTGAAGGTCATGGCGGGGCGGCAGAATGTTGGGATGGCCGCGTTGATCGAGGCGTCCCGGCTGGTGAAGCCGCCGAGCTGCCGCGATCTCGGCTTCGCCCTCGGTCCGCGGATCAACGCCGGCGGCCGGGTCGGCAAATCGGACCTCGGCGTGCGCCTGCTGACCACCGCCGATCCCGAGGAGGCGCGGACGATCGCGGCCGAGCTCGACCGCCTGAACGAAGAACGCCGGGGAATCGAGCTGCTGGTCTGCGAGCAGGCCGAGCAGCAGGCCGCCGACCAGACCGAAGCGCCGGTGATTACGGTGATGAGCAGCGGCTGGCACCAGGGCGTGATCGGGATCGTCGCCGGACGGCTGAAGGAGCGCTTCGGCCGGCCCGCGATCGTCATCTCCGAATGCGAGGACGGCAGCGGCAAGGGCTCGGGCCGGTCGATCTCCGGGGTCGATCTCGGTGCGGCGGTGCTGGCGGCGAAGCACAGTGGGCTGCTGCTGGCGGGCGGCGGGCATGCCATGGCTGCCGGCCTGACGCTTCCGCAAGGCGGGCTCGAGCCGTTCCGCGAGTTCATCAACGCGCGGCTCGCCGACGATGTCGAAAGGTCGCGCAGCGATCGCGCCTTGCTGCTCGATGCGCTGCTTGCCCCCGGCGGCGTCGCCGCGGCATTGTGCGACGCGCTCGACCTCGCCGGGCCTTATGGCGCGGGCTGGCCCGGGCCGCGTGTCGCCGCCGGACCGGCGCGGCTGCTGAAGACCGGAATCGTCGGCGAGGGCCATGTTCGCGGCATCGCCACCGGCGACGACGGCCGCAGCTTCAAGTTCATCGCCTTCCGCAGCGCGGGCACCGACCTTGGACAGGCGCTGCTCGAATCCGCCACGGACCGGCGCTGGTGGCTGGCCGGGACGATCAAGCGCGACGAGTGGAACGGCGGCAACGCCGCCGAGATGCACGTCGAGGACGCCGCGCTTGCTTGACGCTTTTAGGCCCCTCGCCTAACCGGCACCGGCCTTCAAGCGGCCCCATCGTCTAGCGGTCTAGGACGTCGCCCTTTCACGGCGAAAACACGGGTTCGAGTCCCGTTGGGGTCACCACAGGCCGGTTCGCGTTCGTCTAGCTTTTCAACTCGTGCGGTCGGGGCTCGTGAATTCACCAGGGCGCCAAGGCAATGTGATGCAGCGCATCGGCCTCGCTGCCGCGGCTGCTGTCCTGACGGCCGGCTGCAATCGCGGCATCTTCGATCCGATCGGCCCTGTCGCCAGCGCCGAAAAGCAGATCCTCATCAACTCGACCGCGATCATGCTGGCCATCATCATTCCCACGATGATCGCGACCGTCGCCTTCGCCTGGTGGTTCCGTCGCGGCAACCGCAAGGCGACCTATCTCCCCGACTGGGAATATTCGGGTGCGGTCGAAATGGTGGTGTGGGGCATTCCGATCCTGACCGTCATGCTGCTTGGCGGCATCGCTTGGATCGGCAGTCACGACCTCGATCCGGGCCGGCCGCTGAAATCGAACGTGCCGCCGCTCAAGGTCGAGGTCGTCTCGCTCGATTGGAAATGGCTGTTCATCTACCCCGACCAGGGGATTGCGACGGTCAACCAGCTCGTTATCCCGGCCGGAACGCCGGTCAGCTACCGGCTGACGTCGGCGACCGTGTGGAACACCTTCTGGGTGCCGCAGATGGGGTCGATGATCTACACCATGCCGCGGATGACCACCCGCCTCAACCTCCAGGCGGACCGGCAGGGCTCCTTCAAGGGCCTGTCCGGGCACTTCAGCGGCGACGGCTTTCCGGGCATGGAGTTCCAGGTCCAGTCGCTGCCGCCCGACCAGTTCGCGATGTGGGCGCAGGGTGCGCGCGGCCAGGGTGGGGCGCTTGACGGGCGCAGCTACGCCGAGCTGTCGAAGCCGAGCAGCTACGTGAAACCCATCACTTACGGCACCGTCGCGCCCGGTCTGTACGACGCCATCGTCGCCAACCGCGCGCCGATGCTTCACCTGCCCCAGGCGACGACGCCCGATCCACCCTCAGCCGTACCGGCGGCAGGCTAGACGATGTTCGGAAAGCTCACCTGGGCGGCGATCCCATTCGACCAGCCGATCCCGCTGATCACCTCGCTCGTGGTGGCGCTCGCCCTCGCGGGGATCGCGCTATGGGTCTGGCGCAAGGGCTGGTGGCCTTACCTGTGGAACGAATACATCACCTCCACCGACCACAAGCGCATCGGCGTCATGTACATTGTGCTCGGCCTTGTGATGCTGGTGCGCGGGTTTGCCGACGCGATCATGATGCGCCTGCAGCAGTCGCTCGCGATCGGCGCGTCGCAGGGCTATTTGCCGCCCGAGCATTACAACCAGATTTTCTCCGCCCACGGCACGATCATGATCTTCTTCGTGGCGATGCCGCTGGTCATCGGCTTCATGAACTTCGTCGTTCCGCTGCAGCTCGGCGTGCGGGACGTTGCCTTTCCGACGCTGAACAACGTCAGCTTCTGGCTAAGCGCGTCGGGCGCGCTGCTGGTCAACCTCAGCCTGTTCATCGGCGAGTTCGCGCGCACCGGCTGGCTGGCGTTCCCGCCGCTCAGCGAAAAGGCTTTCTCGCCGGGGGTCGGCGTCGATTATTATCTCGTCGCGCTCCAGATATCGGGGGTCGGCACCGTGCTGACCGGCGTCAATTTCGTCACCACCATCCTCAAGATCCGCGCGCCCGGCATGAGCTATTTGCGGATGCCGGTATTCTGCTGGACGGCGCTCGCCTCCAACCTGCTGATCATCGCCGCTTTCCCGGTCCTGACCGTCACCTTGGGTCTGCTGATGCTCGACCGCTACCTCGGCTTCCACTTCTTCACGAATGACGGCGGCGGCAACTCGATGCTCTACATGAACCTGATCTGGGTCTGGGGGCATCCCGAGGTTTACATCCTCATCCTCCCCGCGTTCGGCATCTATTCCGAAGTCGTCTCGACCTTCTCCGGCAAGCCGCTGTTCGGTTACCGCTCGATGGTCTTCGCGACCCTCGCCATCTGCCTCATCTCGTTCATGGTGTGGCTGCACCATTTCTTCACCATGGGCGCCGGCGCCGACGTCAACGCCGTGTTCGGCGTCGCCAGCATGATCATCGGCGTGCCGACCGGCGTGAAAATCTACAACTGGCTGTTCACGATGTACGGCGGCCGCGTCCGCTTCACCGTGCCGATGCATTACGCGATCGGCTTCATGCTCACCTTCGTCATCGGCGGGCTGACCGGAATCCTGCTGGCGATCCCGCCGGTGGATTTCGTCGTCCACAACAGCCTGTTCCTCGTCGCCCACTTCCACCAGGTGATCATCGGCGGCGTCATCTTCGCGGTGATGGCCGGATACACCTATTGGTTCCCCAAGGCCTTCGGCTTCACCTTGGACGAGCGGCTCGGCAAGGCCATCTTCTGGTGCTGGTTCATCGGCTTCCACCTTGCCTTCATGCCGCTCTACGTGCTCGGCTTCTGGGGCGCGACCCGGCGGCTGCAGCATATTTCCGATCCGAGCTGGGCGCCGTTGCTGAACGTCGCGCTGCTCGGCGCAATGATCATCGGGCTCGGCATCGCCCTCACCGTCGTCCAGCTTCTCTATTCGATCCGGACGCGGGAGCAGCGGCGCGACGTCACCGGCGACCCGTGGGATGGGCGGACGCTGGAATGGCTGACGCTGTCGCCGCCGCCGCACTACAATTTCGCCGTCCTTCCCGACGTCCACGGCGAGGAAGCCTATTGGACGCGCAAGCAGACCGCGATCAAACAGGACCAGCTGATCGACGAACCCGACTATCAGCCGATCGAAATGCCGCTCAACACGCCGACCGGGGTGATCGTCGCCTTCTTCGCCGCGGTCTGCGGCTTCGCCGTCATCTGGTACATCTGGTGGCTGGCGATCCTCGGCCTGATCGGCTCGTTCGCCGTGATGGTCTGGTACGCCTGGCGCGACGAGCATGAGCATATCATCCCGGTCGAGGAGGTCAGGGCGAACGCGCGCGAGCGGCGCCGCATCCGCATGGAGCACCTCCACCGCCTGAGTCAGTCGACATGACGGCCGAAGCGGCGACCATTGGCCTCACCCATGGCGGCTCGGAAGATACCGGCCTTGGTCAGCGCGGCCCGGAATCGAAGAGCATCGTCATCCCCTACGGCTTCTGGCTGTTCGTGCTGTCGGACATGGTACTGTTCTCGGCCCTGTTCGCGACCTACGCCGCGCTGGTCCACGCGACCGACGCCGGCCCCGTCACCAACCAGCTGTTCGACCGCACCCTGGTGGCGATCGAGACGCTGGCACTGCTGCTGTCGAGCTTCGTGTGCGGCCTCGCGATGATCGCCGCCAAGCGCAAGAACATGGCGTGGACGCAAGGATGGCTGCTGCTGACCGGCCTGCTCGGCGCGGTGTTCCTGTTCATCGAGCTTTACGAGTTCCGTTCGATGATCGCGGAAGGCGCGCCGCCGCAGCGCAGCGCCTTCCTGTCGTCCTTCTTCACGCTGGTCGGCTGCCACGGCGCGCACGTCACCGCCGGGCTGCTGTGGATCGGCACGATGATGGCGCAGATCTGGGCCAAGGGCTTCCGTCAGGACATCGTCCGGCGGCTGCTGTGCCTCAGCATCTTCTGGCACGCGCTCGACATCATCTGGGTGGCGATCTTCACCATCGTCTACCTGATCGGGACCTTGCCAGCATGACCGAAGACGAAACCGACGTCATCGACGTCGCGCCGGGGGCGCCGCACAACAACATCGTCAGCGAGACGATGGCCTACGCCATCGGACTGGCGCTGGCGCTGATCCTGACCGGCGTTGCGTTCTGGGTGGCTTCGACGTCGACGCTGTGGGGGCCAGGCGTCGCCGTCGGCCTGGTCGTTCTCGCCATCGCGCAGATGGGCGTGCACCTGGTGTTCTTCCTTCACATCACCAGCGGCCCGGATAACACCAACAACGTGCTGGCGCTGGCGTTCGGCGTGCTGATCGTGTTCCTGGTGATGATCGGCACGATCTGGATCATGGGGCACATGGACGCGAACATGGCGCCGATGCCGGAGATGACGAACCTCATGAGCCAGCGCGGCTAAAGCCGGGTCCAGGCGATCGCGATCGAGATTGCGAGGACGACGACGCTCGCGGTCATCGCCAGTGCCGCGGACAGGCCCTTGCCCCGGGCGTAGACCAAAGTGATGCCGATCTTCACGGCCATGTTGGCGATGATCGTCCCGGCGATCGCGATTGCGGCGAGCAGCGGCGAGATCGCCCCCGGCTGCATTCCGCCGAGCGTGATGATGGCGGTGTCGACGCTCATGCTGCCGACGATCAGCAGCAGCACCGCGATGCCGCTCTGGCCGAACCGCCCTTCCGCCCAGGTCGCGGCAACCGCTGCGACGGCGACGAAGGCGGCAAAGCCAAGCGCGGGCAGGAGCGCGATCGGATTCCCCGGCGCGGCCGGCGCATCGGATTTGGGCGCCCGGCGATAGAGCCAGAGACCGGCGCCCCAGGCGACGACGACGGCGGGCAGCAGCAGCATCGAGATCGCGGGCAGCGCACGCGTGGCGAAGACCGCCATCAGCACCGGGACGCGGAGGTACATGACGGCCGTCGCAAGCGCGATCCCGGCCGGCTCGGCGCCCGCTTCCGCCTTCGATCCGAGCCGCTGGGCTAGCGCCTGAGTGACCGCCGTCGAGCTGTAGGCGCCGCCGATCAGCGCGGTGGCGATGGTCCCGTTGCGCTCGCCAAAGATGCGGTTGGCGGCATAGCCGAGGAATGAGAAGCCGGTGACCAGCACCACCACCAGCCACAGCCGCTGCGGGTCCCAGGCGCCGAGCGGCCCGTAATGTCCGCTGGGCAGGAACGGCAGGACGGCGCCGGCGATCACCGCGAAGCGGGCCAGCGCCTTCACGTCGTCGGCGTCGAGCCGCTCGACGAACCCGTGCAGTTCCTGGCGAAGCGCGAGCAGCGCGACTCCGACCGCGGCGCAGGCGATCGCCAGCGCCGGGTTCCCGTTCCCCGCGAGGAACCCCATCGCGACGGTTGCGATCGCGGCGACCGCGCTGGTCGAATCATGGTGGCTGCGAAGCTCGCGCGAGTAAGCGATGACCATGATCGCGACCATCGCGGTCGCGATCGCCGCCGCGACGACGACCTGGCCGAGCGCGCCGAGCAGCCCGGCGATCCCGCTGCCCAGGCCGAGCATGGTGAAAGTGCGGACCCCGGCAACGCGCGTGCCGGGCTTCTGGTCGCGAAGCTTCCAGCCGCGCTCGATCCCGATCAGCAACCCGCAGGCGAGCGCCGTCGCGACCGAGAGCGCCTGCCAGTACCAGCCGCCGTTCACGACGACACGCCGTGTCTAGATGGACAGCCCCGGGTCGCCTTCGAGCACCTGTTGCGCGAGCTGCGGGCGCTCACCCGGCGCCCACAGCTTGGCGGTGTGGACAATGCGGTAACGCAGTGGTCCGCCATCGGGCGTGCTGGCGCGGGTAATCGGGCGCGGAATGCAGACGAACTCGGTTCGCATCTCGTCGCCTGTGAGCCGAACCGTCGCGTAACCATGTCCGCCAATATCCACGAAACTAAGGTGCGGTGCCACATCGGGGTTGGACAGCGCCCGCGCCTTCGCCCGATCGAAGGATTTGGCATATTCGAAGCACGAGCGAACGCCATGCCTCAGCATCATATTGTAAGTACTCTCAGGCTTAGGCGCGCCCGGTCGGTCGGCCAGGTAGAGCGGCCGGAACTTGTTGTCTTTCTTTATCACGTACTCGTTCGCTTCGCCGCCGCCTACGCTCGACATGGATCCGCCGGTGAAGCTCAGGCCGACGGGCTCGAACTTGCCGGGCGGCAATTGCGCGGAAGCATAACCGGCCCAGAAGCTGTGCAGGTCGCCGGAAACGATCGCGAAACCGGTGATCTTCGCGTCACGGACCAGGTCGTAGATCTCGCCGCGCTCGGCCCATGCGCTGTCGTAGCCGCCGCCCTGGACGTTGGCGAAACGGCCTGCCGGCCATTTTTGCTTGGTGAGCCCAGCCGGAAGATTTTCAGGATCGGCGCGCTGTTCCAGCGTGCCTTGCGAACTGCCCCAGATCTTCCAGGTTGCGCTTGAGTTGCGCAAGCGGTCCTTGAACCAGGCTTTTTGCGTCCCCCCAAGAATGGTCTGCGGCGGTTTGTCCTTTCGGGGGTTGGCGATCTTCGCGCCGTTGAATTCCAACTCGGCCGGGGGATTGCCGCCGTTGAAGGCGCGGCCGCCCTCGAGCACCTGCATCAGGTCGTCGGGGAACATCCCGTCATAATCGGCCCAGTCGGCAAGACTTCCGGGTGTCTCGTCTTCGAACGGGCTCGGACCGCGATAGCTGCGCTCGTCGGTGAGCAGGAGATCGAGGTGGCGGCCATAGCGCAGCGCGCGGTAGATAATCAGGCTGTTGATCGCGGCGATATTGTTCGCCTCGAGGCCCAGGCCGTCATCCCCGAACTTCTCGATCTTGACGTTCTTGACCGGAACCGAACCGAATTCGTCGAACGATCCGCTCGGCGCTTTCACCCGCGCCGGGATATTCTCGAACCAAACCTGGTTGGCGGCGACTTTGATTGTCTGCCCGGGCTGCTCGAACTTCGGATTTTTCAGGATGCTCTGCCATCCTTGCCATGAGAATTCGTGATTGTCCCAGATGCACACAAACGGCCAGCGCGCGCGCGCATCCTGCAGGTCGGGATCGGCGAGATAGCCCTTCCAAACCGCGCGGTATCCCTCGACGGTCGTCGGAAGGTGGAAAATAGAGGCCTTCAGCGCGTCCGGAATCCGCGCAACCTCATAGAGCTTCCGGTCGAACCGGGGCTTCCCTTCCTCCGGATATTGCACGACCTCGTAGATGAAATCGCCAAGGTGCAGGACGAAATCGAGCTGGTCCTCAGGCCGCGCCCGCTCATCCTCGAAAATCATGCGACGATAGCCGTTGAGCTTGCTTTCGTTGACGTCCTGGCAGCTTACGAACGCGAACTTGACCGGCCGGGGATCGTTAGACAGCGGCGCGGTGATGGTACGGCCGATGCGGCTGCCGTTCCCGTCCGCGTCGGTGAAGCGATACCAATAGACGCGCGCGGGCTTAAGGCCGCCGACGAGCACCCGGGCGGTCCAGTCCGCCGAGGCCGAGACCGGGGCCTGAGTCGTCGCGACCACGCGCCGGAATGCCTCATCCTCCGCCACCTCGACCGTCAGCTGGTGCCGGTCCCCGGTATCGTAGGGCCTTCGCGTCCACAGTATCACGCTGGTCGGGTCCGGATCGCCGGAGGCAACGCCTTCGGGGTAATGATCGCGTGCTTCACGCCAGTTGGAGCGCGAAGCGACAGCTCTGCCGCTCCACGCAAGCGAGGCGCCCATCGCCGCCGCAAGTGACACGAATTCGCGGCGGCTGAGCGTCATCCCCTATCCCCTTCGCAATCTCTCCGCGTGCCAGCGCAGATGCTCGGCCATGAACGTCGAGATGAAAAAATAACTGTGGTCGTACCCCGGCTGACGCCGCAGCGTCAGTGCGATCCCCGCCTTGGCACATGCTGCTTCGAGCAATTCGGGCCGCAACTCGTTTTCGATGAACGGGTCCGCTGTTCCGACGTCGACCAGCAACTCGGGCACACGTGCGCCATCCTCGATCAACGCAACCGCATCATGTTCGCGCCACGCCGCCCGATCGTCGCCGAGATAGCTGGCCAGCGCTTTCTGGCCCCACGGCACCTGACTTGGTGCGACGATGGGGGCGAAGGCCGAAACGCTACGAAATTTGGGGAAGAACAGAGCGATTGTCAGCGCGCCGTGCCCACCCATCGAATGGCCGGTTATGCCTTGGCGTTCCATGTCGGCCGGAAAATGGTCGCCAACCAAGGTCGGCAGTTCGTCGGCGACATAGGTCCACATTCCGAAATGCGGCGTCCACGGCTCCTGCGTCGCATCGACGTAGAACCCCGCACCCTGTCCAAGGTCAAAAGCTTCGTCGTCAGCCACGCCGGGCCCACGCGGGCCGGTATCGGGCGCGACGAAGATCAGGCCGAGCTCTGCGCAGGCCGCGCGATATTCGCCTTTCTCGGTGACGTTGGCGTGGCTGCAGGTCAGCCCCGACAGATACCAGACGACCGGCAACTTGCCGCCGTTGTCGGCTTGCGGCGGCAGGAAGATCGAGAAGGTCATGTCGGTCGAGGTTGCGCTCGACGCGTGCTTCACGACCAATTGCCTGCCGCCATGCGACTTGTTCTCGCTGACGATTTCCATGTCAGATTTCGACCTTCACCGCCGCTGTTGCTTCATCGCCGGTGTTGGGGGTGCCGCGAGGCTCGATCAACAGTAGCTTCACCTCGCCCCGGCGCGCGACCGGCCGATGTTCGACACCGGTTGGGACCACGAACAGCTCACCAGACCCAAGCGTCACCGTCCGGTCTCGAAGCTCGATGTCGAGCTCGCCGTCGACCACCAGGAAGAAATCGTCGGTGTCGGGATGGCTGTGCCACACGAACTCGCCCTCGACGCGGACGACCATGACGTCATTGCCGTTATAGCGAGCGACGATTCGCGGCGACCATTGCTCGGTGAATTGGCCTAGCTTTTCAGACAGGTTGACCTTGGCGGGAGCAGGTACAGTCATTGGCGTCTTCCTTCATCACTAGCTCCCCAGCCAGCCAATCTCAGTATAGCACGACCGAGCGGATGCTTTCGCCGGCGTGCATCAGGTCGAAGCCCTTGTTGATTTCGTCAAGCGTCAGCGTGTGGGTGATCATCGGGTCGATCGCGATCTTGCCGTCCATGTACCAGTCGACGATTTTGGGCACATCGGTGCGGCCCTTGGCGCCGCCGAACGCGGTGCCGCGCCAGTTGCGGCCGGTCACCAGCTGGAACGGCCGCGTCGCGATTTCCTTGCCCGCTTCGGCAACCCCGATGATGATGCTGGTGCCCCAGCCGCGGTGGCAGCATTCGAGCGCCGTGCGCATCACTTCGGTGTTGCCGGTCGCGTCGAAGGTATAGTCGGCGCCGCCGTCCGTGATCTCGACGATCTTCGCGACGATCTCCTCGCGCGACATGTCCTTGGAGTTGAGGAAGTCGGTCATGCCGAACTTGCGGCCCCATTCCTCGCGGTCGGGGTTGATGTCGACGCCGACAATCTTGTTCGCGCCGACCAGCCTCGCGCCCTGGATGACATTGAGGCCAATGCCGCCGAGCCCGAAGACGACGACGTTGGCGCCGGGCTCGACCTTCGCGGTCTTGACCACCGCGCCGACGCCGGTGGTCACGCCGCAACCGATGTAGCAGCTGGTCTTGAACGGCGCGTCCTCGCGGATTTTTGCCACGGCGATCTCGGGCAAAACCGTGAAGTTCGAGAAGGTCGAGCAGCCCATGTAATGGAAGATGGCCTCGCCTTTGTAGCTGAAGCGGCTGGTGCCGTCGGGCATCACGCCCTTGCCCTGGGTCGCGCGGATCGCGGTGCAGAGGTTGGTCTTGCCGCTGAGGCACGACTTACACTGGCGGCATTCGGGCGTGTACAGCGGGATCACGTGGTCGCCCGGCTTCACCGACGTCACGCCCGAGCCGATTTCGCGCACCACGCCCGCGCCCTCGTGGCCGAGGATCGAGGGGAAGATGCCTTCGCTGTCGAGCCCGTCAAGCGTGTAGGCGTCGGTGTGGCAGATGCCGGTCGCCATGATCTCGACCAGCACTTCGCCTTGCTTGGGGCCTTCGAGGTCGACCTCGACGATCTCGAGCGGCTGTTTGGCGGCAAAAGCGACGGCGGCGCGGGTCTTCATGCGATTCGGTCCCCTGGGGTCGTCCGGCGCCTATGCCTTCAAGAAGCGCCGTATCCAACCGGCAACGCGCGCATTGTCGTTGGGCGCATCGAGCGAGGCGATTGCCGCATCGGGATCGGGCACGCGATCGTAGCGCTCGGCGATCAGCGCCTTGGCGAAAGCCGGCGAGAATTCGGGATGGAACTGGAAGGAGATCGCCGGGCGGTCGGTCCAGGCGAGTGCGGCGTAAGGCGTGAAGTCGGACATCGCGACGACTTCCGTATTGGGCGGCTGGACGATGACTTGGTCCTGATGTGACGCGGGAATCGCGATATCGCCAGTCGCGTCGATCCACCGCTCGTCCCCGATCACCGAATAGCGATGCAGCCCGGCGCCCCAGCCCTTGTCCGACTTCTCGACACGGCCGCGGAGCGCCTGCGCCATGGCCTGGTGGCCGAAACAGATGCCGACCATCTTGCGGTCATCGGCGGCGCGGATGAAGTCGAGAAGCTCGGGAATCCAGCGCAGATCCTCGTAAACACCGGCAGGCGATCCCGTGATGAGCACGGCGTCATGATTGCCCGGATCAGGAAAGCGGCCGGCCTCCACATCGAAGCTTTCGATCTCGAATCCGTCCGCCAGCATCTCGGCGAACATTTGCGGATAGTCCCCGAAACGCTCGGCAAGGTCACCCGGCGGACGGCCGGTCTCGAGGACGGCAAGCTTCATGCGGCGCGCCTTGCCACCTTATTGGGCTTGGGCCAATGCTCGCGCGATGCCCGACTGGCTGCAATCGCGACACGCTCTCATCACCGGCGGCGGGACGGGCATCGGCGCATCGGCGGCGACCCATCTCAACGCTGCCGGAGCGAAGGTCACGGTGCTCGGACGCCGGGCCGAGCCGCTCGAATTCGTCCGCAACATCGTCGGCGGCACCGCGGTCCAGGCCGACGTCACCGACCGCGGCGATATCGACCGGGCGTTCGACGAAGCGCGCGCCACAAACGGCCCGATCGAGATGCTGATCGTCAACGCCGGGATCGCGGACAGCGCGCCGTTCGCAAAGACCACGCGCGAGAGCTGGGACCGGATCATCGCCACCAACCTCACCGCCGCGTTCGACTGCGCGCAGGCGGCGCTGCCCGATTTGCTGGCGAGCGAGCACGGACGGCTGATCTTCGTCGCTTCGGTCGCGAGCCTGCGCGGGGTCCCTTATGCGGCGCCTTATGCCGCCTCGAAGCATGGCGTCCTCGGGCTGATGCGCAGCCTCGCGGTCGAGTTCGCCAGGACCAGCCTCACCGTCAACGCGGTCTGCCCGGGCTATGTCGATACGCAGATGACATCGGATTCGATTGCCCGCGTGATGGCCAAGACCGGCCGCAGCGAAGAGCAGTCGCGCGCCGCCATCGAGGGGCAGAATGCGAGCGGCCGGCTGGTCCATCCGGACACCATCGGGACGATGATCATGACTTTGTGCCTGGCCCAGTCGCAGGACGTGAACGGCGCCGCGATCACCATCGACGGAGGGACCAGCGCGTGAGCTTCGATCCCGCCGCCTTCACGCCCGAGCATTTCCGGTGGGACTATGCCGACGGCGTCGCGACGATCACGCTCAACCGCCCCGAGCGCAAGAACCCACTGACCTTCGAGAGCTATAACGAGCTTCGCGCGACCTTCTACAATCTCGACCAAACTTACGCCGTGAAAGCCGTCGTAATCAGCGGCGCCGGCGGCAATTTCTGCTCGGGCGGGGACGTCCACGAGATCATCGGCCCGCTGACCAAAATGGATCACGATGGGCTGATCGAGTTCACCACCATGACCGGCGATCTGGTGCGCGCCATGCGCCTGTGCCCGCAACCGATCATCGCTGCGGTCGAAGGCGTTTGCGCGGGCGCGGGGGCGATCCTGGCGATGGCCAGCGACCTCAGGCTCGCCGCGTCCGATGCCAAGACCGCCTTTCTATTCACCCGCGTTGGCCTGTCGGGCGCGGACATGGGCGCGTGCGCGATCCTGCCGCGGATCATCGGCCACGGCCGCGCCGCCGAGCTGCTGTTCACCGGGCGCAACATGAGCGCCGAGGAAGGGCACGCCTGGGGCTTCTGGAATCGCCTTAGCGATAACGTCCTTGCCGATGCGCAGGCGCTTGCCCGCGATCTCGCCGGCGGCCCGAGCCTGGCGCACGCGGTGACCAAGGCGCAGCTCGACGCGGAGTGGAACGTGCCCATCGAGGAAGCGCTGAAGATGGAGGCGCGGGCGCAGGCGCGCTGCATGCAAACCCGCGATTTCCATCGCGCCTATGAGGCGTTCGCGAACAAGCGCATGCCGGAGTTCCAGGGCGACTGATGAGCGACAAGAGCTTCCTCGCCTGGCCGTTTTTCGAGGAGCGCCATCGCGAGCTGGCGAGCGACCTCGAGGCCTGGTGCGAAGCGACGATCCACGACGCCGAAGCGTCGGATGAGGACGCTGCGGTCCGCGCGACCGTCGCCGAGCTCGGCAAGGCAGGCTTCCTCAAATTGTGCGTCGGTGACGCCGAGCGCCGCCCCGACGTGCGCAGCCTCGCGCTCTGCCGCGAGACGTTCGCGCGATACCATGGCCTCGTCGACTTCGCCTTCGCGATGCAGGGGCTGGGCTCCGGCGCGATCAGCCTGTTCGGAACCGTCGAGCAAAAGCGCGAGTGGCTGCCGCGCGTCGCGGCGGGCGAGGCGATTGCCGCCTTCGCGATGACCGAGCCCGACTGCGGGTCCGACGCCGCGAACATGTCCACGTCGGCGATGCGCGACGGCAACGAATGGGTCATCGTCGGGGAGAAGACTTACATTTCCAACGGCGGCATCGCGGACTTTTACGTGACCTTCGCGCGAACCGGCGAAGGCGAGGGCGCGCGCGGCCTCTCGGCGTTCATCGTGCCGGCCGAAGCGGTCGAAGTCGCCGAGCGAATCCACGTCATCGCGCCGCATCCGCTGGCGCGGCTGAAATATGACAATGTCCGCATCCCGGCCGATGCGATCATCGGCGAGCCGGGCGAAGGCTTTCACATCGGCATGGAGACGCTCAACCTGTTCCGCGTCACGGTCGGTGCCGCGGCGTTGGGATTCGCCCGGCGCGCGCTCGACGAGGCGCTGGCCTTCGCTTCAAAGCGCCGGCTCGGCAGCGGCACGCTCGCCGACAATGCGGTGACTCAGGAGAAGCTCGCCGACATGGCGCTGGCAATCGATGCCTCGGTGCTGCTGATCTATCGCGCCGCTTGGCAGCAGGACATTGGTGGTACCGACAACCGCCGCGCCGCGGCCATGGCCAAGCTCCATGCGACCGAAAGCGCGCAGCAGGTGATCGACGCGGCGGTGCAAATGCATGGTGGCGCGGGAGTGACCAAGGGCGTCAAGGTCGAGGAGCTGTACCGCGACATCCGGAGCTTGCGCATCTACGAGGGCGCGAGCGAGGTGCAGCGCCAGATCATCGCCCGCGATTTGCTCAAAGGGGGCGCGGCATGAAGATCCTGCAACCGCCCGGCTGGCCGCGGCCCAAGGGCTATTCGAACGGCATCAGCGCCAGGGGCCGGATGATCTTCACCGGCGGAATCGTCGGATGGGACGAGCGCGAAAGCTTCCCGGAACATACGCTCCACGGCCAGTTCGCGCGGGCGTTGATGAATACGCTCGAAATCCTCGCCCAGGACGGCGCCGGGCCGCAGCATATCGTGCGCATGACCATCTACGTGATCGACCGCGCCGAATATCTCAACTCGCGCGACGAGATTGGCGGAGCGTGGCGCGAGATCATGGGCAAGAATTACCCCGCGATGGCGCTGGTTGAGGTCAAAGGCCTGGTTGAAAACGCTGCGCTCGTCGAGATCGAAACGACGGCGGTGGTCGAGGAGTGATGCAACCCTCTCCATCGTCATTCCCGCGCAAGCGGGAACCCAGTTTCTGTTTCGCTGGGTCCCCACTTTCGTGGGGATGACGAAATGAGCGAGTACGACTCCTTTGTTCGTGACAGGCTGCCGCCGCCGGAGCTACTTCCGGAATTCCGTTTCGACCTGCCCGAGCTTCGATATCCCGAGCGGCTGAACGCGGCGGCGGAATTGCTCAGGGGCGGCGCCCCGGACGCGCTGGCGATCGTCAACGATCATGGCCGCTGGACCTACGCCGATCTCGACGACTTCAGCGGGCGCATCGCGCGGCTGCTCATCGAGGAGCACGGCCTCGTCCCCGGCAACCGTGTGCTGCTGCGAGGGTCCAACGGTTACACGATATTCGCCGCCTGGCTCGGCGTGCTCAAGGCCGCCGGCGTGGTGGTCGCGACCATGCCTTTGCTCCGCCCCGGCGAGATCGCGACCGTGATCGAGCGCGCACAAATCTCCCACGCGATCGTCGACAGCCGGTTCATCGGCGACTTCCGCCAGGCGGTCGACCAGACGCATTTCGTCAAGCACATCATCAAATATGACGGGGACTACGGGAAGGGCGAACTTGAGACCCGCACCGCGCCGTTGGTACCGCTGCCGCCCGCCGACACCGGCCGCGACGACCCGTGCATCATCGCCTTCACTAGCGGCACGACCGGTATTCCAAAAGGCTGCGTCCAGTTCCACCGCGACGTGCTCGCACCGTGCGACACGTTCGCGAAGCATCTGGTCGGCCCCAAGCCCGACGACGTGTTCCTGACCTCAGCGCCGATGGCGTTTACGTTCGGCCTCGGGATCACGCCGATGTTCTCGCTGCGCTTCGGCGCCGCAAGTGCCACGCTCGAACAGGCGAGTCCTCCCGCGCTGCTCGAGGCGATTGCGAAGTTCGGCGTGAGCCATCTTGGCACCGCGCCGACCGCCTACAAAGCGATGCTGTCGCAGCCGAACCTCGACGCCGCGCTCAAGACCCTCCGCTATTGCATCTCGGCCGGTGAGCATTTGCCCGAGGCAATTTGGCGCGCGTGGCACGAGCGCACGGGGATCGCGATCACCGACGGCATCGGATCGACCGAGATGATGCACATTTTCGTCTCCGCCGCGGGCGAGGACATCCGCCCCGGCGCGACCGGCAAGGCGGTGCCTGGCTATGAAGCGACCGTGCTCGATGCGGACGGCAAGCCGATGGACGAAGGCGTCGGCCGCCTCGCGGTCAAGGGCCCGACCGGCTGCCGCTACCTCGATGACCCGCGCCAGGCCGATTACGTGGCGGAGCGCTGGAACGTCACCGGCGACACCTACCGCCGCGACGCCGACGGCTATTATTGGTACCTCGCGCGCAACGACGACATGATCGTCAGCTCGGGCTACAATATCGGCGCGCCCGAAGTGGAGAATGCGCTGCTGTCGCACCCTGCGGTCGCCGAATGCGCGGTGATCGGCGTGCCCTGCCCTGAGCGCGGGCAAAAGGTGAAGGCGTTCGTGGTGCTGGCGGCGGACGCGGAAGCCTCGGACGAGCTCGTCGCCGAGCTCCAGGCCCACGCCAAGGCTGAGATCGCCCCCTACAAATATCCGCGCGAGATCGAGTTCGTGGACGCACTGCCGAAGACGGCGACGGGCAAGCTCAGGCGGAGCGAGTTGAGGAGTGCCAACCGGTGAAGAAAACCGCGCTTATGATAGTTCTCGTGCTTGCTGAAGCTTCAGTCGGCTGCACTCCGCAACCACCGCTGGTCTGCCAAGAACTCTTCGCGCACGCGATTCCGTTTTGTCAGATGATGAGTCAGAAAGAGTCGTATCGTGAGAAGTCGGTCACGGTGAGTGGTCTCTACATTCTTAGTCCGCACAATGCGGAGCTTTACGCCGAAAGCTGCGAAAATCAGTCGATCAAGCTCCACGGCGAGGTTGGCCTTCCGGACAGCAAACGTGCCTGGACGATTGTTGGACAGGCAACCAAATCCATTAGCGGCGCCAGAATTCCGGTCGTGTTCCGTGGAGTGCTTCATGCACGCCAATACATAGTAATTCCCAACTGTAATGAGTCCTGCTTCGAGTGGAGCTTGGAGCGTGCGCAGTTGCTAGCGGCCGATGGAGCACACGTTCGCCACCCACCAGTCTAGTAGCTACTCAAACTCCACGATGACCTGATCGACCGCGAGGCTGTCGCCAGGCTTGGCCGGAGTCGCCTTGACCGTCGCGGCGCGGCCGGCGCGGAGGATATTCTCCATCTTCATCGCTTCCATCACCGCGACCGGCTGGCCGGCCTCGACCTTGTCGCCGACCGCCACGTCGAGCCGCGTCAGCAGCCCCGGCATCGGCGCCAGCAGCAGCCGCGACAGATCGGGCGGCACCTTCTCGATCATGTGATGCGCGAGCTCGGCAATGTGCGGGCTGAGCACCTGCACTTTGTGGCTTGCGCCGCGCGACTGCAGCTCCCACCCGCGGCCGACGCGGCGCACCTGGACGATGCGCCGCCGCCCGTCGACATCGACCGCGAGCAGCCGCTGCCCCGGCACCCAGCGGCCGATGATGTCGATCAGGTCGCCGTCATTCAGGAGGGCCAGCGTGCCGCCCTTATAAGGCTTGATGCGCACGCGATGCTCCGCGCCCGCGATGCACACGACGCGGTCGCACGACAGATACGTGCGCGGGCCGAGCTGGCCGTCGATCTCGGCAGCGCGCTCATCGGTGATCGTCGCGACCATGCCGGCGATCACCGCGAGGTCGGCGATGAGCTGCGCGTCGGCGGGCGCGCCGTGGAAGCCTTCGGGAAATTCGTCGGCGATGAAATCGGTCGCGAGGTCGCCTTTGCGAAAGCGCGGGTGCTGCATCAGCGCGGAGAGGAAATCGACATTGTCGTGGATGCCGTCGACCACGAACGCATCGAGCGCGTCGACCTGCGCGTCGATCGCCTGTTCGCGCGTCGGCGCCCAGGTGATCAGCTTGGCGATCATCGGGTCGTAGAACATGCTGACCTCGCCGCCGTCGGCGACGCCGTCGTCAATTCTCACCCTGACTTCGTCATTCCCGCGCAGGCGGGAACCCAGTTTTTCCTGTTTCGCTGGGTCCCCGCTTTCGCGGGGATGACGAGTTTGTGGCGGTTCATACCGCACCAACCGCCCCGTGCTCGGCAAGAACCCGCGGTATGGGTCTTCGGCGTACACCCGCGTTTCGACCGACCAGCCGTCGAGCTTCACGTCGTCCTGCGTGAACGCCAGCTTCTCCCCCGCCGCGACGCGAATCATCTGCTCGACCAAATCCAGCCCGGTCACCTCCTCAGTCACCGGATGCTCGACCTGCAGCCTTGTGTTCATTTCGAGGAAGTAGAAGCTCTTGCCGCTGGGGTCGGCGCCGTTGACGATCAGCTCGACCGTCCCCGCCGAATAATATCCGACCGCCTTGGCCAGCGCGACCGCCTGCTCGCCCATCGCTTTGCGCATCGCCGGCGTGACGAAGGGCGACGGCGCTTCTTCGACCACCTTCTGGTTGCGGCGCTGAATCGAGCATTCGCGCTCGCCCAGATAGAGCACGTTGCCGTGCTGGTCGCCGAGCACCTGGATTTCGATGTGGCGCGGCGCCTCGATGAATTTCTCGATGAACACGCGGTCGTCGCCGAAGCTGTTCAAGCCTTCGCGCTTCACGCTCTCAAAGCCCTCGCGGATATCCTTTTCGGTGTACGCGAGCCGCATGCCCTTACCGCCACCGCCGGCCGAGGCCTTCATCATCACCGGATAGCCGATGCCCTTGGCTATGTTGACGGCTTCAGCCGTCGTGGCGATGTCGTCGAGATAACCGGGGACGATGTTGACGCCGGCTTTCTGCGCCAGCTTCTTGGACTCGATCTTGTCGCCCATCGCCGCGATCGCCTTGGGCGGCGGCCCGATGAACGCGATCCCGGCCTTGGTGAGCGCTTTGGCGAAACTCTCGCGCTCCGACAGGAAGCCATAGCCGGGGTGCACGGCCTCGGCGCCGGTCGCCTTGCACGCGTCGATGATCAGCTCTGCCTTGAGGTAGGATTCAGACGCAGGTGGCGGCCCAAGCCGCACACTCTCGTCGGCCATGCGGACATGCGGCGCGCGAGCGTCCGCGTCGGAATAGACCGCGACGGTGTTGATCCCCATCCGCCGAGCAGTGCGGATCACCCGGCACGCAATCTCCCCGCGATTGGCGATCAGGATTTTCTTGAACATCAGCGGTTGCGCACAGTCACTAGGTGGTCTCCGTCCAAACTTCCCAAATCACATCCGATCGGGCGTGCTTACTAATGAAAGCTTCTGCTTCCGTCGCAGCCTGTTCTGCAGTCGTCGGGCGATCGGAAACGTCGAGCATGAGATCAAAATCAGCCACGAAACTTCGGGAACGATCACAAATCCATCGACGCCCAGAATCCGCCCCCCACCTTGCGTGCATTCCCTGATTGACGCGATTGCTTCAGACGCGGGCACCCGTGTCGGAGAGGCGCTCACTCCGCAGCCTCATCCATCGGCGGGCGGTTGTGGCCGAGCAGGCGCAGCACTTCGTCGGCGGCGTCCGCAAGATTGGTGCCGGGGCCGAAGATCGCCTGCACGCCCGCGGCGCGCAGCGCGCCATAATCCTGCGGCGGGATGACGCCGCCGGCGACGACCTTGATGTCGGCGCGGCCCATGTCCTTTAGCGCCTCGATCATCTCCGGGATGAGGGTGCGGTGACCAGCGGCTAGCGATGACGCGCCGACCACGTCGACGTCCGCTTCGACCGCCATTTGCGCGGTCTCGCGCGGAGTCTGGAATAGCGGGCCGGGGATCACTTCGAAGCCGAGGTCGGTGAAGGCCGACGATACCAGGTTCGCGCCGCGGTCGTGGCCGTCCTGGCCCATCTTGGCGACCATGATCCGCGGCTTGCGGCCGAGGCGGTCGGCGACGGATTGCGTGCCCTGCTCCGCCGCTTTCCAGCGCCCGTCGCGCCGCGCCTTGCCGTAGATCCCGCGCACCGGCTCGGGCACCGTCCCGTAGCGGCCGAACGCCCGTTCGAGCGCGTCGGAGATTTCCCCGAGCGTGCATCGAGCGCGTGCCGCGTCGACACTCAGCGCCAGTAGGTTTTCGTCGCCTCGCGCGCCCGTTTCGAGGGCATCGAGCGCCGCACGCGCTTTGTCATCATCCCGTCCCGCCCGCACCTTCTCGATCCGCGCGATCTGGCCCGCGCGCACCCGCGCATTGTCGACTTCGAGGATGTCGTGCTCTTCTTCCTCCGCCAGCCGGTAGCGGTTGACGCCAACGATCACCGTTTCGCCCAAATCGACCTTGGCCGCGCGCGCCGCTGCGGCTTCCTCGATGCGGTGCTTGGGCAGGCCTTCGGCGACCGCCTTGGTCATCCCGCCATGCGCCTCGACCTCTTCGATCAGCGCCCAGGCTTTCTCCTCGAGCTCGCGAGTCAGCGCTTCGACGTACCAGCTGCCGCCGAGCGGATCGGCGACCGCGGTCACGCCGCTTTCTTCGGCGAGAATCAGCTGCGTGTTGCGGGCGATGCGTGCGGAGAAATCCGTCGGCAGCGCGATCGCTTCGTCGAAGCTGTTGGTGTGCAGCGACTGGGTGCCGCCGAGCACCGCGGCGAGCGCCTCGATCGTCGTGCGGACGATATTGTTGTACGCGTCTTGTTCGGTCAGGCTGACGCCGCTGGTTTGGCAGTGGGTGCGCAGCAGCTTGGACTTCTCCGCTTTCGCGCCGAGCTGGGTCATGATCCGCGCCCACAAAGTGCGCGCAGCGCGCAGCTTGGCGACCTCCATGAACAGGTTCATGCCGATGCCGAAGAAGAACGAAAGCCGCGGCGCGAAATCGTCGATGTCGAGCCCGTCGGCCTTGGCGACGCGGACATATTCCATGCCGTCGGCGAGGGTGTAGGCGAGCTCCTGCACCGCCGTCGCCCCCGCTTCATGCATGTGATAGCCGCTGATCGAGATCGAGTTGAACTTCGGCATCTCCGCCGCGCAGTAGCCGATGATGTCGGCGACGATCCGCATCGAGGGTTCGGGCGGGTAGATGTAGGTGTTGCGGACCGCGAACTCTTTCAGAATGTCGTTCTGGATCGTGCCGGTGAGCTCGGCGCGCGGCACGCCCTGCTCCTCGCCGGCGACGATGAAGAAAGCCATCACCGGAAGCACCGCGCCGTTCATGGTCATGCTGACCGACATTTTGTCCAACGGGATGCCGTCGAACAGCAATTTCATGTCCTCGACCGTGTCGATCGCGACCCCCGCCATGCCGACGTCGCCGGCGACGCGCGGATTGTCGCTATCGTAGCCGCGGTGCGTGGCGAGATCGAACGCGACGCTGAGGCCCTTCTGTCCCGCGGCGAGGTTGCGGCGGTAGAAGGCGTTGGATTCCTCGGCGGTCGAGAAGCCGGCGTACTGGCGGATGGTCCACGGGCGGCCGGCGTACATCGTCGCATAGGGCCCACGGGTGTAGGGCGGCAGGCCGGGGAAGCCGCTGTCGATGGAGTTCTCCGGGCCGTAAACCGTCTGTAGCTTGATCCCCTCCACGGTCTCGCGCGAAAGGTCCTTGCCCCGCGCTTCCTTCGCGGCCAGCGCTTCCCAATCGGATTTCGATGGCTTCTCAGTCACGGCGCCTGTGTACCCCTGCGAAGGCAGGGGTCCAGCCCAAAACAAAAGAGTCTGGGCTCCTGCCTTCGCAGGAGTACCGCTGCGTCAGCAAACCTGCTCGACCGACAAGCTGCCCGCCGGAAGCGGCTTGCACAGCTCCGCGGCGGGCACTGCCGGGTCGAGCCAGCGCGCGAAATCGCCCGGCGGAAGCACGACGATCTGGCGGTTGTGGTAGGGCTTGATGTCCTCGCCGGGGTCGGTCGTCAGCATGGTGAAGGCTTCGCCGACGCTCGGATCGGTGCGCCACAGCCCGGCGATCGCGAACTGCTCGGCGTCGCGCAAGGTGAAGCGCCATTTGTGCTTGCGTTTTGCCTTGGCGTCGTCGGGCTTGGTGAACTCGTAGAAGCGGTCAGCGACGATCAGGCAGCGGCCGCTGGAAAATTCGCGCCCGTCGGAGCGGAAGTTGAAGACCGGCTTGCCGCCTGGGCCGGGCCAGCTCCAGCGCCGGACGACGAGGTCGAACTCGCCGCCCTTGTCAGCGCGAACGATCGGTCCCCGATCGGTGATCGCGATCTCGCGCGGCTCGAGATTGGGGACGTCGTCGGGAAAGCTCAGTGGCATCTGCAGGTCGCGGAACAGGCGCGCGACCTCGTCGACCGATTTGGACTGGGTATAGAGGTTGCACATCCGTCAAGCGGCTGCGGGCGTTTCCATGATCTCGGTCAAAACGCCGCCCATGTCCCTCGGGTGCACGAAGAACACCAAAGTTCCGTGGGCGCCGACACGCGGCTCGCCCAGCACGCGCGCGCCCTTGGCCTCGAACTCGGCCTTGGCGGCGTGGATGTCGGGGACCTCGAAGCAGACGTGATGCTGGCCGCCGAGCGGGTTCTTCTCGAGGAATTTTTGCACCGGCGAATCCTCGCCGAACGGCTCGATCAGCTCGATCTGGCTGTTGGGCGTGTCGACGAAGCACACGCGCACGCCCTGCGCGGGCAGGTCGAACGCCGGCCCGTGCGGCTCGGCGCCGAACATGGTTTTGTACAGCGCGAGGCTGTTTTCGATCGACGGCGTCGCGACACCCACATGATTGAGACGGCCGAGTTTCATTGGTCGATTATCACTTCCGTGTTGACCGAATTGGCGATGAAGCAGGCTTCGTGCGCGCGGTGGTGGAGGTCGGCGATATCGTCTTCCTCCGGCGGAACGCCGTGCCAGATGATGCGCGGGCGCAGGGTCACACGGGTCATCGCGATCTTGCCGTCGGCGCGCTTCTCCATCAGCCCTTCGGCATCGTCGTGGTAGCTGTCGATCGTCCACCCGTCGCGGCGCGCATAATCGATGAAGAACAGCATGTGGCATGACGAGAGGGAGGCGATGAACGCTTCCTCCGGATCGATCCCCTGCGGGTCGGACCAGGGAGCGGGGACGACGTGCGGACTCGCGCTCGCGGGCACCGTCACCCCGCCGTCGAATGTCCATTCGTGGGCGCGGCTGTACTGGCCCTTGGTGAAATCGCCGTTGCCGGTGCGGTGCCAGCGGATCGTTGCGGTGTAGGTGCTCATCTGCCGTGCATCCATATCAGAACAGCGATCGTGCTTGCCCATGCGGCGATCAGGAACACAAGGCCGGGCCGAGTCCGTTCAGTCCTGGAGCATCCCGGTTCGACAAGTTGCCATGCGGCGAGCAATATCCTGCTCGCGCCGACACCCAGGATCGCCGGGTAAAGCGCGTCGATTCGGCGGAAGATTTGCAGGCAGATGGCGGCGACAAGGACCAGCGAGCCGATGAGGTAGATCGACTCGAACAGCCGCTGCTCGGGCGTCAGAGCGGGATGTTGTCGTGCTTCTTCCATGGGTTCTCGAGCTGCTTGTTCCGTAGCTTGCGCAGGCCCATCGCCACGCGCCGGCGGGTTGAGTGGGGCATGATCACCTCGTCGATGAAGCCCATGCTCGCGGCCACGAAGGGGTTGGCGAAGCGCTCTTCATATTCTTGCGTATGCTCGGCGATCTCCTTCGCCGTCTTGCCGCGGAAGATGATCTCGACCGCGCCTTTGGCGCCCATCACCGCGATCTCGGCGGTGGGCCAGGCGTAGTTCAAGTCGCCGCGCAGATGCTTCGACGACATGACGTCGTAGGCGCCGCCATAGGCCTTGCGCGTGATCACGGTGATCTTGGGCACGGTCGCTTCGGCGTAAGCGAACAGCAATTTGGCGCCGTGCTTGATGATGCCGTGATGCTCCTGGCCGACCCCGGGGAGGAAGCCGGGCACGTCGACGAAGGTCAGGATCGGAATGTCGAACGCGTCGCAGAAGCGGACGAACCGGGCGGCCTTTTTCGCACTGTTGATGTCGAGCACTCCGGCCAGGACCATCGGCTGGTTAGCGACGATTCCGACCGTGCGCCCTTCGATCCGGCAGAAGCCGATGATGATGTTGGCCGCGTGCGCCGGCTGTAACTCGAAGAAGTCACCCTCGTCGGCGACCTTCCGGATCAACTCGTGCATATCATAGGGGGTCGCCGCGCTCGGCGGAACGAGCGTGTCGAGGCTGTCTTCGATCCGGTCGACCGGGTCCTCGCACGGCCGCTCCGGCTGCTCGTGGCGGTTCGACAGTGGCAGGAAGTCGAAGAACTCGCGGGTCGCCAGAAGCGCGTCGATGTCGTTCTCGAACGCGACGTCGGCGACCCCCGATTTGGTCGTGTGGGTAACCGCGCCGCCCAATTCCTCCTGGGTGACGATTTCGTTGGTGACGGTCTTCACCACCTCCGGCCCGGTGACGAACATGTAGGAGCTATCCTTCACCATGAAGATGAAGTCGGTCATCGCCGGCGAATAGACGGCACCGCCGGCGCAGGGGCCCATGATCAGGCTGACCTGCGGGATGACGCCGCTGGCGAGCACGTTGCGCTGGAACACGTTGGCGTAACCGGCGAGTGACGCGACCCCTTCCTGAATGCGCGCGCCGCCTGAGTCGTTGAGCCCGATCACCGGCGCGCCGACCTTCATCGCCATGTCCATGACTTTGCAGATCTTCTCCGCATGGCGCTCGGAGAGCGAGCCGCCGAACACGGTGAAATCCTGCGCGAAGACATAGACCAGCCGGCCGTTGATCGTGCCCGACCCGGTGACCACGCCGTCGCCCGGGATCTTCTGTTCCGCCATTCCGAAATCGGTCGCGTTGTGCTCGACGAACATGTCATATTCTTCGAAGCTGCCGGGATCGAGCAGCACCGATAGGCGTTCGCGGGCGGTCAGCCGGCCCTTGGCGTGCTGCGCCGCGATTCGCTTCTCGCCGCCGCCGAGACGCGCCAGCTCGCGCCGCTTCTCGAGCTCTTCGATCGTAGTTGCCATCCGGCGGTTCGTCCCCATCTTAGACCGACGCCGTCCTTCCACGCGACATTCGTCTGGTCAATCGGGCGGACTGGCGAATGCTGCACTGCACAATCGTATTAAATCAGGTTAACCCGGGACCCTGTTGCGGAACCGTAATCCCTCTCAAGCCGTTCACTCGGCGGGCAAACATACCACGGAGGATAAACGGAAAATGCTTACGCGCGTCGGGGTGCCTGTTGTGTCGGAGACCGAGTATTCGGGTCCGGAATTGCAGCCCACAACTCTGATCTGCTTCTCGCACCTGCGGTGGAACTTTGTGTTCCAGCGGCCGCAGCATCTCATGAGCCGCTTCGCGCGCGATATGACCGTCATTTATTGGGAAGAGCCGGTCGACATCGGGCCCAAGGAAACGCCGTTCCTCAAGGTCCGCGAGGCGGACAGCAGTGCCAACCTTCGGATCGTCGTCCCGCACCTTCCTCAAGGCATACCGGAGGCCGCGCGCGAAGGCGCTCTGAAGCGCCTGCTCGACGCGCACATCTCCGCGATCCGCGGGCCGATCGTCGCCTGGTATTACACGCCGATGATGCTTCCTTTCTCGAAGCACATCACGCCCGACGTCACCGTCTATGACGCCATGGACGAGCTTTCGAAGTTCAAGTTTGCGCCCGAGCATCTGCTCGACTTTGAGCAGGAGCTGATCGATCGCGCCGACGTCGTCTTCACCGGCGGGTCGAGCCTGTACGAGGCGAAGAAGGATCGCCATCCGAGCGTCTATTGCTTCCCTTCGTCGGTCGACCGCACCCATTTCATGAAGGCGCGCGCGCGCCAGTTCGAGCCCGCCGACCAGGAAGACCTGCCCCTGCCGCGGCTTGGTTTTTACGGAGTCATCGACGAACGCTTCGATACCGAGCTGCTCGACAAGGCCGCCGAGATGCGCCCCGATTGGTCGTTTGTGATGCTCGGCCCGGTGGTCAAGATCTCCGAGGAAGATCTGCCGCGGCGACCCAACATCCATTACCTCGGCAGCAAATCCTACGAGCAGCTGCCGGCCTATCTCAGCGGCTGGGACGTCGCCCTGATGCCGTTTGCGATGAACGAGTCGACGCAGTTCATCTCACCCACCAAAACTCCGGAATATCTCGCCGGCGGCAAGCCGGTGGTGTCGACCCCGATCCGTGACGTCGTGCGCCATTATGGCCAGCTCGAGGGCGTCAAGATCGCCTCGACACCGGAGGAGTTCGTCGCGGCGTGCGAGGAAGCGCTCGAGCTGTCGCGGAATCCTGAAGGCGGCTGGCTGGCCGAAGCCGACCTCATGCTGTCGGCGTCGAGCTGGGACACGACGCAGGCACGGATGGCGGCGCTGATCGGCGACCTGCTCGGTACGCGCCAGCCTGGGACTTCGCCGGCTCTGCTCGTCGCAGCGGAATGACCGGCCAGGATCGCGCGGCCGGGCGCGACGGCCGCTACGACTATCTGATCGTTGGAGCGGGGTTCGCCGGCTCGATCCTCGCCGAGCGGCTGGCGAGCCAGCATGGCGCGCGTGTGCTGCTGATCGATCGCCGTCCCCACATCGGCGGCAACGCCTATGACGAGAAGAACGAGGCGGGCATCCTCTATCACAGATATGGCCCGCACATTTTCCACACCAACAGCGACCAAGTCGTGGATTACCTCTCGCAGTTCACCCAATGGCGGCCGTACGAACATCGCGTGCTGGCGGTCGTCCGCGGCCGGCAGGTGCCGATCCCGATCAACCGGACGACGCTGAACGAGCTGTTCGGGCTGGACCTTAAGACGGACGCGGAAGCGGCCGCCTATCTAGCCTCGCGCGCCGAGCCCGTCGATGAGATCAAGACGTCGGAGGACGTCGTCGTCAACGCCGTCGGGCGCGAGCTCTACGAGCTGTTTTTCCAAGGCTATACGCGCAAGCAATGGGGACTCGATCCTTCCGAGCTCGACAAGTCGGTGACGGCGCGAATCCCGACCCGGACCAACACCGACGACCGCTACTTCACCGACACCTTCCAGGCGATGCCGCGCGATGGTTACACCGCGATGTTCCAACGCATGCTCGACCATCCGCGGATCGAGGTGCGCACCGGCGTCGACTTCCGCGACGTTCGCGAAGGCGTAGCGGCGGACCACATCATCTACACGGGCCCGATCGACGAATATTTCGAGTTTCGCTTCGGCAAGCTGCCGTACCGGAGCCTCAAGTTCGATCACAAGACGCTCGACGAGGAGCTCCATCAGCCCGTCGGCACGGTCAATTATCCCTCACCCGACGTGCCCTACACGCGGATCAGCGAATACAAGCACTTGACCGGGCAGCAGGCTCCAGTGACGACAATCACCTACGAATATCCGTCGGCTGAGGGCGATCCATATTATCCGATCCCGCGGGCGGAGAATCAGGAGCTGTTCAAGCGCTACGAAACGCTTGCCGATGAAACCGAGGGCGTGACCTTCGTCGGGCGCCTGGCGACCTACCGCTATTACAACATGGACCAGATCGTCGGGCAGGCGCTGGCGACCTTCCGAAAGATCGACGAGAAGCGGGAACGAGCGAAGCCGAGCGCCGTTGCCGCTGAGTGACGAACGCAAGCTCGACCACCCTTCCTGCGCCCCTCACCGGCACCTATCGCAACCCGGTCCTCGACGCGGATTTTCCGGACCCGGCGGTCATCCGCGCGCCCGACAGTTATTATTATGCCTACGCGACGCAGACGCAGCGCGATCACAACTGGATCAACGTTCAGGTCGCGCGCTCACCCGACCTCGTGAACTGGCAGCACCTCGGCGACGCACTGCCTGAAAAGCCGGCGTGGGCACGGGCGACGCAGGACGTTTGGGCGCCCTACGTGCTTTACGACGGTGCGCGTTACATCATGTACTATTCGGCGACACACGACGCCTGCCACGACCCGCAGCGCGGGCATTGCCTCGCGGTCGCGACGTCGGATTCGCCGGCCGGCCCGTTCGTCGACATGGGCATGCCGCTGCTGCTTGGCGTCGGCTTTGAATATATCGACCCGATGGTGTTCGTGGACCCGGCGAGCGGCAAGCACTGGCTTTACTGGGGTTCGGGCTTCCAGCCGATTCGGGTGCAGGAGCTGAGTCCCGACGGAATGTCGTTCGCGCCCGGAAGCGAACCGACCAACCTGATCTGGCCCAACCCCGTGAAAGGCGCGTTCCCGCGATTGGTCGAAGCGGCCTGGGTGATCCGCCATGACGATTTTTATTATCTCTTTTACTCGGGCGACAATTGCTGCGGACCGGACGCCGAATATGGCGTGATGGTCGCCCGATCGACGTCACCGACCGGACCGTTCGAAACGCTCGAGGAAGCGCGCAACGTTCCGCACAGCCTCATGCTATACAAGAGCGAGCGCTGGCTTGCGCCCGGACACAATTCGATCGTCACCGACGAGGCCGGCGATACCTGGATTATCTATCATGCGATCGACGTGAATCGCCCGCGCCAGCGACAGGAGGACGAGATCAACAGCCGGCGCATCCTGTTGATCGACAAGATCCAGTGGCGCGACGGCTGGCCGTACGTTGGAACTCCGTCAGACGGACCGCAGCCGTCGCCGGTCACCTGATCCGTTCTGCGACGCAGCGAATAGCTCGCGCTGCGCCTCGAATTCCGCGAGCAGGCGCTGGTCGACGTGGCGGCTGCCGTCGGCGACGACCGACGACAGCAATCCGGTCTCGGCGTGACGGCTGTTGTCCCAGCCGGGATAAGCGGTGATCGGGTACCAGCAGACGCCGCGAATATCCGCGCCCCGGCTCATCGCGTCGCGCACCTCGTTGCACACATAGTGGAGCCATGACGGCTTGCCCGAGCCCTCGGCGCCCGTCTCGGAGAGGAAGACCGGCTTTCGATAGCGCTCGGACATTTCGACCAGCATGTCGGCGAGCGGGCGATATTCGTGATGGCCCATGGGGATGGTGGGCCCCTGGAAATACCATTGGTTGTGTGGGTAATAGTTGAGGCCGACCAGGTCGATCAGCGACGGATCGCCGCCGAACTCCGGCTCGGCCAGGCCCATGATCCAGTCATAGGCCTCATACATCCCGCGAAGGTTCGCTTGTGCGGCGCGCACCGTCTGGCGGCGGCGGTCGTGCGGGGCAATGTGGATCAGCGGCTCCGCCCAGACGATCGTGGTCGCCGGCCAGCGCTGCTTGATTGCCCGCGCCGCCATGATCGCGGTCCGGATCAGCTGGCGCTTGAACCAGCCTTGCTCGTCCGGGCCGACGCGCGGGAAATATTCGTCGTCGATCGCCCATGAGAGGAAGTTGATCTCGTTCAGCGGGCAGACGAAAGCCGGGCGGCCGCTGATCTCTTCATGGAGCTCGAGCGCGACCATCGCGAAATCGGTGAAGCGCTGCGGGAAGTCGGCGGCAGCCTGGTCGACGCAATCGGGCGAGCCGTAGTGGAACAGATCCCAGATGACTTGCATCCCGACCGCTTCGGCTGCCTCCAGCGCCGGCCGCCAGCTCGACCAATCGTACTTGCCCGGCGATTTTTCGATCAAATGCCAGCGCAGGCCGTCGCGGATCGTGCCGAAGCCGAGCTGCTTGCACTGCCGATAGTCGCGCAGCACGTGCTTGTCGTGGCTGGTCGCGCGAATGAGGTCGAGGCGAACGCCGTCGCGCCGCCGGTGCGACGAACATTCGAAGCCCGCCTGGAAAAAGCTGGCGAAGGGGTGGCTGTCACGATTGCTCACGGAACGCATTAATGCGCGAAGACGAGGATCGAGCCAAGTAACGTGGAAAGTCCGGGCGGCACGCTATCGCGCATCACACGGTAAGCGGCCTGCTGGTCCAAGTGCGATGCAATGACGTGATTTGGCGTCAGGTCTGGCGGCGCAACGCCGCCCCGGCGAGGCCGCCCCAAACGGCCATTCCGAAGAAAACGGCCATAAATGCCATCGGCATCCCTGCCGCGATCCCGACCACCACCAAAGCGCCAAGCACGGCCCCAAGTCCCAGCGCAATGCGGCCTAGAGTTCGCACATCCGCTTCAATCAGCGCCCAGCCCCAGGCGAGCACCGACAAGGCGAGGAAGGTCAAACCGATCGGCATGACGTAACGACCCAGCGCACCAATCAGCACAAACAGGCTGCGACCCGTTTCGATCTGGTCCGGAGCGCCATAACGAACGGCAATCATCGGCTGGATAAGCCCGTCGAACAGCAAATTGAGGCTGATCCAGGCCACGCCCGACGCGAAGAAAACATAGGCCGATCGCGCCGCGAGGCGTCCGCTTTCCAAGCGCCGCGACAGCACGCCGTAGCAAATCAATTGAAGCGCGAAGACAAAGATGAAACCACCATGGACGATCAGGTCCATCCGCTGATTCTTTGCCTCTTCCACGACAAAATCCGAAAAGGATCGCGCCTGGCCTCCGGGATGAAGCAGCGCCAGAGCGACTGACGCAACCGCGGCCGCAATCGCCAGGTTTCCAGCGCTGCGATCGGCGGACCGAACTATGTCCGGTCCATCATTGTCCGATGCTTGCAATTGTCCACCCTCCCGCCGATACGAATGGGGGTGTTAGCAAGCTCGGACGGGCGATGGCCGGAGATCGGTCGGCCGGCGTCCGTTACCGGACTTTCGAATGAGATTGTCCGCCGAAGGGGCGCATGAACGACCTGATCACCATCGATCGTCGGCGGCAGCGCACGCGCGACGCCATTCGCAAGGCCTTCGTCGATCTTGCCCTCAACCGCCGTTATGAAGAGTTCAGCACCGCCGATCTGATCGTCACCGCCAATATCGGCAAGTCGACATTCTACGAACACTACAAGGGCAAGGATGATGTCCTGCGCAGCCTGATGGAGGGCATGCTCGGCGAATTGGCGCGCGCGGCTACCGGGCAGCTGGATCCGGCCAGGCTGCGTTTTCTGGTGTCGCATTTCTGGGACAACCGCAGGCTGGGCAAATCCGTGTTCGGCCCGCCGCTCGTCCAACCCATCCGCCGCCGCCTCGCCGTGTTGATCGAAGAGGCGCTCTGCGAACAGCCAGGGATGACAGGGCGCACCAGGCGCGCCACCGCGCTGTACATTGCGGCAGGTCAGATCGGCTTGTTGCACGCGTGGCTGTCGGGCGAGCTTTCAGCCGACATCGAGGAGGTGGTCGCCGCTCTGGCTCGCGAGGCGCATTCCTCGCTCAGCTGACTGTCAGCCAATCCTCGCAATTCTAATTGCGCGCCGACACCTTGCTCGCCTGATAGCGATCGAGCTCGTCGCCGATCAGGCGGACGACGTGGATTACGTTGGTCGATCCCGCGGTCCCGAACGGGATGCCGGCCATCAGAATCAGGCGGTCGCCGCCGGTTGCGATCTTGTGACGCAACGCCATGCGCTTGGCCTTTTCGACCATCTCCTCGAAGCTGGAAACGTCGCGGGTGTGGACCGCGTGGACGCCCCACAGCAGCCCCATTCGCCGCGCCGTGTGCAGTGACGCGCTCATCGCCAGCAGCGGCACCGTCGGCCGCTCGCGGGCGATGCGCCGCGCCGTCGAGCCCGAGCTTGTGTAGCAGACCATCGCCGTCGCCGAGATGGTGCTGGCGATCTGCCGCGCTGAGGCGGCGAGCGCGTCGGCGGTGGTCGGCTCGAGGCGGGTCTCGGTGAAATGGATGCGCGCCTGGTAGGAGGGATCGCGCTCGGCGCTGACGGCGATGCGGTCCATCATCGCCACCGCCTCGACCGGATAATCGCCCGCCGCACTTTCCGCCGACAGCATCACCGCGTCTGCGCCGTCGTAGATCGCGGTGGCGACGTCGCTGACCTCCGCGCGGGTCGGCGTCGGCGAGGTGATCATCGACTCGAGCATTTGGGTGGCGACGATGACCGGCTTGCCGAACTCGCGCGCGCAGGCGACGATCCGCTTCTGCAATGGCGGCACCTGCTCGGGCGGAAGCTCGACGCCGAGGTCGCCGCGGGCGACCATCACCGCGTCGGACAGAGCGATGATGTCGTTCAGGCGGTCGATCGCCGCCGGCTTCTCGATCTTGGCGAGCAGCGCGGCGCGGTCGCCGATCAGAGACCGTGCCTCGGCGACGTCCTCGGGCCGCTGAACGAAGGACAAGGCGACCCAGTCGGCGCGCTGGTCGAGCGCGAAGGCGAGGTCGGAGCGGTCCTTCTCGGTCAGCGCCGGGATCGGGACCAGCACGTCGGGGACGTTGACCCCCTTGTTGTCGGACACGGTGCCGCCGACGACGACTTCGCTGACGATACGTCCGCCGTCGGCCTCGAGCACGCGCAAGCGTACCTTGCCGTCGTCGATCAGGATGTTGGTCCCGGCCTTGACCGCTTCGAACAGCTCGGGATGGGGCAGCTGGACGCGGTTCGCGTCGCCCATCGCCGAATCCTGGTCGAAGAAGAACTTGCGGCCGCCCTGAAGCACGGTCTCGCCGCCTTCGAACTGGCCGACGCGAAGCTTGGGGCCCTGAAGGTCGAACAGGATGGTGGTCGGCCGCTGAAACTCCTTCTCCAGCTCGCGAATGGCGTTGACCAGCCGCGTCTTCGACTTCTGGTCGCCGTGGCTCATGTTGATGCGAAAGGCATCGGCGCCGGCCAGCATCAGCTTGCGGATCGTGCGCTTGTCGCTCGATGCCGGGCCCAGCGTCGCCAGTATCTTCACCTTGCGCGAACGGGGCGCCAGAGTTTCGGTCACTTGTGCTCCTGCGGCGTGGCGAGCGGCTGCCATAGCCGCTTGATATGACGGTTCAAGCCGCTAGAGCCGCGCTTCAAACCTCAAAAGCGGAGAATGAACGACATGGCGGAAGGCGCCGTCGCAGCGGATCAGCTGCGGCTATTTATCGAGCGGATCGAGCGGCTCGAGGAAGAGAAAAAGGGCATCAGCGACGACGTCCGTGATGTCTACGCGGAGGCCAAGGCCAACGGTTACGACCCCAAGATCATGCGGATGATCGTCCGCTTGCGGAGAATGGAGTCGCATACCCGGCAGGAGCAGGACGCGGTGCTGGAGACCTATCGCCAGGCGCTCGGGCTGGCATAAGAGAACGCTATGGCGGGCCATTCCAAATATAAGAACATCATGTACCGCAAGGGGGCGCAGGATAAGAAGCGCTCCGCCTTGTTTTCGAAGCTGAGCCGCGAAATCACCGTCGCGGCAAAGATGGGGCTTCCCGATCCGGAGGCGAACGCGCGGCTTCGCGCCGCGGTCATCGCGGCGCGGGCGCAGTCGATGCCCAAGGACAATATCCAGCGCTCGATCGACAAGGCAGCGGGCGCGGACGCCGAGAATTACGAGGAAATCCGCTACGAGGGCTTCGGCCCCGGCGGCGTCGCCATCATCGTCGAGGCTCTGACCGACAATCGCAACCGCACCGCCACCAATGTCCGCACGGCTTTCTCCAAGAACGGCGGCAATCTCGGCGCCGGGGGAAGCGTCAGCCACGGCTTCGAGCGGCTGGGGCTGATCGAATATCCGGCCACGGTCGGAGATGATGAGAAGGTACTCGAAGCGGCGATCGAGGCCGGCGCCGACGATGTCGAAAGCGACGAGGACGGCCATCGCATCTGGACCAGCATCGACACCCTCCATGAGGTCGCCAAGGCGCTCGAGCCGATGCTCGGCGAAGGCGAAGGCGCCAAGCTCGCGTGGCGGCCGTCGATCGAGGTCGAGGTCCGCGGCGAGGATGCGCAGCAACTGCTGAAGCTGCTGGACGCGCTCGAGGAGGACGACGACGTCCAGACCGTCTGGGGCAATGAAAAGGTCCCGGACGAGGAGCTGGCCAACCTCGCGTGAAGATCCTCGGCCTTGACCCGGGCCTCGGCACCACTGGCTGGGGGCTGATCGAGGCGGACGGCAATCGGCTGCGGCACCTCGCCAACGGCCAGCTCAAGACCGACACCCACGCGCCGCTGCCGCGCCGGCTTGCAGCGCTTGCCGAGCAGCTCGAAGCTCTCATCGCGGAGCAGCGCCCGACCACCGCTGCGGTCGAGGAAGTCTTCGTCAACAAGAACCCGCAATCGACGCTCAAGCTCGGGCAGGCGCGCGGCGTTGTCCTGATGGTTGCCGCGCGCGCGGAGATCGAGGTCGGCGAATATGCCGCGCGGCTGGTCAAAAAAGCCGTGGTCGGAAACGGCAATGCCGAGAAAGTCCAAGTCCATGCGATGGTCTTGCGGCTGCTGCCCGGCGCGCCGATCGCGGGGCCGGACGCCGCCGACGCGCTGGCCGTGGCAATCACCCACGCGCATCATCTGGCGAGCAACCGTCGCATTCCCTGATTCGTCATTCCCGCGAAAGCGGGAATCCGCTCGTGTTGAAGGCAGCGGGACCCCCGCTTGCGCGGGGGTGACGAAAGGATACGGTGCTCACCATGATCGCTCGTCTTTCCGGAGCGCTCGCCGAGACCAGCGCCGACGGCGCGGTGATCGACGTCGCGGGCGTGGGCTATCTCGTCCACTTGAGCGGCAGGACGCTTGCCGCGGTCGGCGCGATCGGCAGCGAGGTGCTGCTGCTGACCGAGCTGCAGGTGCGCGAGGACGCCTGGACCTTGTTCGGCTTCGGCTCGACCGCGGAGCGCGACGCGTTTCGCGCGCTCACCAGCATCCAGGGCGTCGGCGGCCGGCTCGCTTTGGCGATCCTGTCGACTCTGTCGCCGGATGAGCTGGCACGTGCGGTCGCGCAAGACGACAAGGCGATGATCGGCCGCGCCAACGGAGTCGGTCCCAAGCTCGCCGCGCGCATCGCCAATGAGCTTCAAGGCAAGCTCGGCGTGACCGGGCTTGGCGGCACCGCCCCGGTGCCCCGCGCCGGAGCCGCGGCGGACGCTCTGTCGGCGCTCGCCAACCTCGGGTTCAAGCCCGCCGAAGCGAGTGCCGCGGTGAATGCTGCGCAAGAGGAGCTCGGCGCCGATGCCGGTCTCGATGCGCTAGTGCGGCTGGCGCTTCGGAAGGCGGCGAAGTGACCACGCACACCGCTTCCTGCCGCTGCGGGCAGCTAAGGGCCACTGCCAGCGGCGATCCTGTCCGCGTGTCGGTGTGCCACTGCCTCGCCTGCCAGAAGCGCACTGGCAGCGCCTTCTCGGCGCAGGCACGGTGGCCCGCCGATTGCGTCGAGATCGAAGGTGTGTCCAAACAATGGACCCGGACCGCCGACAGCGGGCAAGCGACGACCTACCACTTCTGCCCCGACTGCGGATCGACGGTTCACTACAGCGGCGGCAATTTCCCGGACGTGATCGCGATCCCGCTCGGCTCGCTGGATGACCCCTATATCGCCGACAGCCCCGACTATTCGGTGTGGGAACGCCGCAAGCACGACTGGTTCGACATCATCGACGAGGACGTCGAGCGAACCGACTAAGGGTCAGCCGCCCCAGGCGTCGCCGTAGAGGCGCACGAGGTTCTGACCGAAGAGCTTTTCGACCCGTCCCGTTGTCCAGCCACGCTTCATCAAATCACTACCGAGCCGTTCGAGCTTATCGATCGAATTATAGTTACGAACGACGGTGAACACGTCCGGCCCTTCGCCGGGCGCGGCGATGCCCGCGGCTTTGCGGTACTCGTAGTCCTTGCGGGCGTTCTCGATTGCCTTTGCGTCGATCACCAGCGGAAGGACGCCCCCGTCGGTCCCGAATGAAATGTGATCCTCGCCGGCGACCCGGGCGACATGATCGATGTGCTCGAGCAGCATCGTCCCGCTCGGTTTCATGTCGCCGGCGAGGTACGGCATGAAATAGACGCCGATCACGCCGCCCTTGTCGGCCACCGCACGGATCGCGGCGTCGGTCGAGTTGCGCGGGTGATCGTAGACGGCGCGAGCGCCGGTATGGCTGATGGTGAGCGGCCTTTTGGCGAAAGCGGCTGCTTCCTCGATCGTCCGGGCACCGCCGTGCGCCAGGTCCAGCAGGAGCTTTTCGGCCTCGATCCGCTCGATCGTCTTTCGCCCAAGGTTGGTGATTCCGGCATTTCTTGGCTCGATCGAACCATCGCCGCTCAGATTGGCGAGATTGTAAGTGAGTTGGACGCAACGGATTCCACGCTTCTTCATATCCGCTAGGCGATCGAGCGCGGCGCCGACCATGGCCGTGTCCTGGGTGCCAAGGATGATGCCGAGCTTTCCATCGCGCTTGCAGGCCGGGAGGTCGGCGGCCTTTTCGACCAGCTTCAGCCGATCGGGGTTGGCGCGCAGAGTATCGATGTAATCGTCCAACTTCTTCTGGAACTGCTCCCAGGCATCCGCCTGATTGCCGACGGGAAGGATCGTATCGCGAAGCGCGGTGAGCCCGGTCATCCGGAATTCGGACCAGGCACGGTCGCTCAGCCGCAGGTCCTCGTCGGCGCCATAAGGATCGTTGATTCCGCCGAGACCGTCGATGACCAGCGCGTTGCGGTACCAGCCTGCCTGCTTCACCGCCTTTTGGGCCATTGCCGGCGCCGCGGCCAAAGCGGCCGCGCTTCCCGCAAGCAAAGTCCTTCGATCGATTTGCATTGGCCGTTCCCTTCCCGCTTGATCGCTTGTCGTAAGGCCATCCATCTGCGAATCAACGTCACGGATGGCAACCGATCCCGCCCGTATCACCACGCCCGAGCGCACGGCGGAGGACGCCGACGCGGCGCTGCGGCCAAAGAGCCTCGATGAATTCATCGGCCAACAGGCCGCGCGCGAAAACCTCCGGGTGTTCGTCCACGCCGCGAAGAGCCGGGGCGAGCCGCTCGACCACGTGCTGCTCCACGGCCCGCCCGGCCTCGGCAAGACGACGCTGGCCGGAATCCTGGCGCGGGAGATGGGCGTCGGCTTCCGCGCGACTTCGGGGCCGGTGATCGCGAAGTCGGGCGATCTCGCGGCGCTGCTCACCAACCTCGAAGACGGCGATGTCCTGTTCATCGACGAGATCCACCGTCTCAATCCGGCTATCGAGGAGGTGCTCTATCCGGCGATGGAGGATCGCGCGCTCGACCTGATGATCGGGGAGGGACCGTCGGCGCGCTCGGTCCGCATCGAGCTGCCCCGCTTCACCCTGATCGGCGCGACCACACGGCAAGGGCTGCTGACGACGCCGCTCCGCGACCGCTTCGGCATTCCCGTCCGGCTCAACTTCTATACCGTCGAGGAGCTGGAGCTGGTGGTGCGCCGCGCTGCCCGGTTGCTCGGCGTCGACCTCACCGAGGATGGCTCGCGCGAGATTGCGCGGCGGTCGCGGGGAACGCCGCGGATCGCCGGCCGGCTGCTCCGCCGAGTGCGTGATTTTGCCCATGCCGCAGGGGAGGATTCGATCTCGGCCGAAGCCGCGGACAAGGCGCTGTCGCGGCTGGAGATCGACGCCCTCGGCCTCGACGCGATGGACCGGCGCTATTTGACCATGATCGCCGACCTCTACGGCGGCGGGCCGGTCGGAGTGGAGACGCTGGCGGCCGGCCTGTCCGAGCCGCGCGACACGATCGAGGACGTGATCGAGCCCTTCCTCATTCAGCTTGGCCTCATCGGCCGCACGGCACGGGGCCGTGCCTTGAACGGCCGCGGCTACGCCCATCTCGGGCTGCCGGCGCCGCCGGGCAGCCAGGCCGGCCTGTTCGATTCGGGAGCGTCCGCGAAGTAATGCGATCAGCAATCGCGGCCGCAGCCGCAGCCGCCCTCGGCCTCGCCGCTCCCGCCCCGATCTCCGCCCAGGCCCCGTCGGCCGCGCCCAATTATGCGCAGGACTCAAGCTGGTTGTGCCTGCCCGGCCGCAAGGACGTCTGCTCGACTCCCCTGCCGACCACTGCGCTCAATGCGAACGGCTACGGCTCAGTCGGCCGCAACGAGGTCGCCAAAAACCCACCGGTCGATTGCTTCTACGTCTATCCGACGGTGTCGAACGATCCCGGCCTCAACAGTGACATGATGCCCGGGCCGGAGGAGAAGGTCACCGCCGAGACCCAGTTCGCCCGCTTTGCGTCGGTGTGCCGGACGTTCGCGCCGGTCTATCGCCAGATGACGCTCGCCTCGATTGCCACTTACTCGACCGGGGGCGACATCCGTCCCAACGTGCTGATCGCCTATCGCGACGTGCTCGCCGCGTGGAAGAATTACCTCGCGACCCGCAACCACGGCCGGCCGTTCGTCCTCGTCGGCCATAGCCAGGGCAGCCTTCTGCTCCAGCAGCTGATCGCGCGCGAGATCGAGAAGGATCCGGTGATTGCGGGCCGGATGAAGCTCGCCATCCTCGCCGGCTGGAACGTCATCGTGCCGCAGGGCAAGCTGGTCGGCGGCACCTTCAAGTCCACGCCCCTGTGCAGCCGCGAGGGCGAGACCGGCTGCGTCATCGCATGGTCGAGCTTCCGCGAGAAGAACGTACCCCCGAGGGGCGCGATGTTCGGCGTTGCGCGCCAGCCCGGGATGACCGTCGGCTGCGTCAATCCGGCGCGGCCGGGATCACGGGATTGGATGCCGCTCGACAGCTATTGGTACACCCGCTCGACGCTCCCGGTGCCGGACGGGCCGATCGTATGGTCGAGCGAGGGTTCGCCGGGAACCTCCTACGTTCGAACCGAAGGGCTCGTTTCCGCCAAGTGCATGAGCGATGGCAACCGCGGTTATCTGTCGGTGCGGACCAATGCCGACCCGAAAGACAAACGGACCGACCGGGTGGGCGGGGAAGTCGCAATATTGGGCATGTTCCTGCCCGGCTGGGGGATGCACCTTGCCGACATCGAGATCGCGCTCGGCGACCTCATCCGACAGGTCGGAGCGATCAGCGATCAATCCAGAACAGCTGCTCGACACTGAGTCCCAGCGCCTTCGCAAGCTTGATGGCGAGGGTCGTGGAGGGGGTGAAGACGCGGTTCTCGACGGTGTTGATGGTCTTGCGGCTCACTCCCACGTGGGCCGCCAGTTCGGCCTGGGTCCAGCCTTTCGCGACGCGAGCCTCGCGAAGCTGATTCATCAGCACTTCAGCCAATGCGGTGGGCCCGCCGTTCGCGCGTTGCGAAGCTGAGCAGTGCCGAACCGACGCCTGCCGTGACGATGATGTGCACTCCGGCACTCAGGCTGACCGTCTCAAACATCGCCGCGACATAGAGGCTGAGCGCAGCGATCATGGCTGCCCAGAAACCGACCGCCTGAGACGCCGATAGGTTCGTCCGTGAGGTCTCATCGTTCAGAAGATCCCACACCTTTCGGCCTCTGAGCAGGAAACCGCCGGTCGCAATGAGCAGCAGCATCAGAATCGCGAGAATGAGCCAAGCGCCGATCCTGAAGCTGGTATCGCGGGTCGCGCCCGGGTTCGAGAAGTACGGAAGCTGCCCGACGAAAAACACGATCGCCATCACGAAAAACACCCGCGAGCGCGAGCGCCCAAGCCGCTCGGCTTTCTCAATCCGTTCGATATCGCTCATCTAATCGCCCCTGCCTGTGTAACGTATAGGTGACATGTAACCTATGAGTTACGCGTGTCAAGTGGGGTTTACGGCGGGAGTCGCCGGTCGCTAGAGCCGCCCAGATGCCCCCCGAATCCCTCGACATCCCCTATCGCGGCGGTTTCGTCGGTCCCGAGCACCATTTCGCACTGACCGTCTATTTCGAGGACACCGACGCCTACGGCATCGTCTATTATGCCAATTATCTGAAGTTCATGGAGCGCGCCCGCTCGGACATGATCCGCGCCGTCGGCGTCGACCAGGCCGCCGAGCTCGCGGCGAGCGGCAGCGCCTATGCCGTGGTCGAAGTCGACATCCGGTATCGGCGCCCCGGCCGGCTCGGCGACGATTTGCAGGTCGTCAGCACGGTCGATCAGGTCCGCGCATCCTCGGTCGACATTCAGCAGCGAGTCATGCGCGGGACCGAACTGCTGACCGAGGCCACGGTCACCGCCGCTTTCCTCGATGGCGAGGGCAGGCCTAGGCGGCAGCCCAGGGCCTGGGTCGAGCAATTCATGAGGATCAGCGAACAGGGGCGATGAGCAAGCGTCGAGGGTTCATTCTGGCAATAGGTGCCGCGCTTTGGGTGGCGGGGCCTGTCCACGCCCAACAAGCGGCCGCGCCGACCGTCAGCGTGGTCGCCGTCCCGCCGTTCGCGACGCCCGACAACGGGCCGACCGCGAACCAGTCGCTCGGGCTCGGCTGGCAGGCGACGCAGATGATCGTCTCCGACTTGCGCTCGACTGCCGAGCTGATGCCGCTGCCGCCGAAGCAGAAGGACTTCTATTCCTATCCCGAGGTCACGGCCCCGAGCTTCCCCAAGTGGCGCTCCGCGGGCGCCAAGACCCTGGTCACCGGGTTCGTTCAGTCGCGCTCGGACGGCCGCCTGACCTTCGGCTGCTATGTCTATGACGTCGACAAAGGGCGGGAGCTCGCCCGCAAGGGATTCGTCGTGGCCGGCAGCGACTGGCGCCGGGCCGCGCACAAATGCTCGGGGCTGGCGTACACCGCGGTGACCGGGGCTGCGGGCGTGTTCGACACGCGCATCGCTTATGTCGCCGAGAGCGGCAGCGGCGATGGCCGCTCGCGTCGGATTGCCATCATGGACAGCGACGGCTTCGATCATCGGTACCTGACCCAGGCCGACAGCATCGTCCTGACCCCGCGGCTGTCGCCCAAGGCGGTCCGCGTGGCGTACGTCAGCTTCGCCGGGGGCCAGCCGGCGATCCAGGTCCTCGATGTCGACACCGGCGCCAAGCGGGCGCTGCTGCAGACCGGCGGCGTGTCGTTCGCGCCGCGCTTTTCGCCCGACGGCGAGCGGATCGTCTTCTCGATGATGAACGGCGCCAACGCCGACATCTACGTCGTCGGCACCAACGGCGGGCTGCCGCAGCGGCTGACCACCGCGCCGGGCATCGACACCGATCCGAGCTTCTCGCCCGACGGCACGAAGATCGTATTCGAGAGCGACCGCTCGGGCTCGCCCCAGCTTTATGTGATGAACGCCGACGGTTCGAGCCAGCGCCGCCTGACCTTTGGCGGCGGCTGGTATGCTGGGCCGGACTGGAGCCCCGACGGGCAGTGGATCGCCTTCACCCGCCGCGGCGCCGGTGCCCGGCGGATCGGCATCATTGCCGCCGACGGCAGCGGCGAACGGACCCTGACCGCGGGACCGGGCGACGAGGGGCCGAATTGGGCGGCGAGCAGCCGCGAATTGGTCTTCCAGCGCACCGACGCGACTCGCCGCAACCAGATCTACCGAATCGCGATCGACGGCAGCGAACCGCGCAAGCTCGAGATCCCGCAGGACGGCACCGACCCCGACTGGTCCGGAGTGATCGACTGATGCGCAAGACGGTGCTGCTTCTCGTGGTTGCCGCTCTGGCGGGCAGCGCTTCGGCGCAGCTGCCGGGCCTCCGGCGACGTGGACCGGCTCCGCCAGTCCAACCAATGCTGTTGGGCATCGACGCCCTGCGCGCGGACTTCATGGCGCGATCGGGCGCTGACACCGTCTATTTCGGAAGTGACAGTTCAGTGCTTGGCGCGCCGGCTCGGGCCACTCTATCAGCGCAGGCTCAATGGCTGTTGCAGCATCCAGAGGTGCTGGTGCGCATCGAGGGCCATGCCGACCCGAGCGACACGCGCGATCATGCCTTGGCGGTGGGGGCTCGCCGCGCCGTGGAAGTGCGCGACTATCTCGTCTTGCTCGGCGTGCCGGCGGTGCAGTTGAGCGCCACCAGCTGGGGCAAGGAACGGCCGGGCGCCGGGCGCGCCGTTACCGTTCTCGTGCGCTAGGATTCAGGCGGCGCGGCGCTGATAGCCGGTGACCGACAGCCAGGCGCGGGCCTGGCGTTGCGCTTCGGCGATTTCGCGCGCGGTCATCTCGACCGAAATCTCGGCGCGGCATTCCTGGCCGCGGGTGCTGCCGTTCAATGCCGCGAGGTTGAACCATTTGTGCGCTTCGATGAGGTCGACCGGCGCTCCGCCGCGGCCCGTCGAATAGGTCACCCCAAGCTCGAACAACGCGTCGACATCGCCCGCTTCGGCATCGGCTAGGCGGCTGCGGATTAGAAATTCCGCGCCCTTTTGACTGATTGCACCCATGAAAACCCCCTCTGTCCCTGTTGAGGTGGAATTCAGCAGCCGAAGAAGAATAAATGGTTAACGCGGTTCAACCAAGTTTTCAGACGGCCACGTTGTCGATCAGCCGCGTCGAGCCGATCACCGCGGCGGCGATCAGGCGCATTCCCGCCCGCAGCCGGTCGAGCGGCTCGAGCGTTTCCGCATCGACCGCGGCGAAATAATCGACCCGCGAAAAGCCGCCTTCCAGCAGCGAATTGCGCCCTTCACCAAGTGCATCGTCGATCGCATTGCCGCTGAGGATGGCGGCGCGCGCCGCCTCCAGCGCCCGGGGCAAGGCCAGCGCCTGCTGCCGCTCGTCGAGCGAAAGATAGGCGTTGCGGGAGGAGAGGGCGAGGCCGTCCGTTTCCCGCACCGTCGGCACGCCGACAATATTGTCGCATAGCCCCAGGTCGATCGCCATTCGGCGAATGACCGCCAGTTGCTGAAAATCCTTCTCGCCGAAGAGGGCGACGTTCGGAACGACTTCATTGAACAACTTGGCAACGACCGTCGCCACGCCCTCGAAATGCCCCGGCCGGTGTTCGCCTTCCCAGCGTTCGCTGACGCCGGCTACTCGGACCGAAGTTGCGAATCCTTCCGGATAGAGATCGCTCGCGCTCGGCAACCAAACCAAATCGCAACCCGCCGCTTCGAGCTTCGCAAGATCGCTCTCCTTCTCTCGCGGATAGCGTTCGAGATCCGACGCGTCGTTGAATTGGAGAGGATTGACGAAGATCGAGACGACAACGCGGTCGGCTAGCTCCTTCCCCTGAGCGACAAGCGCCAGATGTCCATCATGCAGTGCCCCCATGGTGGGGACGAAGGCGATCCGATCGCCATCAGCTACGAAGCATGAGAGCGCGAAGTCGAGAGCGCCGGATTCCAATGATTCACTAACGGTTTGCACGCGATAGGGCCCTCAGTTAATCTTCGCTTCGGGGCGGCGTTTCGATGCCGCGGGGAAAAAGATCAAGCATGAGCCAGCTGCATTTCATCGTCTTCGCCAACGAAAAGGGCGGCACCGGCAAGTCGACGACGGCGGTTCATACGGCGATCGCGCTTGCCGCGACCGGGCATCGCGTCGGCGCATTGGACCTCGACAGCCGCCAGCGGACGATGACCCGCTATCTCGAAAATCGGGATGCGACCACGCGCCGGCTCGGCAAGGACTTGCCTCGCGCAGCCTACGAAGTCCTCGAAGAGCACAGCGAGGACGGGCTGGCCGGGGCGATCGAGCGTCTGGCCAAGCAAGCCGACGTGATCGTCGTCGACACGCCCGGCCGCGACGACGCCATCGCGCGCTCGGCCATCCTTCGCGCCGACACCCTGGTCACGCCGATGAACGACAGCTTCGTCGACCTCGACCTGATCGGCCAGGTCCATCCCGAAAACTACAAGATCACCAAGCCGAGCTTCTACGCCGAGCTGATCTGGAACAGCCGCACGGCACGGGCCAAGCAGACCGGCAAGACCGTCGACTGGGTGGTCTTGCGCAATCGCCTCCAGCATATCGATTCGCACAACCTCCGCCGCGTTGGCGCCGCGCTCGACGAGCTCGCCCGCCGCGTCGGGTTCAGGGTCATCCCCGGCCTTGGCGAGCGGGTCATCTACCGCGAGCTGTTTCCCAAGGGTCTGACGCTGATCGACCTGCCCCAGCTCGGCGAGGTCGGCATCGCCCACGTCACCGCCCGCCAGGAGCTGCGCGAGATGGTCGCCGGGCTCGGCATCCCCGAGCCGGGTGCAATCGAGCCGATCGCCGCCGCCGGTTGAACAATTTCGCCGGCGCTGCGTAAGGCGGCGCAATGGCGCACATCTTCAACCCCAATATTCTCCGCGAATATGACATCCGCGGCATCGTCGGCGATACACTCACCGAGGACGACGCCTACGCGCTTGGCCGGACCTTCGGCTCAAAAGCCCATGGCGAAGGCGTGCGGACGCTCGCCGTCGGGCGCGACGGACGCACCCATTCGGGAATGCTCGAAGCAGAGCTCATCCGTGGCCTGACCGAGAGCGGCATGACCGTCATTCAGGTGGGTATGGGCCCGTCGCCCATGCTCTATTTCGCGACTCATTATCTCGACGTCGACGGCGGCATCCAAGTCACCGGCAGCCACAATCCCGCCGACTACAACGGCTTCAAGCTGCTCCTCAAAGGGCGTTCGGTGTTCGGCGCCGAGATTCAGGAGATCGGCCAGCGCGCCGCCTCGGGGCACTGGCATGACGGCAGCGGCACGGTCGAAGAGGTGGATATCCGCGAGGCCTATGTTGACCGGCTGCTCGAGGATTTTTCGGGCAAGCCGTTTCGCATCGGCTGGGACGCTGGCAACGGTGCCGCTGGTCCGATCCTCGACATGCTGGTCGAGCGCCTGCCCGGCCATCATCATGTTATCTTCAGCCAAGTTGACGGCCGATTCCCCAACCATCACCCCGATCCGACGGTCGAGGCTAATCTCAAAGACCTCAAAGCGTTGGTCGAGCGCGAGCAGCTGGACTTCGGCATTGCCTTCGACGGCGACGGCGATCGGATCGGCGCGGTCGACGGCGAGGGCCGCGTGATCTGGGGCGACCAGCTGATGCTGATTCTCGCCGAGGCGGTGCTGAAGGAGCTGCCCGGCGCCACCATCATCGCCGACGTCAAGGCGAGCCAGGTGCTGTTCGACGGCATTGCGGCGCTCGGCGGCAAGCCGCTCATGTGGAAGACGGGACACAGCCTGATCAAGGCGAAGATGAAGGAGACCGGTGCCCCGCTCGCGGGCGAGATGAGCGGGCACATCTTCTTCAAGCACCGCTGGTACGGCTTCGACGACGCGCTTTATGCGGCAGTGCGGTTGATCGAGGCGGTCGGCGCGAGCGGCCAGAGCCTGACCGCAATCATGGACGCAATGCCGAAATCGGTCGCCACGCCGGAGATGCGCTTCGAAGTCGACGAGCCCCGCAAGTTCGCCATTGTCGAAGAAGTCCGCGCCCGCCTCGCCGCCGACGGCGCCAAGGTCGATGCGACCGACGGCGTCCGCGTCAGCACCGCGGACGGCTGGTGGCTGCTGCGCGCCTCGAACACCCAGGACGTGCTCGTGGCGCGGGCGGAGGCGAACGACGAAGCCGGCGTCGAGCGCCTCGTCGCGCAGATCGATGATCAGCTGGCGAAGTCCGGGGTAGAACGGACCGAAGCGGCGCACTGACTGCGCCGCAAAATGGTGCCCAGGAGAGGACCCGGTAGAGGCTACTATCTGATTGAAATATTTACTTGTTCTTGCGACGCAATCCGAAAAGGCCCCCAAATAGGCCCCTATAAATATTCAGTGGGCATCGATTGTTTTCTACCCGGTCACGTTTGCATCAGGTTGACCGGCAATCAGTGTGTTGACGTAGGCGAGACACAAATCGCGGCTGCGATACCGGCCGTAAGCGGCAATTTCCTGCTGCTCGACGATTGGGAAGGTCGAGTAGATATAGCGGATGTCGTCGCGACCTTGTGCGGGGTCCGCCGGATCATAGACGCCATAAAGGATGAAATAGAGCGCATCGAGCTTGGCGCGCAGATGAAGGCGGGTTTCTTCGTCCCAGATAAAGGGCGGCAACACGTCGCCCGCATCGTCCACGTGGCCCATGTCGCGGGCGAACGGGGCCATGTCGTGCGCGGTATAGGTCAGCTCCAGCACCGCCGCCCTGACAATATCGGCCGCGCTCTTGGGGCCAATCATTCGGGCATAGGCGTGAGGGGAAATGACGGGAAGTTGTTCGACTATATACCAATTCAGGTGCGTGCTTTGCGCCTTCTGGCGAGCCACATAATCGAGCACCAGCGCGTTAAAGTTCGCCAGCAATAGAGCTTGATCCGGAATCCTGGAGGCACTCAATACCAGCGGAGCGGTGTTGCCCGCCGCGTGATTAGGGATGAACGAAGCAATTACCGTTCGAACGTCGGTTGCCCGCGCAATGTCGCGGAAGGCAACTGTTGCGCCCTTTGCAGTTTCTACTGTGCTCGCAATCCAGAATTGCGGCGAAGGGGCAAAGGTGGGGTCAGCTTTCATTTCGGCAGTCACATCGCCACTCAACGCAGCGTTGTGCAGATTATCCTCATTGACCGTGACCGAAGCTGCACGGTGATCAAATTGGTGGATCATCCGCCCAACATACAGCGGCAGCCAATCGCAGTCCTTCGATTGCCACCGATTGCCGCCGATCGGCCAAGCGCCTTCATTATCCTCCAGCTCGGCCTTGGTGCGGAACAGGTGGCTGTCATTGGTCATGTCGAACATGCGCACGTATTTGACCGGCCAGGTCGCGACTGGCGTAGGGCCGGATTTGTCCACCAGCACGGACAGTCGATCATAAATGGACGTGGTCAGCGCCATATCGCGGCGGGTGCGGAATATCGGCGCGGTCCCGGTGTTCGGATTGACCCGCGCAAAGCCTTCTGACGTGATCGGGAAGGTCTGATCGGGGTTTTTCAGCTCCTCTGTCGAATGAAGGTAGAATGCGCAATTGGCCCCACCGAAGGTTCGTTCCGGGCTCAACACCATGATGCAGAATTTGAAGCTGGCATGGACGTCAGGAAAGAAGACCTTTTTGTTTTCGAAATCATAAAGTGACTTCAAGTGATCTCCGGTCGCGACCTTGCGGAAAAATTTGCTGGCGGACAGGTCGGATGCGATGCCGCTGGGGGTCAGCAAGCCGACCATGCCGCTGGGTCTGACCAACGCTTGAGCCCGCTCAACGAACAGGCTGTAGAGATTGATATCGCCTCGGCTGAGCAAGGGATAATGCCCGGACTTGCGCGCCATGCGCATTGTATTGGCAGCGCGCGCGTCAGCATTTTCAAAGTCGGTGAACAGGGGGTCGTTCGCCTTCGCCAGTGCCCCAATCATTTTCGTCCGGTCGGATGCGCGCTGCGCTTTCGCGATTTCCGGCCGCCGCGCTGCGAACCATTCGACCTGTTGCAGCTTGATCCGATCCCATGGCGGGTTGCCGACGATTGCATCGAACCCGCCTTCGCGGCCCTTATTCACCCAATTGCTCCACACGCCGGGAAACGTGATTTGCCAGTTCAGGAAACGCTCTTCGGCGATCAGGGCGCGCGCCGCCGCCCAGATAGCGCGGAACCGCTCGGCCTCGTTCGGCTTGGCGCGGTAGGCCTCAGGCGCTTTACGACCGCGGGCGATCGGTATCGGCTCTCCAAATTGTCCATCTAGCCACAAACTGACCAGGGCCTTGTCAGGCCCCTTCAAGTCTAGCCAATCGAGCGCGTGCATGAAGCTGACAAAGCCGTCGAGCGGGCCGGTCTGCGCTTCGACTTGGTGCCACATGTCGGCGGAATTTTGGGCTTCTGCAATTTCGGCGTCGGTGAGCGCCTCGATCCGCCGCATGACGGCCGCTTGGCGTTCGGCGTTGCGCAGTTCATCGACGTAGAGCAATTCGCCGCCCTTGCCTGCCTTGTCGATTGCGTCGCGCACCCATAGGCCGAACAGGCTATCGCCAGTCGCCAGATGATGGTCGATGAAGCTAAGCGGCGCGCCGACAGTGAAGGTGTGCAGCCACAGCGATACCTTCGCCAGTTCGACCGCCATGGGGTTTTTGTCAGCCCCGTAGACGCAGCGCTTGAGCACCATGCGCTTGATCAGCTGAGGGTCGTCGAGTTGCTCTTCGCTGACGGCCCACCTGGCGTCTTCGGCATTGTGCCGGATGGTCGCCCGGATCTTCCGGATTTCCTCGGCAACCGGCGACTCATAATCCAACCCGGTCAAATCGCGCGCCATCGCCGCACTTTCAGCAATCGCATCGAGCGCATGATTGGTCAGCCGGTCGACTAAACCGACTAGGAAATGCCCGGAACCCATCGCCGGGTCGCAAATGCGCAAGCGCGTGATCGCCCTGGCCGGATCAACCTTTTGCAATTGGGCAATGCGATAATCTTCGCTGTCGGTTGGTTTCAGGCTTTCCAGTTCGGTCTCAAAGGCGGCCATCGCATCGGCAATGAGCGGCTCCAGCGTTTCGTCCAGGATCAACAGAACAAGGTCGTCGGGCGTGTAGTAGCTGCCCGAATTTTTCCGCGCGAAAATATTGGGACGGATATTCACCCCACCCGCTTCATCGCGGACCAGCTCAAATTCCAGCAGCCGTTCATATATCGAACCGAGCTGCTGCACCGACAAATCACGATAATTGATATAGCGCCGCTGCCCACCCCGTTGCTCGAACGACAGGATATCGATCGCCTCGGCCATGACGTCGTCGCCAAGAGCGATAGCCTTCAACAGCGGGGTTTTCGCGGCATTGAACAGCCCGCCGTTATAGGGCGGCAAACCGACCGAAGGGTCGCCCACGTCGATCATTTCGGCCAAATCGGCGAAGCGATTCCAGATTGTTTTGGCGACCGACGAAAAGGCGTCGCCCTCGTCCTTACGCCGTCCGATATCCAGCCGCGCGAACCGCAAGGCGTAATCATCGAACCGCTTGTCCCGGACTGGCAACAGGCCCCGGTCTTCGGCGTAGAGAACGAACAGCAAGCGATAGAGCAGGATCAGCGTCGCTTGCCGAACGTCGTCCAGGTCGGTTGCGGCTGGGGCTGCCTTGGCTACCGCGTTACCCAAAGCCGGATAGAGCCGATTAAACACAAGGTCCGACAGGCTCTTGGCTACACGCTCTTCGTAGAATGCGGCGTCGCGTCGGGCACTATCGTGAAATGTAGGGGCCTTGACGCTCGCGCGCTCGAACGCGGTCCGCGAAAACATGGCGACGAAGACGGTAAGCCAATGGTCGCGCTCTTGGTCGCTGACGCCGGTATCGAGCAAGTCGCCGTCCACCCGCATGATGCGGGCAAGATCGAGCTCCAGATAATCGTCGATGGGCGAGCGTCCGCCCGCAAAATACAGCCGCCACTTAAGGCCGTTAGTTAAAATTCCCCAACGCAGGTCTCCATTGGTCAGGTCGTCGATGCGGCGCAGGTAGCGTAGCAATTGAGTGGACGGCGTGTCCTTTTCAGTCTTTCCCTCAGCCCGGTCGAGCGCACGGCCCCAGCGTTTACTCTCGATGATCGCTGAGCCGAATTGATAGCGCCTCCATTCTTCCGGATGCTCGTTTGCGCTGACCTTTGCCGCTGCGTTGATAAACAAGAGGCCGTCGGGCACGTCGAGCCGGCCGGTTGCCGACAAATTTTGCTGGGTCAGATATTCGGTCCAGCCGAGCGCGGCCATAGTCGGCCAGATCAGGTCGCTTTCGGTCGTCGCTTCATTGGGCTTGCTGGCATGAGGAAAGCCGAACAAAATGTTGGCCAGCGCGACGCGGACCGCCTTGGAATCAACGGCCCGATATTGCTCAGCGCCGGTTATCCCATCCAGCAAATAGTCTTGGCTGAAGAGCGCGCCAGACGTGAACAGGCTGGGGTCAGTCTCACGCAAACCAATGCTAATGGCATTTGCCACGAACCCCCGCTTTCGAGTGAAGGCTTAGCGGGCGTTTCACCGTCGGGGCAAGGCAAGTCAGGCCCTTGCCTGAATTGCCCGAATCAAGGCGATGACGTTCGGGTCGTCGAGTGTGTTGCACTGCGGACGCGGCTCGCTCAGCGCCCGGATCAGCTCTCCCTGGCGGTGAGCGGGCACGTTTCCGTAACTAGTGAACGTCGTCAGCACATCGGCATGCCCCAGGTTCTGTGACCATGCCTTCATCGATTCCGCCGACAGGTCTAACGTCATCGCGTGACGGACCAGCATGTCGCGGAAGCTGTGCGGGTTGAAATAGGGCAATCCCCCCCGCTCAAATGCGCGGCGAAAAATCGCATTGATGGGCTGGGTTGTGCGCCAGCCGCTTCGCAAGATGCCGACGGCCGTGAAGCCCCCATTAGCGTCCAACCCCATCTCCGTCGCCGGGAAGAGCGGGTCGTCGCGGCCCCAAAGATGATCGCCTTTCAACTCGCCAACCCAAGCGGTGAACATGGCCAATGCGCCGCGGCCGATCGGCATGAACCAGGTCGGAAATGTCTTGGCGAATTTGGTCCGCACGTCACGCGCGTCCTGCTCGACAAAGCCATCGTCGATATTGACGTGACCCAGCCGGAAGGACGCGAGCGCCGCCACCCGTGCCCCGGTCAATGCGGCGAACGCGATCAACGCCCGGTCGCGGCGCTCCAGGATCGTTTCCGCGGGCATGGTCGATAGGACATGATGGACTTGCGCCAGCGTCGGCACTCGCTTTTCCCGCCGCGCCCGCGCCACCGCGATGTCCTTGTCACTGAGATTGAAATAGTCGGCGTCGGCATAAGCGAGATGCGACTTGAAGCCGGGCTCTCGCGCCAGCCAGAAAAAGAAGCTTCGCAGCTCGCGCAGCGTCGAAAGCATGGTCGCCTTGCTGATCCGTTCCCCGGTGCGCGAATTGAGCGCCTTGGCCAGACCCGCCTTGAACGAGACCGCTTGCGCTTTGTGAAAACGCTTGAAGTCGCGCGCCTGAGTCGATTCCTCGAATCGCGCCAGCGCCTTGGCCACGCCGTCGATCGTGGCTTCGTCGCGGCCCTTCGCCTCTTTCAAATAGGCGAAGTAGTCGCGCTTGATTCGCTCGTTTGTCGCACTGTGTTTCATCATACCGCCGCTTGCGTTTCCAAATCACAATTCAGGGAGGGGGCGGGACTGCCCTTTAGGCGTGGCAAGGCCTCCACGAATTGGATGTCGCAACCGGGCAGGACCGCCGCCAGGGCGGCTTTGGACGCCCGCCGGTGCATTACAGTTTCGCATGTAGCGCAGATCGCGCGGACGTTTCCGGATTTGGCGTTGAGCGACAGATAATCGACCATGCCAAGCGCGGGCGGACGCGGCTCCCGGCATCGGAAGCAATAGAGCGTTCCCGGGGGGCAAGGGCGCTTGCGGCTGGCGTTGCGGGCCGAAAGGAAGGCGCGGACGATCGCGCCCTGAAAGAGCACCGGACGGCCGCTGTCGATCGGCTTCAGCCCATCGCGCTGCCATTGGCGCACGGTATTCTTATGCACGCCGAAACAAGCCGCCAGTTCGGAAACGCTATAGCTCCGGTGTAGCTTGACGGCGCGCGAGTTGACCCGTCGCGATGCCATGACTTGCCTTCAGTCTTGCGCGGCGACCAGCCGTCGGATCGACTCCATCTTGACGAGCGTGCGTCGTCCAAGCTTGAATGCGTCGAGGCGCCCGTCCGAGATCATCGCGTAAATTGACGTGCGCCCCAGCCCCAACGCTCTCGCGGTCTCGTTAATCGAAACTGCCAGCTGTTCCATTGATCGCCACTCCGTATTGTGCACTGGCAGGACGCCAGCGTTCACGGGAGTGCATCAACACGTTCCAACGTTGAATCGCGGCCGGAAAGGGTCTGAAAGGCTTCTAAGTTATTCGCGGCGTTTCCGGCCTTTCAAGTGATCGGATGATCGTGGCCGCGCGCTGACGAACGAGGCTTGGCGCGGGCGTGTCACCCGCTTCCTCCAAGAACCAGCCGGACATCATTTCTTCGATCCGGGCTTGCGCGCCTGGACCGGTAGGCAGCCCGTCGGGCAACTGTGCCTGCGAAATAACGAAGGCCAAAGCCCCTTCCCAATTCCACTTTGGGGGGCGGCCAATCGCGCGAGGTTTTTCTAATCGGTCGGTCGAGACGATATTCGCCGCGGGCATTTGGAAGTTAGGCAGCAGCATCTCTATCTGATTTAGTTGAAACTTGAGGCCAGCAAAAAGAGCCTCAAAGTCTGCCATTTCAAACTCTGTGCTCAAGACCTCTTCATCTTGAAAGAAGAACTCAACCCTCTGTCGTTCGTCGGGTATCCAGTCAGCCCAAAGTGTGCCTTTTTCCCAGTCGATCTCGGTAGCGTAAACAAAGAAACCTGGATCGACCGCGCGTGGCTCTTCGGATTCACCCCACAAGAATGGGTCATCATCAACCCGATCGTGCATCGCCTTGCCTACAAGCTTCGCCGCAAACTCCGGGGGGAACGCTTCTCGGATCGCCGCGTCTAGTTTTGGACCGCTTGTTTCTTTCGCGGTCCCTACCAACTCGGCGACGAATTGGGCCACAGTGGCGTGTGGCTGGACCTTACCCGTGCTGAAATATGCGATCAGCTCCTGATCGAAGATCATCCAACGAAGCATTCGCTGGACCCACGGCCGTGGGGCGACCTGTGATAGAAAGTTTAGCGTATCAGCGGAGGAGATTAGCTTCATAAAGTCGGAGAATGTTACGATTTATGACAACGCCGGAGACACGCCGGTGTTCAAATTGCAGGCAGTCGAGTTCTGAGGCCCCCCGCTCCCACCGCCATTTCCGGCAGCGATGTGTAGATGACCGCTTTGGGTGGAAAGCGGACATTTGATCATGTCCGCGCTTCGGGTCATGAATACGCTAAGGAGGCGGTTTATGCGGCGAGAGAGCTACTGCGTTTGGGCTGCTGCTTTCTCGGCCCTTTCCGCAAGTGTGGCGTCAGCTGTTCCGGTGGCAAAGATGGTTCCGGTCGAGCGGGGCGTCCAGCTTGAGGTGCTCGACTTCGGGGGTGCTGGGACACCGCTAATCTTCCTTTCCGGATTTGGCGGAACTGCACACGACTTCGCGGGACTGGCAGAGAAGTTCACGTCAGCTCATCACGTTTACGCGATAACACGCCGGGGATTTGGCAAGTCGGCCCATCCGCCCGCGACGATAGCTGCCTACAGCCCCGAGCGGCTGGCAGCAGACACGCTGACGGTTGTCAAAGCTCTGCGCATCGGTCGGCCATTCCTCGCCGGTCACTCGGTTGCAGGGCAAGAGCTGAGCGAGATCGGAACGCGTCATCCGGAGCGGGTTCGAGGGCTTATCTACCTCGATGCGGCCAATGCGGAAGCATTCTACGGCCCCAGCTCCAATGTTCTGTACCCCATTGCCGGAGAGGTGCGGCGCGACTTGGAGCAGTTAATCTCAGCGCAGCCGAGCGAGGCTCCAAAGTTGATTGAGAAGATCACGGGCGAACTTCCGCGACTGCAACGGGGTTTGAACTGGTATGCGACCGCCGTGAAGGGTGTACGGGATCTACCGCTAGAGGACATAAACTCGCGTCAGAAGACCTTGCAAGACGCGATTGTAAAAGGAGCCCGGGTCTACGGCCCAACCGGGACCCCCGTTCTCTCCATAGTGGCTCTTCCACTTCAGTGCGCTCCCGAGTGCGATTCTGAAGCCGCAAAGAGGCGAGAGCTGGCGGCGGAAGCGCAGGCCGCTGATTTCAGCGAGGCCAATCCCTCAGCGAAGGTGGTCAGGTTGCCCTACGCCGATCATTTCGTTTGGGAGAGCAATCAAAAGGCTGTGGTGGATGCCATGAAAGAGTTCATGGAGAATGCTCCACGCTGAGCATTCTTAGTGTCTGCTTTGGGTGGAACGCTGCCATTCGCCGCGTAGGTCCGGCCTGCCTGCTGTCCAACTCTCCCTTTCTCGCTTAGGCTCACTACGAGGGGGCCTCACATGCCGAACCAATCGCCGAAGCCCTGGCACGATTGGCGCAACGATGTGCGCGAGCTCGCGATCGTCGTCGGTGGCGTCCTCATTGCGCTCCTCGCCCAGCAGGCAGTGCAGAACTGGGAGTGGACGCAGAAGGTAGCGGCGGCCGAAACGTCAATGAAGCGCGAACTGCTGTGGGACGATGGGCCGCAAATCTACCAGCGCGCAATGATGCACCCCTGCATAACGCAGCGGCTGGACCAGATCCGCTCTGCGGTCGAGGCTCATGCGTCGCGGGGTCAAATTTTCGCCCTGACTGATAGCTTTCAGGTGCACCAGCTGACCTATGATGTCGTTGCTCTGCAGGCCGCGATGACCTCCGATGTTTCGAGTCATATCAGTCAGGACATGCTCGAGCACTACATGACGCCGTACGCGGTTATGCCCGAGCTAGGGCACACTGCGGCCGTCGAGCAGGAGCATATCGCCCGGCTGCACGCCTTAAGCCGCACCGGCGGGCCGCTGTCAGACGCCGAAGGGATGCAAGTGCTGAACGCGGTCGAGCTGCTGCGCAACGACAACCGCTTCATGTTTAGCGGTGCGCGCTGGAGCCTTCCGCAACTTAGGAACCTCGGCCCCTTCGATACACGGCGCATGCAAATAATGACCGACCTGGCGCGGCAGAATTATGGCGATTGCATAAAGCCGCTACGCTCGGATTTCCCCAAGAACATTCCGGTCGACCGAGATGACGTCGTAGTGGAGCAACGCTGAACCACTCTGTCGCGATTGCTCTAATGGCAGGAATGGGTCGGAAGCGGACGCTACCGCTCACGCCAGTGCCGCATGAGCACATATGCATTCCCGAATGTTTTGACAGCGAAGCTAAATGTGACGGCAACCGCTACGAGCAGGACAAGCGCCTGACCTAGACTAACCCGTTGTGGCCAATCGCACGCCCAAGCGAAAGCGGTTGCTAGAGCAAGCAAGACGAATGCGACGCAAAGTGGCAGAGCGCTGAGCACGTACGCAACGACCCACCACTTTGCGGGCATCTTTTGCTTTCGAGCTGGACCCAGGATCGCGCGGCGCAGCCCTCCTAGAACGAGCACAGCGAGCAGCAAGACCGGCAATGCCAGTGAAGAGAAGAAAGCTCCGAGCCATTCTCCCATCCTGTCGCCTGAGACGATGGCCGCGGCGGCGGAGCCCAAGGCGATAATGCAACCACAGGCGACGCTCACGCCTACGAGCGTTCGCCGTTCAAGCGCCCAGCTTGGAATGTTAGGCGTCTCGCTCATCTTCGAAGTGGTAACGGGAAGCGCCCGATGTCTGCAATGGGTGGAGAGCAGACATTGGCGCGGTGGGCTTCAGTGGCATAAGCTTTGTCTGCCATGGACAAGCAAGCCCTGCTCGGCCGAGTTAAAGCTCTTTGGCCTGATGCGATCACGCTGCGTCCGGATGGGGGTCAGGACGCACTCAACAACGTCTATTGGCCCATTGAAAAGAAGCTAGAAGGCAAGGGCAACGAGTGGATTGCGTTGTCTGCATGGGCGTTCCACCAAGCACTCTGGGACCTCGCTAAAGCCAAGGTCGGGCTTGGACGCGCAGCACTGCGTCCAGCCGAGGTCACCTTGGAATCGTTCGACCAATGGATGAGAAAGAATCTATCCGACGAGACGTGGGCGCAACTTCGCCATGAATATGACGAGACACTCGATTGACGGCTTATGCGTGCAATGGGTGCAACCGGACGTTAGCTGAAATCCAAGGTCACGGCCGAACTCCCTGATTGCAATTTGCCCGCGCTTGGTCCGCATCAACGCCTGTCATTTGGGCCAAGCACTGACGCATCGCGGCGTTGTAGACCTCGGAACGCGTGCGCCAGGCCATGATGCCCGGCCATGCGACCCACCCTGCGGCCAGCGCCACGGGTCCGAGGATAGCCCAAAGGGCGAGCTTGTGCCGACGGTCCATGCTGCACGTCTCCCTTGGCAGATGGAAGTGCGTGTTGCCGGCTCCCCAGCAATGGGAGCGAGCCTAACAGAAGAGCTCAGTTCGGCAATGGGTTGGAAGCGGGCGGCAGCTTTGGGTGGAAAGCGGACATCGCACGGCTCGCTTTCGCGGAGCCAAATTCCCTGATCTGAGTTAGTTTCTCGCTTGCTGATGGAGGCCCAGCATGGTGCGCTACTACATGCAGTTGCGGGACGGCACCGAGCATCTGCTTGATCCGGAAGGTATCGAATACGCGGATATAGACGAGCTCAAGAAGAAGGTGCTGATCGCCGTTCGTGACCAGTTCGGCCATTCAAGCGTTTTTGCAGCGCAAGCTTACGTCCGCAATGGGTGGAAAGCGGACACTCGTCAGGATTGCTGAAGGCGTTGGATCCATGCCCCAATCAGAGCCGCTACGGGGCCGACAGCACAGAGGGTCAGGAGCGGCGGAACCGTACGGTCATCGCGGCCAAGAACGAACAGCACAGCCAAGGCAATTACGGCTACTAAGTTCGTAGGTGTCCGCCAACCAAACCGCGCATTCGAGCGCGATGCATTTGCGAGGCAGAGCGCCGCAAACGAGCCGCACAGCACAGCCGTCAATCCGATTGCCCAAACATCTTCCGGCTCTTGTGAGTAGCTAATCAGCTTGTCTGGCAGGAAGCCGACGGCCACGAGCGCCCCAAGAAAGAGCAACGTTCCACACAAGATATTCGCCAAGCGAATGACCGCCATCGCGCGAACGTAGCTTCAAACGAAATGTCTGCAATGGGTGGAAAGCGGACTTAAGGAAGTTGCCATCAGCACCGTTGGGCGTCAGCGTCTGAACCATGGACAGCATCGCCGACGGCTGGTGGAATGAGGACCGACGCGACCTGTTCCATTCCGTCGAAGTCCTCGCATCGGACGCCCGAAGCGTGGAGCGACTTGGCACCGCGCTCGACACCGTCCTCAATGACCTGGAGCTATACGATGACCCTCGCCAAGGCGCGGGCGCGTGGCTCTTCGACACCGAACTTGAGCTTGCCGACAAGCTCGGTGACCAACTTCACGCAGCGGTGGGCGACGCCCCCCCACTCGACGCAGGTGCCATTGCGCTTGCGAGCGGCGAATGGCCCAATGTTCGAGCCACGGCAGGGACGCTTATAAGATTGATGGAGGCGAACGGAGACTTCAGCCGCTGAGTGCCTGCTTTGGGTGGAAAGCGGTCATTGGCATCGCTTCGCCACCTCGACTAGTCTTTCGCCGTGGCGCGCACTCAGCAGACTTTTCAGAACGACAAAGATGGCCCGATCTATGTCTCAGTCGAGCCGTGGCCGGAGTGCTTCGAGTTAGAACCAAAAGACAAGCTGACCCTCATCTGGAACGCCCCTGAAACCGGCGATGCCGTGCAGGTGAACTTTATCAACGAGCGTGAGCTGGTTGTCTGGCCGAACGGCGATCTTGGTGACCTCGTTATTCTATTCAATGACGGCCCGTCCGAAGGTCGAAGCTGGTCGTTCAAGCACGAGTGACCGGCGCGACCTAATGTCGCAATGGGTCGGTTGCTGACGTGGCAGGAATGGGTGGAAAGCTGACATTCAAGAATGCTCGAAGCGCCCGTGCCGGTAGGTCCATCGGAGCGGTCGCGGCGATGTGCTTGTTTCCCGACCGGAGGCATCTGTGGGCCGCATGTATGTGACCACCGTGAGACCCGGCTCTGTAATCACCGATGGCACGCTGCGACTGCCGGTTTCGAGAACCTTAACAACGCCAGCGGGCGTTATCTTCCACACACGCGAACCACGTAGCAGCAGCCTGTCCCCCAAACTGAATAGATGAGACCGCTTCGGTCTAGGTCGACCAGACCCATAGGAGTGTCGCCAACTGGCGCGGTAAAGTGGATGGGGCGGGCGCATCGACCGACGCAGTCCACCTTTAGGCGATAGCCGGTGCTTCGGTCGTCGACGACCTGCACGATTGCTTCCGAGCCATTGCCGATGCCAACGCGCAGCGAAGCGGCAACCGTTTGTGCAGCGATGAGCGCGGCGAGCATCATCTGGCGAGATTAGAGAAACGGCTAATGTCCGCAATGGGTCGGTTGCTGACGTGGCACGTTTGGGTGGAAAGCAGACTCTACGCCGACCGATACTCTTCATCTTCCGCTCCAGTTCGTCAGCCGGCACTTCCCATCCAAAGAGTCTGACACGTCCACCGACGCGAGGATAAATCAGACATGCGCTGACCAGCCCCGCAGCGGTCCGGATTACCTCTGTGTGGTCGATGTCGTTCCACGCCCAGTGCAATCGCCTCCAACCGAGGTTCTGAGTGATACCTTCGGCGTCAATTGTGAGAGTGCCAGGAAAGCACGCGGCCCAAAGATACCGCAATGCCAGAAGGCCAAAAAACGCCATTCCGACGCGCAAGAATATGACGGCTTTCGTCGCTTCGGCCGGTTGAAGGTTTGACGCCGCAGGCCTGCTGAGCGTCCACAAACAGACCCCGACAAAGGCAACGCAGAGGGCTAGTCGTCCGATTGCTTGAAGGCGAGATTCTTGAACGATCATTGGTGACACGCGGCATTACTAGCGAATGTCGCTAATGGCAGGAATGGGTCGAAAACTGCCATTTAGAACCCCGATGCGCC
>NZ_JIAU01000007.1 GCF_000620665.1 Sphingomonas sp. URHD0057 | reverse complement strand
GGATCAGCTCACCGACTTCTACACCCATGGCCTCGGCTACGCTCTGGAGATGAACCAGCGTCCGCAGACGCTCTATGGCATCGCCGATTCACCGATCGGGCTGGCCTCGTGGATGCTCGACCACGACATCCAGAGCTACGACCTCATCGCCCGCGTCTTCGACGGAGCGCAGGAGGGACTGTCCCGCGACGACATTCTCGACAACATCACGCTCTACTGGCTGACCAACACGGCGGTATCGTCGGCGCGACTCTACTGGGAAATGCGCAACAGCAAGGGGGGCTTCTTCGATCCGCGCGGGGTCCCGCTCCCCACTGGGGTCAGCGCTTTCCGCTATGAAATCTACCAGGCACCGGAAAGCTGGGCGCGCACAGCCTACCCGCACCTCGTCTTCTACCGCGCGCACGACAAGGGCACGCACTTTGCGGCTTGGGAACAGCCGCAGCTGCTCACGCAAGACATGCGCGAGACCTTCCGATCAGTGCGCTGAACTAGAAGTGATTGCCGACCAAAAGGCGGCCACTGAAACTAATGTCCTCTTTCCACCCATTGTAGACATTGGCGTAGCGTCCGGCTTCGACCCAAAGCAGACACAATGTTACACTTGGAATGAGCCCCCTTTCGATCGCTATCGTTGCGGTTAGGGTGACGTATCGTTCACGCCCATGCCGTGCCGATAGACGAGCTTTCCGCCTTTCCAGCCGCTGTAGAGCAGGATCAGCACCACGACGAACGAGATATAGAGACCGGTCGAGCCGATCGTATCCGTGTTGTTCAATCGCAGGATCAGATTGACGATCTCGAGCGCGACCGCCGTTACATTGGCGAGGGCATGCTTAATTGCGTCAGATCCTTGGATCCTCTTTTCGCCTAGGAAGTCAGCAAACCCCGCGACTGCGGCCAACGCGCCCATTCCGAGGCCGATCCCAAGAAGCCAAATCGTCCATTGAGCCACGTCCGTCTGACCGCGCGCGTAGACAATGTCGAAAATGAAAGTGAGGATGAAACAAACGATCGGGAACTGAACCAACATCGGGTGAAGCGGGTGGCCGGCGATCTTGACGGTGCTTTGCGGATGACCGTGGCCCTCGTCGTTGCGACTTGCCATGAGCTCTCTCCTGCTGCCGGGACCTGATGCTTTGAGGAGCGATATGGTTCCCTTCGCCGCCGTCGAAAGCCGCATGTCAGGTTACCGGATCGCCTATGTCCAATTTCGAGCCGTTCCGGACATTAGGTGTTAATCGTTCGTCACACTCCATGACATGCCACGCACGAGGAGGTGAACGATGAGGGCGATAGCGGTGACCGACCAGGCTGCGGGTACGGCCGGCATGAAGCTGGTGGAGCGGCCCGAGCGGCAGGCAGCAATAAACGATGTCGTCGTTCAGGTTCATGCGTCGGGATTCGTCGGGACCGAGTTAACGTGGCCCTCGACCTGGACCGATCGCCTCGGCCGCGACCGGACACCGGCGATCCCCGGGCACGAGCTGGCCGGAGTGGTGACAGGCCTCGGCTACGGCACGACCGGGCTGTCGGTGGGACAGCGGGTATTCGGCCTCACCGACTGGTATCGCGATGGCACCCTGGCCGAATATGCGGCGGTCGAAGCGCGCAACCTCGCGCCGCTGCCGGACGATGTCGACTTCACGGTCGGCGCGAGCCTTCCGATCTCGGGTCTGACCGCGTGGCAGGGATTGATGGTGTACGGCCGCCTGCAGGCAGGGCAACGCGTAATCGCGCACGGCGCGGCCGGCGCGGTCGGGTCGATGGTGACGCAACTCGCACGAGAGTTCGGCGCCTACGTGATTGGCACCGGACGGGCCGCCGACCGTCGGAAGGCGCTCGACTTCGGCGCGCACGAATTCGTCGACCTCGACAACGAGACACTGGAAGATGTTGGCCAGGTGGATTTGGTGTTCGATCTCATAGGCGGCGATATCGGGAAGCGGTCCGCGCGCCTGGTTCGACCCGGAGGAACGCTGGTGTCAATCGTCGGGCCGTCCCAGGCGCGGCCCGCCGACGGCTTGGCGGTCGACTTTGTTGTCGAATCCGATCGCGCCCAACTTGGTGAGATCGTCCAGCGAGTGCAGGACGGGCGACTTCGGACGAACATCGGCACCGTCGCGACCCTCCACGATGCCGTCGCCGCTTTCAACTCAACCGAGCGCCGCCAGGGGAAGACGATCATTAGCGTTCGCCCCTGAGGATTCGGGGACGCAAACAATCGGAACTATCCTTCGAGCCTTCTAAGCATGGGCCCCGAGGAAAGCTCAACGTCCGCTTTCCACCCATTGCGGACATTGGCCTCAGGCGAAGAGGACGGCTCCGGCAAGCGCCGACCCAAGCACGACAACCGGCACACTAAGCTTGGAGCGCCACAGGTAGAGTAACGCCAGCCCCGCAATGAAGAGAATTGTGCCGGCAAGCACGGAAGGGACTGATCGGCTTATGTTCCAACCTAGCTGCACAGCGGTGACTCCAATTAGTCCGACCACCCCCGCTGCGACGCCTTCAAGGAAACGATGCAGTCGCTCGTTCTCGATGACTCGTTCGAGGCGTTCATAAAACAACAGCGCAAAGGCGAACGCGGGCAAAAAGATGCCAGCCGTCATTGCGAGAGCACCACCGAGGCCACCGGCGATGTAGCCGACGAAGGTCGCAAAGATGATCAACGGTGCAGGAATAATTCCCGACAGCGCCAAGCTGTCCAAGAACTGGCCCTCGCTGATCCAGCCCCGTCCAACTGCGTCGCCGCGAACAAACGGAATCGCAGTGTAAGCGCCACCGAACGTCAGGAGGCCGGCTTTCAAGCCAGATAGAAACAATGCCAGCGCACCGACGCTGCCTGATCGAACCTCATCGACCGTGCCGCTTGGCACCCGAGATCCAACGAGAAGCGGATTGCTGCCGATCCATACTGCGAGGATCAGCGCGGCAACGACCACCAGTGAGGCAAGGGCGCATCGGCGCCGGGCAAGTGCAGCATAGGCGAGGCCGGCGGTCGGGAGCGTGACCCAAAAGCTCACGTCCAGCGCCGCGCCGGCAGCCGTCGCTACCGCAATCGCCCACAACCAGGAATTGGTGAGGGTGTGATCGGCAATGCGGTGCACGGCGCGCACAATCAGCGCGATCACTCCGATCTGAATGCCCGCGAAGACGGAAGCGATTTGCGGCTCGTGAAGGTCGAGCCGCTGATAGAGCCAAGCGATGGCAAGGATCAGGACCAGACCAGGCAGCATGAAAGCGAGGCCGGCAAGCAGTCCGCCGAGCCGCCTGCCCTTCATCATGCCGAAGTGCACGCAAAGCTCGTGCGCCTCCGGGCCTGGCAGCACTTGGTAGATCGCGAGGAGTCGATTGAAGCGCGATGGCTCTATCCAATGCTCTTCCTCGACCAATTCGCGCTTGATCATGGCGATTTGCGCGACTGGACCACCCCATGCCAGGAATCCGAAGCGAAGGAAGCGGGCGAAGATCTGGAATGGCGATAACGGCTCGTCGGTCATTTTCGGCTACGCCTGGGCGTGTGGGAGACCCAATCGTGCGTCTCATCGACCGCGTCGCGACACCAACGGTAGAAGGCGTCATAGAGAACCATGCCGGCTTCGAGTTGCTCGAGGTCGTCCGAGTACATGCGTGACAGGCCGAGCGAGGCCGCGACCAACCCTGCCGCCTGTGGCGCGATCTCTGGCCGGGCGGTGTCGGCGCCACGAACGATGACCGCCAGATGCGCCAGCGCTGAAAAGCCGGTCAGGCCAAGCTCCTCAACCATCACGTCGAAGGTGCATAATTCTCCGCGATGGCTCCACAAGACGCCTTCAACGTCGAATGGAGTCGCCCCGAAGCGCTCGGAAACGCCGGTGACTTCCGCAGGCGCGACGTAAAGGAATACGGCTTCGGGATCGACAAATCGGCGGATCAGCCAGGGGCAGGCGATTCGGTCCACTTTCGGACGCGCTCGGGTGACCCAGACGGTGCGGTCTCGCCGGTCGCGGCGAGGCAGCTTCTCCGGATCGATGGTCGGCAGACCTGCCTCTTTCCATGCAGCGAAACCACCTTCGAGAACTTCGGCTGTCGCTCCCGTGGTTCTGAGGTAGGCGGCGACGCCAGCGCTTCGTTCGTGACCATTCACGCAGGCGACCACAACCTGGCGTCCCGCGTAGACGTCGGCCCAACTCTCGACGTCTTCCGCCGAGCGTCGAAATGAAGCTGGCAGGAGCGCGTCAGCTTCGGACCGAACGTCGAGGACGGTCGGACAGTCGGGTGTGCCGATCAGGCGTACGAGTTTGTCGGAGCTTATTGCATTGAAGGCGGGCATTGGCGTCCTCTCACGTTGCAGGACGCGATCCTTCAGCCTCTCGCCTCATGGGGAGATCGCCATTCCCCATCGTTCGAATAAATGTCCGCGCCGCGACTCTGTCAAGTAACTTCAGGCTCAATCAAAGCGTCAACCGTGCCGAAAGAACCACGCGTCTCCGATACGTATCGCCAAGGTCGCTCCGGTTCGTATGGTAGTATTTTGCTTCCACAATAAGCCCACGATCGAGGACTTTGCTTATCCCGATGTTGAGTGACCGATAGTCGGGACCGCCGTGGCGCTCACGGAGACCGAGAGTGACGGACAGCCGTGTTCCCTTGTCGACGTCAAGCGCGGGTCCCAACTCGACATACAACGATTTGCCCTTGCCGAACTCGTCGGGACTATATTCGGCGTTGAGCTTTACCATGGCCTTGCCAAAGCTGCGGCCAGCTCCGGCGCCAAACTCCCAAGCTCTGGACTTGAATCCGCGAATAGCTCCTGTCCGGACCCGGTAAGCGGCTCTGGCCTCCAGCTTCGTTTTTCCCAGCTTGCCATCGAACCCGAGGAAGAAGGCTGCCACCCCATTTGCTGCCGGCGAGCTGATGTTGCGCCACTGGCCGCCAATCTTCACCGCTCCGATGCGGACGAACGCCCGGGGGATGATCTGTGCGCCATTCGTCTGCGAGATGCCCTGGGCCATGCCATTGCTCGTGACCAATAGTTCGAAACCAGGATCAGGCGGCGGAACGACAAGGAAGGCGGGCATGGCGGCGTCCACTCAAAAGCAGGACGCGACGCTTCAGCCGTTCGCCTCATGGGGAGTTCGCTGTTCCCCATGACCGTCTAATCCATTTCCTGATTTTCGGAGTCAAGGTTTCAGGGAAGTTGGATGGGAAGCACACCGGGAATCATCTCGTCGGTGAACAGCCCCGCCTGTTCTTCGTGCACTTCCGGGGAAACGCGGACGCGCTGGCACTTGCCCAGCGGCTACGCGCCCCCCTGGGCCGCATGAATTTGGCTCGTGCCCCGGTCCTGAACGACCGCTTCCCACCCGTTGCGGACATTCGCTGGAAGCATCCGACAGGCTCATAACCTTTCACTAACCTGCTCAACTAATTGTGACCGTGACCGCCTAGTCCAAGGCGGTTGAGTGCATGCGTTTCACGCGTCGAGGCAAGAGCGGCGGGGCCGAGAGGTGCCGCCGTTTTTGCGTGGCCTTCGGACCTCACCGAGGCGATTCCCAATCTCTGCTTTCGACCCAAAACTGCCGCTTCAGTCGCTAGTTAATCTTAATCTTGTGGTGGAGCACGCCGATCGCCCTCCCGGCGATCCTTGCCGCGACTGCCATCACGACGGTCTCCGGCCTTCCGGCGGTCCTTTCCCTCCCGTTGTTCGGTTTCTCGATCAGTGTCCTCTTCAGTCATGGTACAGGCCCCCCTTGGCCTTGCCGAACCCACTCGGCGAAATCGACCGGAGTCAAGAATACCGCTCCCGCCTCGTTGCCTAACAACCACCGAATTTCGACGGGAAATGCCTCTCCGTGCTCGACGCGCAGGGTCGCAAGCTCTCCGATCCGCAGACCCTCGCTAACGACCAGCCGCAAGCCACCCCTCGAAACGTCGAGGATCGTGACTTCACTCTCAATACCATCAGAGTCGATCAGAACGCCTGACCGACGGAGGTCGACCCTCGGCGCACGTTCATTCATCCCCCGCGAGCGGGCCATGATCCAGTCCCCCAAGGCCATTCTAACATAAGTTAGGTCAGTTGAGCACCTCTACCTCTGGACTCCCGCGCAGCCTACGCAAGAAGAGGGGGTCCAACGCTCGAAGATCGCTGGGCCGCTTGGCATTCACCAGGGCTGAGGGGCAGCGGACCTGGCGCGAGTGGCGAGAACCTCCGCTCGCGGGGCTTGGTTCCGCAATGTCGCAATAGAGCGCCCGACCGGTCTACCTTAGCCCTGCTGTTCGAGTGATGGGTAAAGCAGCTTCCTCTCCGCAACGACGATCTCGCGCAACCCATCCCTCATCTTGCGCGAGGCGTCGCAATATCCTTGCCAATCATCGCGGACCGCATCGGGCGTCCAACGCTGCACATGGTCCGAGACAAGCCTGGAATGCTCGCCGTCACGGCGCTGAAGTTCACGAATTTCGTAGGTGTCGTCGATCGCCGTCAGTGAAATGAGATGGCTGCATACCTTCGTCGCGATCTGGCGCCGGGCGAGGTTCGCTCGGCCCACGCGCAGGCGGACGGTCGTAAACTGAGCGGGATCGAGAGCAGCATCACCGCCAATCGAATCAAGCTCATCGAGCGCGGCTTCAATTTGCCGGTGCGCCGCTTGCAAGCCAGCCAACAAGGCAGGTGATGGGGGTAGGCCAAATCGATCATCCAGCGGGTCTTTACTGGCACTGTTCGACCGGACGTCCATCTAACCTCCCTGCAACCGCCTCGACATGCAACAGAGGTGGAAAACGCCGCCTTAAAGAATCCTCCAAAACGGTCGGGGAATAAACTGATGCGAGCTCGGAGCCGGCACCGTCTCGCAAGTGCGTGACTTGCCGCGGGATCGTTCCCCGGTCCGCAGTTAGAAGCATGGCTTGACGCTCACCGACGACGACACACAAAAGTCACGGCATGGTCTATCCGCCCGGAATCGCCTTCCATCCTCATTTGCCCGAGCGTCTCGGCTTCAGCCGGCTGCTGGCGCTCATGTCGCCTGAATTGCATAGGTTGCTCGAGGCGACCGACCCATTCACTCTGGTAATGCGCCGCAATCGAGTGACGCTGTGGCGTGAGGCAAGGCGAATCCTTCGCCGCAACATTCCGGGGGATTTTGTGGAGATCGGAGTCCACCGCGGAGGCACGGCCGGCATTCTCGCTCAAGTCCTGCAAAGCGAGCCGTCCCGAACGCTGCATCTGTTCGATCGGTGGGGTGACTTGCCGGAGCCTACTCCCCGAGATGGATTTATCGCCGAGACCTACCGCAAGGACCTGATCCCGGAGAAACTCTCCGATCTCAAGGATCGCCCGCCTTTGCCCGACGCCAAAAGGCTGCTGCAATCCGTTCTGGGCTTCCCCGTTGCACAAACGCGCTATTGGGAAGGGTGGTACAAAGACACATTCCGGGCTTATGACGGTAACCGGATCGCGTTCGCGTCGATCGATTGCGACTATTACGAAAGCGTTCGGGATTCGCTTGCCTTCTTGACGCCGCTGCTCGCTGAAGGCGCGACTATCGTCCTTGACGACTACAGCACCTGGCCAGGCGCGAAGGCAGCGGCCGATGAGTGGCTGCCGACAAATGCCAAGCTGTATCCCATGCCTACCGGGCCGGCGGTAATCCGGCTGCAAGGTGATTGGCGATCAGCCGGTAAGTGCGCAGAGCGATGAGCGTCGTGTTCACGCTTGCCAGCGCGCGCGCTGAACTCGCCAAGGTTGGCCCTGAGCAGCGCCGCCGCCGCCATCAGCAACCATAGGCGCATCGGTGAAGTGAGCTGGAACGCCGCTCCAACGTTCATCGACCCTGCTTAGCCGTCAGGAAGGCGCGATAGCCGCCCGAAGCGATCGCGCAGGCCGACTTGACCAGCCGCTGCGCCTGCGAGCGCACGCTCGATTCCCTGTCTCGCCACCGCGGCGAGCTCGCCGACCGGCTCAGCAGTTCGCCCGCGATCTCGCGTTGTCCGGCGCCGGCAGCGAGCCCGTCCCAAGCGCGTAGCATCAGAATCCAGCGGCGCGCGCGCGGCTCGTCCGGATGGAGCAAGCGCGAGAAATGGCCGCTGCCGCAGAGGGCGAGAAAGCGCCGTAGGGTGAGGAGGCGCGGCGCTGCCGCGGCCAATCCCTCAACGACATAGCGAAGGCAGGCGGGGCCGCCGCTGAACGCGCCCGGTGGACTGTCGAGCCTGATTGAACGCAGGCCGTCAGAGAGCAGCAAATGCTCAGCGCCCTCGGTCGCGATAAGCCGCCCGAAATGGGCGAGGCGGCAGAGGTCGAACTGGTCCGCAACCGACGCTCCCTCGCCGCGCGCGGCCGGCAGGACCAGCGCATGCACGTCCGCTCGCCATAGGGGGCGCGCATGCGGCACGGGAAGTCGCGGATCCTCGAAGGCAATGAGGCCAAAGACCGCGGCGGCCAGATCATCGCGAGGTTCCCCGCCGGCGCCTTCGAGCGCGGCCTCGGCGGCAGCACGATAATCGCCGTCGCGGCGGAGCCATTCCCACGCGAACAGGGATCGGTCGGCGCGCAGCAGCGGCGCGTAGGCCGCTCCATCGCGCCAGTCGAACCAGGACCCTCTCTCCGCTTCCACCCGCAGACCAGAGGCCGCTCGCCGCGGCGAGCCCATTCACCCATTCGGGGGAATTGCATCCTCGAAGCTGATCCAGGCGTCGCGAAGGCCATAAGCGACGAGCTGCGCGCGGCTGACGGTATCGTAGGCCGCCCGCGCCCGCTTCACATATTGATGTGCAGTGTGCGGGCTAAGGCCGAGAATGTGCGCGATCTCCCAGTCGGTCTTTCCCAGCGCGACCAGCCGCAGGCACTGCAGCTCGCGGCGGCTGAGGTGCGGGCGCTTGCGGCTTGCGGCGGGGCGCAGGCCCCTTGCCGCGCACAGCGCATGGGCTCCGATCAACTCGGCGCAGTGAAGCTGCGCAGCGGGAGTGTCGAGGCCTGCCCGGACCGCGAACGAGCATGACGCACTGGGTTCGCCGGGAACGTTCGCGGGGACCGTCAAGCCTTCACCAAGGCCGTGGTGCCGGCTCCGGGCAAGGATGCGCATGTGGCGCTGCTCGAGCCTGATCAGATTGCCAAGCTCAGACCAGCCGAACCCGGCATTGGTCCGGCGGCTTGCAAGATGCACCGGATCGTCGACTACAAAGCCGCGCGAAACGATCTCCTCGACCCAATCCTCCGGATAATTGTCGATCCGCACCAGCCCTGAACTGGGAGCGCCGAGGCTCGCATGGTCGAGCAACGCGAAATAATGAAAGCCAAGCTCGCGGGTGACGTCGCCCAGAAGCGTCCCGAGCTGGGGCAGGTCGGTGCAGCCCCGCGCGGCTTCAGCGAAGCGATCGCTGAGCCGCCTCAAGGGGCCTCAGCTCGCAAGGATCGCTTTCACGAGCTGGCGCAAGGCAGCCGCCTCCCTGTTGACCGAGCGTCATTCAATTTTTGAGAAATAAGTTACTAACAAATGAATATATTTGAACGGGTCCGACAACCCCGCCATGATTGCCTCGCTCGGACCTTGTGCTGCGCCCCTCGCCTGAGAAACGAAGGCGCGGCTCTCGGTTGAAAGGGCGTCCGCGGGAATGCTGTGACTTGGAACACCCTCCCCGGATGTCGCGGCAAAGCCGCAGTGGGGGATGTTCAGTCGTGTAGACGCGTTTGTCAGGGACGTTCGCGAACTGGAAACGGAAGAGGCGCTTGCCGGCGCGCTCGCCGATGTCTCGCGCGATCTCGGCTTCCGCTATTTCGCGCTGACCCACCATGTCGACGTGCGCCGAAGCAGCGCGGCGATCCGGATCCACAATTATCCGGACGGATGGGCGGAATGGTTCGACGAACAATCGCTCGGCGCGACGGATCCGGTTCACCGGGCGAGCAACATGACCAGCGTTGGCTTCACCTGGTCCATGCTTCCCGACATGATCGCGCTCACGGCGCAGGACCGCCGCATCCTCGAGCTCGCGCGCAGCGAAGGGTTAGGAGAGGGCTTCACGGTTCCGGCTCATGTGCCCGGCGAGGCGCACGGCTCCTGCTCCTTTGCCTGCGCGGTCGGCGACCCGCCGTTCGGCGAGCATCTGCCGCTGCTGCAGCTGGTCGGCGCCTTCGCCTTCGAAGCCGCGCGCCGAATGCGCCGGAGCCGCTTTTCCCAGGGGCCAATCCAGCTCACAGACCGCCAGCGCGAGTGCGTGATGTGGGCGGCGCGGGGCAAGTCCGACTGGGAGATCGCGCGCATCCTCGGGGTCAGCGAAGCGACCGTCGGCGAGCATCTGCGTCATGCCTATGAGCGATATGGGGTAGGCAAGCGGACACTGGTTGCAATCCACGCATTGTTCGACGGCACCATCGGCTTCCTCGACGTGCTCCGCCGCTGACACCCACCGTTTGTGTTATGTCGTCCGCCGCCCCGCGGCGCGATGCTTGCTCCCGATTTGGGGGACAAGCGAATGGCGGTCATCATCGAAGCCGGAGGTGTGGAGCCCTGTAGCGACAGGACGCTGCGGACCATGTTCGAGGACCGAAAGAGCGTCTTCGTCGATCTTCTGAAATGGGATGTGCCAATCCTCGACGGACGCTTCGAGGTCGATGAGTTCGACGACAGCCAGGCGACCTATCTCATCATCGCCGATGAGGACGGCGACCATCTGGGTTCGGCCAGACTGCTTCCAACGACCCGCCCTCACATCCTCAGCACCCTGTTTGCCGGCCTCTGCGCGGCGGCGCCGCCGATCGGCCCGAACGTCGCCGAGATCACGCGATTCTGCCTGTCACGACGCCAGAGCGCGGCAGCGCGGCGATCGACCCGCAACCAGCTGGTGAGCGCCCTTGCCTGGCATGCGCTCGAAACGGGAATCCAAACCTATACCGGCGTTGCCGAGATCGCCTGGCTTCAGCAGGTCCTCGCCTTCGGATGGGACTGCCGCCCGCTCGGCATTCCAGAGCGCCTCGAGTGCGGAATGATCGGCGCGCTCGCGATCGAGATCGGGTCCGACACGCCCGGCCTGCTGGCCGCCAACGGGATCTGGGATCTCGTCGACGACCAGTCCGTCCGAATCCCGCAAGCGGCATGATGAGGAGTGCAAGGAATGAGTGAGCTGCAGCCCGGACTTGCCCCGCAAGTCGAATGTTGGACCAAGCTGGTGCTCGAGCAGGGCTGGTGCGTGATCCCCAATGTGGCTTCGCCGCAGCTGATCGATGCGCTCGATACGGACCTGGCCGACGACTTCCACGACACGCCGTTCTGCAAGGGCGGCTTCTATGGGGCTCGCACCAAGAGGTTCGGGCGGCTGCTTGCGCGCTCGCCCCTCGCCCGCAAGCTCGTCCAGCATCCTCTGATTCTCGGCATCTCGCGCCGCGTGCTCGATCCCTGGTGCGACACGATCCAGCTCAATCTCACGCAGGCGCTGGCGCTTCATCCAGGCGCTCCGCCGCAGCTTCCGCACCGCGACCAGGATATGTGGCGCGGTGCGAGCGGCGAGACCGAATATCTGCTCAACGTGATGTGGCCCTTCACGCGCTACACGCGCGAGAACGGCGCGACGGTCGTCTGGCCCAACAGCCACGGCCGGCGCGCGCTCGACCCGGAGCCTCCTTCAGGCGCGTTCCCGGTCGAGCTCGAGCCGAGTTCGGCGCTGCTGTTCCTGGGCTCCACGCTCCACGGCGCCGGCGGCAATGCCAGCAGCGAAGTTCGCCGCGGCGCGATCGTCAGCTACTGCCTCGGCTGGCTGAAGCCCTATGAGAATCAGTGGCTTGCCTATCCACCGGAGATTGCGCGCGGCTTCAGCCCGGAACTCGCGGCGCTCGTCGGTTACCAGCAGCATCGTCCCAACCTCGGCAATTATGAGGGCCAGTGCCCGTCGGTGCTTCTCCAGCGGCACATTCCCGAGCGCTTCGCCGCCATCGATGCGCTGCGGCCGGACCAGGAAGCGTTGCTCGCCCAATTCGTGGATGAGCAGGACTGGCCGGCACAAACGGCGGCGGCGTGAGGCGCGGGCGCGATGACCCCGCCCGGAACGTTCGAACGTGTGTACGCCGCGATCCGCCAGCGGCTGCGCGAAGGGGTCTATCGGCCTGGCGACCGGCTCGAGCCCGCGCTCCTCTCGGACGAGCTCAACGCCAGCGTGACGCCGGTGCGCGATGCCCTCCATCGCCTGACCGGCGAGCGGCTGGTGGAAGCCCCGCGCCATGAGGGCTTCCGGGTGCCGGCCATGACCGAGACGACGCTGCGCCAGCTCTACGCCTGGCACCTGGACCTTTTGCTTCTCGCCCTCGCCAAGCACGGCAGGGCTGCCGTCACCGAAGAATCTCTCGATTCCGCGTCCGCAACGGTCGCCCGGCGCGAGCGCCAGAATGCTTTGTTCCTCGCGCTCGCGCAGTCGGCCGGCAATACCGAGCACGCGCTCGCAGTGGCGGCGCTGAACGAGCGCCTCGAGCCGGTTCAGCGCATCGAAGAGGCCTTTCTCGATGGGACCGACGCCGAGACCGAAGAGATCGTTCGGGCTATCCGGACGGGGGACCGCAAAGCCCTGCGCCGGAGCCTCGTCAACTATCACCGCCGCCGCGAGCGGATCGTGCCGCAACTCCTCGAAAATCTGTTGCATGCCTAAGGTGCTGGCTCGCGACGTCGGAGATTTTTAGAGTCCGCGCTTCGCGCTCCCTGGATCGATCGCATCGGGCTGTCGCTCGGGCGAGTCGCACTCGGCCCGGCGGGGCCGGCCTTGCTCCACCGTCACCGTGGCAGCGGGGGTCGGCAATGCCACAGCTGGGCCGATTGCGGGATTGACGAGGTCGAGCCGGCAGCCTCACCGAGACCGGCGGCCGGTCCGATCGCCGCACCAGATTCGTTGTGCGGCAAAGACTTATCCCTAGAATTGCTGTCCGGCGGAGCTTGCGCCCACCCCGATATTTGTCCAGTGTTCGCAGGTCGGTGTGTCGGACCATCGGCAGGCTCGCCGGACGAGCTGCGCGGCGGCCGATGCGAGTTCCGACGCGGCGTAATATTTCTCTTGCATTGCGAGGACGATGACCGAGCAGAAGCAGCGACCTTTCATTGCGGGCGACGGGGCGGAAATCGTGTCCAAGGTCATCGAGCTCCGGCAGAAACGCCGCGAGTTCTTCAGCCCGGAGCTGTTCGCCGATGCCGCCTGGGATATCCTCCTTTTGCTGTTCCTGGCGCAGCTCGAGGAGCGGAATGCCGGAACTGCCGATCTGCGATTTTCTTCTCCGGTCCCCGCCAGCACGATCGGGCGCTGGGTCAAGAAGCTCGAAACCGACGGGTGGATCAGGCAACAGGGCGATGCGTCCGATCCCGCTCGCCGGATCCTCGAGCTATCCGGCGCAGGGACTCGGGCAATGCAAACCTGGCTCAAGGAGTGGGTCGCGCAGCAGCCTTCGCCGGCAAGCCACGATCGGGTCCGGGACCTGCTCGAACGGATCGAGCGGGGCAGGCGCGAGAAATAGGCTCGGCGGGCAGATCGTCAGAGGATCAGCTTGAGCCCGTGCAGGCGCACCGGGCGATCGTCCTCGCAGACCGTAACCGCGATGAGCCGCATCCAGCGGTGCGCTTCTCCCGAGGCCGGGCGAATTTCGACGTCGATAGTGAAGCCGCGCTTGTGCTCGAGCGCGTAGCTGCGCAGCCTCTCCATCGCCGAGCGGGATCCTTCGCAATAAAATGCAGCGGCTTGCTCACGAGTCACCGGTGCGCCGCGCGGCAGCCCGAAGATGTCATAGACGCCGCCCGACCAGGTCAGGCTGTTGTCGGCAAGATCGCATTCCCAGCAACCGCCGTGATGAAGGCCGAGTGCGCCGACCTTGGCCGGGGTTAAAGCCTCCGTCACCGCGCAGTTCAAAAGGCATCCAAGGTCAAAGTGCCGCTCTTGCTCAAACAGCGGCCAGCTGTGATGAAGCGCAAGCGGCTCGGTCGGCTTCACCCTTCGTCATCTCCGCCTGATTCTCGGGGCGATCATAGCTGCTCTTCAACAGGTTGGAATGGACGAAACTAACCCCCCCGCGGGGATCATTCGCCGAGCTTCGCACCCCGTCCTGATCCGATTCCCTTCCCGAATGGCGAGGACGGTCTAAAAGCGGCGGCGGTCCTGCCCGGCCGGCGACCTGACCAGATATTCGGCCGGCCCGCTTCCAGGAAGCGTCTCGGTCCATTGGGCGCCGGCATAGAGCCTTTTCCCGGGAAGGTCGCGGCACCCGGCATTCGGCGAGTCGCACTGGCGGCCCTGCGTCAGCTCGACGCTGACATTGCCATCGTTGCGGACAGTGAGCCTGTTTGCCGAACGCTCGATCGTCACATTCGAACGGGCCTCGCTGGGGCGCACCAGGACGAGCACGTCATAGCCGATGAGGACCTTGAGGCCGGACGCATCCGAAGCGAGCGGGCCGGCGACGGGCTTGACGGTCACCCGGTAGACGCGCTCGCGATCGCCGCCGGCGGCAAGCATCGCAATGCGCACGAGCTTGCGCTGACCCGGCTCGAGGATCATTCGCGCCGGCGCAACGAGAAGCCCAAGCTTCTCGGGATCGGGCTCTGCGCGGCTTGATTGTCCGGGCTTGCCGGGGTCGAGGACCTCGCGAGGCTCAATCGCGACATAAGCGCGCTCGGCACCGTTGTTCCAGAGCTCCACATCGTCGCGGTTGTGGCGGCCCGACTGAAGTTCGACGATCAGCTCGCTGAGCACGATGTCCGCCCGCGCTGCGGAGATCGGCTGCACGAGGGCCAGCAGGCCAAGGACGAACCGGGACCCGCTCGTGCCAGGGCCGGTCATCGGCAAATCACCTTTCCAAGCGGCACGAAATCCTCCCGCGCTTTGGTTGCACTTACGGCGGCGCGGCACGATTCGCCCCCGCCGGAGTCGAAGGAAAGCATATCTCCGGCCGCAACGTCGATCTGGAAATAGCCATGCTCGTCGCTCTCCCCGATTCCGCGCTGCGACTGGATGGTCGCATTGGCGACCGGCCGCCCGTCGGGCCGAAGCGCCTGTCCAAAGACGGTGAACACCGAGCGCGCGACCCAGCGCAATGTCTCGACGTTGCCCGGATAGAGCGTAACCGGGCGCGGGGCACCGTCATAATCGACCGACGGCGCGCCGATGGGCCGCAGGCGGACCGAATATTCGCGATATGGCTGAAGGAAGAGCGGGAGGGACCGGCCGGCACCGACGCGGCCGCGGGGTTGCTCGTCGACCAATACATCAAAGCTGGACCGGCCGCGCTCGCCGCCAAGCGAGACGAGCAGCGCGCTTTCGTCGAGATCGCGGCCGCCGAGCGCCATGTCATGCCCGCCGATCGCCGCGCCCGTCTGCAAGGTCAGCCCATATTGTAGGCCACCCTCGCCGCTAAGCGGATGAAGGAGGTCGCCGCGCGCGCTCCCGAGGCGCGAATAGAAAGCGCCGGCGGCATGCACCTCGCTCGAATCCAGGTTCCGGTCGAAGCCGGCCGAGGCGGAAACCTGGGTCCGGTCGGCGGCTTGGTGGAAATATTCGGCGGTGAGCGAGCCGACGGCCCGGGCGGCGTCGCGCAAGGCGGGGTCATCGTTGTTCCGGCTGGCATGGCCGAGGGTCCCGAGGACAGACAGATTCTTCCTCGTAAATTGTGCCCTGAAACCGATGAAGGCGGCGGTCGTGGTCCGGGTGCGCTGGGCATCCGCCTGAAGCACCAGCTGCGCGCTGCCGCGAGAAAGGATCGGCCAGCTGACCGACGGGCCGATCGTATAATCCCGGCCGATCCCGCGATCGCGCCTCAGCGAGCCGACCGCCGACAGATAAGCGGTCCCGAGCGTATAGCCGACGCTTCCGCTCACCTGCGTATAGGAGCCTTCGCCGACCTGGGCTCCGGTCGGGGGGGTCGAACCGAAATTGTCGACGGCGGCCGGAAGGGGGACGAGCGGAGCCCCGTCGCTGCTCCAGACACGCCGAACGTCGAGGTTGAGGTTGAGGCTCCCGAGGCCGCTGGAGCCCAACTGGAGAAACGCTGCATGGTCGCCCGAGGTGGCGACCAGGCCCGCCACGCGCATGCGGCCGTAGCGGGTGAGCAGCCAGGCTCCCGCTTCGACCATGTTCTTGCGTCCTGCGCCGAGCGCCGAGAGGTCCAGTGCAAGCGACCGGTTCAGGCGCCGGGCAGTTCCGAGCTGATAGTAAAAGGTGCGCGAGAGGCTAATCGCACGGTCGCGCCGGGTGTTCGCGAGCAAGCCGGCGAACCCGAAATAGAGCGGCTCGCCGACCGGCGCGATCTGCGCATTCTTGACGAAGAATCGCCGTTCCTCGCGGGTCATGCCGTTCTGCTCGCGGATGCGCAGGAGGATTGGGTAGGACCCGTCGGAAAGCTCCGACGTGTCGAGGACATTGTTCCCGGCGCCATAAGCGCGAGAGGTCACGATCCGCCCGTCGACGATCATTTCGACGCGCGCGGGCTGTTGGAGGAACAGGATGAGCGGCGTGCCTTCGAGGCGCTCGCGGTCAGCGCGCGTGTCGAACTGCGTTGCGAGGCCAACGCCCGCGATCCGTCTGTGGCCGGTCAGGTCGAGTCCCGGCGCCCAGAACAGCCCGCCCGAATAGCGCAGGTCGCGACTATCCATTTCGGCCACCAGATCGTCGACGATCACCCCAAGATGCGAGGCATAAGAGGAATCCGAGCGGATGCGCGCGTTGCGGAAAGCAAGGATCGTCCTGTTCTGGACGTTGTAGCTGGGCGCGCCCGCACTCGATCCCGACAGAGCAAAGCCCATCGCGCTGGTCAGCGACAGCGGCGCCGACGGCGGCTTCAAATAGACTTGGTCGCTCGGCTGAACCGCCCGGAGCATTGCCGGAGACAGAAAGATGTCCGCCCGAAACCGGCTCTCGTCGAAGATGACCCCGACGGTTGCCGGCGAAAGCTGGCCGCAGCCCGCCCCATTGCCGGGCGAGCACACGAGATCGGGATGGCTCGGGAGGTCGGCCGATAGCGCCGCCATAAGCGCGTGCGGGTCGAGGGCATCGGGGAGCAGCGTAAGGAGCTTGGCCGGCTCGAGAAAGCGCACCGTGCCCGGCGTCGCCAGGACCATGGCTTCGCCGACCTTCCGGTCGCCGAAATAAATATCGGCCAGGATCTGGCGCGGGCGCTCCAGCTCGTCGAAGCCCGACGGCGCGCTGGTCGAATGAATGGCGGCAGCGGTGGCCGCCTGTGCTTGCTGGTTCGCGAGGAGGCTGCCGCCGAGCGCAGCGATGCAGGCAACGGTGCGTGGCATCTCGCCGGCGCGCTCATTCGGCGCCGATGACGAGGGTCAGGGAACCATTGTAGGAGCCGGCCGGCGCGCTCGACAAGGCGGCGGTTCGAAGGATCACGATCAGACTGGCGCTGGTCGCGGGCCCGGCGTTGCAGGTCTGCTGGGTGGCCGAGGTCACCTGCCCGCTGAGCGCCACATTGGGGGACAGCTGGACGCCATTGCCCTGGCCGGCCGTCGCGCTCCATTGAACGTCGAACGGCAGGCTCCCGGACCCCGCGCTCAAGGCAAACGCGCCGCCCGAACCGGAGCCGATCGCCCGGACATTGTACCCGTTGGTCGCCGTATTGGCATAAACGCACAGGCTCTCGCTTTGGACGGCGTCGGCGGAAAGATTGGCGACGGTCCCAAAGGCGATGTCGCCAAGGTTGGTGATCCGGACATTGTTGCTCGCCGCGAGTGCAGGCGCGGCGAAGAGGATCGAAAGCGCGCTGCAGGCGCCCACCGTCCGCAGCGCTGCCCGGCTGATCGCGACGCGGCGACGATGCGCTTGGGCCGGTCCGACCGAGCCGCCGGAGCCTGCTGGTCGACCTCGCCCCATCGACCGCACCTTATTCCGGTGCGACGAGAAGCGTCAGCGTGCCGGTATAGCTCGTCGCGGCCTGCATGGACTGCAGGTTGGCCGCCGCGATCCCGACGATCAGGCTTGCCGTGCTCGCCAGTCCGGCGCCGCAACCGGCGTTGGTCGCGGTCGAGGTGAGGCCAGCCAGGGCCGTTCCCGACGTCAGCGCCGTTCCCGATACCGCTCCGGAACTTGCCGCCCACTGGACCGAATAAGGAACCGTGAGCGCGCCGCTGGCAAGCGTGAAGGCGCCGGCCGCGCCGCTGCCGGTCGCGTCGATATTGTAGCCGCGCGTGGCCGTATTGCTCCACACGCAGACATTCTGCGCATTGAGCGCCGCAACGCTCGGATCCTGATTGGTGAAGGCGACATCGGTGAGCCCCGACAGCTGGACCCGGTTCGGCACCGAGACGCTGACCTGCACGGTCCCGGTCGAGGTCGAGCCGAGGCTGCCCTGCGTCGCCGCTTCAGCGGCCGATGCGCCGGCAAGCGCGAGCATGCAGGCGCAGACCGCGACTGCTCGAAAAGATGAGTTCATCGTCCAATTCCCCACTTGGAACGGATAATCCGATCCGAAATGGAGGTTTATCGCTGGCAGGGTTAACATCCGGTCAACGCTTGGCCGTTCAAGGATTCTGGTTACCGAGACGAGAGAGTCAGGAATCGACCGGCTCCAGGGCGCCCGAAGACGCCCCTGAATATGCCAGTCCGGGCTAAAGCTTGCCGAGCGCCTGATCCGAATCGGATTCATTCTTCCCGGCGCAATGCCTTCCGCGCGAGCGAGCGCGGCCCTCGCCTGTGCCGAACATCGTCCGATGCGGATCGAACGTCAGTCTTCGGTTAGCCCAAGCCAGCGCAGTCATGGCGGATGCTGTTCGTTCTGTTCGTTGTAGCCAGCGCCCCGCCCCTGCCGCGGCTGCCTGCTGTCGCCCAGGCCACCGCAAGGGGCCGCGTGATTCGGGGCGAGCCAGCCTCGCGCGAATGGAAGGAGGGAAGCGCCCACAAGCGCGAGATTCTGGTGCGCGAAGCGGACGGCTCGCTGACCCGCCTGCGCCTGGTCGAGCACGAATGAGCAAGCCGCTCACCGTTTACCGGCGCCTTACGGGGAACCTCCCGGCGGCCAAGCGCTTTGGTCAATTGGTTCCGCAAGCGGAAAGACCGCCGGCGTTCCCCCGACCGCTCACGGCAGCCGCGAAACCGCTGGAGGATCTATGACGCCCCGTTGTTCGCCCAGATTCTTCGCTCCTCTGGCAAAGCTTCTGATCCTGATACCGCTTTCATCGGCAATTCAGGCCCAGGCGACGGTGAATGGGGCAATCGGGCCGACGTCACGCGCGACGGTTGAGATCAAGGTGAGCGTGGCGCCAAACGTGCAGGTCCACCGAAGCGCACCGGTTGACGTCGCGGGCGGCCAATCGGGCCATACGGAACAGTACCTTTGCGTTTCCGCAACGCGGGGCGTCGGAACGTACAGCATCAGGTCGGTAGACGTTTCGGACGCGGCCGACGGCGCGCCTGGCTCGGCAGAGGGTCGATTTCCCTACCAGGTGGAATGGGCCGCGCCCGCCACCGCATCGGGACGGGCCGCGCCGCTGACGCTCATGCCGGGAGCTTTGGTGACCGGCCTTGCACCAGCTTCTTCAGGCGGCTGCAGCTCGGCCGGGCAACTGGTCGTTCGGCCGGCGATCTTATCGGGCAGGCGACCTGCCGCCGGCGCCCTGCTTCTTGTCATCGCCCCTGACTGAAGCGCCGGGGCAAAGGTTCAACGTCCGGCGTCTCGGCCTGTGACCTCCTCGACAAAGGCCTGCATGGCGGAATGGCCGGCGTTAGACAGCGCGACCCACACGCGGCGCGCGTCCAGCGGATCGTTGGCGCGCACCACCAGGCCTTCGGCTTCGAGCTTCTCGATCCAGCGCAGTGCCGTCGTCGTCGGAACCCCGGCCGCGAGGCTCAACTTGGAGACCGACACGCGCCTCGTCTCGCAAGCCAAAGCATAGAGTTCGAGAAGCATGTCCCAGGCGGGATCGGCAAAGAGCTCGGCACCGAAGAACTCGCTTCGCACGGCCCTCGCCTTGATGATCGAGCGGATGACCTTGCTGCTCGTCGCGTCGCACAGCCGGGGCCGGGCAACCCGGGCAGACCCTCCGGTTTCGTTTCGGGCGCCCGCTACTGCATCCGCCGCAAATCCAATCTGCGACGGATCGCAGAGCAGGAGCTGGCCTGCGATTGAAGTCGAGGAATGATACATTTTGCAATGTCCCGCAAAGCGTTAGCCGAGCAGGTGCAATGTCGGCCGAAATGGTTAACGATTCCTTTCATCCCGGATCGAATTGCGTCCATTCCGGATGGGGATCGGCGGCCTCCACGGGTGGGCCTTCGCGCAGGCGGGCTCGTCGGGACCAGGCCCCGCTTCGACATGGCCGCGCTCCTGGTCGTCAAACCGCTGCGGACCCGCGCTTGTCGCGGCCAACTTCATCCAGACTGGATAGATCGTTGATGGTTTGGACGATAAATAGATGCAAGGTCGGGGCAAACGCGAAGGAGCAACCTCGATGAATTACGCGGCAGTCCAAAGGCCTGAAAAGACGGAACAGGAGATCGCCCGGCTCCAAGAGGAGCTGCGGGCCCTGAAAAGCAAACTGGAGGCCGAGCGCGGCGCAATGTGGGTCAGGTCGGCGCACGCCCGGCCAAACGTCCAGCGGATCATCGAGGCCCGCCGGGCGCGCGAAGAGATCATCAGCCGGGAGCTGTTCGCCGACCCCGCGTGGGATATCCTTCTCGCGCTGTACCGTGCCGAGCTCCGGCAGCATTCGGTTTCCACATCGGCCTTGTGCATTGCATCGGCGGTCCCGGCCACGACCGCGTTGCGCTGGATCGACAAGCTCGAGCATTTGGGCTTTCTGACGCGTGAGGGCGACCCGCTGGACGGCAGACGGTTCTGGGTCGCGCTGTCGCCGACCGCGAGCGCGAAGATGGAATCCTATTTCAACGCGATTTCGGTATCCGGGGGCGCAATCTGAGTGCGCTGCCCGAGCGCATCAGGACCCCGGGGCGCGGACGTGTGCGAAATAGCTGTCGAGGGAGCGGCGCGCCTTGCCGGTGAGCCTGACAAAATGCATGCTTGAGCCGGCCGGCGATGCCGCCCGCGCGACCAGGCCGCGATCCTGAAGATCGTTCAGCCATCTCAACGCGGTCGATCGTGGAATGCCGAAGATCTTCGTGAAACGTGTGCTCGAAACACGCGATCGATGGGTTCCGAGCACGTATAAAGCGAGTAGGATGTTCCAGGCGGCGTCACCAAAGAGAGCGGGATCGAAGAATCGCGCCCGCTGCGCCCGAATCCACAATTCCCTGGCGGCGCAATTCGTGAACGGGTGCGTTTCTGCCGCGTCCGTCCCTCCGCAAGCCTGGTTCGCCTGAGCCGGCCCTCCGGCCCGAAGCGACGGCGAATCGACGAGAGCCATCGCTTCGCGCGCCGAAACGGTCAGCAAGGCTGAAATCCACGCCTCGGCTCGGCCGCGCTTGGCTGCTCCGGAGGTCAAGGCGCGCGCCCAGGTTCGGCGGGGCTCGAACTGATCTTTGGAAGACGCACGAATCGTTCCGCCACCTGGCGATGTTCAAGATTCGGCGTGGAGCGGTGTACGCGCCCGCGGGGATGTTGTCACCGCCCAAATGCCTGGCTTCGCTGCGGGAGACGGGTGCACCGAGCAGCACCCGTCCCCGACCGATTCGGCAGCTGACTTGCTTTTGCTGCAGAATTGCGCCTTCAATTGCAAGGTCGGCGCGGGCCAATCTCAGCCGTTCCGGATCATTTTGGTTGAACAGCGAACAAGCGCTGAACAACCGCTCGTCGCGTCATGACCCCATGCCGTGGCGCAGGCCATGCCTCGGCGAATTGGGCGGTGCCTTCCAAATCGAAAGGAGGGCGGCGGTGTGAAGTGTTGGCACTTCTCCTGCATCCTTCGCCCGAACGAATGTCCAGTCACGACGCGACGGACCCGCGAAGATAGAGCGTTCAGCGCCCGGAAACATTCCTCCGTGGCGGGCTGTGCCTCGCCGGCACGCCCGGGCAAACGAGGTGGACGGTCGAAGATTTTTCGTTACACAGGCGCCCCGAAGCGATGATTGGCTCGGAGCAGGACGTGGAATCAGGATCCTTTGCATCGCGGCAACAGAAGCTGCACGACGCTTTGAGCTCGATGGAAGATGCGTTGCGGCTGCTCGACGAGGCCGATTGCTCGGCGGACGTTGGGGCGCACCTCGACCTCGCTATCTGCCGTTTGAGGGACATGCTGCCCCAGGACGGTCTCGATGTTTCGCCGCCCCGAACCGAGCCCTCGACGGAAATCTCGGAATAGCGGCTCCTTATCGAAGCTCGGACTGAATGGTGGCGAGGTAACGCTCGAGCGATTCGCGTCCGAGGTCGGTCAGTTCGATGAAATCCGTCGCGGAATCGCGGGGATGCCGCCGCCGCCGAACGAGCGACTCCTTTTCGAGATGCGAAATCCATCGTCCCGCCGTCGATCGCGCCGCGCCGGATGCCGAGATCAGATCGGCGCCGGTGGCCGCCACTCCCGCGTTTTCGCGGACATAAAGCGCCAGGAGCATGTCCCAAGCGGGTTCGCTAAACAGGCGGTTCCCGAACTCGCCGTTGCGCTGCCGCCTTGACTGCAAAATGTCGCGCGCGAGCTGATTCAATTCGCGTTCGAGGCCGAACTCGTCAGCTTCAACGGAAATGTCCTTCTTGGCGCCATGCGGCGGGGACGGTTTCGATGGCCCGGAATCTTTGTCGGTGATGGCGCACACTCCGTTTTTTTGACCGATTTTGTACGCGCTCGACCAGGTCCCCAGACGCTCGGCTAATGCAGCGCGAGTCTCGGGGTCAAGATTAGTTTTGGGGAAACCATGTTTGCGCCGCGCTACGGCGCCAATCGCCGAATCATCGCGGCGGTCCGACGAGTGGATCGCGCCGAGCAATAATGTCCAGATATTCGAACTATATCCTCGGTATCGCCGCGCGCCCGGCCTAAGCTGCCGCGGTCATGGCCACGACGTGACGAAGAGGAGAAAAAGCCATGAACCGTAAGCATGAACATGATGAGTTGATCGATCTTGGGACCGCCAGCGCCGAGACGAAGGGCGGCCCGTGGGGGATCGACGATCATCGGGCCTCACTGATGACGAACGAGGGCGGCCTGACGCTTGATTGAGCCGCACTGAAGCCCACCCGCGAGCGCGTGCTCCTAGGCACGCGCTCGCATTCGGCTGTCGCCGTGAGGACACGAGCGCCGATGCCGGCGCGGGCGCCCTGGAGCGGCACCTCCTCCGCATAGCTGCAGCCAGCGCCGCCTGCGCCACGGTCAAAACTGTTTGGCAAACAATCGCCGAACACCCGCCCTATTGTTTTCGAATAATTCAGGCAGCGCTCTATTCCTTCTCCGGTCGTGGCCATGACGCCAACACAAGGAGAATCGACCATGAACCGTGAACATCATGACGAGCTCATCGATCTCGGCGCCGCGAGCGTCGACACCAAGGGCACCCCGTTCGGCTCGGACGACCGCAAGGGCGGCCTCATCCCCGTCGCCGGCCTCAACGACGAGTGAATGATGCAGCGCGCGCCCGTTTAGCCGCGGGCGCGCGACTGCTGATTTCGGGTGATGCCGCTCCAGCTGCGACAGTATGTTCACTGGTGCGATTGCGCCGGCCGAGCCGTCTTTCTCGACATTGAAGCGGACCGTTATTTCTGCCTTCCAGCAGCCGGCAACGCGGCCTTCCTGCGCTTGGCCTCGGCAATATCGAACAAGGTGACGCCGAGCGCCTTCAGGCGCTCACTGCGCGGCGGGTCCTCATCGAGGATTGCGCATCCGGGGCGATCCGGCCGCCCCCGGTCATCGAGCCGCCGACCTGCGACTGGCTGAGCGGGCCCTCGCCCCGCCCCGGCCTGCTCCCCCTGTTCCGGGCGCTCCTGTCCGAAACGCGCGCAGCCCGGCGACTCCGCACACGGACTTTTCTCGAGGTGCTCGAATCGGCAGGGCGCGCCCGAATGAATGGCAACCCCCCGAACGCGCGCGATCGGGACCGCCTGCTTCGCGCCATTGCCGGAGCTGCGCGCAGGGCTTTGTATTTTGCGCGCGCCCAGGACCGGTGCCTGGTGCGTGCGCTGGCAGTGCATGCCATCTGCAACAAGAACGGGATCCGGCCGAAGCTCGTCTTCGGTGTCGTCGCGCATCCATTCGCGGCCCATCGCTTGGAAACATGCGCCGCCACCTTTAGCCGCAAGCGGCCTGGACATGCGCGGCGGCCACCCGGCCCGGGTGGGAAATTGCGTTCGGCGGCTCTCCAAGTCGAGGTTCTCACGCCTCGGCGCCTTCGTTCCGGCGCCCTCAAAGCTTACTGCAGAATGCGGCAACAGCAAGCACAGACCGGTCAGTCAAGGCGGATCAGCGGCCAGCAGCAGACCGGGGAGCCGGCCGGGGGCCGGCATGCAATCTGCCGCACAGCGCGAAGAAGCGCGATTTCATCCCCGCTTGTCCGACAAAATCCAATGCCGCTTATTTGGGAAATTTTTGGGAAACGGCTCGCACGGGTCTTTTATCTGCCGTTAAGCTATTGAAATTGCTGGTGACCCCTACGGGACTCGAACCCGTGTTTTCGCCGTGAGAGGGCGACGTCCTAGACCGCTAGACGAAGGGGCCAGCGCTGCAGCGAGGCGGCCATATGTGGGCTCATCGCGGCCTAGTCAATCGAGACCCGCTTATCCTTCGCGTTCGCGCTCGCTGAGGTAGCGCATCAGCTCGGCGAGGGTCGATTCCATCTGGTCCTGCATCTGGGTGACCAGCTCGTTCTCGCGCATTCCGACATGGTCGAGCGGCTTCGAATAGCTGTCGGAAAAGGCCTGCAGGTCGGCACGGTCGAACACACCCTTGGACACCAGCTTGGCGAGGATGACCAGCAGCCCGTTGGTGTTGGCGATGGTGCCCGCGACCAGCGCCTCGTCGACCATCGACAGGCGCTTGTCGGGATCCTCCTCCTCTTCAATCTCGTCGGTCGTCATCATGCCCTCGATCATGGCGGACTCTGCGTCTCGCGCAAGTCATCACTCGGCGGGTCCCGCGAACGCGCCGAGCCGGGCCCATTTCGCCGCCTTGTCGGCCAGCGGGGTGGTGTTGGCCGCGCTCGAAGACGGCAGGTCGATCAATGCGATTGCGCGGCCGGGGTCGCCGATCAGTCGCCGGCCGACTGCGGCCGCGGTCGTGCCGTTGAAGGCAATCGCGCGCAGCTCGGGATAATCGTGAAGCAGATGCTCGACCTGGTTATGCTCGGCGAGGCGGATCGCCTGGTCGAGGCTGCCGCGCCTGGTCGCCGAGGCGATGACGTCCCACAGCCCGACGCGCCGCTCGGCCAGCCGCGCGAGCCTGGCGTCATAAGGGAGATCGTGCAGCGCTTCGCCGATCGCGCCACCGAGCAGGCGCCAGAACTGATTGGTCGGATGCGCATAATATTGCCGCGCGGCGAGCGAGGCGTCGCCGGGCAGGCTGCCGAGCACGAACAGCCGCGCGTCGGAGCGGACGATCGGCGGCAATCCGGCTTTGACGCTCACCCAGAAACTCCTACATCGCCCCCGTGCAACCGAGCGACCTCCGGATCGCCCTCTTCTCGGGCAATTACAATTATGTCCGCGACGGGGCCAACCAGGGCCTCAACCGGCTCGTCGGCTACCTGCTCCTTCAGGGCGTGAACGTGCGGGTCTATTCGCCGACGGTGGCGGAGCCGGCATTCCCGGCCACCGGCGACCTGGTCAGCGTGCCCGCGGTGCCGATCCCGGGTCGTTCCGAATATCGCTTTCCAGTGGCGCTGACGGCGCGAGTCAAGCGCGACCTCGCCGAGTTCAACCCCAACGTCGTTCACATCTCCAGCCCGGACATCGTCGGTCACCGGGCGGTGACCTGGGCGCGGCGCAACAAGATCGCCGTGGTCGCCTCGGTCCACACGCGCTTCGACACCTATTGCGCTTACTACGGGCTGCAGTTCCTCGAGCCGCTCGCCCGCAACATCATGCGCCGGCTCTATCATCGCTGCGAGGTGGTGATGGCGCCGGCCGAATCGACTGCGTCGATCCTCCGCGCCCAGCGCATGAACCGCGACATTGCGATCTGGGCGCGCGGGGTCGACCGCGAGCAGTTCAACCCCGAGCGCCGCGACATGGCCTGGCGCCGCTCGCTCGGCATCCCCGATGGCGAGATGGTCGTCGCCTTTCTTGGCCGGCTGGTGATGGAAAAGGGCCTCGACGTCTTCGCCGACGCGATCCTCGCGTTGATCGACCGCGGCATCCGGCACCGCGTCGTGGTGATTGGCGACGGCCCGGCGCGCACCTGGTTCGAGCAACAGCTGCCCGACGCCATTTTCACCGGCCAGCTGACCGGCAGCGATCTCGCTCGCGGGCTGGCCAGCGCCGACGTGCTGATGAACCCCTCGGTGACCGAGGCATTCGGCAATGTCACGCTCGAGGCCATGGCCTGTGCGCTGCCGGTGATCGCGGCAGAGGCGACCGGCAACAACAATCTGGTCCGCCACCGGACGACCGGCACCCTGGTCGAGGGCGCGGCGCCGGAAGAGTTCGCCGACGCGCTCGCCGCCTATGCGGCCGATCCGGACCTGCGACACCGCCACGGCGAGGCCGGGCTCGCCGTGGCGCAGACCATGGACTGGGATTCGATCAACTCCGCCGTGGTCCGCGTCTACATGCACGCGATCCACAAGCGGAAACGGCTCGACCGGATCGCCGGCCGCTAGGCGTTATTTGACCCGCTCGATCCGCTGCGCGGATTCGTCGAGAATGGCGGCGATCTCGTGCAGCAGCTCCTCGTCGAGCCCGTCGCGGCCGATGCGATGGCTCAGCGCGGTCATCAGATTCTTGACCGCGCGGCCGATCGCCGGACCGGTTGCGTGCTCGTCGCTCGGCTTCAAATCTTGAAGGCGCTGAAATAAGGCCTCAACCTCGTCGGAACGCTCTTCGAGATGCGCTCGCCCGGCGTCGGTCGCCGCATAGGCGAGGCGCACGCCGGGACGGTCCAGCTGCTCGATCAGACCTTCGTCGGTAAGCAGGTTCAACGTTGGGTAGATAACGCCAGGACTGGGTGCATATTCGCCGCCGGTCAGCTCGTCGATTTGCCGGATGCAGTCGTAGCCATGGCGTGGAGAATCGGCGATGAGCTTCAACAGCACGAGCCGTAGTTCGCCGCTCTCGAACATTCGGCGACTGCGCCGACCGGGGCGCCCGCGTCCCTCTGGACCGTCGCCGAAGTCGAAGTGGAAGGGACCCCATTGCCCACCCCAGCCGCGCCCGCCGCGCATTGCCATCACCGCGTCGGGAAGGTCGATCTCGATATGCCCGCGCGGGCCGCACCCATGTCGATAACGCATGAATTTTCTCCTGTGATGTGCGTCCAAGATGCATCTAAGATATATCTCAGTAAGATCATCGACAAGCCGGAGAGGTGCAATTTTTTTCGTTCGCCCTATGTTTCTCTGACATGCCAGACCTGTTCGCAGACCAGGACGCCCCGGCCCGCCCGGCAGAGCTGCCTGCGGCGAATGCGCCGCTCGCCGATCGCCTGCGCCCGACCTCGCTCGACGAGATCGTCGGCCAGGAGCATCTGACCGGCCCCGACGGCGCGATCGGGCGCATGGTCGCGGCCGGGCGCCTCTCCTCGATGATCCTGTGGGGGCCGCCCGGAACCGGCAAGACCAGCATCGCGCGGCTGCTCGCCGATGCGGTCGGACTGCGCTTCGTCGCCATCTCCGCGGTGTTCTCGGGCGTTGCCGACCTCAAGAAGATTTTCGCCGAGGCCAGGCAAATGGCCAAAGCCGGTCAGCAGACCTTGCTGTTCGTCGACGAGGTGCACCGCTTCAATCGCTCGCAGCAGGACGGCTTCCTGCCCTACGTCGAGGACGGCACGGTCACCCTGGTCGGCGCGACCACCGAGAATCCGAGTTTCGAGCTCAATGCGGCGCTCCTCTCGCGCTGTCAGGTTCTGATCCTGAGGCGCCTCGATCATCGCGCGCTCGAAGAACTGATGCGCCGCGCGGAGGCGATCGAGGGCCGCCCACTCCCTGTCACAACCGAGGCCCGTGAGGCACTGATCGCGAGCGCCGACGGTGACGGCCGCTTCCTCCTGAACCAGGTCGAGACGCTGTTCTCGATCGAGATCGGCGAACCACTTGGGCTGGCCGAGCTCAGCGATTTGCTCCATCGCCGCGTGCCGGTCTACGACAAAGACCGCGAGGGCCACTACAACCTCATCTCGGCGCTTCATAAGACGATCCGCGGGTCGGACCCGCAGGCCGCGCTTTATTATCTGGCGCGCATGCTCGTCGCCGGCGAGGAGCCGCTGTACCTGCTCCGCCGGCTAACCCGCGCCGCGGTCGAGGACATCGGCATGGCCGATCCCAATGCGCTGCTCCAGTGCCTCGCCGCCAAGGAGATGTACGACTTCTTGGGTTCCCCCGAAGGCGAGATCGGCATCGTCCAAGCCTGTCTTTATCTCGCCACCGCGCCCAAATCGAACGCGACCTACATGGCGCAAAAGGCGGCGTGGCGAAGCGCCAAGGAAACCGGTTCGCTGATGCCGCCGATGCACATCCTCAACGCGCCAACCAAGCTCATGAAGACCGTCGGCTACGGCAAGGGCTACGCCTATGACCATTCCGCCGACGAGGCCTTTTCGGGACAGGATTACTGGCCCGAGGAAATGGAGGCCCAGGCCTTCTACGAGCCAACCGACCGCGGCTTCGAGGCCAAGGTCAAGGAGCGCCTCGAATATTGGAACGAGCGGCGCAAGGAGCTGCAGCGAGACGAGTAAGGGACGGCGAATTCGCCGTCCCTCACCGATTTACACGAGCGCGTCGGCGAAGCCGTGGAGGTGCTGCGCGAAGAGCGTCTGCAGATCACCGAAATCCTGTGCGTGGGGATTACCGCCGCCCGAGCTGCCCGCCGTATAGGCATAATAAGCGGTGCCATCGATCACGACCGTTCCGGCGGCCTTCAGCGAGGTGACGTCTTTGGCTTCGTCATTGATGTCGACCGAGCTTCCCGCGAACAGGGCGAGGCTCGCCCCGACCGGGATAACGCCGTCATGATCGGGGTCTGAAAGGGCGACGGTGGTCAACAGCATGTCGCCCTTGCCGAAATCGGTGATCGTGTCGTTGCCGCTGGCCCACCGGTTGTCGAAGATGAACAGGTCCGACCCCTGCCCGCCGCTCAGCGCATCGTCCCCGGTGCCGCCGTAAAGCCGGTCGTCGCCGCGCTCGCCGAACAGCTGGTCGTTGCCGGCATCGCCGCCGAGCGCGTCATTGCCGTTGCCGCCGTACAGCGCATCGTTGCCCGATCCGGCGCGCGCGGAATCATCGCCGTTGTTCCCGCGCAGCGTTTCGTTGGCGGAGCTTCCGAACAGCTGATCGCCGCGGTTGCCGCCGACCAGGAACGGGTCGTCGACATACATCACCATCAGCTGCCCTTGCTCAACGGTCGCGGGATCGCCGGTCGCCTTATGAACCTGCGCGTCGAGCAGATAAGCGTGGGTGTCCGAATCGCCGAGCAGGTCCGTGACGTCGAGCACGCCGGAGCTTTCCTCATCCTGCGTGATGAAGTGGCTTCCACCCGCAGCGAACTCGTCAGGATCGAAGGTTGCGACCTGTGAGAAGCTTCCGCTCGCAATGTCATATTCCCATACCCGAGCGACGTAAGCGTTGTTGCCGGGGTCTTCATTGACCACGATCTTGCCGTCGGCGACGGTCAGATTGTCGAACATGTGCGCGCCGTAATCGTCGCTTTCGACCACCGCCTGGATCGTTCCGCCAAGCTCCGGATGATTGATGTCGGTGAACGTCAGCTGGTAGATTCGCGATACGCCGTCGAAGCTGTTGGTCGTGTTGAAATAAGCGACGTTGGGATGATCGGGGTCCCAGGCGAAATCCTCCGGCCGAAGGAAGCTGGTGACCTGCTCGGCTTCGCTCTCGGCGTCGATCTGAAGGCCCGTCATATTGCTGACGTCGCCGCCCGGCCCGATCTCCTGCAGCGTGAAGTTGCCGTTCGCGCCCGCGCCGTTGGTCTCGTCGACAACTCCGCTGACCTTGATCCCGTAAAAAGCGCCATGCGTCAGGCCGGCCTGCTCGATCTCGGTGCCGGTCGCCTGCTTGTCGCCGACATAGATATAGACTTGGCCGTTCTGGCCGTCGTCGGTCAGCGCGACGATCGTTTTTTCCTGCTCGCTGGGATTGGCGACGACATTCTCGAACGCCAGATTGCCGAGCGCCGGAAGCTCGTAGGTGTTGCCGGCATTGGCGCCGCTGGCGATGGTCGCGGTGGCGCGGCCTTCGGTGCCGTTCTCTTCGCCGGTCAGGTAGATGTGGACCTGCGTCCCGTCGCCCGTGGCGCTGTTGTAGAGCGCGCTGGTGGCCGGGAGGTCGCCCGAGCAGAAGCGGCTGAACGCGGTGGTTCCGACGACGTAGCTGTCGGTCGCGTCGTTCCACAAGTGAACCGTCTGGATCGCGTCGTCGGCGCTGACGACCTGGAGCGTCGCTTTGTCGATCGTCAGGATGTCGATGTAGGCGCCATTCGATCCATGGTCGCGAACGATCCCACCTGACGAAAGCTCATGATTGACGAGCACGGTGATGGTCCCGTCGCCATTGTCGAACGCGCCGATGCCGTCCGGGATGCCGCCGAATACGCCATCGCCCGGCAGCGGATCGCCGCTCGTCACGATCGAGGTGAAATGGACGTTGGGCTCGCTCGGGAGCAGGAAGGGATCCGTCGTTGTGCTGGGTCCGGTGGACATGACTCGCGACTCCTGTGGTGGTGGAGGGCCTCAGGTAACGATCAGAATTTCATGTTGGTGGACGGCTCGGTTACAGCTCGGCGACTCCGGGAAACAAAGCTAAACCGAGCCGTTCAGGGAGCGTCCGGGAACAGGGAGCAGCCGAAATGTACGACACCAGCGCTTATTGGCAGGCCCAGCTGATGCTGTGGGGACCAAAGGTCATCATCGCGATTCTCATCCTGATCGCGACCTGGGCGGTCGCGCGCGCCGTCAAATGGATCCTCCAGAAAGCGATCGATCGCACCCCGGCGCTGCGCCGGCACGTGACCGGGGGCCCCAAGGAAACCGTCGGGCACCAGCTCGGCACCATCGCCAAGCTGATCATCTGGCTGGTCGGCATCATGGCCGCGCTGCAGTTCCTCGGCTTTCCGCAGGTGCTGGCTCCGATCAACGAGCTGGTGACCGACATTTTCGCGTTCCTGCCTCGGCTGATCGGCGCGGGGCTGATCTTCTTCGTCGGGCTGATCCTGGCGAAAATCGTCAGGCAGCTGACCGAAACGACCCTGATTGCGGTCAATGTCGACGGGCTGCTGGCGCGCATCGGCATCGGCGATAGCGCCGGCACCGTTCGCGCCGATCCGTCCGCCGTTCCGCCCGGCGCGGTCCCAGGCGCCACCCGCGCCAGCATTGCCCGCGCGCTCGGCGTCCTCTTCTACGCATTGATCATCATCCCGATCGCCATCGGCGCGATTCAGGTACTCGGCATCGAAGCGATCTCCGGTCCGGCCACCGATATGCTGAACCAGATCCTCGCCGCGATCCCGCGCTTGCTGGCCGCGGCCGCCTGGATCGGGATCGCATTCATCGCCGCCCGCTTCCTGAAGACGATCATCGAAGCGATCCTGCCGCCGACCGGGTTCGACGACGCGCTCCGCTCGACCGGCGTTCTCCCGGGGACCGCCACGCCGTCGCGGATCGTCGCCAACGTCGCCATGATCGCGGTCATCCTCGCCGCGTCGATCGAGGCCGCCCAGCAACTGGGCGGCGGCACCATCGCCATTTTCCTGGCGCAGGTTACCGAACTTGGGGGCAAGGTGATCTTCGGCACTTTGATCATCGTCGTCGGTATCTTCCTCGCGCGGATCATCGCCAACCTAGTCGGCAGCGGGACGGGCGAGGGCGGCTTCGCGCAGACCATCGTCCGTTATGCGATCATCGCCTTGTTCACCGCAATCGGCCTGACCTTCATGGGCCTTGCCGACCAGATCGTGATGATGGCGTTCGGGTTGATCCTCGGCGCGGCCGCGGTTGCCACCGCGATTGCCTTCGGGCTCGGCGGACGCGATGCGGCCGCGCACATCCTCGAGCGCTGGGCCGACCTCGGCCCACCGGCTCCACCCCCTCCGCCGCGCCGCATCCCGCGAACGAGCGACCCCGACGACAGCCAGCCGCCGCTGGTCTAGCGCCGTGATCTGGGACGAAGCGGTCGCCTTCGCGCTGTCGCTTCCGGAGACCGAGCTCGGCACGAGCTACGGCAAGCCGGCGGTCAAGGTCACCTCGAACGGGCGCGCCTTTCTCTATCCGGGCCATGAGGCGGGCACGTCATTTGGCATTGCAATGGACCTGGACACGATCGAGATCCTCAAGGAAACCGATCCCGACACGTTCTGGCAGACGCCGCATTATGTCGGCTGGGAGAGCGTGCTCGTCCGTTACGACGGCGCCGACGAGGAACGCTTACGCGAATTGATCGAGCGCTCGCGCGACTGGACGGCCGCCAAGCCGAGGCCACGCCCGCGCAAGAAGAAGTGACCCGCTTTCGCAGCTTCGTCGCGATCGATTGGTCCGGCGCCAAGGGCAGGCGCCACAAGGGCATCGCCATTGCCGAGGCGCGCGGGGAGGCCGCGCCGCGCCTGGTTCGTCCGGACCACGTCTGGTCGCGCGAAGAAGTCGCCGCCTGGCTGCTCAAACGTGCGGCCAGCGAGCCGACCCTGTTCGGCTTCGACTTCAGCTTCGCGCCGCCGATCGTCGAGCGGGGCGAGTATCTGCTCGGCGAGCCCGGCTTGCCGACCACGGCCCGCGAATTCTGGGCCTATGTCGACGCCCAGTGCGACGACGACGACCTCGGCGCCGCGAGCTTCCTCGAAATTGCTCACCGCAGGCATTTCTATTTCGGCATCGCCGACGGCGTGAAGGCCGACTTCGTCCGCTTCCGCCAGTGCGACGCGCGGCTGAACGCGCAGGGCGGCCGCAAGACCGCGAGCGCCTATGATGCGATCGGCGCCGCGCAGGTGGCGAAGGCGAGCTTTTCGGGCATGCGCCTGCTCCGCCGCCTCGACGGCAAGGTGCCGATCTGGCCCATGGACCTATTGCCCGCCAACGGCAGCGCAATCGTCGAAATTTACACGCGAATCTACCTCCGCCGCGCCGGAATGTCGGGGACCAAGCTGCGCAATCGCACCAGCCTCAACCTTGCGCTCGAAGGTCTCGCCAGCCCTCCTGCGCGCCTGCGCTTCGAGCCCAACGACCATCAGACCGACGCGCTGGTCACCGCCGCCGGCATGCGCCAGCTCGCGGCTGACGAGCCGCGCGCCTTCGAACCCGAAGGCCTGACGCCCGCGATCGCGCGGAGCGAAGGCTGGACCTTCGGCGTGCTATGACGCAAACGGCGCCGCGGGCCGGATTAGCTCAGTTGGTAGAGCAGCGGTTTTGTAAACCGAAGGTCGCGGGTTCGACTCCTGCATCCGGCACCAGATCCTTAACGAACGGCGGCTGCACATCCCGGCGCGCTGATGGTATGCCGCCTTCTTGCACGGTTGTAAGGGAGACGTCGTAATGCCCCAGTATGTAATCGAACGGGAAATGCCCGGCGCCGGACAGCTCGAGAGCGAGGACTTGAAGATGGCGTCGCAGACGTCGTGCTCGGTGCTCAATGATCTCGGCCCGCAAATCCAGTGGGTGCACAGCTATGTCACCGACAACAAGATCTACTGCATCTACCGCGCGCCCAACGAGGAAATGATCCGCGAGCATGCGCAGCGCGGTGGATTCCCGGCGAACAAGATCTCGCAGGTCCGGACGATGATCGACCCGACCACCGCCGAATAGGCCGGGTGCACGGGGCTGCCAGCAAGTCCTTCGACTCGCGGTTTAACTCCTGATATCCAGGGCTGGGGCATGGCGGAGATCTTCATCTCCTACGCGCGCTCGGAAGAGCCGCGAGCTGTACGCGTGGCGGAGGCGCTGCGCGCCGCCGGTCATCGCGTTTGGCGCGACGACGAACTTCCCGCGCATCGCGCCTATGTCGAGGTCATCGAGGAACGTCTGCGGGCTGCCGACGCCGTCGTGGTGTTGTGGTCGGCCGAGGCGGCGAAGTCCGAATGGGTTCGCGCCGAAGCCGACACCGCGCGCCATCTTGGCACGCTTATCCAGGCGACTCTCGACGGCGGCATTCCACCGCTGCCGTTCAACCAAATCCAGTGCGCCGACCTCAATGGTTGGGATGGGCAAGCCGACTCCCCGGGCTGGCGCAAGCTGGTCGCCAGCGTCGAAGCCCTGGCGCCGACCGTGAAGGAAGCGCCCCCGGAGGCTCGCGCGCGCCGCCGCCAGGTTTGCGTCTGCGTGCTCCCCTTCGCCAACATGAGCGGCGATGCCGAGCAGGAATATTTCAGCGACGGCATCAGCGAGGACATCACCACCGACCTATCCAAGATCTCGGCGCTGGGGGTGGTTGCACGCAACACGGCCTTCACATTCAAGGGCCGATCGGTCGACATCTGCGAGATCGCCGCCAAGCTCGGCGTCAGCCACGTCCTCGAAGGCAGCGTCCGCAAAGCCGGCGGGCGGGTTCGCATCAACGCGCAGCTGATCGATGGCGAGAGCGGCGATCATGTCTGGGCAGAGCGCTACGACCGCGAGCTCGAGGACATCTTCGAAATTCAGGATGAGATTTCAAAGGCGATCGTCCGCGCCCTCAAGATCAAGCTCCTTCCCGAGGAAGAGAAAGCGATCGAGCAGCGCGGGACAACCAATGTCGAGGCATACAACCTGTACCTCTTGGCCCGTCAGTATTGGGTGACCGGGAACCACGGCGACGTCCGCCGCGAAGAGCGAGTGATGCGCATTTCCAGCCGCGCGGTCGAGATCGACCCTTATTATGCGCAGGCCTGGGCGCTCCTGGCGATCGCTCAGTCGAGCCTGCGCTATGGCTACGGGCGGGAAATGGATGACGGCTTCGCCGCCGCCAACGCCGCCCTCGCGATCGATTCGAACATAGCCGAAGCCTACCTCCCGATGGTCAAGCGCCTTCAAGATCGGCAGCGCCTCGATGCCGCCAAGGAGAAAATGGACGCTGCGCTGCGGCTCGGCCCGGAGTCGTGGGAAGTGAACAAGGAAGCGGGACGCTTTTACCTGCTGCGCCGTGATGTGGCCGCCGCTACTCGTTGCTACGAAAAGGCGGTCGAAGTCATGGAAAGCGACTTCCATGCCTGGGCGATGCTCTCGACCTGCTATTTCGCGCTTGGGCAGAAGAGCAAGATCCGCGAAGCCGCGCGGATGATGGTTTCGGAAGCCGAAAAGGCGGTTCGACAGGACCCGAGCAACGGCGCGGCGCTAGGCATTCTGGCCGGTGGTCACGCCCTGCTCGGGGACGGCGAACGCTCGCGTGAATGGATCGATCGCGCGCTTCTGATCGATCCCGACAATCTTAACATGCGCTATAACTTCGCCTGCGTTCTCGCCACTCACCTTGAGGACAAGGAGGGCGCGCTCAAGATGTTGGGGACGACCTTGTCGCTGGCCGGGCCGTTGCAGGTCCGCGTTGCCGACACCGATACCGACTTCGATTCGATCCGCGACGATCCCCGTTTCCAGAAAATGATCCTGGCCGCAAAAAAGCGGCACGGCATCGCCGACCCCATCGCAGCGCCGGTCTCCTCGCCAGCGAAATAAGGCGCCTAGACTTCGACCTCGATCCACAGCGGCGCGTGGTCGCTGGTCTTCTCCCACCCGCGCGGAGTTCGGTCGACGCCCACCGCCTTCAGCTTCTTGACCAGCGGCGGGCTCAGCAAAGCATGGTCGATGCGGATGCCGGCATCGCGCTGGAACGAGTTCCGCCAGTAATGCCAGAAAGTGTAGATCCGCTCGTCGGGATGGAGCTTGCGCAGCGCGTCGGTCCAGCCCTGCGCGACCAGTTCACGGAATTTCTCCCGCGCCTGGGGTGAGAAGAGCGCGTCCTTGTCCCAGCGTTCGGGTTTGTAGACGTCCTCGTCGGTCGGGATGACGTTGAAATCGCCGATCAAGAGCGCCGGCAACTTGGTCTCGAGCAGGTCTCGGGCGTGCTCGAACAGCCGATCCATCCACTTCAGTTTATAGTCGAACTTTGGGCCGGGCCACGGATTGCCGTTGGGCAGATAGAGGTTGCCGATCAACAGGCCGCACACCGCCGCCTCGATGTAGCGGCTGTGGCTCGGGTCGGGATCGCGCGGCAGGCCGCGGCGGGTTTCGACCGGCTCGCCGACGCGGCTCAGGATCGCGACGCCGTTCCAGCTCTTCTGCCCGTGCCAGATCGCCTGGTAGCCGAGCGCCTCGATCGCCTCGCGCGGGAACGCGTCGTCAGTGCACTTCAGTTCTTGCAAACCAACGATGTCCGGCCCGAATTCCTCGAGCCAGCGCGTCAGCACATGTAGCCGCGAATTGATGCCGTTGATATTGTAGCTCGCGATTCGCAGCCGCCGTTTCGCCATGATCTTGCAACCCCCTCAGCGCAATTCCGTTGCCGGACTCGAGTCCCACAGGATTATCCACCGATTCGCCCACAGATTCCGAACCAGCAGCGCATTTTCGACTCGCCATCGGCGGCGAATCATCTAAACAGAGACTGTGTTTCGGAGACTTCGGTCGAAGAAACATGGAACCCCGGCAACTTCGGTTGCCGGGGTTTACTCGTTTATGGGCCTAGAGCGTCGATGGATCGGCGTCCGCCAGAACCAATCTCTTCGATCGATCCGTGAGCGGATACTTGTTTCCGTTGGCGCAGTTGAACAGCAGCACGCGCTCGTCGCGGCTGATGAGCCCGCGCTCCAGCGCCAGCCGCCATGCGACGAGCACCGCTCCCCCCTCCGGGCACAACAGGAACCCGTCGTCGCGCGCGGCATCGTCGACCGCCTGAAGGATCGCCTCTTCGGACACCGCCAGCGCAGCTCCGCCGCTTTCCCGCACTGCGCGCAGGATCAGGAAATCGCCCACCGCCTTGGGCACGCGGATCCCGGTCGCCACGGTCGCCGCATTTTCCCATCGCTCGGCGAACTCCGCGCCGTTCTCGAACGCGCGAACGATCGGCGCGCAGCCTTCGGCCTGGACCGCGCACATGCGCGGCCGCTTGGGACCGATCAGCCCGACCGCCTCCAGTTCGTCGAACGCTTTCCACATGCCGATCAACCCGGTCCCGCCGCCGGTCGGGTAGAAGATCGCGTCGGGCAGCTCCCAGCCGAGCTGCTCGGCAAGCTCGAGCCCCATCACCTTCTTGCCTTCGAGGCGATAGGGCTCCTTCAAGGTCGAGCAATCGAACCACAGGCCCTGCGCCGCGCCCTTGCCCACCAGCGCTCCGCATTCGTCGATCTGGCCGTCGGCGACATAGACGCGCGCGCCATAAGTGGCGGTCTCGGTGACGTTGATTGCCGGCGTCTCCGCCGGGCAGATGACGATCGTCTCGATCCCCGCCCGCGCGCCATAAGCGGCGAGCGCCGCCCCGGCATTGCCGTTGGTCGGCATCGCGATCCGCTCGATCCCGAAATGCCTGGCCATGGTCACCGCCATGGCAAGGCCGCGCGCCTTGAACGATCCGGTCGGCAGCCGCCCCTCGTCCTTGACCAGCAGGTTCGGTCCGCCGGTGTGCGTCAGCGCAATGATCGGCGTCTCGGACTCGCCGAGGCTGACCGGCTCGCCCTCGTGCGGCAGCAGCTCGCGCCATTTCCACATGCCCGGCTCGCGCGCGGCAAGGCTTTCGCGCGTCAGCGTCCGCGCCGCCGCCGGCAAGTCGTAGCGCACCAGCAGCGGCTTTCCCGCGCGCGACAGATTGTGGACCTCGCCGGCCTCGTAGCGCTCCCCGGTCAGCGAGCATTCGAGATGCGTGACGGTCATGCGCAGCGCGTGTCCTCGAGATGCTCGCGCTCGATCTGCAGCGTGCAATGCTCAATCCGGAAGCGGTCGTGGAGCATGCGGCGCGCGAGCCGCAGCAGCGCGTCGGTCGACTCCGCCCCGGGCGCGACGAGGTGCGCCGTCAGCGCCGTCTCGGTGGTGCTCAGCGGCCACACGTGAAGGTCGTGCACCGCGTCGACGCCGGCGAGCTCGGCCAGCGCCAGCTCAACCTGGTCGACGTCGATTCCCGCCGGAACGCCCGCGAGCGACATCCACACCGATTCCTTCAGCAGCCCGACGCTGCCCCACAGTATGACGACCGCCACGGCGAGGCTCATGATCGGGTCGACCCAGCGCTGGCCGGTCCACAGGATCACGAACCCGGCGAAGGCGACCGCTGCGGAGACCGCGGCGTCCGACGCCATGTGCAAATAAGCGCCGCGGATGTTGATGTCGTGCTCGCGCCCGCGCGCGAACATCAATGCCGTGGCGCCGTTGATCACGATGCCGATGACGGCGACGACGATTACGGTCTCGCCTTGCGTCGTCGACGGGTGAAACAGCCGGCGGATCGCTTCCGCGCCGATCGCGCCCACGGCGATCAGCAAAAACAGCGAGTTCGCCAGCGCCGCGAGGATCGGCGCTTTCTTCAGGCCGTAGGTGAACCGGGGCGAAGCTGCGCGCCTGGCCATGATCGCGCCGGCCCACGCGACCACCAGTCCCAGCACGTCGCCCAAATTGTGACCGGCATCCGCGAGCAGCGACATCGAATTGGCGACGAAGCCGTAGACCGTCTCGACCGCGACAAAGCCAAGGTTGAGCGCGATGCCGATCGCGAACGCGCGGCCGAAGTCCGCGGGTGCGTGACTATGCACGTGAGCATGGCTGTGCGTGTCCATTGTCGCTGACCTAACCGAGCGCTTGGTCGAAACCAAACCCGCGCGCGTCGAAAGTGAACAGCGTTTCATCCAGCCGCCATCTTGCGATAGTATATCGTTTGGCTACGGAAGGTGCTGAGCGTCGTCACGCCTGCTCCACAGAACTCGGGATCGTCATTGACTGCTTCTCGCCGCCAGTCCGTCGTCGTATTTGCCGCTTCGCTGGCGACGAGCGCCTGCGTCGTCGGGCCCAATTTCGGCAAGCCGGCGCCGCCTCCGGTTTCCAGTTACACTGCGACTCCGACGATGGCGACCGAGACAGCGCCCGGAGTTCCCGGGGGTGCGGCACAGCACCTCATCGCTGGAGCCGACATTCCTGCGGACTGGTGGACTTTGTTTCGCTCGAAACGATTGAATGCACTCATCGAGCAGGCTCTGGCCAACAATGCAGACTTGAAAGCGGCGAAGGCAGCGCTGCTCGTCGCTCATGAAAACACCCGCGCCCAGCGCGGAGCCGCTTTGCCCCAGGTCAGTGCAGGCGTTGGGGTGACACGTGAAAAGGACCCCTCGGCGGCGCTGGCGCCGGTACCGAGCAACAACGCCTTTCTCTACACGCTGGCGACGCCGCAGCTCAGCGTCTCCTACGTCCCCGACGTGTTCGGCCTCAACAAACGGACCGTCGAAAGCCTGACAGCGCAGGAGCAGGCCAGCCGCTTCGAGATGGTCGCGGTCGATATCACTCTCAGTGCGAACGTCGCGCTCGCGGCCATTCAGGAGGCCTCGCTCGAAGATCAGATCGATGCGACGAACGAGCTGATCGGAATCAACCGCCAAATTCTCAGCCTGCTCCAATATCAAAAGTCCAAAGGCTATGTGGGCGGCACCGATCTCGTCGCTCAGCAAGCGCAGCTGGCGCAGCTTGAGGCCTCGCTGCCGCCGCTGCTCAAGCAGCGCGACCAGCAGAACAATCTCCTCGCCGTGTTGACCGGGCGATATCCCGGCCAGGCCGCGGCCGAGAAATTCAGCCTCGCAAGTCTGACCCTTCCGGCGGATCTGCCACTCAGCCTCCCCTCGGTCCTCGTCCAGCAGCGCCCCGACGTGCTTCAGGCGGAAGCCAATCTTCATGCCGCGAGTGCAGGGGTCGGCATCGCAACCGCCAACCGCCTGCCCAACATCACCCTGACCGGGAACGCCGGCAGCACCGCACTTGCCATCGGGCAGCTGTTCGGTCCCGGCACCGGCTTCTGGAACATCGGCGCTTCGCTCTTGGCACCGATCTTCGACGGCGGGACGCTGCTCCATCAACAGCGCGCCGCGCGCGCCGCCTACCAGCAGACGGCGGAGCAATATCGTGGGACGGTGCTCACCGCGTTCCAGAATGTCGCCGATACGCTCGCTGCACTCGACCACGACGCGGAAACGCTGAAGGCCACGGCAGCAGCCGCTGACGCCGCCAGGGGAAGCCTCGATCTTGCGCGACTTCAATACAAGGATGGCTATGCCGCCTATCTCTCCGTCCTGAACGCCGATCAGGCTTATCAACAGGCACGCCTCGGCCTCGTCCAGGCCGAAGCTGACCGTTTCACCGACACTGCGGCGCTATTCCAGGCGCTGGGCGGCGGCTGGTGGCACCGCCCCGAGCTCGCGAGTGCCGCAAATGATCGGTAGGTTGACGGCGATCGGCCTTGCGTTCCTCGCGGCGGGCTGTTCCTCCTCGCCCGAAGACGGCGGCGCGCCCGCCAACGCAGTCTCCAACGTCAGGCTGACCAAAGCCCAGCAACGTCACATCCGGCTCTTCACGGTCGAACCCGCCGGCTACCGTCAGCGCATCGAAGCGCCGGGCACGGTCGATTTCGACAACAATCAGGCGACAGCGGTCATCTCTCCGTTCACCGGGCCGGTCACGCGCATCTTCGTTGCAGTCGGCCAGCCGGTCGCGAAAGGGCAGCCGCTCGCTGCGGTCGCGTCCGCCGACGTCGCCAATGCCGTCGCAGCGTATCGCAAAGCCGCGGTTGCCGCGGCGAACGCGCGGCGAGTGGCAACTGCGGATCGCGACCTCGCCGCGCACAACGGCATCTCGGAGCGAGAGGCAGCCCAGGCCGAAACCGACGCAGCAAGCGCCGAAGCCGACCGGGTCGCGGCGGCCCAGGCGCTGGCGTCGCTGGGCGCAGGTCCCGGATCCGGCCTCAGCGGAGTGATCCGCGCGCCGGTATCGGGGATCGTCGTCGAAAAGCAGATCACGCCGGGCCAGTTGCTGCAGGCCGGTTCATCGCCCGCATTCACCGTCGCCAATCTTTCCCAAGTGTGGGTCTTGGCGCAGATCGCGCCCGGCGACCTCGCCAATGTCGGGGTGCATGACGCAGCGCAGATCGATCCCGGCAACGGCACTGGCCCGTTCCGCGGCACGGTCGAGAACATCTCCGCTTCGGTCGATCCCGACACCCGGGCGGTCGTTGCCCGGGTGGTGGCACCCAATCCGGGTGACCTCCTGAAGAAGCAAATGTACGTCGACGTCTCGATCGAATCGGGGCGCGTCAGCACGGGCCTTCTGGTGCCGGCATCGGCGGTGCTTCGCGACGATCAGAATCTGCCGTTCGTGTATCTGGCCATGCCCGACGGGAGCTTCACCCGCCGCCATGTCAGCTTGGGGTATCGCGACAGCCAGAATTACGATGTGACGAGCGGCCTCCAGGCTGGCGACCGCGTTGTCGCCGACGGCGCGATCTTCCTTCAGTTCATGCAGAGCCAATGACCGAGGGCGATCCGGCTGAGCCACCCGCCGGCTCCTTCATCAACCGCATCGTCGCCGTCAGCCTCGAACAACGCATCCTCGTGCTGCTGCTCACCGTGCTCCTGATCGGCGCGGGCATTCGCGCGTGGACCCGCTTGCCGGTCGACGCCTACCCGGACCTGTCGCCGCCGATGGTCTCGATTAACACGCAATGGCCCGGCCATTCCGCCGAAGAGATCGAACGGCTGATCACGGTCCCGATCGAGCGCGAAATGAACGGGATCCCGAAGGAGAACAACCTTCGCTCGGTGTCGCTCTACGCGCTATCCTCGATCGACATCACGTTCGACCAGAACACCGATCGCAATTTCGCCCGGCAACAAGTCCTCAACCGCGTCGCCGATCTCGATCTGCCGAGCGGGGTGACGCCGGATGTCGAGGCGCTGACCTCGCCGTCCGGGCTCATCTATCGCTACACGCTGCAGAGCCCCGACCGCTCGCCGACCGAACTCAAGACGTTTGAAGACTGGACGGTGGAGCCGCAGTATCGATCGGTCGCCGGGGTTGCCGACGATTCCGGGTTCGGCGGCGGAACGATGCAGTACCAGGTGCTGCTCGATCAATATCGTCTCGCCGGAGCGGGTGTGTCGCCGCAACAGGTCGAAAGTGCGCTCGGCGCCAACAACGGCAATGGCGGCGGCGGATTCTATTCCCAGGGCGGCCAATTCTATTATGTCCGCGGTCTCGGCCGACTCCAAAGCCTCGAAGACATCGGCAACGTCGTCGTCGCCGTGCACAACGGCATACCGACTTTGGTCAAGGACGTCGGCCAGGTCACGCTCGGCATCGCACCGCGGCTCGGCCAGTTCGGGATCGATCGTCAGAATGACGCGGTCGAAGGCGTCATCATGCTTCGCACCGGCGAGCAGACGCAGAGTGTGCTGAAGGGAGTCGAGGCGAAGACTCGCGAGCTCAACACCAGCGTCCTCCCGAAGGACGTGAAGGTGGTGCCTTTCTACGATCGCTCAGATCTCGTCCACGAAACGGTGCTCACCGTCGAGCGCAACCTGCTGCGCGGCATGTTGCTCGTCGTCGTGATCCTGATTTTCTTCCTCTACGATGTGCGGGCGGGGCTGATCGTCGCCGTCACCATTCCGCTATCCTTGCTGTTCGCCTTCGCCTGCCTCGACCTGCAGGGGGCGTCCGCGAACCTGCTGTCGATCGGCGCGATCGACTTCGGCATTCTGGTCGACGCCGCCGTGATCATGGTCGAGAATATCTATCGTCGCCTCGCGGAGCGCGAGGACTCTGCCGCGGGCCTCATGCAAATCATCCGCGAGGCCTCGGACGAGGTCGACCGGCCGCTGTTCTATTCCGTTATCGTGATCGTCGTCAGCTTCCTCCCCATCTATGTGCTCGCCGGACCGTCGGGCGTGCTCTTCAAGCCGATGGCCGATACCATGATCTTCGCGCTGATCGGCTCGCTGATCGTCACTCTGACTGTTCTTCCAGTGCTCTGCTACTTGCTGATGCGCAGCGGAGTGCGCGAACGCCGCAACGCCGGCTTCGAGCGAATCCGTTCAGCCTACACGCGCGGCCTCGACTATTGCCTGGCTCGGCCACGCGGAACGATCGCCGCCTGCACTGCGCTGTTGCTGGCGTCGCTGCTGATCTTCGCCGACGTCGGCGCCGAATTCATGCCGCATTTGGACGAAGGCGCGCTGTGGGTGCGGGCGACCATGCCATCGACGATCTCCTTCGATGAATCGGCGAAGGTCGTGCCGCAGATCCGGGCGATTATCGCGTCGTTCCCGGAGGTGACGGTCGTCGGCTCCGAGCACGGCCGGCCCGATGATGGCACCGATGCCACGGGCTTCTTCAACGCCGAGTTCTTCGTCGGCCTGAAGCCTTATTCCCAATGGAGCGGCTCGATCCATACCAAGCCGCAGCTGATCGCCGCGATCAACGACAAGCTCAAGTCTTTCCCCGGCATCACCTTCAACTATACCCAGCCGGCGGAGGACGCGGTCGACGAGGCCGAGACGGGTCTTAAAAGCGCGCTCGCCGTCAAAATCTTCGGCCCCGACCTCGTCACGCTCGAGCAAAAGGGCAACGCGATCAAGGCGGTGCTCGAGCATGTCCGCGGCATCCGCGACGTGACGCTGGTTCGGGAACTCGGTCAGCCCAGCCTTTCGATCTCAATCGGTCGGGCCAGGATCGCCCGCTACGGAATCAACGTCGACGACGTGAATGGCCTGATCCAGACCGCGATCGGCGGCGACGTCGCCACCCAGGTCGTGCAGCAGGAAAAGGAGTTCGACCTGGTCGTTCGGCTCTCCGGCAAATATCGCGACGATCCCGTCGCGATCGGCAACATTCTCGTGACGACCCCGGCCGGCCAGCACGTTCCGCTGAAGGAGCTTGCCGATATCTCGGTCAGCAACGGTGCGTCGTTCATCTATCGCGAAGACAACAGCCGCTTCATCGGTGTCCAATTCTCGGTCGAGGGCCGCGACCTTGCGGGCGCCGTCGAGGACGCGATGGCGCAAGTCTCGCGCACGGTTCAACTCCCCCAAGGCTACCGCGTCGACTGGGGCGGCGAATATACCGAATATACGGCATCCCGCGCGCAGCTCATGGCCATCGTGCCGTTGACGCTGCTGCTGATCTTCCTGCTGTTGTTCTTGCTCTATCGAAACTTCAAATTCCCGGCGATCGCGCTGATCGGCGTCCTGATGTCCGCGCCAGTCGGCGGAATCCTCGCGCTGTGGATCACCGGCACTGCCTTTTCGGTTTCGTCCGGCATCGGTTTCCTCGCGCTGTTCGGCGTCTCGGTACAAACGGCACTCGTCTATATCTCTTACGTCAACGAACTTCGCCTTGCCGGAACGCCGCTCGGCGAAGCCATCCGCGAAGGCGCGATCCTGCGCCTGCGGCCGATCATGATGACTGCACTGGTCGCCGCTCTCGGGCTTTTGCCGGCCGCGCTCGCCACAGGCGTCGGCACCGACACGCAGCGCCCCTTCGCGGTGGTGATCGTCGGCGGACTGATTGCCTGCCTGCTGATCGTCGTCTTCTTGATGCCGGCACTGTACGCCATGGTCGCTCGGGAGGGCGATCGTCTCGAGGTTTGACCTGCGAGGCGACGGCAACGGCGCCTCCAACCGCTCGTCGAATGCCTCAGCCGGTCTGCCGTGAAATCGCAGAAATAGTATAACATCCTCTTGCGACAATATATCGTTCAATCTAGGTCGCCTTCGATCCGATCGAATAGGGGCATCCATGGACCGCACCGCTTTCCTGGCCACGGCCGCCGTCATCGTTCCGTTCTCACCGGTGATCGCTCAGTCGAACCCTGCAAATGTGCCGGTGGTGTCGGATACTGCCACCACGGCGCAGGCGGAGCCCAGGGCGGACGTTCCGCCGGCATCGCCCAATGCAGCGCCGCCCGCGGCCTCAAATAATATTGTCGTCACTGGTCGCCGGCTCGACATCGCGCGCGATTCGATCACGCCTTCGCTCGGTGCGAGCCAATATACGTTCGACCGCGAAGCGCTGGAGAAGCAGCCGGGCGGCACGAACCTGACCCTGAACAAGTCGCTGCTCCAGGCGCCCGGAGTGGTCCAGGACAGCTACGGCGTCATCCACGTCCGCAACGAGCACGCGAACCTTCAGTACCGGCTGAACGGCGTGATCGTGCCCGAAAGCATCAGCGGGTTTGGCACGACCTTCGATCCAAGGATCGCGAGCTCGATCCAGCTCATCACCGGGACGCTCCCCGCACAATACGGCTATCGCACGGCCGGAGTCGTCAATTTCAAGACGCAGTCGGGCTTGCTCGAAAACGGCGGCGAAGTCGGCATCTACGGCGGCAGCTTCGGCTGGCTCGAGCCCAGCGCGATGATCGAGGGCTCGAGCGGCAATCTCAGCTACTTCGCATCCGCAAGCTATCTTCGCAACGATCTCGGCATCGAGAATCCGCTGCCGACGCGCCGCGCGATCCACGACCGGACGACGCAATTCCGGCCGTTCGCCTACGTTTCCGACATCCTTTCGGACAGCAGCCGCATCGCCGTGTTCGGCGGCAGCTTCATCGGCCATTTCCAGATCCCGAACGTCACCGGCGTGGGCGGTGACTTCACCGTCAACGGCGTCAGTAGCGCCGATGCCGCGAAGCTCGACCAGAACCAGCGCGAGATCACCCATTACGGCGTCGCCGCCTATCAATATGCCGGCAACACGCTCAATTTCCAGATCGCGCCGTTCGTCCGCTATTCGCAGACGCGGTTCACGCCCGATCCGAACTTCGGCGACATCATCTTCACCGGCTTCGCCGACGCGGCGCGGCTGTCCAGCCTCGCAACGGGAATCCAGGCCGACGCCAGCCAGCAGCTCGGCAGCAACCACACGCTGCGCTTCGGTGTCTTTTTCCAGAACGAGCACACCACTTCAAACGTCGTCTCAAGCGTCCTTCCGATCGACGAGTTCGGCGATCAAACCAGCGACGTTCTGATCAACATCGTCGATCGCGGAAAGAAGACCGGCCAGCTCTATGGCGCCTATCTGCAGGACGAGTGGAAGCTCACCCCGACGCTGACGCTCAACTACGGCGCCCGCTACGACATCGTTCACGCGTTCACTCACGAGCGGCAGCTCAGCCCGCGCGCGAACCTGGTATGGCGCGCAACGCCGCTGACGACCCTGCACGTCGGCTATGCACGCACCTTCACCCCGCCGCCGCAGGAGCTGATCGCACCGGCCACCGTCGCGCTCTACAACGGCACCACCAAGGAGTCCGAAATCAAGACCGGCGATCCGGTCAAGTCGGAACGCGAGCATTATTTCGACGCCGGCGTCGAGCAGCGCTTTAACGGCGGGTTCAAGCTTGGGCTCGACGCTTATTACAAGATCAAGCGCAACCTGCTCGACGAAGGGCAGTTCGGCGCCGCGGTCGTCCTGTCCCCGTTCAATTATGCCAAGGGCTACGCCTGGGGTGTCGAGCTAAGCAGCAATTATACGCACGGGCCGATCGACCTCTACGCAAACGTCGCGCGCGGCCAGGAAAAGGCCAAGGACATCAACTCGGCCCAATATTTCTTCGCGCCCGACGAGCTCGCCTACATCCAGAACCACTACATCTACACCGACCATTCGCAGAAATGGACCGCTTCGGGCGGCGGAAGCTACACCATCCGCAACCGGCTCGGGACGCTGGTGCCGACCGCGGATTTCATCTTCGCGTCCGGCCTCCGGACCGACGACCCCGCCGGGATAGTTCCCAATGGCGGCGAGCTGCCGTCCTACTTCGTGCTCAATGCCGGCCTCTCGCAGAACTTCAGCGGCCCCGGCATATTGAAGGGCGTGACGATCCGCGCCGACGTGCTCAACCTGTTCGACAAGGTCTATCAGATCCGGAGCGGCGAGGGCGTCGGCGTCGGCGCCCCGCAATGGGGTGAACGCCGCGGCGCCTTTGCGGGCATCTCGAAGAAGTTCTAGGCGCCATCGAATAGCTGCCGGGCGATCAGCGCAGCGGCTGCCGCGCCGATCAGCTGGGCCGCGATGAACTGCGGCACGTCCTGCGGCGCAATCCCGGCAAAGGTATTCGACAAGCTGCGGGCAATTGTGATCGCCGGATTAGCGAAGCTGGTCGACGAGGTGAACCAATAGGCGGCGGTGATGTAGAGGCCCACGGTCGCCGGAACCCATTCGCGCCGAAAGCGGACGGTGCCTAGAATGGTCAGAATAAGCCCAAATGTCGCTATAAATTCGCCGGTCCATTGGCCGAGACCGCTCCGCGCCTTCACGGACAGCTGCAGCGTCGGCAGACCGAACATCAAATGCGCGGCCCACGCGCCTAGGATTCCAAACGCAAGTTGAACGGCGATGTAAGCCGCCGCGTCGCGCCAGCTAAGCTCGCGCCGCGACGCCGCGACGAGACTCACCGCCGGATTCATGTGCGCGCCCGAGATGGGGCCGAGGACGGCGATCAGAACGAACAGCATCGCGCCCGTTGCCAAGGTGTTGCCTAGCAGGGCGACAGCGTCATTCCCTCGACTGAGGTTCGCGGCCATGATCCCGGAGCCGATCACGGTGGCGAACAGGAAGAATGAACCGATACCCTCCGCCGCGAGGCGCCGGCCGAGAGGCGGTGCATCATCCATTGGGCAAATCCTTCTCGATCAGCGATAGCTGCATGTAGACCGTGTCCAGCCACTGGCCGAACTTGAACCCGACCGAGCGCATCCGCCCCGCTTCGCCAAAGCCGCATGTACGGTGCAGCGCGACCGATGCCGGCTCGCCGCCTCCGATCACGCCGATCATCTGGCGGAAGCCGGCGTCGCGGGCGGCGCCGATCAGTCGCTCCAGGAGCTCGCGCCCGATCCCTTTCCCGAGGTGCTGATGGTGCACATAAATGCTGTTCTCGCATGTGTGGGCATAGGCCGGCCGGTCGCGGAATTGGGTGGCGTAGGCATAGCCGATGACCTCCCCGTCGAGCTCGGTGACCAGGAACGGCCAGCCCTTCGACAGCACGGCGGTGAGTTTGTCCCGCCAGAATAGCATCGTCGGCGGCTCCTCCTCGAAGCTCGCGGTGCCGTGCAGCACATGATGCGCATAGATGGCCGCGATCGCCTCGGCGTCATCGGTCCGTGCGGCGCGAATGGTCGTCACCCGCACCCAATATCACGCACGCCGCAAAAGGAAGAGGCGGCTCGGGAAGGGTATACCGAACCGCCTCTAGGCAGGCGCAACCGGGGAATCTGGGTGCGCGAAAGTTTAGATGTCGATGCCGGCGGCGATCGCCTCGAGCTTGCGGACGCGCTCGCGCAGGTCGGCGATCTCGATCCGCCCACTGGCCGGGGGCAGCGTGCGGTCGCCGGCGGCCTGGGTCAGCTCGAGTCGCTTGAGGTCAAGCCATCCGCTCCACGCCTTCAGGCCGATCAGGCTCGCGGCGCCCAAGCCCAGGATAATGCTCACCGAAAGCGCGGCAATCATGATCGCGTCCATCACTTCTCCTCCTGCCGGAGCGCTTCGATCTCGCGCGCCAGCTCGTCGTTCTGGCTGTTGATGTGATGATCGATCGCCATCAGCCGGCGGTCGGTCGGGTCCAGTTCGGTGCGCATCGCGTGCACCGTCGGCTTGCGCTTCACGACCTGGTCCATGCGGTCGAAGTCGCTCAGGTGCCGTTCGCCGGTCATCGCGCGCCGCTTCTGGACGGCCAGGATGATGCCAACCACGGCATAGGCGATGAGTGCGGTGGTGAAGTCGACCGGCGTCAGCAGCGGCACGGCAATCCACGCGATGCGGATGAAAGTCGGGTCGATCCCGAACTTCGCGCCCAGCGTTGAGCATACACCGGCGATCTTCGCGTCGTGGCGATCGAGCGAGTACGGATAAATCTTGCGCGTCATGCTCTCGGTCCCTTCCTCAATTCGTGCGCGCTTTGAGCGCGGCCTTCATCGCTTCGAGCTCGGCGTCGATCGCGGCCGACGCGTTGAGCTGGTCGATCTCGTCCTCGAGGCTGGTGATGCCCAGCGCCTCGCAGCGGCCTTCGGCGAAATCCGCCCGGCGCTCGAGCAGCTCGAACTTCGAGAATGCATCCTCGGTGCGGTTGCCGTGCATGATCTCGCGCGCTTTGGCCCGGGTGACGGCGCTTTCGAACCGCGCCTGGATCGCGTTCTGGCGGGTCCGGGCCTCGCGCAGCTTGCCCTGGAGCTTGGCGATGTCCGCCTCATAGCCCTTGAGCACCTGCTCGATCTGGCTGATCTCGGCGTGGAGGCCCTCGGCCATCTCGGCCGCGTTCTGCCGCTCGACTAGTGCCTGCTTGGCGAGGTCCTCGCGGTCCTTGCTCAGCGCCAGCTCGGCCTTGGCCGTCCAATTGTCCGTAAGCTCGTCGAGCCGGACGACCGCGCGCCGCATCTCCTTGATGTCGGCGATCGAGCGGGCCGCGGTGGAGCGGACTTCGACCAGGGTCTCTTCCATCTCGAGGATGATCATGCGGATCATCCTCGACGGATCTTCCGACCGGTCGAGAAGCTCGGTCATGTTCGCGGCGAAAATGTCGCGAGCGCGGCTGAATACGGGACCGCTGAACCAGCTGGCGACGGGGCTGAGCCGCGACGCGTTGGTTTCGGGCTCCCGGATCAGCACCGGCGTGCGCACCGGCACCCGAGCTTCAAGGACTTCGAGTTCAGGCATTGAGGGAAACCTCGACAGGGTTGGCATTGGCCTGCGCCGGGGCAATTGCGGCGCCGACGGTGACGGTGCTCATCAGCAGCGCAGCGGCGAGAGCGATGAGGGTGCGAGACGAAGAAGGCGACATTTCAAATTCTCCCTTTTTGATCCGTCGGCTTGGCCTCGGGACCGATGCTGTCTTCTATTCAAGGGTCGTGCCAATCCCGGAAAACCGCCAAAAAACCTTCTAACAGAGGCGGGTTGGTGCATTTTGCCAACCAAGACTTGGTAGGATTCGCCAACGGTCGGTTGGGAACATTCACCGCGTCCGGCGCGTCGAGTCCGCGCACATCGCATGAGGAGTTCCGAGTATGTTGGGTAAGCTTGCAGGCGCGTGGCTGGGCAATAAGATCGCCGGTCCAAACAAGGGCGCCAAAGGCGCGATCCTCGGCTATGGCGCGACTGCCATCGCGCGGCGCGGCGTCCCTGCGCTGGCCGCGGTCGCGCTCGGCGGATGGGCATTCAGGAAATGGCGCGACAAGCGCCGCGCAAACGCCACTTATCCGCCGGACGCGACACCTTCAGCGTAATGCGTGCGAAGCCGCCTTAAGCGCCTGTTTACCAACTTAGATTAGCAATCCGACCATGCGGATTGCTGTCTGGACAATTCGGCGGAAACAGGTGGCGCTTGCTGCCCAGCTGGCGCTCGCGGCGGCCGTGCTGGGCGTGCTTGCGTTCGCTCCGCCGGACCGCGGCGAGATGCTTCTCATCCCACTCGACGGCAGTCCGGTGAGCAGTGCACTGCTCAAGCCGCTGCCACTCGTTGCCGAACGACCCGGGCCGCTGCCCGGGTCATTGCTCGTGTTCGGCTCGAGCGAGGGGTTGTTCCTCCAACTCCTAAGACAGGGCGTGTTGATCCTGTCGGCGCCCCAGCCGCTGTGCGGCGCCTCGCACTCGGGAGGGTGATCGTGAACGAGCTTCTTAAGCTGCGCCTGCGCGGCGTTGTCCTTCTCACCGCTCTCGGCTGGGTGTCGACCGCCGCGCTGCTGGCGTTGACCCTGCTGTTCGACCTTCGCAACGAGACCCAGACCGTCGCCGCTTCGATCGTCATCAACCTGATGCCGACGTGGTTCGCGAGGCAGCGGCGCTACGATTTCCAGGTCGGGGCGATCCTCGGCGTCATGGCGGCAGTCCAGCCCGCGCTGTTGGTCTACCTGCTCAACGGCCATCCGTGGCAGATGGAAGGCCATATGTACTTCTTTGCCGGGCTCGCGGCGCTGACGCTGTTATGCGACTGGCGCCCGATCGCCGTGGCAACCGGGGTGATCGCCGCGCATCATCTGTTGCTGAGCTACCTCGCCCCCGAATGGGTGTTCATCGGTAGCGGCGACCTCGCCCGCGTGTTGGTCCATGCCGTCGCGGTCCTTTTGGTCCTCGGCGTGCTCGGCCCGGTCATGGTCCATATGAGCCGGCTGATCGTCACTCAGGCGGCGGCGCGCGAATCGAGCGAGGAATCGGCCAAATCGGCGCGCGAGGCGCTAGCCGCGGTGAAGGCGGCGGAAGCGGTCGCCGAGACCGAGCGCGACAAGCGCAAGGAAGCCGAGCAAATCGCCAATGCGGACGCCCGGCGCAACGAGCTTCTCTCTCTTGCCGAAACGTTCGAATCGTCGGTGACCAAAATCGTCGAATCGGTCGGTACCGCCGCGGAGCAATTGGCGAACGCAGCAGACGACATGCACCGCTTCGCCAATGAGGCCGGCGAACAGTCGTCGGCCGCGGCGGACGAAGCGACTTCGGCATCGCGGAGCGCGCTCGAGGTCTCGGCTCGGGTCAGCGAATTGTCCAAATCCATCGCCAGCATCGCCGCCACGGCCGACCAGCAGGCGCAGCTCGGCCAGCTCGCCCACCAGACGTCCGAGACCGGGCGCACAGCGATCGCCAACCTCTCCCACCGCACGGCGGACATCGAGGGCTTCGTCACGCTGATCGAGAGCGTTGCCGCGCAAACCAACATGCTCGCGCTCAACGCGACCATCGAAGCCGCCCGGGCCGGCGATGCCGGCCGCGGCTTCGCGGTCGTCGCCGTGGAGGTCAAGGGACTCGCCGGGAAAGCAGCCGAGGCGACGGGCCAGATCAATGCCCTCGTGTCGGGCGTCGGCAGCAGCGCCGACGAAGCGCGCGCCGCGGTCGAGCAGATTTCGCAAGGCATGGGCGAGCTCGCCGACGCGGCGGCGCTGATGCGGCGCGAGATTGCCGACCAGCGTTCGGTGGCGGTGGTGATAGAAAACAATGCCGCCGAAAGCGCCGCCGGCGCCGATGCCATGGCCCGTCGGGTCGGCGACGTTGCACGCTCGACCGGCGAGGCGGTCCAGCTTTCCGAGGAAGTGAAGGCGTCTGCCGCAACCCTCAGCCGGATCGCCACCGGACTTCAGTCGGCGACCGGAAGCTTCCTCTCGAAGCTCCGCGCCGCCTGATCAGCCGGCGTCCGCCGCGCCGGCGTCGTCCGCGGCTTCCGGCGGGCTTTCGAAATAGGGCTCGACCTTGCCCTGAAGCTTGAGCGTCATCGGCTGGCCGAAGCGGTCGCGGCTCTTGCCGGCGACGACGCGGATCCAGCCTTCCGAGATGCTGTACTCGATGACGCTAGTCTTTTCCTGGCCGTTGAACTTGATGCCGACGCCGCGGCTCAGCAGCGCCTCATCGAAATAGGGGCTGCGCGGATCGAGCGAGAGGCGGTCGGGCGGCGTGTCTGGTGAAGTGTCGGCCATGCCGCGCGGCTAGTCAGCCGAACCTTGCGCGTCAACAAACGGGAGTCCCCCTTCGACGAACGCGGGCGCGTCCGATTGCCTTCGCGCGTGAGCCTGTCCAAGGATTTCTCTCGGGAGGGGTTTTCGCCATGCTTCATCGTTCGCTTCTGCTCGCCGCCACCGCTTTGCTTGCGGTCGGCGCATCCGCCCAGCCGGCACCGACCCCGCCGGTTGCGCCACCGATCCCGCAGCCGGGCGCCGCCGAGCCGATGACCCAGGCCAAGCCGGCCAACATTGCGTCCGCTCCGACCGGCGGCAAGGACGAGCAGAAGTGGGACGTCAACGCGCGCCACGGCCCGGGCCACGACGTGCCGATCGATACGACGTCGGGGACGTGGATGAACCTCGATGTGTCCCCCGACGGTCAGGAGATCGCGTTCGACCTGTTGGGCGACATTTACGTCATGCCGATCACCGGCGGCGAAGCGCGCCCGCTGGCGACCGGCAATGCGTGGGAGATGCAGCCGCGCTACTCGCCGAACGGCCGCGAGATCGCCTTCACCTCCGACCGCGGCGGCGGCGACAACATCTGGGTGATGAACCGCGACGGCACCGCTCCGCGCGCCATCACCAAGGAAAGCTTCCGCCTGCTCAACGGCCCCGACTGGACGCCGGACGGCAATTACATCGTCGCCCGCAAGCACTTTAGCTCGGCGCGCTCCCTCGGCTCGGGCGAGATGTGGCTCTACCACCGAACCGGCGTCGGCTCGGGCATCCAGATGACCAAGGCGCGGACCAAGCAGAAGGACACGAACGAGCCGGTCTTCTCGCCCGACGGCCGTTATCTCTACTTCTCCGACGACGCGACGCCGGGCGAGATCTTCCAGTACAGCAAGGACCCCAACGGCCAGATCTACGTCATCCAGCGCCTCGACCGGCAGACGGGGGATATCGACCCCTACGTTACAGGTCCCGGCGGCGCGGTTCGCCCCACACCGTCGCCCGACGGCAAAACGCTCGCCTTCGTCCGCCGCATCCGCGGTAAGTCGAACCTCATGCTGCTCGATATCGCCTCGGGACGAATCGACTCGCTGACCGACGGGCTCGAGCGCGACATGCAGGAAACCTGGGCGATCCATAACGTCTATCCGGGGATCAGCTGGACTCCGGACGGCCGCTCGATCGTTTACTGGGCCGGCGGCCACATCCACCGCATCGACGTCGCCACCAAAGCCGTCACCGACATTCCCTTCCATGTCACCGGATCGCGCTTCGTCGAGGATGCGCTCCACGTCGACAAGCGCATCGGCGAGGACAGCTTCGATGTGAAGATGACCCGCTTCGCCCACGCCAGCCCCGACGGCCGGCGCGTCGTTTACGAAGCGCTCGGCAACCTGTGGATCAAGGACATTGCGGGCAACGCGGCTCCGCGCCGGCTGACCAAGTCGGACGAGCGCGAAGCCTATCCGGTCTGGTCGCGCGACGGCCGCCAGATCGCCTACGTCACCTGGGACGACGACAAGGGCGGCGCGATCAAGGTCGTCACCGCCGGCGGCGGAACCGGCCGGACCGTCACTCCGGAGCCGGGTTATTACCGCGAGCCGTCCTTCTCTCCCGACGGGCGGATGATCGCCTACCGCAAGGGCTCGGACGGCTTCCTCGCGACACCGCTATGGGGAATCGATCCGGGCATCTACGTCCTCTCGCTCGACAAGGGCGCCAAGCCCAAGCGCCTGTCCAAGTCCGGCACCTTCCCGCAATTCGGCAAGGACAGCGAGCGCGTCTTCTTCGTTGATGCCGACAGCGACAATAACCAACTTTTCAAGTCCGTCGACGTGACCGGCGCCGACCCGATCACCCACCTCAAGGGCACCAACGCCGCGGAGTTCGCGCTGTCGCCCAACGAGCAGTTCATCGGATGGACCGAGCGCTACCAGGCGTTCGTCATGCCGTTCGTGCGCAGCGGCCGCACGATCGACATCGCCGCCGACGCCAAGGCGCTGCCGCAAACCAAAGTCAGCGGCGACGCCGGCGACTATCTCCACTGGTCGGGCGACGGCAGCACGCTCTATTGGACGCAAGGGCCGGACCTCTATGCGCGCCGCGTCGACCTCGCCGGGTTCGACGGCGCCAAGACCGGCGCCCCGCCGCCGATCGCGCACCTCGGCTTCGTCTCGGCCGCGCCGCACCCGACCGGAATGCTGGCGCTGACCAACGCCCGCATCGTCACCATGAACGGCGATCAGGTGATCGAGGGCGGCACCATCCTCATCGACGGCAACCGCATTTCCGCGGTCGGGCCGGCGGCAACCGTCGCGGTTCCGGCCGGAGCGCGGGTCATCGATACGGCTGGGAAAACGATCCTGCCCGGCTTCATCGACGCCCATTGGCACGGGCCCCACGCGTCCGACCAGGTCGTGCCCGATCAGGACTGGGTCTATTACAATTCACTCGCTTACGGCGTGACGACGGTCCACGACCCTTCCGCCGACACGCACGAAGTGTTCGCCTCGTCCGAGCTGCAGAAGGCCGGCAAGATCCTCGGCCCTCGCGTCTTCTCGACCGGCACCATCCTCTACGGAGCCGAGACTCCCTTCATGGTCGAGGTCGGCTCGGAGGAGGACGCTTTGACCAACCTCCGCCGCCTCAAGGCGTCCGGCGCGTGGTCGGTGAAAAGCTACAACCAGCCCCGCCGCGAGCAACGCCAGATGGTCATCGAGGCCGCGCGCCAGCTCGGCCTCGAGGTCGTGCCCGAGGGCGGGTCGCTGTTCATGCACAACATGACGGAGATCGCCGACGGCCACACCACGATCGAGCACTCGCTCCCGGTGCCCCACATCTACGACGACGTGCTGCAGTTCTGGCGCGGCTCGAAGACGGCCTGGACCCCGACTCTGGTCGTCGCCTACGGCGGCCCATTCGGCGAATATCATTGGTACCAGCACACCCAAGCCTGGGCCGAGCCGATCGAGGCGAAATGGGCGCCGCAGGGACTGCTCGACGCGCGTGCGCGCCGCCCGACGATCGTCCCCGATGATGAGGACAATCTTCTCAACGTCGCCCGCCAGACCAAGCAGATCAGCGACTTGGGCATCCCCGTTTCAATCGGTGCGCACGGGCAGCGCGAAGGACTTGGCGCCCACTGGGAGATATGGGGCTTCGCGCTCGGCGGGATGAGCAACATGGAAGCGCTGCGCACGGCGACGATCAACCCGGCTCGCGCGCACGGACTCGACCACGACCTCGGCTCGATCGAAGCCGGCAAGCTCGCCGACCTCGTAGTGCTCGACAAGAATCCGCTCGACGACATCCACAACTCCACGAGCGTCCGTTACACGATGATCAACGGCATGCTTCTCGACGGCGACTTGAACGCCGTCGCCGGCGGCACCCACAAGACGAAGCCGTTCTGGTTCCATCAGTCCGCGGGCGGCAATTACTCCGAAGGCACGACGGTCGGCGTCCCGCACGAGGATTGACGCTCAGAGTTCGCTCGCGAGCAAGTGTCTGCTTTGGGTGGAAAGCAGACGTTAGGAACGACTAGTCGAGCAGGTGTCACCTAGCTTCTGCCATGTCGGCGCGCCGGGCGTGACATAACCGCGTTCGACCACCTTGCCGTTCTTGCAGCTTATCTGAACTGCGCCCTCGATCCTCGGGACGCCGACGCGCACATAAGCTAGGTTGAGAAGCGGCTGCTTATGGCCCCACCCATCGATCAACTGCGCTGAATTGACCTTTCGGCTGGGGTCGAGAAGCACGACACTCCCGGTAAAGGCGAGGGTCGCAGCTGCTACGACGGGGAAGGCCCCAGCCATGAGGGCTAGTCGTTTGAAGCGCATTCATGTGTGCTCCCTCAACGAGCAGAGTGACTGACGGATCTAATGTCTGCAATGGGTCGGACTCAGACGGCAAGAGTGAGTGGAAAGCGGACAGTTCCGGTCTAGGAGGCAATCGATGGTTTGGGGAATGAACCACCCTCCGGTGAGCAATGATTTTTATCTGGCTGGTGAGTTCGAGGGCCGGAAAGGTGTCTCAAGCGGGTGGCGCGAACGCCTAAAGCGGCATTTCGATAACGATATGTCCGCCCAAGACCAGGCAATCTTCCAAGACGAACATAATAATGGAGCCCATTGGTACGCATGTCATGCCATCGGGAAGTTTTCGGTGCGCCCGCAGCGTCGTCAAAGAATCGATGACCGATCGACCGCTGCCATACTGAGTCATGAAGTCCCCACGTATTTTCATGCCAAGGGTAATTGCAGCAAGCATCCTTCTCTGGCTTTGTTTGCTGGTCCGGTTTTCTCCGTGGACGAACCGCTGAAAGCATTCATCGAATGGCTAGAGCCCGGCGTGCATCGCTTTTTCCCGATCGAGGTTCGGCCAATCCGAGGCTCGCCGCCCCCGACTCCCCGTTACATTCTCATTGTCCAGCAAGAGCTGGACAGCTTCTCGGAGGAGCACAGCAACAAAGGATCGTTCAGAAAGGATTGCGACAAAATACAGCACTCGGAAAAACCCAAAGACATGTGCGGCCTTGCCTTCCGCAAGGCGGACTTTACCGGCTCGCACCTGTGGTATGAGCGGAGAATAGCTAGTTTCCTGCTGTGCATCTCAGAGAGATTACAGGCGGAAATCGCCGACGCAGGTCTGCGTATCCCCAGGCACTTCCAGATGAAGGAAGTCTAATCGTTCGAGGCCGAACATCGACCCTCCGCGAGGAACATGCCTTGGGATTGCTAATGTCCGCAGTGGGTCGAAAGTGGACATAACCGAGATGTGCGGAAAGCCGGATATCGGCAGACGAGAGTTTGCGCGACGTCGCGGGAGCGAACTGCTACTTGCGCGCTTGCGAGCAGGCCTTGCCGGGGTGGGTCGCGGTTCGCCGTTGTGTTGGGTTTTCAACCGATGGCAATCGAATGGAGTTTCAGGTCGACTGCGGAACGGTTGAGCAAGCAACCGCCCTCATGCGAACGCCTGCATACGCCGAGAACCCGGTCGGGGTGAGCTATGATCCCGATGCGCTGCTCGCGCGGTTCGAAGCTGGCGAGCCGGAGGAAACGCTACTCGCAATGCCCGCGGGTCCCCCTTCGCCGATTCCGGCGGCGCACGGCATGAACTGAGAGCAGCTGGAATCTAGTCTAATGTCCGCAATGCGTCGAAAGCAGACATTAGGAGAGTGCCGCCTGCCTTAGGGTCTGGTGCATTGTTTCAAAATGCGGCCGCGCGAAGAGCAGTGTGAAGCTGCCTGGCCCTGCCTAGCGGGAAAGCATCGTATAGAGGCCCAGGCCGACCCCCACGAGAAATAGCCAGAAGGGCAGTCTTTCTAACAGGGCTCGCAGCCGCGGATGGTCACGCATATCCCGGCATCCTGCCAATGTTTCAATCGCTTGCCAGCTACCGTTCGGTAGGGCCTGGTGTCTTGACGACACAATGTAAAGCCTCCTTTACGCCGAGAGTTGCCGCATCCTCAAGTCGGGTTTAAGCGCTCGCTCCGACCATGAGCGACAAGGACCCCTCGCTGCGCCGCAACGCGCCTCGCCTGGCGCTCCACGTGCCCGAACCGCCGTTCCGGCCAGGCGATACGCCGGACTTTTCCGGCCTTAAGATCCCCGCAGCTGGAAGCACCTCGCGCCCCGACACGACCGCGCCGGCGGCGGAGACTCATCCGCTCGCGACGCAACTCGTCCGCGTCCTCGGCGACGACCACAAAGCGGTCAGTCCGTGGGACCCCAAGCTCGACGCGGACACGCTGCGCAAGATGCTGCGCGACATGGTTACCGTGCGCATTTTCGACGATCGCATGTACCGCTCCCAGCGCCAGGGAAAGACCAGCTTCTACATGAAGTGCACTGGGGAGGAGGCAATCGCGATCCCGGCGCAGGCGGCGCTCGACCGCGACGACATGCATTTCCCGACCTATCGCCAGCAGGGCCTGCTCATCGCGCGCGGCTATCCGCTGGTCGAGATGATGAACCAGATCTACTCGAACAAGGGCGACAAATTGAAAGGCCGCCAGCTCCCGATCATGTATTCGGACAAGGCGCACGGCTTCTTCTCGATCTCGGGCAACCTCGGCACCCAGTTCCCGCAAGCGGTCGGCTGGGCGATGGGCGCCGCGATCAAGGGCGACAGCCGGATCGCCATGGGCTGGGTCGGCGACGGCGCCACCGCGGAAGGCGACTTCCATTCCGCCCTCACCTTCGCCGCCGTCTACAACGTGCCCGTCGTCCTCGCCGTGGTGAACAACCAGTGGGCAATCTCCAGCTTCTCCGGAATCGCCGGCGGCGAGCGAGCGACCTTCGCCCAGCGCGCGGTCGGCTACGGCATTGCTTCGCTCCGCGTCGACGGCAATGACGCGCTGGCGGTTTACGCCGCGACAAAATGGGCGAGCGAGCGGGCGCGCGCGAACAATGGCCCCACCCTGATCGAGTTCTTCACCTATCGCGCCGAAGGTCATTCGACCTCTGACGATCCGAGCGGTTACCGGCCCACCAACGAAGCCAAGCTGTGGCCCCTCGGCGACCCGATCGAGCGCCTCAAGGTCCACCTCATTGCGCTCGGCGAATGGGACGACGAGCGCCACGCTGCGATGACCGCAGAATGCGACACCGCGGTGCGTGCCGCGCAGAAGGAGTCCGAGAAGCTCGGCATCCTCCCCGAACAGGGCAAGGACGGCATCGAGACGATGTTCGACGACGTCTACGCCGACGTGCCGTGGCACCTGGCCGAGCAGCGCGAACAGGCGCTCGGCGAGGCGAACTCCTGATGCCGACCATGAACATGATCCAGGCGCTCAACGACGCCCACAAGGTGACAATGCGCGCCGACGACGACATCGTCGTATTCGGCGAGGACATCGGCTTCTTCGGCGGCGTCTTCCGTGTGACCGAAGGACTTCAGAAGGAATTCGGCCACACCCGGGTGTTCGACGCGCCGATCAGCGAAGGCGGAATCGTCGCCGTTGCGGTCGGCATGGCCGCTTACGGCGTGAAGCCCCTCGTCGAGATCCAGTTCGCCGACTACATCTACCCGGGCTACGACCAGATCGTCAGCGAAGTCGCCAAGATGCGCTACCGCACCGGCGGCGAATGGACCATGCCGATGGTCATTCGCACCCCCTATGGCGGCGGCATTTTCGGCGGCCAGACGCACAGCCAGTCGCCCGAGAGCCTGTTCACGCACATTGCGGGCTTGAAGGTCGTGATCCCCTCGACGCCCTATGACGCCAAAGGCCTGCTGATCAGCGCGATCGAAGACCCCGACCCAGTCATCTTCTTCGAGCCCAAGCGCATCTACAATGGCCCCTTCGACGGCCACCACGATCGCCCGGTCAAGCCCTGGTCCAAACATCCCGCGAGCGAAGTGCCCGAAGGTCATTACATCGTTCCGCTCGGCAAGGCCGCGGTGGTCCGCGAAGGCGAGGCGCTCACCGTCCTCGCCTACGGCACTATGGTCCACGTCGCGCTTGCCGCGGTCGAGGAGCAGGGCCTCGACGCCGAGGTCATTGACCTGCGTACTCTCGTCCCCCTCGACATCGAAACGATCGAGCGCTCGGTCGAGAAGACCGGCCGCTGCCTCATCGCGATGGAAGCGCCGCGCACCTCCGGCTTCGCGTCTGAGTTGGCCGCCCAGGTGCAGGAGCGCTGCTTCTATCATCTCGAAGCGCCGGTCGAGCGCGTGACGGGCTGGGACACGCCCTACCCGCACGCCTACGAATGGGCCTATTTTCCCGGCCCGAAGCGGATGAAGAAGGCCCTCGAGAAAGTGATGGCGGATTAGATGGCTCGCTACGAATTCAAGCTGCCCGACATCGGCGAAGGCATCGCCGAGGCCGAGATCGTCGCCTGGCACGTCAAGGTCGGCGACACCATCGGCGAGGACCAGCAGATCGCCGACATGATGACCGACAAAGCGACGGTGGAAATGGAATCGCCAGTGGCCGGCAAGGTGCTCGAGCTCGCGGGCGAAGTTGGCGACCAGATCCCGATCGGCTCGGTCCTGGCAGTGATCGAAACCGAGAGTGCGGAAGCGTCACCGGGAGAGCCGACTCCGGCTCCGGAAAGCGTCGACGAGCGGCCGCTTGGCGATGGGGCCTCCGTTCCCACCCCTGAACAGGCAAAGGAGCTTCCGGTCACGGCGGTGGAGGACAAGCCGGCGGCATCTCCCGCCCCAGCCCCCGAGCCGCGCGTCGAGCCCGAAGTCGCGAAGAAGGAGAGCGGTGGCGGAGTCCACGTGCTCGCCTCGCCAGCGGTCCGTGCCCGCGCCCGCGACCTCGGCATCGACCTCGGCGAGGTGAAGACCATGTCGGACCGCATTCGCCATTCCGACCTCGACGCGTATTTGCTCTACAATGGCGGCAGCGTTTCCAGCCGTGGCACGGCCGCGCCGCGCAAGGACGAGACGATCAAGGTCGTCGGCCTGCGCCGGAAGATCGCGGAAAACATGCAGGAGGCGAAGCGCCGCATCCCGCACTTCACTTTGGTCGAGGAGTTCGACGTCACCGATCTCGAGGACACGCGGGCGATGATGAACCGCGACCGGGGGTCGAACCCGAAGCTGACCCTCCTGCCCTTCCTCATCACCGCAATGGCGCGCGCCCTGCCAGACTGGCCAATGCTGAACGCAACCTACGATGACGACGCCAACGTCATCACCCGCCACGGCGCGCTTCACCTCGGCATGGCGACGCAGACTCCCAATGGATTGATGGTGCCCGTCATCCGCGACGCGCAGGGCAAGAGCGTGTGGGATCTGGCGCGCGACATCGGCCGCCTCGCCGAGGCGGCGCGGACCGGCAAGGCGGCGCGCGAGGATCTCTCCGGCTCCTCCATCACCCTCTCCAGCCTCGGCCCGATGGGCGGGGTCACCTCGACGCCCGTCATCAACCGCCCCGAGGTCGCAATTATCGCGGTCAACAAGGTCGAGGAGAAGGTCGTCGTGATCGACGGCGAGATCGAGGTCCGCAAGCGGATGAACCTGTCATTGAGCTGCGACCATCGCGTGGTCGACGGCTGGGATGCCGCCAACTTCATGCAGGCGCTCAAGGGCTACATCGAGAACCCGCTACGGCTGCTCTCGGCCTAGGCCGCCGGCGCGCCGGTCTTCATGCCGTCGCGAAGCATGGCGCGGAGCTCCGGGCTGTCCTCATGGCCATGCACCTGCACCGCATGCTGCGCGGCGGCTTCGACCAGCTCATCTTCGCTGTCGGCGGAAATAGAGACCGTGCAGCCCGACTCGCTCGGGTAGTCGCGGCAGTCGATAGTCTTGCGGTCCATGTCGGCCTCCTCCGTGCAATGGGACGCGTGAGAAGTGCGCCCCGGCTGCCCATCCGGTCAAGTTAAAGGCACGGCTACGGCTCTCCGATCACGGGATTGGACTCACGCGCGGCCTGATCGTGCGGAGTGCTCATCGGAATGCACGCGGCGCGCGACGGAACCAGGTCGTTCGCGACCTTCTTGAGCTGCAGTTCCGTCTCGCCCGGTTTCAACTGGGTCGTCCAGACCTGGACCCGCCAGTTCAAATAGCGCGCGTCCTGCAGCGTGCTGTTGAGTTCGAACACCATGTCCGGGGTCAGCCGATGGAGATGTTCTAGCGACCTTAGCCGCGCCCAATCCGCCTGTTCGGTGATCATCACGCCGGTGATGTTGCGCATGATGGAGTACATTAGCCCATAGTCGGCGAGATCCTTGGGCGGCAGGAGCGCCGCTCGTCCCGCTTGGGAGATGGCGTCCCAGCGGACTGTCTGCATGGTCCAGAATTGCGGACGGCCGATCCAATTGGGCGGGACCACCGTCGCTCCTGCGTCGCCGCGATCGAGCAGACTCTGGATCTCCGCCAGCCGGTGCTCGACGCATTGTCGCTGAGCAGTCCGCGAGGCGAGCCTCGCCATGTTGATCTCGAGTTCGGCCTGGATGGATTCTCGTGCGTCGCGCGCGTCGCTGCGGTGATGCACGTCCTCGACGAGTTGTTGAGCCGCGAGCGCGACCAGCACGCCGGCGACGATGATCCCGACCTCTCCGACGAACACGCGCCAGCCGTGCAGCGGCTTCGGCAGATGGAAATGCATGATCGCCCCCGTGAACGGGACGCTAACAGATCATGTCGCCGCCGCAACAGTCGCGCGGAACGCGCCTACTTCTTTCCGATCTCGCGCCAGCTCTTCTCGCTGACCTCCACGCCGTGCTTGTCGGCGGCCTTCTTGATCCGCCGCCACGCTGCGTCGCGCTCGTCGTCGCTGACGCCTTCGACCTGATTGAACCGGGCAATGGCGTTGCGCACATGGCTCGCATTGTTGAGCGGTTCCTTGCGCTCCTTGGGAAAGGCGAACTGATCCTCGTCGAGGCGGTCGCGCTGGGCTTCGTTGAGTTCGGCCACGATTGATCTCCTGCTCAAGGGAGATTCAAGAACGCGCCCCACTGCCATTCGCTTCATGAAATGAGCCCCGACGCTCCGTGGAGAGGATGAGTAGGAGCGCCGGGGCTCGCGGGCGGCGTCAAGGGGCGACGACGCCGCACGCCACAGCTGAAGGACGAAGCGTTACCGAAATACGGGAGTCGCTCCCGACCCGGTCCGGCGGTCGCCCGCCGCGGCGAGCTTCTCGCCCAATTCGGCGATGCGCTGCTCGCCGCGTTCGAGGGCTTCAGCCGACGTGTGTACCGAATAATAGCCAAGGTGCAGGTCGTTCGGGTGCGGCACCGCGGAGCCGAGCACGAACATCGCATCCTCGTCGCCCTCGGCCGCAAGCCGGAGCGGCGCTTCGCTTCGATCGAACACGGCCATGTCGCCCGCCGACAATTGCTCGCCGGCCTCGACTTGGCCGCGGGCGATCGCAAGCCACGCGACGCTGTGGCCCGTCGGCGGCTGGTACGTCCAGCTCTCGCCGGGCTTGAGCGTGACCAGCAGGTAATTGATCCCCTCGGGCGCGCGCACAGGACTTTCGACGCCATCGTACGCACCGACGATCACGTGCGCCGGCCCGGCTCGCTGTATCTGCGGCGCTTCGAGATACTGGCTTTCCGACGGTCCGTTCTCAAGCTCCGGCGGCAGAGCGATCCACAATTGGAAGCCCTGGAACCTCGGCGAGGTCCCCGGCGCGAGCTCCTTCCCGTGCCACATGCCGCCGCCGGCGCGCGACCACTCGACGCCGCCATAGGTAATCGTCCCCTGGCCCGAGTCCGGATCGTCGAAGCGTACGTCGCCCTTGGTGAAGACCGTGATTGTGCCGATCCCGGAATGCGGGTGCACCGGCATGTCCATCTGCCCGCCCTCGACCTCGAACAGGTCGAGGAACACGAATGGCTTCAGCACCTGCCCGAGATCGGACGGACTCATCAGGCGCGTGATCGGGCCGTGCCCGCTGCCGCGTGTGCGGTGGACGATGGCGCGTTGCGTTCGGATCAGAGTGTCGATCATTGAAAAACTCCCGGGCGAGCAGCGGAGGACTGGAAGGCAATTCCTATTCAGGCGCCGCCAATGGCTAGGCCGCGAGACGGATGGTTTCTCCGAGCGCATTCTCGATCGCCGCGACGCGATGCTCGGGGCTGAGGTTGACGCCCTCGGCGACGACGAACTCGGGCTCGATGCCGATCATGTTGAACACGCCGCGCAAATAGGTCTCGACATGCTCGAACGCGGCCGTCGGCGAGCCTTCGCTGTAGATGCCCCCGCGGGCGATGGCGATGATCACGCGCTTGCCCTTGGCCAGTCCCTCGGGCCCATTCTCGGTGTAGCGGAAGGTCGCGCCGGCGATGACGATGCGGTCGATCCACGCCTTGAGCTGACTCGGCACGGTGAAATTGTACATCGGCGCGCCGATCACGATGGTGTCGGCCGCCATGAACTCATCGAGCGTGCGGGTGTCGGCGAACGCCTCGAGCGTCAGGTGCGGCAGCGGGTTCGCGGCGAGGTCGCGATAAACCACTTCCTCGCCCCACAGCGCGCCCTTCAGCTGATTGACGATCGAGCCGCTGACCTCGCGGCTGGCGCTGGTATTGCCGTTGATGCTGCTGTCGATGTGCAAGATGGTCACTATTGCCTCCTAAGTATGGATTTGTTACCGAGGCACCCTAAATAACCATGAGCGAATCGCCCGCAAGAACGCACTTTTTTGTGACGGACGAACAAATTTGTGGCGCGGGAACAGCCGTGTGACCGGAGGACCAGAATGAAAGACCCAACCAACCCCGTGTGCCGGACCATCAGCACGCTACTGTCGCGGATCGGCGACAAATGGACGGTGCTAGTCGTCGGCACGCTCGGCGAAGGCTCGAAGCGTTTCAATGAGCTAAGGCGCGAGATCCCGAGCGTGTCGCAGCGCATGCTGACGCTGACCCTCAGGAACCTCGAGCGCGACGGCCTCGTCAGCCGCACAGTGACCCCGACGATCCCGCCGCGCGTGGACTATGAGCTGACCGAGCTTGGCCATTCGCTGCTGGAGCCGATCACGGCGCTGTCGCAATGGGCGCTCGGCAACATCGAGGCGATTCACGCCGCCCAGGCGCATTTCGACGCGGCGCACGACGAAGCCCAGGCGGCCTGACCCATCCCCCTCCCTAGAAGGGAGGGGCTAGGGGTGGGTGCGCGAAGCGCGCAATGCTACCCTTGTCACATGGGCTGGCGCGTTGAACATGACAAAACCCATCGCGCACGGACTCTTCGCAACAGTGCGACCAAGCATGAGCGCAAGCTGTGGGGCATTATTTCGCGCCTGCGGCCGAAATTCACGCGCCAGCTTCCAGTCGGTCCGTACACCGTCGACTTCGCATCTCGCCAAGCGAAGCTGATCGTCGAGTTGGACGGCAGTCAGCACGCAGACTCAGAAACCGACCGCGCCAGAGACGACTATCTGCGTCGCGAAGGTTGGACCGTCCTTCGCATCTGGAACAACGAGCTAGACCAGAATCCTGACGGGGTTCTTGAGGCGATCACGGACCGAGCCGCCGAATGCCTCGGCGGCACCCACCCCCAACCCCTCCCTTCCAGGGAGGGGAGACCGAGGCGCCACCGCTTCGACTAAATTCCCCTCCCTGGAAGGGAGGGGCCAGGGGTGGGTGCGCGAAGCGCTCAATGCTACCTGGCCGGAATGACCCACATCGATCTCGACCAGGCGCCGGTCGCGCCGCGCGGAAGCCTCGGCGGAGTCCCCGTCGTCGACCTGTCCGCGCCGCACGAGGCGGTCGCCGCCGCGATCGCGCAAGCGTGTCGCGACTGGGGCTTCTTCCAGGTCACCGGCCACGGCGTTTCGGGCGGTGAGGTCGAGCGCGTCATCGCCACCGCCCGCGCCTTTTTCGCCCGCCCGCGCGAGGCCAAGCGCCGGCAATTGCGCTCGCGCGACAACCCCTGGGGCTTTTACGACCGCGAGCTCACCAAGGAGCAGCGCGACCGCAAGGAGGTGTTCGACATCGGCCCGGACGCGGGCGGGTTCGCGGCGGTGCCCGGCGACCCGTTCGAAGGGCTGACGCCATGGCCCGAGATGCCGCAATCGTTTCAACCCGCGATGCGCGATTGGTTCGCGGCGATGGCGGGTGTCGCGCAACGCCTCGTCGCCCTGATCGGCGAAGGCCTGAGCGACGGCGGCGAGATGAGCCGCGCCTTCACCCCCGCGCACACCAGTTATTTGCGTCTCAACTTCTATCCGCTCGGCGACGCTCTCGCGGAGGAAACGGGCAGCGAGGCCAGGCTCGGCATCCACCACCACACCGACGCCGGCGCGCTCACCGTCCTGCTCCAGGATGGCGTCGGCGGGCTTCAGGTCCATCATCTGGGCCAGTGGCACGACGTCGAGCCGCTCCCGGGCGCCTTCACCATCAACATCGGCGACATGGTCCAGGTCTGGTCCAACGACCGTTACCGCGCCCCACCCCACCGCGTCCTCGCAATGGACCGCGCCGAGCGTATCTCGATCCCGTTCTTCTATAACCCGGCTTACTCCGCCGACATCCGCCCGCTGATCGGCACGCCGCATTACGCGCCGCTCAACTGGGGCGAGTTCCGCCGCCGCCGCGCCGACGGCGACTTCGCCGACTACGGCACCGAAGTGCAGATCAGCGACTGGCGGGTCGCGGCGATGTAACGATCAGCTAGAGTCTGCTTTCGACCCATTGCAGACATTGGCGCATCGACTACGGTTGATGAATGATCGTCGTAATCGCTCTGCTCGCAGCTGCCTCGCAATCGATGACCTGCGTCCCCTATGTGCATGGCGAGCGCGAATTGACCCTGGGCGCTAGAGAATACAGCGGGAAGCGGTATTCCTCGGCTTACCGCCATTACGCGTCAGGCTTGAAGGTCATTCATCCTCTTGCGGTGGAGAGCGCGGGCGAGATTCTTGGTCTCAAGGATGACAGTCATTTCGCTGAGGTCGTCGCGGAGGATGACGCGCGGGCGGGCAGGTATCGCACAGCAGCCAAAATTCTGGGCCGCATCCTAACTATGCGCCTCCAAAACATCCACGAAGTGCACCGCTGCCATTAGCTCGCTTATGCCTGCTTTCCACCCATTGCAGACATTAGGCTTCACGTTAGTTTCGGCACATGAGCAAACTAAGCTTGGTTCACGCGGGCCGCGGGGGAAGCGACTTCTCGCCATACCTCTATCGCGTTCTTCGCGACGGCGAATGCGTCGCTGAGATTTCTCACACCTACCGAGGCGATGAGCACTTCCTGCGGAAACCGGGAGGCGAATGGCGGTCGAGCGACCAGCTCATCGAGGGGAGCGGCCCTGTTCCGCCGAGCCTTTCCAAGGGAGGAGTTAGAGCCATCGAGAGGCTCCTCGCAAACTAAGTTGTAATGTCCGCTTTCCACCCAATTGCAGACACTAGGGGTTTGAAAAAACACTGTCCTACATCCATGCATTTGTGCTCCACGCTGCGCGATGGAGCTGATGAACTTCCGCCGTCCCGTTGACTCCACCGCAAATCCATCCGCGCGCTGCCCACAACCATGCTCGTCACTGCGAACATTGGTGAACATTCGCGCCGCCCCATCCCGCTTTTCGCGCCACCTTCGCTCGGCTAATCGGCGTCCATGCTGAAGCCTGTCGCCACCGACATTGAATCCCTCAGGATCCTCGACGAGCGGCTGCGCTGGCTTTCGGCGTGGACGATCCACCACGCCAACCACATTCGCGAGCACGCCGACGGGCTGAAGGTCGGCGGGCACCAGGCGAGCTGCGCCTCGATGAGCGCGATCATGGCCGCGCTCTATTTCCACGCGCTCGGCCCCAACGACCGCGTCGCGGTCAAGCCGCACGGCGGGCCGCTGCTCCACGCGATCCATTACCTGCTCGGCTCACAGAGCCGCGAGCAACTCGAGAACTTCCGCGGCTTCGGCGGCGCGCAAAGCTATCCAAGCCGGACCAAGGACAAGATCCCGGTCGATTTCTCGACGGGCAGCGTCGGCCTCGGCGTCGCGATCACCCTCTTCGCCAGCCTCATTCAGGATTACCTCACCGCCCACGGCCGGCTGAACGAGACGGACCGCGGCCGCTTCGTGGCGCTGATCGGCGATGCCGAGCTCGACGAGGGCAACATCTACGAGGCGATCATCGAGGGCGCCAAGCACGACGTCCGCAACCTGTGGTGGATCGTCGACTACAACCGCCAGAGCCTCGACGCGACCAGCGCCGACCGCATGTTCGAGCGCTTCGACGAGATTTTCAAAAGCTGCGGCTGGCGGGTGGCCGAGCTGCGCTACGGCAAGCGGCTGCAGGCCGTGCTCGCCGAGCATCCGACGCTCAACGGCTGGTTCGAGGCCCTGAGCAACGCCGAGCTGTCGGCGCTCCATTACCAGGGCGGGGCGGCGTGGCGGAAGCGGCTCGATACAGAGTTCGGCAAGGACGCGGCCGAGTTCCTCAGCCAATATGACGATGACGCCCTGGCGTCGCTGTTCACCGACCTCGGCGGCCATTGCATGGAGACTTTGATCGAGGCGTTCGACGTTGCGGACGACGATGTCCCGACTTTGTTCATCGCCTGGACGATCAAGGGCTTCGGCCTGCCTTTCGCCGGCCACAAGGACAATCACGCAGGCCTCATGAACCCGACGCAGATGGCCGCGCTGCGTCAAGCGATGAACGTTCGCGAAGGCGAGGAGTGGGAAAAGCTCGAAGGCATCGGCGACAATGCGCGGCCCGGAGTCCAGGCGCTGATCGAGCGCAGCCGGATTGCCCGCGACAAGCGCTCGCGCAGCTTCGGCAGCGTCGGCGTCCCCGCGATCCCGGCGCCGGCCGGCGACGAGCAAAGTACGCAAGCCGCGTTCGGCCGGATCCTGCTCGACCTGTCGAAAGCCGGCGGCGAGCTCGCCGACCGCATCGTCACCACCTCGCCCGACGTCACCGTCTCGACCAATCTCGGCGCCTGGGTCAACCAGCGCGGACTCTTCCGCAGGACCGAAATCGGCGATGTTTTCGCGAAAGAAAAAATTGCATCAGCACAAAAATGGAATGCCAGCAACAATGGCCAACATATCGAGTTGGGGATCGCGGAATCCAATCTTTTCCTGATGTTGGCCGCCGCCGGCCTCAGTGGCGACCTGTTCGGCCAGCGCCTGTTCCCGATCGGAACGCTCTATGATCCATTCATCGCCCGCGGCCTCGATGCGCTCAACTACGCCTGCTACCAGGACGCCCGCTTCCTGCTCGTCGCCACCCCGAGCGGCATCACCCTCGGCCCCGAAGGCGGCGCGCACCAGTCGATCAACCCGCCGCTGATCGCGCTCGGGCAGCCCGGCCTGCGCCATTACGAACCCGCCTACGCCGATGAGGTCGCGGCGATGATGGAGCACGCCTTCCGACTGATCGACGACCCCGGCGGCGAGAGCACCTACCTCCGCCTCTCCACCCGCAGCATCGTCCAGGTCGAGCGCTCCGACGAGGACTGGCGCGAGGGTGCGCTCGCCGGCGGCTATTGGCTGCGCGAGCCCGGCGCAAACGCCGAAGCCGCGATCGTCGCCATGGGCGCGGTGATGCCCGAAGCGCTCACGGCGTGGGAAGAATTGAGCGAGGACATCCCCGGCCTCGGGCTGCTCGCCGTTACCTCGCCGGACCTGCTTCACCGCGGCTGGATTGAGGCGCAGGCCAGGCGCTGGAGCGGGGCGCGCGAGGCCAGTCACATCGGGCAGCTGCTGTCGCGCCTCTCACCCAACGCCGGACTCGTCACCCTCGCCGACGCCGCGCCCGCGTCCTTGTCCTGGCTCGGCGGAGTCCTCGGTCAGCGCGTCGCGCCGCTCGGCGTCGACAAGTTCGGCCAGACCGGCAGCCTCGCCGATCTCTACGCCGCCTATCGGCTTGACGGCACGGCAATCGCCGAGGCCGCCGCGGAAATTTTGCTCCAAAACGGTTCTTAAAGGCCCTGTTTACGCGCGTAAGTTAAGCCCACACCCGGACCGGGGGACGAAGTTGACCAAGCAGCCCAATTCATTCTGGGATGAAGCCGCGCGCCGAACGCAGCCGGGGCGGCCGCTTGCCGTGGAGGCCGTGGATGCCGTGGAACCGCCCAAGCGCAAGCCGCTGCGCCGCGATCCGCCGCCGCTTTCGCCGGCCATGATCCCGACCGAGGACGCGCTTCACCGGCGGCTCGCCGAAGAGCTCGAATATGCGCGGCGAATGCTCGACATCATGGGCGACGCGCTGGCGTCCGACGGCGCGGTCGTCGTCCGCCACGGGACCTCGCTTCAGTCGGTCGACATCGTCGGCCAGATGATCGGCCACATCGCCAACGTCATCCGGTCGAGCGATCCCGAAGGCGCGGTCGAGCTGATCGGCATGGCTGAGCTCAAGTCTCGCCTCCAGCGCCGCAGCATCGGCTGACTTTGCAAGGCGAGTGCGCTCGCCTAGAGCGCACGGATGCCCGGGCGCTATTTCGATGAATGGCAAATCGGCGACCAGGTCGCGCACGCGATCACGCGCACGGTCACCGAGACCGACAATATCCTGATCTCGACGCTGACCCACAATCCGCAGCCGATGCACCTCGACGCCGAGGCGGCCGAAGCCAGCGAGTTCGGCCGGATCCTCGTCAACAGCTGCTTCACCTTCAGCCTGACCGTCGGGATTTCGGTCGCCGACACCACGCTCGGCACGCTCATCGCCAATCTCGGCTTCGACGAGGTCAAATTTCCCAAGCCTGTCTTCTACGGCGACACCTTGCGGATCGAGAGCGAGGTTGTGGCGCTGCGTGAGAGCGGCTCGCGGCCCAACGCCGGGATCGTCACCTGGGAGCATCGCGCGCTCAACCAGCGCGACGAGGTCGTGTGCACGATGAAGCGCACCGCGCTTCTGCTCAAGACGCCGTGACCGCCGAGCCCCGCAGCTGGCTGTTCGTCCCCGCCGACAGCGAGCGCAAGATCGCCAAGGCGCTCGACAGCGACGCCGACGCGATCATCTTCGACCTCGAGGACAGCGTCGCCCCGGCGATGAAGCCGGTCGCGCGCGATGTCCTCCGCAACCTCCTCAAGCGCTCGGGCGGCCCGCAATGGTGGGTGCGGATCAACCCGCTGGCCTCGGAGTATCACAAGGACGACCTCGACATCCTCGGCATCGCCGACGTGCACGGCATTGTCCTGCCCAAGACCGAAAGCGGCGACGACGTGCGCCAGCTCGCGCACCGCACCGGCAACATCCCCATCCACGCGATCGTCACCGAAACCGCCGCCAGCCTGTTCGGCCTGCTCAGCTACCGCGACGCATCGTCGCCGCTGGCGGCGATGAGCTGGGGCGCGGAGGATCTGTCGGCCGCGCTCGGCGCCTCCTCCAAATATGACACGGATGGCGAACTCGCCTTCCCCTACCAGCTGGCGCGTAGCCTGTGCCTCGCGGGCGCCGTCGCCGCGGCCGTTCAGCCGGTCGACGGCGTATTCGCTGACTTCAAGGACGAGGCGGGCTTGCGGGCCGAGGCGGAAGCCGCGCGGCGCGAAGGCTTTACCGGCAAGCTCGCCATCCATCCCGCGCAGGTGCCGGTCATCAACGCCGCCTTCACACCGTCGAAAGCGGACGTCGAGCACGCCGAAGCGATCGTCGCCGCATTCGAGGCACAGCCCGGCGCGGGCGTCTTGAGCGTCCACGGCAAGATGGTCGACCGCCCGCACCTCACCCAGGCCCAGCGCATTTTGGATCGCTCACGATAGGAGGCACTCATGGCCACGACTGCAGAACCCCGGAACGTCATCGAGGCCACGAACGCGCCGACCACCGCCAAAGGCTGGGGCACCGAGGCTCCGGACCAGCCGCTGCGGCCGATGGAGTTCGAGCGCCGCGCGCTCCGCCCCGACGACGTGGCGATCAAGATCACCTACGCCGGCATCTGCCACAGCGACCTCCATACCTGCCGCAACGACTGGGAAGGAACGCTCTACCCGGTCATCCCCGGCCATGAGATCGTCGGCACCGTCACTGCGGTCGGCGACGAGGTAACGCGGCACCAGGTCGGCGACACCGTCGCCGTCGGCTGCATGGTCGACAGCTGCATGGAATGCGACCAGTGCCTCGCCGGCTGGGAGGTGTTCTGCCGCAAGGGCTGCGTCCAGACCTACAACAGCGCCGACTATCACGACGGCACGATCACGAAGGGCGGCTACACCGACCATATCGTCGTCCGCGACCATTTCGTCCTCAAGGTCCCTGACGGCATGGACGTGAGCCGGGTCGCGCCCTTGCTGTGCGCCGGCATCACCACTTACTCGCCGCTCCGCCAGTACGATGTCGGCCCGACCAGCAAGGTTGCCGTCGTCGGCCTCGGCGGCCTCGGCCACATGGGCGTCAAGCTCGCCGCCGCGATGGGCGCGCATGTCACCATGATTACGACTACTCCGAGCAAGGGCGAGGATGCGCGCGCGCTCGGCGCCCATGATGTGATCAGCTCTACCGATCCGGCACAGATGGAAGCGGCGGCGACCCGTTTCGACTTCATCCTCAACACGATCCCGGTCAGCCACGAGATCGACGGCTATCTTCAGCTGCTTGGGCGCTCCGGAAGAATGGTGATCGTCGGTGCGCTGATGCAGATGCCGGGCTTCGTCGGCTCCAATCTCATCTGGTGGAACAGGGCGGTCGGCGGATCGGCCATCGGCGGTATTCCCGAGACTCAGGAGATGCTCGATTTCTGCGCCGCCAAGGACATCTATCCCGACGTCGAGTTCATCCAGATGAGCGAGGTCAACCATGCCTATGAGCGGCTGCTGAAAAACGACGTCCGCTACCGCTTCGTGGTCGACATGAGTCGGGGCCTGTGAGCGAAATCGTCCATCCCGTTCCAGATGGATTTGGGGCGCGTATCGGCCCCGGCGAGCTTGCTCGCCTCAATGCGCTCGCCGATACCGATCCGGACCGCTTCTGGCTCGAGCAGGCCGAGCGCCTGACCTGGGACAAGCCTCCGACGCAAGCCGGCGACTGGTCCTTCGACGAAGAGAATTTCGGCATCCGCTGGTACGCCGATGGTAAGCTCAACCTGTCGGTCAATTGCCTCGACCGCCACTTGCCCGAACATGCCGACCGGGTCGCGCTGATCTTCGAAGCGGACGAGCCTGGCGAAGGGCGCAACGTCACTTACCGGGAGCTGCACGAGGAGACCTGCCGCTTCGCCAATCTCCTGAAGCAGCGCGGCATCAAGCGCGGCGACCGCGTGATGATCTATTTGCCGATGATCCCCGAAGCCGCGGCCGCCATGCTCGCCTGCGCTCGTATCGGCGCGATCCACTCGGTGGTGTTCGGCGGCTTCTCGCCCGAAAGCCTCGCCGGGCGCATCGCCGACTGCGACGCCTGCGCCGTGATCACCGCCGACGAGGGTGTGCGCGGCGGCAAGCCCATCCCGTTGAAGCGCAACGTCGACGAAGCGCTCGCGACCCGCGACGTTCCGACCGTAATCGTCGTCACCCGCACCGGCGCCGACGTCCCGATGAAGCAGGGCCGCGACGTTCGCTACAGCGACCTCCGCGAAGGCCTGTCGCCGGAATGCGTGGCCGAAGTGATGAATGCGGAAGACCCGCTGTTCATCCTTTATACCTCCGGATCGACCGGGCAGCCCAAGGGCGTCGTCCACACCACGGGCGGCTATGCGGTATGGGCCGCGACCACCTTCGACTGGGTGTTCGATTACCGCGAGGACGACATCTTCTGGTGCACCGCCGACGTCGGCTGGATCACCGGTCACAGCTACGTCGTCTACGGGCCGCTGATGAACCGCGCGACCAGCGTGATGTTCGACGGTGTTCCCAATTACCCCGACTTCGGCCGCTTCTGGGAGACGGTCGACCGCCTCGGCGTGACCATCTTCTACACTGCCCCGACCGCGATCCGCGCGCTCGAGCGCGAGGGCGACGAGTGGGTGACGCGCCATTCGCGCAAGTCGCTGCGCCTGCTCGGCTCCGTCGGCGAGCCGATCAACCCCGACGCCTGGGACTGGTATTGGCGCGTGGTCGGCGACCAGCGCTGCCCGGTGGTCGACACCTGGTGGCAGACCGAGACCGGCGGCATCCTGATTTCTCCCATCCCCGGCGCGACGCCGATGAAACCAGGAAGCGCGACGATGCCACTACCGGGTGTGAAGCCCGTTCTCGTCGATCCACAGCACAACCTGCTTGAAGGCGCCGCGAGCGGCAATTTGTGCATCGCGGCGTCCTGGCCCGGGCAGATGCGCACCCTGTGGGGTGATCACGGCCGCTTCTTCGAAACCTATTTCAAGACTTATCCCGACCTCTACTTCACCGGCGACGGCTGCCGCCGCGACGAGGACGGCTATTACTGGATCACCGGCCGTGTCGACGACGTCATCAACGTCTCCGGCCACCGCATCGGCACCGCCGAAGTCGAAAGCTCGCTGGTCAGCCACCCGCAGGTCGCCGAAGCGGCGGTCGTCGGCTACCCGCACGAGATCAAGGGCAGCGCCATCTATGCCTTCGTCACGCTCAATGCCGGCGTCGAAGACAGCGAGGAGTTGCGCAAGGAACTGGTGCAGGAGGTGCGCCACGACATCGGCGCGTTCTCCGCACCCGACAAGATCCACTTCACGCCCGCTTTGCCCAAGACCCGATCGGGCAAGATCATGCGCCGCATCCTGCGCAAGATCGCCGAGGGCGAGACTGCGGGCTTCGGCGACACCTCGACCCTGGCGGACCCCAGCGTGGTCGACGCCTTGCGCGCCGGCCGCCAGTGAAATTCGCAACGCTTGTCGGCCTGGTCGCCGTCGCGTCTCCCGCCGTTGCGGCGGACAAGCCGCGGCTCGACATGGTCGCCTTCTTCACCGGGCACACGCGCACCGAGAACGTGCTGCGCGTCGTCCTGCACAAGCCCGTTCCGCTGATCGTCGAAAGCGTCGGCGGCAAGGGTGACAAAGGCGACTTTGTGATGATGGATACGGTGCACGAGGGCGACAAGCCGGTGCAGACGCGCAAGTGGATCATGCGCTCCGCGGGGCCCAACCACATGACCGGCACGCTCACCGACGCCATGAGCCCGGTCGACATGGTCCTCAGCGGCGACTCTGCCGTCATCCGCTACAAGATGAAGGGCGGCCTCAACATCGAGCAGCGCCTGCAGGTGCAAGCCGACGGCAGAACGATGTCCAACCACGTCGTCGCGAAGAAGTTCGGTCTCAAGTTCGCCCGCGTTGACGGCACGGTCCGCAAGCTGGACTAGCCGGAGCGCTGAATGAACACCGCCTCGAACTGCTGGAGCTCGGCAGCTGGAATGTCCGAGACGGCGGCAAAGCGGAGCCCGTTGCGCGTCCATTCCCTGACCGCGAAGCCGTCCTCCACGAAAGCGCGATCCCCGCCGGCGCCGCTCGGCCACACGTAGAGGTTCACCGTGTGCAGCCGCCGATGATAGACGATCGCCGCGACCGTTTTCCCGTCGATCGAATCGAGCCGTCCGCCCGCCAGCGGGAACCCGCGGTCGGCCAGTTCAGGGACCGGCGGCGCGAAGTCGATGCGGCCGTTGAACCACGGCTTCACGATGTGTTGATTGGTCGTCTGGACGTCGGTGAGATGGCCCGGCTGAAGTGACCGCACGTGGCTGGACACCAGCTCACGATCGATCGGCGAAGGCGCCGCAAGCGGGGCAAATGTCACGAACGCCAGCGAGGCCGCCACGGCGCCGCCAAGCGCGGGCGCGAGCCACCGCGCCACTCTGTTCTCGTTAGCGGCTTTCAGGGCGACTTGCGGCGATGCCTCGATCCGCTTCGAGAGCGCCGCCGGAGCAGAGTGCCGGACGCCATCGATCTGAAGGAGGTTGCGTACCGCCTGCAGGCGTTCGACTTCTTCGCGACAGCCTTCGCAGCGCGCCACATGCGCTTCGGCCAGCGCGGTGTTCGCGGCATCGAGCTCGCCATCGACGAGCCCGCCGAGGAGCAGCTCCTGGTCAACGCACGCGGCCGTCATTTCACGCTCCTCGATTGTTCCGGCTGGACCTCCCCGGATGGTAGCAATTGCTTGGCCAGCATGGTCCGCCCGCGCGACAGGCGCGACATGACGGTGCCCACCGGCACCCCGCTGACCTGGGCGATTTCGGCATAGGACAGATCTTCGAGGTCGCGCAGTACCACGGCCTCGCGGAAAGGCTCGGGTATGGCCTCGATGGCGCTGCGCACCCGATCCACGTCCGATTGCCGCGACGCGGTCTCTTCGGGCGTCGGACCGGCATCGGCCACGTGGCCCAGCTTCGCGACCGCCTCCTCGCCGAGGTGACTTTCGGGAACGACCAGCGCCATTCGGCCGCTGGCGCTGGCCTGGGCCGTGCGGGCGCAGTTGCGCACGATCGCGAACAGCCAGGCGCGAGCCGAGCCGCCGCGGAACTGGCCGAAGCTGCGGAAGGCGCGGAGCACCGCGTCCTGGACGATATCCTCGCTGAGCTCGGCATCGCGCGTCAGGTAACGGGCGAGATTGTAGGCGCCGTCGAGGTGGGAGAGGACCAGCCGCCGGAAATCGTCGGCTTGGGCGACGCCGAGCGACGAATCGCCCGGCGCCGAACCCGCGCCGGCCGTTCGCCGTCGCGTGAAGAAGGAGGGAGAGAATGTCTTCACGAAGCTGCGGCCAGTCCCATCCTCACGCCTTGACGACGATCGTTCCCGTCATGTGGGGGTGAAGCGAGCAGAAATAGCCGAATTGGCCGGGCTTGGCGAAAGTGAACGAAAAGCGGTCGCCGCTGTCGAGCACGTTCGACTTGAAGCTGCCGTCCTTCGCCACGACCGTATGCGGAATGTCGTCGCCGTTGGTCCAGGTAACCGTGGTCCCCGGCTTCACGGTCAAGAGGGGTGCCTTGAACGTGAAATTGTCGATGCTGACCGCGGCCGCCGGCGCCGGCGCCGCGCGGCTGATGGCCGAAACCGTAGAGATGATCAGTGCGCAGGCGACGAGCACAGCAGCCTGGAACGAGAGGGTCTTCACTCCTCGAGTCATGGTTGGATTCCTTCAGGCCGAAAGGGTGGAGTCGATCAGCGCGATGCGGTCGTGGCCGCGCACGAACATCGCATCGGTAATGCCGAGCATCTGGCGCAGCTGCTCGGACGGCACTTTGAGCGGCCCGGGCGACGGCGCTGTGCCCGGCGCTGGCTGCGGAAAAGCGGTGGACCGGGCAGTGTGAAACGCGACTCGCCCTTCGATCTTCTGGGTGATCTGGTGGATGTGTCCGTTGAGAACGGTCACCGAGCCGAACCGGGCGAGAAGCTTTAGCGCCTCGGCGGCATCATCGGTGCCCCAGCCCCATTCGGCATAGACCGTCCAAAGCGGGATGTGAGCGAACACGATGATCGGCGTGGATGAGGATCGGCTGGCGAGATCGCCCTTGAGCCAGGCGAGCTGTTCCGGGCCGAGATTGCCCATGCCGCCGGGTTTCAGGTCCGCGACATTGACCAGCGCGATGAAGTGGACGCCGCGGTGGTCGAAGCTGTACCAGCCGGCGCCCTTGGTTCCCTTGCCGAAGCGGTCGAGGAAGAGCTTGCCGCCGTCGGCATCGAGCATGTCGTGCTCGCCGGGAACGAAGAACACTGGCAGGCCGGTGCCCTTGAGCATCTGCTCGGCGTCATCGAACTCGCTCTCGCGCGACAATTGCGACACATCGCCGGTGTGGATCAGGAAATCCGGCTGCTGAGGCAGCGCCTTCACCTTGGCAATCGCCTCGGCGAAAGTCGCCCGGGCATCCGGATTGGGCGGCTTGTTGAAGCCAATGTGGCTGTCGCTCAGCTGGACGAAGGTAAAGGGCTTGATTGCGCTACGCTTGACCGGCGCCGCCAGCGCGCTGTCGAGCCCGATCGAGCTCCCGATCCCCCCGTCGAAGGCGAGCAGTGCGCCGGTCCCCGCCCAGGCCATGCATTTCAAAAAGCCGCGCCGGTCGTTGTCCATTTCGTCGAGCATCATTTCGTCCCTGTGTTGAGGCACGGATGCTTTGACCGGCGGTGGACGGATTTTATTCCCGAACCCTCGAAGTATTTTCGGATGCTTGCGCCGCGCGGGTCTCACGCTATCCCTTCACGAGAGGGGAGACGACATGGCGAGCCTAGCCGAGCGGCACCACCACCAGCCCTGGTCCATGGCGCGGGTGATCATCGCCTCGTCCGCCGGCACCGCGTTCGAATGGTACGACTTCTTCATCTTCGGCAGCCTGGCGCCGGTCATCTCCAGGGTTTTCTTCGCCGGGCTCGATCCGACGCCCGCGCTGATCGCGGCGCTTGCCTTGTTCGCGGTCGGCTTCGCGTTCCGCCCGCTCGGCGCCTTGATTTTCGGGGTCGTCGGTGACCGTTTGGGGCGCAAGGGCGCATTCCTGATCACGGTCAGCATGATGGGCGGCGCGACTTTCCTGATCGGTCTGCTTCCGACCCATGCCCAGGCCGGCGCGCTGGCGCCGGTCCTCCTCATCCTGTTGCGCATTCTCCAGGGCATCGCGCTCGGCGGCGAATATGGCGGCGCCGCGATCTACGTCGCCGAGCACGCCGCCAACAGCAAGCGCGGCGCGGCGACCGGGTGGATCCAGTCTTCCGCGTCGTTCGGGCTGCTCGCCGCGCTGCTGGTGATTGTCGCCACGCGCACCTCGATTGGCGAGGATGCATTCGCCGAGTGGGGCTGGCGAATTCCATTCCTGGTATCGGCGGTACTGCTTGTCATTTCGGTGTGGATGCGCGCCAAGCTCGCCGAAAGCCCGCACTTCGCCAAGCTGCGCGAAGAGGGCCGGGTCGCCAAGGCCCCGCTGCGCGAAGCCTTCGCCAACGGACAATGCCTGAAGCAGGTGCTGATCGCCTTCTTCGGCATCATGTGCGCGCAGGGCGCCGTCTGGTACTTCACCTTCTTCTACCTGCAGGTGTTCCTCGAAAAGTCGCTCGGCCTGCCGGCGGCGACCAAGGACCTGCTGCTGATCGTCATGACCGTCGTCAGCGCACCGCTCTACGTCTATTTCGGCTGGCTCAGCGACCGCGTGGGCAGGAAGCCGGTGATGGTCGGCGGAATGGCGCTTGCCCTGATCCTGTATTTCCCGGCGTCGCACTGGATCGCGGCCGCCGCCAACCCGGCGCTGGTCGCCGCGCAACAGCGAACCCCGGTCGTCGTCGAAACCGATCCGGCGACCTGCTCGGCGCAATTCGACCCGGTCGGGACGGCCAAGTTTTCCAGCGCCTGCGACATCGCCAAGTCGATGCTGGTCGCCAAGGGCATATCCCACCGCAGCACCCGCTCGGCGGACGGTCAGACGCGGGTGCTGGTGGGGCCGAACGCGGTCGCCATTCCCGGCGGCGATGGGCTCGATGCAGCGAGTCTCAAGGCCCTCAAGACGAAGGTTGGCGGGGACATTGCCAAGGCTCTTTCCGCCGCCGGCTATCCGAAGACGGCAACCCCGACGCAAGCCGGCATGACCTTGCTCATCCTGATTCTGCTCCTGTTCGTCGTTGCCGCGACCGCGCTCTACGGGCCGCAGGCGTCGGCGCTGGTCGAGATGTTCCCGACCCGCGTCCGCTACACCGCCATGTCCTTTCCCTATCACGTCGGGACCGGCTGGGTCGGCGGCTTTCTGCCGGTCACCAGCTTCGCGCTCGTCGCCATGAGCGGCAACATCTACAGCGGCCTGTGGTACTCGGTGGTGTTCACCGGAATTTCGGTCGTCGTCTCGATCCTGTTCCTCAAGGAAACCGCCGGAAAGCCGCTCGAAGAGGTCTAGCGATCGCTTTCAAATCGCTTGCTTAATGACCGGAACCGGTGTGAGTTGCTGGCGACACGGAGAGGGTACCATGGTCCTTCGGCATATCGTCATTCTCGCCGCCACGGCGGGCTTCAGCGCAACCGAGGCCGCGGCTCCGCAAACCCTGTCGTTCAATTGCGATGCGGTGCCGGGCGAGGTCTCGGCGATGGACGCGAACCATCTGGCGGCGGCAACGACGATCTCGGGAAACCTGCGCGCCGTTGAGGTCCGTCAGGACAACAATCTTCAGCCGGCGGCGACGGTGAAGCTCGCCAGCCGCAAGGACTTCGTTGCCCTGCAGCTGGCACCGACCAAGCCGAACAGCGGCAAGTTCGTGGTGTTCGTCCGTAATGGCGACGCCAAGGAGGAAGAGCGCACATTGCTTGGCGAAGTCACGCTCAATGAGCCCATGCCGTTCCGGGTCGCGCAGAGCGGCAAGGACGTGATCGTCGTCGCTGCCGGCCACACGCTTTCCGTGCGGCAGTCGTTCCGCGGCCCGCCCAGCATGGGGGTCAGCTGCTCGACCGGCCACTTCCAGTTCGACAACGTCTCGGTTCAGTAGCGCTCAAGCGCACCAGTGAATGTCGATCGGCTGCTCGGCTTCGGCGAGCACCCGCCCGATCGGCAGCTTCGAGCTCTGCCCGTCGGCGATCGCTCGCTCGAGCATTTCGCGTTTCGCCTCGCCCGTCAGCGTGATCAGCACCGTCCGCGCCGACAGGATCGCCGCCCGCGTCAGGGTCACCCGCGCCACCGGTGCGCCGGCCGGCAGCGGGTCGGGCATGACCCCGACCGCGCGGCGCGCGCGGGGCGCATCGAGCGCGTCCTGCATGTCGGGCCCGGCAAAGATCGACGCCGTGTGCCCGTCATCGCCGACGCCCAGCCAGACCAGGTCGGGCGGCCACGGCAGGTCCTGCAGCCGGGCGTCGGCCGAGTTCCCGGCGAGCTTATAGTCGGGGATGTCGGCGACGATCGGAATCACCCGTGCCCCGGCCGGCAGGAAGCTCTTGGCGATCGCCCGCACGTTGCTCCGCTCGTCGTCCATCGCGACCAGCTTCTCGTCGGTCGGAATGACGGTCACCCGCTTCCACGGCAACTGCTGCTTCACGAGCTTGGGAAAGATCGCCGACCCCGTCTCGTCGCCCGGCACCGCCACCAGCGACGCGCCACGTGCGTCGACCGCACTTTCGACGATGAACCCGACGTCTCCCGCGACGGCCTCGGCCAGCTCGTCGAGGGAATCATAGTCCCACCATTCCGCTTCGATCATGTGATTCCCTTTTGAATTATCGCGGCGGTCGTTGCGCGTATCCGAACCATCCCGCAACCGCTTGTCCGCTGCGATTGACGGCCGGGCGGAAGCGAAGCCGGTCGTGGGCGATGTTGCACATGGTATTGTCGATCGTCGGGTTGCCGGTGCCGCGCAGGACGTTGCACTCGCTGACATAGCCCTGCGGATTAACCCGCAACCTCAGGAACACCGGCACGCCCGACGGCCATTGCTGGAGCAGGTCGCGCGGCAGGTCGCGGCCGGTCAGCACCGGGCTGATGAGGTGAGGCGGGTCGGCGACGCCGCCGTCGCCGCCTCCGCCCGGTCCGTTGCCGCCGGCTCCGCTGCCGGTGCCGGTCCCGGTGCCGCCGGCGCCGGTGCCTGGCCCGCGGACGTTGGACGCGCCTTGGGTCGGCGCAGTACCTTGGCGCGGCGTTTCGGTAGCCGCGATTGTTTTAACGGGAGGCGTTTCAATTTTCGGTTTGGGCGCGACGACCGGCGTCGCTTCGCTCTTGATGTTCTTGGGCGCCGAACCGCCTTCCTTCTCCTTCGGCTTTTGCTTTTGTTGCTGGGCCGGAGGCGGTGGAGGTGGAGGAGGCGGCGCCTCCGTCACATCAAATAGCTTGAGCGCGCTCTGCGGGTCGGCGAGGGTGAGTCTCCCGGACATGTGCAAGAGCACGAACAGCAGCGCGGCATGAATGCCGATCACGAGAGCGATCGCACCGCTCTTGTCGCGGGTGTTGAGGTCCGAACGATACATTCGCCCGAACTAACGCGGACGGCGCACAGGCGTTGCCGTGGCGGAACGGCGCGAGAGGCGCCAGCGCCGCGAGGCGCGCTCGACTGCTAGCGGCTGGCGGTACTCGGCCGGCCCCCGCCGTGGCTCGCCTTCCCGCCCTTGCTTGCGATTTCCCGCTGCTTCGCCGGATCCATGGCCGCGAAGCCGCGCTTCGCGGTGCCGGTCCTGGTTGTAGGCATGACGTTCTCCCGGCCTCAAGTGGCCGCCAATCGAACGCCAATCAGCGTGCCGGGTTCACAATGCTGATTCAGGTTATGCTGTTTCCCTTTTTGGATGTTCTCCCGGCCGTTTCGGAAGCGCGAGGATGAGGAGCCCTGGGGCAGCCTCCGCTCTTTAATAATTGAGCGCCAGCGCGAGATAGGAATGATAGCTCGTCCGCCCAGCCGAGAAGGACGGACCGCCGGCGGCGAGCAGCGAAAACGGCCCGCCGAGCTTGCGGATCAGGCCGATGTTGGCGCCGGTCGCGCTCGCGCCGCCGACCATGTCGCGAGTCTGATAGGTGACCTCGGTCCCTACAGAGAGCTTGTCATCGAACTGGTGCGTGACCGCCAGCCCCGCCTGCCACACGTCGCGGTTTCCGGCGCCGGGGTTGATCAGATAGCCGCCACCGCCGAACACCGACGTCGCGCCAAAATCCTTCTGCAGCCACAGCGGCAGCAACAGCCGGGTTCGGGTGCCGCCAAGGCCGTGGGTCGACGTCGGCAGGATCACACGCGGGAAGATCGCCGCCTGGACCGCGCTCTTCTCGTCGTTGACGAAGCGGTATTTGACCCCGATTTCGAGGTCGCCAAGCCCGCTCCGCCCGCCGCTATCGGGCGCGTGCGAGAAGGCGAGCGGCAAGGTCGCGGTGAGCTGCACGTCTTTGACCGCGCCGTAATTGAGGTCGAATCCCGCCGCGCCGTCGAGCGTGCTGCCGCGGCCGTCGGCGGTGCCGAACCCGTAAATCTCCCAATGATGGAGGTCGGTCGGCTCGGGATCGTCGGTCTGGTAGGGCGGTCCGGCCCATGCCGCCGTCGCGCCAAGTGCGGCCAGCAGCGCGAACGCCGCGCAGCGAAACTGAACCGCGATCCTCAAGCGGCGGCTTGGGCGGCCCCCGGATGCCGGCCGGGCCGCTGCGGGATGACCATGATCAGCACGATAATCGCCACTGCCAGCACCGCCGAGGCGAGCGGGCGGCTCAGCGCCAGCCCGCCCTTGTCGAGCGGCTTGTCGAGGAAGTCGCCGACAGTTGCTCCGAGCGGCCGAGTGAGGATGAATGCCGCCCAGAACAGCAGGACGTGGCTCACCTTCGTCATGAAATAGAGCATGGCGAGGATCGCCAGCGCCGCGCCGAACACCAGCGCGCCGCCGGAATAGCCCAGCCCCGCGTCCGCGATCCAGTCGCCGAGCGCCGTGCCGAGCGTCTGCGAGAAGGTGATCGTCACCCAATAGAAGGTCTCCGCTTTCGGCGTCGTCACGGTGTTGATGTTGATGCTTCCGAGCGACTTGTACCAGGTCAACAGCGACAGCAGCACGCACGACAGCAATAGCAGCGAACCGCCCGGATAGCCGATTCCGAGCGAGCGGTCGGCGAAGTCGGCCAGCGTCGTGCCGGCGGTGGTCGAGGCGGCGATGGTTGCCCAGTAGAGCCATGGGTTGAACCTGCGGGCCTTGATCTGCGCCCACACCAGCAGCACGAGCAGCACGCCGAAGATCGCGGTGCCGATCAGATAGCCGTTGGGCATCGGGTGCGCCGTGGTCTCGCCGAGCCAGGTCATGGTCACGCTGTCGCCGCCGGTTTCGCCGAGCGTGGTCGCGAGTATCTTGATGAGCCAGAAGCCCAGCGTGACCGCGGGGACTTTGGTCAGCGCTTCGTAACGGGCTTGAGAATCGTTCATGCGTTCGTTCCCTTGTGGCTTCCCCCGCCGTCGTTGACTTCGGCCGCGCTTGCCGAATTGCGCGGCAATTCCAGAGTAGCCGCCAATCCGCCGCGATCTTCGAGCAGCAATCGTCCTCCGTGAAGCTTGGCGACGGCGGTGACGAAATTGAGGCCGAGGCCGTAACCCGCGGTGTTGCGGCTGCGTTCCAGACGCGTGAACCGTTTAACGATCCGCCCGAGGTCAGCTTTCGACACGCCCGGTCCGTCATCGAGAACCCGCAGGCAGACATGGTCGCCGACCGCGACCAAGGTCATCCGGATCAGCGTCCCCGGGGGGGTATGGCGTTGCGCATTCTCGATCAGGTTGATGGCGGCCTGAGCCAGCAGTTCCCGGTCGCCAACGACCGTCAGCTCGGGCTCAACTGACCACAGTAAGTTGCGGCCGCCGTCCTGGATCGCCGGCGCATAGCTGTCAGCGAGATCGCTGACGAGCGCGCTCAGGTCCACGGGCGCGAAGTAGCGGCGGGTCTCGCCCGCCTCGACCTCGGCGATGCGAAGGATCGCCGCGAACAGCGACAGGACATCGTCGACGCGCTTGATGGCATCTTCGATGACCAGGGCCGCGGTCCCCTCACCGCCCGGCAGGGCACCTTCTTCGAGCCGGTTCCTGAGGCGCGCCAGCGGGGTCCTCAGATCGTGGGCGACGTCACTCGAAACCTGGCGCAGATTTTCGAGCAGGCCTTCGATCCGGTCGAGCATGCGATTGAGCGTGCTCGCGAGCTGGTCGAACTCGTCGCGCCGCACGCCGACCGGCATCCGCTCGCGGATGTCGCCGCCGATAATCGCTTTCGCGGTGCCGCTGATCGCGTTCAGCCGGCGCCGCAAATAGCCGCCGAGCACGACCGCACTGGCGAGCCCGAGCAGGCCCGCCGCAATGAACGCCGCGCCAAACACTTCGAGAAGCGTGGCGTCGATCCGCTCGATCCATTCGCGGTCGGTTGCGACCAGCAAGCGCTCCGTCGGCGACAGGTCCACGGCGAGACCCCGACCGGCGTCCGGGCCCTCGCCCGGGTCGATGAACTGGATATCGTGCAGGCCAAGGGGCGGGCGTGGCGTCTGCAGCGAACCGGCGAGCCGCCGCCCGTCGGGTGCGAACACGGCATAGAGCAGTCGCGTCGGCGACCGCGACGCCTCGCGTTCGGCGATGGCTTCGGTCAGCTCGCGCTCGCCGCCACCATGATATTCGTCGATCAGGGTTCGCGCTTCGTCGGTGATCGTCGCATCGAGCTGACGGGTGAAGGCGATGTGCATGGCGAAGAACACCACCACGCCGAGCACGGCCAGCCCGAGAAGAAGCGCGCCAAGGTTCGCGAATGCGATCCGATACGCCGCGCTCGATCGCCAGCTACGCATCGCCGGCCATGCGGTAGCCGACGCCGCGCACCGTCTCGATCAGGTCGGGCTTGCCGCCTTCGTTGAGCTTCGAGCGCAAGCGGCTGATGTGGGTTTCGACGATGTTGGTCTGCGGATCGAAGTGGTAGTTCCACACCCGCTCGAGGAACATGGTCCGGGTCACCACCCGCCCTTCGTGGCGCATCAATTCTTCGAGCAGGCGATATTCGCGTGGCTGGAGGATGACCGGCACGCCGTCGCGAAGCACCTGCCGCTTCAACAGGTCCATGAAAATGCCGTCATGCTCGATGCGCGTGACCACCGCCTGCAGCGGCTTGCGCCGCGCCAGGGCGTTGATCCGGGCCGCCAGCTCGGAGAAGGCGAACGGCTTGATCAGATAATCGTCGGCCCCGGCATTGAGCCCATCCACGCGGTCCTCGATCCGGCCGAGCGCGGTCAGGATCAGGATCGGGACCTCGATCTCGGCCGCCCTGATTCTCCGCACCACCGAAAGGCCGTCGATTTCGGGCATCATGCGATCGACGATCGCGACGTCGAAATCCTCGGTCGAAAGGAGATGCAGCGCGTCGGGACCGGTTGCGGCAGCGGTCACGTTATGGCCGAGCTCGCCGAGACCGCGCTCGATGAACTCGGCCATTTCACGATCGTCTTCGGCAACCAGGATCCTCATTTACGAGGCCCCTTTCCGCTTAGTTTAGTCGTGGTCGACTTTGCCTTCGGACTTGTTCTCGACGACCTTGCCGGTGCGTCCGTCAATGCCGATTTCCTGGACGTGACCGCGCTGCTGGATGTCGAACGACCAGCGCCAGCCGCCGCCTTCATTCTCATATTCGCTCGAGATGATCTTGCCCGGCGCGAGCTTGAGGGCGATCGCTTCGGCGCGAGCCTTCGAGACTTTGGGCGCCGGAGCCGACGCATAGGCGGCGGTTCCGATGCCGAGCGCGGCAACGAGGGCAATCAGTGAAGCTTGTTTACGCATGACTATTTTCCTTACGTCAGGGGAAGCCGCGGTCTAGCCGCCCGGACCTTCGCTCGAGATTTCCGCCTTTATACGATTTCCCAACCTTGCACGGCGCGATTCAGCGCAGCCTCAGCCCGATCCACAAGGTGCGCGGGGTGGCACGCTCGACCGCGCCGTCCCCGCCGACGCCGGCCATGACCAACGCGTCGGTGACATTCTCGCCGCGAGCAACCAGCTGGAGCCGCCGAGTCAGCGGCCACGAAGCAAAGGCATCGAGCGTCGTAGCGCCTTTGAGCCCGCGTGTGTTGAGGTCGTCCTCAAATTGCGCTCCGACGCGATGCAGCGCGATCTCGGCCCCCTTGCCCTCTTGCTCCCAGCTGGCCGCCAGCGTCGCAGCAAAATTCGGCGTCTGTGCCGGCCGTAGTCCCGCCAGGGCCGCGGCAGCGCCCGACGCTTGCATGCGGGCATGGGTCAGGCTCGCCCCGGCGCGCAGCGACCACGGCCCGCGCGTCCAGCCGGCCGACAGTTCCAGCCCGCGGACTTTGACTGCATCGACGTTCTGGCGCTGGCGAAACGTCCCGCCCGCCCCGACCACTCCCACCTGTGGAAAAATCCCGGGCCCATGGCCAAGGGTGACGTTCGCGATCGCGTCGTTGAGCCGATTGGCGAAGGCGGTCAGCCCCAGGTTGATTGGGCCGTTCGCATATTGCGCACCGGCTTCGACTCCTGCGAGCCGCTCGGGATCGAGCGCGGCATTCGCGGCGGTCGCATCCAGCCCCGCGCGGAATGGCCGGAACAACTCATTGAGGGTCGGCATCCGCCAGCCCAGATAGGCCGCGGAGCGCAGGCTCACGCCGCCGCCAAGCGGGGCCGCCACACCGCCCCGCGCGGTCGGCAGCCAGCCGTCGCGCTTCGCATAATGTTCGTCCCGGGTGACGAAGCCGCTCGCGATCGTCTGCTCGGTCAAATGGCCCTCGGCCACCTGCCAATGGTCGAGCCGCGCACCGCCGCTTATCGTTAGGCTCCCGAGGTCCGCCGAACCTTCGGCGAAAACCCCACTGGTCCACGTCTCGCCTCCGGCCTTGCGCCGCCGCGTCGGCGCCTGCGCGACAAAATTGGCGAGCTCGCGTGTCTCTCCGTTGGTGCGCCGTGCATCGGCGCCGAGCCTCAATTCGATACCCTGCGAGAGCGGCGGACGGATCTCCACGCTTCCGCCAAGCCCGTGCGACGGCACCGAATCCTGGAGCAACACCCGCGACGCGGTGGTGCGACCGGCGCTCAGGCTGGCAGTGCTGCTCTTGAGATTGCGCCATTGCCAATAGCCGAGCGCCGACCATTGCCACGCGCCACGTCCGACCAATCGCAGCGACGCATCCGCGCCGTTCGTCCGGTCGCTGCCGAAATCGGTGCCGCGGTTGCGCCAGTCGTGGAAGCGGTCGACGCTCGCCTGAAGCTCCGTCGCCGGCGCGATCGGTCCCGCCCACCGTCCCCGGCCGCTCCACTGGCGATAGGGCGCGGCATGGTCGGCTGGCCCCCGCGTCGCTTCCGTAATCGGGATGAAGCCATCGCCGCGCTCGCCTCGGCCGGACAGGCTCAGCATTCCCCCGGCCAGCTCGAACCCGGCACGGCCGCGCGCCTCCAGGGCGTCGCGGCTCCCGGCGTCGAGTTCGCCGGACGCGCCGCCATCCGAACGGCTGGTCATCTCGATCGTGCCGGCCAGCGCCCCGGGACCGTTGGCGACGCTCCCGCCCCCGCGCACGACCCGAATCCCGCTCAGGCCCAGCGGATCGTAGGCGGGCCAGTTGACCCACCCGCCGAACGGATCGCTCTGCGGCACGCCGTCGAGCACCAGCAGCGACCGGCTCGACGCATTGCCGCCGAGCGCCCTCAGCGTCACTCCTTGGCTGGTCGGATGGCCGCTTCGCGCATCGGAGCGCCGGAACAGCTGCAGCCCGGGAACGTCCTTGAGCAGCTGATCGAGTTCATGGGTGGCCGACCGCTCCATCCGCCGGCGGTCGATGCGCTCGACGCTATAGACGCGTTCCGCCTTCGCCTCGGGCAGAGCGGTGCCGGTGACGACGATCGCCGCGGCGGGCGGATTTGGGGGAAGCGCCTGCATCATTCGGCCTTGCCATAGCCGACTGCGCTTCGCGATTTCAGGCGAATCTCGCCAATCGATGACGGAATTGATCGAGGTTCGGTCGCGAACTCGCGAAGGCAGCTATCCCCAGAAAACCCAATCCCCGTTTAGTTTGGTCTTGCCGCGCAAAGCCTAACTGGCCTAGGTTCGCCGCTTGGAATGCCGAGGGGCGACTCGGCGCATAACGGGGAAGGGGCGCCCCGGTTGGTATGAAGTCGCTATCTCACTGCCGGGCAAATCGGGCGCAACCTGCGCCAGCATCGGCACGTGCCATCCGTGCACCCCATCTCAGCACTCGCCGAAGTAGGATTTTTCGGCCTGTTTTCAGTGATTTTGTACGCGTGGGACCAGTCACGAGCTCGTTGACTTTTCATTAACCCGGGAGCAGCCTCTCGGGCTTCACTTGGCAAGGGGGCAACCATGGCCATTTCGCTTTCAAATCAACAGAAGATGTATTTGACGACCGCCGGCGTGCTTTTGTTCGGCGTCGGCGCGTACGGACTTGGACGGGTCTATCCGCCGCTCGGCCCGAGCGCGGGCACGGTCGCGCCGGCTCAGCGCTATGTGTCCAGCCAGGTCTCGGAAGGCGACGTCACGCTCGGCGACACCTCGGTGCCCGAGCTGATGCAGACCGACGCGTTCGAGCTGATCACCAAGGATCCCAATCTTCGCGCACTCGCCGCGAGCCCGGGCTTCCAGGCGGTGGCCAGCCAGCCGCAAGTCATGGCGGCGGTGATGGCGAACCCGCAGGCGTTCGCCTCGCTCGCTGCCAATCCCGCGGCCTTCAAGAGTGTCGCGCAAGCCGCGCAAAGCCTTCAGCAGGCAGCGCCGGCGGCGCGCGCCCAGAACGCGGGCATGCTCGCGGCCGTCTGGGGCCATTCCAAGGCGGTCCAGTCGCTGGCTTCGCAGCCGCAAGTCCTCGCCGCCGTTCTCGCCAATCCGGCGGCCTACGCAAACCTCGCGGCCAACGCCAACGCCTTCCGTGATGCCGGGTCGAAAGCGGGCGCGGACGCCGCCACCACCAACGCCTTCCGGTTGCTCTCAGCCAACTCGGCGGCGATGGCCTCGCTTCAGGCCGACCCGGGCGTATTCAAGTCGCTCGCCGCCAATGCCGGCTCATTCAAGGGCCTTGCGGCCGGCCAGCCGCAGGTGGTCGCCGCGACGTTGCAAAGCGCCGCGAGTGCGGCGGAGCGCGCGGCCAACGCCGGGATTTCGCAGCAGGCATATATGGCGCTTCTCGGCAATTCGAACGCCTTCAGCTTGCTCGCCGGCCAGCCTGCGGCGCTCGAGGCGGTGTCCAAGCACTCGGCGGCATTTGCCAGCCTTGCCGGTTATCCGCAGGCGCTGGCGGCGGTCATGGGCAATGCCAACCAGTTCGCCCGGTTCGCGAACAATTCGGCGGCTTTCTCGCAGTTCGCTGCGACGGCCGGCAAGGACTCGCGCTTCGCGAACAGCGCGGCGTCGTTCCAGAAGCTCGCCAATGACGCGTCGGCGATGCAGGCGATCAGGACAGATCCGGGCATGTTCAAGGCGGTCAGCGCCAATGCCGCGGTGTTCGCCAACCTCGCCAACAATGCCCAGGCGTTCAGTCCGCAGATGATGAACACCATCGGCCGCAATGCCGCGGCGTTCAGCAATCTTGCCAACGCCGCCCAGGTCAACGCGGCGGCCAAGGCGCTCAACGCCTATAACGCGAACTCGCTGGCCGCTTCGGCGGCGGCGGCCGGGAAGCTGAACCAGGCGTCCATGCAGGCGGTCCTGGCCAACCCGCAGGCGTCCGCCGCAATGCTCGCCAACCCGAGCGCGTTTGCTGCGGTCAGCAATCAGGCGGCGGCCCTGGCGACGCTCTCGTCCAACCAGAAAGCGCTGCTCGCGGTTGCGGCCCAGCCCAACCTCGCCGCGGTCATGGCGAACCCGTCGTTCAACGCTGCGCTCAATCAGGCGGGAGTTTCGCAAGCCGCCGCCGACTCGCGATCGAAGTAAGCTGACGGCTTGGGGGGCCGTCAGTTGGGGGTAAAATGGCCGATTGGGCGCCGGCTCGCGCGTAGCGGGCTGGCGCTCATCACTCTTGCAGCGGCGACACCGGCCTTCGCGCAGACCCCGGCGAACCCGCCTCCGCCGCCGCCGCCGGCCGACACCACGACTGTCGTCGAAAAGCCCGAGGACGTCCCGCAGCAGCCCGAGGTCCAGCCGCCCTCGGAGCCCGTCACCCCGGCGCCGACCAAGCCCAACGCGCCCGAGCAGACCGAGCCCTCGCACGTCCCGCCGGACGCGTCGGGTTTCCACTTGTCGACGCTCGAGACGAAGAACCTCTCGCTCCTCTACATCGACCCGATCCAGACCTATCTGACGCCGTATCTCGCCCGCGCGTTCGAGAACGCCCTCGCCTTCCACATGAAGGAATTCCACTGGAAGCCGTGGGATCGGACGACGGTCCTGCTCAAGGACTTCTCCGACTATGGCAACGCCGCCGCGCTCGGCAGCCCAAGCAACATGGTGCTGCTCGACGTGGCGCCCTTGTCGCTGTCGATGGAGACCTTTTCGCCGGGCGAGCGCTTCTTCACCCTCACCAACCATGAGCTTGCGCACGTCGCAGCGATCGACGTGTGGAACAGTAAGGAGGCCTTCTGGCGCCACTTTCTCGGCGGCAAGCCGACGCCGCTGCAGAAGCACCCGGAATCGATCCTCTACAATTTCCTCACCAGCCCGCGGAACCTCACCCCACGCTGGTACATGGAAGGCAGCGCGGTCTTCTTCGAAACCTGGATGGCCGGCGGCCTCGGGCGCGCCCAAGGCGGCTATGACGAAATGGTGTTCCGCGCCAAGGTCCGTGATCACAAGCGCTTGTTCTCGCCGCTCGGGCTCGAGAGCGAAGGCACCCAGATCGACTTCCAGGTCGGCGCCAATAGCTACCTCTACGGCACCCGCTTCTTTTCCTACCTCGCGCTCACCTACGGTCCGGAACGGACGGTCGAATGGCTGCGCCGCTCGGAGGACTCGAAGGCCTTCTACTCCGCTCAATTCAAGCACGTGTTCGGGCGCCCGCTCGACGATGTGTGGGACGACTGGATCGCCTCCGAACGCAAGTTCCAGGAAGCCAATCTCGCCGAGCTCGCCAAATATCCGCTGAGCGAGCCGAGGCACCTCAGCCCGCGCGGCCTCGGCTCGATGTCGCGCGGCTTCGTCGACGACAAGACCAACAGCCTGATCGCCGCCTTCCGCTATCCCGGCCGCATCGGCTTCATCGGCCGCATGGACCTCGCCACCGGCAAGCTCACCCACCTCACCGATCTCGACGGGATGATGCTCTACAAGGTGACGAGCATCGCTTACGACCCGTCGACGCGGACCGCCTTCTACACCAACCAGAATTACGCCTATCGCGACCTTTACGCGATCGACGTCGACACGGGTAAGAAGCGCAAGCTGCTCAAGGACGCGCGCATCGGCGACCTCGCCTTCGACCGCGCCGACCAGAGCCTGTGGGGCATCCGCCACCAGAACGGGTTCGTCACTTTGGTGCGGATCCCGGCGCCCTACACCAGCTTCAACCAAATCAAGACCTTCCGTTATGGCGAGGTCATCTTCGATCTCGACGTGTCGCCGGATGGCGAACTCATTTCCGCCTCCTACGGCGGGATCGACGGCAAGCAGTCGGTCAAGGTGTGGAAGCGCGACGACCTCATGGCCGGCAACGCAGAGGCTCCGGTCGCGGCGTTGTCGCTGCCACCGTCAGTGCCGGAGAATTTCACCTTCACGCCCGACGGCAAGGCGCTGCTCGGCAATAGCTATTACACTGGCGCGGCAAACGTCATCCGACTCGATATTGCCACCGGAAAGTACGACCTGCTGACCAACGCCTCGACCGGTTTCTTCCGGCCGCAGCTCCGGCCCGACGGGAGCCTGCTCGTCTACGATTACACCGGCGACGGCTTCAATCCATCGATCGTCCAGCCGCAGGTTCGCGAGGACCTCGCCGCCGTGCGCTTCTTCGGCACCGAAGTCGTCAACAAGTGGCCAGAGCTCAAGCAATGGGGCATCGGCTCGCCCGCCAAGGTCCCGCTCGACCAGCTCATCACCCAGCGCGGCAGCTATGAGCCGCTCAAGCGCATGCGCTTCGATGCCCATTACCCGATCGTCTCGGGCTACGACCGCAAGGCAGCGTTCGGCTATTATTTCCACATCGCCGACCCGCTGCAGTTCCGGCAGCTGAGCGTCAGCCTCGCCGCCTCGCCTTATGGGGTGAAGGGGTCGGAGCGCTTCCATGCCAATGTCGAATATCAAACGCCCTATTGGAAGCTGAACTATTGGCACAATCTCGCCGACGTTTATGACCTCGCCGGCCCGGTCCTGCGCAGCCGCAAGGGCGACGCGTTCATCGCCGATTACACCAAGCCGCTGATCTACGATCCGCCGCGACAGCTCGACCTGTTCGGCTCGGCCGCGACCTATTTCGGGCTTGAGCAACTGCCCGGCGCGCAGAACATTGCGAGCCCCAAGAACCTGCGCTCCGGCGAAATCGGGCTGAAATACACCAATGTCACCAAGTCGCTCGGCGGCGTCGACCATGAAAAGGGCATCGCCGGCCGCATCGCGGTCGGCACCGACCAGGCGCAGGGCCACTGGTTCCCTCGCGCCTATGGCGGGGTCGACGTCGGCACCGCTTTGCCGTGGAGCAACAGCTCGGCCTGGCTGTACGCGTCCGCCGGCATGGTCGGCGGCCAGCGCGACAACCCGCTTGCCGCTTATTATTTTGGCTCGTTCCGCAACAATTATGTCGATGACCGAAGCGAGAAGCGCTACCGCGAGATGGAGAGCTTTCCCGGCTTCGCGATCGACGAGATCGCCGCCCGCCGCTTCGCTCGCGTGACCGGCGAGATCAACCTGCCGCCGGTCCGCTTCGCCGAGCTCGGCGCGCCCGCCTTTTACCTGAGCTACGTTCGCCCCGCCGCCTTCGCGGGCGTCATGGCGACCAACAACGCCGACCGCAGCAACCACACGTATGCCGACGTCGGTGCCCAGCTCGATCTCAATTTCACCGTCGCGCTCAGACTGCCGATGATCTTCTCGGTCGGCGCCGCGGCGGGGTTCGACAACGGCCACTACCGCAAGACCGAGTGGCTTGCGTCCCTGAAAATCATGTAAGCTGGAGCCGATGCAGTTCCTGACCGAAAGCGCCCATTGGGGCCTGGCGCTGGTTCCGGTGCTCGTGCTGCTCGCCATTTTCACCTGGCTCGACGCGTTCAAGCTCATGAGCTTGAAGGAGATCCTTCTGCTCCTCGTGCTCGGGGGGATCGCCGCGGTCGCCGTCTACCCGATCTCCGGCCGGCTCATCGACACGCTTCCGATCGGCTTTTCCAATTACAGCCGCTTCGTCGCGCCGTGGATCGAGGAAGCATTCAAGGCCGCGGTCATCATCCTGCTCTTCGGCTTCAACCGGATCGGCTATAAACTCGACGCGGTCATCTCCGGGTTCGCCATCGGCGCCGGCTTCTCGGTCGTCGAGAACATCATCTATCTGTCGATCTATCCCGATTATGGCGCCGGTACCTGGCTGGTGCGCGGGCTCGGCACCGCGGTCATGCATGGGACGACGCTGGCGATCCTCGCCGCGATCGCCCACGAGCTCGCCGAGCGCGAGACGCGCGGCGCCGCCGCCAGCTTCAACTTCCGCCCGTGGTGGTTCGTCCCCGGCTTCCTCGTCGCGGTCGCGATCCACATGCTGTTCAATCAGTTTCCCGACCGCCCGATGCTGGCGATGCTCGGCGCGATCGTGTTCGCCCCGGTCGCGCTCATGTTGATCTTCGGCTTCGGCACCTCGGAAGCGCAGTCGTGGCTGGTTGCCGAGCGCGCCGAGCACAAGGCCCAGCTCGATGTGTTGCGGTCGGGCGCCTGGCCGGATTCGCCGAGCGGCACCAAGATCGCCGCCTGGTCGGGCCGTCTCGACTCCGAAACCGTGAAACGCATCCGGCGCTATTGGGAGCTTCAGGCCTTCCTCATTGGCGAAGCCGAGGAGACGTTGCTGGAGGAAGCCAATGGCGATGCGGAATATGACGCGGCCGCGCTCCGTTCCGCGCTGGAGGAGCGCGAAGGCCTGCGCCGCGCCCTTGGCCCGAGCATCTACGCCCAGCTCAACCAGCTGCTCCCGTTCAGCCGCAACGATTATTGGGAATTGTCGGAGCTCAAGCAGCGCCTCGATCGCGGCTGAGGCTTTTCAGCGAACGATTGTCGAATGGCGGAGAGGGTGGGATTCGAACCCACGGTACAGTTGCCCGTACGCCGCATTTCGAGTGCGGTGCTTTCGACCACTCAGCCACCTCTCCGCTTGGGGTTTTGCGCTGGCCGGGCGAATGCCGGCTCCGGTCGGACGCGGCGCGCTCTAGCAGCGCCGCCCGCCATTGCCTAGATAGTGTGCATGACCCCTTTTGAGCCGCTCACGCGTTCCGGCGCCATGCCGCCGAAAATCGAAATCCCCCTGGCCCGCTTCGCCATCGGCGACGTCGTGCGCCATCGCCTGTTCGATTTCCGCGGCGTGATCTTCGACGTCGACCCCGAATTTTCGAACAGCGAGGAATGGTACGAAGCGATTCCGGAGGATCTTCGTCCGCCCAAGGATCAGCCCTTCTATCACCTGCTCGCCGAGAATTCCGAAAGCGCCTACATCGCCTATGTCAGCCAGCAGAACCTGGCGCACGACGACAGCGACGAGCCGATCGATCATCCGGCGATCCCGACCATGTTCGACCGGCTCGAGGACGGCCGTTACCTACTGCGGCCCGAGCACCGGCAATAACCCCCGCTGGTTGACACTCCGCGCCCCCTGCCATAGGCGGCTCGCTTTCCCGAGCGCGGCGGCTTTTTGTTGAGCGTGACGCGGCGCGGGAACCGGAATTCTAGAGCAAGAGAAGAGCCAATGTTCGCAGTCGTGCGCACGGGCGGCAAGCAATATCGCGTCGCCCCGGGAGACAAGATCGTCGTCGAGAAGCTCGACGGCAATGCCGGTGACAAGATCACGCTCGGCGAGGTGCTGCTGGCCGGTGACGGCGGCAATTTGAAGTCGACCGACGGTCTGACCGTCGCCGCCGAGATCGTCGCCCAGGCCAAGGGCGACAAGGTCACGGTGTTCAAGAAGCGCCGCCGCCACAACTATCGCCGCAAGAAGGGCCATCGCCAGCAGCACACGATCTTGAGGATCGTCGCGATCGGCGATCACAAGGAAGAGAAGAAGGCGGCTCCGAAGGCTGAAGCCGCTCCCAAGGCGGAAGCTGCGCCCAAGGCCGGCGCCGACAAGTCGGCTGCTGCGCGTGCGAAGGAAACTGTCGAGGCGACGACCGACGAGCAGAAGGCGCTGGAAGTGGCCGGCAAGCCAACCCCGAACCCCGCTCCGAAGGACGATAAAACGGCCGGCGCACCCAAGCCTGCGGCGAAAAAGGCTGCTCCGGCCAAGGCCAAGGCGGAAACCCCGTCGACAAAAAATGCTGCACCTGCTAAGGCCGCGGCCAAGAAGAGTCCGAAAGCGAAGTAGTTCGACATGGCACATAAGAAAGCAGGCGGGTCCTCCCGCAACGGCCGCGACAGTGAGAGCAAGCGGCTCGGCGTGAAGAAGTTCGGCAGCGAGAGCGTTCGCGCCGGCAACATCATCGTGCGCCAGCGCGGCACCAAGTGGCACCCGGGGACCAACGTCGGCCTGGGCAAGGATCATACGCTTTTTGCACTCACCGACGGCTCGGTCGCGTTCCGAGATGGCAAGCTGGGCCGCAAGTACGTCCATGTCATGCCGACGATTACGGAAGCGGCGAAATAGGAACGGTCAGAACGGGACCGTTCCCACAAGGGGGCGGCCCGGACGAGATCTGAAACGATCGAGACCACCAAGGGAGAAGAGGGAAGCCCCCGCAAGGGGGCTTTTCTTTTGCCCCGAATAGAAGGCGGTTCGCCCCAAGCCTTCTTCATCTTCTCCCGAAACTGTCACCAAGCGGCGTCAGCGCGCCGTGCGGGAGGAGATGAGATGATGTTCGCCAGAACGCCAAGACTGCTTCTGAGACCGGGCTTCCCGGAAGATGCGCCGGCGCTTGCCGCCGCCATGTCGGACGCGGCCATTGCGCGAAACCTGGCGGTCGTGCCGTGGCCCTACACCCTGCGCGATGCCGAGGCGTTTCTCGCCAGCCCGCGCGATCCCATCCTGCCCTCGCTGCTCGTTTTCGAGCGCACCACCGGCGCGCCGCAGCTGGTCGGCTCGTGCGGGCTCGGCCGGCGTCCCTCGGGCGCCGTCGAGATGGGCTATTGGATCGCCCGCCCCTATTGGAGCCGAGGCTTCGCGACGGAGGCCTGCGCGGCGCTGATCGAGATCGCACGGGCGCTCGGTCTCGGCACCCTGGAAGGCGCGCACTTTCTCGACAATCCCGCCTCGGCGCGCGTGCTCGAAAAGCTCGGCTTCGGGGCGCTCGGCATCATCGCCCCGCGCCACAGCTGCGCGCGCGGCAGCGACGTCCCCGCGCGCCTCATGCGGCTCTCGCTCGGGCAGGCCGCCGAGCTCGACGAGGATGAAGTGCTCGCCGCCTAGCCAGCATCGCGCGCTTGGTGCACAACCCGCCCCGTGGGGTGGGGATTGCACCAGGCGCGCGCACGGCTCGGCAAGTCGCTGCACGAGCTTGGGCCGGGCATCGTCACCGGCGCCGCCGACGACGATCCGAGCGGCATCGCCACTTATTCTCAGGCCGGCGCGCAGTTCGGTTACGGCCTCCTGTGGACGCTCGTCCTCACTTACCCGCTGATGAGCGCGGTACAGCTGGTCAGCGCGCACATCGGGCGGGTGACCGGCTGCGGTCTCGCGAGGAACCTGCGCGGCGCCTTTCCCGGCTGGATCGTGACCTTGCTCGTCGCGATCCTGCTCGCCGCCAATATCTTCAACATCGGCGCCGATCTCGCCGCCATGGCGGCGTCGGCGGCGTTGGTGACCGGGGGCGGCGAGCATGTCTTCGTCATCGCTTTCGCCCTCCTCTGCGTCGGCTTGCAGCTGTTCGTGCCCTACCGCCAATATGCCGAGATCCTGAAATGGCTGACGCTCAGCCTGTTCGCCTATGTCGCGGTGATCCTGCTCGTGCACGTGGACTGGCCGCAAGCGCTGCTCGGCATGGTCTGGCCGCGCAATCTCGGCCGCGCCGCGATCCTGACCGTGGTCGCGGTCCTCGGGACGACCATCAGCCCCTATCTGTTCTTCTGGCAGAGCTCGCAGGAAGCCGAGGACGTCGCGACGTCCAGCGACAAGCCGCTCAAGGCCTCGCCACGCTCGGCGCCCGAGCAATACCGCCGCATCCGCCTCGACACGCTCGTCGGCATGGCGTTCTCCAACCTCATTGCCCTGGCGATCATGCTCGCGACCGCGGCGACGCTTCATGCGCGCGGAGTCACCGACATCCAGACGGCCGCCGACGCCGCTTTGGCGCTGAAGCCGATCGCCGGGCGCTTTGCTTTCGTACTGTTCGCGATGGGCATCATTGGGACCGGCATCCTCGCCGTTCCGGTGCTCGCCGGCTCCGCCGCCTTTGCCGTCAGCGAGGCCCGCGGGTGGCCCGAGGGTCTCGAGTACAAGCCGCAGCAGGCGATGCGCTTCTACGCCATCATCGTCGCCGCGACGCTGACCGGCGTGGTGCTCGAATTCTCGAGCCTCGATCCGATCAAGGCTTTGTTCTGGAGCGCGGTCCTCAATGGCGTGGCGGCGGTGCCGATCATGGCGGCGATGATGGTCCTAGCCTCGCGCAAGGCCGTGATGGGCCGCTTTACCGAGCGCCGGGGCTTGCTCGGGTTCGGCTGGGCCGCGACCGCGGTGATGGCGCTCGCTTCGGGGGCCATGCTCGTCACCAGCTTCGCCGGCTGACGAACCGCAACAAGGCACCAACATGTTCCGCCAGCGTTACGGCGCTCATGTACAAGTTTTTTTCCGCCGTCGCGTCGAAGACAGCAATCTGGATGGGCCAGCCCAGTGCCTTCGTCGGCGCCACGCTGGCTTGCATCGTATGGGCGATCTCGGGACCGCTCTTCCATTATTCGGACACCTGGCAGCTGGTCATCAACACCGCGACGACGGTGCTGACCTTCCTTGCCGTCTTCCTCATCCAGAATAGCCAAAATCGCGACGGGGCCGCGATCCAGGCCAAGCTCGACGAGCTTCTGCGCGCCGTCGACGAGGCCCGCCCGCAGTTCATCGGCATCGAGCACTTGACCGACCAGCAGATCGAGCTGGTGCGCGCTGCGCTCGAGCGGCACGCCAAGCAGCTTCACGAGGAAGGCCCGAAGCAGCAAAGTGCACCGGACACCGTCGACCGCCTGCTCGACCGATTCTGACCTCCAAAGAAGGTCTAGTAGGTGCCGATCTCTTCGTGCAGCGCCGGCTCGCGGGGGCGCGCCGCATGCATTTCAACGTCCTGCCACAACAGGTCGACCAGACCCACAAGCTCGCGGATGTGCGGCACATCGTGGCGCCGGACGTAGCGGTATTTGTCGGTGAGCAAGGACACTTCGGCGAGGATCAGTCGCACGATCTCCGAGTGCCGATCGAGCTCGATCGCCTCGTAAGCCTCGAGCTCCTTGGCCCGGAGCACATTGTCGGACGCGATCATGACAGCGACCTAATCACGGCATCGGAAGCCCCGAACCAATAGGCCGCCGCTGCGATCGCCGAGAGAAGAATGAGGACCAGCACCGGCCACCAGCGTGTCCGCCGCGGCTCGTCGAAGGCGAAGTCCTCCCACGTTTCGGCGTCCGGCGCGGCCGCTTCGACCGCGGTCTCGGCAACCGGCTCCGGTTTCGCTTCACTGCGGATGACCTCGGCCGCGAGAGTCAGCTTCTCGCGGTTGAGCGCGGCGCGCTCCACCTCGAGCTCGCGGCGGAACATCAGCTGCGCCGTCGGCACGTCCGCCAGATAATCCTCGAGCCGCCGGTCGAGCGCGACCAAATCGTCCACCGTCTCGAGCGCGAGGCGCCGGTCGTTGCGCTCCATCGCCAGCTGCAGGCGGATCATCTTGAGCGTGCTCGCACGCATCAGCATCAGCCCTTCGACCAGCTCCTCGCTGCCGACCTGCGGCTCCGCTTCGCGCGCTGTTGCTGGGCTTTCCGTAAGCATTTTCCCCCGCCGACTCGTCCGAACCGGGAAGCGTAAGCCCAAAGCGGCGGAGATCGTTCCGGCAATTGAACGATTTACGCCTGACCGTTGGCATGGCGCGGCAGCACGACGATTTTCGCCAAGACTCGCCAAGATTAACTTGGCCCCCTAACTCGCGAGCGCGATGCACTTCCTCGACCAGGCCAAGATCTACATTCGCTCCGGAGCGGGCGGCCCGGGCGCGGTCAGCTTCCGGCGCGAGAAGTTCGTCGAGTTCGGCGGGCCCGACGGCGGCGACGGCGGCAGGGGCGGCGACGTCGTGTTCGAGGCCGTGCCGGGTCTCAATACGCTCATCGACTTCCGCTACACCCAGCATTTCCGCGCGCCTCGCGGCAAGGGCGGCGCCGGCTCCAACCGCACCGGAGCGGGCGGCGATGATCTCGTCGTCAAAGTCCCAATCGGCACCCAGGTCCTCGCCGATGACGAGGAGCGCACGCTGCTCGCCGACCTCACCCGCGAGGGTGAACGGGTGACGCTGCTGAAGGGCGGCCTCGGCGGGCGCGGCAACGCCAGCTACAAAACCTCCACCAACCGCGCCCCGCGCCAACACCAGACTGGCGAGGAAGGCGAGGAGATGTGGGTGTGGCTGAGGCTCAAATTGCTGGCCGACGTCGGCCTCCTCGGCCTGCCCAACGCCGGCAAATCGACCTTCCTCAATTCGGTGACCAACGCCTCGGCCAAGGTCGGCGACTATCCCTTCACCACTCTCCGCCCCCAGCTCGGTGTCGTCCGCCACAAAGGGCGCGAGTTCGTCATTGCTGACATCCCGGGACTGATCGAGGGCGCGGCCGAAGGCGCCGGGGTCGGCGACCGCTTCCTCGGCCATGTCGAGCGTACCGGGCTGCTCCTGCACCTCGTCGACGCTTCCGCGGAAGACCCGGTCGAGTCCTGGCGGATCGTCCGCGATGAGCTCGACAGCTACGGGGCCGGGCTCATCCGCAAGCCCGAAGTGATCGCGCTGAGCAAGGCCGACCTCGTCGACGACAAGCGGCGCGCCAAGACGGCAAAGGCACTGGAAAAAGCTTCGGGCGCGAAGGTCTTCCCGATCTCGGCGCCGCTCGACGAAGGGCTCGGGCCGCTGCTCGACGCGATCATCGAGCGGGTCGGAACCGCCGCCGCCAGGGCCAGCGACGACGCCGCGGCGGAGCGCAACTGGTCCCCGCTGTGAAGCTCGCCATCACCGGCGGCACCGGCTTCGTCGGCCAGCACCTGATCGAGGCCGCGCTTGGCGCCGGCCATTCGGTCCTCGCGCTGACCCGCCGTCCGCAGCCCGCGCGCGAGGGCCTGACCTGGATCGACGGATCCCTGTCCGATCCGGCCTCGCTCGAGCGCCTGATCGACGAGACCGATGCCGTCATCCACGCCGCCGGCGTGCTCAAGGCGCGCGACATGACGGGCTTCGAGCTCGGCAACGTCACCGGCACCCTCGCCGTCCTCGCCGCCGCCACGGCGGGTGGGACCACGCGCTTCGTCCACGTTTCCTCGCTCGCCGCGCGCCAGCCGCAACTGTCCCTCTACGGTGCGTCGAAGGCCAAGGCCGAAGAATTGGTCGAGGAGTCGGGCCTCGACTGGGTGATTGTCCGCCCGCCCGCCGTCTACGGCTCCGGCGACAGGGAAACGCTCGACCTGTTCAAGATGGCGCGCGGCGGCCGAATCTACATGCCGCCCGCCGGCCGCTTGTCGCTGATCCATGTCGACGATCTCGCGCGGCTGTTGCTCGCGCTTGCCGAGCCCGGCGCGCCGGCGAAGGTCGTGCTAGAGCCCGATGACGGTCGGCCTAACGGCTGGAGCCACCGGGAGTTCGGCGACGCGCTCAGCCGCGCCGTCGGCGTCCCTGCGCGCACCGTCTCGACCCCCCGCTTCCTTCTCGCCATCGGCTCGCGCCTCGATGTCCTGCTGCGCCGCGAGCGGGCCAAGCTCACCCCCGACCGCGTCGCTTACTTCTGCCACCCGGACTGGGTCGTCAGCACGCAGCACGGCGTCCCCGACCGGCTCTGGCATCCCCGCATCGAAACCGGGCAAGGCCTCGCCGCCACCGCCGCGTGGTACCGCGACCAGGGCTGGCTTTAGCCGCGCTTGACGAAGGTCCGCCGCCGCCCCTACCAACGCCGGGATGACGCACCTGAACGCTATCGCTGCAAGTTCGACTTTCCGCCTCTGGTGGCGCGGCGCGACCCTCGCGGCGCGATGGCGCGACTGATCGCCTAGCAACCGATCGTCGACTGCTCGCCCGCCTCTGGCGGGCATTTTTGTTTCAGGTGACCATTCATGCCAAACGTGCCGCTGCAATGCTGCTGATCGCGCTCTTGATTCCGTTGGCCCTCGGGATCCTCGCCTACGCCATCGCACTCACCCGCGCCGCCATCGCCCAGCGCGTCCGCCCGAACGTCGAGGCGCTCGGCCTCGGCGCAGTCGTCAACTTCTTCGATACGCTTGGGATCGGCTCGTTCGCCCCGACCGCGGCCTGGTTCAAGTTCCGCAAGATGGTCCCCGACCGGCTGATCCCGCCGACCATGATCGTCGGCCTGACCGGGCCGGTGATGGTCGAGAGCATCGTCTTCCTCATCCTGCTCGGAGTGTTCGTCGATCCGGTGCTGCTGTTCGGCTGCGCCATCGCGACCATGGTCGGCGGACTGATCGGAGCGCCGCTGGTCGTTCGCGCCCGAGTCTGGATCGTGCAGCTGATCGTCGCCGTTGGGCTACTGCTTGCCGCCACCGCTTATGCCATGACCAACCTTCACCTATTCCCGGGTGGGGGAACCGCAACCGGACTGCCGCTTGGCCCGACGATCGTGGCCATCGTCGCCAGCTTCGGCTTCGGCATCCTCGCCAATTTCGGAGTCGGCAACTACGCCCCGACGCTCGTTTTGCTGAGCTTGATGGGCATGGATCCGCGGCTGTGCTTCCCAATCATGGCCGCCGGCGGCTCGCTGATGGGGGCGGGCGCGAGCGTGCGCCACATCGCCATCGGCCAGGTCGACCTCAGAATCGTCCTCGGCCTCGCCATCGGCGGCGTACCGGGGGTGCTGGTCGCCGCGTTCATCGTCAAGTCGATGCCGCTCGAGGTGCTGCGCTGGCTGGTGTTCGTGGTGGTTCTCTACGCTGCCGCGGTGATGGTCCGCGCCGCTTTGGTCGGACGGCGGGAGCAGCGGGCCGAGACGGCGACCGCGGCGGTGGCCGCGTCATGACCGACCCTCAGGCCCTCAACCGCGAGTTCGCCAAGTATGATCAGGTGCAGAAGGCGCACACTTATCGCCTTGCCGAGCACGACAGCGACGAATTCGACGAGGATTACGAGATCGCCACACTGGACTTCGCCCGCTTCCTCCACGGCAACGAGGCGGAGAGAGCGGGCTTCGCCGACGACTTCGCGCAGGCGCTGGGCGAAATCGGCTTCGCGATCCTCACCGGCCACGGCGTCGAAGCGGCGCTGTACGACGAAATCCACGACCGCGTGCTCGACGTCTTCACGTCCACTTCGCTCGAAGAAAAGATGCGCTTTCGTGCCCGGCGCCACGGCTCGGTCAACCAGGGCTATTTCCCGATCGAGGAGACCAGCGACATCCACCCCGACCTGGTCGAAGGCTGGGTGTGGTGCCGCCGTGCGTTCGACATCCCGCAGCACCGCGAGGTGCCGTTCAACGCCGCCGATTACTGGCCACGTCCCGATGATGAGCCGCACTTCCGCCGCCTCGTCCTCGCCCACGAGGCCCTGTTCAAGCCGATCGCCCAAGCGATCTTCCAGGGCCTCGGCGTCGACCCTCACGTCTACGACCGCCGGCTGACCGCGACCAACTTCGGCCTGCGCCTCAATTACTACCCGCCGATGACGCGCGACCAGGACGCTTCGGGCGCGGGCCGGCTGCTCGGCCACGAGGACGTCGATTTGTTAACCATCCTCCCCGCCACCGAGGTCGAGGGCCTGCAGGTCTGGAACCACCTGAGCCGCAAGTGGGTGCGTCTCAACGCGCCGCGCGGCTCGATCATCATCAACACCGGCGATTATCTGCAGCGCATCAGCAACGACCGCCTGCCCTCGACCACCCATCGCGTCGGCAAGCCTGGCAATAGCTCGCACCTCACGGCCCCGCGAGTCTCCTTCCCGATGGCGGTCTACGTCTGGGAGGATGAGCAGCTCGAAGTGCTCTCCGGCTTGGGCGACCCCAAATACCCGCCGATCAAGGCGATCGCCTTCCACACGCGAAGCACCAGCAAATTCTACGGCGACGACTATGCGGTGACGGCCTGATGAGCGCCTCAATCGCGCCCCATTGCGTTGCGAAGGCGGCTCACCCGCACTAACGAGCGAGCCATGTCCGACCGCCAGGAAACTTACGCCAAAACCGTCGAGCTGATCGCGCCATTCAACAAGAAGGGCATCGCGATTACCGAGGCGACGCGTTTCGCCCAGGATCTCGAATGGGACAGCCTCACCGTGCTCGACTTCGTCGCCAACGTCGAGGACGAGTTCGACGTCCTCATCTCTATGAACTTGCAGGCCGAGATCGAAACCGTCGGCCAGCTGGTCGACGCGCTCCAGCGGCTGCAGGCGTGACCCGCCTCGCTTTTCGTCATCCCCGCGAAAGCGGGGACCCAGCTGAAGAAGGAAATATGGGTTCCCGCTTTCGCGGGAATGACGAGGTAGGGAAGTGACCGACCTCTCTCCAAGTTCGACCCGCTGATCCAGCAGCGAAAGGACCTCGTCGGCGCCGGCTACGCCGATCCTTCGCCGGTGCCCAATGTTATCTGTGCGTAAGGCCGAGCGCTTCAGGCGCGCTCCAGGTTCGCCCAAGCGTGGACCGAGGTCGCTCCAAAACTCGGCTACAGCATGTCCCAGGTCAGCACCCGGTGATTGGCTACGTCATTCATCACCAGCCTGATGATGTACGGTGCGCTTCTGCTCAGCCAGAACGTCATCGTGTACTCGCCGGGACGGGTGCTTTCGACGACCCACGCGGACAGGTTTCCCCGAGCACCCGCATGCACGGTCTCCCTGCCGAGAACTTCGAAGGGCTCGGCCATCAGCGTCGCATCTCGGTCGGCGATCGCGGGCAGGGTGCCCTTGAGTCCCTTCCTGAGCGGAAGCGAGGCCAGAAGGATTCCATACATTCCGCCGTTAAAGTCGTAGACCGCTTGCGGAAGATCGGCGGCGTCGGGATCGTTCTTGTCGCCGGCACCGGCAAGCGTGACGGAGGTGACGTGCGCGCCATCAAAGGTGCGCCGAAAGACCGTCCCGTCGACGCCATGCGTTTCCGACTTGATCGGCGCCAGGGTGCGCGGCTCGAAAAAATTGACGATCGTGTTGGCGCTGCCATTGAGGAAAGTCGTCCCCTGGACGCGCAACATCACGCGTTTTCCGTCCAGCACGCTCCATTGCATGTGGTCGGTCCAGATGCCTTGTGGGTGAAGCGTGCCGTCGGCAGTCTTCGCGTTGTACATCCATGCATTGTTGTATGGCTCGAGGAACGACCCATCGAGCGTTCCGTCGCCGACATGAACCGTCGTCGTTAGCTGACCGGCGCCAGACCCAGCGGATGAAAGTGCAGGAGCCGTCGCAGTGGCGATTGGATGCAAATCGTGGGGCAGGACCTCGGCCTTCGCCGGTGCCAAAGCAGACAGAAGCGACGACGCGGCGATAGCGCAGCCATGCATGGGTCCCTCCTCGAGGATAGGGTGGGCGTTCGCTCATCCATCGATGCGCGTGGGCCTCGCGACAATCGTTTCGCGACGGGAAGCATCGCAGCTTCGATCAGTGGACGCTAATGTCAGCTTTCCGCCCAATGCAGACATACGGGCTTCCCTACCCGACCGCCGCCGCATTGCCGCCCCATTGCGTTGCGAAAGCACCGGCCGGTCACTAACGGAAAGCTGCATGCCCGACCGAGCCCAGACCCTCACCAAAGTTCTTGAACTGATCGAGCCCCTTCCCGGAGGTAGGGAAGCCGGGCATGACTGATCTCCTTTCCAAATTCGATCCGCTGATCGAAATGCGCGAGACGCTCCTCGAGTCCGGGGTCACCGACCCGTTCAACCTGGTGATGGAGAAAGTCGAAAGCCCGACCGTCGCGATCTGCAACGGCAAACCCACGATCCTACTCGGCACCTATAATTACATGGGCATGACCTTCGACCCCGACGTCGTCGCGGCGGGCAAGCAGGCGCTCGACGAATTCGGCTCGGGCACCACCGGCAGCCGGGTCCTCAACGGCACCTATGTCGGGCACAAGGCGGTCGAGCAGGCGCTTATGGATTTCTACGCCATGGACCACGCGATGGTCTTCTCGACCGGTTACCAGGCGAACCTCGGAATCATCTCCACCATTGCCGGCAAAGAGGATTACATCGTCCTCGACATCGACAGCCACGCCTCGATCTACGACGGCTGCGCGCTCGGCAATGCCCAGATCGTGCCGTTCCGCCACAACGATATCGAGGCGCTCGAGAAGCGGCTGAAGCGCATTCCCGAAGGCGCCGGCAAGCTGGTCGTCCTCGAAGGCGTCTATTCGATGCTCGGCGACGTCGCACCGCTCAAGGACATGGTTCGGGTTTCGAAGGAGAACGGCGCGATGGTGCTGGTCGACGAAGCCCACTCGATGGGCTTCATCGGCGAGCACGGCCGGGGGGTGGCGGAAGCCCAAAGGGTGATGGACGACGTCGACTTCATCATCGGCACCTTCTCCAAGTCGGTCGGCACCGTCGGCGGCTTCTGCGTCTCCAACCACCCGAAGTTCGAGATCCTGCGGCTGGTCTGCCGGCCGTACGTCTTCACCGCCTCGCTTCCGCCCTCGGTCGTCGCGACTGCCGCGACCTCGATCCGCAAGCTGATGGACAGCGCCGACAAGCGCGCTCACTTGTGGGAGAATTCGAAGCGCCTCCATGCCGGCCTCCGCCAGCTCGGCTTCACCCTCGGGACCGACGAGCCCCAGTCGGCGATCATCGCCGTCATCATGCCCGACCTGGAAACGGGCGCGGCGATGTGGGAAGCGCTTCTCAACGAGGGCCTGTACGTCAATCTCGCCCGCCCGCCGGCGACTCCCGCGAACATGACCTTGCTCCGCTGCTCGCTGTGCGCGCTCCACACCGAGGACCAAGTCGGCGAGATTCTCGGCATGTTCGCTGCGGCAGGCCGTGCAACGGGTTGCATAAGCTGAGCCGAAAGCGTGGAACCTTTGGCTTTCGCCAAAAGGTTAACGAGACTAGATTGGCCGGATGATCGGGGACGGGGAAGAGATACGCTTCGATTGGCGGCGAGGCGGTGCCGCCGCGGCGGGTCTCGTCGCGGCCCTGTTCCTCGTCGTCATCGTGATTTTGGTGAAATTCGCCAACGACGCGCGCGAGCAGGCGCTCATGGCCGAGCGCCACGCCTATGATGTCGCCCTGGTCGTCCGCAACGTCAGCGCGAATGTCGCCCGCTCCGAAGCGGCGCTCGCTCGCTTCGTCCTCGACGAGGATGTGAAGACCAGCGGCAATATCTATTCGAGCGACTGGCAGCTCGCCGGCTTCCAGATTCGCCAGCTCAAGAATCTGATGCGCAACAGTCCGGAGCAACAGCGCCGCGTCGGCGAGCTCGAGGCTCTTTATAATCAACGGGGCAGCGAACTCGCCCTTGCCGCCCGGGCCGCCCTCGCCAAGCAGGGCGGCGCCGCCGGCATCAGTTACTACTACCAAGCCGCGACCCAAGGCTCCGGCGGCAGGCTCGACGCCAAGCTCAATGAAATCACCAACAGCGAGCGGGCCGCGCTTCGCGAGCGCAAGAGCCAGAGCCAGATTTTCTCCGCCGAAGCCGACCGCTTCACCGATTATTTGAGCTGGCTGGGGATTCTCGTCGGCGTCGGCGCGATCTTCCTCGGCGTGGTTGCCGTCCAGGCGCTGCGCCAGAATGCGGCGGCGCGCCGCCAGGTCGAATCCGAAGCCGAGCGGTCCGAGGCGCTCGAGCTTGCGGTGCGCGAGCGCACGCAGGAGCTGTGGGAGGCGAACCAGGCGCTCAAGGCAGAGGCGGAAGAGCGTCAGGCGGCCGAGGCCCAGCTGCGCCAGGTCCAGAAGATGGAGGCGGTCGGTCAGTTGACCGGCGGCATCGCGCACGACTTCAACAACATGCTGGCGGTGGTCGTCGGCGGCATCGACCTTGCCCTCCGCCGCCTCAATGGTCCGCGCCGGGAGGTCATGAGCCACCTCAACAATGCGATGGAAGGGGCGACTCGCGCCGCTGCCTTGACCCGCCGCTTGCTCTCCTTCGCACGGTCCGAGCCGCTGCTGCCCGAACGCATCGACAGCAAGGAGCTGATCGGCGGCATGTCCGACCTGCTCGACCGCACGCTCGGCGAACGCGTCCGCGTCAAATTGAAGATCGCCCCCGACACGTGGCCGATCTATGTCGATCCGCACCAGCTCGAGAACGCGATCGTCAACCTCGCGGTCAACGCCCGCGACGCGATGGACGGCCAGGGCGTGATGAAGATCGCCGCCGCCAACGTGAAGCTGGCCGCGAACGAGGTCGGCGACGTCCGCCCCGGCGAATATGTGAAGATCAGCGTCTCCGACACCGGCTGTGGGATGACGTCCGAAGTGCTCGACCGCGCGTTCGAGCCCTTCTTCACCACCAAGCCGGTCGGCAAGGGCACCGGCCTCGGCCTCAGCCAGATTTTCGGCTTCGCCCATCAGTCCGGCGGCGAAGTCGGTATCGAAAGCGAGCTCGGCAAGGGTACGACGGTGTCGATCTTCCTGCCCCGCACCGAGGCCGCCGCCGCGGTTCGCATCCACCCGGCGGTCCAGCGCGCCGCCGATTCCGAAGCCCACGTCGCCGGTGCCCGCCTCCTCCTCGTCGAGGACGACCCGCGCGTCCGCACCGCAACCGTCGATGCGCTCGAGGACCTCGATTACGATCCGGTCGCCTGCTCCAGCGGCGCTGAGGCGATCGAGCTGTTCAAGCGCCAGGAGTTCGATCTCGTGATCACCGACGTGATCATGCCCGAGATGACCGGCCCCGAGCTGATCCGCCACCTCAAGGCGACCCACGACCGCGATTTCTCGGTGCTCTTCGTCACCGGCTACGTCGGCGAGGGCGAGAGCGACGACCTTCGCAGCCACGAATTGCTGAGGAAGCCTTTCACCGTTGGTGCGCTGGCAAGCGCGGTCGCCGCCGCCCTCGCGCGCGACGCTAGCGAACCGCCCCGGACCTCAAAAGCCGCGGCAAAAGGGTGATCGCGGCGAGCAGGGGGTGTCTCCGCTGCCACGGTTTCAGCGCGATCTCGGTCCCGGCGTGGCGGTTGATCTTCCAGGCGATATAGTCCGGCCCGCCGGCGAACGTCGCGCTCGCCTTGGCCAGCCGCAGCACCGACAGCGTCTTCCCCTCGATCCGCCGCCATCGCCAACTTGCGCGCGGCTGCCGGTCGATCGCTGCCGCCGCCGGCTCGGTGAAGCGGACATAACGCTCGCGGTCGGCATCAACGACCGAGGCCTGTCGCCCGGGCCGTTCGGCGCGAAGCTCGGCCGAATAGGTGAGTGAAAAGGCCCTCCGCCACCAGTCGAGCGGCTTTTCCCGCGCGCGCTTGCCGGCCGCTGCAAGCAGGGTCGGCGCAGCGCGCGCCACGGCCTCGATCGCGCGGTCACGCGCCAGCTCGTCGGCCGCCCATACCAGGCGCGCGGGCTGCGCAAACCGCGCCCACACCGCGACGTTGCTCGTCTCGGGCCCGTTCAGGCGATAGAAGTCGGCTTCGCTGAGGACCGCATATTTGGCCCGCAGGCCGTGGTGCTCGAAATAGAAGACGTTGGGCGGAACGAGCCGGTTCGCGAGCGCCAGCCACCGTTTGGCATAAGCGGCGCGATAGTCGGACACGATCAGGTAGAAATCGAGCATCCGCCCTTCGAGCTTTTCTTCGCGCAGGCATGAACCGTAGAACAGAATCGCGCGGCCGGGGCCGCCCTGCCTCGCCGCAATTGCTTTCGCGACTCCGGTCACGCGCGGGTCGACCGGCACCGCTAATTCCTCGGCGACCAGCTCGCGCAGCTCGGTCATGTCCGGCCTTTAAGCGGCGAGCTTGACGAAGGACAGCGGCATTGCGGGACGAAGATGAATCGGTCGTCCGCGCTCGGCGTGGAACGTCTCGCCGTCGAGAATGATGTTGGAGCTGTCGCTCTCGATGGTGATTCCGTCGGCTTCCTCGAAATGCACGCCGCGCACTTGGGATCGGCCAAGCTTGCCGCTGAGATGCGCAAAAATCGCACCGATCATCGATGACGGCCGTTGCTCGATCGCAAGCAGCTTGAGCGAGCCCGACCGCTGTCCGTCGAATGGATTGGTGATCAGCAGTTTCTCGAGCGTAGTCACGGCGAGAAACGAGAACCGGCCGGTGATCGTTCCGCCATTTTCATGGACCGAAACCTGCAGCGGCTTCGGGTCCGGCGGCAGGAAGCCCGCCTTCATGCCCAGGAACACCTTCATCAAGAACGCAGCCGCGGTCAGCACGTGCGCGAAACCGTTGGGCAGGCCCAGCGGATAGATCTTGTCGCGGCAATACAGCATCGTGTCGGCAAGGCCCGCACCGCCCATGAACATCCCAATCACCGGCCGCTGCTCGCCGTCGCCGTGGCGCAGGGCGATGAGCTCGCGCGCGACGGTGTGGGGCGTGAGGTCGGTGCGCGCGAGCTGGATTAACCGCTCGAGGGTCTCGATCGGATCGGTCCGCGCGCCGAGGTCGAGCGCGATCAGATTGGTCTTGCCGCTCGGAAGCACGGCGACGGGCGGCGGTGAATCGCGGAAATGCCCGCCGTTGTGGATCTCGGTCAGCGCCGCCTGCACGGTTCCGTCGCCGCCGTTGATGGCCAGCACCTTGGGGCGGACCCGGGCGATGACCTTCATCGCCTCGCCGATCTGGTGCGCGTGCTCGACCTCATAGTGAAAGACGTCGGGATGGTCGGCGCAATATTCGCGAATGCGCGGTAGCTGGGCGAGGTTGCCGGTCGATTTGGGGTTCGAGAGCAGCGCGATGCGCGGGCGCGACACATGCTTGTGGCACTCGGGCGACGGGCAATCGAGGGCGCCCGCTGCGGCGGCGGCTCCTGTTCCCGTCTCTGAGTTCGATTTCAGCATGAATTCACGGACCGGTTCGCTATAGGCATCGCCGGACGGACGCGCCGCGCGCGCATTCCGTCCATGCTCTGGTTTCGGCTGCCTTTGCGGCCAAATGATGGTGGTGGGACGACGAAGTTGAGCCGGCTGGGCCTTATCGACCGCTATCTTGCCCGCTCGATCGCCGTTCCTTTGTTCGGCTCGCTGGTCCTCGCCGCGATGCTGCTGGTGCTCGATAAGATGCTGCGGCTGTTCCAATATGTGGTCGATGCCGGGGGGCCGGTCAGCGTCGTCTGGCGGATGCTCGCCAACCTGCTTCCGGAATATCTTTCGCTCGGCATCCCGATCGGCCTCATGCTCGGCATCCTGCTTGCCTTCCGCAAGCTCGCGCTGTCGTCCGAGCTCGACGCGCTGCGCGGCATCGGCATCGGCTACAACCGGCTGCTCCGCGTTCCGTTCTTATACGCGGTCCCGCTCGCCGCGCTCAACCTGTTCATCGTCGGCTATCTCGAGCCTTACACCCACTATCAATATGAGGGGCTGCGCTTCGACTTGAAGTCCGGCGCACTCGGCGCCGCGATCAAGGTCGGGGAGTTCAACCGCCTCGGCAAGCATTTGACGCTGCGCATCGACCGCAGCGAGCATAAGGGAACCCAGCTCCAGGGCATCTTCATCCAGATGGACCGGGGCAAGGGGGAATCCGTCGCGGCGACCGCCGAGCGCGGCCGGTTCCTCTCGACCGACGACGCCGACGTCATCCTGTTCCGCCTGTCCAAGGGCCGCCTGGTCCAGGATTCGCCCAAGTTCCCGACCCCGCGCACACTCGCCTTCGACAGCTATGATCTGCCGATCAGCCTGCCGATGATCGATCAGTTCCGCGGCCGTGGCAGCAACGAGTCCGACGAGCTCTACCTGCATGAGCTTTGGCGGCTCGGCTATGGCGGCGGGGCCACCGACCGCCACCAGCGCCTCGAAGCGCAGGCGCACTTCAACTTCCGGCTCGTCGAAGTCGTGATGATGCTGATGCTGCCGTTCCTCGCCATCGCGCTGGCAATTCCGCCCAAGCGCAGCTCCTCGGGCCTCGGCATCTTCGTCGGCATCGTGATCGTGGTCGCCTATCACAAGATCAACCAATATGCGGAGGCCGCCGGCGCCCGCGGCCACATCGATCCGGCCGTCGCGCTCTGGTCGCCCTTCATCCTGCTCGCCGCGCTGATCTTCTGGATGTACCACATTCTCGCGCACAAGCCGGGCGGTCAGCCGATCGGCGCTCTCGAATGGTTCTTCGCCAAGAGCGCGAAATATGTGCGCAAGACGGCCAACGCCGTGCCGCGGCCGAGAGCGGCGAGCACCCCGGCATGATCAACCTCAGCTTCTTTCCATCGCACCGGCTGGCTTTCTACATGGTGCGGCTGTTCCTCACCCGCAGCCTGGCGGTGATGATCGCGCTGATCCTGATCCTGATGACCCTGGATCTGTTGGGCGAGTCCGGCAAGATCCTCGCGGTGCCCGGCAACGGCGATGCCCAGCTGTGGCATTATGTCGCGCTGCGGCTTCCGCTGCTCGTTTCGCGCTTCCTCCCCTTCTCCGTGTTGCTGGGCACGCTGATCGCCTTCGTCGGGCTCAATCAGCACAGCGAGGTGGTGGCGATGAAGGCCGCGGGCCTGTCGGCGCACCAGATCCTCGCCCCGCTGGTCATCGCCAGCATCGGCATCGCCATCGCCCTGTTTGCCTTCAACGAGACGGTGGTGGTCAAATCGGGGCGCGTGGTCACCGCCTGGTCGGATAACGACTACAAGCCGGTCCCGCCGGACAGCGGCATCCTCAGCAATGTGTGGCTGCTCAACGGCGACGATCTCGTCCGCGCCGGCCTCGTGATCGGCCATGGCCGCGACCTTCGCGTCCAGAACTTGCAGATCTACGATCGCGGCGGCGGCATCCTCCAGCGAACCATTATCGCCGCCAGGGCCGTTCCCCGGCCGTCCGCCAACGACTGGCTGCTCGAGGACGTCCGCATCTACGACGCGAGCATGAACGTCATTTCCCGCCAGCCGCAAATGCCCGCGCTGGAGGGAGTGACGGCAGGACAGCTGACCTTGGCCAAGGTCGATCCCGCCGAACTCGATTATTGGACCTTGAAACAGCGCATCGCAGAGCTCGAGGCGGCGGGGCGCCCCGCCGACGAGGCCAGGGCCGGCCTGGCGCACAAGATTTCGGGGCCGATCTCGACCCTGCTCATGCCGCTGCTCGCCGCGGTGGCCGCCTTCGGCCTCGCCCGCTCCGGCCAGGTGATGGTCCGCGCGGTAATCGGCATGGCGCTCGGCTTCGCTTACTTCGTCGCCGACAATTTCAGCCTGGCGATGGGCAATGCCGGCGCCTACCCGCCCCTGATCGCGGCCTGGGCGCCGTTCCTTCTATTCCTGCTGATCGGGGAGACCGTGCTGGTGCGGACGGAGGAGTAGCGGCGCTATTGCAGGACCGGCCGCCGCACGACCGCGACCAGGCTTACGCCGAACGGCATGGGCACCCGGCCAATCATCCCCGCCTCGAGCCCAAACACCGCATTCAACACCGCATTCACCCGCGCCCCGGGCAGCGCGTCGTCGGCGCTGTCGTTGCGCCGCGCTTTGCCGATCAGCCTCGCCGCCGCGATCGGCGGGAACAGCAGGCTGTTGAAATAACTCAGCAGCTGCACTTCGAACCCGGCTTGCTCGAACAATCGGTCGAGACCGGCGCGCGTGTAGCGGCGGAAATGATGGTGGGCGACGTCATGCGCGCTCCACATCCACGGGTTGGCCGGCACCGTCAGCAGCAGAGCGCCGCCCGGCTTCAGCCGCCGGTGGATCGCGCGCAGCGAGCCGATGTCGTCGGGCACGTGCTCGAGCACGTCGAGCAAAGCGACAAGGTCGTAGCCATTGCGCTCGAACATCGACAGATCGGGCAGCCGCGCGTCCTTCACCCTGCGACCAAGCCGCTTACCGGCGAGCGCGCGTGCGCACTTGTCGAGCTCGCACGCCTCGACCGCGCCGAAGCGCCCGAGCATCGCCAAATTGTGACCGGTCCCGCACCCGACCTCGAGCACCCGCGCACCGTGTGGCGGTTGCACGACGCGCTGGATCAGTGTGTCGAGGATTCGGCGCCGCGCGAGGAACCACCAATGCTCCTGGTCCAGTTCGGCCATCCGGTCGAACACCGCGCGTTCCATGCGATTCCCCGTTCCTGTTCTCAGCTATCCATCGCGCCAAGAGGTAAAGGGGTCGTGAACCATGCTCGCTAGAGAGCACCATATTCGTCGCGGCGCTTCCACCACAGGCCGGCACCTTCTTCATTGCGGCCGAGGGGCGCGCGATCGAGCCACTGGTACATCCCCCACAGCCCGTCGAGCCCGCGCGCATAGGCCGAATAGGTGTGATAAACCTCGCCGTCCTCGAGCACGAAGCTGCTCATTCCCGGCAGCTCGCGCATGAAGGTGCGGTTGTCGGTCCCGGCCGCTCTCGCCCACGGATTGGACTCGCCGGGCGCCGCTGAGCCGCTCGGCGGCTGGGCCTGGAAGTTATACTCGTAGCCCTCGTCGCTCTGCTGCTGCTCGGTGATGCCGGCCGCGAAATCATAGTTGAAGTCACTCCCAAACGACGACGCCCACGGAAAGCTCCAGCCCATTCGTGCCTTGTACGCGTCGAGCTTTTCGAGCGGTGCGCGCGAGATCGCCCAGAACATCACGTCGTGATGCGCGAGATGCTGCCACACGCCGTCGAACCCGTCGGCGATCGCCGAACAGGATGGGCAGCCCGCCTTGAAATCGGGCCCGAACATGAAGTGATAGACGATCATCTGCGACCGCCCGCGGAACAAATCGGCGAGGCTCGCCTGGCCCTTGTCGGTGTCGAAGCAATAATCGTTCGCGACCCGGACCCAGGGCAGCGCCTGGCGCTGCTTCGCCAAAGCGTCGCTCTGATGCGTCAGCGCCTTTTCCGCCTTGAGCAGCTCGAGCCGTCGCCCGAGCCATTCCTCACGGCTGGCGATTGCGTGCGTCGTCATGACCTTCTCCTTGTCGTCCCCGTTTGATGAACAGCGCGCCGATCCCTCCCGCCGAAGCGGTGCCGATGGCGGCCCAGCCCAGCGCCGAAATGCACAGCGGGCACATCGTTCAGTCCGCCGCCGGCGGCATCTTGTCGAACTTGGGCACCTCGGATTCGAGCGGATCCCAGGCTTGGCCAGCGGCCGTCCACATGACCATCGCGGGCCTGAAGCGACTCGGGTCGTCGAGGCTGGCCGCGCTGACCACGAACACGTCGGGCATGTCGGGGAAGGCGATGAACACCGGAGCCCCGCATGTCGGACAGAAGCCGCGGCTTTTACGAGTGCCGTTCTCGCCGACGACAGTCCACTGACTTGCTTCGCCGGTGACGGTCACTGGCGCTCCCGAAAAGGTCAGGTGCGATCCGTGACCGGTGCCGCTGTCGCGTTGGCATTGGCGGCAGCGGCACTCGTTCATAACGACCGGCTCGGCCGCGACGGCGTAGCGAACGGCTCCGCACGCGCATCCCCCGGTATATGGCTCGGCCATGGCTTAGCGCAGCGCTTGCGCGACGGCTTCGCGCGACTTGGCGTGAAGCGCCCAGAAGTCGCGGACCGTCTCGCCCGCAAGCTTCTTCTGCAGCACGGTCAGGTGCGAATTCCAGCCGGCGCCGAAATCCTGCGCACCGGTGCCGCTGACGATCCCGCTGTGCGTCAGCACGAGGCGCGTCCGCCCGCCTTCGTCGCTCAGCTCATAGGTGACGTTGCCGTTCTTGCCGCTCTGGAAGGTCGTTTCGAGCAGCCGCGGCGGCTCAAAGCGGATCACTTGCTCGTTCCACACTGCGCCTTTCATCGCCGCATAACTTTCCGGCGGTTCGACCTCGTCGGCCGAAAGATTGTCGTGATCGATAAGCAGGTCGAAGTTGCCGCCCGGGCTCGCATCGGTCCCGCCCATGAACCATTCGCGGCGGAGGTCGGCCTCGGTCAGATAGCGCCACACGGTTTCGACCGGAGCGTCGAGTAGCCGCTCGAGCCGGATCGAATCCGCCGCCGGCCGGGTGATCGGCGCGCTCGCTTGCATGGTATCGGTCACTTCTTCTTCTCCTTGTGCTTGCCGGCGTCGATCGCGGCTTCGAGCCGGTCGAGGCGGACGGTCCAGAATTTCTCCCACTGGCGGAGCCACCGCTCGGCTTCCTCCAGCGGCTTGGCGTTGAGGCTGCACCAATGCGTGCGTCCCATCTTCTTGCGCGCGACGAGCCCCGCCGATTCCAGCACCTTCACGTGCTTGGAAGCGCCGGCGAGGGTCATGCGATAAGGCTCGGCGAGATCGCCGATCGAGGTCTCGCCCAAAGCGAGCTGCGCGAGCATGCCGCGCCGCGTTGGGTCGGCCAGCGCATGGAACACGGTATCGAGTCGATTATCAACCATGTGGTTGAATATCACGCCGGGAGTCGCGATTGTCAACCGTTCAGTTGAATATAATTCCTACTTCGGGGTCGATGCGAAGTTGGAGCGGATGTGCGCGCCCGTCCGCCGATCGGTCATCTCGATATAGACTTCGCCCGGCGGTGAGGCGCCGCCGGTGATCGCGAACCACAGGTCCTTGAGGTCGTCGGGGCCGGTCAGCGCGCAGAACCAGTAGAGCTTCTTGCCCTTGCCGTCATAGAGGTCGATCCATGTCCGCGATGCATTGGGGTTCTCGTTGCACGCCGGAAGGTCCGGCGACGCCGCGAACAATTCCTTCCTGAACTTGTCGCGATTGGTGACTTCATATTTGTAGCGGATGAAGTCGAACCCGTTTGCCTCGTAGGGCTCGGTCCCGACGAACCGCAGCTTCGGCTCGGGCAGGCTCGCCGCCTGCTTCTTGGCGCCGAGCACGGCGGCCGATGGCGCGAGGACGAGGGCCAAAGCGATTGCCGCTGAGCAAATTGGCTTCATTGCCCCTCCTTTTGAGGAAGACGCCCTCGATTTTCTTATGTCGGCCTTAAGCTTCGACTCACGGAGTCGAATTAACGTGGATTAACAAAATTTTGCGTCACTTCCAACCACGCTTCCAGGCGCGGTGGCGATCATCGAAGCTTGGCGATCCTGAGGCCGTCTTCGCGTGCGCGCTGCTTCACCGATTCCTCGCTTCGCACCAAGGCCTTGGCGATCGCCTTCAAAGCCATGCCCTTGCCCGCGAGCACCTTGAGCTTGTGCAGCTCATCCGCGCGCCACGGCTGGCGGTGCCGCTCGAACTTCTCTCTCATCGGCTTGCCCCCCGGGCGCGCCATAGCACGAAAGGACCGCGTTGCCTCCACGCCACAGTTGCACCCAAATCCCGCTTGGCCGGCGCGGCGTCAGGAACCGCGGCTGTTCCCAGTGAATTCTACTCGGATGGACGACGCGACCCTCGCGAACATGCGCGCGCGCGTCGCGCAGTGCCGCCGCCTCGCCGGATCGATCACCGACGCCCGGGCCGCGGCGATCCTCCGCCAGATGGCCGATGAAGGAGAGGCCGACATCGCCCGGGTCGAAGCCGAGCGGGTCCAGGCCGAGAACCCGATGCCGCCGCCCGCCGCGACCTGATCGTCGAAGCTTAGTTGCTCAAGCGGTGGAAGTGATAGCGCCCGCGCACCGGCGCCGCCTTGTACGAATGGCCCGAAGTGCAGGTCACCTTGAACACGCCCGTTCCTTCGCCCTCGATCGCCGAGGTCGACGCCACCCGTCCGCAGGCATAGCCGATCCGCCCGATCGTCCGCGCAATCGTCGCGTTGGCCAGCGGCATGCTCGCCTCGACGACGGCCGGCGCCACCGTTTCCGCCGCCGCTTGCGCGACGGGCGGCGCCGCGGCCGCGCTCGCCTCGGGTGCGGGCGGATCGAGCTGCAGGTCGGCGAGACCGCTTGGCGGCCGGGAACGGGCGGGCTCGGTCCTCCGCATGGCGGCGACCGCCTGCGATCTCCGCGCCGGCGCCACGTCGAGCGCGGCGAAGCTCGTTCCTGTCGAAGGCGCGGGCCGGCTCGCCGTGCGTGCCGGCGGCACCGCGTGCGTCGCGGCAGGTGCCGGCTCCGCGCTCTGCGCATCGCCCCCGGCATCGAGACCGATCAGCGCGCCGAGCAACCCGACCGCGACAATCAGTCCGGCGGCCACTGCGGCCGGGCGCTGCCAGGCGATCGGGCGATCCTCGGCGTCCGGCACCGCCTCGAGCTCGACGGGTGCGGGCGGCGGATCGGCCCTGACGCGCGTCGGATACGTGGGGCTCGCCACCGCTTCCATCCGTCGCAGCAGGTCCGATTGCGGCTGCGCCTCGGGCTCGGGGGCGGGTGAAGGCGCTGTCTCGGGCGGGCGCAGCGATGCCGCGATGAACGCAGCGGTGCGCGGCTCAGCTCTCGGCTCGGCCCTGAGATGGGGAGTCGCGACCATCGCGTGCGCCGCATAGGGCTTGAACGGCGACGGTGGCGTCTCTGGCTTCGTGCCCAACCCGATCGAGGCATCATAGGCGCGCCGCTTGTCGGCGTTGCGCAGCGTTTCGTAGGCGATGCTCACGCCGGCGATAGCGCCGAACGCCCGCGGCCGTGAGATTTCCCGAGCGAAGGCTTGTGCGATCTCCTCGGCGCTTGCGGTCGGCGCGAGCCCAAGCACTTCATAGTGGTTCGGCCGTGCCTTGACCGTGCTGTCCATGTTCCGACCCCTGCTCCAACCCGCGCTCGACTCTTAAGCGGCGGAGGATGCTGCCGATTTTACGGTTAATCCAGCTCGGCTCGGCGACAAAAACCCGCGTCCAGTCGTTACCCGGTTATCGGCGCCGCTTTGCCGAGTGATGAGACCGCGCTTTGTGCGCCGACGCCTTGTGATGCGCTGCGCGATGCCGGTGGGCGGGCGCGGCGAGCTCCTGCTTGATCAGCGCCCGGCAACTGGGGTGCCGCATGATCTGGCGGTAGCTCATGCCGTGGCAGGAGCGGACGGTCTTCCGCGAGAAATGCATCGGCCTGGCCTTGTGGGCCGACCGATGACTGGCGTGCGCCCGCCGATGCTTGCTCGGCGTCGCGTGGGCGTGGGCCTTGCGCGCGTGGTGGCGTGCGCGGCTGGAGTGATGGCCGCCGACGTCGACCCAGCGATGGCTCGGCCGCGCGCTGGGCATCGGCGGGAACGGCGGCGGCGGAGGCAGCTGCTCGGCTTGCGGCTCAGGAACGGGCGGCGGCAGGTCGGCCGCCGGTTGCGCGGCCTGCGGCACCGGTCCGCCCGGCACGTCCTGCGCGCCGACTGGAGCTGCGGACATCCCGAACGCCAGGGTTGCGCAGGCAAGGACGACGATTCGCTGCATGATCATTTCCCCCATTTCGCCGGCGCGAGGCGCCAGGCGAACCCGGCCCGAGGATAGCCTTGGCGCCGCCGTTAACGCAGCCTGCGCAGCCGCTGGTTCAGCCGGTCTGGTGCACGGACTACCGCTAACAAAAAAGGGCCGCCCCGCGGGACGGCCCTTCCTTGTCTCAAGTATCAGTCTGATCGAAACTATCCCAGCATTTCCTGCTCGAGCTTCTTGGCCATTTCCTCGATGTTCTCGGGCGGCCAGCCGGGGATGTCCATCCCGAGGCGAAGGCCCATCGAGGCGAGCACTTCCTTGATCTCGTTCAGGCTCTTCCGGCCGAAGTTCGGCGTCCTCAACATCTCGGCCTCGGTCTTCTGGACGAGGTCGCCGATATAGATGATGTTGTCGTTCTTCAGGCAATTGGCGCTGCGCACCGACAGCTCGAGCTCGTCGACCTTCTTCAGGAGGTAGCGGTTGAGCTGGTTGGTGTCGGCCTGGGTCTCCATCGGCATCGCCGCGGCGGCGGTGCCGATCATCGGCGACGGCGCCATTCGCACCTGGCTGTCGTCGAAGTGGACGAACAGCTGCAGCTGGTCCTGGAGGATCCGCGCCGCGTAAGCGAGCGCGTCTTCCGGGTTGACCGTGCCGTCGGTCTCGATGGTCAGCGTGAGCTTGTCATAGTCGAGCTCCTGCCCGACGCGTGTGTTCTCGACCTTATAGGCGACCTGGCGCACGGGGCTGTACAGCGCGTCGACCGGGATGAGGCCGATCGGCGCGTCGGCCGGGCGGTTGGCCTGGGCCGGCTGATAGCCTTTGCCGATGTCGACCATCAGCTCCATGTTGAGCGTCGCGCCTTCGTCGAGGTGGCAGATGAGGAGGTCGGGGTTGGTGACCTCGATATCGCCGCTGGTCGCGATCATGCCGGCGGTGACGTCGGCCGGGCCGGTTGCGGAAAGGTGCAGCCGCTTGGGCCCCTCGCCTTCCATCTTGAGCGCGATCTGCTTCACGTTGAGGACGATGTCGGTGACGTCCTCGCGCACGCCGGTCAGGCTCGAGAATTCATGGAGCACCCCGTCGATCTTGATCGAGGTGATTGCGGCGCCCTGAAGCGAGGACAAGAGCACGCGGCGGAGCGAATTGCCCAGCGTCATGCCGAAGCCGCGCTCGAGCGGCTCGGCGACGAAGGACGCGCGGCGCCGGCTGTCGCCGCCGCCGATCTTCTTCTCGAGCGCGTTGGGCTTTTTCAGTTCCTGCCAGTTCTTTGCGTTGACGGCCATTTTGTTCCCTTGGCAGTTGGGGGCCTGAGCCCCTGATTTCAAACCTTAATCTCGTCATTCCCGCAAAAGCGGGAACCCAGCGTTATTAAACCCGGCGCCGCTTCGACGGCCGCACCCCGTTGTGCGGGATCGGGGTCACGTCGCGGATCGAGGTGATCGTGAAGCCGACCGCCTGGAGCGCCCGAAGCGCGCTTTCGCGGCCCGAGCCGGGGCCCTTGACCTCAACTTCGAGCGTGCGGACGCCGTGGTCGGCGGCCTTTTTGCCGGCGTCTTCCGCCGCGACCTGCGCCGCATAGGGAGTCGACTTGCGGCTGCCCTTGAAGCCCATCATGCCCGCGCTCGACCAGGCAATCGCATTGCCCTGCGCGTCGGTGATGGTGATCATCGTATTGTTGAAGCTGGCGTTGACGTGGGCGACGCCGGCGGAAATGTTCTTCCGCTCCTTTCGGCGAAGACGCTGAGGTGCTTGAGCCATGGTACTTTCCTAATCCCTGAAACCGCTCATCCTGAGGAGCGGCGAAGCCGCGTCTCGAAGGACCGACGTTATTTCTTTTTACCCGCGATCGGCCGCGCCTTGCCCTTGCGGGTGCGCGCGTTGGTGTGGGTGCGCTGGCCGCGGACCGGCAGGCCCCGACGGTGGCGAAGCCCGCGGTAGCAGGCGAGGTCCATCAACCGCTTGATGTTCATCGCAGTCTCGCGGCGAAGGTCGCCCTCGACCTGATGGTCGCGGTCGATTTCCTCGCGGATGTGAAGGACTTCCTGGTCGGTTAGGTCCTGGACCCGCTTTTCCGGAGTAATCCCGAGCTTGTCGGTGATCTGCTTGGCCGTGGTGCGGCCGATTCCGTGGATATAGGTCAGCGCGATTTCCACGCGCTTGTTGGTGGGGATGTTGACCCCGGCGATACGAGCCATTCGTTATCCTTCTTTAGCTCCACGGGGCGCCTGCCGCCCCATCTCGTCGCTAGAAAGCCCCTCCAAACGAAAAACCGACGCGCGCACGAATGCGCCGCCGGAAACCGGTTAAACGGGATGAAATGCAAATAGGAATGCGCTCTAAGCGAGTCAAGAGCGGCGGATCGCCCCCCGGGGATGAGTCAACTTCGTCAACTTCGCGCCCGATCCCGGACGACCGGCGCACTCCCCATGGCGGGCGAAACCCTATTTTTCCAGTGCTTTCGGCGCCCATCCCACTATGGGCCGCGCCATGCAGGAAAAGTCCATCCACCAGATCTTCGTCGTCAGCGTGCTGTTCAAGGGCGCTCACGCGCTGTTCGAGATTGTCGGCGGCGCCGCGCTCTACCTCGTCAGCACCGAGGCGATCGTCCGCGCGATCAACCGCTGGGGCTATGGCGAGCTGGCCGAGGACCGGAGCGACTGGGTCGCCGAGCACGTGCTCGAGTTCGGCCGCACCTTCTCGGTCGAGGCGCACAATTTCTATGCTTTCTACCTGCTCAGCCACGGCCTTGTAAAAGCGGTCCTCGTCTATGGGCTGCTCAAGGAGAAATTGTGGTCCTACCCGGCGAGCTTCGTCGTGTTCGGCGCGTTCATCGCCTACCAGCTCTACCGCTACACCTACACGCATGAGTTCGGACTGATCCTGCTCACCCTCTTCGACCTGTTCGTGATCTACCTCGCGGTCCACGAATACCGGCTGCTTCGCAAACACCTCCCGACGCACTAAGCGACAAACCAATGCAGCGCGTGACCCTCGCCGGCGGAATCCCCGAAGCCTTGAAGGGGAGCATCGTCGCGCTCGGCAATTTCGACGGCTTCCACCTCGGCCACCAGGCGGTGGTGAGCCGCGCGATTGCCCGCGCGTTCCACGAACGGCGACCGGCGATCGTGGCGACCTTCAACCCCCATCCGGTCGAGTTCTTCAAGCCCGGCGTGCCGCCGTTCCGCCTGACCACGCTCGACCAGCGCGAGGCCCTGTTCGCCCATGCGGGGGCGGACGCGATGCTGGTGTTCGAGTTCGGCGCCGCGCTCGCCGCGATGGACGCCGAGGAGTTCGTGGCCGACGCCCTCGCCCGCCAGATCGGCGCGGCGGGAGTCGTGACCGGCGACGATTTCAGCTTCGGCAAAGGGCGCCGTGGCGACGTGACGCTGCTCGCCCGGGTGGGCGCCGAGTATGGCGTGATCGCGGAGGCCGTCGCGCAAGTCGTGCTCGACGACGAGCGCATCTCGTCCGGCCGGGTCCGTGAAGCGCTCGTCGCCGGCGACACGGGCATGGCGACGCGCATGCTCACTCGCGATTTTGCAATCGAAGGCGTCGTCCAGCGCGGCGACGCGCGCGGACGCGATCTCGGCTATCCGACCGCGAACATCGCGCTCGGCGACTATCAGCGGCCCAAGTACGGGATCTATGCGGTGCGAGTGACGCTCGATGATGGGAGCGAGCATCCCGGCGTCGCCAGCCTCGGCGTCCGCCCCACCTTCGAGCCCCCGCAGGAACTGCTCGAAGCCTATCTGTTCGGGTTCGACGGCGACCTTTACGGCCGCCGGATCGAGGTCGCGCTGCACGCCTACATCCGCGAGGAGCGGAAGTTCGAGAGCGTGGAGGCACTGGTCGCCCACATGCGCGAGGACGAGGCGATGGCGCGGAAGCTGCTGGCGATCGCCTGAGCGTCATTGCGAGCGCAGCGAAGCAATCCAGGAAATTGATTCGCACGTGTGGATTATCTGGATTGCCGCGGCGCCTGCGGCGCCTCGCAATGACGGGTTTGCATTTGGGGCGAGCGCCCCGCTAAGGCGCCGCATCCATGGCCGACGCTCCGACCAAACAAGATTACCGATCGACCGTCTTCCTTCCGCGCACCGACTTTCCGATGAAAGCCGGGCTGCCGCAGAAGGAGCCGGCGATCCTCGCGCGGTGGATCGAGCAGGACCTTTACGGCCAGGTGCGCGAGGCGCGCGTGGGGCGCGAGAAATTCATCCTCCACGACGGGCCGCCCTACGCGAATGGCGACATCCATATCGGCCACGCGCTCGACCGCACGCTGAAGGACATGGTGGTGCGCACCCAGACGCTGCTCGGCAAGGACGCGCCGTTCGTGCCCGGCTGGGACTGCCACGGGCTGCCGATCGAGTGGAAGATCGAGGAGCAATATCGCAAGAAGAAGCTCAACAAGGACGAGGTGCCGGTCAAGGAGTTTCGGGCCGAGTGCCGCGCCTATGCGCAGCATTGGGTCGACGTGCAGCGCGAGCAATTGCGGCGCCTGGGCACGCTGGCGGACTGGGATCATCCCTATCTAACGATGGCCTATTCGTCGGAGGGGACGATCGTCGGCGAGCTGATGAAGTTCGCCGAGAGCGGCCAGCTCTACCGCGGCGCCAAGCCGGTGATGTGGTCGCCGGTCGAGAAGACCGCGCTGGCCGAGGCCGAGATCGAATATGAGGACGTGGTCTCGACCCAGATCGATGTGGCGTTCGAGATCGTCGAGAGCCCGATCCCCGAACTGGTTGGCACCCATGCGGTGATCTGGACGACCACGCCGTGGACGATCCCGGTCAACCGGGCGATCGCGTACGGAACGGACGTTGATTACGTCGCCATCAGAATGGTGCACGCCTTCCACGAAGGACCTGCAATTTCACCGTGGGCGGGCAAGACTGTTCTCGTAGCCAAAGAATTAGTCGAGCAAACATTCAGAAGGGGTCAGCAGACCCACGAGGGGCAAGAACTAGTCTGGCAAGGCAAGGGCTCCGACCTCGCCGGAACGATTGCTCGCCACCCGATGCACAAGCTCGGCGGGTTTTTCGCCGAACCGCGCCCGCTGCTCCCGGGCGACCACGTCACCACCGATGCCGGCACCGGTCTCGTCCACATGGCGCCCGACCATGGCGAAGAGGATTTTTACGTCTGCAAGGCGGCCGGGATCGATCCCGTGTTCGTGGTCAACGACGCCGGCTTCTACCGCGATGACTGGGCGTGGCTCCCCGGTGGCGGCAGCGTGATCAACGCCAAGTTCAACGCGCCCGACGGGCCGATTTGCACGGATTTGCGTGAGGCGGGCGCGCTCCTCGCCGCCAGCGCCGACTTCACCCACAGCTACCCGCATTCGTGGCGGTCGAAGGCCAAGGTCATCTACCGCTGCACCCCGCAATGGTTCATCGCGATGGATCGGCCATTGCCGAAGTGGCATTGCGAGAGCTTCGCCGAGCAGCGCTGGGACAATGAGGGCGGGGCGATCGCGCAGACGCCGACGCTGCGGCAGGTCGCGCTGAAGGCCATCGCCGACACCCGCTTCGTGCCCGACAAGGGGCGCAACCGCATCGGCTCGATGGTCGAAGGGCGGCCCGACTGGGTGATCAGCCGCCAGCGGGCGTGGGGCGTGCCGATCGCTTTGTTCGTCGAGCGCAGGACGCAGGAGCTGCTGGTCGATCCGAAGGTCAACCGGCGGATCGTCGAGGCGATCAAGGCGGAGGGCGTCGATGCCTGGTCGGCGGAGAATGCCGCGAGCTTCCTTGGCGAAGGCCGCGACCCCGACGATTACGAGATGATCGGCGACATCCTCGACGTGTGGTTCGACAGCGGCTCGACCCACGTGTTCACGCTGGAGAGCGGACATTGGCCCGACCAGCGCTGGCCCGCCGACCTCTACCTCGAAGGCTCCGACCAGCACCGCGGCTGGTTCCAGTCGTCGTTGCTGGAAAGCTGCGGCACTCGCGGGCGCGCGCCGTTCAACGCGGTGCTGACCCATGGCTTCACCATGGACGCCAAGGGCATGAAAATGTCCAAGAGCCTGGGCAATACGGTCAACCCGCTCGACCTGATGAAGGACTATGGCGCCGACATCCTGAGGCTGTGGGCGCTGTCGGTAGACTTCACCGAGGATCATCGGATCGGGAAGGAAATCCTGGCCGGGGTCGCCGACCAATATCGCAAGCTCCGCAACACCTTCCGCTATCTGCTCGGCGCGCTCGCCGATTTCGGCGAGGAGGAGAAGGTCGCGGTCGAGGCGATGCCCGAGCTGGAGCGCTACGTACTTCATCTCACCGCCGAGCTCGACAAGACGCTTCGCCGGGCGGTCGAGGACTTCGACTTCAACCATTACGTCCGCGCGCTGACCGACTTCTGCAACGAGGATCTGAGCGCCTTCTATTTCGATATCCGCAAGGACGTCCTTTATTGCGAGGTCAATGCCGAGGCCGGCGTCCAGACCGACCAGCGGCGCGCCAACCGCACCGTGCTCGACATCCTGTTCCACGCGCTCGTGCGGTGGCTGAGCCCGGTGCTGGTATTCAGCAGCGAGGAAGTGTGGGGGACGCGCTACCCCGACGCGGGTTCGGTGCATTTGCTCGAATGGCCGGAGATTCCGGCGGTGGACGCGGATGACGCGCGGTGGACATCCCTGCGCGCGCTTCGCAACCAGGTGACCGAAGCGATCGAGCCGTTGCGCCGCGACAAGGTCGTCGGATCGAGCCTGGAGGCGGAAGTGACGGTGCCGAGCGCCGAGGACCCGTCCTTCCTCGCCGAACTGTTCATCACCTCGACAGTCCACAGCGGCGATGACGTGAAAGTGGCGAAGACGGGCAACCATAAATGCGGGCGCTGCTGGCGCTACCTGCCGGAAGTCAAAAGCGATGGCGAGCTGTGCGGCCGCTGCGAGGACGTGGTGAATGGATAAGCGCAAGCTCGGCTTCGCGGTCGCGTTGGTTGTGTTCGCGATCGACCAGCTGTCGAAGTGGATCGTCACCGGCCCGCTCGGCATCGACCAGGTCCCCGACCAGCTGGTGCTGCTGCCGATCTTCAATTTCACCTACACCCAGAACCAGGGCATTTCGCTCGGCCTGCTCAACGCGACCAACCCGATCGGGCGCTGGGTGCTGGTCGCGGCGACCAGCGCGATCGCGATTGCCGTCGCCGTCTGGATCGGGCGGGAGAAGAACCGGATCGACCAGGCCGCGCTCGGGATGGTGCTGGGCGGCGCGCTCGGCAACATCCTCGACCGCACGCTCCACGGCTATGTCACCGACTTCCTCGACCTTCACTTCGGCGACGTGCGGCCGTTTTTGGTATTCAATGTCGGCGACGCAGCGATTAGCATCGCCGTCGTGATCTTGTTGCTGAGAGCTTTCCTGACCCCTAAGGAACCGGCGAAGGGCGAGAGCCCCAAGGAGACTGTCGAACATGCGTAAAACCATTTCCGCTTTGGTCATCGTCGCGGCCGTTGCCGCCAGCGGCTGCGCCTCGCTGAGCGGGAAGCGCGCCGCGCCCGACGAATTCGCGGTCGCGCGCAACGCGCCGCTGATCATCCCGCCCGACTTCAGCCTGTCGCCGCCGGTCGCCGGCACCGCCGGGCTCAGCCCGACCGACGCGCAGCAGCAGGCGATCGACACCCTGTTCGGAAGCCCCGCGCCGCGCAGCGCCGCCGAAACCAGCTTGCTCGACGATGCCGGGCGCAGCGGCGCCCAGGCCGGCATTCGCTCGACCGTGTGGGACCCGGACACGCGCATCGTCGACAAGGGCCCGACCACCCTGCAGATCCTGCTGGCGCCGCCCGCCAACAGCACGGTCGCCACCGCGCAGGCCGGGCAGTAGAAGCGAGGACCAATGGCCGAAGAGACGCTTTCCGCCCGGCTGGTCGAAGTCGAATCGATGCTGGAGCGCTCGCGCCGCCGGCTCGAGGAAGGCTCGCGGCTGGTCGAGGACGCGCACAAGCTGCTCGCCGAGCTGCAGCAGGCGCTAATCGGCAGCCCGCGCGTCGTTTCACCCGAGGACAGCGAGGAAGCGGCATCGCGGCTGCTCCAGTCGCTCAAGGCCAGCGGCGGCGACATGCCCGAGACATTGTGCGGCGGCCGGCTTGCGGTTGACCAGGTCCAGCGGCTGATCCGCATCGACGGCCATCCGATCGGCATCACCGAGATGGAATATCGGGTGCTCGAGCTGCTCGCCTTCGCGCGCAACAACGTCGTCACCCGGGCGATGCTGCTGAAGCACCTCTATCGCCGGTCGGACGACCAGCCCCAGCCCAAGATCATCGACGTGTTCATTTCCAAGCTGCGCAAGAAGCTCAGGAATGCGAGCGGCGGGGCGGAGTTCATCGAGACGATCCCGCAGCGCGGTTGGATCCTGCGCGACATCGGCGCGACCAGCGGGGCCTGAACGCTCCGTCATTGGGATTCACCATTCGTTAGCCTTGCCCGCTTACTTCGGGGCAATGCTTCATTTACTCGCTGACCAGAGCCCCGAGCCTCGCCCGCAAGCGTATGCCGAAGCGGTGTCGCGGCTGGCGAGCGTTCGCCATGCGTTGAGGCTGGTGCACACGCTGGGCGACGGACCCTCGCCGGACCTTCCCGAAGAAGACCGCGCCATTGCCTCCGCCTGGGATAAAGCGGGCGATGCCCGGCAACGCAGCTTCGACCAGCGCTCGGCCAAATTGGTCGGCGCAACGGCGGCCGGGCTCGAAGCGATGCTCGCCATGCGCGAGACGGGCGGGCGCCCGCATCCCGAAGCGAGCAAGTTCCTGGTCGACCAGATCCGCCGCGAGCTGGCGGACGTCGCCCGCGTCGTTCTCGACTAGGCCGGTCCGACCGCCTTCGGGGTCGCCGGGTCGGCACCCCATTCGCTCCAGCTTCCGTCGTACAATCGGGTGTGGTCGTTGCCGATGAGGTGCGCCGCGAACAGCAGCGAATTGGCGGTGACGCCCGAGCCGCAGGTCGCGACGAACGGCCGCTCGGGATCGATCCCGGCCTCCGCGAACAGCCGCCGCAGCTCGTCGATCGGCTTGAAGCGGCCGTCCTCGCGGTAGAGCGAGGCAAAGGGCAGGTTGCGGGCGCCGGGGATATGGCCCGGCTCGATGCCGGGGCGAGGCTCGGGCTCGCTGCCTTCGAAGCGGCCCTTGCCGCGCGCATCGAGCAGCGGTGAGTCGAGCCCGGCGAGCAGCTGTTGCCTGGTCACCACCTGGTCCGTTGCCACCCCCTCGAATTGCGCCGGCCGCACATCCCACTCGCCGCTTTCGGTAGGACGGTTCTCGGCCAGCCATTTTTGAAAACCGCCGTCGAGGATGGCGACGCGCTCGGCGCCGAAATGGCGGAACATGAACCAGCCGCGGGACGCAGTGCGGGTCGGCGAATTGTCGTAAACGATAATGCGGTCCTCGCGGTTGATGCCGAGGGCGGACATCGCTGCTCCGAAGTCGGCCGCGTCCGGCATGGCGTGGGGCGCCGGGTTGGACTTGTCGGCGACCTCGTCGATGTCGAGGAAGACCGCGCCGGGGATGTGCGCGGCGAGATATTCGTCGCGGCCGCTGCGCGCGCTCGCCGGCATGTGCCAGCTGCAATCGACCAGCTTGAGGTCGCCGTCCCTAAGATGGGCGGCGAGCCATTCGGTCGAGACCAGTGAGTCCATCGCCGCGAGGATAGGCTTGGGGGCGCCTTGCTGCTAGGTGGCCGCGCGATGGAGACGACCCGCCTCGGACAGGCCAGCGCGCTGCCCGCTTCGCCCGGCGAGGCGGTGCTTGACTATGTGCCGAACCCGCGGTCGGGCGCGCTCTATCTGGTGCGCTTCACCGCGCCCGAGTTCACGTCGCTGTGCCCGGTGACGGGACAGCCGGACTTCGCGCATCTCGTGATCGACTATGCGCCGGGCGAGACGATCGTCGAGAGCAAGAGCCTCAAGCTGTTCCTCGGCAGCTACCGCAACCATTCGGGCTTCCACGAGGATGTGACGGTCGGCATCGGGCAGCGGCTCGCGGCCGAGATGAAGCCGCAATGGCTGCGCATCGGCGGCTATTGGTACCCGCGCGGAGGGATGCCGATCGACGTCTTCTGGCAGACCGGAACGCCGCCCGACGGCCTGTGGCTGCCCGACCAGGGCGTGCAGCCCTACCGCGGGCGCGGTTAGCGGAAGTCGGTCTCCGGCGCGTAGGCATCGTCGCCCGGAGCGGGCGCATCGGACGCCCTGTTCCTGGTCCACAAGTAGAGCGCGCCGATGGCTGCGGCGAACACCACCAGGCTGACCAGCATCACCGCCGGATAGGCTTGGACCAGGCCGAAGACGCCGGCGCTGTCGGCGGACCCCGCCCGCTCGGCCCCCGCCACGGCGAAAGCGTAGACGACGCCCATCAGGCTTTCGCCGACGATGAGCCCGGTTGCCATCAGCACGCCCATCCGTTCGGCGAAGGCGGGGCTGCGCGAGGTCATCGCCCAGCGGTTGTAGAACCAGCCGAGAACCGCGCCGAACGGGATCAGCAAATCCGCTTCGAGCGGCAAATAGATGCCCATGCCGATCGCCAAAGGCGGCAGGTGAAGCCGCTTGTTCGAAACGCGCTTCAGCGCCTCGTCGACAATCACCGCGACGACGCCGATCATGGCGCCCTGGCGGATCATCGGCCAATCGAGGTTCCCGCCAAGCACGCCTTGCGCAATCGTGGAAATGATGGCCGCCTGGGGCGCCGCCAGCGCCGTCGCCTTGGCGTTCGGCGCGCCCTGGAAGGTGAAGGCGGTATTCATGAGGTCGAGGATCGGCGGGATGACGAGCGCGCCGAACACGACGCCGAGGATAAGGGCGACCTGCTGCCGCCACGGGGTCGCGTCGACCAGCTGCCCGGTCTTCAAATCCTGGAGGTTGTTGTTGGAGATGGTGGCGACACCGAAGATGATCGCGGTCACGAACAGAGCGAAAGCGACTAGCGACTTGGTCTGGTCCCCGCTGACGCCTGGGAAGAGAGCGGCGAGGATCAGCGCAATGCCCAGCACCGACAGGATGCCGACGCCGGAAATCGGGCTGTTCGAAGCGCCGATCAGGCCGGCCATGTAGCCGCACACAGCGGCAATCACGACGCCGGCGATCAGCGTGTAAATGATGCTGAGGGTGATGGTCAGGCCGGGCTCGGCGGCGATCGGCGCCGTGTTACCGAACGCGTAGAGCAAAAGACCGATCGGGATCATCGACGCGAGGATGGTGGCGGTGACGATGCCGATCGGGATGTCGCGCTCGGTGATCGGCAGCTCGGCGGCGCGGCCCGCTTTGCGCTCGCGGCTGGCGGCGAGGGCCGAGCGGATGCCGGCGACGATCGGCCCGATGATCCTGAGCAAGGTCCAGATGGCAGCGACACCGATGGTCCCGGCACCGACCATCCGAGCCTTTTGGCGAAAGGCGGCGCTGACCAACGTCTCGAGATCCGGCGCGGCGATCTGGGCAACGAAGGCGGCGTCCTGCGTCCAATGCGGGACGATGACTACCCAGGTGATCAGCATGCCGACGACCATCGCCATCCCGACGGCGACCCCGACCAGGTGACCGACTCCGATCAAGGCCATCGACAGGCTGGCGGAAATCGCAGACCCGCCAGTCCCGACGCGGAACGTCCGTGCGGCGGTGTCGGTTAGCAGGCGGGTCTTGGCGAGGAAGAAATAGAGGGCCGAGACGATCGTGGAGCCGGCGATCAGGATGAGGCCGCGGCGGTTTTCCTCCGCTCCGCCGACGCCGGCGCCGACCTTGAGCACTTCGGCCGCCGCCACGCCTTCAGGGTAGGGAAGGTCGGTTCCCGTCACCAAAGCGCGCCGCAGAGGCACCGAATACATGACGCCGAGGATGCCGCCGATGCCGATCACGGCGACGGACAGCCAGTACGGGAAGCCGGTCCACCAGCCGACCATGATCAGGCCGGGCAGGACGAAGATGATCGCCGACAGCGTGCCCGCCGCTGACGCGATCGTCTGGACGATGTTGTTTTCCTGGATGGTGGCGTCGCGGAATGCCTTGAGCACGGCCATCGAAATGACCGCGGCCGGAATCGACGTTGCGAAGGTGATACCGATCTTGAGGCCAAGGTAGACGTTGGCAGCCGTGAACACGACGGTGATCAGCGCGCCGAGGATGATCCCTCGGACGGTCAGTTCCTTGACATGCTCGCCCACGCGAAGCGCCGTCTGGCTGGCCATCAAATCTTCCCCTTCATGAGCCCTTGGCGCACTCGCCCGCCGGTGCCGGCGTCGAGTGCCGGCGGACCACCTGCCAGCGACCCCCGTCAAATACCCAGACGTCGGTCAGAAGCACGCAATCTTCGATGATACGGCCGAGGTACTTGACCCGCCACTTGGCCAGCACGGTCCCGACCATGACCCGTTCGAGCGCCGTCGCATCGCGAATTTCGATCTCGATCGCGTCCACATCGCGGCGCTGAATCGCCTCGAGCCAGTCGTCGCGCCCCATCATGAAGGCGCCGGTCGAGCGCGATCCGATCAGCACGAAGTCGGGATGAACGAGCGACCGCAGCCGATCCATGTCCTGACTGCACAGCGCGTCCCGCCACTCGTTCTCGAGGGCCTCGATCAACTCCCGATTGTTTTCGGCCACGCCGTTCCTCATCGCTGCTGTCGTTTAGAGCCGAACCCGAAGAAGCACGCTAGGTCAATTGTTGCGACTCCGTCCTTCGCCGTCGTCGAACGCCGTTGGCCCATAACCGCTCCCTCTCTCCGCCATAATAACAATCTCTTGTCAGGGTTGATCCTGAGAGCAACGTCGGCCACTCATGTCGTTGCGCAGAAGTGTCGATATGGGGGAGCTGAACATGCCCGACGAAAAACCCGCCGCGGACGTCGACGTCACCAAGGAATGGCGCGCGACGCACGGCCAGGAGTCCGCCGCCAAACGCCTTCGCATTTTCGCCGCGCTGTCCTGGATCGTCGCGATCGGCACCGAGATCGCGGGGATCGTCCTGCTCCGTCAGCACAAGTTCGACCACGGCAACCTTCCGCTGCTGATCGGCCTGCTGGTCGTGATCGCCATCTTCGCGATCGCCGGCAGCCTGATGTGGAAGGCGGCCAACAAGCACGATCCGGCCAGCAAGTCCGAGCCGGTCAAGTTCTTCGTCCAGAATCAGCTCGGCGCGATCATCACGGTGCTCGCCTTCCTCCCGCTCATTGTCCTGATCTTCATGGACAAGGACATGGACCCGAAGAACAAGAAGATTGCCGGCGGCATCGGCGTCGTCCTGGCCGCGGCCGCGACACTGATCGGTATCGATTTCAAACCGCCGTCGGTCGAGCAGTACACGCAGGACATGAACAAGTGCGCGGCCGAAATTAAGGGAAATCAGCCAACCAAAGATTGTTCACCCGAGGTCGCCGAACAAGCGAAGGCCATCGCGCAGGACTCGGCCACCGTGGCCGAAGCCACCAAGAGCGACGCGAACCCTAACGGCCAGGATGTCGTCTATTGGATCGCTCCGGAGAACGGCGCCAAGAAGTCGGCGACGCCGCATGTCTTCCACATCTGCCAAGCGGTGAGCCCGATGCGCGGCAAGACCGTGAATAAGGGCTCTGTCACACAGGCATATGCGGAGAACGCGACCCGCATCACCAAGCAGATCCCGATGGAACAGAAGCAGTGCGGGTTCGCCGGCACGAACGCCGATAAAGCCGCCGCGACTCAAGCGGGATAATTTAGCGCTTAGCGAGCGGCGATATCGACCCCGACGAACTGCTCGGGCGTATTGGCGCGCTTGACCAGCAGCAAGACGCTCGACCGTCCGGCCTTCCGCGCGGCATCGACCGCGGCGACGACCTGTGCCGGCGTCGTCACCAGCTGATTGTTGATCGAGATGATCAGGTCGCCCCGCCGGAAGCCGTCCTCCGCCGCACCGCTGTTGGGGTCGACCGCGGTGACGATGACACCGTGAGCATCAGCCGGAAGGTTGGCGGCGCGCGCGAGATCGGGAGTGAGCGGCGCGAGCGAGAGGCCCAACGCCTTCTGCGGCGTAACCGTGGGCGAATTGTCGTTGCTGTTCGGAGTCGGGTTGAGCCCGCCCTGGCGAGCGACTTCCTCCTCCGTCGGGCGCTGGCCGACCGCGACGGTGACCGTCTGGCGACGGCCGCCGCGGATGATGTCGAGCGGAACCCGCGATCCGACGGGCGTGTTGGCGACCAGGTAGGAGACGGTCTGATCGGGGGTGACCGCCTGACCGTTGACGCGGACGATCACGTCGCCCTGCTGCAGCCCGCCGCGGGCGCCGGGGCCGCCGGCCACGACCGAGCGGACGATCTCTCCGCTGTCCTTGGGAACGCCCGTGGCATTCGCCTTGCTATCGTCATCGATCGGCTGGAGGCCGACGCCGAGATAGCCGCGCGACGGCCGCTGCCCGCGCATCAGCGAATCGATCACCGGCTTCGCCAGCTCGGTCGGAATCGCGAGGCCGATGCCGACCGACGCGCCGGTCGGCGAGATGAGCGCCGAGTTGATGCCGATGACATTGCCGTTGAGATCGAACATCGGACCGCCGCTGTTGCCCATGTTGATGGCGGCGTCGGTCTGGATGTAGCGATCGTAAGCGCCGGTGTTGGTGATGGCGCGGTGGAGCGCCGAGATGATGCCCGCGGTGACGGTGCTGCCGACGCCATAGGGGTCGCCGATTGCAATTACCCAATCGCCGACGCGCGCACGGGTGCTGTCGCCCCACTGGACGAACGGCAGTCCGCGGCCCTCGATCTTGAGCAGCGCGAGGTCGGAGGTTTCATCGCGGCCGACGATCCGCGCGGTATATTCCTTGCGGTCGATGGTGGTGACGGTGACGGTGTCGACGGTGCCGGTCCCGGTCAGTCCCTGGATCAAATGGTTGTTGGTGACGATGTAGCCGTCGGGTGAAATCAGGAACCCCGAGCCGAGCGAGCCGGCCTCCCGCGTCCGCGGCTGGCCTTGGCCCTGGCCCTGACCCTGGCTGTTGCCGCCGCTCGGCGGAACGTTTGGATCGAAGCGGCGGAAGAATTCCTCGAACGGATCGGTCTGAGCGCGGACCGGGATGCGCTGCTTGGTGGAAATATTGACCACCGCCGGCTGAAGCTTGGCGACGAGGTCGGCGAACGACATCGGCGCGCCAGGCCGTGGAGCGAGCGCGGCCGTGCCGGGTGCGTTCTGCGGGATCTGAGCGCCCGCCTGCCCCGTGGCGAGAGAAAATGCCGTTCCTCCCAAGAGCAGGGCCATGGCGACCCCATAGGCGTAGCGCACTTTTCCGGACTCCTTCGGTCTCATCGATACTCCATCAATTGGCTCGGGACGCAAGGGCGCTAATGTCGCCGTCGCCTGAACGCTATTTGAACGCGGGAAGTTCAGCGCGAACGTCCAGTGAATTCCCGTAAATAGTCATTCTGCGGCGACAAGACGATGCTGGTGTTGGCAACCGGCTTGTTGGAATCACCAACGAAGGTGCTGCGGTAACTCTGCATCGCGCGATAGAAGTCGTAGAAATCGGCGTCCTTGCCGAAGCTCGCGGCGTAGGTTTGCGCAGCATCGGCGTCGGCCTGCGCCTGAATGATCGCTGCCTGTTTTCCGCCCTGCGCGCGGATCGACCGCGCCTCCTGCTGGCGGGCGGTGCGCATGCGGTCGTAGGCGGACTGCAGCGGGGTGCCGTCGGGGAGATCGGTGCGCTTGATCCTGACGTCGATGATCTCGACGCCATATTGACCGGCGATATGGTTCAGCGACGTCCGCACGTCCTGCATGATGCCCTGGCGCTCCGGCGTCAGGAGCGCGGCGAACGACACTTTCCCGAGCTCGTTGCGCACTTCGGAACCGAGGATCGGGCGAAGCTGCTCCTTGAGCTGCGCTTCGGACCGGGCGCGGATGTACATCAACAGCGGGTCGACGATGCGGTAGCGGGCGAAGGCATCGACCTCGAGCCGGCGCTGGTCGGTCGAGAGCACCTGCTGACGCTGCATGTCGACGTCGAGCACGCGCTTGTCGATCCACACGACCTGCTCGGCAAACGGCATCCGCCAGGAGATGCCCGCGCCAGGCGCGCCGATCGGCCGACCGGCTTCATAGCGATTGAGGATCCGCACCGGCTTGCCGAACCGCACGACGACCGCCTGCTTGGTTTCCGGCACGATCGGGAAACTGCTGAGCACGATGAATAGGAAGATCAGGAGAGCCAATCCCGAAACGACCGGGTGGCGGCGAATAAATTCGGTCATTGCTGCCGCTCCTGCGGCTGCGACTTCTGAACTTGGGGAAGAGGCAGGTAAGGGGTCACCCCGGGCGCCTCGACGATCGTCTTGTCGACCTTCGACAGAACCTGCTCCATCGTCTCGTAATACATGCGCCGACGAGTGACTTCGGGAGCGAGCTTGTACTGCTCATAGACCTTGTCGAACGCGGTCGCTTCGCCCTGCGCCTTCTGCCTCAGCTGCAGCGAATAAGCGTTGGCATTGTTGATGTACGTCTGCGCGTCCTGTTGCGCGGCAGTCACTTCCTTGAACGCATCGTTGACCTCGGCCGGCGGATCCGCTTGCTTGATGGCAATGCCCTGGATCTGGATGCCGGACCGATAGCCATCGAGGATCCGTTGCATGTTTTCGGTGACCTGAGTCTCGATGTCGGCGCGGCGATCGCCCATCGCGTCATTGAGGCTGACCTGGCTGATGACGGCGCGCATCGCGCTATTGGCGACCTCGCCGATCGTCTCGTCCGGCTGCGCCAGCTGGAACAGATAGAGCTCCGGCGTGCGGATGTTCCACCGCACCGAATACGCGATGTCGAGCAGGTTCTGGTCACCGGTCAGCATGAGATCGTCGGAGTCGCCCGCGCCGAGCTCCACCGAGCGGATATTTTCAACGTCGATCTTCGTCACGCGGTCGATCGGCGAGGGGAGAGTGAGGCTGACGCCCGGTCCGAGCGTATAGCTGTATCGCCCGAAGCGGGTGACGACGCCGCGCTGACCGGGGGAGACCGAGTGGAAGGTGGTCCCGATCAGCCACAGGCAGGCGACCGCAATGATCGCCCACATGATCAAGGACCGATTGGGACGGCCGGGAAGCCCGCCGTCGCCGCCGAACCGCATGCGACTGCGCCGCAGCCAGTCGTCGAGCGAGGATACGTTGCCGGCCGGGTTGATCGCGCCCTTGCGCCCGCGCCGCGGCTCACCCCATGGACCGGCGTTGCCGTCGTCGCCGGGCGGCTCGTCGCCGCCGCCGTCGCCGGAGCCCCAGGGACCTTTGCTGTTTGCGAACAGACCGCGGACGCGATCCCCCCACCCGATCAAGATGCTCATCGCCGCCCTGTATAGGTACGCGCCGGAACTAAAAACAGTGGCAAGCGGCGCGGCGCTTCCTATGTCGCGTTCATGGCCCATCCCGCGGACCCGCTGACCGGCTTGCCCCACGACGAGCGAATCCGCTCGCGCAAGCTGGCGAACGGCATCGCGACCATCATCGCCGACGCCAGCGGCCTGTCGAAGGCCGAAGGGCAGACGCTGGAGCGGGAGCTGCGCGAGGCCGCGCTGGCCCTCCCCGGCGTCACCGAAGCACGAATTGCTATGACCGCGGCGCAGGTAGCGCGGACGATGATCGCGATCGGCAGCGGCAAGGGCGGCGTCGGCAAGTCGACGGTCACCGCGAACCTCGCGATCGCGCTCGCCCGGGCGGGAAAAAAAGTCGGCATCATCGATGCCGACGTCTACGGCCCGTCGCAGCCGACCTTGCTCGGCGCGCACCAGAAGCCCGAGGCTGAAAACGAGAAGCTGCTGCCGGTCGAAGCGCACGGAATTAGATTTCTGTCACTGGGGCAATTGGTGGCGCCGGGGCACGCGCTCGCGTGGCGCGGCCCGATGGCGACCGGCGCGCTGGCCAATCTGGTCGAGGCCGAATGGGGCGATGTCGAGCTGCTTCTGGTCGACTTGCCGCCGGGGACCGGCGACGTGCAGCTGTCGCTGATCCAACGCTCGCGACCCGTCGGAGCGGTGATTGTCTCGACCCCGCAGGACCTGTCGCTGATCGATGCCCGGCGCGCGGTCGACCTGTTCAACAAGACGAGCGTGCCGGTGCTCGGGATCATCGAGAATATGGCCACCTACGCTTGCCCCCATTGCGGGGAGACGTCTCACCCGTTTGGGATTGGCGGCGCGGAGGAAGCGGCAAAGGCGCTCGGCGTTCCCTTCCTCGGCCGCTTGCCGCTTTCGCTTACCATCCGCGAGCAGTCCGACGCCGGGACGCCGCCGGCGGCGTCCGACGGCCTCGAAGCCGAAGCCTTTGCGGCGCTCGCGGCGAAACTGTTGGAAGCCGTCGCGCATTGAGCCGAGTGAAAGGAACGCAAGTGCCGCTGACCCGCGACGAGGATATCGCCAAACTCCTGAAGAATGCGCGTACGATCGCCATGGTCGGCACCTCGGACCGCCCCGACCGCGCGTCCTACGGCGTGATGAAATTCCTTCAGGATTCGGGCTATCGCGTCATTCCGGTGAACCCCCAGATCACCGGCGAGCACGTTCATGGCGAGTTCGTCTGGCGCGAGCTGGCGCAGATCGGCGTTCCGATCGACATCGTCGATATTTTCCGCCGCCCCGAAGCGGCGGGCGAAGCGGTCGACCAGGCCATCTTCGTCGGCGCGAAGGCGGTGTGGATGCAGCTCGGGGTCATTAACGAAGAGGCCGCGGCGCGCGCCGAAGCAGCCGGGCTCAAAGTCGTGATGGACCGTTGCCCGAAGATCGAGATTCCCCGGCTCGGCATTCCGCGGATCGCCGCCGAGGCCTAAGCCGCCGCCACCGTCATTTCCGGAATGAGCAAGGTCGGCGCATCCATGCCGCGCCGGAACTGGAGGTCGGAGCCAGGCTCGAGCGTCGCGAACATGTCGATGAGGTTCGAAGCGATCGTGATCTCCGCGACCGGCTCGGCGATTTCACCGCCGCGCACCATGAAGCCGACCGCGCCGCGGCTGTAATCGCCGGTCACCGAATTCACGCCCTGGCCGATCAGCTCGACGACCAGCAGCGCCTCGGGAAAGGCGCCGAGCAATTCCGCGCGGCTGCGCGGCCCTGGCTCAAAGTAGAAATTGCTGGGTGCGGAACCGGGCGAGCCGCCCGCGCCGCGCGCGGCGTGGCCGGTCGGACGGATGCCGAGCTGCCGCGCCGACTCGCTTTCCGCCATCCAGCTGGCGAGGATTCCATCCCGAACGATGTTCGAGCGCGCGACGCGCACGCCTTCGCCGTCGAAAGGCCGGGAGCGCAGGCCGCGGGGACGAAGCGGGTCGTCGACGATCACCACGCCTGAAGCGAAGATCTGGGCGCCGAGCTTGTCGAGCAGGAAGCTGGTCTTGCGGGCGATCGCCGCCCCGCTGATCGCGCCGGCGAAATGGCCGAGCAGGCTGGAGGCGACGCGCGGGTCGAACAGGACCCGATATTTGCCGGGCCTGGGCCGCGCGGGATTGAGCCGCGACACGGCGCGTGTCCCGGCCCTTCGGCCGATGTCGGCAGCGGGATCGAGGTCCTCGAGATGATGCGCGCTGTGCCAGGCATAGTCGCGCTGCATGGTCGCGCCTTCGCCCGCGACGACCGTCACCGAACAGCCGTGCCCAGTGCGGCGATAGGCGCCGGAAAAGCCCCCCGACGTTGCAAGAGCGATGGTGCTTCCGGACGCGCTGGCACTGCCGCCGCTCGAGTTGGTCACGCCCGGGACGGCAAGCGCGGCGGCCTCCGCCTCGAACGCCCGTGCCCGGAGGGCCTGGGGATCCGGCTCGCCGTGGTCGTCGACGAGGTCGAGCGAGGCGGGCTCGCCGCGCTGAAGCAGCTCCGACGGCGCGAGCCCGGCAAAAGCGTCCTCGGGTGCTTCGCGCGCCATCGCCAGGCAGCGCTCGACCAGGGTCGCCAGCACATCTTCGGAAAGGTCCGACGAAGCGACGGTGGCGGAGCGCCGGCCGTCGAACAGCCGGAGGCCAATCTGCTCGCCTTCGGAGCGGTCGACGCTGTCGAGCTGGCCGAGGCGGACTTCGACGCTCGACGAGCGATCGCCGGCATAGAGTGCGTCGGCGGCGGTCGCTCCAGCGGCGATACCGCGTTCGACCAGGGACTCGGCGATGTTCCTGGCGGCTTCTGGGGATTGCATGCGACGGGCGCCTAGCGCGGCGAAAGGCCGACGACCAGCATGGCCAGAAGGACGAGCAAGCCGCAGGTGCGGTTCGAACGAAACAGGCGAAGCGCCAGCGCGCCATCCTTCGGATCGGCACGCAGCGCCTGGTTGGCGAGGTGCGCTGCGGCGGGAACGAGCGCGATCAGCGCCAGCCAATCGGGACGCACCGACCAGATCGCCGCGCCCCACAGTGCGATCGCGGCCGCATAGAAGAGTCCCACACCGAGCGGCGCATTGTCGCCGAGGCGCCGCGCCGATGATTTGACCCCGACCAGCGCGTCATCCTCGATGTCCTGGATCGCGTAGAGCGTGTCGTAGCCGACGACCCAGGCGATGCTTCCGAACCACAACAAGAACGGAGTCCAGCCGAGGGTGCCCGTGACCGCCGGCCAGCCGACCAGCGCGCCCCACGAGAACACCAGCCCAAGCCACGCCTGCGGCCACCACGTGATCCGTTTCATGAAGGGATAAGCCGCGACCGGCGCGATGCTGGCCAGCGCGACAACTGCTGCCGTGAGGTTGAGCTGGAGAAGAACAGCCAGCCCGATCGCGCACAGCAGCGCGATCAAAATCCAGGCCGAGCGCAGCGACACGCGGCCACTCGCCAGCGGCCTCAGGCGGGTTCGCTCAACCCGCTTATCCAGATCGCGGTCGACGATGTCGTTATAGACGCAGCCCGCGCTGCGCATCGCGAACGCGCCGAGCGCCAGCCACAGGAACAGGTCCCAGCGACCGCCGATGCCCGCCAACGCGACACTCCACGCGCACGGCCAGTAAAGCAGCCACGTCCCGATGGGCCGGTCGAGCCGCATCAGCGACGCATACGGCCTCAGCCGCGGCGGCAGCGCGCCGATGAAGCCGCGCCGCTCGCTGTCGGGGACGATGTCGCTGCGAATGGTCACGTCGCTGGAGCCTGTAATGATGACCCTCACCTTCGTTAAGTGTCTGATACATCGGTTCGAGGAGTATTCAGCGCAGGCGCGTGAGTCGCCTGTATCCTTCAACGAAGGGGTCCGACATGACGAAAGCTACTCGCTTGGCAATGCTTTCCATCGGCGTCGCCGCCTGGTCTTCCGCGGCGCTCGCCGGCGAAGTTAACGGCAGCACCAAGAACCCCAAGGAAGACTTTTCGAACGGGGTCTCGATCTGCAAATTTTCAGGCCAGAATGACGATCCGACCGCGCCTATTGACGGCCCCAATGGCCCTGGCGGAAGGGTGCAAAACTGGGGTCATACAATGCAGATCTTCGACCTTGACCCGCAGGACTTCAGTCCCGGGGACTTGGGCGGTTGCAACGGCCATACCGATCCTTTCCGCGACCCCGGCAATCCTAACGGCTGAGACGGGCATTCCCGCACGAGCGGGAATGACGTAGGCGGGCATCGTGCCCGCAACCCCCGCCTGGCCGCCGAAGAGCTTGCCGCGGCTGTTCGTGCCCGGTCCGCTCGGACCCGGCGTTTCGCTCGAGCTCGACGGGGGCCAGGCCAATTATCTCGGCAACGTCATGCGCCTGAAGACCGGAGATCAGGCACTGCTGTTCGATGGGGCGTCGGGCGAATGGCTGGCCCGTGTCAGCGATGCGGGCAAGAAGCGCATGACGCTCACTATCGAGCGCAAGACCGGCGACCAGGAAGCCGTGCCTGATTGCTGGCTCGCATTTGCGCCCGTCAAACGGTCCCCGACCGACTGGCTGGTCGAGAAGGCGACCGAGCTCGGTGTCGCGCGGCTGATGCCGGTGATCACTCGCCGGACCATCGTCGAGCGGGTAAAATTGGAACGGCTGGAAGCGATCGCCATCGAGGCGGCGGAGCAGTGCAACCGCACCAGCGTCCCGCACATAGCCGAACCGCTCTCGCTCGAGGCGTTGCTCAAGGGCCGTGACCACGAGCGCACATTCTATTTTGCCGATGAAAACGGGGGCGAGCACGCCGCCACCGCCTTCAAGCCCGGACCGGCGCTGATTCTGGTCGGTCCCGAGGGCGGCTTCACCGACGAGGAGCGCGTCGCCATCCGTGCTGCGCCCAACAGCATCGCGATCTCGCTCGGCCCGCGCATCCTCCGCGCCGAGACCGCCGCGCTCGCGGCGCTCGCCATCTACATGGCGGTCGCCGGGGACTGGCTTGTTGCTCCATAAGCGGGAAAGGCTGGCGCGGGTGATGGAGCGCCGCTAACCACCGCCGCCGCATGACCCAGCGCACCGACACGGGGTACGGCCCGCCGATCGAAAGCCGTGCCGACCTGCTCGCCGTCTTCTCCGGCGGCGAGAAGCCGCGCGACGATTGGCGGATCGGCACCGAGCACGAGAAGTTCGTGTTTCGCTGCGACGACCATCGCGCGCCGAGCTACGACGAGAAGGGCGGCATCCGCGACCTCCTGATGGGCCTGACCGAATTCGGCTGGGCGCCGGTGCGCGAGACCGGCCCGAACGGACAAGAAAACGTGATTGCGCTGAGCGGCGCCGACGGCACCATCAGCCTCGAGCCCGCCGGCCAGTTCGAGCTGTCGGGCGCGGCACTCCAGAACCTCCACCAGACCTGCGCGGAGGCGGCGCGCCACCTCGGCCAGTGCAAGATGATCGGCGACCGCCTCGGGCTCGGCTTCCTCGGGCTCGGCATGTGGCCGGACAAGACCCGCGCCGAGCTGCCAGTCATGCCCAAGGGCCGCTACCAGGTCATGCTCAACTATATGCCCAAGGTCGGCGGCCTCGGGCTCGACATGATGCTGCGGACCTGCACCATCCAGGTGAACCTCGATTATGCGTCCGAGGCCGACATGGTGAAGAAGTTCCGCGTCGGGCTCGCGCTTCAGCCGGTGGCGACTGCCTTGTTCGCGAACTCGCCGCTGACCGAGGGCAAGCCCAACGGCTTCAAGAGCTTCCGCAGCCACATCTGGGAGGACACCGACCCCGACCGCACCGGCATGCTGCCGTTCGTGTTCGAGGATGGCTTCGGCTACGAGCGCTATTGCGACTACATGCTCGATGTGCCGATGTACTTCGTCTACCGCGAGGGCCGGTACATCGATGTCGCCGGCGAAAGTTTTCGCGCTTTCCTCGACGGCAAGCTGCCGCAAATGCCGGGCGAGAAGCCGCTCGTGACCGATTGGGTCGATCATTTGTCGACGGCGTTCCCGGAAGTGCGGTTGAAGAGCTTCCTCGAGATGCGCGGCGCCGATGGCGGCCGCTGGGGCCGGATTTGTGGACTTCCGGCCTTGTGGGTCGGGCTGCTCTACGACGACAGCGCGCTCAACTCGGCTTGGGACCTGGTCAAGCATTGGACCATCGCCGAGCGGGAGAAACTGCGCCACGAAGTGCCGCGCCTGGCGCTGGATGCGCAGACGCCCGGCGGGCGCTCGATGCGCGAATTCGCCGGCGAGGTACTCGAGATTGCCGCGACGGGCCTCACCAACCGCGCCCAGTTGAACAGCGCCGGCGACAATGAAGGCGGCTTCCTCGACCCGCTGCGCGAGGTCGTCGCAACCGGGATGACGCCGGCCGATCGCTTGCTCGACAAGTTCGAGAACGAGTGGCACGGCGACGTCCGACGCATCTATTCCGAATTCAGCTTCTGAAAGGACCGCCCGTGCCCGACGCCCAGACCCGCACGCGCCGCACGCTCTATCCCGAGATCGAGCCCTATGAGACCGGCATGCTCGACGTCGGCGACGGCCACACCCTTTATTGGGAGCTAAGCGGCAATGCCGACGGCAAGCCGGTCGTGTTCCTCCACGGCGGGCCCGGCGGCGGCTCGAGCCCCGACCACCGTCGTCAGTTCCATCCCGAGAAGTACAAGATCCTGGTGTTCGACCAGCGCGGCTGCGGCAAGTCGACGCCCTATGCGAGCCTCGACAACAACACGACCTGGGACCTGGTCGAGGATATCGAGAAGCTGCGCACACAAGTCGCCAAGGTCGACAAATGGCAGGTGTTCGGCGGCAGCTGGGGTTCGACGCTCGCGCTCGCTTATGCCGAGAAATACCCCGAGCGCACGACCGAGCTGGTGCTGCGCGGAATCTTCCTGTTCGACCAATATGAGATCGACTGGATGTACAAGGACGGCGGCGCATCGCAGATCTATCCCGACAAGTTCGAGGAGTTCCTGGCGCCGATCCCCGAAGGCGAGCGCGGCGATTTGGTCGAAGCCTACCGCAAGCGCCTGACCAGTGACGACAAGGACGAGCAGCTGACCGCGGCCAAGGCGTGGAGCAAGTGGGAAGGCGACATCGTCACTTTGCTTCCAAGCCCGGAGACGGTCGAACATTTCACCTCGCCCGAAGTGGCGGTCGCGGTGGCACGGATCGAGAACCATTACATGGCCAGCCACGGCTGGCTCGGCGAAGGCCAGCTGTTGCGCGATGCGACCAGGCTCAGGGGGATTCCGGGCGTGATCGTCCAGGGACGGCACGACAGCTGCACCCCGCCGATCGCCGCGTGGCGCTTGAAGCAGGCGTGGCCCGAGGTCGAGCTCAACATTATCCCTGACGGCGGTCACTTATTCAGCGAGCCGGGCGTCACCGACGGGCTGGTGCGCGCGACCGACAAGTTCGCCGGGGTCTAGTCACTCACCGGGGTGATAGACCCGTTCGGTATGGCCGTTCAGCTGATCAGGATAGAAATAGACGTCGCGCAGATTGCCTGACGCGTAGCGCTGGGCCTGGTCGTCGAAATGGGGCGATTTGGGATCGCCGCTTTCGCCGCCGGCCGTGATGGCGTGGGCCCGCACGCGCGGTCCGAATTCGACCACCGCGACGAAGCTGTTGCCGTAGGTGCCGTAGAAGCGCTTGGTCGTCTTCGGCACGTGCATTTCGAAAGACGCGAGCGACCCGTATTTTCCTTGAGCGAACGGCACCGGAATGCTCGGCGCGTCGTCGCTGAACCGCGGCGAGATCGACGACGAAATGCGCTGGAACCGGTTCATCTCGCCCCACGGCACCTGCCAACGGCCGAAGTCGCGCTGAAGCTGCCCGACTGCCTCATCGAGCGCGGCGACCTTCTGTGCGTCGGTGGTGTCGTGGGCCAGCCGCGCCATGTAGACATTGCTATCTTGGTCCGCCGGCGGGTTGAGCGCGACGATGAGGGCGTTGCCCGACAAGGTTGCGACGGTTTGCGCCACCGAGTCCGCGCTCCACCGGTAATCCCACGACCGCAACAGCGCGACCGGCGCCTCCAATCGCCCTCGTCGCGGATCGTTCGTTGGCAAGAAATCGTAAGCGCGAACCAGCGCGGGCACGAGCTCGGCGAACCCGGGCTGAAACGAATCGAAGGCAGCGCCCTGGAGCCGCTCGATCGTCCAGCCGCGGCTTCCGGTGAGCAGCTTCTGGACGTGGATGCCGCGAAAGTTCTCCCCAACCGTATCCATATATTTGGGGAAGTAGCGCGGATCCGGGCTGTAGGCGCCGGCGGCGCGATAGGGCCAGGTATTGGTGTTCTGTACCCAGCCGTTGGGCGGGCTGATGCTGTTGGGCAGCGAGCTCAGGCGGTGCAGGTTCCCCCAGTCGGTGACCGGATTGCTGCCGTCGACCGGCTTGGTGAAATCGAAGCGGTCATCCCGGCTCGGCACGAACTGCGGATGAAGATAAGCGATCGCGCCCTTGTCGTCGGCGAACACAGTGTCGTTCGAGCTGTTGGCCTTCAGTTGCGCGACCTCCATGAACGAGGCGAGATCGGTGGCCTTGGTGCGATTGAAGCTCTGCTGCAGCGCTTCAATCGGGCGATCCATCATTGCGAACGCGATCCAGCGGCCGTTCGCGGCGCGAACGATCGGGCCGCGATGGGTGTAATAGGTGGTAACCGTGCGCGTGGTCATTCGCCCGTTGGGCAGCTTGTACCGAATGGTGACAAGGCGAACGCCGAGCGGACGACAGGTCGCGCCGTAACGATAACAGCGGCCCTTGCCCTTCTGCTCCACCACCTCGGAGAACTCGTCGACATTATCGACGCCGCTCGACGTGTGCATCCAGCCCGCATGGGCGTTGAAGCCCTGGTAGATGAAGAACTGGCCCCAGGTCGCCGCGCCGTAGACGTTCAGCCCTTCGTCGCTGGTGACCTGCTGTTCCGAACGAAAATAGTGACTGGTGTGCGGGTTGATCAGCAGGAGCGCGTGACCGCCGCTGGTCAGTGACGGCGCGATCGCAATGCCATTCGACCCCTGCAGTTCTTTCGCGTCGCGCTCTTCGGGACTGGGTGAGCGATCCGCTCTTTCTCCCGCGGACGGCGAAGCGGGTGAGTAGAAGTCTTGCAACGCGTCCAGGTCGATGCGTTCGATGTCGCCGCCGATGCTGCCTTCGGTGAAGCTCAGCACCATCCAAGGCTCGAACCGCTTGATCGCCCGTGGGTGAACGTCGGGGTGGGTCGCGAGGAAGTAGTTCAGCCCGTCGGCCCAGGCGTCCATGAGCTTGCGCATCGGCTCCGGACTTTTGGCATATTCGTCCTTGAGCTTGGCGTCGCTGACGTACAGGCGGGCGCGGAGGTCCTGCCAGATGGCTTTTTCGCCGTCGGCTTCGGCGGTTCGGCCGAGGTTGGTGAGATAGTTCGCCTCGATCCGCGGGAAGTCGTCTTCGGCCTGCGCGTAGATCATTCCGAACACCGCGTCGGCGTCCGTCTGTCCGTGGACGTGCGCGATGCCCCAATCGTCGCGAGTGATCGTCACGCGAGACGCTTCGGCGCGCCAGCGCGAAGACTCGGGCGGCGAAGCAGCGGTGAGGACGAAAAGGAGCGGGAGAAGCGCCGAGGATTTATGCATCGGGCAAGGCTTGCTTGGCCTTGCCCCAACCTGCAAGCACCTTCGAGCTCGCGCGCTTCAGCAGCTGGTCGGCGTCGCGGATGCTGAAGTGATGTCCGCTCTCATATTTGCCGAGCTCGCTCCATGCGACCGGCGCGGCGACGGGCGCCCCTTCGCGGGCGCGCGCCGAGAACGGCATGACCGCGGTCGCCCCTCGCTGATTGCGCAGCCAGTCGAGGAAGATGCGTCCTTTGCGCTCGACCTTGCGGATGTTGGCGGTGAAGGTCTGCGGCTCGGCTTCTGAGATCGCGCGGCTGAAGCGGTCGGCGAAGCTCTTCACAGTCGGCCAGTCCTTCGACCGGTCGAGCGGCACCACGACGTGGATCCCCTTGCCGCCCGACAGCAGTGGGAAGCTCTTCAGCCCGAGGTCTTCCAACAAGGCCTTCAACCGGACCGCCGCCGCCTTCACCTTCTCGAAGTCGAGGCCGACGTCGGGGTCGAGGTCGAACACCAGGCGGTCGGGATATTCGACCCTGTCGACCTTGCTGCCCCAGCCGTGGAACTCGATCGTGCCCATCTGCACGCACGCGAGCAGGCCCTGTATGTCGTCGAAGTAGAGATAATCCTCGAAATGGCCGTCCTTCTCCTTGATCGGGATCTGCTTCACGTGCGGGCCGAAGGTGCCCTTGTCGTGCTTCTGGAAGAATCCTTCGCCGGTGCGGCCGCTCGGGAAGCGAATGATGGTCATCGGGCGGTCGGCCGCATCGATCATGATCAGCGGCTCGACCGCCGCATAATAATCCGCGAGGTCCTTCTTGGTGAGGCCAAGCTCGGGGAAGATGATCCGCTCGGGGCTGCTGATCTCGATGCCGAAGCTGTCCGCCGTCGCGTGCTTCGGCTTTTTCTCGGACTTGGTCAGATGCTTTGGCACTTCGCGCACTACCTTCGATGCCGGCTTGTCCTCGCGCAGACCCATGAAGCTCGGGTGGCGCAGGATCCCGTCGCCGGTGAACTGGGCGAAGGCGATCTCGGCGACCAGCTTGGGCGCGATCCAGTGCGCCCCCTTGCGGTCGGGACGCGGGACCTCGACCGGGGCCTTGTCGACCGCGAGCGGCTCCATGCGCTCCATCAGGTCTTCGATGAGGTCGGCGGTGAAGCCGGTGCCGACCTTGCCGACATACGTAAGCGCTCGCCCGTCCCGCGACGCGAGGAGGAGTGAGCGGAAGCCACGGCGCTTGTCGCTCTCCGACCAGCCGACGATCACGAACTCCTGGCGCTGGATGCACTTGATCTTCAGCCAGTTGCGCGTGCGCGTGCCGCTGTAGGCCGCGCCCGCTTTCTTCGAGATGATGCCTTCGCCGCCTTGCTTGCAAACCGCCTCGAACATGTCCTCGCCGCGACCGACGACGTGATCCCCGTAGAGGATCGGCGGCGATACGCCTTCAAGGAGCGCCGCGAGCCGTTCCTTGCGCTCCAGGTTGGGCAGCTTGCGGATGTCTTCGCCACGGTCGACCAGCAGATCGAAAGCGTAGAAAGCAAGATTGGCGCCGCGCTGATCCTTGAGGGTCGATTGCAGCAACTGGAAGCTCGGCCGGCCCTCGTCGTCGATGGCGACCGCCTCGCCGTCGATCAGGCAGCCGGCGGGCAGCTTCGCGGCAGCCTTGACCAGCGCCTTGAACTTGTCGCTCCAGTCGAGCCCGTTGCGCGTCCACGCCGTGGCCACCCCGTCGCCGACCGCGAGCAGCAGGCGATAGCCGTCATATTTGATCTCGTGGAGCCACGCATTTCCGGTCGGCACCTCGTCGACCAGGGTGGCGAGCTGCGGCTCGAGGAACGGCGGCGGCGCCTTCGAGGCCGATTTCTTCGCGCGCCCGCCCTTCTGGCCGCCGCGATTGGACCGCCACATGTCCTTGCCGACCGCGATCTCCGCCATCGTCCGGCCGGTGGTGACGCTGGTCACGCAATTGTCGACCAGCGCATCGCCATCGGCGGGGTCGGCGAAATCGTCGGTGACCTTCTTCAGCATCCACGGCTGCGCCTTCTCGCCCGGCTTGGGCTTCAGGCGGAACATCACCCACTCGCCCTTCATCCGGTCGCCTTCGAGGGTGAAGTGGAGGTGGCCCTCGTCGATCGTCTTGCTCGGATCCTTGCGCGGGTCGGGGATCCACCGCCCCTGGTCCCACAGCATCACCGTGCCACCGCCATATTCGCCCTTGGGAATGGTGCCCTCAAAACTGCCGTAGTCGAGCGGATGGTCCTCGGTGCGCATGGCGAGGCGGTTTTCGCCCGGATCGAGGCTCGGCCCCTTGGGCACCGCCCAGCTCTTGAGGACGCCGTCGAGCTCGAGGCGGAAGTCCCAATGGAGCCGCGAGGCATCGTGCTTCTGGACGACGAAGCTGTCGCCCTTGCCCTTGAGCTTGCGGCCCTTGGGCTCCTTCGTCTTCGAGAAGTCGCGCTTCTCGTTGTAAGTTGCGATGTCGAGCTTGCGGGTCGGCACGCCTCAACTGCTCCTCGTCATTTGCACTCTTGCAATGACGAAACTCATTACGCTCGCTTGCGTGCCGGTTCTTTCTTGGCGGCAGTCTTCCTCGCCGCCGCCTTCTTCGGCCTGCTCTCGGCCTTGGCGCGCTTTTCGTCGCCGAGGCTCTTTTTCAGCGCAGCCATCAGGTCGATGACGTTGGAGCCCTTGGGCGGCGCTTCCTCGGGCTGTTCGATGATCTTCTCGCCCTTGGCTTTCTGCTTCTTCTCGATGAGCTCGTGGAGCGCATCGACGTAGCGGTTGTGGAAGTCGGCGGGGTCGAACTCGCCGGCTTTGCGCTCGATCAGCATCGAGGCCATGTCGAGCAGGTCCGGATCGGGCTTAGCCTCGCCGATGTCGCGGAAGAACCCAGTCGATTTGTGGACTTCGTCGGCGTAGCGCAGTGTTTCGAGCAGGATGCCGCGGCCGCACGGCTTCAGCGCGACGACATATTCCTGCCCGCGCATCGCGAGCTGGCCGACGCCGACCTTGTTCGCGGCCTTCAGTGCATCGCGCAGGACGACATAGGCCTCTTCTGCCAAGTCGTCGGCCGGCACGACGTAATAAGGCTTGTCGAAATACATCGCGTCGATGTCGTCGTCGTCGACGAACTGGACCAGGTCGAGCGTCTTGCGGCTCTCGAGCTTGACGCTTTCGATCTCCTCGGGGTCGAGCAGGACATAGTGCCCCTTGGACACTTCATAGCCCTTGACGATCTCGTCACGGTCGACCGGGCCGATGCCGGGCACGACCTTCTCATATTTGATGCGCTTGCCCGAAGGCTCGTGCACTTGGTGGAATTGAATCGAGGCGCCGCTTCGGGTCGCGGGGTAGAGCTCGACCGGAATCGAGACCAAAGCGAGCCGGATTTGACCCCTCCAGATGGGACGCGCAGCCATACAAATATCTCCCGTAGAAACGGATTCAATTCACTGCGGCGCCGAGTCGTTCCGCGTCGCCGCCTTCAAGATTCGTACCAGCAGCGTAACATCTTCCCCGCGCGCAGCCGAATCCACGATCGCCGAGCCGCAAATTACGCCGGCCGCGCCGGCCTCCAGCGCTGCCCTCACATGTTCGGGTTGGGAGATACCGAAACCGTAGATCGGCGGGGGGGCGCCGGCCTGGCGCAGTCCCTGAATGAGACGGCTGTCGAACCGGCCCGCGGCATGCGTGCCGGTGATTCCCGCGCGGCTGACGCAGTAAGTATAGGCCTTGGACAAGCCCGCGATGCGGCGAAGTGTCGCATCGGGCGTATTGGGGGCGGCGATCAGCACCTGCGCGATCCCGGCCCGCTCCATGTCGGGCGTGAAGTGCCCGGCCTCAAGCACGGGAACGTCGGCGATGAGCAGGCTGTCGGCACCGGACTCGGCGAGGTCGCGCATGAACCCAGGCCGCGCCATCACGATATTCGCGTAGGTAAGGATGCCGACGGGCACGTCCGGGTGGCGTTTCCGGAACCCGGAAATTAGCTCCAGGCAGTCGCCGACGGTCACGCCGGCTGCCAGCGCGCGCTGCGCGGCCGCCTGAATCACCGGACCGTCGGCGACCGGGTCCGAGAATGGAATGCCGACCTCGACCATATCCGCGCCGCCGTCGACCACCGCGTCCAGCAGACGAGTGCTGGTAGCGAGGTCAGGGTCGCCGAGCATCAGGAACGCGCCGAACGCGCCCTCGCCGCCGAGCCGCTCGAACATTGCCGCGTAGCGGCTCAAGCGAGCAGCGCCTGGGCTTGAGCGACGTCCTTGTCGCCGCGGCCCGACAGGCCGACGAGGATCGCGCTGTCGGGCTCCGCTTCAGCAAGCTTCAGCGCATGCGCGAGTGCGTGGGCGGATTCGAACGCGCAGATTATGCCCTCCTCCTCGGCGAGCATTTTGAACGCCGCGAGTGCCTCCAAGTCCGTGGCGCCGACATATTCGGCGCGGCCGCTGTCCTTGAGATAGGCATGCTCGGGTCCGACCGCGGGATAGTCGAGGCCGGCCGAGACCGACCAGGTGTCGGCGATCTGCCCATCGCCATTCTGCAGCACATAGGTCTCGGCTCCATGGAGAATTCCCGGCGTGCCGCGGAGCAGGGTCGCGCCATGCTCGTCGCCGTCCAGCCCCTTGCCAGCGGCCTCGACGCCGATCAGGCGTACGTCATCGTCGAGGAAGTCGGCGAACAAGCCGATCGCGTTCGACCCCCCGCCAACGCAGGCGACAACGGCGTCGGGCAAGTGGCCGAGCTGGTTGAGAATCTGCGCGCGCGCCTCGCGGCCGATGAGTCGCTGGAATTCGCGAACCATCGTCGGAAATGGGTGTGGGCCGGCTGCGGTGCCGAGCAGATAATGGGTGTGCTCGAAGCTCGCCGACCAGTCGCGCAGCGCTTCGTTGATCGCGTCCTTCAAGGTGCGGGCGCCGCATTCGACCGCCACCACCTCCGCACCCATCAGCTCCATGCGGAAGACGTTGAGCTGCTGCCGCTCGACATCCTCGGCGCCCATATAGACGACGGTCTCGAAGTCGAGCAGCGCGCCGGCCATTGCGGTCGCGACGCCATGTTGCCCAGCCCCGGTCTCGGCGATCAGCCGGGTCTTGCCCATGCGTTTCGCGAGCAGGCCTTGCGCCAGCACCTGGTTGGTCTTGTGCGCTCCGCCATGGAGCAGGTCCTCGCGCTTGAGATAGATGTTGCGGGGCAGGTTGCGGCAGCGGGTCAGAGGGGTCGGCCGGCCGGCGTAGTTGGCGAGCAGGCCGTTGAGCTCCTCGGCGAACGCCGGGTCCTCCTTTGAGTCGATGAACGCCGACTCGAGCTGCTCGAGCGCGGGCACCAGGATTTCGGAGACATAGGTTCCGCCGTACCGTCCAAAGCGGCTGTTCAGGCGCATGCGCGAAGCCTGATGCGCGACTCGGGACGGAGCGCGTCGAACAAGGCGGCGATCTTCTCGGGCGACTTTCGTCCAGGCGCGGCGTCGACCGACGAGCCAACGTCGATCGCATAGGCGCCGAGGCGCTGGGCGGCGCGAGCGATATGCGGACCGATCCCGCCCGCGATCAGCGCGCTGCCGAGCGAGGGATGATCGCGGACCAATGACCAGTCGAAGCTTTGGCCCGTCCCACCGCGGCCACTGTCGAACAGCAGCCGGTCGGCGGCGTCGAATCGATCCGGCGCCGACGAGCCGACGTGGATCGCCTTCCACATTTCGCAATCCGCCGGCAAGCGCCGCGCCAATGCTCGGACGTAGGCGGCGCTTTCCCCACCGTGCAGCTGGACCGCAGCGAGACCGAGCATGGTCGCGGTCGCGCCGACGTCGTCCAGCGCCGCATCGCGGAACACGCCGACCGGTGCCGGATGAAGACCAGCCAGCGATAGGGCCTGGCCGAGCGTCACTGCGCGCGGGCTTTCCGGAACGAACACCAGGCCGATGTGGGTCGCTGGACGCGCGCCCTGGAAGTCCGCCGACCGGTTCAAGCCGCACAGCTTGGTGCGGCCGAAGATCAGCTCGCGCGCAGCCCGCGCCGGATCGGCGGAGCGCATCACCGACGAGCCGATCAGGAAGCCGTCGACCAACGGCGCAAGCCGCTCAACGTCTGCGCGGCCCGCGATCCCGGATTCGGATACGAGCACACGGTCGGGCGCAAACCGCGCCAGCCGCTCCGTCGCGGAGAGGTCGACCGAGAAATCCCGGAGGTCGCGATTGTTGATCCCGATCAGCGGCGCACCGAGCGCCAGCGCACGGCGCATCTCGAGCTCATCGTGAACCTCGACCAACACGTCCATGCCGAAGCGGCGCGCTTCGGCGGTCATCGCGCGCGCGGCGCCATCGTCGAGCAGCGAAAGCATCACGAGGATGGCGTCCGCGCCGGCGATCCGGGCCTCCGCGACCTGGCGCGGATCAATGAAGAAGTCCTTGGCGAGGATCGGGCCGTCGAATTCGCGGCGCGCTGCCGCGAGGTCTTCGAGCGAACCGCCGAAATGTGGGGCATCGCAAAGCACGCTCAGCGCATCGGCGACGCCGGCGAAGCCGCGCGCCAGCGCTGCAGCGTCGGCGTGAAGTCGGATCGGACCCGCCGATGGCGAGGACTTCTTGATCTCGAGAATGAAGCGGGCGCCATCCTGCGCGATCGCGTCCATCAGGCTTTGACCGGTCGGCTGCGCCTGGGCGCGCAAGCCATCGAGCGACACACCGACATAGCGGCTGGCCAGCTCCTCGCGCTTTGCTGCGGCAATCGCGCCGAGAATTCCGGGCAACTCAGCCACGGCTCGCCTCGACGAAAGCATCGAGAACCCGAAGTGCGCGACGCGAGCGCATTGCCTCCATCGCGCAGCCGACGCCGTCTTTGAGGTCGGCCACCTTGCCAGCGGTCATCAGCAGCGCTCCGGCATTCAGCGCGACAACCGAGATGTCGGCCGTTCCCCCGACTCCCGCGACGATGTCCGTGAGCCTCCGCGCATTGTCGGCGGGCGAGCCGCCAGCGATTTGCCGCACCGCCTGACGGGCGAGGCCAGCCTGTTCAGGCGTAATTTCGAGATCCTCAAGATCGCCGTCGGCGAGCGAGACGGCCTGCGTGACGCCGTGCGGCGCGATCTCGTCGAGACCCGAGCCGTGGACCACCAGCGCCCGTTCGACCCCGAGCGCCCGCAGCGTCTCGGCGATCGGCCGCAGCAGCTTGGGATCGGCGACTCCGAGCAGCTGAACTTTGGGTTGGGCCGGGTTCAGGCAAGGCCCGAGCAGATTCATGATCGTCCGCACCTTGAGCGCCCGGCGCACCGGCCCGGCGTGGGCGATCCCGGGGTGATAGTAAGGAGCGAGCAGGAAGCAGAATCCGGTCTGGTCGAAGATCTCGCGCGATTCGAGCGGGCTGAGATCGAGCCTTGCGCCAAGCGCTTCGAGGACGTCGGCCGAGCCGCATTGCGAGGTGAAGGAGCGGTTGCCGTGCTTGACGACCGGCAGGCCGCACGCGGCAGCGACCAGGCCAGCGGCGGTCGAGACGTTGATCGACCCCGAAAAGTCCCCGCCGGTACCGCAGCTGTCGGCGAACAGGGTGGCGGGGGATGGGAACCGGCGCGCTGCCGAGCGCAGTGCCTCGGCGGCGCCGATCAGTTCGTCGGCAGTCTCACCCTTGACCCGCAGCGCGACGAACGCGGCCGCCATCAACGGGTCGCTGAGGCTTCCCTCGACGATTCGAGCGAACAGCTCGCGCGCCTCGGCCCGGTCGAGGTTTTCGCCGTCGAGAAGGCGCATGATCGGCGCTTCCGCGGCGGGATCGGCAGGTGCCGGCGCAGCGACGGAATCGCGGGCGAAAGACAGAATGTGGCTCATGAATTCACCTGGAAACAAAAAAGCCCGCCGGATGGCGGGCGGGCAGTCGATGATCGGATGCTATTCGATCAGTCGCGCCATCGCGCCGCATGCGTGAATTCGCCGCACCAGAGGTGAGCGGTCGTTGCTGCGGCGATGGCGACCAGGTTCGTCATGCGAATCGAATCCTAGTGCAATGGATTGGCCCGGGTCAACGCTGGCGGTTGACGCCTTCGATCCCCAAATGCCATTGGGCAGCGCTCGAGCGGGTGTAGCTCAATGGTAGAGCAGAAGCCTTCCAAGCTTACGACGAGGGTTCGATTCCCTTCACCCGCTCCAAATTTTGACAGTCCGGTGGACTGTTGGAATTTGGAGCGCCCGAGCGGCAGCGAGGGGCGACCGGCACACCCGTCATTGGAGCGCGTTGACACTCCGCAGCGGCGCCGCCATGTGGCGCGCCTGCCTGCACCTGGAGAGGTGGCCGAGTGGTTAAAGGCAGCAGACTGTAAATCTGCCCGCGCAAGCGTACGCTGGTTCGAATCCAGCCCTCTCCACCATCCTCCACACCTTGGCGGCCCAACGCGCGGTCGATGTGGCTTCTCGGATACGATTTGTCCGAAATGGCTGGAATCGCCCGAAATCTGGTGAAAAGCCGCGAGATGACATAAGCATGGTCCAGACTCGTGCTCGGGAGGGGCGCCATGGCGTGCGGGGTGGTGCAAGTTTTGAAGGATGAATTACGCGTGCCTGAGCCCGGGAATAACGGGCCGCAGTCAACTGAGGACGTGATCAGGGCGAGGATCGCGAAGCTGACCGAAGGACAGCTCGATTGCCTGCGCCTCGTCGACCAACATCTATCGTCCAAGGAGATTGCGACGGAGCTCGGAATCTCTCCGCACACGGTCGATCAGCGGATCCGCCAGGCGCTGCATACGCTTGGCGTCGAGCGGCGCGCGCAGGCGGCCCGCCTGGTCGCGCAGTACAGCGGCCCATATCAGCGTTTGATACATCAATCGCCGTACATTGAGGCACTTAACGAACCCGGCCACCCAGACGCCGCGGCCAGCATTCAGATTCGGCACGCTGACCGCGCAGGGAAGGTTGGGGGAGCAGGTTTCCTTACCGAGCAGAGGCCCGCCTCATTCCGGCCTTCCCTGCCTTTGCCGTTCGCAACGAGGAGCAACCCCCGGAATGAGATGAGTGTTGGCCAGAGACTGTTTTGGATCGCGGCAATCGCGATCGGAGCAGCGTTCTCGGCGGGCATGTATCTCGCCGGGCTCGAAAGCTTCGCGCGGCTCTACTAAGCGGCGCCGACCCTCAGACCAGGCCGACAGCCACTCCGGCGTGAGCAGCGCCGGGGAAGGAGCAATCATGCGCAGGGAAATGATCGAAAAATCCGCTTATGAACTCGCTACCCAGGTTCGCGAAGTCGAAGATGTGATCGACGGCGCGCTCGCCGAGCTCGCCGAGCTCCAGTCACGGCTGGTCCGCACCGTTGGCGTGACCGGCATCTCCCACGTCCGCGCCCAGGGTGCGTTCGACCAGCTGTCGGCGACCACCGCTAGCCTCATCGCCGCCCGCGGCAGCATCGGCGGCTGCCACGCTGCGATCGCCGAAGCCAAGCAGTTCGTGCCTGGTCTTCGCACGGTGTCGTTCGGCGATGCCGACGAATGCCCGAAGAAGACCGGATCGGCCGACCTTCGCATCGTCGCCTGAGACGGAGATTGACCGGACCGGCTTCGGCTGGTCCGGTCCTCGCCCGATGAGCCCGAGTCTCTACATCGCGCTGCTGGCGCTCAGCTGCGGCTACGCCTTTTATCGGGGAGGCCGCTACGAGCGGCTCGTGGCCGCGGTCTGCCTTTTGGGCACGCTCGCGACGGTCGTCGTGAACTCCCCGGTCAACCGAATGTACGTTCATGTCGAGGGCGGGGCCTTGGTGGTCGATCTCGCCGTGCTCGCCGCGTTCATCGCGGTCGCGCTCCACTCCGATCGCTTCTGGCCGTTGTGGGTTGCGGGGCTGCAATTGACGACCAGCATCGCGCATTTCCTGAAAGCGATCGATCCTCACCTGATTCCTTATGCCTATGGCCTGGCCGTCCGCTTCTGGAGCTATCCCATCCTCATCATCTTGGCGGTCGGCTCGTGGCGCGCGCACCGCCGCGTCAAATCCCAACGTCGGGCAACCGCCGCATCCTGAGGTTGCGCTACCGGCCCGTCCCTTCCATTTGGACCCTATGTCGCGCCGGAAGAAATCGCACCAAAGCCATGGCACGGCCAATCGCCCGCGCTTCTGGGGCAAGCATGCGGTTTCGGCCGCGCTCGACAATCCGGACCGCAAGGTGCTCCGGGCATGGGCGACCCGCGAAGCCGCCGCGTTGCTGAACTTCCCCAAAGAGGTGGCGGTCACGCTGGCCGACGTCGCCGACCTGGGACGGCTGGTCCCGCACGATGCGCCGCACCAGGGCGTGGTAGTCGAAGTCGAACCGCTCGAGGAACTATGGCTGGAGGAAATTCTTCAGGGCGCGTCGGGGCGATCGGTCCTGCTGGTCCTCGACCAGGTGACCGATCCCCATAACGTCGGCGCGATCCTCCGCTCGGCCGCGGCATTCGGCGCGGCCGGAATTGTGACCCAGGACCGGCATTCGCCGCCGGAGAGCGGGGTCGTCGCCAAGTCCGCCTCGGGCGCGCTCGAACGCGTGCCCTGGGTGCGCGTCGTGAACCTGGCGCGGGCCCTGGAAGAGATCGGCGAAGCGGGCTTCTGGCGCATCGGCCTGGCGGGGGACGCGGAGACGGACCTTGCCGAGGCGCTCGGCCCGCCGCGCGTGGCGCTGACACTCGGCGCCGAGGGCGCGGGCTTGCGGCCCAATACGCGCGAACATTGCGATGCCCTCGCACGGCTGCCCATCACCAACGCCGTCGAAAGCCTCAACGTCTCCAACGCGGCCGCGGTCGCGCTTTACGCAGCGAGCATCGCCTGATGGTTCGAACCACGCAAAGCATCCGGGCCGCCGTCGAGGCACTGGCCGAGCGCGAAGCTGCCTTCGCGCGCGTCGTGGCGAAGCACGGCGTCCCGGAGCCGCGAAGCAGCGATCGCGGCGCCCAGACTCTCCTCCGCACCATCGTTGGCCAGCAGGTGAGCGTCGCCGCGGCGCGCTCGATGTGGGCCAAGCTGGAAGCCACCTTCGGCTCCCCACCCGACCTGTCCATGCTTCTGAACGCCACCGACGAGGAGATGCGCGCGGCCGGCATGTCGCGGCAGAAGGCGGGGTACATTCGGAGCCTGGCGGGGTTGGTGCTGGCGGGCGAGCTCGAGCTCGGCAAGCTGCCGGAGGACGATGAAGAGGCGATTGCCCTGCTGACCAAGATCAAAGGCATCGGGCGCTGGTCGGCCGAAATCTATCTGTTGTTCGCCGAAGGCCGCGCCGATGTGTTCCCCGCCGGCGACCTCGCGGTGCTGGTGGAGATCGGCCGCTTGCTCGGATTGCCCGAGAAGCCGAGCGAGAAGCAGTTGCGCGAGTTGGCCGAACCGTGGCGCCCCTATCGCGGAGCCGCCGCGGTGCTGGCGTGGCACAGCTACAATTCGGCGGTGCTTTAGGCCCTATTTGCGAACGGCGATCGGCAGCATGCGCGCGCCGACGTTGCGGAACACGCGCGGACCAAGGTCGAGGCGGAACGGCCCCATCTTGTCGCCCTTGCCGTCACGGCCAAGCAGATAGCTCGCCGACGTCTGCCCTTCGCCCGAGCTCCAGCTGTAGAGTGCGTTGAAGGCGATCAACGGAACGAACACCCGCCGGCCGCCGATTTCGACGAGCTGCACATTGGCGCGGGGCGCAACCACCTTGGTCTTCACCACCACCGTCTTGAGCGGCGGGATGGTGGTGATCCGCTCACCCTCCCCGACCGGAGTCCCGTAGAAGTTCGAAATCTCCTGGTCTTGATAGGGACCGGCATTCATGAGAGTCGCCTCGACCAGCACCGCACGCGCCGGGGCACTGCCGGAATTCTGCAGCGAAAGCTCGAACTCGAGCGTCACGCGATCGTCCTCGACGATGCACCGTCCAGGCTGGAACGCCAGCTCGACCCAGGGCCGAAGCCGGGTGGACACGATTCCCACCGGCACAGCCGGAGGGGCCTTGGGCGGCGCAGGAGCAGGTATCGGGCGCGGCGCCGGCTCCGGCGCAACGAAAGCATCGAGCTGCGGCCCGCCGGCAAAGGCGTGGCGCGAACGGTTGCGCAAGAACAGGAACGCGCCGCCGGCGCCGAGCGCGATGGCAGCCAGGAGCCAGGGCCACAGCAGCAGGCGGTGCTCCGCCGCCAACCCGTCAGCGGTTGTCGCGAGCGCCGAAGACGCGGCTGCCGTCGACACCGGCGCGTCGTCGATCGGCGGAAGCGAGGTGGTCACCGAGGACGAGGGTCGCGCGGTTGGCGTCAACGCCGCTTGGGGGGATGGGATCACCTGCCTTGCAGCTTGCGCGTCCGCGACCCGGGTCGGTTCGCGCTCGATCGGCCGCTGTGTTGGTGGCGAGGGTCGAGGTTGAGGCTGTGCTGCGGCGGTGGTTGCCGTTGGCTCCTGTCGCGGGGGCTGGGCTGTCTGCCGGGCATTCGAACGCGACGGCGCCGCGACCGGGTCAGCCGGACGCGTGACCGTTCCGTTGAGGGTGAAGTTCTGGAGGTCGCGCGGACCAATCGGGTCGGTCGCCGGCGTGGTGCTTGGCGTGCCTACGTCCTGGGCGAGCGCGGGCGCCGGGCCGAGCGCAAGCCCGGCTCCGAAAACCAATATCCCCAAGCGCCAGACCGCCCTCATCAACTCCCGCTTTTTGCTGGTGAATCGCGCCATATGCGCGAGGAGCCCATGCCTCCCAATCGCCCGCTATTCAAGCATTGCGAAGATGAATGAGAGCGGAATTCACCCGCGCTGTGCTAGCGTGCGTCGACCAGGACCAGCTCCGCGTCGTCATCCGCTTCGATGCTCAGCTCCGATTCGCCGGTGATCGCAATGCCGTCCCGCGGCCCGGCCTCGACCCCGTTCACGCGAACCCGGCCGCTCGGCACGAGATAGAGGTGGCGTTGAGGGTCTGCCTCGATCGCGATGGAGCTACCCGCTTTCAAGGTCGCGCCAAGGATGCGCGCGTCGGCGTGAATGGTCAGCGCGCCGTCGTCGGCGTTGCCGCTGGCAAGCAGCTGGAACGCGCCCTCGCGCGAATCCTTTGGGAAGGGCTTCGCACCCCAGCCCGGCTCGACTCCCGGCTGGTCGGTCTCGATCCAGATCTGGAACAGGGTCGTCGCCTCATCCTCGAGATTATATTCGGCGTGCGTAACGCCGGAACCGGCGCTCATGACCTGGACGTCGCCGGCTCCGGTGCGCCCCTTGTTGCCCATGGAATCCTGGTGGGTGATCGCGCCGGTACGAACGTAGGTCACGATCTCCATGTCGCGATGCGGGTGCGGCGGAAATCCGCTCTTCGGACCGATCTGGTCGTCGTTCCAAACGCGGATGCGACCCCAGCCCATGCGCTTGGGGTCGTGATAGCTCGCAAACGAGAAATGGTGGCGGGCGTTGAGCCATCCGTGGTCAGCATGGCCGAGCGAAGTGAATTTGCGGACATCGATCATTTGTTTGCCCCTGAAGGTGGACGGTTGGGAAGAAATTGGGCTCCGCCGGGGCCGCCTTCAAGTGTCAGTCGTGTGACCATGGCTTGCGGTGAACCGTGCACTTCCATAGACGAATTGAGCAAAACCTCTCATCGAATGCTCAGGACTTGCTCATGACGTTCACCGCATTCCCGCCGCACAACTCGTCGCTCCAATGACAGGGAGAAAGACATCGTGATGAGATTCGACAGCGAGCGAACGCCGGGGTTCAAGCTATTCCTGACGGTCGTCGTCGGGCTGGTCCTGACCATTCCGCTCTTTTCGGTCTGGCTGCTCGTCTACGACCGCCAGACGCAGTCCGAGGAAGCAGCGCGCTCGATCACCGCCGGCTGGGGCGGGCCTCAAGCAATGTCGGGGCCGGTGCTCGTCATTCCCTATCGCGCAACCGCCACCGAAACCGTGGTTGAAAACGGCAAGAGCGTCACTCGCTCCAATCAAGTGACCCGTGAGCTGACCCTCGCACCGGAGGCGATCCAGCTCTCAACCGACCTGAAGTCCGACCTGCGCAAGCGATCGATCTACGAGGTGGTGGTCTATGACGCGCGCACCTCCGGCAAGGCACGCTTCGCGTTTCCGCCCGACCTGTTCCGCACCGGCGTGCAGCCCGACCAAATGGACCTTACGCGGGCAGAGCTTCGCTTTGGCCTCAGCGATCCTCGCGGGCTCGGGGCCAACCCGAGCGTTACCGTTGGCGGCAAGCCACTTCGCCTCCAGCCAGGCGGCGGGAGCAATGGCGGTCATGGATTCTTCGCCTGGGTCGACGCGACCGGTATTCTCTCGCAACCGATCGCAGTCGATTTCGCCTACGATTTTCGCGGCAATGCCGCGCTGAGCCTCGCCCCGCAGGCTGGCGACACGCGTTGGACGGTCCACTCGATCTGGCCGAGCCCGAGCTTCGGCGGCGACTTTCTGCCGGCAGACAGGCACGTCGGCGCAAAGGGCTTCGATGCCACTTATCGGATCGGCAATCTCGCGCTCGGCCGTTCGTTGGTCAGCACTGCGGATGTCGGGGCATCGGCGAGTCCTCCGGCGCCTTCCAGGGACGCGGACGTCGCGCTCGCCATGGCCGCCAGCGGCGGTCTCCAGACCGCGCAAATCAGCCTGATCCGGCCCGTCGACCTTTATTCGCAGGTCAACCGCGCCACCAAATACGGTTTCCTGTTCATCGGCTTCACCTTCCTCGCCTTGCTGATGTTCGACGTGATCGGCGGCGTGCGCGTGTCGGCGGTCGAATATCTGCTGATGGGCGCGGCACTGGTGCTGTTCTTCGTGCTTGTCCTCGCCTTCGCCGAGGTGATCGGCTTCACGCCGGCCTACATCCTTGCCTCTGCCGCGATCGCCGGGCTCAACACCGCTTATTCCGCCGCGGTGCTCGGAAGCTGGCGCCGCGCCGCGTTCATCGGCGGCCTGCTCGTCGGCCTTTATGCGGTCCTTTACATCCTTCTCAGCCTCGAGGCCTTCTCGCTGCTGATCGGCTCGCTGCTGCTCTTCGCGGCCCTTGCCGGCGTCATGTATGCGACGCGGCGGATCGACTGGGGCGGGCGGAGAACCGAGCCCGAAGCGGCGTGACCCTGTGACCGTTTGACGCTAGGCGGCGGCCATGACTCAGCCGCCGCCGAAGCGCATTTTCCCGACTTCGAAAGTCGATGCCCGTGCCGCCGAGCACGTTCCCTCGATCCCGCAGACCGAGAGTGAGGCCTATAAGCTCGCCTTCCAGGACACCGAGTTCCTGCTTCGCGACGATTTGCGCCCGGTCCGCTTCCAACTCGAATTACTGAAGCCCGAGCTGTTGCTCAATGAAGCGAAGATCGGCTCGACCATGGTGTTCTACGGCTCGGCCCGGATCCCGGCGCCGGACATGGCGGATGCCCTGATCGAAGCCGCGACCAACGAAACCCAGCGCGCGATCGCCGAACGTCTGAAGGCCAAGTCCCGCTATTACGAAGCCGCGCGCGAGCTGGCGCGGCTGGCCAGCCGATCGGAGCCGGACGACGAAGGCAACCGCCACTTCGTGGTTTGCTCGGGCGGCGGGCCGTCGATCATGGAAGCGGCGAACCGGGGCGCGTTCGAGGAAGGGCGCGAGACGATCGGCCTCAACATCGTGCTTCCGCACGAGCAGCTTCCGAACCCCTACGTCACGCCGGACCTGAGTTTCCAGTTCCACTATTTTGCGCTGAGGAAGATGCACTTCCTGCTTCGCGCCCGCGCGGTCGCCGTATTCCCCGGCGGCTACGGGACCTTCGACGAGATGTTCGAGCTTCTGACGCTGATCCAGACGGGGAAGGTGCGGCCGCTGCCCATCCTGCTGTTCGGCCGCGACTTCTGGACCAGGGTGGTCAATTTCGACGCGCTGGTCGAGGAAGGCGTGATCGCGCCCCACGACCTCGACCTCCTGCGCTGGTGCGAGAGCGCGCAGGAAGCCTGGGACTATGTCTGCGAATTTTATCAGTGGGATCCGAGCGGGCCCATTCAAACGACCCCTACCGACGGCAGCTAAGCCTTACTTCTTCGCGGCCTCCGCATCGGCGGCCTTGGTCGCGCCCGGAGCGCCCGGCGACGGCTCCTTCTCCGCTTTCTGAGGTCCGTTGTCCGGGCCGGCGCCGGGCTTGGCCGCCGCGGCGGCCGCCGGTGCCGCAGGCAGCGGCAGCGGTGCGTCACTGTGCGCGTTGAGGAAGGCGATCACGTCGGCGCGGTCCTGCGGATTGCCGAGGCCGGCGAAGGTCATCTTGGTGCCCGGCGCAAAGGCGCGCGGGCTGCTCAGCCACTGGCTGAGATTATCCCAGTTCCAGGTGCCGCCCTTCTTCGCCAGCGCGTCGGAGAAGGCGAAGCCCTTGCCCTTGCCGATCGGCTCGCCGAGCACGTCCCACAGATTGGGGCCGAGCTGGTTGGCCCCGCCCTTGTCGTCATTGTGGCAGGCCATGCACTTGTTGAAGACCTGCTGGCCCTTGGCCGGATCGGCCTTGGCCAGATAGGCTTCGATCGGCTGCTCGGCGGCTGCGCCGCCCGCGCCTTCCTGCTCGACGCCGGCGATCGGGTAGCCCATCTTTTCGGGCCGCTCGCTATGGAAGAGCTCGCCGGCGACGATCGACGAGAACAGCGCGACGATCCCTGCAAACAGCACCCAGCCGGCAATGGTGTTGAAGCGATCGGTCATGGATTTTCCCTGTAGTGCCGGAGCCGGGAGGCGAGGATTTTGGCGTCTCTTAAGGGTCAGATCGGGCTTCTTCAAGCCGCCGCGCGGCGGGTTTCGGAAGCGCTCGCAGCGAGCTCCGCCGCGCGTCGGTAGAGCGTCGGCAGGCCGGCCCGGTCCAGCGTCTCGATCGGCTGCCACCAGCCTTCGCCGACCGGGGCCGATCGACGTGCCACGCAGAGATCGAGCGCGAAGTGCGTGAAGACATGGCGTACCGTTCCGATTGCCTCGGGCGGCTTGAGCGCGGCCTCGACCCAGTCGCTGCCGGGAAGCGCAGCCATCCCGCCGAGCATCCCTTTAGACGGACGGCGGACCAGCCACACGCAGCCGTCGCGCTCGGTCCACCAGGCGACTCCGTAGGGAAGCGGCCGAGGCTTGCGCGCCTTGCGCATCGGAAAACGTTCGGGCTCGCCGCTCGCGTTGGCGGCGCAGTCGGCGTTCAACGGACAGACGCCGCAGCGCGGCGTCTTGGGGCTGCAGATGGCGGCGGCGAGATCCATCATCGCTTGCGTCAGGTCGCCCGGCGATACCTGCGACATCAAACCCGCCACGCGCTCCGCAACTTGCCGCGACGATGGGCTCTCGTGCCCGTCGAGCCGGGCGATCACGCGGCGGACATTGGTGTCGATGGCCGGCGATCGCTCGCCGAATGCGATCGCCGCGATCGCGCCCGCGGTATAATCGCCGATGCCGGGCAGCGCCCGCAGCTCCGCCGCGGTTGCCGGGAATGCGCCGCGGGCGGCGATCTCGCGGGCGCAGGCGATCAGGTTGCGGGCTCGCGCATAATAGCCGAGGCCGGCCCATTCCTGCAGCACGTCCTCGTCGCGCGCGGCAGCCAAAGCCTCGACCGTCGGCCACCGCGCGACGAAGCGCTCGAACCGCGGCATGACGGCGGCGACGGTGGTCTGCTGGAGCATGATCTCGCTCAGCCACACGCGATAGGGATCGGGCTGCGGCGCGGCTGGCGGAGACCGCCACGGAAGACGCCGGAAGTTATCCACATAATGTTGGATCAGGCGCGTTGCGGCATTGGCGGTCACCATTTCGCTATGGCATGCTCGATGACGATGACGAAGCGAAAGCAGGCCCAGGAGGATTCGCCGCGCAGCTGCCGGCCGCGCGCCGCCGGCGATCTCGTGGGCGATATCGGCGGGCAGTCGTTCCGCCGCTTCGGTTTCGTCCAGAGCTCGATCGTCAGCCGCTGGAGCGAGATCGTCGGCGAGCGCTATGCAAAGGTGTCCTCGCCGGAATCCATCCGCTTCCCGGTCGGGCGCAAGACCTCGGGCGTGCTGACCCTGCTCGTGGACGGAGCGCACGCGCCGCTGATCCAGCACCTCAGCCCATTGATCATGGAACGGGTCAACCGTTTCTTCGGTCATGCCGCCATCAACCGCCTCGTGTTTCGTCAGGGCAGGCCGCCAGCCGCGCGGGCCAAACCCGATCGCCCGCAGCTGCGCCCGGTCCCTAAGGAGCTGGGCGAAGGCCTCCGCGAGATCGCCGACCCCGAGCTTCGCGCCTGTCTGGAGTCGCTTGCCGGAAGAATTGCCGCTACTAGCGGGCCGCCTTCGCTGCCTGAGGAGAGCGAAGTCGTCATTCCCGTGATCAATCGGAGCAAGTGAACCAGATGAAGCCGACCACTTTCCTCGCCTGCGCGCTGGCCCTCGTCACGGTCGCGGGCTGCAATTCGAAGCAGGGCGACGCCGCCACCAACGCCCCCGCCAAGGTGAAGGCCGTGCCACCGCCCAAGGGCGGCGACTGGTCGACCGTCGTCACCGCCACGCCCGCCGGCGGTTTCATGATGGGCAACCCCAACGCGGCGGTGAAGCTGATCGAATATGGGTCGCTGACCTGCCCGCACTGCCGCGAATTCGATGAAAAGGGCGTGCCGCCGCTGATCGCCAATTACGTCAAGAGCGGCCGCGTCAGCTGGGAATTCCGAAATTATGTGCGCGACGCGTTCGACCTTGCCGCCTCGCTGGTCGCGCGGTGCAATGGCGAGAAGACCTTCTTCCCGCTGTCGCGTGCGCTCTACAACGATCAGCTGGTCTGGGTGGCAAAGATCCAGGCGGTGCCGCCGGAGCAGATCGAGCAACTGCAGAACCTCCCGCCCAACCAGCAATTCGTCGAGCTTGCCAAGGTCGCGGGCTTCCAGGATTGGGCCGCCGCGCGCGGTGTCCCGGTCGCCAAGACCAACCAGTGCCTGGCGAACGAGAACAGCGTCAATCAGCTGGTCCAAATGACCAGCGACGCGACGAGCCAGTTTCCCGAATTTCCCGGCACGCCCACCTTCATCCTGAACGGCACGATGCTGGACAAGACCGCGACCTGGGACAAGCTGGAGCCTGAGCTTCGCAAGGCCGTAGGCGAGCGCGGCTAGCGGACGCGGCGGGGGACCGATTGCGCATCAGGCGGCTCAAGCTCAGCGGCTTCAAGAGTTTCGTCGAGCCGGCTGAGCTCAGGATCGAGCCTGGGCTGACCGGCATTGTCGGTCCCAACGGCTGCGGCAAATCGAACCTGCTCGAAGCGATTCGCTGGGCGATGGGCGAATCCAGCCCCAAGTCGCTGCGCGGCGGGGGCATGGACGACGTGATCTTCGCCGGCACGGCCTCACGCCCTCCGCGCGATTTCGCCGAAGTCTCGATCCTCCTCGAACGCGATGCGGACGAGCAGGAGCGGGCCGGCGAAAGCGAGGTCACGCGGCGGATCGAGCGCGGCGCCGGCTCGGCCTACCGGATCGACGGCCGCGACGTCCGTCAGAAGGATGTTTCGCTGCTGTTCGCCGATGCGGCGACGGGAGCGCATTCCCCCGCGCTGGTCAGCCAGGGCAAGATCGGCGCCGTAATATCGGCCAAGCCGGTCGAGCGCCGGCTATTGCTCGAAGAGGCCGCGGGCATCTCCGGGCTTCATGCGCGGCGCAAGGACGCCGAGCAAAAGCTTCGCGCGACCGAAGCGAACCTTGCCCGGCTCGGTGAGATCCTCAGCGACCAGGAGCAGCGAGCAACTCAGCTGCGCCGGCAGGCGCGCGCGGCCGAGCGCTACCGCAAGCTGAGCGAGCAGATCCGTAGCGTTGAAGCGCATCTGCTCTATGCCCGCTGGGCCGAGGCGGAGCGGGCGGCGGATACCGCCAACGCCGACGCCCAGGCGGCCGCCGAGGAAGTCGCTTCGATCCAGACGGCGATCGCCGAGGCCCAGGCGGCGCATGAGCGGGCCAATGCCGAGCTGGCGGACCGCCGCAACGCCCTCGCCCGCGCCCGCGAGCACGGACACGAACTTGCCCATCAGCTCGCGGCGGCCCGCGCTCGGCGCGACACGGTCGCCCGCCGGCTTACCGAGCTCGATAGCCTCGGCGCCTCGCTCATGGCCGACATCGCCCGCGAGGAAGCGCTCAAGGGCGACGCCGCGCAGGCGATCGCGGGGCTCGACCGGGAACGCGGCGAGATCGAGCTTCGGCTGGAAGACTCCGAAGCGCGCGCCGCCCGGATCGCGGGGGAGCTGACGAGCCTCGAAGCCACGTCGCGCACGGCCGAGGCGGCGCTTGCGGACTTGCTTGCGCGGCACGCGGCAATGCGTGCCGAGCGGCGGGTGGCCGAGGCCGCGCTCGAAGCGGCGACTGCGCAACTCGCCCGCACCGACCATGAGAATGCTCGTCTTCACGAGCAATATGCGGCGCTCGGTGATGGCGCCGACCAAATTGCCGCGCGCGAGGAGCAGGCAGCCAGGGCCAAGGCCGCAACCGAGGCGCTTGCGGCAGCCGAGGCACGGCGGGTGGAAGCCGAACAGGGGCGGACGTCAGCGGCCGAGCAACGCGACGCCGCCGAAAGCGCGCTCGCGTCCGCTCGCGCGGCGCTGTCGGCGTCGAAGTCGGAGCACGACGCGCTAGCCCGGGCGCTCGAACATTCCGGCGGCGCGGCGATCGCGAGCCTGAAGGCCGAGCCGGGGTTCGAACGAGCGCTTGCGGCAGCGCTCGGCGAAGACGCCGAAGCCGCACTGGGGCCAGGGGACGGGCCGCGCCGGTGGGAGGGCAGCGAACCTCTCGGCAGTGACCCCGCCTTGCCTGCGCACTGCGATTGCCTCGCCGATCACGCCGTGGCGCCGCCCGAGCTTCTGCGGCGGCTGCGGCAGGTCGCCGTGGTCGACGAGGACCAGGGCCAGGCGCTGGCCGTCGGGCAGCGGCTGGTCACGCGCGACGGGCGGCTGCGGCGCTGGGATGGGTTCGTCGCCGTCGGTGCCGGGGCCGCTGCGGCGGAGCGCCTGCTGCGCGCGAACCGCATGTCGATGCTGGCCGGCGAGCTCCCCAAACTGGAGACGGCAGTCGAAGCAGCATCCGCCGAGCGCGAGGGCGTCCTCGCCGCGGTCGAGCGATACCGAAGCGACGCTGAGCAGGCTCGACACGCCGCGCTCGCCACCGAAAAGGATGCCCGCGACGCGGCCCGGGCGAGCGATGCCGCCGCGGCGGCGCTGGAGCGGATCGAAGCGCAGCGCGCCGGCCTATCTCAACGGCAGGCCGACCTCACTCCAGTTCTCGAAGCGGCGGCGGACTCGGTCGGCGCCGCGGAGCGTGCGTTCGCGGCCTTGCCCAATCCCGCCGCTCTCGAGCAGGATGTCGAGAATGCTCGAGGGGCTGCTGCAACGGCCGCTCAAAGAGTCGCGGACAAGCGAGCCGAAGCGGCAACCAAGGCGCGCGAAACGGCCGCCGATCGTGAGCGGTTGAGCACTGGCGCGCGCGAGCAGGCCGATTGGCGCAAGCGCCTGGCCGACGCCGAGCAGCGGCTCGCCCAGGCGGTCGACCGGCAGCAGGAGCTGGCCGACGAGCATGCGGCGCTGCAACAGGAACCGCTTGAGCTCGACCGCCAGATCGGTGAATTGGAACGGGCCAATTCCAACAGCCAGGTCCAGATCGGGGAAGCCTCCGTCTCCGAGCGAGAGGCCGAGCGCGCGGTGATCGACGCCGGCGCCGGCGTCGCCGCGGCCAATGAGCGTTCGTCGGACGCCCGCGAGCGGCGCGCAGGCGCCGCCGCCCGCGCCGAAGCGCAACGAGCGCGCAGCGCGGAACTGGCCCACACTTGCGTTGAGAAATTCGAATGCGTGCCCCAGCGGCTGCCCGAGAAGCTGGCTTTCGATCCCGACGTCCTGCGCAACCCAGATGAGGAATCGGCGACCCTCGAACGGCTGAGCGGCGAGCGCGAGCGGATCGGCCCCGTCAATTTGGTCGCCGAGCGCGAGCTTGCCGAGCTCGACGAGTCTCGCACCAAGGGCGCCGAGGAGGCCGAGGAACTGACGCAGGCGATCCATCGCCTCCGCGGCTCGATCGGCAATTTGAACCGCGAAGGCCGGGTTCGTCTGCTGGCGGCCTATGAACAGGTCGACACCCACTTCCGCCGGCTGTTCACGACCCTGTTCGATGGCGGGCAGGCCCATTTGGAGCTGGTCGAAAGCGACGACCCGCTCGAAGCGGGTCTGGAGATCATGGCGCAGCCGCCCGGCAAGCGGCTGTCGACGCTGACGCTGCTGTCGGGCGGCGAGCAGGCGCTGACCGCGATCGCGCTGATCTTCGCTTTGTTCCTCACCAACCTGGCGCCGATCTGCGTGCTCGACGAAGTTGATGCACCGCTCGACGACGCCAACGTCGAGCGCTTTTGCGACCTGCTCGACCGGATGACGCAGGAAACCAACACCCGCTATTTGATCGTCACCCACAATGCCGTGACGATGAGCCGGATGCACCGGCTCTATGGCGTGACCATGATCGAGAAGGGCATTAGCCGGCTCGTCTCGGTCGATCTCGGCGGCGCCGCGACCTTGCTCGCGGCGGAATAGACAGAAAAAGAGTTCCCAACGTTCAACGGCTTGCATCACCGGCACAGCTGCGTGAGCCAGATGATATTGCGAATGACTATCAATAGCGCTAGCCCCTCGGTTCATGACCAGGGCATTCGCACTCACTTGCGCGGGGATGACTCTCGCTGCCTCGCAACCTGTCTTGGCCGCGGACGGCCAGCCAACCACGGCAACAGTCGCCGCCAGCACCGACATCGTCGTCGTCGGCGACCGCGTAAAATATGGCGTCAAACGAACCAGTAGCGGGACCAAGACCGACACCGACATCAAGGACATCCCGCAGGCGCTGAGCGTGATCTCCAGCGCGCAGATCGAGGACCAGCAGCTGCGCTCGGTCAGCGACTTGCTCCTGTTCGTCCCAGGAGCCTCCTACAATTCGGGCGAAGGCAATCGCGACACAATCGTGCTTCGCGGCAATTCGAGCACGGCTGATTTCTTCATCGATGGGGTGCGTGACGACGTCCAATATTTCCGCGACTTCTACAACATCGACCGGGTCGAGGTCCTGAAGGGCCCGAACGCGATGATTTTCGGCCGCGGCGGCGGCGGCGGCATCGTCAACCGCGTGCTCAAGCGGCCGGGCCTGAACGACGGCCGCAGCCTCACCGCGTCCGGCGACGGGTTCGGCGGCTATCGGGTGACGGGAGACGTCGACCAGCCGCTGAGCGGAGACCTCGGCATCCGCGTGAACGCGATGTACGAGGATGGCGACAGCTTCCGCCACCACATCGATCTGAAGCGTTATGGGATCAATCCCACGGTCGCGATCCTCGCCGGTCCGGCGACGCGGTTCGACCTCAGCTACGAGCATTTCCACGACCGCCGCACCGCCGATCGCGGCGTCCCGTCGTTTGACGGCGAACCCGTCGAGGGATTCACGCGGACGTTCTTTGGCGATCCCGGCAAGAGCTTCGCCAGGGCGGACGTCGATATCGTCACTTTTGGCGCCGAGCATCAGCTCGGCCAAGGCCTGACGCTCAAGAACCACACGCTGTTCGGCACTTACGATAAATTCTACCAGAACATCTTCGCCAACAGCGCGGTGCTTCCCGCAACCCCAACCCTGCCGGAACGCGTGCGGCTTAGCGCGTACAACAACCGCAACGACCGCACGAACCTGTTCAGCCAGACCGACCTCGTGTGGGAAAACCCCCTCGGCGGCCTCGACCAAACGCTGCTGGTCGGGTTCGAGGTCGGCCGCCAGAAGTCGCGCAATCTGCGCAACACCGGCACGCTGTCCGGTTCCGACCTCATCGACGGCAATGCGGTCCCGCTGAGCGACCCGACGACCGACGTCGAGGTGATCTGGGCACCGATCGCCAGCGACGCCAACAATCGCGTGCACGCAACCGTCGCCGCCGCCTATGTCCAGGACCAGATCCGCATTTCCCCGATGATCGAGATCGTTGCCGGCGTCCGCTTCGACAGCTTTAAGATGAGGGTCGATGATTTGCGGACCGTGGGCGGCGGCGAGTTCGGCCGGCGCGACCGCCTGTGGTCGCCGCGTCTGGGATTGATCGCCAAGCCGGCAGACGATCTCTCGCTCTATGCCAGCTACAGCCGCTCCTATCTGCCGCAGTCGGGCGACCAATTCAGCGGCCTCAGCGACATCACCGAGGGCCTGAAGCCGGAGCGCTTCGACAATTATGAAGTGGGAGCGAAGTGGGAAATCCTCGACGGGTTGCTCGCCACGGCGGCGCTCTACCAGCTGGACCGCGGCAACACGCGCGCGACCGACCCCAATGAGCCGACCCACACGGTCCTTACCGGCGCCCAACGCAGCCGCGGGCTCGAGCTGGGCCTGGAACGAAGCGTCACCAGCCGCTGGCTCGTCTCGGTTGGCTACACGCTGCAAAAGGCCGAGATCGCCAAGACCACAACCGCTGCACCCAAGGGGCGCGAAGTCCCGCTGGTGCCGCGCCACAGTTTCTCACTGTGGAACCGCTACGATTTCACCCCGGCGATCGGCGCGGGCCTCGGACTCATCGCACGGACCAAGTCCTATGCGACGATCAGCAACGCGGTGACACTGCCCGGCTACGCGCGCCTCGACGCCGCGTTATTCTATCGCCTTCCGCATGGCGTCGAGGCGCAGGTCAATTTCGAGAATCTGCTCGGCGCGCACTATTTCCCGACCGCCAACGCCGATAACAACATCGCGCCCGGAGCGCCGCGTACGCTCAAAGCGACGGTCGGCTACCGCTTCTAGCGCGCCAACTGTTCGGCGCGTGCCTTGATGCGCTTGAGGTCGCGGAGGAACAGCGCCCGGCCCTCGCGCCGCGCTTGTTCGTCAGGCATGCGGAGCAGCGAGCTCGGGTGCACCGTGACCCAACATTCGCTGCCGTCGGCGAGCGCCAGCGGCGCGCCCCGCACCTTGCCGATGGTGACGATCTTGCCGATCAGCGAACGCGCCGCGGTGGCGCCGAGCGCGACAGTGACCGGCGGCTTGATCAGCGCGCGCTCATGCTCGATCCACCAGCGGCACGCCTCGACCTCGCCGGCATCGGGCTTATTATGGATGCGGCGCTTGCCGCGCTGGATGAATTTGAAGTGCTTGACGGCGTTGGTGACGTAGACGGTCGAGCGGTCGATCCCGGCTTTCTCCAGCGCCGCATCGAACACCGCGCCCGCGGGACCGACGAACGGCCGCCCGGCAAGATCCTCCTGGTCCCCCGGCTGCTCGCCGACGAACATGATCGAGGCATCCAGCGGCCCTTCGCCGAACACCGTCTGCGTCGCGTACTTGTACAAATCACAGCGAGTGCAGACCCGCGCCTCCTTGAACAGCGCTTCCCACGACGAGCGCAGGTTGCTGCCCGGCTCAATCGCCCGCTCCGCTTCGAGCGCGAGGCGCACCCCTTCGGTTGCGACATCGGTCATTGCCCATGCAACGAGCGAACCATGGGGATGTTGCGCGGTTAAGTCCGTGCGGCAGGTCGGGAGAACTTGCGGCGGCGCCAGCCGACCGCGCAGGAAAAGAGGAGCAGCGCCAAGGCCATACTGAAACTGATCGAGGCGCCGATCCGCTCCGCAAACGTCCAGGCGAGCCGCGGCCGGCAATCAGGCCGGTGCATCAGCAATTGGGTGCGCGGCTCGGGCACCCCACATGTCCACGCCGGAAAGTAGAATACCGGCTCGACAATCATTCCCGCGACGTGCGGCGGAGGGACGCGCGGAGCGAGCACATCGCTCAGCTCCGCGCTCGTCTGACCGGGTTTCATGACCCCCTTGGGCAGATATTCGTATACGTCCGGATGCACCGCCTGGAGCCGCTGGAGATCCTTGCTCGCGGTGTGAAAGCCCGGCAGCACGATCAGCGAAACCAGCAACGGAAGCGCGGCCGTTCCAACACCGAGTCCGGGGTCACGCGGCATGCGCGCCAACGCCGTTGCCAAAGCGAACTCCGCGATGGGCAGCGCGCGAAACGGGAATTGGACGTCTCTCAGCAGAGGCAGCGACCAGACGAACGGGATCAGGCCGGTGACCACGACCGCGACCGCGATGGCATGAACCGCCCAGCGATCGCGCTGACGGAGCGCCGGCAGTGCCGCGGCGGCGGCGATTGCCGCCACCATCACGAACACCATCCCGAAGGTCACGTCGCTCCAGTTGCCGCTGAAGACACTCCAATAATCGGTGCGCAGATTGGGCGTTCGATAGAGTTGGGCGAGATCGTGATAGCGCCCGAGCATCAGGGCCGGCACGAGATAAATGGCGGCCAGTCCGATGCCGGCCACGATGGCGGCCGCGAACTCGACGATGCGCTTCCGGTGCAGAAGCGCGTAGGGCACGATCAGGAAGATGCCGACGAGCAGCGCCAGCGGCAGGTGCGTGCCGATCATGGCCGCGTAAGCGAGAGCCGTGCACAAGAGGCCGCCGCGCCTCTCGGCGATCCTCCGCAAACCGATCGCGATTAACGGAATGAATGCAGTTGCGAGCGACTCCGCGAGGGCGCCGCGATCGGTGTAGTTGAGCAGGTGATACGGCGCCGCCATGAAGAAAGCCGCGGCAAGGAGCGGATGGTTCGAGCGGCCCTTCAGCCAGTGCCAGCACGCGATCCCCGAGGCTGCGAATGCGCTCCCAAAAGTAGCGATGAGGCTCGCGTAGGTCGAAAGCCCGGCAAGTCCGAATAGGCCCGTCAGGTAAAATGCCAAGGGCGGATAAAAATAGAATACCGAAGTCCCGAGGCCCGCGTCCGAAGCGGTCAACCAGCGCGGATACAGAGTGCCGCGGGCGAGCTCGGCGGTGAACTGGTCGGCCCATACCCAGTAAATCGCGAGGCTGTCATGGAGCACCGTGGGACCCAGCGGGGGGCGGATGACCAGCGCGGCCGCGAGCAAAAGCAGCAGCGGGTATGCGACGATCGCGCGCTCCTGCCACCGCGCTGGAACCGCGACTGGTTTGTCTAATGGTAGAACTCGGCCCGGGGCGTTCATCGCCCGTCGTCCTTACGGAATCATGGTTAAGGAAGCGCCAACCGGCCAGCGGGAGAGGTTTAGCCCAGGGCTTCAACCTGCTCCCGAACGCCCGTCCCGGCCATGCGCTTGCCCAGCACCATCTTGAAGACGACGAACGCGACGAGGCCAAAGGCGGCGCTGGCGATATGGAGCAACCAGAAGGTGGTGGTCGGCAGGCTCGAATAGAGGCCGCCGACATAGCCGACCGTCTTGTTCGCCGCGAAGAACGCTAGATAGTAGAGCCCGATCACCGTCGCCGTGATCTGTTTCGGCGCGATTTTGGTGAACAGGGCGAGGCTGATCGGCAGGATGTGCGCGAAGCCGATGCTGTTGAAGAGGTGGAACAGGAACGGCCAGAACAGGCCGATCTTGCCGCCCGCCGGCTGCGTCAGCGCGGCCATGAACAGGCACGCGCCGCCGGCGATGGTGAACAGGCTGCCGATGATCATCTTGCTGATTTCGTCCGGCTCACGCCGCTTGAGGCTCCACCACTTCCAGAACGCCGCGACGGCGACCAGCATCGAGAAGCTGAGGATTGCGTCGAGAGTGATCAGCCAGCTCGACGGCAGGGTCCTTCCCATGAACGTCAGGTTGAACTGCTGGTCGCCCCAGACGAGGTAAGCGTTGAAGATTTCCTGGTTGGTCAGCAGCGCGATCGCCAGCACCGGAATGAGGATGCACAGCGTGAGGACGCAGAAACGGTCCTCTCGGCTGAGGTTACGAGTCAGGAACCAATAGAGAGCGCCGATCAGCACCAGCGCGGAAATCGTTCCCACAGTCCACGACGAGAACAGGATTCCGGAAACCATCAGCCAACCGACGACCAGCGCGGCGATGCCAATGGCGCCGGCGACGACCCGGCCGACGAGTTTGCCGCGATCCTGATCGGCGATGCCGAGGTCGGCCGGCAACCACTTCTGGCCGGACAAATAGATGGCCAGACCGAGCACCATCACCACGCCGGCGCAGCCGAAGCCATAGTGCCAGCCGACCTCCTGCCCGAGCGTGCCCGAAATCAGCGGGGCAGCGATCACGCTGACGTTGATGAAGATGTAGAAGATCTGGAACGCCATCGCCCGGCGCAGGTCGTTCTCGCCGTACAGCTCGCCGACCTGGGTCGCGATATTGCCTTTGAACAGGCCGACGCCGACGATCAGCGCCAGCAGCGCGAACAGGAACGCGCCTTCGACCGCCATCAGGAAGTGACCGAGGGCCATCACCAGCCCGCCGGCGATCAGCGCGATCCGGCGTCCGGTCAGCTTGTCGGCGATGATCCCGCCGAGGATCGGCATCAGGTAAACGAGCGACGTGTAATCGCCGAAGATGGCGGATGCGAGCGGCTGGCCCTCGAGACCCGGATAGTGCCACGCCCTCAGCCAACTCAGCCCCGCGACGCCGTCGATGTGGCCCGCCAGCAGGAGATAATTGACCATGTAGAGCGTGAGCAGAGTCTGCATGGAGTAATAAGAGAAGCGCTCGCACGCCTCGGTGAAGCCGAGGAAGCCGAGGCCCTTGGGATGGCCGAGAAACGCGCGGTCGTTCCGATCGACTTGCTCGAAGTCGGGGGTGGCATCGGCGACGGTCATGGTTCGACCTCCTCGGTCATACTTCCTGGGCTTAAGCCCCTGCGTTGGGTTGAGGTTCCAGAATCCGGCCGGCGGTCCGGCTGTAGAAGAAGGCGAGAATGCCTCCGGCGCCGCCAATTGCGGCATGGAGAAACCAGAAGGCGAGCGGCCCCAGTTGCTCGTAGAAAGTCCCTATCCAGCCGATCAGATTGTTGGCCACAAACAGCACGAGGAAGGCGCCGCCCATCATCGTCGCGTTGATCTTCGGCGGTGCGGTCCGCGAGACAAGCGCGAGGAATGGCGGCCAGAAATACATGAACCCGACACCTTGAACGGCGCAGAACAGGAACGGCCAGATCCACAGCACGCGGCCCGGTGAAAGCAGGATCGCGGCAACCAGGATCAGGTTCGCGCCGCCGCAAATCAACGCGCCCGCGCCGATCTTCCGGATCTCGGACGGCTCGCCGCTGCCGCGTCCTTGCCACTGCCACAGGCGGAACAGCAGCGGGACGCAAAGAATGCTGAACAACGGGTCGATCGACTGGAACCAGGGCACCGGGACCTGGAACCCGCCGGCGTTCATGTCGGCATGGCCCTCGATCCACACGGGAAGGACGTTCGACAGCTGGTAGTAAGCGATATGCGGTAGGATCGTGATCGCCATGACCCCGAGCAGCGCGGCGATCACCTTGCGGTCATCGGACGTCATCGCGACGGCTGCGCGCGTCTTTCGCTCGATCCGGGCCGGCAGATAGCGATAGCCGGTGAGATAGGTCGCCACCCCAGCGAGCATGAACAAAGCGGCCGCACCGAAACCAATGTGCCAACCGTAACGCTCGCCAAGAAAGCCGCACAGGAGCGGCCCGACCACCGCGCCGAAATTGATCGCGGTGCTGAAGATCGCAAAGCCGCGCGACCGCCGCTCTTCGTCCTCAGTCGGGTAGAGTCCGCCGACCTGCGCCGAAATATTGCCCTTGAGCAGCCCCGATCCGATAATCAGCAGAAGAAGCGCGAGCAGGAAGCTTTGGTCAAACGCCATGGAGAGATGGCCGCCAGCCATCGACAGCCCCCCGATAACAACCGCGCTGCGCTGGCCGATGCGGTCGCCGAGCCAGCCGCCGATCACCGGCGTGAAGTAAACGAAGCCCGAATAAAGACCGAAGATTTGTGAAGCGAGCGCCTGCGTCGAAAGCGACCCGAAGGTGCCTTCGATGATGCCCCGGAAGGTTGCGAACCCGGCGACATGCTCGACGTGGCCCGGCAGCAGCAACTGGTTGACCATGTACAGGACGACGAGCGCGCTCATCCCGTAATAGGAGAAGCGCTCCCATGCTTCGGTGAAAGCGAGATAAGCGAGCCCCTTGGGATGACCGAGGAAGCTATCGTCATCGGTCGCGGGAAAGTCGGCCGTCGCCTGCGCTGCGGTCAATCAACGGCTCCCCAACACGCCAAGGGGCAATGGCTAACAGCCCGGGCCCGCGCAGCAAGCAAATTTCGACGGGCGGGACCACGTCCCGCCGCGATCGATCACTCCTCGGGGACGACGCTTTGATCGTTCCGTTCGCGAGTCTCGCGCCGGGCCTGCTGGATCTGCTGCGTCAGGCAGCCGGTAAAGCCGCCCGGTCCGACCGCCGAACAGCTGTTGGTTCCCGTCGCACCGATGTTCTGCATCGAGCGGGCCTTGTTCGCCCACGCCTGCTTCTCTTGCCGTGTGCCGCTGGGGCGATAATTCTCCGGCAAGCGATAACGCATAGTCTCGGGGAGCCGGCGGCAGACGACGATCTGGTCATCGCTGGCGCGTGGGCAAGGGTCGGTACCAAACACCACCACCTCGCTGCTCGCGGCTTGCGCTTGCGCCGGAGCAGGTAGCGCGGCTGCGCCAACAGCGATCGCCGCGGTCGCTGAAAGGGCGGTTATCAGCCTGATCATATCTTACGTCCTTTCAACATCTTAAGCGGGTGAGCCCACCGCCGGTTCCCTAGACTCGCTTCGAAAGCCCGATCGCCACCCTGCAACCCGCACGGATCGCCGCCGTCAAGAGGGGATAGCCCGGGACATTGGTTGCGCCGGCGGAACGGGCAGCGTTGCGATGATCGAGCTCCTCGGCGCGAAATTCCTCGATATCGGCGGCAAGCTCGGGGTCGTCGTCGCCCAATTCGGCAAGCTGCTCACCGTAGTGGCGGTCGATTTCGGTTTCCACCGCGTCGGTGCAGGCCAGCGCGGCTTGCTCCGACATCAGAGCGGTCGCCGCGCCGAGCGCGAAACCGGCAACGTTCCACAGCGGCTGGAGCGCCGTCGGGCGCACGCGGCGCTCGGTCATCAGCGCGTTGAACCGCCGCAAATGGCGCTCTTCCTGTGCCGCCATGCGTGCGACCAGCTTGGCTTCGGGACAATTGGCGCGGAGGACCGCCAATTGGCCGGCATAGATGCGCGTCGCCCCATATTCGCCCGCCTGGTCGACGCGCAGCATCGATGCCGTATCGGCCTTGCGGTCGCCGGGGCGCCAGCCGCTCATGACCGCGCTGGCTTCCGACTGAGCAGGATCAAGACCAACGCCGCGCCGCCCAGCGACAGGATCGCGTTCCAGCCCGCCATCGAAATGCCGAGGAAGCGGAACTGGACCTGGTCGCAGCGGATCAGCGGCGCATGGGTAATCTGCTTCAAAAGGTCGGCGGTCGATCCCCCGCTAGCCATCGCAGTGCAGGTCGTGAAACCTTCGAAGATCTTCGCTTCGACCCCGGCGTGATAGACGCCGATCGCACCCGAGATCGCGATTCCCAGCGCCGCCAGGAGCGTGAAACTTCGCGAACGGCTCGAGTCCGCCGGTGCGGTGAAGGCGACCAGCGCCAGACCGATCGCGACCCCATGCGGCCAGCGCTGCCAGTAACACATCTCGCACGGATAAAGGCCGCCGAGATATTGAGAGCCGAGCGCGCCGCCGAGCAGCGCGAGCGGCAACAGCAGGGCGATTGCCCGCGCGATTGCCGATGTGCTCATTCCTGCCGACTGGCTCGGACCGGCAGCAACCGCCTCGGCCATTACGACTTCTTCGGAGCAGCCATGGCGATCGACGTCGGGCCCGCGAGCCGCTTCAGCGTCTTGATCGCATAGTCGAGCTGGAAGTCCTTGACGCCCTTCTTCTCGAGCTCGGCGTAGGTCATCAGGAATCGTGGATCGGGCGTGTCGTCGGCCTCGAGCAGCTTATCCTCGACCTTGGACTGCGCGAGCAGGTGGCGCCGCAGGTCGGCCTCGCGAATACGCGGACGGTCCTTGTAATCCTCGTCCGAGAGCTGCGGGACGTTGATGTCCGGCTCGATCCCGCCGGCCTGAACCGAGCGGCCCGAGGGCGTGTAATAGCGCGCGGTCGTTAGCCGCAGCGCGGCCTCCGGACCGGTCTGCACGACGGTCTGCACGGAGCCCTTGCCGAAGCTCTTTTCGCCCATGATCAGCGCGCGGCGATGATCCTGCAGCGCGCCGGCAACGATTTCCGACGCCGACGCCGTGCCGGCGTCGACCAGCACGATCACCGGAAGGCCGTGGGCCATGTCGCCCGGGCGCGCATAATAGCGCTCGATATCGTCCTTATCGCGGCCGCGCTGGGAAACGATCTCGCCGCTCTCGAGGAAGGCGTCGCTGATCTCGACCGCCTGGTCGAGCAACCCGCCCGGGTTGGAGCGAAGGTCGACGATGTAGCCGAGGGGATGGCCGCCGGTCGCCTTGTCGATCGCGACCAGCGCCGCCTTGGTTTGGTCGGCGACGTTGCCGCCGAAGGTGTTGATGTTGAGGTAGCCGATGCCTTCCTTGATTTCCCACTTGACGTTGTGGACTTCGATCCGTTCGCGGACCATCGACAGCTCGAGCGGCTTGTCGCGGCCGGGGCGCACGATCGTCACCTTGATCGGCGTGCCCGGGGCGCCGCGCATCTTTTCCACCGCTTCGTCGAGCGACAGCCCGTACATCAGCTCGCCGTTGATGTGGGTGATGTAGTCGCCCGCTTTGACCCCGGCGCGCCACGCCGGCGTGTCCTCGGTCGGGGCAATCACTTTGACCGCCCCGTCCTCGATCGAGACGCTGAGGCCAAGCCCGCCGTAATTGCCGTCGGTCGTCGTCTTCAGCTGGTCGAAGTCGCTCGCCTCGGCATAGGATGAGTGAGGATCGAGCGCCGACAGCATGCCGTCGATCGCGCCCTTGATCAGAGTGTGGTCGTCGACCTTGTCGACGTAATTGGCCTTGACCCGCTCATAGACGCTCATGAACTTCTCGAGCTCCTGGTAATTGGTGGTGTCCGCGGCAGCGAGCGAGCTGGCGGTGACCGGAACCAGGGAGAGCGCCCCGACGAGCGCGAGCGGCGGGAGCAGTTTCGTCATATTCATAGTTCGCGTCCTGTAGCGGCGGCGGGCACGCCTTTATCTGCCTTTGCTGTCCTTTGACAGAGTTGCAGATGAACCTGCGATGAGAGCGGGCGAGACTCGCCGCCCGTTTTGGGACAATTCGACCTGGATTGGCCCGAGGGCACGGCCGACCGGATCGCCGAGACTTACCCGGGCGCCAGCCGCGAGCGGCGAGGACAGATTGACGATCAGGGTCATCCATCCGTTGCCGTGGTCGAGAACCAGGATGCCGTCATAATCGCGGAACGGGCCGGAGAAGCGGACGGTGCCGGAAGCGGGCGCGGACAATTGCGTGCCGCGCGCAGTTGCCAACGTCAGGCCGCGCGACTGGACGCCGCTGTCGTTGACCGAACCGAGACCCTCGGTCACCCGCGCCTCAGCTGGAAGCCGATAGGCGAATGGTGCGCCCGCTCCCGGCCCCGGCTCGGCTTCAGCCGGGCGCGGCGGCGCGGGATCCAGTGCGGCGACCTCGGCTGCTAGGCGCACCGCGTCGCGGCTGCTGACTTCGGCACCGCGCAGCCGTTCGACATTCTCCCCGGCGGCGATCGCCGTGTCACCGGTCCCGAGCGCTCGGCTTCCGGACGCCAGGGCGCGCTCGATCGAGCGTTGCTCGAGCGATGCGAATTGTTGCCGCTTGGCCGACAGGTCCTGCCGGCTCTTCACCACGTCGGCACGGGCCGCGATGACCGAGCGCTCGAGCCGCTGACCTTCGGCCAGCCGAGCGGACAACGCCGCCGTCCGCCGACGGATCACCGGCATGGTAGAATCGAGCAGGATGCGGACCTTGACCAGCTCATCGGTGCCGCCACGGTCGGCCAGCGCTAACAGCGGCGGGCGCTCGGCCATCGTCGCCAGCCCGGCCAGGAGCAACGCGACCGGGCGCTGCTGCCGATCGAGCTCGCGGCGATGGTTGGCGACATAGGCGGAGGCAAGCCGCAGGGCCGCGTCAGAGGAGCTGATGCGCGCCTCGGCGGCGTCGATTGCCTGGGCCGCGGCATCTTGCTGGGCGCGCAGGCGCGTAGCTTCATCGCGCGCTTCCGCGGCGGCCTTTTCGAGCCGCGCGGTCTCGGCCTCGGCCGTTCTCTGCTCGGCCTTGGCCTGCGCCAGCTCATCATTGATCGGCGCCGCGACCGGCGCAGCGGGGACGCTCGCGGCGGCAAGCAATGGCGCTCCGATCAAGACGAGGATGAGCCGGCTCACCCTACCCTTCCCGATGATAGGGATGGTTCGCAAGGATCGACGTCGCCCGGAACAGCTGCTCGGCGAGCATCGCGCGAACCAGCAGGTGCGGCCACGTCGCCGAGCCGAACGAGAGCAGCAGGTCGGCGCTGGTGCGCTGCTCCTCATCATGCCCGGAATGCGCCCCGATCATGAAGCGCGCTTCGCGTTTGCCGCCGTCGCGCCATGTTTCGAGGGATTTGGAGAGGCCGGTGGAGCTAAGGCTCTTGCCGCGCTCGTCCAGCACGATCGTCACGCTGTTCGCCGGCAGCGCCGGGATCGTTCCGCCAGTTTCCGGAAGCTCGGTGACCTTCGTCGGCCACTGGATGCGCTTCAGGTAACGATCGACCAGCTCGGCCTCCGGAGAGCTGCCGATCTTTCCACGCGCAACGATGTGGAGAAGCACTAGCGCGCGGTGAGCGCGGGGCTGAACGGCCAGGTGAGCGCCGTCTTGAATCCGTCGTAGATCGCGCGCGCCGCCTGGGCGATGGCGCGCGGGCGGTCGCTGCCGCCGCGAGTGAAGATCGCCACTGCAACGCGATGCCCGTCGGGCATGGAGATGAACCCGACGTCGTCGGTGAGGCCGTCGAGGGTGCCGGTCTTGTGCTCGATCGGAACGCCCGGCAGCAGGGCCTTCATCCGGTTCTTTCCGGTTTCGCATTGCGCCATCAGGTCGAGCAAATAATCGCGGCTCTTCGGCCGGATCAGCTCGGCCCGATAGATCCGGCGAAGCAGGTCCACCATCGCCGTCGGCGTGCTCGAATCGCGGCGGTCCCAGAGGTCGCGCTTGGCCGACAGCAGCTGAGCGATCGTGCGATCGACGCGAAGCCCGTTGACCCCGCTTTGCTGCAGCCAGTCATGAAGCGCGGACGGGCCGCCCAAATCCTTGAGCAGGATGTCGGTCGCTCGATTGTCGCTGTGAATCAGCATGCGCTTCATCAGGCTGCGCGCCGAAACCCCGTTGATGGTGTCATCGAGCGAGCGGCGTCCGTGATCGACCTGCGCGAGATAGAGCGCGGCGACCGCGACCTTGACCGTACTCGCCATCGGGAACGGCGTATTGCCTTTGATGCTGACCGTTTCCCCGGTGTTGAGGTCAAGCGCGGCGATGCCGATATCGGCGGACTTGCCGGACACCATCGCGCTCAGCTGCTGCTCGAGCGCCGACAGGCTCGGGGACGAGGCCGCGACGGCCGGCTGCGCCGAAAACGCCAGCAACGACAATAAGATCGCCGTGAAACGCATTGCCCTCACCCGCGCGCTGCCGCGCTTACATTCGAATCATCGCCAAACGCCCACATTCGTTCCAAATTGTAAAAATTTCTCACTTCGGGACGGAAAATGTGAACGATGACGTCGTCGGCATCGAGCAGCACCCAGTCCGCGGCCGGGAGCCCTTCGAGCCGAACGTTCCTGCCAAATCGCTCCTTGATCTTGTCTGCAAGCTTAACCGCCATCGAGGCCACCTGCCGGGTCGAGCGGCCCGACGCGATCACCATATGGTCCGCGATGTTGGACTTGCCGGCGAGGGGGATCGAAACGACCTCCTGCGCCTGGTCGTCGTCGAGCGACTGGAGAACAAGGGCGTGGAGCTCTTCGACGTCGATAGGAGTGCGGTCGGCGGTGCCGACGGTCTCAGCGGGACGTTCGGTCAAGGGGTCTCCTGGCGGATAACGGCAAGGCGATCCTTAAGCTTCGCCCGCGCGGCGATGAGGAACGGCGATGCCAACTGGGGAAATGCGCGCGAATGGCGGTCGCGGACGTAGCGTCGGGCGGCAGGCGAAGGAAAATGATCGCCGGTGCACTCCACTCCGTCCAATGTTTCGCCTGGCCCGAAGGACGGACGAACCTCCTGAGCCAACTCATCGCGCGCGCCGCGTGAGCAAGTGAATCATAGCCCGGGCGGCGAATCACCGCAATCGGCACTTCGCGGGCTAACCCCCTCCAATCACGCCATTTGTGAAAATTTGGCACGGTGTCGCTTCCGAGCAACCAGATGAACCGATCTTGTGGATAACGTTGCTTGACGCGGCGCACCGTATCGATCGTGTAGCGCGTCCCCTCTTGCTGCTCGAAGTCGCTGACTCGAATACGTCCACCACGGGCGAGGCGCGCGGCTGATTCAAGGCGCTCGCCGAACGGCGCCATGTCCTTGACGCCGTCCTTCAATGGATTGCCCGGAGACACGAGCCACCACACCTCGTCCAGCCCCAGCTTCTTCAGCGCCTGCAGGCTGATGCGCCGGTGCCCGCGATGCGCCGGGTTGAACGAACCGCCGAGGAGACCGATGCGGGCCATGGCCGGCAGCTAGCATGGGCCGGCAAGCGCGCCTAATATCCGGCAAGGGGGCGTTGATGGACGGAATCGAAGCGGTCGGCGACGCGGTGACGGGCGGATTGCTGGCCCGCGCGGTCGAACCCACGGCCGGCGAGGCCGGGTCGGACAGCCATACCCATGAGAAGAATTGTCTCAACTGCGGCGATCCGCTGACGGGGCCCTACTGCGCCACATGCGGCCAGAGGGCGCACGTTCACCGCTCGGTCCGGGGCTTCCTGCAGGATTTCGCGCAAGGCCTCTTCAACTTCGAAGGGAAGTTTTGGCACACGCTGCCGATGCTCGTCTGGCGGCCTGGCGAGATGACCCGGCGCTACATTGCCGGGGAACGCGCGCGGTTCATCTCGCCGGTCGCGCTATATCTGTTCACGGTTTTCGCGATGTTCGCGGTGCTCAACTTCACCGGCACCTGGACCGCCGGTTCGGGCAAGAACCTGTCGGGGCAGATCGCGACCAGCATCAAGGAGGAGCAGGCCGGCCTGGCCAGGCTCGAGGCCAAGCACCAGGCAGCCGTGGCGGCTCACAAGGACGTCGCGGATCTCGATCGCCGGATTGCCAAGCGCAAGGCCGACATCGCCGAAACTCAGAAAGCGCTGAACACCGGCAAGGGCCTCATCACCGCCGACGCCGGCGACGAGACGCCGAGCTGGATCAAGCCGTTCATCGAGAACGCCCGCGACAATCCCGAAATGGTCTCATTGAAGGTGCAGGAAGCGGCGTCGAAGTACAGCTGGCTGCTGATCCCGCTGTCGGTGCCGTTCATGTGGCTGCTGTTCCCGTTCCGGCGGCGCTACAATACCTACGACCACACGGTGTTCGTCACTTACTCGCTATCGTTCATGATGCTGCTGGTGATCGCCTGGAGCCTGCTGACCGCGGCCGGCCTGTCGGGCCTCGGCACCCTGCTTTTTTTCGTGCCGCCATTCCACATGTACCGGCACCTCAAGGGCTCCTACCAGCTGGGGAAGTTCAGCGCGATCGTTCGCACCTCGGCGCTGGTCGGCTTCGCCTTCGCGGCCGCCGGCATCTTCATGGTGACGGCGGTGGCGATCGGCGCGAGCTGAGCTAGGCACCCGCGGTTGCCGGGCCGCCGATCGCACCCGGCTTGGGCCGCTTCGCTTTCGGGATCGACGAGCCCGCCGCGGGAATCGATGGTCCCTTGGCGCCGCCACGATCGATCGTTTCGCCGGCAAGCACCTTCTTGATCTCGTCGCCGCTCAAGGTTTCATATTCGAGCAGCGCTTTGGCCAGCGCCTCGAGCTCTTCGCGATTTTCGGTCAGGAGATGCTTGGCGCGCTCATAGCCTTCGTCGACGATGCGGCGGATTTCCTTGTCGATCGTCCGCGCGGTCTCATCCGACATTTGGCGCTGGCGATTGACGGAGTAGCCGAGGAACACTTCCTCATCCGCATCCGCATATTGCAGCGGGCCCAGGAGGTCCGACATGCCCCAGCGGGTGACCATGTCGCGGGCGAGGCCCGTCGCATAGCTGATGTCCGATGACGCGCCCGAGCTCACCTTGTCGTAGCCGAAGATGAGTTCCTCGGCGACGCGTCCGCCCATCGAGACCGAGAGGTTTGCGTACATTTTGTCACGGTGATAGCTGTAATTGTCGCGCTCGGGCAGGCGCATGACGAGACCCAGGGCGCGGCCGCGCGGGATAATCGTCGCCTTGTGGATCGGATCGGACGCCGCCTCATGAACGGCGACGATCGCATGGCCGGCCTCATGATAGGCGGTCATGCGCTTTTCGTCCTCGGTCATGACCATGGACTTGCGCTCGGTGCCCATCATCACCTTGTCCTTGGCCTCCTCGAACTCCTTCATGGCGACGAGGCGCTTGCCGCGGCGGGCGGCCAGCAGCGCCGCCTCGTTGACGAGGTTGGCGAGGTCGGCGCCGGAGAAGCCCGGAGTACCGCGGGCGATGACGCGCGGGTCGACGTCGGGCGCCAGCGGCACCTTCTTCATGTGGACGGCGAGGATCTGCTCGCGGCCGTCGATGTCGGGGCGCGGAACGACGACCTGGCGGTCGAAACGGCCGGGCCGCAGAAGCGCCGGGTCGAGCACGTCGGGCCGATTGGTGGCGGCGATGATGATGATGCCTTCGTTGGCTTCGAAGCCGTCCATCTCGACCAGCAGCTGGTTCAAGGTCTGCTCGCGCTCATCGTTGCCGTTGCCGAGACCGGCCCCGCGATGGCGGCCGACCGCGTCGATCTCGTCGATGAAGACAATGCACGGCGCGGATTTCTTGGCCTGGTCGAACATGTCGCGGACACGGCTGGCGCCGACGCCGACGAACATCTCGACGAAGTCCGAGCCCGAAATGGTGAAGAACGGCACGCCGGCTTCGCCAGCGATGGCGCGGGCGAGCAGGGTCTTGCCGGTGCCGGGCGAACCGACCAGCAGCGCCCCCTTGGGGATCTTGCCGCCAAGGCGGGCAAACTTGCCCGGATCCTTTAGATATTCAACGATCTCCTGGAGCTCTTCGCGCGCCTCATCGATGCCGGCGACATCGGCGAAGGTCACCCGGCCCTGCTTTTCGGTCAGCATCCGCGCGCGGCTCTTGCCAAAGCCCATGGCGCCGGACCCGGCGTTCTTCTGCATCTGCCGCATGACGAAGAAGCTGATGCCGAGAATGAGCAGGAACGGCAGCGAATTGTAGAGCATGTACAGCCAGATGCTGCCGGTTTCCTCGGCCTTGACCTGGACTGCGACGCCCTTCTGGATCATGCGGTCGGCGACGTTGGAGCCGGCCGGCGCGACGGTACGAAACGTCTCCCCGCTGGCGAACTTGCCGGTGATTGCGCTGTTGCCGGTCGTGCTGGTCGACATCGTGACCGTGCGCACATTCTGCTCGTCGACCTGCCGGACGAACTCGGAATAAGGGATGAGGTTGCCAGCGGTGGCGCGCGAGCCGCCGTCGATCATCTGGACGAACAGGACGAGCGCGAACAGCACGCCGACCCAGATGAGCAGGCTCTTGGTCCAGGGATTGCCGGGCTTCTTTTCTTTGTCGTTCATCTCGTCTTCCAGAGGGCAAAACGCCGTTGCCTGTAAAATAGGCTCATCAGGGCCAATAACAATGTGGAGCTTAGAAAGCGGTGAACGAGCGCCGGGATGAGGAGCCTCGCGTTGCGTGCAATCGGCTCGGCGGGCATTAGGCATTGAGAAGAGGAGTGCGGATGGCTCGCTACCCGAGCTTTTCGATTGTGGTCGAGTGGGAGAACGCCCGGCTGTCGGGGGCCGAACGGGCCGGGCGCGCGCTGCACGAGCTTATGTCCCAGGTGCGCGAGCTGTCCGGCGACCTCGTGCGCCCGCCACAGCTCATCGTGCTCCACGAACAACAAATTGTCCCTCGGCTTGTGGTCGAGCGGGCGGTGAGCAAAGCGTGCGGCACCGAACCTCCGTGCGAGCTGCTCATCCATGCGACCGAAGGGTCGGATTATTACGGTCAGAAGAATGAGGGCGCCCAGCTCGCTTCCCGCAGGTACGTGCTGTTTCTCGATAGCGACGTCATACCGGAGCCCGGCTGGCTGCGGTCCCTCATCGAGTCTTTAAGGCCTGGCGTCGACGTCGTTGGCGGCGGCACCTACGTGGAGACCCAGTCCTTCTTTGGACGAGCGTTCGGCCTCTTCTGGTTCTTTCCCGTTCGCTCGGAGTCGATGGGGCTAAGGGAGGTCGGCTACTTTTACGCCAACAACGTCATCTTCAGGCGCGACCTGTTCCTGGCGTATCGGTTCGAAGAGCTGCCGTTGTACCGGGGGCAGTGCAAGCTTCTGGCCGACCGGCTGCGCCGGAACGGCGTGCGCTTGTTCCAGCAGACCGACGCGCGGGTTCGTCATCCCCCGCCAAGCCCACGGCACTTCGTCCATCGCGCGCTCAGCGAGGGATATGATCTCGTCATGCGTGCGCGCCTCGCCGGCCAGCCGGCCGAAGCTGCGCGGGGGGAGCTGAGCCACCAGCTCGCCAACCTTCACCTTCGAGTGGAGAGCAGGCTCGCTCATGTCAGCGTCGGGCGGCGGGAAATCGTCGCCGCGAAGGCGCTCGGCCGCGCTTATTATCTCCTTCGGTATGCGGGCCAGCGGTGGGCGATGCGCTCACCCGAGGGCGCCCAGCGAGCGCTTGGAATTCGGGCGCCGGCGCTGCCATCGCCGGTCGACCGGCGAATCGGCCTGAAAGCGGCGCGCTGAACGTCATCTGCGGGGCGGCGCCGGCGAAAAGCGCCACTCCTTGCCTCCGCTGCACAACACGCCGCGGACGGTCGCCTGTCCGCCGCCAGCCAGCGTGGTGAGGAGGCGATCGATCTCCCGACCCCGCAGTTCGGCGCCGGCCCCTTCGGTGGCCAGCCGAGCGACGGCGCGAAGGACGATGCGGCGGCGAATTTCGCGCGGCATGTCGGCGGGCACGAACCGGATTTCGCCTTCGCCTTCGCTGACCGCCCGCGCCCACGCCTGAGTCGTCGCCCAGCCTAGCGCGCCGTCCGCCTCGGCGAGGTTTTGCGCGCTTGCCGCAACGCCGCGCGAATTGAGCCAGCCGGACCCGGCCAGGGCGCGCCGCACCCTTACGCGCTCGAACTGCTCGTCCACGTTGCTCGGGTCGGCGATCGGGGTCAGGCCGAAGTCCGCGCAGATTTGCTCGAGCTCCATCCGCCGCCAGCCGAGCAGTGGGCGAAGCAGCGGCATGTCCGAGCCCGGAACCGGAGCCGAGCGGCGCATCCCGGCGAGGCCTCGGACCCCTGCCCCCCGCGTCAGCCGCATCATGAAGGTTTCCGCCTGGTCGTCGAGATGGTGGGCAGTGAGGATCGCATGCAGCCCGCGGTCCTTCGCCCACTTGCTGAGGAGATTGTAGCGCTCGGCTCGCGCCCGCTCCTGCAGCGCAGTTTCCGGCGTGGTCGCCCATTTCACCGTCAACGTCTGGTGCGGCACGCCGAGCGTGCGGCACACCCGCGCCACCATGTCGGCCTCGGCCCTGGCTCCGGGGCGCAAAGCGTGATCGACGGTCGCCGCCTCGATCGAGCCCGGGCGCGCCGCAGCGGTGAGGGCAAGCAAGGCGAGGCTGTCGGGTCCGCCCGACACCGCCACCCCGACGAGGCCTTGCGCGCCGATCAGCGCATCGAGGTCATGGCGAAAGCGCTCGATCGCCTCCGCCTGAGGTTCAACCAGCTCCTGGGTCGCCACCTTGACCTCCATATTGCCAATTCAGGCGCGCCGGTGCCACGGTCCACATGGACTGGCGCTTACGCCCGAATGACATCGCAAAGAAGCGCGACGAAACGAGTCAGGCGCGCGTCAGCTGCATTGGGCCTGCGCCTTGGCGTCCGCTTCGAGCTTCTTGAGGTCGGAGCGAACGGCGGAGCCATAAACGGCGTCGAGCTCGGCATAGGCCTTGCACGCCTGGCTCGGCTGACCGAGCTTCATCAGCGCCTGGCCGAGGTAGAGCAGGCTGTCCGGGGCGCGCTCGCCCTTCGGGTTGTTCCGGTAGTTGGCTAGCAAGGCCTGAGCTGCTCCCCGAGTGTCGCCCTTGTCGAGCAAGGCGCGGCCGATGAGGTTGTTGGCGTAGCTCGCGCGGCGGTGCTTGGGATAGGCCGAGGTGAACGCGCGGAGCGTCGTGATGGCCTGGTCGTACTGGCCCGATTCCCACAAGTGGAAACCCTCGCTGTACGCATCTTCGGCCGGGTCGCCCTCGGGAATGGTCGCTGTGGTGGCAGTCGAAACGGCGGGTAGGGCGGCGTCCGGCTTCGGTTTTCCTGTGGGGCGCGTTGTGGCGACCGGCGGCTGCTGGATTGGCGGCGCCGTCGCCGCGGCAGCCGAGGCGGCATCGTTCAACCGCTGCTCGAGCGTTGAAAACCGCTGTTCCTGGTCCGCGCGAAAGCGACCGACATCGGACTCGATGGTCTGCAGCCGATGCCCGTTTTCCTCGGACTGACGGAGCATGTCCGCCACCTGCCGCTCAAGCGAGTCCAGACGCTGATCGAGCGTCACGACCGACGATTGAGTCGCCGCCGGGTCGTTCGAGAAGCCCGCCGTGTCGGCCGGGCGGCCTTTCGGGAAGACCTGTCGCTGAACCTGCTCGACCTGGCGCTCAAGCCGGTCGAGGCGCTGCTCCGGACTTGGTGGGGCCTGCCGCTGCGCGAGCGCAACCGAAGGGGTGAGCGAGGCGATGGCGGTGGTCGCCGCCAGCGCGATGATCGGACGTAGAAATTTCACGAACAAATTCCCCAAGCTCTCGTGTTCAGACTGCGCCGCGCCGCCTTTCGCCAAGCTGAATCCTACCGCACGGGACCGGGCACGGCAGCAGGCGCCCCGTTCGGCTGGGCCGGCCCACGCATCAGGTCAGCGGGCTTGAGGCTGACGTTGGAGGTCACCTGGCCGGCCGGGCCGACGGGCGGCGCCACGGCATTGCCGACAGTGATCCGAACGGCTTCGGGCGCGCCCACCCGCAGCATCGGCGCGGATGCCGTCGGCGGCACCTGGTAGGTCTGCCCAGGCTGCATGGTACTTTCGAACAGAACATTGCCCTGGTCCGTCACCCGCACCCACGCCGGGCCGATCGCGGTCACCACAACCGGTCCCTGCGCGGCCTGGGCCGGCGGCGGCGCCGGTCGTTGGGCGGGCGCTGCCGGCGTCTGTGAAGCGGACGCAGCGGTCTGCTCGGCCGCGACGGCGTTCGGATCATCCGACTGGTCGAGCGAACGGCGGTTGAGCCAGCTCATCACGACGACGAGCAGGATCACCGCCGCGATCATCGCAATCACCAGCGATTTGGGCATGGTCCGGGCGGGATCGGCGGGCTCGAATACTTCGGTCGTCATGTTGGGCGAGCGCTGGCCGCCCATTTCGGCGCGCAGTTGCTCGCCGATCTCGACCCGGTCCAGCCCGACCGCGCTGGCGTAGCTCTTGGCGAAACCGGTCGTGTACGTGGGCGCCGGCAGCTTGTCCCACTCCGCCGTTTCGATGCTTTCCAGATGCCGTTGGGGGATTCGAGTCTGGGCCGCGATATCCTCGAGGCTGAGGCCTTTTTCCTCGCGCGCGACACGCAGCCGCTCGCCTACTGTCGGCATCTCCGGTTCGACCAGATCTTCGTCCATCGCCTCGCCTTATCGCCCGCCCCGGATTTTGTCAGTGTTTGAGGGCTGCGCGCGCGCTGTCAACCAATTGTGACCGAATGCCTGCGAGCCCAGTCGCCAAGCGTCCGCCGCATGTCTTTGGGCGGATGTTCGAGCAGTTGCTCCACCCGGGCGCGCACCGCCGCTGCATCCAGCGAGCGGACCATCGCCTTGATGGGCCCGACCGCCGCCGGAGTGATCGAGAAATTCTCAGCCCCAAGTCCAATCAGCGCCATCGCTTCGAGCGGCCGGCCGCCCATCTCGCCGCAGATCCGCGCCGGCACGCCGTGGGCACGGGCGGCATCGAGAACGCGCTTGAGGAACCGAAGGATGGCGGGACTCAACCAGTCGTAGCGCTCGGCCAGGCGCGGGTCCGAACGGTCAGCGGCGAACAGGAACTGGGTGAGGTCGTTGGTCCCCACCGACAGGAAGTCGACGCGCGGCAGGAGCTGGTCGAGCATCTCGGCCAGGCTCGGCACCTCGAGCATGGCGCCGAACTCGATGCGGCTCGGAAGCTTGCGGTGGCTCTTGCGCGCCCATTCGACCTGCTCTTCGAACAGCGCCCGCGCCTCCTCATATTCCCACGGCTCGGAGACCATCGGGAACATCACCCGCAAGACCCTGCCGCCCGACGCTTCGATCAGCGAGCGCGCCTGCGCCTTCATCAGCGTCGAGCGCTCGAGCGACAGGCGCAGCGCGCGCCAGCCCATTGCCGGATTTTCCGCTTCCTCGTGAACGTCGGCGAGATAGGGCAAGGCCTTGTCGCCGCCGATGTCGACCGTGCGGAACACCACGGGCTTGTCGCCAGCGGCTTCCAGCACCTTCGAATATAGTCGAAGCTGGCGATCCCGGCCCGGCATGGTGGCCGAGATCAGGAACTGGAACTCGGTGCGGAACAGGCCGATGCCGTCGGCGCCGCTCATCGACAGAGCGGCGGCGTCCTCGGCCAGGCCGGCGTTGACCATCACGCTGACCTTGACCCCGTCCTTGGTTTTGGCGGGCAAGCTCTTGCCCGCGGCGAACTCGGCGCGGCGCTTCTGGCTCAGCGCCATGCGGTGCTCGAAGCCCGACAGCAGCGCGCGATTGGGACGGATGATGATGCTGCCGTTGTCGCCATCGACGAGGATCGGCTCGCCGTCCTCGACGCTGTGGCGAATGTCGTTGAGGCGCCCGATCACCGGCACGCCGATGGCCCGGGCGACGATCGTCATGTGCGAGGTCAGCGAGCCTTCCTCGAGCAGCACACCCTTCAGCCGGCGGCGATCATATTCCAATAATTCGGCGGGCCCGAGGTTGCGGGCGATCAGCACCGCGTCGTGGGTCAGGCCGGTCTGCGCGGCCGTCCCCATCCGCCCCGAAACGATGCGGAGCAGCCGGTTGGACAGGTCCTCGAGATCGTGCATCCGTTCTTGCAACAGCGGGTCGTCGATTTCCTGCATGCGGGCGCGGGTCCGTTGCTGCACCCGCTCGATGGCCGCTTCGGCGGTGAGGCCGCTGTCGATCGCTTCGTTGATCCGCCGCGACCAGCCCTCGTCGTAGGCGAACATGCGATAGGTCTCGAGAATCTCCTGATGCTCGCCGGCGGTCCCGAATTCCGCCTCGCGGGTCATGGTGTCGATCTGCTCGCGCATCTTGCGGAAGGCCGAATAGACGCGCGCGCGCTCGGCCTCGATATCGTCGGCGACGGTGTGCTCGACAACAACTCGCGGCTCGTGAAACACCGCTTGGCCCTTGGCCATGCCGGCGACGAGCTTGAGTCCCGACAACCGCAGAGGCCCGGCGCCGCGCAGCCTGCCCCGCCGCGCGCCGTCGACCAGCCGCGCCGCGGCGATCATCTCCGACAGGACCATGGCGACGGTCTGCAGCGCCTCGATCTCGACATCCTCGTAGCGCCGCGGTTCGGCGTGCTGCACGGCGAGCACCCCGATCGGGCTTTCGAGGCGGACAATCGGAACACCTGCAAAGCTGTGAAAGCGCTCCTCGCCGGTTTCGGGCCGGTAGGCGAATGCCGGGTGCTCGGCGGCTTCGGCGAGATTGAGGATGCGGCCCGCGGCAGCGATCGTGCCGACCAGGCCCTCGCCCATGCGCAGCCGGGTCACGTGCACCGCTTCCTTGCGCAGGCCGTGGGTCGCGAACAGTTCGAGCTGATTGTCGCGCAGAAGGTAGATCGAGCAGACCTCGCTCGCCATTGCCTCGGCGATCAGGTCGACGACGCGGTCGAGCTTGGCCTGCGCCGAGCCGCGCTTGGCCATCACCTCGTGGAGGCCGGTCAGGATCTCGCGAGCGGAGGCTGCGGCGGACTGCGGCATGGGCGGATCGCTAACAGATGGCGCAACACGGCGCCATCAGCTTGGCTCAGCCGCGGCTTTCGAGCGCGGCGGCCGCTTCATCGACCAGCTCCTGGATGATCGCGGCGACCGGTTCCTCGCGATTGACCATCCCGACCGACTGGCCCGCCATGACCGAACCGGACTCGACATCGCCGTCGATCACCGCGCGCTTGAGCGCACCGGCCCAGTAATGCTCGATCTGCAGTTGAGCCTCGGCCATCTCGATCGCGCCCTCGTCGAGCCTCTGCGCGACCTCGCGCTGCTTGGCGGCGAAGTTGACCATTTCCTGGTTCTTGAGCGCGCGCACCGGGATGACCGGCAGGCGGGGGTCGATCTGAACTGACGGGATCGCGTCGCGGGCCGAGGCGCGGATGAATGCCTTCTTGAAGTTGGGGTGGGCGATGCATTCCTGCGCACAGACGAAGCGCGTCCCCAGCTGCACGCCGACTGCGCCCATTTCGAGATAGGCGGCGATCGCCTCGCCGCGGCCGATCCCGCCGGCCACGAACACCGGGATGTCCTTTGACACGACGGGCAGGATCTCCTGGGCCAGGACCGAGGTCGACACCGGGCCGATATGCCCCCCCGCCTCCATGCCCTCGATCACCAGCGCGTCGGCGCCCGAGCGCATCAATTTCTTCGCCAGCGCGAGTGCGGGCGCGAAGCAGACGAGCCGGGCGCCGCTGGCCTTGATCCGCTCGATCGCTCCGCCCGGCGGAAGCCCGCCGGCGAGGACAACATGGCTGACCTCATGCCTGGCGCAGACGTCGATCAGCTCCGAAAGCTGCGGGTGCATAGTGATGAGGTTGACGCCGAATGGCCGCTCCGTGCGCGCCTTGGTCGCGGCAATCTCGGCATCGAGCAGCTCGGGGCCCATCGCACCGCAGGCGATCACGCCGAAGCCGCCGGCGTCGGAGATCGCGGCGACGAGGTGACGCTCCGAAATCCAGCTCATCGCGCCGCCCATGATCGCGATGTCGCAGCCGAGGAATTCGGTGCCGCGGTGCATCAGCTCCCTGAGGCGCTCATGCCCGACCGAAGCGTGGACCGCCCGCGGCTCGGCGATCAGGCCCTCGCCGCTCATGCCGCCTGCCCTGCCGACTGTGCCGCGGCGTCGAGCCCGAAGGCGCTGTGAAGCACCCGCACCGCGAGGTCGAGCTCGCTCTCGGCGATCAAGGCGCTGACCTTGATCTCGCTCGTCGACACCGCGAGCAGGTTGATCTTTCGCTCGGCGAGCGTGTCGAACATCGTCGCGGCAAGCTGCGGGTTGGAGCGGATGCCGACGCCAACGATGCTGACCTTGGCGACCGCGTCGTCGGTCACCAGCTTGGCATAGCCGATTGCACTCTTGCGCTGCTCGATCACCGCCATCGCCTGCGCCAGGCTTGCGCGCGGGACCGTGAAGGTCAGGTCCGAGGAGCCCGTATCAGGAGTCGCCGCGTGGACGATCATGTCGAGCGGAATCCCGGCTTCGGCAATGGGACCGATCACCGCAGCGACCGTGCCCGGCTGATCGGGAACTCCGGTCAGGGTTATCCGCGCCTCGTTGCGGTCGGCGGCGATGCCCGCGATCAGGTTTCTTTCCATATCTGCTCCTGACAGCTCGGCGACGATGTCGGTACCGGGCTTGTCCTCGAATGCCGACAGCACGCGCAAGGGCAGATTCTCGCGCATGGCAAGGCCGACCGAACGGACCTGCAGCACCTTGGCGCCGACGCCTGCAAGCTCGAGCATCTCCTCGAAGGTCACCTGGGAGAGCTTGCGCGCCTGGGGCACGAGCCGCGGGTCGGTCGTATAGACCCCGTCGACGTCGGTGTAGATGTCGCAGCGGTCGGCCTTGACCCCCGCGGCGATTGCTACCGCCGAGGTGTCCGATCCGCCGCGCCCCAGCGTCGCCAGCCGCCCGTCGTCGGATACGCCCTGGAAGCCGGGAATGACTGCGATCGTGCCGCCGCTCAGCGCTTCGTCGAGCGTGGCGGCTTCGACTGCGTCGACCCGGGCGTTGCCGTGCACGCCCGACGCGCGAACCAATTGCCAGCCCATGAAGCTGCGCGCCTTCAAACCCATGTTCTGCAGGGTCATGGCGAGAAGCCCGGCCGTCACCTGCTCGCCGCTCGCCACTACCACGTCATATTCGGTCGGGTCATGGAGCGCCGCGGCCTCGCGGCACAGCTGCACCAGCCGGTCGGTTTCGCCCGCCATCGCCGAGACCACCACCAGCACCTCGTTTCCCGCCTCGGCCTCGCGCCGCACGCGTCCGGCGACCGAGCGGATGCGCTCGATGCCCGCCATCGACGTGCCGCCGAATTTCATCACGATGCGGGCCAATCCATCTCCTTGGGTCAAGGGTCGCGGACTGTTAGGAGGCGCGCATGGCGCAGACAAGCATCCTGCCTGAAGAGGCCGAACTGTTCGGGAAGCTCGCCGCCGACTGGTGGGACCCGGACGGCGCCTCGGCGATGCTGCACAAGCTCAATCCGGTGCGACTCAAATATATCCGCGACCAGATCGACCAGCACTGGCAGTGCGACGAATGCAGTCGCACGCCACTCGCCGGCAAGACCGCGTTGGACGTCGGCTGCGGCGCGGGCCTGCTCGCCGAGCCGCTGGCGCGGCTGGGCGCGACCGTCACCGGCATCGACGCCTCGCCGGAGGTCATCGCAGTTGCCCGCGACCATGCCGCCGCGACCGGCCTCGCGATCGACTATCGCGCGGGCGACGTTCAGGACCTCGAAGGCCAATTCGATCTCGTCACCTCGCTGGAGGTGATCGAGCATGTCGTCGACCCCGCCCAGTTCCTTAAGGCACTGGCGGCGCGGCTCGCGCCCGGCGGATTGCTGATCCTCTCGACGCCCAACGCTACCGGCTGGTCGAAGTTGATGATGATCACCGTGGCCGAAGGCCTCGGCCAAATCCCCAAAGGCACGCACGATTTCGACAAGTTCATTTCACCCGAGCAAATGAAAGTCCTGCTCGCCGACGCCGGCCTCCAATGCCTCGACGTCGAGGGCATCGCCTGGTCGCCGACCCGCGGCCTCCATCTCAGCGACGACGTGCGGCTGAACTATCTCGTCACCGCGATACTCGTTCCGCCGCAGTAACTTTCGCTTCAACGCGTGTCCCGAACGGTCTGCGTTTAACGCCTCTTAATGCTACTGGCCGCGCTCGCCCACCGGCGTAAGCCTTTGATTCGGGATTCGTTTTCCCGATCGGGGGTGGGGAACAATCATGCGATCACCGTTCAATTTCTCGTCGCGAGACATCGCGATCGATTTGGGGACCGCCAATACGGTGGTCTATGTCCGCGGCGTCGGCATCGTCACCAGCGAGCCGTCCGTGGTGGCGATGGAGTGGACCAACGGCCAGCGGCGAGTCCGCGCCGTCGGCGACGACGCCAAGCTGATGATGGGCAAGACGCCCGACAACATCCGGACCATCCGGCCCTTGCGGAACGGCGTGATCGCCGACCTCGAGGTCGCCGAGGAGATGATCAAGCATTTCATCCGCAAGGCGCACGGCGGCCCGAGCCGCTTTTCGCGCGGGCCAGAGGTCGTGATCTGCGTTCCGTCCTGCGCGACCTCGGTCGAGCGGCGCGCGATCCGCGATGCGGTCAGCAACGCAGGCGCCGACCGCGTGTCGCTGATCGAGGAGCCGATGGCCGCGGCGATCGGTGCGGGCCTTCCGGTGGCTGACCCGATCGGATCCATGGTCGTCGACATCGGGGGCGGCACGACGGAGGTCGGGGTGATCTCGCTTCAGGGGCTCGCTTTCAGCCGCTCGGCGCGGGTCGGCGGCGATCGCATGGACGAGGCCATCACCGCTTATGTCCGCCGCAACTTCAACCTGCTGATCGGCGAAGGCACCGCCGAGCGGGTGAAGCTGGAGATCGGATCGGCGGTCCGCCCCGGCGACGGTGTCGGTCTGGCGACTACGGTGCGCGGCCGCGACGTCAGCCGCGGCGTCCCCGCCGAGATCCACCTCACGCAGGCGCAAGTTGCCGAAGCATTAAGTGAGCCGGTCAACCAGATCGTCGAAGTCGTGCGCACCGCGCTCGAGCACACCCAGCCGGAGATTGCCGCCGACGTCATCGACCAAGGCATCACCATGACCGGTGGCGGCTCGCTGCTCCGCGAATTCACCACGATCCTTCAGGACTCGACCGGCCTCCCCGTTCGGGTTGCCGACGACGCCATGAGTTGCGTTGCGCTGGGCGCCGGCCAAACACTGGAAAACCGCGTTCTTCGTGGAGCCTTGATGGCCGCCTGAAGGAGCTATTTGCCGGCGGACGCCGCGGCGCCGCCGTGGGTCCAGCGGTCGAGCCACGCCTCCACCACCCGATACCATTGGACCGAGTTCTGCGGTTTCAGGATCCAGTGGTTCTCGTCGGGAAAGATCACCAGCTCGGTCGGCGCTCCGGCGCGCCGTGCGGCGTTGTAGGCCGCGATTCCCTCTTCGGTTGGGACGCGGAAATCCTTGCCGCCATGGATCACCAGGATCGGCTTCTTCCACCGGTTCGCGTAAGCAGCCGGATTGAAACGCTCCCAATCCTTGATGTCGGCGACCGATCCGAACTGGACGTCGACGAACGAGCCGACGTCCATCACCCAGGCCTGGGAGCGGACGTCGAACACGCCGGCGTGACTGACGAGGCACTTCCACGGATCGCTCCACTGGCTTGCCATCCAGTCGATCATATAGCCGCCGTAGGAGCCGCCCAGCGCGCAGGCGCGGTTGCCGTCAAGGAACGAATAGCGGGACAAAGCGGCCGCCCACCCCTTTTGAAGATCTTCGAGCGGGCGGTCGCCCCAATGCGCGGTAATCGCCTGGGCGAACGGCGTGCCGTAACCGGTCGAGCCGTGGAAATCGACCATGACGACCGCATAGCCCATGCCGGCCCAGACCTGCGGATTCCAGCGGTAGCTCCACGCATTGCCGAAGCTGCCCTGCGGCCCGCCGTGGATCAGAAAGGCAACCGGATACTTGCGGTCATCGGTGAAGCCGTACGGCTTGATCACATAGCCGTAGACGGTCTCGTTGTTCCAGCCGGCGAAGCTGAACTGTTCCGACGTGCTGAGGGGGGTTTCAGCGAGGATTGCCGCGCCGGCACGGGTAAGCTGGCGAGGCGGCGCCGACCCCTGCTGCACGAACAGTTGCTGCGGCGAGCCGAGGCTCTCGTTGACGTAGGCGAGCGAACCCTGGGCACTGTCGAAATCGCTGATCGAGCCATCGGTGGTGATTGTCGCGACCCGCCCGCTGGCGGGATCGATCCGGTACAGTGCAACCTGTCCGCGGGCCGGGCCGGTGGCGAGCAGGCTCTGGCCGTCCGCGGACCAGGCAAGCCGATTGAACTCCCAGTCGCCGCCGGCGGCTAGCTCCCGGGTCCGACCGGCTTTCAGGTCCATCATCATCAGGGCAGCGCGACCCGGCGTGTAGACCGGCGCGCTGACCGCGAGGTAGGCGAGGCGGCTGCCGTCGGGCGAAAGCGCGGGCGACCCAAGGGCAGTCCCACCGCTCTCGACCAAAACACGGGGCCGCGCCGAGCCGTCAGTCGGGACGGCATAAATTCGGGAAAAGGATTGGGCGCCGCGATCGGATCCGGGCGGAATGCTCTCAAAATATAGCATCCGTCCGTCGCGCGAGAGCACGAGCGCATTGGTGTCGCCGTCGGCCGGCACGTTCGCTGCGAAGTCCTTGAGGAGCGCAATGCCTTCAGACGGCGCGCCGGGCTGCGCGAGGTCAACACTAAACAGGCTCAGGCGCTTGTCGTCGAGATAGGCATCGAACCAGCGCGCTGCGCCGGACTTGATTTCGATTCCGCTGCCTTTTTCCTTGGCCTTCGCGTCGTCTCGCGCCTTGGTGCAGGCAAGCGTGCCGCAGTCCGGATAGACTCCGGCGACGACGACGAGCGTATGCAGGTTCGGCGCCAACTTGAACGCCGCGACATCGACTGGGAACGACGTCAGCTGCTGGCGCACCGAGCCGTCGGGATTTGCTCGCCACACCTGGGCCGACCCCGATTTGCCCGAGACGAAATAGAGCCACTGGCCGTCCGCCGACCAGCTCGGGCTCGGGCCGCCCTTCTCCCCGCTGAGCAACACCAGCGGTTTCGAAGCGTCGCCGTGAAGGTCTATGACGTTAAGCGCGTTGACACCCTTATTGCCGTCCCAATCGGTGCTTCGCAGTGCATAAGCGACGTAGCGTCCGTCAGGCGAAATGCTGGGAGAAGAGATCCGATCGAGCGAGGCAAGATCCTTGGCGGTGAACGGCCGCGCGACAACCGGACTAGGCAGCGCAAGCAACCCGCCCACCAGCGCAACGCGAAACAGTCCCGGCATGAATCCCTCCCCTTTGCGGCCCGAAGCTAGCCGTTGGCGAACCGCCGTCAATCGTGGGCGAGCCATTCCGGGATGACGTCGCCGGCGATCAGGCGCGCGACGTCGATCCGCGGACGGATGATCGCCCATTTGTCGCCGTCGACCAGCACCTCGGGCGTGAGCGGCCGGCTGTTGTAGGTGCTGGCCATCGTCGCCGCATAGGCGCCGGCAGAGCGGAACACGACGAGGTCGCCCGCTTCGACCGCATCCATTTCGCGCGCGAGGGCGAAGGTGTCGCCGGTCTCGCACACGGGCCCGACAACATTGGTCGTGATGCGACGGCCCGACGGCCGCACCGCCTCAATCGCGTGCCAGGCGTCATAAAGCGTCGGCCGCATGAGGTCGTTCATCGCCGCGTCGACGATCACGAACGGGTGCGTGACGCCGGGCTTCACGCGGATGACCTCGGTCAGCAGCACGCCGGCATTGGCGACGAGGAACCGGCCGGGCTCAAACACCAGGCGGACGTCCCAGCCGCGGGTCAGACGCTCGACCATCGCGCCGTAATCGGCGGGACTGGGCGGCGCGGGAGGAGCCGGGTCATAGCGAACTCCGAGCCCGCCGCCGAGGTCGGCAAGGGTGATGTCGTGGCCGGCGATGCGAAGCTCGGCGATGAGCGCGCCGACCGTGGCGAAGGCCTGCTCGAATGGCGCAAGCGAGGTCAGCTGGCTACCGATGTGGACCGCGATGCCCTGCATCCTGAGGCCCGGCAGCGCCGCGGCCTTGGCATATTCGGCCAGTGCCTCCGACGCCTGGATTCCGAACTTGCTCTCGGCGGCGCCGGTCGAGATCTTGGCGTGGGTGCCGGGCTCGACTCCGGGATTGACGCGGAAACCGGCGCGCGCCTCCCGCCCGAGCGCTGTGGCGACTTCGGACAGCAACTCGGCCTCGGCGCCGGACTCGAGGTTGAACTGGCAAATCCCCGCTTCGAGCGCTTGGCCCATCTCCTCGCGCGTCTTGCCGACACCGGAGAACACAATCTTGTCGGCCGGGATTCCCGCGGCCAGAGCGCGCGCGAGTTCGCCGCCCGAGACGATGTCGGCGCCGAGCCCCTCCGCGCCCAGGGTTGCGATCACCGCGGCATTGGGGTTGGCCTTGACCGCGTAGGCAATGAGCGGGTCGCCGAGCCCGGACAGCGCCTCTCGCAGCGCTCGCGCATGGTCGCGCATCGCCAACGACGAATAGATATAGACCGGCGTCCCGACCGACGCCGCGATCTCGGGCAGCGGCACGTCCTCGCAATGGAGAACGCCGCCGCGCAGCTCGAACGGGTCGGCAACCCTAGAAATCGACCTTGTCATAATGACCAGGCGGCACGATCACTTCCATCCGTTCGCCGAGCAGCGGGCGGAAGCAGGGCCGCGACTTCATCACCGCATACCAATCCTTGGTCTGCTTGTGCCCCCGCCAGTCGAGCGCGCCCAAATAATCGATGACGCTCAAATGCGCGGCGGCGGTGAAGTCGGCGAGGCTGAGGCCCGGCCCGGCGAGCCAGCGGCGATGGTCGAGCAGGTAATCGATATAGTCGAGGTGCTCGGAGGCGACCCGCATCGCCTCGCGCAACACGCGGGTGTCGGGACTCTCGCGGTTGACGAGGCGCTTGCGCATGCGCTCGTTCATCAGCGGCTCGACCGCCTCGCGATAGAGCTTGATGTCGAACCATTCGGTCACGCGGCGGATTTCGGCCCGAAGCACGGCGTTGCCGTGGATCATCGGCATGCGGTCGACGGTCTCGTCGAAATATTCGACGATCGGCTGCGACCCGATCAGCGTGACGCCCTGGTCGGCCTCGACCATCACTGGCGTTTCACCGGCCGGGTTCAAATCGACGAACTCGTCGCGCTTCTCCCACGGATTTTCGCGCACCAGCTCATGGCCGACGCCCTTCTCGGCGAGGACCAGGCGGACCTTGCGCGAAAAGGGGCACAACGGGAACTGGAAGAGCTGCCACATGGCAGGGCAGCTTTAGCGAGTGGGCGCGACTCGTCTAGCGCTTGGGATAGGTCGGATCGGGCATATTTGCCGCAGCGCGGTCGATTGCCTCGCTCGCCTCGCCGAGCGCCTTCATCATTGCCGGCAGCGCCGTGTTCAGCGTCTTCATCCCCCGCTCAATCGTCGGCCGGACCTGCGCCATTCGTTCGTGGAAGTTGCGGTCGAAATCGGGATCGTCCCGGCGGCCGAGATCGCGCACCGTCATTTTCTTCTCGGCGGCGGTCGGCTCGCGGCCCTCGATCGCCGCTTGGACGGCGCCAACCTTCATGCTGAGCATCGCCTGCGAGACCCCCTGCACCGCATCCGCGATGCGATCCGCAACCCGCGGATCCTGGAGCTCGGGGGGAACGCTCGGCGGCGCAGTCTGCGCCATGGCCGGCGCTGCCGTGAACAAGAGGGGAAGCAGAATCAGACTCTTACGCATGCCGGCAGTCTAGCACCGCTCGCGCGGGTGACAAACCTTAGCGCGTCATCAGCCAGACCAGCGCTGCCGCTCCGACGAGGATGCGATACCAGGCAAAGGGCGCGAAGCCGTGACGCGAGATGTAATGGACGAAGGCTTTGACGACGACGATGGCGACGACGAAGCTGACGACGAAGCCGACCGCGACCGTCCCGAACCCAACTCCGCTGGCGCCCGCCATCAAGGTGTCGCGATGCTTGACCAGCTCGAGCGTCGTCGCGCCGAGCATGGTCGGAATGGCGAGGAAGAAGCTGAACTCGGCCGCGGTGCGCCGTTCGACCCCGAGCGACAGGCCGCCGAGAATGGTTGCGCCGGAGCGGCTGACTCCGGGAACCATGGCGAGGCACTGGATGAGCCCGACGCCGACCACCTGCTTCATCGGCATTTCGGCGACCCCGACGATCTGCCCCGGCTTCACCAGTCTCTCGATCACCAGGATCGCAATGCCGCCGAGGATGAACGCCACGGCGACGACGAGGCCGTTGCCGAGCAGCGCTTCGATCCGGTTGATCAGGAGGAAGCCGAGGATGGCCGAGGGCAAGAAGGCGATGAGGATGTTGCGCACGAAGCGCCACGACACCGCCTGGCCCCTGAGCATACCTTCGAGCACCGCCCAGAACGTCCGCCAATAAAGCACGACGATGGCGAGGATCGCCCCGAGCTGGATGATGACGTTGAACGCGGCCCATTTGTCCGCGTCGAAGCCCAGCAGCTCGGTGGCGAGGATCAGGTGGCCGGTCGAGGACACCGGGATGAATTCGGTAACGCCCTCGACGATGCCGAGGATGATCGCGATCAGAAGGATTGGCATGGAAGGGGTAGTCCGGGCTCAGCTGGTCGCGGTCAAATTAATTCGGCGGCCGGCGAACTTGCCGCCGCGATGGAACCGGCCGAGCCATTCGTAGGCGACCGCCGCGAGCGGTGTCGGGCGGATCCCGAACGCCGCCAGCCCCGGCGCATTCTTCGCTGGAACGTTGTCGCGCTGGAGCATCAGCCACTGGTCGCGGGTCAGCGGCGAGCCCGGCAGCCAGCCGAGCTTCGAGATGAGATCGCCGGCGAAGTCGGGCAGCTCGACTACCTCGGTCTTCTGCCCGCTGAGCTCGAGGATGGCGCGGATCAGCTCGACCATGCTCATCACCTGCGGTCCGCCGATCTCATAGACCTTCCCGCCATGGGCCCGCGGCTGGAGCGCCGCCTTGGCGATCGCCTGGGCGAGGTCGCGGACATAGACCGGCTGGAAGTTGGTCTTCGCGGCGAGCACGGGCAGGAGCGGCAGGCCGGCCATTGCCGCAAAGCGGTTGGTGAGGTCGTCCTCCGGCCCGAACACCAGCGACGGACGGACGATCGTCGCCTTGGGAAAAGCCTTGCGGACGGCCGCTTCGCCCTCGCTTTTGGTGCGGCCGTAATTGGACTCTGAGCCGGGGTCGGCGCCGATCGCCGAGATGTGGACGACCGCCGCTGCGCCCGCCTTCTTCGCGACTTCGGCCACGTTGCGGGCACCGTCGACATGGACGGCCTGCATTCCCTTGCCGAACACGCCGCACAGATTGACGACCGCGGTGGCATCGCGGACCGCATGCTCGACGCTGGCGCGGTTGCCGATGTCGGCCTGGAAGAAGCCCAGCTGACCGACTTGGCTCAACGGCTGGACGCTGTAAGCGTGGCGCGGATTGCGCGAGGCGATGCGCACCCGAACGCCGCTCTGGAACAGATATTCGCAGAGGTAGCGGCCGATGAAGCCACCGCCGCCGAACACCGTCACCTGCTCGTCCGGGCGCTCGATCATGCCCCCGCCCTAGCCCTGGCGGCGCGGCGTTGACAAGGCGGGGCCGGCGGTAATGCCCCTAGAAATAATCGGCGAGCGTGACCTTCACCGTCGACCCGTCGGCGCGAGCAAGCGCGACCGTGTGCCCGACCGGCCCGCGCGTCCAGTCAGCGCGCTGATAGAAGCTCGCATCGACCTTCATGCCATCGACGGCGACCACCTCATCTCCGGTCTTGAGGCCGGCCTGCGCCGCCGGTCCCTGCGGAGAGACAAAGACAGCCTTCAGGCGGTCGCCTGCAAGGTCGAAGCGCGCGCCTGCCCGGTCGCGGTCGAAGCCCGGAGCGTCGGACCGCGGCGTCAGGAATACGCGATCGCGGCCGAGGTCCAGATCAAGCCGGAATTGCTTGAGGAACTGGATCCCGACGTTGGCCATCTGGGTCGGGTCTGTGTCATTCCCCGCTTCGGACAAGGTCGTCGGGACGGCTCTGAAAGTCCGCCCGGCGAGCGTCACTTCGGGAACCGTCGCCCTTCGCGCCGGGGTTAACCCACCGACCCCGCCGCTGCGAGCTTCCGCCCAACGCAGGTTGGCGATGTCGGGGCGCGTTTCCCAATAGCTGCGAGGCAGCGCCAACGCCCCGTCGCTGCCGAGGTCAAAAAGGGCTTCGATCGGCTTGCCCGCGGCCACCGAGATCGAGATCGTATTGAATGGCCCCTTGCGGGCGAGGGGCAGAGCGGCGGCTCCCGGCGCGGGCGCGAAAGCGGATGGTGAGCGCACTTCCAAGGTGCTCGCCGCCCAATCGATTGAAACGACCGTCGCATTGAAGAAGTCTCGGCCGAGAACCACCGTCATTGGCCGACCGAGACTGCGGGTGACGGCGGAGAGATCCATCACCCCGATGCTCATGTTCGCCAGCCGCGTCGCACCGACATCGATCGTCACGCCGGTGACCAGCTCTGCATCGACCGTCCCGCCGGTCCCCTTGCCCTGGATTTTCAAGCCTTCGGGCAGCCCGATCGAGCGGGCGTAGGATCGATCAAGCGTTGTCATGCTCGCGCCGGTATCGAGAATGGCTTGTGTCCGATGACCGCCAACCGTGACGGGAATAACGATGCGGTTGCCGCGGAAGAGCTGGAAGGGAATCGTCTCCGCATGGGCCGCGAACGTCATCTCGGGCGGAGTGATCGGCGGATGGCCGGGGTGCGCGATGGCAAGGCCGGCCGCGGCAAGCACGGCGATGGTGGCACTCGTGAGCAGTCCAAGCTTGGCGCGATGCATGTTGTGATCCTCGGATATTATTCGTAGAATAGTGATATATTATCGTAGGACAATAATTATGTCAAACATGTCGGACGATCCCATTCGGCGTTCGGCGCGCCGGCTGCGAGTCTTCGTCTTCGCGGCCATGTCGATGATCGCATTGGTCTATGTCGCCGCCCGCCTGAATCTTCAGCTGGCGCATGCGCACGTCGAATATCGTCTGCATGGGACGCCCTACGAGCAGTGGACTGCGGCGGGCAGCGTGGCGCTGCTGCTGATTGCGCTATTCCATTTGACGCGGATGCTGGGGCTGATCGCCGCGGGCGAGATGTTCGGCGTGAATGTCGTTCGCCACTTTCGCGGCTTCGCGTCATGGTTGCTGGCGATGGCATTGTTCGAATTCGCCGCTCCGATTGTCGCGATGTTCACCGCGGCGAGCGCCAGCCGCTCCCACCTGCTGCGCCTGAACATCGACCTTCGCGATGCGCTGACCGTCGCCATCACTCTGCTCCTCTTCCTGCTCGCGAGGCTGCTCGAGCGCGCTCGGCGGCTCGATGACGAAATGCGCGAGTTCGTCTGATGCCGATCGTCGTCCGGCTCGATGTGATGCTCGCGCTGCGGAAGGTCCGCTCGAAGGACCTCGCCGCCGCGATCGGCATCACCGAAGCCAATCTGTCGCTGCTCAAGTCCGGCAAGGTGAAGGGAGTCCGCTTCGCCACCCTCGAGGCGATCTGCGAGGAACTCGCCTGCACGCCGGGGGATATTCTGGACTACGAGCCCGACCAAACGACGAATCGTTGACAGCGCGCGGGCGCTCCCTTTAAGCGCCGCCCCCTGCCGAAAAGCGATGCCCCTGTGCCCAGGTGGCGGAATTGGTAGACGCACCAGCTTCAGGTGCTGGCGCTCGCAAGGGCGTGGAGGTTCGAGTCCTCTCCTGGGCACCATTTCTCAATCCGCCAGCATTCGTGCATGGGTTGAAAAATCCCTAGAAATCAGCTACTTTTAGCTCGAATTGACCGCTATCGGTTGCTGGCGTTCGCTGACAATCGCGAAAATTTGGGGGCCTATTCGGGGGCCTTTGAGGTGGTCCATTTCTGTGGCGAGGGGGCGCGAACATCATGGCATTGACGGATACGGCGATCCGGCTGGCAAAGGCCGAAACCAGGGATCGAAAACTCGCCGACAGCAAGGGTCTCTATTTGCTCGTCACGACAACTGGATCGAAGCTGTGGCGGTTAAAGTATCGGATTGGCGGCAAGGAGAAGAAGCTGGCTTTGGGCAGCTATCCCGAAGTGGGTTTGAAGGATGCCCGCGCGCGCCGCGACGCTGCGCGCCAGTCCGCACAGGCCGGGAACGATCCGTCCGTCGCCAAGCGCGAAGCGCGAATTGCTAATCGAATTGCCGCCGCCACTACGTTCGCCGGGATTGCGGACGAGTATATCGCCAAGCTGGAAGCGGAAGGCAGGGCACCTGTCACTATCGGGAAGACGCGCTGGCTCCTGAGCAAGCTATCACCAGCACTGGGCGCGCGTCCCATAGCCGAAATCAGCCCTCATGAACTGCTGGCCGTGTTGAAGAAGGCCGAGCAGGCGGGGCATCGCGAAACCGCGCGGCGTCTGCGGTCCTTTTCCAGCCGAGTTTTCCGTTATGCGGTGGCAACAGCGCGGGCATCAGTCGATCCAGCGCAGCCGTTGCAGGGTGCATTGGTTTCGCCGGTCGCCAAGCATCACGCGGCAATCACCGATCCCGCCGCTTTCGGGACGCTGTTGCGGTCGATTGAATCCTATTCTGGCCAGCCGGTGACCAAGCTGGCGCTTCGCTTTACCCCGCACGTGTATCAGCGGCCGGGTGAGATACGAAAGGCGGAATGGAGCGAAATTGATTTCGACAAGGCACTATGGACGATCCCGGCCGAACGCATGAAGCAACGCCAGCCGCACCGCGTCCCGCTGTCCCGACAGGCTGTAGCGATCTTGCGAGAAGCGTCCGAATTGAGTGGGGGTGGGCGCTACATATTCCCCAAATTAGGATCGCCGCTGAAGCCAATGTGCGAGAATGCGATCAACGGGGCGTTGCGGCGCATGGGCTACGGTTCGAACGATATGACGGCGCACGGGTTTCGCTCGACTGCTTCATCGCTGTTGAACGAAAGCGGCAAATGGAGCGGCGACGCGATCGAGCGTGCCCTGTCGCACGCCGACGGCAATCAAGTCCGCGCTGCCTACCATCGCGGTGCGCATTGGCCGGAACGTCTCGAGATGGCGCAGTGGTGGAGCGATCACGTGGATGTCCTGCGCACAGGAGGTGAAGTGCTGGCCTTCGCGAAGCAAGCCTGACGGCTCGCGGCGCTAACGTCCGCTTTCGACCCATTGCAGACATTAGGCGCTGCTGCGAAGGTCCGCACATGAAGTACGATGATGCGTCTTGGCATTATGGGGGTGACTTTCCAGCCGAGTTGCCACGCGAAGCTGGTGCCACACACATTGCCATGTTCGTTGCATGGGCCGTCATGAGCGGGTTGGCTGGTGAGTTTCACACCAAAGACGCCGCCGATGATTTCGCGCTGCTCCAGAAGCGCGAGGTTACACCAACCGAATGGTTCATCCGTGCCTGTGATGAAAAGTTTACGAACGAAGACCTGAACAACGAAGGCAATTCGTTCGCCGCAAGCTACTATGGGAGCGGAGAGGGCCTTCACAACACCGACGGGTCTTACCTCGATGACTACTGCGAGACGTTTCCGAAGGCGGGTTCATTATATGACGTTAACGATGGCTGGGGTTCCTTCGACGCGCTCGCACCCAGGCTGAGCAGCCGTTTAGAGGCTTGGCGCAGCAGCCAACGCTAACGTCCGCTTTCCACCCAAACCTGCCGCGACAGCTATCGATCTATTGCGGACATTCCGGGGGCGTCGTGTTGGGGCGCCCTTGTTCTTTTGCTATCCACACCTCGTGACTGACGAGAACATCCTCAACTGGTTTCCCTACGCTTTTCCCTTCTTCTTCGTGGGGATGTGGCTCCTCGCGACCTTCATGCTCGGGTTGATGTCCGGCTGGTTCAGTCTTCAGCAGTGGTACGTCGACGACGGCAGTGAAGAGCCGTTGCTTCGACTGCGCAGCCAGTCCGGCTCGATGGGCATGGGCGTCGCGTTGAACGGCTGCCTTAAGCTGCGCGCTTATCAGTCCGGTCTGGGAATTGGGATATGGCGCATCTTCGGCATCTTCCAGAAGCCGCTCAAGGTGCCCTGGAATGAAATCGAGGCTGAACCGAGCAGCAGCTTCTTCCTTCCGATGGTCAAGCTTCAGCTCGGAAAGCCGCCGAACGGTACGCTGAAGATTAGCGCGCGGAGCTGGACCAAGCTGGTCGCCGCGGCCAAGCCGCTCGCCACCGTTCCCCTTCCCGACGTTCCTCCAGTGAACAGGGCAGCGACAGCGCGGGCGATGCTTATCCAGTGGCTCGTGATCAGCGGGCTCTTTGGTGCCTTCATCTATTTGTCGTCGCGATCACAGCCGGACGGCTTCCCCTCGGTGTTGGCGCTGGTGGTTCCGGCGTTCCTCGGAGTCGCGATGCTAGTCCGGTTCGCGCGCAGTTGAGTCGCTAACGGCTATTGGCGCCGTGTCCGTTTTCCACCCAAAGCTGCCGTCTGCCTCCGACCCATTGCGGACTCAACCGAACTGACGGGCATGTAGGTAGAGCGCCAGTTCGCGAGCGTGACGGCCCCAGTGGAAGTAGTGGAGCCGGAAAGACCAGTGGGCGTCATCGACCCCTATGTGGTCCGCGAGCCAAAGAACCTCGCGCATGTCCAACGTAAGGTCGACGAGGTCATCGATTGCGTCGCCCATCATCGCCGCATCTTCAACAGGCGCGGTTGGGTCAGACACCGGATACATCCCGTAGTCGGGGAAACGCGCCGCAAGCTCCTGATACAACGCCGGTCCGCCCGCGCGGGGTGCCTCTATGTTGGTGTCGGATGGCCCCGCGCCGGGTGTGTGATGAAAAGCCTCGACCAAGCCGTCCAGCGCAATCAGTAGCGCCTCGTCGGTCGGCCTTTCGCCCTCCCAAACAACCGAGAGGAACTGGCGGGCGGCTTCGACGGTCAGAGACTTGTCCATGTCGCGTGGCTGGCACGTGGGCCTCGCCAACTCAATGTCTGCTTTCCACCCGTTCCTGACGTTCAAGGCTTAGGTCTGCCTTCGACCCATTCCTGCCATTAGCGACATTCGCTAGTAATGCCGCGTGTCACCAATGATCGTTCAAGAATCTCGCCTTCAAGCAATCGGACGACTAGCCCTCTGCGTTGCCTTTGTCGGGGTCTGTTTGTGGACGCTCAGCAGGCCTGCGGCGTCAAACCTTCAACCGGCCGAAGCGACGAAAGCCGTCATATTCTTGCGCGTCGGAATGGCGTTTTTTGGCCTTCTGGCATTGCGGTATCTTTGGGCCGCGTGCTTTCCTGGCACTCTCACAATTGACGCCGAAGGTATCACTCAGAACCTCGGTTGGAGGCGATTGCACTGGGCGTGGAACGACATCGACCAGACAGAGGTAATCCGAACCGCTGCGGGGCTAGTCAGCGCATGTCTGATTTATCCTCGCGTCGGTGGACGTGTCA
>NZ_JIAU01000006.1 GCF_000620665.1 Sphingomonas sp. URHD0057 | reverse complement strand
GGCGCATCGGGGTTCTAAATGGCAGTTTTCGACCCATTCCTGCCATTAGCGACATTCGCTAGTAATGCCGCGTGTCACCAATGATCGTTCAAGAATCTCGCCTTCAAGCAATCGGACGACTAGCCCTCTGCGTTGCCTTTGTCGGGGTCTGTTTGTGGACGCTCAGCAGGCCTGCGGCGTCAAACCTTCAACCGGCCGAAGCGACGAAAGCCGTCATATTCTTGCGCGTCGGAATGGCGTTTTTTGGCCTTCTGGCATTGCGGTATCTTTGGGCCGCGTGCTTTCCTGGCACTCTCACAATTGACGCCGAAGGTATCACTCAGAACCTCGGTTGGAGGCGATTGCACTGGGCGTGGAACGACATCGACCAGACAGAGGTAATCCGAACCGCTGCGGGGCTAGTCAGCGCATGTCTGATTTATCCTCGCGTCGGTGGACGTGTCAGACTCTTTGGATGGGAAGTGCCTGCTGACGAACTGGAGCGGAAGATCGAAGAGTATCGGTCGGCGTAGAGTCTGCTCTCCATCCATTCCTGCCATAAACGCAGATCGATCGTAGGGTTTTGGCGCGCCGGGTCAGGATCGAACCCGCGACCTCAAGTTTAGAAGGCGCTCTATCCAATCGCGAACGGGCGCACGCAGCTAGCCGCGCTGGAGCTGGATGCGCTCGATCTCCTCCGCGCTCGGCTCGCCGCTGGCGAGCACCCGGCGCAATCGCACCATGTCGACGGCACCTTCCCACCGCGCGACGACGATCGTCGCCACCGCATTGCCGACGAAGTTGGTCAGCGACCGGCACTCGCTCATGAAGCGGTCGACGCCGAGGATCAGCGCCATTCCCGCGACCGGGATCGACGGCACCACCGACAGCGTCGCGGCGAGCACGATGAACCCGGAGCCGGTGACGCCCGCCGCGCCCTTCGAGCTCAGGACCGCAACCGCCATCAGCAGCAACTGGTCGCCAAGGCTCAAATGCACGTTGCACGCCTGGGCGATGAACAAAGCCGCCAGCGACATGTAGATGTTGGTGCCGTCAAGGTTGAACGAATAACCGGTCGGCACGACCAGCCCGACGATCGGCTTGGGACAGCCCGCCGCCTCCAGCTTCTCCATCAGCAGCGGCATCGCGCTTTCGGAACTGGAGGTGCCGAGCACCAGTAGCAGCTCGTCTTTGATGTAGCGGATCAGCGCGAGGATCGAGAAGCCGGCGAACCAGGCGACCGAGCCGAGGATAACCAGCACGAACAGCAGCGACGTCGCATAGAAAGTGACGATCAGCTGGGCCAGGTTGACCAGCGTCCCGATGCCATATTGGCCGATGGTGAAGGCCATCGCGCCGAACGCCCCGATCGGCGCGGCGTACATCAGGATGCGGACGATGCGGAAGACCACCGCGGTCAGCGTGCGCAGCGCGCCCAGCAGCCGCTCGCCGCGCTCGCCCATCGTCGCCAGCGCGATCCCGAACAGGATCGCGACCAGCAGGACCTGCAGGATCTCGCCGGAGGTGAAGGCGCTGACCAGGGTGTCGGGAATGATGTTGAGCACGAAGCCGGTGACGGTCGTTTCGTGCGCCTTGGTCACGTAGCTCGCGACCTTGCCGGTATCTAACGTCGCGACGTTGACGTTGAGGCCGGCGCCCGGCTGGACCAGATTGGCGACCGCCAGCCCGACCACCAGCGCCAGCGTCGACATGACGATGAAATAGGCGAACGCCTTGGCGGCGATGCGGCCGAAGGCGCGGAGGTCCCGCATCCCGGCGATGCCGGTGACGACGGTGAGGAAGATCACCGGAGTGATGATCATCTTGACGAGCTTGATGAACCCGTCGCCGAGCGGCTTCAGCGCCGCCCCGGTCGTGGGCCACAGCCAGCCGACGACCACGCCGAGCGTAATTGCGACCAGCACCTGGACGTAGAGGCTTTTCCAGATGGGGCGGCGTGCTTCAGTCATGAATCCCTCGAAAAACTGGCGCGCCCGGCAGGATTCGAACCTGCGACCTCAAGCTTAGAAGGCTCGTGCTCTATCCAGCTGAGCTACGGGCGCGCGCGGCAGCCGAAGTAGCGGCAATTGACGCGCAGCGAAACCGCGCGAACCGATTGCCGCGCTAGGCTGTCGAAGGCGTGAAGCCGTCCGGCGACCAGTGCTCGCTGCCGACCATATGATGTGCGAAGAACAGGCCCTCGGGGTCATAGCGGCGCTTGATCCGTGCCAGGCGCGCGTAGTTGCTGCCCCAGAAGGCGCGCCGCCAATTCTCTTCGAAATAATCGCTCTCCGACACATAGGATGCGGGCGCCGGCAGCAATGCCCGCAGCGGCGCCGCGGCGGCGCGCACGTGCGCCGCGTCGGACCGCCCCTCGGCTACATGCGGCTCGTGCCCCGGCACGCCGGGATAGGCGGGGCCTTCCTCAGCGCCGAGGATGGCGAGCGCGAATGCGTCGAGCACTGCCGGGTTCGTCGCCGTATCGCGGGCGGCGGCGATGACCGCGGGAATTGCGCCGGCCAGCCCCTTGTTGAGGTGAAGGCTGACTTTCCACAGCGCGGCGGATTGCGCGAGAGCCGAAACCAGGCGCGCGCGAGTTCCATCTTGGAGCAGTGCGGCGGGCAGCCACATCGAGGCACAGCCGTGGATGAACTGCGCCGCCTGGCCGGCGTCACCCGCCCAATAGACGTTGCCCGGCGCGCTGCCGGGCCGACTATCGGCCGCGATCGTCCCGGGGATGGTGCGCAGGAATTCGGGGTCCCAGGTTTTGCGCATTGGCGCTGACACGATGGTGACCTCGCCGAGCGACAAAGCGGAGCCGCGCGACCGGACCGCGCTGAAGAATTCGTTCCACATCGCGGCCGCCTCGGCCTGGCGGATGCCTTGGAACTCGGTTCTGATCTGCATGACATTGCGCGGCCGGAAAATGATCTGCTCGCCCCAGTGCGGGGTCAGCAGCCGGCGGCGGCAGAAGTCCATCGCCAGGTCGATTAGCGCGGCGAACGCCTCGGGGTCCCTGGCTCTGATGTCGGCGTTGACGACGCCCGCTTCGGCCGGCAGCGGATGCGTGCGCAGCGTCAGGCGCGTGAGCACTCCGAAACTGCTCCCGCCGCCGCCTTTCAAGGCCCACAACAGGTCGGGCTCGCGGCATCGGTTGACGATTCGGACGCGACCATCGGCGGTGACGACTTCAGCCTCGATCAGGCTCGCCGCGGCCGATCCGAAGCCTTTGGAATAGGTGCCGAACCCGCCGCTCGAGACCAGTCCGGCGACCCCGACCGTCGAGCAGCCGCCGCCCTGGACATAGCGTCCGCCTCGGGTCGTAACGGCGGTATAGGCCTCCTGCCAGATGAGCCCGGCGCCGAGGCTGACGGCGGGTCCTTCCGAGTGCGTGCAGCCGCTTGGCGTGAAGGCGTCGTGGAGCTCGATGCCGGTCAGATTGCGAGTCCAGACAAGCAGCGAATCCGCCGCATTCGACGTGCCGTGATAGCTGTGGCCTGCCCCCTTCACCGCCAAGCGCAGGTTGTGCCGCTTGGCGAAGCGGACGGCGGCGGCGACGTCGGCGGCGCTTCGTGCGGCGACCGCGTAGGCGCTCGGTTGCGACACCCAGGCATCGACCCAGCCAAGCGACTGGGTCAGCGCCGGATGGTCGCGAATCAAGTATGGGTTGGCGATCTCCTTGAACACAGCGTCGCAGCTCGGGCCGCCGGCGGGCGCGCATTCCTTCAGCGGCGAGATGGGGCGGATCAGCCGATCGGCGACGTCGGCATTGAGCCGCGCCCACTCCGCCTGGCTCGGCCAGCCGGGCATCCCCGGACGAACGCGCCGCCATGCGAGGGACGGTCGAGCGAGCAGCTGCGGATCGGCGCCCGGCAGCGCCAAGGCGCCTGCCGCAAGCGCGCCCTTGATCACCGAGCGACGGTCCATGCCTCCCCCTTGAGCGGGGCCAGTTAGCACGAACAATGACGCCGCGCATCGACGCGACGCAGGCGCCGGAGGTCCCGATTGACGCGCGGCGGAACCGCGCTACGCCCTTCCCCCATGAAAGCCGAAGGGGAGGGCCTGCGCCACGTCGAGGCGCGCTCGATGCATGGCGCGCGGTTCCGCTATTTCGACTTCGTCATGGTCGCGTTCGTAGTGGTGCTGCTGCTGTCGAACGTCGTCGGGGCGGAGAAACGATCGTTCGTGAACTTGCCCGGCATCGGCCCATGGCCGTTCGGCGCGGGTATCCTGTTCTTCCCGATCGCCTACATCATCGACGATGTAATGACCGAGGTTTACGGCTTCGCCCGCGCGCGACGGGCGATCTGGGCCGGCTTTGGCGCATTGCTGTTCCTGGCGGTCATGGAATGGACCGTGGTTCGGCTGCCGGTCGCGGAAGGGTGGACCGGGCAGGCCGCCTACGAGCGGGTGTTCGGCTCCGGCTGGCGGATCATCCTGGCGTCGATGACCGCGTTCTTCGTCGGCGACTTCCTCAACTCGGTCGTGCTCGCCAAGATGAAGATCTGGACCGACGGCAAGTACCTATGGACCCGGACCATCGGCAGCACGGTCATCGGCGAAGGCGCGGACAGCCTGATCTTCTATCCGCTGGCATTCTACGGAATGGCGGATTGGCCGGTCGCGACGCTCGGCGCCGTGATGCTTTTCCAATTCATCCTGAAGGTCGGCTGGGAAGTGGTGCTGACGCCCGTCACGTACGCGGTGGTTGGCTTCCTCAAGCGGCGCGAAGGCGTCGATGTCTATGACCTCGGCACCGATTTCACGCCGTTTACCGTGGATACCTGAACAATCGTTCACCAGCCGTTCAATGGGCCAGGCCGAGACAGCCGGGCGACCAGGGGGTCGATGCCATGAGAGCAATGCGGATTGCCATTGCCGTTGCGATGCTGGGGTGCGCCGGGGCCGCTCAGGCGACAACGGTCATCATCTTCGTCGAACCGATGACGCTCGAGAAATATACCCGCGTGTTCGATACGCCCGGTCCCGACCGCGTGCTGATGTGCATGGCGCCGCCGGCGACGAGCGGCTGCACCGAGCTGCCGATCAAGCACCGCCATTAAGCGACGGTTTCGAGCAATCCTTCGAACAGCCGGCGGCCGTCGATTCTGCCATGCGCCGCTTCTACCATTCTCTCAGGGTGCGGCATCAGCCCGAGCACGTTGCCGGCGTCGTTGAGGATGCCGGCGATATCGCGCGCCGAGCCGTTGACCGGCTCGCCATAACGGAACGCCACCCGGCCTTCGCCCTCGAGCCGATCCAGTGTCGCTTCGTCCGCCTGGTAATTGCCGTCGTGGTGGGCGACCGGGAAAACCACTTCCTCGCCGGAATCATAGGCGGCCGTGAACAGGCTCTGGCTGTTCTCCACCTTCAGCCGCACCGGGCGGCAGACGAAGCTCAATCCCGCATTGCGCATCAGCGCGCCGGGCAGGAGCCCGGTCTCGGTGAGCACCTGGAAGCCGTTGCAGATGCCGATGACCGGAACGCCTCGCGCCGCCGCTTGCCTGACCGCGGCCATGATCGGCGACCGCGCCGCCATCGCCCCCGAACGGAGGTAATCCCCGTAGGAAAAGCCGCCGGGCAAGGCGATGAAATCGGTGCCGTCGGGAAGCTCGGTGTCGCGGTGCCAGACCATCGCCGGCTTGCGTCCCGTGACCAGCTCCAGCGCAACCGCCACGTCGCGGTCGCAATTGGATCCGGGGAAGACGATAACCGCGCTTTTCATATTCCGGGCCTTACCCGCGAAATATGCGGGAATCGTGGCACGTCAGGCGTCCTGCAGGCGCTCGATGCGAAAATTCTCGATCACAATGTTGGCGAGCAGCTTGCGGCACATCTCCTCGATGTCGCCGTCGCTGGTGCCGTCGGCGAGGTCGAGCTCGATCAGCTTACCCGCGCGGACGTCGTTGACGCCGCTAAAGCCGAGGCCTTCGAGGGCGTGATGGATGGCCTTGCCCTGGGGGTCGAGGACCCCGGGCTTGAGGGTGATGAACACGCGCGCCTTCATGAATCCGCCTGTCTCATTGGAGGGTACCGCCCCTATGGCCAGCCTCCCGAACCGGGGCAAGCTTTACCCTTTGTTTAGCCTGATCCGGGCATTTTCGTACCGCGGCGACCCGATTGCCGCTTGTGGGGAGGTTCGCATGGTCGGCGGAATTTCGATCGCCATGTTCATCGCGCTGGTCGGCTGGGGTTCGCGATACTTCGGCTGGAGCGATCCGGACGGCAAAGTCCAGCTGGCCTTGGTCACCAGCTTCATTCTCGGCGTGATCGGCGGCTTCAAGGCCAGGGGCAGCTAAGCCGCCGACGGCGGACTTCGAGCGCTCAGGAGAAATTGAGCTTTTCTTGACTGCCCCGGGCGTCAACCCCGCGGCATCCTCCACGGCGGTGGGAGGAAGTCATGAAAATCGAATGTATTTTGCTGTCGTGTGCAATGGCCGTGTCGGTGCCGGCGATTGCCCAACCAGCACCGGTTGAGATCGCCCGGACCGAGCTCGCGCCCGGCATCTACCAATTCACCGTCGCCAGCGACGGCTATGTCGAGCAGCTCAACTCGGTCGCGATCGTCACCGACCGCGACGTGCTCGTGTTCGACACAACCACGCGTCCCTCGACCGCGCGGACGATCCTTGAGGAGATCCGGAAGATCACGCCGAAGCCGGTGCGCTTCGTCGCCAACTCGCACTGGCACCCCGACCATTGGTCCGGAAACGAGGTGTTCGCCGCCGCTGATCCCGACCTCGAGATCATCGCCACCGAGAAAGAGCGCGACTTCATGCTCAACTTCAGCGCTTTCTACCCGAGCTACATCCCGAAAGGCCTGGCCGCCCAGGAAAAATCGGTCGCGGAGCAGTTCGCGACCAATAAGCGCGCCGACGGCTCGCCGCTGACTCCCGAACTGAAGCGGCAAATCGAACGGGAGATGCAGCAGATCCGCGACATGGCGGCCGAGCAGCTGAAGGTTAAGCGCATTTACCCGACGCTGACCTACACCGATCAGCTGGTGCTCCGGCACGGTGGCCGCGAGTTCCGGTTCATGAGCGTGACGGGCGACGCCGCGGCAACCACCGTGCTCTATCTGCCGAAGGAGAAGATCCTCATCACCGGCGACACCGTCAGCTACCCGCTTCCCTATTTCACTCCGCCGCTGTCGGAGCACGCCAAGTCCATCCGCCAGCTCGCGGCGCTGGACGCGACGACGATTGTTCCCGGTCACGGGCCAGCGTTCCACGACAAGTCCTACATGCTGATGGAAGCCGAGCTGTTCGAGGAGGTGGTCCGCCAAACTCAGGCCGCGCTTCGCGGCGGCGCGGTGACGATCGACGACGTTCAGGCGAAGGTCGAATTGTCGAAATTCCGCGATCGCTTCAGCAAGGGCGATCCCGACCTCGCCGGGCAGTTCGACACCGCCAAACTGTCGATGGTCCGCAAAGCCTACATCGAGCTTCGCGACGGCAAGGAGATCCGCTGAACCGCGCATTTCAATTGACGACATGCCTGCGTCGATGAAGGGAAGAGGGCATGACCAGCCCGATCTCGACCCGGCGGCACGGCGACGTGCTGATCATCCTTTCCAACAATCCGCCGGTGAATGCGCTGTCGACCTCGGTGCGCCAGGGGCTGGTCGACGCCATTGCCGAGGCCGAGGGTGACGATGCCGTCAAGGCGGTGGTCATCGCCTGCGAGGGCCAGACCTTCTTTGCCGGCGCCGACATCACCGAGTTCGGCAAGCCGCCGCAGCAGCCGTGGCTGCCGGTCGTCGTCGACACGATCGAGAATTGCTCCAAGCCGGTGGTCGCCGCGATCCACGGCACCGCGCTCGGCGGCGGGCTCGAGGTCGCGCTCGGCTGCCATTATCGAGTCGCCGACAAGTCCGCGAAGCTGGGGACGCCCGAGGTCAAGCTGGGTCTGCTGCCTGGCGCGGGTGGGACTCAGCGCCTGCCGCGCGTCGCGGGCGTTCGCAAGGCGCTCGAAATGTGCGCCACCGGCAACCCGATCGGCGCCAAGGACGCGTTCGATTGCGGCCTGGTCGACCGCCTCGTCGAGGGCGAGCTCATCCCACATGCGGTCGCTTATGCCGAGGAGGTGCGCGACATCCGGCCGCTCGCGAAGTCGTCCGAGCGGCAGGACCGGATGGCCGACAGCGCGCCCGGCATCTTCGACGAGTTCCGCACTGCCAATGCGAAGAAGTTCCGCGGCTTCGAGGCGCCGCTCAAGAACATCGAAGCGGTCGAGGTCGCGACGCAGAAACCGTTCGCCGAAGGCGTGATCGAAGAGCGCAAATTGTTCATGGAGCTGATGAGCGGCGAGCAATCCGCCGCCCAACGCTACTTCTTCTTCGCCGAGCGCAAAGCCTCGAAGATCGAAGGCCTGCCCGAGAACACCGAGCCGCGGCCGATCCACAAGGTCGGGGTGATCGGCGCGGGGACGATGGGCGGCGGCATCGCCATGAACTTCCTCTCCGCCGGCATTCCCGTGACGATCGTCGAGATGGGACCGGAGGCGCTCGACCGCGGCGCTGGCGTCATGCGCAAGAATTATGAAGCAAGCGCGGCCAGGGGGAAGCTGACCGCCGAGCAGGTCGAGCGGGCCATGGGCCAACTCAGCCCGACGCTCGACTTCGCCGCGCTCGCCGACTGCGACCTCGTCATCGAAGCGGTCTATGAGAACATGGACGTCAAGAAGGACGTGTTCGCCAGGCTCGACAAGATCGCCAAGCCCGGCGCGATCCTCGCCTCCAACACCTCCTACCTCGATGTCGATGAGATCGCGGCGAGCATCTCGCGGCCCGCCGACGTCCTCGGCATGCATTTCTTCTCGCCGGCCAACATCATGAAGCTGCTGGAGATCGTTCGCGGCGCGAAGACCGCGCCCGACGTGCTGCTGACGGCGATGGGCATCGCCAAGAAGATCCGCAAAGTCGCGGTGGTCGCCGGCGTCTGTCACGGCTTCATCGGCAACCGCATGCTGATGCCGCGCCAGATCGAGGCGACCAAGCTGCTGCTCGAAGGTGCGACGCCCGAGCAGATCGACCGCGTCCATGTCGAGTTCGGGATGCCGATGGGGCCGTTCCAGATGGCCGACCTCGCCGGCGTCGACATCGGCTGGCACCGCGACCCGACCCGCGTCGAGACCATTCGCGATCAGCTGTGCGCGATGGAACGGTGGGGCCAGAAGAAGGGCGCCGGCTTCTACGATTATGACGAGAAGCGGCGCCCGAGCCCATCGCCCGTCGTCCAACAGGTGATCGAGGACTTTGCGAGCAAGCAAAGCGTCCAGCGGCGCGAGATCAGCGACCAGGAGATCGTCGAGCGCACGCTTTACACCATGGTCAACGAGGGCGCGAAAATCCTCGAGGAAGGCATCGCCCAGCGCGCCTCCGATATCGATGTGGTGTGGGTCTACGGCTACGGCTGGCCGGTCTACCGCGGCGGGCCGATGTATTGGGCCGACAGCGTCGGTCTCGCAAAGATCGTCGAAGGCCTCAAGGGGCAGGAGGAGCGGATGAAGCCCGCCTTCAGCTTTTCCCAACTGCTGCTCGACAAGGCCGCCAAGGGCGAGAGCTTCACCCGGTGAACCGCTGGCTCGCACTGGCCCTGGCGATCATCGCCGGCGGCGTGGCGGCCTTTGCGGCCGCGATCGCCTTCGTCGGCACGGTCTATGGCTTCCTGTGGATCTACGTTTACGGCGACAATCCGTGGCCGGCGTGGGTCGAGCCGGTGATGTCCGTGCTCCTGTTTGTCTTTGCCTTCGGAGTCGGGATTGGCGTCGGCTGGATCATCTGGAAGCGCTTGACGGCTCCTCCGGCAGCAGGCTGAGCATCGCCAGCGCCATGGCGGCGACGCCGGCGCTGGTGGCGAAGGTCGCCGCGCTTCCTTCGCGGTCCCACAGCAAGCCGGCGCCGAGGCTGGCGAGCAATCCCGCGATCCCGGTCACGAACCAGAAGGCGCCGAAGCTGGTCGCGCGCAGTTCGGGCGGAGCGCTGTCGGCGATCATTCGCGAAAAAATGCCCTGGGTAAGCGCCATGTGCGCGCCCCACAATCCAACCCCCGCGAACACCCACGCCAGGCCGCTGCCGTAGGCGAGGATGAGGTCCCCGGCGACGAGCACCGCCATGCCCGCCATCAGTATAGCGCGCGGGCTCATCCGGTCGCTGAGGATGCCGGCCGGGTAGGCGAGCACGACATAGGCGAGGTTGAACAGCGCGAGCGTCAGCGGCGACCAGGCTTCCGACAGGCCCGCCTCGATACCCTTGAGGATGAGGAAGGCTTCGGAGAAACGGGCGAGGCCGAACAGGAAGCCGACCGCAAGCAGCCGCTTGGTCTCGCGGTGGAGCTCGCGAAAGCCGGTGAACAGCGGTGAGCGCTTGAGCGGCGCGAACGACTGCTCGGGTTCGCGCAGCGCCAGCCAGGCGAGCAGGAACGATGCCGCGGCGGGAATGATCGCAATCCAGAAGACTAGGCGGATGTCGCTCGCGAACCATGCCATCAGGGCGATCGCCGCGATCGGCGCCAGCAACGCCCCGACGGTGTCCATCGCCTGGCGCAGCCCGAAGGCGCGGCCGCGGATTTCGGCCGGGGTCTCGTCGGCGATCATGGCGTCGCGCGGGCTGCCGCGAATGCCTTTGCCGATCCGGTCGGCGAACCGGGCCAGCATCACGGTCGCTCCGCTCGTCGCCAGCGCGAACAGCGGCTTGGACAATGCCGCCAGGCCGTAGCCCGCGATCACCCACGGCTTTCGCCTCCGGCTCCGGTCGGACAAGCGCCCCGAGCCGAGCTTGGCGAAATTGGCGGTCGCCTCGGCGACGCCGTCGATCGCGCCGAGCGCGGTCGCCGGAAGCCCAAGGACGATCGTTACGAACGCCGGCAGCAGCGCATGATAGATCTCGCTCGACAGGTCCATCAGCATGCTGACGAAGCCGAGGATCCACACATTGCGAGGGAGCGGCGGGCGATCTTCCATGGTCATTGCGAGCGTAGCGAAGCAATCCAGCCCGCTGCAACTGGATTGCTTCGTCGCGTTCGCTCCTCGCAATGACGGATGCACCGATGCAATGTTGCGCGCGCGCAAAATATTGATACGCTGCAAATATGTTTGGAGGATCGACACCGGCCGCGCTTGCGGCACGCTTCGCAAAACTGGTCGAACAGATGGGCGGGGACATGGCGGCCGCCAAGGCCCTGGGCCAGCAGCGTGCGTTGCTGATGGCCGTCGGCGAGCTCGAGCCGGCGACGCTCAACGAGATTTCGGCGCGGGTGAAGCGGGGGGCTCCGGCGGCGAGCCGCTCGATCGACGCCTTGGTCCGCGCCGGCCTGGTCGATCGCCAGCCCGACCCGCAGAATCGCCGCCGCCTGGCGCTCAGGCTCACCGACATGGGCCGCCAGCATCTCAACCGTCCGCCGGCTTCGGACGCCTCGTTAGAAGGGCGGATGGGCAAGCTCGCGCACAGCGAGCTGCGGGCCCTCGAACGCGGCTTCGAAATTCTCGAGCGGCTGCCGCGCTAGAGGCAAATACAGTCCCTTCGGTCGTTCATCGATTGGCGCTCGACCCGGCCATTTCTGGTGCTACACTTGTAGCATGTATCGCCATCCACTGCTCCTCAGCAGACGAACCGTTCTTGCCCTGATCGGTGGGACAGCTGCGGCTGTCGCCGTGCCGCTCGCTGCGGCCAAGCTCCTGACTCTCGATGAAGTGGTCCGCCGCAACACCCGCGCCCGCGGCGGCGCTGCCGCGCTCGACCGGATGCACTCGCTGCTGATGGATGTCGAAATCGACGAGGCCGGGCAGAAGCTCGACGGACGCTATGCCGCCAACACCGCCGGCCTGGTCAAGGTCGACATTTACGTCGGCGACAAGTTTGCCGGGGCGGAGGGCATCGATTCCGCCGGCGTCTGGACGTGGGGAAAGAACGGCCCCGAACCCAGCGTCGCCGCCGGCGCGGCCAACGCCCTGCAACATGGGGCGGAGGACAAGCTTTACGGCTGGCATCGCTTTGCGCAGCGCGGCCACACGCTGACCATGATGCCGCCGGAAACGATCGACGGCACCACCTACCAGCTGGTCCAGGTCCGCTACTCAACGGGGCACGTCAGCAACTTCTACGTCGATCCGAAAACCTGGCAGGCGGTCCGCCGGCGCGACGAACGGGCGTTCCATCCCGACGTCGATCAGACACAGCAGAAGGTCGAGACGCGCTATTCGGATTTCCGCTCGGTCGCTGGCGTGATCGCACCGCACCGCGACACCGATTACGATCTCGCCACCGGCAAGGTGTTGGCGCGCCATCCGGTGCTCCAGCGCCAGGTCAATCCGACACTGGCGCCCGATTATTTCGACCGCAACCGGCGCGCCCCCGCGACCTGGTAGGCGTTACCCGTGGCCGTGGCGGCGCCGGGTTTCCCAGCCTTTCTTGGCGGCGGCGCTGCGGCTCGACGAGCGGCCGTGGCCGGCGTTCTTGCCGCCCTTGTCCTGCTTGTTGACGGTGGCCCACGCGCGGCTCTCGGCTTCCTTTTTGGAAACGCCGCGCTTCTCGTAGCTTTTCTCGATATGCTCAGCCTTGCGATCCTGCTTTCCGGTATATGCACCGCGGGGCATGTTCGATCTCCTTGATTTCACCTGCCGCCTAAACGCTCAGGACCCCCGGCCGTTGCGATGCTGCATTGCAACATGACACCTTTTGCACTACATCGTGCGCTCACTTTTTCTCGGAAATATTCATGAATCTTCGCAACGTCGCGATCATCGCGCACGTCGATCACGGCAAGACCACGCTGGTCGACCAGCTGTTCCGCCAGTCGGGCACCTTCCGCGACAACCAGCGCGTCGAGGAGCGCGCGATGGACTCCAACGACCTCGAGAAGGAGCGCGGGATCACCATCCTCGCCAAGTGCACCTCGGTCGAGTGGGAGCATGACGGCCAGACGACGCGCATCAACATCGTCGACACCCCCGGCCACGCCGATTTCGGCGCCGAGGTCGAGCGCATCCTCAGCATGGTCGACGGCGTCATCCTGCTTGTCGACGCTGCCGAAGGCCCGATGCCGCAGACCAAGTTCGTCACCGGCAAGGCGCTCGCGCTTGGTCTCAAGCCGATCGTCGTCGTCAACAAGATCGACCGCCCCGACGCGCGCCCCGCCGAAGTCCTCGACGAGGTATTCGAGCTGTTCCTGAACCTCGACGCCAATGACGAGCAGCTCGATTTCCCGACGCTCTATGCCAGCGGCCGCGCCGGGTACGCCGGGCTCACCGACGACATCCGCGAGGGCGACCTCACTCCGTTGTTCGAGACCATCGTCAGCCATGTCCCGCGCCCGCGCGTCGACGCCGGCCCGTTCCGCATGCTCGCCACTTTGCTCGACCGCGACCCGTTCCTCGGCCGCATCCTCACCGGCCGCATCGAAAGCGGCCGCCTCGACGTCAACATGCCGATCAAGGCGCTCGACGTGAACGCCAAGGTCGTCGAGGAAGGCCGCGCCACCAAGGTGTTCGCCTTCCGCGGGCTCGAGCGGGTGCCAGTCGAAAGCGCCGAGGCGGGCGACATCGTCGCCATCGCCGGGCTGATGAACGCCACCGTCTCCAACACCATCGCCGATCTCGCGGTCGCGGCGCCGCTCCACGCGCGGCCGATCGACCCGCCGACCCTGGCGATGAGCTTCGCCGTCAACGACAGCCCCTATGCCGGGCGCGACGGCGACAAGGTCCAGAGCCGCGTCATCCGCGACCGCCTCGAGCGCGAGGCCGAGGGCAATGTCGCGATCCGCGTCACCATGGCCTCCGACAACGACAGCTTCGAGGTCGCCGGCCGCGGCGAGCTCCAGCTCGGAGTGGTCATCGAGACGCTGCGCCGCGAAGGTTTCGAGCTGTCGATCAGCCGCCCCCGAGTCCTCTTCCGCGACGGCCCCAACGGCCGCGAGGAGCCGTACGAGACCGTCGTCGTCGACGTCGATGACGAGTTCAGCGGCACCGTCATCGACAAGATGGCGCTGCGCAAGGCGGAGATGACCGACATGCGCCCGTCGGGCGGCGGCAAGACCCGCCTGACGTTCAGCGCGCCCAGCCGCGGCCTCATCGGCTACCACGGCGAGTTCCTCTCGGACACGCGCGGCACCGGCATCATGAACCGCCTGTTCGAGCGCTACGGCCCCTACAAGGGCCCGATCCAGGGCCGCCAGAACGGTGTCCTCATCTCGATGGAGAAGGGCCCCGCGGTCGCCTATGCGCTAAGCGCGCTGGAGGAGCGCGGAGTGCTGTTCATCTCCCCCGGCGAGCTGCTCTACGAGGGCATGGTGATCGGCGAGAACGCCAAGCCGCAGGACCTCGAGGTCAACCCGCTCAAGTCCAAGCAACTGACCAACTTCCGCGCCTCCGGCCCCAAGGACGAAGGCATCCGCCTCACCCCCCCGCGCCGCATGAGCCTCGAGCAGGCGATCGCCTACATCCAGGACGACGAGCTGGTCGAAGTGACGCCCAAGGTAATCCGCATCCGCAAGCGCCACCTCGACCCGCATGAGCGGAAGCGGGCGAGCCGCAAGCTCGAAGCGGCGTAACTTGTTCCCCGCCGAAGGCCGGGGCCCAGGCCGCCGCCGGCGGTGAAACCTTGACCCACCCCGCAACCCGCGCTTCACTTCGCGTCAGGGAAAGGGGCGAGTATGCGTTCGCACAGCGTAGCGTGACCAAGGAAGAGCGCGCCGCGCGCAAGGACTTCCGTGCGGCATTCCCCAAGGCGCTCACGGCTGCCGCCAAGCCGACCCGCTTCGTGACCGCCAAGAACTGCCTCTACGACGATCGCGACGGCTGGTTCGTCGCGGTCGGCGTCCTCCTCGACCCCAGCCGGACGCGCACGCGCCTGGTTGCGCACGTCAGGCCGATGGCCGTCGACCCGATCTTCTGGGATGCGCTGGGCCTGGGCGAGGAGTGGCGGCGTCCGCTGTGGAGACGCCATCTCGGCCTCGCCCTGCGCGATCCGCCCTTCGCCGATGTCGATATCGACGACGCCAATGATGCGGGGGCAGCCGCCGCGCGCATCCTGAAGCAGGCGGAGCAGTGGGCCGCCGCGACGGCAAGCCTGCCGCTTGGCGACTATCTCGAGCGCTGCCGCGCCGCCGAGAAGCGCCCGTTTCAGTATTTCGCCGCTGTCGCGACGACGCTCATCGCCTTGGGCCGTAAGGAACAGGCGCTCGACCTATGCCGCGCCGCGACCGCCGCCGGCAGCAACGGCGGCTACCGCCAGAACGGGCGAAATTTTACCGAGCAGCTGGCCGAGCTGATCGAGCGAAGGTGAGCTTCGCCTGCGCACGAACGCCGCGCCGCCAAATGAGCCTCGAGCAGGCGATCGCCTACATCCAAGGACGACGAGCTGGTCGAACGTGACGCCCAAGGTCATCCGGATACGGAAGCACCACCTCGACCCGCACGAGCGGAAGCGTCAAAACCGGAGGGCCGAGGCAGCCTAGGCCCTTGGTTCGTGAATGTCCGGTATCGACCCAAAGCATACACTGGCGACAGAGCGATTAAGGCCGCAGAAAATCGGTTGGCCAACTTCCGCCTGATCGGCCGGCTGGAGAGATTGGATGTGCTACTTAATCGGCTTCCGACTTGGAAAACGCACGACTTTTTCGTCGTCTGCAAAAAGGCCGCTTAGTGCTTCAGCAATTTCGGCCTGACCAAACGGCTTGGCCAAACGAGGTAAGTGAAGAACGTCGTCGGTGGGGCCGGTATAGCCGGTGATAAGTAAAACCGGGACGTTCGGTTGAGTTTGCGCAATGCGACGAGCCAGCGCGCCACCGTCCATTCCTGGCATCATGTAATCCGTAATCACAACGTCAACGGACAGCCCATCCTCTAGTCGGGCCAAGCCTTCGGCTCCGCCCTCGGCCTCCTCGACACGATGGCCGAGATCACGAATCATCTCGGCGGTCGCAATGCGCACCAAGGGCTCGTCATCGATTAGCAACACTGAAAGTCGGCGACCAACGGACTTCACCGTTTTTAGGGTCGGACGTTCTTCGGTCGACGCGTCTTCGCCGGCGACCCGGAGATAAAGATCGACACGCGTCCCCTCACCGAGTGCGCTAGTGAGCAAAAGGCCTCCCCCAAGCTGCGCGGCGAGACCATGGACCATCGACAGTCCAAGCCCTGTTCCGCGCCCAAACTCTTTAGTCGAGTAGAATGGTTCAATGGCTCGTCCGATCGTCTCCGAATCCATCCCGCAGCCGGCGTCGATCACTGACAGTTTGATGTAGAGGCCTGGCTTGAGCTTTGGAGAGGATTGAGGCCCGATCGCGACCTCTTCCGCGAGGATAGTTAGCGGTCCGCCTTCCGGCATGGCGTCGCGTGCGTTGACCGCCAAGTTGAGTATCGCAAGCTCTAGCTGGTTTGGATCGACCAGTGCCAATGGCAGATCCGCGTCGACGCGAAGATGCACCTCGACCGTAGGCCCGACCGAGCTAGAGACCAGATCGCGCATGCCGGTCAGCAAGGCTGCGATATCTACGGCCTGCGTGCTCAGCGACTGTCGGCGAGCGAACCCCAGCAGGCGCTGGAGCAATATCTTCGCACGATCGGCGGCTTGGAGTGCATTGGACAACAGTCGTGCTGAACGCTCATCACTCTTCCCGTATCTTTTCTGCAAAATATCGAGAGCACCGGTGATCGGCGTCAGCAAATTGTTGAAATCGTGCGCCACGCCGCCCGTCAGCTGTCCAAGGGTCTCAAGCTTCTGGGCTTCATGCAGTTGAGCCATGGCTGCCTCGCGCTCGGCGGTGCGATCCTCAACGCGTTGCTCGAGATCGGCGGCTAGCTGATTCAATTCCTCCAGCCTTGCGCGCGCTTCATATTGCCGGCGGCGACCGCGCAGCGCCGATTGGGCCAGGCTGACAAAGGTGGTGGGATGGAACGGTCGCTCCAGGAAGGTCACGTTTCCGAGTACGTCGAGGAAGCGCCCCGCTTCGGGATTACGCTCGAGCCCGCCGCCGCGCTGAGTCAAAAGCACGAAGGGAAAGTCAGACCACTCAGGCTGTTCATCGAGCCACTTCGACAGAGCGTAAAGGTCGCTTCCGCTGATCGCCTCTTCGGTGACGACGGCGAAGCCCGCACCGATGTGCAAAAACGCGACTAGCTGGGTGATATCCTCGACGACATCGCCTCGGAGCCCGGCCTCGCCAAGCATGCCGCGCGCCACCATCCCGTCCCGTCCTTGAGGCGCGAGAATTAGCGCTCGCTCGGAAACCGCATCCTTCACTCGGCCGCACGCTCCAACAACGCCGGGCGCTCTTCGATCAGTTCCGGCACGCCGCGAAGTACACCCTGAAAGCCGATAAGTGGCTCACCGAGCGTGATTCCGCGGCCGTCGATGCGATATTCGCGGATCGTGTCTTCGTGGGCCCCGGTCCGTTTTTTGATCACGGACATTGCCCTCCGGACTCGGCCGAGTGCTTCGAAATACCGCAGCAGGATAACGGTGTCGGCGAGGTAGGTAACATCAACCGGCGCCTTCATGTCGCCGACCAAGCCATGCTGGGCAACGGTCAGAAATGTCGAGGCTCCCTGACGATTCAGATATTGCAGCAGCTCGTGCATATGAAGGATCAGCGCTTTTTCCTCCGGCATCGATGCTTGGTAGCCGTTGAGGCTGTCGATCACGACAGTCTGGGCCTCCTGCTGCTCAACGCAGCGCCGCACCCGCGCTGAAAGTTCGCCAGGCGTTAGCTCGGCGGCATCAACCTGCTCGATTGTTAGATTCCCACCGTCGACCATCGCCTGCAGATCGATACTGAGCCCCTTTGCACGCTCAAAAAGCAGTCCCAGCTCTTCGTCAAAGATGAACATGGCCGCCTTTTCGCCCCGTTTAATCGCACCCGCGACGAAGGTGAGCGCCAGCAGTGACTTGCCCGTTCCTGCAGGGCCCAGGATCAGCATGCTCGATCCGCGCTCGACACCGCCGCCGAGCAGCGCGTTGAGCCCGGCTGATTCAGTCGTCAGCACGTTGCGCTTGAATTTGCTTCGGTGCTCCGCCGAAACAAGCCTTGGGAATACGCGAACGCCCCCCGTGTCGATAACGAAGTCGTGATAGCCTCCGCGATACCGTTGGCCGCGATATTTGATGACCCTCAGCCGGCGCCGTTCGGGGCCATATTCCGGGGATAGTTCCTCAAGCCGGATCACCCCGTGCGCGACGCTGTGCATCGTTCTGTCGTTGGCCTCGCTCGAAAGGTCGTCGAGCATCAAGACGGTCGCGCCGCTGCGGGCAAAATAATGTTTCAGTGCCAGGATTTGCCGGCGATAGCGCAGCGAGGATTGGGCGAGCAGGCGAATTTCGGACAGGCTGTCCAACACCACACACGTCGGTTTGACCTTCTCGAACGCCTCGAAGATGCGCTTCGTCGTTTCGCCGAGTTCCAAGTCGGAGGAATACAGCAGGCTTTGCTGCTGTTCGTCGTCGAGCAGGCTCTCGGGGGGAACGAGTTCGAAAATGTCGATCCCGTCGAGCGACCAGCCGTGCGACGTCGCCCCAGACCGCAGCTCGTCCTCTGTTTCCGATAACGTGATGTAGAGCGCGCGCTCGCCAGCCGCCACCCCGGCCATAAGGAACTGCGTGGCGATCGTCGTCTTGCCCGTCCCCGGACTCCCTTCGAGCAGGAAGAGCCGTCCGCGAGCGAGACCGCCAACGGTGATATCGTCGAGACCTTCGACCCCAAAATTAGCCTTATCGACCGTCTCAGCCACGCTTTCGCTCCAAAAATCACTGGTCGCGTTCAACGCTGTATCGGCCCGTAACGATCCCTATCGAATAATCTGCACGAACGGTTTGCCGGCTTCATCACGCGGCCCAAACAAACCATTTTCCTACAGCACCCCACTTCAGTCATAAGCTGGTTGATGCGCGCTCGACTCCAGCAGCCCCGCTTACTCCCACCGCGCTGGTCCTCATCCGCCGGGCCCAAAATCGCCGCCGTCACTGCGAACATTCGCGAACATTCGTCGCTCAGCAGATCGTTTCGCCGACGGCCGGTCGCGGGTGCGCACGCGCGTAGAGGTGCCAATTTCCGCGCACATAGACGGCGTCAATTTCGTAAACTTCGTTGGATTTCGAGCGAAGTTGACCAACTTGACTCACCCCCCGCCGCCCGTCGCGCGCTAGCTCATTCCGCGAGCGTCTTGCGCGCCACGGCAATCGCTCCGGCGACGCAGGCGCCGAACAGCGCGCCTTCGAGGGCGCCGGTGACGATCTGCGCGGTCGGGCCGAAGCTCGCCTCGCCGACCATGTGGCCGATCTGGTCGAGCCGCAGGCGCGATTCCGGGAAGGTGCGGGCGAGCGCGGCGAGGCTGCCGGCCATCAAATGGCCGCCGAGTGGCGGGATGGCCGCGCCGGCGAGCGCGCCCGCGCCGCCGGCGGCGATCGCGCTGCGCCGCAAGCGGCCGCGGCCGAGCCACACGCCGAGCCCGACCGCAGTTCCGACGACCAGCCCTTCGAACGCGCCGGTGATCTCGCCCGGCGCCCGCCCGAGCAGGAGGTTGAAGGCGTCGAGCCCGAGCAGCTTGACGATCGCGCCCATGAGCAGCCCGCCCGCCGCGCCGCCGGCAATGCTCCACCGGCCGAAGCTGCCAGCCATCAGCCGCGCCGCGGCGATGCCGAAGCTCACCCCCGCGCCGCCGGTCAGCGCGACGACAATGGTGAGGCACGTCAGCACCAGCAGCATCGATACCGCGCCCATGCCCGGCGCGAGCGGCTGCGACGAGGCGGCGAAGCCGTAGATGATGCCGCCGATCAGCCCCGCGAGCCCGCCGCCGATGGTTCCCGCCATGCCGAACTCGACGAATCGCCCCCAGTCGCGCGCCGGCCTGGCGCTCGGCCCCAACGCTACGCCGCCGCGCTCGACGCCACCTTCCACCGGGGCGATGAAGCGGTAGCCGTGCTTGGGCACCGTCTCGATGAAGCGCGGCCGCCCGGCTTCGTCGCCGAGCTGCTTGCGCAAGGTCCGGATGCACTGGGTCAGCGCTTCGTCGGTGACGGGCACGCCGCGCCACACCTCGTCGAGGAAACGCTCCTTGGGGATCAGCTTCCCGGCGTCGCCGACCAGCAGGCACAAGGCGTCGAGGTAGCGCGCGTTGAGCTCGACCGGCGCGCCGTCGCGGCGCAGGCGGCGGTCGGCGGCGTCGAGCGTGAAGCGGTCGAAGCGGAAGCAGTCGGTGGTCATTTTTCAGCAAACCCTCACGACCTGCTCATGACGTTCATGGCCGCAAGCGGCAATCTGGCGCAGCTAGCCCGCCATCTCCAGCACCTTGGCCCATTCGTCGTCGCGCACCGGCGCGACCGACAGCCGCGACTGGCGGATCAGCTCCATCTTCGCCAGCGCGGGCTCGGCCTTGATCTCCGCCAGCGTCACCGGCCGGGCGAGCGGCCGCACCGGCTCGACCCGCACCCGGACCCACTCGGGCGCTTTGGGATCGGGCTCGGCGCCGCGCGTCACGCGCATGATGCCGACGACCGCTTTGTCCGACATGCTGTGATAGAAAAACGCCTCGTCGCCGGGCTTCATCGCTTTGAGGTGCAACCGCGCCGCATTGTTGCGCACGCCATCCCATTCGGTGGCGCCATCGCGCACCAGATCCGCCCAGCCGTAGCTCTCGGGTTCGGATTTCATCAGCCAGCGGGTCATCGGAAACGCCTCCTTTTGGGACGGATCCCGTTACACCGCCGTCGAACGGGTTCAAAGCAGCGGCGAGCCGAGCCGCCGATCCCCGAAAAAGTCGAGAAAACTGAACAAACTGAAAGGGTTCCGAATTCCATCCCGGCTCACAACCGGTTCACCGCTTGTTGATTGGAACGGGTTAACGCATCGCTTATCTAGTTTTCAGCAATTGAGAGCGAGTGAGCCGAAGGCGCATTGAGACGCCGGGCTCCAGGGCAAGACGGACGAGCATCTCCACTGGGTCGCAAGTGCGCTTCGGCGCCCCCAGCGGTTTCGTCCGCCAGATTAGGGCAAAAGAACAAGTGATCAAATTATTGGGTAACCGCGGCGCGTCCGCGGTGATGGGACTTCTCATGCTTGCGTTGGGCTCGAGCGAGGCCGGCGCGCAGGTGGCGAACATCAATTACAATCTGAAGGCTGCCGTTAACGCTGCTGCCTATCCGACGGCTCGCCCGCTGGGCGGCGCGACGGCAAACTCGGCGGCTGCCATGGTCACCCAGGCGATCGTCAAGACGACGAGTGCGGTGACGCTCGGCAACGGCAGCGTGGTGCAGTCGGCGCCGGCGCAGTCAGTGACGGTCAAAGTCGGGACGATGGCGTCCGAAGCGGCGTGGCTCTATCGCGCCGGCTGGCCGCTCTATGCGCTGGTCGATCGCTATGCCGCCAACGCCCCGCTCGACGCGGAAACCAATTGCCTCGCGACGGCCGTCTATTTCGAGGCGCGCGGCGAGTCGGCGGACGGTCAGCTGGCGGTCGCTCGGGTGGTCATGAACCGCGCCGCGTCGGGCAAGTACCCGCCGACCTGGTGCGCGACGATCAAGCAGCCGGCGCAATTCTCGTTCGTTCGCAACGGCCAGTTCCCGGCGGTCAACTACGGTTCCGACGCCTGGCGCAAGGCGGAGGCGGTTGCCCGCCTCGCTGCGACCAATGTCGTTCCGAGCGTCTCGACCGACGTTCTCTGGTACCACGCCGATTATGTTGCGCCGTCGTGGCGGCGCAACCTGACCGAGGAGCGCAAGATCGGACAGCACATCTTCTACCGCGCTTAGTTTCGAACCCCGCAGTTTGCCCGAAGGCGTCCCGGCACTCGCTCGCCGGGGCGCCTTTTCTCATCTGGTCCTCGCTTTGGCCCGCGACGGAGCCGCCTCAGCGTTAACCTCGTTCACGAGGGATTCGCGCCGGAGACAATCCGAGCGACCATCAAGTTGCGGATTTTTCTTCAAGAATCTCCGCTTCGGGGAGGCATACGGGGATGCTCAGGATCCTGATTGTCGAGGACGATTCACAGCTCGCGGCAACGCTTAAATATCTGGTCGAGGATAATCCGCGCTACCGCGTGGTGGGGACCGCCGACGACGCCGACAGCGCCCTTGCGGCAGTTGCCGAGCAAGAGCCCGACCTGGTCCTGCTCGATCTCCATCTCGCGCGCGGAAGCACCGGCTTTTCGGTCGCCGCCCGCCTCACCGATCTCGACGTCCCGTGCCTGTTCGTCAGCGGCAAGGCGCCGCGCTTCGCCATGCCCGACCTCGCGCTTGGCTGCCTGATGAAGCCGTTCACCGCCGAGGACGTGCATCGGTCGCTGGCAATGGCCGAGGATCTGCTGCGCGGGCGGGAGACGCTACGGCCGCGGCTTCCCGACAATCTGACCCTCTACGAGGCGGCGGAAGAGCCGGCGATCCCCGAGCCCGGCTTCATTCCCTCCAAGCCCTCGCTGCGCACCCGCATCGAGCATTGGATTTCCGGGCAGCATCATTGAGTTTCGCGCGCGGTCGCTCCTTGCTAGGGCGATGACATGACACGCGAAATCCTGATGGCGGCGGCGATGCTTTGGGCGACCTCCGCTGCCGCGACCGACTCCGGTCATTGCGACTCCAAGCCCTTCACCCTGAAGAAGCCGGTCGCGGCTGCGCCCACGGCCGCCCCCGCGCCGGTGGCCTCTCCGGCGCCGAAGCCCGCGCCGCCGCCACGACCGGCCAAATCGGCAAGCTCAAAGAAAAAGTACGTGCTCGGCTGCAAGCAGCCCAAAGGCTAAAGGCGCATGATCCCGCGGCGCGGCTCCCGCGTCCCGTGGGTCTGCGCGGTCAGCGGCGCGCCCGCCTCCAGCAGGGCTTCGCGACGCCGCCGGATTTCGACGCTGCGTTGCACGTCCTCGAATGGCAGCAGGTGCGCGAAGGCCGGATGCGCGAGGACGCGCTCGACATAGGCCGCGGTCTTCGGCCATCGATCGGGATCGGCTTCGAACCCGGCATAGACGCCGTTCCTGAAGAAGGTCGCAAGCGAGATGTCTGCGATGCCGATCTCGCCGAACAGGAAGCCGGCTTCGGGCAATTCGGTCTCGAGATAGTGGAGCGCGTCCGGCAGGTCGTCAGTCAGCGTCTTTTCGATCCGGGCTTGGTCTCCCGGTTCGCCCCATACGAGGTGATGGACGCACTTTTGATAGAACAGGCCCCAGATGAACAGGTCGCCGAGGCGGGTGTCGGCATATTCCTCGAGCCAGCGGGCGCGGGCGCGGCCGGCGGGATCCGATGGCATCAGGGCAGGGCCGGGATAGGCCTCGTCGATGTAGGCCGCGATCACCGACGAATCGCACAATGTGACGTCGCCGTCGATCAAGACGGGAATGCGCCGCAGCGGGCTGAGCCGGGTGAAGTCGTCGTTCGCAAAGAAGGACGTGATCGGGTCGATTTCGTAGGCCAGGCCCTTGACGTTGAGACAGGCCAGCACCTTGCGAACATAGGGGCTAACGTAGCTGCCGATGATGCGGATCATTGGATCGGACTGGCGTGTTTGCGCCCGGGCCGCAACTTTTTATGGACACGCTGCAAATGTAGCGCTACATATGTAGCGTATCCCGCAGGAGGTCACCCATGCGTTCGCTGCTGCCGCTGTTCGTTCTGCCTATCGCCATCGCCGCGCCCGTGCTGGCCTCCGAGTACGTTGCTGTCCCGGCCTTCCGGTCGATCCAGCTTCGCGGCGGCGGCGAAGTGACGGTCCGCCCCGGCCCGAGCCAACGCGTCACCATCGTCGAGGGGAGCGCCTCAATCACGCGCTTCCGGGTCGAACGGGGCGGCCAGTTGCGCATCGACGTCTGCGCCGGCAATTGCCCGCGTCACTACCGGCTGCGGATCGATGTCCAGAGCCCAAGCGCGCCCGATCTCGCGATCGATGGCGGCGGGCTGATTCGCGCGTCAGCCGGGTTTGGCCCACAGCGCCAGCTCTCGGCGGCCGTCCGCGGCGGCGGCAAGATCGATGCACTCGCAGTTCCTGCGAGCGACGTCAGCGCGGCGGTCCACGGCGGCGGGCTGATCAGCGTGCGTGCCCGCTCGAGCCTGGCGGCCGCGGTCAACGGCGGGGGCGAGATCCGCTACTCGGGCAGTCCGCGCGTTTCGAGCGCGATCAACGGCGGCGGTGCGGTCCACCGGATCAACTAGAGCTCGACCACTTCGACTCGGCCACCCTCGAAGCTGAGGCCGACCGTGAGGAGCGCGCGGAAGGCATTGTAGCCGCCCGTCCCGGGGTGAAAGGCGTGGAAGAACAGCTGCGGCCGGCCATCGACACCTGGCGCCACCGAGGCATGCCCCGGGGCCGTCCACTCGCGCGTGGATTGGAGCACCGGAGCGCCCTGCTTGAGGTAGGGCCCCAGGGGATGATCGGCGACCGCGACGCCGATGCCGTAGGCGGGCGTCGAGAAGTCGTTGCCGGCGTAGAACATCCAGTAGCGGCCGTTCTGGAACGTCACGAACGGCCCTTCGATCAGGTGCCCCTCCCAATCGACGTCGTTGGCCAGCACGATGCGGTCTTCGCCCGTCAGCGACCGGCCGTCGGGGGCGAGGCGCTGGGCATGGATGGGGGTCGACATCGCATCGACGATTCCCGGCGCCAGTCCGCATTCTATCAGTCCCGCTTTCGCGCGAGCCCGGTTAGCAAGCACTGCCTCGATCAGCGGCTGCATGATGAAGAAGCGGACCATCGGCCGTTGGACATTGGCCCAGCCGACGATCGCTGCCGCAAAGGCGGCGGTTCGCCGGTCTTCCTCGCCCTCGAAGAGCCGGTCGATCAGCTCCGGATGCTGGCGCAGCAGGCCGGCGAGCGGCCGTGGCCAGATGCTGTTCGTATCGTCCTTCCAGAACAGATAAGGATCGTCCGTTCCGGGATCGACGAAGATATGGGAGTCGATCACCCCGCCGCTCATTTGCGGCTTGGCCGGATCGAGCCCGAGCCCGGTCGTGTTCAGCGGCTGGCCGGTGATCAGCGGCGCGCCATTGTCGAGCCACGGGCCAACCGGATTCGTGCTCCGGGCGACGCCGATCGCCAGCGCGTTCGATGCCTGCCGAGCGGTGTAAGCGAGCCAATATTCGCCGCCGACCCTGGCCATTTCCGGGGCCCAGAAATCCGCGACGTTGCGGCCCTTCGCCGTCCACTTCGGCTCGTCGCCCTCACGGAAAACGAAGCCCCTGGGCTCCCAATGTTCGAGATCGACGGAATGGAGGATGGGGAAGGCGTCGGGCGCGTCGTTGGAGGTCGCGACCAGCCAATATCCATCATTGCCGCGAAGCACGGCGGGGTCGCCGTACCCGACGAGGATGTTCGGATGGACGTTCTCGGTGAGCAGCGGCCGCCAGCGGATGGCGGCCGGCGGATGCTCGACCGCAGCGGCGAAGAGATGCGGTATCCGCGTCCCGAAATCTACTGCGAGCTTCCGATAGAACAGGGCGAAATCCTGCTGCGTGCCGGTCGGCACGAGGTAGGTGACGGACGCGGCGTTAGCTTCGACAGCGATCCGGAAGCCTTCGCCGTCCTCGGCGGCGACAATAGAAAATTCGGGCTTTGAGGTCGTCAGCACGGGCGCTCAGCGCTTTAGCAGGTGAATGGATGCCCCGCGAGGATTCGAACCTCGATTGACGGATTCAGAGTCCGTAGTCTTACCATTAGACGACGGGGCATCAGCCGGAAAACGGCGGAAGCGGGCGAGATAGAAAGCGCTCCGGAGCCTGTCAACGCCGGGGAAAATCCCGCCGTGACTTGCCCAAAGCCCTAAAATTGTGATTAAAACCGGATCAAGTCAGCCGCGCTTGACGCGTGGTGAAGAACAGGAACGGGCGTGCACATGGCGCAGCAAGCCGTCAGTACGCCGGCTCTGCAGCATGAAGGCGGTGCGCAGGGCGGGCGGTTCGAACCAGGAGCTCCGCGCCGGCGGGATCACCGCCATACCTATGGCGCGATCGATCTCGGCACCAACAACTGCCGCTTGCTCATCGCGCGCCCCAACGACAGCGGATTCACCGTCATCGACGCTTTTTCGCGGATCGTCCGCCTTGGCGAAGGCCTATCGCGCTCGAACGCGCTTTCCCAAGATGCCATGGACCGCGCCGTCGATGCGCTGTCGATCTGCGCTGACAAGCTGCGGCGACGCAACGTCTCGCTGTCGCGATCGGTCGCCACCGAGGCGTGCCGCCGCGCCGACAACGGCCGCGAGTTCGTCGATCGTGTGCATGACGTGACCGGGATTGTGCTCGATATCATCGAACCGGCGGAGGAAGCCCGCCTCGCCGTTCTTGGCTGCCACAAGCTCCTCGAGCCGGGCGACGGACCGGCGCTGATTTTCGACATCGGCGGGGGCTCTACCGAACTGGTTCTGATCGACCAGGTCGAAGGCACGCCCAGGATCCGGGCCTGGTGGAGCGCGCCGTGGGGCGTGGTGTCGTTGACCGAAAGCGAAGGCAAGGAGGCGCTCGAAGGCGCTGACCGGCTCAAGGCCTACAAACGCATGCGCGAGCGGGCGCGCCGCGCCTTCGCCAATTTCGCAACCATGCTCCCGGAGACCCGTGACGGCATCCGGCTGCTGGGCACGAGCGGCACCGTCACCACGCTCGCCAGCGTGCATCTTGAACTGCCATCCTACGACCGCCGCGCGGTCGACGGCCTCCACGTCCCGATCGAGGCGATGCAACAGATCAGCGCGATGATCGCAGGCATGGATTATAACGAGCGCTCGGCGTTGCCGTGCATCGGCGCCGAGCGGGCCGATCTGGTGGTCGCCGGCTGCGCGATCCTCGAGGCGATCATCGAGATCTGGCCGGCCCAAAACCTCGGCATCGCCGACCGCGGCATCCGCGAAGGGATCCTGAGGTCGCTGATGGCCCGCGACGGTTGGCCGCTGTGAGCGGCAAGTGAAGCGGCTGAAGACTGCCAAGGGCCGCAAAGTCTCCTCGACCCGCTGGCTCGAACGGCAGCTCAACGACCCCTATGTGAAGCGTGCCCGGGCGGAGAATTACCGCAGCCGGGCGGCATATAAGTTGCTCGAGCTGGACGAGCGTTTCGGGTTCCTGAAGGGCGTCAAGGCCGTCATCGACCTCGGCATCGCTCCGGGGGGCTGGAGCCAGGTAGTCCGCCGGCGCGTGCCTCAGGCGGCGGTGGTCGGGATCGACTTCCTGCCGACCGATCCGATCGACGGTGTCACCATCTTGCAGATGGATTTCATGGACGAGCAGGCCCCCGACCGGCTCAAGGAAGCGCTCGGCGGGGCGGCCGACCTCGTGCTGTCCGACATGGCCGCCAACACCGTCGGCCATCCGCAGACCGATCATCTGCGCACGATGGCCCTCGTCGAAGCCGGCCTGGAATTCGCATCCGAAGTGTTGCGGCCCGGGGGAGCTTACGTGGCCAAGGTGCTGGCGGGAGGCGCGGACAACGACCTCGTCGCCGAGCTCAAACGCCGCTTTACGACCGTCAAGCACGCGAAACCGCCGGCCAGCCGTAAGGATTCGAGCGAGTGGTACGTGGTCGCCCAAGGGTTCAAGAGCATGAGCCTGATTACTCCTTCTCGATGATCCCGGCCTGAGCCAACAGTCGAATGATTTCTTCGGTTGGCTTGTTGCCCTTGCCTCCAAGTTGGGTCGATTCAGTGTCCCGCAGCGTCCGCCCGGTCCAAAGAAGATGTGCTTGGACTCCCGATTTTTGGAGCGCTTCGACAAATGACCGCGCCGCGTCGGCACGCGCGCCGAAGTCCTTGACCCCTAGGACGATCAAAGAGCTCGCATTTGGCGGCGTCATCATAGACTCAAGTCCTGGAATATCTCGATTCCGACCGCCATGGGGATCTAGGCCTGCGGCGTCGATAAGGACTGCCGCTTTGATCTTTTCGATTATTGGAGAGTTCTCAAGTGCGACGCGGGCTCCAGCATACCCATCCCATCCGGATGCCACTAAGACGAGCTTGCTATCGTCATAGCCGAGTTCGCGGGCGCGCCGAAGGATTTCGGCGATGCCGTCGCGTGTGAAGCGAGCTTCCCGGACCGGGTCGGGTCGCCCGTTTCCAAAGGGCTCGATCCGCGCCACAGAAAAACCCTTTTCGAGCAGAAACTCTGGAAGAAGTTCCGTCGAATAGAACGTACCGAAATTATCTTTCTTGCCTGTCCTCCGGAGCAGGACCGCGATTGGCCGAGATTTCCTTTTATTCAGGGCAAAGGCAATCCTACCTTCGCCGCCCGGAATTGGGGCGCCTTTCCAGGTAAGGTAGTCTGACCGAATTGGGGGAGCGAACGGTTGCGCAGACGCTGGCGACGACACGGCCGCCGCCACGAGAACAAGCATCCCAACTGCGAAACGTCGGCACCCAGGGTTCATTCACGCTCTACCTTGGAATCGGGCTCACTTCTTCTTGCGCGCCGCCGCAATCGCGTCCTTGAGCGCGTCATAGCCGACGGCGCCGTTCATCACCCGATTGCCGATCACGAACAACGGCGTGCCGGTGGCCCCAAGCTGGCCCGCCAGCTGGAAGTTGCGCTTCAGCTCTTCGCGAATGGCGGGATCGTCGGTCGGCGTGGCGGGAATCCCCGCAGCTTGGGCCGCCTTAGCGATCGTGTCCGGAGCGGGCCGGCCGGCCTCCCACAAGGTGTCATGAAACTGGGCGAAGTGTCCCGCTCCCGACGCTTGCAGCGAGAGGCGCGCGGCGGTCACGCTGTCCGGGCCGAGAATCGGCAGCTCCCGATAAACGACGCGAAGTCCCTTATCTTCCTTGAGCAGGCGGTCGACGTAGGGGTTGCTCGCCTTGCAATAGGGGCAGGCGTAATCGAAAAATTCGACCAGCGTGACGTCGGGCTTGGCCGCCCCCCGCCACGAGCTTGCGAACGGCGTCTCGACCGCTGCCCGATACTGCGCGAGGACGGGCGCATATTGCATGTCCCGCAGCGCATCGACGGTGTCGGACAGGATTTGTGGATCGTCGAGCATGCCCTGACGGACGATGCGGCTGGCGAGATATTGCGGAGCCGCGAAGAACAGCAGCGCGGCGGTGATCGCCGACCCGACTACTCCCCCCGCGACCGCCGCTCCGAAGAGCGAGGATCTGTTCGTCACTGGTCCTTCTGTTCCTTGTCTCTGTAGCGCTTGTCTTTCTTGGCAAGCTCGATCCGCGACACCATGGCGATATCCTGGGCGCGAAGCCAGTCCGGCGATCCGCTCGCAATGCCCTTCATGGCCATTTGAGCGCTGGCGTAAGCGAGCTTCGGATTGCCTTCCAGGTTACTGCGCTCCGCAGTCGCAAGCTGCGCGCGTGCTTCATCGCCCTCGCGGTCGTAGATGACGCCGAGCTGATACCAGGCGAACGGGTCTTGGTTATCGCGGGCGACCGCGGTCTTGAGGACCTGCTTGGCCTCGGTGAAATATTTGGGATCTTCGGTGGCGACCAGCGCGTGGCCGAGCATCGCCGCGATGAGCGGCGCATCGCCGGAGCGCTGCACCGCCTCGCGAAGCGGGGAGATGGCGTCCGCCGGCTTGCCGGATTCGAGCAGGATCTGGCCTTTGAGCTCGAGGAAATAGGGATCGTGGGGATTGGTCGCGAGCAGGGCATTCGATTCGGCGATGGCTTTGTCGGGGTAACTGCCCATGTGGTAGGCGTAGGCGCGCGCATAATGCGCAGGCACGCTCTGATCGGTCTCGGGATATTTGCTCACCGCGCGGCGCGGCTCGAGGAAGCCGAACAGCTTGGCCTTGACCCGTTGGAAGCGGGCGTCGAGCGCCGGATCGACCGGGTGGCCCCAGGCCGGATCGCTGTGGAAGATCATCGTCAGCGCCTGGATCCGCTCCGACGAAAGCGGGTGGGTCCGCGCGTAGCTGTCCTTGTCGTAGATCGCGAGGCGGTATTCCTGATTCTGCAGCTTGCCGAAGAAGTCCAGCATGCCCTTGCCGGTGATGCCGGCGACCGAGAGATAATGCGCCCCGGCTTGGTCCGCCGATGCTTCCTGAGTCCGGGTGAACGAGAGGAAATTGCCGAGGGCCGCCTGCTGTCCCGCGGCCATGATGCCCATGCCGGCTTCGCCGGCGCCGGCGGCGATCGCGAGGGCGCCGAGGACGAGGGTGGCGATCGTCAGGCCGGTCGCCGAGCGAACGCCTTCGTCGATGCGGATCGAATGGCCGCCGGCGACGTGGCCTAGCTCATGCGCGATCACGCCCTGCAATTGATTGACGTTGTCGGTCGCCTCCAGCAGGCCGGACTGGATGTAGACCGTCTGCCCGGTGGCGACGAAGGCATTGATTTCCGGATCGTTGAGCAGGACGACCTTGACGCTGTTGGGATCGAGCTTGGCCGCTTCGATCAGCGGACGCGAGGCGTCGCGGAATAGGGCCTCGGTCTCGGTGTCGCGCAAGACCGACGGGCCGGACTCGTCGCTGTCCTGCGCCGAGGCCGGCATGCTGACGGCGAGCATCAGCGCCAGCATCAGCTGACGCACGAAGCGGGCGACCGGCGCGTTCATGGCCGAGCGCTTACCACCCCGGCCCCTGAACCCGGCATGAAACATCTGCATGCCGCCGTGCCGAGGGCACGGTGGACCGGATGTTCGGTTAACCGAAGGTGCGCTGCCACCAGCCGCTGCGCCGCGGCCCGTCTGCATCGTCGGCCGCTGCGGTGTCGTTATTGGCGGCGGGAACACCCGGTTCCGGTTCGACAAGGTCGGCCGGGCCAGGCTCGGCCTTCTTCTTCCTTGAGCGCGACGGCTTGGCGGCCGGAGCCGGCTGCTCGGCCGTTTCGGCGGGCGGAGCCTCGGCGGGAGCAGGCTCCGGCACCGTGACATCCGCTTCCGGAGCTTGCTTGCGCCGGCGCGACTTGGGTTTCGCTTCCTCGGCCGGAGCAGTTTTCGCGATCGCCGGCTCCTCGTCGATCGGCCGTTCGACCATCGGCGAGCTGTCGGGTTCGACTGCCGCGATCGCCTCCTCGCCACCGGTCTTGCGTCCGCGGCGGCGGCGTTTCCGGGCAGGCTCGGCGGGAGCCTCGTCTTGTTCGGCGACCGCCTCGGGCTCGGCGCGGGTCGCTTCCGGCTCGTCGGCTTGCGCGTCCTGCGGCAGCTGGCCCTCCTCGTCGCGGCGGCCGCGGCCGCGGCCGCCACGGCGACGGCGACGGCGGCGACGACTGCCCCGCTCGCCTTCTCCCGCTTCGGCCCGGTCCTCGCCCTCGAGCGAGATTTCGACGGTCTCCTCCTCGTCCTCTTCCTCGTCGAGCAGCGGCTCGTCGTCATCCGGCTCTTCGGCCATTACCGGCTCGGGGCGAGGCACGACGGTTGGGCGCGGGCCGGAGCTCTCGACCGTCATCCGCGCGCCCTCGAAGCCTTCGTCGATGGCCACCTCGATGGAGACGCCATAGCGCTCCTCGATGTCGGCCAACTCCGAACGTTTTTTATTGAGCACATAGACCGCGGCCTCGCGTCCGGCGCGAAGCAGGATCTTCTCACCGCGCCCGCGCGCGGCCTCGTCTTCGACCATCCGCAGCGCGCTGAGCCCCGCCGAAGCGGCGGTGCGCATCAGGCCCGTGCCTTCGCAATGCGGGCAGGGCTTGGTCGATGCTTCGAGCACGCCGGTGCGCAGTCGCTGCCGGCTCATTTCCATCAGGCCGAAGCTCGAGATGCGCCCGACCTGGATCCGCGCGCGGTCGTTCTTCAGCGCGTCCTTCATCGCCTTCTCGACTTTGCGGACGTGGCTCGACTGCTCCATGTCGATGAAGTCGATGACGACCAGGCCGGCCATGTCGCGCAGCCGCAGCTGGCGGGCGATCTCGGCCGCCGCTTCGAGGTTGGTGGCGAAGGCGGTCTGCTCGATATTATGCTCGCGGGTCGAGCGGCCCGAGTTGATGTCGATCGAGACCAGAGCCTCGGTCGGGTTGATGACCAGATAGCCGCCGGACTTCAGCTGGACGATCGGCTGGTACATCGCCGATAGCTGGTCCTCGACGCCGTGGCGCTGGAACAGCGGCGTGCTTTCGATGTGCTGCTTCACGCGGCGGACGTGGCTCGGCATCAGCAGCTTCATGAAGCCGCGCGCCGCCTTGTAGCCTTCCTCGCCCTCGACGATCACTTCCTCGATCTCGCGATGATAGAGGTCGCGGATCGCGCGCTTGATGAGGTCGCTGTCGCGGTAAATGAGCGCGGGCGCGGTGCTGCCCAGAGTGCGCTCGCGGATCTCGTCCCAGAGGCGCGCGAGATAATCGAAGTCGCGCTTGATCTCGACCTTGGTGCGCGACAGGCCCGCGGTGCGGACGATCAAGCCCATGGTCGAAGGCAGCTTGAGATCGGTCATGATCGACTTCAGGCGCTTGCGGTCTGGCCCGTTGGCGATCTTGCGCGAAATGCCGCCGCCGTGGCTGGTGTTGGGCATCAGCACGCAATAGCGGCCGGCGAGCGACAGATAGGTGGTCAGCGCCGCGCCCTTGTTGCCGCGTTCCTCCTTGACGACCTGGACGAGCAGCACTTGACGGCGCTGGATCACGTCCTGGATCTTGTAGCGGCGGCGCAGGTTCTGGCGCTTGCGACGCAGCTCGTCCGCGGCGGACTCGTCGACGGGCGAGCGGTTGGAACCGGTCCCCGCCTCGGTCGTGGTTTCGGCCGCGGTCGACGTGGCGGTCGCTTCGGCTAGTTCGGGTTCGCCGTCAGCCTCTTCCTCAACCGATTGCCGTTCATCGACCCCTTCGAGCTCGGCGGAACGCAGCCGCTCTTCCTCGGCCGCATGCTCCGCTTCCTCGCGCAGCAGCGCATCGCGGTCGGCCTTGGGGATTTGATAATAATCCGGGTGGATTTCGCTGAAGGCGAGGAAGCCGTGACGGTTTCCGCCATAATCGATGAACGCCGCCTGGAGCGACGGTTCGACGCGGGTCACCTTGGCGAGATAGATATTCCCTTTGAGCTGCTTGTGCTCGACGGACTCGAAGTCAAACTCCTCGATCCGGTTCCCTTTGACGACCGCGACCCGGGTCTCTTCCCGGTGGCGCGCATCGATCAGCATGCGCATGGACATTGAATATTCTCCGAGCGCGCCGATCCGGCGGCGTAATGCCGGGGCGCGCTAAAATTGGGGCCACGCACGAAGCGATGGCGGATGGTGTTGAAAGTGCGTCTGCTCCAGTCGCCATCCCGCGGCGGTGCGCGAGAAACACGCCGGTCGTCGCCATTTTACTGGGGCGAGAGGCGCTTCGTGGCATCATGTAAGCATCAACCTTGTGCAGCCGCGAACAATCACACTGCTGCGGCACGAATTCCTCGACGAGTGCCGAAGATCAAACTTCGGTTAGCATCGGTGGCCGGTGGCCGCAACCACGCCGCCGAGGTTTCCGGCGGAAAACGTGGATAATTCCCCATTAACCATTTTGACGTGATACATTGGCTTGGACTTCAACGGGTTGGCAGGGGCGAATGGCAACGGCGACGACGAGCCGACGGACGCTGGCGGGGGCGGTGGCAGCCGCTGTCGCCGCTTCGGCGCTGCTCGCGACGATTGCCGCTCGGAGCGGTGCGACGGCTCAGCCGAGCCTGACGGTCCATGTCCCGCCGCCCGCCAACGACCGCATCTACGGGTCACCCCTGGCGCGGGGCCGGCCGATCGTGGTCATCGATGCCGGACACGGCGGCCGCGATCCCGGTGCGAAGGGCGTCTCCGGCGATATCGCCGAAAAAGATCTCACGCTGACGCTCGCACGCGAGCTCCGCGACGATCTGGTCAAGCGCGGCCGGGTCCGGGTCGCAATGACTCGCGACGACGACCGCTACCTAACGCTCGAGGAGCGCGCCGCCGTCGCGCGGCGGCTGAACGCGGCGATGTTCGTCTCGCTGCACATGGATAGCGCCCCCAACGGGTTGGCCCGCGGAGCGAGCGTTTATTCCCTGTCGGATATCGCCTCGGATGCGGAGGCCGCGCATTTCGCTGCGGCGCAGAATGCCGGAACGGTTACCGATGCGCCGGGCGGGCCGGTTCAGGCGATCCTGTCCGATCTCGCCATGCGTTCGCAGATGAGTGCCTCGGCCGACCTTGCTTCGCGTCTCGTCAACAAAGCGGTGGGCCGCTTCGAGCTCAGGCCGCAGCCGCACCGCTTCGCCGCCTTCCACGTGCTCCGCCGGGCGGCCACCCCCGCCGTGCTGTTCGAGGCCGGCTATATCAGCAACGCCGACGACGAAGTGCTTCTGCGCGATGCCTGGCACCGGTCGGCCATCGCGCTTGCGCTCGCCCAGGCGATCGAGGCGGACGTCGCCGCGCGCTCGCGGCATTAACCCGCTTTCGGCCTTGGGCTGAAAAGGCTAGACGCCGCGTCGAATGAAGTTCGAGCGTCTGAACGTCCCCCAGTGGGAGCTGCCCGATCTCGTCGCCTTCAATGAGAGGGTGCACGAGCGGATCGACCCGTGGTGGGAGAACAAGTGGGTCCGCCGCGGCACCTGGACCTTCGCCGGGCTGTTCTCCCTGTTCGCCGCGATGTGGATCTATTTCGCCAGCGGCTTGCCTTCGTCGGAAACGCTCCTGGCATACCAGCCGCCGCTGCCGACCAACGTCCGGGGCTATGACGGAACCCCGGTCCAGACCTTTGCCCGCGAGCGGCGCGTCGAGCTCAGCTATGATGAATACCCGCCGCTCGTCGTTCACGCCTTCATCTCCGCCGAGGACAAGGGCTTCTTCAAGCATCACGGCATCGATTTCACCGGCCTGATCGGCGCGGTCGCCGACTATTCGATCAAGAGCGTCACGGGCGGCGGGCGCGCCAAAGGCGGATCGACGATCACCCAGCAGGTCGCCAAGTATCTGCTCAAGGATTCGAGCTACAACGTCGGCCGCAAGGTGCGCGAAGCGATCCTTGCCTTCCGGCTCGAATCGACGCTCTCCAAGGAGCAGATTCTCGAGCTCTACCTCAACTCCATCTTTCTCGGCCGCAATGCCTACGGGGTCCAGGCCGCCTCGCGCGCCTACTTCGACAAAGACGTCAACGAGCTGACCTTGCCCGAGGCGGCCTATCTCGCGGTCCTGCCCAAGGCGCCAGCCAATTACGATCCGACCCGCGCGACGCAGAAGGCACTCGACCGCCGCAACTACGTGCTGCGTGAGATGTCCCGCAACGACTACATCACCGAGGAGCAATGGAAGGCCGCCGCCACCCAGCCGCTCGGGACCATCCGCTACGGCAGCAGCGAGAAGTTCCGCCAGCAGGGCGGCTATTTCATGGAGGAGGTCCGGCGCGAATTGATCAAGCAGTTTGGCGAGAGCCCCGACAAGGGGCCCAACAGTCTTTATGCGGGAGGGTTGTGGGTTCGCTCGTCGATGGACCCCAAGCTGCAGGATGCCGCCGCCCAGTCGCTTCGGGACGGGCTCGTCCGGTTCGACGGCGGCCGCGGCTGGCGGGACCTCAACATGACCATCGACCTCGCCAAGGGCGACTGGGCCGGACAGCTCGACCGGGCGCCGGTCGGGACCGGCTACGTCGACTGGAAGAAAGCGGTCGTGCTCTCGAAGAGCGATGGCCAGGCATCGGTCGGATTCGCCAACGGAAGCACGGGAACCTTGCCCGCTTCAGCCGCATCCATGCCGGTTCGCAACGTCGGCGGCGCCGCCTTCAATTCGCTCAAGCCCGGCATGATCGTCATCGTCAAGGATAGCGGTGCCGGCAGCTACCAGTTGAAGTCGATCCCTGAAATCTCCGGGGGCATGGTCGCCGAGGAGGTTCACACGGGCCGAGTCCTCGCCATGCAGGGCGGCTTCGACGTCGTCGGATCCAGCTACAACCGCGCGGTTCAGGCGCTCCGGCAGCCGGGATCGGCGTTCAAGCCGGTCGTTTATGTGACGGCACTCGAGAATGGGTTCACGCCGGCGACCATCGAGCTCGATGCGCCATTCTGCGTCTGGCAGGGCGCCGGGCTCGGCAACAAATGCTTCGTCAATTTCGACCGCCGCTCGGCCGGGCCGCACACCATGCGCTGGGGCGTCGAGCAGTCGCGCAACCTGATGACGGTCCGCGCCGCCTCGACCGTCGGTATGCAGAAAATCACCGACACCGCGCGCAAGCTGGGCGTCGGCGATTATGGAAACTACCTGTCGTTCGCGCTGGGCGCCGGCGACACCACCGTCTCGAAGCTGGTCAATGCCTATGCGGTTCTCGCCAATCAGGGCCGCTCGGTGAAGCCGACGACCATCGACTATGTCGAGGACCGTAACGGGAAGATCATCTATCGCAGCGACAATCGTTGTGCCCTGATGGAAATCTGCAATGCCGCCGATTGGGACGGCAAAGCGATGCCGCGGCCGCCGAACCGCACGCGCCAGCTGCTCGATCCAATGGCCGCGTTCCAGATGGTCCACATCATGGAGGGCGTGATCACTCGCGGCACCGCGGTTGTGCTTCGCGACCTCAATCGGCCTTTGTTCGGCAAGACGGGCACGACCAACGGGCCGACCAACGTCTGGTTCGTCGGCGGAACGCCGGACGTCGTCGCCGGCATTTACATGGGCTACGACCAGCCGCGGCCGATGGGCGGCTATGCGCAGGGCGGCCGCATCGCCGCTCCGGTATTCAAGCAATGGGCACAGACCGCGCTCAACGATCAGCCGAAGACGCCGTTCGTAGCTCCGCCCGGCATCCGCTGGGTGCGCATCGACCGTGCTTCGGGCAAGAAGGTGTTCGGCGTTTTCCCGGTGACCGACGATCCCAAGTCGTCGGTGATCTGGGAGGCGTTCCAGCCGCAGACCGAACCGCGCCGAAGCTATCGCGGCGCGACCGGCGATCCGTACAATCTGGAGCAGCAGCGCCAACAACTGCAGGCGCGGATCCAGCAACTTCAGCAGCAACGGGACGAGGGCGATCGGCAATCCTCCTTGCCTGACTCCTTGCCAATCGAGAACAGCCTCCAATAGAGCCGTTTTCGAATGCTTCCGTGAAGGTTTGACAATGCGCGCCGAAGCGCAAACGCATATCGATCAGATCAATGCCGCGACCGCGCTGCTGCGCCGGTTCCTCGACTGGGACCGGGCGCTCAAGCGCCTCGACGAGCTCAACGCCAGGGTCGAGGATTCGACGCTGTGGGACGACCCGAAGGCGGCGCAGGAGGTGATGCGCGAGCGGCGGCGGCTCGATGAGGCGATCACCGCGACGCGGGCGATCGAGCGCGAGCTCGCCGATACCTCCGAGCTGATCGAGCTTGCCGAAAGCGAGGGCGATGCGGCGCTGGTGGACGACGGCGTCCACAGCCTCGCCGAGCTCGCCGAGCGCGCCGAGCGCGACAAGGTCGCGGCGCTGCTCGCCGGTGAAGCCGATGCCAACAACGCCTACGTCGAGGTCAACGCCGGCGCCGGCGGCACCGAGAGCCAGGACTGGGCGAGTATGCTCCAGCGCATGTACAGCCGGTGGGGCGAGCGCCATGGCTTCAAGGTCGAGCTGATCGACCATCATTCGGGCGAGCAGGCGGGGATCAAGTCGGCGACGATCCTGATCAAGGGCGAGAATGCCTACGGCAATTTGAAGACCGAGAGCGGCGTGCACCGACTGGTACGCATCAGCCCCTACGATGCGAACGCCCGGCGCCACACGAGCTTCGCCAGCGTGTGGGTCTATCCCGAGGTCGACGACGACATCGACATCGAGGTCAATGAGGCGGACCTGAGGATCGACACCTACCGCGCCTCGGGAGCCGGGGGGCAGCACGTCAACACCACCGACAGCGCGGTGCGTATTACCCACGTCCCGAGCGGAATCGTGGTCGCGTGTCAGAACCAGCGCTCGCAACACAAGAATCGCGCCGAGGCGATGAAACAATTGAAGGCTCGGCTCTACGAGGCCGAGCTGCAGAAGCGCGAAGCGGAAGCCAATGCCGCCAATGCCGCCAAAAGCGACATCGGCTGGGGCCACCAGATCCGCTCCTACGTGCTCCAGCCCTATCAGCTGGTGAAGGACCTGCGGACCGGGGTGACGTCGACCGCGCCGAGCGACGTCCTCGACGGCGACCTCGATCGCTTCATGGCCGCGGCGCTCTCGCAATGGGTGACCGGCGAAACCGTCGAGGTCGAGGACGATGATGTGGACTAAGGCAGCATCGGCCGCGGCGCTGGTCCTGCTTTGCTCGTGCCGGGCACAGCCGAGCGATCCGCCGTTCCCGAATGCCCACCGCGACGTCGCGCCGATCGTCGGCGATTCCTTCTCGACCGAGGATGCGCGCGACCGTCTCGGCGAGGCCGAGGACGTCATGCAGCTGGCCGGGGTTACGCCGGGCATGTCGGTCGCCGACGTCGGGGCGGGGGAGGGCTATTACACGGTCCGGCTGGCGCGCGTCGTCGGGCCCAAGGGCCGGGTCCTGGCCGAAGACATCATGTCCGACGTGCGCGATGAGCTCAGCGACCGGGTCCAGCGCGAGAGCCTCGACAACGTCGCCGTCAAGCTCGGCACCCCGGACAATCCGATGCTCCCCGGCCAGTCGTTCGACCGGGCGTTTCTGGTCCACATGTATCACGAGGTGCAGTCGCCCTATGCCTTCCTGTGGCATTTGCGCGAGGGCCTGAAGCCGGACGGCCTGGCGATCGTCGTCGACTCCAACCGCGCGGTGAAGCATCACGGCATCCCGCCACAGCAGCTCAAATGCGAGTTTGCCGCGCTCGGTCTCGATCCGGTCAAGTTCAAGCCGCTGCCAGGCGGCGACGATTATTTCATGGCCTTCCGCCTTGCGCGCCCGCGTCCGGCGCCGGCGCAGATCAAGGCCTGCGACGGCTAGAGCAGGCCCATTTCGCGGAAGCTGGTGTACTGATCGCCGGCGAATACCAGATGATCGAGGATCGCACAGTCGAGGGCTTCGGCCGCGATCGCGAGGCGGCGCGTGACCCGGCAGTCGGAATCGCTCGGCCGCGCGTCCCCGCTCGGATGATTGTGCGCCAGCACGATGCCGGAGCTGCCGTGCGTTACGGCGTCGGCGATAATGGCTTTGAGCGGGAAGCTGCCCCCGGACTCATCGCCTTGATGGCGCGAAACGTGGATGCATCGGGCGCGCTCGTCGGTATGCGCGACCCACAATTCCTCCCGTGCGGGATCGCCCTGGGCGAGGCAGCCGGCGAAGAAGGACTGCGCCGCGGCCAGGCCGTCGAGCTTCAGCGGGGTTTCGGCACGCTGATAACGCATGCCTGGACCCTAGGGCGCGGAGCGCGTCCCGCCACTTGAACCGCATCGATATTGAACCGAACTTTCTCCGAAACGGAGCAACTGCGGCCCTTTTACTCCGAATTGGGTCTGACTAGTGTGTCCTCGCGATGCGCCAATATCTCGAGCTGATGCAGCGGATCCTCGACCAAGGGATTGCGCAGGAGGACCGCACCGGAACGGGCACCTTGTCATGGTTCGGCGCGCAAATGCGGTTTGACCTCGCCGACGGCTTCCCTCTGCTCACGACCAAGAAGCTGCATCTGCGTTCGATCATCGTCGAGCTGTTGTGGTTCCTGCGCGGCGACACGAACATCGCCTGGCTCAAGGACCGCAATGTTCGCATCTGGGACGAATGGGCGGACGAGAATGGGGATCTCGGACCGGTCTACGGCAAGCAATGGCGCGACTGGGAGACGGGAGATGGGCACCACGTCGACCAGATCGCCAACCTGGTCCAGCTGATCAAGCGCGATCCCTATTCGCGGCGCCAGATCGTCACCGCCTGGAACCCCGGCGAAATCGCCCGGATGGCACTCGCTCCGTGCCATTGTCTGTTCCAGACGCAAGTCGCCGCCGGCCGGCTCAATCTCCAGCTCTACCAGCGCAGCGCCGACCTGTTCCTGGGCGTGCCCTTCAATATCGCCTCATATGCGCTGCTGACGCACATGCTGGCCCGCGAATGCGGGCTCGAGCCCGGCGTGTTCGTGTGGACCGGCGGCGATTGCCACCTCTACTCGAACCATCTCGAGCAGGCGCGCTTGCAACTAACCCGCGAGTTCCGCCCGCTGCCGCGCCTGGTGATCAAGGACCGCGGGCAGGGCCTGTTCGATTACGAGGCTGAGGATTTCGTCGTCGAAAACTACGACCCGCATCCGCACATCGCGGCCCCGGTCGCGGTGTAGCTCAGTTCGCCGGGCGCACCGAGCTCACGAAAAAGGGCTGCACCCCGCATTGCTGGAGGAACGGCGCATAAGCCGCCCCGCTGAGCGCCGACCATTGCAGCGGCTGACCTTCCATCAGGAATTCCTCGGCGATCATGATCCGCTGATCGGTCTTGCCGGGCTGGTGAACGAGGATGGCGGTCCCGTTGAAGCTGCTCCCGATCGGCCATACCGGCATCAGATAGGACTTGGTCGCTTCGTCCCGGAACAGCAGGCAATTGCCTTCGTACAGCAAGCTTCCCGGCAGTGCCGCCGTGACGAATGCCTGATAAGGCGCGGTGGGGATTTCGAGGGGGCGCAGCGGATGGACTCCGGTCGTGCTGGTTGCACAGGCCGGAAGCAGCAACAGCAGTGACAGGATCGCCTTGCGCATCACACACTCCATCGCGCGAGGACAAAATAACGCTGGCGGAATGGACCCGTTCCTGTGCGTCCGCGTTAGTTTCAGCCGTCACGTAAAGGAGAACAACAATGTTCCAGAAGGTTCTGACTGTCGGCCTGATTGGCGCCGCGCTCGCGATGGCGGCGTGCAACACCGTTCGCGGCGCGGCTCGCGATGTCAACTCGGTCGCGAATTGCACCGAAAACGCGATCAACGGCACCAAGAGCTGTTAAGCCGCTAGACAAAATGCTTCCGCTAGCCATGATCGTTCCGTATCCAGAATGGAGGAACGATCATGGTTCGGAAGTTGGTGACGGTGCTCTTGATTGGCGGCTCTCTCGGGATCGCCGCCTGTAACACCGTCCGCGGCGCGGCGAGTGACGTCAATTCGGCCGCGACCTGCACGGAAAATGCGATGCACGGCGGCCGCTGCTGATCCGCTAGTCTAGCCAAAAAAGAACCCCGCCGGATCGCTCCGGCGGGGTTTTTGTTTGCGCTCTCTGCCGGAACTACTTCTGCAGATAGTCTCCGGCGTCGGCATCGAGACCGTGGCCGCTGGGCACGACCTCGCCGAGCGGATCATCACCGGTGCCGGTGTTGTCCCGCGGCGAACGCGCGTTCTCGGCCGCACGCAGCTCTTCCGCCGAGTCCGGCGCGATCAACGCTTCCTGCATCCGGCGCTGCGCTGCGCGCAGGGCCGTATCGCGGGACGAGGCGGCGACGCGCAGGCGGTTCATGCCGGCGCCGGTGCCGGCCGGGATGAGGCGTCCGACGATCACGTTCTCCTTGAGACCCTGAAGGTTGTCGACCTTGCCCTGGACGGCGGCTTCGGTGAGGACGCGCGTGGTCTCCTGGAACGAGGCCGCGGAGATGAAGCTGCGGGTCTGCAGGCTCGCCTTGGTGATGCCCAGGAGCACTGGCTTGCCTTCGGCCTTCTTCTGCTTCTTCTCTAGGGCGGAGTTGATCTCATCCATTTCCTCGCGATCGACCTGCTCGCCCGGCAGCAGCGTGGTGTCGCCGCTATCGGTGATCTCGACCTTCTGCAGCATCTGGCGAACGATCACTTCGATGTGCTTGTCGTTGATCTTCACGCCCTGCAGCCGATAGACCTCCTGGATCTCGCTCACGAGATATTCCGCGAGCGCGACAATCCCGAGCACTTCAAGGATGTCGTGCGGATCGGGTGAACCGCCGACAAGATTTTCGCCGCGCTTGATGTAATCGCCTTCCTGGACCTCGATCAGCTTCGACTTCGGCACCAGATACTCGACCGGCTCCGAACCGTCGTCGGGGACGATCGCGATCTTCCGCTTGGCCTTGTAGTCGCGCATGAAGGTGACCTTGCCGCTCACCTTGGCGATGATCGCATTCTCCTTGGGCTTGCGCGCCTCGAACAGCTCGGCAACGCGGGGCAGACCGCCGGTGATGTCGCGGGTACGCGCCGCTTCGCGCGGCATGCGCGCCAGCACTTCGCCGGCTTCGACGGACTGCCCGTCCTCGACCGCAACGATGGCTCCGGCTGCCAGGCGATAGACGCCTGCTTCCTTTGCCTTGGCGCCGGTCAGGGTGAGCCGCGGGTGCAGCGCCTCCTTCTTCGACTTGCTGCCCGTGTCGTCGGTAACCACGCGCTGCGTGATGCCGGTCGATTCGTCGACCACCTCAGTCATCGTCCGGTTCTCGATCAGGTCCTGGTACTTCACGGTACCGGCCTTTTCGGTGATCACCGGGCTGAACGACGGGTCCCACTCTGCGATGCGGTCGCCGCGGCTGACGATGTGTCCGCTCTCGCACAGCAGGTGCGCGCCGAACGGCACGCGGTGCGTCGACAGCTCGCGCCCGTCCATGTCGAGGATCGCGATCTCGCCCGAGCGCGACAGCGACAAATGCCGTCCGCGCGGGTCGACGATCGTCGGCATGTCACGAAACTCGATGGTGCCGTCGACCGGCGATTCGAGGTTCGACTGCTCGTTGAGCTGCGCGGCGCCGCCGATGTGGAAGGTCCGCATCGTCAGCTGGGTGCCCGGCTCGCCAATCGACTGGGCGGCGATCACGCCGACCGCCTCGCCGATGTTGACCGGCGTGCCGCGGGCGAGATCGCGCCCGTAGCACTTGGCGCAAACGCCCTGCTTGGAGGCGCAGACCAACGGCGAGCGGATCCTCACGCCCTGCAGACCGATCTCCTCGATCTTCAGGACCATCGCCTCGTCGAGCAAAGCCCCTTCGGGGATGATGACGTCGCTGGTCTTGGGATCGACGATGTCCTCGGCGGTGGTGCGGCCAAGCACGCGGTCGCCGAGCGACGCGATGGTCGCGCCGCCCTGGACGATTGCCCGCATCTCGAGCGCGCGGTCGGTACCGCAATCATCCTCGATGATCACCGCGTCCTGCGACACGTCGACGAGACGGCGGGTCAGGTAGCCCGAGTTCGCCGTCTTGAGCGCGGTGTCGGCAAGACCCTTGCGAGCACCGTGGGTAGAGTTGAAGTACTCAAGGACGGTCAGGCCCTCCTTGAAGTTCGAGATGATCGGCGTCTCGATGATCTCGCCCGACGGCTTGGCCATCAGGCCGCGCATGCCGGCGAGCTGCTTGATCTGTGCCTGGCTGCCACGGGCGCCGGAGTGCGCCATCATGTAGATCGAGTTGACCGGAGCTTCGCGGCCGTCGTCCTGCTTCGGAGTGGCCGAGATTTCCTTCATCATCGCGGTGGCGACCTGGTCGCCGCAACGCGACCAGGCGTCGATCACCTTGTTGTACTTTTCCTGCTGGGTGATCAGGCCGTCTTGGTACTGCTGCTCGTAATCCTTCACCAGCGCGCGCGTCTCTTCGACGAGCCCTTCCTTGGCGGCCGGGATGACCATGTCGTCCTTGCCGAAGGAAATGCCGGCGGCGAACGCGTGACGGAAGCCGAGCGCCATGATGGCGTCGGCGAACAGCACCGTCTCCTTTTGCCCCGTGTGGCGATAGACGATGTCGATGACGTCGCCGATTTCCTTCTTGGTCAGCAGCCGGTTGACGGTCTCAAACGGAACCTTGTGGCTCTTGGGTAGAGTCTCGGCGAGCAGCATGCGGCCCGCGGTCGTCTCGAACCGCTTCATTTCCTGTTCGCCCGCCTCATTGGTCTGGGGAACCCGACTGATGATTTTCGAATGCAGCGTGACTGCGCCGGCGGCGAGGGCCTGGTGGACCTCGGCCATGTCGGACAGCATCATCCCCTCGCCCGGTTCGCCCTCTTTCTCGATCGAGAGGTAATAGAGGCCCAGCACCATGTCCTGCGACGGCACGATGATCGGCTTGCCGTTGGCGGGCGAGAGGATGTTGTTGGTCGACATCATCAGCACGCGCGCTTCAAGCTGCGCTTCGAGGCTCAGCGGCACGTGGACCGCCATCTGATCGCCGTCGAAGTCCGCGTTGAACGCGGCGCAGACCAGCGGGTGAAGCTGGATCGCCTTGCCCTCGATCAGCACCGGCTCGAACGCCTGGATGCCGAGGCGGTGGAGCGTCGGCGCGCGGTTCAGGAGCACCGGATGCTCGCGGATCACCTCATCGAGGATGTCCCAGACTTCCTTGCGCTCCTTCTCGACCCACTTCTTCGCCTGCTTCAGCGTCATGCTGAGGCCCTTGGCGTCGAGGCGCGAGTAGATGAACGGCTTGAACAGCTCTAGGGCCATTTTCTTGGGCAGGCCGCACTGGTGGAGCTTCAGCTCCGGACCGGTGACGATGACCGAGCGGCCGGAATAGTCGACGCGCTTGCCGAGCAGGTTCTGGCGGAATCGGCCCTGCTTGCCCTTGAGCATGTCGGACAGCGACTTCAGAGGTCGCTTGTTGGCGCCGGTGATGGTGCGGCCGCGGCGGCCGTTGTCGAACAAGGCGTCGACCGCTTCCTGGAGCATGCGCTTTTCGTTGCGGACGATGATGTCCGGCGCGCGCAGCTCCATCAGCCGCTTCAGGCGGTTGTTGCGGTTGATGACGCGGCGATAGAGGTCGTTGAGGTCCGACGTCGCGAAGCGGCCGCCGTCCAGCGGCACCAGCGGGCGCAACTCGGGCGGAATGACCGGGACGACTTCCAGGATCATCCACTCGGGCCGATTGCCGGACTCGAGGAAGCTCTCGACGACCTTGAGGCGCTTGATGATTTTCTTGGGCTTCAGCTCCGACTTGGTCTCCGCCAGCTCCTTGAGCAGAATTTCCTTCTCACCCGCCAGGTCGAGGTCCATCAGCATGTGCTTGACGGCCTCGGCGCCGATCCCGGCGGAGAAGGCGTCTTCGCCATATTCGTCCTGCGCGGCGAGTAGCTCATCCTCGGTCAGCAGCTGGTACTTCTCGAGCGCGGTCAGGCCCGGCTCGATCACCACGTAGCTCTCGAAATAGAGCACGCGCTCGAGCTGCTTGAGCTGCATGTCGAGCAGCAGGCCGATGCGGCTCGGCAGGCTCTTCAGGAACCAGATGTGGGCGACTGGGGCGGCGAGCTCGATATGGCCCATGCGCTCGCGGCGGACCTTGGAGACGGTCACCTCGACGCCGCACTTCTCGCACACGATGCCCTTGTACTTCATGCGCTTGTACTTGCCGCACAGGCACTCATAATCCTTGATCGGGCCGAAGATGCGCGCGCAGAACAGGCCGTCACGCTCGGGCTTGAACGTGCGGTAGTTGATCGTTTCCGGCTTCTTGATCTCGCCGAAGGACCAGCTGCGGATCTTGTCCGGTGACGCAATCCCGATGCGGATCTCGTCGAAGGTCTCAGGCTTGGCGATCGGGTTTGCGAAGTTCGTCAGTTCGTTCATTTTTAGCTCCTGACCCCTCCCGCTTGGGGGAGGGGTTGGGTTGATCCTTGTATTATTCGGCGGCGAGGGCGGGCTGCTCGGCGTCCGGGTCCGCGATGCTGTCCAGCTCGACGTTGAGGCCGAGCGAGCGCATTTCCTTGACCAGCACGTTGAAGCTCTCGGGAATGCCCGCTTCGAAGGTGTCGTCGCCCTTGACGATCGCTTCGTAGACCTTGGTCCGGCCGATGACGTCGTCGGACTTGACCGTCAGCATCTCCTGCAGCGTGTAGGCGGCGCCGTACGCTTGCAGCGCCCACACCTCCATCTCGCCGAAGCGCTGGCCGCCGAACTGCGCCTTGCCGCCCAGCGGCTGCTGGGTGACCAGGCTGTACGGGCCGATCGAGCGGGCGTGGATCTTGTCGTCCACGAGGTGGTGGAGCTTCAGCATGTAGATGTAGCCCACGGTCACCTTGCGATCGAACGGGTTGCCGGTGCGGCCGTCGAACAGGACGACCTGGCCCGACGTGTCGAGCCCCGCCTTCTCCAGCATCGCGCTGACATCGGGCTCGCGCGCGCCGTCGAACACCGGAGTGCCCATCGGAACGCCGGCGGTGAGGTTCGACGCGAGGTCGATGATTGCTTCATCGTCCCGAGCGTCGAGTTCCTTGACGTAGCCGTCGCCGTAGATGTCCTTCAGCTTCGCGCGGATCGCCTTGACGTCCTTGCCGCCGATATCCTTGCCGCGCTCGTGCATGCCGTCGAGCATTTCCTGGATCTGGCGACCCAGGCCGCGCGACGCCCAGCCGAGGTGTGTTTCGAAGATCTGGCCGACGTTCATCCGGCTCGGCACGCCGAGCGGATTGAGGACGATGTCCGCATGAGTTCCGTCCTCGAGGAACGGCATGTCCTCGATCGGCAGGATGCGGCTGATCACGCCCTTGTTGCCGTGGCGCCCGGCCATCTTGTCGCCCGGCTGAAGCTTGCGCTTCACCGCGACGAACACCTTGACCATCTTGAGCACGCCCGGCGGCAGCTCATCGCCACGCTCAAGCTTCTCGACCCGGTCCTCGAAGCGCCGGTTGATGACCGCGATCGCCTCGTCGTACTGGCCCTTGAGCGCCTCGATGTTGGACTGACGCTTGTCGTCCTTGACGGCGATCTTCCACCAGTCGTGACGCTCGGCGGCCTCGATCGTCGCATCGTCGAGGGTCGAGCCCTTCTTGATGCCCTTGGGCGCCGCGGTCGCGACCTGCTTCAGCAGCATTTCCTTCAAACGCGAGAAGGTCGCGCGATTAAGGATTCCGCGCTCGTCGTCGGCGTCCTTCTTGAGCCGCTCCTTCTCCTCGGTCTGAATGGCCCGCGTACGGTCATCGATGTCGATGCCGTGGCGGTTGAACACGCGCACCTCGACGACCGTGCCCTCCACGCCCGGCGGCAGGCGCAGCGACGTGTCGCGCACGTCCGAGGCCTTTTCGCCGAAGATGGCGCGGAGGAGCTTCTCCTCCGGAGTCATCGGGCTTTCGCCCTTCGGCGTGATCTTGCCGCACAGGATGTCGCCCGGCTCGACCTCGGCACCGATGTAGACGATGCCCGCCTCGTCGAGGTTGCGCAGCGCTTCCTCGCCGACGTTGGGAATGTCGCGGGTGATGTCCTCGGGCCCGAGCTTGGTGTCGCGGGCCATGACCTCGAACTCTTCGATGTGGATCGAGGTGAAGACGTCGTCCTTGACGATCCGCTCAGAGATCAGGATCGAGTCCTCGTAGTTGTAGCCGTTCCACGGCATGAACGCGACGAGCACGTTCCGGCCGAGCGCTAGCTCGCCATATTCGGTCGACGGGCCGTCCGCGATCGTCTCGCCGGCTTCGACCGTGTCACCGACCTTCACCAGCGGGCGCTGATTGATGCAGGTGTTTTGGTTCGAGCGCTGGAACTTCATCAGCGTATAGATGTCGACGCCGGATTCGCCGGGCTTCAGGTCGCCGGTGGCACGAACGACGATGCGCGCGGCGTCGACCTGATCGACAATGCCGGTGCGGCGGGCGGCGATGGCGGCGCCGGAATCGCGCGCGACCGTCTCCTCCATGCCGGTGCCGACCAGCGGCGCTTCCGCCTGCAGCAGCGGCACTGCCTGACGCTGCATGTTCGAGCCCATCAGGGCGCGGTTGGCGTCATCGTTCTCGAGGAACGGAATGAGCGAGGCGGCGACCGACACCAGCTGCTTGGGGCTGACGTCCATCAGCGTGATCTGCTCGCGCGGGGCGATCAGGAACTCGCCGTTACGGCGGGCCGAGATGATCTCCTCGGCGAACGTGAAGGTCTTGGTAAGCTCGGCGTTCGCCTGGGCGATCGTGTGCTTCGCTTCTTCCATCGCCGAGAGATAGACGACGTCCGTGGTCACCTTGCCATCGACGACCTTGCGGTAGGGCGTCTCGATGAAACCGTACTTGTTGACGCGGCTGAAGCTCGCAAGGCTGTTGATGAGGCCGATGTTCGGGCCTTCCGGCGTCTCGATCGGACAAATCCGGCCATAGTGGGTCGGGTGGACGTCGCGGACCTCGAAACCCGCGCGCTCGCGGGTCAGGCCGCCGGGCCCGAGCGCCGAAACGCGACGCTTGTGGGTCACTTCCGACAGCGGGTTGGTCTGGTCCATGAACTGCGACAGCTGCGAGGAGCCGAAGAACTCGCGGACCGCGGCGACCGCCGGCTTGGCGTTGATCAGATCGTTCGGCATCACGGTCGACACGTCGACGCTCGACATGCGCTCCTTAACCGCGCGCTCCATGCGCAGCAGCCCGACGCGATACTGGTTCTCAAGCAGCTCGCCGACCGAGCGGACGCGGCGGTTGGCGAGATTGTCGATGTCGTCGATCTCACCCTTGCCGTCCTTGAGGTTCACCAGCTCCTGGACGACCGCGAGGATGTCTTCCTTGCGCAGGGTCGTGACGGTGTCCTCGGCATCGAGGCCAAGGCGCATGTTGAGCTTGACGCGGCCGACCGCCGAAAGATCGTAGCGCTCGGGGTCGAAGAAGAGGCCGTAAAACAGGGCATCGGCGGTCTCGCGCGTCGGCGGCTCGCCGGGGCGCATGACGCGGTAGATGTCGGCCAGCGCGCTGTCGCCGTCCTCGCTCTTGTCGGCCTTGAGCGTGTTGCGGATCCACGGGCCGGTGTTGACGTAGTCGATGTCGAGCAGCTCGAGCTTGTTGGTCTTGGCGTCGTCGAGCTTGGCCAGGTTCTCCGGCGTCACCTCGTCGCCGGCCTCGATATAAATCTCGCCGGTCTTTTCGTTGATGAGGTCGTACGCCGAGTAGCGCCCGAAGATTTCCTCGGTCGGGATGAGAACGTTCTTGACCCCGTCCTTGCCTGCCTGGTTGGCGCGGCGCGGAGTGATCTTCTCGCCCAGCTTGAAGATGATCTCGCCGCTGTCGGCATCGACCACTTCGTGCATCGGCTTCTGGCCGCGCCAGGCTTCGGCGCTGTACGGGATCTGCCAGCCGTTCTTGCCGCGCGTGTAGGTTACGCGCTTGTAGAAGGTGTTGAGGATCTCCTCGCTCGGCATGCCGAGGGCGTGAAGCAACGCGGTCACCGGCAGCTTGCGCTTGCGGTCGATGCGGACGTTGACGATGTCCTTGGCGTCGAACTCGAAGTCGAGCCAGCTGCCGCGGTACGGGATGACCCGCGCGGCGAACAAATATTTGCCCGAAGAATGGGTCTTGCCGCGGTCATGGTCGAATAGGACGCCCGGCGAGCGGTGCATCTGGCTGACGATGACGCGCTCGGTGCCGTTGATGATGAAGGTGCCGTTCATGGTCATGAGCGGCATGTCGCCCATGTATACGTCCTGCTCCTTGATATCGATGACCGACTTGGCCTCGGTCTCTGGGTCGATCTCGAAGGTGGTCAGGCGCAGCGTGACGCGCATCGGCGCGGCATAGGTGAGGCCGCGCTGGCGGCACTCGTCGGTGTCGTACTTGGGATGCTCCAGCTCGTAATGGTCGAAATCGAGGTGCGCCGTTCCGGCGAAATCGACGATCGGGAATACCGAGCGAAGGGTCTTCTCGAGGCCCGACACATAGCCGGTCGCGGGGTCCGAGCGGAGGAACTGCTCGTAGCTCTCGCGCTGAACCTCGATGAGGTTCGGCATCTCGGAGATTTCGTGGATGTTGCCGAAGATCTTGCGGATTCGCCGAGCGGCGGCAGTGTGGGTTTGCCGCTTGGCCGGTGCCTCGATCGCTTTGGTCGCCATGGTGTTCCCTGCGCTGCGCGGGGACGCACCTGTGGCGCCCCGCAAATGGTCCTCGGCCACGGCCGAGAGTTGTCGTGGAGCGCTGCCTCCCGATTTTCCTCTCCAATGCGTGGAGCCCGTGCGCCGGTTCGGGCCCTGTCCCGGAGAGGACGGGAAAAGCCCCGGCGCGCACGTCACCGTGCGGCGGAGCCGTCTATTTGTTGGATTGGGCCGATATAGTGGTTATTGCCGGCCTTGCAAGAGGATCAGCAGACCGAAATGTCAGTCGCCTGGATGGCGCCCCGGGACTTGGCGATCCGTTCAGCGCCAGAGGCCGAACGTTCGACCTCCACGTTCACGCAATTCCCTGGCCTTGCGGCGAGCGCCGCGTCGGCCGTTGCCGGAAGCGTAATCGACTTGCGACGAGCGGCGTTCGTCAGGGTGATGGAGCTGCCGTGGCCATTGATGGTCATCCACGGCTCTTTGGCGACCGTTGCCGGCCCATTTCCGAAGGCGTTGATCGCGTAGAGACCGCGAGACGTCTCTCCTCCCGCGTAGAACGCAAAGGCCATGACCCCGATCACGATCAGCCGGCGAGCGAGGCGGGACGGCAAGTCACCTGCCAGCATATACGCCGCGTAAAAGGCAATTGCGGCACAGATCAGCATCGTGATCCCGATGAATCCGCCGGACGGAGGCGTCAGCAACATCTGGCTCGCGCTGTGCATTGCCACCAGCAGCGCTGCCAGCGTCGCCAGCACCACCAACGGGATGCCGTAGCGCAAAGTCGCCTGGTTCATCGAAAGTCCCCTATCAACCCCGACGTCGAACCTAGCTCGCATCGCGAAATCCTCAAGCGCTGCGAACATCCGGGCGAGCAGAACCAGTTGCGGTTGCTTGGGAAATGCCGCAGCCTTCTCGCCACTTGGGGGCGATTCGTCATGAAAGCAGCCGGTCTATTTCTCGCGTCCTGCGCCTTTGCCTTGGTCCCGCTGTCGCCATCATTTGCCACTGAGCCGCCGGTGGCGGCAGCTCCGGCCCCGAAGACGACCTTCACGATGCCGCCGGCGTGGCAACAGGCGCATCCCTCGGGGGACGTGACCGTTTTGACGGCGCCCGAAAGCAACTTCGCGATCGCCCTCGTCGAGGTCGGCCCCGCGGCCGATGGAAAGGCGGCCGCTGACGCGGCCTGGAAGGCCTATAGGCCGCAGGGCATTCATCCCTTCAAGCTGGCGACCGAGCGGCCTGGCCGCAACGGTTGGGAACAATCGACCGTCATCGACTATGAAACGTCTCCCAACGAGCATCTGGCGATCTCGAGCGTTGCCCGGCGCTTCGGCAAGTCGTGGACGGTGGCGATCATCGACGGCAGCGAGGCAACGTCCGAGAAGCGTGCGGCGGCGGTCAACCTCGTGCTCCAGAGCATGCGTCCAGCCGGGTACCAGAGGGAGATGTTCACCGGCCGCACGGCGCATCCGCTCGACGAGGCGCGCGTTGCCCAGTTGATCGACTTTGTCCGGTCCGCGGCGACTGGCCTTAAAGTGCCCGGCGTCGGCCTGGCGCTGATCGATCACGGCAAAATCGTTTACGAAGGCGGGGTCGGCGTCCGCGAGATCGGCAAGCCCGAGCCGATCGATGCGCATACGAAGTTCATGATCGCATCGAACACCAAGAGCATGGCAACGCTCCTGCTCGCGAAGCTAGTCGACGAGGGCAAACTTCGCTGGGACGAGCCGGTGATCCAGGTTTACCCGCAATTCCGGCTTGGCAGCGACCAGACGACGCGCAGCGTCCTCATCAAGCACCTGGTCTGCGCGTGCACCGGATTGCCGCGCAAGGATTTTGAGATGGTGTTCAACACCACCCGCAACACGCCGGCGTCGGAGACGTTCAAGATCCTGGCCGGGACCGAGCCGACCAGCGGCTTCGGCGAGACGTTCCAGTACAACAATCTGATGGCGTCGGCGGCCGGCTACATTGGTGCGCATCTCCTCCACCCTGACCTGGAGCTTGGTCGCGCGTTCGATCAATCCATGCAGGAAGTGATCTTCGACCCCCTCGGCATGCACGACACGACGCTGTCGATGGAGGAGGGGCAGAAAGGCGATCACGCGAGCCCGCACAGCAATGACGTTCACGGCAATGTCGCGGTCACCTCACAAGACGTGAACTATGCGTTCCTGCCGTTCCGTCCGGCCGGGGGCGCATGGTCGAGCCCGCATGACATGATCCTCTACATCGAGAACGAGTTGAGCGAGGGCAGGCTTGCCAATGGCAAAGCGATGATGTCGCCGGCCAACCTCCTCGCCCGTCGCGAACGCACGGTGCCGATCGGTGAGGACCAATATTACGGCATGGGGCTGATGGAGGATTCGACGTGGGGCGTGCCGGTGATCCATCACGGCGGTGACCTCGAGGGCTACCACAGCGACATGTACGCCATTCCTTCGGCGCAGGTCGGCGCGGTTCTGCTCACCAATGCGGACAATGGGCCGGCGATGCGGCGGCCGTTCATGCGCCGCCTTCTGGAATTGCTCTACGACGGCAAGCCCGAAGCCGTCGCGGACGTCGACGCTCAGGTGAAGCGCACCGACGCCGAAGAAGCGCAATGGCGAAGCAAGCTCGTCAATCCGGTCCCGGCGCCGATCGCGTCGGGTCTTGCCCAATCCTACCGCAACGCCGACCTCGGCACGCTCACCGTGACGCGGAAAGGCGACGCGGTGCGGCTGATCGCGCCGGCCTGGTCGGGCGACGTCGCTGTTCGCCACAATGACGACAAGACCGAATCCCTGGTGACGATCGAGCCGGGCTTCCAGGACCTCGACTTCGTGGTCGGCAAGGATGCGGCGGGCAAGCGCACTTTAACGACGCGCGATGGGCAGCATGTCTATGTCTTCACCGAGCTTCCGGCGTCCTGACGCGCCCAGCAATCTTCGAAGGCCGACATGGCGATATCGATGTCGCGGTCGGTCGTGCTCCAATTGACCATCGCCAGGCGGACGCAGGGCGTGCCGCGAAGGTTGCCGGGCGTGACGAACACGCGCCCGTCGTCGCGGATCCGGTCGAGAAATGCACCGGTCTCGTCCGCGCTTGCTCCTTCGCCATCTGGCCGAACGAGCTGGAAAGCGACGACGTTGTAGCGCACCGGCGCAAGCAGGCGGAACCCGTCGGCCGCCGCAATCCGCTCGCCCAGCGCCGCGGCAAGGCCGCAGCAGCGCTCGACGATCGCGCGATATCCGCCGGCGCCATAGGCGCGCAGACTGATCCAGGCGGGAAGGGCGCGTAGCCGGCGCGAATTCTGCGGGCTCAGGTGGATCAGATGCTGCGGGTCGAGGCGTGGCGGCGCCTGATAGCTCGAGACATTCTTGAACATCTCGATCTGCGGCTCGAGCGCACGGGCGAAGACGAAGCCGCTGTCGAACGGCACGTTCAGGAACTTGTGTCCGTCCGAGGCGACCGTGTCGCCGCGCTCCATCCCCTCGACGAGGTGCCGATGCGCCGGCGAGCAAGCCGCGAAGGCGCCGAACGCGCCGTCGACGTGGAGATGCGCGCCGAACCGCTCGGCGAGGTCGGCCAGCGCGCCGATGTCGTCGAAATCCCCGGTCAGGACGGTGCCGGCATTGGCAACGATGATCAGCGCGGCATCCCGATGGGCCTGCAGGACCTCGGCCATGGCGCGCGGATCGACCGCCTCGCGCCCGTCGAGACGCGGCACTTGCGTAACCGCGTCGCGTCCAAGCCCGAGCATGGCGGCCGATTTGGCGATGCTCGAATGACTCTCGCCGGTAACGATCCGCACCTCACCCAGCGCAGCGACGCCATGCTGGCTGGCATCGATGCCACGCCTCGCGCCGAGGCGCTGCAGTGCGATCCCGAGCCCGACATGGTTCGCCATCGTCCCGCCGGTGACGAACACGCCGTGGAATGTTTCGGGCAGGCCGAACAGCGTGCGCAACATGCCGAGCGTTTCATATTCGATGAACGCCGCCGCGCCGTCGCCGTTGAGCTGCGCATTCTGGTCGATCGCCGAGGCGAGCCAGTCGCCGGCGAGCGCGGCGGGAGTGACGCCGCCGTTGACGAAGCCCCAGTAACGCGGGCCCGGGCTCCCCGAGAATTCATCGCCGTACCGCGCGATCAGTTCGTCGATCGCCGCGAGCGCGCCGGTTCCGGCGGCGGGAAGGCCGAGCGGGTCCCGGGACCGTGGATTCGTCGCCGCCCGAGATTCTCCCAGCGCCGCGAGGTGGGAGAGCGAGTAGCGTTGGACCCGGTCCAATGCCGGGCCAACTTCATCATCCAGCGGATCCATCGTCCCTCCCGGTCAGAGCGTTCAGCGGTTGGAGCCGATCGCAACCGACGCGCCAACCCCTACCAGCGCCAGCCCCGAAGCGACCTGCGGCATTCGCGACGGGCGGCGGAAAGCGATGCGCCTCGCGTTCGCCGCCAGCGCGACATAAGCGGCAAGCACCGGGACCTCGACCAACCATTCGGTGGCCGCAAGCAGCAGGATCGTCCCGACGAACGATGCCGAGCGGTAATCGACGAACTGGGGCAGGATCGCCGAATAATAGAGAATCGCCTTCGGGTTCGCGAGCTGGTTGCTGACGCCCTGCCAGATAGGGTGCGTCCAGGGCTTCGGCACGGCCGCGTCCGGCGCGTTGCGCCACGCGTCGCGCAGCGCCCGCAGGCCGACGAACAGCAGGTACGCGGCGCCGGCATATTTGATCGCCAGGAACAGCCGCTCGGAGCGGAGCACGATCGCCCCGAGGCCGAAGGCGGACAATCCCATATAGACCATGTTGCCGAGCATGATCCCGACCACCACCGCCATCCCGCTGGCGAAACCGCGGGCGGCGCCGCGGCTCGAGGCGAGGATCACCGCCGGACCGGGAGTGATCGAGAAGAGGAACAGGATCAGCGCGTAAGCGAACCACAGCTGCAATGACATGGGCGTCCCTTCATTGGCGTGGCGCGGGCGACTTCAGCTCGTTGAACTCCAGCACATTTCCGTCGGGATCGCGAATGAAGCAGGTCATCCGCCGGTCCCAATCGACGGGGCCTTCGGTCACCGCGACCTCTTCGCGCGCGGCCCAGGCGAGGAGGTCGTCGAGCCGATCGACGATGAACGCGGCGTGCGTGTAGCCGGGCAGCTTGACCGGCTCGTCGAGCAACACGTTGTGCGCCATGGACTGAGCGACCCCGTTGAAGATGAGGTTGATGCGCGTTCCATCCGCCGCGAGAATTTCCGCTGCCCGCTCATTGCTGAACTCGGGGTCGAGCGTGAAGCCGAGCTTGGCATAAAACTCCAGCGCGCGCTGGCGGTCGCTGACACGGATGCCGACATGATCGTAGCCCTGAATTTGCATCGCTCCGAACTGCCTCGACCCGGGCGTCGCGGAAAGCGGAACATGCTCACGTTTTGGTTGAACGAAGTTCATCATTCCGCCATCTGGCCTTGGTGGCCGTCCGTCCCCCGTCACTGCGGTCGATCGCGGCGTTCGAGGCAGCGGCGCGCCATGCCAGCTTCACTCGGGCCGCCGACGAGCTCAACCTAACGCCAGGCGCGATCAGTCACGCGATCAAGGCGCTTGAGCAAAGGCTCGATCAGCAATTGTTCACTCGCGAAGGCCGCGCGGTCGCGCTGACGGCGGCCGGGCGGACGCTCGCCGCGCGCGTCCGCCTCAGCCTCGGCTTGCTCGCCGATGCCTTCGACACGGCGCCGTGGCGGGCGCGCGACCGGCTGGTCATTTCGACCCTGGCGTCGATCGCCGAGCGCCTGTTCCTGCCGGTGCTGTCCCGGTTGCAGGCCGCGGCGCCGGGCATGATGCTCGATCTTCGTTGCACGACCGCGCTGGCCGATCTCGACCGCGACATCGACCTTGCCATTCGCTTCGGGCCGGGGGGATGGCGAGGGGTCCAGACGCGCTTCCTCGGCGACGAGATGCTGTTCCCGGTCGTCAGCCGAACCTACAACCGTGGCGAGTGGCCGCGCGACCAGACGGAGCTTGCCGACCATGTCCTGATCCACCACCCGGAAAGCAGCTGGCGATTGTGGCTTGATCCTGCCGCGCCCGACCCGTCGCGTTCCGGCAACGCGCTCTACATCGACGACAGCGCGCTCGCGGTGGAGGCTGCCGCCGCGGGTCACGGCATTGCCCTGGCCCGCGGGCGGCTGGTTGTCGACGACCTTCGCAGCGGCCGCCTCGTCCGCCTGTTCGAGCGCGAGGTGCCGGCCGAATACAGCTATTGGGCGGTGTGGAATCCAAGCTCCACCAAGCTGCCCGTGGTGCTGCCGTTCGTTGAAGCGGTCGCCGCGCTTTTCACCGATGAGATACATTCAATCGAATCTTGAGGTGAACTGACTGGCGACGGCGCCCGCAATTCCGCACTGACGAAGGCGGGAAGGGAACGCCAATGATCCTTTATTATTCGCCGGGCGCGTGCTCGCTCGTCGCTCACGTGGCCCTCGAGGAAGCGGCGGCGCCCTACACTGCCGAGCGTGTCGTGCTCGCCGAAGGCGCCCATCGCACGCCCCAGTATCTGCGCATCAATCCGCACGCCCGTGTGCCGGCGCTCGAGGTTGATGGTCGCATCATCACCGAGAACATCGCGATCCTGAATTACCTCGCGCAGCGGTTCGGCGCCGCGGGTTCGGTTCCGCTTGACGATCCGCTCGCCGCCGCCCGATGCAACGAGCTGCTCGGCTGGTTCGCGTCGACGGTCCATATCGCCTTCGCTCAGGTGTGGCGGCCCGAGCGCTTCACCGCCGACACGGATGCGTATCCGACCATCGTCGACGGCGGCCACGAAGCGCTTCGCGGCCACTTTGCGGAAATCGAGGGCCTGCTTGGGACCGGCTGGGCGGTCGACGGCCACTTCACCGCCGCCGATTCCTATCTGCTGACCTTTTTCCGTTGGGGCAGACGCATCGGCAACGACATGAGCGCTTATCCGCGCTGGGCCGCGCTCGCCCAGCGCATCGTGGAGCGGCCGACGGTCCAGCGGGCGCTGGCGACCGAGGATCTGACACCGGAGGCCTTTCTTCAGGCCGCCTGATCTGCTGTAGCCCGCGCATGGTTGACCAATATCCGCGCACGACACGCACCACGATGCGGCGCCGGGCCAAGCGTGCAACCTACGACGCCGAGACGATCCACGCGATCTTCGACGAGGCGCTGATTGCCTCGGTCGCGGTGGCGATCGATGGCGCTCCCCACGTCCAGCCGATGATCCACGCCCGGATCGGCAGCGACCTCATTCTCCATGGTCTCGCCACCAACCGCTTGCTCAATGCCATCGCCAACGGCGCCGAAGCCTGCATCAACGTCATGATCATCGACGCCATGGCGGTGTGCCGGCGCATCGAAGACCATTCGATGCTGTACCGCTCGGCGACGGTCTACGGCCGCGGCCGGACGGTCGAGGACGAAGCGGAGAAGCAGGCGATCATGACCCACGTTTTCGAATCGCTGGTCGGCAAGAGCCGCACCGCCGTGCTCCCGCCGCTGCCTGACGGCTACCTCGGCGGCACGATGATAGTCGTCGTTCCGATCGACGAAGCGGTCGGCAAAGTGAACAGCAGCGTTTCGACCGAGACGGGCCCGGACGGCGTCTGGTCGGGCTTCGTGCCGGTCAAGGTCGCCTATGGCGAGCCGCGGCCGGATGACAGGACCGTGGGCGAGGGCCTTGCGCCGCCGAGCGACCTGACGCCGCGTGGCTGAGCCGCGATATCGCGACGGCTACGTCGTCGTCGCCGACGGCCTCCGCCTTCACTTTCGCGACTATCCAGGCAGCGACGATCGACCGCCGCTCCTCTGTCTTCACGGCCTCACGCGCAACGCGCGCGATTTCGAGGCGTTCGCAGAGCGCTATTCACCGCGCTTCCGAGTCATTGCGCTCGATTTCCGTGGGCGCGGCGACAGCGACCGCGACCCGCTGCCGGCCCGCTACACGCCGCTCGCCTACGCCGGTGACGTGATCCAGCTGCTCGACCAGCTCGCCATTGCCCAGGCGATTTTCGTCGGCACGTCGCTGGGTGGGCTGGTGACGATGGCGATCGCGGTCACGGCGCCGCAGCGCATCGCCGCCTCGATCCTCAACGATGTCGGACCGAAACTCACTCAGGCCGGGCTCGATCGCATCCAGAGCTACGTTGGTAAGGGTGAGCGCTTCGCCAGCTGGGACGACGCCGCGGAGGCGCTCGCGAGGCACCAGGGCGCCGCCTACCCTGGCTATGCGCGTGACGATTGGCTGGCGATGGCCCGCCGCAACTGCCGCGAGGACGATGGCGCAGTCGTTTTCGATTACGACGCGGCCATTGCGAATGTGTTCAAGGGCGCGCCGACCCCTAAGGTCGACTTGTGGCCGCTCTTTGTCGCCTTGGCGCAGAAGCCGCTGCTGGTGGTCCGCGGCGCGATCAGCGAGCTTCTGAGCGCCGAGGTCTTCGAAAAAATGAGGGCCGTCGCACTGCGGGCGAAATTCGCGGTCGTGCCGGGGGTTGGCCACGCACCGATACTCGATGAGCCTGCGGCGACCGCGGCAATCGACGACTTTCTGGACGAACTCACAGGCTGACTGCGGCTTGCGGACGGTTCGCGCTGATGTGATGATCCGGCATGTCGTCGCAGCGCGCAGTCCGGCAAGTCTGACTTGAGCGCTTCTCGCCCCGCCGACCCCGGACCACACGGCCTCGTCCGCCGCCTCGGCTCGTTCGACGCGACCATGCTGGTCATGGGCGGGATCATCGGTTCGGGGATTTTCGTCACACCGGCCGAGGTCGCGCGGCATGTCGATACCGAGTTCCTGGTCGTCGGCGTCTGGGTGCTCGGCGGCCTCGTCGCGCTCGCCGCGGCGTTCGTTTATGCCGAGCTTGCGGCGCGCCGGCCCGATGTCGGGGGGCAATATGCCTACCTCCGCGACGCCTACGGCCCGATGCCCGCCTTCCTCTACGGCTGGGCGTTGCTGCTGGTGATCCAATCGGGCGGGATGGCGGCGGTCGCGATCACCTTCGCACGCTATTTCGGGAACCTGGTCCAGCTCCCCATTTCCGAGAGCGCTGTCGCGGTCTGTGTTTTAGGGGGGCTCACGCTGATCAACTGCCTCGGTGTGCGGTCGGGCAGCAACGTCCAGAGCGGCCTCATGGTGCTCAAGATCCTGGCCATCGCCGCGTTGGTGCTTGTCGGCCTCTACCTAGCGCCCGCCGTCGCGCCCCAACCCGATGTCGCGGGTCCGGGCTCGATCTCGACGCTCGCCGCGATCGGTGCGGCGCTTACCCCCGTGATGTTCTCGTACGGCGGCTGGCAGACCTCGAGCTTCGTTGCCGGCGAGATGCGCAATCCGCAGCGCGACCTTGCCCGCGGGCTGCTGCTCGGGGTCGCCGGAGTCATCATCCTTTACACAGCGGTCGCCTTCGTTTGCGTCCAGGCGCTCGGGCCCGTCGGCCTTGCCGCGTCCAGGACGCCCGCGACCGACGTCATGCGCCTCGCGCTTGGCGATCGCGGAGCCACCCTGATCGCCATCGGCATCGCCATTTCCGCGCTCGGTTTCCTCAGCCAGGGCATGCTGACCGCCCCGCGGGTCTATTTCGCAATGGCCGAGGACGGGCTGTTCTTTCGCAGCGTCGCCCGGGTCAACCCGAAGAGTCGGGTTCCGGTCGTGGCGATCGTTCTGCAGGGCGTCGCCGCGGCGGCCATTGCGCTGTCCGGGACGTTCGGTCAGATCCTCAGTTATGTCGTCTCGGTCGATTTCATCTTCTTCGGCCTGACCGGCGCCGCTTTGTTCATTTTCCGCCGGCGCCATCCCGATCAGCCGGTCAGCTTCAAGGTGCCGCTGCATCCGCTGACCACGGGCCTGTTCGTCGCTGCCTGCGCCGTTACCGTCATCGCCACGGTCTGGAACAACCTCACCAACAGCCTGGTCGGCTACGCCATCCTGCTGGCCGGTGTGCCGGCCTGTCTCTACTGGCAGCGCAAGAGCCGGAATCCCGCGTGAGGGCGACGGGGTCCGATTACATGCATTGGGCGAAGTTCAAACCGCCCGTGCGCTTCGCGCTGACCGCCAGTGAAGTCCCGCACTTCCGCATGGACTCGCTGCCGATCGCGATCGCGGATCTCGACATGGACGGCGCGAGCCACCCTCGCTACCCGCCGCTGCGCGAGGCCATAGCCCGGCGTTACGGCGTTGCGGCTGAACAGGTGGCGGCCGCGGACGGCACCTCGATGGCCAATTTCCTGGCGATGGCGGCATTGATCGCGCCCGGCGACGAGGTGCTGGTCGAGCGCCCGACCTACGAGCCGCTCCTCGGGATCGCGAGCTTCCTCGGTGCCGAAATCAAGCGCTTCGACCGTCGCGCGGAGGACCGCTTCCGGATCGACGTCGACCGCGTCGCGGCCGGTTTGAGCGAACGAACGCGCCTGATCGTGATCACCAATCTTCACAATCCGAGCAGCGCGCTCGCCGACGAGGCGGAGCTCGGCGCGCTGGCCAAGCTCGCGCGAAAGACGAACGCGCGCGTGCTGGTCGATGAGGTCTATCTCGATTCCGCGGTCCCGGCCCGGCGCAGCGCGGCTCATTTGGGACCGGAGTTTGTCTGCACCAACAGTCTGACCAAGGTTTACGGCCTCAGCGGGCTGCGCTGCGGTTGGATCCTCGCCGAGCCCGAGCTTGCCGAGCGCATGTGGCGGCTCAACGACCTGTTCGGGGTGAACCAGGCGCATCAGGCGGAAATGCTCGCCTGCATCGCCTTCGAACGCCTCGATGAAATCCTCGGTCAGACTCCGGCCATGCTCGGCCGCAATCGCGCGTTGTTCGACGTTTTCGTCGCCGGCCGGCCCGACCTCGAGTGCATGCCCGCGGAGCACGGCATCGTCGCCTTTCCGCGCTGGACCGGCAATACCGAGCCGCTCGCCGCCCACCTTCGCGAACATCAGGACACCGCGGTCGTACCGGGCAGCTGGTTCGAGATGCCCGACCATTTCCGCGTCGGCCTCGGTGTCCCGACCGATCTCCTGGAAGGGGGGCTCAAGCGCCTCGGCGCGGCACTCGACGATCTTCAATAAGAAAAGGGCGGCCCGCGAGGAGCCGCCCTTCCTTGTTTCAGCGAAGCTGCGAAGCTTACTTCAGCTCGACGGTGCCGCCGGCATCCTCGATCTGCTTCTTGATCTTCTCGGCCTCGGCCTTGTTGATGCCTTCCTTGACGGCCTTGGGCGCGCCTTCGACCAGCGCCTTGGCTTCGCCGAGGCCCAGGCCGGTAATCGCGCGGACTTCCTTGATGACGTTGATCTTCTTGCCACCGTCGCCGGTGAGGATAACGTCGAATTCGGTCTGCTCTTCGGCGGCCGGGCCGGCAGCCGCAGCGGCGGCGGGAGCCGCGGCAACAGCAGCAGCGGCGGAAACGCCCCACTTCTCTTCGAGCGCCTTGGCGAGGTCCGCGGCCTCGAGAACGGTCAATCCGGAAAGCTGGTCGACCAGCTTGGTAATGTCAGCCATTTCTTACTCCTGTGCGGGGCTTCGCCCCATGTGTCGTGCGTGAAAACTAAAGCGAAAAACTATGCTGCCTCTTTCGCGGCATAAGCCCCGAAAACCCGTGCCAGTTGCGCGCCAGGCTCGCTGATCGTGCGTGCGATCTTGCTCGCGGGCGCCTGAATCAGGCCCACGATGGTCGCGCGCAGTTGATCGAGCGACGGCAATGCCGCCAGCGCCTTGATCCCGTTCACGTCGAGGATGGTATCGCCCATCGCTCCGCCGACGATTTCGAGCTTGTCGTTCGTCTTGGCGAATTCGACCGCCACCTTGGCGGCCGCAACGGGGTCTTCAGATGTCGCCAGCGCGGTCGGTCCCTTGAGAAGGTCGCCGATCGGTTTGTAGCGCGTGTCCTCGAGCGCGATCAGGGCAAGACGGTTCTTCGCAACTTTATACTGGGCCCCGGCATCGCGCATCTTCAAGCGCAGGTCCGTGGACTGCGCGACCGAGAGACCGTGGTTGCGGGTGATCACCACCACACTCGTCTCGGAGAAGACGCTCTTCAGCTCGGCGACCAGATCGGCTTTTTGCGAACGATCCATGCCAACTCCAAAGTTTCGACCGGGCGAGCCCGATCGAGCTTCAACAAAAGCCCAGGCAAGCCTGAACAACTAAAGTCCGTGGGGTGGGATCGCTGGCGCCGCGTAAGAGCAACGCACGACGAAGCGGTTTCCCGCTTCGAATGATTCCTGTCCCCGTCTAGGCTGCAAATTAAGAGGCGAGCCTCAGCAACTGTCTCGGACGAGTGCATCGGGCCGAAGCCCGGTGCGGAGCGGCGCCTATAGCGAATTTCGCCGCGCGATCAAGGCGAAGCTGCTCGCGCCCTGTCGGAGGCAGCCGCCCATCCGTCGAACGTGGATTGCCGCAACGGCATCTCCACCCGACCTCTGCGCCATTCTCATATCGCCAGGGGGCCATCGATGATCCGTGGGACACTTATAAGCGGCGTTACGCTGCTTTCCGCTTCGCTATGCACGAGTGCGCTTCCGGCCGCGCCGGCGCCTGCGCGCGCGGCGGCGCCAGCGATGGACATTCCCGCGATCGCTTTCACCGACCGCAAACTCAAGAACGGGCTTCGCGTGATTGCCATCCGCGACACCTCGACCCCCAATGTCATGACTTCGATGTGGTACGAGGTCGGCTCCAAGCACGACCCCGACGGGCGCTCGGGCTTCGCCCATTTGTTCGAGCACATCCTCAGCCGCAAGACGGTCAACATGCCCTACAACGCGATCAACAAGATGGTCGACGACGTTGGCGGCTCGCGCAACGCCTCGACCTGGTACGATCGCACCAATTATTACGAGACGGTCCCGGCTGAATATCTGGAGCGGATGATCTGGACCCATGCCGAGCGCATGGCCCGGCCGGTCATCGACAAGGAGGTGTTCGAGACCGAGCGCAACGTCGTCAAGGAAGAGCTTCGCCAGCGCGTCCTGGCGCCGCCGTACGGCCGCCTGTTCAACTTCGCGATTGGCGAGAATGTCTACAACCTCACGCCGCATCGCCGTCCGACGATCGGCAGCATCCCGGACCTCGATTCGGCGAGTCTCGAGGACGCCCGCGCCTTCCATGAAGCTTATTACGGGCCCGACACCGCGACCCTGGTCGTCGCCGGCAATTTCGACACGGCCAAGCTCAACGCCCTGGTCGACCGCTATTTCGGCCCAATCCCAAGCCGGCCGAACAAGATCCCGCTCGCGATCACCACCAGGGACAAGCCGATCGCCGCGCGGACAGTCACCGCGACCGGTCCCAACGTTCCGCTCCCGGTCGTCGGCACGGCCTATCAGCTGCCCGGCGAAGCGCATCGCGACATGGCCGCGCTTGAGGTCCTCGACGCCATCCTGTCGGCGGGGCAGCACAACCGGCTCGACACCGCGCTCGTGAAGACCGGCCTCGCCAGCGAGGTCGGAACCAACTTCAACGACACCGAGGAAGAGAGCTATCTTGCGGCCTATGCCACCCTCGCCGGCGGGAAGACGCCGGACAACGTCGCGCCGGAGCTCGCCAAGGTCATAGCGTCGTTGCGCGCCACAGGCCCGACGGCGGACGAGGTGTTCGAAGCTAGGAACGAGCTGCTCGCCGCCGCTCTCAGCGCGCGCGAGACCTTTTCCGACCGGGCGTTCGAGCTTGGCGAGCGGCTCGTGCGGACGGGCGACCCGCGTTTCGCGGACGAGCGTCTGGCGCGCATCGCCAAGGTAACGGCGGCGGACGTCAAGCGCGTTGCTGCGCTCTACCTCAATCCAAAGCATGAGCTGGGTTTCCGCTATGTCCAGGGCGACGGCGATCCGAAGGGCTGGGCCAATCCCACTCCGCTGCCGAAGTTTCGCGTCGTCCCGCCCGCCAAGGGCAAGGCAAACGAGCTACGCGCCGAGGCCGAGCGCGACCCGCTACCGGGTCCGGGCGACAAGGTGCCGGTGGTCCTGCCAACGCCAACCGACACTCGCCTCGCAAACGGCATTCGGGTGATCGCCGCGCGCACCGGCGAGACGCCCTTGGCCTCCATGACCCTCCTCGTGCGCGCCGGCGCCGCGAGCGATCCGCGCGTCAAGGCGGGCAGGGCAGGACTCGCGGCCGCGATTGCCGACAAGGGCACGCCGACGCGAAGCGCCGACCAGATCGCCACCGAACTTGAAAAGCTGGGCGCGACCTATTCGGGTCAGGTCGACCTGGATGGGACCTATTTGTCGGTCACGGCGCCAACGGCCAACCTCGGTGCGGCAGCGGCGATCCTCGCCGATATCGTCCGCAACGCCTCATTCCCCGACGCCGACTTCGACCGCGAGCGCAAACGCGCCCTCGATGGCCTGGCCGTGGCGGTGAAGGATCCCGGCTCACTCGCCGCATTGCTGGTCCAGCCGGTGGCGTATGGTGATGCGCCGTACGGGATCGCCCAGTCCGGCACGCCTGCCAGCCTGGCGGGAATGACCCGCGCCGACCTGCTCGACTATCGCAGCCAGTGGTGGCGGCCCGAGCTCAGCACGGTCGTCGTCAGCGGTGGCATCGACCCCGCCGCCGTCCAGCAGATTTCCGAGCAGGTCCTGGGCGACTGGAAGGTCGCCGGGGCAGCGCCGCAGCTGCCTCCGTCGCTCGCCGGCGCGGAGCGCCCCGGACGCACGCTCGTCGTCGATCTGCCCGGGGCCGGTCAGGCGGCGGTCTATGCGTTTGCCCGGGGCCTCAAGCGCTCCGACCCGGAATTTTATGACGCCGCCGTTGCCAATTCGGCGCTTGGCGGCTCCTCGACCGGGCGGCTGTTCATCGAGGTCCGGGTCAAGCGGGCCCTGAGCTACGGAGCCTACAGCAGCCTCGCGTCGCGCCTCGACCAAGGTACGCTGGTCGCCAGCGCGCAGACCAAGAATGAAAGCGCGGCCGACGTCGCCAAGGTGTTTCTCGACGAGCTCGGGCGGCTCGCGGCCCAGCCGCTGGACGACAGCCTCGTCGATCAGCGGCGAACGCTCCTGATCGGCAGCTTCCAGCGCCAGATGGAAACCAGCGCCGGCTTCAACGGCACCGTCGCGAGTCTCGTCGCGCGGGGCCTCGAACCATCCGAAGCGGTGGCCTACACGAGCCGGATTCAGGCGACATCGGGCGGCCGTGCGACCGCGGCGATGGCCAAGATGCTCCAGCCCGACCGCATCTCGCTGGTGATCGTCGGCGACACGTCGAAGTTCATCGACAAGCTGCGCGCCCTGCGTCCGAACCTCGAGCTCGTACCCGCCGACAAAGTCGATCTGGCGACGGCGACCAGCGCGCCTTAACCGTTCGCCGGGTGGGCTTTGAGCCAGGCGATAGTCTCGCGCTGGATGCGCGGCTGATTGTCCGCCTTCCACTTGATGCGCGCGGCGGCGTGGTTGATCGGTCGGCGGTCCTCGGCCTTGATGTGCGCCGCCGCGTAGCTCTGCAACTTGGGGATCAGCGTCGCGTCGCCGCTGTCCTGGACCAGGCTGCCGACGAAGCGAGAGCTCGATGCAAGGTCGATGAAGGGTGTGACTTGGGCCAGGTGGGAAAGCACGAAGTCCAGTGCCATCGTGGGATGATTTTCCGCTGCGCTGGCGATGATTCCCGCGCTGACCGTAGCCCCCGGCTCCTTCGTGATCGAGAGGTCGAGCGCACGCCGGGCGAGCGCGTCATTCTTCGCCAGTCCGAGCAGCTGATAATAGGTCGAACGCTCGGTTGCCCCGCGCGCGGAAACGGCCATCCGGTGAAGCGCGTCCCACGTCCGGGCGTCCGCATTTTCGGCGATCACGCCGAGCCAGGCCGTTTTTAGCGATCCCGGCATCGCTTTCGGGTCGCGCTGCAGGGCGTCGAGGAGGCGGCGGCCTTCGGCGACGACATGCGGCTCGCCGACTTCGCCCAGGCTCGCGATCAATTCGGCGCGAAGCAAGGCGTCGAGCGGGCTGTCGCCGTCGCGCGGCGCGAAGCCGAGGCGCTGGAGGCGCGGCCAATAGGCGCGCGCCGCATGGTCGCGGATGGCGGCTTGCGCGGCCGGGTTTCCGTCCATGATGCGAAACAGCCGGAGCCAATCGTTGCTGCCCAGCTCGGCGACCTTCGCATGTGCGTTGGCCGGGATTGCGGCGAGCAAATCGATCGCGCGCGACAAAGGCTGGTAACCGGCATTCGACAGCGCAAAGGCATCGGCGAGGATGCCGTATTGATCCACCGGCTGCAGGTTCGCGAACGCGCGGTGCAAGGCCTCGGCCTGTTCGGGCGTATAGAGCACCCGGAAGTAGCCGGTCTGGCCTGGATTGACCAACAGCAGTCCGCAGCCGGACGCGCTCAGCGTGGCATTATGGCCCTGCGTGACCTGTAGGCTGGGCGCGCCGGACCCGCCTGACGTCCGGATCGGGATATGCCAGGCGAGCGGGCTTGCCGCCGCCTGCTGCCGCCGGTCGTTTGAGAACTGGCCCAGGATCGCCGGGACCACGGTCTGTCCGTTGAGGCAACGAGACGCGCTTAGCTGGACGAGCGGGATTCCGGGCTGGGTGGTGAAATCGCGCGCGACGGCCATCAGACCCTTGGCGCCGGCCCCCTCGACCGCGGCCCACAGGTCACCGGTCCGCGTGTTCTTGTAGGCGAATTTGGCCATGTAGCTGCGGATGCCCTGCCGCCAGACGTTTGCACCCGCGAAACCCTCGAGCATCGAGATGACCGATTGACCCTTCTCATAGGTGATGTCGTCAAAGGCCTGGTTGGCCTGCTCGACGGTGCGGATGGTCTGAACGACGGGGTGGGTGGTCGCGAACGCATCCAGCTCCATCGCTTGCTCGCGGTCGCCGACCTGGTCGATGTCGCCGCCCCAGTCGGGGTGGAAATGCTGGGTGGTCTTGTTCGCCATCCAGCTGGCGAAGCCCTCGTTGAGCCAGAGATCGTCCCACCACGCCATGGTGACGAGGTCGCCGAACCACATGTGCGCCATTTCGTGCGCTTCGACGCCGAAGATCGCCTGCTTGTCGGCCTCGCTACTGATCGCGGGATCGAGCAGCAGCCGCTTTTCGAACGTGAAGATCGCGCCCCAATTCTCCATCGCGCTGAAGAATTGCGATCCACCGGGCCCGGCGACGTTATCGAGCTTGGGCAGCGGATAGGGTCGGCCGAAGTAATCGTTGTAATAAGGGAGGATTTGCGCCTCGGCATCGAGCGCGTAGCGCGCCTTGTCGCCATTGCCGCGCGACATGACGATGCCGACCTCGCGGCCGGCGGACTGCTTGGTGATGCGGTCGAAATCGCCGGTGGCAAAGAACAGCAGGTAGGACGACATCACCGGCGTTTGTTGGAAAGTGACCGCCTTCAAGCCGTTGCCGATATCCTTCGAGGCCGTTGAAGGCATGTTGCTGACGGCCATGTCCTTGGCCGGAACCCGCGCGGTAAGATCGAAGGTCGCCTTGTAATCGGGCTCATCCCAGCTCGGCACGAAGCGGCGGGCGTCTGACGCCTCGAACTGCGTGAACAGAGAGCGGGCCGGCTGACCGTCGACATTGGTATAATCAAGCGCGAATAGCCCGTTCGCCTGCGTGTTGATCTTGCCGCTGTACGCAATGTCCAACTTATATTCGCCGGGCTTCAAGTCGGCGGGGAAGGCGAAAGTCGCGGTCTGCTTGTCGGCGTCGACCGACACCTTCGCCACGACCGGCTGTCCGCCATCGGGCGTGAGCGTGGCTTGGGAGATCGACAAGTCGGCCGCGTTCAGGACGAGCTCGCGCGTGGCCTTGATCACCTTGAGGTCGATCGCCGCTGTGCCATCGAACTTCAGGCTTTGGGCGTGCGGGGTGATCTCGATTGCATAATGACTGGGGATTGCGGTGCGCGGCAATTGGGTCGGCAGCGAGGCGTCGACGGTGTCGGTGCCGCTTTCGACGGCATGTTCGCTCGAGGTGGAACGGCAAGCGGAGAGAGCGCCCGTCAGGGCGACGGCGGCAAGCAGGGCAATGCGGATTTTCACGGCAGTGACAGTCCTTCAATTTTCGAAGCGAATTTGAAACGGCACGAGCGCGCTGCCGGATTGCCGACCGCCGCGCAAAATCAATTCTGCAAACGACAGGGAAGCGGTCGCGATCCCTTCAACAAAAAATCCCGGGCGGAGCAGCTGCTCCACCCGGGACCGTTTTCGCTGAAGCGTAACCTACTGGCCGCGTTCGCCGCGCTCGACCGGCGGTGGCGGCGGCGGCGGTGGCGGAGGCGGCGGGCAAGCGTCCGTCGCCAGAATCACCGAGCCGTCCGGGCAGGTCTGCGTCGCCGGGGGCGGCGGAGGTGGCGGCGGAGGCGGCGGTGGGGGAGGCGGCGGCGGAGCCGCGCTGGCGAAGTTGTAAACCAGGCTCAACATAACGCTGTGCGATTCAAACCGCTCGCCTGACGTGGTCACAAACGTCGCCGCCGAACACGGCAAGGCGCCGCAGGCGCCCGATCCAGCCGCAATCGCGGACGTGTCGCTAAGGTTGTTACGACCGGTTCGGAAGTAGCGATATTTCAGGCCGAGATCGATATTCTCGCTGATCGCCGTGCGTACCCCGGCGAGGATTTGCCACGCAAAGCCGCTGTCGCTGTCTCCCAATTCCTTGACCCGTGCGACACCGACGCCGCCACCGACGAAGCCGCTAATGCCCTCATCGCCGCCCATGTCCACGAGGCCGTTGATCATGCCTGACAGGACCGTCACGCGATGACTCGGGTCAAGATCCTCCCCCACGAAGCTATTACCGGTCTGACCGTTGACGACATTCAAAAAACTAGTCGGAACGAACAGGTTATGATGCTTGGCGCGCTTGTAGCCGAGCTCGCCCTCCACCCGGAACAGGCCGAGGTCGTAGCCGCCGACCAAATCGACGTCATAGCCCGTTTTGTACCGAATTCGGCCAGCACGAATGAGACTTGTGTCGGTATTCGCGGTGTTCGTGAAATCGATGGTTGCGTCGAGGTGACGCTGCTGCGGGAAGAGCGCGCCGAGATCGGCGCCGACGTAGCCGGAACCGTCGCGAGCCGCGGCAGGCGCCGCGATGGCCAGCGTGGCGGCTGCTGCAAGCAAGAGTTTACGCATCAGGAAATACCCCCTTTCAAGTGGTCGTCTTGTCGCCCACCCGAACATGCACAAAGCACGAAGGTTGCAGCAAGCAAAAATCTTCCAAGGGCCTGTGTCGATTCCGCCACAGTCCGGGGGGTTGAGACCGGCGCGCATCGAGCGGTGAAAATCCCGGGCGAAGCGAGGCGCTCCGCCCGGGTTCCCGAACTCGCTTACTTGCCGCGTTCGCCGCGCTCGACCGGCGGCGGCGGCGGGGGCGGCGGGGGCGGTGCCGCCGGGCACGCACTCGTCGCCAGGATCACCGAGCCGTCCGGACAGGTCTGCGTCGCGGGCGGTTCAACCGGAGGCGGGGGAGGAGGCGGCGGTGGGGGCGGCGGTGCCGCTTCCTGGGCCGACCCGAAATTATACGTCAGGCTGGCAAGCAGGCTGTGCGAGCTGAAGTGATTGCCGGCGTCCAGAAAGACGGTGCCGCCGCTTCCTGTGCCGGTGCCGACGAACGCAACATCATCGCTGAAATCGAGCTTGCCGGTGCGGAAGTAGCGATACTTCAGCCCCGCATCGATGTTCGGGCTGATCGCGGTGCGGACCCCGGCGATCAGCTGCCATGCCCAGGCGCTGTCGCTGTCGCCGAGCGACTTCACGCGAGCCCGGCCGAAGCCGCCGCCGAAGGACGCGCCGAAGCCGCTATCGCCGCCGACGTCGAGCAGCGCATTGACCATTCCCGACAGCACGCTGCTGTGGCCGTTAAGGTCGAACGTGGCGTCGGTGACGGTGTTGCCGGAGCCGGTCCCAAGCGCGGTCAGGAAGGTCGGATCGAAGCGCAGGCTCTTGTTGTTGGCCTTCTTGTAGCCGAGCTCGCCTTCGACCCGGAACATGCCGAAATCGTAACCGGCGTTGAGGTCGACGTCATAGCCCTTCTTGAACTTGACCGTCGCCACGCGCTGGTCGGTGATGTCGGTTACCAGCGGATCGGTGAAGTTGACCGAGCCGTTGATGTGCTGGCTCTTGGGGAACAGGATGCCGCCGTCGACACCGATGTAACCCGAACCGTCGCGCGCCGCCGCCGGCGCAGCAATGGCGATGCCCGCCGCAGCGAGCAGGAAGTATTTTTGCATTTTGTACCCTTTGTCTTCTGGGGATTGGGGAGCCCTCGAAACCGGTGCGCTGCGGGATGGTTTCATGAATTCGCAAAATCGCCGATCTCGGCCGGAAACTGTGACCGACCCGACACAGGCGAGCCGTTGCTGCAGTGCGGCAAAACGAACGAAAAAGGCCGGACGCGAACGCCCGGCCTTCCGATTTTCCAAACGATCGAAGGCGTTAGGCGCCCACGATCTCCTCGAGGTCGACCTTGACCCCTGGCCCCATCGACGAAGACACGGATACCTTCTTCACGAACTTGCCCTTGGCGCCCGACGGCTTGGCCTTGACGATCGCGTCCATGAACGCGCGGAAGTTCTCCTGGAGGTCGGCTTCATCGAAGCTCGCCTTGCCGATCCCGGCGTGGATGATCCCCGCCTTTTCGACGCGGAACTCGACCTGGCCCGACTTGGCGTCGGTCACCGCCTTGGTCACGTCCATGGTGACCGTGCCGAGCTTGGGGTTGGGCATCAGGCCCTTGGGACCAAGCACCTTACCCAGCCGCCCGACGACGCCCATCATGTCGGGGGTCGCGATGACGCGGTCGAAATCGATCGTGCCGCCTTGGATCGTCTCCATCAGATCCTCGGCGCCGACCACGTCCGCGCCCGCCGCCTTGGCCTCGTCGGCCTTGGCGCCCTTGGCGAACACCGCGACGCGGACCGCCTTGCCGGTGCCCTTGGGGAGGTTGACGACGCCGCGCACCATCTGGTCCGCGTGGCGCGGGTCGACGCCGAGGTTGAGCGCAACCTCGACCGTCTCGTCGAACTTGGCGGTCGCGTTCTGCTTGACCAGGCTTAGCGCCTCATCGACGCCGTAGAACTTCTCGCGGTCGATCCCCGCCAGCGCCTTCTGCCGCTTTGTCAGCTGTGCCATGTCCTTAGCCCTCCACGACCTGGAGGCCCATCGCGCGGGCGGAGCCTTCGATGATCTTCGTCGCCGCGTCCAAGTCGTTGGCGTTCAAATCCTTCATCTTCGCTTCCGCGATCTGCGCCAGCTGGGAGCGGCGGATCGTCCCCGCGGAAATCTTGCCCGGCTCGGCCGAGCCCGACTTCAGCCGCGCCGCCTTCTTGAGCAGGAAGGACGCGGGCGGGGTCTTGGTGGTGAACGAAAAGGAACGGTCGGCATAGACCGTGATCACGGTCGGGATCGGCGCGCCCTTCTCGAGCTCCTGCGTGGCGGCGTTGAACGCCTTGCAGAACTCCATGATGTTGACGCCGCGCTGGCCCAGCGCCGGCCCGATCGGCGGCGACGGATTGGCGATGCCCGCGGGCACCTGCAGCTTGATGTATCCGGTGATTTTCTTTGCCATGGTCTCACTCTGTTGATGGCCTGCCCTCGAAAAATCTCGGCAGGCTCGCCTCAAGTTTAGCGGTTCAAGCGATCACCCGAAGGCAATCTCCCGCATCGGCTCCAGATTTCGCTGGAAGGCGGCGCCCATAACCGAAGTGTGCCGGGCCCGCAACTTTTGCTATGGGAATCAGCGAAACAGAAGGGTTCCCGTCAAAGTACCACTTTGATGGGGTTTGAAAGGGGGCATGTCATGAAGAGCTTCATTCTTCTTTCACTGAGCGCATTGGTGATCGCCGCTCCGGCGGTTGCCAGGACCAAGCACCACGCCGCGGTGAAGAAAGCCGCGCCGGCGACGCCGGCCGAGCTCAAATGGATGGACGGCCCGCCGGGGCTTCCGGCCGGAGCGACCTTCGCGGTGATCAAGGGCAATCCCGAGAAGGCGGGCATGTTCACCATCGGCATCAAGATGCCGGCCAGTTATTCGGTCCCGGCCCACTGGCACCCGAGCGACGAGCATGTGACGGTCGTTTCGGGCAAGCTCGCCTACGGCATGAGCGACCGCCTCAACCGCACCGCCGCGCAGGGCCTCAGCCCCGGCGAGAAGGTGGTCATGAAGGCGAAGATGAACCACTGGGTGCTGACCGCCGACGGCGCGCAGGTCGAGGTCAGCGCGATGGGCCCGTTCGCGATCACCTACGCCAACCCGGCGGACGATCCGCGGCCGAAGAAGTAGGGGGCGGCAGCGGTGCTTCCGCGCCGTTCCCAACTACCGGCTAGTTACCCTGGCTGGTCGCTGATCATTGTGGGCGCTTGCTTGGCGATCATTCTTTTCATGATTGGCTAGGCGCATCCGTAGCGCCAGCTGAGCGTTGTGTGGCCATGCGCGATTTTGTCCTGTCCTACGAGCATGAAGGCGGGAATTGGATGCTCGACATCAAAGCTGAGTCACTGGAGGACGCGGCTCGCCGTGTTCAGGCGCTGCGGCGCTCGGCGGTTTTGCTCGGGTCTTCCGAGCGCTTCCTGCCCGTTGAGGTCGAATATCACGGCCATCGAAATCAGCTCAAGTCACCGAGCGCCGGATAGCATTTAGCGCGGCCACGACTGTCGCACTTCTCACCTTGTCGTCGGGCACAGCTACAGCCCGCCAAAAATTATCGAACGGCCAGCGCTCGTCTGCGAAGTTGGCAAGGAATGCTAACGTAAATCGAAGAGCTAGGGACCGTTCTATCGGTTCATCGCGCGCCCGTTCTGCGACTTCACTCACCGCCGCCAAGGCCCTTTCCCGCAGGTCAGTCATCCCGAATCGAGCCATCGCCCTGTAGCGATATGGCGATGAGAACGATTCGTGAACACCGAACTGTTGCTAGCGAACGTCCGTCCGGGATTTACACGGATGATGAGCTGACTAACGTCGCGATATGGGGGATCGCAACAAGCGTTACGAAATGGACTGGCTCAGTCCAGCTGCCTACGACGCGTTGAGTTACGAAGAGAAAATTGCGCTTGCCGCACGGCGGAGGCAGCAGGGCAATTTCCAACATCCTAGATACCGCAGGGGAAAACCTAGGCGCGGTCTCGGTGCATACCTGGTCTACCGGACGAAGATTCTTGCCCTCACTGTCGGAGCTATCGTGATTGTCGGGTGGCTGAGCCAATCCCGCTGGCCTTTGCGGACTCTCGGTGCGGCGAAGCCAGCTTCCACCAGCGTCCCCGCGACTAGTACGGCAGTCATCACGAGCTTCGGTTATTGCTATGCCGGGGGCGGTACGGACTGCGTTGTCGATGGCGATACGTTCTGGTTTCAGGGCGAAGACATTCGCATTGCCGACATCGATGCACCTGAGACGCATGAATGGCAGTGCCCCTCCGAGAAGGCACTGGGCGACAATGCCACCCAGCGGCTGCATGAGTTGCTAAATAGCGGTCCCGTCAGCCTACAGTCGATTGACCGGGACACGGATATTTACGGGCGCAAGCTGAGACTCGTTTACGTCAATGGATCGAGCGTTGGCGAAACGCTGATCAGCGAGGGTTTGGCGCACCGGTACGTGCGTGGGAAACTGCCTTGGTGCTGATCAATTGGCAGCACCCTACCGATTGCCTTTTGCCCGATTGTGCGTGACGCAAAGCATTTGGCAGTTCTTGGCCGAGCTATCGCCCCCCTTACTCCACGCGGAAACATGATCGGCATCCATTTCGGCAAGGTTCCATATCTTGCCCTGATTTGCAGCGTGGCCAACTGCGCAGAGCGGACAATTTGACGTGCCATTGGCTTGCGCGGCTGCTGTTTGGGTCGCGTAGACAGACTGCTTGGTCGCGTCGTCGAACACTCGCACATCCAGAAGCTTCGAGTCTTGAAGACCTCCGAGAATATACTCGAAGACGCCGCGGCGGTTCTTGACGTACGGGCTGCCATAAAGCCGTTTGACCTCGGTAGAAACGTTGGCCGGATCATATGACTTGGAGTGATATTGCTCATAGAGTCGGCCCCACTCCAAGCCCTTCATTTCGGGCAACACATCCGTAAAAACCGTCGAAACCCAGTCGATTACGCTATTGAAGTAGTTTTTGAGTTCATCGATGTTGGTGTCGTTGCGATGCGCACTCATGTAAGAGCCGATTTCGCCCTTGCTCACCCAGTCCAACGCCCGCTCGAGAAAGTCCTGCCGGTTCGCACTGCCTTTGACGTAGGCGCCCCACTTCTGGATGTTCGCGTTCTGGCTGTTGCTGAATTCCTCTTTCGCCTTGGTGACGAACGGTCCCGAGTAGATTGCGTTCAGAAGCTCCTGCGGTTTGAGCGGCACACCGGCGATGTTGATCGTCTCGAACCACTGTTTGATCTGAGACTCGGTCCCTTCACATTCGTAAATCAGCAGTTTCGACTTACAAATCTTGTCTCGCTGGTCCGCGGCCAAACCGTCGAAAGTCTTGGGATTGCCGTCGTCCGTGATAGCGAACTTGTTGGTCACGAACCGTCCGACACTCGTGATGCGCTGCTGTCCGTCAAGCACCTCAAACTTGTCCGTGCCGACCTTGTTGAAGTAGATCAGGCCGAGAGGATACCCTTTCAGCAGCGAGTGGATAACCGCCTCCTCGCGCTTCCCGCCGCCTTCCGCATAAATGTAGTTACGTTGATATTCGGGCTGAATAGTGAGCTTGCCGCCTAAGCCGAACAGGCCTTTGCCTTCGAGTTGATTGTACACGAAGCCGTCACAAACATCGGAGACAGTGAGGTCGGTGCGAAGGCTCGTTTTCACTTCGCCGTCTCCTTCGATGGGTGGCGGGCGCGGATGAGGATGCGCTTGTAGGGAGCCTTTTTGGTGCTTGGTAAGCCAACCTTGCGGCGTCCAGCGTTGCCGACATATTCGGATCCCAGCGGCAGAACCCCAAGAGCCTGCATTTCATCGCGGTCGTCGCCATTCGCGATGATCTCGAACTGGTCGGGGTCGTACCTGTCTAGGAACGTGATGGGCACCCCCATGATGCCGCCGAAATCGCTTGGAATCGCGTCGACGTATGGGACTTCTATGGCATCGAAATTTTCATACCGTTCATACGACGCCTTCCCCTTAATCTGCTTATGCTTGCTGAATCTCAGGTTATCCGCGAGGGTCATAAGTGGTATTCTCTCATGGCGACGCCCGTGATCGAGGTTCGTGAACCAACCTACGTTGCGAAATTTTACGAGTCCCGTGCTCTCGTCGAAAACTCCATTAGCAAACGTCCGATTGCTGTGAGACGGAATACTGAAATAGGCGTTACCGTTAGCAAAGCCTGACCCAAGCCACAGCTTATTTTCTCTGATAAACGGAAATATTTCTTTATAGGTAATCGCGTTTTTCGGGCCGACGATGAGGAACTTCTTTCCGTGTGCGATAATTTCGCCAACGTATTCTTTAAAGAGGGAAAAGGGTGGGTTTGTAACCACCACATCTGCCTCCTTCAGAAGAGCGATGCACTCGCTACTGCGAAAGTCACCACCCCCCTCCAGGCGTGTGCGGGTATGGGGGTTTCGCTCTAAGAACACTTTGACGTCTTCAATGCCAGTTGCGCCGTCTCCATTGAGATCGTGCACTTCTTCGATCTCAACGGCGACCGCTACGGGCTTTTGGCGCTTACTATTACTCTCGTCGTATTCACCGAACGTGAGTTGTGCGCCAGCAATGGGGGAGCCGTCGTAACTGGTGGTAATCAGCTTCCTCAGACCGAGCCTGTTAAAGTTGGCGGCGAAATACTTGAAAAAGTTGCTCTCAAATGGGTCATCACAATTGCAGTAAACGACCTTGGCTCGGAAGGTATCGGGGTCGAACTCGAGGTAGGCTTCGACCTCTTTCTGAATATCGACGTACTGAGTGTAAAACTCGTCCTGCTTTGCCGACTTAGCATCGGCCAGCGACCGATTTCCGGCGGATGAGGCTGCCGCCGGCTCGTTGCTCATTCTGCTACCCTCCGCCAGCATCAGAAAAGCTTGTTGAACATCTTGGCATCCGCGTCGAGAAGCCGTCGCAGCATCTGGTTCGCGTAGAACATGTCAGGGCTGGCCTGCGCGGGTAGAACAATCGTGTTGTAGCTCGGCTCGCTTTTGTTGAGCTCAAAACTGACCAGACCAACTCCGTGGAGCGTGCAAAGAGCCTTGAGACGAGCCAGGTCATCTTCGCTCGTCGAAGTTGGCACGACGATGTAGCTCTTATGTGAAAAGAGCCGGTAGGCCACCGCCTGCCCAAAGGCGACCACGGGTTGATTGGGATCGATTTTGATCTCGGCCGAAACAATCTGGGGTTCGAATTTCAGGATGTCTTGCGGTCGGCATTTCAGAACGCCAATGACATCCGGCGTACTCCATTTTCCTTTCAGGATGCTGCCGCCAAGTGCGACGGCGGCATTCACTTCTTCTGCAACGTCAATCAACCATTGTGCAAAGCTCTCGTAGAAGTCAGATTCTACGAGCGTAACTTTCACGTTGGCCGGAGTTTCGACCTGGATTCCCTCAGTCTCGCTCGCATACTCTGTCGCAACTGACTGAAGAGCTTGAGCGTCCACATACTTCGCGAGCTGATAGGTTCCCCGGGCAACTTTGATGATGTCGTCATTGTTTGAGAAGAGCGACTGAAGAGCGCCGTGGATCGTGTTTGGCGGTGTCTCGGGGTCGGCGCCGTGGATTGCTTTTAGCAACTCGCCCCACCTGATCCCACCGGTAGCCGACTCAAGAATGTCCAACGCTCGGGCTTGAATCTGTTTGATGTTCAGCTTCGCCATATAGCCCCCTCACTCGGCAGCCCCACCTTTGCCCAGCGGGGGAGCAAAAGGAAAGGGGCGCCCGCAGCAGCCCCTCTCCCTGCCCTCTTCCACGAAGGGGAGAGCGGCGATTATGGTTGAAATGTAGGATTTCAATTGCTTACGCTCGCCGGTGGCGAGACCTTTCACGCGCGCTCAGACCCTCGAGAACCGTGCTTTCCTCAAGCTCCTCCGCCGCACCGGGAACGTTCGGCTCGCGTGCCGGGAGGTGGGGCTCAAGTACGGCACGATGCAGCATCGGCGGCGCAAGCATGCGCACTTCGCGAGCGCGTGGGATGCGGCGGTGGTGTTCGCTCAGGCTAGTCTGAGTCAGAAGTGGAAGAAGGGCCGTCACGCGAGTGAATCGCGTGACGTCGATCGGGCTCGCGCTTGGGTGGCTCGTTCCATCCAAGCCAACCGAACGAGCGCGACCCGTCGGCCGGCCTTCGCCGTCTCTACGCATAACGACACTCGCTCCGCTCCGCTTACGTTACGCTCGGCGGCGTCGTTTCGCACAGCCGGTGGCGAGCCTGTCGTGCGGCGCACTCGTAATGGGAAGTTACAGATGCAACGAGCGCAGGCGGGTAAGCTTACTCCGGCGGCTGAGCAGGCGTTCCTCGCGGCCTTGTCGGCGACGTGCAACTTGAGCCTCGCGGCGGCGGCGGTGGGGGCGGCGTTCAACGCTTTCAACCGGCGGCGGAAGCGCGACCCGGCGTTCGCGCGCGAGGTGCGGCTGGCGCTCGCGCAGGGCTATGAGGCGCTCGAGCTGGCGCTGATCGAAAGCACCGTCCCGGCGAGCCACGAGCATGACGAGTGGCGCCACAACGATCCTCCGGCGATGCCGCCGATGAGCGCCAGCCAGGCGCTGCAGCTGATGTACCTCCACCAGAAAGCGGCGCTGCTGGTCGACGAGCCGACGCCGCTGCGGCGGCGGCGCGGGGAGAGCCGCGAGGCGCGCAACGAGCGGCTGGCGCAGATGTCTGAAGCGCGCGACGAGCGGGAGCGCGAGGCGTTCGAGGTCGCCGAGGCCGAGCGGATGGAGCGGGGCGAGCCGGCGTGGGGACCGGCCGGTCACCTGGTGCGCGAGCAGCTGGGCGTGGCCGAGCATTTCGGCTTGCCCGACCTGGCACAGGTCAGCGGCTGGTCGCGTGCCGACCCGGACAGGCAAGCGCACGATCCGGAGCGGGCGCTGTTCGGCGGCTGGCGGATCGAGCAGATGGAGACGAGGCTGGCGGAGTGGGAGCTGGCGTTTGCTCAGCCGGAGCGGAAGCGCGGGCCGCCGCGGGTGCGGCGGGTGTGAAATAAAAGGGCCGCTGACGCGGCCCTTGATGTGCTCCTGCGAAGGCAGGAGCCCAGACTGGACCCCTGCCTTCGCAGGGGTACGGAGCGGGTTACTTCACGCGCTCCACTTGTTCGAATTCCAGCTCGACGGGAGTAGCCCGCCCGAAGATCGACACGCTGACCTTCACCCGCCCACGGTCGAAATCGAGCTCTTCGACGATGCCGTTGAAGCTCGCGAAGGGGCCGTCGAGGACCTTGACCGAATCGCCGATCTCGTAATCGACGGTGATCTTCTGCTTGGGCGCGTTGGCGGCTTGCTCTTCCTTGGTCGAGAGCATGCGCGCGGCCTGGGCGTCGGGGATCGCCTGGGGCTTGCCGTTGGGGCCGAGGAAGCCGGTCACCTTGGGGGTGTTCTTGACCAGGTGATAGACGTCGTCGTTCATCTCGAGGTGGGCGAGGACGTAGCCGGGCATGAACTTGCGCTCGGCCTCGACGCGCTTGCCGCGCTTGATCTCGGTGATGGTCTCGGTCGGGACCTCGATCGCCTCGACGAAGCGGGTGAGGCCGAGGCGGTTGGCCTCGCTCATGATGTTGTCGCGGACCTTGTTCTCGAAACCGGAATAAGCGTGGATGATGTACCAGCGGGACATAAAGCGTTGGACCTTGAAGCTACTTGCTGAGCAGGCTCAGCAGATATTTGACGAGCGTCGAGAAGACGGCGTCGATGCCGAAAAAGAAGAAGGCGAGCAGCAGGGTCATGATGATGACCATGATCGCCGTGGCGACGGTTTCCTTGCGGGTCGGCCAATGGACCTTGGCGGTCTCGGCGCGGACCTGACGGATGAATTCGCCGGGAGAGACTCGTGCCACGTTTGCCCTTGCTCGTCTTGCGGATAGAAAAGCGCCCCGCGAGGCCACAAGGGCCGGCGGGGCTGCGGGTCACTTAGCGACACGGCGGCGAGTCTTCAAGGCTGGCGAAGGTTCACTGTCGGCGCGGCCTAATCTCGGTTAAGAATGCGGCCGCCGAATGCGCTTCGAGGGGGAGGCGGTAGTGGGGGTCCTGACGCTGGCGATGGCCGCGGCGGTCGCGCAAGCCGCGCCGCCGGGGCCTGAGGCGAAGACCGACAGCGCGATCGTCGTCACCGGCGAGCGCGCCAGGCGCTCATTGAAGGAAACCGCCTCGAGCGTGGCGGTGTTCGACAAGCGCGACATCGAAGCGATGGCCGCGCCGGACCGCGTGCAGGATGTGCTCGCGTTCGTGCCCAACGTGCTGATCCTGAACAGCCGTGCGACGCCGAGCATCCGCGGCCAAGCCAGCATTGGCGTGCTCGCCGGGCTGCCCGGGTTTCTGGGCGGCGCGCGGCCACGCACGGTGACGCAGATCGACGGGCGGACGGTCACGTTCAACGAATTCGCCAACAGCTCCGAAGGATTGTGGGACGTCGACCATGTCGAGGTGTTCCGATGCCCGCAGACCACGACTCAAGGCGTCAATTCGATCGGCGGCGCGATCTTCATCCACACCGCTGAGCCGACCTATGCATTCGAAGGCCGGGGACGGGTGATCGCAGGCGGTTCGCGGCGGCGACAAGTCTCGGCGGTGCTGTCGGGCCCGCTGGTCGGCGACCAGCTCGCGTTCCGCGTCTCCGGCGATGTTTATCGGGCGCGCGCGGCGCAGGAGCTAAGCGGGCCGGTCGTCGGCATCGGCGACCTCAACCGCGACCGTTATTGGGCGACGCGGGCCAAGCTGCTCGCCGAGCCGCGGGCGGTGCCGGGGCTCAAGCTGCTGGCGATCTATGCCCATAATCAGTCGCAGGCGCCGCAGGCCGAATTCGGCAGAGCGCCGTTCCGCGACCGCCGCAACAACCGGTACGTCATCGGCTATTTCAAGTCGGACGTGGATTCTGTGACGACGACGGCCACGTATCCGTTCACCGACGCGATCGAATCCCGGACCACGCTGACCTGGGGGCGATCGCGGTTCCGTCGTTTCGCGCCGCAGGGTTTCGGCCAGACCCGAATCCGCGGCCGGGACCGCTCGCTCGAGACGGTGTTCGAATGGAAGGCCGGCGGGCCTCTGAGCGGGGTCGCGGGAGGCAATCTGCAGAACACCGACCTCAACCAGTTCATCGACCTTTCGATCGCCCATCTCGGCACCGGCAGCTTCAAGGACCGACAGCGGAGCGCGGGCGCATTCGGCGAGCTGACCTGGCGCCCATCGTCGCGCGTCTCGCTGACTGCAGGTGCGCGTTACCAGAGCGACGGCAAAAGGCGGATCGGCGTGCTGCGAATGACGCCCGATCTGCCGCTCGACTATAACCAACGGACGCACGCCATCCTGCCCAAGGTCAGCGCGGCCTATGACCTCAGCGAGGACGTGCGCGTCGGTGTCCTGGTGCAGCGCGCCTACAATCCGGGCGGGGTAACGCTCGACCCGGCGCATCGCGCTCAGCTCGAGTTTAAGCCCGAATATCTATGGGATTATGAAGCGTTCACCCGCGCCAGCCTGTTCGGCGGGCGCGTGAGGATCGTCGGCAACCTCTTCTACAACGCCATGCGCGACGCCCAGCGCGAGCATGACTTCGACTTCAACTCGCCGGGCGGCCAGGTCGGCCTGCTCCAGATCCTCAGCGAGCCGCGGGCGCGGAGCTATGGCGCCGAGCTCGAGCTGACGGCGAGGCCGACGGGCCGGCTGACGTTGACGGCGGCGATGGGGTTGCTCGACACGCGGATCACCAGGACCATCGATCCCAACGACCCCTTCCTCGGCAAGGAGTTCGGCGGAGCGCCCCATTTCACCGGCGCCGCCGGCGTCGATTGGGAGCCGGTTCGGCGTTTCCGGATCGCCGCGCAGCTGCGCCACAACAGTGGCTTCTGGGGCGACGACAGCGAGGATCCGCGGTTTCGGACGACCGGGTGGACGATCGTGGATGCCCGCGCCAGCTGGGACGCGCGTCGCTTCACCATGTTCGCTTACGCGCAGAACCTGTTCAACAAATTCCACATCGTAGGATTGGACGGCCCGCTCGACGGTCCCGACACACAAGTGGATCTGACCGACCCGCGCGAGGTCGGCCTCGGGCTGGAATCACGGTTCTAGCCGTAGGCCTGATAATCGGGCCGCACGCCCCGCGCGCGCCAATAAGCGGTCAGGCCGAATTCGTCGCAGAGCTTCGGAAAGCGCGGATCAGCCCACATGACTGCGACCGGCGGCGTGAACAACCACTGCGTCATCCGCCGATTGTAGTCGTCGACGGCTCTTTTGTTGGTCCGGTCCATGCTGAGAAACTTGCCTCGCCAGAGCAAGAACCCCTCGGTAACCTCGAATGCGGTGTCGGCAAGACCGAGCGCGCACAGCATCATGACCATGTCGTTGGCCAATGGCGGCGCACGCCGCGCCGTTTCGAGACACGCACTGCGTGCGGTTTCGAGGGCCGAAGGCGTGCGCGATTCGAGGGCGTCGAGCGCGGTCAGCCACGTTCCTTTCGACTGAAGCCCGTCGAAAATGTGGACCTCGTCCAGGGTGGCTCGAGCCGCGGCGGGTCGATCGGTCAGGGCGAAGATGATGAAGCGGGCATAATTGCCGAACCAATAGTCGGGCCAGAGTCCGCGCACGCGATTGATCACCTTGTCCGCTTCTCCGACCCGCCCAAGGATCCAAAGTTTCAAACCTCGAACGACAAGGCCCGCTCGCATGAACGGTGATGCCCGCAACATGCGCTCGTTCCACATCCAGGACTCGCGCGTCAGGCCAGCGGCCTGTAGCAGCGGCATCAATTCCATCATCGCCAGGAGGTTGGTGGGATCGGTCGCAAGGATGCCGCGCAATTGGCCGTCGCGCGCGGCCCAATCCAACATCGGGCCCTGAAGCAGGAACATGCCGACCCGGGCATTCGGCTCGTTCCGATCGAGTTCGAGTGCGCGCTGGATCGCGGCCTGGGCATTGGCGACGACTTTCGGGGCGTCCTGCTTGGCGGCGTCTTCGGCCCGAGCGCTCGTGAAATAGCCCAACAGGCCCCATGCCTTCGCGCTGTCCGGCCGAAGCCGCACGGCCTGTTGATAGAGCTGGACCATGTTCGGAGTGTCTCTTGCGTTCGCTGCCCATTCCTCGAAGGCGGTTCCGTTGCGGAATGCTTCATCGCCCCGTGCCATCAGCCGGTCGAAGCGCGACGCATCATCCCAGCGGCCAGACCCCCACCAAATCCCGCCTCCCAGAACCGCCGCCGCCGCCGCCCCGCCAGCGAGCTGTCGGCGAGACAGTTTGCGGATGTCTTTGCCATTCGCTTCGCCACCAATTTGCGCTGGCTCGGCGGTTGCGCCGGTAAGCTTGTAGCCGGTCCGCGGGATGGTCTCGATCTCGACACCGTTGCCGCCGACGTCGGCCAGCGCGCGGCGCACGGCCGCAACCGCGCGATTAAGGCTGTCGTCGCCGACGTAGACGCTGCCCCAACAGCGATTGAACAATGTTTCGCGAGTGACGACCTGGCCTGCCGCATCGGCGAGCACGACCAGGACCTGCATTACCCGGGGCTCCACATCGAGGTTGCCGGCGGGCCCACGGATGGTCCGCGTTGGCGGGCTGATGACGATATTGCCGAGCCGGAAATCGTCCCTTGCGGCCAAGTCGGCCGTCGTGACCATGAAGTCGTTCGCGGCCCGTCGCAGGTCCATCGCCTGGGCGCATCCCCCAAATGATCGCCGAATAATCGGCAAATCGTCAGACCTCCATCATGGCACATCGGCCGGGCCATTTCTACGCACGAGCCTTCCCGTTTGAGGGAGGCAAAGGACGCGAATTCGAGCTTCTACGGAGCGTCCGAACAGGAGGACCGAATGACCAAGTTTCTCATCGCGGCAGCTGCCGAAGCCTTCATCCTGACAAGCCCTGCCCACGCCAATCACGTTCTCCATCTCGACGACCCGTTCGCCAGCCGCGGTGCGTGCGAAGTCGAGCGCAACGCCTTGAGCAACGACGACGATTTCCTGATCGACCTCTTCCCCGACCTCTTCTCCAGCGAAGGGGAAGTCAGGAGCTTCCTCAATCGCGCCTTCCCGTGTGAGCTCAGAGCGGACGGCAACTGGTACATCACCGACCATCGCGTCGAGGTTCTCGGCAGCGACTGGTTCGCGCGGCGCAATCACTAGACCGGCGGGCGAATTTCCACGGCATCCAGTCGGGAGGAAGATCATGGCGACATACACGGGCACGTCTGCGGCCAATCACATCATCGGTACCGGCGCGGCGGACATTATCCGCGGATACGGCGGAAACGACCTTCTGGAAGGCCTTGGCGGCAGCGACAGGATTTATGGCGGCGGCGGAGCCGACACCATCAACGGTGGGAAGGGCAACGACTTGCTCAGCGGCGGAGCCGGCAACGACACTTTCCTGTACGCGATCTCGGACGGTCGGGACGTCGTCACGGACTTCGCTGCCGGCGATCTCGTCAGGATATCTGGCTACGCCTCCGCCCAATCGCTCGCGCAAGTCGGCGGCGACGTGGTGCTGACCCTGTCGGCCTCGGACACCATTACCTTTTCGAATGCGACAGCGACGACAGTTCAGGCGGCGCTTCAGTTCGGCAGCGGTGGCGGTTCAGGCGGCGGACCAACCGGAACGATCACGGGCACGTCCGGCAACGACATGCTGAACGGCACCGGCAGCAACGACACCATCAATGGGCTTGGCGGAGACGATATTATCAAGGGTGGCGCAGGCGACGACCGGATTATCGGCGGACTTGGCAGCGATACCTTATCGGGCGGTGGCGGCAGCGACACCTTCGCTTATTTGAGCCTGGCCGAACTCTCGAAGACCTATGGCGCCGAAATGATCTACGATTGGTCGGCAGAAGATCGCATCGACCTGTCGGCAATCGACGCCAACGCGCTCGTCGCCGGAAACCAGGCGTTCGTATTCGCCGGGTACAGCTTTGGACATCCGCCGACCGTGACCACGCCGGGCACGCTGACCATTGGCGGTTTTGGCGGCGAGCTGTGGATCCTCGGCTATACTGACAACGTCGATGGCCCCGACCTGATGATCAATCTGTGGTCGGCTGCGGGCGAGGGCGCGCTGACGGTGAATAATCTCATTCTGTAACTAGTCGCGTTGCGGCTGGCAGGAGTGGAGGGACTCGAACCCACGGCCCTCGGTTTTGGAGACCGATGCTCTACCAACTGAGCTACACTCCTGTGCCGGGGCGGGAGGTAGCCAGCGGCGGGCCGCTTCGCAAGGTCAGTCGACGACAGGCAGGCCGATCCAGCTGCCGTCTTTGCCGGTGAAGACACGCTGAGTGGCGGCGCGGTAATCCTTGGCTTCGGCGAAGAAGATGTTGGGGACGAAGGTCTGCGGGTTGCGGTCGTACAGCGGGAACCAGCTCGACTGGACCTGGACCATCAGGCGGTGGCCGGGCTGGACGACATAGTCGACGCCGGGGAGCGCGAATTCGTAGGTCAGCGGCGCGTTGGGGGTGAGGGGCGCCGGGCGCGCCGGGTCGGTGCGGTAGCGGCCGCGGATCACGTCCATCGCGATCGGGAAGGCGTAGCCGGCCATGCCCGGTTTTGCCGGGTGGGGGTCGGGGTAGACGTCGATCAGCTTAACCACCCAGTCGCTGTCGGACCCGCTGGTCGCCGCGACGAGGTGGACGAGCGGCGTGCCGGCGAGCTTGAGCGGCTGCGTGAGCGGCTCGCCGCTGTAGGTGAGGACGTCGGGGCGGAGCGCGGCGAAGCGCTGATCGTCGCTGAGCCAGGTGCGCCAGGTCGACCCCGCCGCCCACGGCGAGAGGTTGGGCGCGGCACGGTAGGTGACCGGGTGAGCGGGGTCGGAGACGTAGCAGTCGGACGCGCTTTTCCGAGGGGCGGTGAAGCCGAGCTTGCCGCCAGGGGCGAGATAGAGCGGGCTGAGGTTGGCCGGGCAGCCACGGGCGCAGGCGGGCGGCCAGTCGTCGAGGCGCTGCCAGCGGTTGGGGCCGGCCTCGAACGCGGTGACCCGGGCGATGCCCGACGGCGGTCCGTCCTTGAGATACTGATTGAGGAACGGGAGGAGGACGTTGGAGCGGACCCAGCGGCCGGTGTCCTCGCCCCACTCCAGCGGGCCGAGGTTCCATGCGCCGCCGTTGACCTGGCCATGGTACCAGGGGCCGAGGACTAGGTGGGCATTGCCGTGGTCATTCCGCTTGACCGCCTCGAACACCGCGGTCGCGCCGTAAATGTCCTCCGGGTCCCAGAAGCTCGAGACGAGCAGGGTCGGGACGGTTAGTGGCCGCTGGCCAAGGATGCGGTCGAGCGCCTGGCCCTGCCAATAGCCGTCGTAGGCGGGGTGGATGGTCAGGCGGCGCCAGAACGGCAGCTGCTCCATGCCGATGGCGCGGGCATAAGCGCCGGCCGAGCCGTAGCGCAGGTAGGTCGCATAATCGTCATAGCCCGACAGCCATTGCTGGTCGGAGCGGCGGTCGGCGGTCTGGCCGTAGACGAAGCTCAGCATCTCCTGCCGGAAGGCGCCGTTGTGGAACCAGTCGTCGCCTTTCCAGCCGTCGACCATCGGGTTGATGGGCACCGCCGCCTTGAGCGCAGGGTGAGGGCCGACCAGGCTCATCAGCGCGGCGAAGCCGTCGTAGCTGATGCCAATGGTGGCGACCCGGCCGTTGCTCTCGGGCACGTGCCTGACCAGCCAGTCGATGCTGTCGAATGCGTCGGTCGAATGGTCGACCGCGGTCGGGTTGAGCGGCCCGCGCAGGGGGCGGGTCATCACATAGTCGCCGCCGGACCGGTATTTGCCGCGCACGTCCTGGATCGCGACGATGTAGCCGGCGCGGACCAGCTCGGCATAGATCGGCGTCAGGATCCCTTCGGGCCAGGCGCTGGGCACGCCTTTGCCACTCGCCTTGTCGGCCGAATAGGGGGTGCGGTCGAGCAGGATCGGGGCTTTGCCGGCGCCCTTTGGGATGATCAACACGGTGTACAGCGAGACGCCGTCGCGCATCCGGATCATGACCTCGCGCCGGTCGTAGAGATGAGCGGAGGGCGGCGGGCCATAGCGCGGCGGCGGCTTCGGCTCGGCCGGCGGCGGGAAGGCGGGGTGGAACTTGGACGGGATGTCGCCGCCCGGCTGGACCGCCGGTTGCGCCCAGCCGGCGACGGCCAGCGCAAGCGCGGCGGCAAAGAACGCGAACAGCCTCGGCATGCGGCTCCCTCTTAAGGGATCAATGGCATGCCGGGCACGGACCGAGCAACCGGACGGTCACTCGGCGGGGACTGGCTGCGCCTCCGTCGACGGCGCCCGCTTGTCCCGCCGCAGCAGGCTCTGCACGAACACAAAGAACAGCGGGACGAAGAAGATCGCTAGGAAGGTCGCGGAGAGCGCGCCGCCGACCACGGCGCGGCCGATGGCGTTCTGACTGCCTGCGCCCGGACCGCTGGCGATGGCCAGGGGCAGCACGCCGAACACCAGGGCAAGGCTGGTCATCAGCATCGGGCGAAGCCGGAGCTTGGCGGCCTCGATCGCGGCGTGGACGAGGTCGGCCCCGGCGGCAAGCCGGCTCTCGGCGAACTCGACGATCAGGATGGCGTTCTTGGCGCCGAGGCCCATCGTCGTGATCAGGCCGACCTGGAGGTAGATGTTGTTCTCGAGCCCGGTGAGCTTGGCCATGATGACGGCGCCGACGATCCCGAGCGGGACCACCAGCAACACCGCGACCGGAATCAGCCAGCTTTCATAGAGCGCGGCGAGGCACAGGAAGACGATCAGCAGCGACAGGCCGTAGAGCATCGGCGCCTGACCGCTCGACTGGCGCTCTTCGTAGCTGAGCCCGGTCCATTGCAGCGACGTGCCCGGCGGGAGCTTGGCCTGCATCTCCTCCAGCGCCTTCATCGCGGTGCCGGTGCTGACGCCGGGCGCGGGGGAGCCCTGGAGCTCCAGCGAGGGCGCGCCATTGTAGCGCGACAGCTGGACCGGCGCGTTGGCCCATTTGAGGTTCGAGAAGGCGGTGAAGGGCGCCATGCTCTTGCCGTCCGAGCCGCGGACGTAGAGGTCGTGGATATCCTCCGGCTGCTGCCGGTACGGCTGATCGACCTGGACATAGACCCGCTTGACCCGGCCGCGGTCGATGAAGTCGTTGATGTACGAGCCGCCCCAGGCCGAAGCGATGGTCTGGTTGATCTGGCCGATGTCGAGGCCGAGCGCGCGCGCCTTGTCCTGGTCGACATCGACGGTGAGCTGGGGCGCGTCCTCGAGGCTGACCGGGCGAATGCCGACGATGCGCTTGTCCTGCATAGCCATGCCCATCAGCATGTTGCGCGCCTCGGTCAGCTTGGCGTGGCCGATGTTGCCGCTGTCGACCAGCTGGAGGTCGAAGCCGGTGGCGTTGCCGAGCTCGAGCGCGGCGGGCGGGATGAACGAGATGATCAGCGCATCGCGATAGCCCATGAGCGCGCCGGTGGCGCGGTCGGCGATCGACTTGGAGGTGTTGGCCTTGCCCTTGCGCTCGTCCCACGGCTTCAACGGCAGGAAGGCGATGCCGGCATTCTGGCCCTGCCCGGCGAAGGAGAAGCCGCCGACGGTGAACACGCCCTCGATGTTTTTTGCTTCGTTCTTCTCGAAATAGTCGCGGGCATGGTCGAGCGCCGCATCGGTCCGCGGCAGGGTCGCTCCGGACGGCTCAGCGACCAGGGTGAACACGGCGCCGGTGTCCTCGTCGGGCATGAAACCGGTCGGCAGCCGCCAGAACAGGAAGGCCATCACGAGGACGATGGCGGCATAGGCCAGAGCCGAGCGCCGCTTGCCGCCGAGCATCCGGACGACGCCGTTCTCGTGAATGACCCGGGCGCGCTCGAAACCGCCATTGAACCAGCGGAAGAAGCGCGCGAGCGGACCATTGCCCGCGTGCTCCAGGGGGTCGCCGGGCTTCAGGAGGGTCGCGGCGAGCGCAGGGGTGAGGATCAGTGCGACGAGCACCGACAGGGTCATCGCGGAGACGATCGTAATCGAGAATTGGCGGTAGACGACTCCGGTCGAGCCGCCGAAGAATGCCATCGGCAGGAAGACCGCCGCGAGCACGGTCCCGATGGCGATCAGGGCGCCTGAAATCTCGTCCATCGACTTGCGCGCGGCTTCCTTCGGCGTGAGCCCTTCGGTCTGGATCAGCCGCTCGACGTTCTCGACCACGACGATGGCGTCGTCGACCAGCAGGCCGATGGCGAGGACCATTCCGAACAGGGTCAGCGTGTTGATGCTGAAGCCGGCGATGGCCATCACCGTCAGCGTGCCGAGCAAGACGACCGGGATGGCGATCGTCGGGATCAGGGTCGCGCGCCAGTTCTGCAGAAACAGGAACATGACGAGGAAGACGAGGACCATCGCCTCGAACAGGGTCTCGACGACCTGCTTCAGCGAGACCTTGACGAACGGCGTCGTGTCCCACGGGTAAATGACCTTGACGTCGGGCGGCAGGGTCTTGGAGATTTCAGCGATCTTGGCCTTGACCTCGCCGATGGTCTTGAGGGCGTCGGCGCCGGGCGCGAGGCGGATCGCGGCCGCGGTCGCCGGATGGCCGCTGTATTTCGCGCTGAAGCCGTAGGCTTCCGACCCCAGCTCGATCCGCGCCACGTCGCGGAGGCGGACGACCGAGCCATCCTCCGCGGTCTTGAGGCGGATGGTGCCGAATTCCTCTGGGGTCTGCAGCCGCGACTGGACCGATACGGTCGCGTTGAGCTGCTGGGTGGCGGGCGCGGGGAGGTTGCCGAGCTGGCCGGCCGAGACCTGCGCGTTCTGGGCCTGAACCGCCGACGTCACGTCGGCCATGGTCAGCTGAACGCTGTTGAGCTTCATCGGATCGACCCAGATGCGCATCGCATATTGCGATCCGAAAAGCTGGAAGCCGCCAACGCCGTTGATCCGGCTGACCGGCTCCTGGATCTTCGACGCCATCATGTCCGCAAGGTCGAACTGGTCGTGCGAATTGTCCGTGGAGTAGAGCCCGGGAACGAGGGCGAAGTTGGCGGACGATTTCTCGACGCGGACGCCTTGGCGCTGAACCTCCTGCGGAAGCAGCGGGAGCGCCGACTGGACCTTGTTGTTGACCTGGACCTGGGCGGTATCGGGATTGGTGCCCTGCTCGAAGGTCAGGGTGACCGTGACCTGGCCCGAGGACGACGATTGAGACGCGAAGTAGCGCAGGTGATCGATGCCCTGAAGCTGCTGCTCGATGATCTGGGTCGTGGTCTTGTCGAGCGTCGTCGCGTCGGCGCCGGGGTAGACTGCGGTAACGCCGATCTGCGGCGGAGCGAGGGCCGGGAACTGGGCGACCGGGAGCGAGCGGATCGACAGCAGCCCGAACAGGCAGGCAAGGATCGCCAGCACCCAGGCGAAGATCGGCCGGTCGATGAAGTAGCGCGACATGAAGGCTCAGCGGCCCCGCTGCGTGTCGGGCTTCACCGGCACGCCCGGGCGCACCAGCGGGCCGGCGTCGACGATGACCTTTTCGCCGGGTTTGAGCCCGCCGGTGACCACCCAATCGTCGCCGCTCGTGCGGTCGGCCTGGATGACGCGAAGCTCCGACATATTGTTCTTGCCGACGATGAGTACGGTCGGGCGGCCGCGCTCGTCGCGGCTGACCGCGCGCTGTGGAATGAGGATGGCGCGCGCCTGGACCCCTTGCGTCAGCTGCCCGCGGACGAACATCCCCGGGAGCAGCAGGTGCTGCGGATTGGGGAAGACCGCGCGAACGGTTTGCGAGCTCGTCGCCGGGTCCACCGTAACGTCGGCAAAGCTGAGGGTGCCGACCAGCGGATAGGTCGACCCGGATTCAAGCTTGAGGCGGACCGGCGCCGTGTCGCTTGCAACCTGCCCCGACAGAATCTGCTCGCGCAGCCGCAGCAGGTCGGAGCTCGACTGCTGGATGTCGACATAGATCGGGTCGAGCCGCTGGATGGTGCTGAGCGGATTGTCCTGCCCGGCCTTGACCAAAGCTCCGGTCGTATAGACCGACCGGCCGATGCGGCCCGAGATGGGCGCGCGGATGGTGGTGCGGTCAAGGTCGATCTGGGCCGAGCGCAAAGCCGCAGCCTGGGCCTCCACTTCGGCGCGGGCGGCGCCGGCGGCGGACAGCGCATTTTCGTAAAGCTGCTTGGAAACGAAGTCGCGCTTTACCAGTTCGGCGTAGCGGCGGACCTGGCCGTCGGCGGCGATGGTCGCGGCGCGGGCCTTGGCGAGCGAAGCCCGGGCGTTGGCGGTCTGGGCCTCATAGCTGACGGGATCGATGCGATAGAGCGGCTGGCCGGCGCGAACGTAATCGCCCTCGGTGAAGAGGCGAGCGCGGACGATCCCATCGACCTGTGGGCGGACGTCCGACGTTTCATAGGCCGACGTCCGGCCGGGCAGCTCGGTGCTAAGCTGAACCGGCTGCTCCGTGACTATGACGACGCCGACCGGGGTCGGGCCGGGGGGCGGGGGCGGGGGCGGCGCGCTTCTGCCGAACAGCAGCCAGGCGACGAGCAGCAGGATCAGGATCGCGGCCGCGGCCAGCGCGACCTGCTGGCCGACCGGCCTGCGACGGATGCGGACCCACAGGGTCTCGCGTTCACTCGATTCGCCGAAACGGGATACGCTGACGTTCACAATGCCTCCGGCCAGAAGGGGCGCGCAAAACTGGCGGCCGGGAGAGCGCCGCGGGGATCGGCTAGATAGTGCGCGGAAACTGCCGTTCCAGAGGGTCGGCAAATTTCCTTATTGCGAATCTCTTGCAACAGTGACTCTGGTGGCTATCGGGCGTTCAACCGCCAACGAGGACGCTGGATGGACGACAGGACAGGTTTCGACATCGCGACGCGCATCGTCGCGGGCGATGACGGCACGAATTACGACGGAGTGGCGATCTTCCTGCACTGGGCGACCGCGGCGCTGGTGATCGCGAACTTTGCGCTCGCACAGGTGTGGGACTGGTTCGCCAAGCCGACCCGCGGGCTGCTCGAGGACACCCACATGTCGTTCGGGGTGCTGCTGACCCTGGTGATTATCGCCCGGCTGGTGTGGCGCTGGATTCCGGGTCACCAGGTTTCGTCGCTCGAAGCCGGCTGGGTTCGGCTGGCGTCCAAGGCGACGCATTATCTGCTCTATGTATTGCTGGCCGCCGAGGCCGCCCTCGGCTTCACGTTCCGCTGGGGCGCCGGGCGGCCGATGGCGTTTTTCGGATCGGGGATTCCATCGCCGGTCGGCGAGGTGTTTGGCAGGCCCATGGTCCACCAGCTGCGCGAATTTCACCAATGGATCGGATGGACGATCATCGTCATTGCGCTGCTTCATGCGCTGGCCGCGCTCTATCATCACTATGTGCTGAAGGACCGCGTGCTTCAGCGCATGCTACCATCGGCGACGGTCCGGAAGTAGGCGGCTTCGACCGCGGCTGACGCCGCATCCCAGGTGAAGGCGGCGGTCGACTCGCGCGCCGCGGCGCCGATCCGTGCCCGCTCCTCCGGATCATCGATCAGGCGCAGCGCGGCGGTGGCATAGGCCCGCGCGTCGCGTGAGGGCTCGAGGATGCCGGTACGCCCGGGATCGACGATCGCGCGCGAATAATCGGCGTCGGCGCAGACGACCGCAAGGCCGGACGCCATCGCTTCGAGCACGACGTTGCCGAAGGCTTCGGTGACGCTGGGGTTGATCATGAGGTCGGCGCTGGCGACGGCGCGGGCGAGGTCGGGTCCGGTCAAGTGGCCGGTCAGCACTGCGCCTTCGATCGCGCCAAGGCGGTCGGCGTTGGGGCCTGCGCCGACGACCAGCGCCCGGACATTGCGGCGGCTATGCTTGAGAAGCTCGATGGCCCCGGTGTAGATATCGAGGCCCTTTTCGATGACTGGCCGGCCGAAGAACAGGACTACGGGGTCGTCGTCGCCCCAGCCTTGGGAGCGGCGCCATTCGCCGTCGCGGCGCGAAGGATTGAACAGCGCTCGGTCGACGCCGCGGCTGAACAGGCCGACGCGGTCATCGCCGCGAATGCGCTTCAGATGCTCGATCAGCGCCGGCGTCGGCGCGAGCACGAGATCGGCGCGGCGGTAGAAGCGGTTGAGGTACGCTTCGAGCAACGGCCTCAGCCAGCCGAGCCCGTAATAATCGAGATAGGTCTCGAACCGCGTGTGGAGGCTGGCGACGATGGGAATGCGGTGTTTCTTCGCGAACGTCTGTGCTCGCAGATCGAGCAAGTCGGGAGTCGAGACGTGAATCACCGCGGGCGCAAAGGCCTCGAGGTCGCGGCGGGTCACCGCGGGCAAACCGAGCGCGATCTGGAACTCCTTGCGGAAGGGAGCCGTGACCGAAGGCACTGGAACCAGCGTGCCCGCCGGCTCGAACGCCGGCGTGTCGGTCACCGGCGAATAGACACGCACCTGGTGGCCGCGCCGCTCCAGATAGCCGACGAGATGGTTGAGCGCCTGGTTCGCGCCCTCGCGCATGTAATTGTAATTTCCCGAGAAGAGCGCGATGCGCAGCTTGGGGTCGGCGGTCACAGGCTGCGGAAGTTGAGGACTGCGTTGAGCACGAACAGCACGAGCCCGGCGAAGACGGACGTCACGACCCGCGCCGGGATGTAATGCATGCCGAGCGCGAGGAAGGCGGCGAACAGCAACAATGTCACTCCGAGTCCGACCAGCGCATTGACGAGGAAATAGGCATAGCCCGCGACCACCTTCCGATCGGAGCCGCGATAGATCCAGGTGCGGCCGAATACATAGTGAACGCTGTTGGCGGCGAGGAAGGACAGCGCCGCCGCCGATACCTTGGCCATCCCGGCCTCCTCGACCAGCAGCCACAGCAGCCCGAGGCCGAGCAGGAACACGCCGGTGCTGACGACGGTGTTGCGGACGAGAAGGACAGCGCCGCGGCGGCTGAGCAGGCGGTCGACGAGACGGGTGCGGCGGGCGGGAGTCGCCACGCCTTCGGGCAGCAGCTTCGCTTCCGTGCTCGTCAGACCGGACCTGCTTCGGCGAGCTCGAGCTCGGGCGCGGCCGCGGCGAGCGCCGCCTGCGTTTTCGGCGGATCGGAGGCGTCGGGCCAGTCGCTCCGGCGCTTGAGCGCCGGGTTCACGAACAGCATCGGGAGCTTCAAGAACAGCAGCTCGGAATGGATGAAGCCGTCGATCGCGCGCTCCCACCATCTGGGATCGCGGCTGCCGTGCCGCTCGATCCAGCCGTCGTAGGGCGCCCAGTGGCTCGGCTCGTCCTGCTTGATGACGCGGAAGATCTTGGTCAGCGAGCGGTCCTCGAGCACGCCCGGATGACGGAGCAGGATCTCGATCTGGCGATAACCGCGCTGCTCGGTCAGCGAGATGACCCGGCACAGCTCGGCGAAATTGCCCTGCTCGATGAACTTGTCGAGATCGAGGTCGTCGATGCGCTTGCCGAAGACCAGCTCGACGAAGCGGTCGATGTGGCCGCAGGTGCGGTCGATGGCGAGCGGCATGACCCCACGCTTTTCGAACCAGCGCTTGAACATCAGATAGTGCTTGTGCTCGTCGGCGCGGTGGCGCTCGACCTGCGCAATGAATTGGGTGTCGTCGGGGAAATGCCGCCTGACAGCATAGAGCACCTTGTCGATCGCGGTGTAGCCGCGATGCTCGTTGTAGATGTAGATGGCGGTGACGATGTCGAGCCAACGCCCGCGAAACCAGGACAACATGGCTCCGCGCTAGGCGGAGGATCGGGCCGGGTCAAACGCCTGGGTTAAAGCTCGCGGGTCATCTCGATCATGGTGCGGCGGAAGCCCTCGCTCTCGAACAGCGCCTGCGCGCCGAGATTCTTTTGCGCGGTCGAGAGGACGATGCGCGGCGCGCCCTGGGCGGCAAGCCTGGCGAACAATGCCTCGAGCAAGACCCGCGCGATGCCCTGGCGCCGCGCGCGCTCGTCGACGATGATGTCCTGGATCACGCCGGCCGGACCGCGCAGCGCCATGAAATCGAAGCCTTCGAGGGTGGCGAAGGTGTAACCGAGAACGCCATTGCGCTCGGCAACGAGGACGACCGCATCCGAGTTGCCGAGCCGGCTGCCGATGAACTGGGCGTAGCGTTCGGCAATGTCGGGGAGCGGGGCGAGGAAGCGCAGCGGATCGAACTCGTGATGCTCGGCGACCAGCGCTGCGCCGAGTCTGCCGATCGCGGGCAAGTCGGCTTCGGCGGCCGGGCGGATGGTGAGATCGGTCATGCCGGCGAGTGTCGCAGCGCCAGCCGCGCTCGGCAATCTCGGAAGGCAAAAAGAAGGCCCGCCGCTGCGGCACTTTGCGCGGCGGGCCAGGATGATCGAAAATTGGTTGCTTCGCTATCGGCTGTTCGGGCGGTTCCAGTCCGGGTGGCCGGGGAGGTAGCGGCCGTGCTGAGCGCCCGGGCCGCCCTGTCCGCCGGTGCCGCCGGTGCCGCCGCCACCACCGGTTCCGCCTCCGCCGGTTCCGCCTCCGCCGGTTCCGCCTGATCCGCCGGTTCCGCCTGATCCGCCGGTTCCGCCTGATCCGCCGGTTCCGCCGCTACCGTTCAGCACCGCCACGTTGACGATCTGGCCGGCCGAGCCGTTGCCGCCGTTGAGCGCGGCGACGTTGACCAAGCTATGGCCCTTGGTGCCGGTCCCGTTGAGGATCGAGACGTTCGCCACGCGTCCGGCAGTCCCGCCGTGCTTGTTGAGCGCGGCGACGTTGACCAGGCTGTGGCCCGTCGAGCCGCTGCCGTTCAACACCGAGACGTTAGCGACGCGGCCCGCGTTGCCGGCCTTGCCGTTCAGTGCGGCAACGTTGACCAGGCTGTGTCCCTTGGGTCCGGTGCCGTTCAGGATGGACACGTTGGCGACCCGTCCAGCTGAGCCTGAATGGGCGTTCAGCGCCGACACCTTCACCGCGCTGGGCCCGATGCCGTGGCCCATTCCGGCGCTGCCGATCCGGACGTTGGCAAGACTGGCGTTGCCGAGGTTGCCCATGGTGATGCCGCCGTGGCCATAGCCATGGCCATGGTTGCCACTGCCACTGCCACTGCCGGTGCCCGTGCCGGGCATGGTGCCGCCCATCGATTTCACGCGGTAGCCGTTGAGCACGGACACGTCGACGACGCGGCCCTTCGGCTGTGCGGTCCGATTGAGGGCCGACACGCTGATCGCGCTGCGCGCGGTCGGTGCCTTGGCGTTCAGGATCGAAACATTGACGAGGGTTCCCGTCTTCAACCCTGAAGTGGTCGTGCCGCCGGTGGTCGAGCCGCCGCTCGAGTTACCGTGGGCCAGCAGGGGCATAGTTGGGAGGATGATCGCGCCCCCGGCGATCAGGATGAACTTCGTCATTATCGTTCTCCTTCACCGAAAGGGCTTCAGTCGTGCCCTTCACAGAGGAGAACGGCAGCGGTTGCCGATTTCATCCCGATTATTGATTGGGATTGCTCATCGGGCCGCGAGCAGGCGCGGATCGATGCCGCAGCGGGCGCAGACGATGCCGCGTCCGATCCGGCCTTTGCCGGGGAGCGCCTCGGCCGTCAGCCTTTGCAGGGATCCCACGACCGCAAGGCGTCCGGCGACCAGCGGAGCCGCGAAACTCGTCCCGCGGACGCTGGTGTAGCCGCCGGCCTGACTCGCGGCCGCGAGGTCGGTCCCGGGGGCGGCGAAGTCGATGTGCGTGGCGTTGCCCGATTCGAACAGGGCTACCCCCTGCCGATCGACGCCGGTGACCGAGACCACGCCCGGAAAGGATGCGGGGAATTGCGGGGGCGAGGCGGGGCCGTCGTTGCCGACGGCGGCGACGACGACGATGCCCTTGCGCTGCACGGCGGCGATGGCGCGGCGGATCAGCTGGTTGGGCGGGCCGACGAGGCTGACGTTGATCACCGGCACCCGCTTCGCGGCGAGCCAGCTCAAGGCATCGGCGATGGCGTTCGCCGACCCGGCCTCGCGGCCCGGCCCGTAAACGTCGGCGACGAGGAGCGACGCGCCCGCGGCCGCACCCGAGAAGCGGCCTTGCTTGCCGACCATCAGCGAGGCCACCGATGTCCCGTGCCCGGTGGCGGCCGGAGGGCCGGCAAAACCGTGCTGGTCGAGGATGCGGCCGGCGATGGCGGGATGCGACGCAACCCCGCCGTCGATCATGCCGATCACGGTGCCGGTTCGCGCCGAGGTGCTTGCAGCGAGCGTTCCGCCGGGGTGAAGCGGGCCCCCGGCGGGCTCGTAAACATGGTCGAAGTCCGCTTCGAGCGAGGGCCAATCGGCACACGCCTCGCGAAGTGCGTCCCGCGCGGACTTGCCGGCGGGGGCAGCGAGAGTCGTGCGGCGAAAGCCGAGCTCGGCGTCGGCGACGTCAGCGAGGATTCGGAAGCCGCCGCGCCGGAGCCGCGCGAGGGAGGCTGGATCGGCGTCGAGCAGCAGAATCTGGCCGCGAACGATGGGACGGCCGAGGTCGTCGGTGTCGAGCCGGTCGCCACTACCGCCGATGAGCATGCGCAGCCGCTGGATGCGAGTGTTGGCGAGGGACGCTTCGGTCAGGGTCGGAGCAGGGGCCAAAGGCTGGAGGCGCACGCCGCTAAATCGGGTCAAAGGAGCAACGGCTTTGCCGCCAGTTGGGGCGAGCGTCGGCGACGATATCGTGACCACGGAAGCCGGGTGCGACAACGGCGCCTTGAGCAAGGGCGAGGTGATGGTCGTGACCGTGCCGATCGTGTTGCCGACAATGTTGGTGAGCTGGTTGGTTACTTTGGGGACGAGATTGCTGACGGCCGGGACCAAAGTCTGGGGCGCGGCCAGGACCTTTTGCGTCGCCGACTTCGTCGCCTGAAGAGTCTGCGTGACGACAGGCTTCAGAGGCGCCTGGGAAAGGAGTTGCGCGTCGGCGCTCGCGGCGAGCAATGCCGCGACGGCTCCGCCCCACCTGAAGTCAAAGTGCCGCATCGAGCAGACCCTTCAACACGCAGAACGCTCGGTCGCCGCAGTTTCTCCACGGCTGTTGCCGAGGCCCGCGGGCAACCTCAAAACTGAACCGTGTAATAGACCGAGGCGCGGACGTTCTTGGTGTACGCCGAATAGGGGCGGTTCAGCACCGCGGCACCCTCAACCCCCAGCTGCATCCGGTCCTTGTACCTGGCGCGAACGCCGCCGCCCGCCGAGGCGAGGCTGAAGCTTTGCCGGGGGAAGCCGAGGCGGCGATGCACCGTGACGTCGGCGGCGTCGGCGAAAAGGTAGACCTCGCTCTTGTCGAAGTCGGCGGCGCGGACCGGCTGGTAGGCCAGCTCGACCAGCCCGCCGATGCCCTTGTCGCCCGTGACGATGCCGGTGTCGAAGGCGCGGCCGAGATCGGCGCCGCCGGCGGACATTAGCTCCGCGGCAGGAAGCCGGTCCCCGCTATACTGAAGCACGCCCTGGACGCGGCCGAGCAGGCGCGCCGCGAGCAGGGTTTCGAGAGCGGCGCTCGCGTTGACCTTGGTGAATCCGACCTCGCCGTCGGTATCGCCGGCGTTGGGGTTGAAGATGTCGAGGCCGCGCGACAGCGCGACCGAAGCTCTGAAGTTGTGCCGCTCACTGGCGGCGACAAAGGAGCCGGCGAGCCGGGCAGCGCGCGAGCGCTCGGTCGCGAAGACGTTCCCGAACAGCGCGTTGTTGCTGTTCACGCCGTCCACCGCGAAGCTAACGTCGGCGGCCTGCCGGGCGCGGCGCAACAGCGGGTAGGTCAGGGTCAGGCCGGCGAACTTGGCGGTCCCTCGGATATCGATGTGCCGCGCCTTGGTCCGGAGCCAGCCGCCGGTCGCGGTCAGGGTCATTCCGTCGATCCCGAGCGGGACCGCATAAGCGGCGTCGGCGGCGCGGTAATGCTTGAGATCGAAGGTTCCGTAGCCGCTGAAGCTGAGGCGGTCGCCGTCGGTCAGCAGCCGATAGAAATCGAGCCCGCCCTGCATCACCAGGTCGCCGAGCAAATGAGGGCCGCGATTGTTGACTCCGAACGCGGCCTCGGCGCGCTTCTGGTGCGGGGTCAGCACAAGCTGCACCGAATCGTCGCCCTCGGGGTTTTCGAAGCTCGCGTCGAGCTTGAGGCCGGGGATCGATTGGATCAGCGAGGATTGACGCTCATAGTGCGCGCGACTGAGCGGCTTTTCACCAACCAGCTTCGAGGCGCGGGCGGTGAGGAGCGGGAAAGCTTTCGGGTTGGCGTTCTTCACGGCGATCGAATCGACCCAGCCCTCGGCAAGGTCGACGACGACAACGCCGTCGGCGAAATCCTGGTCGGGGATCGAGACGGTGTAGAGCGCGACGTTGCTGCGCTCATAGGCATCGGACAGCGCCCCGGCGAGGGCGATCAAGGTGTCGTGCGTCGCGGGGCGGCCGACGAACGGCGCCGCCGCCGCGGCCACGACGTTCGGCGCTTCGACGCCGTCGAACTTGATGGTCTTGATGACCGTCTCGGCGCCGGAGGGAGCAACAGTTGGGCGCGGGCGCGGCGGCGGCGGCGTCAGGCGCGTTGCGGGCGGGCGCTGATCGATCCGCTCATTGGCGATCGGGTTCGGCTGCATCGCCGCGGCAGCCGCAGCTGCGACTACTCCGTGGATCATTCCCCCTCCGTTCCAACGCAGCCAAATTGTTGTTTGAAAACAACGATTAGCAGCAGAGATGAGTTAAGGCGCCACCGAGCGTAGTCACCGCGGACGTAACAGGCTGGGTAATTTTTGTCACACTCGATGAGACCGTGCCGAGCGCCTGACCGGCGTTGACCGGAAGCAGTGAACTCGATCCGCCGCCGCTCCCTCCGATAAGGGCGCCGCCGACCGAAACGCCGACCAACTGACCACCGTTCGAGTGCGTGCCGCCGCCAATGCTGACGCCGATGAGGGACGTCGGCCCCCCCACAACCTGGCCTTGAGCGAGATTAATCGAAACCACATCGCCGAGCGCGCCGCCGACCGCATTGACGAGGAGCGACGTGCCGTTGCGCAGCTGCACGAGCGTCTGGCCGGTTGGGCCGAGCACGCCGGTCACGGTGCCACGGACTATGCCGGGATGGGCGGCGGCCGGCACCACGCCGGCGCCGCGCCCGAGAATAACGTTCCCGGAGACGACGCTTGGCGGTCGCACCGAAGGGGCCGGGCCGCTTGGTGCCGCCGCGGCTGAACCCGAGCCGCTGCCGACGGAAGCGACGCGAAATTCATGGGCGGTTGAGCAGCCCGCGAGGGCAACAGCCGGCAGGAGGCGCAGCAAACCAAGGTGCAAGGACATTGTTCGGCCCTCCATAACCCGTGAGAATATAACCGGTTAAACGATGAAACTAACGTAAATTATCCTAGGTTCCTCGGCCGCCGGTGTCCCGAAACTGGACTCGGGCGGTGGACCCTTGCTCCGAAATGGCGTTTACTGGGCTTGCTCGGGTCGGGATGAAACGTCCCGGTTGTGGCGTTTTCCGAGGCATGAAAACGAATGGATCAAAGCGCGTCATTCGATGTGCAAATCGCCGCGATGCTGCCGCGGCTGAGGCGCTTCGCGCACTCCTTGAGCCGCAACCGCGACGACGCCGACGACCTCGCCCAGTCGACGGTCGAGCGAGCGCTGCGCTCGCGCTCGCAATGGCAGCGGGGGACGCGGCTCGACAGCTGGATGTTTAAGATCATGCGTAACCAGTGGATCGATGGCCTGCGCAGCCGGACCCGCAAGGAGCGGTTCGAAGCCCCGCCGGAGGCTGCTGAGCGAGTAGCGGCGGAGCCGGAGGGCGGCCTCGAGGCTTCGGTCGAGCTGCACCGGGCGATGGACGCCATGGAACGGCTGCCGGAAGAGCAGCGCGAGATCGTCGCGCTGATCCTGGTCGAAGGCTTCGGCTACCAGGAGACGGCCGACATGCTCGGCCTGCCTATGGGCACGGTCGCCAGCCGGCTGGCGCGGGGCCGCACGACATTGCTTGAACTGATGGGTGCGCGATGAGCGACGACGAGAAATTCTTCGCCTGGCTCGACGGCGAGCTGAGCGGCGACGAGGCCGCGGAAATGGAGCGGCGCGCGGTCGACGAGCCGCGCCTCGCCCAGCTCGCGGACCGGCATCGCGCGCTGCACGCGCAGCTGAAGGCGGCGTTCGATCCGATTGCCGAGGCGCCAGTCCCCGAGCGACTGTCGAACCTCACCGATCGACACGAGGTCATCGATCTCGACGCCGCCCGCGACAAGCGGCGGTTCCGCTGGCTTCCGCAGGGTGTCGCGATTGCGGCGTCGCTCGCGGCGGGGGTGTGGCTGGGGACGCGGCTCCCGCCGGGCCAGGACACGCAAGTCCAGGCCAGTGGCGCTCAGGTTTATGCGGCGGCGGCGCTGGACGAGGGGTTGAACCGCGGGCTTACGAGCGCGCCGTCAGGACCGGTCCGCATCGGCGTCACCTTCCGCTCCACCGACGGCGCGATTTGCCGGAGCTTTACCGAAGGGGCGTTGAGCGGCCTCGCCTGCCGCAGCGGCGAGCGCTGGCGGATTCGCGGCATGTTCGTTTCGGGCGAGGGCCAAGCGGGCGACTATCGGATGGCCGCGGGGATGGACCCGGCGCTGGCGGCGTTGGTCGGATCACTGATGTCGGGCGCGCCGTTTGACGCCAAAGCGGAGCAGGAGGCGCGCGAGCGTGGCTGGCGCTGAACTAAGCGTCGACCTTGGTCACGAACCGCGTGCCGGCGCTGCCCGGCAGAGCCCAGCGGACTTGCCCTTCCATCGGGCCGAGGCGGGGAACGTCGATCCGCACCTTTTCGCCGATCTGGAAGTCCTCGCCCTCCATCCGGCAGCCTTCTTCGGAGAAATCGGTGAGGCGCACGGACGCAGTCGAGCCGTCGGCGCGATGTACGACCGCGTCGATCGCGACCGGAAACCGGTCCTTACGCCCGATCCATCCTTGAACGCGCTGCATCAAACGACATTCTCCACTCGGGGAGACTTTAACCTGAGTAAGTTAACTGCCGTTTAAGCCGCTCAGGCGGCGATGTCGTACGGCTGGATCTCGCCCGACAAATAGAGGTTGCGGGCCTTGGTCCGCGACAGCTTGCCCGAACTGGTGCGCGGCAAGGTGCGCGGCGGGATCAGCTCGACCACCGGCGAGATTCCGGTAATCGCGCGGACGCGCTCCCGGATGTTATCGCGCAGCCGCCCGCGTTCATGCGGGTCGCTGACCCGGCAATGGACCAGCACCGCCGGCGTTTCCTCGCCGCTCGGGCCGGTGATGGCGAAGGCGGCGATGTCGCCCGACTTGAAGCCCGGCAGCTGCTCGACCGCCCATTCGATGTCCTGCGGCCAGTGGTTGCGGCCGTTGATGATGATCATGTCCTTGGCGCGGCCGACGATGAACACATAGCCGTTGGACAAATAGCCCATGTCGCCGGTGTCGAGCCAACCGTCCTTCGACAGGCAGGCGGCGGTCGATTCCTCGTCGCGGAAGTAGCCCACCATGACCGAGGCGCCGCGGACGAACACCTTGCCGATGCCGCGGTCGGGCAGGGCCTTGCCGTCGCCGGCGCGGATCTCGATTTCCATACCGCGAACCGCCCGGCCGCAATTGACCACCGCGCGGTAGCGGCGGGGGCGGCCCTCATGCTCGTTGTCGGCGCCCGACAGCTCCTTCTCCTCGACCAGCTCGAGGCGGATGCCTTCGCCCGGCGGCATCAGCGACACGGCCAGCGTCGCCTCGGCGAGGCCGTAGCTGGGGCAGAACGCGCCCGCCTCGAAGCCGGCGGGGGCAAAACAGTCGACGAAGGTCTGCATGACGTCGGGACGGATCATGTCGGCACCGTTGCCGGCGATGCGCCAGCGCGACAGATCGAAGCGGTCCTCGGCGCGCGTCTGCGAGCTCATCCGCCGCGAGCAAATATCGTAGCCGAACGTCGGCGAATAGCTGAGTGACGTGCCGGGGTTGCGAGTGACCAGGTCGAGCCAGGCGAGCGGGCGGCGGGCGAAGTCCTCGGTCTTCAGATAATCGACCGACATCTGCATCGCGACGGGCGAGAGCAAGCAGCCGACCAGACCCATGTCGTGGTACCAGGGCAGCCATGAAATGACCCTGTCGGCCGGCTCAACCTTGAGGCCGAAGCCGTGGGAGTGGAGGTTGTCGAGTAGGGCGCGGTGGGTGACCGCGACGCCGTGCGGGAAGCGGGTCGACCCGCTCGAATATTGCAAATAGGCGATGTCGTCGGCCTGGGCGACGGGAAGGTCGCCCGACGCCTGGGCGATCTCGTCCAGCGATTCCCAGGTCCTGCTTACGACTCCGCCCCGTTCGGCGGCACTGCTGCCGAAGTCCGCAAGCTCCTCGGGATAGAGCATCAGGACCGGATCGCAGCTTCGCAGCTGGACCCCAAGCTGGTCGACGTACGCGTCGCGCCCACCGAAGCTGGTCGGCAGCGGCAAGGGGACCGGCCAGGCGCCGGCATAGATCGCGCCGAAAAAGCAGGCCGCGAACTCGGCGCCAGTCTCGGCGACCATGGCGACGCGGTCGTCGGGCTTGATCCCGAACGCGATGAAGCGACGGGCAATGGTGAGCGCGTCCTCGCGCAGCTCGGCGTACGGGTAGGCGCGGGTCAGGGTCCCGCGGGCATCGTGGAAATTGAGCCCGCGACGTCCCCCGGCAGCATAGTCGAGCGCCCCGCCGAGGGTCTCGAAATCGGCGAGCCGTCGTGGCAGCGTGTCGATGGTGGGCGTTGCACCGGGTGGAGCAAGCTCGGTTTTCACTGAGGCGTTGCGTTCGAGCACGCCGTCCCTTCCTAAAACGATTGATCCTCGTGCCGCCCGTCCGCGGCAAGCTTTCCCCTTGGCGAGCGAGTGTGGCACAAAAACGGCGTCATGCCACCGCAAAGAGTGCAAAGAAAGCGTCCGCCCCTCGATTCGGCCAGGCTCGAACAGCTTGCGCTGCGCTATGTCGAGCGCTTCGCGACGACCCGCGCGAAGCTCCGTTCCTACCTCGCCCGCAAAGTCAGGGAACGGGGCTGGAGCGGCGAGCGCGAACCCGATTTCGAGGGCATCGCGGCGCGTTTCGCAAGCCAGGGTTACGTCGATGATTCCGCCTATGCGCTCGCCAAGTCGCAGGCGCTGAGCGGCCGCGGCTACGGCAAGCGGCGGCTGGTCGACAAGCTACGGGCGGCCGGCGTCGAGGAAGCCGACAGCGAAGCCGCCCGCGACCATGCCGATAGCAAAGCGCTGGCCGCCGCCCTGCGATTCGCCGAGCGTCGGCGGCTCGGGCCGTTCGCCGCCGCTCCGCCGCGCGACCACAAGGATCGCGAGAAGGCGCTGGCGGCGATGGTCCGCGCCGGCCACTCCTTCGCGCTGGCGCGGGAGATCATCCGGCTCGCACCCGGCAGCGAGATCGATCGCGCCGAGATCGCCGAACGCGCGCAACTCACCGCTAACTAAAGTCGGTTTGCCGACACTCTCGCGCATGATAATGAGCGCGGGTGTCACGCGTACGGGCAGAACTGGCCGAGGGGGAGGCCCTGATCGAAATGGCTCCGGAAAACTCGTCCGACGCACCGGAGCTGGCGCCGATCATCGGCCGCGTGAAGTGGTTCGACGCCACCCGCGGCTTCGGCTTCCTCGTCAGCGACGAGCTCGAGGGCGACATCCTCCTCCATTTCAGCGTTCTTCGCGAGCATGGCCGCCGGAGCGTGCCCGAGGGCGCGGTGATCGAATGCGTGCCGGTCAAGCTGGACCGCGGCCTGCAGGCCAAGAAGGTGCTTTCGATCGACCTGTCGTCCGCCTTGCCGCAGCAGGCGCGTTCGTCCATTCCACCGTCCGAACGGGCCGACCGCAAGGCGCTTTCCGAAGCAGCCGGCGAGTATGAGCCGGTGGAGGTCAAATGGTTCAATCGGGTGCGCGGCTACGGCTTCCTCAAACGTCCGGACGAAGCGGGCGGCGAGGACGTCTTCGTCCACATGGAGACGGTCCGCCTGGCGCGGCTGCCCGAACTCCAGCCGGGGCAGATGCTGGAAGCCCGCATCGCGCCCAGCGCCAAGGGCCTGACCGCGATCGAGGTGCGCGGCGACGAGCCATAATGCTGATCGCCGCCGCGGCCGGACTGATCGCGGCGTGCAGCCCTTCTGCCCCCGCCGCCAACGTCCCGGCCGAAGAAGGAGCGCAATCCGGCTTGGCTGAAGTGCCGCTGACCGTTCACTCGCGCAACGGCGACCACCGCTTCACCGTCGAGGTCGCGGCGCGAGCCGACGAGCAGGAACGGGGGCTGATGTTCCGGCGCTCGCTCGCCGCCGACCGCGGCATGATCTTTCCCTACGACCCGCCGCAGGACGTAGGGTTCTGGATGAAGAATACGCTGATCCCGCTCGACATGCTGTTCATCCGCGCCAACGGACAAATCGCGCGCATCGCCACCGCGAAGCCCCTCGACCTTAGCTCGGTGCCGGCCGGCGAACCCGTCGCGGCGGTGCTCGAGCTGCGCGGCGGGCGGGCGGCCGAGCTCGGGATCGAGCCGGGCGACCGCGTCGACTGGCCGCACTAGCGCCTCATTGCTTGCGCTCCTCGCAATGACGGGGCAATGCGCCCGGCCATGGGTTTTTGGTCGAAGACATTCACCTGGTGGAACGGGGCGACCTGGGGCACGCAGCTGTGGACTCGGCGGTTCGGCGACGAGGTCGGCAAAGACGATGTCGGCAACATCTATTACCAGGACAAGAAGGACCCGCGGCGGCGGTGGGTGATCTACAACGGCAGCAACGACGGCAGCCGGGTACCGCCCGGGTGGCAGGCGTGGCTCAAGCAAACGATCGACGAGCTGCCGGGAAAGGCGCTGCCCCCGGTCCGCAAGTTCCAGCGCGAACCGACGCCCAACCTGACGGGCACGATGGCCGCGTTCCGTCCCGACGGCGCGCTCGGATCCGGCCGGATCCGGCCCGCCTCGACCGGCGATTACGAGCCGTGGATCCCCGAATAAGCGTGAGAGCAGCCGCCGCACCGTTGCTGATTGCGCTCGCGCTCGCGGCATGCGGCCGCGGCGGCGAGCAGCAGAATCAAGCCGGGGCAAAGAGGGCGGGGGCGAGCGCCGCGGCGGTCGCGGGCGTGACCCCGATGGCGCAGCGCGTCGCCGTCCTCGCGATCCTCAACAAGCGCAACGGCATCGTCCGCAATGTCGCGCTTCATCCCGGCCAGTCGGCGCGCTGGAAGGACGTCACCGTTCGCCTGCGTGCCTGCGAGGCAACCGCTCCGTGGGAGCCGGAGAAGCTGACGGGGGCGTTCGTCCAGGTCGACATCCAGCGTCCGGACCGCAAATGGGCGCGGGTATTCTCAGGCTGGCTCTACAAGGAATCGCCGTCGCTGAACGTCGTCGAGCACCCGATTTACGACGTATGGCCCAAGAGCTGCGAGATGACATACCCGACCGGCCCTGCTGCCGCCGCTCCGGTCACGTCGAGCAAGGCGTCGAGCGCGACGAAATCGGGCGGGCCGTCGGGGACGGAACCACCAGTTCCGCCGCCCGTCGAGGTTGCCCCTTCGACGCCTCCGCCGAGCGCCGCCGATAACAACGCGACATAGGTTTCACGCGGAATGCCCACCGCGCCAAGCGAGGCGAGGTGGTCGGTCATGAACTGACAGTCGAGCAAGGTGAAATTGCCGACCTTAAGGCGCGCGACCAGCCAGGCGAGCGCGACCTTCGACGCGTCGGTGGCGCGGCTGAACATGCTTTCGCCGAAGAACGCGCGGCCCAGCTTCACTCCGTAGAGCCCGCCGACCAACGCGCCCTGTTGCCCTTTGGCGCTCCACACCTCGATCGAATGCGCATGACCTGAGCCGTGAAGCGCGAGCATCGCATGTTCGAGCTCGGCATTGATCCAGGTTTCCTCGCGGTCCGCGCAGGCCTTGAGAACGGCGGCGAAATCGCGGTCGCGGGTCACGGCGAACCGGTCCGAACGAAGCGTGCGGCGGAGGGAGCGCGAGACATGAAAGGCGTCGAGCGGGATGATCGCCCGGTTGCGCGGCTCGACCCAGAACAGCTCGTGAGCGTCGCGGCTGTCGGCCATCGGGAAGATGCCGGTCGCATAGCCCTGAAGCAGGATCCGCGGGTCGAGCCGACTCATGCGAGGGAAGTTACAGGATCTCGCGCACCATGTCCTGCGGGCGGCACAGGCGAACGCCCTTGTCGGTCTCGACGATCGGGCGATTGATGAGGATCGGGTGCGCGACCATCGCGTCGAGTACCTCTTCGTCGGTCACGTCCGGGCGGGTGAGGTCGAGCTGTTCGGCCAGCGGTTCCTTGGCGCGCAAGCCGTCGCGCGGAGTGATTCCAGCGCGATCATACAGCCGCGCCAGCTCGGCGCGGCTGGGCGGGGTCTTGAGATATTCGTGAATCGACACGTCGAACCCGCTGTCGCGGAGGATTTCGAGCGTCTTGCGCGACGTCCCGCACGTCGGATTGTGATAAATAGTTGCCTTCATTTTCGTTGGAGTTCCTCGCGGAGATTCAATCGGTTAAACAATCATTTAACCGCCGTCCGGCAGTTTCTTCAAATTGCATTGTCGCGGTTGCGGAACGATGACGCGATATCGTCGTTCCTGCGCATGTGACATGCCCCGAGGCCGGGGGTAATTCCCAGCGCCTCGAGCACAGTCCGCAAGCTTAATAAACGGGAGAAAGACGATGCAGAAATCCATTTTGGCCCTGGCGCTGGCAGGCACGGTCACGCTCAGCGCATGCGCTTCGAATCCGCGCGTCGCGCAGGATGCGGCGATCGGCGGGCTCGGCGGCGCGGCGGTTGGCGCGGTCGTCCCCGGCGTGAGCGTAATCGAAGGCGCCGCGGTCGGCGCGGCGATCGGCGGTCTTGCCGGCGCGGTGTGGTCCGACAGCAACAATGACGGTTACGTCGACGGCTATATGTACAATGGCCAATATTATGCCGGCTCGCCGTCCGGTTATGACCCGAACACCCGCAGCGTTCTCGGCAGTGCGGCGACCGGAGCCCTCGGCGGCGCAGCGCTTGGCGCGGCGGCCGGCGCGGTGATCCCGGGCGTCAGCATTCTCCAGGGCGCGGTGATCGGCGCGGCCGTCGGCGGTCTCGCCGGCGCGATCTGGGCCGACCGCAACAATGACGGCGTAGTGGACGGATACGTCTATAACGGGCAATATTATGCCGGTGGGCCGTCTGCTGCTCCGATGCCGGCTCCGGCGCCGACTTATGCGGCTCCGGCCCGCAGCGGTGAGCGCGGCTAAATTACGGGGTCCCGCCGGAGCTTGGGCTTCGGCGGGCAACCGTTGATCGGAGACGTAGTGAACGAAGTGCGTAATGGGTGCACCGGCCTCGTGCCGGTGCACTTTTTTAAACGGCTGGGGGGTGCGGCAGCCGGGCTGGTCCTGGCGGCGACTCCGTTCAGCCCGGCGCAGGCGCAGCAAACCGCGGCGACTGCCGCTGCTGTGGCCAGCCGACCGCAAAACGGTCAAAGCGTCGAGGACTTCTACCGCGCGCGCAAGGACGCGTTGCTGTGGTATTCGCCGACGGCCGGCGACGCCGCCCAGCAGCTGATCACCCTGCTCGGCACCGCGACCTTCGACGGGTTCGACCCGCGCAAATATCTGACCCCGGAAACGCAAGAGCTGGTGCAGGCGGCCCGGTCCGGCAAACGCAAGCATGTCGAGCGCGCCGACAAAGCGCTGTCCATCGCGTATGCCGCCTATGTCGCGGACGTGAAGCGCGATCCCGGCGTCGGCATAACTTACGTCGATCCCGGGCTTCGGCCGGCGCCGCCGACCCCGCTGGCAGCTCTCCTCGAAGCCGCCGCGCAGCCCTCGCTCGGCGACTACCTTCGCAACGTCGGCTGGATGCATCCCTTCTACGGGCAGCTCCGCGGCGCGCTTGCCGAGCACAAATATAGCGACGACCGCCAGCGCGAGCTGATCCAGCTCAACCTGCAGCGCGCGCGGGCGCTCCCCGCCAGCCGTGGCAAATATGTGCTGGTGAACGCCGCGCAGCAGCGGCTCTACATGTACGACGGCGGCAAGCCGGTCGATTCGATGGTCGTCGTGGTCGGCAAGCCCAAGTGGCCGACCCCGATGCTGACCGCCTATATCCGCTTCGCCGCGCTCAACCCTTATTGGTATGTGCCGCCCGATCTCGCCGGCGAGGACGTCGGTCAGTACGTGACCAAGTTCGGCCTCAAATATCTTGACGATTACGGATACGAAATCGTCTCAGACTGGACCCGCAACCCGGCGATCATCGATCCCAAGACGGTTGACTGGAAGGGCGTGAACGACGGCACCGTCAACGTGATGATCCGCCAGAAGCCCGGCCCGAAGAATTTCATGGGCCGCGTCAAGTTCATGTTTCCTAACCAGTTCGGGGTCTACCTTCATGACAATCCGCGCCGCGAGCTGTTCAAGGAGTCGACACGCTATTTCAGCGGGGGCTGCGTGCGGCTGGAAGATGCGTGGCGGCTGAGCAAGTGGCTGTTCGGGCGCGATCTGACGTGGGAAGGCGCCGCTCCCGAGGAGCCGGTGATGCTGAACGCGCCGGTGCCGGTCTACATCACCTATCTGACCGCGATGCCCGACGGCGAGGCGGTGGCTTATTACGACGACGCCTACGGGCGGGACGCGCCCAAGCTCGCGGCGACGTCGGCGCAGGGTGACGGAAGCTCGGTCGCCAGCCGCTGAGAGTGCTAACCGACTGACCAGCTGGCGTGGAAGTTGGTTCGGAAATCGATTGGGCGTCCAGTTGCGTCCAATGCAGGCCGGAATGCGAGGCGTTGTTGGATCAATGGGCAAAGCCGCGCATCCACCATTGCGTTGCCGCTCGACCGAATAAGGCGGCAGCCGGACACGGCGCCACGCGCTGAAACAACGATGGCGACGTCTGCAGAGCCGACGGGCATCGATCCTCCGGTAATGGAGCGATAATCGCCCCTACTGAGATTCCGGACCAAGCGAGCCGGAATATAACCCGAGTAATCGCCGCTGCCGCCGCCGCCCGGCCCGTTGCCCGCGCCGCCCGCGCCGGTGCCCGTGCCCGAAGTTCCCGCACCTGAGCTCGACGCGCTGCCGGTGCCGGCGATCTTGGCGGCAGGGATCGGCGACTGGACCGGGATGCGCGGCTGCGGCGCGACGATCGGCGTCGGCTCCGCCCTTTTGGCCGGCGCGCCGGCTTCGTGCTTGGCCTGCTCCGGCCTTGGCTTGGGGGGAGGGGGCTCGGGCGGCGGCGGGGGCGGGGGCGGGGTAACGTCGAAGGTCTTCAGCTGCTCGACGACACTGCTGACCATGCGCACATTGAGGCCGGAGAGGATGATGAAGGCGAGCGCGGCATGGACGGCGACGACCGCCGTGACGGCTTTCGCCTTGTCCGGGCGATCGGCGGTTGCGCGATAGGTCGACACGAAAGTGTTCCTCGCGCTTGGAAACGCGCGCGGAGGCGGAAAGTTTGCGCGGGGCTAGCTGCGTCCGTGCGACAAAGCGTGAAGCGCCCCAAGCGCTTCGTCGCGTAGGTTCCAGGGCACGAACAGATGATCGTGGAAGGTTGCGGCGATGACGTTCGACGGGATGCGCCGGTCGGCAAGCGAGGCGGCAACCGCGGCGGTCAGCCCGACCGAGCTCAGGCTCGAGTGGATCTTGAGCGTGATCCGGGCCCAGTCGCCTTCGGGATCGACCTTGACCAGAGTCGTCGCCTCCTCCTCGCGGATGAGCGCGAACGCGTTGCTGTCGAGCGTCGCTCCGCTCGCCAACGTGAAGGTGAACCGCCGGGCGTCCACCGCCGGCGCGAGGCCGGCGAGCAACCGCTGAAGATCGGTCTCGCCGCCGTCGGGGCTCAGGCTTTCTCCAGCCATGCCTCTAGCCATTTGATGGTGTAATCGCCGGCCAGGAACTCGGGGTCGCGGACCAGCTTCTGGTGGAGCGGGATGGTGGTCTTCATGCCCTCGACGACGAACTCCTCGAGCGCGCGGCGCATGCGCATGATGCAGTCCTCGCGCGTCATCCCGTAAACGATCAGCTTCCCGATCATGCTGTCGTAATAAGGCGGGACCTTATAGCCGGTGTAGAGGCCGCTATCGACGCGGACATGCATGCCACCTGGGGCTACATAATTCTTCACCAGGCCGGGCGAGGGCGCGAAGGTGACGGGGTCCTCGGCGTTGATCCGGCATTCCATGGCATGGCCGTGCAGATGGACCTGGTCCTGGGTGCAGGACAGCCCTTCGCCGGAAGCGACGCGGATCTGCTCGCGCACCAGGTCGATGTCGCTGATCATCTCGGTCACCGGATGCTCGACCTGGAGCCGAGTATTCATCTCGATGAAGTAGAATTCGCCGTTCTCGTAGAGGAACTCGATCGTCCCGGCGCCGCGATAGCTCATCTCGCTCATCGCGGTGCGGACGATCTCGCCCATCCGGTGGCGCTCTTTCTTGCTGAGCGCGGGCGAGGGCGCTTCCTCGAGCACCTTCTGGTGGCGGCGCTGGAGCGAGCAGTCGCGCTCGCCCAAATGGATCGCATTGCCCTCGCCGTCGCCGAACACCTGAAACTCGATGTGCCGCGGGTCGGCGAGATACTTCTCCATGTAGACGGTGTCGTCGCCGAAGGCGGAGCGCGCTTCCGCTGCGGCCTGGCTCATCAGGCTTTCGAGCTGGTCTTCGGCCTCGACGACCTTCATGCCCCGGCCGCCGCCGCCCGATGCCGCCTTGATGAGGACCGGATAGCCGATCTCGTCCGCGAGCTCATGCGCTTGCTTGACGCTTACGATCGCGCCTTCGGAGCCCGGAACGAGGGGCAGGCCGAGCTTGGCCGCCGTTCGCTTGGCCTCGATCTTGTCGCCCATCATCCGGATGTGCTCCGGCTTGGGCCCGACCCAGATGATGTTGTGGCTCTCGACGATCTCCGCGAACTGCGCGTTCTCGGACAGGAAGCCGTAGCCGGGGTGGATCGCGTCGGCGTGGACGATCTCGGCGGCCGAGATGATGTTGGGAATGTTGAGGTAGGATTCGGTCGCCGGCGGCGGGCCGATGCAGACGGTCTCGTCGGCGAGGCGGACGTGCATCGCGTCGGCATCGGCGGTCGAGTGAACCGCGACCGTCTTGATACCCATTTCGTGGCAGGCGCGGTGGATCCTGAGCGCGATCTCGCCGCGGTTGGCGATCAGCAGCTTCTGGATCTTCACGCCGACGGTCCTAGCCGATGATCAGCAGCGGTTGGTCGAACTCGACCGGCTGCGCGTCGGCGACCATGATCTCCTTCACGACGCCGCCCTCCGGCGCGGTGATCGGGTTCATCACCTTCATCGCCTCAATGATGCACAGGGTGTCGCCGGCTTTGACCGGCTTGCCGACCTCGATGAACGGCTTCGCGCCCGGCTCGGGTGACAGAAACGCAGTGCCGACCATCGGCGATTTGACCGCGTGGCCCGAAACTTCCTCTTCCTGCGTCCCGAGATCTTCCTTGGCATGCGCCGGCGGGCCCGAAAGCGCGGGCGCGACGGCGGGCGGGGCCATCATTGGCGCCGAACCATAGATTGGCGCCGGCTCGCGGCTGACCTTGATCCGTCGCGCGCCGTCCTGGACTTCGATCTCCGTCAGCTCATTGTCGGTAAGCAGGCGCGCAAGCTCGCGCACCAAAGCGGGATCGATCTGCATGTCGCCATTTTTCGCAGGTTTGGGCGATTGGGCCATGGCTTGCATCCCCTATTGAATCTGGCCCTTGGCCTGCGTGGCCGCTCCCTTGCAGAGGTGCGCCGCCGCGTCCAGTGCGAGGAGGTACCCCAAGGCCCCAAGGCCGACGATCGAGCCGCGCGCGACCTGGCCAAGAAGGCTGGTGCGACGAAAGCCCTCGCGGGCGTAGATATTGGTCAGGTGAACCTCGATCACCGGGATCGGCAGCGCGGCGACGGCGTCGCGGATCGCGATCGAGCTGTGGGCGTAGGCGCCGGCATTGATCACGACCGCCGAGGCCTTGGCCATCGCTTCCTGGACCCAGTCGACCATCACGCCCTCGTGGTTGGACTGGCGGACGTCGAGCTGGAGCTTCAGCGCCTTGGCGCGCTGCTCCATCATCCCGCGGATGTCGTCGAGGGTCTGGGTGCCGTAGAGGCGCGGCTCGCGGCTTCCGAGCAGGTTGAGGTTCGGGCCGTTCAGTACGAAAACAAGGTCGGTCATTTGCAGCGCCGCGTGGACCTTCCTATCTGCACTTTGTCAATGTCGGACCTGCAAAGCCTGGGGATAAGGGTGAACGGCGAGCAGCGCCGGGTGCCGAGCGGACTCAGCATCGCCGAGATGCTGGGCGAGCTTGGGCTCGACCCGTTGCGGGTCGCCGTCGAGCGCAACCTGGAGATCGTCCCTCGTTCGACGCTCGGCCAGGTCGGCGTCGAAGAGGGCGACGATTATGAGATCGTGCATTTCGTGGGAGGCGGCTGAGTGAACGCTCCGCAATCAGTTCAATCCGATGCGTGGACCGTCGCCGGACGGACTTTCACCTCGCGGCTCATCGTCGGCACCGGCAAGTACAAGAGCCTCGAAGAGAACGCGGCCGCGGTCGAGGCGTCGGGCGCGGAGATCGTCACCGTCGCCGTTCGCCGCGTCAACATCTCGGACCCGAGCCAGCCGCGGCTGACCGACTTCATCGACCCGAACAAGGTCACCTATCTGCCCAACACCGCCGGCTGCTTCACGGCCGAGGACGCGATCCGGACATTGCGCCTCGCGCGCGAGGCGGGCGGCTGGAATCTCGTCAAGCTCGAGGTGCTCGGCGAGGCCAAGACGCTCTACCCCGACATGCGCGAAACTCTGAAAGCGACCGAGACCCTCGTGAAAGAGGGTTTCGAGCCGATGGTGTATTGCGTCGATGACCCGATCGCCGCCAAGCAGCTCGAAGAAGCGGGTGCAGTCGCGATCATGCCGCTCGGGGCGCCAATCGGTTCGGGCCTCGGCATCCAGAACCGCGTGACCATCCGCCTGATCGTCGAGGGCGCCAGCGTGCCGGTGCTGGTCGACGCCGGCGTGGGCACGGCGAGCGACGCTGCGCAGGCGATGGAGCTGGGCTGCGACGGTGTCCTCATGAACACGGCCATCGCCGAGGCCAAGGAGCCGGTGCTGATGGCGCGGGCGATGAAGGCCGCGGTCGAGGCGGGGCGGCTCGCCTACCTCGCCGGACGCATGCAAAAGCGGCTTTACGCCGACCCGAGCAGCCCGCTGGCGGGATTGATTTAGGGTGTATATACGCGTATATACATAGAGATGATTGAGGTCGACAGCAAAACATTCAAGAGCGGCAACAGCGAGGCTGTCAGATTGCCGAAAGAAGTTGCGCTCGGCCCTGACATCGAGGTCACGATTCGCAAGGTCGGCGACACGCTAACGATTGCTCCGAAACGCAAAAAGACGATCGCAGGCCTCATTGCCGCGCTCGAGCGCCTGCCGAAGCCCGACAAACCGTGGAAGCGTGAGCGGATCATCTTCCCCAAGCGCAAGTGGGACTGATTGCCCATCCTTCTGGATACGAGCGTTGCCGTAGCGTTGCTTGAGGGCGCTCCCGCCTTAATCGAGCGCAGGCGCGATCAGAACGACACCGCTTACCTTTCCGCGGTCTCACGTGTTGAGCTAATTCCCGGGCTTTATGTTGAGGGAAAGCTGCGGCGCGATCGTGCCGACCGTCTCACCTCGTTTCTTGGCGAAGTGGAAGAACTGCCTTTCGATCAGCTCGAGGTCGAGGCATATGAGCGGATCATCGCTGCAACAGGGTTTTCCCGCCGGCTCGTCGTCGACCGGATGATCGGCGCCACCGCGCTTGCCAACGATCTGACATTGGCGACGCTCAATTCGCGCGATTTTCGCGATATTCCAGGGTTGATGATCGAGGATTGGTCGGCCTAGCGCAACAGCGGCTCCAGCGCGTTTCCGAAATCCTGGCAAAGGGCGCGGGTGCCGTCGGCGTCATAGTGGAATTCGTCGATGAAACCGATGGCGTTGGTCTTGCCCGGACCCGCTAGAGGCACGCCGAGCGCCTCGGCCACCGCTTTGCGCCGCGAGTGATAGTCCTCGACGAAGCTCCGGTGGGTCGCGAACTGCCGTTCCTGGCTGGGGTTGAAGGGCTTGCCCAGCTCGGACTGGATCTCGAGCTCGCTCGGGTTCGTCTTTTCGAAGAAGGTCGTGTCGTCGGCGAGCACCAGCGCAATTTTGTTGGCGCGGCAGACCTGGGCGACGGAGCGGATCCACAGCGAGGTGAAGTTGAGCAGGGCAGGCATCTGCTGCTTCGCTGCCGGGCGCCCGCCGCGTTCCTTCAGGACCATCTGGATCTGCTTGAGGTTGGGCGGGCCGAAAATCGGATCGGCAATCGAGGTGTAGCAAAAGCTGGTGAAGTCGCCGCCGCTGATGTGGACGACGGCGGCGGGCGGCTCGGCCGATCGCGCGATGATGCTGAGCAGGATCGAGAAGAGGTTGCGGCTATTGCCTTCAGGAAGGCCGACATTGGCGAACGGAAAGCCGAACCGCTCGGCCAGCAGTGACGGCATGGTGTTCTCATTGCCGCCAAGCCCAAAACCATAAACACTGCTCGGCCCGAGCACGAGCCCGTAGCGGTCGCGTTTGGTGCAATCGGCGACGCTTAGAGTCTCGCCCTTGAAGCTGCTGTGGCGGAAGCCGCCACGATCGGTCGAAAAGGCATCGCAGCGGAGGTTGGTGCCGTAAAAGACGACATCGCCGCGGTGAACCCAGCGGCGATTGCGGATGAACTGGCGGACTTCCGGGCGAAGCCGCATGATATTTTGATAATTGGCCAAAACCTTAGCCTGGAATGACCGTCATTCAGCGCTCGCCAGGGCCGCCGTCGCCGAATTCGCCTTGAGCAGCGGTTCCAGTGCATCGCCGACCGCGTTGGCCAGCAGGCGAGTGCCAGGCGCATCACAATGAAACTCGTCGACGAAGGTCATGTCATTGGTGAGCGCCAAGCCCGCCAGGGGCACATTCAGCTGATCCGCGACTTCCTTGCGCCGGCCGTAGAAGGCGTCGCCGAAGCGGCGGTGGTTCTGGAATTGGCGGACTTGCACCTTGTTCACCGGTTTGCCCAGCCCGAATTCCGTCTCGCCAGCGCTGGCGGAGGACTTGTCGAAGAAGGTGCTGTCGTGCCCCAGGACTACCGGAACGTTATGCGCGCGGCAGGCCTCGACGATTGCCGCAATCCATAGCGACGAGAAGGCAAGCAGGTCGGGCAGATGCCGGTCGGGGTCGCGAAATGGTTGACCCTCTTGCACGGCGGCCTTGAACACGAGCCTGCCCGGCGATCCGAACACCGGATCGGACGACGATGTGCGGCAGAAGCTTGAGTAATCGCCGCCGCTGAAATGAACCACCGCCGCCGGGGGCTGGGCGCTCCGCGGGAGCAGGCTCATCAGCAAGGTATAGAGGTTCCGGCTATTGCCCGCCGGCATCCCCAGGTTCGCGAACGGAAACCCGAAGCGCTCCGCCAGCAGCGACGGCAGGGTATTTTCGTTTCCGACAACGCCGAAACCGTAAATGTTGCTCGCGCCAAGCACGACTCCGTAGCGATCGCTTTTCTGGCAATCTGCGAGGGAAAATCGCGCGCCGTTGCAGGTTGAATGCCGAAAACCCGCGCCATCGATTGAAAAGGCGCCACAGTTCACATTCGGCTTGTAAACGAGCGCCTCTCCGCGGTGCACCCACTCGCGATTTTGGATGAATTCTCGCAGCATCGGCTGCTGCCGCACCAGTTTTTGATAGTTCGCCATGGGCTTAGCTTAGCGAAAGTGAGACGTTCGCCAAGCGTTAGTGCGTGGCGGTGACGATATGCGCCGACATTGGCGCGTCGATTGCTCCATCCTGCTCGAACGCGCGGAACTTGCGCTCGATCATCTCCATCGCCCGCTCGAGGCTCCCGGGCTCGCGATCCTGCAACTCGACGCCCATCGGCGTGCCGTAGCAAAGCGCGGAGGCCGCATCATGAGCGGAGGCGCTGCGGCTCCGCTTCTCGACGGTCTCGACGCGAATGTCGGCGAATCCGGCGGCACGAAGGTCGCCCTCGATCATCGCCGGGTCGGCATAGCAATACGGGCCTTCGCGCATGAACAGCGGCGGATCTTCGGGAAACAGCTCGACTAGCGTCTGCTGCGCAATATCGCTCAGCGAGCAGCTCTCGATCCGGTCCCAAATCGCCAGCAGATAGTGCCCGCCGCTGCGCAACACGCGGCGCGCTTCGGAATGCGCGCGGACCCGGTCGGGGAAGAACATCGCGCCGAACTGGCAGACGACCAGGTCGAAGCTCGCATCCTCGAACGGCAGCTCCTGAGCGTCCGCCGCGACGTAGCGGACCTGGTTCGACCCGAGCCGCTCGGCAGCGACGTCGAGCATCGGCTGGTTGAGGTCGGTAGCGACGATCTCGGCGCCGGGCAGCGCCTCGTGAAGCGCTTCGGTGACGGCCCCGGTCCCGGCCGCGGTCTCCAGGATCCGCTGCGGGCGAAACTCGCTCGCGCGCCGCGCCAGCTCTTCCGCGTAGGGGCGGAAAATAAGCGGGACCATGAGCCGGTCGTAGCTGACCGGCACGGACCCGGAAAATCTCAACTCCTGGTCTTTCATCGGAACGGCCCCCTTCGCTCGCGGGTTTCCCATCCGTCCGGAGGTGGACCCATGGTCCTGGGCATGACAGACTTTTCCCGCGAGCGCGAGGCGATGGTCGAGCGCCACCTGAAGCGCCGCGGGATTACCGAGCCGCATATCGTCAATGCCTTTCTCGCGGTGCCGCGCGAGGAATTCGTCAGCCCGGACTATGCGCATCTCGCCTACGGCGACCATCCACTGCCGATCGAGGCGGGGCAGACCATCTCGCAGCCCTATGTCGTCGCGTTGATGATCCAGGCGGCGGCGATCAAGGGCGGCGACCAGGTGCTCGAGGTAGGCGCCGGCTCGGGCTACGCGGCGGCCGTGATCAGCCGCATCGCCGGGCAGGTGATCGCGATCGAGCGGCAGCACGATCTCATTGAGCTCGCGCGCCAGCGGCTCGAGCGGCTCGGCTATGACAATGTCGAGATCGTCGAGGGGGACGGCACCAAAGGCTGTCCCGATCGGGCGCCGTTCGATGCGATCCTCGCCGCGGCAAGCGGGAGCCACGTGCCGCGGGCGCTGGTCGGGCAGCTCGCGCCCAATGGCCGCATCGTGATGCCGATCGGCGATTCGGGTTGGGTGCAGGAGCTGGTCAAGGTGACCAAGAAGGACGACGGCATCCTGCGTCAGGAGAACCTTGGCGGGGTCCGCTTCGTGCCGTTGATCGGCGAGGAGGGCTGGAAGGATGATTGACGCCGACCTCGACCTGTTGCCGCGGCTGATCGCGCAGGCGGCCGAGCCGCTGCCCGAAATCGACGATCGCACCTTCGGCGAGTTCTTCGACCGGTTCGCCGACGCGCGCGTCGTGTTCCTGGGCGAGGCGAGCCACGGAACGAGCGAATTCTATCGCGCCCGTGCGGCTATTTCTCGCCACCTGATCGAGAAGCACGGGTTCACCATCGTCGCGGTCGAGGGCGACTGGCCCGATGCGGCGACGCTCGACCGCTACGTCCGCCACCGGCCGCCGCGCGAAGGCGAGTTTCGCGCCTTCGAACGCTTCCCGACCTGGATGTGGCGCAACGAGGAGGTCGATGCGTTCATCCGCTGGCTCCGCGGCCACAATGAGGAGCGCGCCTACGACAAGATGGCGGGCTTCTACGGACTCGACCTCTACAATTTGTCCGCGTCGATGCGCGCGGTGATCGACTTCCTCGAGCATGAGGATCCCGAGCTCGCCCGCCTCGCGCATCGCCGTTACGGCTGCCTCGACCCCTGGGCCGAGGAGCCGGCGCTCTACGGCCGCCATTCGCTAATTGAGGGCTATGCGCGGTGCGAGGTCGGGGTGATCCAGATGCTCAAGGACCTCCTCCAGCGCGACGTCGATTGCTTCGCCGAGGAGTGCGACGAGTGGCTCGACGCGCAGGCCAATGCGCGGCTGGTGAAGAATGCCGAGGCCTATTACCGCGTCATGTACCACGGAGCGGCGGAGAGCTGGAATTTGCGCGACACGCACATGTTCGAGACGCTGAACATGATCCTCGACGCCAAGGGCCCCAATGCGAAGGCGATCGTGTGGGCGCACAACAGCCATATCGGCAACGCCGCCTTCACCGACATGGGAATGCACCGCGACGAGCTCAACATCGGCCAGCTGGCGAAGGAGAAATTCGGCGCCGAGGCGCGGCTGGTCGGCTTCGGCACGCATACCGGCACCGTCGCCGCCGCCGACGATTGGGACGGACCGATGAAGATCAAGCGAGTCCGCCCCTCGATGCCCGAGAGCCATGAGCGGATGAGCCATGACAGCGAAGTGCCGAGCTTCCTCCTCGACCTGCGCGAAGGCGAGCGCGACGAGGGGCTCGCGAGCGAGCTGATGAAGCCGCGGCTCGAGCGGTTCATCGGCGTCATCTATCGGCCCGAGTCCGAGCGCTGGAGCCACTACAGCGAGGCGATCCTGCCGAAACAGTTCGATGCGTGGGTATGGTTCGACGAGACGCATGCCGTGACACCGCTGCCGGGCGCGCAGCGGCCCGGCGAGCCGCATGTGCTGAGCGGCGACGAAGAGACCTATCCGTTCGGCCTGTGAAGGAGGCGACATGAGCGACGACGAGCGCGCGATCCGTGACGTCGTGGATCGGTGGATGGCGGCGAGCAGGGCGGGCGATACCCCGGCCGTGCTCGACCTCATGACCGACGACGTGATCTTCATGACGCCCGGCCGCGAGCCGTTTGGCAAGGAGCAGTTCGCGGCTCAATCGGCGTCGCTCAAGGGCATGGAGATCGATGGCCGCGCCGACACGGTCGAGATCGAGGTGCTCGGAGACCGCGCCTGGATCCGCAACCGCCTCGACATGACGATGACGCCGGCCGGGGGCGAGCCCGTTCACCGCGCCAGCTACACCCTGACCATCCTCAAACGGTGCGATGATGGCCGCTGGCGTTTGTTCCGCGACGCCAACCTCGTGACCTAATCCGGGAATTTCTTCACACTGGACAAACATTCCGGGAGCGAATCGTCGCTATCGCGCGTATCCGATTGCGTGCTCGGGATATTTGTCGCGGAGCGAGGGAATGCCGCATAGACGAAAGGTCAAGAAGGGCAGCTTCGGCGGTCACTTCGACGAGCTGGTGGACCAGTTTCCGGAGCTGGAGACGAAGCCGAGCAATCGCGGGGCGCGCGATCGTAAGCAGAAGGAGAAGCTCGACGTGCATGCCGCGTTGTTCGAACAAGCATGGCGCCTGGACCGCACCGACGGCTAAGCGCGGTTGAGCGCCTTCTCGAACCAATGATGAGCGTAGAGTTCATCGTTGAAGGGCTCGACTTCCGTATAGCCCGACGAGCGGTAGAGCCGTTGCGCCTCGGCGAGCGCCTTGTGCGTCTCGAGCCTGGCGAAGCGATATCCGAGCGACTGGGCCTTTTCTTCCAGCGCACTCAGTAGCTTCCGCCCAACGCCCAATCCGCGAGCCTCGGGAGCCACCCACATGCGCTTCAGGTAAGCAGCGTCGGCGCCAAGCGGCGTGAATCCGCCACACGCGACCGGCGCTCCATCGGCGTAGATCACAAGAAAGCAGCCGTTCGGCGGCGCGAATTCGTCGAGCGTATGGAGGATGCTCTTGCCCGGATCGAAGCCTTCCTCGAAGCGCTTTCGCAGCTCGCTATAATAGCGCTCCAGGCAATGTTGCGCCGTTGGGCTGGTGACGGGTTCTTCGGCAATGCGGATGTCGGCGGCCAATTCAGCCCTTGGATTTCGCGCGCAATTTCGAGATGGTCGTCGCATTGGTGATCTGCTCGACGTCGGTCTTGCAGTGGATCAGGCGCAGGCCCTTGGCGCCGAGCGTACGGTCGAGCGCGGGCGCGAACTCGTCGGTCCTGGTCACCGTTTCGGCAACGCTTGCACCATAGGCCCTGGCCAGCGCCGCGAAGTCGGGATTGCTGAGGCCGGTGCCCGAAATTCGCTCGGGATAGTCGCGCTCCTGGTGCATGCGGATGGTGCCGTAGCTGCCGTTGTCGACGACGATCACGAGCAGGTTCGCGCCATGCTGAACGGCGGTGGCGAGCTCCTGGCCGTTCATCAGGAAATCGCCGTCGCCGGCGACCGCCACGACCGGCCGGTCTTTGAACCGCAGGGCGCCCGCGACCGCGGCCGGAACGCCATAGCCCATGGTCCCGCTGGTCGGCGCGAGCTGGGTCGGCATCGCGCCGTAGCGCCAGTAGCGGTGCCACCAGCCGGAGAAATTGCCGGCGCCGTTGCAGATGATCGCGTTCGGCGGGAGCTTGTCGCGCATTGCCGCAACGCACGGGCCGAGGTCGAGGGCGACTCCGTCGCGCGCCGTGGGCTCGGACCAGTCAAGCCATTGCCGGTGCGCGTCCTCCCCACATGAGAAGCGCACGCAGTCGGGATCCATCCACTCGTCGATCATCTCGGCGAACTCGCCCATGTCGGCGCAGATCGGCAGGTCGGCGTGATAGACGCGGCCGAGTTCGTTGGGGTCGGGATGGACGTGAACCAGCGTCTGGCCCGGGTGATCGGGGGTGATCAGCGTGTACCCGTCGGTGGTCGCTTCGCCCAGCCGGGGGCCGATAGCGAGGACCAAATCGGCGTCGCGGATACGCTGCTGGAGCACGGGGTTGGGTCCGTAACCGAGGTTGCCGGCATAGACGCCGCAGGCATTGTCGATGGCGTCTTGACGCCGGAACGCGGCGGCGACCGGAATTCCGTGGCGGAAGGCGAAATTGGCGAAATGGTGACCGGCGCGGGGGCTCCAGTCGGCGCCGCCGACGATCGCAACGGGATTCGTCGCATCCTTCAGAAGCTCGAACATCGCCTGCACTGCGCCGGGATCGGGCGCTTCCGCCAGCGGCGGCACGGCGGGGCGATCCGCCGTTTCGACCTCATCGCGAAGCATGTCCTCGGGCAGCGCGAGCACGACCGGGCCGGGGCGCCCGGCCGTCGCGACACGCCAGGCGCGGGCGACATATTCAGGAATTCGCCGGGCATCCTCGATCCGCGCTGCCCATTTCGCGATCGGGCCGAAGAAGTCCGGGAAGTCGATTTCCTGGAACGCCTCGCGGTCGCGGTCGCCGCGCGCGACATCGCCGATGAACAGGATCATCGGGGTCGAATCCTGCATCGCGACATGGACTCCGCCGCTGGCGTTGGTCGCGCCGGGCCCGCGGGTGACGAAGGCGACGCCCGGACGGCCGGTCATCTTGCCGTCGGCGTCGGCCATGTAGGCGACGCCGCCTTCCTGCCGACAAACGACGAGGTCGATCTCGGGCGTGTCGTGGAGCGCGTCGAGAACGGCGAGGAAGCTCTCGCCGGGCACGGTGAAAATGCGGTCGCAGCCCTGGATCTTGAGCTGGTCGACGAGGATGCGGCCCCCGGTGCGTATCGTCATGCGCGGCGCTGTAGCTTCGGCGCTCTCACCCGTCACCCCCGCGAAGGCGCGGCAAGTGTCCGTCGCTTGACAAAGGCAACGCACCGCAGAAATGCAAACTTCATCTTCGCTCATGAGTTTGATTTGCACGACGAAAGTCAGAAATCAGGAGGAACTCATGTTGCGCAAACCACTCATGCTGGCGGCAGCGGGGGCGCTGATCATGGTTCAAGGCGCGGCGGGCGCCCAGACGGAGTGCGGCGGCATCTGGGCCGCGCGCTGCAACTTGCCGAAGGGCGGCAAGGCCAAGCCGGCCGACAAGAAGGCGAAAGATCCGACGCCTGCCGCCGACGCGGCCCCGGCCGCCAACGCTAACGCGAATAGCGCGGTTGCAGCGGATGCGAACGCCGCGGTCGTCGCGGGCGCCGGCGCGCTTGGCGCATCCAGCATTGCCGGAATCGCCGCCGGTCAGGCTGTCAAAGGCAGCGACGGATCGGTTCTCGGCAAGGTCAGCCAGGTCATGAAGGGGCCGGACGGGTCGATCAGCAAGGTGATCGTCACGTCGTCAACCGGCCGCAGCTTTCCGGTGGCCGCGGGCAAGCTCAGCGTTTCCGGTGGAGCGGTGATCGTCACCGACAGCAGCGGGCAGTAGGCCAAAGGTCTGAATCTGCCCGTTTGAGAACCATTTGTTCACCCTAGGGGCGCATCCAAGTGGCGAGAGTGAGCTCGCCATGACCGATTCTGCCGCACGATTCGATGGTTCGACCGATCGGCGCCGCGCGCCGCGCATGGCGATTCGGCTCAACGCATCGATCCGGGAGCCCGGCCGCAGCCGCACCGGCGCCAAGCTGATCGACATTTCAATGCACGGTTGCCGCGTTGAGATTACCTCGGGCGCATCGCAAGACACATGGGTCATGCTCAGCATCGCCGGCCTCGAGACCCAATATTGCCGCGTCGTTTGGCGCTGCCACGAATTTGCCGGCATCGAATTTGCGACGCCGCTCGCCGAGGCGGTCCTCGAGCGCCTCCTGCAGGACCAGCAGGAGCTGTCGGAGACCACGATCAGCGAGCTTCGCGCAATCGCCAATCGCGCGCACCATTTGTCGGTCCAGGAGGCCGATGACCGGCAGACGCTGACCGAGCTGTCGCGCAAATGCGCGGTCGATGCGGTGGTCGAGGGCCTGCGCCTCGGCGAAGCCAAACAGGCGAAAGGCTGAGACCCTCTCCCGCGATCGGGAGAGGTGATTCGTCAGGCGGCGCGCTTCTGACCGGTCAGGATTGGCGCGATTCCTCCCTCGGATTCGATGCGCTCGGCGAGCGTGCCGCGCGGCAGCTCCTCGTCGAACGCCCAGGCGAGGATCGCTTCGAGCTGCTTGATCGTCGCATCGTCGCACATGCCGTCGAACGCGAGCTTGACGACGGGCTTCATCGGCGAGCGCAGCTGGATCTTCAGGCCCTGGGCCTCGACCAGCCGCAGATAGTCTTCCGGCGCGTCTTCCGCGTCGAGCGCGAAATCGTAGGCCGCGCTGAGGCCCTCGTAGAGCGCCGCATTGGCGCGGAGCTTGGCCTGGCGCGCTTCGTCCGCCTTAGCGCGGACATCAGTCAGTTTGCTTTGCAAGGTCCCCTCCGGTGTTGATTCGACCTGGGTTATGAGTTCCATTTCAACCGGCTCATCGATTGCGACCGGTTCGGGCTCGGCTGCGAGCTCCGGCGCTTCATCCGCGACCGGCTCGGAAGCTTCCTCGATTGCGGCGGGCTCGGGCCCGGGCTCAGGCATTTCCACGATCGCATTTGGCTCCAGCTCAGGCGCTTCTTCGATTACGATCGGCTCCTCTTTGGGCGGTCCCTCGACCACCGCCTGCTCGTCCGGCTCGCCCGCCTCGAGGCGCGCGGTGTCCATGTCGAGTTCGACCTCGGCGGGACGGCCGTAGAAGCCGCTGGCGAGGCTCTCGAAGAATTTCTTGGAGAAGCCGGCCTTGCCAGCGGACGCGACCGGCGCAGTGCCGGGCTCCGGCTCAAAGTCAGAGTCGGTCTCGGCGATCGCTTGCGGCTCCATCGCCGCGTCCGGCTTCGGGGCAGTTTCCGGTTCGAGCTGGGAAACCTCCTCGGCAGCTTCGGGCTCTGCGAGCTCCGCGACGGCTTCCCAAATCGGCTGGGAAGGAGCTTCCTCGATCGACGTCGTAGCTTGTGTCGCCGTTTCTTCGGCGACTTCCGCTTCGGCCGTCACTTCGCCTGCCGCGGGGTCGAGGCTGACAAAGCCGTAGACGTAATCGATCCAGGTTCCGGTGGCGCTGAACGGCAGCAGCGTGACCCAGCAGCGGACCTTGCCCTCGGGGGTCTCGAACTTGTCCTCGAACGCGAACGCCTCGCGGCACGCGGCGACGACGGGCAAGCGGCTCGCCACGCACGACAGGAGCGACGGGTTCGGCGCGTCGCCGACCTTGGTGACATCGATGCCATTCTTGATGGCATGGCCGATGTGGCGGATCTCGGCGTCCTCGCCGCCGCCGATCATCTCGAGCAGGAGGCTGTACGGCCCGGCGTCGGAGATTTCGAGCGGGTCGAGATCGCGGATCGGCGGGAACTGGCGGTCGCGGCGAATCGACAGCCAGTAATTGAACACGCTGGCGTGCTTGCGGCGCTCGGCTGCGGCAATCGTCCTTAGCGAGCTCAACAAGGCTTCGGCCGAGGCGTCCTCGACCGGATTCATGTGTGGAACGGGCGCGCCCATCCTGTGCTTCCCCTCGCGTTTGAGTCGCGACTTTCGGCGCGGGGTTCTTAGAAAAGGTTAAGGCGGCGGGAGGTTTGTCCCGCCGTGGGACGAATTGGCCCCCAGGTCGGCGCGGGGCCGATCGGGCCTTGGCGCTTTGACTCTGCAAGAAGCCCCGGATAATTCCTCCGGCATCAGCGGTGCGCTCACATGGTGGCGGAACCGGTTGTTCTGGTCAGGTTTTGCATCGAAGGGGTTCGGATGCGTTACAAGGGTTTGACGGCGCTTGCCGTCGTTTCGACGCTGTTCGCTGCCGACGCGGCCGCAGCGCAGGACGGGGGCATTTGGGCCTCGCGGCCTCGCCCGCAGCGGATGACTCAAGAATCGGTCCCGGCGAGCGCACTTGCGGGATTGGCGCCCGGGTTGCCGGTTCAAAACAGCGGCGGCAAGCCGATCGGACGAGTGAGCAAGATAGTGACCGCCAGTGACGGTTCGATCCGCAAGGTGGTCGCGATCTCGGCGGCGGGGAACTTCCTCAACCTGTCGCCGACCTCCCTGAGCGTTGCCAACGGCGTCGTCACCACCGAGAGCGAGTAGCGCAGCACAAGCTAGTAATTGTAGCCGTCGCGCTGGTCGGGATCATACTTCCCGACGGCTTCGAGTGTCTCCTTTTGCTCCTTGGCGATGTCCTCGGGCGTAAAGTTGGACGGGTAGGGCATCTGATCGATCGGCAGGCCCATCCGCACCAAAGTCATTTGCCACAGCTGCCGTTCACGCCATTCATTCATCAGCGGCGACGAGCGTAGCTTGTACAGTGGGAGGACGACCGGAAGCGCCGGTGCCGCAGGCGCTCCCATGCGCGCGAAGCCGCGGCGGATTTCACGCACCAGCGGCCTCCGCTTTGGCCAGGAATCGATCGCCGCCGCTTCCTGGATGAGCACAATCATCCGCTCGAGGCCGGGCTGGCCGGTATCGGCAAGGCGCGCGAGGAACGGGGCCGCGTCGGTATACATGGTCCGGTCCGCCCAGATCTTTTGCTCGTCCGCAGTGGGGTTGGCGAAAGTGCCGACCGGCATCCGCGCCAGCCACCGCGCATAATAGCCGCGGTCGTCGGCGCTGGTTGCGGGATTGACGATCCGCGCAACGAAGCCGCGACGGAAAGCGACCGGGGCCTCCTCGTTCAGGAACGCGTAGAGCAATCGCGCAATGTCCGGCACGCGCCGATCTTCAACGATACGGACGACGAGCTGCTCGTCCTCGGGCTGCAGCTTGAACCCAAGCGACTTTAGCCAATCGCGCGCTGCGAGCAGGCGCTCGGGGCCGGCATTGGGGTCGTCGAGCGCGGCGACGACCGCGGCCCGCAGCGTCGCCTTGGCGTCCGCCGGCGCGGCCGGCCGGGCGAGGACGACGTGCGAGACCAGCTCGTAAGGTGCGTCGAACGAGGCGTATTTGCTGCCGGTCGACAGCGTCTTGCGGGCGATCGCCCAATGCGCATTTTCGATCCCGCCGACGAAATCGAAGGCGAAGAAATCCGCCAGAATTCGATGGGTGACGAGCGAACGGCGGAGCCGCGCCTTGCCGTCACGGTCGAGCACCTCGACCCGCTCGACCTTTGGATCGCCGCGTTTGTCGTCGCGAATGATCTTGATTGCCCAATCGGTTTTTACCTCGTCCCCGACCGGCTCGGCGACCAGCGTTTCGCGGGTGTTGAGCCGAAGCGTCCATGCGGCGGCGATGGCCTCGCGCATGGCCTTGGTCTGCTCCCATGGCCGGATCATGCCGCGCTTGGCGCGTTGCTTGTGATCGATGGTGTCGAAGACGTTGGAGATGCCCTCGGGAGAGTCGGGGCGAAGGCCCGTGTCGGGCGCCGTGCCACGCGGCACCAGCCGGAAGCGCTGCCGGAGCTCCCCGTCGGAAACGGTGACGCTGGTGACACCCGCCGTGTCGAGTAGCGCAGCGCACAGATAATCGCAGCCCGATCCGTCGCGCTTGCGGCGGAACGGCGGTGGAAGATCGAGCGAGATGTCGCCGGCCAGCTGGAGCGGGGCCGCGGGAATCACTTCGGGCTTGAGCTGAGCGCGCCAGCGCAGCGTTTGCGCCTCGCGCAGCGGCAGCGTCGCTGCCCAGCCGATGCCCGCCGCGAGCGCGACCGAAGCGATCCAACCGATTGCGCCGGGAGGAACTGGCGCGACCGCGCGGATGATCGCGATGAGGAGCAGATAGACGAAGACCGTCGGCGCCAGCGACAGGATCAGGCCCGGAATAATGAGCAGGAAAAAGCCGAGGATCACCAGCCCCGGTGCGGCCAAGGCGATCAGCGCGAGCACGCCGCTGACGATCAACGCAGTCTTGAACATGAACCCCCCGGCCTTACTCCGCCGACAGGCTTCTAGGAGCCAAGGCGTTTGGGCAAGGTTGCGATTGCGCGTGTTTGACCGTGGACCGGGCCGCGATACTGTTCGGCGATGGCGTTCAACGTTCCTAGAATGCGGCAGCGCTTCGAATGGCAGTTCGAAGCAACCGGGGAAGGCGGCTATTTGTACCGCCGCAACTGGAAAGCCGCGGCAATTCCCGTCACGGCGGAAGAGCGCGACCGTTTCATCAGGCAATATGTTGTTCGCATTTACATCATCCTCAGCGTGATGGTGGTCGCTGTGACGGTCCTGCTCGGCGTGCTGATCTTGGGGACTGGCACTGGCGCGGTTGCCAAGGTGCCGCGCGTTCAGTTCCTCGCCGGCATGGTCGCGATCAGTCTGGTGGGGACGGCATTGATGCTGTGGATCTACGGTTCCCCGGCACGCGCATTGCAGGACCGCGCTGCAGTCGCCGACGCGCGCTCCGCCGAGGAAGTGCGCGCAGTCATTCTCGGGAAGATGAGTTACGGGAGACTTGCGTTTGTTGCCCTAGTGGGCGCCGCCTCCGTCATTCATACTATCAACGGTCATTGGGATCGGCGGTGGATTGTTCTTCCGCCGCTCATCGTGCTGTTTGCGGCAGTGCAGGCTTTTCGAAAATGGCGGTTCGAAAGCGAGCACCCGGACAGCTGATCGCGCCTTTGACCTAAGCCTGATGAACCGCCTTCACCACCTGGTAGCTCTCCAGTCCTTCCTTGCCGCCTTCGGAACCGAAGCCTGAATCCTTGACCCCGCCGAACGGCGTGTCGGCGCCGCTGATGGCGAAGGTGTTGATGCCGACCATGCCGCTCTCGACCAGGTCGCCGATCAAATTAGCGCGGCGGCCGTTTTCGGTGAAGGCAAAGGCAGCTAGGCCGTAGGGCAGGCGGTTGGCCTGCTCGATCGCTTCCTCGAACGTGTCGAATGGCCGCGACACCGCGACCGGGCCGAACGGCTCGTCGTTCATGATGTTCGCCTCGTTGGGGACATCGGCGAGCAGGGTCGGCTGGAAGAAGAAGCCGCCTTCTCCGCGCTCGCCGCCGGCCATGACCCGCGCGCCCTTGGCCTTGGCGTCCTGCACCAAAGCATCGATGGCGTCCGGCCGGCGCTTGTTGGCGAGCGGACCCATCTTCACGCCATCCTCGAGGCCGTTGCCAACCTTCACCTTCGCGGTGCGCTGGGCGAAGCCCTTGATGAAAGCGTCATAGATGCCGCTCTGGACGTAGAAGCGGGTCGGCGAGACGCACACCTGGCCGGCGTTCCGGAATTTTTGGGGGACGACCGTATCGAGCGTCTTCTCGAGGTCGCAATCGTCGAAGATCAGGACCGGCGCGTGGCCGCCCAATTCCAGCGTCAGCCGGGTCATCGAGTCCGCGCATAGCCGCATCAAATGCTTGCCCACATTGGTTGAGCCGGTGAAGCTGATCTTGCGGATCACCCGGCTGGCGATCAGCGTCTCGCTGACCAGGGCGCTGTCGCCATGGACCAGCTGGGCAACGCCGGCCGGAATGCCGGCGTCGGCGAGCGCACGGAACATCTCGGTCCCGACACCCGGCGTCTCATGCGGCGGGCGCGAGATGATGGTGCAGCCCGCGGCGAGCGCGGCGCTGACCTTCTTCGCCAGCAGGTAGAGCGGAAAATTCCATGGCGTAAAGGTCGCGGTCGGGCCGACCGGCTGGCGGATCACGCGGCTGAGCTGCCCGGCGGGGCGGACGAGGGTGCGGCCGTAATCGCGCTTGGCATCTTCGGCGTACCAGTCGAACAGTTGCGCCGAGGCGAGCACTTCGAGCTTGGCCTCATTGAGCGGCTTGCCCTGCTCCTGAGTCATCGTCCGGGCGATGAGGTCGGCGCGCTCGCGCAGCAGCGCTGCGGCCTTGTGCAGGATGGCGCCGCGCTTCTCGACGTCGAGCGCGCGCCATTCGGGCCAGGCCCGGTCCGTCGCGGCGAGCGCCTCGTCGAGGTCGGCCTTGGTCGCATAGGGCAAAGCGGCGATCGGCTGCGCGTCGGCCGGGTTGATGACATCGTGGCAATCGCGGCCTTCGCCCGATTTCCACACGCCGTCGATGAAGAGCTTGAGCGAGGTTTCATATCCCATGGCGCGCCCTCTACGCTGGCCCGCGCCAGTCTTCAACGCGCCAGCCTTGCCGCGATCGCTTCGACTTCAACCAGCAGATTCGGAGCGGCTAGCCCGGAAATGACCAGCGTGGTCACGGCGGGCGCGACCGCCAACAATTCGCGCCTCACCTTACCCAGCGTTTCGAGATCCGCCGCGCGCGTGAGATAGAAGGTCAGCTTGACGATGTCCGCGATCGCCATGCCGGTGACGGCCAGGACAGCCTCGAGATTGGCGATCGCCAGCCTGAACTGCTCCTCGAAGGACGCCGGTACCGACCCATCGGCGCGTCTTCCGATTTGGCCCGAGACGGTGAGGATTCGGCTGTCGGCGGGAACCTCGACGGCGTCCGAATAAATGGTCTCGAAACCCGGCGTCACGGGCATGGAATTGAATCGGACGTTCATCTGGACGCGGTCCGTAGCCGACGGTTCGCTACGGCAGGCGCGAAGAAGGACGTCGCCTTTTCAAGCGCGGCCGCGTCGTTGAGGATATCGCCGGGGCGATTGCCGTAGCCGAGCAGCTCACCGCCCCAGCCCATGCGCATATAGGCCGCCGACAGCCGCAAGGTGCCCAGAAGCGGCTCGGCGACGCGATAGTCCTCGTCGCTGAGCGCCGTTACTGCCCACATGGTCTTGCCGGCCATGTTGTCTTGAAACGCGATGCCCGGAACGCGCATCCAGCCGCTCCAGTGATCAAGGTAGTTCTTCGCCCGCGCCGGGACGTCATACCAATAGAGCGGAGCGACCAGCACGAGGTCGGTCGCCCACAAAGTCGCGTCGAGAAGCGTTGCACCCGGCTCATCGGGGAAGGGGTATTCGCCGGACGCCGCGTGGCGAACATCTTCGAAAGGCGGCAAATCGAGATCGAGCAAACTCAGCCAGCGCTGCGCCGAATTCTCACGCAGGTGCTCGGCCGCGCGCCGGGCGAGCGCTTCGCTGTTGCCATCGCGGCGGCTGCCGGTGAGCAGAAACAGGAAGCGGCGTGTCGCCAGTTCCGTCGAAGGGCTGCGATTTCCATCAATCATGCTGGTCGAGTGGCAGCCACTCCGCCGGCCGGCAAACGACAATATTTTGCCGCTCGCATTAACTCAGCTAACCCGAAGACGTGTCGCGATCCCGCCTGAACTCGCTGCCGATCGGCGCCCTGCGTGCATTCGAGGCGGCGTCACGGCTCGGCAGCTTCAAGGCCGCGGCGACCGAGCTGGCGGTGACCCCGGCCGCGGTTAGTCACCAGATCAAGAGCCTGGAAGCCGCGCTCGCGCTCAGCCTGTTCGAGCGGCTTCACCGATCGTTGCGGCTGACCCCCGCCGGGGAACAGCTGGCTCGTGCCGCGCACGAGGCCTTTCGAACGCTCGAGCGCAGCTTGTCCTCGCTTGCGGACCAGGGGAAGCTGGGCGGTCCCGCTTCCTTGAGCGTATCGGCGGCAACCTCCATTGCCGCCAAATGGCTGGCCCCGCGGTTGCACCGTTTCCATACGCTCCATCCGCATATCGACTTGCGCCTGCAAGGCGAAGACCGTCGCGTCGACCTGGCGCGGGAACCCGGGACCGATGTCGCGCTGCGCTATGGGCCGGAGCCGGACGACCATGGGGTCGAGGTGATTCAGCTTTGGGCCCCGGGCAAGATCGTGATGGTGTGCGCACCGGCGATCGTCGAGCGCGGCGAGCTTCGGGATCCCGCCGACGTGCTTCGCTTCAGCTTACTGCGGACGGCCCAGCCGACGCCGCGGGCCGCCGGGGGAGAGCTTTTCAGGCGCCTCAACTGGGCGACGTGGCTCAACGCCGCGGGGCTTGGCGACGATGCTCCGCTCGGGCCGCACTTCGGCAGCACTCAGCTCACGGTCGAGGCCGCAATGGCCGGCCAGGGGCTGGCGCTCACTCCCGAAATCCTGGTGATCGACGACCTTCATTCGGGACGGTTGGCGCAACCTTTCGACATTTCGATCCCGGACGCCTTCTCCTACTGGCTGCTGTGCCGCCGCGATCGTTCGCAGGAGGCGAGAATCCGCGCCTTTCGCAATTGGGTGCTGAGCGAGGCTGCGGCAGAGCCGAAGTGACCGTCGAATATCTTGTGCGAAGGTGAGCAAGACTCGTTTGCGGTGACGGCGCGGTGCGGGAAAGCACCGAGCGATGGGATTGACGATGATGGCGACCGCCGTCGCCGCGCTGCTTGGCGCATCTTCATGCAGCGCGGCTGCGCGGACCACGGTGCATTACCGCACGGTGACGGTCGACGGATTGCAGATCTTCTATCGCGAGGCCGGGAAACCAGGCGCTCCGACGCTCATCCTCCTGCACGGCCGCGAGACGTCGTCGCGCGAGTTCGAGCGCATCATTCCCCTGCTCGGCGGTAAGTATCATGTGATCGCCCCCGACTTGCCCGGGTTCGGCGAGAGCAGTGCGCCTGCGCCCGCCCAGTTCGCTTACACCTTCGATCACCTGACGCAGGTAACTCGGGACCTTCTCGTCGTGCTGGGTATCAGCCGATACGGGCTCCTGATGCATGACTGGGGCGTGTCGGTCGGATTTCGGCTTGCGGCGGCCGACCCGGCCAAGGTGACCATACTGGCTGTCCAGAATGGCGTGATCTGCAAGGATCCGAGCAAGCCGAAAGTTTGGCTCGATCCGTTCTGGGAGCGACGCGATGCCGCCGCTGAGGCGCGGCTGCGCAATTCCTACGAGGTGACGACGCGCATCAAGTATCACAAGCTGGGGGCCGTCGACCCCGAGGCGATTCCGCCAGAGGCCTGGATCGTCGACCAATATCATCTCGACCAGCCGGGACGGAAGGATATCCAGGTCGAGCTAATGTATGCTTTTGGCCACGAGGACGCCCGTTATGCGGAGTGGCGAAGCTATCTGCGGGCGCATCGGCCGCCACTCCTCATCCTGTGGGGCAAGGATAGTCCGGTCTATTCTCCCGACGACGCGGATTGCTACAAGCACGCCGATCCTGCCGCGCAGGTCCACATGTTCAGCGGCGGCCATTTCCTCCTCGACGAGCGATCTCCGGAGGCCGCGAGGCTGGTGCTCGCGCTTGATCCTGTTCGGCGCCAGAGGGCGGTTCCCTTGATCTACCGGCGCCCGCCCCCAATCGGACAATAGACCGAGGTCAAATGGCTCGAATTGCGTCCTCTGCCCGCCGCCGCTAGGCGGTCGGGCGAGGAGAACGAGGCCGATGACCAAGCAGGAACTGATCGCCAGGATGCGGGAAGGCCAGGCGTGGGTGCCCGGCAAGCGCGTCAAGATCGACTTCGGCGATCAGGGCGCCGTCATGCTCGACGGTGCGGCGAGCCAGGTCAGCGAGGACGATGGCGATGCGGAGACGACGATCCGCGTCGGCTGGGACGACTGGCAGCAGCTGGCTGCCGGCCAGCTCGACGGCATGACCGCGTTCATGATGGGCAAGCTCAAGGTCGAAGGCGACATGTCGAACGCGATGCAGCTGCAGGGCGTCCTCGCCAAGCTCAAGGGCTGAAGCATCCCGACCGATGGATGAGCGCGTGTCCGGGACGCCCGAAAGCGACGCAACGATCGCGCTGCTTTCGGTTACGCTCGACCGCAAAGGCGCGCAGCCCCTCGTCCGGCAGCTCTACCATCACCTCCGCGAGCTGATCCTGACGCGGCGGATCGCGCCGGGCGCGCGGCTGCCGTCGACCCGCAAGCTGTCGCGCGAGCTCGCGGTGTCGCGCACCGTGACATTGGAGGCCTTCGGTCAACTTACCGCCGAAGGGTTCCTCGAGACGCGGCTCGGCTCGGGACATTATGTTGCGCAGCTGCGGCTTCCGCAGGCGAGCCCGACGCCGGGAATCGCGGCGGCGATCGACGCCCCGGAGGATTCGATCTGGAGCGCGACCGGGCGCCCGTTCGATCCGTCGTGGCAGGCCGTCGAGCTGTTCCCCAGCCAGCTTTGGGGCCGGATGCTCGGCCGTGGCTGGCGCCGCCATCAGGCTTCCGCGCTCGAACGGCACTGGCTCGGGCTGCCGGCGCTGAGGAGCGCGCTGGTCGAGCATCTCCGCGCGCTCCGCGGGGTGGCGCTTGGACCGGACCAGGTGATGATCACCGCGGGCATGGTCGATACGCTGGCGCTCGTCGGCCGCGCCGTGAGCAAGGACGGTGAGGTTGACGGCTGGGTCGAGGACCCAGGACTCGGCACGTCGCGTCAGGTCCTCGGCCGGAACGGAATCCGGGTCGTGCCGGTGCCGGTCGACGCGGACGGCCTGCGCATCGAGGAAGGGGAGCGCCTCGCGCCCGATGCCGCGCTGGCGCTGGTCACGCCGACGCGTCAGTTTCCGCTCGGCATGCCGCTCAGCCTGCCGCGGCGCCTCGCGCTGCTCGAGTGGGCGCGGCGCACCGGAGCGATCGTCCTCGACGACGATTATGACGGGGAAATACGCTTCGCCGGACGGCCGCTGCAGTCGCTCGCCAGCCTCGATCCCGCGGCCCGCGTCCTGACTCTCGGGAGCTTCTCCAAGCTTACGTTCGCCGGCTTGCGGCTCGGCTATGTCGCGGGCCCGGCAGACCTCATCGCGCGGCTCGCAGAATGCCGGCGGACGTCCTACAGCCTGGTCCCGACCCCGGCCCAGGCGGCGTTTGCCGAATTCATCGCGACGGGCGCATTCGCGCGCCACCTGCGCGCGCTTCGCTCCAATCTCACGCGCCGGCGGCTGGTGCTGGTCGAGACGCTTCAGCGCGAGGCCGGCGACCTCGTCGACGTGCTGCCGCAGGAGGTCGGAATGCACGTCACCGTCCGGCTCGCGGACGCGATCGCAAAGCGGATTAGCGACGTGGCGCTGTCCGAGCGCGCCGCGGCCGAGGGCCTCGTGCTGCTGCCGCTGTCGGGCCAGTATGCAGCGGGAACTGGCGAGTGCGGCTTCCTGCTCGGCTATGCGGGTTGGGCCGAAGCCGAATTCGGCGACGCGCTCGAACGGCTGATCGGCCTGTTGCGGAGCGCGCAGCGCGGCTGACTGGTTACCTCCCGACCTGCAAAAGTGGATATTGGATAAGGCCTGCGGGCCGTCCTAGCCATCAACCGGGCCGCGTCTCCCTGAGAGCGTAGTCCAGGAAGGAGGGGCGCCCGGATGCTCGTGTATCTGCTCGCGGCAATGGTCGCCAACGGCCTGGCGACTGCCCCAAGTGCGCCGCCTCCAGCGCCGGCGCCGGTCGCCCCTCAACCGACTCCATGCCGCGCCACCGAGGTTTCCCGCAACCTCGACTTCTGGCTCGGCGATTGGGACGTCTATGCCGGTTCCGAGCTCGACGGCACCGACCGGGTCGAGCGCGTCCTCGGCGGTTGTGGAATAACCGAGCGTTGGCGCGGCAGCGATGGTGGCGACGGCTTCAGCCTATTCGCTTATGACGCGCGCAAGGATCTGTGGACGCAAACCTGGGTTACCGACAACAGCGGCCTTCCGGGCGGCATCAAGGCCAAGGTGCTGCGCGCCCACACGCCGACCAGCACGACCTTCCAGGGCGAGATCGAGGGCAAGAGCGGCGCCGTCTATTACGACCGCACGATCCTGACCGCCCTGCCGGGCGGGCGGGTCCACCAGGAAATCCAGGTCTCGCGCGACGGCGTCGCATGGCACACGGGCTTCGACGCCGTCTACGTCTCGCATGGTCAAAAACTTTGAGATCGAGAAGCTGAAAATGAAAACGCGAGCGTCACTTTCAGCGACACTCCTCCTGACGAAGTGGAGTGTGCGAACGTCTCGCTCGAGAGTCGAAGGCCGGGTCGCCTTTATGAACATGCTGCGCAAATGCTGGAAGAGCTTCAATGCAGGCTGGGGGTGGTGCGCGTTAATGACTCCCGCGGGTGCATACGGGCAGCTGGCTAGTGGTTCACCGGAATCTCCGCGCGTCCCAATTCCAGCTGCTCCTCTGGCGCAGCCAACGATGTCGATTGGAGATGGCACCCTCTTGGGTGCGCGGCTCCAACCCTATCGCGTGGCATGGCGCGTGACATTTCGAGGAGCCGATGGCCAAACTATTGAGGGCAGCATCTGGACGCAGCAGCTCCGCCTGGACGATCTAAACGGCCGGAAAGTACTTATCAGGACCGCCGGAACATTGGGTTTCCGCAGGAAAGACCTGTCAATCGCTGGGTACATCGCCGACATCAATGTCTTGGATGCGGCGACCTTGGCGCCAGTCAAAAGCGAACATGTCCATTTTGACGGGTCCAAAGAGACCCTGACTTTTGACGGGAAACACGTGGAGGTACGTAGCCAGGATCCGGGAGGTCAGGTGCAGACGAAGACATTCGAAACACTGACCCCGGCATTCGATTTTACGGGCGGAATGTGGCCGACCTTTTTCGCGGCTCAGCGTCTGCAACTTGGTTATTCGGGAGTCATGCCTGAATTCTTTGACGCGGAAAAAGGCTATGAAACCCTTCCCTTCCGAGTGGTGGGCCGCGAGTCAGTCAAGGCGGGAAGTCGCGGCTTCATCAAAGCATGGATTGTGGAATGTCCGGACCCACAAGGCGGCGTGCAGCGATTCTGGATCAGCGAGGCGCCGCCTTACCTCATACGGTTCACCATCCCGCCCGTACCCGGCAATCCGTTCGAGCAGACCTTCGAAATGCTCGAGTGAAGCAGGGCGCACGGTCCCGATCGCCGCACAGGCAGAAGAGGTGAGAATGAGACGTATATTCTGGTCCGTCGCGCTGATGCTTGCGATTGTGCCGGTGCCCGCCCGTGCGGCGGCGATCGGGACGTGGGGGATCGACTTGTCCGACCAGGACCGGTCGGTGCGGCCGGGCGACGACTTCTACCGCTACCAAAACGGAGCCTGGGTGGCGCGCGCCGCGCCGGACGTGAAGCATCCTTTCATGTCCTATTGGCGGGACGTTCGGACCACCGCGCCGGCGCGTCTCACGGCGATCCTCGATGAGCTGTCGGCGGCAGCGCCGGGCACGCAGAGCGCACCATTGCGCAAGGCCGCGTCTCTCTATCGCGAATATCTGGACGAGGCGGCGATCGAGTGTCTTGGCCTGGCACCGCTGGAGCCTGAGCTCAGCATCATTCGGGCCGCGCAAACACGGGCCGAGTTCGCCGGCATCATGGGTCATATGGAGGGCCCAGAGACTCTTCGGGGCGCGAACATGCAGGATGGCTTTGGCCGCGGCCTGTTCCTGATAAACGTCGCGCAGGACGCGCGCCACCCTGAGCAAAGCGCACTCTATCTCTCGCAGGGCGGCATCATGCTGCCGGATCCCAGTTACTATTCGGCCGAGGAAGTCGCGGACATTCGCGCCAAGTACAGGACCTATATCGAGCAGATATTGCGCTTGATCGGCTGGGCCGAACCGGCTGCACGCGCCGACGCAATCCTCGCCTTCGAGACGAACATCGCGGCGGTGCGGACTCCGCTCGAGCAACTGAACGATCCCGCGCAGGCCTATCACGCGGTCAGCTACGCCGAATTGAGAGGTCTCACGCCAGGCTTCGGCTGGGCGTCCTATTTCGCGGGCGCCGGGATCGCTCCGCCCGAACGAATGATTATCGACGATCCGCGCGCATTCCGGCGAATGGCCGCGCTGTTCGGAGCAGCCGATGTTCGAATGCTCCGCGCCCGCCAGGCGTTCGCAGCGGCGGATTACAACGCCGCGCTGCTCGGCAGGGACCTATACGCGGCCAAGGTCGCATTCCGCACCAATGTGCTCAACACGCCGTCACTGGCGGCGCGCAACCGCAAGGACGGCGCCGAGAGGCTCGTCGAGGCGATCACGCCGGACGTTCTTGGCGCCATTTATGTGGAGCGGTTCGTTCCGCTCGAAGTCAATGGGCGGGCGAAAGCCATGGCAGAGGCCTTGCGTGCCGCCTTGGATGCGCGTTTTGCGCGCGCCACCTGGTTGAGCGAGGAATCGAGGGCCGAGGCGCGGCGCAAGGTCGCCGCAATGCAGATCCGCATCGGCTATCCGGATCGGTTCGACGATTATGTCGGGCTGAGCATTCGCGGAAACGGCCTTTACGCCGACGTCCACGAAGCTGCACGTTACGAATGGCGCGAGCTGGCCAAGCGGCTCGATCGGCCTTTCGATCGTTCCCGCTGGCTCCTTCCGCCGATGTATCCGCAATATGCTTACGACCCGCAGTCGAACGCCGCCGAGGTGTCGGTGGCGCTGTTCCAGCCGCCCTTCTTCGATGCCGCCGCCGATGATGCGGTCAATTTTGGCGCAGTCGGGACGATCGTCGCGTCGAAGATGATCGACGCGTTCAACCTGAGCGGCGCCAAGTACGATTCTTCGGGAAAGCTGAGAGACTGGCTCAAGCCTGACGAGCTCGCGCATCTGAACGCCATCGGCGGAATGCTCGCCGACCGCTATTCGGCGTTCGAGCCGCTGGCCGGCGTGCATCCGCGCGGCAAGGTCCTGAGCGACGAAGCGCTGTCGGACATCGGCGCGCTCGAGATCGCGCTCGATGCTTATCGGGCATCGCTGGGTGGAAGACCCGCGCCGACCGTCGACGGCCTGACCGGCGACCAGCGCTTCTTCCTCGGCCGCGCGCAGAGCTGGCGCGCACGTTTCACCGACGACGCCGTCCGCAACCAGCTGACCCAGGGCAGCAACGCCATCCCGTGGATGCGGGTCAATGGCCCGCTGCCGAACGTCGACGAATGGTACGAGGCGTTCGGGGTTCGGCCCGGCGACAAACTCTACCTTCCTGCCGGGGACCGCGTGCGACTCTGGTAGCTCGTCCGCCACTTCGCCCCTTCGTCGATCCGTTGTTGTGTCCGTGCCCCGCTGAGGGCCAGTTGGTTGCGCCACGAGGGAGGGGTTATGCGCTACATCCTGATGATCGCTGCCGCAGCTGTGGCCGCCGTACCGGCACAATCGCAGACCCCGCCGCTCCTCGATGCCAGGACCGCGCAGGCAATCGTCAACGGCTGCGCGGCGCAAGCGGCGGGCAAGAAGCAGAGCCACGCCATCGCGGTTGTGGACACCGGCGGTCACCTCGTCGCGGCCCTGAGAATGGACGGCAACGGCTCGGGCATGATGGATTTCGCGCTGGCAAAAGCGCAAGCGGTCGCCGCCTGGGGCTTTTCGACCGCCGACATGGTCGAGGGAGCCAAGGGCACGCCGGGCTTCGCCTTTGCGCCGCATGTCGTGACGGTTGCCGGCGGCGTTCCGATCTACAGCGCGGACGGCAGGACGCGGCTCGGTGCCGCCGGAGCCTCGGGCGAAGCGCCGGAGGACGACGCCGCCTGCGTCGCCGCCGGGATCGCCGCCGCGGGACTGCGCTCCGCCCGTCCTTGAGCAAGCGCCGCACCGCCTCTATTGGCGCGGCATGCAGAAAATCTATCCCGATGCCGGCGCCGCGCTAGAAGGGCTGCTTCGCGACGGCATGACCATTGCCGCCGGCGGTTTCGGCCTGTGCGGTATCCCCGAGCGGCTGATCGACGCGGTCGTCGCCAGCGGGATCAAGGATCTGACGATCGCCTCGAACAATGCCGGCATCGACAATGAGGGCCTGGGCAAGCTGTTGCGCACGCGGCAGGTCAAGAAGATGATCAGCTCCTACGTCGGCGAGAACAAGGAGTTCGAGCGACAGTTCCTGGCCGGCGAGCTGGAGGTCGAGTTCGCGCCCCAGGGCACGCTCGCCGAGCGGATGCGCGCAGGCGGCGCGGGGATCCCGGGATTCTATACGAAGACCGGCGTCGGCACCCAGGTGGCCGAGGGCAAGGAGCTGAAGGACTTCGACGGCGAGACCTATGTGCTCGAGCGCGGCATCTTCGCCGACTTGAGCCTGGTCAAAGGGTGGAAGGCGGATGAGACCGGCAACATTATCTTCCGCAAGACCGCGCGCAACTTCAACTTCCCAGCGGCGACCTGCGGCAAGGTCTGCGTTGCCGAGGTCGAGGAGATCGTGCCGGTCGGGAGCCTCGATCCGGACTGCGTGCATTTGCCGTCGATCTACGTGAACCGGCTGATCCTCGGCGGCCCTTACGAGAAAAGGATCGAGTTCAAGACCGTGCGCGAGAGGGAGGCGGCGTGATGTTCGGGAGCGGAAAAGCGAACCAGGGTGAGATCGACATATCGGCGCTCGATTGGCTGCGGGGCTCGCAGGAATTCCTGCGCATGTGGAATGGCGAGCAAGAAGGGCTGACCTGCCTCATCGAACCGCGCGCGATCGGCGCGGACCCGTTTGTCTTCGGCATGGCGATGGTCGATGCGATCCGGCACGGGGCCAAGGCCTATGCGCATGCCGCCGGAATCAGCGAGGAGCATGCGCTCGGCCGGATTTGGGAGGGCTTCGATGCGGAACGGGACTCGCCAACCGATGAGCCGCGCCAGATCGATCCCGAGGGAAAGCCCAACTGATGGCGACTGAAGGAATGCGCTGGCGTGTGGCGGCGTGAGAGAAGAGCTGTTGACCATTCCGCTCCCGCTGGTTCCCGCGGACGGATCGATCGATATCGATCCTGGTCCCCGATACGCGTCGTTGGTCAGCGACCTGGTCAGCGAAATTCGTAGCGTGTTCGAGCTATTCGATGTCCCGGTGTGGCCGAGCAGCCAAATGGTCGAGCCGCGGGATAAGTACGACGTTCAGGAAACCCTCGGCCTCCTTGGCATGAAGCCCGGAAACGATGCCGATCTTCTCAGGACGTTCATGACGCTGAGCAACGAGCCGCACAAAGTCGCGAAATTTCCCATTCATGTTGGGCAAGAATCCGATGAATCTAGCGAACGCATCACCCCGGACATGCGCCCTGGCTTTCAATATCTGATGCAGCGTCTCGACGGCCGTACAACCACATCGCTCGAAGAGCTCGTGGCGATCGGAGAGGAATGGAAAGCGCAATGACCACGGAGACGATCACCAAGGGCTGGACTCGCGACCAGATGGCGCAACGCGCGGCCAAGGAGCTGCGCGACGGTTATTATGTCAATCTCGGCATTGGCATTCCGACGCTCGTCGCGAACCACGTGCCGGCGGGAATGACCGTCACTCTGCAAAGCGAGAACGGGATGCTCGGCATCGGGCCGTTCCCCTACGAGGACGAGGTCGACCCGGACCTCATCAACGCCGGCAAGCAGACAGTCAGCGAGCTGCCGCAGACCAGCTATTTCGACAGCGCCGCCAGCTTCGCGATGATCCGCGGCGGGCATATCGACCTCGCCGTGCTCGGCGGGATGGAGGTCAGCCAGGACGGCGATCTCGCCAACTGGATGGTGCCGGGCAAGATGATCAAGGGGATGGGCGGGGCGATGGACCTCGTCGCCGGAGTCAAGAAGATCATCGTCGTGATGGAGCATACTTCGAAGGGCGGCGATCCCAAGTTCATCCCCGAATGCACGTTGCCGCTGACCGGCAAGAACGTGGTCGACCTGATCATCACCGACCTCGCGGTGTTCCACCGGGTCGATCACGACAGCCCGTTCAAGCTGATCGAATTGGCGCCCGGCGTGACGCCCGAGGAAGTCGGTGAGAAGACCACGGCCAAGTACGAAGACTGAAGCCGGGCCTCGATGGGCCAGCTGGCGCTTCTTTTCCTAATCGTCTCCGCCATTCACCTGGCGCCCGCATTCACGCCGCCGACGTGGCCGGTGATCGCGCTTTATGCCGTCAACACGAGCCTGCCGATGCCGCTGCTGGTGGTCACCGCCGCGATCGCGGCCGCGCTGGGACGTCACGTGCTCGCCCGCGCGACCAGGATCTTCGAGCACCGTTTTCCGGCTCGGTTGCGCAAGAACCTCGACGCGGCGGGCGAGCTTGTCGAGCGCCGGCCCGCGAACCGCTTGATCGGGCTGTTACTGTTCGTCTTTGCGCCCGTCCCGTCAGCGCAACTATTCGAAGCGGCCGGGTTGATCGGCGTTCCCCTGTGGCCGTGCACGCTGGCATTCTTCGTCGGACGGCTCGGCTATTACACGCTCTACGCCTTTACGGCTCGCCAGCTGAGCGCAAATAGGCTTCTCGACGATTTCCGGGGTCAACTCACCAGCCCACTCGGAATCGCTGTGCAACTGCTGGTGATTGTAGGGCTCATCCTGCTGATGCGCGTCGACTGGACCCGGTGGCTCGGAGGTCAGCGGAGGCCCTGAAGCCAGCGCACGACAGCTGAAGCAAGCGCGATCCGGTGATCCGAGAAGGGATGGTCGGTATCCATCTCGATCGCCGCCACGCGCCGGTTCCCGGCCTTGCGCATAGCCGCCGTTACGGGACGGTTCTGGGCCGCCCCGGCGTGTTTCGCCGTGACGGTGAGGACCGGCGTATCGCGCAGCCGCGCCGCCCCCACGACCAGATCCCATTCGCGGCCGCGGTCGATGATTTCATCCGCGATACTCTCGGGGGTCGCATTATGGAGCGAATTTCCAAAGTCGTCCGACTGGGCAATCATCTCCGCCCGGTTCATCGAGCGCGCGTCGGCGGCGATATCCCAGGCGTCGAGCAGGATCAGCCCATCGAGACCACGGACCCGTGCCGCCGTCAGCTCAGCGGTCGCACCCCCCATGGAATGGCCGGCGAGCACGATGTGCCGTGGATCGATGCCGAGCTTCGCGCCCTCCGGCGAGCGCGCGAAATCGAGCGCCGCGCGCGTGTCCTCCACCGCATTGGCGATCGAGAAATCGCCCGGCGAGCCCCAGGCGCCGCGGTAAGTGAAGGTCAGCACGTCCCAGCCGGCGCGGCGGATCGCCTGGGCGAGGTCGAGGTTACGCTCGTTGCCTGGAAGCCCGTGCATCAAGATGACGGTGCGATGCGGACCTTTCCCCGACGCCTGAAACAGCAGCGCGTTCATGCCGACGCCGTGCGAAGGGATCAGCAGCTGCTTGTTCGCCGACGGGTAACGGGCGTCGCGGGGCGGATCGGCGATGGCCGAGCCCGCCGACGTGGCGGCGCCTGCCTGGGCCGGAGCCAAAGCAATCATCAGAGCTAGTGCCAGTGCGCGCATCTTAATCCCCCGTTTCTTTTGCGAAGCGTAGCGGCGGCGGCGCTCCTGTCCATCGCCGCTGGACGGAAGCAGGCGGCGCTCCTATCTCGCCCTCGCAACGACCAAGGGGATCGCATGACCCAGTTTGACGACCGCGAACGCGCCTTTGAGACCAAGTTCGCGCACGACGAGGAAATGAAGTTCCGTATCACCGCCCGGCGCAACAAGCTGCTCGGCCAGTGGGCGGCACGTCAAATGGGCCTATCCGAGGCCGAGACGGAATCCTACGCCAAGGACGTGGTTCGCTCGGACTTCGAGGAGGCCGGCGACCATGACGTGATCCGCAAAGTGCTCGGAGACCTCACCGGCGCCGGCGTCGAGTGCGACGAGGACACGCTCGCCGAAGCGCTCCGCAACAAGGAGATCGAGGCGCGGCGCCAGATCATCGAGAGCACCAATCTATAATGGCCATGGCGGCGAGCGAGATCGAGGCACTCATCAAGACGTCCATCCCGGACGCCGAGGTGACCATCCGCGATCTCGCCGGCGACGGCGACCATTATGCCGCGCGCGTCGTCAGCCACAGCTTCGCCGGACTGAGCCGGATCAAGCAGCATCAGGCCGTATATGCCGCGCTCGGGGGGCGCGTTGGGGGTGAGCTTCACGCACTGCAGCTCGAAACCGCAGTGCCGAACACGGAGACTATCGGTGACTAATGCTACCAGCCGCATCGACGACCTCGTCAAGCAGAACGACATCGTCCTGTTCATGAAGGGCACCGCGCTGTTTCCGCAGTGCGGCTTTTCCAGCCGCGCAATCGCGATCCTCGACCGGCTCGGCGCCAAATACGAGACCGTCGACGTGCTCCAGGACCAGGAGATCCGCGCCGGGATCAAGGACTATTCCGAGTGGCCGACGATCCCCCAGCTCTACGTGAAGGGCGAGTTCGTCGGCGGTTCCGACATCATGATGGAGATGTTCGAGAGCGGTGAGCTTCAGCAGCTGCTGGGGGCCGAAGCCTAAAAAGAGGAAGGGGCGGAGCAGCTGGACCAGAGAACCGCTGCACCGCCCCTTCGTGGCGTGGAACCAAGTGTGGACGCAAACATAGTAGCAATGGGCGTGCCAATTCGAATAAACGGCAGATTTCTGCGGTTTTAGCGAAAATGCCTGAAAGGGATCGACCGGATTGCGTAAAATATTCCGACAGAAGCGAGCCTTACGGCCGTTGGCACTTCCCGGCCGTTTCGAGGTTTGACAGGCAAGTGAACCGACCCGAGCGAATCCGTGCTTCGGCGCCGCAGCTATACTGCGATCTCACCCAGAGCTGGTCCGAGGTCGGCGGCGGCGTGCGCACCTATTTGCTGCACAAGCGGCGACATATCCTCGGCTCCACCCCGCATCGCCATTTGATGATCATTCCAGGCGCGAGCGACGAGGTCATCGAGGAAGATCGCGCGGTGACCGTCACCATCGCCTCGCCGCATGTCCCCGGAAGTCCCAATTACCGTTTGCTGCTGCGAACCGGCGCGGTTCGTCGGGCGCTCGAGCGGTTCCGCCCGGACCTGATCGAGTGCCAGGATGCCTATGTCCTGCCGTGGGCGGCGATTGCCCATCGCAAGCGCTATCCCGAGACGGCGCTGGTTGCCGCGTACATGACGGACTTCCCGACGGTTTACGTCGAGCGGCCGTTCCGCAAGTTCATTACCAACCCGCTCGCCCAGCTGTGCGCGAAGATTTGCTATACCTATTGCGGCATTCTCTACCGCCGCTTCGACGCGGTGTTTACGCTGAGCGAGAACGGCGGCGCAGCCAAGCTCAGGAGCCTTGGCATCGATCCCGTCGAGGTCGTGCCGCTCGGCGTCGAAGTCGGCGAGTTCGGTCCGACCCGCCGCGACGAACGATTGCGCGCCAAGCTCGGCCTCAGCGATAGCCAGCCGCTGCTGATCTATGTCGGCCGTCTCGACGGGGAGAAGAAGCCCGACGTCGTCGCCGACGCATTCCGCCGCCTGCCGCGCGCGCTCGGCGCTCGCCTGGCCCTCATCGGCGAGGGGCCGCTGAAGAGCGAAATCGCTGCGCTCGGCGACGAGCGCATCATAATGCCCGGCTACGTCAAGGACCGCGCCGAGCTGTCGCGCTGGCTCGCGAGCGCGGACATCTACGTTTCGGGCATGGCCGACGAAACGTTCGGGGTGTCGATCGTCGAGGCGCAAGCCTCGGGGCTGCCGGTGGTCGGTGTGGCGGCCGGGGCGATGATCGACCGCGTAACCGCCGAAGTCGGGCGGTTGGGACCGGTCGGGGATGTCGCGGCCATGGCGGCCAACATTCTCGACGTCCTTCACGCGGATAAAGCGGCGATGACCCAGGCGGCGCGCAGCCATGCGCTTCAGTTCAGCTGGGAGCATAGCATGGAGGCGCTGTTCGGCCGCGTTTACCCGGCGGCCATGGCGCATCGGACGGGCGAGGTCGCGACCGCGCCGGCCACTGCTCCGCTCGCCGCTTAGCCGGTTCAAGACGCATTCACTTGGTGGTATCGAAGGATGGTGCCGCACGCGTAAATGGGGACAAGCCTTGATGATTCCGCTGTTTTTCCTGGCAATGGCGGCCGAGGCGCCGGCCGCAGCCGGTTCGGACGCACCGACGGCCCAGATGGAAAAGCTGCTCCAGGATTGCGACGCGCATAAGTTCGAGACGGTGGTCGACACCGTGGTCGGCGGCACGCCGCATCAGTCGAAGGTCAAGCTGTGCGGCACCAAAGGCCAGAGCGACGCGGCGTGGACCGTCACGCTCAGGGACGCCGCGGCGAAGGTCAAGGCGAACGATAAAATGGCGCCTGAGACGCGGGCGCAGATCGTGACCGCGATCGACGCGGAGCTCGAGCGCCTGGGGCATCCGGACAGCATGGCGTTGATCGCCAACTCGGCGCCGTCGCCCAGCATCGTCGCGCCGCCCGCGGCATCGTCGCCGCTGGCCGCGCTCGCGCCGCGCGCTGCTGCGGGCGCCGCGACGGTTGCCGCTCGCCCATTGTCGCAAGATTATGGAGGACTGCCGCCGCTGCCCGCGCCGACGGTGGTCGCGGCGGCAGGCGCCATCGGAACAGTTCTACCCTCGGTGCCCGCTCCCCGCATGACCCTCGAATGCTCGACCACCGATGACCCCAAGGACGTCGGGAGGTGCGGCAAAATCATTACCAACTCGCTGTTTACGATTCATGCCGACGAGGCGTTTAGCGACACCAGTCTTCGCTTTCTTCGCCGGGGCGATGAACGCGCCGAAGTGAAGCTGGCCCAGCTTCGGGCCGGTCAGTCGACGCGGTTCGCGCTTCCGGCTGGCGTCTGCCAGGGCGTCGCCAACAGCGAGGTGGAGATCGAAGTCGTCCGCCGAGCAAAGGGCCCGAACGATGCCGGGCAAGTGGTCGACCGACTCGGGCCGTACGACCTGCACTGCTAGCCAACGCCCCTCGGGTCATGGCAGGAGCGCTGCTGTGGATGCGCCCTACGCGAAGTTGGAACAGCTCGAGCCCGGGATTGGGCGGGTCCTTGCGCACAATCCATCGGCGTTCACCTACTACGGGACGCAGACCTATCTGATCGGCGAGCGGGAGCTCGCAGTGATCGACCCGGGGCCGGATCTGCCCGAGCATCTCGACGCACTGGAGACGGCCATCGCGGGGCGGCCGGTAGCGGCCATCATGTGCACCCACACCCACCGCGACCACAGTCCTGCAGCAAGGCCGCTGGCGCAGGCGACTGGCGCACCGATCGTCGGCTGCGCTCCACTGGCGCTGGAGACGGTCGGGCCGCGCGCGGATGCCAGCTTCGACGGGGACTATGCAGCGGATCGCGTTCTCGCCGACGGCGAGGTGATCGAGGTCGACGGCAAGCCAGTTGCGGCGGTCGCCACGCCCGGCCACACCTCGAACCATCTTTGCTTCGCATACGAAGGCGCGCTGTTCACCGGCGATCATGTGATGGGCTGGTCGACGACGGTCGTCGTGCCCCCCGACGGCGATATGGCGGCCTATATGCAGAGCCTCGACCGGCTCCGGCACCGCGACGATCGCATCTATTACCCGGCGCATGGACCGCCAGTGACCAATCCCGGCCAATATGTGCGTCACCTGATCGGCCACCGCATGCAGCGCGAGAAGCAGATCCTGAAGATCGTCGGCGAACAACCGCGCCCCATCCCGGACATCGTCGCCAGCGCCTATCCGGGCCTAGATCCGCGGCTCGTCGTGGCCGCGGGCGGATCGGTGTTCGCCCATCTCGTGGACCTCGAGCGGCGCGGTCTCGTTGAACGCGACGGAGAGTCATGGACAGCCGTCTAACCAAGCCAATCGCCATTCTCGCGATCATTGTCGCGCTGGTGCTCGGGGTCATCGTCGGCATGACCGCCGGCGTTGCCGACTGGATTCTCGGCGGGCCCAACCCGAAGACTATCGCCAGCGCTAGCCTTGAATCGATGCGGGCGCAGAACCGGCTGATTGCCTTCGTCGCGCGCTATGTGTCGGTGGTGAGCAGCGAGCAGCAGCGGCTCGGCGGCCTCGTCAGCTCCGAGCGAACCCTGATCCTGCCCGGGGACGTGCGCTACGAGCTGGATCTATCGAAGCTCCAGCCGAATGATGTCAGGTGGGACGGATCGAGCCACGTTCTTCAGGTGCGTTTGCCCGAGATCGAAATCGCCGGGCCTGACGTCGATATCAACGCGGTCAAGGAATATGGCGGGAACGGCGTGCTGTCGGCGCTGACCAATGCCAACCAGCAGCTCGACCAGACCAACCGCGCCCGGGCCGTCACCGACCTTCGCAAGCAGGCGACCGGCGAGGTGCCGATGCGGCTCGCGCGCCAGGCGGCGCGGCAGGCGGTCGAGCGCAGCTTCGCGATGCCGCTGCTCGCCGCCGGCTTCAAGGACGTGAAGGTGGTCGCGCGCTTCCCGACCGAAGGCAGCGAAGAGCCTAGTTACCTCGACCTTTCCACCCCATATAACCAGGCAATCGAGGAAGCTGAGCGCCGCCGCGCGCAGGGAAGCAAATGACCGCACAGCCGCACAGCCTCAAAGGCGTCGACCTGCTTGACGAAATCGCTCGCCTCAAGCGTGAGCGTAACGCGGTGATCCTTGCGCATTACTACCAGAAGCCGGAGATCCAGGACCTCGCCGATTTCGTTGGTGACAGCCTCGATCTGTCACGCAAGGCGGCGGCGACGGATGCCGAGGTGATCGCGTTCTGCGGCGTGCGCTTCATGGCCGAAACGGCAAAGATCCTGTCGCCCGACAAGACCGTCATCCTGCCCGACATGGACGCCGGTTGCAGCCTCGAGGATAGCTGCCCGCCCGACCAGTTCGCAGCCTTCCGCAAGGCCCACCCCGATCATATCGCGCTGACCTACATCAATTGCTCGGCGGCGGTGAAAGCGCTCAGCGACATCATCGTCACCAGCTCGTCGGCAAAGGTGATCCTCGACCAGATTCCCAAGGACCAGAAGATCATCTTCGGCCCCGACCGCCATCTCGGCGGCTATCTCGCGCGCAAGACCGGCCGCGACATGTTGCTGTGGCCCGGCATCTGCATCGTCCACCAGGCCTTTTCCGAAACCGAGCTCCTCAAGCTCAAGGCCGAGCACCCGGGCGCGCCAGTCGCGGCGCACCCTGAATGTCCGCCCCACATCATCGACCATGCCGATCACGTCGGATCGACCAAATCGATCCTCGATTTCGCGCTGACCTCACCGGCGGAAACGATTCTCGTCGCGACCGAGCCACATATCATCCACCAGATGGAGAAAGCGGCGCCGCACAAGACCTTCATCGGAGTGCCGGGCGGCGACGGCGCCTGCAATTGCAACATGTGTCCGTACATGGCGCTGAACACGCTCGAGAAGCTCTACGTCGCGCTGCGCGACCTAGAGCCCCGGATCGAACTGTCGCTCGAGATCATGGACCGCGCGCGCGTGCCGCTGGAACGGATGCTGCAAATGGCGGGGCGGACCGTCGGGCAGGGCGACGTCGGCACGCCGATCGTGGACGACCCGGCGAACATCGACCCCCGCATCAGCGGCGACTGAGGTTCCCATTCCCCCGTTCGTCGAAGGATGCGTTGACGATCACGGCGGGGCCTTCCACGGCACCGGCTGAAACGTACGGAGGCCCGATTTTGCGCAAGCTTATTCTTGCCGTGGCGGCGGCGGTTCTCGGGGGCGCGGCGCTCGCGCAAACCGCGACGAGCGACGATCCTTATTTGTGGCTCGAGGACATCGACGGGCCGCGAGCGGTCGCGCAGGTCAAGCAGTGGAATGCAGCGACCGAAGCGCTGGTCGCGACGGGGCCGACGTTCGAGCAATATCGCAAGCGCGCGCTCGCCATCCTCGATGACGAGCAGCAGATCGCCGAGCCCGAGGACGTTCTCGGCAACCAGGTCACCAATCTGTGGCGCGACGCGAAGAACCCGCGCGGGCTGTGGCGCATCGCCTCGCTCGAAACCTACGCCGCCGGCAAGCCGCAGTGGCGCACGCTGATCGATGTCGACGCGCTGGGGAAGGCCGAGGGCAAGAGCTGGGTGTGGCATGGTGCCAACTGCCTGGGGCCGGTGTACCGCCGCTGCCTGGTGTCCCTCAGCCCGGGCGGGACCGATGCCGACGTGGTGCGCGAGTTTGACATCCCGTCGGGCAAGTTCGTCGCCGGCGGGTTCAGCTTGCCCGATGCCAAGACGAACACCAGCTGGGCCGATGCAAACCACATCCTGGTGGCAACCGATTTCGGTCCGGGGACGCTGACCAGCTCGGGTTACGCGCGGATCGTCAAACTGTGGGCCCGCGGCACGCCGCTCGCTTCGGCCAAGACCGTGTTCACGGCAGCCGCTGAAGACGTCAGCAGCTCACCCTTCACCTATGTCGACGGCGACCAACGGTGGAGCTTCGTCAACCGCTCGAAGTCGACATGGAAGAATGACGTATTGCTGGTGACCGCGCAGGGCACCGCGGTGCCAACCCCGGTGCCCGACACGGCGAGCGTCAACGACATCGTCGCGGGTCGGCTGATCGCGACCCTCAACGAGCCGCTCGGCAACATTCCCGCCGGGGCACTGGTCGCCTGGCCGATGGCGGACATCGCCGCGGGCCGCTCGGCGACGCCCGAGGTGGTGATGGTCCCGAACGAGCACCAGGCGATCGAAGAAGTCGCGGCTTCGAAGGGCATGTTGTGGGTGAAGGCGCTCGACGATGTCTCGGGCAAGATGGTCGTATTGTGGCCGCGTACCGCAGGCGCCGCGTGGGGCAGCAAGGCGATCCCGCTGCCGGGCAACAGCACCATTCATTTGCTCCAGACCAGCGACGACCGCGACCTCGCCTTCGCGACCGTCGAAGGGATGCTGACCCCGCCGACGCTTTACGCGCTCACGCCCAATGAATCGCCGGCGGCCGTGCAGAGCCTGCCCGCCAGGTTCGACGCCGGCGCCTATGAGGTGGAGCAGCGCTTCGCGACCTCGAAGGATGGGACGCGCGTGCCTTACTTCCTCGTCACGAAGCGCGGGACCGCGGGCCCGGTGCCGACGCTGATCCACGCTTATGGCGGGTTTCGCGTCGCGCAGACGCCTGGGTACCTGACCGGCCAGCCGTACCGCGCCGGGCCGCTTGCTTTGTTCTGGGTCGAGCAGGGCAATGCCTATGTCCTCGCCAACATCCGCGGCGGCGGCGAATATGGGCCGCGGTGGCATGACGCGGCGCTGCGCGAGAAACGGCAGAACAGCTTTGACGACCTTCACGCGGTGGCCGAGGACGTTAAGCACACCGGCGTTGCGTCGAAGGTCGCGATCTCCGGGCGGTCGAACGGCGGGGTGCTGCTCGGCGCTGCGCTCAACCAGCGCCCGGATCTTTATTCGGCCGCGATCATCGGATCGCCCCTGTGGGACATGAAGCGCTATTCGCACTTGCTCGCAGGCGCATCCTGGATCGACGAATATGGCGACCCGGACAAGCCTGAGCAGTGGGCTTATCTATCCAAATATTCGCCGTATCAGAACATGCGAAAGGACGTTCGCTACCCGCCTGTGTTCATCTACGGATCGACCAAGGACGACCGCGTCCATCCGGGGCACGCGAGGAAAGCCGCGGCGCGCTTCATCGAATATGGCAACCGCGTCTACTTCCACGAATATATGGAGGGCGGGCATTCGGTTGGAGCCGACAATGCCGAAGATGCCAAGCGCTCGGCGATGCTGCTGATGTACCTCGATCGCGAGCTTGGCGGAGCGCCTGCGTCCCGGCCAGGGGAGCGCGGCCGCTAAATCAGCGCAGCCACAGCCAGAAGACGGCGACGAACATGAACAAGTTCATGTAGGCGAGCGAGGAGAAGCCGGGCGCGCGATAGAGCGGGTGGATGCGGTAGCCGATCCAGAAGATGATCCGGGCGATGACGAAGGTGATCGCGAGCGCCGGGACGAAGCTCAGCCGCTCGAACGGCATGCTGACCGACAATGCGAGCAGCCCGATCACGAACAGCAGCAGCTGTTGCTGCGCGTTGTCGGCGACCCGGCCGTTGACCTGCATCTTCGCATCTTCCTTATGGAGCGTCGGATCGATCGCTTCGCTGAGGAAGCGCTCGTTGCCGACGACGACGATCATCGCGAAGAACGGCACGGCCGCCACCACCGCCCACTTCAGCGCATAAGCGAGCCGGGCGGCGGCCTGATCGTCGATGAAGGGAGGGTGGATCAGCCGCGACAGCAGCCACACCAGCAGGATCATCCCGATGATCCCGCTCAACGCGCCGACGAGGACGGTCCGTTGATCTTTTGTCATGAGGCTTTCCCCTGAAAAGCGCACTCGCGCATTGTAGCACGACCGGAGGAGCCGCGAATGGATAGTTTCAAGCTCTTGAGTGCGATCGCGTTCGCCGAACTTGCAGGTTGCGCCGCGGCCGCGCCGCTAGCGACTCGGACTCAAGTTGCCAATTCGAACAATTTCGCGACGCGCATTGTTGCCGCCCACAATCGTGAGCGCGCGGCGGTGGGAGCGGCGCCCCTAACGTGGGATCCGATGCTGGAAGCCGGCGCGGCGAGCTACGCGCGCGGCCTCGCGCTGACCGGCAGGTTCGCCCATTCGGATCGCGCGAGCCGGGGCGGGGCCGGCGAGAATTTGTGGATGGGCACGCGGGGCGCCTACAGCCTCGAGCAGATGATCGGCTCGTGGGTGTCGGAGAAGGCGATGTTCGTGCGCGGCGTGTTTCCGCGTGTCAGCCGCAATGGCAATTGGGCCGCGGTCGGCCATTATAGCCAGATGATCTGGCCGACCACGACGCGCATCGGCTGCGCGCTCGGTTCGAACCGGGCCGCAGATTATCTGGTTTGCCGCTATTCGCCCGCAGGCAACATCGACGGGCGCCGAGTCCCTTAGGGCGCGCGGGTCGCCTGCGCCTCGATCGTCGCGGTCGCGGCGTGATGCTTGTCGAGATGCCGCTTGATGATCTTGAGGTTGCGGCTGTTCGAGCGGAAGAAGAAATCGGGGATGGCGCCGACCCACGGGATCAGGCCGAGCAGGAAGTCGAATCCGACGTTGCCGGCCATCCGCCCCATCTGCCATTTGGTCATGCCGAGGTTGCGGGCTTCCCATACCATGTAGCTGCCGAGCGCCGCTCCGGCGACGTCGCCGACGCCCGGAACGAGGTCGAGGATGACGTCGAGGCCGATCGGCTGGTTGATGCCGGGGATGACGAACACCCGCTCGAGGAGCTGCTCCATCGCCTCGACGCGTCGGCGCACGGAGTGAGGATCCGAGCCGAATCCGGGGAACCGGCGCTTCTCCTTGTCCGTGATGGTCATTGTCAGTCTCCGCTGCCCGGCTTGTCTTCCAGGCCGGTGAGCGTGTGACGGGCGAAGCGGTTCCCCGCGAAGCCCTGGATGCGCCTGGAAACGAGCGACCAGCGGATGGGCGCGGTGATCGGAATGAACAGCTGCCGCTCCTCGATCATGCCGGCGGCCTGGGCGAGCAAAGCGTAGCGCTGCGCCGGGATGGGCGTGCTCCGCGCCGATTCGAGCAGCTCGTTCATGTCGGAATTGCAGACCGGCGCCGCCCCGCACCGAAAGCGGCGGACGAACCAGGCGGCTGACGACGACGGCGCGACCTCGTCGACGATGGCGAAGTCGGCACTGTCCGGGCTCGCGGCGCGCTCCACCTTGAAGCCGAGTGTTCCCCAGTCGAGCACCAGCGCGCGCAGCAACAGCTCGGCGCCGGGGCCTTCCGGCAGGGCCAGGTGAATCGTCGGCTTGTTCACGGCGCCGAACATGCGGTCGGCCTGCGCGCGCAGCGCCGGCAGGCGGTCGCCGAGCGGAGTGCCGGTCCACGCCGGGGTGACCGGCGCCGGCATGCCATCCAGCCCTGGCTCGAGCAGAGTGACCCGCGGCGCCAGATTGGGAACCGCGAACGCCGCGACGAGGCGATCGCGGTTGATCGCCTGGCTGAGCAAATGGCGCAGCTCGGGATCGTCGAGGCCGCCGCCAGACTTCAGCGGGACCAGCCCGAACAGGCCCGAGGCTGGATCGAACTGAAGGCTTCCGCGCGGAGCCCGAGCGCGCTGCGCCAGCGGCAAGTCGGCGAACGTGCCGCCAAGCACGAGAGCGGACTTGCCGGCGATGAAGTCAGCAACGGCGCTGTCGGCCTTGCCGCCGGCGAGCAGCACGTCCTCCCGCCGCGCCGATTCCTCGTCGCCCGAGGTGATTTCGCGGGTCAGGCGAACGCCGTGTCCGTCGCTGGCGGGCCTCGCCGCAAACGGCCCGGTGCCGAGCCGGCCGTCGCGAAGGATGGCGAATTCGGGCTGGGCCAGCAGCGGCAGGAGATTGGGGCGGGGCGCGATCAGCCGGATTTCGATGACCCGGTCGGTCATCGCGACCACGTCCTCGACCGCGCCGAGCGGGTCCTTGAGCGGGTTCTTGCTGCGCGCCGCAAGCTGACGCTTCAGCAATCGCGCGACTTGCTGAGCAGTCACCTTTCGCCCGTCCGGCCAGTCCGCCGCGGCGACTCGAAAGATGTAGCTGAGACCATCGTCGCTGACGTTCCAGCGTTCGGCGAGGCCGGGAACGATGTTGCCGACCGCGTCGAACCTGACCAGGCCTTGCGCGACATTCTGCAGGAGAACGGCAGTCGGCGCGGCCAGCGGGCCCTGGGCCGGATCGGCGAGGCGCGGGTCGCCGCCGATCACGACGACCTTGACCGCGCCTTTCGCGCTCGGCCGGCAAGCCGCGGGCGCCAGCGCCAGCGCAGGGATTACCAGCAGTGCCAGCAAGCGCCGCATGGCCGTCCGTTTAGCCGCAATGACCCATTCAGCAAGCATCTGGATATATCCCGCCAACTGTCTTACTTAGGTAAAGCAGTTGTCGAACGCCGCGCGAGGAAGAAGGTGGCCGAGAGGGACGGTATCTGGAGTCGCGGGGGCGTTAACGTCGAGGAACTGCCCGACCTGTTCGTCGCGAACGACTCCGGCTTCGATCCATCGGCCGAGGCGAACGAGACAACGCAGCCAAAGCGGCGATGGTGGCCGATCGCCCTCTATTCGATTGCGGGCATCCTCTTTCTCACGCTCATCTGGCTGGTGCTCACCGCACCTCTGTCGCGCGCGCTTGAGCCGCTCGACGATCCGGCGCTGCTGCTGCTCAGCGACAACGGCCGCCCGATCGCGCGCCGCGGCGCGGTCAAGGAAGCGCCGGTCGACGTCACCAGGCTCAACCCGCTCACCCCCGCCGCGTTTGTCGCCATCGAGGACCGGCGCTTCTATCGCCACTGGGGCATCGACCCGCGCGGGATCGGCCGGGCGATGGTCGCCAACATGCGCGGCGGCGGGGTGCGCCAGGGCGGAAGCACGATCACCCAGCAGCTGGCCAAGACCAACTTCCTGTCGGGCGATCGAACGATCAAGCGCAAGGCGCAGGAAGTGATCATCGCCTTCTGGCTGGAGGCGTGGCTGACCAAGCAGGAGATCCTCTCGCGCTACCTCTCGAGCGTTTATTTCGGAGACGGGGTCTATGGCCTGCGCGCGGCGGCGCATCACTATTTCAACCGCGACCCGGAGCATTTGAACCTCGCCCAATCGGCGATGCTGGCGGGGCTGGTGCAGGCGCCTTCGCGGCTCGCGCCGACGCAGCATCTGAAGCTGGCTCAGGCCCGTTCCGAGCTGGTGCTGAAAGCGATGGCGGACACCGCGGCCATCAGCCCCGCGCGGGCGCAACGGACGGTGCTCGCGCGGCCGGTCTGGCAATCCGCCAGGGTTCCGGCCGGCACCTATTTCGCCGATTGGGTCGCGCCTTACGCCCAGAAAGCGTTCGACTCGGATTTCGGCGAGGTGAAGGTGGGCACGACCCTCGACGCGAACCTTCAGCGGCTCGCCGTCCGCGCGGTCGGCCGGGGGGCGATCGGCAACGCCCAGGCGGCACTGGTCGCCATGCGCCCCGACGGGACCGTCGTCGCAATGGTGGGCGGCAAGAGCTACAAGGATTCGCCGTTCAACCGCGTGACTCAGGCTCGGCGCCAGCCCGGTTCGGCATTCAAGCTGTTCGTCTATCTTGCCGCACTGCGCGCGGGGTGGACTCCGGACAGCCTGATCGAGGACAAGCCAATCACCATCGATGGTTGGACGCCAGTCAACAGCGACGGCGTTTATCGCGGCCAGATCACGGTACGCGAGGCGTTCGCCCGGTCGAGTAACGCCGCCACGGTGCGCCTGTCGGAAGCAGCGGGCCGGGGCAATGTGATGCGCGCCGCGCGCGATCTCGGCATCACCACGCCGCTGCCGGACAAACCCAGCCTCGCGCTCGGCACGGCCGGCGTCAGCCTGCTCGAGCTGACATCGGCGTACGCCGCGGTCGCCAGCGGCCGCTACCCGATCCTCGCTCACGGGCTTCCCGAAGCGCCGAAGCCGGAAGGCCTTTCGGCGCTGTTCCGCAGCCAGGGCGCGCTCGACCAGCGCCGCGATTGGGTTCCGGTTCTCGACCTCCTGTACGCCGCCGCCAACAATGGAACGGGCCATCGCGCCGCGCTCGCCGTGTCGACCTTTGGGAAAACCGGCACCTCGCAGGAGAATCGCGACGCGCTGTTCGTCGGGTTCGCCGGGAACCTCGTCGTCGGGGTGTGGGTCGGCCGAGACGATAACGGCTCGCTCGGGAAGATCAGCGGCGGCACGGTGCCGGCGCAGATCTGGCGCAATTTCATGACCTCGGCGCTCGCCGTGGATCACCAGCGTGGTCCCGACCTGCCGGCCAGATTCCAGGTGCCCAGGCGCGAGCGCAAGAGTCCGCTACCGCCCGAATGGAGCGACGGGACCAAGGACCTTCGCGACCTCGCCAGGAAGATCGAGGAAGTCTTCGCTCGCTGACAGATGGCCGGCGGCAAGTCGTCGTTAACGTCAGGTAACCCCTGAGCTTAATAATTTCTCAACCCAAAAGTCCGAAAAACCGATCAACCTGCAGGAGTGCAATCGCAGGTGGGGGAGTGTTTGCACGGGCCTTTGGGAGTCTTGAGATGACCAAGTTTTTGAAGCTTCTGAACAACGACGAGGGCGCGACGGCCATTGAATATGGTCTCATCGCGGCCCTGATCGCCGTTGCGGCGATTGGTGCGATGCAGGGCATCGGCAACAAGCTGAACACGACGTTCAACAACGTCTCGAACAGCCTGAACTAATCGGATTCGCCAAGGCGAAGGAAGCGGCGGTGCCGAAAGGCGCCGCCGTTTTTCTTTGTCAGCGCTGCGGCGGGGCTTCGGGAGCGATCGGGATCGTCGTCTGCGTCGTCGGCGCGTAGAGCGGCGCATTCGCGGGCACGATTCCCGGCCGGGTCCCGACGCGATGGACGATCCGCGGTGTCACGACGATGTAGAGCTCGGTCTTTATCTTCGTGCTGCGATCGGTGCGGAACGCTTGTCCGACGATGGGCAGGTCGCCGAGCAGCGGGACCTTGGTCTTGGTCGTGGTGTTCTCGTCCTGAGTCAGCCCGCCGATCACGAATGAATCACCGTCGCGCACGGTCGCCGAAGTTTCGGCCTCGCGCTGGCTGATCGTCGGATAGCCCTGGCTGACCCCGGTCACGCTCGACACCACACAGAACACATGGCTCGAGACGAACCCGTCGCCGCTGACCCGCGGCGCGATCTGCAGCGTGACGCCGACGTTCACATATTGCACTTGCTGCGACACGCCGTTGACGCCCGAAAGGGTGATTGCGGTCAGGATCGGAATCGCATCGCCGGTGATGATTTTGGCGGTTGAGCCGCTCTGCGCGGCAATTCGCGGCCGCGACACGATCCGCCCGTTGCCCTTGCTGATCTGGGCATAGAGCGCAGCCTGGAAACCGGCACTGGTGACGTGGCCCGAGCAATTGCTGCCGTCCGCATTGCAGCCCTGGACGACCCCCGGGATGACCGCCTCGCCGGAGTGGAAGGTGACCAGGCCGATCTGCCCGTTGGCGTTGGCGAAATCGATGCCGAGGGCCTTCTCGCCCCGCTCGGTCAACTCGACGAACTGGGTTTCGATGACCACGCTGTCGACCGGGATGTCGATCCTCGAGATCATCTGCTTCATGCGCGCGATTCGGTCGGGCGAGCCCTTGAGCCAGATGGCGTTCAGCCGTCGGTCGATGCCCATCGAAGCGTCGACCGATTGGCCGAGCGGCTCGTCGCTTCCGCCCGGCGCCTGCGCCGACGGCTGCGGGTTGTAATTTTGCCCCGTCAGGCTGTTCGATCCGAAGCCCGGCTCGCTCGGGATGAAGACGTCGTTGGACTTGACCGTGAGCCCGTCGGTTAGCAGGCCGACGACTTCGGACACGTCGGCATATTTGAGAAGCACCAGCTCGTAGCCATCCTCGCCCACGGCTGGGGCGTAAGCCGGAGGGAGGCCGCCGGCGGCTGCGGGCGCGCCCGCACCACCATAATCCTTGGCCGCGGCCTTGCCGGTGGTGACCGTGATCTCGACCGTCCGGCCGCCGGTCTGGACGGCCGACAGGCTTGCAGCCTGGCCGACGGCGAAGCGCATGATGAGCACCGTGTCCGCTTGCTCGAAGCTGATCCCGCGCACGAGGCCTTTCATTCCGGAGGGCTGGACTGCGTGCGGCCCCCGGCTGGCAAGCGCGAACCCAATCGAAGGCTGAGTCGGCTGGCTGGCAATGGGGGCGAAGCTGGTAGCGGTCGGATCGAAGGCCAGTTCGAAGCGGGATTCGTCGGCGCTTTCGCTGAGCAGCCGGACGTTGGTCAGCGCGACCGGCACCGGCTGCGGACGGGTCTGTGCTGCGGCCGCGACAGCCGGCGCCGCGAACAACAGCAGGAATGCCACCGCCACGTGAGCAGCGATGGCGCGGCTCAGCGGTTCAAACAGCAGGAGGAAGCGAGTCATCAAATCAGTTCAACGAAACCGGGATTGCCCCAAAAAGCAAGTGCGGGCGCCGTAACGACGCCCGCACCATTCTTGATCAAGTGCGTCAGTAAGCGCTGGCGCCGTTCGGTGTGCCGAGGCCGGTCGGGCCGTCATAGCCGACCGCGCCGGTGCACAGATACGTTCCGCCGCAGCTGCCGTTGCTGCCGCTGGTGACGTCGAAGTGGAACGTCGAGCCATACAGACTGGCGTTGGTTGCGTCGGCAGTTCCGTTGACGCCGTAGATGCCAGCGATCACCGGGGCGGCAACGCTGGTGCCGCCGAAGATCATCCAGCCGCTGGTGGTTGAGGATGTCGGCCCATAGACGGCCACGCCGGTGCTCGGATTGGCGACTGCCGAGACGTCGGCGACCGTGCGGCGTGCGCACAGCGCGTCCTTCTGCCAGGTCGGCTTCGCATAGACCTTGCTGCAGCCGCTGCCGGCGCCGTTCCACACGGTTTCGTTCCAGCCGCGGGTTGTCGACGAGCGGCTGAGGCTCGTGCCGCCGACCGCTGTCACGTGCGGCGAGGAGGCCGGGAATTGCACGCCATAGCCATAGTCGCCCGAGCTGACGGTGATCGCGACGCCGGGATGGTTGTATGCGGTCTCGTAGCTCGCGGTGCCGGTCTCGCCGCCGCCATAGCTGTTGGAAATGGCCTTGGCGCCGAGGCGATAAGCCATGTTCACCGCTGCGGCGAGGTTGTTGAGATAGCTGTCCTTGCTCTGGACGAGCAGGATCTTGCAGTTCGGGCACATCGCGCTCGCCATGTCGAGGTCGAGCGCCTGCTCCTGCGCCCAACCCGTGTCGCCGCGGGGATAGCTGCTGGTCAAGCCGCTCTGGTTGACCTTCTTGAAGCAGCCGTTCGCGGTGGTGCAGGCGGGCAGTCCATATTGCGCGCGATAGGTCGCCAGGTCCTTCTCGGCGTTCGCATAGCCATAGGCGTCGACAATCGCGATGGTGTAGCCGGAGCTGCCGCTGCCCGTGACCTTATAGGCGCTGCGCAGGTCGGCGGGGCCAAAGCCCTGCGGAACGGCGCGCGGCAGAAGCAGCTGAGCCTGAGTTTTGCCGGGCCGGATGACCCCCTGGGAATCGGTCACGACCTTGGAGAAGCAACGCGCCTGACCCGTTGTGGGGGCCTGGGTGCAAGCGTTCCTCGTGTAGATATTCCCCCACCGCTCGATTTTTGCGAGCGGAGCGGCTGCCATCGCGCCCGAAAACGCCGGCAGGCCCGCCATCGCGACGATGGTCGCCAACTTAGCTAAGCGCATGAAAACCCTCCCAAAATACGCAAACTAAACCAGGACAGTGGCAACTAAAGGTAAAAAAGCAACCAACAGCGCGACGGTTTGCCGACAAGGTTGCTCGGTTCACCCGAATTCACGTGCAATTTATCGTAAAAACAACAATTTACGATTAATACACCAAGCGTGGTTGATCCGGTGCTTGCCAAACTTGCCCATTGTCTCGCGCAATGGCATCGATAGGCGCGATGAGGTGGGGGCTTCCTTTTGGAATCGTTGGATTGTGCGCCGCGCTTGCGTCCGCACCAGCGGCTGCGCGGCCGCCGCTGGGCGATCTGGTAACACTGAACATCGGCATCAATTGCCAGTGGCAGCAGCAATGCATCAAGTCGCAGACCAAGGCGATGAAGCGCTCGCTCAAATATGTGAGGCAGACGCAGCCGCCGCTGTGGCGGTTGCAAATGTGCAACCGCAACGCGGGGAGGCAGCGGTTGCGCGTCGATTGGGCCGGCTTCGACAATTGCATCCGCAACACCGTCTTGCGCCCGGTTCCGGCGAAGCTGGTGAAGGGTTCGCCGCGATTGGCAAAAACGCCGGCGCGCACGGCCAAGCCGCCGCGCAGGGCGATCCCCGGAAAGGCCCCGCGGCTGACCCAGAGCGCGCCGCCGCCGCCCTCAGCGCCGGGCGAGCGGGGCTAGTTCACTCCGGCGCTCACGCTTCGAACGGAACGCCATCTTCTCGCTGAAGTTGTGGCTCCATGCGGCCCGTCTGGCTCGGTTTTCTGCTCTTCGTCGCGGGTTGCTCGTCGGGCCGGTCCGCCGACCTTCAATATATCAAGCAAGCGCGGTCGATCGGCGCGGAATGGGCGCTGATCAACGAGCAGGCGCAGGCCCGCCGAGTGACGCCGAAGTACGCGCGGTCGATGCATTATTGGCTGCACGACAATCTGCAAACCGCTGCTTCATCGTTGACCGAGCCGAACTCGGCCTACGGAGCCGAGATGCAGTTGCTCCTCGCCGAGCCGGCGGACGCATCGCCGCAGCAACTACGCTCGCACAGCGAAGCGCTGAAGCGGATCGAGGACGGCCTTGAATCCACTTGAGCTGACGCTGGGGATCATGACTGCCGTCGGCGGTTTCGTCGACATCAGCGAGCTCGTCTTCGCCGCCCGGGCCGGGTCGACGTTCGGCTATGCGCTGATCTGGGTGTTCGCCTTCTCCACGGTGGGGATCATGACCTTCTCGGAGATCAGCGGGCGCGTGGCGGCGGTGGCCAAGCAGCCGGTGTTCAACCTCATGCGGCACCGTCTCGGACTGAAGCTTGGCCTGATCGTTCTCGCGGCTTCGGCGATCAGCAACCTCATTACCTGCGCGGCGGAGATCGGCGGCATCGCGCTGGTGCTCAATTACCTGACGGGCGCGCCATATCTGGTGGCGGCCGCCGGGCTGACGCTCGCGCTGATCGTCTCGATCTGGGTGTTGCCGTTCAAATGGATCGAACGAAGCTACGGCCTCCTCGGCCTGTTCATGATCGTGTTCGCGGTCGCGCTGGTGGCGATCCATCCACCGTGGGATCAGATCGCCAAGGGCTTCGTGCCGCAGGTGCCGCAGGGCCTCAGCACGAAGGAGCTGCTGACCTTCGCCTATTTCACCGTGGCGATCATCAGCGCCGTGATGTTTCCGTACGAGGTCTATTTCTATTCGTCCGGCGGGATCGAGGAGCAATGGTCGCCCAAGGACCTCCTGACCAACCGCGTAACGAGCATCGTCGGCATGGGCCTCGGCTCGCTCCTCGCGATCTCGATCCTCGCCAATTCTGCGCAGCTGTTCGGCCCGGCCAATGTCGATCCCGCGATCCCGGGAAGCGCAGCGCTTGAGGCCGCGATCCCGTTCGGCAAATGGGGCCTGATCCTGGCGCTCCTTGGAATGTTCTTCGCCATCGCCGGGGCGGCGGTCGAGACGTGCCTCGCCAACGCCTACTCCATCGCCCAGTTCTTCGGCTGGAAATGGGGCCGCCACAAGAAGCCGTGGGAGGCGCCCCGCTTCACCGTCACGTGGATCGCGCTGTTCGTCCTCGCGCTCGGAATCGTGCTGACGGGCGTGGATGTGATGACCCTGGTCGAGTTCGCCGTGCTCTTCTCGATCCTGGTGCTGCCACTGACCTATTTGCCGCTGCTGCTGCTGTCGGGCGACCGCAAGGTCATGGGCCAGCATGCCAACGGCGCCGTCGCAAAGACGCTGGGCTGGCTCTATTTCTGGATCGTGACGATCGCGGCGTTGGCCGCCTTGCCCCTCTACTTCCTGACGTCCGGAGGGAACGGATGAAGCCCGACGGCCGGATCAAGCTGGTCAGCGAGCTGCTCGACCTCCCGCTGATCGACAGCGACGGGAAGTATTGCGGGATCGTCGATGATGTCGAGCTTAGCGGAAAGGCGGCGAAGCTGACCGCGCTGCTGGTCGGGCCCGGCGCTTATGCCGGCCGACTGCCGGGCTGGGCGGCCGGAGTGGTCCGTTTCGTCGCCGGGGATCGCCTCACCAAGGTCCCGTTCGGAGCCATCCGCACGATCGGCCCGGCGGTGCAGCTCAAGGTTCCCGCGAAGGAGCTGGGCCTCTCGAGGAGCGAGGAGCGCGCCGCACGCTGGATCCCCCGCAAGGGAGCATATTGATGCGCCTGTCCGACCTTCGCGACAAAATCGTGCGCTCGCCCGACGGCAAGACGTTCGGCCACGTCCACGAAGTGCACTGCGACGCTGGCCGAGTGACCGCCCTGATGTGCGGACCGGCGAGCTTTCTCGAGCGGTGGACCGGGCGGACCGGGGGCCGACGCGTGCCGTGGGAGCAGGTCCGCCGGATCGGCGACGACGCTGTCGTCATCTCCGATGGATCGCCTAGCTGAAACGATCGGCGCCGGTTCGCGTTTGAACACGCATGAAACATCCGTCCAGCGACCTTCTGTGGCCCAGCTGGGCGACGTGGGCGCTGGTCGCGGTCGTGCTGACCAGCCTGTTGACGGTCGCCGCAACGATCAACGACATCTGGTGAGCAGCTACCCGGTCCGCGTGTAGAGGAAGGCCGAGATGTCGCGGGCGTCGCGCGCCCCGACGTTGAGGTCGGGCATCGCCGTTCCCGGGGTCACCGCCTGCGGGTCGCGAATCCACCGTTGCAGATTTTCCGGCGAATTGTTCAGCTTGCCGGCGACGATCGCGCGCTCGGCAATGCCGTCGAGGGTCGGCCCAACCATCCCGCTTGCTTTGCGGACATGGCTCAACCTGTGACAGGAGCCGCAGCCATAGTCGATGAACATCGCCTCGCCGCGCGAGGGGTCGCCGTCGACGGTCGCCGCGGCGTGCGCGCGTAGATCGCGGCGATCGTCGACCTTGTTGTACAAGAAGCCCGCCGCGAAGATCGCGGCCGCGACGACGAGGAGTGCCACGGAGCTGGCTCTAGCGGAAACGTACGGCACGGCCGCCCTCGCTGCTCAACCACCGATAGAGAAGCCATACCGCCGCCGCGCCATGCACCGCGCCGCCGGGAATCCACATCACCAGGCCGGCCAGCTGCTGATCGGTGGTCGGGTCGACGCCGATGCCGCTCATGCCCATCGCCGCATAAGCGGCGTACCAGGGGCTCTGCGACAGCGCCATCAGCGCCCCGAGCGCGCCTTCGACGAGCGATGTCACGAACAGGCAGGCGGCCGACAGCAAATAGCCGCCGCGCCGCGGATTGAGCATCGCCGACCAGAACAGCAGCGAGGCGATGATGAAGCTCATATGCTGCGCGATGTGCCAGCCGCGGCTGTCGAGCGCCCGATCGAACAGCGCCGGCGCGTGCCACGCCCACATCACGATCGATTGCACGACGGTCGCGGTGATCGGATCGGTGAGGCGGCGCCAGAGGGTCGAGAGCGGCGCCTTCCAGCTGCCGCCGAGCCAGCGGCGTGCGGGAGCGGGCAGTCCCCAGGCCAAAATACCGCCGGAATGCGATGCGGCGAGCAGGAGTGTGGCAACGAGCATGATCAGCTCATGCTCGATCATGTGCAGGGTGAAGCTTTGCTCACCGCCTTGGTGCAGGGGCGAGACCAACGACAAGGTGAGGACGGTCCAGCCGCCTAGGAAGGCCCACGGCCCCGGCGGGGACTTGGTCGACCGCCGGCCAAGCCGCTCGCGGCCGACTAGAAATACCAGCAGAAGCACGGCGAGCGGGACCGTCACCCACGGGTCGAAGGTCCAGCCGACGTGCTCGCCGTGCTCACCGCCGTGCGCCGACGCTGCGGTGGCCACGGCCAGCGCCACTATGGCTAGCAGCGGACGGATCATTCGAAGCATGGCGGGATCACCACGGCCGCGATCATCGGCAGGATCATCGCGAGGACGAACAGCGCCGAGGCGCCGACCGAGATTGCTGCCACGACCTTGCGCGCCGGCGTTTCCGAATCCTTGCGCAGCACGCCCCAGGAAACAAATGCGCCGGCGACGGTCGCCGCAATCGTAATGACCGAGACAATGAGCACTGGGCCGGGGCTGAACGACATGCACCGGTCGAACACGCCTTCCGAGCCGAACTGGTGCGCGAACCCGGCCGACACGACGCCGGTAATCAGCCCGGCCCAGGGCAGTATCAGGTCGGCGAACTCGCTCGACCGTTTCATCGGAACAGCCTCGGCACCCAGTAAATGAGCGCGTAGATCGGGAGCCAGCTTATCCAGACGAAGCGCCAGTAAAGCGCGTTCTCGTCGGTATCGATGAACCGGCGCGGGGTCTCGCCGTGGGCCGTGCGCATGAGGAACGCGAGTACGATCGTGTCGCCGAGGTCGGTGGCGACGTGGGTCGTATGCAGGACGAGCAGGCCCCACAGGACCGAGCCGTAGGCGTTCGAATACCACAGCACATGCAGCGAATTGAACTCGAAGCCGCGAATGACGAGCAACGCTCCGCCGATCGCGGACATCAATAATAGCAGGCGGCGGACCTTAACGATGTCCATTTCCGTCGCGGCGCGCTTGACCATCGTGTTGGGAATTTCGCTCAACAGCATGACGAGAGTGAACAGGCTGCCGGCGACCAGGCCCGGCGGGTCGATCGGTTCCGGTGCCCAATGCTGTTCGTGGCTCATCAGGAAGAAGTAAGCCGCGATCATAAGGGCGAAGAACAGGCCCTCGATGATCATGAAGTCGATCACGCCCCACCAGGTCAGGCTGCGATAGCTGAAGGCGTGATCTGGGAGGCCGGAGACGTCCTCGCTGAAGGCGGGCGGGCGGTTCATGTGATCATCGGCTCCGCAGACGGCTCAGGCGTTTTCGGCCAGAACCAGGCGGTCAGCGCGATGCCCACCGGAACAACCCCGAACACCAGCGCCCAAGGACTGAAGACGGAGCCGATGAACGAAACAGCCACAGCGACCGCGGAAACGAACGGCCATATGCTCGGCGTCGCGCTAGGCTCGCGCAGGTCGGGGGCCGCGGAAACAACCGTCGTCAGCAGCAATTCGCGATCGTCGACGCGCAATCCGTGAACCACGGGCAAGCTGTCGCCCGCGTCCCACAGCGGAGTCCGGCTGTCGACCACCGGGATATGCGCGAAATTGTACCACGGCGGCGGCGACGCGGTCGCCCATTCGAGCGATGGCGCATCCCACGGGTCGGGCCCGGCGCGCAGGCCGTTCCAGAACGACACCGCCATGTTGATCACGAACAGCAAAACGGCGATCGCAACGACCCCGGACCCGATCGTCGACAGCATGTTCGGCAGCTCCAGGCCCATGCCGGCCGGGTAGGTGTAGACCCGGCGCGGCATGCCCATCAGCCCCGCGATGTGCATCGGGAAAAAGGCCAGCTGGAAGCCGAGGAAGATGGTCCAGAAAGAGATCTTGCCCAACCGCTCCGACATCAGGCGCCCGGTGAATTTCGGGTACCAGTACGTAATCGCGCCGAGCAGCGGGAAGACCGAGCCGCCGATCAGCACATAATGGAAGTGGGCGACGATGAAGTAGGTGTCGTGGACCTGGAGATCGAGCGGCACGGCGGCAATCATCACGCCGCTTAGCCCGCCGATGACGAAGGTGATGATGAATGCGATGACGTAAAGCATTGGGACCTGCAGTCGCGGTCTGCCTTCCCAGATGGTCGCGATCCAGCAGAAGATCTGCAGCCCCGTGGGGATCGACACTGACATGCTCGCCGCGGTGTAGAAGCTGTAGCCGACGCGCGGCAGGCCGGTCGCGAACATGTGGTGGACCCACAGGCCGAAGGCGAGGATCCCGGTTGCGACGAGCGACAGGACGACGATCGGATAGCCGAAGATCGAACGGCGCGAGAAGGTCGAGACGATTTCGCTGACGAAGCCCGTCGCGGGCAGGAAGATGATGTAGACCTCCGGGTGGCCGAAGAACCAGAACAGGTGCTGGTACAGCAGCGGGTCGCCGTGCTCGGCCGGGTTGAAGAATTGCGTGCCCACGAGCCGGTCGGACAGCAGCAGGCCTGAGACGAGGGCCACCGACGGCATCGAGAAGATGACCATCAGCGAGGTCACCAGCGTCGCCCAGACGAAGATCGGCATCCGCGCCAGGGTCATGCCCGGCGCCCGCTGCTTGAGGATCGTCGCGACCAGCGTCACCGCGACCGCGAGCCCGGCGATCTCCGTGAAGGTGATGGTCTGCGCCCAGGCGTCCGAGCGCTTGCCGATGCCGTATTGCGGGCCGGACAAAGGCACATAATTGAACCAGCCGTTGTCCGGCCCGAAGTGGAGGAAATGCGCGGCCCACAGGAACAGGCCGCCGAACAAATACATGTAATAGCTGAACGCGGTCAGCCGCGGGAACGCGATCGCCCGCGTTCCGACCATGATCGGCGTCAGATAGATCTGCACGCCCTGCATCACCGGCACCGCGAACAGGAACATCATCGTCGTTCCGTGCATCGTGAAGGCTTCGTTGAACTCACCCGGAGTCATCAGGTCGTTGTCGGGCAGCATCAGCTGCAGCCGCATATGCAAGGCGAGCAGCCCGGCGGCAGCGAGGAAGGCGAGGGCGGTGACGATGTAGCGGCGGCCGATCTCCTTGTGGTCGACGGTCGCGAGCCAGCCGATCACGCCCTTGGGGCGAGCCCAGGTCGCCGTGAGACGGGCCTCGAGCTCTGCGCCGGTGAGCTTCGGCCCATCGTGAACTTCGCGCGGATGCTTCTTGGCGGGGCGGCTCACTTCAGCCTCTCGAGATAAGCGACGACGGCGTGCAGGTCGTTCGGCGCGAGCCCGATCGTCGGCATCTTGTTTCCGGGCTTCTGCGATTGCGGGTCGGCAACCCAGCCGTAGAGATTGCCGGAGCTCATCGGCAGCGCGCCCGCGGCGAGCGTGCGGCGGCTCGCGAGATGGGTCAGATCGGGCCCGATCTGGCCGCTGGCCGGAGTCCCCGCGACATTGTGGCAGCTGCTGCACTCGCGGGTTGTGAAGTAGCGGTAGCCGGCTAGCTCGAGCGGCGTTGTCGGTGCGAACGCCGGGCGTCGCTGCTGCGCCATCCAGCGCAGGAAGTCGGGCTTGCTTTCGACGGTGACGACCAGCGCCATGTTGGCGTGCTGGATCCCGCAGAACTCGGCGCATTGCGCGCGGTAGAGGCCGATCTTCTGGGGAAGCAGCTGGATGTCGGTCATCCGCCCCGGAATCAGGTCCTGCTTGCCGGCGAGGTTCGGCACCCAGAAGCTGTGGATGACGTCGTTCGATTCCAGCTGGACCTCGGCTTCGACGCCGACGGGCAGGTGAAGTTCGTTCGCGGTGTGGACGATCTGAGAGACGTCAGGGGTCATGTAGATGACGTCCCACCACCATTGATTGGCGACGATCTTGACCGTGAACTGAGCGGTCTTGGCGCGCGCGGCCGCCGAACGGTCGGCGAAGAAGCTCGCCAGGGTCAGTCCGATCAGGCCGAGCCCGATCAACACGATCCACCCGATCAGCGCCGAGCGCAGCCACGGCGCGCTCTCGTGATGGGCCCCGTTGTCCACCGTCCGGAGCCCGCGGCGGTTGGCGAGCGCTCCGCCCAGAGCGGCGATCACCAACACGTACATCACCGCGCACACGCCAAGGAAAATCGCGAACAGGCGGACGAAGCTCGCATCGTCCGCGCCCGACCCGCCGAGCGCGGTCTGGATTCCGGAGCAGCCCATCAGGCACGGCGCGAGGACGCCGCCGACGCTGAGCCCCCGGCGGGTCATTGCTGCGCGGAATCCGATGGCAGGACCGGCTCCCGCTTGGTCTGCGTTTGGGGCGGCGTATTGCTCAGCTCGTCGGCGCGGGCACTGACCGCGTCCTTGGGCTCCTGGCCGGACAGGCTTCGGACGTAAGCCGCCAACTGCCAGATCTGCTGATCGGTGAGCTTGCCGCCCCACGCCGGCATGCCGTTGGGCCGGCCCTGCGCGATGCTCGTCGCGATCTGGTCGATGCGACCGCCGTAACGCCATTCGGCGTCCATCAGCGCCGGGCCCATCCCGCCGCCGCCGTGGGCGTGACAGCCGGCGCAGTTCATCGCTCCGAACAGCTGCTGCCCTTGGGACAAGGCAAAGGCATTGCGCTCATAGGCCGCCGCCCGCGGATCGAGCGGGCCGGGCTTGCCACCGCCCGGGAACACCGTGTCGGGGCTCGCGCTCGGCACGGTCTCGCCGAACGGCTTGCCGCGCGGATCGCTGTTCTCGCGATCGCAGCCGGCGAGCAGCGCGAGCGCCGCGATGGCGGCGAAGCTATTTCGGAAGCGCGAACACATAGACCATTCCGCCTGCCGAAACGCGTTTCGGCAAGTCTTTCACGGCGTTGTTGAAACCGAGTGCTCCAGTGGGATCACGAGCGTCGAGCTTCGCCGACACAATCGCGCCGGCCCAGCCGCCGACGCCCGATGGGACCGCGATATACTGCCGCCCGTCGGGCCCGCGGTAGCTGATCGGCTGGCCGATGATTCCGCTGCCCGTCTTGAACTGCCACAACAGCTTGCCGGTGCGCGCGTCGATCGCTTTGAACCAGCCGTCCATGGTGCCGTAGAAGACAAGTCCGCCAGCCGTTGCGAGGGCCGGGCTCCACAGCGGCAGGTCCTCCTTTATCTCGAAGACCTTGCGCTGGGCGACTGGGTCCCACGCGGTGAACACGCCGCGATTGCCGCCGGGACCGGCGTACATCTTCACGTCGGCGCCGACGAAGGGGGTGCCTGCGATGTAGTTGGCGTTCTTGACGCCCATGTCCATGCACAGGTTGAGGTGCGGGATATAGACGAGGCCGGTGACCGGGCTGAACGCCGACGGGTTCCAGTCCTTGGCGCCCGGCGCGGCGGGGCAAATGTTGCGGACCGCGCGGCCATGCGCCGGTTCCATGCCGAGCGTGGGAATGATCCGGCCCGTCTTCAAGTCGACGCCCTTATAGACGTTGAGGAAGCTGTACGGCCTGGCCGACAGGACGCGGCCGGTGCGGCGATCCTGCACGTAGAAGAATCCGTTCCGGCTCGGCCTGATCAGCGCCGGGATCCGCCGGCCGCCGCCAATCGGATAGTCGACCAGCAGGATCTCGTTGATGTCGTCGTGGTCGTAAACGTCATGCGGCGTGCTTTGATAGAACCAGCGCGCCTGGCCGGTGCCGATATCGCGCGCGAAGACCCCGGCGGTCCATTTGTTGTCGCCCGGCCGCTGCTCGGCATTCCACGGACCCGGGTTCGACGTCCCGTAATAAATGGTCTTGAGCTGCGGGTCGTAGCTGAGCCAGCCCCACACCGTTCCGCCGCCGATCTTCCAATAGTCCGGAGGCCAGCTTTTGACACCGAGGTCGCGGCCCTGGTCCTGCGCGTAGGGCGCACGGAAACCGGACCCGATCAGCACGTCCTTGTCGGGTCCTGTGCTGTACGCCTTCCACGCGAGCTTGCCGGTGCCGGCATCGAGCGCGGCGAGCCAGCCGCGGACGCCCATCTCCCCGCCCGAATTGCCGACCAGGACCTTACCCTCGGCGACGAGCGGCGCCATGGTGATGGTCTCGCCCTTCTGGATGTCGCCGAGCTTGGTCCGCCAGACTTCCTTACCGGTCGCGGCATCAACCGCGACCGTGTTGCCGTCGAGCAGGTTCAGGAACAGCCGCCCGTTCCAGTAGGAGGCGCCGCGATTGACCGGCCCGCAGCAGGCGACGCCCTTGGCGGCGGCGGCCGGGTTGGGCTTGTACACCCATTTCGCCGGCGCACCCGGCTTGGTGAGGTCGAGTGCGAAGATATTGTTGGGCCACGGCGTCACCACGTACATGGTGTTGTCGACCACCAGCGGCGGCGCTTCGAAGCCCTCGGTGGTGCCCGTCGAAACAGTGAATTCGACCTTCAGCGCGCCGATGTTCGCCGGCGTGATTTGATGCAGGCCGCTGAACCGCGTCGCCGCATAATCCTTGCCCGGCATCGCCCAATTGCCGTCATCGGGGGGTGACGCCGAAGGGGCAGGGATGGCCTTGGCAGCGTTTACCGGGGGGGCAACTTCGTCCGCGTCGGTCGCGGTCCGCTTGCGGGTCCAGATCACCGCAGCGACCGCTGCAATGAGAATGACGACCGCGATGACCCCAACCAGGATTCGCCGCATTAAAACTCCGCGCACGCCGACAACCGCCCGCTTGACCAAAACGGCCATAGCCATGCGAAAGTTTCCCGCACGCGCGCGGGTTCCGACTTCTGATATATGATAGTGAGTTGAGGGTTACCGATCGAGCAGGTGCAGAACGTACGCACCTGCGCCGTACCCGACCATCGGCAACGCCCCCGTGGGATCGCCGATCTTGCCGGGAAACAGCGCGCAGGGGACGGCGACATACATTTCCGGGATGATGTTATGGTCGGCCGCGGCCTTGTTCACGATCCGCTGCAGCATCGCGTCGGCGTCGCTCTTGCGGCCGAGCGCGTGGTACAGCTGCGCCAGGTGCAGGTCGACGAACAGGAACTCTTGGCGCTCGTACCAATATTCGAAGATTTTCGGATCGGTGTAGGTGCTTCGAACGCGGCGGTAGCCGCCTGACGCGACCTTCAGCAATTCCATCCGATCCACCGTGTCGCGGATCACGTTCGCGTCGCGCACCACGCCGAAATTGATGATCGGCAGCAACGCGCCGTCGATGTCGTTCTTCACGCCGTCCTCGAGCGTTCCGCGAAGCTTGCCGTCGCGGATGAAGGCGGCGGCAAAGCCCGTCTCGAGCAGCGCTGCCTGGGCGAGCGCATTGTTTCTTGCCGCCTGGTCGCCGGCGCGCTGCGCGACCTCGGCGAAATTGTGCAGCCCGACGATCGCCAAAGCGGTGGAGAAGGCGAAGTGCTTCCTGTCCTTCTGCCGCTCCTCCCAGATCGAGGTATCCGCGGCGACGATCCGCCCCCCGCCATAGGGCTCGGTGTTGGCCAGGAGCGGCCGGACGATGAAATCGCGCGCGCTTTCGTACAGCCGTCCGCGATAGGTCGCGGTCTCCAGCAGTGCCGGGTCATCGTACCTGCGCAGATACTCGCCGAGCACCCACAGGACTTCGCCCCAGTCGTCATATTCGATGTTGGTCGCGCCCTCCTGGGTGAAGAAAGGCTCCTCCTCGCCGTTGCCGAAGTAACGCACGACCGAGACCTGATAGTCGGCGCCATGGACCTCGGCGCGCATTTTGCCGGTTGGGCGTGCATTGAAATACGCGAGCAAAGCGGCGCGTGCCTCCGCGCGGTGACCCATCCTCGCCAACGCCACCGTGGCCCAGGCCATGTCGCGGACCCAGGGCGTCGCATAGACATCGGGCAAGGCGGCGACGATCAGGCCGTTGCCATAGCGGCCCGGCCGGTTCGGCTCGCGGCTTTGGGCGATGCGCAGCATCGTCTCGCTCTGCCGCCACAAATGGCGCTCCTTGTCGTTCACGAACCTTACGGACGGGTTTGCCCGCCACCGCTCGAACTGCGCGAGCTCACGTTTGACCAGGACCCGAGTGGACAGGTTTGCGCGCCAGCGACCGACCTCGCGAATGGCGGCAGCGGCTTCGCTTTCATCCTTGAGTGCAATCAATGCCCACGCAGAGCTGGCAGCCAGCTGCTGGTTCGCTGGCGCACTGCGCGTCGCGGCCAGCGGGACCAGCAGCAGCGGTTCATCGATTCCCTCGAAACGCAGCAGCATCGTCCCGGACGCCAGCCGACGCTGTGACCTTATCGGCCGGTTCCATTCGACGCGCCACGGCGTCGCTGCTTCAAGGCTGATGATCAGCGCCGGGCGCGCAAGGCCGAACGGCATGAAATAATCCGCGTTGCCGGAGGCGGAACGCATTCGGATGACGTGCGTGTCGTCGACATAGTCGGTGGTGCGCCGTTGCCCGGCCTGGCCGTAGCCGAGCGCCTTGATGAAGTTGGCCGTCTCGATCCCTTCGCTCAGCGGATTGGCCGGGTCGGGCACGGTGAAGCTATGCGGGTGAGCATAGAATTTGGTCGCCACGCCAATCTCGGGCGCGACGACCGCGAACCCGAATCCGTTGCCAGTGACGAGATGAGACGCTGCTGCGGGTCCGCACGAGGCAAGCCCGAGGCCGACAGCCGCAATGAGGCGCACTCCGCCTCTGATGACCCGACGGAGCGCATTCATTGGCATTATCGAGCTACGGCTTTCGGTACGGCACCCAGTCGCCAAGGATGCAGACCGGTCCGGGGATGCCTCCGGTCAATTCGACCGCGCGAAAATGATCGCCGCGGCAATAGCGGCCGCCATGGACCTCGACGATGATCGTGCTCAGCTCCCTGAGTCCAGGGCAGGGGCCGCCAAGCCGGTTGACGTAGACTGTCGACCCAGAGCCGTAGCCGAGCGTTGCCGCGTCGATCGCGCGCAGGTTGCTCGCGGACTGGGTCGACACGCAGCTCTGCGGCGGACCTGCAACGCGGCCGGCGAGCGTTTGCGCGAGATCGGCGCCAGGAGGGACAACCGGGCGGCTGCATCCAACGAGTACGGTGAGTCCCAGCAGCAGAAGGCTTCGCATGATTGTATCCATAGAGTTCCGATTGCCCTCCCGCCACCACCAACCGCCGCCTATTGTTTGGACGCGCTCCAAAGATTGTCAGGCAGATCTATGTCGGCCGTTCGCATCTGATCATCGGACGATTGCCCGAGCAGAACTCGATATGTTCCGGGCTTCCTGTGCCAATTGTTGCCCGCAGCTTCATAGGTGCCGAGCAGGCGCGGATCGATCATCAGGTCGACCTGGGTCGCCTTGCCCGGCTTCAACGACGCCTTTGCGAACGCACCAAGTCGCTTGGGCGCCTCCCAGCCAGCCTTCACCCAATCCGCGGGCGCAACATAGACCTGGGCGACGCCCTTGCCGGCGTGCTTGCCGACATTGCGGATCGAGAAGCTGACCTTGATCCCCTTGCCGTCGGGTTGCGCTCTCAGGTCCGACAAGGCGAAGCGCGTGTAACTTAGCCCCCGTCCGAAGGCGAATAGTGGCTTGTAGCGCTTCACGTCGTACCATTTGTAGCCGATCGCGGCGCCTTCATCGTAGAGCACTTCGGCCGGCGTCCCGTCGGGCTGGCCGAGCCCGGCGATCTCCGGCCGCGCGAGCTGGCCGGGTGAGGCGGGGAAGCTGATCGGCAGATGGCCGGATGGATTGACCTTGCCGGTGAGGATCCGCGCGATCGCGTCGCCGCCGCGGATGCCCGGATAGAAGGCCTCGAGGATCGCCGGCACCTGGCCGACCCACGGCATGTAGATCGCACCCCCCGTTTCAGCGACGACGATGGTCTTCGGGTTGGCCTTTGCCACTGCGGCGACGAGCGCATCCTGGTTGCCCACCATCTCGAGGCTGGCCTCCGACCCTTCGCTGTTGTGGCGGGTGACGACGACGATGACGACGTCCGACCGCGCAGCCAGCGCCGCGGCGGACGCGAGGTCGGTGCCCGGATCGAACGATATTCGCGCCCGTGGCAACTCGCGCTTCAGCGCGTCGAGCGGCGGCGACGGCAGGTAGGTGTGGGTGTCGATCATCACCGCGCCACCGACCGGGGTCACATCTGACGATCCGGCGCCGGCGAGCACGCCCTTGTCGGCGTTGCCGCCGATCACCGCGATCGATTTGACGCCGCGCAAAGGCAGCAGGTCGCCGTCGTTCTTGAGCAGCACCAGCGACTCTTCCGCCGCCTTTTGCGAAACCGCGGCGTTGGCCGCGTAGTCGATCGGCATAGGCTTCACCGGGTCGTCGACCGGGCCCTTGGCAAACAATGCCCACAGTATCCGCTCAACCATGTCATCGAGCCGCGTTTGCGAAATCGCCCCCGATTGCAGCGCCGCCTTTATCGCCGGCGGCGCGAACCACGGCTTGTCGTCCTTGCAGCAGAAGCCGGTGAATTGGTCGAGCCCGCCGTTCGCCGCGCCGACGGTCGAATGGACCGCGCCCCAGTCGCTCATGACGAAGCCCTTGTAGGCCCAATCGTGCTTCAGCACCGTGTTCAGCAGATAGTCGTTCTCGCAGCCCCAACGGCCGTTGATCAAATTGTAGGAGCACATCACCGATCCGGGGGAGCTATTCTCGATCGCGAGCTCGAAGGCGAGCAGGTCCGACTGCCGCATGGCCGCGGCAGAGATCGTGACGTCGAGCGAGGTGCGCAGCGTCTCCTGGTCGTTCACGGCATAATGTTTGATCGTCGAGATGATCCGGTTGGACTGGATGCCGTTGATGAGCGCGCCGACCATCGTGCCGGCGAGCAGCGGGTCTTCGCCGGCATATTCGAAGTTGCGGCCGTTGCGCGGTTCGCGGGCGAGGTTGATCCCGCCGGACAGCATGGTGTTGTGACCCGTCGCGCGCGCTTCGGCGCCGATCATCGCGCCGCCCGCCCTCGGCACCGCCGGATCGAAGCTTGCGGCGGTGGCGAGCGAAGACGGCAAAGCGGTGCTTGGGATGAAGCTGTTGCGCACGCCCATCGACGCATCGGTCTGGGTCTGATCGGGAATTCCGAGGCGGGGAACGCCGGGGACGAAGCCCGCCGATCCCTTGACCAGGTGGCCTACGACATAGGTCTTCAGCTCGGGCGAAACCACGTCGTCGGGAACCTTGGCGACCTCGGTCAGCGCCTGGTCGGAAAAGCCGAACACCAGCCTCAGTTTCTCGTCGAGAGTCATCGCGGCGACGGCGGCGCGCGCTCGCGCCTCCGGCGGCAGGTCCCGATTGAGCCACGGCCGGTCCGGAGGGGTGGGCTGCGCCGCTTGGCCGGGCATGCCGAGCAACAATGCCACCGGCAGCAGCACCGCGATCCCCTTTTTCATGACCTTCCTTCCCGCGCCGGCGCGGAGTCCTCGCGCGCGTCCCACCAATAGTTCACGAGCACGTTGAAACGATCGAGCGCCTCGACGTGGTGAAACCAGTCGCGAGGAATGAAGATTGCGTCGCCCGGCGAAAGCTCCGCCACTTGCGCGACCTCCAGCGCCGAAGCGAAGCGCGGGAATCGATCGAGGTCGGGCGCCGTCACGTGCACCATGCTGATCGCCGCCCCGGCGGGGGTCGGATGGTTCGGCCCTGTAGAGGTTCGGCTCGGCCTCCGGCGGGAACAGCGTGAAGCGCCGCCGGCCCGCAGCGACCACCGCCACATTGTCGATCGGATCGTGGTGGGTTGCGACCTTCGCGGCATTGCCGATCCACACGCGCGGCGCGGCCTCGGGAGGCACCAACGGCATCGGGTGTGCCGCGGCGAATCCGGGGAAGAAGCGTTCTGCATCCAGGCCCTGCGCTGCAATCGCAAACGGCCGATAGCTCTTCTCCTGCTCACGGAGCCCCGCGAGGATCCCGGCAACATTTCCCTGCCCGCGGATGAAGTTCATCGAGTAATCGTGTTTTGCATAGTGGAACCGGCCTTCCAGCGCCGGATCGGCTCGAAGGACGTTGGCCTCGGATGCGCTCGCGCTCGCCTCGAGCAGCGACATGGCTTCGTCCGCGCCCTCTCGCGCGGCGATGACCAGCGGCCAGTCGCGCGCGATCTCGCGCAGCACGGCCGGTTGGCCGCCAGCCACGATCCCCGCGCGGAATTGCTTCGGGGTCGTCGCCGCCCGCTCCGCAATGGGCGCGAGCGTTTCAGTTGGTGATGAACTCATAGGCGTCCCCTTCGCCCCGGCGGGCGTTGATCCCTTTTGCGCGCAAGGCGTCGATGTGCGGGGCCAGCCGGTCCGAAAATTCCCTTTCGTCGCGGGGGCCCTTCGGCCGCCACGCGATTTCCGCGAGCGCGAGCACGCGCGGGAAGGTCATGAACTGGAGATAGCGCTCGGTCGCGATGAATTCGGTCCACACCGCCGCCTCGATGCCGATCACGTGCGCCTGCTCATCCGGGGTGAAACCATCCGGCACCGGTTCCCAGGCGAGCATTTTGCCGATGGACTGCGGGCCGCCCTTGTTTCCTTCCCACGGAGCGCCGGGCTCGCCCGGCCCCTGGGGATAATCGAAATAAAGCTGGTCGGCGGGCGACGCGACGAGGTCGTAGCCGTTCCTGACCGCTGCATCCCGGACCTCCGGCTTGTCCCGCCGCCACCATTGGATCACCACGCTCTTTGGCGCATTGGCGTCGACCTGCTCGTCCCACGCCATCGGGCGCTTCCCGAGGCTCTCGATGATGGCCACGACCCTGCGACCGAAATAGGCTTCGACGTCGTCGGTCGACTTTAAGTTCTGCTCGGCCTTGAGGCGTTCGACGTCGGCCATCCCGTTCCACACCTCGTCCCCGACCTCGTCGCCGCCGAAGTGGATGTAGGGCGCCGGGAACAGCCGGGCGGCCTCGGTCAGGATGCTGCGGACAAAGTCGTAGGTCTCAGGATTCGCTGGATTGAAGGCCGAGCCTTCCTTGTTGAAATATTTAGGATAGGCGCGGGCGGCAGCTCCGGCATGGCCCGGCATCTCGATCTCGGGGACGACGATGATGTGGTGGTCGGCGGCGTAAGCGACGATCTCGCGGATATCCGCAGCGGTGAAATATCGCGGCTGCCCGTCGACCAGCGCGCCGATGCCGGTCAGCCTGGGGTAGGCGGGGACTTCGAACCGCCACCCCTCATAGTCGGTCAAATGCAGTTTCAGGACGTTGAGCTTGTACGCGCCCATTTCGTCGATGATCTTGATGAGCGCTTCCCTGCCGAAGAAGTGCCGGGCCACGTCGACCGTCAGCCCCCGCCAGCGGAAGCGCGGAGCATCGTCGATCTCCACAGCCTGGACGGTCCGCTCTCCGCCCGGGCCTTTTTCCACCAGCTGCAGGAGCGTCTGGGCCCCGTAGAACAAGCCACGCGGATCCGAGGCTTCGATCGCTATGTCTTTGCCGGCCGCGCGCAGGCGATAGCCTTCGGGGCTGGCGACGACGCTGGCGGGGACGAGCGTAAGCCGGATTCGCGAACCGCCTCGCGCACCCTGCTTCAGGCCGAGTTGGCTGGACAGATTGGCTGCAACCGACGCGGCTTCGCCGCGGGCTTCAACGCGCGTGTCGGCGTTGATCCGAACGGCTCCGTCGTGCCAGGCAATCTGCGCCGGCAGCGGAATCAGCGCCGGGCGCGCCGAAGCTGCGCAAGCGGGGACGCACAGCGCGAGAAAGATCAAAAGACCTCGCGCGAACGGCATCCTCGGCAGGGCAAATGAAAGCGCTTCCATTCGTGCTCGTTTTAAGGAGGCATTTCCGCTGCTGGCAAGCGCGCACGTCAGCCGTTGCGAACGGATGAAAGGCTTGCCAAGCTCACGCGCATGAGCAGGCGGAACTCGACCATCGACGACGTTGCCAAGGCGGCCCGCGTCGCGCGGGTCACCGTGTCGCGGGTTCTCAACAACGTCCAGAACGTCCGCCCCGAAACGCGCGAGCGGGTTCGCCGCGCGGTTGAAGAGCTCGGTTATTCGGTCAATCGCCAAGCGCGCGCGCTGGCCAGCGGATCGGGCACGCAGATCATGCTCATCCACGCGCACAACCCCGAGCGCGAGCCGAACAGCTTTTACAATGCCGGCCTGGAACTCGGGGCGTTGCGGGCTTGCTCGTCGCTGGGTTTCGACCTCGTTACGCGCGCAATCGATCCGGCCGGCGAGCAGCAGCCGTCGCGCCTTCTTGCGGCGATTCTCGAGCATGAGAGCCCGGCGGGCATCATCGTATCGCCGCCGATGTCGGACGATTTCGACCTTCTCGCCTGCGCCCAGCGCGTCGGGGTGCGGATGGTCGCCATCTCGGCGGGCGAGCGCGGGCGCTCGATCGTTCCGGCCGTCGGCATCGACGACCGCGCGGCCGGGCGGACGATTGGCGACCATCTGCTGGCGCTTGGCCACCGCCGCTTTGGTTTTGTCAAAGGACCTCCGGACCACCAGTCCGCGGGGCTTCGCTACGACGGCTTCCTCGATGCGCTTCGCGCTGCCGGGATCGATCATGAGCCATGGACCGCGACGGGCGATTTCACCTTCCATTCGGGGGTCGAGGCGGCGGAGCGGCTGCTGCGGGAGCAGGGATCGGTCACGGCGCTGGCATGCGCCAATGACGACATGGCGGCGGGGGCGATGCTGGCGCTTCACCGCGCCGGCCTCGAAATCCCATCGGCGATGTCGGTCGCCGGCTTCGACGACACCCCGATGTCGGAGGTGATCTGGCCGCCGCTGACGACGGTTCGGCAACCGATCAAATTTCTCGCCGAGCGCGCGGTCCATTTGCTGTTCGAGATCGATCCGGCGCCGCATTACGAATGCGTCGAGCACGAGCTCATCGTGCGGGAGTCGACCGCCGCCCCCAATCCTTTCCGGACCGCTTGACAGGGGCGTGGCTTTCAAGCACCAAATGGAAGCGCTTCCATAGAGGTATGGAAGCGAGGCCGTGAATGCTCGGGCGGACGTGGCCGAACTGGGGAGAGAAAATTTGTTCCACTCGCCGCGCTCGCGCCGTGCCTTGCTTTTGGCCGGAGGCTGTTGCTCGTCATTACTGGTGCTCGGGCTACCATCGGCAGCATTGGCGCAGGCGACCACGGATCAGCCGGATCCGAACGCGCCTGCGCCGCCGCCACCGGCACCGGCGGATGCTACCACGCCTGGCGAGCCCAATGCCCAACAACCGGCGGCTACCCCGACGGATAGCGGCGCGATTGTCGTTACCGGTTTCCGTGGGAGCCTCCAGAATTCGATCAACATCAAGCGCCGCGAGCGCGGCACCGTCGAGGCCGTATCGGCCGAAGAAATCGGCAAGCTGCCCGACGTTTCGATCGCCGAGTCGATCGCGCGTCTCCCCGGCATCACCGCACAGCGCGTCAAGGGGCGTGCGGAGATTGTGTCGATCCGCGGCTTCTCGCCCGACTTCACGACGGTTCTGCTGAACGGTCGCCAGCAGGCGAGCTCGGGCTTCAACCGAGCGGTCGAGTTCGACCAATATCCTTCAGAGCTCATGGCCTCGGTCGTGGTCTACAAGACTCCCGATGCGAGTATCTCGGGTATGGGACTTGCCGGCACGGTCGATCTTCGGACCATTCGCCCGCTCGAATTTGGCAAGCGCGCGGTTGCGATGAACCTGCGCGGGCAATGGGATCAGGGCGGCGGCCGGAACAAGGACTTTTCCAAATACGGCTGGCGGGGCAGCGCCAGCTACATCGACCAGAATGAGGACGGCACGCTCGGCTGGATGGTGAGCTATGCCCATCTCGACTCGCCAAGCCACGTCAACCACACCAAGAACTGGTTTTATTCCGATCTAGGCGACGGCATCCAGGTCCTGCAGGGTGACGAAATACGCGCCAGCAATTCGCGCGACATTCGCGACGGCGTTACCGGCGCCATCGAATGGAAACCGAGCGATGCGGTCCATTCAATACTCGATCTCTATTATTCGCGTTTCAAACAGAAGACGCTCACGACGGGCGAGGAAGGTTCGACGACGCCGTTCAACGGCGATCCCGTGACGTTCAACGTTAGCGAAACCCAGGACAAGGGTGGTTTGACGTTCTCCGTTGCCGACCACGTCAACAACGTCGTTCCGATTCTTAGATGGAATGCGGTCAACCGGACCGACCATCTGTTCTCGGCGGGCCTGAACAACGATTTCCGGCTGGCCGAGCGCACGCATCTGCTCGCTGACCTGTCATATTCGTCCAACAAGCGCGTCGATAAGGATACGGAAATTTTCGGCGGTTATGGGGTCGGTCCTCACCTGGCGAGCGTGTTCGACAGTTTCGATCGCCTGATCCCGCTCGACGGGTTCAACACCCTGTCGAATGGCCAATTCGACTATGCCGACGCCAGCAAGGTGTCGCTTGGCGATCGCGGCGGCTGGGGCGGATATGGCTCCGAAGGACATATCAAGACGCCACACATCCGCGAGAGGCTGGCGTCGGGCGATGCGACGATCCGTCAGGACTTCGAAGCGTCGCCCCTTGGGAACTTCATCAGCAGCGTCGAAGCGGGCGTGGATTATACCCACCGCCACAAGGATAAGACGGTCACCGAGCTAGACCTGTTCCTGAAGAATAATCGTCAGCAGGTATTGGTCGATCCGCAGTTCCTGAACGATCCGACGTCGCTGGGCTTCGCGGGAGACTTGAGCATACTCGGGATCGATGTCGACAAGCTGGTCGGCAGCGGAAATTACTACGACGTCGTCCAGCTCGAGGATGCGAACCATTTCGACAAGGCATGGGACATCAAGGAAGGCATCACGACCTTCAAGGCCAAGGCGAATATCGATTCTGGCGAGTTGCACGGCAATGTCGGCGTCCAGGTTGTCCGGCAGAAGCAAACATCTAGCGGCCTTCGGATCTTTGCCCCCAGCGATGGCTCGGCAATTCAACTCCAGGACGTGAGCGCTGGGGCATCGTACACGGATATCCTGCCGAGCTTGAATCTTTACTATGACTTGAACCGGCAGAACCGCGTCCGCTTCGCCTTGGCCAAGGTCATGGCGCGACCGCGGATGGACGATATGCGCGCGAATCTCGTGCCAGGGTTCAATGGCGGAATTTGCCAAAATGTGCAGCCGCCGTGCGTCGCGGGCCAGGAAGTTCACCCGTGGTCCGCCGGTGGCGGCAACCCACAGTTGGAGCCGTGGCGCGCCAAGGAACTCGACGTTGGCTATGAATGGTATGGCGGGAAGGCGAGCTATTTCTCCGTCCACGGGTTCTACATGTGGCTGGACAATTACATTTATAACCAGGCGCTGACGGCCGACTTCTCAGGTTTCACGCCACCGGCGACCGAGTTGGCCAAGATTCCGCCAGGCGTCATCGTCAGTCCGATCGGCGAGATCGACGTACCCGCCAACGGCCAGGGCGGGTGGATCGGCGGCGTCGAAGTAAGTGGCGCGTTCGAGTTCGGCCGGCTTTCTAGGGTGCTCGATGGTTTCGGCGCGACCGGGAGCGTGTCCTACACTGACTACAAGCTGAAGAAGGAGGCGCAGGACAGTCTCCCCGATCGGATCCTGCCCGGCTTCTCGAAGTGGGTCTACGACGCCACAGGCTATTATGAGAAAAATGGTGTCCAGGCTCGCCTGTCCTACCGGCATCGGTCCACCTTCAAGGGCGAGGTCGTCTCGTTGTTCACCAACCTGGGCTTCCCATTCATCGGGGCTGACGATCAAATGGACGGACAGATTGGCTACACCTTCCAGCCCGGCTCGCGTTTCAACGGTCTCGGTATTGTGCTGCAGGTCAGCAACATCCTCAATTCGCCCTATCGCGAATTCTCCCCCACCGGCGGGGTCCAGACGCTCAACGTGTACGAGGAATACGGGCGATCGTGGCTGCTCGGCGCGAGCTATCACTTCTAGGACTGCGTAAAATGTTGGTTTTGACAAAGGCGATGGGCATGCGCCCGCGCGTGATCGTTTGCGCGCTGGGCGCAGCGCTCGCATCGTGTGAGACGGCTCCCGCGCTGTGGCCGCGAGCTGTCGCTCCGATAGCGTTGCCGTCCGAGGCCACAATAGACGCGCGCGCTCGCCAGATCGTCGCCGGAATGACACTGGAGCAAAAGGTCGGTCAGATCACCCAGGCCGACATCCGCTCGGTCACGCCCGACGATGTGCGCAAATATTATCTCGGATCGATTCTCAACGGCGGCGGCGCGTGGCCGGGCATGAACATGCACGGGAGCGTCGACGACTGGCTCAAGCTGTCGGACGAATATTACCGTGCGTCGATGTCGACCGACATGGCGGTGAAGGTGCCGGTCATCTGGGGCACCGATGCCGTTCACGGACACAACAATGTCTATGGGGCAACGCTTTTCCCGCATAATATCGGTCTTGGCGCGGCGCATGATCCGGCGCTGATGGCGCGAATCGGCCACGCGACTGCCGAGCAGATCCGCGCGACCGGTATCACTTGGGCCTTCGCGCCCACCCTCGCAGTCGTGCAGAACCCGCGCTGGGGCCGGACCTACGAAAGCTACAGTTCCGACCCGGCAGAAGTTCGCGCTTATGCTGAAGCGATGGTTGCCGGTCTTCAAGGCCAGCTCGGCTCGGCAACGTCGGTGCTTGCCACAGCCAAGCATTGGCTCGGCGACGGGGGCACCTTTCACGGCCAGAACGAGGGCGTAACCCAGACGACGGAAGCGAACCTTTACCGCACCCATGCAGCGGGCTATTACGGCGCGCTCGCCGCCAACGTGCAGACGGTGATGGTGAGCTATTCGAGCTTCACCGACACCGCGACGGGCCGCGCCTGGGGCAAGATGCACGGCAACGCCTATCTCAACACCGACGTGCTGAGGGGACGCCTTGGTTTCGAGGGGTTGGTGGTGAGCGACTGGAACGGCATCGGCCAGGTTCCGGGCTGCACCAACTGGCATTGCCCGCAGGCGATCAATGCCGGGATCGACCTCGCCATGGTCCCCGACGACTGGAAGAAATTCATCGCGTGGACCATCGAGGATGTGCAGGCCCGCCGAATCCCGATGAGCCGGATCGACGAGGCCGCGGCGCGGATCATCGCGGTGAAGCTCCGTAGCGGCTTGTTCGATCGGTCGCCCGCCGCTGGACCGCATCCGGGCGCGGAGGTCATGTCGTCGCCGTCGGTCCGCGAGCTCGCGCGCGAAGCCGTCCGCAAATCGCTCGTCCTGCTGAAGAATGATGGCGCGCTTCCGCTGAAGCGCGGCCGCATCCTGGTGGTCGGGAAGGGCGCGGACAGTCTGCCGATGCAGTCCGGCGGATGGTCGCTTACCTGGCAGGGCGACAATACCAAGACATCGGATTTTCCCAATGCCGACTCCCTGCTAGCGGCGCTGCGCAAATCGCTTGGTTCGACGAATGTGGACTATAGCGCCGATGGCACCGGCGTCGACGTCAGCCGCTACAGCGGGATCGTCATGGTCGCCGCCGAGAAGCCCTATGCCGAGACTGCCGGAGACATCGTCTTCCCGGCCTCGCTGCGCCACTCCAGCCGCTATCCGGAAGATCTGGCCGCTCTCGACCGGGTCAGCGGCAAGGGTGTGCCGGTGGTCACGCTTCTCTTTTCCGGCCGGCCCGTCGCGGCGAACGACCTCATGAATCGCTCCGATGCCTTCGTCGCCGCCTTCCTTCCGGGCACCGAGGGCCTGGGCCTTGCCGACGTGTTGCTCGCGGCCCCGGACGGGCGTGCCGCCTATGACTTCACCGGCCGCCTGTCGTTCGACTGGCCGGCGGGCGATTGCCTGCCGCAACAGGGCGGGTACCGATTCCCGCGGGGCTATGGCCTATCGCTAACTCGTCCCGCGCGGCTCGGGCCGTTGCCCGAATCGCCGCCGACAATGGCTTGCCCGCCCGAAAGCCGGTAATCCGGGCCGATGAAGAAGATTCTCATTGTCGGGGGCGGCACGGCCGGGTGGATGGCCGCCGCTTTGTTCGGCAGGTTGTTCCGCGGCCTGTGGGACATCGAGCTGGTCGAGAGCGAGGCCATCGGCACGGTCGGCGTGGGCGAAGCGACCATCCCCGTCATCAAGGAATATAATGAGCTGATCGATCTCAACGAAGTCGAGTTCATGCAGCGGACCCAGGCGACCTTCAAGCTCGGGATCGAGTTCGTCGACTGGTTCAAGGAGGGCGAGCGCTACCAGCACGGGTTCGGGATCATCGGGCAGGACTGGGAATGGCTGCGTTGCCATCAATATTGGCTTCGCGCCAATCAGCTTGGGCGGGCTCGCGATTTCGGCGACTTTTCGATCAACACCGCTGCCGCCCGGGCGGACAAGTTCATGCACCCCAGAATCGAGATGGCGGAATCCCCGATCGGCCATATCGTCTATGCCTTCCACTTCGACGCCTCGCTCTATGCCAAATATCTGCGCGGGCTTGCCGAGCAGCATGGCGCCAAGCGGACGGAGGGTCGCATCGTCGACGTTCAGACCGCCGAGAATGGCGACCTTGCCTCGATCACCATGGAAGACGGCCGGGTCATCGAAGCCGACTTCTTCATCGATTGCTCGGGCTTCCGCGGCCTCTTGATCGAGCAGACTCTCAAGACTGGCTACGAGGACTGGAGCCACTGGCTGCCGTGCGACCGTGCGATGGCCGTTCCGTGCAAGAGGACCGAGCCGCTTCATCCGTTCACGCGATCGACCGCGCGCGATCCGGGTTGGCAATGGCGGATCCCGCTCCAGCACCGCACCGGCAACGGCCTTGTCTATTCCAGCAAACATATCGACGACGACTCGGCGGAAAAGCTGCTGCTCGCGAACCTCGACGGAGAGCAGCTCGCCAATCCCAACCGCCTTCGCTTCACCAGCGGCAAGCGCAAGAAGATGTGGAACCGCAATTGCGTCGCGCTGGGCCTCGCCGCCGGGTTCCTCGAGCCGCTCGAATCGACCAGCATCCACCTCGTGCAATCCGCCGCGATCCGCCTCGTTCGGCTGTTCCCCGACGGCAAGACCGACCAGGCTACGATCGACGAATTCAACCGCCAATCGGATTTCGAATGGGAGCGCGTGCGCGACTTCATCGTGCTTCATTATTGGGCGAACCAGCGCGACGGCGACTTCTGGGAATATTGCCGCAACATGGAGCTGCCCGAAACGCTGACGAACAAGATCGACGTTTGGCGCTCCAACGGTCGCATCTTCCGCGAAAACCACGAGCTGTTCGGCGAAGAAAGCTGGATCCAGGTGTTCCTCGGCCAGGGGCTCGTTCCGCGCGGCTACGACCCGCTCGTCGCGATCAAGGGCGATTTGGAGATCGAGCAATTCCTCGGCAATATCGCCGCGACGATCGATCGGTGCCTCGACGTCATGCCCTCGCACGACGAGTATGTGAGCAAATATTGCCCGGCCGAGCCGGTCGCATGAAGCGCATCGCGGCCGCGCTCTTCGGCCTGGTGCTAACGGCCGGCTGCACATCCATTGCGCCGCCGGCTCAAGCCCCCGCGGAAATGTGGCTGACGACCGCCGACCAGTCGCAAAAGCTGGCGCCGCAACCGATCGTCGCGCCCACCGGGCCCGCGACGGGAGACGAAACCGTCACCATCGATGCCGCCCGCCGGTTCCAGCGGATGCAGGGGTTTGGCGCGGCGATGACGGATGCGTCGGCGGAGCTTTTCTCTCGCCTGCCGGACGACAAGCGCAAAGCGATCATGGCCGAGCTGTTCGGGCGGGCAGACGGCGGCCTCGGCCTGTCCTTCACTCGGCTGACGGTCGGAGCGTCGGACTTCTCGCGCACCCACTACAGCTATGACGATACGCCCGGGAACGCGCCCGATCCCGAGCTTCGCTATTTCTCGATCGCGCCGGCGCGCCAATATGTGCTTCCGCGGGTGCGCGAGGCATTGGCGCTCAACCCCGAGCTCAAGGTGATGATCAGCCCGTGGAGCGCGCCGGCGTGGATGAAGACGACGCGCAGCCTGATCCAAGGGCAGTTGCTTCCGCAATATTATCCGGCATTCGCCAATTATCTCGCGCGCACCGTCGAGGGATTCGAGCGCGAAGGCGTGTCGGTCGCGATGCTGACCATCCAGAACGAGCCCGACTTCGAGCCCGATTCCTATCCCGGGATGCGGGTCAATTCGCCCGATCGCGCCAAGATCATCGGCGGCTTCGTCGGCCCGGCGCTGCGCGCGCGCAGGCTGAAAACCCAGATCCTCGATTACGATCACAATTGGGACAATCCGGAGATGCCGTGGACGGTGCTCTCCGACCCGGTCGCCAGGCGCTATGTCGCGGGCGTCGCCTGGCATTGCTACGAAGGCGATGTCCCGGCCCAGTCGCAGGTCCACGACGCCTTTCCCGACAAGGATACCTGGTTCACCGAATGCTCGGGCGGCGAATGGCAGCCCAAGTTCGACGAGACTCTTGGCTGGATGACGGACAAGCTGATCATCGGCGGCGCCAACAATTGGTCGCGCGGGGTGCTGCTGTGGAATCTTGTGCTGGATCCCGCGCATGGGCCCCACAAGGGCGGCTGCGCCGATTGCCGGGGCGTCGTCACGATTGACCCGGCGACCGGCGCTATCACGCGCAACGTCGAATATTATGTGCTCGGTCACGCGAGCCGCTTCGTGCTTCCCGGCGCCTACCGCGTCGCCGCCACCAAGCGCGACTCCGGGGTCGAGGCGGCGGCGTTCGTCAATCGAGACGGGAGCCGCGTCGCCATCCTGCATCGCAACTCGGGCGAGGGTCCGGTCAGCGTGGCGATCGACGGCAGCCGGTATGTCGTGCCGCTCGCCGTGGGATCGGTCGCGACCTTGCGCTGGGGCGGCATAGGCGGCCGGTGACGCGCCTCGCGCCAGAGAGCAGGCGGTCGCTGCTCGCGTTCTCGGCGGTCACCACTTTGTTCTTCGCATGGGGCTTCATCACCTCGAACAACGATCCGCTGGTCGTCACTTTGCGCGCCGCTTTCAGCCTCAATTATACCGAGGCGCTGCTGACCCAGATCGTTTCGTTCCTCGCCAACGGGCTGCTGTCCTTGCCCGCGGCCTGGCTGTGCAGCCGGATCGGTTCGATCGACACGATCCTCGGCTCGCTGGCGGTGATGATTGTCGGCTGCCTCGCGGTGATGCTCAGCACCGATACCAACAGCTTCCTGCCAATCCTCGCCGCACTGTTCGTGCTGGCGGCGGGGTTCACCGGCCTGCAGGTCGCGGCCAACCCGCTCGCCGCCGAGCTCGGACCGCCGCACCGTCGGCATTTCCGGTTGAACTTCGCGCAAGCCTTCAATTCGCTCGGCGTTGTGCTCGGGGTCCATTTCGGCTCGCTCGTGATGCTGGGCGGCTTTCCGCGACAGGCGGGTGGAATGCCGAACCGCGCTACGATCCTCAGCTCGGTCGATCGCGCTTATGTGATCATGGCGGCGCTGCTGATGTCGCTGCTGCTGTTGTTCGCGATGTTGCGAAAACGCCTTTCGAGCGCCGCGCCCGATCAGCTGCGCCCCGCGCCGGCGGGGATGTTCGAGGCGCTGCGGTCGCGCTGGGCAGTGTTCGGCGCGGTCGCGATCGGTCTCTACGTCGGCGCCGAGGTGTCGATCGGAAGCATCATGATCAACTTCCTCAACCAGCCGCAGGTGCTTGGCCTGCCGTTCGAGGTTGCCGGCGGGTACCTGGCCAATTTCTATTGGGGCGGGGCGCTGTGCGGCCGGATCGTCGGGACGGTGCTGCTAACCCGAATGCGTGCGGATCGACTGCTGGGAACGTGCGGGGTCGTGGCTGCCGCCTTGTGTGTGACGGTCCTTACGGGCCACGGTCCCGTCGCCGGCTATGCCGCGCTCGCGATCGGCTTTTTCAATTCCATCATGTTCCCGACCATCTTCACCATCACGCTGGAGCGGTCCGGCGTGTCGCAGAGCGCGACTTCGGGCCTGTTGTGCGTGGCGATCTTCGGCGGCGCGCTGTTGCCGCTGGCGGTTGGAGCACTCGCCGACCGCTTCGGGCTCTCTGCTGCCTTCGCGGTCCCGCTGGTTGGTTATGCATTCATCGCGCTGTTCGCGGCGGCGGCGCGTGAGGGGCGCGCCGGTCCCGCCGTGCTATTGCCCGCCCAGGGCTCGCCGATCCCATGAAGGGGAGACCGACGTGATCTTGATGCCGGCCCTGGCGCTCGCCGCTTTGTCGCCGTTCACCGTAACCAACTCCACCTACGATGGACCGGTCCGCCGGCCGGCGAACATGCGCCTCGTCTGGCGAGACGAGTTCAACGGCCGCACGCTCGAGCTCACCCGATGGCGCTATGACACCGCCTTCAACAAACGCGGCTGGTTCAACAACGAGAAGCAATATTATTCGCCCGGCCGGAACCTGCAGGTCCGGCATGGCGCCATGATCATGGAAGCGCGCCACGAAGCCCCCCGGCAATTCCCCGACTGGGGCGGGCAAAATTACACGTCCGCCAAGATCGTCTCGACGCGCGCCTGGACCTACGGCTTCTACGAAATCCGCGCCAAGCTGCCGTGCGCGCCGGGCACCTGGCCGGCGATCTGGATGCTTCGCCAGCCGATGACGAAATGGCCCGACGATGGCGAGATCGACATCATGGAGCAGGTGGGGGCCGAGCCGAACCTGATTTACTCGACACTCCATACCCTGGCCTACAACCACCGGATCGGCACGCAGCGGAGCGCGCAGCGGCTGGTGCCGAGCAGTTGCCGCGCTTTCCATCGCTACCAGCTCGACTGGCGCCCGGATTCGATCACCATCGGCGTCGATGGCCGCGGCATCCTCCGTCACCGCCGGCAACCGGCGGACGGAAAGGCGGAGTGGCCGTTCGACGCCCCGTTCGACCTCATCCTGAACCTTGCCATCGGTGGCGATTGGGCGAGCCAGAAGGGGATCGACGATGCCGCTATGCCGCAGCGGATGGAGGTGGATTACGTACGCGTGTGGCAAGCGCAGTAATCGCCGGTCTCGCTTACGCCGCTACATTCCGGTTGCGGCGAACGTGTGGCCGTCGGGGTCGAGGTCGCGGAGATCGCGGCCGCGTGTTTCGCGGCCGAACCATGCCAGCAAGGCCAGAGCAGCAACGGTCGGCACGACGATGATCAGCGAGACGAGGAAAAGCGGCGGGACCAGAGCGAGGATCGCGAAGAACTGCGCGATCACCCCGCCGGCCTTGCTGCAGGCCGCGACGGTGCCGGTCGTGCGGCCGCGGATGCGCAGCGGGAAACTTTCGGCGGTGTAGGGGAGGAGCATGGCGATCAGCGCATTGGTGCCGACGATCAGAAGCGCCACGGGAACGACCGGGCTCCCGCTGCCTAGGAATTCGAGCTGCAGCACTCCGAGCAAGCCAACGATCGTCACCGCGATCGCGCCCACGACCGACCATTTCGAGCTGAGCCGGCTGTAGGCGAAAGCAGCGACAAAGACGGTCGGGAACGCGATGAGGGCGGATTCGGCGAGGAGCTTGCTGGTGATTTCAACGCTATATCCCCGGGACACCAGATCCGCGGGAAGCCAGAGCAGCAAGCCGAAGTTGATCAGCCCGTAGCAGATCGCCGCGAGCGAGAGTGCCGACAGTTTTCCGATGAAAGCTCGGCCGGTGAGCGCGACCGCTGCTCCTTTCTGCAGCGCGAGCTGTTCGGCCGCGCGGGCGTGGCGTGCGGTCGAGCCGAATCGCTGCATGATCGCTCTCGCTTCCTCGCGGCGACCGCGGGCCAGCAAGAACTTGGCGGATTCCGGAATGAACGCCCCGAGGAGGACGAGCGAGAGGCCTGTCGGCAGGTTGAGAAGCCACAGGATTCTCCAGCTGAAAATCGGCTGGAGCAACGCCGACAGGCCGCTCGCCGCGAAATAGCCGCCGACCGCGCCCAGGCCGCCAACCAATACCAGCGCCCAGCCCCGATGCTTGCTCGGAATCATCTCGGCCAAAAGCGCGTAGGTGACGGGCAGCATCCCGCCCGCCGCGGCGCCCATCATGAAGCACATGCCGACGTTCCACCACAAAGAGGGCATGGCCCCGCAGATCGAGGTGCCAACGAACATCACGGCCGAGAGCAGGATCGAGGCCTTGCGACCATAGATGTCGGCCAGCGTTCCCCAGACGATTGAACCGACCACGGTTCCGATCAGCGCGGAGAAAGGGACCATCGACACGCTCGCCTTGGGTTGATGATATTCGCTGATCATCCCGGGAATGGTAAAGCCGAGGCTTGCCGGCTTCATAATGTCGATGATGAGAGCGATGACGAGTACCGCCATCAGTCCCCAATGGGCGGCCGTCAGTGGGGCATCCTCGGGCGGCGAAACGACGATTTCCTGCGACGCCGACAGCTGTTGCGAGATGTTGCGCGGAAGCAATCCGTAGGCGGCAATTCCGATGCCGCCGATGATGGCGACCATCCCCGTCACCATGTCCGGTCCGATCGGCATGCCGGAGAGGCGGAAACCCATGTCCCGCCCCATCAGGAACATCGGGATGTGAAGCAGGACGCCGACGGTGACTGCGAGCACTCCGAACCCGAAAGCCCACAGGTGCCGCCGGTCGGAAAGAGTCGAAGAGCTAAGCAATTGCCGCGTTCCCAATGTCCGGAGTGACGACCATTTGACGGTTGCGTAAACCCTTGTGCGGGAACAACCGGGTGATGGAGGTGGCTTGATGACCCCTCCTGATTTGTCCGCTACTGGCAGCGAAATACCAGCCGCACAAGGAGCCGCGCTGACTTAGAACTGGATCGCGGTTAAGGCTCCTGATCGTAGTCAAATCAACTAGCATTCGGCGGGGGTATCAACAGGTGAGAATCGGCATCCTGACTGGCGGCGGCGACGTGCCCGGCCTCAATGCCTGCATCCGTGCGGTCACGCTGTCCGCCGATGATCTCGGCTGGGAAGTGATTGGGCTCAAGCGTGGGTGGGAAGGCGTCCTCGCGATCGACCCCGACGATCCGGCCTCGGTTGCCGACAACACCATGCCGCTGAATAGAGCGTCTGTCCGCAGCATCGACCGAATGGGCGGCACGATCCTTCACACCTCGCGCGTCGACCCGCGCGTCGGTTCCGAGGGCGATCGGACGAACAAAGTGCTGAGCGTTCTCGATCGCCTTGGCATCGAGGCGATGATCACGCTTGGCGGCGACGGGACGCTGCGCTTCTCCGCGCATCTCTCGCGGCAGGGGTTGCCGGTCGTCTCGATCCCGAAAACGATGGATAATGACGTGTTCGGAACCGACTATTCGATCGGTTTCTCGACTGCGGTGAGCCGATCGGTGGAAGCGATCAATGCGCTTCGAACGACCGTCGGCAGCCACGAGCGCATCGGGATCGTCGAGCTGTTCGGCCGGCGCAGCGGCGAGACGGCGTTGCTGGCGGGGTTCCTTGCCCAGGTCGACCGGACGGTGATCGCGGAGATCCCCGTCGACCTTGACGTGCTTCTGCCCCTGCTCGCCAGGGACAAGAGCGACAGCGGCGAAGGCTACGCGATGTGCGTCGTATCCGAAGGCGCGACGATCGCCGGCGAGCCGGCGCTGGACGATTCCATCCGCTCCTTGCCGGCCAGCGATCGCGAGGAAATGAGCGTCAGCAGCCGCATCAGCCATCACATCAAGCAGGACCTCGGCTTCGGCACCGTCGTCCAGGAGCTCGCCTACCTTATGCGGGCGGGTGAGCCCGACGCGATGGACCGCATGGTCGGCCTCGCCTTTGGCGCCCTTGCGGTGCAGCTGATGTCGCGCGGCGAGACCGGCCGGATGCTGGCGCTGAAGGATGGCCGCTACGACCACGTGCCGATCGGCACGCTCGAAACGGGCCGAAAGTCTGTCGACGTTTCCGGCCTCTACGACCCTGCGCTCTATCGCGCCAAGCTGATGCGCATCGAGCGGATGCCGATGTTCCTCTACTGAGAGGCGCGTGATTTTTGCACGTAGGCGGCAGCGGCGCCGAGCAGGCCTGGCTCCGGGTGCGTGATCAGCTTCACCGGCATCGCGGCGAGCCGGGACGAAAACCGGCCCTTGGCGGCGAAGCGATCGGCAAAGCCCGAACCTGGCAGATAGTCCTTGAGGCGCTTGCCAATTCCGCCACCGATCACGACTGCGCTTGCCCCATGGGCGAGCGCGAAATCCCCAGCGACCGCCCCGAAGCACATGCAAAACCGCTCGAGCGCCAAGGTGGCGAGGCTGTCGGTTAGCGCAAGAGCAGCCGTCCACAGCTCGGTCTCGCCGCGGATTCCGGCGGCTTCGCCTTCAACCAGGGCGAGCACGTCATAGATGTTGCGAAGGCCCGGCCCGGACACGAGCCGCTCGACCGAGACGCGGCGGAAGGTCTTGCGAAGCTCCTTCACGATCTGGTCCTCGAGCGCGTCGAGCGGGGAGAAATCCATGTGCCCGGCCTCGGTTTCGAGAATCTCATATTCGTCCTTGCTCCGGCGCAGGAGCGCCGCCGCGCCGAGGCCGGTGCCCGGGCCGACGACGGTCACAACCCCGCGCTCGGGTAGCGGCTCATCGGGGCCCGCGATGTGCAACAGCGCGGCCTCGCCGACGGTCGCAACGGCATGGGCGACCGCGCCGAAATCGTTCAACAAGGTGATCGAATGGAGGCCGAGTTCCTCGACCATCCGGTCGCGGTTGAAGCGCCACTGGCTGTTGGTCAGCGACAGCTCCGCGTCGTCCACCGGTCCGGCAATGGCGATCGACAGCTCCCGCGGCAGCGCGGTCCCCGATTGACGCTCGAACTCGTTCCAGGCGCTCTCAAAGCTGACGTGATCGGCCGTGCGCAGGGTGACCGGCTCGCCAAGCTCGATTCGCTCGGCGTCGATGGTCGCAATCGCAAAGCGCGCGTGTGTTCCGCCGATGTCGGCGCTGACAATCCTGTTTGCCGGTTTGGTCATGGGCGCAGGTAGTCGCACAATCGCTGGAGCAGCACAAAACCAGTCGTTGGAACGACGACGGACTAGGGGGTTGGTGGAGCCGAGGGGGATCGAACCCCTGACCTTCGCAATGCCATTGCGACGCTCTCCCAGCTGAGCTACGGCCCCGTGCCCGCGCCTTTAGGCGGAACTTCTCCCTCGCGTAAATCCCCTAAAATCTCGGGTCGCCGCAATCGTTCAGCCGATCGCGGAGTAGCCGCCGTGGCGCATGCGGGCGATGACCTGCCGGAGGTTCGGCCGCTGGCCCTGGGCGAGCAGGCTGGCCCGGAACAGGCGGCCGACCAGCACCAGCGACATGGCCGTGAACGCCGCCAGCACCAGACCGCTGCCGATCACTTCCCAGGTCGGGATGCCGATCCCCAGCCGCGCCAGCACCGCGAACGGAGTCCAGAGCGGGACCCAGGTCAGGACCTCGACCAGCACTCCGCCGCGTCCGGCGACGATCGCCTGCAGCAGGAAGGTGATCGGCATCAGGATCGCGAGCAGCACCGGCATCAGATAGCCCTGCGCCTCGCGCATCGAATCGCTCATCCCGCCGATCGCCAGGAAGATCACCGAGACGCCGACATAGCCGGTGATGAAGAAGTAGATCAGCGCGATGATCGTCCCCGGCGAGGTCAACGGCTCGAGCGCCGGCCGGATGAGGTCGGCGATGACGCCATGCGTGGCATAAGCGGCGACGATGCCGCACCCGACCCAGGCAACGATCATCGACAGTCCGACCGCGATGGTCCCGAGCAGCTTGCCGTACATCAGCTCTTCCGGGCTGACGCACGCCAGCACCGTTTCAAGCAGCTTGTTCGAGCGTTCCTCGACGGTGCCCTGAAGCATCCAGCTGCCCGACAGCATCAGGCTCATCATCAACAAATAGGACGCGGCGAGCGGCAGGATCGAGCGCACCAGCATCGCTTCGCGCGCCCCGCCGCCCGGAGGAGGGGAGGAGACGGCTAGCGTCGGAGCAATCACGGTGGCGGCCTGGGCGGCCTGCGGCGACAGGCCCTGGCTCTGGAGAAAGCGCGAACGAAGGTCGCGCGTCAGCACGTCCTGGATTGCCGCGACGAAGCCCGGCCTTGCTTCACCTCGCGCCCATAGGCGGACCACCGGGCTGGCTCCGAACTCCCTCGGAATGAGGAGGACGTAGTCGACCGGCTTCGCCTTATCGCCGGCGGGTTTCAGGTAGCGCTGGACCGCCGCATCAAGCTGGGCATCGGGCAGGGTCGCGAGCGCGGGCGTTTCGATCACCGCATAATCGGCCGTTGGCGGCTTGAAGTCGGGCGCTTCGGACGATTTGACCCGGGCGATCTTCGCAAGGGCGGCGTCGAGACCGCCCGAGTCCAGAAACTGCCCGACGTCGGCGTCGCTGTACCAGCGATCGTGACTCGCCCACGGCGCCGCCGGATCCGCTCGTTCCAGCTTGTGGCGCTGGACGTAGCGCGACAGCTTCTGCAGCAGCTCGCGGTCCTGGTCGGCGGCGAGGCGCTGCGCGATCGAGCGCGCTTCGCCGCCGCCGGTGCGGTCGATGACGATGACCCGGTCGGCGCCGTCGTCGTTGAGGAAGCGTTGCGCGATGGGGCCCAGCGACAAAGCGATCGGCAGGATGAGTAGCGTAAGCCAGAAGCTGCGCATGGAGGTGATTTGGCGGAACTCGCGGGCGGCGATGATGAGGACGTTGTTCATGGGCGGGCCTCCGCTGGGCCGACAATCTGCAGGAATACATCGTGGAGGCTGGCGCGGCGCTCGTCGAACCGTCGCAGTGAAATCGACTGCTCGGTGCATACTTGCAGCACGTCACCCGCGGCCACGCCCGGGTTTAGCTCCACGTCCCATTCCTGCCAGCCGTCCTTCGCAGTGCCGGCCGGCACGCAACTCTTGACCCCTGCGACCCCGGCGAGCGACTGCCGCGCCACGACCGAAAGGCGTGCCGGCAATTGCGCGCGTGCTTCGTCGAGCGTGCCTTCGAACTTCTTGCGGCCCCGTGCGAGGAGCAGGAGCTTGTCGCACAGCCGCTCGGCGTGCTGCATGACATGGGTCGAGAAAACGACGGTCGCGCCATTCGCGGACGCGCGGCGGATTTCATCCTCGAGCAGTCTTTGGTTGACCGGGTCGAGGCCGGAGAAGGGCTCGTCGAGGATCAACAGCTTCGGGCGGTTCACCACCGCGGTGGCGAGCTGCACCTTTTGCGCCATGCCCTTGGACAGCTTGTCGATGGTGAACCGCGCATTGTCGCCGAGGCCGAAGCGCTCGAGCAAGGCCAGGCCCTCGGTCCGCGCGTCATGGGCGGTCATGCCCTTGAGGCGGCCGAAATAGACGATCGTGTCGATCGCGGTCATCTGCCGATAAAGCCCGCGCTCCTCCGGAAGGAAGCCGATGTCGGCGGCATTCTCGCGGCCGGGGGAGCGGCCGAGCACCGTCAGCCGGCCTTCGGTTGGACGGATGATGTCGAGCGCCATGCGCAACGTCGTGGTCTTTCCGGCGCCATTGCCGCCGAGGAAGCCGAACACCTGGCCTTCGGGCACGGCGAAGCTCAAGCCATCGACCGCAATCGTGCGATCGAACCTCTTGGTCACATTGTCGACGTCGAGCGCGCTCATCGCAAAGCTCCGTCACGCGGTGCCGCGCTACATACTAATATCATGGATTCGCCCCAGAATTTGGCGAACCATGCCCGTTCAGGAACGACGCGGCAAGAACCGTCCGACAGTGCGGCGCGCCACGTCTGCGAACGCCGGAAACGCGGCTAGGACTCGTCGTCCTCGCCGGCCGTCTCGACGCCAAGGTCGTCGTCGCCGGTTTCAAGGTCGACTTCCTCGTCGGCGCTGATTTCGGCATCCTCGTCGACCGCCAAATCCTCGGCTTCGAGCTCCGGATCGGCGACCGGCTCCTTCACCGGCGCTGCCGCCGGCTCGAACGCCATCGGCTGCTTCGACTTCAACACCGGGTCGGGAATGAAGTCGGTGCCGCATTCGATGCAGTGCACGGGATTGTCGTTGGTCAGATCGTAAAAGCGGGTCGAGCACTTGGGGCAAGTGCGCTTGGTGCCCCATTCGGGCTTCACCATCAGGGTTTTACTCCAGTAAAAAGCGTTGGTCGCGGGCCATGCCCGGCGTTCGGCCGCGCGCCTTGCCATAGCGATATGGCCCTGTCAAAGCGCCCGCCTTGGCTGAAAATAGTGCATCGCTGGCCTCACGGAAGGCCCTCCTCATCGCCGTCGACGGGCCCGCCGCGAGCGGTAAGGGCACCATCGCCCGCGCGCTCGCCAGGCATTACGGTCTCCCGCACATGGACACGGGCCTGCTGTACCGCGCCGTCGCCCTCAACCTGTGGCGGTGGGGTGGCGACCCGGGGAACGAGTTCGAAGCCTTGCGCGCCTGCCATGAGCTGGGGATCGACCATGACGATCCCGAGCTGAGGAGCGAGCCGGTATCGCAGATCGCTTCGGCGATCTCGGCTTACCCGGCCGTGCGCGCGGCCCTACTCGAGCGGCAGCAGGATTTTGCCGGCCAGCCGGGCGGCGCAGTTCTGGACGGGCGCGACATCGGAACCGTCATTGCACCTGAAGCCAACGTGAAGCTGTTCGTCACCGCGACTCCCGAGGTCCGGGCGCGCCGCCGGATGGGAGAGTTGATGGCCCGCGGCATGCCGGCGCATCTCGAAGATGTGCTCGCCGACATCCGCGCCCGCGATGCGCGGGATTCGCAGCGCGACGTCGCGCCGCTCAGGGCCGCCGACGACGCGATCCTGTTGGACACCACTGAGCTCGATATCGACGGCGCGATCGCCGAGGCGATCCGGCTGATCGAGGAGCGGGCCGCCGGCTAGCGGCGCGGATTTATCAGGAAGACGACATAGCCCTTGAAGTTCCGCTCGGTTGGCAGCGACGCGGGTTCGATCCAGCGTCCGCCTTGCACCAGCCCGACCCTGAACGGGATTGGAAAGCCGCGCATCCGTTCGAAATAGCGCTCATAGCCCCAGATCGTGCTGCGCCCCTGGTAGGTCTGGATGACGACCTCATCGACCGTCCCACGTAGGCTGCGCAGCGCTTGCGGATCGCCGTTCGCGCTCCAGTCGAGCAGCCCCGTCACCGACAGGCGATAGCGTCCGGGCAGCCGATTGCGGAAGTCGCGCAGGAACGCGGCGTATCGGCCGAGCTTGCGCGTCTTCGCGTCGAAATCGATCTGCACGCCGGCGGGGTCGTGCCAGGCTTCGAGGTCACGCAAGACGGGTTCGTAAGCCTCCGCGGGCCAATCGATCGTGTCGGTGCGCACAACGAGCCAGACCTGCTTGTCACGAAGCCGCGGAGGCTGGGCGAGGAGGCGCGTGAATCGAATCGCGGCTCCATCGCGGACTTCGCCATCGAGGATGTAGATCGTCCGCGCCTGCTCGAGCACCGGTTGCGGCGCGACCCCCGCCCACAGCCAGAAAGCGTCATAGTCGCGCGCGTCGACTCGATCCGGCTCGCGGCATCCGGCCAGCAGCAGTCCCGCCAGCGCAAAGGCGCACCGTCTCACCAATAATATTTCAGGTCTTTGGCCCACCGCGACTGAGGATATTGCGCGCGCAGCCGATTGAACCAGCCGCGTCGCACGGCCAGGCTCACCTCGACCCCGCCACAGTCGTTTGAGTGGCTCGGCGCGTAGCAGCGGACTGCCCGGTTGAGCGCCAGCGCTTTCTCGTCGGCGGTTGCCGCCCGGTCGCTCATGATCGCCTTATAGTCCTCGAGGCGAGAATAAGGACGGCCCTGGGGAAAGAGCTCCCTGCTGCTGCCGAGAGTGCCCGGCTTGTGCAGCGCATCATAATAGCCGGTGCCGGTCCCTTCCGGGTACCAGGTGAAGCCGTTCGCTCGGAAATATTCGCCGAGGCACAGACGCCCCCGGATTGAAGCGGGCTTCGCAACGAGCTGCGACAGCGTCGCAGTCAGCGCCGGGCAGCCATAATCGCCGAGCGGCGCCTTGGGCCCATACTTGCCAAGCGGCGGCCGATTGAGCGTCGTCGACCACCGTGGCGAGTAGAAAATTGCAGGCGAGTACCAAGCATCCGCCGGTGCGTCGGCGGGCACCAGTCGGGCGTCACCAATGAAGCTCCGGTAATAGCCCCGCCGGACTTCCTTGGTGAGCAAGGTGTAGAGCGCGGCTTCGCGCTCATATTGCGGCACTCCAGGGCGGCTTGCCTGCTGCCGCAGGAGGTCAGGTCCAGCCACCTCTTCAAGCAGGATCGCGCGCATGATTGGGTGGGCCACCGGCGAACTGGGCGCGAACACCAGATCGAGTCGGCCGGCCTTCTCGTCGTGCAGCGCAAGTTCCAGCTCGACCGCTTCGCGCTGGTATGGCTGAACCGCTCCGGAGAACAGGCTCAGCCAGAAGCCGCGCGCATTGCGATCGCCGGCGGCTTCGAGCGCCAGCCCCCGAAGCATCTGGCGGCTGAACTGCAGGTAGGTGAAGCGCGGCTGCCGCGCTGCATCGGGAAGCAGTTGAAGCACCTCGCCCGGCTGGTGGCGGACGAAGGAGGCTTCCGCAGCCCGGACATAGTCGAACAGCTCGCTGTCATTGCCGAACTGAGCGCGCTGGCCGTCGATCTCAGCCTTGGTGATCGCCGGACCGCAGCAATATTCGCGCAGGCTCTCATCCTCCGGGTGACGCATCCGGTTGAGGTCGACGACCGCCAGCAGGATGGGATCGCGGACTGCCTGGGGCTGCAGGGTCGGCAGCGGCAATTTGTTGTCGATCTCGTCAACCAGTTCGATCGCCGCCGCGGCGTCGGCGAGGTTCTCTCGGCTGTCGACCTGCTGCGCATATTCGGCGGCGAGCGCAGTGTCGTTCCCGGTGAGCCAATAGACGCGGCGCATCAGCCCGCGCGCGGAGGCCGAATAAAACCCGTCAGGATAGTCCTTGAGATAGCTCTGGAAGGCAGTGCCCGCCGCACTTACGGTGGCGGCGTCGCGCTTTGCGGGGTCTTTTTCCAGCGAGCCCCATTGCGTCATCGATTTCTCGAGGGCCCGCGTCAGCAAGGTCCGCGCGACCATGTACGACGCGGTTTCCCTCAACCACGGATCACTCGCCTTCGCGAGCTCTCGAAACTCGCTCTCGGAGCGCACGAACTCACCCGCGTAGAAGTCCCGTGCCCCTGAGAGATAGACGGCGAACTCGCGGGCCGGGGGCGACAGAGCCTCCACGTTCGATAGCGGCGCCGCGCCACAATTGAGGTCGCCGATATATTGATGGACCTCCTTGGCCTCGGGACTAAGGTTTTGGCGAGCGGCGATCAATTTCGCGCGATCTCGCTCGTCCAGGTGCGCATTGGCCAGGACCGCCGCGATGAACGCCGCAGCGCCGGCCTGGTTCGATTGGCACCGCGTTCCGTAATAGCGATCGTAGGCATAGTCCGGCTCGACCGGCGGCAGCGCCTTTTCGGACATCACCGACCACGGGAACAGGGCGAGCGGCACCCCCTCGGCCTTGGCGTTGGGATCGCGGACGATCGCTCCGCGGCGATCCGCGAGCAACAGCAGCAGGTTCACCCGCGTGTCGTTGCTCGGAAGCAGCACCGCCGCGCTTCCGTATTCGTCGAACTCTGGCTTGACCAAGGTCCAGGTCGGGGCGTCGGGACCTCCGGCGCAGGCCCAGCCGATCGCTCCCAACGCCGCCGCGGCAAACGCGCCCAGGCCGGCTTTCAAACGCACGCCCGCCATTTCACTCGCCCTCCCAGAACGGAAGGAAGATCAACCAAGCGTCGGTCGATGTCGATACGGCGTTATTCGCAAATAACCGTGAAAAGGCGCCGGATTTTGCCGCGCCTAGCGGCCCGATGGGCTATTCAGTGGCGCCAGGGGATCGTGGGCCAGGGCCGCCGCGAATACCGGCTTGCCATCGATGTTTCCTGGCGGCGAGTATCGGCAGACAAGATAGTCCCAGTCGGCGGCGAAGATGGCGCAGCCGACTCGGGTGGTCGTCGGCCACACCATCTGCGTGTAGTGCGCAACATCCTCCCAGCGCCCCGTCCGGCTCGCCGCGGGAAAGGTCATGCAGCCGAATTGCACTGGGCAGCCGAGCCCGAGGGCGGCGGGCTGAAGCATGCCTTTTTCGCGCGACCATAAGGCGATGAATTGTTCGGGCGTCAGGGTCCCGTGCCACGCCATGGCGAGGTTCTCGCGCTCGCCGGGCCGCCCTTGCCGCGGGGAGTGCACCAGACTGCGGATGCTCGCGAGGGCCGGACCGTAAGAGGCGGCGTGTGCCGCGAGCTGCGCGTCCCACTCGAGCGGCGCGGCGCCGACCGCGGCGCGCTCACGATTGTGCGCGTCGAGCAGGCGCCGGGCGAGGGTTCCGGTTGCGCCCTCCCATTGCTGGGCCTGCGCAGGAATAGCGAAGGCGAGCGCCGCGACGGCGGCGAGAAAGCGGACGGCGATCATGTCCGCAAGTCTCGCAGCAAGTCGCTAAGCTAGGGTCAGCAGCCGTGGTTAACGCGGACTTGCGCTCATTCCTTTTCTTCCAGCTTCTGCGTCGGCGGCTGGCCCGCTTGCGGCGCGATATAGGTGACCAGGTCCCAGGCGTTGTGGACGCAGACAAGCAGCAGAACCATCAACGCGACCGCGAGCGCGAAGGGGGCCCAGCCGATGCGCAGGAGGACCGAAACTCCCGCACCGCCGATCAGGAGCGAAACGAGCGCGGGGACGAGCCCATACCACGACCGGTCGAACAGCATGTTTTCGCCCGGAATGCTGAGCCGGCCGATGCCCTGTGCGATGCGCATGTCGGCGATGAACCCGACGAGGCCGGCGGCAGCGATGAACCAGCCGAATGGGGTCGGGTGGAGGTGGGGCATCATCGCCGCCCCGCTGAGGACGAGGATCGCGGCGAGATCGGCCACGATCGGGCTCATGTAGAAGCGTTGCCCGAGCTCGAGCGTCGACCGCTCGCGCCCCGCGGTCAGCGTCACGACCACGAACAACAGTCCGATCAGCGCCGCCGCGGCGGATCCGACGAGCAGGAAATAATCTTGCCAGCCTTCAAACATCGCTGCGCCTTTAGCGCATCACGGCTTTCGCCGCACGGCCCAGATCAACGCGGACAGGCTGGTGATGAGGGCGGCGACGGCAATCACCATCGAAGGATCGAGAACAAGCATGATGAGCGACTCCGGCGCCTCATGTTCCCTATCTGTTTCCTAGATGCAATAGGAATATTCCTATCCATCCGATGGGATGGCCGATGACCGGTAAAGCTATTCTCAATGTTTTCCTGACACATGGGAGTGGCTGAGTTTCAAGCCAGGTGAATCAAGAGTGCACGGAGCAAGCCGCAACGCCGTTCGCATCGCGAGCAGCCATTTGATCACGAGCTGCGCGACGATCGCCGCGCTGCTGCTGTTCGTCGGGCTCGGCAGCCAGGTCCTTCCGGGTGCGCTGAGGGGCGCGCCCGTCCCCGATGCCAATAGCACGCTGACGGTCGCCTTCCTCCTCAACATCGCCATCATCCTGTTCGGGTGGCGCCGTTCCAAGGATCTCAAGGAGGCCCTCGAGGCCTATGAGGAATCGGAGCGGGCGGCGCATCGCAATGCCAACACCGATCCCGCCACAGGCCTGTCCAACCGGCGCGAGCTGTTGCGTTGCCTGACCGAGGCACGCGAAACCAAAACCTCCGGCGCATTGCTTCTTCTCGACCTCGACCATTTCAAGCGGGTCAACGACCTTCACGGCCATCTTGCCGGCGATCAGCTGTTGGCGGTCTTCGCCGAAACCTTAACCCGAGCCGCGCCCGCGGCGGCCTGTTGCGCGCGCATCGGCGGAGACGAATTCGCGGTGCTGCTGGCGAATTCGACCGCCGTGGGGGCCGAGCGGGTTGCTCGTGCCATCATCGCCCAGCTCGCTGCACCCGTCCTTCTCGGCGGGTCCCAGGTCCAGGTCTCGGCGTCGATCGGCCTGGCCGAGCTCGCCCGCGGCCAATCCGAAGAGGACATTCTGCGCCAGAGCGACGTCGCGCTCTACGCGGCCAAGCGCGCCGGCCGGAATTGCCTCGCTTGGTTCGACGAGGAACTCGAGCGCGAGCTCACCGAGCGGCTAAAACTGGAAGAGGACATCCGGGCCGGGGTGAGGCTCGGCGAGTTCGTGCCGTTCTTCCAGCCGCTGATCGACCTCCAGACTCGCGAGCTGGTTGGCTTCGAGGCGCTTGCCCGCTGGCGCTCGCCGACCCGCGGCTTCGTCGAGGCCGAAGCGTTCATCGAAGTCGCCGAAGCAACCGGGCTGGTCGGCCCGCTGACCCTGGCGGTGATGGAAACTGCGCTGCGCGAGGCGCGTGTTTGGCCCCAGCACCTCAAGATCGCGGTCAACATCTCGCCGGTGCAGTTCCGCGACGCCTCGCTCGCCGAGCAGATCATGAAGGTGCTGGCCGCGACCGGCTTCCCCGCGCACCGCCTCGAGATCGAGATCACCGAAGGCTCCCTGCTCGAGGACCGCGACCAGTTCACCACCATCATCCAGAGCCTGAAGAACGTCGGGATCAGCATCAGCCTCGACGATTTCGGCACCGGTTACGCGAGCCTGGCCCAGCTCCACACTTTGCCGGTCGACCGGATCAAGATCGACAAGAGCTTCATCGCCACCCTGGTCAAGAGCGAGCAGACCGCCGCGATCGTCGCGACGATCGCGCAGCTTGGTCACACGCTCAACGTCCCGATCACGGCCGAGGGCGTCGAATCGGAGAGTATCCGCAACGAGCTACAAAAGTTCGGCTGCTCCGAAGCCCAGGGCTGGCTGTTCGGCCGCGCCGTCTCGGCGGAGACTGTGCGCACCTTCCTCGACATGAGCGAGAAGGGCGCTGCGTCCGAAGCGTCAGCTCCCGAAAGCCCCACGGCCGACGACAGCGCAGACGATGCCCGCTTCACGCCGCGCATCCGCCGCCGCCCGGCGTAGAATCGTCCAAGAAAAACCGGTATCTCTGCAGTGCGCCGGAGTGGTGCTGGACCGCACTGAGGCTCGCAACTAGCGTCGGTCTGATGAAGCTTCGCGTATTCGGGGCCTTGGTCGCTTTCTGCTCCATTGCCGCAAGTCCGGGGAGCATCGCGAAATTCAAGGCGGTAACCTTTACCGAAACAACGCCGCTGGCGAGAAACGGCGAGTTGATCAAGCGGCTGCTCAGCCCGTTCGCCTCTGCAGACTTGGCGAAGAAAAACGATGCCGCGGTCCTCAACGCTTTTCCGATCAACCCGAAGGACGAGAAGTTCGGCCTGTACGTCCCGGCGGAAAAGCCCGCCAAAGGCTATGGGCTTCTCGTCTGGGTTTCCCCTCTCGACGGAGCCGGGATGCCGCTCGGCTGGCCACCGACCCTGGAGGACCGCGGGGTGATCTTCGTGACCGCCGCGCGAAGCGGAAACGACACCTCGCCGCTCGGTCGGCGCATCCCGCTCGCATTGACGGCCGCAGCCAACGTGGCTCGCAACCACGCGATCGATCCTGATCGCATTTGGATTGCGGGCTTCTCCGGCGGCGCGCGCATCGCCGAGCGGATGGCGCTGGCTTACCCCGATGTGTTTTCAGGAGCGATTCTCGACGGTAGCTCGGACAGCATCGGCTCGAACGACCTTCCACTGCCGCCGCGCGAAAATTTCGAGCGTCTTCTCGAGCGGATGTCGATGGTGTTTTCGACCGGCGAAGAGGACGAGTACAATACCGCGGACGCCAAGCGGGTTGTGTCCAGCCTGCGTGGCCATTGCTTCGATCGGTTGTCGGTCGAGGTTCGGCCGCACGAAGGACATGACATGATGAACGGCAGGTCGCTCGCCAAGGCGATCGAGTTCCTCGACCGGACGCGTGAAGAGCCGTCGCCGGGCGATCGCCAATGCCGTGAGGAGTTTTATTCGAAAATCGATGGTGAACTCGCGCGAGCCGATGCGATAGTGCAGCACGGAGGCCGCGGGGCGCGGGCGGCAATCCGCACGATCGACCGCCGGTATGGACGGCTGGCCGCTCCCCGTTCGCTGGAGCTGCGCGCCCGCGTTGGCGCCTGACACGCTGCGCGTCCGGCCGCCGCCCGGCTTAGCCTTGCTCTGAAACTGCTGCTGAGCTAAGGCGCGCGCCGTCCGGCGGGTGCTCCATTCAGCGCTCGCGGCAGCCCGTCTCTTTGGCGAGCGCGTACGGTTCATCGGCTTCGGGCCGGAACCGGGACGCGCTTTTTGCCATGGACGTTCTGTTCAAAGACGCCGCGCCCGGATGGTCCGTTCGCGGCAGTGCATTTGACCAGGTCCGCATGTGAAGGCCCGCCACGGTGGCGCGCCACGCGGCAGGCCCGACAAGTAACGAGAGATACACAGACCTTATGGCGACCACGACTTTCCCGACCCGCGACGATTTCGCTGCCTTGCTCAACGAAAGCCTCGGCGGCGAGAACGAGACCTTCGAAGGCAAGGTGGTGAAGGGCACCGTGACGGGAATCGAGAATGACATGGCGGTCATCGACGTCGGCCTCAAGAGCGAGGGCCGGGTGCCGCTGCGCGAGTTCGCCGCGCCGGGCCAGAAGGCCGATCTCAAGATCGGCGACGAGGTCGAGGTCTATGTCGACCGGGTCGAGAACAGCCAGGGCGAAGCGATGCTGTCGCGCGACCGCGCCCGCCGCGAAGCCGCGTGGGACAAGCTCGAGGGCGAATTCACCGCCGCCAACCGCGTCGAGGGCGTGATCTTCGGCCGCGTGAAGGGCGGCTTCACGGTCGATCTCGGCGGCGCTGTCGCCTTCCTCCCGGGTAGCCAGGTCGACATTCGCCCGGTGCGCGACGTCGGTCCGTTGATGGACTTGCCGCAACCCTTCGTCATTTTGAAGATGGACCGGCGCCGCGGCAATATCGTCGTGTCGCGCCGCGCCATCCTCGAGGAGACCCGCGCCGAGCAGCGCAGCGGCCTCATCCAGAGCCTCGCCGAGGGTCAGGTGATCGAGGGCGTGGTCAAGAACATCACCGACTACGGCGCGTTCGTCGATTTGGGTGGGATCGACGGCCTGCTCCACGTCACCGACATTTCGTACAAGCGGGTCAACCACCCGTCCGAGGTGCTCGGCATCGGCGACACGGTGAAGGTGCAGATCATCCGCATCAACAAGGAAACGCAGCGCATCAGCCTCGGCATGAAGCAGCTCGAAAGCGATCCATGGGAGGGCGCGGCCGCTAAATATCCGATCGGCGGTACGTTCCGCGGCCGGGTCACCAACATCACCGAATATGGCGCCTTCGTCGAGCTGGAAGCGGGCATCGAGGGCCTCGTCCACGTTTCCGAGATGAGCTGGACCAAGAAGAACGTCCACCCGGGCAAGATCGTCAGCACTTCGCAGGAAGTCGACGTCAAGGTGCTCGAAGTCGACCAGGAGAAGCGCCGGATTTCGCTCGGCCTCAAGCAGGCGCAGTCGAACCCGTGGGAGGCCTTCGCGGGCGCCCACCCGGTCGGCTCGGTGGTCGAGGGCGAAGTCAAGAACGCAACCGAGTTCGGCCTGTTCATCGGGCTCGAGGGGGACGTCGACGGCATGGTCCACATGTCCGACATCGCCTGGGGCGTGTCGGGCGAGGAGGCGCTTGGACTTCACCGCAAGGGTGAGCTGGTCAAGGCGCAGGTGCTCGACGTCGATGTCGAGAAGGAGCGCATCAGCCTCGGCATGAAGCAGCTCGAGGGCGGCGGGGCCGGCACCGGCGCTGGCGCGGGCGCAAGCGCGCGCTCTGGCGGTGCTCGCGGCGGAGCCGGCGTCAACAAGGGCGAGACGGTCACGGTAATCGTTCGCGCGGTACAGGATGCCGGGCTCGACGTTCAGGTCGGCGACGACGGCGTCACCGGGTTCATCAAGCGCACCGACCTCGGCCGCGACCGTGACGAGCAGCGTCCGGAGCGTTTCCAGGTCGGACAGAAGTTCGACGCCATGGTCAGCGGGTACGATCGCTCGAAGAAGCCGAATTTCTCAGTCAAGGCGCTGCAGATCTCCGAAGAGAAGCAGGCCGTCGCGCAATACGGCTCGTCCGACAGCGGCGCGTCGCTCGGCGATATTCTGGGTCAAGCCCTGAAGGAAGCCCAATCCAAGGCCGCGAAGCCGGCGAAGGCGGAAGCTGCCGAGAAGCCAACCAAGGCGGAGGCTGCCGAGAAGCCAGCCAAGGCCGAGGCTGCTGAGAAGCCAACCAAGGCGGACAAGCCCGAGAAGGCCGTGAAGGCCGAGAAACCGGCGAAGGCCGCCAAGCCGGCAAAGGCCGCCAAAGCGAAAGCAGCCGAGCCCGCCGAAGCCGAATCTGAAACGGTGGCGGAAGCAGTCGAGGCCCCGGAAACCGAGAAGTAACGGGAAATGCGGCATTTCTTTTGAATAATGCCGCTCGAATCACGCTTGCGCCGGAAGATGTTTCCTGACAGCTTCCAGCGCAAGCAGTCCCGGCGGGTACAGGGGGCGTACCGGGACCTGTCCAATTCCATGATGCGGGGTTGCCGATGATCCGTTCCGAGCTGGTGCAGAAGCTGTGCACCGATTTTCCGGACCTCACCCAGCGCGAGGTCGAGAGCGTGGTGAGCTCCATTTTCGATTCTATCACCGATCAGCTTGCCAAAGGCGGTCGCGTCGAGCTTCGTGGCTTCGGGGCCTTTTCCACCCGTCAGCGCGATGCGCGCGTCGGCCGCAATCCGCGGACCGGCGAATCCGTGTCGGTCAACGCCAAGCGCGTGCCCTATTTCAAGCCGGGGAAGGAAATGCGCGAGCGCTTGAATCTGCAGGAAGCCGCCTACGCCGACTTATGATGCATTTGCATCCCGGCGGACGTGGCGGAACCGGTAGACGCTGGAGACTTAAAATCTTCTGCCCCTAATGGGCGTGCGGGTTCGAGTCCCGCCGTCCGCACCATCGCAGAGCGCAGCCAATCGTGGATGGCCCGAACGGTTCGGGCCGGCCGTTTGTCTCCATTTCGGACAGTAATTTATTAAGCGTGGTCGTTTATTTCGGTTGCGTGTCGCAATCGGAGGCCACCGCTGTCGAGACGTCATCGTCGGGCTCGCGCCTGGTCGGCGCGCGCCGCGACGCCCTCGTTCTTGTGATCCTCATCTGCGCCGTCATGCTCTTGATCTGGAACGGCAATGCTTTCTTCCACAATTTGCGCTTTGCCGGCGAAGATTTCGGCAGCGAAATCCGCATCGCCAGCACCGCGCTGACGCTCAACGTCGCGCTGATCCTGTTCGGCTGGCGCCGCTATGTGGACCTCCAGCACGAGGAGGAGATGCGAGTCGAGCAGGAACGGCGCGCGGTGGTTCTGGCGACGACCGACTTCGTCACCGGGCTCTACAACCGCAAGGGGTTTGCCGACCGCGCGGGCGAGCTGTGCGCAGATGCCGCTGCCCGCCGCGACAACGTCGTCATCATCTCGCTGCAGATCAATCGCTTCAAGACGATCAACGACCAGCACGGCTATGAGACCGGCGATCGGCTGTTGAAATGCATTGCCGAAGCGCTGACCAATGAGCTGGGCGGCGACGCCGTGATCGCACGCCTCAGCGGCGACGAATTTGCCGTTGCCCTAGGTCTACACGCGGACGAGCTCGCTCGGGCCGAAGAATTTGCGGAAACCATACTCCATGCGGTCACCCGGCCGTTCGTGATCGACGAGCGGATCATGCAGGTCGGCGCCTTCGCCGGCATCGCTTCGGTCCCCGCGGCCGACGCCCGCATTCCTGATCTGCTCCGCCGCGCCGACATCGCGATGGATCATGCGCGGAACGGTCGTGTCGCGCGGCCGATCTGGTTCGACGCCGGGATGGAGCGGGCGCTGATCGCTCAGGGGGAGATCGAGCAGGGCATTCGCTACGGGCTCGATCATCATCAATTCGTTCCTTATTTTGAACCGCAGGTCGACCTCGCGACCGGCGAGATCGTCGGTTTTGAAGTACTGGCGCGGTGGAACCACGCGCTTTCCGGCGTCGTCGGTCCGGATGTGTTCATCCCGGTGGCCGAGGAGAGCGGGCTGATCGGGCGGCTTTCCGAGCAAGTGATTGCCGAGGCCTTGCGGGAGGCGGCCGCGTGGGATCAGTCGATCAAAATCTCGGTCAACATCTCGCCCGTGCAGCTCGCCGACAGCTGGCTCGCACAGCGCATCGTTCGCATTCTCTCCGAAAGCGCCTTCCCGGCCGAGCGGCTCGTGGTCGAGGTCACCGAAAGCTCGCTGTTCGCCGACATCGACCTGGCGCGGTCGATCGTCACCAGCCTCAAGAACCAGGGCGTGCGTCTCGCGCTCGACGATTTCGGCACCGGCTTCTCGTCGTTGGGACATCTGAAGTCGCTGCCCTTCGACATCATCAAGATCGACCGCAGCTTCGTCGCCAACATCCATACCAAGCGGGAAAGCGTCGCGATCATCCGCGCCGTGACGACCCTCGCCAGCGCCCTCTCGGTGCCGGTCTGCGTCGAGGGGGTTGAGAACGAGGCCGCGTTCGACACCGTCATCACGCTCGGCTGCGCAATCGGCCAGGGCTGGTATTTCGGAAAGCCGATGCCGGCCGAGCAGGCGCGAGAGCTGCTCGACTCGCGCCGCCGCGCCGGCGATCCGCCGCTGTCCAGCGCCGCGCACGGCTAACCCAACGGACTGAAGAGAGCGCCTTGTCCCGTGCCGGGACGAGGGGAGCCGATCGCGCAAATGGCAGGTTTAAACGTGGTAAAAGCCGCGTTAAGGATTTGCCATGCAGCTCGCTCGGCCCGCCTTTGCACGCGACCCTCGCCGCTTCGGCAAGCGGGCCGTAGCGCTGGCCGACGCGGTCTGCGTTGCGCCCGCCCTAAACGACGATTTGCGGCTCTTCGCTTTGACCTTTGCCGCGGGATTCCTGTTCGTCTCGATCGTGATCGGCTAAGGCCGCTGCCGCTGTCCGTTGGGACGCGGGAGAGCCGTCATGACTGCATTCAACGCTGTACGTTTCCCGGTGAAGCCGGGCCGGGACGAGGAGTTCATCGAGGCGCATCGCCAGGTCGACCGCGACTGGCCGGGCCTGCGCAGCGTCAATCTGATCAAGACTGGCGAGCAGGATTACTGCATCATCGGCGAATGGGACGACATGGACAGCCTGGCTGCGGCGCGGCCGCACATGATCGCGACGCTGGATAGCTTCCGCGATACGCTCGAGGAGGTCAGCGACGGGAACGTGACCGATCCGGTGTCCGGCCCGGTGGTCGTGGAGCTCAAATAGCTTGGTCGCAGGCCCTAATCGCAGGCCCTAATCGCAGGCGAGGTGGAGCTTCCACCCCAGCCAGGCGGAAATGATGCACATCGCCGCGACCAGCAGCAACTGGCCGGTCGGGCCGACGCCAACGCTGCTGAGCGCGAAGGCTAGCAGTGAACCGATCACCATCGCGCCCGAGTTGACGATGTTGTTCGCCGCCACGGTGCGCGCCGTTTCGGACTTCGGTACCGTCGTCGTCAGGAAAGCGTAGAGCGGCACGACGAACATGCCGCCGCTAATCGACACTCCGAGCAGCGCCAGGATCATCAGGCCGGCCATCGGGTGGAATACGAAATTGCTCAGCGTCGTCAGCTCGGGTCCGTTCTTGCCCCAGGCGAGGGCGACGAAATGAAGCAGCACAACGAACACGCCCATGGCGATGACCGACATCGGCGCGAACCGGGCCGAGACCTCGCTTTTGAGGAGGCGGTTGATCAGCACCGAGCCGATCGCGATGCCGACCGAGAAAATGCCGATGAACAGGCTCGCGACCTGCTCGTTCGCTCCGAGCACGTTCTTCACCAGCGGCGGGAAGATGATGATCAGCACCGCTCCGATGGTCCAGAAGAAGCTGATCGACAGGATCGCCAGGAACAGCCGCCGGATGTGCAGCGTCGCTCGGACCAGCTCGATTGAGGCGTGGAGGATATGCCAGTTGAACGGAATGCGCTCGGCTGCGGGCGGCGCCGGCGGCACCTGGCGCCCCGCAAGGAGCCCCAAGACCGCGAGCCCGAAGGTCGCCGCGGCGGTGAGCGACGGAGTGGCCGCGAGCACCCCCGCGAGAATGGTCCCACCCAGTATTGCAAGATAGGTTCCGGCTTCGACCAGTCCGGTGCCGCCGAGCACTTCGTCTCTCTGCAGATGCTGCGGGAGGATTGCGTATTTGATCGGTCCGAAGAAGGTAGAGTGAACGCCCATCGCGCACACCGCTGCGAGCATCAGCGGGATGTTCGCAAGCATCAGCCCCGCCCCGCCGACCAGCATGATGCCGATCTCGGCGAACTTGATGATGCGGATCAGGCGCGCCTTGTCATGATCGTCGGCCAGCTGGCCGGACAGCGCCGAGAACAGGAAGAACGGCAGGATGAACAGCCCCTGCGCAATGGCGCTGAACTGAAACTCCTTCGCCGGGTTGGAATAGAGCTGGTAGGTGACGAACAGCACGACCGCCTGCTTGAACAGGCTGTCGTTGAAGGCGCCGAGGAATTGCGTCGAGAACAACGGCAGGAACCGCCGCGCGCGCAGCAGATGGGTGACGTTTTGAATCAAGGCTGGGGCGCGCGGGCTGCCATGGGGATGGGTGCGTGGCATAGCCAGCTTTGCGCATGCCGCCAAACCCTATAACTGCACGGCCACGGATGCTGACGCTGCCCAACCTTTTGACGCTGTCGCGGATCTTCGCGGTTCCGATCCTCGTGTTCCTGCTGTGGCGCCCGGCGCCGCTCGACTATGCGATCACCTTCGTACTCTACTGCGTCGTCGGCATCACCGACTATTTCGACGGCTATCTGGCGCGTGCCCAGGGCCGGATTTCGCGGCTCGGCCAGTTCCTCGATCCGATCGCCGACAAGATCATGGTCGCGGCGGTCCTCGTGATGCTGATCTCCAGCCGCAAGGCCAACCCGCTGCCGGAGATCGCGGGGCTCCACATCATCCCGGCGCTCGTCATCCTGCTGCGCGAGATCATCGTCTCCGGCCTTCGCGAATTCCTCGCCGAGCTCCGGGTTTCGATGCCGGTCAGCGCGCTCGCCAAGTGGAAAACGACTTTACAGATGGTCGCGCTCGGCGCGCTCATCCTCGGCGGCGCGGTTCCGAACATGGAGTGGGTGCACCTCGTCGGGCTCGTCTGCCTGTGGCTCGCCGCAGCCCTCACACTCCTGACCGGATACGATTATTTGCGGATCGGCCTGCGCCACATGGATTGAGGCGGATTAATCGATTTTGCGCGTCTGACTGACCAACTTTAATCGTTTCCGGCGCCTTGGCGGCGCGCCTAGAGCAGCCTCGAACACCAATTTGGGAGAGGCAGGACATGGACGCGAAAACCGGTGAAATGGGTGGCTGTCCGGTCGATCGGCCGACGACCGTCCGCTCGCTGCTCGGCCGCACCAATCGCGACTGGTGGCCCGAAGCGCTGCCGCTCGACATCCTTCATCAGGGCGGCGTCTCGCCCGACCCGATGGGCGAAGATTTCGATTATGCCGAAGGGTTTAAGAAGCTCGACTATCAGGGGCTCAAGCGCGACCTGACCGCGCTGATGACCGACAGCCAGCCGTGGTGGCCGGCCGATTACGGGCATTATGGTCCATTCATGATCCGCATGGCCTGGCACGCCGCCGGCACCTATCGCACCGCCGACGGGCGTGGCGGCGCGAACAGCGGCCAGCAGCGCTTTGCTCCGCTCAACAGCTGGCCGGATAACGGCAACCTCGACAAGGCGCGGCGGCTGCTGTGGCCGATCAAGCAGAAATATGGCGCGAGCATCAGCTGGGCCGACCTCTTCATCCTCGCCGGCAACGTCGCGGTCGAATCGATGGGCGGACCGATCTTCGGCTTCGGCGGCGGCCGTCCCGACGTCTTCGAACCCGAGCGCGACGTCTATTGGGGCGCGGAAGAAAAGTGGGTCAGCGAAGGTGCGGAGACCCGCATCCAGCCCGACCGCGAATTGGAGCTCGAGCATCCGCTGGCGGCGATCCAGATGGGGCTGATCTACGTCAACCCGGAAGGCCCGGGCGGCAATCCCGACCCGCTGCAGTCAGCGCGCGACATCAAGATCACGTTCGAGCGCATGGCCATGAACCATGAGGAGACCGTCGCGCTGACCGCCGGCGGCCACACCTTCGGCAAAGCCCACGGTGCGGGCGACGCGAGCCTGGTCGATGCGGCGCCCGAGGGCGCGGATATCGCGCTGCAGGGCCTCGGCTGGGCGAGCTCGTTCGAAAGCGGCATCGGTGAGCACACCATCACCAGCGGCATCGAGGGCGCGTGGGTAAATACCCCGACCCAATGGTCGGAGAATTACTTCCGCCTGCTGCTCGACTATGAGTACGAGCTGGTGCGCTCGCCGGCGGGCGCGCAGCAGTGGCAGCCGATCAACCAGCGCGAAGAGGACATGGCGCCGGCCGCGCACGATCCATCGAAGCGCGTGCCGACGATGATGACGACCGCCGACATGGCGCTGAAGATGGACCCCGAATTCCGCGTGATCTCGGAGAAATTCCGCAACGACCATGAAGCGTTCAAGGACGCCTTCGCGCGGGCGTGGTTCAAGCTCACTCACCGCGACATGGGCCCCAAGGTCCGCTACCTCGGCCCGGAAGTCCCGGCGGAAGACCTGATTTGGCAGGATCCGGTCCCCGCTGGCGCCGCGCCGTCCGATGCCGACGTGGCGGCGTTCAGGGGCAAGATACTCGACGCCGGCCTCAGCATCGGGCAGCTCGTCAAGGCCGCTTGGGCCTCGGCGTCCACCTTCCGCAAGTCGGACTTCCGCGGCGGCGCCAACGGCGCCCGCGTCCGCCTTGCACCCCAGAAGGACTGGGCGGTCAACGAGCCCGCTGAGCTCGCCACCGTGCTCGGCAGGATCGACAAGCTGCGCGGGACCTTGTCGATGGCCGATGCGATCGTCCTTGGGGGAACGGCCGCGGTCGAGAAGGCGGCCAGGGACGCCGGCTTCAACGTCAGCGTTCCGTTCACCGGCGGCCGCGGCGACGCGACTCAGGAATGGACCGACGTCGAAAGCTTCGAGGTGATGGAGCCCGCGGCGGACGGCTTCCGCAACTACCTCAAGACGAAGCATTCGGTGCGGACCGAAGAACTGCTGATCGACCGCGCCCAGCTGCTCGGCCTGTCGGCGCCGGAAATGACGGTGCTGCTCGGCGGCCTCCGCGTCCTTGGCGCGAACTACAAGGACACGCCGCTGGGGGTGTTCACCAACCGCAAGGGCCAGCTCACCAACGACTTCTTCGTCAACCTGCTCGACAACGGCACCTTCTGGGAAGTGGTCGACGAGAGCGGCGATGAAGAATTCATCGGCCGCGATCGAGGGGGCAAGCACGAGAAGTGGCGGGCGACCCGCACCGACCTCATCTTCGGCTCGAACAGCCAGTTGCGCGCGACCGCCGAGGTCTATGCCGAAAAGGGCAGCGAGGAGAAGTTCGTGCGCGATTTCATCGCCGTCTGGACCAAGGTGATGAATGCCGACCGCTTCGACCTTCGGGCCAACGGCGCCGCGTCCCAGGCGCGGGCGCGCGAGCCCGAATTGGCCAAATAGGCACCTCCGCCGCGGCGCTCCGTTCCTCCCTCCCTCCGGGGCGCCGCGGCCAGTCAGGCCGGTTCGGGAACCGCTTCGAGCATGGCCGGCGATTGCGCCGCCCGCACGAGCTCGCGGATGATCCTTTGAAGCGCCGCCGCGAGCATTCGGAACTCGTTCTCGCGCGGGCTTGATGGGCGCCACAGCAGCGCGATCTGGCGTGAGCCATGGTCCGAGCGCAGGGGCTTGGCGTCGACCTCGGTCCCGTCGAGGATTCCGGCCTCGATCGCCATCGCCGGGATGAACGTCATCCCGAGCCCGTTGTCGACCATTTGCACCAATGTGTGGAGCGAGGTGCCCATCATCGAGGCGTGGGCGCGAAGATCGGGCCGGTTGCACGCCGACAGCGCATGGTCCTTGAGACAATGCCCGTCCTCGAGCAGCAGCAGGCGGGTCTCGTCGATCTGGCTGACATCGATGACGCTGCCGGCCGGCGCCTCGCCGCGTGGAAAGGCAACGAACAGGGGATCGTCGAACAGCAGCGCGAAATCGACGTCGCCGCAGGCGTAGGGGAGCGCGAGCAGCACGCAATCGAGGAGGCCGCGATGGAGCGCTTCGCACGCCGCCTGGCTGGTCTCTTCGCGCAGGTAAAGGCGCAGACTGGGCCATTCCCGGCGCAGCTTCGGCAGCATCGCCGGGAGCAGGAAGGGCGCGATCGTCGGGATCACGCCCATGCGGAGCTCGCCGTGCAATGGCTGGCCTTCGGCGCGAGCGAGCTCGGCGAGCTCTTCGCTTTCGCGCAGCACACGAACGGCCTTGTCGGCGATCTTCTCGCCCAGCGCGGTGAACCGGACCACCCGGCGGGTGCGCTCAACCAGCGTCACGCCAAGCAAGGTCTCGAGCTCGCGCAAGCCGGCCGACAGGGTCGATTGGGTGACGTAGCAGGCCTCGGCGGCGCGGCCGAAATGGCCGTGCTCGCGCAGCGCGACGAGATATTGGAGCTGCTTGATGGTTGGCTGGTGGACGGTCATGTTAAATCGGAAATACCAATGAATACGACCGCTATAATGCAGCCGATCGATTGGAGCCAGCCCTAGGCGGTGAGCAGGCGCACAGCGACGATCAGCAAGGTCACCGCGAGGATCGGGCGGAGGATGGCATCCGAGGAGCGACTGCCGAGCAGGCTGCCGACGATGATCCCCGGAATCGAGCCGAGCAGCAGCGCGCCCATCAGGGTGAAGTCGACCGAGCCCATCAGCCAATGTCCGATCCCGGCGATCAATGTCAGCGGCACCGCGTGGGCAATGTCGCTGCCGGCAATCCGCGCGACCGGCAGCTTGGGATAGAGGATCAGCAATGCGGTGGTGCCCAACGCTCCGGCGCCAACCGACGTTATCGACACCAGCACGCCGAGAACGGCGCCAAGGATGATCGTCCTGCGGCGGACTCGCGCGTCGTCCATCGCCTCGAGGTGATCGCCGGCCCAGCGGAGGATCCGCGGCCGGAAGAAAACCGCAAAGCTGGTCAGCAGGAGCGCGCTTCCGAGCAACAAGTTGAGGATCAGCGGACTATGCGAGGTCGTCGCACCCAATTGGCTCATCGCAAACAGCGTCAGCGCGGCGGCCGGGATGCTGCCGGTCGCGAGCCCGCCGACGATCTTCCAGTCGACCGTCTGGCCCTTATGGTGCACGACGGTGCCCACGCTCTTGGTCACCGAAGCGTAGAGCAGGTCGGTCCCAACCGCGGTCGCCGGATGGAAACCGAACAGGAGCACCAGCAGCGGCGTCATCAGTGAGCCGCCGCCGACCCCGGTCAGGCCGACGAGCATGCCGACCAGGAAGCCGGCGATCGAATATAGTGGGTTGTAAGCGGAGATGATGCGGCTCTCCGCTAATTCGTTCTGTGCGATGTCATGGAACTGGCTGTAAGTTCGCCCCTGTTACAGGCGAGCGATGTGCCGAAAGGTCGGGCGTCGGGCAAGCACTCTTCGCGGTATTGCCTCGACCGGCTGGTATTTGGCTCGGGGCTCACTTAAATTGGCCTCATGTAACGGCAAAGGGTTCCGAAGCTTGCAGTCCGGCCTGATTGCGTATCTCGACTCCGTCAAATCGCGCGATCCCGCGGCCCGCTCCCGCTGGGACGTGCTGTTCTATCCTGGCGTGCTGGCGCTCGCGCTTCACCGCCTCGGCCATTGGCTGTGGGAAGGACGGCTGTTTTTCATCGCCCGACTGGTGAACCATCTCGCCCGGTTCCTGACCAACATCGACATTCACCCGGGTGCGAAGATCGGCAGGCGCTTCTTCCTCGACCACGGGTTCAGCGTGATCGGCGAAAGCGCGGAGATCGGCGACGACGTCACCATCTACCAGCATGTGACGCTCGGCGGTACCAATCCGACCACCGGCGTCGGCGGCAAGCGCCACCCGACCCTGCACAATGGCGTCGTGATCGGTTCCGGCGCGCAGATACTCGGCCCGATCGAGATCGGCGAAGGGGCCAAGGTCGGTGCGAACTCGGTGGTTACCAAGGATGTGGCGCCGGGCCAGACCGTGGTCGGTATCCCGGCTAAGGCGGTTCCCGTCGATTCCATCCACTACAGCCCCGGGTTCCTCCCCTACGGAACGCCGTGTGGCGAAGATGTCGATCCGGTGCGGGCGCGCATCGCTGAGCTGGAGCGGGAGATCGACGATCTGCGTCAGGAGATCAAAGGCATGAAGACGGCGCGCCAGCCCCAGCCCAAGGTCAAAAGCGCTTGAGCGTCATCGCGCCGTTCCCCAATTTGAGGGACCGGCGCCCAATCGCCAGTTTCGACCGCCGGGAACTGACCCGCATCCTCGATCTCTACGGCCGCATGGTCGCCGCCGGCCACTGGCGCGATTATGCCTTGCGGATCGATCCGGACGTCGCGGTATTTGCCGCTTTCCGGCGCCATTCCGAGCGCCCCGAGATCCGCATCGAAAAATGCCCCTCGCTTCGGCTGAAGCAAGGGGCATTCGCATTGGTCGGCGAGCATGGCGTCGTCCTCAAGCGGGGCCACGAGCTTCAGCCCGTGCTGGCCCCGCTCGAGCGACGGCTTATGCGGCTGGTTGGCTGACCATCCGATCGAGCACCGGCAACCGCGCCTGCAGCGATCCAGGTAGCGGCCGAACGATCGCGCCGCGGGCCTGGTGCCAGAAGGCCGAGAGCAGCAGCAGGGACGAGCCGATGACCAGCGCCGTCAGCGCGACGTTGAGCTCGACCGCGCCGAACTGACGGAACAGCTGCTGCAGCGCGAACAGGACGTAAGCCAGAGCGGACACCAGGAGCGCGCGGCGGTCGATGGCAAGCGCGGTCAGTCCGAGCGCGACGTAGAGCAGGACCACGACCAGCCCCTCGCTTATCGTCGCATTACCGTCGTTCAGGCCGAGCAGCGTGAAGACCGGGTGCACGATCATCGGTGCGGCGAGGAGGTGCAGCCAGAAGGCCACGTCCGACCGGCGCGTGAGCCGTTCCCGATCCGATCCATCCCACCACATGGCGAACAGGAATACGCCGATGCCGAGCAACAGGATGAAGCCGAGGATCAGATCCTTCGCCTGTTCGGCATTCTGCCCGAGCGCGGCGTAGAGGAGTCCGACCGCGATGCCGGCGACCGACGCCGCGCCGGCGGCGATGGTGATCGGCACGCGGAACTGACGCCAATGCAACCACGCTCCGGCGGCGCCGACAGCTGCCGAGATCGCGCCGACAATGCCGCCAAGCTGCGGGTTGTTGTCTAAGGCTTCGTCGCCGATGCCAAACGCGAGGGCGAAGCCGGCAGTAACGACCACGCCGCCGACAAAGCTCAGCAGCAACAGGATCGATGGCAGCGCCATGCGGCGCCTGGCGGTGAAGAACAGAGCAAGGCCCCAGGAGCAGATGGCGACGAACAGCGGCGCGAGGAACGATGGTCCGTCCTCGCCGACGATCAGCCCCGATTGTTGACCGATCCACTGGCCGATCCAGCCGACCGCGACCAGCAGAATGGCAGCGGCGATCGACACGAATATATCGTTGAAGCCGGTGATCAGCCGGAATTGCTCCTCATCGGGAATTACGGCAACGCGCTGGCCTTCGATATATTTGCGCAAGGCGTCCGCGGATTCAGCCGTGATCGCGCCGGATGCGACGGCATCGTCGAGCTCTTGTTGACTGTACATTCTATTCCTCCCTGTTCGCGCGGGAGGTTATGCCGAGTGTATTATCGTGTCAATACACCACAACGGGCTCGGCTAGCGGCAGATCATCCGCTGACGGTCCACCGCACGGCCGACCAGCGCCCCACCCACCGCGCCGAGGATCGTGCCGGAGGCTCGTCCCCCATGGGTATCGATCGCGCGGCCAACCAACGCTCCGCCGGCGGCGCCGACGATCAGGCCGGTGGTCCCGTTTGAGCGATGGCAACGCATCCTCCCGTGGGAATCCCGCCAGACTTTGCCTTGGTAATAGTGAGGCCGAGCCGCGGCCGGCGTGTCCATGACCGGGAAGGTCAGGCCGGCGACGGCGAAAGCGAGTATCACTTTGCGCATGGGATCCCCTTTAGAGCGTTGACGATGTGCATCCGTAACAATCCTAACCGCCGCGCGTGTCAAACCGTTCCCTGCCCGTTAACGGCAAACGGTTGTTGCGAAGGAACAGGATAATGCGGTTGCGGTTTGGACCTGGCGTGAAGTGCTTCGTTTTTCTCGTTGGCGCAACCATCGCCGGGTGCGCACCCATCGAGCCGACGGGCGGGACGCCGGTCGCGCTCGTCAACGCGAGCGGGCAGTCGATCGGCAGCATCCGCGCCTGGCAAACTGCGGGCGGAGTCACCTTCCGCATCGACGCGATCGGCCTGCCGCACGGAATCCACGGGATCCATGTCCATTCCGTCGGGCGCTGCGATCCGCCCGACTTCGCGAGCGCCGGCCCTCACTGGAACCCCGGCGCCCGCAAGCACGGCATGAACAATCCGGCGGGTCCGCATGCCGGCGACCTGCCCAACGTCGAGGTCGCGGCCAACGGCGTGCTCGCCACGACCGTCACCCTGCCGGGGGCGACCCTGGTCGGTGGTGTCGGAGTGGGCGGTGCGGTCATCGACGCCGACGGCGCCGCTCTCGTGATCCACGGCCAGGCCGACGATTACGTCACCGACCCCAGCGGCAACAGCGGCCCGCGCATCGCCTGCGCGGTGCTGCAGCCGGTTGCCGAGGTTCGCTAGCCGGATCTCGAGGGCTGGCGCCGAAGGTCGAGGCGCGCGACGAGGCGCGTGCCCTGCCAGATCTCACACTCGGAACCGCGAAATACTTCATTCGCGGCCTCGATCGCGGCCTCGTCGCTGTCGGCGTCGATCCACTCGCCGGACGCGACCTTATGGACCCCGTCGAGGCCATAAAGCCTGTAACCTGTCACGCGCACAAACCCTGTTTCTGCAGCCGCCCGAAAGCGGCGTTTGGCCTGTTCAACGACGAAGCCGCCGGTTGGTTTCATCGCTGTAAACACGCTGGAATGCGGTCATTTCCGCGGTAAGATGGAGCGATGAGCATGACGGGATCCTGCCATTGCGGAGCGGTGCGCATCGAGGTGCCGCACGCGCCCGAATGGCTCGGCAGCTGCAATTGCAGCATTTGCCGGAAGATCGGGTCGCTGATGGCTTACTATCCCGACGACGGCAGCGTCCGCGTCACCGGCGAGACCGCTACCTACATCTGGGGCGACCGCATGATTGCCCTTCATCATTGTCCGACCTGCGCCTGCTTCACCCATTGGGAATCGACCGGCGAAAGCTACGGCCGGATCGGCGTCAGCTCGCGCCTGCTCGACGGCTTCGCGGTCAGCGAGGGCCGGTACCTGCTCGACGGCCGCGCCCTTGAGGTGCGATACCTCGACAATGCCGACACCTAGCATCGCCGTTAAATCCGCCTTTACCTCCATCGGTCTAGACTAAGGCGTGGCAGTGGAGGAGGCTCGTGGACGCCTCGATGAACTGGACGGCTGCGAATCCTGCGGCTCGGGCGCTCGATGGGCGCGCCGAGCGGCGCAGCGTGCGCATGGACGGTCACGTCATGCTGGCCGGCGGAATCACCCACGAAATCACCGTCACCGATTTGTCCTACGAAGGCTGCGGAATCGAGACCAATGCGCCGCTCGAGCCGGGCCAGGCGATCAAACTGTCGGTGCTCCGCCGCGGCGCGCTCGACGCCGAGGTACGCTGGGTCAAGGACGGCAAGGCCGGGCTCGGCTTCCCGATCAAGACCGAAACCCCGGCCCAGCCGCGCAAGTCCGAACGGGTGTCGGTCGCGGCCGAGGTGTGGCTGCGGCGGATGGGCAAGAACGCCTATCAGTGCCGGGTGTTCGATCTGTCCCCCGACGGCTGCAAGGCCGAGATGATCGAGCGCCCGCTGGTCGGCGAGCGCGCCGTGATCCGCTTCGCCGGAATCGAGCCGCTCGAGGTCCAGGTCCGCTGGGTCGAGGGCCCTCAGGCCGGCCTCAGCTTCGAGCGCAGCTTCCATCCCGCGGTGTTCGAGCTGCTGATCGCCCGCCTGCGCTGAGCGAACGGGCCGGTGCGGCGCCGAAACGTCCGCAACAAATGGCGGAAAACCGAGTTGATCGGGCATGCAGCACAAAGACCGCACCGTTTATCACGATCCGAGCGAGGTCAAAGCGGTCGACGGCAAGGTTGATGTCGACGGCCCCGACCAGGTCGACGTCACCCTGACGCCCGAAGCGGCCGAGGAGACCTCGGAGCGGCTGCTGCAGCAATCGTTCAAGGCCCGCGGGCAGACCCGCCTGAAGAACAACGCACACCGCCCGCAGGACTGAGCGGCGCGCGCTTAGCTTCTGCCCCCGTCAGTAGCGGTTGTTGTTGCGGCGGACGCGGACGTTGGTGACCGCGCCGCGATAATCGACGTTGCAGCGGAAGGTGAGGTCGCCGCCCCCGGCGGCAAAGCCGCGGTTGCCGTAGCCAGGCTGGGCATAGGTGCCGTAGCCGCCGCGTGAATCGAGCATGCCGCTGACACGTAGCCCGCCGCTGCGGCGCTGGACGTCGGTGATCGCGGTCACCCGGGCGTTGCCATAGCCGCCATAGCCCTGGCCGTTATAGCCGCCGCCGTAGCCTTGGCCGTTATAGCCTTGGCCGTTGTAGCCGCCGCCGTTGGGTCGGTACTGTGCCGAGGCCTGCGCCACGGCGGCGCTGGCGCAGCGGCTGACCGCCTGGCGGTCGGTGACGTTGTAGCGGTTGCCGAGCAACTGATCGATGATCGAGCCGACGACGTTCTGCCCATAAGGCTGCTGATAGCCGGGATAGGGCTGGGCATAGGGTTGCGCGTACGGCTGGGCGTAAGGTTGGCCGTAGGGCTGCGTGTAGGGATAGGGGGTCTGCGCGGCTGCCGGGAGCGCGAAGCCGCCGATCGCCGCCGCGGACGCCGCGAATCTTGCCAGGTTCATCATCGGAAAATTCCTTGTGCCCGGAATGGGCCAGTGCAGTGCAGAACGCGCGCATTCTCCAATCGGTCGCATGAACCTAAAACAACAATGGCCGGACGGGAGATCAAACCTGCGCCGGCATCTCCGCCCGCACCTCGCGCAGTTCGCGCTCGGCCGCGTCGATCGCCCGCAGCAGCTCGGCGAAACAGGGCGCGTCGTCGACCGGCCACAGCCGCTCGAAGGTCGGACCGAGCAAGTCCACGTCGCGCTGGGTCAGCAAGGCGACGGCAACGATGCGATCCTTCGGCAAGCGGCACTCCGCGGCGGTTCGACATGACAAACGCGCGCGGGCCCAGGCCGTGCCGACCGTTTCGGGGGCGTGTCCAAGTTGCCAACGCAGAATTAGGCAGCGCCCCCTGCGGAAATCTCGACCGCCACGCGGCCCGCCTCGATGAGGTGATGCTCGACGTGCACGGGCCGCTCGACGAGGAAGGCGTCGTCCTCCGGATAGTAACGCGCGCGCTCCGGCTCGTCGCCGGCGAAGCCGCGGATCGAGTCCATCGACTCCCACCAGCTCATCGTCGACACCTCGGTGGTGCCGTCGCCAAGATCGCGCGTGACCATCTGGTAGCCACGGTTGCCCGGGGTGCTGGCATAATCGGCGAGGCCGGTCTCGACGATGTAGGCGACATAGGCCGCGCGGTCCCCAGTGCGGATCCGGCCGGTCCATTTGCGAAAGATCATGGGTGTTCCCTTTCGAATGTTCGCGAATGTTCGCAGTGACGAGCATGCGTTCGCGGTGCGGCATTGGCCCTTCGATGCGGGATTGGGCGGGCGCGACTCAGGAGCGGGTCCATCCGCGAGGATAAGCCACAAATAGGGTGCTGTAGGACAGCCTTTTCCGGGGGCGGCGGCACGCTTGGGCGCATTTCGTTGGTTGGCGGGATCGGCGAGGCGTATGGGGCAGGGGACGGTCCGGTCCAGCACCGGATAAGCGTCAGCCGCCCAGTCGAAGGAGAGCCAGGATGTCGAACACCCAGAGCGACCGCAGCCGCGTCGCGGCGAGCGATCCCAGCGAAGTGCGCTATTTCGGGAAGAAGCACGACCTGACCGACGACCAGGTCCAGGCGCTGATCAAAGAGTACGGCAACGACCGCAACACGCTTGAGGCGGCGGTGGCGAGGATGAAGGGGCCGACGGCCGCCTAAACCGCTTCGGCCGCCGGTTCAGAACAGCCGCGTGGTGCTGACGGCGGCGAGGCAGTCGAAGTGGAGGGGCAGGGTCTGCTCGTCGAACTCGGGCGCCTTGACGGTGCCGGCGGGCCGCTGGACGCGGAGGCGGACGAGGGTGTCGGGCGCGATCGCCTGACCGCACATGGCGCAGGGCTTCGCGTCCACGTCGGCGTCGTCGGCGAGCATCGGCGCCCGGCCGTTCCAGTGGCGGTGGAAGGTGAGCGGGACCTCGGGCCGTAAGTGTTGCGCCAGGCATTCGCTGTGGCAGGCGCTTTCGCTGAGCATGAAGCCGGGCGTGTCCGGATCGACCCGGATCAGGCGCAGGATCGTCCCCCACGGCACCAGCTCCCCGCAGAGGCGGCAGAGATGGCCGGTGGTGAAGCTAGGGTCGCGGCGGCGGGGCATTTGGTTTTCCTCGAATCTTCGCGAATGTTCGCAGTAACGGAAGCGAAACGCAGCGAATGCAGCGGTCCTACCAACCCCGTGGGCGAGCGTACGCGCGACGCGGCGGCGTGGGGGAACGGAAGCGACGACTCGAATGCGTAGGCATCGGCGAGGATAAGCCACAAAAGCGGTGCTGTAGGACAGGATTTTCTACTAGGCTGTCGGGCTGGAGAGGGGGCTTCGGTGGACGCATTCAGTTTCGTCTTCACGCTGTTCGGGCTGCTCATGGGGCTCGCCCTCGCCGAGACCATCGGCGGGTTCGGCAAGGCGCTGGAGATGCGGCACAAGATCCGCATCGGCTGGCTGCTGCCGCTGCTCGGCCTGCTGATCACCTTCGACATCACCAGTCTGTGGCTGATCGCCTGGCAGAGCCGGTCGGCGATCCCGATCAGCTTCATCAGCCTTGCCGCGGGCCTCGTCATCTTCGGCATTTATTACCTGATCGCGCAGCTCGCCTTCCCCGACGACATCGAGCATTGGCCCGACCTCGACGCTTATTATTTCAAGCACCGGCGGTGGCTGATGGGCGGCATGTACATCTGCAACCTGCTGGCGATGGCCGGGGAGCAGGCGATCGGCATCCCGCAGCTCGCCAATGGCAACCAATGGATCGTGTTCCTCGCCTTCAGCGCCGGGGTCGCGGCGGTCTGTTTCCTGCCGGGGCGCCGGCTCAACATGGCGGCGTTGATCTACCAGCTCTTGCTCTACCCGTTGTTCGACGCGCTCGGGATCATGTCCAATACGTGGTTTTGATCCTGTCGCCGTGATCCCGGTCGTAAGCCATAAAAAGGGGTGCTGTAGGACAGGCTTTTCACTAGGCTGCGCCCCGGCAGGGGGCTCGGGTGGACGCATTCAATTTCGCCTTTTCGCTGTTCGCGATCATTCTCGGGCTGAGCCTGGTCGAGGTGCTGACCGGTTTTGCGCGGGCGCTGAAGCAGCGGCGGGTAGTCCACCTCGGCTGGCTGACCCCATTGCTTGCCGTCTTCGTGATGCTCGACCTGACCAGCTTCTGGGAATTCGGCTGGGGCGCGCGGCGCTTCCTCAACCCCCAATATGGCATCCTGCTGATTGGCCTCGTGGTCAGCGGTCTTTATTATCTCGCGGCGTCGCTGATCTTCCCCGCCGAGTTCGGCAGGCGCGATCAGGAATTGAGTGGGGCCGACTTCGACGCCCATTACATGCAGCACGCGTGGCAGGTGATGAGCGCGGTGATCATCTGCGACCTGATCGAGATGGCGCCGATCGCGATCCTGCGCTTTCACGACATCCCGACGCGCGTGTGGTTCGAGAACGCGCTTCAATATTCGGCGATGCTGACCTGCATCCTCTCGCGCAACAAGCGCGCCAACGTCGTGGCGCTCGTCGTGCTGATCCTGATCTACCTGTACTCGGCGGTGATGAGCTTCGTGCAGCCGGTGCCGTTGTGAGGCGGGGCGAGGGCGAGGATATCGCGAAAAGGTGCTGACGCGTCCCTACTCAAAAACTGTCGCGACGGATTCGCCGAATTTGAGGCGTGACCGGATGTCCCAGCAGGCGCGGGCGCCGGCGAGGATGGACGATCCGACCGCCAGGTAGAAGATAATCCAGCCGAATGAATGCCCCCCGAGAACCTTCATGACCGCTTCGGCGGCAAAGATTGCGAGCAGGAACCACGAGACGATCCAGCCGCGTCCGATCATGATCCGATAAGAGGCGAACAGGACGAACAGAAGCTCGACGAACTCGCCTATCAACGCACCCATCGGATCGGTTTCAGGAGTTGCGAGATCACGCGTACTCAGGCCGGTGAAATAGGTGACCACCGCTCCTAAAACGATCATCCCGGCCAACACCCATCCACCGAATGATTTGCGGGCGACAGAGTAAGAGTCATCTAATGTGTCAAGCGCCGGCCAGTACCAAAATGACCTCTTGGCGCCACCCGAGTCATAACCCTCTTCATCGTTCCGATACGACATACTTCCCCCCGCAGATTGAGGAGCATGCTGGCGGGGTTTCCGGCCAATGGCAATCGGGGTTGAAGCCTGCCGTCTTACGTTAACCCTCTATCGCCCTTTGCAAATTTAACGGGGCGGGGCAGTCTATCGTCGACGCTCGTGCTCGGGGGGCGAGTCGAAACGGGGGAGTGTGAGTTATGTTCGTGAGTATCCTAGTCGCCGCAGCTGCGGCGGCGGCTCCGCAATGGGTGCCGCTCAACAGCCAACAAGCCAAGCAGGAACAGGGGCTGATCGTTGCACCGGCGCCTGCCTTGCCCGCTCCGCCGATCGCGGCTCCGGTGATGGTGAACGCGATCCTGCGGGTCGGAACGGTGGTTCCGCTGAGGCTCAGCGAAGAGCTCACGACCAAGGGCAAGAAGCTGCGCGTCGGCGACCGGTTCCATCTCGAGACGTCCGAAGCTGTGATGGTCCAGGGCGTGAACGTGATTCCGGTCGGCAGCCCGGCGATGGGTGAGATCACCGACGCCCGCAACAAGGGCATGTGGGGCAAATCGGGCCATTTGGCCGCGCGACTTTTGTACGTGACCGTGAACGGACGACAGATCCGCCTCAGCGGAGCGTTCGACGACAAGGGCGTCGCCGGTGGAGTTGGAGCGGCGCTCGTTTCCGGGATCGTGTTCTTGCCAGCGGGCTTCTTCATGACCGGCACGAGTGCGCGGGTGCCGATGGGCTCAGTCGTGAAGGGCTTTGTCGACGAAGATGTGCCGTTGGCGATGCCGGTGGCCGCCCTAGCGCCGATGCAGGTTGGCGGTGCGCCTGCGCCGATGGTGGTTCAGGTGCAGCCGCATTGACGCGAGGAGGAAGGGCGTGATGGGGTTACGCTTGCTGTCGTTCGGTTTGGTTGCGGGGCTCGCGCTGTCGGGCGCGCGGGCGGGTGCGCCGGGCAATCCCATAATCGGCACGTGGAAGCTGAACGTTGCGAAATCGACCTTCACTCCGGGGCCGGGCTGGCGGAGCCAGACACGGACCTACCGGCTCGCGCCGGGCGGTGGCGTGATCGTGGATTGGGTGGGCGTCGGCGGCCACGGCGAGCCGATGCGCGTGCGCTTCGAGTCCAAGACCGACGGCAAGGACTATCCGATGAAGGGGTCGGCGAACTACGACACGCTGAACGCGGTCAGGGTCGATGCGCTGACCGTGAAGTCGGAGGAAAAGCGCGGCGGCAAGGTCGTCGGCATCGCCATTCGCAAGGTTTCGCCCGACGGGAAGGTCATGACTATCACTGATGACGGTACCAACCGGAAGGGCGAGAAATTCTCGCAGGTGCTGGTGTTCGAGAGGCAGTGACCTCCGCCCGAATTGGTGGATCAGGCGGTACTAGGGGCTGACAGCGATGAGGGCGCCCGAACGCCGAAGATCAGCAGCCAGAGGGTGAAAATCAGCTCGGCGATCGCTCCGGGTGCCATGCTGTACGGCACGAGACGGTGCGCGAGGGCGGGCGAGGCGTAGGTCATCCAGCTCAAGCCGCCGAGCATGAGCAGCACGCCGATCACGGACGGCATCAGGCGGGACCGAACGATCAAGCTTCCGACGCCGAGGCAATAGACGCCGAATATGGCGAGCGGATTGACCGGCGCTGCAAAGACATGGAGCGCAGCCGCGGCGGACAGCGCGCAACCGGTGAGGCCGACTGCGGCCACGGCCCAGGACAGCGCCCGCCCGGCAGGCTCGAACAGCCGGCCGAGAAGGATCACCACGATTGCATAATCGATCGCCGCGAACAGCATCATCTGGTCGGACGCGGCCTGATCGCCCGCCTTCAACCGGACCAGCGAGAGAATGCCGAGGACGAAGTTGAGCGCGTAGAACAGCCCGGCGATCCGCGCGAGGCGCTGCTGCGTCATGTCGATCATCCCCTGCTCCGACCGAGTTAGTGTTGTAATACACCAACGGGCAGTGAACGCAATGGATCGTGTTCGTCATCGTATGCTATACCGGGATAAGCTTTGTGGCATCCTGCATGAATGCGAGCTTGCGGCCGTAATGGTTGTAGACTTATAGACTTGACAGCCTTACAGCGACTCGGTACGTGAGCGTCAGAAGCGAGGTTGAGATGCCATATTCAGTTGAATTGCCGGACGATTTGTTCGCGAAATTGCAGAAGCACGCGGTGCCGTTCATCGACACTCCAGTGACTGTGATCGAGCGTGCGGTGAGGGCGTTGGAGCAAGGGGATGAAGAGCCGTCGACCGGAGCGCTCGCAGTCGTCGGCAACGATGCCCCGCGATCGTTCAACCCGGCTGCTCCGCCAAGTCTGACGCACACGAAGCCGCGTAGTGCCAAGGTGGACGGTATCGCGTTGCCTTACAGCGACGCGTATTGGAACTCGATTTGGTTTGCGGTCATCCGCCGGGCTGCTGCTCGCGGTGTTTCGACTGAGGACCTGCTCGATCTAATCACGACCAATCGTCAAGCGGGCCGTCGGCTCGACAACGGGTTCACGTATATCGATGAGGCGGGCCTCTCGGTGCAGGGCCAGGACGCGAACGGCGCATGGCGTCAGACGTACGTCATCGCGTCGGCAACTGGGATCGCAGTCGAGGTCGTGTTCGCGTGGCAAAATAACCCGAAGGCGGCGATGCCGAACGTGGTTGGTTCGTTCTACGTCGAAGGAACCGGGCAATGAGTTGAGGTCCAGCGCTCTGCGAGAGCTGTCGCAGTTCGCCCCCTTGTACATCGGACAACAGCCCGCCTCGGCGGGAGAGGTTTCCAAGGGTGGACCAAGGGAATAGCCCGCGAGAGATCGCGGGCTATTTTCGTTTACGAGCTAAGTAACCCTAACTGGGTCGAACGAAGAGGGCGACGGCTTCGCTAGCTTTTTGAATGGCTTCCACCTCGCAAGCGTATTGAATCACCTGTGAAATCGTGGGGACACCTAAGGCCATGAGGGAAACAACGCCCTCACCAACTTGTAAATGATGTCGCGAATGGTCGGGGTTTTCGTATTCGCGAGAAGGTACCCGATTATCCCCGTAATCACCGACTAACATGATTATCGGCTTGCCGGCCCCTTCGGCGATTTGAAGCTCGACACCCATTCCAGTGGATGGGAAGCTTGCATCGGCAACAACGAGGTCGGCGTCCTCAATCATCTGCCGATCCCACGCGTAGCAAAGCTCGGCCCGTCGTTCAGGAGGGCGCTCCTTGAGCTGCGGATCGCTGTCCAATAACGCGTACTTGACAGCCTCAACGCCACCGATGCCCCTGAGCGACGCGGCCAACGCGTGTAGGTAGGACACATATCTTCCAAAATGTTGTTGGGGCAAATGCGTTAGACTGCAGGCAAGATATATCTTCACAGTCAGGCCGGGATGCGAACATTCGGAACTAGAATTTGGTGGCCCGTAATTTCGGCAGCGATCTCATCCATGAACTGCGCGGGCGACATCTCAATAAATTCGGTAAGCAACCAGTTTCTCTGTCCATCTAGCAGCGATGTCAGCTGTTTCGGTTGATATCGGGTCAACTCACTCAGACGGTGCATCGCTGCCAAGGTTAGTGTGAGCTGCTCCCTCGCGATACTGCTGGGGCTATCAGTTTTGAGGTACCACAGAGACTGCGAGCCTCGGATGTATTTCACCCTCTCCCGAATCGTTTGGTTTAGGTGGGCCACTTGAGTGAGGTCTGCGGCGGTGGGAACTGCAGCGATCGAAAGAGTCGCCGTCGAGATGGACTCGACCACCCGGTCAGCGCCCTCCAAGTAATGGGTGAAATTTCCGGGCATGGCGCGACGATAGCTCGGCCAGTCTACGTCGCTGCCGACGACTGCACGAACCCTAGTATTGCCTGTGACATTGTCACGGACAAACATGGCGTCACGCAGCGGAAGAAAAAGGTCGCGTCGCCGCGGATACGTGAGACAGTAAGTTCGATGAATGTGAACAAGATTATAAAAAATGTCTTCTAAGCTGTGCCGAGTACTCGGTTCTGTCTCGTTATAATAACCGGAGAGTGAGGGGAGAATGCCAGCGTTCCGTATCTCAATTCCATAGTTGCTAAGTACAAACTTACCTAGCGTATCTCCCTGGCCGACGCCGTGGTGTTGGTTGAAGGGTATAGACTTTGCTGACAGCAGTGCTTTCACTGCGTTCATGAAACAATAATATAGGAGAAGCGGTTTTGCCTCCAAAGGAAGAGTTTCAGCGCTCTTGTAAAATGCGCCGGCCTGCTTCCAGAAGAACCTCGCGTCCTCCTGATGATTTCGTCGCAACCATAGGTCGACGTACACGAAAGGATCGTTGGCGAGGACATTACGAATCTCGAATTGCGCACTGACCCGCGCCTTGTGAGGGCGCAGCGTCTTGGCGCGCAACTTCAGCGGTCTCTCAGCCATACGTGCGGCTCTCCCCATTCACCCCGAGCCGAGCGGCATTGTTGTTGGATGAAACGATAGGCAATGCAAGCGGGTGACGCGTAACCTACTTCGCCGGAATCAAGTCCGGTTCGTTCTCGTCGACCGCAACCCTGCGCGAGCGCTTCACCCGCACCGGCTTCGTCTCCACCACCTTCGGCTTGACGCTCGCCCGCTCCAGAATCGGCCGCAGATACTGCCCCGTCGCCGAGACCGCGGTTTCCGCGATTTTCTCGGGCGGGCCTTCGGCGATGATCTTGCCGCCGTTGACTCCGCCGCCGGGGCCGAGGTCGATCACCCAGTCGGCGGTTTTGATGACGTCGAGGTTGTGCTCGATCACGACCACGGTGTTGCCCTGCTCGACCAGCGCGTGGAGCACTTCGAGGAGCTTGCGGACGTCCTCGAAGTGGAGGCCGGTGGTCGGCTCGTCGAGGATGTAGAGGGTGTTGCCGGTGGCTCTGCGCGACAGCTCCTTGGAGAGCTTGACGCGCTGCGCCTCGCCGCCGCTGAGCGTGGTCGCGGACTGGCCGACCTTGATGTAGCCTAAGCCCACCTCCTGCAGCATGCGCATCTTGTCGCGGATTGCGGGGACCGCCTTGAACAGCTCGGCCGCCTCCTCGACGTTCATGTCGAGCACGTCGGCGATCGAGTGGCCCTTGAACTTCACCTCGAGCGTCTCGCGGTTGTAGCGCGCGCCGTGGCACACGTCGCAGGTGACGTAGACGTCGGGCAGGAAGTGCATCTCGATCTTGATCAGGCCGTCGCCCTGGCACGCCTCGCACCGCCCGCCCTTGACGTTGAAGGAGAAGCGGCCGGGCTTGTAGCCGCGCGCCTTGCTCTCGGGCAGGCCGGCGAACCAGTCGCGGATCTGGGTGAAGGCGCCGGTGTAGGTCGCGGGGTTGGAGCGGGGCGTGCGGCCGATCGGCGACTGGTCGATGTCGATCACCTTGTCGAGTTGCTCGAGGCCGGTGATGCGCTCGCACGGGCCGCAGACGATGCGGGCGCCGTTAAGCGCGCGGGCGGCGCCGGCGTAGAGCGTGTCGATGGTCAGGCTCGACTTGCCGCTGCCGCTGACCCCGGTGACGCAGGTGAACGTGCCGAGCGGGAACTTGACGGTGACGTTGTCGAGGTTGTTGGCGGTGGCGCCGTGGACCGTGACGAATTTTCCGCTGCCCTTGCGGCGGGTGGCGAGGAGCGGGATCTCGCGGCGGCCGGAGAGGTAGTCCGCGGTGAGGCTGCCTTCGCACGCGAGGAGGTCGGCAAGCGAGCCTTCGCACACGATCTCGCCGCCGTGGACGCCGGCGCCCGGGCCCATGTCGATGACATGGTCGGCGGTGCGGATCGCCTCCTCGTCATGCTCGACCACCAGCACGGTGTTGCCGAGGCCGCGCAGGCGCTTGAGGGTCTCGAGGAGGCGGTCGTTGTCCTTCTGGTGGAGGCCGATCGAGGGCTCGTCGAGGACATAGAGGACGCCCGACAGGCCGCTGCCGATCTGGCTGGCGAGGCGAATGCGCTGGCTCTCGCCGCCCGAGAGGGTGCCGCTGGTGCGGTCGAGGTGGAGATAGTCGAGGCCGACATTGTGGAGGAAGCCGAGACGCTCGTTGATCTCCTTGAGGATCACCCCGGCGATCGCGTTCTGGGTCTCGGTGAGCTTGGTGTGGAGCGCGGCGAACCAGGCGAGCGCGTCGGCGACGCTGCGGCGGCTGGAGAGCGAGATGTCCTCGCCCGCGATCTTCACCGCCAGCGCCTCGGGGCGGAGGCGGGCGCCGTGACACACCTCGCACGGGCGGCTGCCCTGGTAGCGCGACAGCTCCTCGCGAGTCCACGCGCTCTCGGTCGACAGCATGCGGCGGTTCAAATTGCCGATGACGCCCTCGAACGGCTTGTTGACCTCGTAGCTGCGGCGGCCGTCGATGAAGCGGAGGGTGACCGGGCGGCCGGCGGTGCCGTGGAGGATCACGCGCTGCGCTTCCTCGGGGAGGTCCTTCCACGGCACATGGAGATCGAAATCATAGGCGCGGGCGAGTGAGCTGAGCACCTGCATGTAATAAGGGCTGGGCGGCTGCGACTTGGCCCAGGGGACGACCGCGCCCTTGGCGATCGAGAGGTTGTGGTTGGGGACGACGAGATCTTCGTCGAACACCAGCTTCTCGCCGAGGCCGTCGCACGCCGGGCAGGCGCCCTGCGGGGCGTTGAAGCTGAACAGGCGCGGCTCGATCTCGGCGATGGTGAAGCCCGAGACCGGGCAGGCGAATTTCTCCGAGAAGAGGATGCGGCCGGGGGGTGCGTAGTCGAGCTTGAACTGGCTCCCCTCCCCTTGATGGGGAGGGGTTGGGGGCGGGGTGACGTCTCCGGAAAAGGCGCGGCTGTCTCCACCGTCACCCCCACCCCGACCCCGACCCTCCCCCATCGAGGGGGAGGGAGTTGGCGCGTCTGCGGGGTCCAGGTAGGCAAGCCCCTCGGCGAGCTTGAGCGCCTGCTCGAAGCTGTCGGCGAGGCGGGCTTCGATCCCTTCGCGGACGACGATGCGGTCGACCACCACCTCGATGTCATGTTTGTATTTCTTGTCGAGCGCGGGGGCTTCCTCGATCGCATAGAAGACGCCGTCGATGCGGACTCGCTGGAAGCCCGCCTTCTGCCACTCGGCGAGCTCCTTGCGGTACTCGCCCTTGCGGCCGCGCACGACGGGGGCGAGCAGGTAGTGGCGGCTGCCTTCGGGCAGCGCCATCACGCGGTCGACCATCTGGCTGACCTGCTGCGCCTCGATCGGCAGCCCGGTCGCGGGCGAGTAAGGGACGCCGACGCGCGCCCACAGCAAGCGCATGTAATCGTAGATCTCGGTGACGGTGGCGACCGTCGAGCGCGGGTTGCGCGACGTGGTCTTCTGCTCGATCGAGATGGCGGGCGAGAGGCCGTCGATATGTTCGACGTCGGGCTTCTGCATCATCTCGAGGAACTGGCGCGCATAGGCGCTGAGGCTCTCGACGTAGCGCCGCTGCCCCTCCGCATAGATGGTGTCGAAGGCGAGGGACGACTTGCCCGAGCCCGACAGGCCGGTGATGACCGTCAGGCTCTCGCGCGGGATATCGACGTCGATCCCCTTGAGGTTGTGCTCGCGGGCACCTCTGACAGAAATATGGGTCAGCATCGGGTCGGCTTCGTTCCGTTTATGTTCTAGTCTAGCGTGGAGCGCCGCACCCGGTCAACGCGGCTTTGCGCATATGGGTGCGGAGCGGCGAATTTGCCAGTGTTCGTCGATGGGCGGGGGACGCTTGTCGATCCCGGCTGGAGCGCTTAACCGTGGCGCGCCACACGGCTCATCTCATTGCATTGGCGGGGATTTTTCATGGCTCAGAGTTCGGGGATCAGATTCGTTCGGGCGGCGGCGGTGCTGCTTGCGGCATCGACGGTGCTGGCGGGGGCGGCGATCGCGCAAGGCGCGAGCGGAGCGGCGCCTACCGTCGTCAGCTTCGGCAAATGGGGGGTCGACCTGTCGGCGCGCGACACCGCGGTGAAGCCCGGCGACGACTTCCAGCGCTACACCAGCGGCGAGTGGCTCGACGCCCATCCGATCCCGGCCGACCAGTCGAGCAACGGCACCTTCTTCGACACCTACAACAGCAACCAGGACCGACTGAAGGACATCATCGTCGGCGCCGCGAAGGACGGCCAGCTCGGCGCGCTTTATGCGAGCTACCTCGACGAACCGCGGCTCGAGCAGGTCGACGACGCTCCGCTGAAAGCCGACCTCGCCCGCGTCGAGGCGATCAAGGACAAGGCCGACTTGACCCGGTTCATGGGCGAGGCCTCGGCCGATTTCGGAGCGAGCCTGTTCGGCGCCGGCGTCGGCCCGGATTCGGTGAACCCGAACCTCAACACACTATATCTTGGATCGGGCGGGCTCGGCCTGCCGAACCGCGACTATTATCTCGACGACAAGTACAAGAAGGAGCGCGACGCCTATCGCGCCTATGTCGAGCGCGCGCTCACCATGGCGGGCGCGGCCGACGCCGCGAAGCAGGCCGACGCCATCCTCGCGTTCGAGACCGAGGTGGCCAAGCTGACCTGGCCGATCGCGGACCTGCGCGACATCGACAAGAACAACAATCCGATGACCATGGCCGAGCTCGCCGCCTATGCGCCGGGCTTCGACTGGCCGAGCTATTTCGCGGCTTCGGGCATCCACACCGACAAGCTCATCGTCGGCGACAATAGCGCGGTGAAGGCGAAGGCGGCGTTGTTCGCCGCGACGCCGCTCGACACGCTCAAGGCGTGGGAGCGCTTCAACGTCACGCACCAGGCGTCCAACTATCTGTCGAAGCGCTTCGTCGACAACCGCTTCGAGTTCACCAAGGTCCTGTCCGGCGTGTCGCAGCTGCGGCCCCGGTGGCGCCGCGGCATCGACCAGGTCGACGGCCGCCTCGGCGAGCTGCTCGGCAAGACCTATATCGAGCGCTACTTCTCGCCCACGTCGAAGGCGATGATGGAAGACCTCGTCGGCAATTTGAAGAAGGCCGCCGCGCTCCACATCAAGGCCAACAGCTGGATGAGCGACGCGACCAAGGAGGCCGCGCTCGTCAAGCTGGGCAAGATGGACGTGATGGTCGGCTATCCCAGCAAGTTCCGGGATTATTCGAAGCTCGCGATGAAGGCGGACGACCTCTACGGCAACGTCAAGCGCAGCAACGTCTTCGAATGGCAGTATCAGCTGAGCCAGCTCGGCCAACCGGTCGACCGCCAGAAATGGGCACTGAGCCCGGCGACGGTGAATGCGTACAATGGCGGGCAGGAGAACAAGATCGTGTTCCCGGCCGGCATCCTGCAGGCGCCGTTCTTCGATCCGAGCGCCGACCTCGCCGTCAATTATGGCGCGATCGGCTCGGGCATCGGGCATGAGATTATGCACGGGTTCGACGACCAGGGGCGCAAGATCGACCAGACGGGAGCGATCCGGGATTGGTGGACCGCCGCTGACGCCAACCGCTTTAAGGCGCTCACCACCGAGCTCGGCAAGCAATATTCGGCGTTCGAGGCGGCGCCGGGCGTGTTCGTCAACGGCGACCTCACCATGGGCGAGAATATCGGCGACATGTCGGGCCTCGAGGTCGCCTATGACGCCTACAAGATGGCGCTCAACGGCAAGGAAGCGCCGGTGATCGACGGCCTGACCGGCGACCAGCGCTTCTTCCTCGGCTTCGGCCAGGTGTGGCGCGCGAACCAGCGGCCCGATGCGGTCAAGGCGCAGGTCGCGAGCAACCCCCATCCGCCCGATCGCTGGCGGGTGATCGGCGCGGTCCGCAACATGGACGCCTGGTACAAGGCCTTCAACATCGGGCCGGATTCCAAATTCTACATCCCGCCGGAAAAGCGCGTCCGGCTCTGGTAGCGGTTAGGAGGGGAACGGGGCGAGCGATCGCCCCGTTTTCTTTTGTCGGCCAGGCAAGAGAAAATGGCTTGCATCCTGCTACAAGTGTGGCATGCTACAAATGTAGCAGGAGAGTCGCCGGATGATCGACAAGCTTCCGCGCCGCGAGCGCGAGTTGTTCGAAATCCTGTGCAGCGTGCGTGAAGCGTCCGCCGCCGAAATCCGCGCCAGGCTCGCCGATCCGCCATCCTATTCGGCCGTGCGCACGATGCTGTCGCGGCTCGAGGCCCGTGGGCTGGTTACGCATCGCGCCGACGATCAAACCTACATTTACAGCACCGTGCCGCAGCCCGCGAAGGTGCGCCGGAGCGCGTTGAACAAATTCATCGAGACCTTCTTCGAGGGCTCGCCGGCGAGCGCCGCGACGGCGCTGCTCGGCATGTCGAAGAAGCTGACGGATAACGAAGTCGAAGCGCTGCAACGCGCGATCGACGCAGCGAAGGAGCGCAAGTGATGACCGCGCATTTCCTGTTCGAGATGGCCTGGAAATCGGCCGCGATCAGCGCCGGAGTATGGTTGCTGCTGCAAACCGCGCGAGGACATTCCCCGGCGCAGCGATCGCGCCTGATCCTGATCGGCCTGGCGTTCGTGGCGGCGCTGCCGGCCCTGTCGCTGTTGCTGCCGCCGCTGGAAATGACCATTGGCACGGCCACCGACCCTGCGACTCCGCAGATGTTGGCTTCCTTTGCCACGGCCCAGGAGCCGCTGTCGGCAATGTCGCCGCCGCAACCCGTCCCGGCGCCTGTGATTTCCGTCAATCAGCTGATAGGCATCCTGTGGCTGGTTGGTGCCGCGGCGATCCTGCTGCGCCTCGCCGCGGGCGTGCTAACCTTGCGGCGCTGGGCGACCACTGCCGCCGCGGTCGATACGCCGGCATGGACGAGCGCGCTTCGCCGGGCCGGGGCGACCCACGTGCGGCTGCTGGTCAGCCCGCGAACGAGCGCGCCGATGAGCTGGGGCTGGCGTCACCCGACGATCCTGCTCAGCCCCGACGTTCTCGCCGATCCCGGCAATGCGGATGCGGTCATTGCCCATGAGATCGCCCATTTCCGGCGTCGCGATTGGGCCAGCTTGCTGTTCGCGCGCATCGTCGTCGCGCTGTTCTGGATCAATCCGCTGGTGTGGCTGCTCGAACGCGCCTTGCTTCACGAAGCGGAGCAGGCGGCGGACGCCGAAGCGGTGCGGACGATCGAGCCAGCGCGCTATGCGGAAACGCTGGTCAAGATCGCGGCGCCGCCGCGCGGCTTTGCCGCCGCCGCCAACAGCATGGCCGCGGGGCCGCTGAGCCGGCGCATCCTCCGTGTGCTGCAGGACCGCGGCGGGCAGGCCCCGGGCTGGAGGGCGGTTGCGAGCCTGGCGGCGATCGGTCTCGCGACTCCCGTCGCGGCGCTGACCATCGTGCCGCGAATTGAGGCGCCGCCGAGGATTTCCGTGGTCCCGAAAATTGCCGCGGCGGTTTCTGAAATTGCGATCGCCACGCCGACAGCCGCGCGGACTGCGCCAAGGGCGCCGATTGCAGTCCCGCCGACCATGCCCGCGATCAGGACGCCGCATGGCGCGCCGATCGCTCACTTTGCGCCATTCGTCCCGATGAAGGTGCCCGCCTTTCCGGCGATCGCTCCGATCGCGCCGATGGCTTCGCCCGTTGCCATCGCGATGGCCATCGCGCCGGCGGCGAACGCGGAGGATCGCGAGATCGAAGAAGCGTCGCACGACATGGAGCGCGCGGCGGAGCGGATGCGGCGCGGCGTCGAAGTGTCGATGCGGCGCGCCTCGGAGTCGATGCGGAGCGGCGCCGACGGCATGGAACGCGGCGCGGACGGCATGCTGCGCGGTGCGCAGGGGATGCGCGACGAAGCGAACAAGTTGCGCGATCCGGCCTACCGCCAGCGCAAAATCGCCGAAGAGGCGGCGCGCGGCCGCCACGTCACCGACCGCGAATTGATCGATGCCATCCCGGAAATGGAGAAAGGCGCCGACGAGATGGTTCGTGGCGCAGCCGAGATGCGGCGGGGTGCGGCCGAGATGCGGCGCTCCGCCGCCGAGCGCCGCTAGGGCGGTGCGGAACCTGCTCGCTAATCGGCCATGATCCAGTAAGCAGTGCCTCGCGGCGACTTCACCGCTGCGCGAATGACATAGGGCGACTGCTTGCTGATCCAGTAGGTCGACCGGCTCGGGGCAGCGCCGATCTCAACGGCCCAGCAATCGAACCTGCCGCGGCGGCCGGCATCGATCCGCTCGCGGCCGACGACGCGGATGAGATTGAGGTCGGACGCGGTGTCGCCCATCCCTGGAAGCGTTGCGGTATAGCCCGCCCGCAATGGAAGCGCGGCCAGGAGCAGGCCGGTCATGCCGCCGTGGAAGTCGTACACCGGTTGATCGGCATCCATCTCGGTTCGCTGGGCAGGGGCCGGGCGTTCGCCGGCGGTGACCGTGACAACGTGCCGGCCTGAAAAATCGCGGATCACGTACGATCCGTCGGACGCATATGCCTCGCTGTGGATCGGCGCCATGGTTTGGCGGTCGAACACGTTGAACGTCATGTCGAAGCTGCTCGAGAGCGGACGGGACTTGCTGTTGACGTTGGTCGAACCTTCCACCCGCGTCAGATAGGGCTTGCCATCAATCGTCCGGATTCGAACGTGATCGCTCGACAGGCCAAGGTCCTCGGAGCTTCCATCGTTGCGGCGGACCGTGACACGCCACAGATTGTCGTAGGGCTGGAGGGCGGCGCCGTTCATCGCGGCATCGCCGACGCGGACCAGGTCTGCGGGCGCTTCCGCGGCAGAGATTGAGTGCGGCGCGGCCCCCGCCAGAACCAGTGCCGCCGTGAGCGTACTAGTCCGCATAAGGTGCGCTCTGGATCTCGTCGCGGACCGACCCGCGATCGACGTTGGGCGCAACTTCCCGGCACAGCCCGTCGAGCCAGCCGAATTGCGAGGTGGGCTTGCGCTTGCAATGGTCGACCGCGAGCGCGGTAAATCCGGTCTTGAAGCCGGCGCGGGGAAAGGCGCGGAGCGTTTGCGCAACGATTTCAGGGGTGACGACCTTGGGGTCCGGTCCGTCGACATCGGTCCCGGCGCCATAGCCGACGAGCAGTGCATTGCCCGATTGATGCGACTGAAAGGCCCGGCCGACGTCGTGCATCGCGATCGCATTCCACACCGTTCGCGCCTGCTGCTCGGAGCCGCCATTATCCTTCACGAATTTTTCGGCGAGATTGGCGCCGTCGACCTCGAACGACCCCTGGGCCGAGGCGGAGCCGGGCATTAAGCCGAGGTCATGCAAGGCCGCCGCGACGAACGCCGTCTCGGCATCGAACGGGACATTGTGAGCCTTCATTCCGAGCGCGCCGTAAATGTAGGTCCGCATCGAATGGTTGAACAGGAACTCAGGCGAATGAAGCTTCGCGAATTGAGCAGCCTTCAACGCCAGGGGTGTCTGTGGAATCACGACGCCGCCGATGGTGGGGTCCGTCCGGGCGGCGCTCGTGTCGGTCGCGAGGCTGCTTAGAGCAAGTGCGGCGAAGATCATGGTCGCAGCTCGCTCGGCTCGGGAGAACCAGGTCAGTTGACGGTGCATGGATTACGTCTCCGATGGAGGACAGGGACTGACTCGTCCGCAGCTTGCCCCAAACCAATATCCACTTTTGAATGACGCCAGATGACCAATTCGGCGGATTTCACCACTGACTTCGCGCAGCGGTCAATCAAGATAGCGTGTAGCTCGCGACCTCTTCGTAATGCGCGCCATGGCGCGAGAGCCGGCTTTCGAACAAAGCGAAACGGTCGACCTCGAACGGCTCCGACCCGAGGCCGCGGGTGCGGTCGAGGAAGCCGGTGAGCTCGCGGCTGCGGCGACCTTTCCACCGTGCTAGCGTGATGTGCAGATGGAGGGCGCGGCGCTCGGGCTCGAGGCCGGCCGACTGGCACGCGCGCTCGACCTTGGCGGCCAGCGCGACGAGCGGCGGCTTCGGCTCGACGCCCGCCCACAGAGCGCCGGAGCTGCGCTGCTCGAAGCGGCCGGTGCCGTGGATTCGGATCTCGAAGGGGGCGGACCGGATCGCGGCGAGCGCCGCGGCAAGATCCTCTGCGATCGGGCGCTCAACCTCGCCGACGAATCGCAGCGTCAGGTGCAGCTGCTCGTCGTCCTGCCAGCGGAAGTCCGCGCTGTCATCCATCGCGTCGATCAAGAGGTCGCGGATCGCTTCGGGCGGACGGATGGCGACGAACAGGCGGTGCATCGCGCCGCGCAATAGCTTATTCCGCGGCGTCCGGGTGAAAGGGAAGTTGCATGGCCGCTTATCTCGTCGCGTCGATCCACGTTCACAATCCGCTCGGCTACGATGAGTATCGCAGCCGGACACAGTCGATCGTCGAAGCCCATGGGGGGCGGTTCCTCGTCCGTGGCGGGACGGTGCATCCGCTCGAGGGCGCGGAGGACATCGAGCGCTTCGTGGTCATCGAATTCCCGTCGGTCGAGGCGGCGCGGGTCTTCTATGACAGCGCCGACTACCAGCGGATCCTCCCAGCGCGGACCGACAATGCCGCGACCGACATGTTCATCGTCGAAGGGGCCTGACGGGCCGACCAACGGCAATTTCATCCGCTCGTCGAACGGTCGATTGCCGGGTTTCCGGGCGCCCGCTAACCCCTTCGCCAATTGGACCCAAGAGGCCGGGGGACTTCATGCTGGAAATCGCGAACCTTTCGCACACTTATGCCAATGGCACCGTCGCGCTTGCCGACGTCGACCTTTCGATCCCGCGCGGGATGTTCGGGCTGCTGGGGCCGAACGGCGCCGGCAAATCGACCCTGATGCGGACCGTGGCGACATTGCAGGAGCCGACGTCGGGGACGATCAAGTTCGGCGATATCGACGTGCTCGCGGAGCCCGAAACGCTGCGCAAGACGCTCGGCTATCTGCCGCAGGATTTCGGCGTCTATCCGCGCGTCTCGGCGTATTCGATGCTCGACCAGATGGCGGTGCTCAAGGGCATCACCGGCAAGGGCGAGCGCAAGAGCGTCGTCGAGACCTTGCTCAACCAGACCAATTTGTGGGCGGTGCGTGACAAGGCGATCACCGGCTTTTCCGGCGGCATGCGGCAGCGCTTCGGGATCGCCCAGGCGCTGATCGGCAACCCCGAGCTGATCATCGTCGATGAGCCGACCGCGGGCCTCGACCCCGAGGAGCGGAACCGCTTCCTCAACCTGCTCGCCGGGATCGGCGACAACGTCGTGGTGATCCTGTCGACCCACATCGTCGACGACGTCGCTGATTTGTGCCCGCTGATGGCGGTGCTGGCGAACGGGCGCCTGCAATTGCAGGGCAAGCCCGCCGACCTCATCGCGTCGACCCGCGGCAAGGTGTGGAAGAAGACGATCGATCATTCCGAGCTCGAGAAATATCAGGAGAGCCACGAAGTGATCTCCACCCGCATGTTCGCCGGCCAGACCATCGTTCACGTCCTTTCCGACACGCAGCCGAGCGGCTTCGAGCAGGTCGAGGGCGGGCTCGAGGACGTCTATTTCTCGACCCTGTCGACGCTTCGCCGCGCGGCCTGAGCGGAGACCCGACCCATGCTGCTTGGAATCACCGCATTCGAGATCCGCTATCAGCTCCGCAATCCGGTGTTCTGGGTTTCGATTGCGATCTTCTTCCTGATGGGCTTCGGGCTCACAGCAAGCCAAAACGTAAGCGTGGGCACGCCGGGCGGAGTCCATGAGAATGCACCGAACGCGATTGCCGTAACGACGGCAGTCTTTTCTCTCTTCTACCTGTTCGTCGTTACCGCGTTCGTGGCGAATGCGATCGTGCGCGACGAGACCAGTGGCTTCGCGCCAATCGTCCGGGCCACCGCGGTCACCAATTCACAGATTCTGATCGGACGCTTTGTCGGCGGGCTCATCGTTGCATGGCTCGGATATCTGACGATACCGCTCGGGATGTACTGCGGCTCGCTTATGCCGTGGGTCGACCCCGAGACGATCGGGCCGCAGTTTCTTTCCTATTACACCTGGCCATTCCTGGTCTTCGCGATCCCGAACATCTTCCTCATGTGCGCGGTGCTGTTCGCGCTGGCTACACTGCTGCGATCGATGATGGCCGCCTACATCGGCGCGGTCGTTCTGGTGATGGGCTATCTCATTACCACCAGCATTCTTTTCCCGAAGATCGAATACCGCGAGGCGCTCGCCAGCTGGGAGCCGCTTGGCACCGGCGCGCTTGGCGAGGCCACGCGCTATTGGACGCAGAGCGAGCTGAACGCCCGGCTGATCGACCTCAGCGGCACCTTGCTGTTCAACCGCGCCTTCTGCGTCCTGCTCGGACTGTTGTTCCTGGCTTTCACCGTGTGGCGTTTCTCGATGACCGAGCGAGCGCCTTCGAAGCGTCGGTTGCGCAAGCTGGCGAAGCGTCAGGCACGCGCAGAGAAAAAAGCGGCAGTTGCTCCAGCGCTCCACGGTGAGCGGGTTGTTGCCGCCACAGCTCGGCCATCGCGCTGGATCCAGTTCATGGCCCGGATTCGGATCGAGCTCCGCCAGGTTCTGACGAGCCCGGGACTGATCGTCATCACGCTTCTGGCGATGGCCTTCACCGGATTGACGCTGTCGATTTCACCATCCCTCTACGGAACGTCGGACCACCCGACATTATCTGCGACCATCACCGGCGTCGAAGGTGGCTCGACCATCTTCCTCCTGATGATCGCCGCCTTCTATGGCGGTGAGCTGGTCTGGCGAGAGCGCGACCGTAAGCTCAACGAGATCATCGATTCCACTGCCGTCCCGAGCTGGGTTATGACCGTGCCGAAGATGATCGCCATCTTCGTCGTGCTGCTGGTCGTCAATCTAGCCGCAGCGCTCGCCGGTATCGTCTATCAGCTGATTGAGGGCGCGCGGACACTCGGGCTTCCGGAATATTTTGCCTGGTTCATTCTTCCGGCCGCGGTCAGCGGGCTTCTGACCGCGATCCTCGCCGTGTTCGTCCAGGTCCTGAGCCCCAACAAATATGTCGGCTGGGGCATCCTGTTCGTGTGGTTCGTTGCCGGCATCTTCCTGGCCAACATGGGCTACGGCAACCCGCTGTATAATTACGGACGCTCGACTGCCGTGCCGCTGAGCGACTTTGTCGGCGCAGGCAGTTTCTGGTGGGGAGCCGCGGTCTTCCGCTTTTATTGGCTCTGCTTCGCCGTCGTCCTGGCCGTCCTTGCACATCTGCTGTGGCCGCGCGGGACCGATCTCGGCCTTGGCGTGCGCCTTCGGAAGATGGGCCGCTACGCCACGGCGACGCCGCTTGCATTTGCCGGCATCGCCGCGGTCGCGATGGTGGCGACCGGCGCCTACGCCTTTCACAACGTCAAGCAGTTCAACCGCTACCAGACGTCGGACGAGCTCGAGAAGTTTCAGGCGGACTATGAGCGCAAGTACCTCAAGTACGAGAAGCTGCCGCAACCGTCGATCGCGCACGTCGTGCTCAACGTGCAGCTGTATCCGAAGGAGCGGCGGCTGGTCGCGCTCGGCCGCTATGACCTCATCAACCGCACGAGCGCTCCCATCCGCGACGTGCACGTCCGGCAGACCGATCTCGATGCGGTGTACAGTCGGCTCGATCTGAGCGGAGCCCGGCTGGTCGCCGACGACAAGAAGTTCGGGTATCGGATTTACCGGTTCGACACGCCGCTGGCCCCGGGGGCCAAGGCCACGCTGACCTTTGCGTCGCAAATCTGGCACCGCGGTTTTAAGGCGGGTGCGCCGGACACGGACATCATCGAGAACGGAACCTTTGCGAACAATTTCCAATTCGCGCCGGTGATCGGCATGAACGAGCAGGACCTGCTCAGCGATCGCGCCAAGCGGCGGCGGCAGGGACTGGCGCCCGAGTTGCGGCCGGCGAAACTCGAGGACCTTTCGGCGACCGCTCGCAACTATATCGGCAGCGACTGGACGACCTCCGACATTACGCTGACCACCGACGCCGACCAGACGCCGATCGCGCCTGGCAACCGCGTATCCGACGTTACGAATGGCGAACGCCGGACCGCGCACTTCATTAGCGGTGCGCCCATCCTCAACTTCTTCTCGATCCAGTCGGCCGATTACCAGGTCGCGACGCGGAATCACAACGGGCTCCAGCTGTCGGTCTATTACCATAAGGGCCACGACTGGAACGTGCCCAAGATGCTGAACGCAATGGCTGCGGCACTTGATTATTACCGGGCGCACTTCGGGCCTTATCAGTTCAAATATGCGCGGATCGTCGAATTCCCCGGCTACAACAGTTTCGCGCAGGCCTTCGCCGGAACCATGCCCTATTCGGAATCAATCGGCTTCAACGCCAACACCGATGACCCGGATAAAATCGATTTCACGACTTATGTCATCGCCCATGAGATGGCGCATCAATATTGGGCGCACCAGGTCATCGGCGCCGACATGCAGGGCGGAACGATGACCAGCGAGACGCTGGCCCAATATTCTGCCCTCATGGTGATGAAGCACATGTACGGACCGGACAAGATCCGCCGTTTCCTGAAATATGAGCTCGATAACTATTTGCAGGGGCGCCAAGGCGAAGCAGTTGAGGAAGTCCCGCTAGAGCGCGTGGAGAACCAGGCCTACGTCCACTATCGCAAAGGCGCACTGGTCATGTACCTGCTGCAGGAGCGGCTGGGCGAAGATGCGGTGAACCGTGCGCTGGCGCGGTTCCTCGATCGTTTCCGGTTCAAGGGCGCGCCTTACGAGCGGTCGGTCGATCTGATCGACGAGTTCCGCAAGGAAGCGAAGACCCCGGAACAGCAGCAGCTGATCACCGATCTGTTCGAGAAGATCACCCTGTATGACCTCAAGGTCACCGACGCCTCGACGCGCAAGGACGGCGATGGCTGGACCACCACGCTGACCATCGCCGCGGACAAATATTACGCCCGCGGCAAGGGCGAAGAGACCAAGGTCCGCCTCAGCGAACCAATCGAGGTCGGGCTGTTCACGGCTCGGCCGGGGCTCGGCGCGTTCTCGGCCAAGGACGTGATCGTCATGGGCCGCGAACCGGTCAGGAGCGGGGTCCAGAAGATCACGGTCCACAGCAAGCTGAAGCCGGCGTTCGCGGGCATCGACCCGTACAATTTCTATGTCGACCGCAACAGCGACGACAATGTGAAAGACGTGACCGCGAGCTAGCTAGAGGCGGATGCGTCCGTCGACCTGGTCAGTTCGGTTGACGTCGACCATCGCCAGCATCGCCAGCCAGCGCCGCGACCGTTCGGGCTCGAAGCCCAGTTTCACCGGACGGTCGACCGGCGCGCCATAGGTGCCGAACAGCCGGTCCCAGATCGGCATGTCGCCGAAGTTGCGGGCGTGCACGTCGCGTTCGTGATGGAGCATATGCGCTTCGGGCCGCTGGATGATCCAGCCCGTCCACGCCGGCGTGCGGACGTTCCAATGCTGGTAGACGCCAACCGAGAAGCCCCACAGTCCGGCCCAGGCTGCGGCATGAGCGGTCGAATGCAGGAGACCCGCGGCAAGCAGGCCGCAGAGCACGCCCTGGACCAGCGCATCGAACGGGTGAAAGATCATCGCCGAGCTGACGTCGACCCGCGCGACGCCGTGATGAAGCTGATGCCCCATGCGCCACAGCAGGTCGAAATAATGCATGGTGCGGTGCGCCCAGTAAGCGAGGAACGTGGTCAGCATCCACAGCGGGATCGCCGCCCAATTCCCCCAGCCCTGAAGGTCGAAGATCGCCATCGGCGGCAGGTAAGGCACGATCAGCAGCGGTGCGAAGACGTAGACGAGGAGGGTCACGGCAAGCCCGGCGAGCCCGATCAGGCGCCAGTGGCGAATGGCCGGCATTTCGCGCTTTGACGGGAATGCCGCTTCGAGGCCGAGAAACAGCAGGAAGCTTCCGGGAATCGCGAGCAGAATGGCGGTATCGAAATCCATCGGACTAGCCCCCGTGCGTTCCAACTGAGGGCTGTGGTCATAGCTCGATTCACGCGGGCATTCCACGCTCCGCCGCGGCGCCGCTTGCTAAAGCTTCGTGCGGATCGCGCGCAGCCAGCCGGCGGTGCGTGGCGACAGGTCGCTCGGCAGCTCATCGAGGGACGCCTCGACGATGCGCTCGATCTCCCACGACCAGCGCGAGGGGCGGTAAGCGACGTCTTCGACGATGAACAGGAAGGCGAGGTCGCGCTTGAAGTCCGTGTCTTCGTTAAGCTCGGCGGCGAGCCGAACCGCGCCGTGGCCGGTCATGCCGATTTCCTCGCGAAGCTCGCGCAGCACCGCTTCGCGCGGGTGCTCGTCCTCGCCTCGGCCGCCGCCGGGAAGCCGCCAGCCGGGCGCATAGCGCAGCTTGACGAGGATCGCCTTGCGGTCCGGCGTAAGCGCGAGCGCGTGGGCGCCGAACGTGCGCGGCCGGCGTAGCCGCCAACTCATCTTCAGCAGCCCGTGAACGCCGGTGAGCAGGACGCGCAAGGCGGGATCGAGGAGCCTCTTCACGCCGTGATTATCGTTCAGAGGCGGGGGAGTTCCAATCATCCTCCGCCCGTGCCACATTCGTCGCCGTTCGGAGGGGCGCCCGATGAGCGGACCAAGCAAGCTCAGCGACAAGGACTATAGCGAGCTCCTGAAGCCGATGGCGCGGGAGCTGAGTGCCCTCGCGCGCTGGGTCGCCGAGACCAACCAGCGCGTCGTGATCCTGTTCGAGGGCCGCGACACGGCCGGCAAGGGCGGCTCGATCGAGATGTTCCGCCGAGTGCTCAACCCGCGCCAATGCCGGGTCGTGGCGCTACCGAGTCCCAACGAGCGTGAACGGACGCAATGGTATTTCCAGCGCTACGTCGAGCATTTGCCGGCCGAAGGCGAGATCGTCCTGTTCGACCGCAGCTGGTACAATCGCGCCGGGGTGGAGCGGGTGATGGGCTTTTGCACGCCCGACCAGACGCAGGATTTCCTCAACGCCGCCCCGGAGTTCGAGCGCCACCTCGCCGATGACGGCATCCTGCTGTTCAAATATTGGCTGTGCTGCGACCAGGCGGTGCAGGAGCAACGGTTCGAAAACCGGCTGAACAATCCGATGAAGCGGTGGAAGCTGTCGCCGATCGATATCAAGGCGCGCGCGCATTACGATGACTACACCCAGGCGCGCGAGCGGATGCTTGCCGCGACCCACAATGATTATGCGCCATGGACCCTGGTCGATTTCAACGACCAGCCGGTCGGCCGCCTGACGGTGCTGCGCGACTTCCTCGATCGCGTGCCCGACACCGAGCTTTCGCTGGCCGACATCCCGTGGCCGCCGCTGGAGCATAAGCCGTTCAAGGAGCAGTACGGAGTGCTGGAACCGATCCCGAGCTATTCAGCTCCCCCGGAAAAACATAAGCACAAACACAAGCATAAGCATAAGCACGATCACGAAGACGAGGACGAGTTGACGTAAGGTTCATCAGATCATTGCGCCGGGGGCGAGGCGCGGACAGGGGGAAAGTAATGCGCGCATCGAAATTGCTGGTTCAGCTGACGGCTTATTATCTGATCATCGGCCTGGTCATCCTGATTGCGGTCAAGATATGGCCCGACCTTCGCGGCTATTTGCCGATTGGCGGGGTCGAACAACTGATCACCCAGCCGAGCAAGAGTGCCCTCGACGGCACCGACACCATTCGCGCCGCGCATGTCGGCAACATGGGCGAGAGCCTGTTTTGGCTGGTCGTTGCAATCGTCGGCGCCCTGCTCGCGGCGCTGCCCGTCACCTGGGTCTACATGGCGGTGCGCAGCGGCGAGGATTACGACCAGTCGCTGGTCAACACGATCCTGGTCCTGCCGATGGTCGTCACCGGCGTCGTCATCATCGTCCAGAACTCCCTCGCCCTCGCGTTCGCGCTGGCCGGGATCGCCGGCGCGGTGCGCTTCCGAAACTCACTCAAAAGCTCGGGCGATGCGATCTTCATCCTGCTCGCGGTCGCCATCGGCCTGTCGGCCGGCATCGGTGCGGTCGAGCTCGCCGCCGTGATCAGCATGGCGCTCAACTACACCTTCGCGGTCCTGTGGCTGACCGAATATGGCGAGCGCGAAGGGATGAAGCGCTACCTTGCCGACTACGACGGTAATGACATCGCCGCGCAGGCCAAGGTCAAGGCGGCCAAGTCACCCGACAAGCCAGCCGAGCCGGTCGAACCGGCTTAGGCGGCGCAGCGCTTCAACACCTTGGCCGATACGTCGGCGTCGGTGGCAATGTCGGTAAAGAAGCCGTTGAGGAAGGACACCGCGCGCTGCTGCACGCGCGGCTCCAACCCCGGCGTCTGGGCAAGCACGGCGAGCATCTGCGGCTGGGCGGCGCGGAATTGCCGTGCCGCCACCATCGCCTGCGGACTGTGCGCACAAAATCCCCGGTAGAAGCGCTGCTTGACGTTGCTGATGCTCATCTGCGCCGGCGGAACCGCATAAGGCGCGCCAACGAACCCGGAATAGTCGAAGTCGTAGGGGATCGGAATCGCGCCGCCGGGGGTAAGGGTGCCGATGATCTCGGCATTGTGGCAGCAGTCCTTGCCCGCGGCGCCGGCGCGCATCGACCAGTCATGATTGGCAATCATGTGTTGGAACAGCGCGTAGCGCGCGGAGTCGGACGGGCTCAGGTCCGCGGCCGGGATTCGTTCGGGCGCATGGGCCGGCCTGAGGCCGTTGCGGCGGGCGACGTCCTTCAGGTCCTCGATGAAAAAGCCGTAGCGTGTGACCATCGGGCGGCCGTTCCCGTCCCGGTAATCGATGCTCGCAAGGCGGACCCGGAAACTGCGCGGCGAGAGTTGGTTGAGCATCCGGTAGGCGGCATATTCGAGCAGCTCATATTGCTGGGCCCCGGGGGCGCTGCCGCAGTGCGTGACCAGCTTCAGCTTGCTCTGGCCGGCGAACAGGGAATTAGGGGAGGGCGGCGCCGTGAAATTGACCCGCAGAGGCGCGAAATCGCACACCTCGGCGTTGCGCCGCGTCGTGCTCCTGATTGAAAGAGCGACCGGAAGAGGCTGGCCCGCCGGATCAGTGAGGGTGCCGGCTACCGGCTGGCTGCTGGCGCGGTTGCGCATCAGCGTGGTGACCGGGGCGGCGATGGCGATGTGAATGAGATCGTTCGACGCGAACAAGGGCGACGATGCCTGGGCAGTAGCCGCGGACGGGGTGCCGGCCAGTCCCAGAGCGGCCGCAGCCGACAGCATGCCGTTCCTCATTGTCCTGACCTCCTGACGGTGTGCGGGGTCATCCGGTCGCCGACGATTTCGAGCCAGCTGACCGGTCCGCCGTAGTAGCGAGAAATTCCGGTATCGATCCGGGCGAGCCTGCCGTCGGCGCTGATCACGATGCCGGCCAGGCTCGGCGTGTGGCCGATCACGAGGCGCTTGGCCCCATCGGCCTGAAGGGCCGCCGCCAGCTCCTGATCGCGGGGCAAGGTGGGCGTTCGGGTCGCCGCCCGCGCCGCTGCCGCGTCGGCGTCTGCGCCCACAAGACCGCGGTACCATAAAGGACCGAGCGGATCTTCGAGGACCGAGCCAGGACCCGCCTGCGCCACGGCCATCGCCTGCGCCACGCGGGCGTTGACCTGGTCGATCGTGAGCCGGGAATATTCGTCGCTGAGGCCGCCATGAACGAACAAGCTGTCGCCGACCTTGGCCACCGCGGGATTGCGCCGGGCCCAGCGGCCGAGCTCACCGGACGGGCTCCAGGCTTGCCGGTGCTCGACCCAGCCGAGCGGGGTTTGCGACAGCCAGCGATCGCGCACCTGCGACGGGGTGACCGCGGGATTGGCGGCGCGGGCGGTCGCTTCGAGCTGCTTGCGCAGGCGCATGTAGAGCTGCTCTCGGCGGGCCGGGGAGCGGGCATCGACGAACGCTGCATATTCGCCCGGCGTCGTGTAGCGGAAATCGCCAAGCAGGTTCATCGCCTCGTGGTTGCCGAGCACGACGACGACCCGGCCGCCGGCGCGGGGCGCCTCGCTTTGAAGCTGCTGCAGGCTGCGGACGATCTTCAGCGAATCCGGGCCGCGGTCCGTAATGTCGCCGAGCTGGACGAAGATGGTTCGGCCGCCGGCCCAGTGGTTCTGCGCGTCGACCAGGGAGGCGCCCCGGGCGATGTCCATCCAAGCTGAATAATCCCCATGGAGATCGCCGACGGCGACGATGCGCGGCGCTTGCGGCGCGGCCGCGACGCTTCCGGCCGGCGTGACAAGCACCGCGCCGGCCAGGATTCCCGCCCATCGCAGGAGCCGCCCCAACATGGGTCGTTTGTCGCACCGAGACGAAGCAAGAGCAATGGCGTGCCGGATTCGCTTGAAGTGAACCGGCGCATCCACGATATATTCAGGGTGCAAGGGGCACTTTGGCCCCCGGCAAAGGAGATGACATGGCCAATTGGCAAGACCCGCAAACGACCGGCGTGAATACCGCCACGGTAGGTGTTCCACGCGCCGCCCGCGATGCGGGCCTGCGGTCGTACATGCTTTCGGTTTACAACTACATGGCGTCGGGCGTGCTCCTGACGGGCATCGTCGCGCTGCTGTTCGCGCCTTATGCCGGGCAGGTGCTGATCAGCGCCACCGGCCGCGGCCTCAGCCCGCTCGGCTGGATCGTGACCTTGTCGCCACTCGGAATCGTGTTCGCGATGAGCTTCGGCGCGCAGCGGATGCGGACGGGGACGCTGCAGCTGCTGTTCTGGGCCTTCGCCGGCTTGATGGGGCTGTCGATGTCGACGCTGTTCCTGGCCTATACCGGGGCCTCGATCGCGCAGACCTTCTTCGCGACGACGGCGGCCTATCTTGGGCTCAGCCTCTACGGCTACACCACCAAGCGCGACCTTTCGGGGCTCGGCACGTTCCTGATCATGGGCGTCGTCGGCCTGCTGGTCGCGATGCTGCTCAACATGTTGCTGCAGTCGAGCGCGATGGCGCTGGCGATCAGCGCGATCGGCGTGCTGCTGTTTGCCGCGCTCACCGCCTACGACACGCAGCGGATCAAGAGCATGTACTTCTACGTGCAGGGCACGGAGATGGCCGGGAAGACCGTCATCCTCGGCGCGCTGACGCTCTACCTCGACTTCATCAACATGTTCCAGTTCCTGCTCAGCTTCATGGGCGACCGCCGCTAGACGCTCGAGCAGCCGAAAAACGAAGGGCCGGAGGAAACTCCGGCCCTTTTTTCATCTCCGGCGATGTGGTCGCGCTGGGGCCATTGTCTTTGGTTCGTGTGATGATTTTGTCACGGACCCGTCACATATGCCGGCGGATGCACAGCGCTGTTGACTTGTAACGGCTATCAATCATGCTGTTGTTGCAGCGCAAAAAAGGCGTTGCGAGGTCTTTTGGGGGGACTTCCTATGACCAACGCTCGGACGCACTTCCGCCGGTCGCTTCTCGTCTCGACCGCTTCTCTCGCATCGCTGATCATCGCCACTCCGGCCGCCGCGCAGGATGCGCCCGCGGCTCCGGATGTCCAGCCGGCGCCTGCGCCCGCGCCGCAAGCCGTTCCGGTGCGAACTGAGGAAATTGTCATCACCGGTACCCGCCGTACCGACCGCACGGTGACGAACTCGGCCTCGCCGATCGACGTCATCAGCTCGCAGGAACTGACCAGCCAGCCGACGGCGAACCTGCTGGATACGGTCAAGAACATCGTGCCGTCATTCTACGTCCCGACGAACTCAATCTCCGACGCTTCGACGTTCGTTCGCGCGCCCTCGCTGCGCGGCCTGCCCGGCGATGAAACGCTGGTCCAGATCAACGGCAAGCGCTTCAACCGCTCCGCCCTGGTCCAGGTCTATACCGGCGGCGACACTGGCCTGTCGTTCGGTTCGCAGGGTCCCGACATTTCGGCGATCCCCGCGATCGCGATCAAGAACCTTCAAGTGCTGCGTGACGGCGCGACCGCTCAATATGGTTCGGACGCGATCGCCGGCGTCATGAATTTCGTCATGCGCAACGACCGCAACGTGATCGACCTGCAGGCGCGCTATGGCCAGACCTTCGATCATGGCCACACCAAGCTCGATAGCGGCAGGAGCCGCCAAGTCGCCGGCAATGTGGGCGTCGGAATCGGCGCGACGGGGTTCATCGACGTCGCCGGCGAATGGTATAAGGACGACGGCACCAGCCGCGGCGGGCAGCGTCCGATCGCGGCGATCTTCGCGCAGCAGCATCCAGAGCTTGCCGACCAGCTGCCGAATGCTCCGCTTCCGGTGCAAATCTGGGGCTCTTCGCCGGCGCACGGCTGGAAGGGGATGGTCAACGCCGGGATCGACGTCACCGAGAACAGCCAGCTCTACGCGACCGGCCTGGCCGCCTACAACAAGGCGGACGAAAGCTTCAATTACCGCTCGCCGATCGGCGGCGATGCGGTGGATGTCGACGGCAATCCCGTCCATTTCGGTCCGAATAGCGCTTTCTCTACCCCATATTATCTGACCCCGTGCCCGGCGAGTAGCGCAACCTGCGCCGCCGGCGGGTTTGTCCAGGATAGCAACACCTTCTTATTCGCCTCCATTTATCCCGCCGGCTTCCTGCCGCGGTTCGTCGGAATCACCAAAGAACGGTGGGGGACGGTCGGCTGGAAAGGGGAGCTTGGCGGGGGACTGACCTGGGACCTGTCGGGTACGCTCGCCAAGAACACGCTCGCGCTGTCGATGAACCATTCGCTGAGCCCCACCTATGGGCCGGACTCGCAGACGGAATTCGACTTCGGCACGCTCAGCCAGAAGGAGAAGAACGCCAACCTCGACATGACCTATCCAATCGACGTCGGTCTCGCGAGCCCGCTCACGCTGGCATGGGGCGCCGAATATCGGAAGGAGACCTACGGCCAGACCGCGGGCGACGTGCAATCCTACGGCGCCGGGCCTTATGCGACGCCGCACCCCCTCTATACGCAGGTCTCGCCCGGGGTTTACGCGCTGGTCGGGACAAGCGCCGACTGCACCGCACCTGGCGCGGTCTGCACCGCGGCCAAGGGCCCGGGCGCGAGCGGCTATGGAGGCACCAGCCCGGAAGCCGCCGGGAGCTGGAGCGATTGGAGCTGGGGCGTTTACGGCGATGCCGAAGCCGACATCACCGACGCGCTCAGCATGGGCCTCGCGGGACGGTACGAGCACTATCATTCATTCGGCGGCAGCTTCGTCTACAAGCTGAATGCGCTCTACAAGGTCACTCCGCAGGTCTCGCTCCGCGGCACGATCGGTACTGGCTTCCACGCACCGTCGCCGGGCCAGTCGCATGACGAGATCCTGACGACCAACTTCGTCAGCGGCGTCCAGGTGCAGACGGGCACATACCCGGTCGATAGCCCGATCGCGCAATATTTCGGCGCGCACATTCTGAAGCCGGAGAAATCGCGCAATTACGGCGCCGGCATCATCATCAAGCCGACACCGACGCTGACCCTCACCGCGGATGCCTACCTCATCAAGGTGAAGGACCGCATCGGCATCACGCAGAACTTTACGGTGCACGCGGCCGACATCCTCCTCGAGCCGGCGCTTGCCGCGGTCGGCGCCGAAGGTGCGGTCAACTTCTTCACCAATGGTTTCGATACGTCGACCAAGGGTATCGACGTGGTCGGTACCTGGCGGCACGAGCTGTTCGACGGCAACCTGTCGATGACCCTCGCCTACAATTACAACAAGTCGAAGGTCACCAGTTTCGATCCGCTCGTGATCAACAGGGCCCAGATCATCGACGTCGCTCACCTTGCCCCGAACCACCGGGCAACCCTGTCCGGCAGCTTCGCGCGGGGTCCATGGACCTTGAACGCACGCGAGAATTATTACGGATCGTGGATGGATGCCGTCGATTACCCGACGGTTGTCGATGCCGACAACGTCGGGATCGAAGCGCAAAAGTTCGGTGCGAAGTTCACGACCGATGTCGACCTCAGCTATACGTTCGCGCAGCGCTTCACCGTGACGGTCGGTGCGATCAACCTGTTCAATACCTACCCGGACAAGATCAAGAGCACGAAGGACATCAACCCGGTCTTCCCGCTGACGGGGACCACCGACTTCGGCCAGATCTATCCGCGCCTCGGCGGCCCATTCGGGATCAACGGCGGCATGTGGTACGTCCGTCTTGCGGCAAAGTTCGCGCCGTTCGTCGGATCGACACCGCCGCCGCCGGCGTTCGTGCCGCCGCCGCCGCCGCCAATGCAGACCTGCGCGGACGGCAGCATGGTCGCCGTTGGCGCGGCTTGTCCGGTCGCGGCGCTGCCGCCTCCCCCGCCTCCGCCGCCCCCTCCTCCGCCAGTGGAAAAGGGTCAGCGCGGCTAAGAACGAGTGATCGAGAAGGGGAAGGGGCCGCTCCGCAAGGGGCGGCCTTTTCCTATTCGATCACAAGTTTGAGCGCTTGACGGGTGATCATGTTTGGCCGGACGGTCTGCTCCCGATTTTGCGAGGTAAAAATGATTGGCGAGCGACTTGATTTGATGCTGGCGGGAGTTGCCGCCTTCGCGCTTGCCATACCGGCGGCAGCCGAAGCTGCGTCCCCGACCCCCGTCGGCGCCGAGCATGGCATGGTCGTCAGCGCCCACCGCCTTGCCTCCAAGGCCGGGATCGACGTCTTGAAAGCCGGCGGCAATGCGATCGATGCCGCCGTCGCCGTGGGATATGCACTGGCGGTGACCTTCCCCGAGGCCGGAAATCTCGGCGGCGGCGGGTTCATGACCGTCCGTTTCCACGACGGCCGCACCGCCTTCGTCGATTTCCGCGAGACGGCGCCCGCGAAGGCGACCGCGACCATGTTCCAGGACGCGAACGGCAATCCCGTGCCCGAGCGCAGCCGCCGCGGCTATCTCGCCGTCGGCGTGCCCGGAACGGTCGCCGGGCTCGAGCTCGCGCGGGTTCGCTACGGAACCCGGCCGCGCGCGGCACTGATGGCGGATGCGATCCGGCTGGCGCGCGTAGGTTTCGTCCTCGACCAGGGCGACGCGGACATGCTCGCCGATGCGGCCGACGAGTTCCGCAAGGACGGCCCAAGCGCCGCGATCTTCCTCAACCATGGACAGGCTTGGAAGCCCGGCCAGCGGCTGGTCCAGACCGACCTCGCGCGTTCGCTCTCGGCGATTGCCAGGGGCGGTCCGACGGCGTTCTACCAAGGGCCGATCGCAGCGAAGATCGTCGCCGCGAGCAAAGCGGGCGGCGGGATCCTCGCGGCCAGGGACTTCGCCGCCTACAAGGCGCGTGAGATCAAGCCGCTCGAGTGCGACTACCGCGGCTATCACATGATCTCCGCTCCGCCGCCCAGCTCGGGCGGAGTCGTGCTGTGCGAGACGCTCAACATCCTCGAGGGCTATCCGATCGGCGAGCTCGGGTTTCACTCGGCGGCGGGAACCCACCTGCTGACCGAGGCGATGCGGCGCGCTTACCACGACCGCAACTTGAACCTCGGCGACCCCAGCTTCGTCACCGTCGACACCGCCCATTTCATCGACAAGGGTTACGCCGCCGCGCTTCGCCAAGGCATCGACCCCAATCGCGCGACACCGTCGGCGAGCCTCGGCGGAATCGGCGGTAGCGGGGAGGGCCAAAACACGACCCATTTCTCGATCGTCGACCGGCAGGGCAATGCGGTCTCGCTGACCTATACGCTGAACGACTGGTTCGGCGCGCACGTCACGGCGGCGGGAACCGGGATCCTGCTCAACGACGAGATGGACGATTTCTCGGCCAAGCCCGGCGCGCCCAACATGTACGGCCTGGTCGAAGGTCCCAACAACGCCGTCGCGCCGGGCAAGCGGCCGTTGTCGTCGATGACTCCGACCATTGTCACCAAAGACGGCAAGCTGGCGATGGTGGTCGGGACCCCGGGCGGGAGCCGCATCCCGTCGGCGGTGATCGAGACGATCAGCAACATGATCGACTTCGGGATGACGGTGACCGAAGCGGTCGATGCGCCGCGGGTCCATCACCAATGGCTGCCCGACGAGATTGGCTACGAGCGCTTCGCCCTGAGCGCCGACACCGTCGCGCGGCTCGAGGCGATGGGCCACAAGGTGGTGCCGATCGACTACGGCAACCAGGTCGCCGCGATCCTCGTCGGCGCGCCGGCGATCGGGGCGAAGCCGCTGGGCAGTCAGACGCTGTACGGGGCGATCGATCCGCGCCTCAACCTTGGGGACGTCGAAGGGTATTGAGCCGATGGCGGGCTTTACCCACCGCCTGGCGAGCCTCGATGACCTCGACGCGCTGCGCGAGGTCATGCGCCGTTCCATCGCAACGCTGCAGACCGGTTTCCTCACCTCGGCTCAGGTGCGGGTGAGCCATAGTGTAATGGGGCTCGACACGCAGCTGATTAAGGACGGGACCTACTTCGTGATCGAGTGCGAGGGCCGGATTGCCGGTTGCGGCGGCTGGAGCTGGCGCTCGACCCTCTACGGCGGCGACGACAGCATGGTCTCGCGGGAGCCTGACGCGCTCGACCCGGCGATCGACGCCGCCCGCATCCGGGCGATGTACACCGACCCGGATTTTGCGCGGCAGGGGGTCGGGCGATTGGTCATGCGGCTGTGCGAGGAAGCGGCAGTGCGCGCCGGCTTCGGGAAAGCGACGATGATGGCGACGATGGCCGGAGTGCCGCTGTACGAGGCCTGCGGCTACGTCCAGGTCGACCCGGTGATGAGCGCGCCGGTCGATGGCGTTCGGGTGCCGCTGGTGCGGATGGAAAAGGTGCTGACTTAAAAGAAAGGGGGCGCCCGGACGGACGCCCCCCAAAGTTGAATTTTCGTACGCTTAGAAGGCCGCTGAGCCGTTCGGCGTTCCGAGGCCGGTCGGGCCGTCATAGCCCACGCCCGCGGTGCAGAAGTAGGTCTTGCCGCAGTTGCGACCATTGCTCCCGCTGGTCACGTCGAACAGTGCGCCCAAGTGAGCGTACGGGTCCGATCCGGAGTTCGCGGTACCGCCATTGACGCCGTAGACACCGGCGATGAACGGTGCCGACAGGCTGGTTCCGCCGATAATCATCCAGCCGCTCGCGGTTGACGAGGTCGGTCCGTATACCGAAGCGCCGGTGTTCGGGTCCGCAACCGCGGAGACGTCGGCAACCGTGCGACGAGCGCACAGCGCGTCGGTCTGCCAGGTCGGCTTGCTAGTGATCGCGCTGCAGCCACTGCCGGCTCCGCTCCATGCGGTCTCGCTCCAGCCGCGGGTATTCGAGGCTTTGCTGAGGCTGGTTCCACCGACGGCCGTAACCCAGGCGGAATTGGCCGGGAATTGCACGCCGTAGCCGGAGTCACCGGTGCTTACGGTCACCGCCAGCCCCGGATGATGATAGGCGCTGTCATAGCTGCTGAGGCCGCTGCTTTCCGCGAGGCCGTAGCTGTTGGAGATCGCATTCGCGCCCAGCCCGGCAGCGGTGTTGACCGCGGCCGCAAGATTTTGAACCAATGCGTCCGTCCCCTGAACGAGAAGGATGCGGCAGTTCGGGCAAGCCGCGCTCACCATGTCGAGATCGAGCGCCTGCTCCTGGTCCCAACCCACGTCGGTCGCCGGGTAATTGCCCTCGACGCCGCTCTGGTTGACCTTCTTGAAGCAGCCGTTGGCGGTCGTGCAGGGAGTCAGCCCGTACTTAGCGCGATATACCGCGAGGTCCGCTTCCGCATTCGGATAGCCGTAAGCGTCCACGATCGCGACCGTGTAACCGGAGCTGCCGCTGCCGGTGAGCTTGTAGGCGGCGCGCAGGTCCGCCGGGGTGTAACCGGTGAAATTGAAGTTCGGTCGTCCGGTCGGCTGGAAGGTCTTGGTGCGACCCGCCGAGTCGGTGACGACATGAGCGAAGCAGCGCGCCCTTCCGAACGGTTGCCCGTGCGCACACGCCGCCTTGTGAAATGTATTACCGCTCCGTTCGATGGCGACGTTGCTGGCCGCCGTGGCCGGACTGGTGCCGATGAGGCCCAGTGCGAGTCCGAGCACAAGTGCCCCAAGTTTACGCAAACCCATTGATTTCCCTCCGTTACCTTGCCCGAGCAAGAGTCGCGATGCTGACCGGCAAACCGAAGAAGTCAAGGAATTGGCGGATTAAATCGTGGAGATTGTGTCGTTTCGGGAGAAATAACCTTCGAAGTGTCGGCACGCCGACTTCCCGGTAAAGCTCGCGGGTCGCAAACGTGTCTTACGCACGGCGATTGAATGGCTGCACTCGATGATGCCGCCAACCGGGCCTTGAAGCGGCCACGGTGCGAACGATCCGTTCCGCCAATTCGCTGTCATCCGCGCGTTCAAGAAAATAGGGCTGATCGCTCGCCGGCGGATGGGCATTGAGCCGCCGCCTCGGAGTTACGGCGAGAACGCAGATGCCGGTGCCGACCACCTGGTCGGACAACGCGTCGGACAGCCGCTGGAAGCCTTCGCGGGAGCCTGCATATGGGAACATCGACTCCTTCAGGGCGAAGCCGCCCGCAGGCGCGACGTTGAGGATGAAACGGCGCCCACGAGCGCGGCGGACGAGCGGCAGAAGGGCTTGGCTCACGCGCATCATGCCGAGCGAGCGGACATAGCCCCGCCCTGCCGCGTTGACGATGACATCCAGGGACGGGAAGGTGTCCGCGATTTCCGCGGCGAACACGGCGATGCTCGCCTCCGAGACGACGTCGCAGTAGCGCGCAAAGCCATCTACCAAGTCGTTCGCGCGCGTCAGCGCCACGCCGTCGATGTCGCACAGGATCACTTCCGCGCCCCGCTCCGCAAACGCGCAGGCGCACGCGAAGCCGGCGCCGTCTCCGGCACCGGTGATCAACACGCGCGGCCGGTCGCCGGCCACGCTCATATTCGGACGTACAATAACGACGAAAACGGCGCGCCGGCGGCGCGCCGCTTGATTTTGATGGACATTCGGGAGTGCACCCTGTTAATGCAACAAATGGTGCGTTAGTAGAAGAGTGTCATGGAGTCAACAGTTGGCAAGCGAAGTGTGAATCAGCGGCCGGGCGGGCGCACGGCGGACGTGACCGAACGTGTCCGTCACGCCGTGATCGAGCTGGCGATCGAGGGCGGCTTCCCGGCCTGCACGTTTGCCAACATTGCCGAGCGGGCCGGCGTGCAGCGCTCGACTCTCTACCGCCGCTTTCCCGACCGCTGGACGACGATCATCGATGCGATTGTCGCCAAGACCGGGGACGACGTGGTTGCCGACCTGAGCGGCAGCTTCGAAAGGGACTTGCGGTCGGTTCTTCGAAAGCTCGCGGACGCGCTTGACAGCCCACTTGGTCCGGCGGTTATGGCGATCGCCGCGCGAATGCAGGCCGATCCGAACGCGGACTATCCGCGCGATTATTTCGACGGGCGCATGGCGCAACTCGAACCGATGTTTGCGGCGGCGATCGCGCGCGGCGACCTGCCGGACGACATCGACCGCGAAGAGCTGTTCACTTCGGCGGCCGGGCCGCTTTGGTTCCGCAAGTTCATCTCGGCGCGGCCGCTCGATAATGCGTTCATCGATCGGATCGTCGAGAACGTCTGCTGGCTCTACTGCTCCGGGTGTCGGGCCTAGCCGAGGTGCTGCCTGAAGAAGGCCAGCGTGCGCTTCCAGGCGAGATCGGCGGCCGGCTTGTTGTAGCGCTCGGCCGAGGTGTCGTTGTTGAAGGCGTGATTGACGCCGTCGTAGAGGAAGAACTTCACCGTCTTGCCGGCATTTCGCAGCGCTGCGATCCACGGGAATGAGGTCGCGTTCACGCGCTCGTCGAGGCCGGCGTTGTGGAACTCCATCGCGGCTTCGACCTTCGGGGCTTCGGCCGGATCGGGCGCAGGACCGTAATAGGGAATTGCTGCAGCCAGCTTCCCGCCCGCGGCGACCGCGAGCCGATTGACGAACCCTCCGCCCCAGCAGAAGCCGACCGCTCCGACCTTGCCGCCGCGGCTCGATCTGGCGAGCTCGTCGACGAACGCCACGGCGTCGTCGACCGATTTGCCGAGATCGAGCTTGCCGATCGCGTCGCGCGCCGCGTCTTCGTTCGCCGGCGTGCCGCCCGAGGGCGAAAGCATGTCGGGAGCCACTGCGCGATAGCCCGCCACCGCGACCCGTCGGGCGACGTCGCGAATATGGTCGTTGAGGCCGCGGTTTTCGTGGATCACCAGCACCGTCGCCTTGAGCGAGCGCGTCCGCGGCTCGGCGACATAGGCCTTGTAGCCTCCGGCCAGCGTCTGCGTGCGGGTGAAGATGTGCGGGTCGTTCTCCGGAACCTGCGCGGCCGCAGCAGGGGCGGCGGCGATGCCCGCGATCAGCATCTCCGCCGCGGCGACGCTACCGGCGATCCTGACCATCTCCGCCATGAACGCGCGGCGGTCGGTTCCTTCGTGAGTGAACCGGTCGTAGAGGGTGATTCCGTGTTGGCGGGTGGTGTCGTCCATTGCGGCCTCCGTCCTTGCGAGCGCAGCGAAGCAATCCAGCAGTGCGCGAGCCTGGATTGCCACGCGCCTTCGGCGCTCGCAATGACGAGCGAGTTAGGCCGGCTGCGGGGTCTGCGCCTGGCGCGCCTGGATCTCGGCGATCAACTGCGCGTCGAGCTCCTTGGCGCGGTGGTAGGCCGGACGGTCGGTCGTCCGCCGCGCATAGTCGACGAACACCGGGCGCGGCTCGAGCAGGTTGAACGCCAGCATGAAGTTGACGTTGGCACCGACGAACAGGTCCGCCGCGGTGAAATGGTCCGCCGCGATATAGTCCTTGCCGGCAATCGCCTTCTCGAACGTGTCGATGGCGAGATCGAAATTGCCGTAGCCGAACATACGCTGGCGCTCCGGGGTCGGTTCCCAGCCCGCCGCCTTGTTGCTGAACGCCGCTTCGACCGGACCCGACGTGAAGAAGATCCAGCGATAATAGTCCGCGCGCTCGGGCGGCGGGGGCGCGAGGTTCGCCTCCGGAAAGGCGTCCGCGAGATAGCAGCAGATCGCCGCCACCTCGGTCACGACCTTGCCCTTGTGCCTGATCGCCGGGACCTTCCCCAAGGGGTTGATCGACAGATAGGGCTCGGCCTTCATCGTGGCGCCGTAATCGAGCACTTCGACGTCGTAGGGCGCGCCGACTTCCTCGAGCATCCAGCGGATCGTCTGCCCGCGCGACTGGGGATGGGTGTAGAAGGTCAGGTCTGCCATTGCGCGACTCCTTGGTGAGAACAAAAAGCGAACTACTCCCCTTGAAGCGCGTGCTCAAGCATCTCCAGCAGCGTTTTCAGGCTTTTCACCCGCACCGAGCCACGGCCGATCGGACCGAAATGCTCTTCGCGGTGCCGAGTTGGCTGACCGCGTCGGGCGAGCGCGAAATGCACCAACCCCTCCTCCTGGTCCGGTGCGCCGGGGCCGGCAAAGCCAGTGACGGCGACGGCGATCGCTGCCACCGAGCGGGCGAGCGCGCCTTCCGCCATGGCCCGCGCAGCGGTTTCGGAGACGGCGTCATTCTGCGCCAGCACCTCGCGGTCGATGCCGAGCAGTTCGGCCTTCGCCTCGTTAGTATAGGTGACGAAGCCGCGGTCGAAGCCGCGGCCCGCACCCTCGATGTCGGTCAGCAGCGCGGCCAGCATCCCGCCGGTGCAGCTTTCCGCGGTGGCGACCGTCAGGCCTTGGTCGCACAGGCGGTGCATCAGCCGCTCGGCCTGCTCATCCAGATGATCGGGAAGGGCGGGCTCGAGCGTTTCGCTCAACCGCGCTCTCCCTTTTGGGGCGTTTGAGCCGGGGCGGAAGCGGGCGCAGGAGCTTCGCCGCGCTCGCCGGCACTCTGGTCGCGGGCGGCGCGGAATTCGCTGTCGGCGGACCAGTTGGGCCAGTCGTGCGAATTGGCGAGCCGCAAGCCGACCGAATGAAGCAAGGCGGCGTCGGCGGCGATCCCGGTGAAGTCCCAATCCGGCGAATATTCGTCGGCCGGCTGGTGGTACATCGTGGCAGTATAGTTGGCCGACCACGCCTCGGCCCGGGCGACGCCGCCATTCACCAGGTCCTGGCCCGAGCCGAAGCTGAGCGCCGGCACGCCGACCTTCGCCAGCGTGAAATGGTCGGAGCGGTAGAAGCCGCCGGTCTCCGGATGCGGGTCGGGCGTGTAGCGCCGGCCGCGCTTGGCGGCTTCGTCAACCAGGATGTCGAGCAGGCCGAACTTCTGGTTGCCGCGAACGGTAAAGTCGCGCGTCGGTCCGAGGACGCCGAGCACGTCGGTGTTCATCATGCCGGCGGTGAGGCCGAGCGGGTAGAGCGGGTGGGTCGCGTAATATTCGCTGCCGAGCAGGCCCTTCTCCTCGGCGGTGACGGCCATGAACACGACCGAGCGATCGGGCCGCGGTCCGTGAGCGAAGGCGCGCGCCTGCTCGATCAGCTGGGCAAGGCCGGTGCCGTTGTCGATCGCGCCATTGTAGATGGTGTCGCCAGTGGCGTCGGGCTTGCCGATCCCGAGATGGTCCCAGTGGGCGGTGTAGAGCACCGTCTCGTTCGGGTATTTCTTGCCCGGCAGGATACCGACGACATTGTGCGAAGTGATGGTCGCAATCTTCGCGGTGGCGGCGACGTTCACCGTCGACTTAAGGTCGATCGGCTGGAAGTCGCGGCGCCTGGCGGCCTGCTTGGCCGCCTCGAAGTCGAGGCCGGCATTCTTGAACAGCTGCACCGCGGTGTCGCGCTGGATCCAGGTTTCGAACGGCGTGTGCGATGCCGTCGGGTTCTGGCGGACGATGTCGAACTGCGTGTTGGTGTTCGAGTTCTTGACCGTCGCCCAGCCATAGGAGGCCGGCGCGGTCTCGTGAACGATCATGACGCCGGCAGCGCCGAGCCGCGCGGCTTCTTCGTATTTGTAGGTCCAGCGGCCGTAATAGGTCATCGCCTTGCCGCCGAAAGCGCCTTCACCGCCCTCGAAGTCGGGGTCGTTGACGAGCACGACGAGGACCTTGCCGTGCATGTCCTGGTCCTTGAAGTCGTCCCAGTTGCGCTCCGGCGCGGACACGCCGTAGCCGGCGAAGACGAGCGGGGCGTTGGCCAGGCTGATCTGGCTCTGGCCATTCGTCGGTGACTTTACGGCGATCTCATTGCCCTGCGTCAGCCGCATCGCGCCGGCCGGAGTCTGAACGGTGACCGCGGGATCGCCGACGAGGTCGGACTGAAGCAGCGGCACGTCCTGAGTCCACTTGCGCCGGCCGTTCACGAGATCGCCGCCGGGCTCCAGGCCTGCTTCCTGGAATTGCTGCGAAAGGTAGGCGACGGTCTTGGTCTCGGCCCGGGTGGCGGGGCCGCGGCCCTCGAATGCGTCGGAGCCGAGCGTCTGAACATGCTGGGACAGCCGCTGCGGGTCGAAGCCGTCGGTCGAGGCGGCGGACAGCGGGATAGAGACAAATGCGAGCGTGCTCGCCAACAGCCAGGATTTCACTTCACTTCTCTCCCCAAAGCGGTGCGAACGCCGCCGGCCTAGGACGGCCGGCAGGCAAAAAGGTTGCGATGGCGCGATAGCTAGCGGGCGGTGACCGCGGAAGTTCCTTGTCCCAGTGGTACCGAGCTCGCCACGGTCTTCGCCCGGTAGCGGTCGAACCAGGCGAGGATCGCGCTCGCCTTGGCCGCGGCCTGGCTGGGCCTCGACGCGATCGCTCCGTGTCCAACCCCGGGCACTTTCACCAGTGCCGTCGGGATGTTGCGCAGCTGCAGGGCCATGTAGAGCTGCTCTGCCTGGCTGACGGGCGTGCGGTAGTCGTCGCTGCCGACGACGACGAGGGTCGGCGTCTTGATGTTCCCGACCAGGCTCAGCGGCGAATATTTCCAGTAGCCTTGCGGGTCTTCCCACGGCCGCTCCTTGCGCCAGCCGGGCGTGAAGGCGGCCGCGAAATCGGTGGTGAGCGCGAAGCTGGCAAGCTCGATCACCGGCTTCTGACTCGCCGCGGCGCGGAAGCGGTTGGTCTTACCGACGATCCAGGCGGTGAGAACGCCGCCGCCCGAGCCGCCGGTCACGAAGAGATTGTTTTGATCGACGTGGCCGGTAGCGATCGCCGCGTCGACCGCGCTCATCAGATCGTCGTAATCGTGGCCGGGATAATCCTTCTCGATGAGGTCGGTGAATGCTTGGCCATAAGAGGTCGACCCGCGCGGGTTGGTGTAGAGGACGATGTAGCCGTCAGCCGCGTAGAGCTGGTGATCGGTCGAGAAGGCCGGCCCATACGCTGCCTGCGGGCCGCCGTGGATCTCGAGGATCAGCGGATAGGTCTTCGCCGGATCGAAGTCGGGCGGCATGATCATCCAGGCGTCGATCGGGCGCTGGTCGTAGGTCGAGACAACATTGAGCTTCTGTGGCTGGCCCATGACGTTGGCCGACAGCTGCTCGTTGAGATGGGTCAATCGCCGAACCGAACCGCCTGACGCGATGCCGACGTCGGATGGGTGGAGTTGATCGCCGGCGGTCACCGCTACAGCACCGCCGCGCGAAACGCTGAACTCGCCGCCGCTGTAGGGGCGGTCGAGGCCGCTGGCGGTGAGGCCGGTCGCGACGTCGCGGACCGAGCCGTCGAGGCCGACCCGGGCCACGCGATTGCTGCCACGCTCGTCATACTGGACGTAGATCGAGCGGCCGTCCGCGGCCCATACCGGGTTGGTGACGTTGCGGTCGAAGTTCGCCGTCAGCACGCGGCGGTTTGACCCGTCGGCATTCATCACGGAGAGCTGCGCCTGCTGCGACGCGCGACCGTCATAGTCGAAGCCGACATAAGCGATCTGCCGCCCATCCGGCGATACTGCCGGCGCAGCATCCGGTCCGCGCCGGCTGGTCAGCGCAACCGGCGCGCCGCCATCGAGGCTCACGCGATAGATTTCGCTCTCGTTGATGGTGCGCTCCCAGTCCTTGGAAAGGTCGGCGCTGAACAGGACCGCGCGGCTGTCGGCGGTCCAGGCGACGGGGCCGCCGGCATTGGTCGCGCCGAAGGTCAGTTGCGTCGGAGCGCCGCCGTCGGCCGGAACCCAAAACACCTGGGTGTAGCCCGGCTTGAAGTAACCGGCGCCGTCGAAGCGGTAGGTGACCGCGTCGATGACCTGCAGCGGGTCGGCCCATTTGGCGCCCTCCGGCTTGGCCGGTGCCATGCCGAGGTGCGCGCCGTCATCGGGAATGAACATGCCATAGGCGATGCGCCGTCCGTCGGGCGACCAGGCAATGCTGTCGGGGCTGTCGGGCAGGCCGGTGATGCGCGCGCTGTCACCGCTCGCCATCCAGCGCACGAACAGCTGCGGCGCGCCGCCGTCTGTCCCGACATAGGCCAGGCGGGCGCCGTCCGGCGACCAGCGCGGCGTGAAATAGGTTCCAGCGCCGGCGACAAGAGGACGCTGCTGGCCCGTTGCGACGTCGACCAGCCAGATGGTCTGGCGCGCCTTGTCGGTCATGATGTCGTTGGATTTGCGGACATAGGCGATGGTCCGCCCGTCCGGGCTGATCTGCGGGTCGGTCGCGACCTCGAGGTTGAACAAATCGGCGCCGGTGAAATAGCGATTGGGGGCGGACGCCGGAGCGGCTTGCGCCGGAACCGGGAAGCTGGCGGCGGCGAGCAGTGCAGCGAAAAGCATGCGGGATCGAGTCACAAAAGGTCCCCTCCGGATCAAGCGCGGCACGATTCAACTTTCGGACATGCGCGGCAAGCGCCTTGGTTCGCCCACGCGCAATTAGTCGACGAACGGTCGCGAGCAGCGACGAGGCCCGGCATCATCGCGGCCCTGGCAGGCCTTGGAGCCAGGTGACGAGCGCTCCGGCGAGGGCGATGCGCTTGTCGTTATAGCCATGGTTGGTCTCGAAATGGACCTTGGTGACCCTCGCGTCCGGCTTTGCCGATACCGCGGTGGCGACCGCGTCGGCGGACGGACCGAGACCGTCATTGGCGGTGATGACCAGAAGACGATGGCCGGCGAGGCCGTCAGTCATCTTGGACAGGTCCCAGCTTGCCCCGTCGCGGAGCGCCTCAGTCGCAAGGTCGTCGGCCTTCGCGTTGAGCAATTGCATGCCGCCGACGTGAACCCAACCATCGAGATATTTGACCAGATCGGCCCGCGGCGTGTCGGGAGGCGCCGCCATGTCCGCCGCGGAGATCATCGCAGCGCCCATGACCTTCGGATCATGCGCCGCGGTGTAGGCCGCGAGCCACCCGCCGAAGCTGTGCCCGGCGAGGACGATCCGATCCGGATCGACGAAGGGCGCGACATCGGGAGTAGGATTGCGCAACCAGGCCACGGCGGCTGCGCCATCTTCAATGCAATGCGTCAGGCTGAACTCGCCGCCGCTGCCCCACGAGCCGCGATAATGGAAGGCGACGACGTTCCAGCCGGCGCGGCGGACGGCGTAGATGAGGTCGCTGTTCATTTCCGCGCCCGGCATGCCCGTGAACATGACCATCGTCGGATGCTTCCCGCTGTCGGCTGCGGTGTAGAACATCGCCGGGATGGCGATGCCGCCGGTCGGCATCGGCGCGACGATCATTCGCGGGATATGCGCGGGATCGGGCGGCGGATCGGCAATGACGGCGGTCGGGATTGGCGTCTCGGCTGCCAGCGGCACTGATGAGGCGGATGCCGCGAGCGCGAGACAGCAGACGATTGTCGTGCGCAACACGGCTTCCCCCCTATTCGAACTCGCTAATCGCTTTGAGCAGGATCGCGGGACACGAAATCCCTATTCGACGGACAGCCACGGCCGTGCTGCGAAGCGGACCTTGGCTCGTTTTATGGGATACCTCACGAATTCTATTGGCGTGGTGCGTCAAAGGTCTGCTTTTGTTCCCCCGGGTTTGACAGCGTGGATGCGGAAGCGGCGACAGTGTCGGGTTGCTAGTCCCGTTCCATAACTGAAGTGTGTGGAGGGATTGGGATGAAGCTCGCGGTGCCCGTCTTGGCTGCTGCGCTAACGTGCGCGACCGCTGCCTCAGCGGCGGACTCTAAAGCAGAGCGCCTGCGCGAAGCGATGAAGGACGCGCGCTGGACGGGACCGTTGCTGGCCTCGAACGCCGAGACGCTGCCCCAAGGGCATTTCTACACCGAGCCCTATTTCTTCGACGGGATCTCGGGCGGGGATCATCACCCGGGAACCAGCGGCTTCTATCAATATGGGCTTACCGACGATTGGACCGTCGGCATGCAGCCGTTCTTCTCGCTCGGAACGCAGAAATACAACCGCGACGTCGCGATCGGAGACTTCAAGCTACTGTCGCAGGTCCGGCTCTCCCATTTCACCGCGGATCATCGCGTTCCGAGCGTGGCGCTGGTCACGAACCTCAAGCTTCCGACGGGAAAGAGCGACCATCTCCGCGCGCCCAAGAGCGGCCATGGCTCGGGCTCATTCGCGCCGGAAATCGGCATCAACGTCCAGCAATATTTCCTGTTGAAGAGCGGCCGCCTGCTCCGCGGGCGGATCAACGTCCTCAAGGACTTTCCGCTGCGCACCGACGTCTCCGGCCGAAGCACCTATGGGACCGGTGCGGACTTCCGCGGGCATGCCAGGCCGGGTTCGAAGACGACCGTGATTCTCGGCGCGGAATATACCTTGACCAACGAATGGGTGCTGGCGTTCGACATCGAGCGTGATCAATGGAGCAAGACCAAAGTCGCCGGCCGCGACGGGCCCGATGGCCCTTTGGTTCGGCGGACGTCGCCGAGGAGCTGGAACATCGGCTTCGCCCCCGCGGTCGAATATAATTGGAGCCCACGCGCCGGCGCGATTTTCGGCGTCTGGATCGTTCCCAAGGGCCACAACACGCAGTCGTCGGTGACCCCCGCGATCGCGATCCAGCGCTTCTGGTGACGGTGTCGCCGAATGTCTGCTTTCGAGCCATTGCGGACATTAGCAAGGCAGCTCCGATGTCCGTGTTTCGGCCATTTCATGCTTGTTTAGGCTATTTTCGACGCGTTGCGGGCCGTGGTGAAAGCTGCAAGTCTTCAATGATGAACAGCCGAGTAAAGCTAAGTGCCGTTGGACTCACGGCTGTCCTTGCGGTCGCGCCCGGTACGGCGTGGGCGGACCAGGTTAACCTTCACGAAGAAGTTGTCTGCCGGAAAGGCGCGAACGTCGCGCTGGTTCGCTTCGCAATGGCGTGGAACGGGGACGCTCCGGTGTATCGCCGCCTGCCGAGCAGCGTTGATGGCGGCCTGTCGGCGGAGCGGCGGTCAAAGCGACACGACTGCACCATGGCCAACGGCTGGACGATCCGCGCCCGCAGCGGCGAGAGGCAGGCCTACGCCTACGGCATGGGCGGCGGCGATCCCCCTGCTTTCTTCAGCTTGTGGATCGCGAGGCACAAGGTCCTCTCGCGCAAGGAATGGAAGCCGGGATATGGGGATGGCGAGACTCCGTGGACGATCGCCGTCGTCATCCGCCCCGACCGGCTGACCATTTGCCGCGTCGCTGCGAGTTCCGATGCGCCCGAGAAGGGCAAGATCAAATGCAGCGACAACCCGCTGCGACTTGACCGCTACGAAATCGATCACGTCGAATATGCGCCACCGGGCAGTAAACTTGCGGTTGGTACGCGGCTGGTGATGTCCGGATCACCAGAGCCGAAACTCTGCCAGGAGTTTTTGCGCATTCACCGCAAGGACTGGCCCGAGAGCTACGCGATGGTCGACAGCGCGAAGATCTTCGGCACTAAATTAAAACCGGCTGAGCCTCCTCGGGCAGAGGCGATTATCGAGGTCGAAACCGGCGTTCGGCGAAAGCTGATCAGCTGGAGCGCGGACAATCATTATTTCGATGGCGATCTGATTTTTCTTGCACCGGCGACGGCCGATGCCAAACCGATCCTCAAAGACGAGATGATCGACGATCCGGCTCGCTTCCCGACCGAGAAACTACCTGTGGGATGGCACCTGATCTCCGGGGGCCAGCCCGGTCTCTACCCCGACGTCAGCTGGCGCTACGTCCACTTCGACACCCAGAAAATACGGGGACGCGTGTATCTTCTCGCTCAACCGACTAACTTTGAAAATCAGCCTGCCGCCATCCTCGTGCGGCCAACCGCAACAGGCCATCGCGTCGTGTGCCGATTCGACCAGGTCGAACCGAATTTCTGACTTGCCTGTCCGCTTCCCACCCGTGGCGAACATTGGCGCCATGCTGCCGGGCGCTTCCAGCGCGCTCAACGGTGCGGCACAGCTGAAAAACTGGTAGAGGCGCCCCCGAAGGTCCAACGCGCCAGTGAGTCTGTCGAGCGTTTCCGCGCGCACCCTAGCGAGCAAGAAAGGTGCGTCTCATGGCGAAGATACTTTGCGTCCTCTACGACGATCCGATTGACGGGTATCCGACAAGCTATCCGCGCGATGATTTGCCGACGATCGAGCGCTATCCCGACGGCCAGACGCTGCCGACTCCCAATGCGATCGACTTCCAGCCCGGCCAGTTGCTCGGCAGCGTCGGCGGTGAATTGGGCCTGCGCAAATTCCTCGAAGCCGGGGGACACCAACTGATCGTCACCGAGGCCAAGGACGGGCCGGACTCCGAATTCGAGCGCGAGCTGGTCGACGCCGACGTCGTCATCTCACAGCCGTTCTGGCCGGCCTACATGACGGCGGAGCGGTTCGCCAAAGCCCGGAATCTCAAGCTGGTGGTGACGGCCGGGATCGGCTCCGATCATACCGACCTGCAAGCGGCGATCGAGAACGGGGTCACGGTTGCCGAGGTCACCTACTGCAACTCGATCAGCGTCGCCGAGCACGTGGTGATGATGATCCTCGGGCTTGCCCGCAATTATCTTCAGTCGTGGGACCTGGTGAAGGCTGGAGGCTGGAACATCGCCGATTGCGCCGCACGGTCATACGACATCGAAGGCATGCATGTCGGCACCGTGGCCGCGGGCCGCATCGGCTCCGCGGTGCTGCGGCGCCTCAAGCCGTTCGACGTCCATTTGCACTATACCGACCGACATCGCCTGCCGGCGGAGGTCGAGGCCGAGCTTGGTGTTACCTTCCATGACAGCGCGGCGGATATGGTGCCGCATTGCGATGTCGTGACGATCAATGCGCCGTTGCATCCGGAGACTGAAAATCTGTTCGATGCGGCGATGATCGCGCGGATGAAGCGCGGCGCTTATCTGGTGAACACGGCCCGCGGGAAAATCGCCAATCGCGAAGCGGTCGCCGACGCGCTCGAGAGCGGGCAACTGGCAGGCTATGCCGGGGACGTGTGGTTCCCGCAGCCGGCACCGCGCAACCATCCGTGGCGAACGATGCCCAATCACGGGATGACTCCGCACATTTCGGGTACCACGCTGTCGGCGCAGGCCCGCTACGCGGCCGGCACGCGCGAGATCCTCGAATGCTTCCTCGAAGGCCGGCCGATCCGCGAGGAATATCTGATCGTCGACGGCGGCAGGCTCGCGGGCGCGGGAGCGCACAGCTACAGCGAGGGCAATGCGACCAAGGGCTCGGAGGAGGCCGAGCAGTTCAAGGTGCCGCTGCCGCCAATCCCCGCCCAATAAGAAAACGGCCGGGAGTTTCCTCCCGGCCATTGTTCGGTTTGCGGCTTACTCCGCGGCCGGCGCGGTGCCTCCAGCCTTACGCTTGGCGGACGCCTTGTCCGCTTTCGGCTTGGCGGCGGCTTTGCCTTTGACCTTGGGCGCGGCCGGAGTGATTTCGAACGCTGGCGCATTGTCCTTGATGCGGACCTTGACCTCGCCGCCGTTGACCAGCTTGCCGAACAGCAGCTCCTCGGCGAGCGGCTGCTTGATCTTCTCCTGGACGAGGCGGCCCATCGGGCGCGCGCCGTAGAGCTTGTCGTAGCCGCGGTTGGTCAGCCACTCGCGCGCCTCGTCGTCGAGATCGATGTGGACGTTGCGGTCGGCGAGCTGAAGCTCGAGCTGGAGAATGAATTTGTCGACCACCCGGGCGACCACCGCCGGCGGCAGATAGCTGAACGGCACGATCGCATCGAGGCGGTTGCGGAACTCGGGCGTGAACATCTTCTTGACCGCGTCCTCCTGCATGTCCTCGCGGCTCGCGGCACCGAAGCCGATGCTCTCGCGCGCCATGTCGGACGCGCCGGCGTTGGTGGTCATGATCAGGATGCAGTTTCGGAAATCGACGGTCTTGCCGTGATGGTCGGTGAGCTTGCCGTGGTCCATGACCTGCAACAGAATGTTGAACAGATCGGGGTGCGCCTTCTCGATCTCGTCGAGCAGGAGCACCGAATGCGGATGCTGGTCGACCGCGTCGGTGAGGAGGCCGCCCTGGTCGTAGCCGACATAGCCCGGAGGCGCGCCGATCAGCCGGCTGACCGCGTGGCGCTCCATATATTCGGACATGTCGAAGCGCTGCAGCGGGATGCCCATGATCGAGGCGAGCTGGCGCGCGACTTCGGTCTTGCCGACGCCGGTCGGGCCCGAGAATAGATAGTTGCCGATCGGCTTGTCGGGATCGCGCAGTCCGGCGCGGCTGAGCTTGATCGCCGAGGCGAGCTTTTCGATCGCCAGGTCCTGGCCGAAGACGACGCGCTTCAGGTCGGCTTCCAGGTGCCCTAGCGCCTGCTTGTCGTCGGCGCTGACCGACTTCGGCGGGATGCGGGCCATGGTCGCGACGACCGCCTCGATCTCCTTCGTCGTGATGACCTTCTTGCGGCGCGACGGCGGTACCAGCATCTGCATCGCGCCGACCTCGTCGATCACGTCGATCGCTTTGTCGGGCAGCTTGCGGTCGTGGATGTAGCGCGCGCTGAGCTCGACCGCGCTCTTCACCGCATCGGTCGTATAGCGGACGTTGTGGTGCTGCTCGAACGACGAGCGGAGCCCGGCGATGATCTTGATCGTGTCCTCGATCGTCGGCTCGTTGACGTCGATCTTCTGGAACCGGCGCAGCAGCGCGCGGTCCTTCTCGAAATGGTTGCGGAACTCCTTGTAGGTGGTCGAGCCGATGCAGCGGATCGTTCCCGAGGATAGCGCGGGCTTGAGCAGGTTGGAGGCGTCCATCGCCCCGCCCGATGTTGCGCCGGCGCCGATCACGGTGTGGATTTCGTCGATGAACAGAATCGCGTTGGGCAGCTTCTCAAGCTCGTTGACGACGGACTTCAGGCGCTCCTCGAAGTCGCCGCGGTAGCGCGTGCCGGCGAGCAGCGCGCCCATGTCGAGCGCGTAGATCACCGCGCCTTTGAGCACTTCGGGGACGTCGCCTTCGATGATCTTGCGCGCGAGGCCTTCGGCGATGGCGGTTTTGCCGACCCCCGGATCGCCGACATAGAGCGGGTTGTTCTTCGAGCGCCGGCACAGGATCTGCACGGTGCGGTCGACCTCGGGCATGCGGCCGATCAGCGGGTCGACCTTGCCGGCGCGCGCTTTCTCGTTGAGGTCGACGGTGAACTGCTTGAGGGCAGATTCCTTCTTGCCTTCGGTCTTCTCGCTTTTGTCCTCGGGGCCTTCGGGCGCGCGCGGCTCGGCGGCGGTCTCGCCCTTGCCGACGCCGTGGCTGATATAGGTGACGGCGTCGAGCCGGCTCATGTCCTGCTGCTGGAGGAAATAGACCGCGTAGCTCTCGCGCTCGGAGAACAATGCGACGAGCACGTTGGCGCCGGTGACGTCATCGCGGCCGGACGACTGAACGTGGAGGATCGCGCGCTGGACGACGCGCTGGAAGCCGCTGGTCGGAGTCGGGTCGGTGGCGCTGTCGGCGACCAGGGCCCCAAGCTCGTTGTCGAGATACTGCTTCACCGACGTGCGCAGATCGTCGCGGCTGACGCCGCACGCGGTCATCACTTTCGATGCATGTTCGTCATCGATGAGCGCGATCAGCAGATGTTCGAGGGTCGCATACTCGTGCCGACGGCGGCTGGCTTCACCCAGCGCATTGTGCAGGGTCTGTTCGAGTTCGCGAGCGAAACTAGGCATTTAGGCTAAAACTCCCTGCCCCCTGAAGAGCCAGCGGGCTTGGCTTGGAATGTCATACGCGAAAGCGCGGCAATCAAGTGCCGGGCCACGGCTTTTCAACAGATTATCGCACTCGGAGCTGTTCGGCGGCTGAACGGCCGCGCGGGTCATGGCTTCTTGAACAGCTCTTCGGCCGCGGAGCGATGCTTGTTCACCGCCTCGATGTGCGCTTCGACGCGCTCGATCTCCGTCTTCAGGGCCGCGATGCGCTCGTTGAGCTCCTCGATCGAGATCGGGTCGAGGTCCTGCCGAGCGAGCGCGACCAGCGGGTCGTCGGGCTTGCTCGGGAAGAGTTCTTCGAGGTCCACGGCGCGAACCGTTGACCGATGGGCGGGCGCTGTCAATAAGTCGGATCGCTGTGCCCGGCTCGCTCCCCTCGACGATGAAGGCGGTGATCGCTTCGCCGACCGAGGGCGACGATCGGCTGGTCATGGTCGAGCGGCCGCTGCCTGAGCCAGGTCCCGGCGAAGCCCTGATCAAGGTCGCCGCGGCCGGCGTGAACCGCCCTGACATCCTGCAGCGGCGCGGCATGTATCCGCCGCCCCCGGGCGCGCCCGACGTACTTGGGCTGGAGATTGCGGGCGAGATTGTCGCGACCGGCGAGGGCGCGGAAGAGGTGCTCGGGCAGCGCGTGTGCGCGCTCGTCGCGGGCGGCGGCTATGCCGAATATTGCCTCGCGCCGATCGGAACCTGCCTGGCGGTGCCCGACGCGCTGTCGATGGTCGAAGCGGCGGCCATGCCCGAGACTTTGTTCACCGTGTGGGTCAATTTGTTCGAGCGCGGCTTCGCCGCCGACGGCGACTGGGTGCTGATCCATGGCGGGACCAGCGGCATCGGCACGATGGGAATCGCGCTCGGGACGTTGTTCGGGCTGCACGTCATCGTCACATGCGGGACCGATCTGAAATGCCGCCGCGCGCTGGACCTCGGCGCCGAGGCGGCGATCAACTACCGGAGCCAGGATTTCGTGGAGGAGGTGCACCGCCTGACCGACCGCAAGGGCGTCAGCGTGGTCGTCGACATGGTCGGCGGCGACTATCTTCCCCGCAACCTATCGTGCCTGGCCGAGGAGGGGCGCCACGTGTCGATCGCCGTGCAGCGGGGGCCGAGCGCGGAAATCCACATCGTCGACATCATGCGGCGGCGGCTGACCTTGACCGGCTCGACGCTGCGGCCGCGCTCGGTCGAGTTCAAGACGATGGTCGCGGATGAGATCGCCAAGACGGTCTGGCCCTATGTCGAGGGCGGGCGGCTGAAGCCGGTGATCGACCGCGTCTATCCGCTCGCCGACGCCAACGAAGCGCATGCGCGAATGGAATCAGGCGAGCATGTTGGCAAGATCGTGCTGGAGATGGGGGAATAACGATGATTCTCCACGAATTCTCGCTCTCGGGAAATTGCTACAAGGTGCGACTGACCGCGGCTCACGTCGGGGTGCCGCTCGAGCGGCGCGAATATGACATCATGAAGGGCGAGACGCGCACTCCGGAGTTTCTCGCCAGCGTCAACGGCAATGGCCGGATTCCCGTGCTTCAAGACGGCGAGCGCTTTCTTGCCGAGAGCAATGCGGCTTGCTTCTATGTCGCCGAGGGGTCGCCGCTGATCCCGGCGGACCGCTTCGAGCGCGCCGACATGCTCCACTGGATGTTCTGGGAGCAGTACAATCACGAGCCCAATATCGCGACCTTACGCTTCTGGCTGGACTGGGTCGGGATCGACCGCCTGACCGATCTCCAGCGCTCCCAAATGCCGGTGAAGCGCAAGCTCGGCAACGAGGCGTTGCAGCTGATGGACTCGCACCTCAAGGTACGCGAATGGTTCGTCGGGGACGCGCTCAGCCTCGCCGATATCTGCCTGTTCGCCTACACCCATGTCGCCGACGAAGCCGATTTCGACCTCGCGCTTTATCCCAATGTGATCGAGTGGATGGAGCGGATCATGACCCAGCCCGGGCATGTGCCGTTGGACGCCTAACGAGGGTTGCTCCGCGCGGGCAGGGGGATTACATCGCCCGCCAAGCTGGCCGCTCCGTGAGGGGCGGCCCTATTTGTTTCAAATTTCGATCTTTTCCGGGAGAAACCCAGTGGCCCAGCCCCTGATGCCGCATGCGACCGCCGCCTGGCTGGTCGAAAACAGCTCGCTCACGTTCGAGCAGATCGCCGAGTTTTGCGGCCTCCACATTCTCGAAGTGCAGGCGATCGCCGATGACACGGCGGCAACCAAGCTGACCGGCCGCGACCCGATCCGCGCCGGTGAGCTGACTCATGGCGAGATAGAGAAGGGGCAGGCGGACCCCGATTACCGGCTTCAGATGCACAAGGAACCCGATCCTATCCGCCGCACCCGCGGCCCGCGCTACACGCCGGTATCGAAGCGCCAGGACAAGCCGGACGGGATCAACTGGATCATCCGCAATCATCCGGAGGTCAGCGATGGGCAGATCAGCAAGCTGATCGGGACCACCCGCACGACCATCGCCGCAATCCGCGACCGCTCGCACTGGAACATGGCGAACATCACGCCGAAGGATCCGGTCACGCTTGGCCTGACCACCCAGCGCGAGCTCGACGCCGCCGTCGCCAAGGCGGCCAAGGCAGCGGGCGTGCCGGCGTTCCAGGACACCCGGTTCGAAGGCGATCGCGCTGCGCTCATCGATCAGCTGCGGGCAGAGCGCGAGCAGCATGCGCGCGACGCCGAGGCGGCGCTCGCGGCGGCGGAAGCGGGCGATGAAGCGCCCAGCGACGAAATCTTCCCAGGCATCCGCGACCCGTTCAAGAACACCCCGACGCCTTGATTCGGGGACCCATGAGGGTCAGAACCTGAACAATGGCCACCGTGGAAGATGTCAGCCAGCTAAGCTTCGAGGCGGCCCTTGCGCGGCTCGAGGAGATCGTGCGCGCTCTCGAGAAGGGCGAGACGCCGCTCGATCGGTCGATCGAGCTCTACCAGGAAGGCGATCGGCTGAAGCGCCACTGCGAAGCGCGGCTGAAGGATGCCCAGGCGCGCATCGAGCAGATCGCGTTCGGCAGCGACGGCAAGCCCGCCGGCCTCAAGCCGTTCGATGCCGATTGATACGATCGACCGGCTCGCCAGCGAGCTCGATAGTGAATCGGCGCGCGTTTCCGCCGACGTCGACGATTTCTTCGCCCTGCTGCTCACCCCGCCCAACGACGGGCGGGCACGGCTGTACGAAGCCATGCGGCATGGCGCGATCGGCGGCGGCAAGCGTCTGCGGCCGCTGCTCACCATCGCCGCCGCCCAGATGTTGGCGATCGACCCGGCGCGCGCGCTTCGCGTCGGTTGCGCGATCGAGGCGATTCATACCTATTCGCTGATCCACGACGATTTGCCGTGCATGGACGACGCCGACCTTCGCCGCGGCAAGCCGGCGGTGCACAAGGCGTTCGGCGAGGCCGAGGCGGTGCTGGCCGGCGACAGCCTCCATGCGCTGGCGTTCGAGATCCTCGCTCATCCCGCGACCCACGACGATCCCCGGGTCCGTGCCGATTTGTTGCTCGAGCTGGCCCGCGCGGTCGGTCCCGGCGGCATGGCGGGCGGCCAGATGATGGATCTCGCCGCGGAGGGACAGCTGCTCGATCTGCCCGCGATCACCCGCCTGCAGCAGCTGAAGACGGGCGCGCTGATCGAATATTCGATCGAGGCGGCGTGCATCATGACCAAGCTGCCGGCGGAATCGCGGACGCCCTACCGCGGCTACGCGAGGAACATCGGGCTTGCCTTCCAGATCGCCGACGATCTGATCGATCATAGCGGCGACGTGAGCGCAGCGGGCAAGCCGACCGGGCGCGACGCCGACGCGGGCAAGGCGACCTTCGTCTCGCTGCTTGGGGCTGAGCGGGCTCGGCAACAGGCCGACCTGCTCGTCAGCCAGGCCATCGAGCACCTGTCGGACCATGGGTCTGAGGCGGATTTGCTGCGCGCGATCGCGCGCTTCGCGATCGAGCGGGATCATTAGGGGGAAGCTATGAAGATCGCGGTCTATCCGGGGACGTTCGATCCGGTCACGCTCGGGCATCTCGATATCATCCGGCGCGGGGCGCACATCGTCGACAAGCTGGTGATCGGGGTCACCACCAACCCGTCCAAGGAACCGATGTTCACCGTCGCCGAGCGGATGACGATGGTGAAGCGCGAAGTCGCTGGCATCCCCGGCAACATCGACGTGGTCGAGTTCGATTCGCTGCTGATGGATTTTGCCGAGGCCCAGGGTGCGGAGGCGATCCTGCGTGGCCTGCGGGCGGTCGCGGACTTCGAATATGAGTTCCAGATGGCCGGAATGAACCAGAAACTGAACGACAATATCGAGACCGTCTTCCTGATGGCCGACGTGTCGTTGCAGCCGATCGCATCCAAATTGGTCAAGGAAATCGCCCGCTATGGCGGATCGATCGACAGCTTCGTGACGCCCGCGGTCGTCGAAGACGTCCGGCGACACCTGAACGGTAGCCATTAAGGCTGGCGTCAGCCGCGTCGCCGCACTAGGCGGATCGGCATTCCCCGGGGAGCTCTATGTCCACTAAGTTTCTGTACGCGCTGCCGTTCGCGGCATTCGCGCTGATTGCCGCCAAGCCGGCGCCGTTCGTCGCGCCGCCGCTGCCGAGCATGGCCGCGCCGCCGCAAGTTGTCGCCGACCCCAACAACAAGCTGACGCTCGTGCTGTCGAATGGCGGGACGGTCGTGATCCAGCTGCGCCCCGATCTTGCTCCCAACCATGTCCAGCGGATCCAGACGCTGGTCGGCCAGGGCTTCTACAACGGGCTCACCTTCCATCGCGTGATCGCGGGCTTCATGGCGCAAGGCGGCGATCCCAAGGGAACGGGCGAGGGCGGCTCGACGCTTCCGGATCTCAAGGCCGAGTTCACCGAAATGCCGTTCCTTCGCGGCACCGTGGCCGCCGCCCGCGCTGCGTCCGACGACAGTGCGAACAGCCAGTTCTTCATCATGTTTCTTCCCAACCGCACCCTCGAGCATAATTACACGGTCTTCGGCCGGGTGATTTCGGGCATGGACGCGGTCGACAAGATCGCGCCGGGCGAGCCGCCGCCCGAGCCGACCAAAATTGTGAGCGCGCACCTCGGCGTCTAATGCTCGGGCGCGATGCGCCTGTCCGACTTCGATTTCGAGCTTCCCGCCGAGCGCATCGCGCTGAGGCCGGCGCGCCCGCGCGATTCGGCACGGCTTCTCGTCGTTCGTGGCTCTGAGACGTCCGACCGCTCGGTGCGCGACCTGCCGGAGCTGCTGGAGCCTGGCGACGTGCTGGTGTTCAACGACACCAAGGTCATCCCCGCGCAGCTCGAAGGGCGGCGCGGGGACGCGAGCATCGGCGCCACCTTGCACAAGCGCGAAGGCCCACGCGACTGGCAGGCATTCCTGCGCAACGCCAGACGGGTGCGGCCGGGCGATACCATCGAGTTCGGCGAGCGGGTCAGCGCCTCGCTGGTCGCGAAACATGAGGACGGGTCGGGCCTGCTCCATTTCCTCGGCGACGAGCCGGTCGAGCTCCTGCTCGAACGAGCGGGGCGGATGCCGCTGCCGCCCTACATCGCGTCGCGGCGGGCGGTCGATGAAGCCGACCGCAGCGACTATCAGACGATGTTCGCCCGCGAGGAAGGCGCCGTCGCCGCGCCGACGGCGGCGCTGCACTTCACGCCCGAGCTGATCGAGGCGCTGCAGGCGCGCGGCATCGGGCGCGAGGTGCTGACCCTCCACGTCGGCGCGGGCACCTTCCTTCCGGTCAAGTCGGAGAGGATCGACGAGCATAAGATGCATGCCGAATGGGGGCGCATCGACGCGGCGACGGCGGACCGGCTGAACGCGGCGCGGGCGGAGGGACGGCGCTTGATCGCCGTCGGCACAACGAGCCTGCGCCTGCTCGAAAGCGCCGCCGATGAGCGCGGCACCATCCACCCGTTCGAGGGCGACACTGCGATCTTCATCACGCCGGGCTATCGCTTCAAGGCGATCGACGGCCTCATCACCAACTTCCATCTACCCAAGTCGACGCTGTTCATGTTGGTCAGCGCGCTGATGGGCCTCGACGTCACGAAGGCGGCCTATGCCCACGCGGTCGCCGAGCAATACCGCTTCTTCAGCTATGGCGACGCGAGCTTGCTGCTGCCGCGCTAGTTGTTTGCGAGCCAGGCGTCGCTGCACATCAAAATGAGCTCACGTCTCGCCGCGTGGTCGCTGAGGTGCGCTTGAACGGCTTCGCGATCTTCCGCAGGCAAGCGCCGGATGATTTCCGAAACGCTTCGGTAATGCCCCGATCGAGCCAGAGCGAACGCGCGCTCGATCGGTGGTGTCTCTGACATCCGCTTTCCTTAGCGCCAAAGCGTCACCCCGCGAAATAGCCCCACAGCAGCTTGACCGTGAGCGCCAGCGAGATCGTCACCAGCAGCGGGCGGATGAGGCGCGCGCCCAGTTTGAGCGCGCTGTGGCTGCCGAGCCAGCCGCCGATCATCGCGCCGACCGCCATGCACAGGCCGAGCAGCCACAGCATGTGGCCGCCGAGCGCGAACAGCAGCACGCTGGCGACGTTGCTCGAGAAGTTGAACAGCTTGGTAACCGCGGTCGCCTTGGTCAGGCCGTAACCCCGTAAGCCGACGAGGGTAGTCGAGAAGAAGGTGCCGGTGCCGGGGCCGAAGAAGCCGTCGTAGAAGCCGATCGCCGAGCCGATCGGGGCATAGCCTTTCGACGTCGCGCGATGATGCGCATCCTCGTCGCTCATCCGCGGCGACAGCAGGATGTAGAGCGCGGAGGCAACCAGCAGCACGGGGATAATCAGGTTGAGCAGACGCGTCTGGATTAGCTGGACCACCAGCGCGCCGAGGACCGCGCCACTGAATACGAGAGCGACCGTGAGGCGGTTCGGGCGCCACTCGATCAAGCCCGAGCGCCAGTAATTGCGCAGCGCGACGCCGGTTCCGAACACCGATTGCAGCTTGTTGGTGCCGAGCGCCTGGAGCGGGGCGGCGCCGGCGAAGAACAACGCCGGCATCATGATCAGCCCGCCTCCCCCGGCAATGGAATCGACGAACCCCGAAACGACGGCGACCCCGGTCATGATGGGATAGGCGAGGGGATCGATCACGGCGCGGATGTAGCCGCGAGGATTCCTCACCGCTAGGAGCGCGTCCGTGACCCGCTTTGCCTTCACGATTTCCGCGACCGATGGCGCCGCGCGCACCGGCACCATCGCGATGCGGCGCGGCGAGATCCGGGCGCCGGCGTTCATGCCGGTCGGGACCGCGGCGACGGTCAAGGCGATGCGCCCCGAAGAGGTGCGGGCGTCGGGCGCCGACATCATCCTCGGCAACACTTATCACCTGATGCTCCGCCCCGGCGCCGAGCGCGTCGCGAAGCTCGGCGGGCTGCACAGTTTCATGGGCTGGGACCGGCCGATCCTGACCGACAGCGGCGGCTATCAGGTGATGAGCCTTAGCGAACTGACCAAGGTGACGGAGGAGGGGGTCGCCTTCGCCAGCCATCTCGACGGGTCGCGCCATATGCTCTCGCCGGAGCGCTCGATCGAGGTGCAGCGCCTGCTCGATAGCGACATCGTCATGCAATTCGACCAGCTGGTGCCGACGACCTCTACGCCGCAGGCGCAGCGCGAGGCGATGGAGCGCTCGATCCGCTGGGCGAAGCGCAGCCGCGCGGAATTCGACCGCGGCGGCGAGCATGGCGGGCGAGCCGCCATTTTCGGCATTCAGCAGGGTGCGCTCGACGAGACGCTGCGCCGGGCGTCAAGCGATGCGCTGATCGACATCGGGTTCGACGGCTATGCCGTCGGCGGCCTTGCGGTGGGAGAAGGGCAGGAAGCGATGCTCGGCTGCCTCGATTTTGCGGTCGGCATGCTGCCCGCCGACAAGCCGCGCTATTTGATGGGCGTCGGCAAGCCCGACGACATCGTCGAGGCGGTGATGCGCGGTATCGACATGTTCGACTGCGTGCTGCCGACCCGCTCGGGCCGCACCGGCCAGGCGTTTACCGCCGACGGTCCCCTCAACCTCCGCAACGCGCGCTTTGCCGAAGACGCCGACCCAATCGAGCCTGGGTGCCCGTGCCCGGCCTGCGCGACCTTCAGCCGCGCCTACGTCCATCACCTGGTCAAATCGGGCGAGATCCTCGGCGCGATGCTGATGACCCAGCACAATCTGTGGTTCTATCAGCGATTGATGCAGACATCGCGCGACGCGATCAAGGAGCAGCGGCTGCAGTCGTTCGCCGGTGAGTTCCTGGCGCGGTATCGTACTCCTGCGAAGGCAGGAGCCCAGTCCGGCGAAGCCGCTTAAGCGCTTCGCGCGTCTGGGCCCCTGCCTCCGCAGGGGCACGGTTTAGATCGCGTCGTCGCTGACCGCGGCGGCATCTTCCAGTTCCGGGGTCAGCGGAACCTTGTCCTCGGTCCGCAGATCGAAGTCGCTGGCGTCGTGGCGCTCGTGCAATTGCTCGCTTTCGTCGCCGGTCATCTTGTTGACGATGCGGCCGCGCTTGACCGCCGGGCGAGCGTCGATCGCCTTCGCCCAGCGCATGACGTGCTCATACTCATGAGTCGCGAGGAATTCGTCGGCCCCGGCGTAGGACCGGCCGAGCGCGACACCGCCGTACCACGGCCAGATGGCGATGTCGGCGATGCTGTAGTCCGCGCCCGCGATATATTCGTTCTCGGCAAGACGACGATTGAGCACATCGAACTGCCGCTTGGCTTCCATCGAATAGCGGTTGATTGGATATTCCTGCTTGGTCGGCGCGTAAGCGAAGAAGTGGCCGAAGCCGCCTCCGAGGAAGGGTGCGCTGCCCATTTGCCAGAACAGCCAGGACAGGGTCTCGGCGCGCTCGGGGCCCGACTTGGGGAGGAATTCCCCGAACTTCTCGGCGAGATAGACGAGGATGGCGCCGGATTCGAACACGCGCACCGGCTCGGGCCCGCTGCGGTCGACCAGGGCAGGGATCTTCGAATTGGGGTTGATGGCGACGAAGCCGCTGCCGAACTGGTCGCCTTCGCCGATGCGGATCGGCCAGGCGTCATATTCGGCGTCCGTGTGCCCCCTGGCGAGCAGCTCCTCGAACATGATGCCGGCTTTTTGGCCGTTCGGCGTGGCGAGGGAATAAAGCTGGAAGGGATGTTTGCCGACCGGCAGCTCGGCGTCGTGCGTAGCGCCGGCGATCGGGCGGTTGATATTGGCGAACTGGCCTCCGCTCGGCTGTTCCCAGGTCCAGACTTTCGGCGGAACATACTCGGTCGTGTCGTCGGTCATGGGGATTCCTTCGCTGGCCAGCCGACGAAGGAGCTAGGGAGCGCCGCCAGCGCTTTCCAGTGTCAGCGCTGTGCCTAGCTTGCGCGGTGGGACAGGAAGCTGGGGAGCGGGCCGTTCCACTCGCTTTGCATGTCCTCGACCACGGGCGAACGTTCGGCCGGTGGTTCCTGTGTCTTCGCCGGCGCGGGCTTCGCTTTGGGCTCGGGCGCCGGCTTTCTGGCCTCGCGCGGCTCGGGCGCTGGCTCTCTGGTCTCGCGCGGCTTGGGCGCAGGCCTTCTGTCCTCGCGCGGTTTGGTCGCCTCCACCGCTTCTTTCGTTTCGCGGGCTCTGGGCGATTCGGCGGGCGTCGCTTGGTCTTCCGCCGTCCCCACCCGGGTGATCTTGTGGCCGATCAGCTTCTCGATCGCGGCTACCGCCTCGCGGTCCTCGCGGGTGGCCAGTGTGATGGCGATCCCGGTCAAGCCGGCGCGGCCCGTGCGGCCGATGCGATGGATGTAATCGTCGGGCTGCCACGGCACGTCGAAGTTGATCACGTGGCTGACGCCTTTGACGTCGAGCCCGCGCGCGGCGACGTCCGAGGCGACGAGGATGTTGATCTCGTCCTTCTTGAACCGGTCGAACTCGGCGATGCGATCGGACTGGTCCATATCACCCTGGATCTGGCCGACCGAGAAGCCCGAGCGCTTGAGGCTTGAGGCCAGCTCGCGGACGGTGGTCTTGCGGTTGGAGAAGACGATCGCGTTCCTGAATTCCTCGTGACGCAGGATGTCGCGCAGCGCGTCCTTCTTCTTGTCGCCGCGAACTTCGACCAGCCGTTGCTCGATGTTGACGTTCGCGGTGGCCGGCCGCGCGACTTCGATCCGCTTGGGATCGGTGAGGAATTTCGCGGCGAGCTTCTGGATCGGCGGCGGCATCGTCGCCGAAAAGAGCAGGGTCTGGCGGCTCTTCGGAAGCTTGGAACAGATTTCCTCGATGTCCGGGATGAAGCCCATGTCGAGCATCCGGTCGGCTTCGTCGATCACCAGCAGCTTGCAGTCGGTGAGCATGATCTTGCCGCGGCCGAACAGGTCCATCAGCCGCCCCGGCGTCGCTATCAGCACGTCGACTCCCTTTTCTAGCGCCTTCACCTGGTCGCCCATTTGAACACCGCCCATTAGCAGCGCCATCGAAAGCGGGTGGTACTTGCCGTATTTCTCGAAATTCTCCGACACCTGCTGCGCCAGCTCGCGCGTCGGCTCGAGGATCAGCGAGCGCGGCATACGCGCCCGGCTCCGGCCTTCGTGCAGGATGTCGATCATCGGCAGGACAAACCCGGCCGTCTTGCCGGTCCCGGTCTGGGCGATGCCGACCAGGTCCTTGCCCATCAGAACCGAGGGGATCGCCGCCCGTTGGATCGGCGTTGGCTCGCCATAGCCGCTGTCAGCGACCGCGCGAAGCAATTCATCAGAAAGGCCGAGATCGGCAAAAGACATTCAAAATCCGGAAGATAGAGTTATGCGGCGGCACTGCGTCAAAGCGCGGCAACCAAGCCTCAGCTATTTGAGGCCGCAGCCCGAAAAGTCAAGGAATCTGGCGTTTCAGGCGCGGCACGAGGCGCCGGAAGCTGCCGATTGTGCAACTTCCCCCGATCCGCGAATGGACCACATCGCGGCCGGCGCACAGCTTGCCGTCCCGCGGCTGCAGGTAGAAGTTGCCGTAATAATCGAGTGCCGGGCAGTCCTCATCGAATTCAGCCCGAACTCGCGCTCCGCGGGCGAAGACGAAATCGACACGTTCGGGCCCCGACAGCAGCGCGCGCCGGATGTTCTCGACGGGGATGCATTTAAGGCCCGCTCCCTCGATCCACTCGATCTGCGCCATCATCGGCCGGGGCTGGAGCGGGACCCGCCAAACTACCGTCTGCTCGACGACCATGCGGGTGATGGTCTGGGGCGCCGGCCCGCTCTGCACGGCGAACAAAGCCAGCAGGAACGGCCACACGCCGAACATCGTCCCAGGAGTCACGCTGTCCCCGCCATCTCGAGGCCGGGCTTCGCAGCGGTGCGTTGAATGATCAATGAACTGATCCGCAAGGCGAATGCACCAAGCGGAGGCAGCCCCGCGGCTTGCGGAATCGAGGCGAGGCCAATAGAGGCGGCTCGCACTGCTTATCGGCAGGCCTGCGCTGCTCGTCCAAAGCCGTAAGCCCGCCCCCCAGGAGAGAAATCAGGATGGCGACTGCCGCCCAGAACCCACAGCTGCCGCTTTTCTATCAGACGCTCGAGCCGGTCAACGTCACCCAGCATGGCACCATGAAGGTCCGCACCATGCTCAAGATGGGTCAGATCGGTCAGACCCATGCAATTCCGGTAACCGTCGACGAATTCGGTCTCGCCCAGCGCCACTATCCGATCGTCTTCTCGATCGGCGACAATCCCGTCCCGATCGCGCTGATGGGCCTCAACGAGGGCGTCAACGTGTTCCTCGACGAAGACGGCCGCCCGCGCGAGCAGGGCATTTACATCCCGGCCTATATCCGCCGCTATCCGTTCATGCTGGCCCGGCTGCGCCCGGACACCGACGAGCTGTCGTTGTGCTTCGACCCGACCGCCGATGCGGTCGGCGATTTCGAGGAGGGCCAGGCGCTGTTCGACGGCGATCAGCCGAGCGATGCGACCAAGGCGATCCTGCAGTTTTGCGAGCAGTTCGAGGCCGCCGGCCAGCGCACCGGCGCCTTTGTCGAGGAGCTCAAGACGAGCAACCTCCTGATGGACGGCGAAGTTGCGATCCAGCCGGAAGGGTCCGACCAGCCCTTCATCTACCGCGGCTTCCGCATGATCGACGAAGACAAGCTGCGCGACATGCGCGGCGACGAGCTGCGCAAGATGAACCAGAACGGCATGCTCGCGCTGATCTTCGCTCACCTCTTCTCACTGAGCCAGATGCGCGAAGTGTTCGGGCGGCAGATGCAGCTGGGCAAGGCGCCGGTACCGGTTCCGCAGCCCGTGACGACCGACGCCTGACGCTCTATTCGGCCGCCGTCGCGAACTGGTGGCGGCCGAGCAAGGCTTCGCCGAGGCCAATTGCGAGCGCCTCGATCAGGCCGGCGGCTTGGTCGAATCCCGGGCCCGGCGCGGTGAGCCTGGCGTCGAGATAGCAGCTGCGGTCGATCTCGATCTGAAGCGCGTGGACGCCGTGTGCCGGGCGCGCGTGGCGCTCGATGACGTGGCCGCCGGCAAACGGGTCGTTGAGCCCCGCCGCGAAACCACAGCGGTCGGCAATGGCCAACGCTTCCTGGCTCAGCCAGGCATCCGCGGTGCGGCCGCGACGGTCGCCGAAGATCACCGAAGCGATCCCCGCCGCGGGCGGTGGCATCGAATGACAATCGAGCAGAAGCGCGCAGCCGAAGCGGTCGAGCAATAGCGACAGTTCGTCCGCGATCGCCTGGTGATAAGGCCGGTGCGCCTGGTCGAGCCGCGCATCGAGCTGCGCGGGACTGATCGCGCGGCGCCACAGGAAACCATGTTGAAGCGTTCGCGCGGGAACGATGCCGAGCCCGCCGCGCGCCCGCGCGGTCACCCGCGACCGGCGCGCGCCATCGATCACGGACGGGTCGACTTCGTCCTCGGCGCGATTGCAGTCGACCGCTGCGCGTGGCGCCTGGGCAATGATTGCCCCAACACCCTTGCCGACCGCGCGCCACACCAGGCGGTCCACCAGTGGGTCTTCCAGCGCTGTCAGCGATGGCCGTCCCGCCGCGGCCATGTCGATCAGCCAAGCGGGATAGTCGCGGCCCGAATGCGGAACCGAGAGCAGCACCGGCAATGGCCCGCGGGCCGGGTGCGCGACTGGAGGAGGGAGGGGCGTCACGGTTAAAATTCGTGCCAGTTTAGGACTCGCCTTGAGGCGCTGCAACGCACGAATGTGTTATTCGCTTCTGGCAAAACGCAATCGATCAGAGCATACACATGGCCATGGCGAGAATCCTTCTAGCCGAAGACGATACGTCGATGCGCGAGTATCTGCAGCGTGCGCTGCAGCGGGTCGGTTATGACGTCCAGGCCGTCGGCTGCGGCACCGAGGCGATGCCGCTGCTCGAGACCGAGCGCTTCGACCTGTTGCTGACCGACATCGTGATGCCGGAGATGGACGGCATCGAGCTGGCCCAGAAAGCGAGCGCGATCGACCCGTCGATCCGCGTCATGTTCATCACCGGCTTCGCCGCCGTCGCGCTTCAGGGCGGCCGCACCGCGCCGGAGGCCAAGCTCCTCTCCAAGCCGTTCCACTTGAAAGACCTCGTCATGGAGGTCGACCGGATGTTCCAGACGGAGGACCAGCACGGGCAGCTTTAGGCCTGCCGCCGTCTCTACCTTTCTGGAAGTCCGATTCAGAGCCAATCTCGCCGCCCGCGCACTGCTCCGCTATGGGCATCAGTCATGAATCTCGTCAGCGACATCGGCGGTCACCGCATTGGCGAGTGGCGTTTCCACCCCGCGGCCGGCGAGCTCAGGCGCCGGTCCGAGGTCCGCCGGCTCGAGCCGCGCGCCGCGAAGACGCTCGAGCTGCTGTGCGCCGCGCGCGGCGGCGTGGTTACGCACGAACAACTGATCCAGGAAGTATGGAGCGGCCGCTCGCTGTCGGAAAACAGCGTCGCCGTGGTGGTCGGGCAGCTGCGGCGCGCTCTCGATGACGACGCTCGCGACGCCAAGCTGATCGAGACGATCCCCAAGCGGGGCTATCGCCTGATCGGCTCCGCTTCCGCACCCGCTTCGAGGCCGGCGCGCTGGCGCGTGATCACCGCTACGGCCGTTGCCATCCTCGTCGGGATCGGCGCCGTGCTCGCGGTACGCTCGATGACCTCCCGGCCCGATATCGCGATGACCGACATCGCCAACCAGACCGGCGACCCGCGGTACGATCCGCTGGCGCGGGCGACGAGCGAGCTGATGCTGGCCGAGCTCAGCAAGCGCGGCTTCGATGTTGAGCGCGACACCCGGGGACACATGTCGATTACCGGCAAGCTCGTGATGTGGAGCGGCGAGCCCTACCTCGGGGTGTCGGCGACCGATGCGAATGGCGTCGTGCGCTGGTCGGCCATGACCAGAGGGACGCCCGACGCCGTCCCGGCGGGCCTTCGGGTCAAGCTTGACGAGTTCCAGCGCACGGTCCGGAGATAAGCGCCCGCTCCGGGTTGCGCGGCCGCGAGGCTGCCTCTACATGCCCAGCCTTCCGGCCATGGCCGTACCCCGGGTGGGCGTGTAGCTCAGTGGTAGAGCACTGTGTTGACATCGCAGGGGTCGCAAGTTCAATCCTTGCCACGCCCACCATTTTTATCTCGCAAAATCAGTAGTTTAATATGGCAGTCCAGATCCGCCCTGGATTTAGGCGAACACCGCTTCGAGATTGTCGACGCTCGAGCCTTCCTTCCATTGGCGCAGCTCGACGTACAGCGAGGGTTGAAGAGTTCCCCAGAGCGTATTGAAAACGGTGCCGAGGACAACGCTGCCGATGACGTTCGCGACGCTGATGCCAGAGGTGGCGGTGGCGGGATTGTACGTCGCCAGGCCGACGAGGCCAAAGACGATCGACAGCAGCCAATAAGCCACGCCCAGAACGAGGAACAGGCCGAAGATTTTCCAGCGTGCGCCCTTGGTCAGTTCCGCGCTGCGGCCGAATGCGGCGAACACCCCGGTTCGTTCGATCACCAGCGCCGGAACCGCGACCGCCCACATCGTCAACAGAATGAATCCGGGGACGAGCAACAGGACGAAGCCGAGCCCCACACCGAGGGAGAAGAGGATACTCAACCCGATCAGGGGAGCAACCACTCCAAGAGCGCTCGACAGGCTTTCGCCGAAGGTGGCGCGACGGCCTTCGTTGGCGGCCACCGTGGCGCGGGTCAGCGCCGCTTGAACGAGCGTCGCGATGATCAAGCTGATCAGGGTGGACAGCATCACCGCCGCAAAAAAGCCCCGAAACGAAAAAGCGCCGCTGCGCAGGGCCTCCGGCGAGGTCAGGCCCATTTGAAAGAACAGCCAGGTCATCAGCAACCCGGGTAAAGCGCCAATCACCAGCGCCAGCCCAAGCACCACGACGGGGTTGAACGCGATCGCCGAAAAGGCGCGCTGAAACACGCGGCCAACCGACATCCGGCGATCTTCGTAGACAGACGCTGCAGTCGACATCGGAAAAATCCCCCTGATTTAGGGCCAAAAGTTGCGGGATGGCGAGCCGTCTGTCCAGCGATTTTCGCGGGCTTGCGCCACGCCGTGCGGCAGCTATCCCTTGAGGGCCGCAAAGGGGGGTGCGTGACCAGCGACAATGTTCAATCGGCCGCCGCAGGAGCCGACCGGTTCGCTCAAGCCTATCGCGCCCTTCGCGCCGACCCGTCGGTGCAGTTCAACCTTGCGCCGCCGCCGCCGACGCCGACACCTCCCGCCTGGCTCGCGGCTTTCTTCGACTGGCTCGGCAAGGGGTTCGCGCCGATTGGCCGCTTCTTCAAATGGATTGTCAGCTTCCTCCCCGACGCTCCCTATGCGCGAATCCTGCTTTGGAGTGTCGTCGCGATCGCTGCCGCGGCGCTGCTGTGGGCGCTCTACAACCGCCTTCGGTATGGCGTATGGCGCCTCCGCCTGCCGAGGCTGACGGCGCCGCACGAGATCGCGGAGCAGGACGAGTGGCGGCCCGAGGAAGCGGGGGCTCGTTCGTGGCTGGAGGAGGCCGACGGTCTGGCCCGTGACGGCCGCTTCGCCGAAGCGATCCACCACCTGCTGTTCCGGTCGGTCGAAGATATCGCCCGCCGCCGCCCGCTGCTCGTGAAGCCGGCGCTGACCAGCCGAGAGCTGGCCGCCTCGAACGGCATTCCCGGCACGGCCCGCGGCTTGTTCGCTTCAATCGCGGCGCTGGTCGAGCGGAGCCTGTTTGGCGGACGCGCGGTCGGCGAACGCGACTGGCTGGAGGCCCGCCATGCCTATGCCGATTTCGCGCTCGCGGCCGCCTGGCGGCCATGAGCGACTTTCCCGTGCATCCCGATCGCGGCCCGCACGGGCCGTTCAACAGCAACGCCATGCTGACGATTATCGGAGTCGGCGTTGTCGCCTTCATCGCCATGTTGATCCTTGGCGCCTATGCCCCCGACCTGCGCTCGGGAAAGAACGGCGGCGCCCACGCGCTTTCCAACGGAGCAATCGGCTACAGCGGGCTCGTCCGCCTGGTCCAGGAGACCGGCCGCAACCCGGTGATCGTTCGGTCCGAGCAGGATTTGGGCAGCGAGGACCTCGCCGTGGTCACCCCTGAAAGCGGCTCGACCGACCTCTCCGGGATCCTCGCCGCTCGCGGCCCCCGGGCGACTTTGCTGGTCCTCCCGAAATGGGCCGCAGTGGCGGACCCGACCCATCCCGGCTGGGTTCGCATCCGCCAGCTCGTCTATCCCCAGGATCCGGAAACTGTCCTGGCGCCGGGCATCAAGCTGGCGATCGCGCGATCGCGGGGACGTGGACAGCGGCTGAGGGCGGTCGGGCTAGGCAGCCCAATGCACGCCGCGTTCCTCGCGCCTGCCGTCGTCCAGACAATGTCCGGCGAGGCCATCGAGCCGATGATCGTTACGTCCGACAATCGCATCGTCCTGGGGCGCGTGCGCAAGAGCGCGCTGTACGTGCTCAGCGATCCCGACCTCATCAACAATCACGGCATGGGGGATATGCGGCAGGCGCGCGCCGCCCTCGATCTCCTCGATATGCTGAACAGCACTGGCGCCAGCTCGATCCTGTTCGACGTCACCGCGAACGGCCTGGGACGGTCGCGAAGCCCGCTCAAGCTCGCCTTCGACCCGCCGTTTCTCTCGGTCACGCTGACCATCTTCGTGGCGATGCTCCTTGCCGGCTGGCAAGCGCTGGTGCGCTTCGGTCCGATCCACCGGGCCGAGCGGGCGATCGCGTTCGGCAAGGCCGCCCTGGTCGACAACAGCGCGGCGCTCGTCCGCCGGGCGGGCCGGGAAGCGCAGCTCGGCGGCCGTTACGTTCAGCTCATCCGCGATCGCGCGGTCGCGCTGTTCCAGCTTCCGCCGACGCTTGACGAGGTGACGTTGGACACGCGGCTCGAAGCGCTCAACGCGCGCCGCAGCTTCGCCGCCGCGGCGGCGGCCGCGCGCTCCGCCGACGACCGCAGCCAGCTGGTCGCCGCCGCAAAATCCCTCAATCGCTGGCTGACGGAGGTGCAGGAGTGAACGTCGACGAAGTGCAAAAACTGGCCGAAGCGGTCAAGGGCGAGATCGCCAAGGCCGTAGTCGGCCAGGACTCGACCATCGAATTGATGCTGGTCGCGCTGTTCGCGGGCGGGCACATCCTGCTCGAAGGACCGCCGGGAACCGCCAAGACGCTGCTTGCGCACAGCTTTGCCCGCGCCGTCGGTCTCGATTTTGGCCGGATCCAGTTCACTCCCGACCTGATGCCTGCCGACATCATTGGCGCCAACCTGTTCAACTTCCAGACGTCCGCCTTCAGCCTCACGCGCGGCCCGATCTTCACCGAGCTGCTGCTGGCCGACGAGATCAATCGCACTCCGCCCAAGACCCAGGCGGCGCTGCTCGAAGCAATGCAGGAGCGGCAGGTCACCATCGACGGCGAAAGCCATCAGCTGAGCGCTCGCTTCACGGTCGTCGCGACCCAGAACCCGATCGAGCAGCAAGGTGTGTACCCACTCCCCGAGGCGCAGCTCGACCGCTTTCTGTTCAAGCAGACGGTCGGGTATCCCACGCTCGACGAAGAGCGGAAGATCATCAGCGCGCACGGCGCCCATAAGACGGCCATGGAGCCCGAGGCCTGGGGCGTCGAGCAAAAAGCCGATTCGGCCCGGATTAGCGCGGCCATCGATGCCGTCGGAGAGATCCGGCTGGTGGAGGAAATTGTCGACTATGTCGCGGCCCTGATCCGCGGGACGCGCGAGAATCCCGAGCTTCAGTCGGGCGCGAGCCCTCGGGCCGGGGCCATGCTGGCGGGAGCGGCGCGGGCACGCGCCGCGCTCGACGGCCGCGACTTCGTCATCCCAGACGATGTGAAGACTCTCGCTCCGGCGCTGCTGAGGCATCGCATCATCCTGTCCTCCGCGGCCGAGATCAACGGCCGCAAGGTCGAGGACATCGTGCACGGCATCATCGAAGCGATCGAGGCGCCGCGTTGATCTATCCGACGCGGCTGGCGGTCCTGGCGACGGCGGGCGGCGCGCCGCTCGCACTCGCTTTGGCCGCGGTTGCTCCGGGGCGCTGGTACCTCGCTCTCGCCTGGCCGCTTGCCATCGCCCTGATGTGCGGTCTCGACGCGCTGCGCGGTGCGGGCGCGGCCGCCGCTGTCGTCGATCTTCCCGGCCATGCCTATGTCGGGGAGGTCCGCGATTGCGCGGTGACGGTCGAGGTCGGCAGCCGGCCTCGCGCGGCGTGGGTGTCGCTCGATTCGTCGCCGCTCATCGGCATGGAGGACGACGGACGGGCAAGGGTGCCGCTCGACGCCGGGCGCGGCGCGATTCTTCTCTCGCTGACCATGCTTCGGCGCGGTGCCGCCCGCGTCGAGCATTTGTGGCTTCGCTGGACGGGGCCGTTGGGGCTCGTCTGGCGGCAAGCCACCGTGGACCTCCGGGCGGGCTTCCCGGTCCTGCCCGACCTTCGTCCGGTTCACGAGCAGGGCGCGCGGGTCTTTCAGCGTTTCGCCCTGGAGGGCCTGCTGTTGCAGCTGAGCCGCGGTGAAGGATCGGATTTCGACGCCCTGGTCGATTTCCGCCAGGGAATGGATCGCCGGACCATCGATTGGAAGCAATCGGCGCGCCACACCAAGTTGCTCGGCAAGCAATATCGGACCGAGCGCAACAGTCAGATCGTCTTCGCCATCGATACCGGGCGGCAGATGTGCGAGCCGGTCGCTGGGCTGGCGCGGGTCGACCGATGCGTTTCGGCGATGCTGTTGACCGCCTGGATCGCGCTCAAGCTCGGTGACCGCGTCGCCCTCAACGCCTTCGATTCCCGCCCCCGGCTATCGAGCGGCTTCGTCTCGGGGGGCGGCGCGTTCGGCGAGCTTCAGCGGCTCGCCGCCGATATCGATTACAGCTCGGACGAGACCAATTACACATTCGCGCTGACCTCGCTCGCGTCGCGGCTGACTCGCCGCTCGATGATCATCCTCTTCACGGAGATCACCGACGCGATCTCCGCCGACTTCATGGTCCGGGCGTTGCACCGGCTGGTCGAAACCCATCTCGTGCTGGTCGTGGTGCTGCGCGACGAAGAGCTCGAAACAATCGCGTCGGCCTCGCCCGAGAAGGCGGACGACGTGACTCGCGCCGTCACCGCGGCGGCGCTGTTGAAGGACCGCCGGCTAGTCATCTCCCGTCTTCGCCATCTCGGCGTCCACGTCGTCGAAAGCGACTATGACAAGGTCTCGGATCAGCTGGTGCTGAGCTACATCGACCTTAAGAAAAGGGACCTGCTGTGAACGCCCCGCTGGTCGGCGAGGCGGATGCGCGGCCGCTCGTCAATGCGACGCGCTTCCGGCAGGGGCATGCGGCCGACTGGGAGCGGCTCGAGCAGATCGTCAACCGGATCGAAAAGCGGTCGATCCGCTCGCTGAGCAATGACGACCTGCTCGCGCTTCCGGGTCTTTATCGAACCACCTTGTCATCGCTGTCCGTCGCCCGCGACACGTCGCTCGACCGCGCGCTCGTCACATATCTCGAGCGGCTGTCGACGCGGGCCTACTTCCAGATCTACGGCGTACAGACGCCCGTATGGCGGCAGCTCGCGGGTTTCTTCGCACGCGACTGGCCGCAGGCCGTCCGCGACCTTTGGCGCGAGACGCTGTTCTGCGTTCTGCTGACCGGTGGCGCCGCGCTCCTCGCCTACTTCCTCGTCCGCGCGGACCCGAGCCTGTTTTACAGCATGATCCCGCAAGGCCTTGCCGACGGACGCGATCCGTCCGCCACCGCCGATTTCCTCCGCAACACGCTCTATCAGAAGCAGGAGGACTGGCTCGCAACGTTCGCCGCCTTCCTCTTCACCCACAACAGCCAGATCGCCATTTTCGCCTTCGCGCTCGGCTTCGCCTTCGGCGTACCGACGGTGCTTTTGATCCTCTACAACGGCCTCACGCTCGGTGCCTTCTTCGCGGTCTTCGCCAGCAAAGGCTTGGGACTCAATGTGCTCGGCTGGCTGATGATTCATGGCACCACCGAGATTTTCGCCATCTGCATCGCTGGCGCGGCGGGTCTGCGCATCGGCCTCGCGATTGCCTTTCCGGGCACGGCATCGCGCATGGATGCGGCGGTCCGCGCCGGACGGCTCGCCGCGACGGCGGTCGGCGGGACGGTGATCATGCTCGCGGTTGCCGGGCTCCTCGAGGGAATTGGCCGCCAGACCGTCAACGCGGACGGTCTGCGGATGCTGATCGGCGGGGCCGTCCTCCTCGGCTGGCTCGCCTATTTCTACGCGCTGCCCTCGGCGAGGCAGGCCCGTGGCGACTAGGGCGACCACGCCGAAAAGCCTTCGGCGTACGTTCATCACGCCGGAGGGCGTCGACCTGCGCCTTGAGCTTGGCTCGGCGGGAAGCAGGGCGGCCGCCTTCATCATCGACCTGATCATCATGGTGGTCGTGCTGGTCGTGGCGACGCTCGGCCTGCTCTATTTGTTCGGCGCGAGCCTGGGCGGGAAGAGCGGCTCGATCGCCGCTCAAATCATCGTCGCGATCTGGCTGATCGGCTTCTTCATTCTCCGCAACGGCTGGTTCTCGCTGTTCGAGATGGGCGGCCGCGGCGCGACTCCGGGCAAGCGGTTGCTCGGGCTGCGGGTCGTGGCGCGCGACGGTGCCCGGCTTACCGGGTCCGCCGTGATCGCCCGCAATGCCATGCGCGAGATCGAGGTGTTCCTGCCGCTGTCCTTTCTCGGCGATCAAGTCGGCGAGGGAACCGCGGACACCTTTCTCATCATCTTTGCTCTGGTGTGGAGCGGCATCTTCCTGTTCTTCCCGCTGTTCAACCGCGACCGGCTGCGCGTTGGCGACCTCGTCGCCGGGACCTGGGTGGTGCAGGCCGAAAAAGGTGGATTGTCCGAGGACCTGGTCGGAAGCGCCGTCCGGGCGAGGCGAACATTCTCCAAGGCCGCGCTGGAACTGTACGGCGTATACGAGCTGCAGACCCTTGAAGACGTCCTGCGCAAGGAGAACCCCGACGCAATCGCGACCGTCGCGCGGATGATTCGGGCGAAGGGCGATATTGTCGACGACGGCGACGACTACGGTTTCCTGTCCGATTATTATGCCGCGCTGTGCGCGCATCTGGAGGCCGGGCTGATGGTCGGCCGGCGGCGCGACAGCAAATTCGCATGACCCCCTCGACCCATTGCCATGCCGGAAGCCGGCGCAGTATCATCCGCAGGGGAGGGCGATCATGGAGGCCACATACCTTCGCTCGGGTGACGCGCTGATCGTCGGTCCCGTCGGGCGCGTGGACGAAGCCACCTGGAAGGACTTCGACAATCACCTTGCGACGGGCGTGCTGCGGGCATCGCGCGAGGCGCTCGACACGCTGATCGTCGATCTCTCGCGGGTCGATTATATGTCGTCGCGCGGCCTGCGGGCACTGACGGTCGCGCGGCAGCAGGCCAGGGCGGTCGACGTCGCGATCCGGCTTGCCGCGCCGAACGACGTGATGCGCGAGATCCTCGCGATCAGCCGATACGACAAGCTGTTTCCGGTCGATGATGCGGTTCCGGGGACCGGCGCTTGACCGACCCAAGGAGTGGCGACCCGATCGCCGTACGTTTCTGGGGGACGCGCGGAACGCTTCCGGTTTCCGCCACCGCCGGCCAGGTCCGAAGCAAGATCGTCAACGTCCTGATGGCGGCCAGCGGTCGGAGCCTTGCCAATCGCGACGAGGCGGCGCGGTTCATCGACGAGGAACTCTATTTCGCCGCCGCCGCGACCTATGGCGGTGCGACCAGCTGCGTCGAGCTGGATTGCGGCGAGCAAGCCTATTTTATCTGCGACATGGGGAGCGGGCTCCAGGAAGTCGGCCGCGATGCAGTGCGGCGGAGCCGGTACGGGCGGCCGAGGAAATACAATTTCTTCCTTTCCCACCTGCATCTGGATCACATCATCGGCTTCCCGTCATTCCAGCCCGCCTACGATCCCGAATCCGAGATCGTGATCCATTCCTGCCATGAGGAGGCCGAGCAGGCGCTCCGCCGGCAGCAGGACGAGACCTTCTTTCCGGTTTCGTTCGACCGCCTCGGGGCCAACATTCGCTTCGTTACCCTGCAACCCGGCGAGGAGGTTGAGATCGACGGCCTCCGCGTGGCGACGATGGCCCAGCATCATCCGGGTGGGAGTTTCGGCTATCGCTTCCAGGATCGCGCCGGGCGCGCAATCGTCTACAGTACCGACAGCGAGCACAATATCGACGACATGGACAAGGAGGCGGCGTTCGTCCGCTTCTTTGAGGACGCCGACCTGGTCATTTGCGACACCATGTATTCGCTCGCCGAGACCAGCTCGACGAAGGAGCATTGGGGCCATTCTAGCAACGTCGTCGCGATCGACCTCTGCCATCAGGCGCGGGCCAAGCGTCTGGCACTGTTCCACCACGATCCGCTGCATGATGACGATGTCATCCAGCGGCTGCACGATGACAGCATCCGTTACGAGACGCTGACTCGCGACGGCCCGCCGCTCGAGGTGCTGTGCGCCTATGACGGACTTGAAGTCGCCATCTAGGCCCAAGCGCCGCGGCAGCCGGGTCTGGCCCGCCTGGGCGGCGATGGTCGTTCTCGCATTGCTGATTTCGCTAGCGACCGGGCACCAGACGCGGCGGATGCTATTCGACGGCTGGCAGAGGCTCAGCCCGCGGCCGATCACGGCCCCGAACGTTCGCGTCGTGCTGATCGACGGCGAAAGCCTGACATTGGTCGGGCCGTGGCCGTGGCCGCGCTACTATCTGGCGCGGCTGACGGAGGACATCGCCAAGCAGGGCGCAAAGGTCATCGGTTTCGACGTGCTGTTCCCCGAGCCGGACCGGGTGAAGCCCGAGCTGTTCGCCAAACTCTATCCAGAGCTCAGCGTCAGTGCCGCAAGCGAGGTCTCGGCCCTGCCGTCAATGGACCAGCTGTTCGGCCAAGTCCTCGGCCAGGCGCCTGTGGTCATTGCCCGGGCCGGTGCCTCGGAAGGTGTCCGCGACGGCAAAGCGCTGGCGGTCGACGCGCAAATCACCGGCGCCCTGCCGCGGCGGATCGACTCTTGGCCGGCCGCGATCACGGCCATCCCGGAGCTGGAAGACGTCGCGCTGGGCCATGGGCTGGTCAACGGTCCGCCGGATTCCGACGGCACGGTTCGCGGCGTTCCGCTGGTGATGCGGGTCGCCGGCCGGCCAATGCCTGGATTGGCGCTGGAGCTGGCCCGCCTCGCCCTCGACGCCGAGGGTGTTCGATTGTCACCCAACCAGCTCGGTCTCGCGGGGCGTCGGATCCCGATCGATGCGCGAGGCCGGATGGCCTTCCGGTTCGGCGCCTTCCCCAATCGGAATATCGTGTCGGCCGCCGATGTCCTCCAGCACGCGCTTCCGGACGATTACTTCCGGGGCAAGATCGTCCTGGTTGGACTTGCGGCGGAGGGCACCGCCGATATCGTCTCGACCCCCTTGGCGGCGGAAAATTTCGGTGTGGTCGTTCAGGCCGAGGCGGTCGATTCGATTCTTGGCGGCGGATGGCTGTCCCGACCGCTATGGGCGGACGCGGTCGAATGGGCGGTAGCGATCGCCCTCGCCTTGCTCGCGCTTGCCGCCGCGTGGGGCGGGAGAGCGCCCAGAGTCGCGCTTGCCACGGCCTTCGTTGCGATACCCATCGCGAGCTGGCTCGCCTTCGATCGCCTGTCGCTGCTTATCGACGCCGCGCGGCCACTGGAGATCGGCGCCGCCGCGCTCGCCGGCGTGGTGATCGGCTTGTTCGCCGACTCCCGGCGCGATCGGGAAAAGCTCCGCGAGGCGCTGCTCCAGGGGCAAATGGCGGCGGCCAGGACGGAAGGCGAGCTCGAGGCGGCGCGTGAGATCCAGATGAGCATGGTGCCGCCACGCTCGGCGCTCGCCGCGGTCGATCCGCGCCTCGATGCCGATGCGCTGCTTGAGCCGGCGCGGCTGGTCGGCGGCGATCTGTACGACCTTGCGCGGCTCGACCGTGATCGCGTCGGCTTCCTGATCGGCGACGTGACGGGCAAGGGTGTGCCCGCGGCGCTGTTCATGGCCATGTCGAAAGCGCTGACCTCATTCGTGCTCAGCCGCCAGAATGCCGACCTCGGCGGCGCGGTCGCGAGCGTCAACGAGGAGCTGCTTCGCGGCGGCGCCGAGGCCCTCAGCGTCACCATGATCATCGGCATCATCGATCTTCGCAGCGGCGCCGTGTCGCTGGTGTGCGCGGGGCATGAGGACCCGATCATCCTGTCCGCCGACGGCAGGGCCGAAACCCATCGCCTGGACGGCGGCCCCCCGCTTGGGCTGGTGGATTTTTCCTATCCCGTCGAGGAGCTCAGCCTGTCAGCCGGAGATACGCTGCTGTTGGTGACCGACGGGATCACCGAAGCGCAGGACCGCGCCGACGCGCTTTACGGACGCGAGTACGTCGTCGCGGAGGCGAGCCGCAAGACCGCAAGCGCGGCGGAATTGTGCGAGAGGCTACGGGACTCGGTGCGCGCGTTCGAGGGGGGCATCGAGCCGACCGACGATTTGACGGTGATGGCGCTTCGTTACCTGGGCCCGGACGCGGGCTAACGAACGATCACTTCGACGCGCCGGTTGACCGGACTGCCGACATTGTCGGCGGTCGGCACTCTCAATTCGCGTTCGCCGCGCCCGACCGCGCTCATGATCGACCGCTCGAAGCCCTTGCTTGCGAGGAGATTGAGAATCTCCTCGGCGCGCTTCTGCGACAAAGCGTCATTGTCTTCGTCGCTGCCCACCGTGTCCGTGTGCCCGGTCACTTGAACCTCGGCGCCGGGCCGCTTGGCGATCTCGGCCCGGATGTCCTCGACGACCGGAGTGGAGTCCGGGGTCATCTCGGTCCCGCCCTGGAGAAAATAGAGCGTGAAGCTCTTCGGCGGCGGGGGCAGGTCGCTGACCAGCGCCGCTTCCGCCGGCTTGAGCGCGCCGACCGGCCGAATGGAAGGCACCGCCCCGCCGAGCGTCGCCCGGCTATTCGCTTCGCCGACGATCGTCTCGCCCGCCTTGCCGCCGGATTCCAAAATGGCGACCTGGCCGTGCCCGCCATCCTCGTCGGGCAGGAGGACCATCGAGGAATGCGCGCAACCCGCGAGGGAAATCAGCAAGCAGGCCGCGAAGCCCGCACGCCTCACTTGGGGACCTCGACGAGGAACCGCGTCCCGCGCACGCCCAGCAGCGAGTTGGGCGTTCGCACCTTCATCGCATCGTGCCCCGACTTGGCGATCTTGCCCGATACGACGGCGAGCGAGCCGCGATCGACCTGGGTGAGGAAGGTGCCCTGCTGCCTGGTCTTCTCATATTCGAACTTGCTGACCGAGATGCGGCTGTTGGGGCCGACCGCGAAGCGGGTATTGTCGACGAACGTCAGGCTGATGCGGCCGTCCTTGCCGGTAACGAGCCAATCGCCGGCGTTGAGGTCCTGGCCCGTCTTGGCGGGGATCTGGTTCGCGCCGCGCTGTACGCTTGCCGCGCCGCTGCTGGACTTGACCCGAGCGATCTCGGCGAAGGCTGGCGAGGCGACCAGCGCGATGCATGAAACCAGGAAAAGCGACCGGCCAATCATCGTCTATCTCCCACCCCAATTGCGTTCATGTCATACCCAAGGACGTGGCGGGGCGCGAATCAAGTCAAAAGCCGTTAACTTTCGCCCTCTCGGGGCCGGGGGCCGTGCATGACTCGGTTGCCGAGGCACATGCGTTCGCCGACGCTGCCGGGATCGACCACGCGACCAGGTCGCGCCTGGCGATCGTGGTCGAGGAACTGGTGACGAACCTCTACGACCATGGGGAATTGGCGCCCGACGAGGTTTTCGAACTCGAGCTGTCGGTCACTGCGGACGAAGTGCGCCTGGCATTAAGGGCGCCCGGGAAGCGCTTCGATCCGACGTCTTCGATTGTCCAAGGTCCGTCCCAGGCTGCCGGCGCGGGGGCTGGCTTAAAGCTCGTGAAGGCGTGGAGCACGCATCTCGAGCACGACTATGCGGACGGGCGCAATCGTCTGGTGGTCATGTTGCCGATCGGCGGCCGCTGACGATTCTCGCGGCATCGTCGCGGAAAGCCTAGAGGCAGGCCTCGAGATAGGGTTGGTCGAAGCCAAACATCTTCGCTTTCTCCAGCGTGTAGGGACGAAGGCCCATCGACCGATACTCGCCGATGATCTTCCCGTCGGCGCTTTCGTCGAGATATTCGAACTTGAACAGTTCCTGGGTGACGATCACGTCGCCTTCCATGCCGATCACCTCGGTGATGTTGGTGGTGCGGCGCGAACCGTCCCGAAGGCGCTTGACCTGGATGATGAGGTCGACCGAGTCCGCGATCTGGCGGCTGATCGCCTCCTTCGGGATCTTGATGTCCGACATCATCACCATGTTTTCCATACGCGCGAGGCACTCGCGCGGGGAGTTGGAGTGAAGCGTAGCGCATGATCCGTCGTGGCCGGTGTTCATCGCCGCCAGCAGGTCGAAACACTCCTGGCCGCGAATCTCGCCGAGGATGATGCGATCGGGGCGCATGCGCAAAGCGTTGATGACGAGGTCGCGGATGCTGATCGCGCCCTGGCCCTCGAGGTTCGCCGGCCGGGTTTCGAGCGGCAGCCAGTGCGGCTGCTGCAGCCGAAGCTCGGCGGCGTCCTCGATCGTGATGACGCGCTCGCCCGGGTCGATCATCTTCGACAAAGCGTTGAGCATGGTCGTCTTGCCCGAGCCGGTACCGCCCGAGATAATCACGTTCATGCGCGACGCGCCGGCGATCTTGAGCACGGTCGCCATCTTGTCCGACATCGAGCCGAAGCCCTTCATCATGTCGAGGGTGATCGGCTTCTCGGAGAACTTACGAATTGAAATGGCGGTGCCGCGCAGCGACAGCGGTGGGACGATCACGTTGACGCGGCTGCCGTCCTGAAGGCGAGCGTCGCACAGCGGGGTGGTCTGGTCGATGCGGCGGCCGACCTTGTTGACGATACGCTGGGCGATCTGGAACAGATGCTCCTCGTCGCGAAACTGGATCGACGCGATCTCGAGCTTGCCCTTGCGCTCGATGTAACATTGCTCGGGGCCGTTGACCATGATGTCGCTGACCGCCGGGTCGGCGAGCAGCTCTTCCAGCGGGCCGAGACCAAGCAGCTCGTCGACCAGCACCTTTTCGAGCGCGAACTGCTCGCGACGGTTGAGGTTGATTTTGAGCTCGGTCAGGACCTCGGAAATGATCGGACGGAATTCCTCGGCCAGCTCGTCCTTGCTGAGCGTGGCGGCCGCTTCCGGGTCGACGCGTTCGAGCAGGCGAGGGAGGACCTGTTCCTTGATCCGGTGAACCGAGGCCTCGAAGCCTTCCGACTTGCTGCTGCCTTGCTCGCCGCTGGCGTTCTGGCGCGCCGTGAGCCGATCCATCGCGCCGCCCGTGGAGCCGCTCGGCGTCTCCATCGCGTCCTCGGGAACTGCGAGGTCATCGATCGGCGGGAACTGGTCGCCGCCCTCAAGCGGGGCCGACGAGCCCGCGGGCCCGCCCTTCATCGGCTTGGCAACGCCGAAGCTTGGCCGCCCGCCGCTGATCCCGCCACGCTTACCGAATGCGCTCATGCCGTTTGCCACTCGCTTACTGGAAATCCGCGCGGAGAATTAACGACAGATGCCTAAAGAATGACTAACCTTCAAAATTAGACGCCGCGGCGGCACGCGGTCGGGGCCTACTACCAAAACCTATTCGCCGGCGCTCTCGGCGAGCACGGTCAGGCCCTTGTCGCCAACCTCCGCGAAGCCGCCGGTCACGAGGATTCGCTCGGGCTGCCCGCCCGCGGTGCGGTAAACCGCGATCTCGGCGTTGCGGAGCGTGGTCATGTAGGGCGCGTGGCCGGCCATGATGCCGGAATCGCCCTCGGTGCCGGGAACGACGACCATGTAGACGTCGTCCGCCATCACCAGCCGGTCCGGAGTCACCAGCTCAAAATGCAGATCGGCCATCAGTCCTTGCCTTCAATTTGGCGTCGAATGCGCCGGTCGCCGCCTCGAACTTGTCGCGGCAGCCGGTGTTACAGAAGCCGACGACCTGGCCCTTGTAGAGCGTCAGGCTATCGGCACTGACCGGGTCTCCCGACCAAGGGCAGCGCTCGTTGACGCAGTCTTCGAGGCGAAGGACGTCCGCCACTTAGGCCTCGTGAGCCATCTTCTCGGCCTTGGCGACGGCTTCGTCGATGCCGCCGACCATGTAGAAGGCCGCTTCCGGAAGGTGGTCGTATTCGCCGTTCACCACCGCCTTGAACGAGCGCACCGTGTCCTCGACCTGGACGAACTTGCCGGGGATTCCGGTGAACACTTCGGCGACGTGGAACGGCTGCGAAAGGAAGCGCTGGATCTTGCGCGCGCGGCTGACGGTGAGCTTATCCTCTTCCGACAGCTCGTCCATGCCGAGAATGGCGATGATGTCCTGCAGGCTCTTGTAGCGCTGCAGAGTCTCCTGAACCGCGCGGGCAGTTTCGTAATGCTCCTGCCCGACGACCGCGGGAGTCAGCACGCGGCTGGTCGAATCGAGCGGATCGACCGCTGGATAGATGCCGAGCTCGGAGATCGCGCGGTTGAGCGTGGTCGTTGCGTCCAAGTGGGCGAACGAGGTCGCCGGAGCCGGGTCGGTCAAGTCGTCGGCGGGCACGTAGATCGCCTGAACCGAAGTGATCGACCCCTTGTTGGTCGATGTGATACGTTCCTGGAGCGTGCCCATGTCGGTCGCCAGCGTCGGTTGGTAGCCCACGGCGGAGGGGATGCGGCCCAAGAGCGCCGACACTTCCGAACCGGCCTGGGTGAAGCGGAAGATGTTGTCGACGAAGAACAGGACGTCCTGGCCCTCGACGTCGCGGAAATATTCCGCCTGGGTGAGACCGGACAGAGCGACGCGAGCGCGGGCTCCCGGCGGCTCGTTCATCTGGCCGAACACCAATGCGACCTTCGAGCCTTCGGGCGTCGGGTTGCCGTCCTTGTCCTTGGCGATGACGCCCGCGTCGAGGAACTCGTGATAGAGGTCATTGCCTTCGCGGGTGCGCTCGCCGACGCCGGCGAACACCGAAACGCCGCCGTGACCCTTGGCGATGTTGTTGATCAGCTCCTGGATGAGCACGGTCTTGCCGACTCCGGCGCCGCCGAACAGGCCGATCTTGCCGCCGCGCGCGTAAGGCGCGAGCAGGTCGATAACCTTGATCCCGGTGACCAGGATCGCGGCTTCGGTCGACTGGTCGACGAAGGGGGGAGCTTCCGCGTGGATCGGGGCGAACAGGTCGCTGCCGATCGGGCCGCGCTCGTCAATCGGCTCGCCGATCACGTTCATGATGCGGCCGAGCGTCTTCGGGCCGACCGGCACGCGGATCTGCGAGCCGGTGGCGTTGACGGTCTGGCCGCGGGTGAGGCCGTCGGTCGAGTCCATCGCGATGGTGCGAACGACGTTCTCGCCGAGGTGCTGCGCGACCTCGAGCACGAGCTTGTTGCCGCCATTGTCGGTAACCAGCGCCGAGAGGATCGGCGGCAGGTCGCCTTCGAACGCGACGTCGACGACCGCGCCGATCACCTGCGAGACGCGGCCGACGAGGTTGGTCGTCTGCGCCGTCGCCTTGGGCGTCGCTGGGGGAGCAGCCTTGGGCGCGGCTTTTCTGGCTTTGGGCTTCGTGTCGGCGGCGGTGGCCATGTCTGTCTTCCTTGCGTTCAAGTTCGTTAGAGCGCCTCGGCGCCCGAGATGATTTCGATGAGCTCGGTGGTGATCACGGCCTGACGGGTTCGGTTGTACTGGATCGACAGCTTGTTGATCATGTCGCCGGCATTGCGGGTCGCATTGTCCATCGCGGTCATTTGGCTGCCGTAGAAGCCGGCCTGGTTCTCGAGCAGCGCGCGATAGACCTGCACCGCAATCGCGCGCGGGATGAGGTCGTTGAGGATGTCCTCTTCGTCCGGCTCATATTCGATCGCGGCGAGCGAAGCGGGACCGCTCGCTTCTTCTTCGTCCGCGCGCGGCGGGACCGGGATGATCTGGTCGACCGTCGGCTCCTGGACCAACGTCGAGCGGAAGTTGGCGTAAGCGAGGTGGACGACGTCGATGCCATCGGTCGTGTAACGGTCGATGATGTCCTTGGCGATCGCTTGGGCGTCGGCATAGCTCGGCGCCTTGATCTCGGTGGTGTCGAACTGCGCGATGATCTGCTTGGGATAGAAGCGCTGGAGGACCGGACGGCCCTTGCGGCCGACGATGTAGAACAGCACCGTCTTGCCCTGGGCGGTCAGCTCGTCGGCTTTGCGCCGTGCGGCGCGAACGATGTTGCTGTTGAACGCTCCCGCGAGCCCGCGATCGCCGGTCGCGACCATGATTAGGTGGGTGTCGTCTTTCCCGGTGCCGACCATCAGCTTGGGACTCTGCGGACCCGGAGTGATTTTGGCTGCGAGCGAGCCCACGACCTCGATCATGCGCGCCGAATAGGGTCGCGCGGCGACCGCATTCTGCTGAGCGCGGCGAAGCTTCGACGCCGCGACCATGTTCAGCGCCTTGGTGATCTTCTGCGTCGACTTGACTGAGCCGATGCGGAGCTTGAGGGCCTTGAGTGACGCCATTTACGCGAAGGTCTTCCCGAATTCGGTCAGCGCGTCCTTGAGCCCCTTAGCGGTGTCGTCGTCGAGCGCCTTGGTGTCGCGGATCGCCTTCAGAACGTCTGGCTTTTCCGAGCGGAGGAAGCTCAGCATCGCTGCTTCGTAGCGGACGACGTCCTTGGTGCCGACGGTGTCGAGGAAGCCCTGGGTTCCGGCGTAGATCGACGCGACCTGCTCTTCGACCGGCATCGGCTGATACTGTCCCTGCTTGAGCAGTTCGGTCAGCCGCGCGCCGCGGGCGAGCAGCTTCTGGGTCGAAGCGTCGAGGTCGGAGCCGAACTGCGCGAACGCCGCCATTTCGCGATACTGGGCTAGCTCCAGCTTGATCGAACCGGCGACCTTCTTCATCGCCTTGGTCTGCGCGGCCGAGCCGACGCGGCTGACCGACAAGCCGACGTTAATCGCCGGGCGAACGCCCTGATAGAACAGGTCGGTCTCGAGGAAGATCTGGCCGTCGGTGATCGAGATGACGTTGGTCGGAATATAGGCCGAGACGTCGCCGGCCTGGGTCTCGATGATCGGCAGCGCGGTCAGCGATCCGCCGCCGTTGTCCTCGTTCATCTTCGCTGCGCGCTCGAGCAAACGGCTGTGAAGGTAGAAAACGTCGCCCGGATAGGCTTCGCGGCCGGGCGGGCGGCGCAGAAGCAGCGACATCTGGCGATAGGCGACGGCCTGCTTGGACAAGTCGTCATAGACGATCACGGCGTGCATTCCGTTGTCGCGGAAATATTCGCCCATCGCGCAGCCAGTGTAGGGCGCGAGGAACTGCAACGGCGCCGGTTCCGAGGCGGTCGCGGCGACGACGATGGTATATTCCATCGCGCCATTCTCTTCGAGCGCGCGGACGATCTGGGCGACGGTCGAGCGCTTCTGGCCGATCGCGACATAGATGCAGTAGAGCTTCTCGCTCTCCTTGCCCGACTTGTTGATTTCCTTCTGGTTGATGAAGGTGTCGAGCGCGACGGCGGTCTTGCCGGTCTGGCGGTCGCCGATGATCAGCTCGCGCTGGCCGCGGCCGATCGGAACCAGTGCATCGAGCGCCTTGAGGCCGGTCTGGACCGGCTCGTGCACCGACTTGCGCGGGATGATGCCGGGCGCCTTGACCTCGACGCGGCGGCGCTCGGTCGTCTCGATCGGGCCCTTGCCGTCGATCGGGTTGCCGAGCGCGTCGACGACGCGGCCGAGCAGCGCCTTGCCGATCGGAACGTCGACGATGGTGCCGGTGCGCTTGACCGTCGAGCCTTCCGAAATCTCCGCGTCCGAGCCGAAGATGACGACGCCGACATTGTCGGCCTCGAGGTTCAGGGCCATGCCCTTGGTGCCGTTGGCGAACTCGACCATCTCGCCCGCCTGGACATTGTCGAGCCCGTAGATGCGCGCGATGCCGTCGCCGACGGACAGCACGGTGCCGACTTCGGAGACCTCTGCGTCGGCCGAGAAATTCGCGATCTGGTCGCGGATGACGCGGGAGATTTCAGCGGCGCGGATATCCATGGTTTAGCTTAGCCTTTCATCGCGGATGCGAGACGGTTGAGTTTGGTGCGGATCGAGGAATCGATCATCTGGCTGCCCAGCTTGACGACGATGCCGCCGAGGACGGCGGGGTCGACCGAGGCTTCGAGCGTGACGTCGCGGCCGGCGCGAGCGCGCAGCTGCTGCTTCAGAGCGGCGACCTGGTCGTCCTTGAGCGGGTAGGCGGTGACGACCTCGGCAATGGTCTCGCCGCGGTGGTCGGCGGCGAGGCGTCCGTAAGCCCGGATGATCGAGCGGAGCTCGCTCTTGCGGCCATTGCGGGCGAGGACGCCGAGGAAGTTGGCAGTGATCGGATCAAGCGAAAGCTTGGCGCCTAGCGCGGCAAACGCCTTGCCCGCTTGCTGACGGCCGATCAGCGGGCTTGCCGTCAGCTGCGCAAATTCCTTTGAATCGACGAGCGCCGAGCCAAGCGCATCGAGGCTGCGGCCGACGGCGTCGATCTGGCGCTGCTCGCGCGCAAGGTCGAACAGCGCGGACGCGTAGCGCCCCGCTAAGCTGGCCCGAATGCCGCTGGATGTCTCCACGCGCGAAAAGCTCCAGAACTGGAATTTTGCCCCATGAAAAAACGGGGCGCAGGAACGGGTTGCCCCGGCACGCCCCCATGGGATGCGCGGCCCCTAGCAAGGGGTCGGCGGTGATGCAAGGCGATGGTCGGTTCGGCTACAACCGGCGCGACAAAAAGCTGCTGAACGGGATGTCGTGGTAGTCGCCGAACCGTCCCCACGGCTGGAAGCCTTCGCTTTCGTAGAGACGAAGGGCAGGGGTGAAGGGCTCGGTGTTGCCGGTCTCGAGGCTGAGGCGAGCGTAACCGCGGTCACGCGCCTCGGCGACGATGTGGCGGAGGACGGCCCGGCCGACCCCGCGGCCGAGAGCGGCGGGGGCGGTCCGCATCGATTTGAGCTCGCCGTGGTCGGACGCCAATTCTTTAAGGGCGCCAACGCCGACCAGCTCGCCGTCCTCGCGCGCCGACCAGAAGGTCACGGATGGGTCGCGCAGGCCGACCGCCGGAAGCACGCGGCAAGCGTCGGGAGGCGAGATCGCGTGCATCTGAGCGCAATGGAAATCGAGCAGCGCCTGGACGTCGAAGCTTTCGAGGTCGCCGACATGGAAGCTGAGGGTCATCAGTGAACCCCTAACTTTGAACGCAAGACGCAGGAAGCGTGAAATGTTGGCGACCGGTACAACCACGCCATGACCTACCGAATCACCGGATTGGACCCCGTCCCCTATCAAGCGCTGTTCGGCCTCTCCGACGAGGAGCTGGCGAAACGCGGCATCGTCCGGATGATGGTTACGGCCAAGCCGAGCTTTCCGTGCCGGGTGAGCCTCACCGATCGCGACATCGGCGAGAGCGTGTTGCTCGTGAACCACGTCAGTCACGACGTCGCGAACCCCTATCGCGCCAGTCACGCGATCTTCGTTGCCGAAAGCGCGGAAGAAGCCGCCGAATTCGTCGATGCGATCCCGCCGGTGTTCGAAACCCGCGTGCTGTCGCTGCGCGGGTTCGATGCCGACGGCATGATGGCCGACGCGATCCTCACCCAGCCGGGCGAGGCGGACGCCGGCATCCGCAAGCTGTTCGGCGACCCGGCGATCGAGACCATCCACGCCCACAATGCGACGCGCGGCTGCTTCTCGGCCAAGATCGAAAGGGCATAACCATGGCAACGCTTGCACAGACCATCCACGCGCCTAGATCAGAAGCCGTGAGCAACGTCGCGCGCCTCGATCCCGAGACCGCCTGGGCCGCCTTCATGCGCCGCGACCGCGCCTGGGACGGACGGGTCATCGGCGCGGTCAAAACGACCGGCATCTATTGCAAGCCGAGCTGCCCGGCGCGTCGTCCCAAGCGGGAGAATGTCCAGTTCTTCGCCAGTGGCGAGGAAGCTCGCGCGGCGGGTTTCCGCCCCTGCCTGCGCTGCAAGCCGGACGAGGTCGGCCGCGACCGCGAGGCGGTCGCCCAAGCGGTCAAGCTGATCGAGGCGGCGGAAGAAGCGCCGACGCTCGACGAGGTGGCCGCAGCCGTCGGCTACGCGCCGCACCACTTCCAGCGGCTGTTCAAGCGCGACCTTGGCGTTTCGCCGGCCGAATATTCGCGGGCGCTGCGCATGCTCCGCGCGCAATCCGCTCTCAAGGAGAATGATCGAGTGACCGATGCCATCTATGACGCCGGCTATTCCGGCCCGAGCGGCTTTTACAGCGACGCGAAGGAGCGGCTCGGCATGACTCCGTCGGCATGGCGCGATGGCGGGCGCGGGGAGACGATCCGCTGGACAACCTTCGACAGCCCGCTGGGGACGATGCTGATCGCATCGACCTCGAAAGGCATCTGCCGGCTGACGTTCGACGACAGCGAAGCGTCGCTGGCGCGCCATTTTCCCAACGCCACCATCGTCCAGGATGATGGCGGCATGCGCGAGTTGGTCGAGGGCGCGCTTGCCGCGATCGAGCACCCGAATGCCGCCCCCGAGCTGCCGATCGATGTCGCCGGTACCGCCTTCCAGGAGAAGGTTTGGCGCGAGCTGCGCAAGATTCCGCTCGGCGAGACACGCAGCTATGCCGAGATCGCGGCCGCCATCGGCCAGCCCACGGCGGTTCGCGCGGTCGGCACGGCCAATGGCGACAACCACGTCGCGGTGCTCATTCCCTGCCATCGCGTGATCCGCAGCGACGGCACGCTCGGCGGCTATGCCGGAGGCCTCGACCGCAAGCGTCATTTGCTGGCCGTCGAAGGCCACCTCTCCGCGTCGCCGGAGCTGCCGCTGGTCGATTAGGCGGTTGCGGGCGCCCTCGCGTTCCGCTCAAACGGGCGCAACGGAGGGCAAGCATGAAGCAACGAAGCCTGTGGCGGCGGATCGTCGATTTTCCGCTGGTGAGCATGGTCATCGGCGTTCTCGTTATCCTGATTGGGCTGACCGTCGCCGGCGCGATCGCCAAGTTCGCGATCCCCGGCAAGGCCGCCGGGCCGGTGAACTATCTGACCGGCTTCTACCTGGTCGCGATGCCGATCCTTGTCCTGCTTTACGTCTTCGTCATCGCGAAGCTTGGCCGACATCCACGCAATGATTTGCGCGACCCCAAGGCGGTTCAGCGCGGGGTCGCCGGCCTGGCCGCTGGCGGGTTGCTGTTTTCAGTGGTGGTGGCGGTCGCAGCCGCACTCGGCGTTTATCGGATTGTCGGGCCCGGTGACACGAGCGGGATGGTTGCCGCGCTACTGGGCTCGGCGCTGTTCCCCGCACTTTCTGAGGAGATGCTGTTTCGCGGCGTACTGTTCCGGTGGCTCGAAGAGTTCGGCGGCAGCTGGCTCGCGCTGTTCCTGACCTCGGCGTTCTTCGGGGCCAGTCATCTCCTCAACCCCAATGCAAGTTCGATCGCCGCCATCGGCATCGCGGTCGAGGCCGGCGTGATGCTCGGCGCCGCCTACATGCTGACCCGCAGCTTGTGGCTGCCGATGGGGATCCACGCCGCGTGGAACTTCACTCAGGGCGAGATCTACGACATTCCAGTGTCGGGCATGCCGGTCCACGGCGTCGTCGACGCGCGGCTGTGCTGCAATCCGCTCCTCACCGGCAACGGCTTCGGGCTCGAGGCGTCGCTCATCGCCATGGTCATCGCGACGCTGTTCGGCCTGTGGCTGCTGTGGCTGGCGATCCGGCGCGGCGAGCTCAAGCGGCCGATGTGGATGCAGGGATAGCGCTACTCGTTCATTCCCCTGTGTCGTCGTCATCTGGCGCAGGCGCCGACAGCGCCGCCAGTGCGGATTTCGCATCCTTTGCAGCCAGCGCATTCATGATCTTGCGAGCCTGGTCCCGGCCGCCGCTGGAGTGAGGATCGAAGGCAACCGGACCCAGCGTATTCTTGGCTTCCGCGAATTTGCCATCTTCGATCAACTGCTCGACGGCCATCATCCTCAGCGACTTGTCCTGAGGAGCCAGCACCAGTGCGTAAAGCAAGCCTTCACTGGCGTTCACCGGTGGCCGAACGCCTGCGCGGCCGAAGCTCTCGTAATAGAGCATCAGCGGTTCTGCATCCTCCGTTTCGAGGCGATTGGCCTTCAGGAAGTTGTCGCGAATGGCAGTCCAGTCCGCCTTCGGGTTCGATGCGGCCAGCTCCATCTCGGCGCGGCCTTTGTAGATTAGGGCCTCTTCGAACTTGGGATCGATTGCCAACGCACGCTCGGCAGCCTGTTCCGATGCCGGATAATTATGGACGTCGAACTCCGCCTCTGCCAGCGCGCGCTGCACGACGGGGTCAGTGGGATAAGTAGCTGCGGTCGCACGGATTTGCGCCGCAATCTCGGGGGCCGCCTTCTTGTCGACTCCCCGGGTCGAGCGAATTCGCGCGGGCATGAGGGCGGCCTCGCCGGCACGCAGAGGCCGCACGGAAACAGTGGTCCTATTTAGCTCTGGGTCGTTGACCTGAAGATATCTGAAGCGGTTCACGTGAAGGTAGCGGTCAGTATCCTGATTGAGTTGCTTCAGGTCTCCGAACGCGTCCGTGGCCGCCTTCATCAAATCGTCGCCACGGCGTATCGCTTCGGCATAGCGGGACAGCTGGCCTTTCCTTTCCGGCGCGAAGGTCAAGTAATGGGTCAGCACCCACGACCAGCCGTAAAAAGCCTCGAGCTGCTCACCGGTCGGTTTTTTCATCCCGCCGCCCAGGAGTACTTCCATTGCTGGCTTCGGAAGCAGATAGAGTCCCGCCACGCGGTGGTTTGCGGGCGTGCCCAGGCGAACCGAGCCGTCGCGCTGAAAATCCGCAGTACTGTAGAATTCGGCGAAGCCTTCGATCAGCCAGGGCGGCAGCGCCGCGTCGGTATTCTGCAGCTGCAGATGGTGAGAATATTCGTGAAAAAAGACGGTATCGGCATCGAGATCCCAGATTTGCCCCGATCCCGACTTCTTCGGCACGAACGCAACCGAGCCCGAAGCGCGCGGGATGTAGAAGCCGGCGATTGGGCTCCGCTTACCGACCGCGAGCTTAGATACGGCGTCGGTCGACGGGAGCACGTATACCGTGACCCGGCCACCATCGCCCAGCGGAGGGTCGTCCATTTCCCGAAGGATTCGAACGGCCTTGTCAAACTTCTCGAGACGGGTCGCGAAGGCTTCGAGCGGCGTGGGCGCTTCATCGGCGTAAATAACGAAGTGAGCGGACTTGGCCTCGAACCACGACGCGTTTGCAGGCGCGGAAGCCATCAAAGGAACGAACACTGCCGAAAAAATCACAAGTTTTCGCATGATCCCTCCCGCGGCTCCCCAAGCCCGATTGACGAGGGGGTTGTTAGAAATCAAGCATTTTTAATATCTTAGAGGAAGCTGTACGGATCGACGTCGACGCTGACTCGGACCTTCGGGCTCCATTCGATGTCGGCCAGCCAGTCGCGAATGACGTCCTGGACGTCGAGGCTGCGGCGGGCGTGGACCAGCAGGCGCTGGCGATGGCGGCCGCGGAGCATCGCCAGCGGCGCGGGGGCAGGGCCGAAGACCGCCATCCCTTCGACGTCGGGCGCGCGATTCGCGATGCGGCGCGCGACAGCTTCGGCATCGCCGGCATCCTCCGCCGAGACGATGATGGCAGCGAGTCGCCCGAATGGCGGCATCGCCGCCTCGCGTCGAGATTCGGTCTCGGCCGCATAGAAACCTGGCGCATCGCCTTTCACCAAGGCCGCGATGACCGGCGCGTCCGGATCGTGGGTCTGGACGAGTACCCGCCCGGGCTTGTCGCCGCGGCCGGCGCGGCCGGCGACCTGCTGGATTTGCTGGAAGCTGCGTTCGGCCGCGCGCAGGTCGCCTCCGGCCAGGCCGAGATCGGCGTCGACCACGCCAACGAGCGTCAGGTTCGGGAAGTGGTAGCCCTTGGTCACCAGCTGCGTGCCGACGACGATGTCGATCTCGCCCGCGTCCATGGCGTCGACGAACTCGGCTGCGCGTTGCGGCGACCAGATGGTGTCCGAGGTGACGATCGCGGTGCGGGCGTCAGGGAACAGCTCGGCGACTTCATCGGCGATTCTCTCGACGCCGGGGCCGCACGCGACCAAAGTGTCCTCTTCGCCGCATTCAGGGCACGCTTTCGGCGGCGGCATGACATGCCCGCAATGGTGGCAGGCGAGGCGATGCATGAGCCGGTGCTCGACCATCCACGCGGTGCAGTTCGGGCATTGAAAGCGGTGGCCGCAGTTGCGGCACAGGGTTAGCGGCGCGAAACCCCGGCGATTGAGGAACAGCAGCGATTGCTCGCCGCGCGCGAGGTTGGCGTCGAGCTCGGCGACCAGGGTCGGTGCGAGCCAGCGGCCGCGCGCCGGCGGGTCTTCCGTCAGGTCGATCGGCCGGATTTCCGGCATGGCGGCGCCGGCGAATCGTTCGGGCAGGCTCACTTCGCGATAGCGGCCGACTTCGACCATTTGCCTGCTCTCGATCGCCGGGGTCGCGGAGGACAGGATCACCGGGATATCCTCGAACTTGGCCCGCATCACAGCCGTATCACGGGCGTGATACTGGACGCCGTCCTCCTGCTTGAAGCTCGGCTCGTGCGCTTCGTCGACAATTATCAATCCGAGCTTCGGGTAGGGAAGGAACAATGCGGAGCGGGCGCCGACCGTGACTTTGGCCTCGCCGCTCGCGATACCGCGCCAGTTCCGCCGCCGCTCGGATGAGCGCAGGCCCGAATGCCAGGCGACCGGCGCACAGCCGAACCGCGCCTCGAACCGCTTCAGGAACGGCTCGGTGAGCGCGATCTCGGGCAGCAGGACCAGCGCCTGGCTTCCCTGCCGGAGACACTCCGCGATCGCTTCGAAATAGACTTCGGTCTTGCCCGATCCGGTAACTCCGTCGAGCAGGACCGGATCGAACCCCTTCCCGACGGCCGCGGCGAGACTATGCGCGGCCTCGCGCTGATCGTCATTCAGGTCGGGCGGCTGATGGTCGGGGTCGGGACAGCGCAGGGGCCGGTCGGCGTCGACCGTGACCGCTTCGAGCGCGCCGGCATTGACCAGCCCGCGCATGACGGCGTCGCCGACCTCGGCGATATCGGCGAGCTCGCGGATTGTGCCTTGGCGGCCATCGAGCGCGGCGAGCGCTTTCTCGCGCTGTGGCGTCAGGCGTTCAGGCGAGACGCCGGTAGGGCGATATTCGGTGAGCTGACGCGGGCCTTCGAGCGCCGCCGACGAAGGCAGCACCATCCGCAACACCGAGGCGAGGGGGGCGAGATAGTAATCCGCGGTCCATTCGCACAGCCGCCGCAACGGGGCAGCGATCGGCGGCACCCCGACGAGGCCGGCCAAAGGCCGCAGCCGTGCGTCGGGCACTTCATTGGTCGCCAGCCGCTCCGCCTCCCACGCCACGCCGAGCAGCTGGCGCGGGCCGAGCGGCGCGACCACGATCGACCCCGGCTCGACCGCCATGCCGTCGGGCACGCGATAATCGAGCGACCCGAGCGCGGCATTCAAGGTGACGACACGGGCGCGGCGCAAACTCGTAAACTCCGTTCGGGCTGAGCCTGTCGAAGCCCCGTCCTGCTCTTTCAAGAAAGACGGCCCTTCGACAAGCTCAGGGCGAACGGGATTTGAGCGGCGGACCTACTTCCCGCGCTTTTTGCGGTGGCTGTCGAGGTCGAGCACGGCGGACTCGTCGTCGGGCTGGAGCAAGCCGAGCCGGCGGGCGACTTCCTGATAGGCTTCCTCGACTTCGCCGAGGTCCTGGCGGAAGCGGTCCTTGTCGAGCTTCTTGTTGGTCTTGAGGTCCCACAGGCGGCAGCCGTCGGGGCTGATCTCGTCGGCCAGGATGACCCGGGCGTAATCGCCGTCCCACACCCGCCCGAACTCCAGCTTGAAGTCGATCAGGCGGATGCCGATCGCCGCGAACATGCCGCACAGGAAATCGTTCACCCGGATCGCCATATCGGCGATGTCGTTCATCTCGTCCTGGCTGGCCCAACCGAAGCAAGCGATATGCTCGTCCGCGATCATTGGGTCGCCGAGCGCGTCGTCCTTGTAATAATATTCGATGATCGTCCGCGGCAGCTGGGTGCCTTCCTCAATACCGAGCCGCTTCGACAGCGAGCCCGCCGCGACGTTGCGGATGACGATCTCGATCGGGATGATCTCGACCTGGCGGATCAGCTGCTCGCGCATGTTGAGCCGGCGGATGAAGTGCGTCGGCACGCCGATCGTCTGCAGCGCGGTGAAAATATGCTCGGAGATGCGGTTGTTGAGGACGCCCTTGCCGCTGATGGTGCCGCGCTTCTGGGCGTTGAAGGCGGTGGCGTCGTCCTTGAAATATTGGATCAGAGTGCCCGGCTCGGGACCCTCATAGAGGATCTTGGCCTTGCCCTCGTAGATTTGCCGGCGGCGGGCCATGTTTTTGCGCATCGCTCCAGGGAGAGGAGGGCGCGCTATAAGCGAGGAGCGCGGCGCGTGCTAGTCCGCGCTCCTCGCCTTGCCGTTACACACGGCGAGCGGGTTTGGTCGGAGCTTCCCAAGGGGCGCTCCACTCGATCCGGTGAAGGACCTTCAGGCTATCGCCGACCGCCCGGCCGATGCCCGAAAACAGAACGCGAAGGCCATCGTTGAGGTCGGCTCGAGCGGATTGGTAGGTCCGGTCGAAGATTTCATCCACCATGGTAACCATTCCTTTCCTCGCTTTATCTTTTCTCACAGCGCCATCGGGTAGGCGTCGATGAGGTCGTTGGCGGGTTTCAGGGCGCGTTCGATCGCCGCGAGGCGACCGTCGGCGTCGAGGGAGCGCCACGACCGCGCCGTCGAACGTGTCGACTGCAGCTTCATGACCTGCTCGGCGGGACCGTCTTCGATGAACACACGGGGACTGAGGCCATAAGTCATGGCGTACCTCCTTTCCTGTTGTGGGCCGCCAGCGAGGGGGCTGGCTAAGGGAGGGGATCAACCTCACTGGCGGCTGGAAGTCTATGTAGATTCGGGGCGCTCGTTTCGCCAATCAAACGCTCGACAGATACCATAAACTGGCCTTATGAATGCTGCCGTCGGAGCACGCTCCGACAGGGGTTCACAAAACCGAAAGCTGGGCAATGCGTCGACTCCCGCCAATGGCTGCCGTCCGGGCCTTTGAGGCCGCCGCCCGGACCGAGAACTTCACGGCCGCCGCCGCTGAGCTCGGAATGACCCAGGCGGCCGTATCTTATCAGGTGAAAAGCCTCGAGGAGCGGCTGGGCTCGCCCCTGTTCGTGCGGGAGCGCGGACGGGCTAGGCTCACTCCGCTCGGGGCGCGGTTGTTGCCGGCGCTGACCGGCGCCTTCGATGCGATCGAGGCCGCGTTCGCCAGCCATCAGCAGGAAGACGAATCGCTGTTGACCATCACCACCACCCATACCTTCGCCAACACCTGGCTGGCGTGGCGGGTCGGGTCGTTTCAGATGGAGCATCCCGATCTCGCGGTCAGGATGACGACCAGCAACGAGCTTTGCGACCTGCGCGGCGGCGATGCCGACATCGCGATCCGCGGCGGCGGCGGCGGTTGGGAGGGAATGGAGGAATACCGGCTGTTCGAGTCGGCCTTCACGCCCATGGCCAGCCCGGAGTGCATTGCCGCGGTCGAGCGCAAGCTCGGCAGGCCGCTCGAGCCCGGCGATCTTCCCGGTCAGAACCGCATCAACCCAAGCGACGACTGGTGGCAGCAATGGTTCGCCGACAACGGCGTTCCCGCCGACGAATCGATCCTCCGCCGCGCTGGCATCCGCCTCGAGAACCAGGCCAATGAAGGCCATGCCGCGATGGCCGGCCAAGGCTTCGCTTTGTTGACGCCTTTATTATGGAAAGGCGACGTCGCCGCCGGCCGGTTGTGCATGCTCTTTCCCGAGCGCGTTTCCGTCCGCGGCTGGTCCTATTGGCTGGTCTATCCGCACGAGCGCCGCATGGTGCCCAAGGTCAAGCGTTTCCGGGAATGGCTGCTCGCCGAAATGCGGTTGGCGCTCGATGAGATCGACGGCGGCTGGACCGCACAGGGCCGAGTGCCGGCGGCCGCGCAAATGCCGGCCCAAAGCTGAAGGTGGGGGCAGGCCTGCGTGCCAACCTGCCCCCGGCCGCGCTGAGCAGGGGAGTGGGAAGCGCGGCTGAGCTGTCCTAATCTCTAGTCATAGACTAGGGAATAGCTCTGCCACTCGGTTCGTCGAGATATTTAGGTCTTTCGGCGCGAGCGAATGAGTGGCAGCGGGCAGACTGCCTTGCTAGGCAGCGGCATGGCTGACCCCGACATTTCCTCCGTCATCGAGACACCTTTCGGCTCCGCGCTTGAGGAGCGCTATCTTGTCTATGCCCTGTCGACGATCACCGCGCGCTCGCTGCCCGACGTCCGCGATGGGTTGAAGCCGGTCCACCGGCGTTTGTTGTGGGCGATGCGCCTGCTCCGGCTCGATCCGGCCTCGGCGTACAAGAAGTCCGCTCGCGTGGTCGGCGACGTCATCGGCAAGTACCACCCGCACGGCGACCAGAGCGTCTATGATGCGATGGTCCGCCTCGCGCAGGATTTCGCGCTGCGCTATCCATTGGTCGACGGCCAGGGCAATTTCGGCAACATCGACGGCGATAATGCGGCTGCCTACCGCTACACCGAAGCGCGGCTGACGGCCGTCGCGACGCAGCTGATGGCCGGGCTCGATGAAGGCTCGGTCGACTTTAAGCCCACCTACAATGGAGAGGAGGAGGAACCCGAGGTCTTCCCCGGCCTGTTCCCCAACCTGCTCGCCAATGGCGCGAGCGGGATCGCGGTCGGCATGGCGACCTCGATTCCCCCGCATAACGTCGCCGAGCTGATCGACGCCGCGGCGCACCTGATCGACAATCCCAAGGCCGAGGACAGCGCCTTGATGGACTTCGTCGCCGGGCCCGATTTCCCCACTGGAGGCGTGCTGGTCGACAGCCGCGACACGATCGCTCTCGCCTACGCGACCGGTCGCGGGGCGTTCCGGCTGCGCGCGCGGATCGAGGTCGAACGCGAGAAGGGCGGCGGCTGGCATCTGCACGTCAGCGAAATGCCCTATGGCGTGCAGAAGGCGAAGCTGATCGAGCAGATCGCGGCGCTGATCGCCGACAAGAAGCTGCCGATCCTCGCCGACGTGAAGGACGAGAGCGACCAGGCGGTGCGGCTGATCCTGGAACCGCGGGCGCGCACTGTCGATCCGGATCTCCTCCTCGAGAGCCTCTACCGGCTGACCGACCTCGAAGTCCGCTTCCCGCTCAACCTCAACGTGCTCGACGCGACCCGCACGCCCGGCGTGATGAGCCTCAAGCAGGCGCTGACCGCGTGGCTCGCGTTTCAGATCGAGGTGCTGGTCCGCCGCAGCCAGGTCCGCATCGGAAAGATCGACGACCGGCTCGAAATCCTCGGCGGGCTCCTCATTGCCTATCTCAATCTCGACCGGGTGATCGCGATCATCCGCGGCGAGGATGAGCCCAAGCCGGTCCTGATGGCCGAGTTCTCGCTGAGCGACCGCCAGGCCGAGGCGATCCTCAACATGCGCCTCAGGAGCTTGCGCAAGCTCGAGGAATTGGAAATCGGCCGCGAGCGCGGGGGACTCGCGAAGGAGCGGGAGGAGCTTGAGAAGCTGGTCGCCGAGCCGGCCCGTCAGCGCCGCCGGCTCAAGAAGGAGCTCGCCGCGCTCAAGGACAAGTTCGGCGACGACCGCCGCACCCGGATCGACGAAGTCGCGCCGGTGCGCGAAATCGATTGGGCCGCGATGATCGAGAAGGAGCCGATCACCGTAATCCTGTCGCAGCGCGGCTGGATCCGGGCGATGAAGGGCCATCTCGCGCTCGAACAGGTCGCCGACCTCAAATGGCGCGAAGGCGACGGCCCATTCATCCATTTCCACGCGCAGACGACGGACAGGCTCGCCCTCTTTGCCTCGAACGGGCGGGTGTACACGCTCGCCGGCGACAAGCTGCCGAGCGCGCGCGGGTTCGGCGAGCCGGTGCGGCTGTTCATCGACTTGGATGCCGAGGTCGAGATCGTCCAGCTGGTCGTCGTCCGGCCGGACATGAAGCTGCTGCTCGCTTCGTCCGACGGCAAGGGCTTCGTCACCAGCGGCGAGGCGACGCTCGCCGAAACTCGCAAGGGCAAGCAGCTGGTCAATGTTCGTCCCGGCGCTCGACTCGCGGTCGTGCGGGCGATGGCCGACGACGCTGATGCGGTCGCCGTGATCGGTGAGAACCGCAAGATGCTCGTCTTCGCGCTCACCGAGCTGCCCGAGCTCGGACGCGGGCAGGGGGTGACGCTGCAGCGCTACCGCGATGGCGGGCTGTCCGATGCGCTCGCCTTCAAGCTCGCGGATGGGCTGAGCTGGGTGCTTGGCGGTGAGAGCGGCCGGGTCCGAACTGAGACCGATCTCACCTCGTGGCGTGCCGCGCGCGGAGCGGCGGGCCGAATGCCGCCGATCGGATTCCCCCGCAGCAACCGCTTCGGATGAGCCGGTTAACCAACCTGGGTTAACATGCCGCCGCAGAGGGAAAAACCGGCGTTTTGGATACTTCGAATTAACCGGTCTGCGGCATAGCAGGCGCCATGCAGGCTGCAGCAAGCCGCTCGTCCGGGATCGACAGGCGCCGGCGGGGGCACATTTCTGGCGCGAAACCGCATCCGGCGAGTGCGGACGATACTGGCTTGCTCGATGCGCTGCCGATTGCGGCGGCGATCATCGAGCAAGCGGCCAAAGGCTCCATGCAGATCAGCGCCCACAACAGCCGCTTTTTCGACACTGTCCAGCAATCGAGCTCCGCCGCGCGCGACTGGAACGCGGCCGATTGCCTCAAGTCGGGGCCGATCGCCGAAGCGCTGACGAAGTTCTTCGACGGCAGCGACACCCGGGGCGAGCTCGATTTCAAGGATGGTGAGGGCGTGTCGTCCCACCATTTCCGCCTCAAGCTCGCGCCCCTTCCGCAAAAAGGGAACGGCCCGCGCTGCCTGTTGAGCGTGGTCGACCGCACCGTCGAAGTTCAGGCGGAGCGGACGCTCAGGGCCGAAATGCTTCGCGACAGCCTCACCGGGCTCCCCAACCGCTTGGCGTTCACCGAGGCGGTCGAGAAGGCCGGGGAAACGGTCCATCGCGACCTCGAACATGCGGTCCTCGTCGTCGACATGCTGCGCTTCAGCCGAATCAATGAGTCGATGGGCAGCCTCGCCGGGGACGAGCTGTTGATCACCTTCGCCCGCCGGTTGATCCTCGCGCTTCGCGCCGGCGACGTGCTGGCACGCACCGGTGGTAATGAGTTTGGCGTGCTGGTCTCGCTCCGCCGCGGCGTTGAGGATGCGCTCAAGGCCGCCCAGCGAATCCAGGACGTGATGACCACGCCGTTCAAGATCTCGGACCTCGAGATTCGCGTCGAATGCGCGATCGGCGTCGCTCTCATGCATGCCGGGCAGGATCCCGAAGAACTGTTCCGCAATGCCCAGTTCGCGGTCAAGCAGGCCAAGATCGCCGGCAAACCGCAGGTCTATGAGCCCAAGCAGGCGAGCGAGGCGCGGCGCCGCTTCTCGATCGAGACCGAGCTTCGGCGCGCGCTCGACAAGGACCAGCTCAGGCTTTTTTATCAGCCGCTGATCGACCTCAAGTCGGGTGAGGTGGCCGGGTTCGAGGCGCTCGCGCGCTGGACGCACGAGGATCGCGGCGAGATCAGCCCGAGCGAATTCATTCCCGTCGCCGAAGAATCCGGGCTGATCCTTCAGCTCGGCCGCTGGGCGATGGACTGCGCCGTCCAGACGCTCGCCGACTGGGACAAAAGGTGCGGCGAGAAATTGCCGCTCTACGTCGGCGTCAACCTCTCCGCGATTCAGGTCGCGCGCGACAATATCGCGGAGATGGTCGAGGACTCGCTGCGCGCCAGCGGGCTGGCCGGCGATCGCCTCACCTTGGAGCTCACCGAGAGCTCGATCGTCCAGGATCCCGCGCGGGCGACGCGCGTGTTCGATGCCTTGAAGGCGCTCGACGCGACGGTCGCGATGGACGATTTCGGGACCGGCTATTCGAGCCTGGCCTATCTTCAGCGCCTGCCGATCGACGTCCTCAAGATCGACAAGAGCTTCGTCTCCGGAATGATGGTCGACCCCGATGCGGTGGCGATCGTCCGGGCCGTGCTCAGCCTCGCCGAAGCGCTCGGCATGTCGACCACCGCGGAAGGGATTGAGACGGTCGAACTGGCGACCACCCTGGCGACGCTGGGCTGTGCGTCGGGACAAGGCTTTTACTTTGCCAAGCCGCTCGAAGCCGAGGCCGCGCTCGATTATTGGAAATCACGCCGCCACTGAGCCATTTCAGCTCACCCGCTCGCTCGCTGGAACTCCATACTGACGCTTCGGGTTTAGGCTCCCGCAACAGGGGAGTTGAAGCGCCATGTCGCGACGGCTCGCGATGGCTGCGATGGGATTGCTCGCCACGGCGACGGGATCGCAGGCGCAAATGCGGCCGATTGGTGCGAATGACGTCGCGCATGTTGCCGTCGCGCGCACCCTTGATCTTCGGCTGGCGGAGAGCAGCGAGGCGCCACGAACCGAACCGCTCGTGCGCGGCATGCTGATTGGACGGAGGGTCGCCGCCAATGCGACCCTTGGCCTTGGCTTGGCCAATATGTATCGAAAGAAGACGCCGTCCGAATGGCGCGCCGGCGACACGCGGCCCACACCGTCTCGCAAACCGGCCGTTACCTTCGTCCTTAAATTCTGACACCCAGATCGGCATAACGCGCCGCTTGGCGGCCCCTCATCCCAGTCCGAAACGTCTGCTTGATACTGCGGACCACAGCGGGATGACGGCTGTCGGGCGGGTGAACGGCGATCCGCAGGACCTTCTGGGGCGACCTGCCTAGCGTTGCCGCCGCGGCAAGGGATGACGCCAGGCGTAGAGTGGTTCGGCTGGCCCAGGTGATGACGGGGCCGCGGGCGAGCTTCGCGTCGGTCGCGGGCGACCAGACGCGCCAATGGTCTTCGGCCATCGGCATAACGCAGTCCGCCAGCGCTTCGAGCGTTCCGGCGCCGTATAGCCAGGCGGGGGCGACGAAGCCGGCGATTTCCCGGCCGGTGATGTCTTCGAGAAGCCTGCGGCCAGCCGCGATACGTCTGGCGGCCTCTGTCCGCGACAGGCCGAGGAATTCCCCTTCGCCCGCGGTCATGATCGTGGCGCGGAACCGATCGCGGCCTCGATGGCGGGCCTCGTCGCGATGGAAGAAACCGTGGAGGAATATCTCCAACCCGCTAGCCGACCAGGCGCGGAGCCGCGTCGCAAATGCCGATCCGGGCACGATCGGCGCATCCCCCCAATGGTTCGGCACGACGAGCATCGCGATCCGCTCGCCGACCGAGGGGCGGAGCATCTCGAGCAGGCGATCCACCTCGCCTTCGAAACGGGGCGAGACGTCGTGGATGGAGGCGAGCAGCAATCGGGGCATTCGAGGACATTATGCGCGTCCGCGAGCGGCCTTCCGCATTAAAAAAGCTTCACTTGATGTTCGTGCGCTTTCCCGGCTCGACGCTGCGCGATGCGGATCGTCGACGTCAGCGCCTTTTATTCGCCCGCGGGTGGCGGAGTCCGCACCTACGTCGAAGCCAAGCTGCGCGCCGCGCCGCGCTTTGGGCATGAGATGATCGTGGTCGTGCCGGGAAGAGACAATGCGGTCGAGCGCCGCGGTCCCGGAGCCTATCTTGTCAGCCTCGCATCGCCGACGCTGCCGGTCGATCGCCGCTATCGCTATTTCGACGATCAGCAGGCGCTGCATCGAACTCTGGCCGCGTGGCGCCCAGACCATGTCGAGGCATCCTCCCCCTGGTCGAGTGCGACGATGGTCGGCCGCTGGCAGGGCGCGGCGTCGCGCTCGCTGGTCATGCATGCCGATCCGATGGCGGCTTACGCCTATCGCTGGCTTGGCGGGGTCGTCCGGATCGAAACGATCGACCGTTGGTTCGGCGCCTTCTGGCGCCATTTGCGCGGGCTCGGCCAGATGTTCGACGCAGTGATTTGCGCGAACGGCCAGCTGGCGGGACGGCTCCGCGCCGCCGGCATCGGAAATGCCCGGACCATCGCGATGGGCGTGGAACCGGAACGCTTTTCGCCGGCGCTTCGCTCATCCGCCTTGCGCGCGGATGCCTTGCGTTCCCTTGGCTTGGATTCGGACGCCACGCTCCTGGCCGGCATCGGGCGCTTCTCGGGCGAAAAACGTTGGGAGATGGTCGTGCGGGCCGTCGATGTCTGCTCGCGCCAGCGCCCCGTCGGCATGCTGCTCATCGGCGACGGCCCCAGACGGGCCAGGCTGGAGATCATGGTGGCGCGCATGGATCGCGTCGCTGTCCTGCCCCGGCTCGACAATCGCGCCGAGTTGGCGCGCATGGTCGCCAGCGCGGACGCGTTGATCCACGGCTGCGAGGCCGAGACTTTCTGCCTGGTCGCGGCCGAAGCGCGCGCCAGCGGGATCCCGATGATCGTGCCCGACCGCGGCGCGGCGCTTGACCTTCTCGCGCCGCACGCCGGCCACGCCTTTCGCGCAGGAAGCGAACGCTCGCTCCAACGGGCGATCGGTCGGTTCATCGACGGCGGCGTCGAGCTTCAACGCGCTGCCGCCGTCCGGGCATCCGGCGTGCGCACGATCGATCAGCATTTCGCCGAGCTGTTCGCGCTCTATGCGCAGGTGGCCTCGATGCCGGTATTCAGCCCGATGCCGATTTTGGCAGGCGCGGACTCCGGCGTGATTCCGGAGCTCGCGGTCGCACGCTCGAGTGTGCGACATTCCTGAAACACGAACTTCAGCGCCCTGTCACATTCATCGCTTAGTCACGCACGCTGTTCGAGGTAGCCCGCTGAGGGGTGGAGGCACACGTCCGATGTTGAATCCCGAAAGCCACGAATATTTCCTCCGCCGCGAGCGCGCCGAGCGCGCCGCCGCCAAGAATGCGGTTACCGACGCCGCCCGCCGGATCCATCAGGAGCTGGCGCAGGGTTATGCGGCATTGCTGCGCAACCCCCGGAACATTGTCATGCCCCCGCCAGTGAGTCGCTGACGATTCTGTCGAAGTCCTCGCCGGCGGGAAATCCGTCGGCGACCCAGCGATCCTCGATCGTCCGCAGGGTCCGGGCGACGATCGGGCCCTCCTTGAGACCGCGGGCAATGAGTTCGCCACCACCGATCGGCAGGCGCGGCGCCTTCCATCCCGCGATCGCGGCCGCGTCCGCGCTTTGGCCCGCGAGCAGCAGCCGGTCGATCGCGCAATCACTGCCGACGCGATAGGCGAGCGCCTGCGGCGATGAAGAGAGATCGGTAGACGCCGCGCATGATAACCGCTTCTTTGCCTTGTTCGAAAAGCGCAGGCGGGCGGCGATATCCTCGGCCAGGGCGGGGTCGCGCGGAAGCAGCGCGGCGAGACGGCGTAACGGGTCGGGAGCCACGCGTGCCGAGCGCTCGCTATCGAGCAGCGCTTCAAGGTCGCAAAGACTCTCGGGCGCGATTTCCGGAAGCACGGGCTTGAGAATTCCGCGCTGAAGCATGACCCCGACGGTCGGTGCGGGGTCGGCCATGCCAAGCAGTTTCAGGATCTCGTCGGCAATTCGTTCGCGCGACAGGGCCATCAAATCGTTCGCCCGCGCGGCACAGGCGTCGACCGCCGCGGCATCCGGCTCGCCCGAACCGAACCGGGCATGAAAGCGGAAGAAGCGGAGGATCCGAAGATGGTCCTCGGCGATGCGGGCGAGCGGGTCGCCAATGAACCGCACCCGGCGCGCTTCGAGATCCTCGAGGCCGCCGAAATAGTCGAACAATTCTCCGGTTACCGGATCGGCCGACAAAGCGTTGATCGTGAAGTCGCGCCTGGCCGCGTCTTCCTGCCAATCGTCGGTGAACGCCACCGTCGCGCGCCGGCCATCGGTCGAGACGTCGCGGCGGAGGCTGGTGATCTCGACCGCATGCCCGTCGCTGACCGCGGTTATCGTGCCGTGGTCGATTCCCGTCGGCACCGCCTTGATCCTCGCCGTCTGCAGCCGCGTCATCACGTCTTCGGGGCGAATTTTCGTGGCAAGATCGACGTCGCTGACCTTCAGTCCAAGAAGGTCGTCGCGGACCGCGCCGCCGACGTAGCGCGTGAGGCCCTCGTCGGCGCCGAGCGCGTTGAGCACGCGCGCCATGCCGCGCCGCTTGCGCCATTTGGCGGCGTCGAGCTTCACGCCTCCTCCAGTCTTCGTGACAGATTTACGATCATCGCCGCAGTTGCCCCCCAGATCCTGCGTTCGCTCCAGTGGATCTCGTAATAATGGCGCTCGTGCCCGCGGAACAGGGCGCTCGCGCGTTTCTGGTTTTCCGGGTCGAGGATGAAGGCGAGCGGCGCCTCGAACCAGTCGGCAACCTCATGCTCGTGCGGCGTCAGCGGGAGGTCGGGCGGCACGACGCCGATGACCGGAGTGACGATATAGTTAGTAACGGTCCGATAAGGCCCGATCTCTCCGATCACCTCGACGTCGGCCGGGTCGAGAAGGATTTCTTCATTGGCTTCGCGAAGTGCAGCCGCGACCGCGGTCTCGCCTTCGTCGACACGGCCGCCCGGGAAGGCAATCTGGCCGGCGTGCGTGCGCATATGCTCGCGGCGAACGGTGAGGATGACGCCAGGCTCCGCGCGATCGGTAATGGCGATCAGGACCGCGGCATGGACCGACGGCCCCGCGCCAAGCTCCTCGAGATCGCCTTCGAGCGGCAGTTGCGATGGTGGCCGGCGAAGCGCGGCGCGGAGCCGGTCGGCAAGGCTCATTCCGGGCCGTCCAGCGCGAAGAAGGCACCATTGCTCCACACGCCCGGCGGATGATGATCTTCGGCCAGCGCGATTTCCGCCAGCTCGTAATAGACCGGGCGGCTAAGCTCCGCCTCGAGGCCGTGACGAATCGATATTCGCGGCGACGGTTTGACCGTGAGCGGATGATCCGCGCCAAGAATCACGGCATCGCCGCTGTCCAGCTTGAACGCGATCGTCCGACCTTCGTGGTGGCCTTCGCTCGACATCTCGATGGCGCGAAAGGCGGTCGATTCGACCTCGATCTCAAGCTTCTCGACCGGCGTGACGAGGACGTGCCGGCCGTCGGGCTCGCGCCGCAGCACGGTTGAGAATAGCCGGATCATCGCCGGCCGGCGGATCAGCGCGCCCTGGTGGAACCAGGTGCCGTCGCGCGCGATCCGCATTTCCGAATGACCGCAGTGATCGGGGTTCCAGCGGTCGACCGGAGGCAGCCGACGCTCGTCGATCATGCGCTGCAGCTCGGACAGGCTGAGGCCGCGCAGCTCGATCGGGGGACGGGTTTCGGGCATGCACCCCCCTGTCATTGCGAGCGCAGCGACGCAATCCAGCCTTGCGCCACCCGGATTGCTCCGCCACTTCGTCGCTCGCAATGACGGCAACAAGGACGGCCATCGTCACGGGCGCCGGCAAGCGCGTCGGCGCCGACATCGCTCGCGCGCTGCTCGCGGACGGCTGGTCGGTCATTGCCCATGTCCATCACGAGGCCGACCAGGTTCCCGACGGGGCGACCAGGATCGTCGCCGATCTTTGTCAGCCGGACTGCGCGGAGATCATCTTCAAGGCGGCATCCGGCCTTCCGCCGGTGAGGCTGCTCGTCAACAATGCGGCCCGTTTCGCGCACGACGGCTTCGGCGCGTTCGACGCCGATGAATTCGCCGCGCACATGGCGGTCAATGCCCGCGCTCCGGCCTTGCTGAGCGATCGCTTCGCCAGGCAGCATGACGGGGCGGAGGATGCGCTGATCGTTAACCTGCTCGATTCGAAGCTGGCGGCGCCGAACCCCGATTATCTGAGCTACACCTTGTCCAAGCAGGCGCTGGCGGGCCTGACCGAGCTCGCCGCTCGCGCGCTGGCGTCGCGCGGTATCCGGGTCAATGCCGTGGCGCCGGGCCTGATGCTTCGATCAAGCGGGCAATCGGAGGAAAACTTTCGCGCCAGGTACGCCGACAATCCGCTTGGTCGCGGCGTAACCGCGGATGACGTGATTGGCGCCGTCCGCTACCTCGCCGACGCGAAATGCGTCACTGGCCAGGTGCTGGTGATCGATTCCGGCCATCGCTTCATGACCCTGGAGCGGGACGTCCAATTCCTGGGGGATGCATGACCATTACCGAACCCAAGCTTATCGGATTGGTGCCGGACCATCTCAAGGTCCGTTCGGCGCGCATCCTGCTCGAATCCCTAGCGGTCCAGGTGGACATCGGCTTTCACGATTTCGAAGTGGGAGCACCGCAGCGCCTGCTGGTCTCGGTCGAGATCTGGCTCGACGATGTGAGCATGCCGCACGACGACGATCCGGCGCATGCATGGAACTATGATTTCCTTCGCACCGAGGTCGAGGAGCTTGCATCCGCTCGGCGCTACAATCTCCAGGAGACCCTGGCTCATGCCGTGTTCGAACGGATCGCCGCCTTCCGCGGAGTCAAGGCCGTGCGGGTACGGACCTCGAAGCCCGACGTTTATCCGGACGCGCATGGGGTGGGTGTCGAAATCGCTTCCTTTTCCGGACCTTGGCCCGAAGCCTGAACGACTCACCTTAGGACACGGGGTTTCACGCCTTCCGGACGTGGAACAAAATCCGTTGCGCGGCCTTTGAGTGGGGGATAAGGAAGCGCGCTTGTGCGTCGATGATATGTTGATACATCGGCTAGGGTTCAATGGACGGGGCGCGGCCGACGCCTGGTCTGACCGTGGCAGCACGGCGCATCGAGGGAGAGCACTGGGTTAATGTCATACGCCCAAAAAAAAGAACTCAGCGGCAACCGGACACTGGCGATCATCATCGTTGCCATTCTCCAGCTCGGATTGGGCTACGCCATCGTCACTGGTCTGGCCTACAACGTAATCAAAAAGGCCGCGGAGGACCTCAAGACTTTCGACGTCGAGGAGCAGCCGCCGCCCCCTGAGGAGCCGCCGCCGCCGCCCAAGGACATGCCGAAGGTCCCGCCGCCGCCGACCATTCCGCCGCCGCTGGTGCGCATGGAAGCGCCGGCGCCGCCGATCCAGGTGATCGAGGCACCTCATCCGCCGCCGATCCCGCAGGTCGCCTTGGCGCCGCCTCCGCCGGCCCCGCCACCACCGCCACGTAAGACGCAGTCAGCTCAGAGTGCGAAGGGTGATCTGCGAACGCTATTTAGCACGGACGATTATCCGGCCTCGGCGCTTGCCGCCGGCGCGGGAGGCACTGCACAAGCAGAGCTGACGATCGGTACGGACGGACGCGTCGTCGCTTGCAATCTGATCCGCTCGACGGGCAACGGAGCGTTGGACTCGGCGACCTGCAATATTTTGCGTCGCCGCGCCAAGTTCTCGCCGGCGCGCGACAGCAATGGCAACGCGACCACGGATACCATCCGGACGCCAACGATTACCTGGGTCGTCCCGGCCGAATAAATTGCACTAAATTCTATTCAGAAGGAAAGCACAGTCATGCAAGCAGCACCCGCCGCAACGGCCAACCCTTATGGCCTGATTCCCGCCCTTCAGCAGGGTGGCATCATCGCCATCTCGGTGTTCTCCATTCTCGTCCTGATGTCGATCTTCTCGTTCTACATCCTGTTCACCAAACTAATGCAGCAGCAGAAGATCATCGCTCAGGGCCGCAAAGTCCGCTCAAGCTTCTGGAACTCGGCTAACCTGCGCGAAGCGGCGCAGAAGTTGGAGGCGCGCAGCGCCTATCGCTCGATCGTCGACGACGCGCTCATTGCGCAGGACCAGCACAGCAAGCTGACCGACCCGATCGATCAGCATGACTGGATGGCGAACAGCCTGGCACGCAGCCAGGGCGCGATCAGCTCGCGCCTCGGCGAAGGCCTCGCCTTCCTCGCGACGGTGGGCTCGACCGCGCCATTCATCGGTCTGTTCGGCACCGTCGTGGGCATCTATCGCGCGCTGATCAGGATCGGCGCTTCCGGCCAGGCGTCGATCGACGCGGTCGCCGGCCCGGTCGGTGAGGCGCTGATCATGACCGCGCTCGGCCTCGTCGTCGCGGTTCCGGCCGTGCTCGCCTACAACTGGCTGGTCCGCCGCAACAAGTCGATCATGGAGGACCTCGCGGCCTTCACCAACGACCTTCACGGCTATCTGATGTCCGACGGTGCGGTGAAGCCGCGTGTTGGGGGCGCTCCGGGCTCGGCCGCACGCACCAGCGCTCCGGCTCGCGGCGCCGCGCCGAGCGAGCCGGTCCGCACGCCGACCACCGCCCAATAATCGCGCCAGGCTCCGGCTCTTCTAGAGCCGGGGCCCCGCCCGGATAAAGTAGAGGAACGATGGCAGGTCAAGTAATCCAAGGCGACGAAGACGAAGCCATATCCGACATCAACGTTGTACCGTTGACCGACGTGATGCTGGTGCTTCTGATCGTGTTCTTGATCACAACCCAGGTGATCAAGCAGACGATTCCCATCAAATTGCCGAATGTGCGGTACGAGCCGACGACGACGAAGCCGGACAACGTCTCGCTGGTGGTCCGCAACGGTCCTGGCGATTCCTGCGAGGTCTATTGGGGCGTGACCAGGGTCAACCAGAAGGACCTGCTCGATCGCGCCGTCAAGAAGCTCGAGGATCAGATCAAGAAGGTCGGCGGGGTCCAGAACATCAACGAAGACAATATGCCGGAGGCGCATATCCGTGGCGACGTCAACACGCGGTACAAGTGCATCGGCGCGGCGATCATCACCATGCAACAGGCTGGCTTCCAGCGCGTCGGCTTCATTTCCGAGCCGCCGCCGCTGACCGGCTATCGCGCCGAATAGGAGCTTTTCAGCATGTCTATGCAAACTACCGGTGACAATGACTCCGGCGAACCCATGATCGACATGAACGTGACGCCGCTCATCGACGTCATGCTGGTTCTCCTCATCATGTTCATCATCACCATTCCGATCCAGACGCACGCGGTGAAGCTCGACCTTCCGGTTCAGCAGCAGAATCCGCCGCCCCAGGTGATCGATCCGATCAAGAACGTGCTATCGATCAACGCTCAGGATCAGGTGCTGTGGAACGGTTCACCGGTCACAATGCCGCAGCTGCGCGCCTATCTCGACACAACGCAGCAGATGAACCCCGTCCCCGAGCTTCACCTGCAGCCGGACGCGACCGCTCGCTACGAGATCGTCGACAAGGTGCTCGCGGTTACCAAGCAGGCGCACGTCCAAAAGATGGGCTTCGTCGGCAACGAATATTATATGAACATCTTCTAGGAAGCCTCAGGCTTTCGACAGATTTGGCGGTCCCTCCGGGGGCCGCTTTTTTTGCGCTCTTGCGTCGCTGTGCCGGTTATGAGATATTATAACAGCTAGGAGAGCGATCAATGCGCGTTGCCTCGGCCGTCGCCACTCCGCCGCCCATCTTGGACCTGAACACAACGCCGCTGATCGACGTCATGCTGGTCTTGCTGGCGATGTTCGTCATCACCATTCCAATCCAGACCCACGCGGTGAAGTTGGACGTCCCGCCGCCGTGCCCGACATGTCCTTACGTACGGCACGTCTCTAACGAAATCGCGATTCAGTCCTCAGGGCAGATCCTGTGGAATGAAGGGCCGGTGTCGCAGGATCAGTTGCGGTTCGTGCTTCGGCAATCGCAGAGGATCACGCCGGCACCTGAGCTTCATCTGCGCCCAGCGCCCGATGCTCGGTACGAGACGGTCGATGAAGTGCTTGGCGTCATCAAGCGCGAACATGTCCGAAAGTTCGGCTTTATCGGCAACGAAGCTTACGCGAGCTACTGACCGGCGCCAGCCACTGGCGCTGGCTTCGGCGCCATGCCATTGCTCGCGCCACGATGAGCGACCAGCGCCGTTTCGCCGTAGTCATCCTCGCCGCCGGGCAGGGCACGCGCATGCGCTCCGACACGCACAAGGTGCTGCACCCGATCGCCAGCCGGCCGCTGCTCCTCCACCTCATCGACCGCGTCGACGCCCTTGGCGCCGACAAGCGCGTCGTGGTGGTCGGCAAGGGCCGGGAGCAGGTCGAAGCCGCGATCCGCGACCGCGACGTCGCGGTAGCGCTCCAGGCCGAGCAAAAGGGTACCGGCCATGCGGTGCAGCAGGCCGAGCAAGCGCTCGCCGGCTACGACGGGCCGGTTCTGGTCCTTTATGGCGACACGCCCTTCGTCGAGGCCGAGACGCTGCGGCGAATGCTCGACCGGCTCGACGGCGACGGCGGCCCCGGCGTGGTCGTCCTCGCCTCGACCCCGCCTGACCCGCTGAAATACGGACGGATCATCCTCGGCGACGGCGACCGCATCGCCAGGATGGTCGAATATAAGGACGCGACCGAGGAGGAGCGGGCGGTCCGCCTGTGCAACTCCGGCATGATGGCGGTGCGGGCTCGGGATCTATTCCGGTGGCTGGGCGAGGTCGGTAACGACAATGCGGCCGGCGAATTCTACCTCCCCGACATCGTCAACATCGCTGCCGCCGAAGGCCGCGACGCGGTCGTGATCGAAGGCGATCCGTATGAGACCGCCGGCGTCAACAGCCGTGCCGAGCTCGCGCATCTGGAGCTCGAATGGCAGCGCCGCCGCCGCGAGGAAGTGCTCGACGAGGGCGCGACGCTGATCGATCCCGAAAGCGTCTGGTTCGCCTACGACACCAGGCTCGCGCGAGACGTGACGGTCGAGCCGCATGTCGTATTCGGGCCAGGCGTCGAGATCGCCGAGGGGGCGGTGATCAAGGCGTTCAGCCACATCGAGGGCGCAATCATCGGGACGAAGGCGAGCATCGGCCCGTTCGCCAGGATCCGCCCCGGCACGACGCTCGGCGCGCGGACCAAGGTCGGCAATTTCGTCGAGCTCAAGAAGGCGCAGGTCGGCGAGGGCGCCAAGGTCAATCATCTGTCCTATGTCGGCGACGCTGAAGTCGGTGCGCGCGCCAACATCGGCGCCGGCACCATCACCTGCAATTACGACGGGTTCGGCAAGTACCGCACGGTGATCGGGGCGGGCGCCTTCATCGGGTCGAACACAGCTTTGGTCGCGCCGGTGACGATCGGCGACGGCGCGATCGTCGGGGCCGGCTCGGTGATCACCGAAAACGTCGAGGCCGACGCGCTCGCCGTCGAGCGTAGCGACCAGAAGGGCGTTGCCGGCTGGGCGAAGCGCTTTCGCGAGCGGATGACTCGGAAAGCGGCGGAATAGCCCAGCCGGCGCAGGCAGCTTAGCCCTTATTCGCTTCCGGCGTCTCGGCCTTGGCGTCTTCCTTAGAATCGAACGGCGGCTGAAGTTTCAGCTTCTTGCCGCGCTTGTCGAAATCGGCCCGGTCCTGGGTCGAAAGATTCGGCCGTCCGACGAGGAAACCCATGCTGATGTTGCAGCGCGCATACTGCGTCTCACCGTCCTCGACGTTGACCCGCACCACGTCCTTGGATTCGCTGTGAACCGAATATTCGTGCACTCCGGGGATCGTCTGCAAAACGAAATATTTGCCCGGCGGCAAGCGGTTCAAGACCTTCTCGCCTTCGTTGACGCGGCAGCTGACCAAGCCGCCCATCGACGATGGACGATAGAAGACAACCTGTCCCATCCCCGCCGGCGGCGGCGCAATCTGCGGCGCGACTTTGGCGGCCTTCGTATCCTGGGCGGCCGTTTCGACATTTGCACCGGTGTCGGCAGCATTGGCCGGCACGGAAAAAGCTGCGGCGGCGCCGATTAGCAAAACTGTATTCAAACGCATTCTCACTCACTCCTTGTTGGATATCTATGGCTGGGCGTGGATGATGGTGTCGGTGGTCACAACCGCGTTGGCGCGGGTCCCGCTCGCAATGTCGATATTGCCACCGCCAATGAACATGCCGGCAACGCCTATTACCGCAGTCGCAACCATCGCCTGCCCAAAGCGGTCGCGGCCGCTGCTTGGGCCATAGCCGAAGCGCTTTAGTCCGATCTTTTGGCCGTCGAGCATCACATAAGGCGCGCCGAGCACAAGCTCTCCCGCCTTCCCGCCGAAAGCGCCATGCGAGACCTGAATCACCTCGGCAAATCCTTCCGTGCCGGCCGGAAGGACGACCATGCCGTCGACCGAGACCGACGCAGCGACGCGAATTCGAATTTGTTCACCCTGATGGCTGGTCTTGCTGCTCGCGGCCGTGACGATTTCCAGTTCGACCGGGGTTAGCGCGGCTAGCTTGCGCTCTGCCGCGAGCGGCGCCGCCGGCGTTGCATCGCCAGAATCTGTAGCTGCTTCCACGCCGGTTTGCGGGATGGGCTGCATCAGGTCCTGACCTCGTGCCGCACTTGTCACGGTGCACGCAGCCAATAGCGCGGCCGCGCTCAACATCTTCAAATTCACGGAAAAATCCCCCGAGACCCTTAGGCAAACCTAGCAGCTGAATCGGGATGCAAAAGCCCTTTGAAACCGATCCACAGCAAAGTGATGCGTTCCGGCAACATTGGCTGTAGCGAGGCCGGCAATCGTCGAGTCTGCAGGGTTCATGTTGGATGTGCGGAATTGTTGGAATTGTCGGGAAATCGGACGTCGCTCAGCGGCTGTTCGACGGGCTCAAGCGGCTCGAATATCGCGGCTACGATTCCGCCGGGATCTGCACGATCGAAGGCGGTGAACTGGAGCGGCGCCGCGCCGAAGGCAAGCTCGACAATCTCGCGGCCGAACTGCGGGCCCATCCGCTGCACGGCATCATCGGGATCGCGCACACCCGCTGGGCGACCCACGGCGCGCCGACCGTCGGCAATGCCCATCCCCACATCGCCGGCGGGGTCGCACTGGTCCACAACGGCATCATCGAGAATTTCAAGCCGCTGCGCGACGAGCTCATCGCCGACGGCCGACAATTTCTGAGCGAAACCGACAGCGAAGTCGTCGCGCATCTGGTCGCGCGCGAAGTCGAGCGCGGCGCGTCGCCTCAAGACGCGGTCGCGGCCGTCCTGCCGCGGCTGCATGGTGCGTTTGCGATTGCTTTCCTGTTCCGCGACCATCCGGACCTGATCATCGGCGCCCGAATGGGCGCGCCGTTGACCGTCGGCTACGGCGACGGCGAGAATTATCTCGGCTCGGACGCCCTGGCGCTGGCGCCGTGGACGCAGCGCATCGCCTATCTCGATGAGGGCGATTGGGCGGTCGTGCGCCGCGATCGCATCGACGTCTTCGACCGTGATAACCGCTCCGTCGAGCGGCCGATCGTCGAATCCGGCGCGACCTCGGCCCCGATCGAGAAGGGCAATTACGCCCACTACATGCAGAAGGAGATTTTCGAGCAACCGATCGTGGTTGCCCAAACTCTCCAGAGCTACGTCCGTCCGTTCGAAGGCGAGATCGCGCTGCCGGTGGCCGACGCCGACCTCGAATCGGTCGAGCGGCTGACCATCGTCGCCTGCGGCACCAGTTACTATGCCGGGCTGGTCGCGAAATACTGGGTCGAGCGGTTCGCGCGCGTGCCTGTCGACATCGATGTCGCGAGCGAGTTCCGGTACCGCGATCCGATCCTCGAGCCGGGCGGCATGGCATTGTTCGTCAGCCAGTCGGGCGAGACCGCGGACACGCTTGCCGCGCTGCGCCACGCGCGTTCGCAGGAGCAGCGCATCGCCGTCGTGGTCAACGTGCCCACGAGCTCGATGGCGCGCGAGGCCGACCTGTTGCTGCCGACCCATGCGGGCCCGGAGATCGGGGTTGCGTCGACCAAGGCGTTCACCTGCCAGCTGGCCGTGCTCGCGGCGCTGGCGGCCAATCTTGCGCGGGCCAAGGGACGGCTGACGCGCGAGGAGGAGCGGGAAATTGTCGCCCATCTCCAGGAAGCCCCGGCGGCGCTCAATGCAGCGCTCAATCATGACGACGATATCGCGGCGATGGCTGGCCTGATCGCGCCGGCCCGCGACGTGCTCTACCTCGGCCGCGGCCCGGACTTTCCGATGGCCCTCGAGGGCGCGCTGAAGCTCAAGGAGATCAGCTACATCCACGCCGAGGGCTATGCCGCCGGCGAGATGAAGCACGGCCCGATCGCGCTGATCGACGACGAGGTGCCGGTGATCGTCCTCGCGCCGTCGGGTCTGCTGTTCGAGAAGACCGTCAGCAACATGCAGGAGGTCCGCGCCCGTGGCGGCAGGATCGTCCTCATCAGCGATGCCAAGGGGATCGCAGAGGCCGGCGAGGGGTGCATGGCGACGATCGAGATGCCGCAGGTCCACCCGCTGATCGCGCCGCTGGTTTATGCCGTGCCGGTGCAGCTGCTCGCTTATCATGTGGCGGTGCTGAAGGGCACGGACGTGGACCAGCCGCGCAATCTCGCGAAGAGTGTGACGGTCGAATGAGGTGTTAGGTGCATAAGCTTCACGACCAGGATGCTCCGCGCGCCGATACCATCACCTTTGATGACTTCCTAAAGATCGATGTCCGCGTCGGCACCATCGTTCGCGCCGAGTCGTTTCCCGAGGCGCGGAAGCCCGCCTACAAGCTGACGATCGACTTTGGGCCTGCGATCGGCACCAAGCGCTCCTCGGCGCAGATCACCACTCACTACAGGCTGGAAGACCTGATCGGCCGCCAGGTCGCGGCGGTGGTCAATTTCCCGCCGCGGCAGATTGGGCCGTTCATGTCGGAGGTGCTCACACTCGGCTTCCCCGACGAAGGCGGGGAAGTCGTGCTGATCGGCCCGAGCGTTGGCGTCCCCAATGGCGGACAGCTGTATTGATGCACCGTCCGCTTCGCCTGACCATCGACCGCACAGCGATTCAGGAGAATTGGCGCTGGCTCCAGGACCGCGCCGGCGTACCGGCGGGCGCGGCGATCAAGGCCGACGGCTATGGCCTTGGCGCTCGCGAGACCGCGCAGGCGCTCTATCAGGCGGGCTGCCGGGACTTCTTCGTTTCGACCTGGGCGGAGGCCGAGGCGCTCGGGCCACTCCCGTTGGGCGCCGGCCTCGTCGTCCTTCACGGCGTCGGCCCAGCGGACGCCGAGGCGCCGCTCGCGTCCACCGCGCGGCCCTGCCTCAACACCATCGAGCAGGTCGGCCGCTGGAAAGAGATTGCGCCCGGGCGGCCGTGCGACGTGATGATCGACACCGGGATCAACCGGCTGGGCTTGCGGCCGACGGAGATCGAGGCGCTCGACCGGCTCGCGATCGACACGCTGCACAGCCATCTCGCCTGCGCCGACGAGGACGATCCGCTCAACGAGATGCAGCTCGAGCGCTTCCGCGCCGTGGCTTCGGCGGTGACGGCCAAGCGATACAGCATGGCCAACAGTGCCGGGATTTGCCTCGGGCGCGATTACAGCTTCGACCTCGTCCGACCGGGCCTTGCGCTCTACGGCGGCGTCCCGCGCGAGGAGGCGGACGGCCACATTCGCAGCGTGGCGCGGGTCGACGCCGAAATCGTCCAGCGGCGCACCATCCCGGCCGGCGAGAGCTGCGGCTATGGCGCGACCTTCGTCGCCACGGAAGACACCGAGGCGGCGATCCTCAATATCGGTTACGCCGACGGCTATTTGCGCGGCTTCTCCTCGCGCGGCTCGGCGTTCGCCGGCGAGTTTGCGCTGCCGGTGCTCGGGCGGGTGTCGATGGACCTGATCGCGGTCGGCTGCGATGCCGCGCCGGGGCTCAAGGAAGGCGAGTGGGTCGAGCTCGACTACGACCTGCCGTCGGCCTCGAAACAGTCGGGCCTCTCGCAATACGAGCTTTTGACGACGCTCGGTTCGCGGTTCGAGCGGCGCTGGGTTTAGTCCTGTCGCCCGGCGGCGGGGTTTTGGGCTGATAGCGGCAAAGGTCGATCACCGGGCAGCGCCAGCATTCGGGCAGGCGAGCCTTGCAGGTGTAGCGCCCGTGCAGGATCAGCCAGTGGTGCGCGTCGCGGCGAAATGGTTGCGGCACGATCTTCTCGAGCTTCGCTTCGACTGCGTCGACACTTTTGCCCGGTGCAAGCCCGGTGCGGTTGCAGACTCTGAACACGTGGGTGTCGACCGCGAAGGTCTCCTCGCCGAACGCGGTATTGAGGACGACGTTGGCGGTCTTGCGGCCGACGCCGGGGAGCGCCTGCAATTCCTCACGGCTGCGCGGGACTCGGCTGCCATGCCGGTCGATCAGGGCCCGGCTCAATGCGATGACGTTCTTCGCCTTGGTGTTGAACAGGCCGATCGTCTTGATCGCGTCGCGCAACCGGTCCTCGCCAAATTCCACCATCTGTTGCGGTGTCTTGATATGCTCGAAGAGCGGACGCGTGGCGATGTTGACGCTGGCGTCGGTGGCTTGCGCGGAGAGCACGACGGCAACGAGCAATTGATAGGGATTGGTCGATTGAAGCTCGGTCGTCGGCGACGGGTTCGCCTCGGCCAGCCGACGGAAGAATTCGAAAACCTGCTCCCGCTTCAAGCTTTGGCTTCTAGGGCGCGGATGACGTCATGCATGGAATAAAGGCCGGCCGGCTTGCCCACGAGGAAGCGGGCGCCGGCCAGTGCACCCCTGGCGAAGATCATTCGGTTCTCGGCGTGGTGCGACAGGATGAGCTGCTCGTTCGGTCCAAGGAATTTGACGTCATGATCGCCCGCGACGGTTCCACCGCGGAGCGAGGCGAACCCGATCGCGCCGGTTTGGCGAGCGAGGCCGGTCCCCTCGCGGCCAGCCTCGAGTGCGAGATCGACACCGCGTCCGCGCGCGGCGGCATGTCCGAGGAGGAGCGCCGTCCCGGACGGTGCATCGGCCTTCATCCGATGGTGCGTTTCGGCGATTTCGATGTCCCATTCCGGCCCCAGGACCTCGGCAGCGCGCGCAACCAGCTCGGCAAGCAAGGTGATCCCGAGCGACGTATTGGCCGCTCGCAGCACCGCAGCCTGTTCAGATGCCTTGGCAATTCGTTGACCGGCGGCTTCATCGAGCCCGGTCGTTCCAATCAGGATCGGGACGTTCGCCGCGATCGCGCGGTCAAGGCTGCCCTCAAGCGCGTCAGGCGCCGAGAAATCGAGCAGCACGTCGCCGTGGTCCTGGTCGATCGCGAACGCGGGATTGTCTTCCACCGCCGTGGCGATGGCTTTGCCCATGCGGCCTTCGCGGGCGATGAGGCTGATCCGGATCGGCTGGTCGGCAGTGCGCATGCGCAGATGGTTAGCGAAGCCGTTCCTGCAGCGCTAGCGCGGCGGCGGGTGCCCGGACCTTCGCGCCGTTGATCATGAAGATGTACGCGTCGCGTCCGTCCTTCTGCCATTTGCGGGCGCGTGTCGCGTAGCCGTCGAGTGCGACGTCGTCATAACCCGTTTCGACCGCTTCGTTCATCCGCTGCAGCCGCGCGTAGGCGAAGTCGGCGGTGTCGACGTCGATGCACGGATAATCATCGGAATCCTCGAACACGACGGCGATGTTCCGCGCTCGGCACAGTTCGAAGAACCTGTCGTCGTCGAAGCTTTTGTGCCGCGGCTCGATGACGTGGCGGAGCTTCATTCCGTCCAGCTGGTCGGGCAGCAGGTCGATGAACCCCGCGATATCGTCGCGGTCGAACCTGCGGTAGGGCGTGAATTGCCACAGGATCGGGCCAAGCTTGGGCCCAAGCGCGGAAAACCCCTGGGCGAAGAACCCGTTGAGTCCTTCGGCGGCTTCGGCAAGCTTCGACTTCATCACGCAATAGCGCGAGCCCTTGACCGCGAACTGGAACCCGTCGGGAGCGACGCTTTCCCAATTCTCCCAGCTTTTCGGCTTCTGCCGGCCATAGAAGGTCGCATTGATCTCGATCGCGGTCATTGCCCGCGAGGCATATTCGAGCTCTTTGGCCTGCGGCAGCTTGTCGGGGTAGAAGACGCCGCGCCAGGGCGCATAGGTCCAGCCGCCGATGCCGATGCGGATTTGGCCCTCGCTCACGGGCGCAACGACGCTGCCGGCGTTACTTGGCCGCGGGCGCCGGGCCGGGAATGATATAGTCCTCGACGGCTTTCCATTTTCCATCGGACTGCGGCTTCCACACCGTGATGTAGGTTCCGGTGCTGGTCGCCGGCTGCTTGGTCGCTGCATCGGTCATCTGCAGCGAATAGTGGCCGCGGCTATAGGCGAGGTCGCCGGACCGCGCGACTTCGACGACGTCGGACGCGAAGCTGAGCTTGAGGTTGGGGTCGCTGGTCAGCGAGTCCATTTCTTTGCGCCGCGCGCCCGAATCCGTGGCCAGCGCCGCGCCGGGCGACCCGAGCGCGCCATTGTCGGCATAGTGCGACGCCAGTGCGTCGGGGTTCTTCGAGGCGTAGTCCTTCTCCCACTGCACCTCCTGCGCCTTGATGTCGGCCGCGATCTTGCTCGCGTCGGCGTGGTGGTGGTCTTTCCATTCGCGATGGTGACAGCCGGTTAGAGCGAGCGCGGCGACACCGGTCAGAGCGATCGTGACGGGCTTGATCATGGCAATTCCCCTCGAAATTGGCGCGGACGCGTAACAATCATGCGCGGCCGAGTCGCACAAGCGGTTTACGCGAGCGCGGGAACGAGCAGGCGATGGGTCGTTCCGTCTTTCGACGTTGAAACATCGTGCTTGGCGCCGAGATGGTGGGCGAAGCTGTCGACCAGCTTGCGGCCGAGCCCAGTGCCGGCAGCAGCCGAGCGGCCGTTCATGCCACAGCCGTTGTCCGAGACTTCGAGCTCGAGACCGGCGCCGACCGTTTTCGAAAGAACCCGAACAATGCCGTGACGACCGTCGGTGAAGGCGTGCTTCAGAGCATTGGTCACGAGCTCATTGACGATGATTGCGAGCTGGATCGCGGTATCGGCGCTGGCGACCACGTCCGGCACGTCGCATTCGACGCGCACGTCGCCGCGCGCCAGCCCGCGCTCCAGCTGCGCGCACAGGCCGCAAAGGTGATCGCGCAGCTTCACCGTCGACAAATCCTCGCCACGGATGGCGAGATGCTCGGTGGCAACCGAAATCGCGGCGATCCGGTCGGTGACCTGGCGCAGCGCCTCGCGAATGTCCGGATTGGTCGCGCGCGCTGCCTGAAGCTCGATCAGCGACAGCACGGTCTGATAATTGTTCTTGGCGCGGTGATCGATTTCGCGCCGCGCCTGGTCGAGCAATTCCATGCGGCGCTCGCGCTCCGACAGATTTTTGGCAACTTCACGTTGATAGAGCGCGATGACGAGCAGGATGATGATCTGCGCCAATGTCGCGATGACCAGTCCGCCTACTCTACTGTCGCTCGCCGCCGCGGCCGCGGGCCGCGACGCAATGACGGTCCATGCTAGGATTTGACCGGCGATCAGCGTCACCGCTCCGCCCCGCCAGCCGGCAATCACCGCCGACACCACGACCCCGAGAAAGACGAAGGAATAGGGAGCGCGATCGCCGGCGAACGGGATCAGCGCCACGCGCACCGCCAGGAAGACCACCGCCGCGGCCAACCCGACGGCGATCTCCACCGCCGGCTCAGGGACGCGGTGGGCAAGCCGCTCCGGTAGGCGCGAGCGGAGGATCTCCCTCAATGTACGTTTGCCCCCTCTTTAAACAGCGTTCGCCCCGGTCCCGCTTGCAAAACAATCATTTACCAGCGAGTCGCGCAAGCCGTCTGTGGATAAGCGCTAACATGGATCAATATCCGGCACGAATCGTCGTCCTCACCGGCGCGGGGATTTCCGCCGAGAGCGGCCTGGCCACTTTCCGCGGCGAGGACGGGCTGTGGGAGGGTCATCGCGTCGAGGACGTCGCGACTCCCGAAGCGTTCGGCCGCGACCCGGCCCTGGTGCATAAATTCTACAATGCCCGCCGCGCCCAGCTTGCGGAGGTCGAGCCCAACGCCGCACATCTCGCGCTGGCTCGGCTCGAGGCCGAATGGCCCGGAGCGTTCCTGCTGGTCACGCAGAACGTCGACAACCTCCATGAGCGCGCCGGTTCGAAGCAACTGATTCATATGCATGGCGAGAACAGCAAGGCATGGTGCATCGCTTGCGACCGCCGCTCACCTTGGAGCGCGCCGATAGGCGAGGATTCGCCCTGTCCTGAATGCCGGGCGGTCGGCGCGCTCCGGCCGGACATCGTCTGGTTCGGGGAAATGCCCTACGACATGGACCGGATCGAGGAGGCGCTCCGCGACTGCGACCTGTTCGTCTCGATCGGCACGTCGGGCGCGGTCTATCCGGCCGCCGGCTTCGTCCAGACCGCGCGCTATTGCGGCGCTCGAACGCTCGAAATGAACCTTGAGCCGTCGATCGGCAGCATTTACTTCGGCGAAAGCCGGATCGGCCGCGCCGGGGAGCTGGTGCCGGCGTGGGTCGACGAATTGCTCGCCGCCACATCCTAATTGCGGATGCGGTAAGCCCGTTCCGCCCGGATCACGTCGCGGTTGACGATCGAGTCGGGCGGAACCCCGCCGAGCGTCGCCTGGAGGTCCGCAGAGACTGGCTGGCAGTGGATGTAATAGCTGTGCTGGATCATCGGATCGCCTGCTCCAGCGACCCGGCCGCAATCGACCACGAACACTTTCTTGGGCAGGAGGTCGAGCATCCGCGGCCCGTCGGACCCGAGCCGATCCGGATTGCCCTTGGTCTTGTCCGAGATCAACAGCGCCCGGTCGTTCTGGTTGTAATAGACCGTCAACCGCCGGCAGAGGCCAGGAAGAAGCCGCAGTTTCTGATCGGTGTCGAATGCATCATCGTCTTCGTCGGGCGCGGCCAGGACGATCTCTTTGAACATGCGCACGAGCTTGGTCGGGTCCTTGGCGATGAGTGCCTGGAGCCCATTCCGAAGCACATAATTGCCCATGCTGTGTGCGAGCAGGTGCAGCGACTGGTCGCAATAGTCCTTGGGTTTGAGACCGACCATGAAGTCGTACAACTTCAGATAAGTCCGGGCGAGCGCCGCTCCGCACGTGCGCGCGTCCTCGCGGTCGCTGTAATAGGACATGTAGGGGATCATCTTGCCGTCGGAGGGCCAGCTGAACACGACGACGTTGATCGGTTTGCCGCCGATGGTGATTTCCGACGCCAGCGCGCCGCCTGCCTCGAGCGCGGCGACGAAGCTGACGTTGAAGCCATGAATGAAAATGAGTGTATCGGTGCAGCCGTCGCGCATTGCGATGCGGAGATCGTCGAGGAAGGCCCTGCTACCGGTGCCGGGAGGTGGATTGTCCGCATCCTTCTTCTTAGGGTCGGGATAGACGAAGACCGGTTGGACTAGCTTGCCCTGATCGTCGAGCTCGGCCTGGCCGAACCGCAGGGCGCCGATGCCGTCGGGATTGAACTGGCCCCCGAACACGGCAAGCTTGTTGTCCGGCAGGTAGTTGCGGTTGGTCGCGAAGAATATGCGAGGCTTGGCCATTGAGTCCCTCCGACCGAGCCAGCCGAAGTTGAGCCAATCGGACCGCGCGCGCAAGCCTCTCGACCCGCGCTAGTCAGCCCACTCGAGCCCGATCTCGCGATAGAGCGAGCGGTCCTCGTCCCACTTGGGATTGACCTTGACATGCAGGTAGAGGTGCACGGGCCGCCCGAGATGCTCGGCGATGGCCTTGCGCGCCGCTTCTCCGATGCGTTTCAGGCGTGAACCGCCTTTGCCGATGACGATCGCCTTCTGGCTGTCGCGCGCGACGAGGATCTGCTGGCGGATCACGGTCGCGCCGTCGGGCCGGTCCTCCCACGTCTCGGTTTCGATCGCTGTGGCGTAGGGCATTTCCTGATAGAGCTGGTTGACGATCTGCTCCCGCGTCAGCTCGGCGGCGATCATACGGTCGGTCGCGTCGGAGAGCTCGTCCTCGGGGTACAGCCACGGGCCCTCGGGCATCGCCTGCGCCAGCGCCGCCTTGAGATCGGGGACGCCGTCGCCCTGCGCGGCGCTGATCATGAACACCTTGTCCGGGTTGAGCCGCTCGGTGAGCGCGGCGGAAAGCGCCAGCAACGCCGGCTTTTTCACCAGGTCGATCTTGTTGAGCGCGATGATCAGCGGGTGCTTGCGGGTTTCCAGGCCGGCAAGGATGCGCTCGACCGCGGCGGTGACGCCGGTCGAGGAATCGATCACCAGCACAATCAGCTCGGCATCCTCGGCGCCGGTCCAGGCGGCTGCGACCATGGCGCGGTCGAGCCGCCGCCGCGGCTCGAAGATGCCCGGCGTGTCGACCAGCAGGATTTGCGTCTCGCCTTCGACCGCGATGCCCATCAACCGGGCGCGCGTCGTTTGTGCCTTGTCACTGACGATCGCGACCTTCTGGCCGACCAGCGCATTGACCAGGGTCGACTTGCCCGCGTTGGGCGCGCCGATGACGGCAACGAACCCGGCCCGCGTCATTTGAGTTGCGCGAGCAACGCTTCGGCGGCGGCGGTTTCGGCGTCCTGCTTGCTTGAGCCTTCCGCGCTCGCCTCGCCGAGGGTGGCGACGGACACCTTGATCGTAAAGACCGGCGCATGATGCGCGCCGGTGCGCGAAACCGTCTCATACACTGGCGCGCGCAGGCCGCGAGCGGCGGCAAGCTCCTGCAACGCCGACTTGGGATGTTCGGGCGCGCGAACCTGTTCGTCGAGATAGTCGCCCCAGGCCTGCAGGATGAATTTCTCCGCGACCGCGAGCCCGCCGTCGAGCAGCAGCGCGCCGATCAGCGATTCGACGACGTCGCCGACGACATTCTCGCTCTGCGCGGCATGATCGTCGCGCGCCTGGCGTCCAAGCCGGACCAGCGCCGGGATGCCGAGCTCGCGGCCCACCTCAGCGCAGGTTTCGCGCGCGACCAGCGCATTATAGCGCCGCGACAGCTTGCCTTCGGGCTCTCTCGGGTAGCGCTCGTAGAGCGCGCGAGCGATGACCATTCCGAGCACCCGGTCGCCGAGGAATTCGAGCCGCTCGTAGCTGTCTCCGCCGACGCTGGCATGGGTCAGCGCAAGGTCGAACAGCTTTGCGTCGTTCGGGTCATGGCCCAGCCGGTTGCGCACGAAGTCCTGACCGCCGCTCATTCCGCCTCGCCTTTGTAACCGTTGCCGATGCGCGTTCCGCGAAGCGCGGTGAACCAGGTCCACGGCTTCCCGTAGGACGCGCTTCCGTCCGTCGACCAGAAGGTGAACACCGCGCGTCCGATCAAATTTTCCATCGGCACCATGCCGATCCCCCCTTCGGCCGCGCCGAAGCGGCTGTCGAGGCTGTCGTCGCGGTTGTCGCCCATCAGGAAGATGTGATCCGCGGGCACTTTCACGGGGCCGAAATCGTCGGCCGGGCCGTCGTCGACCTGATCGAACACGGTGAAGCCGACGCCGCCGGGAAGGGTCTCGCGATGGGCGGCATAGGTGCAATAGGGCTGGCCCCTGACCACCGACACGACCGGCGTTGCCGGCGGCACGACCTTGCACGGGCTGTTGGCGCTGATCGGCATCGCGTAGGGCCGCATGGCCTGGCGCGGGATCGGCTTGCCGTTCAGGATCAGGTCGCCGCCGCGGACCTCGATGGTGTCGCCGGGCAGCCCGATCACGCGCTTGATCAGGTCCGCGTCCTCGCTCGGATGGCGGAAGACGACGACGTCGCCGCGCGCGGGCAGGTTGCTGAAAACGCGGCCGTCGTAGGACGGAAAGCCGAATGGAAAGCTGTAGCGCGAATAGCCGTACGGCCATTTGGCGACCGCGAGATAGTCACCGATGTAGAGCGTTGGCAGCATCGAGCCCGAGGGGATGCTGAAGGGGGCGACGATGAAGCTGCGCAGCGCCCACGCCAACAGAACGAGCGTCACGATGAAGCGGAGGAGGCTTCCGCCTTCCTCCTTGGGCTTCTCGTCGGGGAGGTTGGCGGCGTCATGGCGTCCGCCGCGAAGGAATGGCCAGCGCATGCCGGGCCGCTTGTTTCCGCCCCGGCCATGAAGGTCAAGCCGGGGTGGCATTTGGCCCGCCGCCGACTATGAGGCCGGCCATGGCGGAACGGCGAACGGATGAGCTTCAGCGGCTGGGCGAGCTGTTCGAATCGGAGCCCGACCGCTTGTCGCGGCTGACGTTCGACGTCGCCGGAATCTATTTCGACTGGTCGAAGACGAACCTCGACCAAGCCGTCGTGGCGGAGTTCGCGGCGCGCGCCGACAAGGCGGGATTTGCCGCAGCGCGCGATGCGCTGTTCGGCGGCGGCATCGCCAACCCGAGCGAGGGCCGCCCGGCGACGCATGTCGCGGAGCGCGGCAATGGGTCGCCGGACGAGGTCGCCATCGCGGCCGAATACCGGCAGCGGATGCGGGCCCTGGTCGACGCCATCGAGGCCGGCGCGTTCGGGGCGGTTACGGGGGTCTTGCACATCGGCATCGGCGGGTCGGTGCTTGGCCCGGCCTTGCTCGTCGACGCCCTCGAACGGCGCTCGGCAAAGCTCGACGTGCGTTTCCTCGCCAATATCGACGGGGCGGCGGTCGACGATGCGGTCAAGGACCTCGACCCGGCGACCACGCTCGTCGTCGTCGCGTCGAAATCGTTCACGACCCTCGAAACCCTGGCCAACATGGACGCGGCGCTCGACTGGCTGCGCGGAGCGGGGATTGCCGACCCCGAAGGCCGCCTGATCGCGGTCACCGCCAAGCCCGATAAGGCGCTCGACGCCGGCATCGACGAAACCCGCATCCTCCCGTTCGGCGAGGGCGTCGGTGGGCGCTATTCGCTGTGGAGCGCGGTCGGAGTGAGTGCCGCCCTCGCGCTCGGCTGGGAGGCGTTCGAGGAGCTGCTCGAGGGCGCGGCCGAGATGGACCGCCATTTCCGCTTCGCGGATACAGCGGAGAACGTGCCCCTGATCGCCGCCTTCGCCGACCGCCTGTACGTCGAGCGCGGGTTCCAGACGCGCGCCGTCTTTGCCTATGACGAACGGTTGCGGCTGCTGCCGCCCTATCTGCAGCAACTCGAAATGGAATCGAACGGCAAGTCGGTGACCAGCGCTGGCAAGCCGGTGGCGGAGGCCACGGCGCCGGTCACCTGGGGCGGAGTCGGCACCGATGCGCAGCATGCGGTGTTCCAGCTTCTGCACCAGGGCACGGTGCAGGTGGCGGTCGAGTTCGTTGCCGTCCGTGAGAGTGAGGACCAGCAGGATCCGGAGCGCCACCGCCTGCTCCTTCTCAACGCTTTCGCCCAGGGCGCCGCGCTCATGGCCGGCCGGGCAAGCGATGATCCTCAGCGCGCGTATCCCGGCAACCGCCCGAGTGCGACCATCCTCCTCGATCGGCTCGACCCGCGCACGCTGGGCGCGCTGATTTCATTCTACGAGCAGCGCACCTTCGCCAATGCCGTGCTGCTCGGCATCAATCCGTTCGACCAGTTCGGAGTCGAGCTCGGCAAGGACATCGCGCGCGCGCTCGCGGAAGGGAAGGGCGACGACGATCTCGATGCCTCGACGCGGGCGCTGATGGAGAGGGCGGGGCTCTGATGGCCGACTTCGACCTCTTCGTGATTGGTGCCGGCTCGGGCGGCGTCCGTGCTGCCCGGGTCGCTGCAGCCTATGGCGCGCGCGTTGGCATCGCCGAGGAATACAAGGTCGGCGGCACCTGCGTCATCCGCGGCTGCGTCCCGAAGAAGCTGCTCGTCTATGGCGCGCATTTCGCCGAGGACCTCGATGATGCCGCGATGTTCGGCTGGGACATTCCGCAAAAGCGCTTCGACTGGGCGGTGCTGCGCGACAATGTGCTCGCCGAGGTCGGGCGGATCGAGGGCGCTTACACCGAGACTCTGACCAGCCACGACGTGACGATCTTCCACGAGCGCGCGGTTCTGACCGGACCAAATTCGCTGAATCTGGCGGGTGGCCGCGAAGTGAGCGCGGACAAGATCCTGATCGCCACCGGCGCCCGGCCGCAGATGCCGCAAATCGAGGGCATCGAGCACGCGATCAGCTCGAACGAGGTGTTCCACCTCGAGGAACTGCCCAAACGGATCGTGATCGTCGGCGGCGGTTACATCGCCTGCGAGTTCGCCGGGATCTTCCAGGAGTTCGGGAGCCAGGTTGTTCTGGTCAACCGCACCGACGTGATCCTGCGCCAATACGACCAGCAGCTGGTCGACCGGCTGGTCCAGATTTCGCTGCGCAAGGGGATCGACTTCAAGTTCAACGCGACGCTCGACCGGATCGAGCGGCGGGATGACGGCCGCCTCCATGTCGCGATGACCGGCTGTGACGATATCGAGGCCGACGCCGTGCTGTTTGCGACCGGTCGCCGCCCCAACATCGAGGACCTGGGGCTCGAAGCCGCCGGCGTCGAGCTGGGCGAGACGTGCCAGATCAAGGTCGATGCCGACAATCGCTCGTCGGCGTCCTCGATCTTCGCCGTCGGCGACGTGACGGACCGCATCCAGCTGACCCCCGTCGCGATCCGCGAAGGCCAGGCATTCGCCGACACCTTTTTCGGCAACAAGCCATGGCAGGTCGATTACCAATGCGTCCCATCGGCGGTGTTCAGCCATCCGCCGCTCGCCAGCGTTGGCCTGACCGAAGGCGAGGCGCGCAACCGCTTGGGATCGGTCAAGGTCTACACCTCCGACTTTCGGGCGATGAAGAATGTGCTTGCGGGCCGCAACGAGCGCTCGCTCTACAAGCTTGTGGTCGACGGCGCGACGGAGGAGATCGTCGGGTTGCACATGATCGGCCCCGATGCCCCGGAAATCCTTCAGGCAGCGGCGATTGCGGTGAAGGCCAAGCTCAAGAAGGCGGATTTCGACGCCACGGTTGCGCTTCACCCGACCATGGCCGAAGAGCTGGTCCTGATGCGCTAATTCGGAAGTTTTGGGGGAAAATTTGCACGACGCGATCATCATCGGCGCCGGTCACAACGGCCTGACTTGCGCTTATTACCTGGCGAAAAAGGGCCTCAAGGTCGCAATCCTCGAGGCTGCGGGCACGGTCGGCGGCGCGGCGGTGACCGACGAGTTCCTGCCTGGCTTCCGGAACTCGGCGGCGAGCTACACCGTGAGCCTGCTCAACCCCAAGGTCATCCGCGACCTCCAGCTCGAGCGGCACGGCCTCAAGGTCGTTTTGCGCAAGACCGACAATTTCCTGCCCGGCGACGGCGACTATCTGCTGTCCGGCCGTGGCGGCCTGACGCGCAAGGAGATTGCGCGCCATGTCAAAACCGACGCCGAGGCTTACGACCGCTACGTCGCCGAGCTCGAGACGGTCGTCCGACTGCTCAAGAAATGGCTGCTGCGCGCGCCGCCCAACGTCGGGCGGAAGGTCAGCGCGCTGCCTAAGTTGCTCACGCTGGGGAAGGACATGGCCGGGCTGTCGCTCGCCGAGACCCGCATCGTCCACGATTTCGCGGTGCGCAGCGCGTCCGAGATCCTCGAACGGCACTTCCAGGGCGAGCTCACCAAGGCTTTGTTCGGCTTCGATGGCGTGGTCGGCAATTTCGCATCGCCGGAAACGCCGGGCACCGCCTACGTCCTCCTCCACCATCTGTTCGGCGAGGCCGCGGGGGTGCCCGGGGCATGGGGCCACGCCATCGGCGGAATGGGGTCGATTACCCAGGCGATGGCGCGGGCGTGCCGCGAGGCGGGGGTCGACATCGTCCTCAACTCGCCGGTCGAGGAGCTTATCGTCGCCGACAAGCGTGCGGTGGGTGTCGTCGCCGATGGGAAGGCTTGGCGGGCGGACAGCGTCGTCGCCGGCGTGAACCCCAAGCTGCTGTTCGACCGCCTCGTGCCTAAAGGCGCCGTGGACGACGACGTCGCCAGCCGGATGCACGGCTGGAAATGCGAGAGCGCGACCTTCCGGATGAACGTCGCACTGTCGGAGCTGCCGAAGTTCACGGTGCTGCCGAAGAAGGGCAATCACCTGACGGCCGGCATCATCATGGCGCCGAGCCTCGGCTACATGCACCGCGCCTGGCTCGATGCCGCCAACACCGGATGGGCCAGGCAGCCGATCATCGAAATGCTGATTCCCTCGACGCTCGATCCGGGCCTCGCGCCCAAGGGCAAGCATGTCGCGAGCCTGTTCTGTCAGCATTTCCGCTACGACCTCGGGTCCGGACGAAGCTGGGATGATGAGCGGGAGAAGGCCGCGGATCAGATCGTCGCGACGGTGGATGCGCATGCGCCGGGCTTCGCCAAATCCGTGATCGGACGACAGATCCATTCCCCGCTCGATCTCGAACGCCGCTTCGGCCTCATCGGCGGCGATATCTTCCACGGCAAGATGGGCCTCGACCAACTGTTCAGTGCGCGGCCGATGATCGGCGCCGCCGATTACCGAATGCCGCTCAAGGGGCTGTACCTGTGCGGCTCAGGCGCCCATCCGGGCGGCGGGGTCACCGGAGCGCCGGGCCATAACGCCGCGCAGGCGATCCTCGGCGACCGGCGCTTCTGGACCCGCGGGCATTGAAGCCGCTCGAGGGCATCAAGGTCCTCGATCTCTCCCGCGTGCTCGCCGGGCCGTGGTGCACGCAACTGCTCGCCGATCTTGGCGCGGAGGTCATCAAGATCGAGCGGCCCGGCGCCGGCGACGACACCCGGCACTGGGGCCCGCCGTGGCACGGCGAAGGCGAGCAGCGAGTCGCCGCTTATTTCCTCAGCTGCAATCGCGGCAAGAAGTCCGCCGCGATCGATTTCGCGCAACCCGAAGGCGCCGCGCTGGTCCGCAAGCTGGCGCAGCAGGCCGATGTCGTCGTCGAGAATTTCAAGGTCGGGGGACTCGCGAAGTTCGGCCTCGACGCAGGCTCGCTGCGCGCCGCCAACCCGCGGCTGGTCTACGCCTCGATCACGGGCTTCGGTCAGGACGGGCCCTACGCCGACCGGGCGGGTTACGACTTCATCATCCAGGGCATGGGCGGGATGATGAGCGTCACCGGCCTGCCGGACGGCGAGCCCGGCGGCGGGCCGATGCGCGTCGGCGTCGCGGTCGTCGATCTGTTCACGGGACTCTATACGACGATCGCCATTCTCTCCGCCCTCTACGCCCGCGAGAAGACCGACGAGGGCGCCCACATCGACATGGCGCTGTTCGACACCCAGCTGGCGATGCTCGCCAACCAGGCGTCGAATGCGCTCGTCTCGGGCCGGGACCCGCCTCGGCAGGGCAATACCCACCCCAACATCGTGCCGTACCAGCCGTTCGATGCGGCGGATCAGCCGATCATCATCGCCGTCGGCAACGACCGCCAGTTCGCCCGCCTCGCCGACATTTGCGGCCATCCCGAATGGACGGCGGACGAACGCTTCCGTGACAATGGTTTGCGCGTCGCCAACCGCGAAGCAATGGTGCGGCTGGTCAGCGACGTGATTCGCCAGCGGCCCGCGGCCGAATGGCTCGATCAGCTAGAGAATGCGGGGATTCCCGCCGGGCCGATCAACACGATCAGCCAGGCGCTATCCGACGTCCAGGCCCAGCATCGCGGGATGGTGCGCACGATCGCAGGGGTGCCGGTGGTCGGCTCGCCGCTCCGTCTGGATGGTCAGCGTACAGACTCCGAACTGCCGCCGCCGGCGCTCGGCGAGCACACGGACGAAGTCTTGTCGGGCCTGGGTCTCGATTCGGCGGAAGTCGCCCGCCTCAAGTCGGCGGGCGTCGTCGGCTGATCAGTGAGTCTCGGCGGGGTCGACTGCCTCGGGTCCGTCATCGGCGTAGCGCGACTGGATGAAGCGTCCCTGAGTCTCGAACGCCGCCATGTCGGCCCGCGCCAGCCTCTCCGAGATTTCGTGCAGCGCCGATCGGCCCGCCGCGAGCGCTTCGACCAGGCGCTCGTCCGCGGTCTTCCCCTCGCCATCCTGTTCGCCGCGGAACGCGGTTGGCACGTGGGCATAGCGGTCGATCAGCCCGGGCAGGTGGATCGACATCAGGCGCCGCGCATCCTGGGCGTTGGGATCGAGCTCCTCGACTCGCTCCAGCGTCTGCTTGAGCGAGGGCAAAGCGGCGCTGATCGCATCCACCTCCCCCTGCGCCGGCGGGGGAAGCCCCGCGCGCGTGCGGTAAAGGTAGGAATCGAAGCGCTGCACCATCGTGCCGTTGGGCAGGTCGGGGGACGGGGCGGCAATGCTGCGATCGGGCGAGGGCGCGAAGGCGAGCAGCGCGGCGATGCCGATCGCCAGCCCGACCGCGGCGAGAAAGCCGAACATGCCGATCGGAATGATCAGCCCGATGACGATCGCCGCCAGGCTGACGATCCCGATCGCGAGCCCGACGCGTGCCGCGCGTCCCTTGAGGTCGGAGTTCAGGCGCTGGCGTTCGCGCCGCGCAGCGTCGCGGACAGGGCCCTTGCGCTGGTCGAGCTGGCTGGTGACCCGCTCGAAACGGGCAATCGCGCGTTCAACCTTCTCCGTGACTTCGGTCATTTGCTCTCAATGGGGGTGAGCGGCGAGGGGCCGCTCTCCAGCTTGGCCTGGTTCACGCCTTCGGCGCGGGCGATATAGCCGCGCGACTTCTCGACTTCCTTGCCCAGGGTGTCGACGGTCTGCTTCATGTTGCCGAGCGCCTGGAGCTTGAACTGGTCGATCTGGTCCATCGTGTCGTAAATATTCTGGAACGCGCGCTGCAGCACCTCCAGCGGGATGGTCGATGACGCCGCCTGCTCGTGGATCGCGGCGCTCTGCGTCTTCAGCAATTCGCCCGTCGAATCGATCATCCCCGCCGTCGTCGTGTTGAGCGCGCTGATCTGCTCGAGGACCAGCTTCTGGTTGGTCATCGCCTGGGCGACGGTGACCGCCGTGCGCAGTGCCGAGACGGTGGTCGTCGATGCCCGGTCGACGCCCTTCACCAGCTCGACATTGTTCTTCTTGACGAGGTCGAGCGCGAGATAGCCCTGAACCGTCACCGCCATTTGCGTCAGCAAATCGGTGGTGCGCTGCCGCGTATAGAAAAGCGCGCTTTCGCGGATCGCCTTGGCTTTGGCGGGATCGGTCGCATCCAGCTCGTTGGCCTTGTCCTCGAGCTTCTGGTCCAGGCTCTTCGAAATGTGCACCATCTGCTCGAGCTTGTGCATCGTCTTCCACAGGTTCGCGCGCTCGGTGTCGATCGCGGCATTGTCCATCAGCAGCTCGTCCTTGCCGTTGCCGAGGCTGCTGAGGATTTTCGAAATGTGGGTCTGCGAGCTGCGGTATTTGTCGAAATAGCGGTCGATCCGGTTCCCGAACGGGATGATGCCGAGGAACTTGCGCGTCTTGGTCGCTTCCTTGGGATCGAGCGCTTCGACCGTGCGGCGAAGCTCGGTCAAGTCGGCGCCAATGCCGGTGTCCTTGTCGATCGCCTTCACCGGGCGGTCGAGAAAACGGTTCGAGGCGCCGGCCGCTTCCGCGATCTCCTTACGGCCCATCGCGGTTAGCTGGTCGACCTTCTTGCCGAACTCCGGGCTGTTCGAGTCCAGCGCGGCGAGCTCGTCAACGAACTGGGAGACGCGCTTGTCGAGCTCAGTCGTCTCCTCGGTCTTCAGCGGAACCAGCCCGGCGGCTTCGGCCGGCGCCACCGCCTGCAAGGCATCGGGCGGATCGAGCTTGAGCTTGCTCGCGGTCTTCGTTGCTTGGGCTTCCGCCGTGGGTTCGGTGGCCATCAATCCCATCCTTTCAACGCCCTGTTACGGCTCGCGGGGACGGTGAACGGCTCCCGCTTGCCACGCAAGGGACTTCTCGGCTGTATTATAAGCCTAAGACACGCCGGTTCAAGGCGAACCCGCCAAACATGACTAATTCGGGTTAACCACAGCCCTCAACGGTTCGCTCACCGTAACCCGGCTAAATCGGCGTCATGCGCAATAACAACCGGGCAGTCGGCCGATGATCGGGTTTCTGAAGAAGCTGTGGCGCAACAAGCGCGGCAATGCGCTGGTTCTTGCCGGCGCGGCCCTTCCGCTCATCGTCGGTTCGGCCGGCCTCGCCAGCGATACCATTCAGTGGGCGCTGTGGAAGCGCCAGATCCAGCGCGCCGCCGATTCGGCCGCGATGGCCGGCGTCTATGCGATCGTCCAGGGCAAGACAGTCGGCACCTGTTCCGACATCGCCGGCGCGACCTACGCCAATCCGGTCGCCTACGACCTGCAGAAAAATGTTCACGTCAACATCACCCCGACCTGCACCATGCCGGCGCCGACGGGCGCCTTCGCGGCGGACCCCGATGCGGTGAGGGTCGACCTGTCCGTTCAGAAGCAACTGAGCTTCTCCGGCATGTTCATGAGCTCGGCGCCGGTGATCAGCGCGAGCGCGACCGCGACGGTCGTACCCTCGGGCAAATATTGCGCGATCAGCCTGATCAATACCGGCACGACCGGCATCAGCGCGGGCGGCAGCACCAACCTCAATCTTGGCTGCGGGATGATCACCAATTCGATTTCGATGGATGCGGCCGTGGCCTTCGGCTCGTCGACCGTGACGGCGAGCCCGATCGCAGCAGTCGGCGGTATCGATGCCACCGACAATTGGGGCGCGGGCACCGTGCTGCAACCGTTCACGATCGCCGCCGAAGACCCGTTCGCGAGCGTGAACCCGCCGACTCCAAGCGGCTGTCAGAAGTTTTCCGACTGGGACACCGGCAACAACAACAAGCCGGGTGGCACGGTCGACCTGACCGCCGCGGGGTCGCCGATCACCGCCGGGGGCACTTACTGCCTCAAGGAGAGCGGGGGCTCGTTCGATATCAAGGGCAACATCATCCTGCCCAGCGGGACTTACGTCCTCGATCGAACCAGCATGAGCATGACCAACAACAATGCCAGCCTGACATGCCATTCGTGCACGTTCGTCCTGACGAGCGCCACTGGAACGGGAGCGGGCAATATCAGCCTGCAAGGGGGGAAGCTGGACCTGAGCGCGCCCGATACCGGCGTCTATAAGGGCCTGGCGATCTACCAGGACCGAAACGCTTCCAGCTGCTCGGGGAACTGCAACCTGATCAACGGTAACGCCAGCTCCATTTTGCAGGGCGCCATTTACGTCCCCAAACAGCAACTAACCTTCAAAGGCACGTCGGGAATGAATACGAACTGCCTGCAGATGGTCGCGCTCATCCTGGAATTCTCCGGCAACAGCGCCATCAGCAACACCTGCCCGGCAGGCTCGGGCTCCGGCGCGTTCGATGGCAAGAAGGTCAGGCTGGTCGCATGATCCGCCTGATCAAACGCTTCGCGCGCAACGACCGCGGCGCCTCGGTCATCGAGCTGGCGCTGGTCATGCCGTTCTTTGCGACAATGATCATCGGCGTCGCCGACATCAGCCGCGCCTATTCGGCCAAGCTCAGGTTGGAGCAGGCCGCCTATCGCTCGATCGAGAAGGTGCAGCAGTATCGGGATACCAGCAGCACGTTTAGCACGATTTCGTCGGAAGCGACGACCGCCGCGACTGCCGCGGGGTTCACCAGCCCGACCGTCGTCGTCGACTATTTCCTCGAGTGCAACGGCACTCGGCAGGCGACATACAACACGATCTGCGCGGGTCAGACTGAGAACCGTTGGATCACAGTCGACATCAGCGGGACGTTCACGCCCATGTTCGCGTCGTCCAAATGGCCAGGCTCCAACGCCGACGGCACATACACCCTTCACGGCAAGGCCGGACTGAGGACGCAATGAGCAAGCTGTTCCAACTCCGCCGCGACGAACGCGGCGCCGGAGCCGTCGAATTCGCTTTGTCGGTGCCGATCCTCATCACCTTGATCTATGGCATCTTCGAATTCAGCCAGCTCTATGAGGCGAATGCCGGAATGCAGCACGCGCTCGGGGAAGGCGCGCGGTTTGCCACTCTCTGCGTGCCGACCGGGACCGGCTGCAATGCCGAGACCGACGACGACATCAAGGCGAAGATGAATGCCAAGCTGTTCGGGCCGGTGGGCGGCGTTTTCACCGTTCAGGACGTCGTCGACGGCACCAGCAGCAAGACGCTGACGGTCACCTATACCCGGACCATGAACTTCCTGTTCTTCACCGGGCCGGCGATCACGCTGACGCGGAGCAAGCTCGTCTATACTCCGTCCGCGACCTGACTTCAGCCGAGCCGGAAGAAATCCGGCTTCCGTTTCTCGAAGAATGCGCTGATCGCTTCCTTGACCTCAGGGGAAGCCAACCGCTCCGCGAACGCCGCGCCCTCCAGGTTCATTCGCTCGATCAGTTCCTCGCGCGTGCCATGACGCAGCAGACGTTGAGCCTGGCGCAGGGCTTCGGGCGGCTTGGCGAGGAGGCCGTCGACCACCTGCCCCAAGGTCTCGTCCAACGATCCCGATGCCGCACGATGGCTGACGAGGCCGATCGCCATCGCCTCGTCGACCCCGAACGGTTCTGCCAGCAGCAGATAACGAGCGGCGCGGCGACGACCGGCGAGGCGCGGCAGCAGCAGCGAGCTGGCGGCCTCCGGCACCAGGCCCAGATCGACGAAGGGCAGGGAGAAGCGCGCGCTGTCGTCCGCGATCACCAGGTCGCAATGGAGCAGCATCGTGGTGCCGATGCCGACACAATTGCCGTGGACCGCCGCCACCATCGGGATGTCGCAATTCACCAGCGCCCGCAGCAGCCGCCAGACGGGGATCTCGTCGAGGTCGCGCGGCAAGGCGGTGAGGAAATCGGCGAGGTCGTTGCCGGCGGCGAAATCCGGGCCTTCGCCGCGAAAGACGATGACCCGGATGGAGGGATCGCCACTTGCCTCCTCGACCGCCTCGGCCAGCGCCGAATACATCGCCACCGTGATCGCGTTCCGCCGCTCGGGCCGGTTGAGGGTGATGCCGAGGATCGGGCCGTCCCGTTCGACCCGCACATGATCGCTCATCGCTGCTCCCTCGAATCGGATGACGGACCGTCCGCCAGCGGCTATCGCCGGCCAATCGACCAAAGCCGGGGCGCACGCAAATCATGAAGTTCTTCGCCGACACCGCCGAAATTGCCGAAATCCGTGAGCTTGCGGCGACCGGGCTGCTCGACGGCGTCACCACCAACCCGTCGCTCATTCACAAGTCGGGCCGCGATTTCCTCGAGGTGGTGAAGGAGATTGCCGGCGTGGTCGCCGGGCCGGTCTCGGCCGAGGTAGTTGCGCTCGACTATGACGGGATGATGCGCGAGGCTGCCGTCCTCCGGAAGCTCGGCGACAATATCGCGATCAAGGTCCCGCTGACCCCCGACGGCCTCAAAGCGTGCAAGGCGCTCACGTCCGACGGCACGATGGTCAACGTGACCCTGTGCTTTTCGGCGGCTCAGGCCCTGCTCGCGGCCAAGGCCGGGGCAACCTTCATCTCGCCGTTCGTCGGCCGCCACGACGATGTTGGCTTCGATGGCATGGCGCTCATCGCCGACATCCGCCTGATTTACGACAATTACGATTTCCCGACCCAGATCCTGGTCGCCAGCGTGCGTCATCCGATCCACGTCGTCGAAGCCGCCAGGATCGGCGCCGACGTGATGACGGCGCCGCCGAAAATCATCCATCAGCTGTTCAAGCACCCGCTGACCGACTCGGGAATCGCCAGCTTCCTCAAGGATTGGCAGGCGACGGGCCAGAAAATCGCCTGAAAACCGGGATTTCTTCGGTTAATGCGCGTCAACCCTAGCGCGTAACTCTTTCTCAACCGGTCACCCTCTAATTTCCACCCATCCTGCCAGTGGACTGCAGGTTGGGGCGTCGAACGCCTCGGTACTTGGAACCAAGGAGCTAGACCATGATCAAGTTTATCAAGCTGATCCGCAATGAAGAGGGTGCGACCGCTATTGAATACGGTCTCATCGCCGCTCTGATCGCCGTTGCGGCGATTGGCGCCATGCAGGGCATCGGCAACAAGCTGAACACCACGTTCAACAACGTGTCGAACAGCCTGAAGTAAGTCACCCTTACTTCTGAGAGTTCGGGCGGCGGTGCCGGAAGGCGCCGCCGCCCTTGTTTTATGGCATGACCCGCGCGGCCAGCAAGTTGTTTGCGTCGAGCATTCGCAAGGCAAAGCCGCCGCTTGCCAATAGCCGGCCCGCCGCGTCGCCTTCCAGCTGCTCGAAGATGACGGCCCGCGTTCGAGCGAGCACCTCGCCGGCGCCCTCTATGGCCATCGCTTCAGCGCCTTCCAAATCCATTTTGATGAGATCGATCTCTTCGGGAAAGCCGGCCAGCAGGTCATCGAGCGTTTTCGTGCGGACGCGGACCTGACGGCCGCCGCGGATCGTCGCTCCGGCGATGCTGGCACGTGCGAACTGGTCCTCCGGCATCGTCGCCACGACCTCTTCCCCGCTGCGGTTGGACAGCGCATGCTCGACGATCGTGACGTTGCTCAGGCCATTGCGGTCGACGTTGGCACGCAGCTGGACGGCGGTATCCGGCATCATCTCGATCGCGATCACGCGCCCGGCCGGTCCGACCAGGCGCGCGGCGAGAATTGTGAAGAAGCCGATGTTGGCGCCGGCATCGATGAAGGTCGACCCGCTCTTCAGGTGCGTCCGGAAGGCGGCCACCACCGCCCGTTCGCGTGAGGGCAGCACGGCGAACAGATCGTCGCTTTGGCCGCGAATCGCGAACTCGCCGATGCCGGCCAGGCGGACCGTCGCATCTGCGATGAGCACCGGGTCGCGCCAGCGATCGAGATCGGACCCCGCGCCGCGCACGCCGGCGCGGACGGAGCGCTGGATGATGGCGGTGTCGTCCAGGGTGACGCCGTGGACTTCGCGGACGACCGCCCGCCAGTGGCGCAGTCGCCGAACGTAATTCGCGGCTCGTCGCCCCCCAACCCACAGGGCGCGCGGAACAATTCTCTTGAGCTCGCTCGACATCAATGATGCTGCTCCAAATCCTCGTCCGGTCGGCTACACGGCGATCGTGACCAAAGGAAACCGGATTTGAGCGCGGACCCATTGCGCCAGTCGGATTCGGTGACGCGATTCCTCCTGAAGGGCAGTTTCGTCTCGATCGCGCTGCGCATTGGCGGAGTAGCCCTTGGTTATCTTGCGCATGTTCTGCTGTCGCGGCTCCTCGGTCTTCAGAATTACGGCGAATATGTTGTCGCTCTCGGCTGGGCGTTGGTCCTGGCCCTGCCGGCCCGCGTCGGGTTCGATAACAGCGCGCTGCGCTTTTCCACCATTTATCTCGAGGACGGGCGGTTCGGCAGCCTTCGCGGCTACGTCCAGGTGGCGGCCGTCGCGGTTGGTCTGAGCTCAATCCTCGCCGGCATCCTGATGGTTCTGTTGGCCAGCCGCTTCGGGAAGGGCATCCCGTTCGCCACGCTGGTCTGGGGGGCGGTGACCATCCTCCCGCTTGCCCTGCTCGGCGTCGGGTCCGCGCTGTTGCGCACGACCAGGCGCATCTTCGCCGCGCAATTCTATGACCAGTTGCTTCGCCCGGGGCTGCTCATCCTGCTGGTCGGTGGAACTGCGGTCGCCGGACTTGCGCTCCATGCCGCCACGGCGCTCATGTTCACCGCGCTCGCCGCGGCACTGGCACTTGGAGCGCTCCTCGTTCATCTCCTGCGGGTCCTGGCCCCACAGCTGCGGACGGCCGCCGACTATTCGCACTGGCGCGAGTGGTTTTCGCTCAGCATCCCGTTGCTGATCATGGGCGCGATGCAGGAATTGCTCAATCAGCTGGAGATCATTCTCCTCGGAACGCTCGCCGGCCCGCGTGAAGCCGGACTGTTTTCGGCCGCCTGGCGGTTGGCCAGCCTGGCTCCGTTCGCACTCGTCTCGTTGAGCGTGGTCAGCGGCCCGCTCGTTGCCTCGGCCTATCACCGCCGCGACCGGGCCGAGCTGCACCGTATTACGAGCTTGTCGGCGCGGATCGGCCTGGCCTTTGCGGTAGTGGCGTCGGGCCTGCTGTTGGTGGTCGGGCGCCCGCTGCTGGCGCTGTTCGGGCCCGAATTTCCCCAGGCCTATCCGGCGCTCGCGATCCTGCTCGGCGGCGCGATCGTCAATGCCTTCACCGGGATCGTCGGCTATTTGCTGACCTTGACCGGACGCCAGAACCAGGGGCTGCTGATTTTCGCCGCCGGATTGATCGTGAGCATCGCGCTCAACCTCCTGCTCATTCCGCCGTTCGGCATTGTCGGCGCTGCAATCGCCTCCGCTACGGCTCTGTCCTGCTGGAATCTGGCCATGCTAATCTATGTACGGCGGGTCATCGGCATCGACACGTCGGCCATCGGCCTGCGCCCTACTGGCCCGGATAAAGGTTGAGCCATCGCAATGTGTGGGATCGCGGGCATTTTCAGCAGCGCAAGGATCGACGAGCAGTCGGTCGCGCGGATGATCCGTCCGATCGCTCACCGCGGTCCGGACGATCATGGCATCTGGGTCGACGTCGATGCCGGCATCGGCCTCGGGCATCGCCGGCTCGCGATCGTCGACCTGTCGCCCGCGGGGCACCAGCCGATGAGCTCGGCCGAGGGGCGGTTCGTCATCACTTTCAATGGCGAGATCTACAACCACGCCGAGCTCAGGCGCGAGCTCGAGCAGCGTGGCGCGGTCCCCGAAGGGGGCTGGCGCGGCCATTCGGACACCGAGGTTCTGCTGCAAGGTATCGCCACCCTGGGCCTCGCCGAAACCCTTCGCCGAAGCGCGGGCATGTTCGCCTTCGCGTTGTGGGATCGCAGAGACCGCACCCTTACGCTCGTCCGCGACCGTTTTGGCGAGAAGCCGCTTTACTACGGCTGGGCCGGAACCGACTTCATCTTCGGCTCCGAGTTGAAGGCGCTCACGGCGCATCCGCGTTTCGACAATGCGATCGACCGCCGCGCGCTCCGGCTGTTCGCCTCGCGCACCTACATTCCCGCACCGCTGTCGATCTACCGGCGCATCTTCAAGCTTCCGCCCGGCTGCGTTCTGACGATCGATCTCGACGCTGCGAGCCACCCTCGGGACGACGCGCCCGGCGAAGGAGTGGCCGGGGGCGGATTTACGCTCGAGCGCTATTGGTCCTACCGCGACGTCGTGCGCGGCGGCCTTCGCGACCCGATCCGGGACGAGACGGAAGTGGTGGAGGAGCTCGAACGAACGCTGGCATCCGCGATCCGCGGCCAGTCGATGGCCGACGTACCGGTCGGCGCCTTCCTCTCCGGGGGCATCGACAGCTCGACGATCTGTGCGCTCTACCAGAAGTATTCCGACGTCCCGATCCGCACCTTCTCGATCGGCTTCGAGGAGGCCGGGTACAATGAAGCCGCCGATGCCCGGCGCGTCGCCGAGCATCTTGGGACCGTCCACCACGAACGCTACGTGACGGTCCAGGAGGCGCGGGAGGTCATCCCGCTGCTACCCTCGATGTACGACGAACCATTCGCGGACTCTTCGCAAATCCCTACTCACCTCGTTAGCCGGTTCGCGCGCGAGCAGGTGACGGTCGCGCTGACGGGTGACGGCGGGGATGAGCTATTCGCCGGCTACAACCGGCACGTCACCGCGCCAAGACTGTGGGCGCAGCTACAAAAGCTTCCCCGGCCGTTGCGGGCTGGGGGCCTGCCGCTAAGCCGACTCCCGGCGCAATTCTGGAGCGGCCTCGCGAACATCCTCCCGGGCCGGCACCAGCCGCATCTCGGCGGCAAGCTTCAGAAGGCTCTTCGCCTTGCCGCATCCGCCGACAACTTCGACCAGGTCTATTGCAGCTTCCTCGATGAGTGGGGCAACGAGCCGTTGCCGGTGATCGGTGCTGGCGACGATGTTGGATTCGATCTCGACGTCGGCGAGGATGCGCCGGACGCCGTGCGCATGATGTATTGCGACGCGGTCAGCTATCTCCCGGACGACATCCTGGCCAAGGTGGACCGGGCCTCGATGGCGGTGGCGCTGGAGACCCGGGTCCCGTTCCTCGATCACCGCGTTGCCGAGCTTGCGGCGCGGATCCCGCTCGACCTCAAGGTTCGCAATGGCAGCGGCAAGTTCATCCTTCGCCAACTCCTCCATGGGCTCGTCCCGCGCGAGCTGGTGGAACGGCCCAAGGCCGGCTTCGGCATCCCGGTCGGAGAGTGGATCAAGGGCCCGCTTCGGCCGTGGGCAGAGAGTCTGCTCGATCCCGCGGCAATGCGGTTCGAAGGCTTCTTCGATCCGGAGATCGTCGGGCGGCGGTGGCGGGAGCATTTGGACGGCCGCCGCGAGTCGACTCCGGCCTTATGGGCGATCCTGATGTTCCAGGCCTGGCTCAGGAGTCGCGAGGCGAGGATCGAAAATGCGGCATGATTGTCACAGAATCTCGGATGATCCGCCTTATTAACAGGATCGGGTGAACTTTCATCCGAAGTAAGTGTTTGCGGTCAGACGATGGTTATGGCACCGGGGCGCGACCGTAAAGCCGGGAGAAGCGTGATGCAGTTGAAGGGCGTTGTAGGCGCGTTGATCGCGGGATCATTGTTCGTCAGCTCGACAGGTGCGGTTGCCGCATCGAGCGCTGCCCCCGTTTTTGCCAATCCGTGGGCGACATTGTCGGCGATGACCGGCGGCGCTCCGGCTGCCGCTTTGTGCGGTGCCGCCGCGGTTGCCGCAGCTGCTCAGGCGCCCGCGAATTGCGTGCTTCCGGTGACCGACGCTGCGCCGCCGGTGGCGCAAAGCGTGCCGCCGGCCCCGATCCCGGTTCCGCCGGTCGAGGCCGCGGGTGGTGGCTTGGCGTTCGACCCGCTGCTGCTTGGGCTCGGCGCCCTTGCCGCGGGTGCGCTCATTTACTTCCTGGTCCGCAAGAACAACAACAATTCCAACAGCCCGGCCTGATCAGGAACGTCATCGGTTAGCCCAGGATAAGGAGGCGTCATGAAGAGCCTGTATTTGGTACGCGCTGCCGGCGCATTGGCGCTCATGACCTCGCTTT
>NZ_JIAU01000005.1:177500-696402 GCF_000620665.1 Sphingomonas sp. URHD0057 | reverse complement strand
TGACACGTCCACCGACGCGAGGATAAATCAGACATGCGCTGACTAGCCCCGCAGCGGTTCGGATTACCTCTGTCTGGTCGATGTCGTTCCACGCCCAGTGCAATCGCCTCCAACCGAGGTTCTGAGTGATACCTTCGGCGTCAATTGTGAGAGTGCCAGGAAAGCACGCGGCCCAAAGATACCGCAATGCCAGAAGGCCAAAAAACGCCATTCCGACGCGCAAGAATATGGCGGCTTTCGTCGCTTCGGCCGGTTGAAGGTTTGACGCCGCAGGCCTGCTGAGCGTCCACAAACAGACCCCGACAAAGGCAACGCAGAGGGCTAGTCGTCCGATTGCTTGAAGGCGAGATTCTTGAACGATCATTGGTGACACGCGGCATTACTAGCGAATGTCGCTAATGGCAGGAATGGGTCGAAAACTGCCATTTAGAACCCCGATGCGCCGCCCGCACGTCCGAGCTAAGGCACCAGCTTCCCCGGGTTCATGATGCCGAGGGGGTCGAGCGCGTGTTTGATTGCCTGGAGGGCGTGGATTCGGCCGGGCGGCGCCAGGCGCGCGAGCTCCGCGCGCTTGAGCTGGCCGATGCCGTGCTCGGCCGAGATCGAGCCGCCGGCGGCGGTCACCAGATCGTTGACCAGGCGCGTGATCGCCGCGCCTTGCGCGTCAAACCAGTCCGGCGCGGCATGGCTGCCGGCCCGAACGTGGAAATGGATGTTGCCGTCGCCGAGGTGTCCGAAGCCGCTGGCGGCGAGGCCCGGAAAGGCCCGCTCGACCTCGGCCGCGGCCTCGACGATGAAGCGCGGCATGCCGCTGACCGGCACCGAGATGTCGTGCGCCAGTGTGTCGCCCTCGGCGCGTTCCGCCTCGGAGATCATGTCGCGGATCTTCCAGAACGCCTCGGCCTGCGCCTCGTTGGCGGCGATCGTGGCGTCGCCGATCAGCTCCTGGTCAAGCGCGGCGCCGAGCAGCGCCTCGACCTCTCCGTTGATGTCGTGATCGGGATCGACGGTCGTCGCTTCGATCAACGCGTGCCACGGGTGAGCGCCGGCGAGGGGCGTCCTGGTCCCGGGCACATGCTTCAGCACGAGATCGAGCGAATCCTGCGGGACCAGCTCGAACCCTTCGATGCTGGTGGTCCGCGCATCGAGGAAGCGGAGCAGGTCGAGCGCCGCCTGAGGGCTGGCAACGCCGGCCCAGGCGACTGCGCGCGATGCGACCGCGGGCACCAGCCGCAGCGCCACCGCCGTGACAACCCCGAGCGTCCCTTCCGCGCCGATCAGCAATTGGTCGAGGCTGTAGCCGCGGTTGTCCTTCTTGAGGCCCGACAGGCCGTCGTGGATCGAGCCGTCGGGCAGCACCGCTTCGACGCCCGCGACGAGCGCGCGCATGGTGCCGAACCTCAGCACCTGCGTGCCGCCGGCATTGGTCGAGGTAAGGCCGCCGATGGTGCAGCTGCCGCGGGCGCCGAGCGTCAGCGGAAACCGCATGCCCAGCGCCTGCGCGCGTTCGTGGAGGTCGGCGAGGATCACACCGGCCTCGGCCACGGCCAGACGGTTCTCGGCGCTGATCGAACGAATCTTGTTCATACGCCTGAGCGAGAGCAGCAGCGCCGAGCCGTCGGGGGGCGGCGTCGCACCGGCCGCCATTCCGGTGTTGCCGCCCTGCGGCACGAGCGGCACGCCATGCTCGGCGGCAAGCCGGACGATCGCGGCGACGTCCTCGGTCGAGCTCGGCGTGAGGATCGCGCGCGAGACGCCGTGAACGCGGCCGCGCCAGTCGCTGATCCATGGCTCGATCGCGGTGGCGTCGGTGATCACGCCTTTCGGACCGAGTTTTTGCTCGGCCGCGGCGATCATCTGACCTTGCGCGTCCATTGGCCGGCGCTTGGCACGAGCCGCCGGTGTCGTCAAAGCGAGCGCATGGACAAGCCGCGCATCACTCTCGTCGTCGCCCGCGCCAGGAACGGCGTGATCGGCCGCGGTGGCAAGCTGCCATGGCATATTTCGGAGGACCTGAAGCGCTTCAAGGCGCTGACCATGGGCAGTGCGATGGTCATGGGCCGCAAGACGTTTGAAAGCCTGCCGGGGCTGTTGCCGGGCCGGCGCCACATCGTGCTGACGCGCGATCGTGACTGGAGCGCGGAGGGCGCGGAGGCGGCCAGCGACGGCGACGAGGCGCTGGAGCTCGCGGCGGGCGAGCCTGTGTCCGTGATCGGCGGCGCGGATATTTTTGCGCAATTCCTGCCGCTCGCCGACCGGATCGAGCTGACCGAGGTTCTCGAGGATGTGCCGGGCGACACCTACATGTCTGACCCGCGTGCGATCAACGCCTGGCGGACAACCGACGAGTCAGAGGTTCTCAGTTCGGCGGAAGGCTTGCCATATCGTTTCGTGACGCTGGAGCGAGAATCGATCTAGGATCTATTAGTTCGGACCCGTCTTGATTCTGTAGTCGCCGCCCCTGCCGATCGCGTTGAGCGTATCCTTGGCGTTTTCCTTGCCGGCCCGCCATTCCGCTTCGGTCTTGCAGATTCGCCGTGACACGTGGGAGCCGACGAAGCTGTCTGATTTACAGATCATCTTCTCCTTCTTGGCCGGCGGAGGACTATCCGTCGTTACCGGACTGGCGGCGGCGGCTGCCACAAAGAAAAGATAAGCGACCATCGAAACTCCCCACTCGGACTGGCGGTCAGTGGGCGGACGATATTCGCTAAGTCAATCGTTCGTCGAGTCTTTTCGATGAACGAGGGGATGTGTCGCAGACAGTTTCTGGGCCGAGCGAGGTTCGTAAATTTCGGAGGCCTACGTACGTGGACGCGCCGCGGCATAGGTGCGCAGCCGCTTCATCTGCTCGCCAAGCATCTGATCGACGCCCGGCGCAAGCTGGTCCGCGCCGCCGGCGGCAAAGCCGGCCACCCGATAGTCGAGCGTCAGCTGCGAACCGCCGGCCGCGGTCTTGACCTGGACGTCCATGACGCCCGTCGTCGCCTCATAGAGCAAAGGGCCGAGCGCCCCGGTCAGGATCACGCGCTTGCCCGGCTCGAGGTAAGCGACGCGCATGTGCTCGATGCCGCCGCCATCGGAGAATCGCTCGCAGAAGCAACCGCCGGGCGAAAGGTTGAAGCTGAGGTTGGAGGATTTGCCGCTGTAGGTGTGCTCCGGGTCCCACCACCGCGGAAGATCGGCGAAGGACTGAAAGGCAATATTCGCCGGAACCACGAGATTGATGGTGTGGCGAACCTCGAAGCCGTTCGACGAAGCGCTGACGACTTCGGCCGCGGCCGGCGAAGCGACTAGCAGTGCGATTGCGGCGAGATATTTCAACGGCCCCTCCCCTTTGCGGCGAGGATGCCGCGATCAGGGGGCGCCGTCCAGAATTGCGTCGATCTGCGCCGCGACTTCGTCGACCGAGGCCATGCCGTCGACTCGGCGCACGAGCCCGCGCGCCTCGTAATATGGCAGGATCGGCTCGGTCTTGGCGCGATATTCGGCCATGCGGGTGCGCACCGTTTGCTCGTTGTCGTCTTTGCGGCGGACGAACTCGGTCGAGCCGCAGGCGTCGCACTGACCCGGGATCTTGGGCGGCTTGAACTGGTCGTGATAGCCGGTGCCGCAGCGGGCGCAGCTGAAACGGCCGGTGATGCGGCGGACCAGCGCCTCCTCGTCGACCGCGAGCTCGATCACATGGTCGAGGCTGCGGCCGCGTTCGGTCAGCAACAGGTCGAGCGCCTCGGCTTGCGCCCGGGTGCGCGGAAAGCCGTCGAAGATCGCGCCCTTGCCGGAAGCAGCGTCGAGGCGCTCCCCGATCAAGGCGCTGACGATGGCATCGCTGACAAGCTCGCCGCGCTCCATGACCGCTTTGGCCTGGAGGCCGACGGGGGTCCCGGCGGCGACCGCTTCACGCAGCATGTCGCCGGTCGACAGCTGGACCATGTCGCGCGTCGCCTGCAGCCGCGCCGCCTGCGTTCCCTTGCCCGCGCCGGGCGGGCCCAACAGGATAATGTTCACTGACTGGCTCCCCTTCCAGCCGGGTTTAGCGCCTGCGCGTGGTCTTGAGCTTCGCCTTCTTGATCAGGTCGCCATATTGGTGCGCGATCAGGTGGCTCTGGATCTGGCTTACCGTGTCCATGGTGACGTTGACCACGATCAGCAGGCTGGTGCCGCCGAGCCGGAAATTCAGGCCCGCCTGCGCCGACAGGATCTCCGGGATCAGGCAGATGATGACGAGGTAGGCTGCGCCGACCACGGTGATGCGGTTGAGCAAATAGTCGAAATAATGCTCGGTCGCCTTGCCCGGGCGAATGCCGGGGATGAAGCCGCCGTGGCGCTTCAGATTGTCGGCGGTTTCCTCGCTGTTGAACTGAACCGCAGTGTAGAAGAAGCAGAAGAAGGCAATGCCGACGCCATACAGCGTCATGTACGCCGGCGAGCCGTGCTGCAAATAGGTGCTGATGGTGATCAGCCAATCGCTGCTCGAGCTGTCGGCGCTGACGCCGCGCCCCGCCCATTGCAGGATCGTCAGCGGCATCAACAGCAGCGACGAGGCGAAGATCGGCGGGATGACACCGGCGGTGTTGAGCTTGATCGGCAGGTGCGAGCGCTCCTGCTGGATGCCGCGGGCGGTCTGCCGCTTGGGATATTGGATGAGGACCCGGCGCTGGGCGCGCTCCATGAAGCAGATGCCGAGGATGAGGGCGGCGGAAAGGATGACGATGCCGACGACGACGACGCCGCTAATGGAGCCGGAGCGGCTGCCTTCGAGGAGCTGAGCCACCGCTTGCGGAAGGCGGGCGACGATGCCCGCCATGATGATCAGCGAGACGCCGTTGCCGATGCCGCGGCTGGTGACCTGCTCGCCGATCCACATCAGGAACATGGTCCCGCCGACCAGGCTGATCGTGCCGGCAAGCTCAAACAGGAGGCCGGGCTGGACGACCGCCTGGATGCCCTGCTTGAGCCCCTGGGACTCGAGCCCGCGCACGGCGAGATAGCCCTGCACGAGCGTGATCGCGACGGTCAGGTAGCGGGTATATTGGTTGAGGCGCTTGCGCCCGGTCTCACCCTCTTTCCTCAGCGCCTGCCACGGACCGTAGAGGGTGGCACCGAGCTGAACGACGATCGATGCCGTGATGTACGGCATGACGCCCAGCGCGACGATGCTGAAGCGTTCGAGCGCGCCCCCGGAGAAGGTGTTGAAGACGTCGAGGATGCCGCCGCTCTGGGTCTGGTAGAGCGCGTTCATCGCCACCGGATCGATGCCGGGAACGGGGACGAACGACAGCAGGCGGAACAGGACCATCGCGCCGAGGGTGAACCACAGCCGCTTCTTAAGCTCGGTCGCCTTGGCGAAACTGGACAGGCTGATGCTGGAAGCGAGTTGTTCGGCTGCGGATGCCATTCAGTAGAAATCCTCTAAACGCTGGCGCTCATATAAGCGGCGCAACCGTCATTGCGAGGAGCGGAGCGACGAAGCAATCCACTGCTGTTGCTGGATTGCTTCGCTCCGCTCGCAATGACGGATCAGGCCTGAGCCTTGGCGGCGATCCGCGCCGCGCGCACCTTGCCCTTTTTGGCGGCGGCGAGTTCGGCGGGGTTCTTGCGTTCGATGATCTCGATCGAGCCACCGGCCTTCTCGACCGCCTCCCGCGCGCCCTTGGACACGCCGGCGACCTTGAGATTGAGCTTGGCCTTCAATTCGCCCTTGCCGAGCAGGCGGACGCCGTCCTTGCCGCCGCGCGCGAGGCCGGCAGCCTTGAGCGCCGCATGGTCGAGCGCGCCCTTGATGTCGAGCTTGCCGGCATCGATCGCCTTCTGGACCGCGCCGATGTTCACTTCGGCATAGTCGCGGGCGAAGATGTTGTTGAAGCCGCGCTTCGGCAGCCGCATGTGGAGCGGCATCTGGCCGCCCTCGAAGCCGTTGATCGACACGCCCGAGCGCGCCTTGGCGCCCTTCTGGCCGCGGCCGGCGGTCTTGCCTTTGCCCGAGCCAATGCCCCGGCCGACCCGCATGCGACCCTTGCGGGCGCCCTGGTTGTCGCTGAGTTCGTTGAGTTTCATGTCTTGCACTCGCTTTCGCTTTTGTCGCGCGCGCCCCGCGAGGGGCCAGATGGATGGGTTAGGCTGCCGTTTCGACGCTCACCAGATGCGCGACCTTGCGCACCTGTCCGCGCACTTCCGGCGTGTCCTCGACCTCGATGCTCTTGCGCATCTTGTTCAGGCCCAGCCCAACCAGCGTCGCGCGCTGGGTCTTGTCGCGCCGGATCGGCGATCCGGTCTGAATGATCTTGATCTTGGCCATGTCAGCTTACTCCACCACCGCTTCGGCCTGGGCCTCAGCTTCGACAGCACTGGCGCCGCCGCGGCCGAGCAGGTCGGCGACCTTCTTGCCGCGCCGCTGAGCGACCGAGCGCGGGCTGGTCTGCTCCTTGAGCGCTTCGAAGGTCGCGCGGATCATATTGTACGGGTTGGACGTGCCGACCGACTTGGTGACCACGTCGGCAACGCCGAGGCTTTCGAAGATCGCACGCATCGGGCCGCCGGCGATGATGCCGGTGCCGGCCGGAGCCGTACGGACCGTCACACGGCCAGCTCCGAAATGACCGAGCCCGTCATGGTGAAGCGTGCGGCCGTCGCGCAGCGGAACGCGGATCATCGCCTTCTTCGCCGCCGCGGTCGCCTTGCTGATCGCCTCAGGCACTTCGCGCGCCTTGCCGTGGCCAAACCCGGCGCGGCCCTTGCCGTCGCCGACCACGACCAGCGCTGCGAAACCGAAGCGCTTACCGCCCTTCACCGTCTTGGAGACGCGGTTGATGTGGACGAGCTTCTCGATCAGCTCCTCGCCGCCGTCATCGTCGCCGCCACGGCCACGACGGTCGTCGCGCCGGCCACGGCCGCCGCGGTCTCCGCCGCCGCGACCACGGCCACCGCCGCCGCCGCCCCGCGGACCGCGAGGACCGCGCCCACGGTGTTCGGGCGGTGCAGCTTCAGGCGGCGCAGCTTCAGCCGGTGCAGCCTGCACCGGTGCTTCCGGAGCAGCCTGCTCGGCCTGGGCCGGAGTCGCCTCGGCGACCGCCGCAGCCGGATCGGTGTTGGCCTCGTTGCCCTGCTGTTTCTCGTCTTGCATTCTTAAAACTCCAGTCCGCCTTCGCGCGCGGCGTCGGCGAGGGCCTTCACGCGGCCATGGAAGAGGAAGCCGCCACGGTCGAACACGACCGCGGAGACGCCGGCCTTCTTGGCCCGCTCGGCAACTGCCTTGCCGACGGCGGCCGCGCGGTCGCGGGTCGCGCCGGTCTTGGCCTTGAGATCCTTGTCCAGGCTCGAAGCGGACGCCAGCGTCTTGCCCGCGGCGTCATCGATGACCTGCGCGTAGATGTGACGGCCCGAACGGTGAACCGACAGGCGCGGCTTGCCGGAAGCGCGGGCGCGAAGCGCGGTGCGCACCCGGCGGCGGCGGCGATCGAAGAGAGAGAGGATTGCCATGGCTTACTTCTTCTTGCCTTCTTTGCGGAAGATGTACTCGCCGCGATACTTAATGCCCTTGCCCTTGTACGGCTCGGGCTTGCGCCAGCGCCGAATCTCGGCCGCGACCTGGCCGACCTGCTGGCGATCTATGCCGGTGATCTCGACCGTGTTCTGATCGGGAGTCTTGACCTCGATGCCCTCGGGAACCGGGAAGTTCACGTCGTGGCTGTAGCCGAGCTGCAAACGCAGGTTCTTGCCCTGGGCCTGGGCGCGGTAGCCGACGCCGGTGATCTCGAGCACCTTGGTGAAGCCCTCGGTCACGCCGGTGACGAGGTTCTGCACGTTGGTGCGCTGCATGCCCCATGCCGCGCGGTTGCGCTGGGCGTTGGTGATCGGAGTGACGCGGATTTCGCTCTCGGCGATCTCATACTTCACGAGATCGTCGAGCAGCTGCATCGCGAGCGTGCCCTTGGGCCCCTTCACGGTCAGCACGCCGCTCTCGACCGTCGCGGTGACGCCGGTGGGAAGAGCGACCGGTTTCTTGCCGATGCGGGACATCAGAACACCTCCGCCAGGACTTCGCCGCCGACGTTCTGATCGCGCGCTTCCGCGTCGCTCAGCACGCCCCGCGGGGTCGACACGATGATCGTGCCGAGGCCGTTGCGGATGCGCGGCAGCTCGCGCGCCGCCGAATAGACGCGGCGGCCGGGCTTCGACACGCGCGCCAGGTGCTGGATCGCCGGCTGGCCCTCGAAATACTTAAGCTCGATGCGCAGGCCCTTTTGCCCGGCCAGCACTTCTTCCGAATAGCCGCGGATGTAGCCTTCACGCTGGAGCACGTCGAGCACACGGCTGCGCAGCGCCGAGGCCGGCGTCAGGATCGAATCCTTCTTCGCCTGCTGGCCGTTGCGGATGCGGGTGAGCATGTCACCCAGAGGATCGGTCATCGCCATCTAATGATCCTCCTTACCAGCTGGACTTAACGACGCCCGGGATCAGGCCTTTGTTGGCCAGCTCCCGAAGCATGATCCGCGACAGGCGGAACTTGCGATAATATGCGCGGCTGCGGCCGGTCAGCTCACAGCGGTTGCGGACGCGCGTCGGGTTCCCGTTGCGCGGCAGCTCGGCCATTTTCAGCCGGGCCATCAGCCGCTCGGTATCGTCGCGCGATTCATCGTCCGCGATCGCTTTCAGCTTCGCGTACTTCGCCGCATTCTTCTGAACGAGCTTCTTGCGCCGCTCGTTCTTGTTGATCGAACTCAGTTTCGCCATGACTTAAGTTCTTCTCCTAACGGGCAGACCGCTCACGCGGCCTGCCGCTGCTCCTCGGCCGGGAAGGGAAAGTTGAAGAGACGCAGCAGTTCGCGCGCCTCGTCGTCCGTCTTCGCGGTCGTGGTGATGATGACGTCCATTCCCCGAACCTTGTCGATCTGGTCGTAGTTGACCTCGGGGAAAATGATCTGCTCCTTGAGACCCATCGCGTAATTGCCGCGGCCGTCGAACGACCTGGGGTTGAGGCCCCGAAAGTCGCGGACGCGGGGCAGCGCGACCGTCACGAGACGATCGAGAAACTCGAACATGCGGTCGCGGCGCAGGGTGACCTTGCAGCCGATCGGCATGCCTTCGCGCAGCTTGAACTGGGCGATCGACTTCTTCGCCTTGGTGATCACCGGCTTCTGGCCGGAGATCTGCTGCATTTCGGCGGCTGCCGTCTCGACCCGCTTCTTGTCCTGGGTCGCCTCGCCGACGCCCATGTTGATCACGATCTTGTCGAGCCTGGGGACTTCGAGCTTGTTCTTGTAGCCGAACTTCTCGATCATCGCCGCAACGATACGATCCTCATAGTCGCTCTTCAGACGCGGCTTGTAGCCCTTGGGCACCGTCGCGGCCTTGGCCGGCTTCTCGGCCTGGGGCACGGACGCCTCCTCGACCTTCGGCAATGCCTCGATCGCCTCGGCTTCGGCCTTCTTGGCCTCGCCGACCAGCTCGACCTGCTCAACCTGCTCGGTCACGGGCTCCTGCGCCTCGTCGACCTTCTTTTCCTTGTCAGCCATGGATCAACTCTCCGGACTTGGCCGCGACGCGGACCTTCTTGCCGTCACGCTCCTCGAAGCGGACGCGGGTGGGCGCTCCGGTCTTCGGGTCGGCGATCGCCACGTTCGACACGTGCAGCGGCGCTTCCTTGCGTTCGATCCCGCCCTGCGGGCTCGTTTGCGACGGCTTGCGATGGCGCGCGTGGACATTCACGCCCGACACCACGACCTTCATGTCCTTCGGGATCGAGCGGATGACTTCACCCGTCTTGCCCTTGTCCTTGCCGGACAGGATGACGACGCGATCGCCCTTCTTGATCTTCTGAGTGGCCATCACAGCACCTCCGGGGCGAGCGAAATGATCTTCATGTGCTTGCGCGCACGAAGCTCGCGCACGACCGGGCCGAAGATACGGGTGCCGATCGGCTCCTCGTTCTTGTTGACCAGCACGGCGGCGTTGGAATCGAAGCGGATCACCGAACCGTCGGGACGGCGGATGTCCTTGGCGGTGCGGACGATCACCGCGCGGTGAACGTCGCCCTTCTTCACGCGGCCGCGGGGCGCCGCTTCCTTGACGCTGACGACGATGATGTCGCCGACGCCCGCGGTGCGCCGCTTGGAGCCGCCCAGCACCTTGATGCACTGAACGCGCTTCGCGCCGCTGTTGTCCGCAACGTCCAGGTTGGACTGCATCTGGATCATGGTTCGACCCTTATCCTCTCAAATCTTCTCAGGCGTCCGCTTCGGCGACGTCTTCGGCCTTGGCCTTCTTCGCTGCCTTGGCCTTGGGTGGCTTCTCAGCCTTCTTCTCTTCCGCCGGCTTGCTCGGTTCGGCCTCGGGCTGAAGCGCGTCGGGCTCGGTGATCTCGATCGCCACCGCCTTGGCAGCACCGATCCGGTCGAGCACCGTCCACGTCTTCAGCTTCGAGATCGGGGCGCACTCTTCGATGCGCACCTGCTCGCCCGCCTTGAAGGCGTTCGCCTCGTCGTGAGCATGGTACTTCTTCGACAGCTTGATGATCTTGCCGTACAGCGGGTGCTTCACCCGCCGCTCGACACGGACCACCACCGTCTTGTCGGCCTTGTCGGACACCACGGTGCCGGTGAGGACGCGCTTTGGCATTCCTTTAGTCTCCTTACGCCTTCGCCGCAGCGGATTGCTGGGCGGCGCGGGCGCGTTGATTCTGAACCGTCTTGATGCGCGCGATGGTGCGGCGCACCTGACGCACACGGCTCGGCTTCTCGAGCTGGTTGGTCGCCGACTGGAAGCGCAGGTTGAACTGCTCGCGCTTCAAATCGCCAAGCTGCACCTGCAGCTGGTCGTCGGTCTGGACCTTGAGATCGTCCTTGGCGGCCATGTTACTTTTCCTCCTCGACCAGGCTCTCGCCCAGGCGGGCGACGACCTTGGTCTTGATCGGCAGCTTCTCCGCCGCGCGCTCGAACGCTGTCTTGGCGAGGCTGCCGGGGACGCCGTCGAGCTCGAACAGGATGCGGCCGGGCTTGACCCGGGCGACCCAGAATTCGGGCGAGCCCTTGCCTGAGCCCATGCGGACTTCGGCCGGCTTCGAGCTCACCGGAACGTCGGGGAAGATGCGGATCCACAAGCGCCCGGAGCGCTTGATGTGACGCGTGATCGCGCGGCGCGCGGCCTCGATCTGACGCGCGGTGATCCGCTCCGGCTCCATGGCCTTGAGGCCAAAGGCGCCGAAGTTGAGCTCGGTCCCGCCCTTGGCATTGCCATGGATGCGGCCCTTGAAGGCCTTGCGGAACTTGGTGCGCTTGGGTTGCAGCATGTCTTATGTGTCCTTCGCGCTTACCGGTTGCCGCGTTCTTCGCGCGCCGGGCGGACGCCGGAGGTCTGAGCCTCCATCATCAGCCGGTCCTGAGCGAGCGGGTCGTGACCCAGGATCTCACCCTTGAAGACCCACACCTTGACCCCGCACACGCCATAAGCGGTGTGGGCTTCGGCCTCGGCGTAATCGACGTTGCCGCGCAAAGTGTGCAGCGGAACCCGGCCCTCGCGGTACCATTCGGTGCGCGCGATCTCGGCGCCGCCGAGACGGCCGGCGCAGGTGATGCGGATGCCCTCGGCGCCGAGGCGCAGCGCCGACTGCACCGCGCGCTTCATCGCGCGGCGGAAGGCGATGCGGCGCTCGAGCTGGTCGGCGACGCCCTGGGCGACGAGCTTGGCATCGATCTCCGGCTTGCGGATCTCGACGATGTTCAGGCTCACTTCGGAGCTGGTCATCTTCTGCAGCTCGCGCTTCAGCTTCTCGATGTCGGCGCCCTTCTTGCCGATGATCACGCCGGGGCGCGCGGCATAGATGGAGATGCGGCAGATCTTCGCCGGACGCTCGATCACCACCTTCGAGATCGCGGCCTGCGGCAGCTTCTCGATGATGGAGCGGCGGATCTTGAGGTCCTCGAGGAGCAACCGGCCGTAGTCCGCGCCCTCGGCGTACCAGCGGCTGTCCCAGGTCCGGTTGATCTGCAGGCGCAGCCCGACGGGAGAGGTTTTCTGACCCATGTTACGCTTCTTCCTGCTCGCGGACGACGACCCGAATGCGGCTGAACGGCTTGACGATCCGCGACGAGCGGCCGCGCGCACGGGTCGCGAAGCGCTTCATCGAGATCGACTTGCCGACGCTCGCCTCGGCGACGATCAGCGCGTCGACATCGAGGTTGTGGTTGTTCTCGGCGTTGGCGACCGCGGAAGCGAGCACTTTGCTCACGTCCTCGGCCATGCCCTTGGGCGAGAACCGGAGGATGTTCAGCGCTTCCTCAACCTTGCGGCCGCGGATCAGGCCCGCGACCAGGTTGAGCTTGCGCGCCGAACCGCGAATGGTGTTGCCGACGGCCAGGGCTTCCTTGTCGCCGACCTTACGGGGTGCAACCGGCTTGCTCATCAGCGCTTGCCCTTCTTGTCGGACGCGTGGCCGTGGAAGGTGCGCGTCGGAGCGAACTCGCCGAGCTTCATCCCGACCATGTCCTCATTGACCGACACCGGCACGAACTTGCGGCCGTTGTAGACATTGAAGGTGAGGCCGACGAACTGCGGCAGGATCGTCGAGCGGCGCGACCAGGTCTTGATCGGCGCGCGCTTCGAATTGTCCTGCGCGGCTTCCGCTTTCTTCAGCAGCGAAAGCTCGACGAACGGACCTTTCCAGACGGAACGGGCCATGACTTAACCCTTCTTCTTCGCGTGACGCGACCGAATGATGAACTTGTCGGTCGACTTATTGTGACGGGTGCGGGCACCCTTGGTTGGCTTGCCCCACGGGGTGACCGGATGGCGTCCGCCCGAAGTGCGGCCTTCGCCGCCGCCGTGCGGGTGGTCGACCGGGTTCTTGGCGACGCCGCGGGTCAGCGGGCGCTTGCCCAGCCACCGCGTGCGGCCGGCTTTGGCCAGGGTCTGGTTGCCGTTGTCGGGGTTCGACACCGCGCCCACCGTCGCCATGCAGTCGGAGCGGATGTACCGCTGCTCGCCTGAATTGAGTCTGACGATGACCATCCCGCGGTCGCGGCCGACGACCTGGACATAGGTCCCGGCGGCGCGCGCGATCTGCCCGCCCTTGCCCGGCTTCATCTCCACGTTGTGGACGATGGTGCCGACCGGCATCTGGCCGATCTCCATGGCATTGCCCGGCTTCACGTCGACCTTCTTGCCGGCGATCACCTTGTCGCCCGGCGCCAGGCGCTGCGGAGCGAGGATGTAGACCTGCTCGCCGCCCTCGTAGCTGACGAGCGCGATGAACGCCGAGCGGTTGGGATCGTATTCGATCCGCTCGACCGTCGCGGCCACGTCCCAGGTGCGGCGCTTGAAATCGATCAAGCGATACTTCTGCTTGTGGCCGCCGGCGATGCCGCGCGACGTCACATGACCCTTGTTATTGCGGCCGCCCGTCTTGCGCTTGCCTTCGGTCAGCGCCTTGACCGGCTTGCCCTTCCACAGCGCCGACTTGTCGACGAGGATCAGTCCGCGGCGGGCCGGGGAGGTCGGCTTATATTGCTTGAGAGCCATTACGCCTTCGCCCCTTCCGTAATGTCGATCGACTGGCCTTCTGCCAGCGTGACGATCGCCTTCTTCACGTCCGACCGCTGATAGGCCTTGCCCTTCCAGCGCTTGGACTTGCCCTTGGTGACCATGGTGTTGACCCCGGTGACCTTGACGCCGAACAGCGCCTCGACTGCGGCCTTGATCTCCGGCTTGGACGCGCCCGGCGCGACCTTGAAGACGACCGCGTTCTGCTCCGACAGCATCGTCGATTTCTCGGTGATGTGCGGCGCGAGCACGACGTCATAGTGGCGCACGTCGGTCGCCTGTTGAGGCTTCTTAGCCATTGAACCGGGCCTCCAGCTTTTCAACCGCGGCGCGGGTCAGGACCAGCGTTTCGTGCCGCATGATGTCATAGACATTCGCACCGACCGCGGAGAGCAGGTCGATGCTCCCAAGGTTGGACGAAGCGCGGGCGAAGCTGACGTTGAGAGCGTCGCCGTCGATCACCAGCGCGGTCTTGCCGAAGCCGAGCTTGCCCAGCTTCTCGCGCAATTCCCTGGTCTTACCCTCGGAGACGTCGAGATTGTCGAGCACGAACAGCTGCCCCGACTGAGCCTTGGACGACAATGCCATCTTGAGGCCGAGCGTCCGAATCTTCTTGTTGAGGGACGGATTGAAGTCGCGAACGCGAGGTCCGTGCGCCTTGCCGCCGCCAACGAAGATCGGTGCGCGGCGATCGCCGTGACGAGCGGTACCGCCGCCTTTCTGCCGGCCGAACTTCTTGCCCGTGCGCGCGACTTCCGAGCGCTCGCGGGCGGCTCGGGCAGTGCCGCGACGCTTCTCGAGCTGCCAGGTGACGACACGGTGCAGGATATCGGCGCGCGGCTCGACCCCGAAGATGTCGTCCTTGAGCTCGATGTCCCCGCCAGCCTTGGCGTCGAGGGTCTGTACCTTGACCTTCATCTTAGCCTTCCTTGCCTTCGTCGGCGTCGGGAACAGGCTTGACGCTGTCCTCGGCCGCGCTGGCCTTTTCATTTTCTTCGGTCTGGGCGGCGTCGGCGGCTTCAGCTTCGGCTGCCTCGGCGGCTTGCGCCTCAGCGGCGGCGCCGGCTTCCTGCTCGGCGGCGATCGCGGCGACTTCCTCGTCGCTCGGCAGCGCCGGCATCTCGTGGACCGCGGCGTCGTCAACCAGGCCGGCGGCCGGGACTTCGACTTCCTCGGTCTTCCGGTCTTCGACCAGGCCGGCCGGGAACGGCGCGGCGTCGGGCCGCGGCAGCTTGATCGCGTCGGTAACGCTCAGCCAGCCGCCCTTGTGGCCCGGAACCGAGCCCTTGATGAACAGCAGGCCGCGGATCGGATCGGTGCGGACGACCTCGAGGTTCTGCTGGGTGCGATTGCGCGCGCCCATGTGCCCGGCCATCTTCTTGTTCTTGAACACGCGGCCCGGATCCTGGCGGTTGCCGGTCGAGCCGTGCGAACGGTGCGAGACCGAAACGCCGTGCGTGGCGCGCAGGCCCTTGAAGTTCCAGCGCTTCATGGCGCCGGCGAAGCCCTTGCCCTGGGTCACGCCCTGGACGTCGACCAGCTGGCCGGGCACGAAATGGTCGGCGCTGATGCTTGCGCCAACGTCGAGCAGACCGTCCTCGCCGACGCGGAATTCGGCGACGCGGACCTTGGGCTCGACCTCCGCCTTGCCGAACGCGGCGCGTTGCGGCTTGGCGACGTTCTTGGCTTTCGCCTTGCCCGCTCCGAGCTGGACGGCGGTGTAGCCATCCTTGTCCGTCTCGCGGCGGCCGACGACCTGCACCTCGTCCAGCTGCAGGACGGTAACCGGCACGTGCCGACCGTCCGCCTGGAACAGGCGGGTCATTCCGACCTTCTTCGCGATCACGCCGGTGCGCATGATCCAAACTCCTCAACAGAGGCCCTCGGACAATTCCGAGGGCGTGCAGCCCATCCAAAATATTGCGTGCCCCGCCTGGGCTAGTGCTCCCTAAAGGAAGCGGCGGGGACGCAGCCCGGAGCTATCCTCCGGCGGTATCACCCAATTTGCCCCGCGAGGGGCGCCGGCTGTTACGCCAGCTTGATCTCAACGTCGACGCCGGCGGCGAGATCTAGCTTCATCAGCGCGTCGACCGTCTGCGGCGTCGGCTGCACGATGTCGAGCAGCCTTTTGTAGGTTCTCACCTCGAACTGCTCGCGCGACTTCTTGTCGACGTGCGGCGAGCGGTTGACGGTGAATTTCTCGATCCGCGTCGGAAGAGGGATAGGACCGCGAATGAGAGCACCCGTACGGCGCGCCGTGTCGGCGATGTCGCCGGTGGCCTGATCGAGCACTCGATGATCGAACGCCTTCAGGCGAATCCGGATGTTCTGCGTTTCCATATCCCTACCGATGCGAAAGAGCCAACGAACTCCAGCCGAAGCTGCGGCCCGCTTTATTCAACAAACTCAAAAGCGAACCGCGCGACCCTGATCCAGAATCGCGCGGTTGGCGCCCTATATTACTTCGTGATGTTCGCCACAACCCCTGCACCGACGGTGCGGCCGCCTTCGCGAATTGCGAAGCGCAGGCCCTGGTCCATGGCGATCGGGGCGATCAGCTTGACGCCCAGATTCACGTTGTCACCCGGCATCACCATCTCGGTGCCCTCGGGGAGGACAACCTCGCCGGTGACGTCGGTCGTCCGGAAGTAGAATTGCGGACGATAGTTGGCGAAGAACGGCGTGTGACGGCCGCCCTCGTCCTTCGACAGGACATAAACCTCGGCCGAGAAGTCGGTGTGCGGCTTGATCGAGCCCGGCTTGCACAGCACCTGGCCGCGCTCGACGTCCTCACGGCCGACGCCGCGCAGAAGCGCGCCGATATTGTCGCCCGCCTGGCCCTGGTCGAGCAGCTTGCGGAACATCTCGACGCCGGTGACGACGGTCTTCTGGGTGTCGCGGATGCCGACGATCTCGACTTCCTCGCCGACCTTGACGATGCCCTGCTCGACGCGGCCGGTGACGACCGTGCCGCGGCCCGAGATCGAGAACACGTCCTCGATCGGCATCAGGAACGGCTTGTCGAGCGGACGCTCCGGCTGCGGGATCCAGCTGTCGACCGCTTCCATCAGCTTGAGGATCGATTCCTTGCCGATTTCAGGGGTCTTGTCCTCGAGTGCGGCCAGAGCCGAGCCGGTGACGATCGGAATATTATCGCCGTCGAAATCGCGCTTGGAGAGCTCCTCGCGGATTTCGAGCTCAACCAACTCGAGCAGCTCGGGATCGTCGACCTGGTCGACCTTGTTCAGGTAGACGACCATGGTCGGAACGCCGACCTGCTTAGCGAGCAGGATGTGCTCCTTGGTCTGCGGCATCGGGCCGTCGGCGGCCGACACGACCAGGATCGCGCCGTCCATCTGCGCCGCGCCGGTGATCATGTTCTTCACATAATCCGCGTGGCCCGGGCAATCGACGTGCGCATAGTGGCGCGCGGCGGTTTCATACTCGACGTGCGCGGTCGAGATGGTGATGCCGCGCTCGCGCTCCTCGGGGGCCTTATCGATATTGGCATAGCTGGTGTACGTCGCCCCGCCGGTCTCGGCGAGAACCTTGGTGATCGCCGCGGTCAGCGACGTCTTGCCATGGTCGACGTGACCGATGGTGCCGATGTTGCAGTGCGGCTTATTGCGCTCGAATTTAGCCTTAGCCATTATACGCCTCTTCTTCTCTGGAAAATCGGGGCACGGCCCGGTTCGCGGACGCGCCCATAACTACAATTTCGCGGTTATGCCAGCTTCGCCTTCACCTCGTCGGCAACGTTCTGCGGCACTTCGTCATAATGCGAGAACTGCATCGTGTACTGCGCGCGCCCCTGGGTGAACGAGCGCAGCTGATTGACGTAGCCGAACATGTTGGCGAGCGGCACAATGGCTTCGATCACCATGGCGTTGCCGCGCGTGTCCTGGCTCTGAACCTGGCCTCGACGGCTGTTCAAGTCGCCGATGACGTCGCCGAGATACTGCTCGGGGGTGACGACCTCGACCTTCATGATCGGCTCGAGCAGCTTGATGCCGGCCTTGTGGGCCGCTTCACGCATCGCGCCACGCGCGCAAATCTCGAACGCGAGCGCCGAGGAGTCGACGTCATGGTACTTGCCGTCGATCAGGTGCACTTCGAAATCGATGATCGGGAAGCCGATCAGCGATCCGGTCTCGGCGGTTTCGCGCAGGCCCTTTTCGACTGAAGGAATGTATTCCTTGGGGACGTTGCCGCCCTTGATCTCGTCGAAGAACTGGAAGCCCGATCCGCGTTCGGCCGGGACCACGTGGATTTTGATCTCGCCGAACTGGCCGGAGCCGCCCGACTGCTTTTTGTGGGTGTAGGTCAGATCTACCGGCTTCGCGAGATACTCGCGATAGGCCACCTGCGGAGCGCCAACATTGGCCTCGACCTTGAACTCACGCTTCATGCGGTCGACGAGGATCTCGAGGTGGAGCTCGCCCATCCCCTTGATGATCGTCTGGCCCGATTCATGGTCGGTGGTGACGCGGAACGACGGATCCTCGCGCGCCAGGCGATTGAGCGCGACGCCCATCTTCTCCTGGTCGGCTTTGGTCTTGGGTTCCACGGCGACCTCGATGACCGGATCGGGGAACTCCATCCGCTCGAGGATGATCGGAGCGTTCGCGGCGCACAGAGTATCGCCAGTCGTGGTGTCCTTGAGGCCGGCAAGCGCGACGATGTCGCCGGCATAGGCGATCTGGATGTCCTCGCGGTCGTTGGCATGCATCAGCAGCATGCGGCCGACCTTCTCTTTCTTGTCCTTGACCGAGTTGGTGACCTGCGACGCGGTCTCGAGCTTGCCCGAATAGATGCGCGCGAAGGTCAGCGTCCCGACGAACGGGTCGTTCATGATTTTGAACGCCAGCGCCGCGAACGGCGCATCGTCGGACGGGGCGCGGGTTTCGGTGGTCTCGCCGTCGAGCTTGAGGCCCTCGACCGGAGGAATATCGAGCGGGCTCGGCAGATAGTCGACCACCGCATCGAGTAGCGGCTGGACGCCCTTGTTCTTGAACGCCGAGCCGCACAGCACCGGCACGAACGAGAAGTTGAGCGTCCCCTTGCGGATCAGCTTCTTCAGCGTCGCGACATCGGGCTCATTGCCCTCGAGGTAGGATTCCATGACGGCGTCGTCCTGCTCGACCGCCATCTCGATGAGATCCATGCGCGCGGTCGCAGCGGCGTCCTTGAGGTCGTCCGGAATCTCTTCGTAGACGAACTTCGCGCCGAGGCTCTCGTCGAGCCAGATGATTGCGCGGTTCTCGACCAGGTCGACGAGGCCCTTGAAGCCGCCTTCGATGCCGATCGGCAGATAGAGCACGGCCGGACGCGCGCCGAGGCGATCCTTGATCATCCCGACGCACATTTCGAAATTGGCGCCGGTGCGGTCGAGCTTGTTGACGAAGCACATCCGCGGCACCTTGTACTTCTCGGCCTGGCGCCAGACGGTCTCCGACTGCGGCTCGACGCCGGCAACGCCGTCGAAACAGGCGACCGCGCCGTCGAGCACGCGCAGCGAACGCTCGACCTCGATGGTGAAGTCGACGTGGCCGGGCGTGTCGATGATGTTGATGCGGTGCTCGGGACCCTTGCCCTCGTCGGCCGCCCAGAAGCAGGTCGTCGCCGCCGACGTGATGGTTATGCCCCGCTCCTGCTCCTGCTCCATCCAGTCCATGGTCGCGGTGCCCTCATGGACCTCGCCGATCTTGTAGGACTTGCCGGTGTAATAGAGGATGCGCTCGGTCGTCGTCGTCTTGCCGGCGTCGATGTGCGCCATGATGCCGATGTTGCGATAGCGGTCGAGCGGATGGCTGCGGGCCATTTCTTGAGCTTCCTTAGCGATGTGGGGAGCCGGCGGATCCGGCCTCCCCGAATATAGGTACGAAAACTACCAGCGGTAGTGGCTGAAGGCGCGGTTCGCTTCGGCCATGCGGTGCGTGTCCTCGCGCTTCTTGACCGCGTTGCCGCGGTTCTGCGAGGCGTCCATCAGCTCACCCGACAGGCGGCCGGCCATGGTCTTTTCCGACCGCGCGCGAGCCGCAGTGATCAACCAGCGGATGGCAAGTGCCTGGGCGCGCTCGGGACGAACTTCGACCGGCACCTGGTAGGTCGCACCGCCAACCCGGCGAGAGCGAACCTCGATGCCCGGCTTCACATTGTTGAGCGCGTCATGGAACACGCCGATCGGCTCCCGCTTGAGGCGGGTCTCGACGCTTTCGAGCGCGCCGTAGACGATGCCCTCGGCGACGGACTTCTTGCCGTCGAACATGACGCTGTTCATGAACTTGGAGAGGACGATGTCCCCGAACTTGGGATCCGGAAGGATTTCACGCTTCTCGGGACGGCGACGACGAGCCATTGGACTATTCCTTTTCTCTGTTCAGCCGGTCCGGGACTTGAGTGACGCCCGGGGCTTACTCTGGCCTGGTTATTTGGGGCGCTTGGCGCCGTACTTGGAGCGGGACTGCCTGCGATCCTTCACGCCCTGAGTGTCGAGGACGCCGCGAAGCACGTGGTAGCGGACGCCGGGAAGGTCGCGCACACGGCCGCCGCGGATCAGCACGACGCTGTGCTCCTGGAGGTTGTGGCCCTCGCCCGGAATGTAGCTGATCACTTCGCGCTGGTTGGTCAGGCGGACCTTGGCCACCTTGCGCAGCGCCGAGTTCGGCTTCTTCGGGGTGGTCGTATAGACACGGGTACAGACGCCGCGCTTCTGCGGGTTCTGCTCCATCGCAGGGACCTTCGACTTGGCCTTCTGCGGTTCGCGACCCTTGCGGATCAGCTGGTTAATCGTCGGCATGAAGCCCTTCACCTTTCGTTGCCGGAAATCCCGGCGGTTACTTTGCCCAAAGCAAAAGCGTGAAGTCCTGGCGACCCCTGGCCACCCGGCCTTCACGTTCCTGAGCAATGTTCAGCTCTTGCCCGGCGCGAGTGAATCACGGAACGCTCGGACGGGCGGGCACATAGCGATGGTGCGGTGCAGGGTCAACCGCAGGAGGCGGCGGATTACTCGATCGGTGCTTCCGCTCCATCGACCAGCGGCTTCGGCTTGGGCCGCGGCGCCACCGGTGCCGGTTCGCCGCCGCGGGGTCTCCGGCGGCGGCGAGGTTTTGGCAGCTTTATGAAGTCTTCCGGCCGCGGCCAGTCGGGGTGAAGCTCGACCTGCTTGCGTGCCGCGGCCATCATCTCGTCGAACTCGGCCTCGGCGCGCGCCATGTCGTTCTGCGCTTCCGTCATTGCCGCCAGCATCTCGCTGCGAGCCTGCGCGATCCTTTGATTGAGCTCACGCTGGTGGTTCTGAAGGGCGCGCTTGAACTCGCGCCACGGATCATCGGCCATGCTGCACCTTTGCTGTGCTAGCCCTATAACACGGCTTGGCCCGCCGCCAAAGTCGGAACAGCGCGTTCGGCTTGTCGTTGACCGCATCATTCGCAACGGGGACGCGCCATGCGCCGTTTATTCGCCGCCGCTTTCGTCATTGCCCTCGCCAGCTGCGGCAGCGGCACGAACGCGACGAACGAAACCAATGGAGGAACGGCCGTGGACGCCACCCTCACCAGACTGAACCTGACCAGCGATGCTTTCGCCAACGGGCAGCCGATTCCTAATGAATACAGCTGCGACGGCGCCAACCACTCACCGGCGCTGAAGTGGGGAGAGGCGCCGGAAGGGACGAAAAGCTTCGCGCTGGTGATCGACGATCCGGACGCCCCCAGCGGCACCTTCCGGCACTGGGGCGTCTATGACATCCCCGCCAGCGCGCGGGCGATCGATGCCGGCCAGCGGATCGGCACGGAGGTCAAGAACGACAAGGGCACGCCCGGCTATACCGGCCCCTGCCCGCCGCCCGGGCACGGCGTTCACCACTATCATTTCAAGCTGTTCGCTCTCGACGTCGATCGCTTGAACCTCGGGAGGGAGGCGAAGGTCGCCGATGTCGAGGCCGAAGCGGCGAAGCACGCCATCGCCCAGGGCGAACTGGTCGGTACTTTCGAAAGGAAATGATCGGCGCTAGGCTCCGTCACGGCCGTCAAAGTTACCACTCAAGGAGACAGCACATGGCCCATATGAAACTGATCGCCGCTTTGAGCTTGATCGTCCCGGCGTCGCCGCTGGTTGCGCAGCCCGATACGGACCCGATCGTGCCGGCAACCACTGCGACCGCGCCAGCCGGCACTGCGGACACCCGCTATTGCATGCACGTCGACCCGAACACCGGCAGCCTGGTCGAAACGACCGAGTGCTGGACTCGCGCCGAATGGGCGGAGCAAGGCGTCGACGTCGACAAGGAGTGGGCGAGAGAAGGCGTCAGGGTCCTCGCCTAGCAACGTCAGGGCCTGAGGCGATAGGCGGCGAGCCGGTCATAAGAGGGCCGGACGGCGTCCGCGACCGCTTGCTCCTCCTTCGTCAGCGCGATTGGCTGCTCGTCCGGCGTGCCGAAGCTCGCGCTGCGGTTGACCGCATCGTACCAATGCGGCCCCCAGATGCCGTCGGTCGGCCGGGGCCCCGGCGCCCAGCTCAGCATGGCGGGGTCCCAGGAAATCTCCAGCGCCCCGCATAAGCGCTCGAGCATGGCCGCGGCGTCGCGCAGGATGTCGGCGCTGTCGACCACCGGCGGCGCGTGGCCGAGGCGATCGGCTTCGCGCTCGAAAAATTCGACTTGCCGGTCGCTGCCGAGATGCTCGGGGCGGACCTTCTCCCGCTTCGCCGAGTAACTGGCGATGACCCGATCCGGGTCACGGATGAGGAAGGCGTGGCGCAAGCCCGGCAAGTGGTCGTGCGCGATCGGGCCGACCATGTGGTGCGCCATGTGCTTTTGGTACCAGATCGCCGGGTCGCCGGGGGCAGGCCCCGCCATCGCCCGCGCGACGCTGTGCCAGTCGCAGTCCATCGACGCGATCACTTCGTCGGCCATTGGCTGCGGGTCGCCGGTCCGTTTGAGATAGGCCCCGTAGAACGGCTCGTCGGAAACGAACGTGTCGGGGCGACTGCCGAAGCTGCGCATCATCGCCGTCGAAAGGTTGCGCGGCCCCGACCACATCGCGATGCGGATCGTCACCGCGAGAACCCGATCTTAACCATGATCCGGCCATGAGCGCAGGCGATGTGCGGTACCCTGGTCACGACGGCGATAGCTGAGCGAGCGGAGCCGAAGCCTGCGCTGTCGGGCTTCCAGTTCGCATCGGTGCTTGTCCTCGCCCTGTGCGCCCATGCGCTTTACTGGTCGACGCGGCCGCCGGACATGTCAATCTTCCTCGAGCCGTGGTTCGCGCACATCGTGCATTACGGCCCGATCGCCGCTTTCGCTCACCCGTTCAGCAACTACGAGCCGGCCTACCTCTATCTGCTCGCCGCGGGCTCGCTCGGTCACGAGCTGCTGGCGCCAATCACCATCATCAAGCTGTTGTCGGTCGCGGGCAGCCTGTTCCTGACCTTCGACGTCGCGAATCTCCTGAGGACCCTGGGCGCACCAGCGAGGCTGGCGGTGTTCACACTGGTGCTGCCAACCGTGATCATCAATGCGGCCCTGCTCGGCCAGTGCGATGCCTTGTGGGCCGGCGCCTGCGTGCTCGCGCTGGCGGCCATGATGCGCGGCGAAACCGTCCGCTCGCTCGTCTGGTGCGGCCTTGCGTTCGCCTTCAAGTCGCAGGCGGCGTTCATCGCGCCCGTGATCATCGGTGCGATGATCGGAAGGCGCGCGCCCCTATGGCAGTGGGCGATCCCGCCGGCGGCTTTCGCGGCAACGCTCGTTCCCGCCTGGCTGGCCGGCTGGCCGCTTGGCAAGCTGCTGATGGTCTATCCCGGCCAGGCGGCGCTGGTGCAATTTGCCGGGAAGCTCGGAAATCCGTGGATCGCGGCGACGATTTTCGCCGATCAGGCCAGCCGGAGCTATTTCGTCGTCGGTTATGCGGCCGCGATTGCCGCGGCCATTGCAATCGCGGCCCTTGCGGCGCGGTCGATCCGCGACCGCAACGCGCTGCTCCTGCTCGCGCTGGTTTCGGCGACCGCCCTGCCGTTCCTTCTCCCGAAGATGCTGGAGCGCTATTATTTCCTCGCCGACGTGCTGTCGCTCGTGCTCGCGCTGAGCGCCGGGACGCGGCCCGCGATCAGGATCGCAATCGCAGTCCAGTTGGCTTCGCTGATCTCGCTGCTCACCTATATCTATTGGTATCACTGGCCGTACCCGGCGCTTGCCGGCGCAGGCTTCGCCGCGGCCGCGCTTGCGGGAATGCTTTCGCTGCTTCGCGCAAGCGGGATCGAGGCCCTCAATCAGCCGCGCGCGGCTTCGCTCTCCATTCGCTCAGCGTAGAGCCGGCGGAGCCGTTCGACCCTCGGCCCGGGGCAATTGAGCGCGCGCCCGTCGATCTCCCGCACCGGCACGATGCCCGCGAACGTGCCCGTCGTGAACGCCTCGTCGGCGCCGTAAACGTCGGTCAGCGAGAAATCCTTTTCGATCGCCGGAATGTCCGCCTCGCGCGCAATCTCGAGCACCAGCGCGCGGGTGACGCCGCCGAGGCAATATTTGCCGCTCGACGTCCACACCTCGCCTTTGCGGACAATGAAAAAGTGGGTCGAGTTGCAGGTCGCGACAAAGCCGTGCGGGTCGAGCATGAGTGCTTCGTCCGCGCCCGCCTGCGTGGCCTGGATCGAGGCCAGGATGCAGTTGAGCTTGGAATGCGAGTTAATCTTCTGGTCCTGGACCGCGGGGTCGCCGCGGCGGACGTGAACGGTAAACAGCTTCAGCCCCCGCTGGTACACCGCGGGATCGGGCTCCTTATATTCCGGGATGATGACCACGGTTGCCGGCGTCACCACCACCCGGGGGTCCTGATAGGGCGTCGAGCGCACCCCGCGCGTGACCATCAGCCGGATGTGAGCGCCCTCATCCATGCCGTTCGCGCCAAGCGTGCCATAGAGCCGGCTCGTCACCTCTTCGCGCGATAGCCCGACGTCCATGGCGAGCGCCTTGGCGCCTTCGAACAGGCGGTCGAGGTGGCGGTCGAGGAATACAATCCGCCCCTGGTGAACCCGCAGGCCCTCCCACACGCCGTCGCCGAGCATGAAGCCGCTGTCGAACACGGAGACGACGGCTTCGGCCCGCGGCTTCAGCTCACCATTGACGTTGATCAGAATCGACGCGTTCCGGGGGTCGGACACGTCATGCATGGATTTTGCCATGGTGGCACGGTGGAGCGCGGCGCCTCGATTGGCAACCGGGCTAGCTGACGCGGCGCCCGAAGGTCGGCCGTTGCGGGACGGCCGGGCGAGCAACCGCCGCAGCGGGATGCGGTTCGCGGACCTGCCGCTGCTGTGCCGCCTGATAGCGCGCGAGCGCCGCGTCGGGGTCGAAGCCGCTGTCGGCGATCTCCGGCTGAGCCAGGCGCGTCTCAATGCCCCAGCCCTGGCTCCCCGCCGCCGCCATTGCCGCCGCCGCGACGCCGACGGCATCGACATGCGCCTGCTTCAGAATCTCGACCAACTCGGCCGAACGTGCCGGCGACAGGCCCAGCGCGCTGGTCGCCAGGCGGAGGCGGCGGGCGCCGAACCATCCGCCTTCGCAGGTGATCGTGACATAAGCGGTGCGGCTCACCGGAATGATGCCCATGTAGCGCACGGTGTGGACCTTCAGCCCGATGTCGTGGACATCGCGCCACGGCACCTCGTGAAGGCCGCCGCCCAACGCCTTGCGCACCCACAGCGAGTGGCGGTCGAACTTCAGCGCCGGCTCCGAGCTCAGCGCATCCAATGTCGTCTTCGCCGCGCCCGCCACCATCACGATGGCGAACAACAGCAGCGTGACCCCGCCATGGTCGTACCAGAGCTTGCCGGATCCGATCGCAAACAAGGCGAGCGTCGCCGCGCCCAGGGCATTCGCGCCCTTCTTGTAATAGAAGCTGTGCATCCCAAACGGCTCCCGCTGATCGGGAAAGCCTAACGCAACAGCGCTAGCGAACGGTTAAGGGTTCTGCGCCTCGACCTTCTTCCGCTCCTCCGCCGCATTGTGCATCGGCCGGATGAACAGGCGACGGACCTCGGGCCACGCCTCGTGCGCGTCGCGCTCGACCTCGCGAACGATGCGCTCGACATCGCCGGCGCTGATGGTGTCGCGGAAGTCGACGTTCATCATCGCCGTGATCTGGTCGGGCGCAGAATGGACGGTGAGGATGTGCCCGACGCCGACGATCCCCTCCTTGCTGCAGACGAGCTCGCGCAGGCTCCGCACGAGGTCGGGATCGGCCGCCTCGCCGATCAGCAGGCCCTTCGATTCGTAGGCGAGCACGAATGCGGTGACGCCGAGGATGACGCCGATCACGACCGACGCGGCGCCATCGTAGAACGGGTCGCCGGTCAGCTGGGCAATGAATACGCCGATCGCAGCTGCGACGATGCCCGCCATCGCCGCGCCATTCTCGAGCAGCACGATGAACGCCGGCGGGTCCTTCGACCGGCGGATCGCCTCGATCCAGCCGAGCTTGCCTTTCGCCTCGCGGAATTCGTTGAATGCCTCGAGCGTGGACCAGCCTTCGAGGAGGAACGCCACCAGCAGCACCCCGTACGCCCAATATGGCGACACCGCGTGCTCGGGCTCGGCAATGTGAATGATGCCTTCATAGATCGACACGCCGGCGCCGAGCGAGAAGACGAGCACGGCGACGACGAAGCTCCAAAAATAGAGCTCGCGGCCGTAACCCAGCGGATGATATTTGTCGGGCGGTTTGCGCGACTGTCTGCGTCCCCACATCAGCAGCAGCTGGTTGGTGGAATCGACGACGCTATGCACGCCTTCGGTCAGCATCGCCGACGAGCCGGTGATCGCCGCGGCAACGAACTTCGCGAGTGCGATGCCGAGGTTCGCGAGGAACGCGATGACGAGGGTACGATTACTGGCGGTCGGGGAGCTCACTGCGCGGCTGGGCCTTTCACCAACTGCCCACCCTTGATGACCGCATCGACATGCTCGAGCACCGCGACATTGGCGAGCGGGTCGCCGCGTACCGCGATGATGTCGCCCCAGCGGCCGGGCTCGATCGCCCCGACATCACTCCGCCCAAGCGCTTCCGAGGCGCTGGTCGTTGCGGCGCGGATCGCCTGGATCGGGGTCATTCCCCACTGGACCATCTTCGCGAACTGCCTGCCGTTGTCGCCGTGCGGATAGACGCCGGCGTCGGTGCCGAACAGCATCCTGACCCCGGCGCGGACCGCGCGCTGGAAAGTCTGGCGCTGCTTGAGGCCGATCATCCGTTCCTTGTCGATGCTTTCCTGCTCGGTGCCGTTCTTGGTGCCGGTGGCGAGGATGTAGTCGTCATTGTAGATATCCATGTCGAACCAGGTGCCGTGCTGCTTGGCGAGCTGGATCGAGGCGTCGCTGGCCAGGCTGGCATGCTCGATGGTGTCGATGCCGGCGAGGATGGCGTCGTGGATGCCCTCGTCGCCATGAGCGTGTGCGGCGACGCGGAGGCCGAGCATATGCGCCTCGTCGGCGATCGCCTTCATCTCCTCGAGGCTGAGCTGCTGCGCGCCAACGCTGTCGCCCAATGAGAACACGCCGCCCGTCGCGCAGATCTTGATCACCTCGGCGCCATATTTGTGCAACCAGCGAACCTTCTCGCGCGCGTCCGCCGGCCCGCTGATCACCGAGTCCGCTTTCTTGTCGTAATAAGGCGGCAGGCCGGTGTCGTCGCAATGCCCGCCGGTCGCGCCGATCGCGTAGGTCGCGGGAACGATGCGCGGGCCCTGGATCCAGCCGCCGTCGATCGCCTCCATTAGCGCGACGTCGGCGAAGTCCGACGAACCGACGTTGCGGACGGTGGTGAAGCCGGCGTTGAGCGTGGTCTTCGCATTGGCGGTGCCGACCGCGGTCCAGAAATTGTCGGTATATTTGAGGCCCTGATAGCCGCCGATCTCGGCGAGGCTGGTCAAATGGACGTGCATGTCGATGAGGCCAGGGAGCAAGGTCTCGCCCGGCAGATCGATACGCTTCGTGCCCGCCGGATATTGCACCGTCGCCGCATTGGTGATCGACTGGATATGCCCATCGTCGCCGATGAAGATCGCCGGATGGTCGATGTAGCGGGCAGTGGCGACGTCGAGCATGCGGTCGGCGGTGACGACGGTCGCGGCCGAGGCCGGCGCGGTGAACGAAACAGCCGCAGCCGCGGCGAGCAGGATGGTCTTCACGTGTGGCGTATCCCCCAAGTCAGCGTTCAAATGTGCAGGACCCGACCGTCGGCGGCAAGCACGGCCTCGTGCATCATCTCGCTCAAGGTCGGGTGCGGGAAGACGGTCTGGACGAAATCCTCGTCGATCAGCTCGGCGGTCTTGCCGACAGTGTAGCCCTGGATCAGCTCGGTGACTTCGGCGCCGATCATGTGCGCGCCGAGCAACTCGCCGGTCTTGGCGTCGAACACGGTCTTCACGAAGCCGTCGACCTCGCCGAGCGCAATCGCCTTGCCGTTGCCGATCGCCGGGAACTTGCCGACCTTGACCTGATAGCCGGCCTCCTTCGCCGCGGCCTCGGTCAGGCCGACGCTGGCGACCTGCGGGCGGCAGTAGGTACAGCCGGGGATGTTCTTCGGATCGGCGGCGTGGGGGTGGACGTCCTTGTTGCCGAGCTCCTGAGCAATTGCCTCCGCGGTCGTCACCGCCTCGTGCATTGCCTTGTGCGCGAGCCACGGCGGCGCGGTGACGTCGCCGATCGCCCATAGCCCGGGCACGTTGGTGCGGCCGTAGGGGTCGGTGTCGATATGGCCCTTGGTGGTTTTCACCGCGAGCGGCTCGAGCCCGATATTCTCGGTGTTGGGGGCGATCCCGACCGCGACGATCGCATGGCTGAAGCGATGCTCGACCGACTTGCCGTCGCTGGTCTTGATCGTGGCGGCGACGCCCTTGGCGTCGGTCTTCAGACTCTCGACGCCGGCGGATGTATGGATGACCAGCCCCTGCTTGGTCAGGCTCTTGGCGAGCTGAGCGCTGACCTCCGAGTCCTCGACGGGGACGATGCGGTCGAGCATCTCGACCACGGTCACCTTTGCGCCGAGATCGGCATAGAAGCTCGCGAACTCAATCCCGATCGCGCCCGAGCCGATAACGAGGAGCTCGGTCGGCATCTCGGCCGGAGTCATGGCGTGGCGGTAAGTCCAGATGCGCTTGCCGTCGGCCTTGGCGAACGGCAGGTCGCGGGCGCGTGCACCGGTCGCGATGATGATGTGCTTGGCCTGCAGCTCCGTCGCCTTACCGTCGACGGTGACGCTGAGCTTGCCCTTGCCGGTGAGCTTGCCCTCGCCCATCACTACCGTGATCTTGTTCTTCTTCATCAGGTGCGCGACGCCCTGATTGAGCTGCTTGGACACAGCCCGGCTGCGCGCGACCACCTTGGCAAGGTCAAACGACGGCTTGTCGTTGCTCAAGCCGTACGCTTCGGCGTGCTGGAGATAATTGTAGATCTCGGCCGAGCGCAGCAGCGCCTTGGTCGGAATGCAGCCCCAGTTGAGGCAGATCCCGCCCAACAGCTCGCGCTCGACGATCGCGGTCTTCAGGCCCAGCTGCGTGGCGCGGATCGCGGCGACATAGCCGCCGGGGCCCGAGCCGAGGACGATCAGGTCGTAAGTGTCAGCCATTTCTCACCTTCTTGGGCCCGAGTATTTCCGTACCAAGCCACCAGCCAATTGCAGCTCCAACTCCGACGAGCGCGCCAGGAGTAACTCCCCAGGTCGACAGATCCTGTCCGGATTCCGTCTCCAGCAGAGTCAAACCAAACAGCGACCACCCAACCACGGCGCCGATTGCTGCGCCGATGAGCGCGAGCGATGCCAGCCGAACAATGGAGCTTGCCGCGTACAGTCGTTCCGAGAGCCACACCATCAACGGCCGTGCGGCAAACACCGCGACCGCCACGACGGTCAGCCCGACCCAGAGCGCGTTTGCCGGCGGATTTTCGCAGCACGAGAGCGCGTTCGCTTGCTCATATTGGCTGGCGGCGTACGGCGTCGCGAGCAGCGCACAGAACAGCGCCAGCACGAAACCACGATTGGTTTCCCGGCCTGTCATTCCACCGGCCTCGGTTTGCCCGCTTGATCGAGCGCGACGAACGTGAATTCACCTTCCGCCACCACCGTTTCCGTGTCGCCGTCTCGCGTCCTTGCGATTGCTTCGGCCTTGAGCCGAAGCGACGTGCGGCCTTCTTTCAGCAAGTCGACATAGACGCTGAGCTCGTCGCCGACCGCCATCGCGCCGGGAAATTTGAGTCCGTCCGCGGCAACCAAGATCGCCTTGCCCTTGGTCCGCCGCGAGGCGAACGAACCGCAAGCAAGGCCCATCTGCCCCATCAGCCAGCCGCCGAACACGCCGCCATAAGGGTTGGTGTCGGCCGGCATCGCCGTGACTCGAATCAGGGGCGGGCGTTCGGACAAATCCCCGCTCAGTGGTTGTGCCAGTTGAAGAACATCCGAGCGCCGACGGCCGTGATCAGGAACACAGGAATCGAAAACAGAAACCCGCCGGCATTCGGACGGACGGTTCCCCAACTGGCCCAGGACTCCATCCAGGAACCCGACTGACTATCGATGACGGTCGGCAGGATGCCGCCGAGGATCGCACCCAGGATCAAGGCAGTCAGCCACTTCATCTCAGGCCAGCATTCCCAGTGGGTTTTCGACCAGGCGTTTGAACGCCTGCATCAGCCTGGCGCCGTCGGCACCGTCGATCGCGCGATGGTCGAAGCTGCCGGTCGCACTCATGATCGTCGCAATCTGGAGCGAGTCATTGATGACGTAGGGCCGCTTTTCGCCGGCGCCGATCGCCATGATCATGCCCTGGGGCGGATTGATCACCGCCTCGAACTGCTTGATCCCGAACATGCCCATATTCGACAGGCTCGCGGTGCCGCCCTGATATTGCTGCGGCTGGAGCTTGCCGTCGCGTGCGAGGCCCGCGAGATCCTTCATCTCGGTCGAGATGGCGGACACGCTCTTGGTGTCGGCATACGCGATGATCGGGGTAATCAGCCCGGCGGGGATCGACACCGCGACCGAAATGTCGGCGCGGCTGTACTTGAACATATGGTCGCCGGCGAAGGCGACGTTGCATTCGGGCACTTCGATCAGCGACTGGGCCAGTGCCTTGATCAAGAGGTCGTTGACGCTGAGCTTGATGCCGCGACTCTCGAGGCCCTTGTTGAGCTCGCCGCGGAGCTTGAGCAGCGCGTCGAGCTGGATGTCGACGGTCAGGTAGATGTGCGGAACCTGTTGCTTCGCCTCGGTCAGGCGGCGCGCGATGGTCTTGCGGATATTCGATAGCTTGACCTCTTCGTGCGGGATCGCCTGTTCCATCGGCCCCGGCACGACCAAATGGGTGCCAAGCGCCGGAGCAGCCGCGGCGGGTTGAGCAGCCGGAGCGGCAGCGGGCGCCTTGCCGACCGCAGCATCCACGTCGGCACGGACGATCCGTCCACCCGGGCCGCTGCCCTGCAGGCTCGACAGATCGATACTCTGCGCCTGAGCAAGCTTGCGGGCGAGCGGCGAAGCCTTGATCCGATCGCCCTCGGCGCGAGGCGCGGCCGCCGGTTGCGATGGCGCTACCGGAGTCTCGACGGGCGCCTGCGGCGGCGGGGCCGACTTGGGCGTCGCGTCGGCCTTCGGCTCCGGCACCTTGGGTGTAGGAGCGGGTGTATCGGGCTTCGGCGCGGCGGCAGCCGCGGCTGAAGCGTCCTCGCCCTCTCCCGCCATGATCGCGATCGGTGCGCCGACCTTCACTCCGTCGGTGCCTTCGGGCACCAGGATCTTGGCGATCTTGCCCTCGTCGACCGCTTCGAACTCCATCGTCGCCTTGTCGGTCTCGATCTCGGCGAGGATGTCGCCGGACTTCACCTCGTCGCCTTCCTTGACCAGCCATTTGGCGAGCGTGCCCTCCTCCATCGTCGGAGAAAGCGCGGGCATCTTGAGTTCGATCGGCATGACAAGCGTGTCCTGAAGAAGCCTGCGGTCCAAAGCCAATGCGGCGGTTGCGGTCAAGTGCGCGGTGAGCCGCTTGGCGGCCCGCTTGCGCTGAACGCCAGATTAACGCAGCAGTTGGTGCGGATGAGTAACGATCCTCAACGCACTTACCTGGTCGTCGTCGACGACAGCGCCGAAGCGCGCGTGGCGCTGCGCTTCGCGGCACGGCGCGCGGCCAAAACGAGCGGTCGGATCGAGGTGCTCGGCATCGTCGAGCCCCAGGACTTCGTGCAGTTCGGCGGCGTCCAGGCGGCGATCGAGGAGGAGCAGCGGCTGAGGATCGAAGGCGTGGTCAGCGCCGCGATCGGCGAGATCCTCGACGAATCGGGGGTCGAAGCCACGATCATCGTCCAGCAGGGCGAAGGCGTGCGTGCGGTACGCGACTATGTCGGCGAACGCCCGGACATCGCCGCGCTGGTGCTCGGCGCCGCCCCAAGCGGCAATCCGGGTCCGCTGGTCTCAAGCTTCTGCGGCACCGACGCAGGCAAGCTGCCGTGCCCGGTGATGCTGATTCCCGGATCGCTCGACGATGAGCGGCTGGAGCAACTGAGCTGACGGCACCGCCTACTGCCGTTCTCCGCCCGTCTGTGATAAGGATTACTCGAACGATCGGCTCGGGATCGTAACCCTGGGGGGACGGGATGCCGCGCATTGCCGCGTTCCTGATCTTTGCCTGCTGGATCGCGAGTGTGTCCGGCATCGCTTCGACGCAACCGATCGACCTGCCACGTTGCAATCCCAAGCAAGCTGAAATGGTTCTCCACGAGGGGGGATTCCCGGATTTCAGCGGCTGTCGCTGGAGCGACGCAGCCAAAGTGCTCGCCCGATACGACTACCGGGTAAGAGAGGTTGTCGACGAGTCGGTGACCGGGGTTCCTCAAGGCCTGGTCACGCGGCAATCGCAGGACGACGGAGTCGTCACGCTCAGCGTGTCGACCGGACGAGGCTATCCGCCGGCGCTCGCCATGCAGCTGTGCCCCGACGGAAGCCGGATCCCGGCGACGGAGACCTGCCCTGCGCCACCGATCATGGCGCCAGTCGTCGCTCCGGCCCCAGTCATCCCCGCGGCAGTCCAGCCGGCGCCGCCACCTCCGCCACCGCCCGCAGTAAATCATGATCCAACGCCGCCTGCCGATTCAGATTGCTACCAGTATCAGATGGCCATGTTCAGGCCGCCGCGGTTCACGATTTCCGCGCCGGCCGAGGTTCATGAAGGGGATTCGCTGACGCTCACCATCCATCGCGACGCCAAAGAGTGCCGCCCGCACAAGATCGGCCTGAGCTACGATCACGCCGAGTTGTTGGCCGAGCAGCCCACATCGATCGAGTTCCCTGCAAGCGCGCAACAAAATGCCGAGCAAACGGTCGCCATCGCGACGGCGAAGGGGCCGGCGGGCGACGGAGATCAGTCGGTTACGATCAGCCTCAAGACCGGCAAGGATGCGGCGGTCGGAGATCCTGGCTCAGTCACCGTCCGGATTCTCGATGCGCCGCCGGCGACCACGCCCGTGAGCACGGCCACGACGACGGCGACAACCTACGTGATCGTCGTGCCGGTGCGTGCGGAGCGTGGGCAAAGCCTTACATTCCGGGTCGACAAGACAGGCCCGACCTCCGTTTCGGAGCTTGATTACGATGTGCGCCAGGGGAACGAAGTCATTTCACCCGATGGCTTGCCGCATCCGCTACGCTTCGCTGCTGGCGAGATAAGCAAATCGCTCACGCTGACCGCCGATTTCTATTCGGTTTGCAGCCCGCCGCCGACATTGACACTCCACGACGGCTCAGGCCGGGACATCAGCGCCACTGCCTCGTTCTCAGTCCCGTCCCCAGATACTTGCGGCCCCGAAGTCCCGTGGTTGGCAATCGCCGCCGGCCTGCTCGGTCTCGGCGCGATCGCGTTCGCAATTCACACGATCTTCCCGCCGGTCCCGAAGCTCTATCCAAGCTGGGACATTGAAGCGGGCGCGCCCATCCCCCCGGCCAGCCTTCCCCGCATTCCCGGCTGGCCGAGATTTTCGACGCAGGTTGACCTCGAATGGGGCGGCGCGAGCGTACCGGAACCCTTGCCGATTGCGGAGACGAACGATGGATAGCCCAGCCAGCGTCACACTTGAGGAGCTACCGGACAGCGAAACCCTGGAGAAGGAAGCGCAGGCGATCCAGGACAAGCTCGCCGAAGGCGGGTCGCGTATCGCCAGGGTTCACTGGGGCCTTACACAGAAGACAGTTCTGAACGGACTCAAGGACTGCCTCGGCAAGATCGACCCGATCGAATGGATTGGCAAAGGGTGGGGTACCGCGATTGAAGTTCAGGAACTCGCGCGGCAAACGGCGGGCAAGCCCGACGCCGAGAAGGAGCTTCCGCTAGCGAAGCACAAATTTCCCGTCGTGCTCCATCCGATTGTCACGATCCATTGCGACCCCATCATGCTTCCGCCGCTTACGTTCACGCTGACGTTCGAAGCGAAGGTGGATAGCGCGGTGCTGATCATCCGCGGCGGCAGGCTGGCGGCGATCGAGGCCGCGAAGATGTCCGCTTCGGCCACCCTGAGCTACGACAAGCGGGAGTTGAAGAAGATAGAGCTCGACCCGGTCCCGCTCTGCCGCCCCTATGAATTCGCGAACGGGGGACTGGTCATCGCGACATCGCCGTAACGCTCAAAGCGCGGTCGCCAGAATCTCCGCCAACCGGACGCAGCCGGCCTCGTCTTCCTGCGTGAACCGGGCGGTCTTCGGGCTGTCGAGGTCGAGCACGGCGATGAGCTCGCCGTCCGCTCCCATGATCGGGACGACGAGTTCGCTGTTCGAAGCGCTGTCGCAGGCGATGTGGCCGGGAAAGGCGTGGACGTCTTCGATGCGCTGCACCTGGCGCGTCGCCGCTGCTACGCCGCAGACGCCGGTGCCGAACGGGATGCGGATGCATGCCGGCCGTCCCTGGAACGGGCCGAGGACCAGCTCCCCGCCAATGTTCCGATAAAAGCCGACCCAGTTGAGGTCGGGCAGGCTCTCCCAGATCAGCGCCGCGGCATTGGCCATGTTGGCGATCGCATCGGGCTCGCCCGCGACCAGGCCTTCGAGCGCCGAGGCGAGGTCGCAGTACAGGGTGGCGCGGTCGGCCGCTTCGATCCTGAAGTCGTACATCAGTCGAAATCCACCTTTCCGCGCGTGCGCTTGACCGCGCTTCGCTGCTTCTTCTTATCGACCCGCTCGGCCTTGGCCGCGCGGCTCGGCCGCGTCGCCTTGCGCTTGCGCGGCGCGATATGGGCGGCAGCGATCATTTCCGCCAGCCTGCGGCGCGCATCGGTGCGGTTTGCCTCCTGCGTGCGGAAGCGCCGCGCGGTGATCAACAGCTCACCCGCGCCCGTCATCCGGCTCCCAGCGATCGTCTTCAAGCGCTGATAGACGTCCGGGTGCAGGCCAAGTCGAAAGACGTCGGCGCGCAGCTGCACCGCGGTCGCGACCTTGTTGACATTCTGTCCGCCCGGGCCGGTCGCGGCGAGGAAGCTTTCGCTCAGCGCGTCGTCTGGCAGGATGACGTCCTCAGGCCGCATCGCGCCATTCGCCGAAGTAATCCGGAAGCGGCGCGCTCACGTCGATCGCGGGCTTGCCGCCGCGCGGCACTACCAGCCGCGAGGCATGGAGCATCATCGGACCGCCAGGGATGCCGTAAACCCGGTCGCCGATAATGCCGCGCCCAAACGCCTCGCGGGCGTGCACGCGGATCTGGTGCGTGCGGCCGGTCAGCGGCTGGAATTGCACCAGCGTCGCGCCGTCGCGAACGGCCAGCCGTTTCCACCGCGTCGCCGCCTCGAGCCCTTGAGGATCGTGCACCATGCGCCACCCGGCCTCGGCGCTCGAGACCTTGGCGAGAGGCGCGTCGATCAGGCCCTGGTCGTCGGCAAGCTCCATCCCCACGACGGCGATATAGTATTTTTCGACCGCCCGCGTCTCGAACGCCTGTTGGAAGCGAGCGCGCGCCTTGGCGGTGCGGGCGAACAGGAGGCAGCCGCTGGTGTCGGTGTCGAGCCGGTGCATCGGCGTCGGAGCTCGCACGAAACCGCAGCGAAGCTCCTCCAATCTGGACGCGATCGAATCGCCACCCCGCCGCGGCGGGTCGACCGGCAGGCCGGCCGGCTTGTCGAGCACGATCGCCTCGGCGTCGATGTAGAGGATGCGGTCCGCGAGTAGCATTTCAAGCCGAATGAACGAGCGCGCACGGGAGCGCAAACGTCGCGACTCCGGCGCCCTGACGGGTGCACCGCTGTGGATGCTTTTGTGACTCGATTGCAACCGGCCAAGGAAATCAGCGCGTTACACAATATTAACCTTTTCCCTTCAGACCTCGAATGGTTAATGAGGGCTTCAAGGCCGTTAAGGGCGGGTAACGCTTTCGGCCGCGAATGGGGGAACCAGCAATGCGCGTGCTGCTGATCGAAGACGAGCCGACGACCGCGAAGAGCATCGAGCTGATGCTGGGTAGCGAAGGCTTCAACGTCTATACGACGGATCTGGGCGAAGAGGGCCTCGATCTCGGCAAGCTCTACGATTACGACATCATCCTGCTCGACCTGAACCTGCCCGACATGCACGGCTATGACGTGCTCAAAAAGCTGCGCACGGCCAAAGTCGGAACCCCGGTTCTGATCCTGTCCGGCATCGGCGAGATGGATTCGAAGGTCCGCGCGCTGGGCTTCGGCGCCGACGATTACGTGACCAAGCCGTTCCACCGCGACGAGCTGGTCGCGCGCATCCACGCCATCGTCCGCCGCTCGAAGGGCCATTCGCAATCGGTCATCCGGACCGGCAAGCTGGCCGTGAACCTCGACGCCAAGACGGTCGAGGTCGACAGCGCCCGCGTGCATCTGACCGGCAAGGAATATGCGATGCTGGAGCTGCTGTCGCTCCGCAAGGGCACAACCCTGACCAAGGAGATGTTCTTGAACCATCTCTATGGCGGCATGGACGAGCCAGAATTGAAGATCATCGACGTCTTCATCTGCAAGCTGCGCAAAAAGCTGAGCCTGGCTTGCGGCGGCGCCAATTACATCGAGACCGTCTGGGGCCGCGGCTACGTGCTGCGCGATCCGGAAGAGGTCAGCGAGCCGGAGCCGCAGGCCGCCGTCGCTTAACGAATTTCAGCGGGGGAAAAGGGAAAGGCGGGACGCTTCGGCGCCCCGCCTTTTTTTTAGGCGTCGATCACCAGGCGGCCGCGGTCGCCGCGGGTGGGGAGGTTGAGGGGCGATGCGAGCGGCTGGTCCGTTTCGGCGATATCCGTCCGCCGCCAGCCGTCGCGGCCGAGGCGCTCGAGCGGATGGAAGCTGGTCTTGTAATCCATCCGCGGGGAGCCTTCGACCCAATAGCCTAGGTAGACATAAGGCAGGCCGGCGCGCGCGGCGCGGATGATGTGGTCGAGGATGATGTAGGTGCCGAGGCCCTTGCGCGCCTTGGGGCCGACATCGAAGAAGCTGTAGATCATGCTGAGCCCGTCGCTCTGCTGGTCGCTGAGGCATGCGCCGACCAGCTTGCCGGGCCGCCCGTCGACGCCCGGCTCGCGATATTCGATGACGTAGGTGCGGACCGGCGTCTGCTCGACCATGTCGGCAAAGTCGCTCTCGTCCATTTCCGCCATGCCGCCGCCCGGATGGCGCTCGGCGAGATAGCGGCGAAGCAGCGCATATTGCTCGTCGGTGGTCCACGGCTTGCACGCGCTGACCTCCAAGTCGGCGTGGCGGCGCATCAGCTTGCGCTGGCTCCCGGTCGGCTCGAACTCGGCGGCGAGCACCCGCACCGACACGCACGCCGAGCAATCGATGCAGCTGGGGCGATAGGCGACGGACTGGCTGCGGCGGAAGCCGATCCGGCCCAGCGCCTCGTTGAGCTCGCTCGAATGGCGTCCCGAAAGCTCGGTGAAGACCTTCCGCTCGACCTTGCCCGGCAGATACGGGCACGGGCTCGGGTTCGTCACGAAGAATTTCGGGAAGCGGAATGGTGCGCTCACCCGGACCCTCTCCCATGGTTAGGAAGCTCTTTATGCGGCTGGTAAACGCCGAAGAAAAGGGTTGAGGTGCAGGGAAGCGGCCGGAATTTTACCGATGTCCCGGTAAGAGACGGCCAAATGTCCCCGTTTGGGCGAAGACTCAGTCGAGCGAAGCGCGCTCGACGCGGAAGCCCGCCGCTTCGAGTCGCGTCACCACATCGTCGATCGCCTGCGGGTCGCGGGCCTCGCACTCGACCTCGATCATGGTGTCCTTGGCGGGAAGCCGGGTGAAGATCCGGCTGTGGTTGATTTCGATCACGTTGACCCCGGCTTCGAAGACCTTGGCCGTGATCGCCGCGAGCGCTCCGGGCTGATCGTGAGCCGCGACATGGAGCCGGGCGATGCGGCCTTGCCGGACGAGGTCGCGGACCAGCACATTGGCCAGCAAATGCGTGTCGATGTTGCCGCCGCACAGCATCGTCGCGACCTTCTTGCCCTTGAAGCGCCCGGGCTGCGCCAGCATCGCGGCGAGGCCCGCCGCGCCCGCGCCCTCGACCACCGTCTTTTCAATTCCGACCAGCATGGACACCGCGCGCTCGAGGTCCCGCTCGGAAACGAGGACGACATCGTCGGCGAGATCTTTCAGGATGCGCGAGGTGAGCTCGCCCGGCTGCTTCACGGCAATGCCTTCCGCAAGCGTGTCCCCGCCAAGCGGCAGATGGCAGCCTTCGATCGCGCATTTCATCGACGGATAGAGCTCCGCTTCGACGCCGATCAGCTCGATGTCGGGCTTCAGCGCGCGCGCGGCGATCGCCACGCCGGACATCAGCCCGCCGCCGCCGATGGGGATCGTGATGATATCCAGATCCGGCGCCGCGTCGAGCATCTCAAGACCGACGGTTCCGGCTCCGGCGATGATCTGCGGATCGTCGAACGCGTGGACGAACACATAGCCATTCTCGAGCGCGAGCTCGCGCGCCTTGGAAAAGGCATCGTCGACGATCTTGCCGTAAAGAACGACCTGCGCGCCGTGCCCGGCGGTCTGGGTGACCTTCACCGTCGGAGTCGACTCAGGCATGACGATCACGGCCGGAATGCCGAGCCGTTTGGCGTGATAGGCGACTGCCTGGGCGTGGTTGCCGGCGGACGCCGCAATCACTCCGCGCGCGCGATCTTCCGGCGGCAATTGCAGCAGTTTGTTGAGCGCGCCGCGTTCCTTGTAGGCGGCGGTGAACTGGAGGTTCTCGAACTTCAGCCAGACCTCCGCGCCGAGGATCTCGGACAGGGTCGTGCTGACCAACATCGGGGTCTTGATCACCGCGCCGTCGATGCGCTGGGCGGCTGCGCGAATGTCGTCGATGGTGGGCGGCTGCATCGGGGTCGTCTGGAGCATGGCGCGGCGAGGCCTAGCTCTTCATCGGCGCGCGAACAATGCTATGCGCCCGTAATGACCCGGACCGCTTTAGCGCTTTGCGCCCTGCTTCTCGCATCGGCGGCCAACGCCGTCACCATCGTCGAAAACATCAACGGCATTCAAATTGGCCCCGACGGCAAGCTGCAGCATTTCGGCAGCTTCATGATCGGCGACGACGGCCGGGTGACACAGGTGATGACCAATCCCACGCCCCGGATGAGCAAGTTCGACCGGATGATCAACGGCGAGGGTCGTACCGTGCTGCCCGGGCTGATCGACGCGCACGGCCATGTGATGGACCTCGGCTTCGCCGCATTGCGGATCGACGTCACCGGCACGCGGTCGATCGCCGAGCTGCAGCAACGGCTGCGCGATTATGCAGCCGCGCATCCCAACGACGCCTGGATCGTCGGCTTCGGCTGGAACCAGGAGCTATGGTCCGAAAAACGCTTTCCCACCTCCGCCGACCTCGACGCCGCGGTCAGCGACCGGCCGGTCGTGCTGGAGCGGGTCGACGGCCATGCGGTGGTTGCCAACCGCGCCGCGCTCAAGGCCGCCGGAGTCACCGCGGCGACGCAACCGCCGCCCGGAGGTGAAATCCACGACGGCGTCTTCGTCGATGCGGCGATGGCGCTGGTCAACAAAGCGGTGCCGAGGCCGACGCAACAGCAACAGGACCAGGCACTCGAGAAATCGCAGCAGATCCTGCTCGGCTTCGGAGTCACCGGTGTCGGGGCGATGAGCACCTCGGTCGACGACTGGAGCAGCTTCCGCCGCGCCGGCGAAACCGGCCGGCTCTACGTTCGCCTGATGAGCTATTTGTCCGGCACCGAATCGATGGCGGCGGTGCCGAAGCCGACCGGCTGGCTGTACGGCGACCAGCTCCGCGCGGTGGGGATCAAGCTGTTCGCCGACGGGGCGCTCGGCTCGCGCGGCGCGTGGCTCAAGCAGCCTTATGCCGACAAGCCCGACAGCCGGGGACTTCAGTTCCATTCGGACGCCGAGATGCTGACGCTCGCCGACACCGCGGCGGCAGGCGGGTTCCAGGTGGCAACGCACGCGATCGGCGATGCCGCCAACGCGCAGATCATCGGCGTGTACGAGCAGTTGTCGCACAAATACGGCCGCGACCGGCGCTGGCGGATCGAGCATTTCCAGATCGCCGATCCCGTCGACATTCCGCGCCTCGCGCCGGCCGGGATCATCGCCTCGATGCAGCCGACGCACCAGACCAGCGACCGGCTGATGGCGGAAGCGCGGCTCGGGCCGAACCGGCTGGCGGGCGCGTACGCGTGGCAGACGGTGTTGACGAGCGGCGCGCGCCTCGCGTTCGGATCGGACTTCCCGGTCGAATCGCCCAACCCCTTCCCCGGCCTCGCCGCGGGAATCAGCCGGCAGGACGTGAACGGCCAGCCGCCTGGCGGATGGATTCCCAGCGAGCGGCTGAGTCTCGCACAGGCGCTCGACGCATTCACCCGGGGCGCCGCCTATGCCGGGTTCGCCGAGGACAAGATCGGTGCGCTCGAGCCCGGCAAATGGGCCGACTTCATCATCGTCGACCGCGACCCGACCAAGGTCGACGCGCAGAGCCTCGCGCAGACGCAGGTGCTCGAGACCTGGGTCGGCGGCAAGAAGGTATGGGAACGCGCGCCTAGCGCTTCGGCGACTGAGCGCGGGAAATGAGCATCGACGGGGTGAGCACCTGCGGCAGCTCCTCCGGCTGCTTCCCGGGCGCAAACCAAAGGTAATAAGGCACCCCCGCGCGGCCGCGGCTTTCGAGGAAGCGCGTGATCGCGGGGTCGCCGTCGGTCCAGTCGCCAGCAAGCACCGTCACGCCGCCGTTCTTGAACGCCTCGCGGACCTCGGCGCGGTCGATTGCCCCCACTTCATTCACCTTGCACGTCAAGCACCAATCGGCGGTGAAATAGACGAAGACGGGATGGCCTTGCTGTAGATTGCTCGCAACCCGTGCCTCGCTCCAGGTTTCCGCGCCGGACTCACCGCGAACTGCCGAGGAATGCCGCTGCGGTGTCACCGCGAAAAGCAGGCCGGCAAGGGCCAGCGCGGCCGGCACCGCCCAAAACACGCTTGCGCCGTCGCGCTGCCGCTGGCCGACGCCGAATAGCAGCAGACACAGACCCAGCGTTCCCGCCAATCCCAGTAGCAGCGCGTTGGTCCCGCCCTGCCGATCGAGGAGCCACAGCGCCGCGACCGCGCTCGCCGCCATCGGAATGGCAAGGAAGCGCTGCAACCGCTTCATCCATGCGCCCGGTTTCGGCAGGCGCGCGCGCAGCGCGGGAACGAAGGCGACGATCAGGAACGGGATCGCGAGGCCGAAGCCGAGCGCGGCGAAGACCAGGACCGACCCAGCCACCGGCAGTAATAGCGCGGTCCCGAGCGCCGCGCCCAGGAACGGACTGGCGCAAGGGGTGGCGACGAACGCCGCGAGCGCGCCCGTGGCGAAACCGCCCGCCGGCCGCGCTCGTCCGCCGAGCACCGGCAGCTCGAACAGACCGAGCAAATTCGCGGTGATCGCGACCGCCAGCAGCAGCAGCAGCACGATGGTCCGCGGGTCCTGCAGCTGGAATGCCCAGCCGGCCTCGGCACCGGCGGCGCGGATCGCGAGCAGCACCGCGCCGAGCCCGCCTGTCCCGACCACGGCGCCGGCCGTGTAAGCGAGCGCATCGCGCCGCGCTTCCGAAGCGCTGGCGCCGGCGCGCGAGAGGTGCAGCGCCTTCAACGCGAGGATCGGGAACACGCACGGCATCAGGTTCAGAAGGATCCCGCCGGCGATGGCGCCGAGAAGCGCCCACCACATCGCGCTCCAGCCCAATTGCCCGACCGGCGAGCCGCTGGCCGGAACCGCGCCCGGAACGGCGTGAAACTCAAGCCCGCGCCCGCCTCCGATCGCCACCACGCCGGCGAAGTCCTTGAGCGCCGCGTCCTTCCTGGCCAGCTCCGCGATCAGCAGATCGCCGCTGCGGCTGAAGGCTTGCTTCGCCTCATAATCGACAATCCCGTCGGCTTCCGGGAACAGATAGGGCCGGTCGACCGTCACGCTGGCCGGGAGCGGGATCGCAACCCGCAGCTTGTCCCCCGCCACCGCAAAATGCCCGACGGTCGCCAGCGGCCGCGGCAAGGCTTTGCGCCATTCGTCGAACTGCGCGCGGTTGGCCGCGCCGGTCCCAATCGGAAGGTCGAGCGCGAGCTCGCCGTCCTCGGGCACGCAGATCCGGTCGGTGCAGGCCAGCCAATGCGCCTCGGCGCGGATCGGCACGGTGCCACGGGCGTTCGCCGGCACCCTGAGCCGCACGAGCACCGCATAATCGCGTTCGTAAACGTAGTTCATGAGGTCGGCGACGGTCAGGCGTGACGGGACCGGGTAGCGCAGCGGTCCCGCCGTGACACCAGGCGGAAGGTGCCACGTGACCTCCATCGGCAAACCCGCCTCGCCGGGATTGAGCCAATAGCCATGCCAGCCCGGATTGGTGCGCATGTGGATCGCGAGGTCGACTTCGCCGCCGGCCGGCGCCGAGCCTTCGGCAACGAGCTCGGGCTCGATCCCGCGCGACTGCGCCGCCGCAGGCAACAGCAGCAAGGCGATTAGAACCAAAAACCGGCGAAGCATCACTAAGCGGCTAGATGGTTGCTGGCACCCAGTCGAGACTGATAGGTTACGCCGGCGAAACAGGGAGAGTCGCCATGCGTGCCGTTTCCGTCGCTTCAATCGGCCTCGCTTTGACCGCCATTCCGGCAACGGCGTGGGCGATGTCCAGCGGCGGCGGAGGAGGGGGCGGCGGGTCTTCGTCGGTGCCGAGCATGTCGGCGTCCGGGTTCGATCCGGCCGAAGAATATCGCAAGGGCGTCGACGCGCTGAAGGCTCAGAAATATTCGGATGCCAAGTCGTCCTTCCACAAAGTGCTCGACGTCGCGCCGCGCGATGGAGCCACGAATTTCCTCGCCGGAATGGCCGATGCCGGCCTCAACGATCTCAAAGCCGCCCAGAAGCATTACGAGCGCGCCGTCAAAGCCGACGGCAAGATGATCCCGGCGCACCAGGAGCTGGCGACGACCTACGCCAAGCTCGGGCAGATGGACAAAGCGCGGGGCGAGCTTGCCGAGCTGCAGAAGCTCGACCAGGCATGCGCCGGCACCTGCCCGGACGCGCAGACGATCAAGGACGCGATCGCCGCGGTGCAGGCCGCGCTCGGGGCACCGACACAGGCCAGCCTGCGCACCGATCCCCCATTGCTGTTCGCCAGCGCCGAAGCGGGCGATTCGGCCTATCTCGACGCCGTCGGCCTCATCAACGAAGGCAGATACGGCCAGGCGATCGACGCGCTCGACCGCGCCAAGGCGAGCTTCGGAGCGCATCCCGACATCCTCACCTATCTCGGCTTCGCCAACCGCAAGCTTCACCATTATGCAGTTGCGGAGAGCTATTACCGCGACGCCCTCGCCGCCGCCCCGCATCATCGCGGAGCGACCGAATATTATGGCGAGCTGATGGTCGAGCGCGGCAATCTCACCGGCGCCAAAGTGATGCTGGCGCGGCTCGACAGCTGGTGCACCTTCGGTTGCGCCGAGGCCGATGAACTGAGGCGATGGATCGCGGCCAAAGGCAAGCCTGCCTCCTAGTCTCCGCTGCTGCGCTCCTGATCGGGGCGGCCGTCAGCCCGCAACTCCCCATCCGGGACGCGCGCTGGCTGCAGTCGCCGGACGTCGTCGCCGATCTCACGCAACAGCCCGCCGAATGCCTCGCCTGGCCGAGGGAGCCGCGTCTGCGCCGCGAGGTCGCGATCGGACGCGCGCTGTTCCGCTCGCCGCTCCTCCTCGGCGGACAGGCGGCTCGCGTCGGGCTGTCGTGCGCCAGCTGCCACCGCAACGGCCGGACCAACCCGCACTTCCATTTTCCCGGCGTGTCGGGCGCACCGGGAACCGCGGACGTCACCGCGTCGATCATGAGCGAAAAGCGCGGCGACGACGTGTTCAATCCCAAGCCGATCCCTGATCTTGGCGGCGACCCCCACAAGCTGAAGGTCAAGGGAACGGCACAGCTTCGGGGCTTTATACATGGCCTGATCGTCGAGGAGTTCACCGGGCCCGAGCCGTCGTCCGCTGCGCTCGATTCCGTGGTCGCCTACGTGACCGCGCTCTCGCCGAAGGCGTGCGCGGGCGGCCCGGTGCGGGTCACGCTGGCGGCGAAGCTCGACGGCATCGATTCCGCGGTGACCCTCGCCAAGGGCGCTTATATGGCCGGCGACGAGGCAACCGGGCGCGCATTGCTCGCGGCGGCGCGGTCGGGCCTCGGCTCGATCGATGAGCGATTCCAAGTCGCCGGGCTGGACCAGGCGAGAGCGCAATTGCGCGAGGCCGATGCGGAATTATTCCGGCTTCAGGAAGGCGGAACGGACTGGGCCGGGTGGGATCGTGGTTGGCCGCGGCGCGAGCGTGTGTTGCGCGCGCGCGAAAATCGGTCGCTGTTCAATCCGGAAGTGCTCAAGCGGCAGCTTTAGTCGAGGTTGGGCCGCAGCCAGCGTTCCGCGCATTCGACCGTGACACTACGCCGCGCCGCATAATCCTGCAGCTGGTCTCGGCCGATCCGCGCCACCCCGAAATACTGACTGTCGCGGTGCCCGAAGTAGAAGCCCGAGACCGCCGACGTCGGCAGCATCGCGAAATTCTCGGTCAGCGTGACCTCGCCGGGATGGCCGCCGAGCATGTCGAACAGGACCGGCTTCAGGCTGTGATCGGGACAGGCCGGATAGCCGGGCGCCGGTCTGATCCCGTCATATTTCTCGCGGATCAGCTGCGCGTTGGACAAATGCTCGTCGGCATAGCCCCATAGCCGGTTGCGGACCTGGGCGTGCAGCACCTCGGCGAAGCTCTCGGCGAGCCGGTCGGCAAGCGCCTTGAGCAGAATGTCATCATAGTCGTCGACCGTCTGCTTGAATCGCTCGAGATGAGGTTCGAGCCCGTGGATCCCGACCGCGAAGCCGCCGATCCAGTCTTCGCCTTCGGGGTTGATGAAGTCGGCCAGGCACATGTTGTGCCGTCCCTCGCGCTTCTTCACCTGCTGGCGGAGGAAAGACAGCCGGGTCCAGTCGTTGCCCGCGAGCACGCACACATCATCGCCTTCACGCTTGCAGCGCCAGAATCCTACGGTCGCCTTGGGCGTGACCCAGCGCTCCGCGATGACCTGGTCGAGCATCGCCTGAGCGTCGGCGAACAGGCTCGTGGCGCTCTCGCCGACCACGGGATCAGCGAGGATCGCGGGGTAGGTTCCGGCGAGCTCCCAGGCGCGGAAGAACGGAGTCCAGTCGATCGAGGCCTTGAGGTCCTTGAGCGGCCAGTCGCCGAAGTGGTGAAGCCCGGGATATTGCGGGGGCCTGGCCTGTCCCGACGGGTCGAAGAGGAAGGCATTGGCGCGGGCTTCCTCGAGCGTGGCGAGCTCGCTGTGGCCGCTGCGCTCGCGCGTCTTGCGAAGCTTGTCGTAGTCCTCGGCAGTCGACGCGATCAGCGGTTCGCGCTGTGTGTCCGAGACCAGCGACGAAGCGACTCCGACGGCGCGGCTGGCATCGAGCACGTGAATGACGGGGCCGGTGTAGGCTGGATCGATCCGAAGCGCGGTATGCGCCTTGCTCGTCGTGGCGCCGCCGATGAGGAGCGGGGTCTTGAGCCCGAGCCGCTGCATCTCTCCGGCGACCGTCACCATCTCGTCGAGCGACGGCGTAATCAGTCCCGACAAGCCGATCATGTCGGCCTGGTTGTCATTGGCGCACTTCAAGATGTCCTGCCACGGCACCATCACGCCGAGGTCGATCACTTCGAAGCCGTTGCACTGCAGGACCACGCCGACGATGTTTTTGCCGATGTCGTGAACATCGCCCTTGACGGTTGCCATTACGACCCGGCCCTTGCCCTTGGTCGCGCCGGTCCGCTCCTTTTCGGCTTCGATGAAGGGGATGAGGTGGGCCACCGCCTTTTTCATCACTCGCGCCGATTTGACGACCTGCGGCAGGAACATTTTTCCGCTCCCGAACAGGTCGCCGACGATGTTCATACCGTCCATCAGCGGGCCTTCGATGACCTCGATCGGTCGCGCGAATTGCTGCCGCGCCTCCTCGGTGTCGTCGACGATATTCGCGTCGATGCCTTTGACGAGTGCATAGCTTAGCCGTTCCGTGACCGGCAGCGCGCGCCATTCCGCCAGCTTCTTTTCCTCGACGAGGTCGATGCCCTTGAACCGCTCGGCAAGGTTGACCAGGCGCTCGGTGGCATCGTCACGACGGTCGAACACGACGTCCTCGCACGCCTCGCGCAGCTCGGGATCGATGGCATCGTACACGTCGAGCTGGCCGGCGTTGACGATGCCCATGTCCATGCCGGCGGGAATGGCATGGTAGAGGAATACGCTGTGCATCGCGCGGCGCACCGGCTCGTTGCCGCGAAACGAGAAGCTGAGGTTCGACAAGCCGCCCGAGATGTGGGTGCCCGGACAGCGCAGGCGGATTTCGCGCGCCGCCTCGATGAAGTCGAGCGCGTAACGGCGGTGCTCGTCGATCCCGGTCGCCACCGCGAAGATGTTCGGGTCGAAGATGATGTCGTTGGGGTCCGTGCCGTCGCCGGTCAGCAGCACATAGGCCCGCTCGCAGATCGAGACCTTGCGCTCGGCCGTGTCGGCCTGACCGACCTCGTCGAACGCCATCACCACGACTGCGGCGCCATACGCGCGGCACTTGCGCGCGAGGTCGAGGAACGGCCCCTCGCCTTCCTTCATCGAGATCGAATTGACGATCGGCTTGCCCGACACGCATTTGAGGCCGGCTTCGATCACGCTCCATTTCGAGCTGTCGACCATCACCGGAACGCGGGCAATGTCCGGCTCGGCGGCGATCCGCTTGAGAAAGATCGTCATCGCCTGCTCCGAATCGAGCAAAGCCTCGTCCATGTTGACGTCGATGATCTGCGCGCCGTTCTCCACCTGGTCGCGCGCGACCTCGACCGCGGCATCATAGTCGCCGGCGAGGATCAGCTTCTTGAAACGGGCCGAGCCGGTGACGTTGCAGCGCTCGCCGATGTTGACGAACCGCGCGCCCGCTCCTGCCTGCTCGACCTTGGTCAGCTCCATCTCACGCGGCGATCAGCATCGGCTCGAGCCCGGCCAGCAACGTCCCTCGCGGTGCCGCCGGGACGGCGCGCGGCGTGCAATCGCGCGCCGCCCCGGCGATTGCGGCAATGTGTTGCGGGGTCGTCCCGCAGCAGCCGCCGACGGCGTTGACGAGGCCGCTATCGATCCACTCGCGGATCTGAGCCGCGGTTTCCTCGGCGGCCTCGTCATATTCGCCAAGATCGTTGGGAAGGCCGGCGTTCGGGTAGGCCATGACCAAAGTGTCTGCGACAGCCGATAGCGCCGCGAGATGCGGCCTCAGCTGTTCCGCTCCGAACGAGCAATTGAGCCCGATGGTCAGCGGCCGGGCGTGGCGTACGCTCGCCCAGAAGGCTTCGACCGTATGACCGGATAGATTACGGCCCGAAAGGTCGGTCAATGTCATTGAGATCATCAGCGGAAGCTCGCAGCCAAGCGCCTGTTCGGCCTCCAGCGCGGCCATGACCGCGGCTTTTGCGTTCAGCGTGTCAAAGATCGTCTCGATCAGGATGAAGTCGACGCCGCCTTCGACCAGCGCGTCGATCTGTTCGCGATAGACGCCTTTGACCTGGTCGAAATCGACTTCACGGAACGCTGGGTCGTTGACGTTGGGTGATAGCGACAGGGTCTTGTTGGTCGGTCCAAGCGCTCCCGCGACCCAGCGGCGCCTGCCGTCCGCCTTGGAGTAACGATCGGCGACTTCGCGCACGATCTGAGCGGAGGCGCGGTTGATGTCGGCGGCGAGGTGCTCGGCGGCATAGTCCGACTGGCTGATCGCATTGGCGTTGAAGGTGTTGGTCGCGAGGATCTCCGCGCCGGCGTCGGCGAATTGCTCGCAGATCGTGCGGATCAGCTCGGGCCGGGTGAGGTTGAGCAGATCGTTATTGCCGCGTTGGTCCTTCATCAGGTCGAGCCCAGCACAATAATCCGCGCTTTGCAGCCGCTCGGCCTGGACCATGGTGCCGTACGGCCCGTCCTTGATCAGGATGCGCTTGGCCGCTTCGGCGCGGAAGGTTTCGGACGGACTCATGCTTTGGCCCTCACGCCGAGCAGGTGGCAGATTGCGTAAGACAGCTCTGCCCGGTTGAGCGTGTAGAAATGGAAGTGCCGAACGCCGCCCGCGTAGAGCTGCCCTGCCAGCTCCGCTGCGACCGTCGCGGCGATCAGCTGGCGCGCGGCGGGCAGATCATCGAGGCCTTCGAACAAGCCGTTCAGCCAGTCGGGAATGTTCGCGCCGCAGGTTTGGGCAAAGCGGCGGGTCGTCGCGACGTTGGAGACCGGGAGGATGCCCGGCACGATCTCGGCTTCGATCCCCGCCGCCGCGGCCTCGTCGCGGAAACGGAAGAAGCAGTCGGCGGAGAAGAAAAATTGCGTGATCGCGCGATCCGCGCCGGCATCCACCTTGCGCTTCAGATTCTCGAGGTCGAACTGCCGCGTCGAGGAATCCGGGTGAACCTCTGGATAAGCCGCGACCGAGATGTCGAACGGAGCGACAGCCTTCAGCCCGGCAACCAGCTCGACCGCGTCGCGATAGCCTTCGGGATGCGGCTGGTACTTCGTGCCCGCCTCCGGCGGATCGCCGCGCAGCGCGACGATGTTGCGGACGCCGAGGTCCCAATAGTCTTTCGCGATCGCGTCGACTTCAGCGCGCGGCGCGGCGACACAGGTCAGATGCGCGGCCGGCGTGAGGCCCGTCTCCTTGAGGATCCGCTCGACCGTCGCGTGGGTGCGCTCGCGGGTCGATCCGCCGGCGCCGTAAGTGACCGAGACGAACCGCGGATGGAGGGGCGCAAGCGTCTGGATCGACGACCACAGGGTCTCGGCCATCGCGTCCGACTTGGGCGGGAAAAACTCGAAGCTGACCTGAACGTCGCCGCGCGCCTCGGCGAACAGCGGGTGATGGTGACGGAGCTGGTCAAGGGCGTTCACGCCGCCCGCCTTTGCCGTTCGGCCTGCTTGACTCCGCGCCACAGGGTCACGGTCAGCTCGCCGCCCCTGAGGTGCTGAATCTGGTCCATTTCGAGGCCCGCGGCGGCGAACCAGCCGGCCATCACCTCATCGTCGAAGCCGAGGCGGATATGGGCGTCGCGCTCGCGCAGCTCCTCGCGCTCGTGCGCCGCGAAATCGACCACCAGCAGCGTCCCGCCGGGCGCGAGCACCCGCGCCGCCTCGGCGATCGCGACCGCCGGAGAATGCGCATAGTGAAGCACCTGGTGAATGATCACGCTGTCGGCGCTCTCATCAGCGAGGGGCAGAGCGTACATGTCGCCCTGGCGGAGGCTCGACTGGATCCCCGCCGCCTCGAGCTTGACCCGCGCCAGCCGCAGCATCTCCGACGAGCGGTCGATCCCGATCGCCTGGCTGGCGCGCGGGGCGAACAGCTCGATCATCCGGCCGGTGCCGGTGCCGATATCAACCAGCCGGCCCAGCGGCCGTTTGCCGAGCGTGCGGCCGATCGCGGACTCGACGTCGCATTCGGCGACGTGGAGCGAACGGATCTGGTCCCACACCTCGGCATGATTGGTGAAATAGCGGTTGGCCGCCTCGGCGCGTTCGCCGCGAATGGTCTCGGTGCGCGCGGCGTCGGTGGCGAACAGGCTCTGGGTTGCGGCGTCGGCCCAGTCGTCGATCAGCGCGAACATCGGCGCGACACGATCGCCGTCCGCCAGCGTCAGGAATACCCAGCTGCCCTCCTTGCGCCGCTCCAGCACCCCGGCGTCGGAGAGGATCTTGAGGTGGCGCGACACCCGCGGCTGGCTTTGCCCAAGCACCTGGGCAAGCTCACCCACCGACAGCTCCATCCGCCGCAGCAAGGCGAGGATGCGCAGCCGCGTCGGGTCGGCAAGCGCCTGGAAGCGATCGGCGAGCGGAAGCGGGGCCATCACGCAGATAAGGATATAAAGATATCTTTATATCGTCAATTCGCATGTGAAAATAATCCCTTGTGATGCGGTAGGGATCACCGCTATTGCCGCCGGTCTGGCCAAAGCGATTCGCGGTGGCCGAGATCGGCGGCCAAGGTTGGCCGCCACTGAGGGAGTGGAACGATCATGAAGAAACTTGCTGTGACCGCTCTGGTCCTGTCGCTCGGCTTGGCTGCCTGCCAGCCGAAGGCTGAAGACAATGCCGCCGCCAACGAGACGGCCGTCGAGAATAACGCCGAGACCGACGTCAACGCTGCCGCGAACGACGCGACCGCGGTTGCCGACAATGCGCTGAACTCGGCCGACAACGCCGTCAATTCGGCCGGTAACGCTGTCGACAACGCCAGCAACGCCGTCGGGAACGCGCACTAATCCTGCGTTCCCCGAAGCGATTTTAGGAAGGGCCGCTCATTCGGGCGGCCCTTTTTTTATGTCCCGCCGAAGTGGTAGTTCGGCCGCGTGAAGAGAATTGTCGCGTGCCTTCTGCTGGTCACTGCCGGCTGCCGTGACCGGTCGCCACCGGCGCCGACCGAGGAGCAATCGGCCCAGCTCAACGAAGCCGAGGACATGCTGAACGCCGAGGCCGCCAATGAAGAAGGGCCGGCGGATCGCTCCACCGGCCCTTCCAATTCATCGGACTGACGGACTAGCTTAGAAGTCCATTCCGCCCATGCCGCCCATGCCGCCGCCGCCCATGGCCATCGCCGGCTTGTCTTCCGGCAGCTCGCTCACCGCCGCTTCGGTGGTGATGAGCAGGCCGGCGACCGACGCCGCGTCCTGGAGTGCGGTGCGAACGACCTTGGTCGGGTCGATCACGCCGGCCTTGGCGAGATTCTCGTAAACCTCGGTCTGGGCATTGAAGCCGATGCCCTCGTCCTTGCCTTCGAGCAGCTTGCCCGAAATCACCGCGCCGTCGTGACCGGCGTTCTGAGCGATCTGACGGACCGGCGAATAGAGCGCCTTGCGGACGATATCGATGCCGCGCGTCTGATCGTCGTTCTGGCCCTTGAGCCCGTCGAGCGCCTTTGTCGCGTAGAGCAGCGCAACGCCGCCGCCGGCAACGATGCCCTCCTCGACCGCGGCGCGGGTCGCATGAAGCGCGTCGTCGACGCGGTCCTTGCGCTCCTTGACCTCGATCTCGGACGCACCGCCGACCTTGATCACGGCGACTCCGCCGGCGAGCTTGGCCAGCCGCTCCTGCAGCTTCTCACGGTCGTAGTCCGAGGTCGTGTTCTCGATCTGCTGACGGATCGCTTCGGTCCGGGCTTTGATCGCTTCGTGCGTTCCGGCGCCGTCGACAAGCGTGGTGTTGTCCTTGTCGATGGTGACGCGCTTGGCGGTGCCGAGCATCTCGACCGTGACATTCTCGAGCTTGATGCCGAGATCCTCGCTGATCAGCTCGCCCCCGGTGAGGATCGCGATATCCTCGAGCATCGCCTTGCGACGATCGCCGAAGCCGGGCGCCTTGACCGCCGCGACCTTGAGGCCGCCGCGGAGCTTGTTGACGACGAGCGTGGCAAGCGCCTCGCCCTCGATGTCCTCGGCGATGATCAGCAGCGGACGGCCCGACTGAACGACGGCTTCCAGGATCGGAAGCATCGCCTGAAGGTTCGACAGCTTCTTCTCATGAATGAGGATGTACGGATCGGTTAGCTCGACCGACATCTTTTCGGGGTTGGTGATGAAGTAGGGCGACAGATAGCCGCGATCGAACTGCATGCCTTCGACGACGTCGAGCTCGAACTCGAGGCCCTTGGCCTCTTCGACCGTAATCACGCCTTCCTTGCCGACCTTCTCCATCGCTTCGGCGATCTTCTCGCCGACGATGGTGTCGCCGTTGGCGGCGATGCTGCCGACCTGGCCGATTTCATTCGACCCGGAGACGGGCTTGGAGCGCTTCTTCAGATCCTCAACGACCTTGATGACGGCAAGATCGATACCGCGCTTCAAGTCCATCGGATTCATTCCCGCGGCGACAGACTTCATGCCCTCGCGAACGATCGCCTGGGCAAGAACCGTCGCGGTGGTGGTGCCGTCGCCGGCGATGTCGTTGGTCTTCGAGGCCACTTCGCGCACCATTTGCGCGCCCATGTTCTCGAACTTGTCCTTGAGCTCGATCTCCTTGGCGACGGTGACGCCGTCCTTGGTGATCCGGGGCGCGCCGAAGCTCTTGTCGATGACGACGTTGCGGCCCTTGGGGCCCAAGGTCACCTTGACCGCGTCGGCGAGGATGTCGACGCCGCGCATGATGCGCTCACGCGCGTCGCGGCTGAATTTCACGTCTTTGGCTGCCATGTGGCTACCCTTTCAATCTGTTGAGTGCGTGAATGGATGTGAAGGTCAGGCGACTATCCCGAGGATGTCGCTTTCCTTCATGATGATGAGGTCTTCACCGTCGATCTTGACCTCGGTGCCGGACCATTTGCCAAACAGGATCTTGTCGCCGGCCTTGACGTCCAGCGGCGTTACCTTGCCGTCGTCGTCGCGAGCACCGGTGCCGACGGAAACGACTTCGCCTTCCTGCGGCTTTTCCTGCGCCGTGTCAGGAATGATGATCCCGCCGGCAGTCTTCGCCTCGGCCTCGACTCGGCGGACGAGGACTCGGTCGTGAAGTGGCCTGAAACCCATGGGCTGAACCCCTCTTTCGATCTTCTGGTTGAACATGTGCATTAGCACTCTCGCGTGGAGAGTGCCAACGACGCAGCGCATATGGTTTGCGGCCCCCGGTGCGTCAATGCCCCCCGTCGCCACGACGGTCCGGTTCGGCGCCTTTCTACTTTCGCGCGACCAGCCCGAGCCGGCCGCGGAGGACCCAGCGCGCGATCATCAGCGCGGCAACGGCGGCCAGCCCGCTGGCGAGCCCGGTCCAGATGCCGACGCCCTGCCAGTCGCGGCTAAAGGCGAGCCAGGAGCCGATGCCAAGCCCGACCCCCCAATAGCCGACCAGCGCGAAAATCAGCGGCCAGCGCGTGTCGTGGAGCCCGCGCAGCATCCCCGCGCCGATCACCTGCGCGCCGTCGACCAGCTGGAACGCGGCGGCGACCATCAGGAAGCTGATCGCAAGGGTGATCGTCGCTGCATTGGCCGGCGTGTCGACCAGGAACAGGGTCACCAGCGGGCGCGGGAACGCCCACATGACCAGCGCCATCAGCCCCATGAAGCCGACCCCGAGCGCGAACGCGGTCCAGCCGGCGCGGGTGATTCCGTCGAGATCGCGCCGCCCGACGGCCAGGCCGACGCGCACCGTCGCGGCCTGGCTGAGGCCGAGCGGAACCATGAAGGTCAAAGCGGCCAGCTGAAGCGCGACCGCGTGCGCGGCGACCGCCGGGGCCCCGAGCCAGCCCATGAAAAAGGCCGCGAGAGCAAACACGCCCATCTCGAGTGCCAACGTGATCCCGATCGGCCAACCGACGCGGGCCATCGCCAACGTGCGCTCGGCGTCGAACCGCCACCATCGCCCGAACAGGTGGAAGCGGCGGAACTGGCGATCGCGCGCAATCATGCCGACGAGCCCGAGGCACAGGATCGCCCAGGTCAGGGTGCTGCCGACCCCGCCCCCCATCAGGCCCAGCGCCGGCAGGCCGAAGTGGCCGAACATCAACGCCCAGCTAAGGATCGCATTGAGCCCGATCCCGGCGACGCTGAACCACAGGATCGCGCGCGGCCGCTCGAGCGCAGAGAGGAAATGGCGCAATAGCTGGAACAGCAGCCACGGCGCGCTGCACCACATGTAGGCACGCAAGAAGGCCTGGCCGATGTCGGCCAGCTCTGCTGACTGGCCCGACGCGCGCATGATCGCCCCGATATGCCAAAGCAGCAGCCAATATGGGGGCAGCGCCAGGGCAAGCAGCCACAGCCCCGCGCGGAAGGTGCGGCGAACGTCATGGACGGCGTTGAAGCGCTCCCCGAGGGCAGTCGCCATCATCGGCGACGCGGCGGTCAGGAGGCCGAGCAACAGGACGTTGACGGTGAAAGTCAGGTTCAAGGCCAGGGTCGCCGCCGCAAGCTGGGTCGATCCGAGCCGACCCATCAGGAAGATGTCGGTCGCCTGGATCACCTGCTGGGTGAGGTTGGCGAGCATCAGCGGCCAGGCGAGCGTCAACGAGGAGCGAAGCTCTTCGCGCCATCGTGCGACCGTTCGCGCCGGTGCTATGCTTGCTGCAGAGTCCACGGTTTGCGCCTACCGGCAAGGCCGGCCGTCGAAAAGCTTTGGCCGCACGCGCCGTCGTCCGCTAGCAGGCCGGTTCAAACTGTCGAGGCCGATTACATGAAATTCGTTCGCGCAATCTGGAAACTGCTGGTCGGCATCAAGGACGGGCTCGTCCTCATCTTCATGCTGCTGTTCTTCGGCGTCATCTATGCCGGGCTGTCGGCGCGGCCGGCGCCGGTCGGCTCGGGCGTCCTCGCCCTCGACCTCAAGGGCGGCCTGGTCGAGCAGCCTGCGCGGCGGCAATGGTCCGAGGTCGCCGGCGGCAGCCGCCTCCAGGAATACCGCCTGCGCGATCTCGTCGCGGCGCTCGATGCGGCGAAAGACGACAAACGCGTCAAGGCCGTCGCGCTCGACCTCGACAGCTTCACCGGCGGCGGCCAGACCGCGATCGGCGACCTCGCCGACGCCGTTCGGCGTGTCCGCGCGGCGGGCAAGCCGGTGGTCGCTTATTCGACCGGCTATACCAATGATGGCTACCAGCTCGCCTCGGCAGCGTCCGAAATCTGGCTAAACCCTCTGGGCGCGGTCGCGGTGACCGGGCCGGGCGGCTCCAACCTCTATTTCAAGGGCCTGCTCGACAAGCTCGGAGTGACCGCCAACGTCTATCGCGTCGGCACCTACAAGGCCGCGGTCGAGCCGCTCATCCGCAGCGACATGTCGCCCGCAGCCAAGGAAAATGCGCTGGCGCTCGGCACGGCCGAGCTCGACAGCTGGAAACAGTCGGTCAAGCAGGCCCGACCCAAGGCCAACGTCGACGCCTTCCTGCAGGACATGAACGGGGCGATCGCCGCGGCCGGCGGGGACATAGCCAAGGCCGCGCTCGCCGCCGGCCTGGTCGACCGGATCGGCGACCAGCAGGCGTTCGAGGCGCGGCTCGCGCAGCTCGGCGGGGAGAGCCGAGGCGAGCCGGGCGGATACAGCCGCATCAAGCTCGCGTCCTACGTGGCCGACAAGGTCCAAAACGCATCCACCGGCCCGATCGGGGTGGTGACGATCGCCGGGAACATTATCGACGGCAAAGCCGGGCCGGGGACCGCCGGCGGCGACACCATCGCCAATGAAATTGCGACCGGGGTGCACCAAAAAGGCATCAAGGCGCTGGTTGTCCGGGTCGACAGCCCGGGCGGCTCGGTGCTCGCCTCGGAGCGCATCCGCCAGGCTCTGCTCGACGCCAAGGCGAACAAGGTCCCGGTCGTGGTCTCAATGGGCAGCGTCGCCGCCTCGGGCGGCTACTGGGTCGCAACCCCGGCCGATTACATTTACGCCGAGCCTTCGACGATCACCGGCTCGATCGGCGTGTTCGGGGTGCTGCCGAGCTTCCAGGGCACGCTGCAGAAGCTCGGGATCGGCGCCGACGGGGTGAAGACGACGCCCCTGGCCGGGGAGCCGAACCTGCTCAAAGGCCCCTCACCCGAAGCGAACCAACTGCTCCAGACCGGGGTCAACGCCATGTACGCCCGCTTCCTCGGCCTCGTCGCTCAATCGCGCCACAAGACGACCGGCGACGTCGACAAGATCGCTCAGGGCCGGGTGTGGGACGGCGGCACCGCCCACCAGCTCGGGCTGATCGACGCCTTCGGCGGCATGAGCGAGGCGATTGCCAAAGCGGCCCAGCTGGCCGGGCTCGGGGACGAGCGCGGCGTCCGCTACCTCGAACCGCCGCTAAGCTTCCGCGACCAGCTGATCGAGGCTTTGGCGACCGAGCAGCGGGATGACGACGGCGCCGCGCCGCAGGATGCGTTCGCCGCGTTCGCCGGCAACCCGCAGCTGCAGCTCTCCTCCGCGCTCGCCGAGGTCCGCTCGATCCTGTCGGGGCCGAGCATCCAGGCGCGCTGCCTGGAATGCCCGCCCGTCGCCCAGCCCCGGCTCGAGGCGCGCGATCTCGGCCTGCTCGAGCTGCTGAGGGAATGGCTGTCCTGATTATTTTTCGCGAGTGAAGCGCAGCGCCTGGTTGCCGGCGGTCGACGCGGACGGAACCAGCGAGCGCACCTCATAATGATCGTCGTCGACCATCCGCCATTCGGAGTCGATCTTCTCGGGAGGCTTGTCCGGCGAGGCGCGCATTGATCCCGTGAAGCGCAGCATTTCGTCCCTTTCGGCGACCGTTCCTCGCCCCATTCCCCCGAGCGAATTGAAGTACGTGAAGACCACACCGTCGCCGTCCACGCTGTAGGTGGTTTCGCCGGCATAGACGGCACGGCCGCCCTCCTTGACCTCGTGGGCGTCGCGGATGTGCGTGCCGCCCAGGATCCGGGTGAAACAGTGTCGGTCGGTCATCGTCGCCGTGAAATCCGCGACCCAGCACGAGCCGACAAACATGTTGAAGTCGGGTGTCGCATCGCTCGCGGCCGCTGCCGCCGCCAGCAGCAGCGCGGCGATCAATGCATCGCCCCGAGGATCAGGCCGAACAGCGTGAACTGCAGCGTGTGGTAGCCGGCGTTGATCGCCCACAGCGCGAACGAGCGCCGCTCGAACAGATAATTGATGCCGTAGGACGCACCGACCCAGCAGAGGCCGGCGGAGAAGCCCGCGCCGACCGCGCCGGCGAGCGGCATCGTACCGAGGAACATGCCGAACACGTAAGCGGCGATCAGGCTCAGCACGAAGGCGCCCCCGAAGATCATCGCCATGTTGCCGCTTTTCGCCTGCTCGTCGCTCAGGCCTGCTTCGCGTTGCCAGACCTTGGCAAACAGCATCGGCGAGTACCAGATCCCGCCGAGCACGAGCGACGCGACGCCGCACAGAAGCACGGCGATGAGATTGACTTGTGGCATGACTTCCTCCCCCGTTGATTGACTAGGCCGCACGCTCCCTTTGCGTGAGCGCATCGAAATGGGCGCGCAGCTGCGCGATGGCACGGTCGAAATGGGCGACGTCGCGGAAGGTGCGCGCCTGCATGACGCCGCCTTCCATCACGTTCAGCACCAGCTCGGCGAGCGCGCGGAAATCGGTGGTTTGCGGGAAGCGGTCCGCGGCGGAGCGAAGCTGCGCCTCGACGGCGCCGACCCAGGCGCTGAAGTTGGCCGCCATCAGCTCGCGCACGGGCAGGTCGGGCTCGTGCAGCTCGAGCGCCAGGCTGCCGATCGGGCAGCCATAGGTGCAATCGGTGTCGACCAGCGCGCGGCGGTAAAGAGCAAGCAAGGCGAAAACCTTTTCAACCGGATCGTCGACCGCGGCCCAAGCCGGCTCGAGCAGCATCCGCCCGATGCCGTCACGATAGGCTTCGAGGACCGCGACCAGCACGTCCTGCTTGCCCGGGAAAAAGTAATAAAGGCTGCCGCTGTTGACCTGGCTGCGGCTCAAGATGTCGGCGACCGAGGTCGACCCGTAGCCCTTGAGCCAGAACAGCTCCATCGCCGCTTCGACGATCCGCTGGCGCGTATCCTTGTTCACGGCAGCGTGTTAGTTGAATGGTCAATCAACTGTCAAGCGGTGGAATTCTCCGCCTCAGATGTGGATCGGCTTCCCGGTCACCGCCATCGCCGCTTCCTTGAGCGCTTCGTTGTGCGTCGGATGGGCGTGGCAGGTGTAGGCGATGTCCTCGGATGTCGCGCCGAACTCCATCGCCTGCGCGGCCTGGGCGATCATCGTTCCCGCGACCGAGGCAATCATCCATACGCCGAGGACGCGGTCGGTCTTGGCGTCGGCGATCACCTTCACGAAGCCGTCGGGCTCGTGGTTGGTCTTGGCGCGGCTGTTGGCGAGCATCGGGAACTTGCCGACCTTGACCTCGCCATGCTCGCGCGCCTGGGCTTCGGTCAGGCCGACGCCGGCGATCTCGGGCATGGTGTAGACCACGCTCGGGATCACGTCATGGTTCACGATCCCGGTCAGGCCGGCGATGTTCTCCGCGACGGCGATGCCCTCGTCCTCGGCCTTGTGGGCCAACATCGGTCCCGGGATCACATCGCCGATCGCCCACACGCCCGGAACCGACGTGCGGAAGTCGTGGTCGGTCTCGACCTGGCCGCGCTGGTTGACCTGAAGTACGGCCTTGTCGAGCGCGAGACCCTCGGTGTTCGGGCGCCGGCCGATCGAGACCAGCACGGTGTCTGCTTCGATCGTCTCAGCCGCGCCGCCTTTGGCGGGCTCGACGGTCAGTGTCGCCTTACCGCCCTCGACTTTCACGCCCGTCACCTTGGTGGCGAGGCGGAATTCGATCCCCTGCTTCTTGAATATCTTGTTGGCTTCCTTGCGCACGTCGTCGTCGAACCCGGGGAGGATCTGGTCGAGGAACTCGACGCAGGTCACCTTCGCGCCGACCCGACGCCACACGCTGCCGAGCTCGAGCCCGATCACGCCGCCGCCGATCACGACGAGGTGCCCCGGAACCTTGCCGAGCTCCAGCGCACCGGTCGAGGAGACGATGATTTTCTCGTCGATCTCGATGCCCGGCAGCGGAGTCACCGATGAGCCGGTGGCGATGACGATGTTCTTGGCGCGCACGGTGCGCTCGCCGACCTTGACCGTGTCGGCGCTCTCGAAGCTCGCATGCCCCTTCAGCCATTCGATCTTGTTCTTCTTGAACAGGAACTCGATGCCACCGGTGAGGCCCTTAACGGCGTCCAGGCGCTGGGCGTGCATAGCGGGAAGGTCGAGCTCCGGCGTGACCTTGATGCCCATCTTGGCCATCGCCCCGCCGGCCGCCGCCTCGAAATATTCCGACGCATGGAGCAGAGCCTTGGACGGGATGCAGCCGACGTTGAGACAGGTGCCGCCCAGCGTTTCACGGCTCTCCGCGCAGGCAGTCTTCAAACCCAGCTGCGCGGCGCGGATCGCGGCGACGTAGCCGCCGGGGCCCGCGCCGATCACCAAGACGTCGAAATCATAGTCGGCCATATTTCTCTTTCGGGGGAGGACTGCGTTGGCGCGCGACATAAGCGGGCGGTCCGTCTGAATCCACCCCGCCTACTTCTGCCGAACCTGCTCCAGCCCCTCGCCGGCGTCGATCAGCTTGCCCGAGCGCTGCTCCTGGACCGCACGAAGCAGCGTCCGGGCAGCGTTGCGCACTTCCTCCTGGATGGCGTGGTCCTTATCGAGCTCGTCGTGACTGGTCGCGTAGGGCTGCCAATAGCCGATGTACCGGTCGAGCTCCGCCGACGGGCCGGCCGGATTGAGGTGCATGAAGCGCAGCCAATCAGCGAGCGCCCTGCGGACGTTTTCGACGCCTTCAACATCGCCGTGTACGACCACCGAAAAGACACGCCCCTCCAAGTGGCGAGGATAGGGCCAGCCATCGAGCTCCAGCTGCTTGGCCTTCTTCGCGTCCTTGCCGTGGGTGCTGCTGGGATCGGGATTTCCCCCGTCCGCGCAAACCAGCCGATCCATCATCAACTTCAAAGGTGAGGTCGGTGAGTACCAGTTGACCGGAGTGATCAGCATAATGCCGTGGGCGCGCACCCACAGCGGATAAATCTCGTTCATCCAGTCCTGGGTCTGGCCGAGCGAGTAATTGGGATAGCAGCTGCACGGCCAGTGACAGAGTGCCGCAGCGGTCGAGAAGCAGGCTTTGCACGGGTGAATATGCCGCCCGTACTCGCTTGCCAGCCGGGCCAGGTCCAGCGTCCGCACCAACGTGCCGTCGACGCCGCAAATTTCCTGCGCCAGCTCGAGCAGACGCCAGCTCTTCGACATTTCTCCAGGGCAGGTATGTTCGCTGCGGCTCGAGCAATTCACAATCAAAATGCACGGTGGCTGGGCCGGGTCGTCATGTTCGGCCTTCGCCCGGTCGATGGCCTCCTTCGCGCCGGCCCAGTCGAGCGCGAGATCGTAATCGGGGTCTGCATAGCCCGGGCCGGCCTTCCGCGTTCGCGGGCTCTTGCGAGCGTTGGAGTAGCCGTCCCACGCGGCGCCGGCGACCTTGCCGAGCTCATCTTTCAGCGGTCCGAACGCCGGGTCCTGGAAGGACGACAGAAAGCGCCTGCGGAACTCCGTCTCGTCCAGTTGCGGGGAGGGCATCCCTTTGCGGGGCTCGGGAGCCTTGGTCATGACCGCTCAACGCGCGAGCGGCGGTTGGTTTCGTTTAGAGGTCGATCAGGAGCCGCGTTGGGTCCTCGATCGCCTCCTTGACGCGGACCAGGAAAGTCACCGCCTCGCGGCCGTCGACCAGGCGGTGGTCGTAGCTCAGGGCGAGGTACATCATCGGCCGGGCCACGATCTGGCCGTCCTTGACCACCGGCCGCTCCTCGATCCGGTGCATGCCGAGCACCGCCGACTGCGGCGGGTTGATGATCGGGGTCGACAGCAGCGAGCCGAACACGCCGCCGTTGGAGATGGTGAAGGTGCCGCCGGTCATCTCGTCGACGGTCAGCGTGCCGTCCTTGGCCCGCTTGCCGAAGTCGGCGATCGTTTTCTCGATCTCGGCGAAGCTCATGCGGTCGGCGTTGCGGACCACCGGGACGACCAGCCCCTTGGGCGCCGACACCGCGACGGAAACGTCGAGATAATCGTGATAGACGATCTCCTCGCCCTCGAGGCTGGCGTTGACCGAAGGCACGTCCTTGGCGGCGAGCGCGCAGGCCTTCACGAAGAAGCCCATGAAGCCGAGCCGGATGCCGTACTTCTTCTCGAACAGATCCTTGTAACGGCTCCGCGCCTCGATCACCGCGGTCATGTCGACGTCGTTGAACGTCGTCAGCATTGCCGCCGTGTTCTGCGCTTCCTTGAGGCGCCGCGCGATGGTCTGCCGCAGCCGCGACATGCGGACGCGTTCTTCGTTCCGTTCCCCGGTGTTCCCCGGCGAAGGCCGGGGCCCAGGAGGCGGAGCCTTTGTTTCCGGAGCAGGAGCTTTCGCCTCCGGCGCCTGGACCCCGGCCTGCGCCGGGGCACTCTTTTGCGCCTCGGCGGCCGCAACGACGTCGTCCTTGGTCAGGCGCCCGTCCTTGCCGGTGCCCTGGATCTTGCTCGGGTCGACATGCAATTCGAGCACGGCGCGCCGCACCGCCGGGGACAGCGTCATCACGCCGTCGTCATCATGGTCTTGCGGAGCCGGCTCGTCGCGCAAAGCGGGCGTTTCGCTTGGCCCGGCCGGGTTGGTGGTCGCCTCGGCAGCCGCTTGCGCCGGAGCGCTCGCACTGACTGCGCCCCCTTCGCCAATCCGTGCAATGATCGCGCCGACGGCAACCGTGTCGCCTTCCTGCACCAGCTGCTCGGTCAGCACGCCAGCGACCGGCGACGGCACTTCGACCGTGACCTTGTCGGTCTCGAGCGACGCGATCGGCTCGTCGGCAAGAACCGCATCGCCCGGCTTCTTCAGCCACTGCGCCAGCGTGCCTTCGGTGATCGACTCGCCCAGCGCGGGGACTTCAACGTCGGTGGCCATGGTGTCCCTCTATTCCGCCGCGAGGGCGGGGTTTGCGGGCTGGCTGCTATGACCTAGCGCCCCCGCGATCAAGGCCGCCTGCTCCGCCGCGTGGCGCTTGGCGAGGCCCGTCGCCGGCGAAGCGCTGGAGTCCCGGCCGGCATATTGCGGCCGCATCTCAGGACGCCCTGAGTCGGCGAGGCAGGTCTCGAGCAGTGGCTCGACGAAGCTCCATGCGCCATTGTTCTTCGGCTCTTCCTGCGCCCAGATCACATCTTGCAACATGGGCATGGCCCTGAGCCGCTTGAGCAACGGCTCCGACGGGAAAGGGTAGAGCTGCTCGACGCGGAGGATCTCCACGCCGAGGTCGCCGGCCTCGTCGCGGGCCTCCATCAGCTCATAAGCGAGCTTGCCCGAGCAGAGGATCAGCCGCCGAGTCTCGCCCTCGGCGGGCGGGTTGAGATCGCTGAGGATGCGGCGGAAATGGCTGTCGCCGGTGAAGTCGGCCTGCGCGGACACGGCGAACTTGTTCCTCAGCAGCGACTTGGGCGTCATCAGGATCAGCGGCTTGCGGAAATCGCGCCGGATCTGCCGCCTCAGGATATGGAAATAATTGGCCGGCGTGGTGCAATTGGCGACCTGTAGATTGTCGTCGGCGCAGAGCTGCAGATAGCGCTCGAGCCGCGCCGAGCTGTGCTCTGGCCCCTGCCCCTCGAAGCCGTGCGGGAGCAGCATGACGAGGCCGCTGGCGCGCAGCCACTTGGCCTCGCCGGCGGCGACGAACTGGTCGATGATGCTCTGCGCGCCGTTGGCGAAATCGCCGAACTGGGCTTCCCATAGAACCAGGGTTTTCGGGTCGGCCAGCGAATAGCCATATTCGAAGCCGAGCACGCCGAATTCGGAGAGCGGACTGTCGCGCACTTCGAAGCGGCCGCCCTCGATGGTCGTCAGCGGAATGTATTTCTGGCCGGTCTCCTGGTCGACCCAGACGGCATGCCGCTGGCTGAACGTGCCGCGCCCGCTGTCCTGGCCTGACAGGCGAACGCCTTGTCCTTCGGCGACGAGGCTGCCGAACGCGAGCGCTTCGGCGGTGGCCCAGTCAAAGCCCTGGCCGCTGGCGAACATCTCCTTCTTCGCGTCGAGGATACGCTGCAGCGTCTTGTGAATATTGAGGCCTTGCGGGACGGTGGTTAGCACCTCGCCGAGCCGCTCGAGCTCGCTTTCGCTGATCGCGGTCGGGGTATTGCGCCGCCCGAGCACCGGCTCGTCCGGGCGTCCCAGCCCAGCCCAGCGCCCCTCGAACCAGTCGGCCTTGTTGGGGAGATAGGAAACGGCGGAGTCGAACTGCTCCTCGAGGTGGGCGATATAATCCTTAGTTTGTTGGTCGATCCATGCCTGGTCGACGACGCCCTGCTCGATCAGATTCGCGCCATAGATCTGGCTGATCGGCGGGTGGGTCTTGATCGCCGCGTACATCAGCGGCTGGGTGAAGCTCGGCTCGTCGCCCTCGTTGTGGCCGAAGCGGCGATAGCACCACATGTCGATGACGATGTCGCGGTTGAAGCGCTGGCGGAACTCGATCGCGAGCTTGCAGGTCCAGGTCACCGCTTCGGGATCGTCGCCGTTGACGTGCAGGATCGGCGCCTGGATGCCCTTGGCGACGTCCGACGGGTAAGGCGAGGAGCGCGCGAACTGCGGGCTGGTGGTGAAGCCGACCTGGTTGTTGATGATGAAGTGGATGGTCCCGCCGGTCGCGTAGCCGGGCAGGCCGGAGAAGCTCAGGCATTCCCATACCACGCCCTGGCCGGCGAAGGCGGCGTCGCCGTGGAGCAGCATCGGGAGAACGGTGTCGCCCTCCGTATCGCCCTTGATCGTCTGCGACGCGCGGGCCTTGCCGAGCACGACCGGATCGACCGCCTCGAGGTGCGAGGGATTGGGCAGGAGCGACAGATGAACCTTGTTGCCGTCGAACTCCCGATCCGACGAGGTGCCGAGGTGGTATTTGACATCGCCCGAACCGCCGACGTCGGCCGGGTTGGTCGCACCGCCGGCGAATTCGTGGAAGATCGCCTGCGCCGATTTGCCCATGACGTTGGTCAGGATGTTGAGCCGTCCGCGGTGGGCCATGCCGACGTCGATTTCGGTGACGCCGAACTGGCCGCCATATTTGATGACGGCCTCCAGCGCCGGGACCGCGCCTTCGCCGCCGTCGAGCCCGAAGCGCTTGGTCCCGACATATTTCCTGGCGAGGAATTTCTCCCACTGCTCGGCGTGAATGACCTTGGTCAGGATCGATTGCTTGCCTTCGGGCGTGAACTGCACCGTGTCTTCCGGTTTCTCGATCCGCTCCTGGATGAAGCGGCGCTCCTCGACCTCGTTGATGTGCATATATTCAAAGCCGATATGCCCGCAGTAGGTCTCCTGCAACACCTTGACGATCTCGCGCACCGTCGCCGTCTCGAAGCCGAGAGCTCCGCCGATCCAGATCGGCCTGTCGAGGTCGGAATTGCCGAACCCATGATAAGCCGGCGTCAGGTCCGGTGGCACATCCATCCGCGACAGGCCGAGCGGGTCGAGGCGGGCCGCGAGGTGGCCGCGCACGCGATAGGTGCGGATCAGCATCATCGCGCGGATGCTATCCTCCGCGGCGCGGCGGATCTCGTCCGGGCCGGCGCCCGCCGCGGTCGCTTTGTCGGCGGCCGCGGTCTTGACCTTCTCGATCGTCGCCTGGGTCGGATCGAGGCCGAGGTTCAGCTCGTCAAGCTCACTCAACGGCCAGTTCGCCCGCGCCCAGCTCGGTCCCGCCTCGCGTTCGATCATTCCTGCGACGTCGTTCATGCCGCGACCAATAGCTCCTTCAGCGTCCTGCCCAATTCAGATGGGCTGGGGCTGACCGTAATTCCAGCCGCCTCCATCGCCGCGATCTTGCTCTGGGCGTCGCCCTTGCCGCCGGAGACGATCGCGCCGGCATGACCCATCCGGCGGCCCGGAGGGGCGGTGCGGCCGGCGATGAAGCCGACGACCGGCTTGCGACGGCCCCGCCTCGCTTCGTCGGCGAGGAACTGCGCGGCATCTTCCTCGGCGCTGCCGCCGATTTCGCCGATCATGATGATCGACCTGGTCTCGTCGTCGGCAAGGAACATCTCGAGCACGTCGATGAACTCGGTTCCCTTGACCGGGTCGCCGCCAATGCCGACCGCGGTCGACTGGCCGAGGTCTTCATTGGTGGTCTGAAACACTGCCTCGTAGGTGAGCGTGCCGGAGCGGCTGACGATCCCCACATTGCCCTTCTTGAAAATGTTGCCGGGCATGATCCCGATCTTGCATTCGTCGGGGGTCAGCACGCCCGGGCAGTTCGGCCCGATCAGCCGCGATCTGGAGCCGCACAGCGCGCGCTTGACCTTGACCATGTCGAGCACAGGGATGCCCTCGGTGATGGTGACGATCAGCGGCACCCCAGCATCGACCGCCTCGAGGATCGAGTCCGCGGCGAACGGCGGCGGGACGTAGATCACGGATGCCGTGGCTCCGGTCGCCTCAATCGCTTCGTGCACCGTGTCGAACACCGGCAGCCCCAGGTGGGTCGTGCCGCCCTTCCCCGGCGTCACGCCGCCGACCATCTGCGTCCCGTAATCGAGCGCCTGGCGCGTGTGGAAGGTGCCCGTCTCCCCGGTCATTCCCTGGGTGATGACCTTGGTGTTCTTGTCGACGAGGATGCTCACGCGAGGCTTCCGTCGATCTGCTTGCAGGCCTCGAGCAGCTCCTTCACCGCGTCGACGCTGACCTCGAAGTTGGCGCGCGCCGAATCGTCGAGCGCGATCTCGACGATCCGCTCGACCCCGCCCGCGCCGAGGACGCAGGGCACGCCGACGTAGAGGTCATCGACTCCATATTGGCCGGTCAGATGCGCGGCGCAGGGCAGGACGCGTTTCTTGTCCTTCAGAAAGCTCTCGGCCATCGCGATCGCGGCGGTGGCGGGCGCGTAGAAGGCGGACCCGGTCTTGAGCAGGGCGACGATCTCGCCGCCGCCGCCTCTCGTACGCTTGACGATGGCGTCGATCCGCTCCTGCGTCGACCAGCCCATCTTGACGAGGTCGGGGATCGGGATGCCGGCCACCGTCGAATATTCGACGATCGGCACCATCGTGTCGCCGTGGCCGCCGAGCACGAAGGCGGTGACGTCCTCGACACTGACCTGGAACTCCTCGGCGAGGGAGTGGCGGAAGCGTGCGCTGTCGAGCACCCCGGCCATGCCGACCACCATGTGATGCGGGAGGCCCGAGAATTCGCGCAGCGCCCACACCATCGCGTCGAGCGGATTGGTGATGCAGATGACGAAGGTCTTCGGAGCGTGCGCCTTGATCCCTTCACCAACCGCCTTCATCACCTTGAGGTTGATGCCGAGCAAATCGTCGCGGCTCATGCCGGGCTTACGGGCAATGCCGGCGGTGACGATGCACACGTCGGCGCCTTCGATGTCGGCGTAATCCGAGGTGCCCTTCAATCTGGCGTCGAAGTCGTCGATCGGCCCGGCCTGGGCGATATCGAGCGCCTTGCCCTCGGGAATGCCCTCGGCGATGTCGAACAGGACGATATCGCCGAGCTCGCGCATCGCGGCGAGGTGAGCGAGGGTTCCACCGATCATTCCGGCGCCGATCAGCGCAATCTTCTTGCGAGCCATTGGGCGATGCTTTTCCTCTGCTGTTTGGGCGCGCCGAGCACCGGCGCTGAAGCTGGCGGCGCTCTAGACTGGCAGAGGGAGTCGGGCAACCGGCGGGCCGAGCCATCCGTCGGATGAAAATATCATTACCCCCGGATGAACACGGCAACCGTGGTCCCGGCGCTTCGTTGAGCCGCCTGCACAAAGGAGATTCACGGATGACTAAGACATTCCTGGCGCTGGGTGCCGCTGCGGTTGCACTTACGGGCGTCGCCTCGAGCGCGAGCGCAGCCCCTCACGCGCGGCATCACGCCAAGACGTGCGGCAAGTGGCGCAACCATCATTGCGTCAGCTACGGTTACGCCCGCGGGCGCCACGCGCAGTGGAACCGGGGTTATCGGTTCGGGCCGCGCTATGCTTACACGTCGTACCGCGCCCTGCCCCGGGTCTATGTGCAGCGCTACGATCTCAGCCCCAATTATCGCTACGTCTATCGCGACAATTACATCTACCAGGTCGACCCGACGACCTATGCCATCACTCGGGTGATCGATGCGGTGACTCGCTGATCGGGCGAACGGGGCCGCCCGCGTCGGCGGCGGCCCCGTCGTTTCGGAAGCAGCGAGCCGTGCTTCGGTCACGGCCAATGCCGCAACCGGGTGACGCCGCACTCGTTGATTCGGGAACCCCTGCAAGGAGGCTTTGATGAAACGGATTCTGCTCGCCCTGTCGGGCGCCGCTGTTGCGTTGACGACCGCCGCCGCGGTCGACGCCAAGACCTACGTCTGTACCCACTGGAAGGACGGCGTGTGCATTTCCGCCCACCGCGTGAAAGGCGCATCCCAGGCCTACAAGGTCGGTTACGTGTTCGGACCTAACTATTCGTACACGACCTACGCCGACCTTCCGCCGCAGGTGAGCGGTTACTATCACCTCGATTCGAACGGTCGCTACGTCTACACCAACGGCTACGTCTATGTGGTCGATCCGACGACTTACGCCGTTACCCGGGTGATCGACACCTGGCCCCATTAAGCGGACCGGACTGCGACAAGAGGGCCGCCGGAGCGAATCCGGCGGCCCTTTTCGTGGTCAGTCTTCGCCCTCGATCAGGCTGAGGATATTGCCGTCGGGATCCTTGAACCAGGCGGTCTTGAAGCCGCCCTCGCCAACATAAAAATCGCCGCGCGGCTCGAGCCCGGGCAGGTCGTACTTCTCGAAGAAGATGCCATTCTCCTTGAGCTCGCTGACCTCCTTATCGATGTCGTCGACATCGAATGTCAGCGCGGTCGCCTTGTTGGTTCCGGCAAACTCTGAGCGGTAGACATTGACCAGGGTATCGCCGCTTTTGAGCGTGAACCCTTCGCCGCCCCACTCGTCCTCGGTCTTGAGGCCGAGCTTGTCCTCGTAGAATTTCCGGGCCCGATCGAGGTCGGTGACTGCGATCATCGGCGTTGCGTCGGCTTTTCCAAGCATGATGCTCCTCCTTGGTTGCTTAAAACGAACCCCGGGCAGCCACGGCCGTTCCTCGATACACCCCGAAAGCATGCGTCTCGCAGCTTTTGCAAACGGCGCGACGGTGCTAGCGGCTCAGCCAAGCAAGGAGTGTGAGCGCTTGGCCGAGTTTTTCCTCCCCCGGAACAGCACCATCAAGAAGGGACGCGATCATCCGGCCGAGGACGGCAAGCGCCTCAAGAGCTTCAAAATCTACCGCTACGACCCCGACACGGGCGGGAACCCGCGCTGGGATCGCTATACCATCGACCTCGACAAGTGCGGGCCGATGGTCCTCGACGCCCTGATCAAGATCAAGAATGAGATCGACCCGACGCTGACCTTCCGGCGCTCGTGCCGCGAAGGCATTTGCGGGTCGTGCTCGATGAATATGGAAGGGCGCAACGGCCTCGCCTGCACGACCGCGATCGAGGAGCTGAAGGGCGAGGTGCAGATCACGCCGCTGCCGCACATGGACGTGGTCAAGGACCTGGTGCCCGACCTGACCCACGCCTACGCCCAATATGCGCTGATCCAGCCGTGGCTGAAGACCGCCAGCCCGGCGCCTTCGCGCGAGCGACTGCAGTCGCCGGACGACCGCGCCAAACTCGACGGGCTGTACGAGTGCATCCTGTGCTTCTGCTGCACGACCAGCTGCCCGAGCTATTGGTGGAACGCCGACAAGTTCCTCGGCCCCGCAATCCTCCTTCAGGCCTATCGCTTCCTGGCCGACAGCCGCGACGAAGCGACCGGCGAGCGCCTCGACACCCTCGAGGACCCGTTCCGCCTCTACCGCTGCCACACGATCATGAACTGCGCGAACGTCTGCCCCAAGGGGCTCAACCCGGCCAAAGCGATCGCCGAGACCAAGAAGCTGATCGCCGAACGGGCCGCCTGAGCCGTGGCCGTGACCGACGATACCGAGCTGATGGAAGACGTCGGCGTCCCCACCGGCGCGACGGCGGACCAGGACAATCCAGGCTGGTTCAGCTGGGGCGATTTCCCGCGCGGGTCGTTCGCGGCGGCGACGGGCCGCCTGCTGTTCAAGCCCGACGGGCCCGGCAAAGCGATCTGCCGCATCTTCCCGACCGAGCTGCACATGAACATGGGCGGCTCGCTGCATGGCGGCTCGGTGATGAGCTTCATCGACATGGCGATGTTCGCCGGCGGGCTGTGCGCCGGGATGGAGCGCGGCCATTACGTCACGCTCGATCTCACCACGCATTTCCTAGCCCGCGGCCGCCCCGGCTCGCCGCTCGACTGCCACGTCGAGCTGGTCAAGCAGACGCGCGGCCATGCTTTCCTCCACGGCGTGGTTCGGCAGAACGGCGAGCCTTGCTATAGTTTCAGCGGGACCTTGAAACGCATCCGCGAGCGTAACGCCCCCGCATGAGCGGACCCGTCGGCGCGGCCTATGCCGTGCTCCTCAGTGCCGGCGAGCTCAAGCCGGACCCGGCACAGGCCCGCGCCGTCGGCGCGCTCGACCGGCTCGCCGCCAGCCTGCAAGACCACGGCCTGTTCGCGCGGCTTTTCAGCAAGGATCGCGAGGACCCCGCCGGCGTCTATCTGTGGGGCGGCGTGGGGCGCGGCAAGTCGATGCTGATGGATCTCGCCTTCGCTAACATCGACATCCAGTCCAAGCGCCGTGTGCACTTCCACGAGTTCATGCTCGAGACGCATCTCCGGCTGCGCAAGGCGCGGGAGAGCGAGGAAGGCGATCCGATCGAACCGGTCGCCGAGGAAATCGCGCGCGAGGCGAAGCTGCTGTGCTTCGACGAAATGCAAGTGACCAACCCGGCCGACGCGATGATCCTGTCACGGCTGTTCGAGAAGCTCCTGGAGCAGGGCGTGAAGGTCGTGACGACCTCCAATCGCCGTCCAGCCGATCTCTACAAGGACGGGCTCAATCGCGAGCTGTTCCTGCCGTTCATCGAGTTGCTTGAGACGCGGATGGTGGTCGTCGCGGTCGACGGTCCGACCGATTACCGGCTGGACCGCCTCGAAGGTGTCGAGGTCTGGCATGTGCCCAACGGCCCGGAAGCCACCGCCGCGCTCAGCCGCGCCTTCTTCCAACTCACGGACTATCCGGTCGAGGACCGCGCCAAGGTTCCCAGTGAGGAGCTCGCGGTCGGCGGTGGGCGCACGCTCCACGTTCCCAAGAGCCTGAAGGGCGTCGCCGTATTCTCGTTCAGGCGACTGTGCGGCGAACCGCGCGGCGCCGCCGACTACCTCGCCATCGCGCGGCGCTATCACACCGTAATCATCGTCGGCATCCCGGTCATGACCCGCGATATGCGCAATGAGGCTTCGCGGTTCGTGACCCTGATCGACGCGCTCTACGAGCATAAGGTGAAGCTGCTTGCGGCCGCCGATGCCGAACCTTCAGCCCTATTTCCCGCGGGGGACGGATCGTTCGAGTTCCAGCGGACGGCGAGCCGGCTCGAAGAAATGCGCAGCGCCGAATATCTTGCCGAAGGTCACGGTCTGGCACCGCCCTAAAAACGGAACGTGGCTGCCAGTCCGCCGCCGTGAGCATCGCCCCAGGGAAGCCACTGGACATTGCCGTTGCGCTTGCTTGTCAACAGCCAGCCTGCGGCCTCGCCGATAGCAGCGCCGGCGAGCACGTCGTGGACGTAATGTTTGCGAGCTTGAACGCGCGCAACGCCAACGAACGCCGCAACGACATGCGCGGGCAGGCCGATCTTCCAGCCATATCTCTTTTCGAGGGTTGCGGCCGAGGCAAAGCTGACCGACGTGTGACCCGACGGGAAGCTCTTGTCGTCGCTGCGGTCGGGCCGTTCTTCATGGATGACGTCCTTCAGTCCGATTGTGACAAGCTGGGTCGAGCCGAGACTAAATGCGACTTGCTTGAGCCCGGTCCCATCGCCCTGCACCAATGGCGCGCCGAGCGCGACGGCGACCAGCGCGTCTCGCCCGACGGTGCTGGCGGTATCCCAGCCCGTCGCACTGGCGTGCGCAGGCGCCGCAATCAAGAGCGAGGGGCCGGCAAGGAGCGCCAACCTGACAGACCCGGCAAGGATGCGCATAGCGCTTCAGGCATAACGCGAATCGCTTCACAAACCTCATTAAACCTACTGAGGACCATCGTCGGCCTTGACGCTTCCGCAATGATGGGTAGCGTCGCGCAACTCATCGAGAGGGGTCCATCCATGCGTCACTTGCTCGCCACCGCTTCGCTTGTCGCCTTCGCGACAATGAGCGCAGCGGCGCCTCCCGCACTCACGCCGGCGCAGCACGATGCGACGCACGCGATGTTCGAGCACGCGATCAACACCCCGACAGTGATCGGCCGCCATCGCGTCCCCGAGCTGGCGCAATATTTCGCCGATCGGCTCAAGGCTGCGGGCTTTCCCGCCAGCGACATTCACTTCGTCCTCTATCATACCGAAAGCGCGACCACCGGCGCCGACGACACCGCCGCGCTGATCGTCCGCTGGCGCGCGGCGGGAACGCCAAAAGCCAAGCCGATCATGCTGATGGGCCATATGGACGTGGTCGAGGCCAAGCCCGAGGACTGGGCGGCGACCGACCCGTTCAAGATGGTCGAAAAGGACGGCTATTATTACGGCCGCGGGACCATCGACATGAAAGACGGCGACACCGCCATCGTCCAGGCTCTGATCAACCTCAAGGCCTCCGGCTTCAAGCCGACGCGCGACATTGTTGTTTTCTTCACCGGCGACGAAGAAACCAACGGCATCGGCGCGAAGAAGGGCGCGAGCGAGTGGCTCGACTTGCTCGGCCATCCGGAATTCGGACTCAACGCGGACGGCGGGGGTGGTTCATACAAGCCTGACGGAACGGCCGCGGGCTTCACCATGCAGACCGCCGAAAAGACCTACGCCGGATATACGCTCACCGTCCGCAACCGCGGTGGGCATTCATCGAAGCCGCGCCGGGACAATGCGATCTACAGCCTCGCTCACGCGCTCGACAAGATCGAGGCCAATCGCTTCGAGCCGATGCTGAGCGAGACGACGCGGGCCTATTTCGAAGGCCGGCAGAAGACCGAGACCGGCCCGCTCGGCGACGCCATGCGCCGCTGGCTCGCCAATCCCAATGACCGCGAAGCCGCGGACTACATCGAGGAGAGCGAAAGCGAAGTGGGCCTGACGCGGACGCGCTGCGTTCCCACCCGCCTGTTTGCCGGCCACGCCGACAACGCGCTGCCGCAGCTCGCAACGGCGCTCATCAACTGCCGCATCTTCCCCGGCGTCGACCCCAATGCGATTCAAGCCGAGCTGGTCAGGATCGTGGCCGACCCGACGGTGGCGGTGACCCGCAACGATGACTACGTCGCCTCGCTGTCATCGCCGCTGCGGCCCGACGTTACGGCGGCCTGGAAACGCGCCGTGGACGCCTTGCACCCGGGCGTTGCGACCTATCCCGAGATGTCGACCGGAGCCAGCGATGCCCGGCCGTTCAGGGTCGCCGGTATTCCAGTCTACGGGGTCAGTGGGACGTGGATTATTAGCCCGATCGACGAGCGCGCTCACGGCAAGGACGAGCGCATTCCCGTTCAGGCGCTGTATGACGATGTCGTGCACTGGCAGCTGATGCTGCGCGATCTCGCAGGTAAATAGGAGTTAGTGAAATGAAGCGTGCGTTTGCCCTCCTCCTGACCGCCGCGCTGTCGAGCGCCGCCGCCGGCGCGACCGATCCGCGGACGATCCCCAGCCAATTGCCGCCCGCGTGGCAGGCGAAGACGCGCGAGGTCTTCAAGCAAGCGATTGAGATTCCCAGCGTGCATCACCGCGGTGAGACGCACCGCGTGGCCGAGCTGCTGGCCAAGCAATTCAGTGCGGCTGGCATTCCCGCCGCCGACATCCACATGATGCCGTACGAAGCGCTTCCCGGCGACAACACGACGGCTTTGATCGTCCGCTGGCGCTCCCCCCACCCGACGAAGAAGCCGATGCTGATCCTCGGCCACATGGACGTGGTCGAAGCGAAGCGCGAGGACTGGACCTTCGATCCGTTCGTGTTCCGCGAGCAGGACGGCTATTTCCTCGGGCGAGGCACCAGCGACATGAAGAACGGCGACGTCGCCACCACCATGGCCGCCGTCAAGCTGATGAGCGAAGGCTTCAAACCCGACCGCGACATCATCTTCTTCTACAGCGGCGACGAGGAAACGCGCGGCGTCGGCGCGACGCTCGGCTCGACCAAATGGCGCAACCTCACCGATGCCGAGTTCGGCCTCAACGCCGACGGCGGCGGCGCCTCCTACGACCGCAATTTCCGCCCGCTCGGCTTCGGCATCTCGATGGCCGAGAAGACCTTCCAGACCTATTTCTTCACCACCCACAACCGCGGCGGGCACAGCTCGCGGCCGCGGCCGGACAATGCGATCTACGACCTTGCAGATGCGCTCGAGAAGCTGCGCACGCATCGCTTCCAGCCGATGCAGAACCCGATCACCCGCGGCTATTTCGAGGAGCGGTCCCGCCAGGAAGGCGACAGCGCGCTCGGCCAGCAGATCCGCGCCTGGCTCGCGAACCCCAATGACGCCGCCGCGGCGGACGCCATCGAGGCCAACCCGCTCGAGGTCGGCCTGACCCGCACGCGCTGCGTTGCGACCATGCTCAAGGGCGGCCATGCCGACAACGCGCTCCCGCAGATGGCGCAGGCCACGGTCAATTGCCGCATCTTCCCGGGTGTCCAGCCGAAGGACATTCAGGCGGAGCTGCAAGCGATGGCGGGTCCAAACGTCGAGATCGTGCCCGATCCGCAGTATATCGGCCAGCCGACGCCGGCTTCGCCACCGCGTGATGATGTCGTCAACGCCGTCAAGGCGGCGGCGCTGCGCTTCCACGGACCCGACATGCACGTGTTCCCGGTGATGTCGACGGGCGCCAGCGACGGCAGCTTCTTCCGCGCGCAGGGCATCCCGGTTTACGACGTCGACGGCAGCTGGGGCATCTCGCCCGATGACGAGCGGGCGCACGGCCTCGACGAGCGCCTTCCCGTTCGCGCGATGTACGACGACGTGCTGCACTGGGAGATGATCTACAAGGCGCTGGCTGGCCCCGAAGGCGCTACGCCGACGCAAGCTCCCGCGCAGCCGTCAGCACCTCCTGAGCGTGGTTAGGCACCTTAACCTTGCGCCATGCCTTCAGGACGCGGCCGTCGGCGCCGATTAGGTAGGTCGCGCGCTCCATCCCCATATATTTGCGGCCATACATGGATTTCTCGACCCAGGTGCCGAAGGCGTCGGAGATGCGGCCGTCCTCGTCGGAAATCAGCGGCACGGCGAGCGAATATTTGCCGATGAACTTCTCGTGGGCTTTCATCGGGTCGCGCGAGATGCCGACGACCTTCACGCCGGCTTTCTCGAAATCCTTCGCGAGCGCGGTGAAGTCCTGCGCCTCGCGGGTGCAGCCCGAAGTATCGTCCTTGGGATAGAAATAGAGGACCAGCGGCTGGCCGGGCGACGCGAGATTGACGCTGCTGCCGTCGCTGGCGGTCGCGGTGATGGCCGGTGCGTTGTCGCCTTCATTGATCATCGTGCGGCCTCTTTCCTGATTGAGTCCCAAACCTGGCGAATGCTCTGCCGCGCCGCGTCGTGCTGGGCAAGAAGCTCGTCCCAGCTGGCGGCGCCGCAAGCCTCCGCGACCAATTGCCAGGTCGCCGCCGTCGGCTTGACGTCGCCCGGCGCGACGAGGCGCATCATGACCAGCATTCGGGTCAGCAACTTTTGTGCAGAAGCAACGCTTTTATCTACGAAACCTTCATCGACGAGCGTTGCGATCGCCTGCTCCAGCCTTGGGTCGAAGGCGGTTTTGCGAGTGAGTTGGAGGACATGGACCGCAAACTCGAGATCGACCAGCCCGCCTGGACCAAGCTTGACGTCGAGCGCGCTTTGCGGCGGCTTGTGGCGCTCCATCTCGCCGCGCATCTTGGCCGCATCGGTCACCACCTTGGCCGTGTCGTGGTCCATGTTGAGGATCGCATCGATAATCGCCGATGCGCGGCCGCGGATTGCGGGAGAGCCGAACACCGGACGGGCCCGGCACAGCGCCATATGCTCCCAGGTCCAAGCGTTGCTGCGCTGATATTGCTCGAACGCTTCCAAGGAGACGATCAACATCCCGGTGGCGCCTTCCGGCCTCAGCCGCGTATCGACCTCATAGAGCGGACCGGCCGCTGTTGGCACGCTCAGCGCCGCCGTCACCCGGCTTGCCAGCCGATTGAAATAATCGTTCGGGCCGAGCGGCCTGGCCCCGTTCGAGCGCGTGTCCGGAAGTGCGCTGTGCAAATAGATGATGTCGAGGTCGGAGGCGTGAGTCAGCGCGCACCCGCCGAGCCGTCCGAGGCCGAGGATGACAAGCTCGCCGCCGTTCTCGAAGCCGCCGTGAGCACTTTCGAACTCCGCCGCCGCCAGCGCCGTCAGCGCCTGCAGGGTTCCTTCGGCCACGCGCGCATAGCCAAGCGCGACTTCGAGTGGGTCGCGGTGGCCATCGATCAGCTGGACGCCCAAGGCGAAGCGCCGCTCATTGACGAGGTGCCGGGCGCGGTCGAGCGCGACGTCATACGGATGACCGCGCATGGCGGCGCCGAGCAGCACGGCGAACTCCTCGGCGGGCGGCGGCATCTCGAAGCTCGAGGCGTCGAACAGTCCCTCGAACAATTCGGGCCGGCGCGCGAGCTGGTCGGCAAGGGTCGGCGCGTGAGCGAGGATCTTGGCCAGCAGGCGGCCGAGCGCGGGCCGCGCCTGGAGCAGGCGGAAGAAATTCACGCCGGTCGACAATCGCTCGACGATGTCGCCCAGGCGGTTGAGCGCGTGGTCGGGGTCGGCGCCGACGGCGATCGCCCGCATCAGCCCCGGAAGCATTGATTCGAACGCCTGCTGGGCGGCCGGCGAGCGGAGCGAGCGCGCTCTACCCGATCGCCAGTCGGCGACGTGCCGCGCGGCGCCGGCGGGTTCGGCATAGCCCATCGCCGCCAGCTCGTGGCCCAGAATGTCGGGGTCGCCCGACAGCTGCCCCTGTCCGTCGGGCGCCAGGCCATCGAAGATCGCTCCGGCCCGTTCGACCGCTGGAGCGAGCAGTTGCACGAGCTCTTCCCCATCCTCGAGACCATGAAGCTGAGCGACATTGTCCAGGGCCGATTGGTCGAGCGGCAACATGTGGGTCTGCGCGTCCTCGACCATTTGCAGCCGGTGCTCGATCGTCCGCAGGAGGCGATAGTCGCTGCTTAACTCGCCGGCGGTCGCCTCATCCAGCCGTCCCGCAGCAACCAGCGCGGCGATGGCGTCGAGGGTCGCCCCCCGTCGTACCGAGGAATCGCGGCCGCCATGAATCATCTGCTGGATCTGCACGAAGAACTCGATTTCGCGGATGCCGCCGCGTCCCCGCTTCAAGTCGTAGCCGGGGCCGATCCGCGCGCCTTGCGCGAAATGATCGCGGATTCGCGCGGAGATCGCACGCACCTCGTCGATCACGCCGAAATCCAGCGAGCGCCGCCAGACGAACGGCTCGATTGCCTTGAGGAAGCTCTCGCCGAGCGCGATGTCGCCGGCGCACGCACGGGCGCGGATGAACGCCGCCCGCTCCCACGGAAGCGCGCTCGATTCGTAATGTGAAAGCGCGGCCTCGACCGGGAGCACGATCGGAGTCACCTCCGGCGAGGGCCTGAGCCTGAGGTCGACTCGAACCACATAGCCGTCCGCGGTCCGTTTCTGCAGCAACTCGATCATGCGCCGGCCGACGCGCACCGCCGCTTCGCCGGCGTCGTCGCGTTCGCGCTTCGCCAGGCGCGCCGGGTCGAACAGCAGGATCAGGTCGACGTCGGACGAATAATTGAGCTCGCGGCTGCCGAGCTTGCCCATGGCGATGACCACGAAGCCGCTCGCGTCTGCTCCGGGCACCCGCTCAGCAATGGCGGCACGAAGCGCGCGGTCGATGGCGCCGTCGGCAAATTCCGACAGCGACTCAGTGACGCTTTCGAGCGGGAGCTCTCCGGCCAAGTCGCCTAGCGCCACGGCCAATGCCAGCCCGTTGCGCTGTATCCTGAGCGTGGCGCCGATTTCGTCGCCGGAGGCGGACAGCGCCAATTCGACGGCCTTCCTCGAACCCATCTTCAGGAAAGTGGAGCCGAGCGACGAATTGGCGCGCAACGATTCCCGCAGGAAGGGCGAATGACCCTCGGCCCTTGCGGCCGCTTCCTCTCGCGCGCTGGTCATTACGCCACTGCCATTGCCGCAATTCCAGATTCAGGGAAACTTCCCCGGTGGTCCGCTCGTTTCCCAATCAAATGAAGTTGGAGAATAAGAATGTTCCGGCAGCGGATTTCGATGCGATGGACCGCCGAGTCATCCAGATAGAGCTACCGCCCGCCCACGCCGGCATCACGGCCGCGCTGCGCCGCGCCTTCGAGGCCGCGGCGGCGGAACCGTGCGACCGCGATTTCGCGGAATTGCTGCGCAAGCTTAACTGAATTCAGGCGGCGGAAGGCGGCACGCACGCGGCCGTCGCAGCCCTCATTCGTGATCGCGGCTAAGCTCGTCGACCTCGCTCATGATGGTCTGCAGTGCCGACTTGTCGGGGTCAGTGCGATGTTGCCGCCGTGACGGCAGCTTGCCGCTGGAGAGCAATTGCTCGAGCGCAACGCGCCCGCGCGCGACGCGGCTCTTGATCGTGCCGACCGCGCAGCCGCAAATCTCGGCTGCTTCCTCGTAAGCGAAGCCGCCCGCCCCAACCAGGATCAGCGCCTCGCGCTGTGGTTGCGGCAGATGCATTAGCGCCCGCTGCATGTCGCCGAGCTCGATATGCCGATCCTGGCTCGCGGGGGCGGCGAGGATCTTCGAAGCGGTGATGTCGTCCCATTCGCCCTTGAACCGGGCGCGCCGCATCTGGCTCAGGAACAGGTTGCGGAGGATGATGAACGTCCAGGCGCGCATGTTCGTCCCGGCCTGGAATCGCTTGCGCGCCGCCCAGGCCTTGAGCAGCGTCTCCTGGACCAGGTCGTCGGCAAGGTCGCGGCTGCCGGAGAGCGAGCGGCCGAAGGCTCGAAGGTGCGGAATGACGGCCGCGAGCTGGTCCTTGAACTCGGGGTCGGACAGCGGAACCGGTTCGGACGATGGCTTGCCTCGCCGTTCCTGTTCGCTTTCATCGGTCAAACTGCACCCCACCCTTTTTCAGCGCGCGACCGTGGCCGCGCACGGTTGACAAGAACATGAACAGCGATTGCGACAGAAGCTAGGTGCTCAGGACCGGCCGACCAAGACGATGACCGCAAATAAAATGACCACCAGCAACGTACCGATGACAAGGACATTGCGGGCGACGCCCGGCGTCGATCCCGCGCGCGCCTCCGTCGTCGTCTCGTGGATAGACGGCTCGGAGGGTTGCGGATCGACCATTATGCTCTCGTCACGAAATCACTGTTCGACCGGCCAACGCGCCGGTCGGGAGCCTGTTCCCACTCAAGCTCCCACTTAGGCCGCGGGAACCGTCGCCGCGTCGAAGAACAGGGCCTGGGCGATCGCCGCCTTCACGGTCGAGCGCTGGAACGGCTTGGTAATGAGGAAGGTGGGCTCGGGCCGGGTGCCGGTCAGGAGGCGTTCGGGGAAGGCCGTGATGAAGATCACCGGGACCGAGAATTCGGCGAGGATATCCTTGACCGCGTCGATCCCGCTCGAATCGTCGGCGAGCTGGATGTCCGCGAGGACGAGGCCGGGCGGGTTCTGCCGCGCCTGCGCGACGGCTTCGTCGCGGGTGACCGCGACGCCGGTGACGTTGTGGCCGAGATCGCGGACGATAGTCTCGATATCCATGGCGATGATCGGCTCGTCCTCGATGATCAGGACGTCGGCCAAAGTCTGGCGCTCGATTTCCTCGAGCGCTTCGGCGACCAGCGAGTCGACGTCGGCGGGACTGGCATCGATCAGATAGCCGGTGTCGTCGGAGGAAAATCCCTCGAGCGAGGTCAGGAGCAGCGCCTGGCGGGAAAGCGGGGTGATCCGCGACAAGCGGGCGTGAGCGATGCCCTCGGCGCCGGTCGCGCTTTGCACGGGCTCCTCGCCCTCTTCGATGTTCGCGGTCGACCAGATCGCGTGGAAAGTCTTGTACAGCCCGAGCCGCGGATCGACGTCGCGCGGGAACTCGTCGGGCTTGGCGACGATGGCTTCGAGCGTTGCCCGGACGAATGCGTCGCCGTGGGTCTGGCTTCCGGTCAGCGCCCGCGCGTAGCGGCGAAGAAACGGAAGATGTGGTGCGAGTTCCTGGCCAAGGGACATGAGTGTTGGCTCTCCTGGAATTTAAGATTTGCGCCGTCTTTGGCGACGGCTCCCTATTGTTGCAACCCTGCAAGGTTCGTGGCGCAGCTCTGCCTCCCCTTCCCCCCAAAGATGTGGTCGGCCTCTGGAACAAAGCACCGGCCATTTGGTTTCGTCGGTGGGCCGGGCAAGCTGCACAGCACCTTCTCGTACTGCGGCTAACCCGATCTGTGTTCAATTACGGGGCAACGGCGGGAGAAGGCGTTGCACCAGCAGGTGAGATTTGTATGACGCGCGACAGTACCCGCGCGAGGGGGGACAAGGGTTGAGTGCCAAGAAGCGAGGCGAGTCGGAAGGGGCCGGACATTCCGGGCACTCAAAGAAAACGACTGCTTCCGGCAAGGTTGCGCGAAAGCACCGCCCCAGCGACCTGGGGCGCGCTTTGCGCTCGGTCTATGACGACACCTTGCGCGAGACGATTCCGGACGATTTCATCACCCTCATCGGCAAGCTCAACTAGCGCGCCAATCGGGCTCCGCCGATGACCATTGGCGAGCGATTTGGACGGCTTTCGACCGCGTCCAAGCTATTCCTGATCCTCACCGCCGCGATCCTGCCGATCGGAATCGCGCTGACCTGGGTCGGCGAAAGCGGTATCCAGCAGGCGAATTCTGCGCTCGAAGGCCAGGGCCGTGAGCAAAGCCGGGCGGCGGCGCGAGCCATCGAGAGCCTGATTGCGCGCAATGCGCTCGCCCTTCGCGTAGCCGCGAACGGTGCGTTCGCGAGCGGCCCGGCAAGCGCTTGCGACCGGGTTCGCCGTTCGCTGTCGATCGCTCCGGCGATCGCGCAAAACTTCGAGCTCGAGGACATCAACGGCCGCCCGGTGTGCCATTCGGGCGAGACCGACGACACCGCGAGCCTGCCTCCAGTGGCGCCCGGCGACATTCGCCTGCGGGTATCCCCCGGCATGGACGCCATCGCCATTCGCGTCGGAGTCATCGGCGGCATGGCGACCGCCGTCCTTCCCGCGGCCGAGCTGCGCAATGCGATCGCCGACGACGATATCCCCTCGCTCGCGCTGCACGACGGCCGCCGCCAGCTGCAAGTGCTTGGCGGCACTCAGACTGACGCGTCCGCCCTGCTCATTAGCGAGTGGCCGATCGGGCGTGGAACTCTCATCGCCCGGGTCGGCGTCCCGCGGCAGCGCATCACCACGCTCGACCGCCTCATGCTGCTGCTGCCGGTGCTGATGTGGGTGGCGGCGGCGCTGATAACATGGCTCCTCGTCAGCCGGCTGTTGATCCGGCCATTGAAGCGGCTGGAGAGCGCGGTGCGGGTTTATCAGCCCGGACAGGGGCTCGGCGACCTGCCCCGCAGGCTTGGTCCGGCGACGGAAATCCAGCAGCTTCGCGATGCGTTCGTCCGGGCCGTGTCGCGGGTCGACCAATCCGAACGCGAAATGACCGGTGCGCTGGAAGGCCAGCGGCGGCTCGTGCGCGAAGTGCATCATCGGGTGAAGAACAACCTCCAGGTCATCGCCTCGCTGCTCAACATTCATGGTCGCGGCGCCGAAACCCCCGAGGCCCGCGCGGCCTATGCCGGAATCAGCCGGCGCGTCGGCGCACTCTCGATCGTTCATCGCAACCATTTCGCGGAGATGGAGGAGAATCGCGGGATTGCGCTGCGGCCGCTGCTGTCCGAGCTGGCAGCCGAATTGCGCGCGGGCGCCCCAGATCCTGCCCGCGGGCTGATGATCGACCTCGACATCGATACGGTCTTCACGACCCAGGACGCGGCGGTGGCGGTGGCTTTCCTGATCACCGAGATCGTCGAGTTCGCGATGCTCCACGCGCCCGCCGACCCGATCGAGATTTCCTTACGCCGGACCAGCGAGCTCACCGCGCGGCTGACGTTGAACAGCGGTGTCCTCGTCCCCGAGCAGGAAGACGAACCGGAGAAATTGCAGTTCGAGCGGATCGTCGGCGGCCTCGCCAAGCAGTTGCGCTCGAATCTCGACCGCAAGCTTGGCCGTTACAGCGTCGAAATGCCTGTATTTCCGCCAGTTTAAGGAAAATCGGGGGTTGTTACGGCAGCAGCGAAAAAATAATTCCGACCGCTGGAACTTGTCGCGAAGAAGCGGCGTTGTGCAGTTCGGATAGTGACCTTTTGCCCCCCCGCTCTCGCTATCCGCTTAAATGGGCCCGGAACCGCCAACCCTCCCCCCCCCCGGTGGCGCTTCCGGGCCCACTCTTGTCTGGGCCTCCGAAATCACCGCTTCCCCTGTCCGCGCCGCTTTGCGCGCTGCGCGCCAGTGCGTGATGCGGATGGCGAGGATCGCAATCTCGTAAAGCCCGTAGAGCGGCACCAGCAGCAGCAGCATCGAAACCACATCGGGCGGCGTCAGCACCGCTGATACGGCCGCTGCGCCGACAATCGCGTATCGCCGCGATTTGGCGAGCTGCTCGCGCGTGACCAGCCCGGCGCGCTCGAGGATCATGAGCAGGATCGGGAGCAGGAAAGCCGCACCGAACCCGAACAGGAAGCGGGTGACGAAGTTCAGATAATTGCCGACGCCGGGCAACGCCTCCTGGCTGACTCCCCCGACGTCTCCCTGGAAGCTCAGCAGGAAATGCAGCGCCCACGGCATGGCGACGAAATAGGCGAAGCACGCACCGGCGGCGAAGAAGACCGGCGTCAGCAACAGGAACGGCAGGAAAGCGCCCTTTTCCTTGGCGTAAAGCCCGGGCGCAACGAAGCGCCACAGCTGAGTCGCAAGCACCGGGAAGCTCAACATCAACGCGGCGAACAGCGCGACCTTCACCTGGGTGAAAAAGGCCTCAAAAATATCGGTGTAGATAAGCTTACCCTGCCCGGCCTTGAGCAGGGGCTGGACGAGAATTGCGAAAATGTCCTTCGCGAAATAGAAACTGACGAAGAAGAACAGGACGAGCGTTCCGAGGCACAGCAAGAGGCGCCGGCGAAGCTCGATCAAATGCTCGAGCAGCGGCTGCTTGGTGTCGTCGATGTCCTTCACGGGAGCGGCCGCTTCTCGGGCGGAAGCTCGTCGCCCGACGGCTCGGGCGCGGCGATCGGGGGCATCTCGTCCGCTTGTCCGGGCTCGGGATAATGAGCGTCGGGCGGATGCAGCGCCATGATGCGCTCATTCTCCTCCCGCCACTTCTTTTCCATTTCCTCGAGCTCGGCCTCGCGCACCATATTTTCGATGCCGGAGGTGAAATGGTGCGCCATGCCGCGGATCCGGCCGACCCAATAGCCGACCGTGCGCATGACCTTGGGCAAGTCCTTTGGCCCGATGAAAATGAGCGCGAGGATCGCGACGACCGCGAGCTCGGAGGAATCGACGCCGAACACGGACTCTAAAGCGTTTTAGCGGGCTTCGTCGTCTCGCGGCGGAGGGGCCGCCGTGGGCTCTTCGCGGGACGGGGTGACGTCGATGGGCTGCTGGTCGCGCGGAAGCTGGCGCGGCGGCTCGTTGCGGCGGCGCTGCTCTTCTTCAAACCGCTTGCGCTTCTCGTCCTCGTCGTCGGCCATGCCAGCCTTGAAGCTTTTCAGGCCCTTGGCGACGTCGCCCATCATCGAGGAGAAGCGATTGCCGCCGAACAACAGCAACAGGATGACTGCGAACAGCAGGATATGCCAAATGCTGAAACTGCCCATGGGGGACTCCTTTGGCGGGCCTTCTAGTCTCCCTCGTCCTCGCTTTCCAGTTGAAGCTGCCCGAGCGATTCCATGACGCTCTCGTCGAGCGGATCGAGGAGGCCGGCGGCCTTCAAATCGTCGATGCCCGGCAGGTCGCGGCGTGAGCCGAGGCCGAAGTGAGTCAGGAACTCCTGCGTCGTCGCATAGAGCAGCGGCCGCCCCGGGCTTTCGCGCCGGCCGGCCGGCCGGACCCATCCCGCGTCCATCAGCACGTCGAGCGTGCCCTTGGAGATCTGAACGCCGCGGATCGCCTCGATCTCGGCGCGGCTGACCGGCTCGTGATAGGCGATGATCGCCAGCGTCTCGGTCGCCGCCCGCGACAGGCGGCGCGGCTCCTCGCGGGTGCGGCGCAGCAAATGCGCGAGATCGGGCGCGGTCTGGAAATGCCAGCGGCCGCCGCGCTCGACCAGATCGATCCCGCGACCCTCGTAATGCTGGGCAAGCTGGCCGAGGGCGATCTCGACCTCGCCCTCACCGACATGCTCGACCAGCTCGTCGATGGTCAGCGGGCTGGCCGAGGCAAACAAAGTGGCTTCGAGGGCGCGCATATACTCGTCCATCAGGCGGCCTTGAGCTTGATCGGCCCGAATGTCTCTTCCTGCGCGAACTCGAGCCTGCCGCGCCGCGCCAGCTCGAGCATGGCGAGGAAGCTCGAGGCCAGCGCCGAGCGCCGAAACTGCGGATCCTGAGTGGCCGGCAGGAAGCTTTCGAGGAAGGTCCAGTCGAGCGCGGTCCCGATCATTCGCGCAACGCGGTCGATCGCTTCCTCGAGCGTCATGACCGAGCGCGGATGGACGACGTGCATTGGCGGCTGAGTTCGTGCGCGAACGACACCGTAAGCCGCGAACAGGTCGAAGTCGCGCACCACCCAGGCCGACTTGCGGACCAGCCGCAATCCTTCGGGGGCGCCGCGGACGAACACATCGCGGCCGATCCGATCCCGCCCCAGCAGCCGCGCCCCCGCCTCCCGCATCGCATCCAGGCGCTGCAAGCGCATCTGCAGGCGAAGTGCGATCTCCTCCGAGGTCGGGTCCCGTTCGGGGTCCTTGGGCAGGAGAAGGCAGGATTTGAGGTAGGCGAGCCACGCCGCCATCACGAGATAGTCGGCTGCGATCTCGAGCTTCAGCGCGCGCGCTTCGGCGAGGTAGGTCAGGTATTGCTCGACCAGTTGCAGGATCGAGATTTGGGCGAGGTCGACCTTCTGCGCCCGCGCGAGGTTGAGCAGAAGATCGAGCGGGCCTTCCCAGCCGTCGAGGTTCAGGTTCAGCTCGTCCGATGGGCGGACGGAGCGCTCCTCGAACTCGAAATCGGATGCCATCGCTAGACCAGTGCCAGCAGCGTGTCGCGCTTCGCCAGCGCTTCGGCGAGATCGGGCCCATCATCGTCCTCGACCATGACGGCCGCCATGGCCCGAGTGAGGCGGTCGTGGCTTTCGGGGCTCATCGGCGGAACGGCGCTCGCAACGGCGACCATCTCCTCCATCTTGCCCGAGCAGTGGAGCGCAACGTCGCAGCCGGCGGCGACGACACCCGCCGCGCGGCTGGCGAAATCACCGGCGAGGGCTTCCATCCCCAGATCGTCGCTCATCAGCCAGCCGTCGAAGCCGATCCGGTGACGGATGATATCTTGAATGACGGTCGGCGACAGGCTCGCCGGCCGCTCGGCGTCCCAGGCGGTGTAGACGACGTGAGCGGTCATCCCCATCGGCGCCCAGGCGAGCCGCTCGAACGGCTCCAGATCGATCTCGAGCTCGTCCGCGCTCGCCGTCACCACGGGAAGCTCCTTGTGGCTGTCGACCAACGCCCGGCCGTGACCGGGCATGTGCTTCACCACGCCGACGACACCGGCGGACGCCATGCCGTCGAGCACGGCACGGCCGAGCGCAGCGACCTGCATCGGCTCCGAACCCAGCGCCCGGTCGCCGATGATGTCGCTCGCACCCTCCTGCCGCACATCGAGCAGGGGCAGGCAGTTGACGTTGATCCCGCACGCCCGAAGCATCAGCGCTAGCGCCCGGGCGTTCGACCGGACCGCTTCGATCGCCGACGACGGCGCCGCCTGGTAAAGGCGGGCGAACCGCTCGGCGGCCGGGAACGCCGGCCAGGCGGGAGGCCGCATGCGCGCGACCCGGCCGCCTTCCTGGTCGATCAGGATCGGCAGGTCGCGGCGGCCGGTCAGCTCGCGCAGGGAATCCGTGAGCCGCAACAGCTGCTCGGCGTCCTCGCAGTTGCGGCGGAAGATGATCATGCCCGCCGGGTCGGCGTCGCACAGGAAGGAGCGCTCGTCCTCGTTCAGCTCCAGCCCCTCGATACCGTAAATTGCCGCCTGCATCACGCGCCGCCCTATTGCGCGACGAAGCAGTTTTCGCCCGCCGCCTTGAGCGTCTGGCAAACCTGCTTCGCGTCGGCTGGCGACGCAGCACTGGCGCGCAGGCGGATGCCGCCCGAGAACGGCACAACCAGCTTGGTCATTGCCGCAACCCCCGGGAAGCGCGCCGAGAGCGCAGTCCAGGCGCGCTCGGCCTGTGCCTGGTTGGCAAAGGCGCCCAGTTGGACCACGCTTCCGGGCGCGCCGGACGGCTTGGGCTCAGGAGGTGCGGGCGGCTTGGCCGCCACCGGCCCGGCCGGCTTGGGCTCGGGCTTCGGCTTGGCGACCGGCGCCTCGGACACGGCGTTGAGGTCGAGTTGCGCATCCTTGTCCTCGCCGGCGCTGGTTTCGAACGCGGTCTCGCTCTCCCCCGCGACATTGAGGCCGCCGGGATTCGGCGGTTTGATCTTATAGGGCCCCGGCTCGGCGCGGATCAGCTCGGGCGGACCGGCGCTAACGACGTCGCGGCGGCCGAGCCAGAAGAATGTTCCCGCCACCAGGGCGGCCGCCACCAGCACGACGAGCAAGGCGGCGAGCATCTTGCGGGCAGAGATGCCGCGCGGCTCGTCCTCGTCGTCGACGGCCTGAAGCCACGGCAGCTGGCCGTCGTCATAAGCCGAAGGTTGCTCGCTCACCGCTCCACGGCTTTCCTGGCGCCGGGCAGGCCGACGACTGCGCAGCTGAAGCGGATGTGCTCCATGCGCTGGCACAACACCTCGGAATGGGCTTGCGAGGTGGTGCCGATCTGGAAGCGGTAGAAATAGCGGCCGTGCGTATTGCGCGCCGTTACCACCGTGGCGGGGAGACGGCCGACGGCGGGATAAGACCGCATCATGCGCCGCCAGCCGAGCTTGGCCTGCTGCCGCGAACCGAAGGCGCCAATCTGCACCAGGCGCCCGCTCGCGCCTTGCGAAATGCGCGCCGGCCACAGGCGGAGCGGCTGCTCTACAGTCGCAGCGGGCTTGGCCGCCGCCCGCTTGCTCACGGCCGGCGTCGTTCCACTTTCCTTCTTGGGCTCGGACCGCACGAACGGCGCCGATCGGCGCGGCGAAATCGTTACGCGTCTGCGCGAAGTAGAGCGCTCGACCGTCGGCCGTGGCACGGAGAGCGCCGGCACTGGCGCCGGTTCGACCTGGGGAACTCGATCCGGCTCGACCTGCGGCTGTGCTACCTGTGGCGCAGGAAGCGCCACCGTGGTCGATTGCGGGACGGACCTCGTGGCCACAGGCGGCTGAAGTTCCGGTGCGGTTCGCTGGCCGAGCCAATAGGACGCGCCTGCGACCAGCAGCACCCCGGCGGCCGCCCAGCCGCCAAGCTCGCGCCCCGACCTCTGCCGCCGCTCCCGCTCCGGTTCGTCGGCGAGCCATGGCAGGCGGTCGAATCCGACCGCCGCTCGGCTATCGGTCATGGTCAGCGCATCTCCTCGGTCGCGGCTACCCCCATCAGGTCCAATCCGCTCCGGATGATTTGCGCGATTCCAAGCGCGAGTTCCAGCCGCGCGCGCGAAAGTTGTGGATTATTTTCAACGAGGAAGCGCCGCTCCGGATCGTCGTTGCCGCGGTTCCACAAGGCGTGGAAATCCGCCGCCAGGTCATAGAGGTAAAACGCGATGCGGTGCGGCTCGTGCGCCATCGCCGCGCTTTCGACCGCCCGCGGATATTGGGCGGCGCGCTTGACCAGCGCGAGCTCCTCGTCATCGAGCAAGCCGAGATCCGCCGGCGCCGAGAGGTCGACTCCGGCATCCGCTGCCTTGCGCTTCAACGAGCTGATCCGCGCGTGGGCATATTGGACGTAGAAGACCGGATTGTCCTTCGAGGCCTCGACGACCTTGGCGAAATCGAAGTCGAGCGGCGTGTCCGCGCGCTTGGTCAGCATCATGAAGCGGACGACGTCCTTGCCGACTTCGTCGACGACCTCGGCGAGCGTCACGAAGGAGCCTGCGCGCTTGCTCATCTTCACCGGCTCTCCGGCGCGGAACAACCGGACCATGTTGATGATCTTCACGTCGAGGTCGACGCGGCCGTCGGTCAGCGCCTTTACCGCCGACTGGACGCGCTTGACCGTCCCGGCATGGTCGGCTCCCCAGATGTTGACGAGATGGTCGGCGCCCTGCGCCTTCTGCCAATGGTAAGCAGCGTCCGAGCCGAAATAGGTCCAGCTGCCGTCCGACTTCTTCATCGGCCGGTCCTGGTCGTCGCCGAACTGGGTCGAGCGGAACAATGTCAGTTCGACCGGCTCCCACTCGTCGTGCGGTTCGAGGCTCTTGGGCCGCTCGAGCATGCCCTGGTAGACCAGGCCCTTGTCGAGCAGCACCGCCATGCCCCGCTCGACCGCGCCCGATTCCTGAAGCTCGGCCTCCGACGAGAATTTGTCGTGGTGGATGTCGAGAAGCCCGAGATCGTAGCGGATGAGATCGAGCATCGCGCGGATCGCCCACTGGCGGAACAGCGGCAGCCACTGCTCTTCCGGCGCCTCGGCGTAATCGTCGCCATATTCGGACGCGAGCACGACCCCGACCGGCCGCAGATAGTCGCCGGGATACATACCTTCGGGAATATCGCCGATCTCCGCGCCCAGCGCTTCAAGGTAGCGGAGGTGGACCGAGCGCGCGAGCGCATCGACCTGGGCGCCCGCGTCGTTGACATAATATTCCTTGGTGACTCGGAAGCCCGCCGCTTCGAGGATCCGCGCGAGGCTGTCGCCGACCACCGCGCCGCGGCAATGTCCCATGTGCAGGGGCCCGGTCGGATTGGCCGAAACATATTCGACGTTGACCCGCTCGTTCCTGCCGATGGTCGAGACGCCGTAGCCGTCGCCGTCGTTGAGGATGGTCCTGAGCTCGTCGCGCCACGCGTCCGGCTTCAGGCGCAGGTTGATGAACCCCGGTCCGGCGACCTCGACCGACGTCACCGGCGGCAGCGCTTCGAGCTTCGCCTTGATCAGCTCGGCGAGCGAGCGCGGATTGGTCCCGGCGGGCTTGGCGAGCACCATTGCGGCGTTGGTCGCTAGGTCGCCGTGCGCGGGATCGCGCGGCGGTTCGACCGTCACATTCCTGCGATCGACCTCGGCCGGCAGCGCGCCGTCGGCGACGAGATCGTCAAGCACTCCATCGAGGAGCGCGGCATATTGCGCGTAAAGAGACATCGCCCGCGCCTGTATCGCGCGCGATGCGGTCCGTCACGTTTCAGAAGCGGTCGGCAGGCAATTGAACCGGACCGACCAGCTCCTCATGCCGGGCGATGGCGAAGCGGTCGGTCATCCCCGCGATGAAGTCGCCGATCGTTCGCAATTGCTCGATGCCGGCGCTCCCGTCCTGCCACGGTGACGGAAGCAACGACGGGTCGGCGCGATACGCCGCCGCCAGGTTGGTGACGACGCGCTGGGTCTCGTTGCGCATCAGCTCCAACTCAGCGGACCCGTAGAGCCGATCATAGAGGAAGCGCTTCAGTTCGCCCTCTTCCTCCGCGAGCGCATCCGAAAAGCCGACCAGCGGGCGGCCGGCGCGGCGGACCTCATCGATCGATTGCGCGCCGGATTGCTCCACCCTTCGAACGGTTTCGGCAAGCACATCCTCGACCATTACGCCGATCATGTCGCGAACCAGCGCCCGCTGCTGCTTTTCGAGCGCAATGCCGGGGTGACGCTCGCCGATCGCGTCCCACAGCCGGCCGACGAGAGAGAGTTGAAGGATCTCGTCGAGCTGCAAGAGGCCGGCGCGCAAGCCGTCGTCAACGTCGTGATTGTCGTAGGCGATGTCGTCCGAAATCGCCGCGACCTGCGCTTCGAGGCTGGGCCAGGTCGAAAGCTCGAGGTCGCGCGTCGAATTGGCTTCAACCAGCGCCCAGGTCGGATCGCCAACCGGCCCGTTATGCTTGGCGAGCCCCTCCAGCGCTTCCCAACTGAGGTTGAGCCCGTCGAAGTCCGGATAGGGCATCTCCAGCCGGGTCACGATGCGCAGGGTGTGCGCATTGTGATCGAATCCGCCCGCGTCGGAGAGCGAGGCGTCCAGCGCATCTTCCCCGGCATGCCCAAACGGCGGGTGGCCGAGATCGTGGGCGAGGCACAAGGCTTCGGTCAGGTCCTCGTTCAGGCCGAGCGCGCGGGCGATCGTGCGGCCGATCTGCGCGACTTCGAGGCTATGCGTGAGCCGAACCCGGAAATGATCGCCGTCGGGGGCGACAAAGACCTGGGTTTTGTGGCGGAGCCGGCGGAACGCCACGCAATGGACGATGCGATCGCGGTCGCGCTGGAAAATGTCGCGCGGGCCGCGGGGGCCGGACGCCGGTTCGGGAAAGAGCCTGCCGCGCGACTGCGAAGGCTGCGCGGCAACGCTCGTGGGAAGGGTCATTCCGTGCCGAGTGGCACAATCTGGTCCGAAGAGGAATTGGTCCAGCGAAAAGCGTTCACGCCGACCGAGCCGAGGTCCTCGGCAAAGATCTGCGCATCCGAGGCGCCGCGGAACGGTCCGATCACCAGCCGCGAGCGATCGGAACTCTTGGCGACATAGCCCTTGATGCCGTCCATCAGATCCGGGTTATGCGACTTCACGCGATTGAACTGGCTCGGCAGGGCCGAGGCATTCGGACCGCTAGCAAGCTGCAGCCAGATTTTGCCAGGTGACGATCCCGAGGCGGATTTCATCGGGACTGCGGACTGCGGGATCGGGGCGTTGTAGGCGATCTGGACCGGCGCCGGCGGGCCCTGCCAGCTGGGCGACTCGGTCGCCGGCAAAGGCGCCGGGGCGGACGCCGCAGGCGCCAGGAAATTGTCGATCCCCGACAAACGATCGCTTGCGACGCTCGCCGTCGACGCCGCCGGCACACCGTAATTCTGGATCGGCGCCGAATAAGCATAGGCCGGTTGTCCGGCGTCGGGGAAAATGCCGAGGTTGACGGCGGCCGCCTTCTGGCCGGCGTTAAGCCCGGGAAGCTTTTGCAGGAACGGCTGGACGCGCGCCCAGCTGCCCGGCATCGCCGCGTCGATGGCAATCATCGCGCCGTTGGAATCGCCGGTCAGCGCACAAACGAAGGCCCGCGCCCGCGCCGCGGCAGCATCGCCCTTCGACATGAGCGGTGCGATCGCCGTCAGGGCGCCGGCCTTATCGCCGCTGATCGCAAGGCTGAGCGCCAACCGGCGGCGTGCTTCGTCGCTGTCCGGGCCGCCAAGCGCCGCGCGATAGTCCGACTGCGCATCGCGCTGCCGCCCAAGCAGGTCATACGCGAGGCCGCGGTCGCTTCCGAACACCGCAACCGGCGCGCCGAGTTGCTGCGCGCGGCTGAAATAAGCGAGCGACGCCTGGGCTTCACCATTGCCGACCGAGACGGCCCCCATGCCCGCTTGCGGCATCGGGCTGCGCGGGTTGACCTCATCGGCCCGGGCGAAGAACCCCGCCGCGGCCTGATTGTCGCCAAGCTCGAGCGCGGCCTTGCCGGCGCCGATCAGTGAGCCGAAATCCTTGGGGTCGGAAGCGAGCGCGCGCACATATCGTGCCAGCGCCGCGGCCGGCGTTTCGGCGTACGGGGAGTAGCTGCCCTGCGCCGACGCAGGCACAGCCGTGACCATCGCCGCTCCGCAAGCCAGCGTCGCGCCAAGCGTCAATATGGTTAGCGATCCCCGCACCATTCCTCCCGGTGGGGCACTGAATCTTGCCAAAGCCTTTCTGCCTAGGGGGTTTACGGCGAACCGTGCGGAGGAGCGGGTGAGACGGGCGAATTTCGGCGATTTCCACCTCCGTCCCAACGAAAAAGGGCGGCCGCGAGGCCGCCCTTCGCTCAGCGCGGTGAGGCGCGTTACTGGTTGTTCTGCCGGTTCAGGAAGCGCGGAATGTCGATCGGATCGCGCTTGTAGTCTGGCTCATCCTCATCGATCTGCGCCTTGGGGGCGCCGCGGGCGATGTTCGACATGCGTTCGAACAGGGTTCCCCCGGCAGCGGTCGGCGGGTCCGCGTCATCCTCGTCTTCGGGCGGATTGATCGGCGGAGCACCGACCGGGCTGGTCAGGATATCGTCGGTGCCGAGCAGCAGCTCGTCCCCTTCCCCGTCGGCGTCAAGATCAGCTTCCGGCGCCTCGTCCTGGTGAGCTGCGGGTTCCGGCGCCGGCTGAGGCGCCGGCGCCGAGCGCGCCGGGAAGGTGAACACCTTGCCGGGCGCCGGTTGTGCCATGGCGTCAGCTTCGATGCCGGTCGCGACCACCGAAACGCGAATCTTGCCGCCGAGATCGTTGTTGAACGCCGAGCCCCAGATGATGTTGGCATCGGGGTCGACAAGCTCCTTGATGTGGCTGGCGGCCTCGTCGACCTCCATCAGGCGCATGTCCTCGCCGCCGGTGATCGAGATGATCACGCCCTTGGCGCCCTTCATGCTGACGCCGTCGAGCAGCGGATTGGAGATGGCTTTCTCGGCAGCCTCGATGGCGCGATTGTCGCCGTCAGCCTCGCCGGTGCCCATCATCGCCTTGCCCATCTCGCTCATCACCGAGCGGACGTCGGCGAAGTCGAGGTTGATAAGGCCGGGCATGACCATCAGGTCGGTGATTCCGCGGACGCCCTGCTGGAGCACCTCGTCGGCCATTTCGAAAGCTTCCTTGAAGGTCGTCTCCGAATTGGCGAGGCGGAACAAATTCTGGTTGGGAATGACGATCAGCGTGTCGACGTGCTGCTGCAGCTCCTGAAGGCCGGCGTCCGCGGAACGGCCGCGGCGCGAGCCTTCGAACGCGAACGGCTTGGTGCACACGCCGACGGTCAGGATGCCGCGATCGCGCGCGGCCTTGGCAATGACCGGGGCGGCACCGGTGCCGGTCCCGCCGCCCATCCCGGCGGCGATGAAGCACATGTGCGCGCCCTCGAGCGCGGCGATGATCTCGTCGATGGTCTCTTCCGCCGCGGCCCGGCCGATCTCCGGCCGCGACCCCGCGCCGAGGCCTTGGGTGATCCTGAGGCCGAGCTGGATTCGGCGGTCGGCGAGCGAGGCGTTGAGCGCCTGGGCATCGGTGTTGGCGACGATGAAGTCGACCCCCTGGACGTCGGCCCGCATCATGTTGGCGATGGCGTTGCCGCCCGCCCCGCCGACGCCGATCACGCTGATCCGCGGGCGAAGCTCGTCGACCTCAGGCCGCATGAAATCGATGCTCATGACCTAAACCCCCCTCACGGAAGCAACGCGTTGAACCTTCAGCATGAATCTTTGAATCATTGCGAGTCGCAAGCCAAGTAAAAAAGTTAACATGGACCAAAAATATGGGGAGAAGTGTCGCCCGAAAGACTCACTTATCCACAGGCGAAATCGGTCCGCTGTTGTCCTCGGCCGGCAAGACGGGCCTGAAGAACGACCGGTTCCAGCCGAGGACGCCGGCGCGCTCGTCCCGGAAACGCGTTGCGGCGAGCGCTTCATCGTCATCCGCGGCGGCGCAACGATAACGCTCGTAAGCCGCGAGGCTGTCGAAGGAGAATAGACCGAGCGCCACGTCGCTCGCCCCTTCGCCTGGCAAAAAGTAGCCATGATGAATGCCGCCGAACTTCGGGATGAGCCGGAGCCACATTCGGCACCATCGCTCGAAGTCGGCCTCTCGCGCCCGATCGATGCGGTATTCAAGGACGCAGGTAATCAACTCGACGTTCCGGTCATTGCCCTCGAAGCCAGGTGGAGGGCGATCCAAGTCTCGAAATCGCTCAGACGCTGACGCCGGTCGTCGTCCGACAGGTCATAGATCTCGGCGGCGACAAAGGATGGCGCGACCTTGAAGCCGCAAAATTTGAGGATGCCGCGCTCGATGTGATGGAGCGGGTTGTTGCCGTCTGTCGGCGCGAACCGCTCGGACTTGGTCTCCGCGGTGGCGCACAGCATCCCGATGCGGCCATCGAGATTCCTCGAACCATAAGCGAAGTCCGTCGAAAGAACCCGGTCAACCCAGCCCTTGAGGATCGCCGGCATCGACCACCACCAGAGCGGGAACACGAGCATCAGCCGATCACTCCATTCCAGCGCGGCCTGATGCCTGGCGATGTCGGGTGTCACGTCCGCTATCGCTGCCTGATGCGCTTGCTCGACCATCGGCTCAAACCGAGCGGCCAACATTCGTTGTGGAAAGTGCGACGGCCGGATCACCGGATCGAAATCCTCCGCGTAGAGATCGAGCAGCTGGACGTCCCCTTCGCGCTGCATCCGGGCAATCGCGCGTCGCGCCAGCTCCGCGCAGAAGGATTGGCGTTCGGGATGCGCCAAAACGACGAGCGTCTTCATGCCGGTCCCCGCGTCAGACGAACATGGTGAGGGCGTCGCGCCGTTCGAACGTCAGATTGACCGAGCGCGATCCGCTTGGGCGCGTGCGATGAACAACCCCCTTGGGAACCGTGAGCATATCGCCCGCGGCCAAGATCACCTCGCGGTCCTGAAACTCGATCACGAGTTCGCCGTCGATGACGAGGAAGACTTCATCGGATTCCGGATGGCTGTGCCAGGCAAAGCCCGCGGTCATCACGCTCATTCGGATTTCATGATCGTTGACGGCGGCGACCTGCCGATTGTGATAATCCTCGGCGATCGATCGGCTGTCCCGCAATGGATTGACGATTGACGGCGCAAGGCTCGGTTCGGCTGTTTCGCTCATGCCGGAAGACTGCGGTAAGAGCGTTGCCGGCCGCCAATTGAAATCGTGACGGCGACAATCAGGTCCGCTTATGATTACCGGCGCGCCCGATCGGAACCGAGACCACAAGCACGCGTTTCGCGCGGTGCAATGTCAGACGAAGCTTACGCCCGCTATTTCGTCGATCGAGAACGCGCCGAGCGCGACCTCAGCCGGGCGGCAAGCAACCCCAAAGTGGCGGAGATCCACACCGAGCTGGCCGACCATTACGAGGCGCTCGCGCTGGTGTTCGGAGCCAAGCAGGCGGCCGACCCGCCGCTCTAGGTCAGGTGGCGGCAAGCCGCATCTGTGGATCGACCCAACCGAGTTCGAGTCGTCTTACGGGCGGCAAGGCGACCCACCACCAGATGCCGCCAAAACCGACGATGATCGCCGACACCACGAACGCCGAAAGGTACGAGCCGGTCTGTTGGATCAGCAGTCCGGTCAGCACCGGTCCGAAGATGCCGGAGCTGTTGCCAACGCCGTTCATCACTCCGACCCAGGTGCCCGCCGCTTCCGGGCCCGCATAAACTTGAGCGATCGCGTAGGGGTTGGTGCCGCCGATGCCGGAGAATAGGGCGCCAAACACGAGCCACGCCAGAATCGCCGGCGCCGAAACCGACAACCCTATCCCAAGGATCGAGACCGCATAAATCAATTGGTAAAGCGACAGCAGGCCCTTGCGAAGCCGACCTTCGTCCCACCCGCGTTTGACCAGATGGTCGGAATACCAGCCCCAAAAGAGTGCACCGAACCCTTGAACGACATAAGCGGCAGTGATCATCGTCGTCATTTCGAGGATCGACAGGTGGCGCACCTTGACCAGGAACAAGGGTAGCCATGCGAGCAGGAAATAGAAGCCGTACGTGTTGCAGATGTGGCCAATGCCCATCGCCCACACCGTGCGGTTGCGCATGACCAGGCGCACCGGCACATTCTTTCCGCTGCCGTGAGCATAGCTGCGCCACTGCGGCTTGGAGACGAACAGCCAGGGGACGATCCACAGCAAGGTGATCAGGCCGAAGGAGATGAAGATCGGACGCCAGCCGAAGTAACGGAGGATCAGGCCGCCGGCGAAGATCCCGAGCGCCGGTCCCCACGCGATCGAGACGGCAAGCGCGCTGTTGGCAAGTCCGCGTCGCTCGGCCGTTACGTGACGGGCAATGATCTTCGAAGCCGAGGGGAAAGCGACGCCCTCGCCGACGCCGAGCAGGACACGCAGTGCGACTAGCATCGCGAAGCCGTTGACAAAGCCGGTGAGAAACGTCGCGAGCGCCCACACCGCGAGCCCTGCCGCGATCATTCGATAGACGCAGAAGCGATCCGACAGCCAGCCAACTGCAAATTGCGCCGGCGCGTAAATCCAGGAGAAGGCAGAGACGACGACGCCGAACGCCGCGGCCGAAAGCATTAGCTCATCCTTGAGCTTGGGCGCGGCAATCCCGACCGCGCCGCGGTCGACATAGTTGAGCAGCACCATCGCGGAGAGCAGCAAGGTAAGCCACAAACCCGCGCTTCGGCTGCGCACGTCGCTCGTTGCTTCGACCAAAAACTTTTCCCCCGGCTTGCAGCGTAGCACGTGGGCGCGCGGGCTAGTAGCCGCCCTTCACCGCCGCCATGAAACGACCGATCAGGCCCCGGCTCGGCGCCTGCCGGGCGATCGGCCCGATGTCGCGGATGTCGCCGGTGCCCGACGACGCGAGCAAAGCGAGACCGACGAGGGTCGCGAATGCCGGGCCGCTGTGGGCATCGGGAAGGCCCGTCAGCTGTTTGGGCCTGCCAACCCGGACCGCCCGCCCAAGCACGCCCTGCATATAGTCGGCGATGTTCTTGAGATCGGCGCCGCCGCCGGTCAGCACGACCTGCCGCCCGACCGGGCCGGTGAAGCCGAGATCCTTGAGCGCCGCTTCGATCTCGCTGGTCAGCTCCTCGACGCGCTGGCGGATCACCATCATCAGCTGAGCCCGCGTGATCTTCATCGGCTCGACGCCCGGCTCCGCGCTCATCTGCGTCGCCTCGATCATCTCGTGGTTGTCGCGTGGGGACGTCATGGCCGAGCCGTAAAAGCATTTAAGCCGCTCGGCGTCGCGGCGCTGGACCGCGAAGGCGCAGGCAATGTCGTTGGTGATGTCGCGCGCTCCGAGCGGAACCGAGCGCAAGCCAACGAGCATTCCGCCGAAGTGCAGCGAGACATTCGTCACGTCGGCGCCGAGCTCGACCAGCGCCACGCCAAGCTCGCGCTCCTCGTCGCTGAGGCAGGCGAGCGCGGCCGCGATCGGCGAAGCGACGATGGCTTTGACGCCGAGGTGCGCTGACCGGATGACCGTGTCGATGTTCCGCAGCGGCGACGGGTCGGCGGCGATGACATGGATGTCGACCCCCAGCCGGTTGGCATAGAGGCCGATGGGTTGCTGCACGCCCTGGGCGCGGTCGATGGTGTAGAGCGCCGGGTGAGCGTGAAGCACGACCTGGCCGTTGCGGTCGATCGCACTCTTGCCGGCGTTGAGCAGAGCGTCGATGTCGGGCTGCTCGATCGGATGCCCGCCGAGCTCGGCCTCGACGCTGGCGACGTCGCTGACGAGGCCGCCGGCGCCGTAGCCAGCCCACACCTCTTCGACCGTCGTCCCCGACATGCGTTCGGCGAGCTCGACCGCCTCGCGCACGGCGAATTCGCTTGCCGCCATGTCGGTGATGTAGCCGCGCTTGACCCCGCGGCTTTCGCGCTGGCCGGTGCCGAGCACCGTCAGCCGGCCCTCGCCGTCCGGCCGGGCGATCATCGCGCTGACTTTCGACGAGCCGATGTCGAGCGCGGCGACCAGCGGTCGTTCGGTGGGCGCGGCCACTGCGCAGCTAGCCTTGCGGTTGCGTCGGCGCGGCCGCGATCGGCTCGCCCGGCGCGCGCGGAAGGCGGACGATCATCTTGTCCGCGACACGCAGGTCGAAGCGAACGATGCCGCGGCCGAGCAAGCCGCTCGACTTGTCGAGCCTGGCGAACTTGGTCAGCGCGCTGCCCGCGGCTGCCTCGCCTTCGGGCAGCGCGACCGTTTCGCCCGACTGGAAGTTGAGGTCCCAGCGCCGGCCCCCGACCCAGGTTGCCGAAGCGAGCTGCGGCTTCAAGGTCGGCACCTCGCCCATCAGGCGATCGAGCTGCTGCGCCCGAGCATTGGCGCCTGGCCCGATCAGCAAAGGCAGGTCGGGCATTCTGTCGATCGGCACGCGGTCGAGCACGACGCCTTCGGAATCGATCAGTGCAAGCTTGCCGCTGCTCTGCCACAAAGCAGCGGGCGAGCGCTCGACGATGTCGATCACCAAAGTGTCGGGAAGGCGGCGCGAGACGCGTGCGTCCTTGACCCATCCAAACCGCATCAGGCGCTCCCGGATCGCGACCACGTCGACCATCGCCTGCGACGCCTTGCTCGACCCCGCCCGCTCGGCGGCGCGGTGCAGCTCGTCGGTCACGACCTCGTCGACCGGACCGCGGCTCATATGGTTGAGCCCGACGATCTGATAGCCGCGGACGGTGAAACCGGCCTGGCCGACGGCGGCGCCGGCGACGCGCTCCGCCTTGGCCGGGATGTCCAGCGCGATCAGCACGACAAGGCCGATCGCAAGGAGGAAGGCGCCGAACACCAATCCTGCTACCTTGTTGGCGCGCGCCTGATTGACGGGAAGCCGCTTGGCGATCCTCTTCGGCGCTGCGACCTTGGCCGGGCTGCGCGACCTGGCGCGGCCGCCACCCCGGCGGACGTGCGCGGCGCTCACGCCCCAGATCCCTTGGCGAGCGCCTCCTCGATCAGCCGCTCGACCAGCTCGCCGTAGCCGATGCCCTTGAACCGGCCCTGTTCGGGGACGAGGCTGAGCGGGGTCATGCCCGGCTGCGTGTTGACCTCGAGCAAATAGATGCCCGCCTCGCCCTGCTCATCGTCCCAGCGGAAATCGGATCTCGACGCGCCCTTGCAGCCGAGCAAGCGGTGCGCTTTCGCTGCCATGTCCATCATCGCCTGCGCGATCTCGTCCGGGACCTCGGCGGGGCAGATGTGCTCGGTGAGCCCGTCGGTATATTTGGCGGCATAATCGTAGAAGCCGGCCTTGGGCCGCAGCTCGGTGACCGCGAGCGCCTCGTCGTTGAGGACCGCAACGGTCAGCTCGCGACCCTTGATGAACGGCTCGGCGAGAAGCTCGTCGAACTCCTGCCACGGGCCGGGCACGTCGCGCCCGATCGGCGACCCGTAATTGCCATCGGGAGCGACGATGGCGACGCCGACCGACGAGCCTTCGTTGACCGGCTTGAGCACATAAGGGCGCGCCATCGGATCGCCGCTGAACAGGCTTTCGCTTTCGATCACTTGCCCCACCGGCATGCGGATGCCGTGCGGCACCAGCACCATCTTGGTCAGCTCCTTGTCGATCGCAATGACCGAGGTCTCGAGGCCGCTGTGGGTATATTTGAGGCCCATCAGATCCATCATGCCCTGGACCGTGCCGTCCTCGCCGGGGGTCCCGTGGAGGGCGTTGAAAACCACGTCGGGCTTCAGCTCGGCGAGACGGGCGGCGACGTCGCGCTCCATGTCGAGCTCGGTGACGTTCGACCAACCGCGGGTCCGGAGCGCGTCGGCGACGCCCTTGCCGCTGGTCAGCGAGACTTCGCGCTCGGCAGACCAACCGCCCATCAGGACGACAATGTGAATGTCGCTGTTCATTCAGTCCCGACCCGCTGGATTTCCCATTCGAGGGTGATGTTGCTTTTCGCCTTCACGCGGCGGCGGACTTCCTCGCCCAGCGCCTCGATGTCGGCGCTTGTCGCGCTACCGAGATTGAGGAGGAAATTGCAATGCTTTTCCGAGACTTGGGCATCGCCAATCGTAAGCCCGCGGCAACCCGCGGCATCGACCAGCGCCCACGCCTTGTGGCCTGGCGGGTTCTTGAAGGTCGAGCCGCCGGTGCGACTGCGCAGCGGCTGCGATTCCTCACGGGCGCGAGCGATGGCGTCCATCTCCGCGCCGATCGCTTGCGGATTGCCCGGCGTGCCGCGGAACGTCGCTTCCACGACCACCGCGCCGTCGGGAATTTCGCTGTGACGATAGGTATAGCCGAACGTCTCCAGCGGCCATTCGACCAGCTCACCCGACCGCAATACCAGCTTGGCCGAGGTGAGGATGTCGCTGACCTCGCGGCCATAGGCGCCGCCGTTCATCCGCACGAACCCGCCGACGGTACCGGGGATGCCGCGCAGGAATTCGAGGCCGGCGATGCCGCGATCGCGCGCGGTCGATGAGACCAAAATCCCGCTTGCCCCGCCGCCGCAGCGCAGCGTCGTTTCGTCCAACTGCTCGATCTTAGCCAAGGCCTTGCCGAGCCGAACCACGACACCCGAAACCCCGCCGTCGCGGACGATGAGGTTGGAGCCGAGGCCGAGCGCCATTACCGGCACGTCCGGGTCGAGCTCGGCGAGCAGCTGCGCCAGGTCCTCGACGTCCGCCGGCTCGAACAGCCATTCGGCGCTACCGCCGCTCTTGAACCAGACGAGCGGCGCCAGCGGAGCATGCGCCGTGAGTTTGCCGCGCACGCTTGGCATGGTCGCGACGTCGCTCACTTGCGCGACCTCGCTTTGCCGAGGCCGTCCGGCAGCGTCGCCGCCCATTTGGTGATGTCGCCGGCGCCCATGCAAATCACCATGTCGCCTTCGGCCGCGAGATCGCGCAGCGCAGTGCAGAGGTCGTCGAGATCGGTGACCGCGCGCACCATGCGATGGCCGCGCGCGCGCAGCCCCTCCGCCAGCGCCGCTGCGTCGACGCCATCGATCGGCTCCTCGCCCGCTGGATAGACGGGCGTTACGAACACCACGTCGGCGTCGTTGAAGGCATTCTGGAAGTCGTCCATCAGTGCTTCGAGCCGAGTGTAACGATGCGGCTGCATGACCGCGATCACGCGCCCTTCCGCGCCTTCACGGGCGGCGGACAACACGGCCCTGATCTCGGTCGGATGATGCGCATAATCGTCAATCACGATCACGCCGTCGATTTCCCCGACCTTGGTGAAGCGGCGCTTGACCCCCTCGAATTTCTCGAAGCCGCTGGCGATCGCGTCGTCGGTCAGGCCGAGCTCCAGCGCGACCGCGATCGCAGCCAGCGCATTGAGGACGTTGTGCCGGCCCGGCATGGGCACGTGGACCCCCTCGATAGTCCGGCGCTCGCCGTCGCGTCCGAGGATCAGCGCATCGAACCGGCTGCCGCCCGGCACGGGAGTGACGGTGTCGGCGCGAACGTCGGCCAGCGCCGAAAAGCCATAGGTCACTACCCGGCGGTCGCGGATGCGAGACAGCACTCCCTGGACCTCGGGATGATCGACGCACATCACCGCGAGGCCGTAAAAAGGCACGTTCTCGATGAACTCGACGAACGCGTCCTTGACCGCGTCGAAGCTGCCGTAATGCTCGAGGTGCTCGGGATCGACGTTGGTGACGACCGCGATCGTTCCGTCGAGCCTCAAGAAGCTGCCATCGCTCTCGTCCGCCTCGATCACCCACCAGTCGCCTTTGCCGAGGCGGGCGTTGGAGCCGTAGCGGTTGATGATGCCCCCGTTGATGACGGTCGGGTCGAGCCCGCCATTGTCGAGCAGCGCGGCGATCATCGAAGTCGTCGTCGTCTTGCCGTGGGTGCCGGCGACGGCGACCGTCTTCTGCATCCGCATCAGCTCGGCGAGCATCTCGGCGCGCTTGACCCGCGGTAGGCGCCGCTCCGTCGCAGCGTCCATTTCCGGATTGCCGTCCTTGATTGCCGACGAGCAGACGACCACCGCCGCATCTCCGAGATTGTCCGCCGAATGGCCGATCGCGACCGAAATCCCCTTCTTGCGCAGCTTCTCGACGACATAGCTGTCGGCGACGTCCGAGCCCTGAACCTTGTAGCCGAGCTGATGCATCACCTCGGCGATGCCTGACATGCCGATCCCGCCGATCCCGACGAAATGGATCGTGCCGATGTCGGTACCCAAGGCCTTCATCATGCCGGCATTCCTGCGGCGGGAGCTTCACCCTTCACGCGCGGCGTCAGCACCGGCCCGACCGCGACCGGGGCGAGCCCGTTGCCGACGCGCTCGACGAGGTCGGCGAGGTCGCGCGCCGCGTGCGGCCGACCGACCGACAAGGCCCGGGCGGCGGCGTTGTTGAGCGCGATCGGATCGGCGGCCATCGCCTCGATCTGGCGCGCCAGTACCGTCGGGGTGAAGCCCGATTGCTGGATCGTGCGAGCGCCTCCCGCCTCGGTCATTTCGCACGCGTTCGCGGTCTGGTGGTCGTCGGTCGCGGCAGCAAACGGAATGAGGATCGCCGGCCGCCCCGCCGCGGTCAGCTCGGCGATCGTCGAAGCACCGGCCCGGCCGATCACGAGGTGCGCGTCGGCCAGCTTGTCGGGCATGTCCTCGATATAAGTCAGCAGCTCGGCGGGAATGCCGAGCTCGGCGTAGCGGCCGCGGATGCGCTCGATGTCGTCGGGCCGGCACTGCTGGACGATCTGCAAGCGGCGGCGCAGCGACGGCTGGAGCAGGCCGAGGCCTTCGGGCACGATTTGGCCGAGCACGGTCGCGCCCTGGCTGCCGCCGGTGACCAGGATCTTGAGCGGTGCGAACTCGTCGAACGGCGGAAACGGCAATTCGCCGAGCCGCGCGATCTCCTGGCGGACGGGGTTGCCGACCAGTACCGCCTTGCTCGCAAGCTTCGGCTTCAGGCGCTCGACCTTGTCGTAGGCGGTGCCGATCGCTTCGGCCTCGCCGGCGAGCAGCCGGTTGACCCGGCCGAGCACCGCATTCTGCTCGTGAAGGACAGTCGGGATCCTCATCGCGCTCGCCGCGAGGAGCGAGGGGAACGCCGGATAGCCGCCGAACCCGACGACCGCGTCAGGGCGATGCTCGCGATAGAGGCGCTTGGCCTCGGCGCGTCCTTTGACGATGGCACGAGCGGCCTTGAGCCAGCCGATCGGTCCGCCACCGAGACGCCCGGCGGGGAGGATAAGCACCGGCACGCCGTCGAACAGCCCCGGAAAACGTGCGCCGCGATCGTCGGTGATGAGCAGCACGCCGTGCCCGCGGCTCCGCAATTCCGCCGCGAGCGCGTGGGCCGGGACCATGTGGCCGCCGGTCCCTCCGGCAGCGAGGACGAAGTTCATGCGGTCAGCTGCTCCCCGCTCCACTTCACGACATAGGGCGAGCGCGTGAGATACGGGTTCCGGCGCGTGAAAGCGAGCAGCAAGCCCATGCCGATGGAGAGCGCGAGCATCGACGAACCGCCATAGCTGATGAACGGCAAGGTCATGCCCTTGGACGGCGCCAGCTGGACGTTGACCATCATGTTGATCAGCGCCTGCAGGCCGAACTGAATCGCCAGTCCAGCGGCGGCGAGAATCGCAAAGCTGTTGTCCTCATCGAGGAGCTTGATCAGCACCCGCGCGACGATCCCGAGATAGAGCGCGGCGATGGCCAGGCAGGCGATGAGGCCGAACTCCTCGCCGATCACCGAGAAGATGTAGTCGGTGTGCGGCTCGGGCAGCCCGAACTTGCGCGTGCCGCCGCCCGGCCCCATCCCGAACAAGCCGCCGGCAGTCAGCGTGCGCATCGCATTCTGGGTCTGGAAATTGTCGCCGGTGCCGAATAGGAACTCGTCGATGCGCATCGTCGCGACGTCGTAGAAGAAGTAGGCGAGAACCACCCCGATTACGCCCGCCACCGCGAGGCCGATCAGGATACGCAGGTTGACCCCGGCCAGCGCCAGCATCGCCAGCCACACCGAGCCGAAGATGATCGTGCTGCCGAAGTCCGGCTGCTTCATCAGCAGGAAGGCGATCATGCCGGTCACCGCGGCCGACAGCGTGAAGATCGGCAGCGTCTTGTCCGTTTCGCGCAGGCTGAGCAGCCAGGCCATGGCGATGACGAAGAAGGGTTTCAGGAACTCGGACGGCTGGACCTGGCCGACGCCGAACTCGATCCACCGCCGCGCACCGTTATGCTCCGGGCCGATGATCGGCACGAACAGCAGCAGGCCGAAGAAAAAGGCCGCGCCGAACAGCGAAATGCGCCGCGCCCGCTCGCGCGGCATCATCGAAATGCCGATCATTACCGGCACTCCGAGCGCGATCCAGGCGAGCTGGCGCCAGAAATAATAGAGCTCGTTGAAGCGGACGTTGCCCCCCGAATAGCGCTCCGCGGCGGCGGGCGAGGCCGCGGCGACGGCAATCAGCCCGATCGCGATCAGCACGCTGACCAGCAGCAGCAGGACCTTGTCGATTTCCCAGAACCAGCGCCCGAGCGCCGAGGTGTCGGACCGGCCGTAGCGGTCCGGATCGATCAGCGCGGCCTTGGCTTTGATCTGGCCCGAGATGCTCTTGATCATAACGCCCCCACTAGCTGGCGGAACTGGTCGCCCCGGTCCTCGAAGTCGCGGAACTGGTCGAACGACGCGCAGGCGGGCGACAGCAGCACCGTGTCGCCGCTCTCCGCCTCCGCCGCCGCTTCTCCCACCGCGCGCTCCAGGGTTTGACACTCTGCCACGGCCATGTGCGGGGACAAGAGCGAAGCGAACAATTCGCCAGCTTCGCCAATGGTATAGGCCTTGCGCACATGGCCGAAGTGCGGCGCACATTCGTCGAGACTGTCGGTCTTGGCCTGCCCGCCGCAGATCCAACGGATTTTTTCAAATGCGGCGAGCGCGGGAGCAGTCGCGGTCGGGTTGGTCGCCTTGCTGTCGTTAACGAAGGTAACGCCGTCCTTGTCGCGGACGCGCTCCATGCGGTGCGGGAGGCCACGGTAAGTGCGAAGGCCCTCTTCGATCACTGCTTCGTGAACCCCCAATGTTCGGCAAATCGCGATTGCCGCGCATGAATTCTGCGCGTTGTGGGGTCCTTGGAGCGCCGGCCAAGTCGCTTGAGCCGCGTTCCAACGCTCAAACCGTGCGGTCATCTCCGCAGTCACGTCCTCTTGACTGTCAAATCGCCTAGCGGGTGAGAGCTCCGGTTGGATGGTAAAGGCAACGTCTTCAATTTGGTCGATCGCCGGCTCGTGCCCAGTCCGATAGAGCGGAACCATCGCGAGTACAGCTACCCCGACGAAGGCTCGCTGGTGCCGCTGCTGCATGTCGAGCAGCTGCACTTTTGATGACTGGTAGGCCTCAAGACTCCCGTACCGGTCGAGGTGATCCGGGGTGATGTTGAGCAGCACCGCCACGTCGCAATCAAGGCTTTGCGTCAGGTCGAGCTGGTAGCTCGATAGCTCGAGCACATGGACGCCGCCCTCGGGCAGCGGGTCCTGGGCCAGGATCGGCAGGCCGATGTTGCCGCCCATCGTCGTCGGCACGCCCGCGGTCTGGAGGATGTGGTGGACCAGCGCGGTGGTCGTCGACTTGCCGTTGGTGCCGGTGATCCCGACCACCTTGTGCGGCGGCAGCTCGGGCCGGGCGCGGGCGAACAGCTCGATGTCGCCGATGATTTCAACGCCGGCGTCGCGGGCCCGTTGGGCGATGGGGTGGCGGTTGAGTGGCAGGCCGGGGGTGACGACGAGTGAGTCGAACTGGCTGAGGTCGATTTCGTCGAGATTTGCGATCTCCGTGCGGGCCGGAGTGCCGGCCCTCGCGTCCTCCTTCGCGTCCCAAGCGGTGACCCTCGCCCCGCTCGCGAGCAGCGCCTCGACGGTCGCCAGCCCCGACCGTGCGAGGCCGTAGACGGCGTAATGCTTGCCGGCAAAGGCGCGCGCGGTGATCACCGCAGTTTGAGCGTGCTCAGCCCCGCCAGCGCGAGGATGAAGCTGACGATCCAGAAGCGGATGACGACGGTCGGCTCGGACCAGCCGAGATGCTCGAAATGGTGGTGGATCGGGGCCATCAGGAAAACGCGCCGCCCGGTGCGCTTGTACACCGCGACCTGGATCACGACGGAAAGCGCCTCCAGCACGAACAGGCCGCCGACGATCACCAGCACGAATTCGTGATGGGTGGCGACGGCGACCGCACCGAGCGCGCCGCCGAGCGCGAGGCTGCCGGTGTCGCCCATGAAGACCGCCGCCGGCGGCGCGTTGAACCACAGGAAAGCGAGCCCGGCGCCGACGATGGCCAGCAGCAGCACGGTTAAGTCGCCGACGCCGAGGATGTGCGGAATGCCGAGGTAGGTCGCGAACCGCGCGTTGCCGACGAGATAGGCGATCAGCAGGAAGGCGAGGCTGGCGATGATCACCGGCATGGTGGCGAGCCCGTCGAGCCCGTCGGTCAGGTTCACGGCGTTACCGAAGGAGACGATCACGAACGCGCCGAACACGATGTAGAACCAGCCGAGGTCGACGACCGGACCCTGGACGAACGGCAGATAGAGGTTGGTCGTCCCATTGCGGACGATGATCCAGGTCGCCAGCCCGGCGATCAGGAATTCGAGCGCGAGCCGGGTTCGGCCGCGGAGCCCGGCGTGATGCGCCTTCTTCACTTTGTCGTAATCGTCGAGGAAGCCGATCAGTCCGAACCCGGCGGTGACCAGCAGGCACGCCCATACGTACGGATTGCTGAGCTCCATCCACAGCAGGACCGAGATCGACACCGAGATCAGGATCAGCAGGCCGCCCATGGTCGGCGTGCCGCGCTTGGCGAGGTGGCTCTGCGGGCCGTCGGCGCGGATCGGCTGGCCCTTGCCCTGCCGCTCGCGCAGGTAGGAAATGAACCACGGCCCGAGCAGCAGCCCGATGACCAGTGCGGTCGCGCTCGCCGCGCCGGCGCGAAAGCTGATGTAGCGGATCAGGTTGAGGACGCCGGGGAAGCCGAGCTGCTGGGCGATCAGGTAGAGCATGCGCCCTCCTTGACCATCCGTTCGACCAGCCTGGCAAGCCCGACCGAGTTGGATGCCTTCACGAGAATTGCATCGCCGGGGCGGATCTTGGCCGCGAGCTCTTTGGTTGCTTCATCGACATCGTTGGCGAGATCGAGGGACAGCTTGCCGATCACTTGCTCCGCCAGCGGCCGCATCTCATCGCCGATCAGGATGAGCTCATCGACGTGCGCGTCGAGCACTGCCGGGGCAAGGCCGGCATGAAGCGCGCCGCTATGCTCGCCGAGCTCGCGCATCGGGCCGAGGACGGCGATCCGCCGTGCGACATCCTTCTCGGCGCCCAGGCTCTTGAGCGTCGCCGCCATCGACGCCGGATTGGCGTTGTAGCTTTCGTCGATCAGCAGCACTTCGCCGCCATCGACCGCGATCATGTGGCGCTCGCCGCGGCCCTTGAGGCCGCCGAGATCAGCCAGCGCGAGGCCCGCAACCGCGACGTCCTCCCCCAGCGCCTCGACCGCCGCCAGGACCGCGAGCGCGTTGGACACCCAATGCTCGCCGCGTTGCGAGATGGTGAAGGTCAGCTCGCGCTCGAGGAGCGCGGCGCTGATCAGGCTCCCGCCGCCCTCGGCCGATACGGCGTGGACGGCATGAACGTCGGCATCGCCGCCGCCGAAGGTGGTGATCTGGTCGGCGCGGCGTCGCGCCGCCTTGAGCAGCCGGTCGCGGTGCGCCGAATCGTTGGGGATGATCGCGACCCCGTCCGGCTCCAGCCCCTCGAAGATTTCGGCCTTGGCGTCGGCGACCGCTTCCTCCGAGCCGAGGGTCTCAATGTGGGCCGGGGCGATCGCGGTGATCAGCGCCACATTGGGCCGGACCTGGCGCGTCAGCCCGGCGATCTCGCCCTTGTTGTTCATGCCCATTTCGAGCACCGCATACTCGGCATCGCGCGGCATTCGGGCAAGGCTCAGCGGCACGCCGGTATGGTTGTTGTAGCTCTTGACCGAGCGATGGACCTTGCCCGGCCGGCAGCGGCCGAGCGCCGCATACAGCGCTTCCTTGGTGCTGGTCTTGCCGACCGATCCCGTCACCCCGACGATGGTCGCATTGCAGCGCTGGCGCGCCTCGCGTCCCAGAGCCTGGAGCGCGGCAAAGGTATCGTCGACCAGCACATGCGGGCCATTCACTATCTGGGAGACGACGGCTCCGGCGGCACCTGCCGCAAACGCCGCGTCGACGAACGTGTGGCCGTCATGAACCGTGCCGGGCATGGCGATGAACAGGAAGCCCGGCTCGACCTCTCGGCTGTCGAAGGTCACGCCGGTCACCTCGAACGCCGTGCTTGCCGTCCCGCCGGTCGCCTGAGCGATCTCGTCGCTGGTCCAGAGCGGGGTCACGCCGCGCACTCCCGCGCGACCAGCGCATCGTCGAACGGAAGCACGCGGTCGCCGACGATCTGGCCCGTCTCATGACCCTTGCCGGCGACCAGGATAATGTCGCCCGCGGCCGCGAGACGGATTGCCTCGGCGATCGCTTCGCGGCGTCCGCCAACCTCCAGCGCCCCGGCAGCGCCAGTCATGATATCGGCACGAATGCGCGCCGGATCCTCGCTGCGCGGATTGTCGTCGGTAACGATCACGACGTCCGACAGCCGCATCGCGACCGCGCCCATCTGCGGACGTTTGCCCTGGTCGCGGTCGCCGCCGGCGCCAAACACGGTGATGAGCCGTCCTTCGACGTGCGGGCGAAGTGCCGCGATCGCCGCCTCGAGCGCGTCCGGCGTGTGCGCGTAGTCGATATAAACGGGAACCCCGGCGCGGCTGATCACCGCGCGCTCGAGCCGCCCGCGCACCGGCGCGACGCGCTGCATTGCCGAGAAGGTCGCGCTCCATTCGCCGCCGGTGGCCAGCACCAGGCCCGCCGCGGTCAGCACGTTGGAGGCCTGGTAGGCCCCGATCAGTGGAAGCGCGAGCCGGTGCGGCTTGCCGTCATGTTCGAGCATCAGGGTCTGGCCGAGCGGGCTTGGCGATTGCTCGACCAAGCGGATCGTTTCTCCTTTGCGGCCGACCGTCATCACCCGGTGTCCGCGTGCCTTGGCGCGTTCAACTACCTCGCCCGACCTGGGATCGTCGGTCCAGATCACCGCCGGCTTCCCGGGCGGCAGTAGGTCCTCGAACAGCCGCATCTTGGCTTCGAAATAGGCGTCCATCGTCTCGTGATAATCGAGGTGGTCGCGGCTGAAATTGGTGAACGCGGCGGCAGCCAGCGGAACGCCCTCGGCGCGCGACTGGTCGAGTCCGTGGCTCGACGCCTCGTAGGCGACATGGGTCATGCCCATCCGCTTGAGACCGGCCACGTTGCTGAGGAAAGTGACAATGTCGGGGGTGGTGAGGCCGGTCTTCACCTGATCGTCGGAGGTTGTCACGCCGAGCGTCCCGATCGATGCGGAGCGGTGCCCGAGCATGCGCCAGATCTGCCGCGTCATCTCGACCGTCGAGGTCTTGCCGTTGGTGCCCGTCACGGCGACGACCGTGTCGGGATACGGTGCATAGAATTTCGCAGCGAGGCTCGCGAACAGCCGCCGTGGATTGGGGTCGGACAGATGCGGAACGTCGGGCACCGGGGCGCCCGGCCGGGCCACCACCGCAACCGCGCCGCGATCCACCGCATCGCCGATGAAATCCTCGCCGCTGAAGACGGCACCCTTGAACGCGCCGAACACGCTGCCGCGCGCGACCTTGCGATGGTCGATGACAAAACCGGTGACTTCGGAATCGGAACGGACGTCCGCGAGGTCGGACAAGCGCACCCTATGGTTACTCCTTCGTTTCGTGAACGAAGGGCAGCACCTCGCCCATGTTGGGTTCGCGGTTCATGTTGGGCGCGACGCCGAGCATCGGGGCGATGCGACTGACCGTGCGGCTGACCACCGGCGCGACGTTCCAGCCCGCCGTGGTGAAGCCGTAAGTTTCTTTGGTCGCTTTGGGCTCGTCGAGCATGACGACGATCACATAGCGCGGGTCATCCATCGGGAACACACCCGCGAAGCTGGTGATGTTGACGGTCTGGCTGTAGTGGCCGTTGATCAGCTTTTGCGCGGTGCCGGTCTTGCCGCCGATGCGATAACCGGGCGCGTCGGCCTTCCTGCCGGTGCCCTTCATCACCACCAGCCGCAGCATCGCCCGCATCCGATAGCTGGTGTCGGCGCTGAACACGCGCCTGCCCGGCGCCAACGGATTGCCCGGCCCGTGCTTGAGGATGGTCGGCGGATGATAGATGCCGCCGTCGAACAAGGTCGCATAGCCCATTGCGAGCTGGAGCGGCGCCACCGCGATGCCCTGGCCGAAGCCGATCGTCATGGTCTCGAACGGTCCCCAGCGCGACCCCGGGTTGAGCGCGCGGCCGCGCTCACCGAGCTCGATCTCGACCTTGTCGAGGAAGCCCATCTTCTTGAGCCACGCCTTCTGCCGCCTGGTGCCGAGCTGGTCGGCGATCTGCGCCGTGCCGATGTTCGAGCTTTCCATCATGATCTCGGCGACAGTGCAACTGCGCCCGAACGGATGGGTGTCGTGGATGACATGGCCGTAAACCGGCAGCGCATCCGGGCAATTGTAGACCTGCCCGACCGACTTGATGACGTCGGAGTCCATCGCCATCGCGACGGTGAACGGCTTGAACGTCGAGCCAAGCTCGAACACGCCGAGCGTCGCCCGGTTGAAATGCGCCTCGGGTGTGCCCTGCCCCGGCGTGTTCGGGTTGATCGTCGGCATCGAGGTCATCGCCAGGACCTCGCCGGTATGGACGTCCATCACGACGCCGGCCGCGCCGATCGCCGAGAAGGTGGCCATTGCATCGCCGAGCTCATGCTCGAGCGCCTGCTGGATCCGGCTCGAAATCGACAGCTGGAGCGGCTTGCCGCGGGTCGCCGGATCGGACAGATATTTGTCGAACGCCCGCTCGGCCCCGGCGGCGCCATGACCGTCGATGTCGGTGAAGCCGAGTACGTGGGCGGCAAGGCTGGTCTGCGGATAGAGCCGGTCGGGCTCGCGCTGGATCGCGAGCCCAGGTTCGCCCAGAGCGTTGACCGCCTCGACCAGGGTGGGGGAGGCGCGGCGGCGCAAATAGAAGAAGGGCTTGTTGGACCTTAGAAGCGCGAAATATTGCGCCTCGCTGCGTTCGGGCATCAGCTCGGCCAGGCGGCGTGCGATCTCGAGCTTGTCGCCGATGATCTTTCCGGGATGGACGGCAATGGTCCAGGCGTCGATCGTCCGCGCCAGCGGCTCGCCGTCGCGGTCGACGATGTCGCCGCGGTCCGGGACCAGCGCGGTTACGCCCTCCTTGCGCCCGGCATGATCGCCGAACGCCGCCAGCCACAGGATGCGCAGCGCGATGAGGGCAATGATCCCGGCATAGACCAGCATGCCGAACATCAACCGCTGGTGCATGACCGCGAGCATTTGCCGGCGCTGGCCGACCAGTCGGAGCCGCTCGGGCCTTGGCGCGACGAGAGCGGGCGACGGGGCGTTCATCGGGCCGGTGCTGGATCCTTGTTAGGCTTGACGAAACGCTTGTCAGGAAGCGGTGCGAGCGGATCGTTCTTCGCAATCCGAACCGGCTTTGTCACCGCCCTGGCGGCGAGTTCGATGGGCTTATCCACCGATTTCTTGTCATGCGATTGGGCGGCCGCGAGGCCCGGCTTATCCGCGGATTTCCGATCGGCCGGCTTCGCCGCTGTAACCAGCCTGTCCGCGGACTTCACGACGGTCGTCAGGGACGATGCAACGACCGTTTTCGCCGGGACCTCGCGCGTCTCGGTCTTCAAACTTGCTTCGTGGATCAGGCCGCTCGGCGGCGGCATCGCGGCCGCGCCTGAATCGTCGGTATCAGGGCCGCCAATCGCTGGCATCCGGCTCGGCGCCGGCGCCGCGGCCAACACCACCGGCGCATTGAAATCGATCTTGTGTTCGGGCTGCGTCAGCTTGGCGAGCTCGAAGCTGCCGGCGAGGAACTGCTCCGCGGCCGGCGCCGACAGCGCCAGCACCTTGACGTTCCAGCGCTCGAGCTGCGCCAGCCGGCCGCGCGTGCCGATCTCGGTCTGGAGGACGCGCATGTCGCGCTGCGCTAGGACGATCTTGGTTTCGACGTCCTCCAGCGAGGCGCGCTCCGAGGCGACGCGAAGGGACACCAAATAGCAGCCAAGCGCCGCTCCGGCGCAGCTCGCCACCATGAACAAAGAGTGGAAACTACGCCCGCTCATCGTACCCCACCTTTCCATGCCGGCGCTGCGGTCCGGACGCCGCTCCTCAACCGCGCCGAACGCGACCGCGGGTTCGCGGCCAACTCACGCTCCGCCGGGGAAACCGGCTTGGCGATCCGTTCGAAGGTTGGCTCCTTGGGATCGACAATCACGGGGCGGTGACGCGAGCCGGCCGGCGTTCCTCCGCTCCGTTCGCGGAAGAAGCGCTTCACGATCCGGTCTTCGAGACTGTGAAAGGTGACGACCGCGAGCCGGCCGCCCGGGCGCAGAGCGCGCTCGGCCGCGGCAAGCCCGTCCTGAAGCTCGTCGAGCTCGGCGTTCAAATGAATGCGGATGGCCTGGAACGTCCGGGTCGCGGGGTCGCTCTTCTGGCCGGGGCGAAAACCCGCGGCCCGGCGGACGATCGCGGCGAGTTCCGCGGTGCGTTCCACCGGGCGCGCGGCGACGATCGCGCGGGCGATGGCACGTGCCCGCGGCTCCTCGCCATAGTCCTTGAGAATGCGCGCGATCTCGGCTTCGTCGGCGGCATTGAGATACTCCGCCGCCGTCAGGCCCGACTTGCTCATGCGCATGTCGAGCGGACCGTCGGTCGAGAAGGAAAAGCCGCGGTCCGCCCGATCGAGCTGCATCGAGGAAACTCCAATGTCGAGCGCGATTGCGTCGACCTGCTCGATGCCGCGTTCAGCCAGAACTCGGTCCATCTGGCTGAAGCGCTCGTTGATAAGTGTGAGGGGCGGATCCGGGACGAGCGACCGTCCGGCTTCGATCGCATCGGGGTCGCGATCGAAACCGATCACTCGTCCCGCCCCCGCCCGGAGCATGGCGCGCGTGTAGCCGCCTGCTCCGAAGGTTCCGTCGACAAGGGTGTCGCCGCCCTGGATGGCCAGGGCGGCGATGACCTCTTTGACCAGCACCGGAACATGAGGGGCATGTTGGGGTCCGGTGCTGGTCACGAGGCGGCTCCACGTTCTTCGAGCCGAAACCGGGCGATGTCCTTGAGGTCGTCGGGGATGCGCGGGTCTTTGAGCAGACGCTCGGGATTCCAGATCTGGAACGTCTCGCCGGTGCCGAGGAACAGCGCGAGGTCGCCGATGTCGCCCTTGCGGCGCATCATCGGGGGCATGACGATGCGGCCGGAGCTGTCGTAGGGAACTTCCTCGGTGGCGGCGAAGGCGATGAGGTTGCGCTGCTGATATTCGAGCTGGGCGTCGGGGCTCGTCTCTTCTTTCTCGAGTAGGCGCTCGAGCTTGGCGTGCTTCAGCGCCGCATAAGCGGGGTCGTAGGCGGCGAGGCACCCGAAGGCTTCATGCTTGGCGAGGACGACGGTGCGGGCGTCGCCGCGGCGCTCGATCACGCCGCGCAGGAATGCAGGGATGGACACGCGGCCCTTGGCATCGACCGCGTTCAAAGCGCTGCCCTGAAACAGATGCTCTAGCGCCACGCCCAAACAACTCCCCGTTCGAAGCGCGCGACTTTCCCCTCGCGGACGCGCGTATCCACGCGCGCTCCACGCCAGTGTCCTGGTCTTGAGGGTCAGTCCCCGCGCAACAGCCTATGTTGGTAACTCAACGCCGTGCGGGATACAATGGGATTTTATGGGATTTTATGGGATAACTGTGGGAAATGGCGGAATTCCGCGCCTTTTCGAGGGTGGACGATGCGCCCCGTTCCCCTCCTGTTCCGCGCTCCGAAGGCTGTGGATAAGTCTGTGACTCGCGAATCGCTTAGAATCACTTCAGTGCATCCAGTTCTTGCAACACCGCCTCAAGATTATGAGCGCCATCACCACCCAAATTGCCGGCGTCGAGCAAATCCGCGTCGGCCACAACCGTCGCTCGTCCACGGCCGATTCGGCAGCGCGCGACGATTCCGTCCCCGCTGATCTCGCACCCGCCGTGCAGCGAACCGGGAGAAATCGTGACGATCGGACGATTGCCCAGGCTCGACGCTTTCAGTCCGGGCCGGTCGGGAGCGTCGAGGCGAAGTCCCCAGTGGGCGAGCAGGCCGGTGTCGGCGAACATGACCGGCGGCCGCAAACGGTCGCCGAGCGGGCGTGAGCTTGGCCACTCGAGCAATGGGTCGGCGAGCAACAGGACGCGGCCGCCATCGCGCACCCACTGATCGAGCGCGACCAAATCCTCGGCCGGTTGGGCGAATGGCTGGGCCATCAGCAGCAGCCGTCCCTTAGCCAGTTCGGCCGAGCTGGCGACGCTGACCGGAATGACTCGATAGTGCGACTGCAGCGCAGTCAACGCGGGTGACCCGCCGCCTTCAATCGAGAAGTCCTCCCCGAACACCAGCGGCAAGCTGGTGAGCAGCAGAAGGGCGGGCCGCTCCGACGCTGGCGCCGGGCGCCGCAACTGCGCAAACGCATATGCGGCAATGGCCAGGCAGACGACAGCGAGGCCGAGCGCGCGCAGGCGCGCCCGCGTCACTGCTTGTTGGACGCGAGGTTGTTGGTCGAGGCGTCCGATGCGCCGGGCGCGACGCCGAGCTCGGCGAGCGGTTCGCTCGGCTCGTTGCTGGCGCTCTGCTGCGCGTTGTTGACCGAATTGTCGTGCCCCGACTTGCTGATGATCGAGCCGAGAAGCACGAGGAGGAAGGCGAAGGCGAGCCCGGTCAGGCCGATGCGGATGCGCTGGGCGCTGCTTCCGGCTTGATACGGCATGTAGTCGGCGAAGCTATGTCCCACACCGACATTATGCAAGCACGTCCCTTGACTTTGACCGTCGCGCCGCGAAGGGCGGAAATCATGACTCGCACCCCCCTGCTCATCGCCCTTGGCGTGGCCGCAGCGCTAGCCGGCTGTAACAAGGAAGACCACACGATCGTCGCCGGCGGCCCGGAAGGGGACGACACCAATGTCTCGAACGAGCCGGTGGCCTTGCCGCCCTCGGTCGCCGCCAGCAAGTCGTATCGCTGCAAGGACAACAGCCTCGTCTATATCGACTGGCTGTCGGACGGCACGGCTCGCGTGAAGAAGACCCGCGACGAGGTCGGGACCTCCGTCACGCCGGGCGCCGAGCTCAAAGGCGACGCCAAGGCGTCGACCATCGCCTACAACGGCCAGAGCTGCAAAGCCTGAGCCTCGCTTGACAGTGTCTCCGCGGCCCTTGATCAACCGGGGCTGCGGAGGCCATCATCAATGAAACTTACTAGGCGCGGATTCACCCGCGGGGCGGTCGGCCTCGCACTTGGCAGCCAGCTCGGCGCTCGCGCTTTCGCGCAATCGAGCGCAGGCACTAGGCCCGGCCTCGAGCCGGCGCTGGCAGCGATCCGCGCGCATGGCGAGGCGCATCTCGCTTATCTCGGCATCCCGGGGATGACCCTTGGCCTCACCGCGCCCGACGGCTTCTCCACGGTCCTCGACTTCGGCTACGCGAACCGCGAAGCGCGCACTCCGATCACGCCCGACACCTTGTTCCAGATCGGCTCGATCAGCAAAGTGATGACCGCAACGCTGCTTCACCAGTTTGCCGGCGAGGGCCGCTTCAACCTGTCCGACCGGGCCAGCGACCTGCTCCCGGCACTTCCGCTTCCCGCCGGAAACGCGATCAGCGTCCAGCACATGCTCGATCACGTCGCGGGACTGCCGGGGGATGAGCCGCTGTGGCTCGAAGGCGGGCAGCGAACCGCCTACGCGCCGGGCGCGCACTGGCATTATTCCAACACCGCCTATGACATGCTCGGCAAGCTCGCCGAGCATTTCGGCGGCAAGCCGCTCGACCAGCTGCTCGCCGACCGCGTCTTTCGCCCGCTTGGGATGAAGCGTAGCAACGGCGCCATCGTCGGCGCCGACCGGACCTTGTACGCGCAAGGGTACGAGGCCGCGGATCCGACCGCGCCGTGGGCACGCGGCGCTCCGCTTGCTCCGGGCGCCTGGGTCGACGTAACCTTTGCCGCCGGAAGCGTCGCATCGACCGCACAAGACATGATGCCCTTCCTGCGCACGCTGGCCAATGCCGCGCAGGGCCGCGGCGGCCTCGGCCTGTCACCCGAGCAGGCGACGGCCTTCACCACCCACGCCGTGCCCAGCGACACCGCCGGAATGACCTATGGCAACGGGCTGATGCACGTCGCCAACGCCGGCCGCTCCTACCTTCACCATACCGGCGGGATGGTCGCTTTCTCATCCTCGTTCCACGTCGACACGGCAAGCGGCGTCGGCGCTTTCGCGAGCTCGAACGTCAGTGGCTTCCTCGAATACCGGCCGCGGCTGCTGACGCGGTTCGCGGTCGATGCCTTGACCAATGCGCTTGCCGGAAAGCCGCTTCCGGACGCACCTTCGCTCGAGACCAAGGTGGCCGCGCCCGCCGCCTACGTCGGCCGCTATTCGGGGCCAGGAGGCAAATTCGAGGTGCGCCCTGGCGCTCCGCTCACCATCGTTGCCGACGGCGTCTCGGCTCCGCTCCAGCCATGGGGCGGCGAGCTCTATCGCACGACGCACCCGCGGTTCCGGCAATTCGCGCTCATGTTCACCCGGACCAAGGGCTTCGTCAGCCACGCCAGCTGGGGCAGCTTCGGCTATCTCAAGGAAGGCCGCGTCGGCACCATTCCGCCGAGCAACCAGGCGCTCGCCAAGCTCGCCGGGCGCTACGTCAACGACAGCCCGTGGGTCGGAACCACGGTGGTCGTCGAGCGTGGCGGCAAGCTGTGGATCGGCACGGACACGCCGATGACTGGGATCGGCGACAATTTGTGGCGCGTCGGGCCGGAAAGCTGGTCGCCGGAGCGGGCGAGCTTCGCCAACTTCATCGACGGCCGTCCGCAGACCCTCATCTACTCCGGCGAGAAGTTCCTGCGGCACGACGTGTAGGCTTCGCTCCTCCCCACCGGCTACGCCGGCAGGGAGGAGTTCGCGCTTACACCGTTTCGGGCTGCTTCGGCTGCGATGCCTTCATGCGTTCTTCGAACTGCTCGGACGGGACGTCCTCGACGTGGGTCGCGATGCTCCACTTGTGGCCGAACGGGTCGGTCAGGCCGCCCATGCGGTCGCCCCAGAACTGGTTCTCGACCGGCATGGTCTGTGTCGCTCCGGCGTCGATTGCCTTCTTGAACGACGAATCCACGTCATCGGTGTAGATGAGCAACGAAGTCGGGGTTCCACCGCGAGCCTTGGGTCCGAGGTTGCCTCGTTCCGGAAACTCGTCGTTGAGCATGAATCGAGTGTCGCCGATCTGCAGCTCGGCATGGCCGATCTTGTCGCCCATCGGCAGCCGCGAAATCTCCGTGGCGCCGAACGCCTGCTTGTAGAAATCGATGGCCTTCGCGCCGTCGTCGACCGTCAGGATGACGTTCACGCTGCGATATCCCTCGGGAATAGGTTTGGTCATGGCGGTGCTCCTTGAATCGAGTCCCCCGGCGACACCCTCCTTACTGCTGTTGCCGGAGTCGCTCCAAGGTCATTGGCCGCGCCCTAGCCCCCGCTCGGCCCGCCCGCTAAGGCGCCGCGCATGGACGTCCTCGAAGCTTCGCAAATCACGCCCGAAATGATCGCCGAGCATGGGCTCAGCGAGGAAGAATACGGCCGCATCCTCAAAGCGCTCGACCGCGAGCCGAACCTCGTCGAGCTTGGCATCTTCTCGGTCATGTGGTCGGAGCATTGCTCGTACAAATCCTCACGCGTCCATTTGAAGAAACTGCCGACCGAGGCGCCGTGGGTGATCTGCGGGCCGGGAGAAAATGCCGGCGTAATCGACATCGGCGACGGCGATGCGGCGATCTTCAAGATGGAGAGCCACAACCACCCGTCCTACATCGAACCTTACCAGGGCGCGGCGACGGGCGTCGGCGGGATCCTGCGCGACGTGTTCACCATGGGCGCGCGGCCGATCGCCAATTTGAACGCGCTGCGGTTCGGCCGGCCCGATCACCCGAAGACGCGGCATCTGGTCGCGGGCGTGGTCGCGGGGATCGGCGGCTACGGCAATTGCGTCGGGGTCCCAACCGTCGGCGGCGAGGTCAATTTCGATGCGGCCTATGACGGCAACATCCTCGTCAACGCGATGACCGTCGGCGTCGCCAGGACCGACAAGATTTTCTATTCGGCGGCCGCGGGTATCGGGAATTCCGTCGTCTATGTCGGATCGAAGACCGGGCGCGACGGCATCCACGGCGCGACCATGGCCAGCGCCGATTTCTCCGAGGACAGCGAGGAGAAGCGGCCGACGGTCCAGGTCGGCGATCCGTTCACCGAGAAGTTGCTGATCGAAGCGTGCCTCGAGCTGATGGCATCGGACGCGATCGTCGCGATCCAGGACATGGGCGCGGCGGGACTCACCAGCTCCTCGGTCGAGATGGCGAGCAAGGGCGGGGTCGGCATCCGCCTCGACATGAACCAGGTGCCGTGCCGCGAGGAAGGCATGACGCCCTACGAAATGATGCTGTCGGAATCGCAGGAGCGGATGTTGATGGTGCTCAAGCCCGGCCGCGAAGGCGAGGCCGAGGCGATCTTTCGCAAGTGGGAGCTCGATTTCGCGGTGATCGGCGAAGTGACCGATACCGGGCGAATGGAGCTAGTGTGGAACGGCGAGACCGTCGCCGACATTCCGCTCGACCCGCTCGCCGATGAGGCGCCGCTGTACGAGCGGCCCTACGCAATCCCCAAGGCGCCCGAGCCGCTGACCGACATCCCCGAGAGCACCGACATCGCGGCGGACCTGCTCAGGCTCATGGCCTCGCCGGCGTTAGCGTCGCGGCGTTGGGTGTGGGAGCAATACGACCAGTCGGTCGGCGCCGACACGGTGCAGCGCCCCGGCGGCGACGCCGCGGTGGTGCGCGTCCACGGTTCGAAGAAGGCGCTGGCGATCACCACCGACTGCACGCCGCGCTATTGCTACGCCGACCCGGTCGAGGGCGGCAAGCAGGCGGTCGCCGAGGCCTACCGCAACCTCTGCGCCGTCGGCGCGAAGCCGCTGGCGATCACCAACTGCCTCAACTTCGGCAACCCGCAGCGGCCCGAGATCATGGGCCAGTTCGTCGGCTGCGTCGAAGGCATCGCCGAAGCCTGCCGGGCGCTCGACTTCCCCGTCGTGAGCGGCAACGTCTCGCTCTACAACGAGACCAAGGCCGACGACGGCTCGAGCCTCGCCATCCTCCCCACCCCCGCGATCGGCGGCGTCGGCCTGTTCGACGATTGGGAGAAGTCGGCGACGATTGGGTTCAAGGCCGAGGGAGAGTTCATTTACCGCGTCGGTTATCCGCTCGGACATATGGGCCAATCGCTATGGCTCAGTGAGATTCACGGTCGCAAGGAAGGCGCGCCCCCACCGGTCAATCTGGACGCTGAACAACGGACAGCCGAGGCCGTAAGAGACTTAATCGATCTCGGATGGGTCACCGCGGTCCACGACGTCTCGGACGGTGGAATTGCTGTGACGCTTGGCGAAATGGCGCTTGCAGGCAGCGTTGGCGCTGACGTGCGCATTGAGACCCATCCAGGCTCGACCGCGGGAATGCTATTCGGAGAGGATCAGGCGGTATACGTCGTCGTCTCGTCCAAGGACGCAACCACGCTGATCGAAAAACTGAATGACCATGGCGTCGTCGGCGAGCAGATCGGCGTCACTGGTGGCGATGCGCTGACCATTGGTGATTACAACAGTCAGGCGACAATCTCCCTCGCGGACCTCCGGGCCGCGCACGAGGGCTTCTTCCCCAAGCTGATGGGAGCCGACGCGGCGCTCGCCTGATGCCGTCCGGCTATTCCGGGACGCCGCTGGCGAAGAAGCTCTCCTTGAAGGACGGCACGCGCGTGTGGTGGGACAATATGCCGGAGAGCGTGGCGCGCGAGATCGCCGAGGAAGGCTTGCAGCTTCAAATGCTGGACAGGCCCGAAGCGCCGATCGACGCAGCACACATCTTCGTCACCGCGCGCGCGGACCTCGCAGCCAAGCTCAAGCAACTCCTCCCGCTGCTCGACCGCGCCGGCTTCATCTGGGTTAGCTGGTCCAAGCGTGCCTCGAAGGTCGCGACCGACATCACCGAGGACGTGATCCGGGAGGTTGCGCTGCCGATGCATCTGGTCGACACCAAGGTCTGTTCGGTCGACGACATCTGGTCGGGGCTGAAGCTGGTGATACGCAAACAACATCGCTGATCTAGGGGGAATGCGAATGACCAATTCGATCGTGAAGCCGATTGCCGTGTCGACTTTGGTGTCGGGAGCCCTCGACATCGGTTTCGCAATGATCCTGACCGTCGCGTTCGGGCACCATATCCCCGACATGCTGCGCTCCGTCGGGTCCGGTCCGTTCCCCGCCGCGACGGACATGGGCGGCGCCGGCGCGATCCTCGGGCTCGCCGTCCATTTCGTGCTGATGGCAATCATGGCCACGATCTTCGTGCTTCTCGTCCGGGCTCGCCCGGCGTTGCTCGATACGCCGTGGCGCACAGCGCTCGCCTGGGGTGTGATCACCTATTTCGCGATGAACTGGCTGGTCGTCCCGCTGCGCTTCCACGCGCCGCTGCCGCCGAAGCCACTGTCGATCGCGACCCAATTGTTCGCGCACATCGTGCTCGTCGGCATCCCCTACACCTTCATCGCCAGGAAATACCTGAGGCGGTAGCCGATCGCTCGCACACGCTTCCCGCGGTCATTGCGGTTGTGTAACGTACACGCATGGCGACAGCTGCTGCACCGCGATGGACCTACCTAGGCCTGGCGATCGCATTGTTCGGGATTCCGGCGATGACGACGCTTCACCGCGTTCTCGCGCCCGACCCGGCCGCAACCAACGGAATCGTCGCTCGCGAGCTTGCGATCCTCGCGATCACCGCCCTCTTGTTGTGGATAGTAACGACAAGAGAAAAGCTCCCGCTCTCCTCGATTGGATTGCGCTTTGATCGCGTCGGCCGTTCGTTGGCTTGGGCCGTGGCGGTGGCTGCGGCTTGCCTGGCCGCTGCCGTCGCCTGCCTCGCGATCTATGGCGCGATGGGCGTGCATTACGGCGAGGGCCAGTCGATCTCGCGCGCGCTTCCCGTCACGACGCTCGCGGTAGTGCGCGCGGGCATTTCCGAAGAAGTCTTGTACCGCGGCTATGCAATCGAGCGGCTCCAATCGCTCACCGGCAGCAAGTGGATTGCGGTGGCCATATCGCTCCCGCTGTTTGCCGCATTCCATTTTCGGCAAGGCCTTGCGGGCGTGGTGATCGCCTTGGTCCTTGGAGCGATCCTCACCGCTTTCTACCTTTGGAAACGCGATCTCCTCGCCAACATGGTCGGACACTTCCTGGTCGACTTCATTCCCAATGTGCTGCTGGTTGGACTGGGCCTGGTTAAGTAGCTACTTGCGAATAAGTCGCATTATCGATTATATAGCGTGCATGATTGTGTGCATCTGCAACCGCATCACCGAGGGCGAGGTTCGCAAGGCCGCTCGCGACGGCGCTCCAACGCCGGACAAGGCCTACGCCTGCCTCGGCTGCGACGTGCAGTGCGGCTGCTGCCTCGATTACGCGCAGGAGATCATCGACAAAGAGCGCGGCAAGCGTCCGCCGCTTCGCCTGGTCGCCTGACGTCATCCCACCTGACTTGACCCCCGCCCGCTGACAGCGCATCCGCCCCGCAACTGGCGGGAGGCGGAAATGAAGGGCGATCCCAAAGTCCTCGGGCTGCTCAACGAAGCGCTCAAGAACGAGCTGACCGCGACCAACCAATATTGGCTTCACTACCGGCTGCTCGACAATTGGGGCGTCCACAAGCTCGCCCAGTTCGAGCGGTCCGAATCGATCGACGAGATGAAGCATGCCGACCGCTTAGCCGAGCGCATCCTGTTCCTCGACGGGCTGCCCAATTTCCAGATGCTCGGCCGGCTTCACATTGGCGAGAATGTCGAGGAGGTCCTCAAGGCCGACCTCGAGCTGGAGCTCGAGGCGCTGACTCAGCTGCGCGGCGCGATCGCGCATTGCGAAAAGATCAAGGATTACGTCAGCCGCGACCTGTTCTCCGAGATCCTCGAGAATGAGGAAGAGCATGTCGACACGCTCGAGCAGCAGTTCGAGATGATCGCGCGCATGGGCCTGCCCAACTACATCCAGCTGCAAAGCGAAGCGGCGAAGGATTGAAGTTCCTCCCGGCCAGCGAAGCTGGTGGGGAGGGGAACCAGCGAAGCTGGTGGAGGGGTAATTGGCGTCGAGTCAGAACCCCTCCACCATGCAGTCTTCGCTGCATGGTTCCCCTCCCCAGCCTTCGGCGAGGGAGGAACTAAGAGTTCAGATCCGGCCGAAGCCCTGATTGCCCACCTTGCGCCCGAATCCGGCGGGGCGGTCGCGCGTCAGCAGCGGGTTGGTTTCCTTGTCGAACAGCGCGATGGTGTCGGTGAACAGCCGGCGAAGCTCGACCACCTCGGGCACCAGCTCATCCGGGAAACGGTGGCTCTCGACGCAGAAACGGGCGGTCGATTCGATCAGCTCGGCGATCTTGGCCAGCGGCTCGGCGCCGAGCTGGCGTGCCTCGCCTTTCAGCGTGTGGGCGGGAAGGACCAAATCCGTGGTGTTCTGCTCGCGCATCGCGCTTTCGATCTGGGCGATCGACTTCACCCCATCCTCCTTGAAGTAACTGAGGATGCGGATGAAACCCGGGCCAAGCTCCGCCCGGCTCTTCTCGAAATGTACCCAATCGACGATATCCGGACGCTCGTCGCTCACTGTTGCTCTTCCTGCTCCCGATCGCTCGGGCGTGGTCCCACCACAATGGTGGTAGCTGGAAAAGGGTAAAATTTGCCTTAGCGGGTGCTAGCTTCTTTGGCGGTCGAAGGGATTGGCGCGACCACGGAACTCGAGCCGTAAGGGGATTGCGCCAAGGCCGAGGTCGCGGCGCATCGCATTCAGCAAATAGCGGCGATAGCTCTCCGGCAGTTCCTCGGTGCGGTTGCCGAACACGACGAAAGTCGGCGGCCGCGACGTCACCTGGGTGATGTAGCGGAGCTTGATCCGCTGCCCCTTCGGCGCCGGCGGCGGGTTCGCCTCGATCGCGCTTTCGAACCACCGGTTGAGCTCGCCGGTCGGAACCCGCCGGCTCCATGCCTCGCGGAGCTCGATCGCGACCTTGAGCAAGGTATCGATCCCCTTGCCGGTCTTTCCCGACACCGTAAGCAACGTCACATCCCTGATCTGCGACAAGCCCTCGACCAGCGCGGCCTTCACACCATTGAACAGCGACGAGGCGTGCTCGGCGACGTCCCATTTGTTGAGCGCGATGATCAGTGCGCGGCCTTCCTCGATCACCTGATCGGCAATGCGCAAGTCCTGGGATTCGAGGCCGCGGGTCGCATCGAGGAGCAGAACCACGACCTCCGCGTGATCGATCGCGCGCTTGGTGTCGAACGCCGACAAGCGCTCGAGCTTGTCGTCGACCTTGGCGCGCTTCCTCAGGCCCGCGGTGTCGACCAGCTGGACGCGATGGATGCTTCCATCAGGACTTGGCCAGTCCCAATCGAGACGAATGGAATCGCGCGTGATCCCGGCTTCCGGACCGGTGATCATGCGCTCCTCGCCGAGCATCTGATTGACCAAAGTCGACTTGCCCGCGTTGGGCCGGCCGACGATCGCCAGCTTGAGCGGATGCTCGCCCGCCTCGTCGTCGTCCGCCTCGAAGCGTTCGTGCTCGACGAGCGGCCGAAGTGCATCGAACAGGTCGACGATGCCCTCGCCATGCTCGGCGCTGATCCCGATCGGCTCGCCGAGCCCGAGCCGAAAGGCTTCGAGAATGCCGGATTCGCCGGCCCGGCTCTCGGCCTTGTTGGCGACCACGATCACCGGGGTCGTTTCGACCCGCAGCCAGCGCCCGATCTCCTCGTCGAGCGGGGTCAGCCCCTCGCGCGCGTCGATCAGGAACACGGCAACGTCGGCGTCGCGCACCGCCGCCTCGGTCTGCTTGCGCATGCGGCCGGGCAGGGTTTGCGGGTCTTCGTCCTCGAAGCCGGCGGTATCGATGACTCGAAACTCGAGGCCGAGCAGGCTGGCATCGCCCTCGCGCCGGTCGCGCGTGACGCCGGGGCGGTCGTCGACCAGCGCCAGGCGCTTGCCGACGAGCCGGTTGAACAGCGTCGATTTACCCACATTGGGCCGGCCGACGATGGCGACGATGGGCAAGGGCATAGGGGCCGATAGCAGCGCCGGGCGGGCGCGGGAACGGCCTACCTGAACGCGTGCAAGCGCCCCTGGTCGTCGAGGACGTAGAGCGTCGAGTTGGCGACAACCGGCGGCTGGCTGATCCCGGCGCCGACCCGGGTCTGGCTCTGGTACGATCCGGTCGCCGGATCCACGTTGATCAGGGTGCCGTTGGAGCCGGCGACGATCAGCCGGCCGCCGGCCAGGATCGGCCCGGTATAGTCGATCTCGCCCTTCTTCGACTTGGGATGCTGGAACTGCGGCATCTGGTTGATCCAGCGGACGTGGCCGTTGAGGCGCGACAGGCAGATGAGCTTGGCGTCATCGGTCACCACGAACACCCAGTCGCTCGCTACCCACGGGGTCGAGATTCCGGCAATGTTCAATTCCCACTGGCGCTGGCCGCTCGTGATATCGAGCGCGACCATGCGGCCGCCCTGCCCCACGGCGAACACCTGCCCGCCGTCGATGACCGGGTTGGCGTCGATGTCCGACAGCGACGAGACGCTGGTGCGGATGCTGGTCCGTTGCAGCGTGTCCTGCCACACCTGCCGCCCGTTTTCGTAGCGATAGGCGTTGAGCTCGCCCGAGGAGAAGCCCGCGACCACGGTCCCCTGACCCACCGCCGGTGACGCCGAGCCAAACACGCCGGCGATCTCGAGCGCGGCCGCCTGCGACCAGTTGGTCGATCCGGTCGCCTCATTGAGCGAATAGATCTGATTGTCCTGGCTCATCACATAAAGAGCGCCGCTGGCGACGCTCGGCGATCCGCGCAGCGGCCCGCCGGGCCGAACCTTCCACAATATTCCGCCATTGCCCTCGGCCAGTGCCGAGACCCAGCCGACACCGTTGGTCGCGAAGATGCGGCCGTTGTCGTAGGCGATCCCGCCGCCATAGAGTGACGGGGTATTGTTGCGTTCATCGTAGGGCGTCTGGCTCGCCCAGTAGAGCGCACCGGTCTGGGCGTCGAAGGCGCGCACCGCGCCGAGCGTGTCGATGGTATAGACGCGGCCGTTGGCGACGATCGGCGGGGAAGCAAGCCGGGCGGTCAGGCTGCTGCCGCGGCCGCCATTGACGGTGAACGCATTGGCGAGCGCGGTGCCTAGCGCGAGCTGGCCCATCGACTTGGAGGCGTTGCCGCCCGATTGCGCCCAATCGGTATTTGTAACCGCCGCCGGAAGGGTCATCGGCGCCGCCGCGGTCGCCGGATCCAGCGCCGCGTCGCTCTCGGTCGTCAGGACCGGAATGCGCTCACCGAGGACCGGGGTCTTCTTGGTTTTGTGCTTGAGTACGCTGCAGCCGCTCGCCGCGACCATCGCGGCAATCAAAATCGCGGTCCGGAATTGCTTGGAATTAGTCATCGTGATCCTATGGATTCGTTGCGGTTGGCAACGTGCCGGCGTCAACGCCAAGGCTGCTGGCGAGTTGGACGGAACGGGCGCGGTTGCCTTCCGGGACGGTCTTGTCCTTGGCGATCGCCGCGAACAGCCGCCCGGCTTCTTGCTTCTTGCCCTGCTTGATCAGCGCCATGCCGGTCATCTCGCCGGCACTCGCGAACCACGGATTGCCCGGCTTCGCGAGGGGGGCGAGGCGGGCGATCACGTCCTCGGGCTTGATCGTATCGAACTCGAGCGCGGTCTGACGGATCAGGGCGGCGTCGCGATAGGCTTGGGGAAAGCCGCTATCAGAGGCGATCTCGCTGAATTTCGCGATCGCCAGCTTGTGATCGTTCTGCTGGAGGGCGAGCGCGGCTCGGGCGAACAGCGACGACGCCCGCACCCCCTTCTTGCCGCTTTCGGACAGAGTATCGAGCCTTTGCGGCGCGGTGCTGATCTTGTTGGCGCCGATGTCCGTATAAACCTGGGCCAGCTCCTCGACCTGCCTTTCCGAGCGCTGGACTTGATATTGCTGCCAGTAGATCCAGCCGCCGCTTGCGGCGAGGAACAGGATCACCCCGCCGATCAGCCAGCGGCCATGCCGAATGGCGAAGTCGCGCAGCTGATCGCGCCGCAGGTTCTCATCGACCTCGCGGAGGAATGTCTCGTTAATCGTGTCAGGGGGTTGCGCCAAAAACCTCAGTCCGCTCTGCCGGGGAAACTCATGCCGGACGCTTCCTTACGCAGGATGAACGGAACCGGGCGCCGCATCGTCTAGCGGCTGCGCCGCCAAACGAAAACCCCTCCTCCAACCCCCTCCTCCCGGGGAGGGCCAGGGGTGGGTCATTTGGGTTGGTAGGTTTGCTCCGCCGTCGGGAAGCTGCGGTCGCGCACCTCGGATGCGTAGGCCGCGGCCGCCTCGCTGATCCGCGAAGCGAGATCGTCGTAGCGCTTCACGAACCGCGGCGTGCGTTCGAACATGCCGAGCATGTCTTCGGTGACGAGCACCTGTCCGTCGCATTCCGCCGAACCGCCGATGCCGATGACCGGCGCGCCGACCGCCCGCGTGACCTCCGTCGCGAGACCCTCGATCACCCCTTCGACAACGATCGAGAATGCGCCCGCCTCATCGATCGCGCGCGCGTCGCGAAGGATCTTCTCGGCTTCTTCGGACGAACGTCCGCGGGCACCATAGCCGCCGAGAACATTCACGGCCTGGGGCGTCAGGCCGACGTGGCCCATGATCGGGATGCCCCGCTGAGTGAGGAAGGCGACGGTCGGCGCGATCGCTTCGCCGCCCTCCAGCTTGATCGCCGCGCAGCCGGTCTCCTTCATCATCCGCGAAGCGGTCGCGAAGGCCTGCTCGGGCGAGCCTTCGTAGCTGCCGAAAGGCATGTCGACGACGACCAGCGCGTGCCAGCTGCCGCGAACGACCGCGGCGCCGTGGGCACACATCATCTCGACCGTGACCGGGATGGTCGACGGCAGGCCGTAGATGACCTGGCCGAGGCTGTCGCCGACGATCAGCATGTCGCAATGCGCGTCCAGCAACTGTGCCATCCGCATCGTATAGGCGGTCAGCAACACGATCGGTTCGGCGGTCTTGCCGTCGATCTTGCGCGCGCGGATCGAGGGCGCGGTCATCCGCTTGCCCGGCACGGGCGACGGCGTCGCCCGGCTGGTCGACGTATCGATGGTGAAGGTCGACATGCCCGCGGCTTCTAGCCGCTGCGGGACAGGTCGGCAAAGCCTGTCCGCGGCACGGCCCGTCGACAACGGCGGAACTTACCGCTCCGGCGGAGGATCATCGGCCGCACGCCACCAACCAGTTGGGTGCCAGGAAAGGACCTTCGATGAGCACATCCAGTCTAATGATCTGCGCGGCCGTGTTCGGATTTGGCGCCGGCGCGGCGCTTGCCGAGCCAGCGGCGGCGCCTCCGGCTGCCACCCCCGCAACTCCGGCCGATCCCGCCACTCCGGCAAAGCCCGCCGATCCCTCGACTGGCACCGCGGCCACCCCGGCGGCAGCAGCGACGCCGGCGAAACCGGCAACCGCCGCGACGCCGTCCGCAAATTCCGCGACCGCAGATCAGGCAGCCCCCGCGACGACGGAAACGCCGCCCAAGAAAAGCAAGAAGAAGCCTCGTTAGGCCGGCACGGTTCGGCGTGCCAGGACCTGCCTAACGCAGCCAGCCGCGCTGCCGCGAATGGCGGGCGAACCCGTAAATCGTCCAGGTGAGCGCCAGTGCGATGATCACCGCGGCGATGTCGCTCGTGCTGAGCAGCTCCCTCAGGCGCGGCGCGGCGAACAGGCCGACGCCCCAGGCGACGGCGACGATGAGCGACACCAGGAGCAGCGGAACCGCGGTCTTGCGCCGCAGCAGAAGCATGACGGCGCCGATCGTGCCGACGAGGGCCGCGACGCCCAGTAGCGAGGTGACCCACTTCGGCTCCGCTTCGAACATCGCGCGCTGGTCGAGCGGAAGGGCGGAGGGATCGGTATAGATGTGCATCCCATAGACCGCGCCACCGAGCAGCATGAACAGCAGCGACCCGATGGCCGCAAGGGTGAACCAGCGCGCCACCGGCCGCGTCGTGAATCGCTCATCCATGGCGCATTCCCCTTATTCGCCGCCGCCGAGGCGCTCTTCCCAACCGGCGCCCTGCGCCAGCGAAATCGAATCGAGCACGGCCGTGCTCTGGTCGCGAAGCACGGTGAACGCGCGGCGGATCGCGCACGTCGCCTCGTCATGGCAATCGCCGCACGGCGCGTAGAAGTTGACGCTGGCGCACGAGACCAGGGCGATCGGCCCCTCCATCGAGCGAACGATTTCGCCGAATGAGATTTGGACGGCGGGGCGGGACAGTTGGTACCCGCCTTTCGGTCCGCGAGCGCTTTTGACCAGCCCGGCTTTCTTCAGGTCGAGCATGATCAGCTCGAGATATTTGGGGGGCACGCGCTGAGTCTCGGCGATCCGGCTCAACTGGACCGGAGCGCCGCCCTGCTCTTCGGCGAGGAACAGCAGCGAACGCAGCGCATAACGGGTCTTCTGGGCGATCATCCTCGAACCCAGCCTAGCGCCCCGATGCGCGCTCGGAAAGGGAGCGATGAACACATCTTAATGGAGACGACAGGCGAATGAGAAGCGCATCATCGTAGTGGGCTGCCGCCGGCTCGATCCGAGCCAATCGAACGGAGATTAGACTCATGAATCGCACGATGATCGCCACCTTTGCAGCGCTCGCCATGGTTGCCGCCCCGGCCCTCGCCGTTACGACCGCCACGAAGACCGCCAAGACCGAGACCAAGGCCCAGATGAAGGCCGCCAAGTCCTCGCAGAAGGCCGCGGCCAAGTCGGCGAAGCTCGCCGCCAAGCCCGCGAAGAAGACCAGCTGAGCGGATTCCTCGCCGCTCGGACCGTCCGCCCGGTACGCACCCCCTGTGGTGCCGGGCGGACACCCGTCGGTCAAAGCCCGAATGAACGCCATTTAAGCTTGCGGCCACGGGCGCGTGAGTTCCGTGCACGTAGATGCGCGCCACCCCGCGTTGTGACGGGAGAATCAGGAGGAAGAAATGAAAGCACTTATCGCTTCGGTTGCGGCGGTCGGGTTGCTCGCCGGGCCGGGACTTGCCGCGCCCACGGCCACAAGCACCAAGACCATGACGACCAAGACCGGTAACGCGAAGGCGACGACGACGGTCACGACCAAGGTCACTCCGACCTCGACCAAGCGGAAGGCCCACGCCAAGGCAAGGCATCACGCAAGGAAGAAGTCGGCCAAGGTCGCCGCGAAGCCAGCGGCTAAGACCAGCGGCTGATCGAGTAGGCTTCCGTGTGGTGCGCGACTCGACTCCCCTCCCCAGCGCTCGCCGCACGGAAGCCGCTTCTTCGAACTGCCCGGAATTGATAGGGGAACCATATCTCGGAGGGACCATGGGCCGAAAAATCCTGCTGGTTGAGGACGATCGCGAGACCGCCGCCTATCTTGCCAAGGGCCTGACCCAGGAAGGCCATAGCGTCGAGCAGGCGGTCAACGGCCAGGACGGCCTGTTCCGCGCCACCGACGGCACTTTCGATCTTGTCATCCTCGACCGTATGCTGCCCGTCCTCGACGGCCTCTCGGTGCTCAAGGCGCTGCGCGCGGCGCGGATCGAAACGCCGGTGCTCATCCTGTCCGCTTTGGCCTCGGTCGGCGACCGCATCGAGGGGCTCGAGCAAGGCTCCGACGACTATCTGGTCAAACCGTTTTCGTTCGCCGAGCTGCTGGCGCGGGTGAATGCGTTGCTGCGGCGGCGCGAAGCGCGCCTGAACCCGGCCGATCATCGGCTGACCGTGGGCGATCTCGAAATCGATCCGCTGTCGCGAACCGTCAAGCGCGGCGGCAGGAAGCTCGACCTCAAGCCGCGCGAATATCTGCTGCTCGAATATTTCGCCCGCAACGAAGGGCGCGTCGTCACCCGCACCATGCTGCTTGAGCAAGTCTGGGACTATCATTTCGATCCGGGCACGAACGTCATCGACGTTCACGTGAGCCGCCTTCGCCGCAAGCTCGAAGACGGGTTCGAAAAGCCGTTGCTGCACACCGTGCGGGGCGCGGGCTATATGCTCGCCGCCTGACGATGAAAAAGCCGCTGCCCACCACGGCGCGGGTCGCGCTTCTCGCCGGCCTGCTCGCCCTCCTGTCCAACGTCGCGGTGGTCGGCTTCATCCATTGGCGCACCAATGCCCAGCTACTCGACGCGCTCGAGGATTCGCTTCCGGTCGCGGCCGTCCTGGCAGCGTTGCTTGGCCTCGCCTGCGGCTGGATCGTCGCCAAATATGTCGGTCATCGGATCAAGGGCATCGTCGCGGTCACCGACCGCATTACGGCGCTCGATCTCAGCCAACGCATCCCGCTGGCGGGCAGCGGCGACGCATTCGACCGCTTGGGGTTGCAGATCAACGCCATGCTCGATCGCATCAGCCAGCTCATGGGCGAGCTCAGGATCCTCACCGATTCGGTAGCTCACGACCTGCGCACGCCCGTCAGCCGGCTCCGCGCCGCGGCTCAGGCGGCGGCGGAGTCGAGCGATCCTGCCGAGCAGGACGAGCTGCTGACGAGCGTCCTCCGCCAGTCGGACATTCTCATGCGCATTTTGAGCACCGTGCTCGAGATCAGCCGGTCCGAGGCGCTCACCGGGCGCAACCAGTTCACCTGGTTCGACGCGCGCGAGCTCGGTGCCAAGCTGGTCGAGATGTACGAGCCCCTGGCCGAGGAGGCGGGCGCAATCCTGCGCTATGACAAGCCGGGCGAGCCGGTCGCCCTGTTCGGCCATCGCCAATTGCTGTCGCAAGCCGTCAGCAACCTGATCGAAAATGCAATCCGCTACGGCGCCGCCGGCGGTGAGATCAGCGTCGCCGTTCGTCCGGTCGACCAGCATCTTCGCATTGAGGTCGGCGATCGCGGTCCCGGCATTCCGACCGATCGCCGCGGCGAAGCCCGCAAGCGGTTCGGGCGGCTCGATTCGAGTCGCTCCGACGAAGGGGCCGGCCTCGGCCTCGCGCTCGCCGAAGCCATCGCGCACCTCCACGACGGCCAGCTGCGGCTCGAGGACAATGCCCCCGGACTGATTACCGCGATCGACCTTCCGCTACGTCGCGACGAACCGTCGCCTAGCCTTCAATGACGACTTTCGAGCCGACCTTGGTCAGGGTGTAGAGCTTCTCCGCGAACTTCAACGGGAGCCGGACGCAGCCGTGGCTCGCCGGATAGCCCGGGTTCGGACCGGCGTGAAAGGCTATCCCCTTGGAATCGTACATTTGCATGAAAGGCATCGGCGCATTGTCGTATTTGCGGCTGTAGCCCTTCACTTGCTTGTTCATTACCGACCAGAAGCCGAGCGGCGTTTCGCGGCCCTTCTTGCCGCTGGAAATAGTGGCCACGCCGATCAGCTTGTCGTCGCGATAGACGTAGAGCAGCTGGGTCAAGGTATCGATCACGACATGGGTATCGCCGGTTTCCGGGATCGTCGCCGCCCAGCGATATTGGCCGGGCCGAAGCCGTAACGGGCCGAACACCGCGACCGCTTCTTCCCAGGCCTTGGGCGCGTTGCCCTGCGTCCAGCGATAGGGCAGCTCGGGCCTGGCGACCTTCGGCGGCGGCGGCGGCGCCACCGCCACTCGTTGCGGAGCCGTCGAGCAACCGGCGAGCAGCGCCAAACCGGCCAAGATTGAAACCCGCCATTTGGACATTTGTGCAAACCCCGAGTGAAGCGGGAACCGTCTCAGCGCAAAGCCGCAGCCTCGTCAATATCTCATGTGGCGTTAACTGCTTGGTTAATAAGTAAAATTTAACGATGGTCGGCAGGCCGGTCGATGCATTGCGCCTCGCTTCCGTTCCACAAATGGGTGTCGGCAAACTGGACGATCTTCCAGCCGTCATTGAGGCGGTAGAGCGTGAAATTCTCGATGCCGCAGTGACTCTTCTTGCCCGACATATAGAAAGTGTAAGGCGCCCACAGGGTCGCGATTCCGGTTCCGTCCTGCTGAAGCACGGCTTCGCCGAGACGGATGTCCCAGTCACCAGGCTTCAGTCCTGCCATCGCCTTGGAAAGATGTTTGGGCGTGTCCTCCTCGAGCCGCTTGCCATCGCCGTCCTGGCGCAGCGTGAAGAGCCGGAATTGCGGTGCCCAGGTCGCCGTGGCTTTGGCTGAATCCGCCTCCCGCCAACCATCGATCAACTGATGGACGACCACCGTCGGGTCGGAGGCCGCAATCGCGATCAGAACTGCGATCATCTCCACATCCCCTTCAACGCTTCTCGGACCAATGAACCGAGCCGATCGGATTCGAGCCAATGGAATGTGATCGAGGGATGAAAGCCTCAGTGAAGATTGGCGCGGTACGCGTCGCCGACCTTGACCACGCTGCCATCGGTCAGGCGAACGTGGCGCGGCCGTTCGTCGCGGTCGAGGCCGGCGATCCGCGCGCGGTTGAGCAGCAGCGAGCGGTGAACCCGCACGAACGCCTTGCCGGCGAGCGCCTGTTCGGCCTGCGCCATGGTCATGCGCCGAAGCACGCTCCGGCCGCCGACTCGGATTTCGACATAATTTCCCGCCGCCCGCACCCAATCGATATAGTCGGACGGCGGCAACGCGCCGTTCGCTGCACCCTGCGCCAGCCCGCGTGTCCGCGCCTGTCGGCTTGCCCAGGCGATCGCGATCGCGGTCAAAGTGATCCCCGGCAGGCGGTCCGCGATCACCGGTCTCAGCGGCATCGCCGAATGGAAGAAAAAGCCGTGACAGGCATAGGTCAGCGCTGCTGCCGCGACTGCCGAAAGAGCGAGCACCGCGGCGACTTCCGCAAGCGCTCGCGCGTCGGTGCCACGGCTCAGCGCGCGCTTGGACAATTCGAATGCAATCAGCGCGGGGACGGTCTCGACGGCCGACCGCCACATCGACAAAGTCACCGGCATCGCCATGCCGTCCATCGCCGGCATCGCCAGCGCGCAATAGAGCTGGCAGTAAGCAGTGCCGACCAAGAACAGCACCACGCCAACATAGACTGTCTCGAGAATCGACAGCGGACGACGCCAGGCATCGCCGATCGGCTCGCTTAGCCGGGTCAGGACAGGGGCCAACATGGTGAGCCCAAAACTAACCTAGGGAGGCGGAGGGCGGAAGTGGCTTAAGATCGCTGAATCGTAGCCTTTTGCGCGATTTGGCCTGCGAAGCTATTGATGGGCGACGCCAATCGCGGTTTGTTGAACCGTGTCGAAGTTGGTCAGCGGATAGATCAGCAGCCAGGCCACGGCGAATATCGCGAAGCAGGCGTGGAAGCGCTCGTTGCGGGTCCGCAGCGCGATGATGAAAAAGCTGATCAAGACCGCCTGGCCGATCAGGTAGATCGGGCCGAGGGCGAGGAAATGCCCCAGGCCCTTGGCCAGGGTATCGGCGACGTCGGCGAGATCGGCGGCAAGGCCAACCCCGAAGAACCAGGTCCGCCGCGAGTAAAAATAATCCCGGTAGCCGTCATAGCCGGCGAGGTCCCTGGGAAACAGCAGCGCGCACCACAAATAGATCAGCAGCGCATAGCAGAGCACGAAGAAGTACAGCCCGAAGGTCCAGGTCGCGCCCGAATAAGCGAACTCGAACCACCACCAAAAAATCGCGCGGAGGAAGGTCGCGGCGACCCATAACAGGTGGATCCAGTAGATCTTGCCGCGGTCGGGATGCTGAATGATGCTCGCGACGCCGGTCAGCAAATGCGTGACGCCAAGGCCGATGATGACCGAGGCCAGCACCATCACATAATCGAACATCCCCATCGCGATTGCCCCCCAGCGACGCTGTGCGAACTAGCCCCAGTTATTCGCGTCTTTGTCGAAGCCGTCGCGCTGCACCCGAACGACGCAGAACCGCTGCCCGCTCGGCGCACGCATGACGATCCAGCGCTCGAGGCGCTGGTCGACCGTGGCGCCGAGCTTCTCGAGCCGCGCAACCTCCGCGGGAATGTCGTCGGTCTCGATGTCGATGTGGACACGGCTCTCGTGCTCGACGCGCTGAATCTCGATGCTGATCTGATCCGGCCGGTTCTCGAGCATTACATAATTGCCGCGCGTCCCCGGATGATCGGGGTCGACCGGGCGGCCGAGCGCCTCGGCCCAGAACCGCGCCGCCGCCTGGAGGTCGTCGACGTTGCAATCGATCAATATGCCGTTGATGCGCGAGCGGTGCATGTCGCGGTCACTCCCATTCGATCGTGCCGGGCGGCTTGGACGTATAATCGTAGACGACACGGTTGATGCCCTGCACTTCGTTGACGATGCGCGTCGCGACGCGGCTCAGGAACGCCGCGTCGAACGGATAAATGTCCGCCGTCATTCCGTCGACCGAGGTCACGGCGCGGAGCGCGCAGACGGAATCGTAGGTCCGATAGTCGCCCATCACGCCGACCGTGCGCACCGGCAGAAGCACCGCGAACGCCTGCCAGATGGCGTCGTACAGCCCGGCGTTGCGGATCTCCTCGAGGTAGATGGCGTCCGCCTTGCGCAGGATGTCGCACTTTTCTTGCGTGACCTCGCCGGGAATGCGGATCGCGAGGCCCGGCCCGGGGAACGGATGACGTTCGACGAAGGCTTCCCGCAGACCGAGCTCGCGGCCGAGCTCGCGCACCTCGTCCTTGAACAGCTCGCGCAGCGGCTCGACCAGCTTCATGTTCATCCGCTCGGGCAGGCCGCCGACATTGTGGTGGCTCTTGATCGTCACCGACGGTCCGCCGGTGAAGCTGACGCTCTCGATCACGTCGGGGTAAAGCGTACCTTGCGCCAGGAAGTCCGCGCCGCCAATCTTCTTCGCCTCGGCTTCGAACACATTGATGAACTCCGCGCCGATGAACTTACGCTTGGCCTCGGGATCGGTGACTCCCCCAAGACCGCCAAGGAAGTCCTTGCTGGCGTCGACGTGGACCAGCGGGATGTTGTAGCTGTTGCGGAACAGCGACACGACCTGCTCCGCCTCGCTTTGCCGCATCAGCCCGTGATCGACGAACACGCAGGTCAGCTGGTCGCCGATCGCCTCGTGGATCAGCACCGCCGCGACCGCGCTGTCGACCCCGCCCGACAGGCCGCAGATGACCTTACCGCTACCGACCTGGTCGCGGATGTCGGCGATCTTGGCGTCCTTGAAGCCCGCCATCGTCCAGTCGCCCGTGCAGCCGCACACATGACGGACGAAATTGGCGAGCAGCTTGCCGCCGTCGGGCGTGTGCACGACCTCGGGATGGAACATGGTCGAATAGAAGCGCCGGTCCTCGTCGGTCGCGATCGCGTAGGGCGCGCCCTCGGACCGGGCGACGATCTTGAAGCCCTCGGGCAGCTGCTCGACGCGGTCGCCGTGGCTCATCCATACCTGGTGGATCTCGCCGATATTCCACAGGCCGTCGAACAGCGCGCTCTCATCGATGATCTCGATGAAGGCGCGCCCAAACTCGCGGTTGTCGGACGGCGCGACCCGGCCGCCCAATTGCTGGGCCATCGCCTGCTGGCCGTAGCAGATGCCGAGCACGGGCAGGCCACGACTGAAGAAATGCTGCGGCGCACGCGGGCTGTCCTCCCACATCACCGAATTGGGGCCGCCGGACAGGATGATGCCCTTGGGCCGCAAGCGCTCGAATGCCTCGTCGGCGCTGTTGAACGGGGCGATCTCGCAATAGACGCCGGCCTCGCGGACGCGACGCGCGATCAGCTGCGTCACCTGGCTGCCGAAGTCGACGATGAGGATGGATTCTGGGTGCTGGACCGTCATGGCGGGCGGTTAGTGGCGAGCGCCGCTCCTGTAAACCCAAGCGGAGGTCAGGGCGCGGGTTCGTCGATCGCGACCGGGCCGTCGGCCTTGATGGCCTGGATCACGACATGCGTTTCGGACGCGACCATGACCGACTGCCCAACGACCATCTCCCGCAAGAAGCGGTCATAGTCGCCCATCGCACCGACGTTGAGGATGATGAGATAGTCCCAGGTGCCGGTAACGAAGTAGCAGCTCAGCACGTCCGGATGCTCGGCAATGCTGCGCCGAAACGCTTCCACCTGCGACGCCGTCTCACGCTCCAGCCTGACCGACAGGATGATCGTCAGTCCGCGGCCAACCTTCTCGGCCGCGACCTTCATGACGGCGCGGGACAGGATGCCCGCCTTCGTCAGCGCTTTGACTCGCCGCAGCACGGTCGATTCGGTGGTTCCGCAGCGATCCGCGAGCATCGCCGCGCTCATCGAGCAGTCCTGCTGAACCACTCTCAAAATGCGACGGTCGAGCGCGTCCACGGCGTTTCCCCACAATGACGAAATCCATCATTCGACAGAGGTTTTTGCCCGCATCCACCGGCGACCGCAAATAAGTTTCGCCTCCCCAACGAGGAGGATTTCGATGAACAGCCGGAGTGTGTGGGCCAGCTTGTTGCTGGCCGGCTCGGCGATTTCCCCGGCTTTTGCGCAGTTGACGGCGCGGCAGCAGGCGGTGGCGATCGATCGCGTGCCGATCCCGCCGGTCGACCGCTATGAGGTCGAGCAAGTCGGTCCGCTGCTCGCCGCCCCCTGGTCGCTCGCGTTCCTTCCCGATGGATCGTTCCTGGTTAGTGAAAAGCACGGCGGGGTGCGGATCATCGCCCCCAACGGGAGCGCGACGCCGGCGCTGCCCGGCGGCCCGGCGAACGTCTTCGCCAAGGAGGACAGCGGCCTCCTCGACATCGTGCTCGACCCCGACTTCGCCGCCAACCACATGATCTATCTCGCGTTTGCGGAAGGGACGCAGGGAGAGAATCGCACCGCGATCTGGAAGGCGCGCCTCGAGCGCGACCGGCTCGCGGACGGCCGCGTCATCTTCCGCACCAACACCGCCAAGAAGGACAGCTCGCATCCCGGCGGGCGGCTGCTGTTCCTGCCCGACAAGACGCTGCTGCTAACCGTCGGCGACGGCTTCGCCTATCGCGACCGCGCGCAGGACCCGTCGACCCATCTCGGCAAGATCCTGCGCCTGACCCGCGACGGCGGGGTACCGCCGGGCAACCCGTTCGTCGGCCGTGCCGGCTATGCGCCCGAGATATGGACGCTCGGTCACCGCAACCCCCAGGGCCTGACCCGCGATCCCGTCACCGGCACGATCTGGGAACATGAGCACGGGCCCCGCGGCGGCGACGAAATCAACGAGCTGGTCGCCGGGCGCAACTATGGCTGGCCGCGCGCTTCGTTCGGCATCGATTACAGCGGCGAGCTGATCACCGATCGCCAGCATGTCGACGGGTTGACCGATCCGCGCTTCTTCTGGGCGCCGTCGATCGCGCCGTCGGGCCTCGCCATTTATCATGGCGCGCTCCACCCCGAATGGGAGGGACGCCTGCTGATCGGCTCGCTCGCCTTCCGCATGATGGCGCAGGTCAGGATTGGGGAGAAGACCGGCCTCCTGGCTGAGGAAGGCCGTTGGCTGACCGGGCTCAAGGCTCGCATTCGCGACATCCGCGTCGCACCCGACGGCAATCTCTATATCCTGACCGACGAGGACCACGGGCGGTTGCTCCGGGTGCTCGCGCCCGGCGGCTCGGCGATCGCCGCCGACAGCCCGCTTGCGCCGATGGCCTACCTCGTCGGGAACTGGACTGCCCAAAGCACGTACACGGCAGCCTTCCAGCCGGGCGCCACCCCCGTCGGAGAAACCAGCACGATCGGCTGCACGGCCGAGCTGAAATCGACCTACATTCGCTGCGCCGTGCGCTTCTACCGCAATCGCGACGGCCGGCTGCGCACCATCGAGCACAATATTCACAAGGACGCCAAGAGCCCCGGCTTCGACGTGCTGCTGTTCGACAGCAACTGGCCCGGCCAACCGCGGTACACTTTGACGTGGAGCGACGCCGAGCAGGCCTGGATCGGCTATCTCCCCGGCGACCACGAAGGCGCGCCCGCGACCGAACGGATCATGGACCAGCCGTCGGCGGATCGTTCGACCGTTCTTCACACCGAATCGATCCGGCTCAACTCGACGCCAAACGCACCGTGGACCGAGACTTTCCGCTGGACCTGGACGCGGCGGCCCCAATAGAAACTAAAGTCATCGCTTAACTGTCTTGCGCCTCCCGCGCCGTCGCGATACTTAAGCACATGCTTAACGATTCGCTTCAGCTCGACCGCGCCTTTCAGGCCCTCGCCGATCCGGTCCGGCGCGGGATGCTCGCTCGCCTCAGCCGCGGCCCGGCCTCGGTGTCGGAGCTGGCGGCGCCTTTTCCGATGTCCCTGCCAGCAATCATGCAGCACTTGAAGGCGCTCGAGCACGGCGGCCTCGTGCGCTCCGAAAAGAAGGGCCGCGTCCGCACCGTTCGGCTCGAAGCCCCCGCGCTGTCGGCCGCCGAATTCTGGATTGCGGAGCAGCGGTCAGCCTGGGAAGCGCGGCTCGATCGTTTCGAAACCCATGTCGCCGAAATCCAACAGGAGGATCCGAAGTGAGCGAAGACGTATACGACCTGAAGCTCGAGCGAACGCTCGACGCGCCGCGCGACCTGGTGTGGAGGGCGTGGACCGACCCCGAGCATATCAAGCGCTGGTGGGCGCCGCGGCCCTACCAGACGCCCGAATGCGAGATCGAGCTCCGGCCGGGCGGCAAATTCCATACTCGGATGACAGGTCCCGACGGCTTCGACTTCAGCGGTACCGCATGCGTGCTGGAGGTGGCGCCGGGCGAACGCATCGTCTGGTCGACGACGATGAAGGACGGTTACCGCCCCAACGAATTCGCCGACGACGGGTGCAACGGCTTTCCGTTCACGGCGATCCACACGTTCGAGGACGCGGGCGACGGCAAGACGCGCTATACCGCGACCGTGATGCACGCCAACGCCAAGGACCGCGACGCCCACGCGGCCATGGGCTTCGATAGCGGCTGGGCAACCTGCGCCGAGCAGATGGCCGAAGTCGCGCGCGAGCTTGCTCAGACGGCATAAGAAATGCGCCGGAGCCTCGCGGCCCCGGCGCATCCCTTTTTACCCGTCCCGATCGACGCTTAGTAGCGGCGGTAGCCGTACTGGGAATAATCGTTCCCGTACTGTGAGTAGGGTTGGTAGGACTGATAGTTGGAGCCGTAGTTCGACTGGGCACGGTTGATGTCGACGTCGGTGACATAGCCGCGGTAGTCTGACTTGCACTTGAATGTCAGGTCCGGCTGCTGCTGCCCGCCATAGCCCACGCCATAACGGCCGCTGCTGGCGACGCCGCGAACCGTCACGCCGCCGCCCGAGCGCGGCTCGACCCGGCTGATGCCGAGGACGCGGCCGCCCGGATAGCTGTTCTCGTAGGGATAGTAGCTATAGCCGCTGCCGTAGCCGCTGTAGGGCGCATAGCCGCCACTCATCCGCTGCTGAACCGCGGCGACGCACTGGTTGACCGCGACTTGGCTGTACTGGCCGTTGCCATAGCCGTTGTAGCCGTAGCCGCCGCCCATCACCTGGTTGATCACCTGGCCAACCGGATTGCCGCCGTAACCGTAGCCGGGATAGCCCGGATAATATTGCGCAGCCGCGGGGGCCGCACTGAACAGCGCGGCAGCTACGACGCCGCCCGCCAGGATTTTCGTCATAGCCCTCATGGCCAAACTCCCTCGTTTCAGGTTCGCCGACACAACGCACGACGATCCATGTCGGGCCTAACGTTTCGGCGATGCACTAACGGTGAACCGAGCGTTTGCTGCGGTTAAGCAAAGGTCGCTGCCACTCAGTCCGGGGTAACCGCGATCTCATCCCAGCGCTTCAGCTTGCGATGGCGATTCCACAATTCCATCGGGGTGCCGTTCCGCCAATGCTCGGCGAGCGCGAGCGCGGCCTCGTCGTCCGCGGCCTCGAATTCGCGGAAGTGATCGATGTGACCGCTGAAGCGGTCGATGAAGTACAGCCGATAGTAAAGCATCCCCGCCACCCCCGATGTGGCGACTCGCAGTCTATCACTTATCCACAGGCTTCACGACTCCAGCCGCCCTTCAGGCTGGTTCGAGCCGACGGCCAAGCGGCCGGAGCCAGGTCTTACGATCGTCGTAACCAAATGTTTTTCTTTACCTTTTGCCACGACTGATTGACTGAAAGTAGGAACCGGGGTTTACTTCCGCGACATCTTCCCAAGGGGTTTCAAGTCATGCGCATCATGATTCCTGCAGCGACTGCCGCTCTCCTGCTTGGCGCATCGGCCGAGGCCGCGCCGGTCAATCTTCCCGCGCTTCAGTCGACGGTCCAATATTCGACCACCTCGACCGGCGCGTCGGGTTACGGCAATTACGCGCGGGCGACGAGCAAAGTGGTCTATGATTCGGCCGCGGGCACTTATGTCGTGCGCGACACCGGAAGCCTGACGACGACCGCGACTTTTGGCCCCGCCAACCTGGTTTCGTCGGCCGGCAACTTCAGCACCTACGGCACCGCGGCCAACAGCTTCCGGCGCCTCAACTTAAGCCCGTCGAACACCCTGATCGCGCTCAGCTATGTCGATTACGGCCAATGGCGCCGGACCGCGACCGCCAGCGGCACGACCAGCGTCAATGACACATATTTGGTGTGGGGTTCGCGCACGCCCACCGCGAGCATCCCGCGCACCGGCAGCGCATCCTACGGCACCGTCGTCGACGGCACCTTCGTCAACAAGGACGGCGCCTACGCCGTCAGCGGAACCGGCAACCTGACCGCGAACTTCGCTGGGGCGTCGATCACCTACAGTCAAACCGCGACCGGCACCAAGGAAGTCGGCAGCGGCTCGATCAACTTCGGGACGATGACCGGCACCGGCTCCATCTCGTACCGCAGCGGCATGTTCACGGGCACCGGCACCGCCGACCCGGAACATTACCGGATGGACGTCAACGGCAGCTTCTACGGTCCGGCCGCCCAGGAAGTCGGCGGGCTGTTCCGGATCACCGGCAACGGCGGTCAGGGCCAGGGCGCCATCGTCGGCCACCCGTAAGTTTCGCAGGGGGAGCGCCGGCTTCCCCTGCCAACACCCCCTCGCAAGGTCTGAGTTCGACGCGCGTCGAACGCGTCTCGCCGCACGCCGATGAACCATTTCGCGCGTTGGGAATACTTACATGCGCCCCAAAGGCCGTTTTGACGGGCATGAAGGGAGTCGCGTCATGTCTATTCGCGCCAATGCTTTGCTGGTTTCGATCGCCGTTGGCCTCGCCGCGGCGCCCGCACTCGCGGTCACGCCCAATCCGACGCCGAACCTGAAAACCGGCGATTACCAGGCCAAATGGGGCATACTGTCGGTTGGCAACCCCACGGTTTACGGGCGCAATAATGTTTCGGCGAACGTGTACCCGACCACCGTCCATTACGACGCGACGTCGGGCACCTACGTCGTCAACGACGGCCAGCAGAACATCAGCTTCTCGCGCACGGAGTATGTCGCGGCCAAGTCGAGCGCGGCCTACACTTACTATCGTGACACCGCGACGGGAGCGACGCTGAAGCTCCTCAATCAAGGCGCGACCAATCCGGTCATCGCCCTCACCTACGTCACCTACGGCAAGTGGACTCCGGTCCCGCAGGCTCCAGTCGTGCTCAACGACAATTACGTCGTGTTCGGGTCGATTACCCCGGCGTCGGCGGTGCCGCGATCGGGCTCGGCCAACTACAATTTCATTCTCGACGGGACCTGGCAGCAAACCGGCTCGCCGAGCGGCAAGACCTACAGCATGGCCGGCAACGGCCGGCTCGTCGCCGATTTCAGCAGCGCGACAATGGGGCTGACGGTTACGCCGGTCGCGACCAACCTCACTAACGGGTCGACGATCCAGTTCGGAACGCTGACCGGCGGCGGGTTCATCGACGCGAGCACGTCGAGCTGGAACGCAACCAGCCGCAGCCGTGCGGCGGACGGCACCAAGACCCTGTTCAGCGCCAACGGCAATTTCTTCGGGCCGCAGGTGCAGGAAATCGGCGGCGCGTTCACCCTCACGCGGACGCTGGGCACGCAAGAGATCGGTGCCGGCGCCGGGGCAATCGTCGGCAAGAAGAACTGACGCTGCTCGACGCCCCCTGCTAGACTGGCAGGCATGTTGACTCTGTTGAGCGCCGCCGCGTCGCTGGCGGCCGGCCCGCCTTCTTCGACCGCCGCTCCCGATCCCTGCGCTGGACAGCAGAACTGCCAACAGCTGACCGCCGCTCAGCTGTTCGCGGCGGCGGACGAGCTTGCCGGAAAGGGGGATCTGGCGGGCGCCGCCCAACTATTGGAGGCGCTCACCCAGGATCCACATCCGGAGTTACGCGCCGAGGCGAGGTTTCGGCTCGCCGCCGTCCGCGAAAAGCTCGGCGACCTCAAGGGCGCGGTTCAGGCCCTCCGCCAGCTTCTGGCCGAGCAGCCCAACGCGAACCCGGCCCGGCTCGAGCTCGCGCGGATCCTGTCGCGGCTCGGCCAGACCGAAGAAGCAAAAAAGCAAGTCGCGGCGGCCGAAGCCTGGGGCTTGCCGCCGGAGGTTGAGCAGAATGTCCGCCGCTTCGCCAGCACGCTGCGGACGACCAAACGCCGCGGGCTCACCGTGGAAGTGACCGCGGGCCCGGATTCGAACGTCAACCGATCGACGTCGAGCCTGTTCATCGACACCATCATCGCGCCGTTCGAGCTCGACCCCGATGCGCGGCGCCAGCCCGCGCTTGGCTTCACCGGCAGCCTGCGCGGTTATTCGCGCGACCGGATCGGCGGGATCACCTTGCTGTCCGATGCCGGGCTTCGCGCGGATCTTTCGACCAAGCCGCGCTTCAACGACGTCCAGCTTGCGCTCGACAGCGGGCCGGAGTTCCTTCTCGGCAAGGTGCAGGTCCGTCCCGCCGCGCTCTATGAGCGGCGTTGGTTCGGCGGCGACCTTTTCTCGAGCGGCATCGGCGGCCAGATCGAATTGCTCGCGCCGCTTGGGCCGAAGGCCCAGATCAGCCTCACCGGCTCGCACCTGCACCAGGACGTGGCAAAGAATTCGGGACAGGACGGCTGGCGGACCGCCCTCGGAGCCGACCTGACAAGAGCCCTGAGCGCCGCGACCACCGCGCGCGTCACCCTGCGCTACGCCTCGCTCAATGCCCGCGTGAACCCCGAAAGCCTGCGCCAGGCAGGCGCCGGGCTTCTGCTTGCGCACCAGTCGCGCTCGCTAACCCTGTTCGGGGAGGCCGATTACACCCGCACGCGCGGGATCGAGCCGCAGTTCCTGTTCGGAAAGACGCGCCGGGATCATCGTTGGGACCTGACCGCGGGCGCGATCTTCAATCGCGCCGCCGTCGCCGGCTTCACGCCGCTGATGCGCGTCACGCACAGCGACAGCCGCGCCAACATCGCGCTGTTCGATTACCGCCGCACTCGCCTCGATTTCGGCGTCACGCGGAGCTTTTAGTTCAGGCCGCTCAGGCGGCTTCGAACTGGTCCTCGTCGCTCATCACCGGGCCCGAATCCTGGCCCTTGGCGGCGACGTCGCGGTCGACGAACTCGATGATCGCGATCTGGGCCGCGTCGGACATGCGGATGCCCGCCTTGACGACGCGCGTGTAGCCTCCGTTGCGGGCCGCGTAGCGCACCGCGATGACGTCGAACAGCTTGGCGAGCTGAGCTTCGTCCATCAGCCTGGACTGGGCGAGCCGGCGATTGCTGAGGCCGCCCTTCTTGGCCAGGGTCACCAGCTTCTCGACATACGGGCGAAGCTCCTTCGCCTTGGCGAGCGTGGTCGTGATCTGCTCATGCTTGACCAGCGCGGCCGCCATGTTGCGGAACAGGGCCGTCCGGTGGCTCGAGGTGCGCTGAAGCTTACGATGGCCAACACGATGGCGCATGGGGTCATTCCTTTCGTTCGTCGGGGTCCCGTATCAGGTAGACCCGGCCACGCAGCTCTTCGGGCGGCTGCGCAAAAGCCCAAATGACAACGGCGAGCGCATCGGCCCGCCGGACGCGCTGCCCTCAACATGATAAGACCCGCGAAGTCAAGTTTGGGGGGAGCCATCATGCGACGTCTTGCAATTGTCCTGTTCGTGACTGCCGGTGCGGCGGCGGCGGCGCCAATCCCGGTGCGCACGCCGATCGGCAGCTTCCCGATCGCCCCCGCCAAATCCGTCACGCATGTTGAAACGACGCGCGTCGATTTCCTTCCAGGGCAGGTAATGCCCGAGCACATGCACCCGGTTCCCGTCGTCTGCTTCGTCGCCAGGGGCAGCTTCCTCGCCAGCATCGGCCGCGAGCCGGTGCGCAAGATCACGGTCGGCGATACGACGCTCGAACGCGCCGGCGAGGTCGTTCACTATTTCCGCAATGCGTCGTCGACCAAATCGGGCCAGCTCTATTGCGCGATTCTTGCCGGGCCCGACGACAAGCAGCTGAGCGTCATGCTGGCCAAATAGGTCGAGGCGTGGAAGCGGCGCTTAAAACCAGTTCGAAACCTTCTCCCCACTATCACGAGCTTGCCGAATCGAAGCCGGGGGCGAGTCATGGCGGGTTTGCGTCTCTTTTCCGCGATTGCATTATTGCTGTCGGCGCAAGTTCCTGCGCCGGCCTGGGCAGGCGAGCTCGAGGTTCGCAAGCAGATCTTCGAGCACGTCCACTTGCTGGTGCAGGCACGCGACTTTGCGGGACTCAGCGCGGTCGAGAAGGAGTACCGCTCGCACAAGGAGCGGACGCCGAGCGGATCGTGGAAGCTGCAAGAATTCTATCTCGGGCTGGGCCGGGCCTTTCCCCCGCCGACGCGGGAGACCGCCAATTGCCAGATCTCGGCCGAGAGCTTCATCGATGACTGGGCCAAAGCGAGTCCCGCAAGCCCCGCGCCGCACATCATCCGCGCGAACATGCTGGTCCAGCGCGCCTGGTGTTTCCGCGGCGGCGGCTATGCGTCGGAGGTTGACGAGGATGCGTGGCAGCCCTTCCACGAAAGCATCGAGGCGGCCGGCGCAGTTCTGAGGGCGCACAAGGACGTCGCATCGGCCGATCCCGAATATTACGCGGTGATGGAGGACGTCTACCGCGCCGAGGGACGCAAGCCCGAGGCGTTCCGCAAGCTGCTCGACGAGGCGACGGCCAGGGAGCCGACCTATTACGGCATCTACTGGAACGCCTACACTTACTATCAGCCGCAGTGGTTCGGCAGCGCGGCGGATGTCGACGCGCTGGCGCGTTACGCGGTCGAACTTACGCGGGAGGTTGACGGAACGGGCGCCTACGCCCGCCTTTACTGGCACGCGAGCGCCCTGTCCTGCGGCTGCTGGCTGGAAGCGATCGACTGGCCGACGATGAAGGTCGCGATGGGCGACGTCGCGCAGCGATATCCGGATCCGTGGAACTATGCGAACTTCGCCAAGCTGGCGTGCCGGTTCGCGGACAAGGACGAGGCGCGGAAGTATTTCGTGGCCCTCAAGGACGACGATGGAGCGGCGGCCTGGCCGGGCGACACGAGCGCGTGGCAGCAGTGCCGCGCGCTCGCCGGTCTCAATTAATCCGGGGCGCGCGGTTGCTCATCGTGCTCCGCGCGAGCCGGGCGACCAGCGGGGCAAGCCCGCGATGGCTCGAGGCGTGATAGGCCGAGCCCGATTCAAGCTCCTTGCACAGCCGGCGGTGCGCTTCACCCAGCGCGTGATAGGGCAGTCCCGGCAGCAAATGATGCAGCGCGTGGTAGCGCAGGCCAACTGGCGCCCACAGCGCCGGCAAGCTGCCCGGCGGCGGCACGTTGACGCTGTCGAGGAACTGCGCCGTCACGCTCATCGGGTCGCCCTCGTTCTCCCACAAATGCGCGACGAGCGTGCGGACCTGGTTCAAGAACATCACGCCCGAGGCGACGCCCAGGAAGATCAGGAAGTCGCGCAGCGGCACGACGCCGGTCGCGACCATCGTCAGAAGCGCAATCGCCCATACGCTGCACGCCGCCTCCTGCCATGCCCAGTCGCGCGCGAAGTCGCCTTGGGCCTTGGGACGCACGAACTTGGGATTGATCTGCAGGCCCGAATACCGGCCGACGACGACCGCCCGCAGCTTCGGGACCAGCAGCGACAGCGGGGCCAGGATCGCGAAGCGGATCAGCATGCCGACCGGTGCCAGCGCGGCGACGATGAGGAACAGCGGCAGGCTCCACGGATGCATCAGCGCCAGCGGCAAATATTCGGGATCGTCGATCGTTCCGTAATAGCGCTTGGCGTGGTGCTGGTTGTGGACGCCTTCGTACATGAAGCTCGGCACCAAGAGCGGCACGCCGACGGCCAGGTTCCAGATCAGCCGAAAGCCTTTGACCGCGCCCTTCTTGATGTGCGTCAGCTCATGGATGAACGAGCCCGCGCGATACAGCGCGAGCACCGCGACCAGGCCGGCCGCGACCGCCAGCCAGGTCGGTCGAACAAGCATCGCCGCGAACAGCCCGGCGTAGCCGAGCAGCGCCGAGCCGAGCATGTCGGCCCAATAGATTTTCGAACTGGGCTGGTTGAGGTCGCGGGTCAGCTTCGCCGCCGCCTTGAGCATCGCGGCGTCGTCTTTGACGCGCGCGAGCGCGCCCTCCGCCGGGGCAGCGTTGGTCGCGTTGCGCTCGAGGGTCGCCGTGTCGTTCGTCATCGCTTGCTGAGACTTTGCTTGTGCACCGAGATAATGGCCTCATCGTGGCGATTGAAGGGTTCACTGGCGCTGAACGCCGCGAGCGGCTAGCCCCCGCGCTCATGAGCAGCGTCAGCGTAACGGTCCGCCCGGTCGAGACCAAAAAGGACAAAAAGGCTTTCGTCGACTTCGCGTGGGAGGCGTACAAGGGCGATCCCGCCTGGGTCCCGCCGCTCAAGGACGAAGTCCACGGCCTCATCACCCCCGGCAAGAATCCGTGGTTTGAGCATGCCCGCGCCCAGCTGTGGCTGGCGGAGCGCGGCGGCCGCGTCGTCGGCCGTATCAGCGCGCAGGTCGACGACCTCGTCCAGGAGCATATGGGCCAGGGCATCGGCCAGTGGGGCTTTTTCGACGCGCTCGACGGCGAGGCGGCCGAGGCGCTCATCGCCACCGCCGAGGAGTGGCTGCGCGCCCAGGGCATGACCCGCGCGCTGGGGCCGATCAGCCTGTCGATCTGGGACGAGCCGGGCCTGGAGATCGAGGGCTTCGACGAGCCGCCGACCGCGATGATGGGCCACCACCGCCCCGAATATCGCCCGTGGATCGAGGCCGCCGGCTACGCCAAGGCCAAGGACCTCCTCACCTACGAGCTGGACATCACCCATTGGGAAGACCCCAAGATCGATCGCCTGATCGCGATGGGCGAGCGCAACCCGCACCTGCGCATCCGCATGGTCGACAAGTCGAAGTTCGACGAAGAAGCGCGGGTCATCCTCAACCTGCTGAACGACGCCTGGTCGACCAATTGGGGCTATGTCCCGCTGACCGCCGCGGAGATCGCTTATGCGGGCAAGAAGCTGAAGCCGATCATCTTCGCGGAGCTGGTGCGCATCGCCGAGATCGACGGCGAGCCGGTCGCCTTCATGCTGACCATCCCCGACATCAACGAGCTCACCGCCGACCTCAACGGCGAGCTGTTCCCATTCAACTTCATCAAGCTCCTGTGGCGCCTGCGCAAGCCACGCACGCGCCGGCTGCGGGTGCCGCTGATGGGCGTCGCCAAGAAGCTCCACCACAGCCGCCTCGCGAGCCAGCTCGCTTTCATGATGATCGAATACACCCGCCGCGACGCGACCGCGAAATACGGCGCGACCCACGGCGAGTTCGGCTGGATCCTCGAGGACAATAAGGGGATGCTGTCGATCGCGCAGCTGCCCGGTGCCGAGGTCAACCACCGCTACCGGATCTACGAAAAGGCGCTTTGACCGCGGCTTCTGCCGTCGAACCGCGCAACACGCTCGTCGAAGTACGTTTGGGAGCAGCGCCACCGCATGGCACGCCCGCGGCTTCAGCAGCGGGAGTCGCCCCATGCGCCTCGTCTTGATCGCCGGCATCGCATTGGTTGCAACGGCACCGGCATTGGCCAGCCCGAAGGCGCTCGAAGCGCAGCTGATCGCGCGCGAAAAACAGAGCTGGGCGGCGTGGCAGACCAAGGATCTCGCCTTCTGGCGGCGCCATCTATCCGCCGATCATGTCGAGATCGACGGGCCCGACGGCCCTCAGGACCGCAATTACGTGCTGAACGGCGTGGCGGGCCGCAGCTGTACGGTGCCCAGCTACAAGCTCGACCATTTCACCTTCCGCGAGCTCGGGGCCGACGCCGGGATGGTGGTTTACCGCGCTGAGCAGGAGTTCGTCTGCGGCGACAAGCATATCCCGAACGTCGGCTGGGTCACCTCGCTCTATCGCCGCCGCAACGGCCACTGGGACAATGTGTTGTTCGAGCATCTCGCGGTCCCGCCGCCCAAGTCCTAGGCGCGCAGTTCCCCGGCGAAGGCCGGGGCCCAGGAGTTCCCCGCAAGCGCTGGAAAGTCAGTTCGGCCGGCAGGCCTTCCCGTCGTATTGGTGACGCGTCAAAGCGTATTTGCGGCCGTTCCAGCGATAGATGGGAAAGCAGAAACCGGGGCCTCCGATTTCGATGTCCGGCCAGTTTCCGACACCTTTGGTCGAGAGGAACGTCGGAACGCCGGCATTGGCCGTCACAACCTTCCAGTTGCCGCCCGTCTGCTTGCTCAGCAAGACGAACCCGGTTTCGACTGCCCCATAGCAGAAGGTGCTGCCCTCGGTGATGACGACTTCGGCCAGCCCATCGCCATTCACATCGTGCACGGTGTCGATTGCGCCGGCTTGATAGGAGTCGGTGCCTGGATCGCCGCAGCTTTGCCATTGACCGCCCACCATCTTGAAGCCCGCTGCCTTGAAAGCCGCAACCTCGTCCGCATGACTTAGCTTCCCCGGCGCCGCCGCGAAGGACGGCGCTCCCCACAACAGGGAAACGATGGCAAATCCCTTCAGCATGCCTTTTCTCCGAAGCGGGAGACTAGTGCTGTTTCGGCACGACGCGAAACCGGCGGGCGCTGGCCGCTGCGCTGGTTAGCTCGGAGCGCAGGACCTTCCCGTGGTGCTCTATGACGAGGACGTTGCCGATGCCGGGGCAGTAGCTCTTCTCCTCGATCGCGCCTTTTTCGAGCGCCGAAAATTCCTTGGTCACGATGCAATTGCTGAACGTGCCGGGCGGGTAGGCGTCCTCCCGGCGCAGCTTGACCGTCACTCCCGTCGAGGTGACCGTCGCCTGGTCCAACGCAACATCCGCCGCCTGCTCCTGATAATAAGTGTCGCCCGAGCGCGGCTGGGCAAGCATGATGGTCCCGGGAATGGCGTCGGTCGGATCCTCGCCGGCGATCCACGAGCCATCGCTGCGTGGGCAGGTGCCGATCGGGCAAGGGTAGCTGTCCTCGCCGAAGTACCAGACGTTGCCGGCATCATCCTGCGCGTAATAATCGAGCGTGTCTTCGACCAGCGCCGAGGGGTCGGTCGTGCAGGTCTCGCCTTCGTAAGCCGTGTCGTGGACGATGCGGGTCGTGACTCCGTCGATGACGCGCGTGTCGCTGGTCACCGTCGTAACGTCGACCTCGCAGCCCTCCGTGGTCTCGGCCTTGTAGGTGAAGGTCGCGCCGACCTCGAGCGGGAAGTAGGTGTTGTCGATGTCGAGCGGGTCGGAGAAATTGGACGCGTCGAACGGGATGCTGACGGTGCGGGCTTGCGCTGGGCCGGCCGCGAGCAATGCGGCGGCAACGGTGAGCGAGGATGCGGTGGTGAGTTTGAGCATGACGGCCTCCAGTCGTGGTGATCTGGAACTCCGTGGTCGGGCTCGCGAGCGGGACGGCGGCCACGCTCGGGAGCATACTCCTTTCGGCAGCGCAACGCTATGCGGTCGAAATAGAACCGTTCAGCGCACCCAGCGTCCATTCCCGCCTTTATCGTTAGTCCACCTCGATGGCTCGATTTGGCCTATCCCAAGTCGTGAGGCGCCACCCGCGAATATTCTCGCGCTGAATGAAATCGGCGAAACCGTCGGAAATGAATCGTCGGTCAATCCTGTAGTCGTACCAGATTGCGCGTCCCTCAATGTTTGACCGACGAAGCGCGATAGTCGTCCCATTGCTCCAATCCGCCAAGTAGCGGAAGAAATCGGGCAAGTCCGGATTGTAGACCCGTTTGAACACGTTCACGCAGGCTTCCAGGGCGACGCAATCAACCCTTCCTCGGATGATAAGAAAAGACCACAGGTCGATCTCACGCTCGCCCGTGTCGAACTCCAACGCCGTTGGCAAAAATCGATGCCTTCCGGGCTCGATACGCTCGATCTCCTGACGCACTTTGTTGCTAACCAGCCAGCCGTCTCCGGTGCTGATGATATCTGGCAACGGAAGGGCACGGCGCTTGACGATTACGACGCGGGGTTCGAACTCCGGAATGTCGTAACCCTTGATCATTTGTACGGATTCAGTGTCCCAGAGCGGATTGTCCCTAGGAAGTTTCTGATATTCTGCGGTCATCGCGGCGCAGACATTCTCGTATGCTGCAAGCGTTTCCGGCGTGAGCCTCGCCTTGGGGCGATCTTCGTCTAGAAGAATGGTTTGGATGTACCAGGCCATCACCCAATCCTAGCCGACCCGGCCGGGGAGGTTCAAATGACGCCCTTCCACCACCTGGCGGTTTGCAGACGTTGCCGAATATTATGTTAGTTCGACGTGGGGATCTAAACTGCCCTCTGAGAAGGTTCCTCGTGCATGTTCAGCGCCGGCGATCTTGTGGTTTGCATCGATAATGGTCCCAAGAGGGGTCTGATTCGCGCCATCGTGCCCATCCACCATCTACTGACGCGCGGTCGGGTTTGTCGGATTGAGCGAGTCAATCGGACCCGCTTTGGCACGCCAACTCTCGCACTGGTGGGTGTGCCGTTGCCCACCCCTATGCGGGGTTTTGAACCCTATCGCTTTCGCAAGATTATGCCGGCCGACGAAGAGTTCCTGGAAAACGAATGGTCCCGCGAACCGTCGGAGAAGTGCCTGTAGGCAAACACGCAGCTGGATTTCGGACAATTGCTTCACGCGCCAAGAGCGTCAGCTTTCCACCCAGAGCAGACATTAGCTGCTCCAAAGTTTAGCTGAGCTCCACCCACGTCGGCGCATGGTCGCTGGCCTTCTCTTCCCCCCGCGCCCATTTGTCGACGCCCGCGCCCTGCAGCCGGTCGGCGGCCTCGGGCGAGCACAGCAGATGATCCAGCCGGAAGCCGAGGTCGCGCTGCCAGCAGCCGGCCGTATAGTCCCAGAAGGTGTAGAGCTTGGCTTCGTCGGGATGGAAAGCGCGGAGCGCGTCGGTCCAGCCCTGATGGACGATCCGGCGCCAGGTTTGGCGCGCCTCGGGCTGCATCACCGCGTCATGCTGGGTGGCGCGCACCGAGAAGACGTCGCGGTCTTCGGGGACGACGTTCCAGTCGCCGCACAGGACCACCGGCCGCTCGTCCTCGAGCAGCGCCGCGGCATGCGCTTCCAGCCGCTCCATCCACCGGATCTTATAGTCGAACTTCTCGGTTCCGACCGGATTGCCGTTGGGCAAATAGAGCGAGCCGACGACGAGGCCGTTCACGTCGGCTTCGATGTAGCGGCTGTGCGTGTCGTCGGGGTCGCCGGGAAGGCCGACGCGCCTCAGCTGGGGCGCCTCGCCCTTGGCCAGGACGGCGACGCCGTTGAAGCCTTTCTGGCCGTGCCACACCGCGCCGTAGCCGGCGGCCTCGATGTCGGCGATCGGCAGCGATTCATCGGCGCACTTGAGCTCCTGCAGGCAGACCACATCGGGCGTCTCGCGCGCGAGCCATTCGACGAGGCGCGGCAGCCGCGCGCGGATGCCGTTCAGATTGTAGGTCGCAAGCTTCATGCGCCGCGCTTAGCGGCGCCGGCTCAGTCCGGAAAGCGTGCGTAGCCGCGTTGGGTAATGCGATCGACGCATTCGCGATACTCGGCATAGCAGCGATCGCCGTCGCGGATTACGCCAACCTCGGATTCGGCGCGCGCGCTCGTCGGCAGCAAGGCCAGCGGGACCGCGGCCGGAGTCAATTGCGCGCCCTCTCCCGCGGCGAGGGTGAGGAGGATGCCGCTCATCGCCGCCCGGCCGACCGGGCGGTTGAGAATCGCCACGCGATATTGACCCTCGAAGATCGTCACGAGGTAGATCGTGCCCGACAGATTGGGGAAAGACACGAAACCTTTCTGCTCATATTCGGCGTCGGTACGCGCCGCTTCGGCGAAGGTCAGGTGGCCGCCAGCATCGTCCCAGGCGATCGAGGTCAAATAGGCGAATACCGCCCCGCTCTCGCTGAAAGACGGGCGCAAAGTCAGATAGGTACCCTCGAGCCATTGCACCGCGGGCCGCGCATAGGCACCCATCGAGTCGGGCGCGAACGTTCTCGCCGCCGGTTCGGCGCTCGGGCGGGCGCCGCGCAGGCTGGTGCCGAGCGCATCTTCGAGGCGCACCACCGTCGCCAGGGTGAACGGCCGGCTCCCGGCCAGGGCCTTCTCGATCGTCGACAGGCTGACCTTCGCTTGGTCGGCGAGCCATTGCCGCGACAGCCGCCGGCGCGCGAGCTCTTCGCGCACGAGAAGCGCGACGGCTGCGCTGCCTTCGGTACTGAGCTCGTTGGACATGGACTCGGCCCCTTGGTCCGGACATCTCCGCACATTTCCGCACATTTCGTCAACGGTTGCGTGTTCCGGATCGCTTCGATGCGAACATTTGCCGGACAATCCCGTAGCGGCGTGCTCGCGGTGAACGCATTAGCATCGCCGGCGCACTTACATTTTCAGCGACCGGGGGACAGGCAGTGCTTAGCGACAGGGCGACAACGGGTTTCGGGGCGTGGATCGTCATCACGACGATCCTGCTCGCGGTCCAGCTCGTGACCGGCGCCACGGCATTCCCGCTATGAGCCCGCTGTGGTCCGACTTGGCGCTCGCCCGCGCGGCGCTGGCCGATGCGGTCGAGCGCGGGCTGGTCGAGGAGACGCCGCGCGAGACCAGGCGCTCGCTCCCGCTGCTCAAGCGCGTCCGGCGCATCCCGCGTCGCCGCGCCGCCAGCTTCGCTCTCTAGTCGCGCCGCGCGGCACGCCGCCTAGACGCTGAAGCTGGATCCGCAGCCGCAACCGGATTGCGCATTGGGGTTGGTGACCCGGAATGCCGCTCCGCCGAGCTCCTCGACGAAATCGACCGCCGAGCCTTTGACCAGGTCGAGACTGACCGGATCGACGACCAGCTTGACCCCATCGGTCTCGGCAACGGCGTCGTCCGCTTCGGGGCTGCCAAGCTCGAACTTGTAGGTGAAGCCCGCGCAGCCGCCGCCATCGATAGCCAGCCGGAGGACGGCCGGCTTCGACTGGCGCTCGGCGATCCAGGCGACGCGCTTCGCGGCATTTTCAGTCAGAGTGATTTGCGGCTCGGTCACGGAGCCAAGATAGGGACCGCGCGGGGCGCGGACAATGTCAGCGCTTGGGTCAGCGCTTGGCCGACTGCGGTCCGCCGATCGCCAGCGATTCCATCGGCGCGGCATTGGCGCGGCGCTGCATCGCGAGGACATAGTCGGTCGACTTCATGAACGGGATCGGGTTCACCGCGCGTCCGTCAATTCTAACCTCGTAATGGAGATGATTCCCGGTCGACCGACCCGTCGAACCCATGCGGCCGATCTGCTGGCCGCGGGTGATGTGGTCGCCGTCGCGGACGAGGATGGCGGACATATGGCCGTAGCGGGTGGTGATGCCGCGGCCGTGGTCGACTTCGACGAGGTTGCCGTAGCCGCCCGAGTTCCACCCGGCGCGAAGCACGGTGCCGTCGGCGGTCGCATAGATCGGAGTGCCGTAGGAGCCTGCAAGGTCGATGCCCGGGTGCATCGCGGCGCCGGCGTGGAACGGATCCGAGCGGACGCCGAAGCCGCTGGTGAACTCGACATTCATCTTGACCGGCTTGTCGGACGGAACCGCGATCACGCCGTCTTGCAGCTGGTCGAGCTTTTTCCAGCTGTTGAACAGCGCCTTGAACGTCGCGTTGCCGGCGCTTTCGAACGGACCGCCGACCCCGCCATCGCTGCCGACACGAGCAGGCGTAATGCCGAGCCGCTTGAGCTCGGCGGCGGTGACCTTGTAACGAACATCCAGAGCGGCGGCTGCCAGCGCCGCCTGCTCGAGCTGCTTGCGCTCGACGCGGCCAAGCGGCCCCTCGCCGACCACAGCGCCATCGGCGGCAGCGGCGGACAGAAGAGTCGGATCGACCGACTCGCCCTTGAAGGCGGCTTCGATCAGCGCTTGGCGTTGCTCGATCTGCCGGGCGCGCGCCTCGGTCGCCGCCGACAGGCCCATCGCCGCCACGCCGTGCGGGCGCGCGACGAGCCGCGCGGTGGCGAAGCTCGCCCAGCCGACCAGCATCATCACAATCAGGAAAAGGAAGGCTTGAAACGGCGCGGAGACACGGAAGCGGCGCAGGCGGGACCCGTCGTGGATAAAGAAATCGCGGTCCCGGAACAGTGTGTTGGCCGCCGCCAGAACTTGCGCCATGAACCCTCGCTCCAATACGCCACGACACGCCAAAAGACGCGTTCGCAAACCTTCGATAAAGGAGCTCCCCAGCCCCCGACGCCAATCCGCATATTGCCCTTCGCGAACCGGCGTGAGCAGGTCTGTCCCTGATTGGTTAATGATTTCAACCTCGCTCGTCCCATGGCGGGATGAAGTGCGGGGTAAGCACGATGAGTCGTTCAAACCGGTCGTTTCGCGCCCGTCCCCCCGGACGAAACCACACCGTTGCCGAAGGAGACTCGCGAATCTTTCGCGCCGCCTTGCCCCCGCCGCAATCGGCCTTAGAAGCGGCGGCGGGCCACGCCGTCCCAACGCGGCGCGTGCTCTCTGCGAGGAGAGTGATTTGGTTGACCGTCCTACCGCGCTTCCAGCGCGTCCTCATTTTTCATCAGGCCCTTGCGCCAAGCCTCCGGGCTGGAGCGCTTCGAGGCTAGATTCGGCGGCGCTCGGCCGCTCCCATCGCGGGGCGATCGGCAAAGTGCGTCTCGCCGAAGCGATCGAGCGCACCCATGCGCTGCTCGGCCTGCCCGCCGATTACCGGCTCGGCATCGTGCCCGCTTCCGACACCGGCGCGATGGAGATGGCGATTTGGTCGCTGCTCGGCCCACGCCCGGTCACGATGCTGGCGTGGGAGAGCTTCGGTGAAGGCTGGGTCACGGACGTTGCCAAGCAGCTCAAGCTCGATGCCGAAATCCGCACCGCCGACTATGGCGAGATTGCCGATCTCTCCGGCATCGATCCGGCCAGCGACCTGGTCTTCACCTGGAACGGCACGACCAGCGGCGTCCGCGTCCCCGATGCAAATTGGATCGCGGCCGATCGCGGCGGCCTCACCATTTGCGACGCGACCTCGGCCGCCTTCGCGCAGGCGATCGACTGGGCCAAGATCGATGTCGGCACCTTCAGCTGGCAGAAAGCACTCGGCGGAGAAGCGGCCCATGGCATGCTCGTGCTCAGCCCGCGCGCCGTCGAGCGGCTCGAAAACCAGCCGGCGCCGCGGCCGCTGCCGAAAATCTTCCGGCTGACCAAAAGCGGGAAGCTGATCGACGGCATCTTCAGGGGGGAAACGATCAACACCCCCTCGATGCTCTGCGTGGAGGACTGGCTGTTCGCGATCGGATGGGCCGAAGCGCTCGGCGGGCTGCCGGCCTTGATCGGGCGCGCCGATGCCAACGCCGCGGCGCTCGACCGCTGGGTCCAATCGGCGCCCTGGATCGAGCACCTCGCCAGCAACCCCGCGATCCGTTCGAACACCTCGGTCTGCCTGCAATTCGCCGACCGCTCCGACGCCGAAGCGAACAAGGGCCGGCAGAAGGCGCTCGTGAAGCTGCTCGAAGCGCAAGGCGCGGCCTACGACATCGGCGCCTACCGCGACGCCCCGCCAGGATTGCGAGTGTGGTGCGGAGCCACCGTCGACACCGCGGATATCGCAGCGCTCGGGCCGTGGCTCGACTGGGCGTGGGAGCAAGTGAAGTGACCGGGCAAGTGCGCGTCCTCATCGCCGACAAAATGGACCCGAAGGCCGCCGCAGTGTTCCGCGAGCGCGGGATCGTGGTCGACGATAAGCCGGGCCTCTCTTCCGGCGACCTTGCCGCGATCATCGGCGAGTACGACGGCCTCGCGGTGCGCAGCTCGACCAAGGTCAATGCGGCGGCGATGGACGCTGCGCTGCCCCGTCTCAAGGTGATCGGCCGGGCCGGCATCGGCGTCGACACCATCGACGTGCCCGCCGCCTCGGCCCGCGGCATCGTCGTCATGAACACCCCGTTCGGCAATTCGATCACCACCGCCGAGCACGCGATCGCCATGCTGTTCGCGCTCGCTCGCGAGATCCCGAAGGCCGACCAGTCGACCCAGGCCGGCAAGTGGGAGAAGAACCGCTTCATGGGCGTCGAGCTCGCCGGCAAGACCCTCGGCCTGATCGGCTGTGGCAACATCGGCTCGATCGTCGCCGACCGCGCCCACGGCCTCAAGATGAAGGTCGCGGCCTACGACCCGTTCCTGTCGCCCGAACGCGCGGTCGAGCTCGGCGTCGACAAGGTCGAGCTCGACGAGCTGCTCGCCCGCGCCGACTTCATCACCTTGCACACCCCCCTGACCGATCAGACCCGCGGCATTTTAAGCCGTGACGCGCTGGCGAAGACCAAGCCCGGCGTGCGCATCGTCAATTGCGCGCGCGGCGGACTGATCGACGAGACGGCATTGAAGGACGCGCTCGACAGCGGCCATGTCGCCGGAGCCGCCCTCGACGTCTTCTCGGAAGAGCCGGCGAAGGCGAACCCGCTGTTCGGCACGCCGGGCCTGATTTGCACGCCGCATCTCGGCGCGTCGACCAACGAGGCCCAGGTCAATGTCGCGATCCAGATCGCCGAGCAGATGAGCGATTTCCTGCTGCTCGGTGGGATCAGCAATGCGGTCAACGTGCCGTCGCTGTCGGCGGAAGAAGCGCCGCGGCTCAAGCCGTACATGGGGCTCGCCGAGAAACTCGGGCGCCTGGTCGGCCAGATCGCCGGGACCGAAATCCGCTCGATAGACATCGAGGTCGAGGGTCATGCCGCGGAGCTCAACATCAAGCCGATCACCGGCGCGGTGTTGGCCGGCCTGATGGGTACCTGGTCGGACACGGTGAACATGGTCAACGCGCCCTATCTGGCGAAGGAACGCGGGCTCGCGGTCCGCGAAATCCGCAACGAGGGTGAGGGCGACTATCATACGCTGGTCGCGGTGACGGTCGGCACCGACCATGGCCCCAAGCGGGTCGAGGGCACGTTGTTCGGCAATCGCGCGCCGCGCTTGGTCAGCATCTTCGGCATCATGGTCGAGGCCGAGCTCACTGGCCAAATGATCTACATCGTCAACACCGATGCGCCGGGCTTCATTGGAGCGCTCGGAACGAAGCTCGGCGAGAACGGCATCAATATCGCCACCTTCAACCTCGGCCGGCGCGACGCCGGCGGCGAAGCCGTCGCGCTGGTCTCAGTCGACGACCCGATCACGCCCGACGTCGCCCGCCAGCTTGCCGCGCTGCCCGGCGTCCTCGACGTCGTTCCACTGAGCTTCTAGCCAACGAAAAGGGCGCCCCGTGACCGGAGCGCCCTTGTGCCAGCCCACCTGCGTGCGGATGGACCGGTCTTGAGCGTTACTGCGCGTTGTTGGTCGCGGCGTTGCTCGCCTCGGCGGCCTTTTGGTCGCCTTCGTTGCGCAGCGCGTCGGCGGCGTTTGCGGTATTCGCCTGCATCGCCTCGGCGGCATTGTCGACATTGGCTTCCATCGTGTCCGCGGCGTTGTCGTAATTCGCCTCGATGTTGTCGGCCGCCTGGTCGGTCGGGCTCTTGTTGCAAGCCGCGAGCGCGCCCAGCGCGAGAGCGACGGCGAGAGTGCTGGTCAGTTTCATCGTTCAATCCCCTGCAGTTGTCGGTCAGTCCGTGCGGGCGCCCGGAACTTCCGATTGCGCAATACGCGCCGCGGCCGTTTTCTGTTCCGGAGGACCAACAACCGGAGCGGTCGAATCTGGGCTTCCGATGCCGCTCTGTTCCTGAGAGTCCGGTGCCATGGGGCGGACGAAGACCCGAAGCAATTGAGGGAAGCGATCACGAAGCGACTGTTCGACGCTCTCAATCAGCTCCTGAACTTCCAACACTCGCAAGTCGTCGTCGATCTCGACGGCGATCGTGGCAATCACTTGATCCGGCGCCATTTGCACGGTCGTGATATCGACGACCCTCCGCACGCACGAATCCTCCGACGCCTTGGCGCGGATCGCGGCACTGAGCTCGGGAGAGGCCCGCTCCCCGATCAGCAGCTCCTTGCTTTCGCGGGCGAGTAAAACGGCGACGACCGCGAGCACGGCACCGATCAGGATCGAGCCCGCGCCGTCGATCCACGGACGCTCCAACCGCCACGAAAGGAAGGTCGCGACCGCCGCGATCGCGATGCCCAGCAACGCGGCGGTGTCCTCGAACAGGACCATGAAAGTGGTCGGATCCTTGCTGGCAACGAATGCGTCCCAGATCGATCGCGACTGGCGCACCCGCGAAAACGCCTTCCAGCCGAACCACCACGACACGCTTTCGAAAATCGCCGCGAGGCCGAGCACAAGGAAGTTGATCCACACCTGTCGCATCGGTTCCGGATGACGGATGTGGAGGACGCCTTCATAGGCGGAGATGCCGGCGCCGACCGCGAAGATCAGGAGCGCGACGACGAAACTCCAGAAATAAAGCTCCCGGCCGTAGCCGTAGGGATGGAGCTTGTCGGGCGGCTTCGCGGCGCGCTTCAGGCCGTAAAGCAGCAGGACCTCGTTGCCGGTGTCGACGAGCGAATGGACGGATTCGCTGAGCATTGCCGAGCTGCCTGACACGGCCGCCGCGACACCTTTGGTCACGGCGATCAGCAGGTTGCCGACGAGGGCGGCGACGATCGCGGTCCTGGAGGTATGTTGGGCCACCGTCGCACAGAACGGCGCGCGAGCCGCATCGGTTCAATTCAAACGTTGAACGTCGACAACACTCAGAAACGATCTTCTCGGACGTGGAAGAATCTCAGAACGACCACGTTCGCACCGATCACCTCATAACGGAGCAGGTATCTGCCAACACGGAATTCCCGAATTTCTCGTGGATCAAACTCGCTCAGCCGCGAGCCGCGGCGAGGAAACGTCAGTAGTTCGGTCGGCGCATCGACTAACGCGTCGAAAATGGCATCCGCTGCATCGATGTCGTGCTCCGCAAGGAATGCGTACAATCGTTCGACATCAGCCCATCCCGTTGATGTCCAAACAACGTTCATGCCGCAGATCTGGCCCGCGTCTCGCGCTGCTTTCGTTTGCGATCGCTGACCATGCCTAACACCTCTTCGTGGGAAATTGTTCGCCCTTCATCGACGTCACGAAGCGCCTCCAGGGTCAGCTCGTAACGACGTTGTTCCTCGGCCAGCCACTCGGTGATCGCCTGCCGCACGATCCAACTCTTGCTCCTGTCAATTCGGTCGGCGACCTCGTCCATTAACGAAACCAAATCATCGGGCAGTTTCGCGGTAACCACGCGTCCAACGTCGGCCATCTTCATTTCCAATCATTAAAAATCAAAAACAATAAGCTCCAATGTGGAGCAATACTCGCATTTCGCCAAGCGTTGATGTCATGCGCGCCCTGCCGCTCGACGGATGGTCCAAAGATAATCTGAAGAGAACAGATCAAGAACCCTGTTTCTCGTCCAAAATGGAGGGCGCGCCCCGTCACCTCCCCGGCGGCTTTGAGTTCTTTCTGGCCGGCGTTGTTCAATCGCCGTCCGCTGGACGTGCCCACGCTTCGCCCGTAGGAGCTTGCGGACCGCTCAAAACAAGGACGCGACGTGGGAAACGTGACCGTCATCGGCGCCCAGTGGGGCGACGAAGGCAAGGGAAAGATCGTCGACTGGCTGGCGAGCCGCGCCGACATGGTGGTGCGCTTCCAGGGCGGCCATAACGCCGGCCATACCCTCGTCGTCGGCGAGCAGACCTACAAGCTCTCCCTCCTCCCCTCGGGCATCGTCCGCGGCACCCCTTCCGTGATCGGCAACGGCGTCGTACTCGACCCATGGGCACTGAAAGCGGAGGTCGAGAAGATCGCCGGCCAGGGCATCGCGGTCACGCCCGACGTGCTGATGGTCGCCGAGACTTGCCCGCTGATCCTGCCCATCCACCGCGATCTCGATGCGCTGCGTGAAGACGCGTCCGGCGCCGGCAAGATCGGGACGACGCGGCGCGGCATCGGCCCCGCCTACGAGGACAAGGTCGGCCGCCGCGCGATTCGGGTCTGCGACCTCGCCCGCCTCGATGACCTAGGGCCGCTGCTGGACCGCCTGTGCGCGCATCATGACGCGCTCCGCGCCGGCTTCGGCGAGCCGCCGGTCGACCGCGATCGCTTGAAAGCCGACCTCGCCGCGATCGCCGGCTTCGTCCTGCCTTTTGCCAAGCCTGTGTGGCGCGACCTCGATACCGCCCTGCGCAAGGGCAAGCGCATCCTGTTCGAAGGCGCCCAGGGCGTGCTGCTCGATGTCGATCACGGCACCTATCCGTTCGTCACCTCCTCCAACACCGTCGCCGGGACGACCGGATCGGGCAGCGGGATCGGGCCGAGCGCGGCCGGCTTCGTGCTCGGTATCGCCAAGGCCTACACCACCCGCGTCGGTTCCGGCCCCTTCCCGACCGAGCAGGAGAATGAGGTCGGCGAAAAGCTCGGCGAGCGCGGCCACGAGTTCGGCACGGTGACCGGGCGGCGGCGCCGGTGCGGCTGGTTCGACGCGGTGCTGGTGCGCCAGGCCGTCGCGGTCTCGGGCATCACCGGCATCGCGCTGACCAAACTCGACGTGCTCGACGGTTTCGAGACGGTGAAAATCTGTAACGGCTATTCGATCGGCGGCGAGAAGTTCGACTACCTCCCGCCGCACGCCGCCGACCAGATGCGGGTCGAGCCCATTTACGAGGAAATCGAGGGCTGGCCGGGCTCGACGCGCGGCGCGCGCAGCTGGGCGGACTTGCCCGCCCGCGCGATCAAATATGTCCGCCGCATCGAGGAGCTGATCCGCTGCCCGGTGGCGCTGGTGTCGACCTCGCCCGAGCGCGACGACACCATCCTCGTCCGCGACCCGTTCGGGGGCTAGACGTGAACGCCGCGGCGCGCAGCCTCCTTTCCGGCCTTGCGGGCGGGCTCGCCTGGATCGCCGCAATGCTGCTGTTGTTCGGCCCGGCCCAGTCGATCCTCGGCGATCCGGGGCTGCAAAGCGCGAAGTTTATGAACGTTATGGCCGATCCCGAACAGCCGCCGCGGATGGCAGGGGCTCTCTGGATCGTGCCGGTCGGATTGATGATGATCGCCCAATGTCACGCCGCCGTCTTCGCCTGGGTCGGCGACCGATTGCCGGGCCGATCGGCGCTTCGACGCGGCCTCGCGTTCGGCCTGATCGCCTGGGCGCTGAGTTTCCCATGGTTCGAATTCTACTTGCCGTGGAATGTCATGCTCGAGCCGCTGCCGCTGGTCGCGCTCGAGCTCGCTTGCTGGCTCGGCGTCATGCTCGCGGTCGGCGCTGCGATTTCGGTGACTTGGGCCGCGACCGCCCGGCCCTAGTGGCGCACCTCGAAATCGTCGAAGTCGCACGGCTCGACATCCCACTCCCGCACGTTTTCGACATGCGCCGCCGGCGGCCCCTGACGCAGTCTCTCGATTAGCGTCCGAACCGCCGCTTCCTCGCCTTCGACATGCGTATCGACGCGGCCGTCCGGACAATTCCGCACCCAGCCGGTCACTCCAAGCGCTTGCGCCTGTTGCTGCATCCAGACGCGAAAGAAGACGCCCTGCACTCGCCCGGTCACGCTGACGTGCCGGGCGATCATCACACCGTGCTGATGTCCGGCGCATCCTCGGCCTTCATGCCGACCACGTTGTACCCCGCGTCGACGTGGTGGATTTCGCCCGTAACCCCGCCGGACAGGTCGGACAGGAGATAGAGTCCGGCGCCGCCGACATCCTCGATCGTCACGTTGCGGCGGAGCGGCGAATTATACTCGTTCCACTTCATGATGTAGCGGAAGTCGCCGATCCCGCTCGCCGCCAGGGTCTTGATCGGCCCCGCTGAAATCGCATTCACGCGGACGCCCTCGGGACCGAGGTCCATCGCGAGGTAGCGCACGCTGGCCTCGAGCCCAGCCTTGGCGACGCCCATCACATTGTAATGCGGGATCACCTTTTCGGCGCCGTAATAAGTGAGCGTCAGCAGCGACCCGCCCGGCTTCATCATCGCCCGCGCGCGCTGCGCAACCGCGACGAAGCTGTAGACCGAGATGTTCATGGTCATCAGGAAATTGTCCATCGACGTGTCGACGAACTTCCCGCGCAGCTCATTCTTGTCCGAATAGCCGATGGCGTGGACCACGAAGTCGAGCCCGTCCCAGCGCTTACCGAGCTCGGCGAACGCCGCGTCGAGCGCGGCCATGCTGCTGACGTCGCAATCGATCAGCAGATCGGAGCCGAGCTCGCCGGCCAGCGGCCGCACCCGCTTCTCCAGCGCCTCGCCCTGGTAGGCGAAAGCGAGCTCCGCGCCCTGGTCAGCGACCGCGCGCGCGATGCCCCAGGCGAGCGAGCGGTCATTGGCCAGGCCCATGATCAGCCCGCGCTTTCCCTTCATCAATCCCGTCAAAGTTGCGGCCCCTCTGTTTCCAGTTCGACTTTCACGTCCTCACCGGGCTGCGGTTCCTCGACTTCCAGCTGGTCGGTGTACGGCCCTGTATAGACCTCGCCCTTTAGCGCGGTCGCGCCGCCTTCCGCCAGCGCCGCGTTCAGTTCGGCCCCGGTCACGACCCCAAGGCCAATGACGAAGAAGAAGATGAGGCTGATCATTACTCCGGCGAGGCTTCCGTAGGTCAGGCTGTAGCCGCCGAGGAGGCCGAGGATGTTGGGCAGGATCTCGACCGTCGCCAGCCACCAGGCCGTGATCAGCAGCGCGCCCGGCCACTTCTTGCAATCGCGTTTGCGGTACCGCTTCGGGGTCAACGCGTAGAACAGCACGTAGAAGGTGAAGAACAGCGTCAGCGCCGGGACAATGCGGTAGATGCCGAGCCGGCTGCCGACCCCCTCGGCGAATGGGAACCACTCGACGATGAAGTGATGGATCGAGCTTAGCGCGACGCTTGCCGCGAACGAGATCATCAACAAGAGGACGGCGCCGAGGATGATCAGGATCGAGCCCAGCCGGTATTCCCAAAACGGCGCGCAATACTTTACTCCGAACGCGCGGCGGAGGATGTCGCGGATGGTCTCGATGAAGCTCGCTGCGGTCCACAGCCCGACGATCCCGCCGAGCCACAACAAGCTGCCGGTGCGCGCCGTCAGGACTTCCTTGATCGGCTCCTGCAGCGTGTCGGCGACATTGTGCGGAAGCCGGCGCAGGATGTTGAAGACGGTCAGCTGCGCATCCTGGCTCTGCCCGAGCAAATGCGCGACGGCGGCGGCGAGGATGAAAAAGGGGAATAGAGCGAGGATCGCGAGGTAGGCGAGATTGCCGGCGTGAATGAAGCCGTCGTTATAGACGCCGATCGCAACCCGTTTGACCACTTCCCACGCCGTGACCTTGGGCTTGAGCTTTTCTTCGACCTCGGTGCCGAAGGCGGCACGCATGCTCGCCAGCCGCTTGCGCCTTGCCTCGGGCGATTGGGGAGAGATGTCACGCATGGGCCAGGCGGGCTAAACCCCGAGGCTCGTCCGCGGGTTGCCCCCGCCGCTCCAGCGCTCGGCGAATCCCTCCAGCTCGGGGTCGCCCGCCGGCACATCGATCTCGACCGTGACGAGCTGATCGCCGCGTTTGCCGTCCTTCGAGGTGAAACCCCGTGCTTTCAGGCGCAGGGCCTTGCCCGAGCTCGTCCCCTTGGGGATGGTGAGCATGACGTTGCCCTCGGGCGTCGGAACCTTCACCTTCGCGCCGAGCACCGCCTCCTTGAGCGTGACCGGAAGCGTCAGCCGAATGTTGTTGCCGTCCCGCGAGAAGAAACGGTGAGGCTCGATCTCGATTGTGACGAAGGCATCGCCGCGGCCCGCCGGCCCGTCCTCGCCCTTGCCCGAAAGCCGGATGCGCGTTCCGTCCTCCAGTCCCTGCGGAAGCTTGAGGTCGATCGTCTTGCCGTCGCTGAGCGTGATCCGCTGCGGCTTCAGGGCCACCGCGTCGATGAACGGCACCTTCAGCCGGTAAGCCACGTCCACACCTTTCTGCGGAGCGCGCCCGCGCTGGCGAAAGCCGCCGAAGTTCCCGCTCCCGCCCTGGCGGCCGCGCATTCCCTGCGTGGCACCGAACAATCCTTCGAACAGGTCGCTGAGATCGGCCGGATCCGCGCCGCCAAAGCCTTCCCGAAAGTTTTCGAAACCGGCACCGCCCGGGCCGCCCTGCGCGCCGCCTGCGCCCGAATAGCCCCCGAAGCCCGACCCGAACGGCATCTTGGGATTGCCTTCCTCGTCAATCTCCCCGCGGTCGTAGCGGGCGCGCTTGTCCTTGTCCGACAGCAGGTCATAGGCCTGGGTGATCTCGCCGAAGCGTTTCGCGGCGTCGGGCTTGTCCTTGTTACGATCGGGGTGAAGCTGCTTGGCAAGACTGCGATAGGCTTTCTTGATCTCCTGCTCGCTCGCGCCGCGCGCGACACCGAGCCGTTGATAGAGGTCCAGAGCCATCGATCGCTCCATGCCGTAACCATACCGGCCTGACCAGATGGGTTGCGGGCGGATGCGCTCCAAGCCTAAGCGGCGGCGCAGATGCCCACCGACCCTTTTGCACTGTTCGATGCGTGGCTCGCCGAGGCGCGGGCGAGCGAGCCGAACGATCCCGAAGCGATGGCGCTCGCGACGGCCGATGAGGTCGGCAATCCGACGGTCCGCATTGTGCTGCTCAAGGGCCATGGTCCGGAGGGGTTCGTTTTCTACACCAATGAGGGAAGCGCGAAGGGGCGCGAGTTGAGCGTAAACCCGTCGGCCGCATTGCTCTTCCACTGGAAGACTCTTCGCCGCCAGGTGAGGATTGAGGGCGAAGTCGAGCGCGTCTCCGACGAGGAAGCGGACGCCTACTTCGCGACTCGATCCCGAGACTCCCAGTTGGGAGCTTGGGCGTCAAAGCAATCTCGGCCTCTCGAGTGTCGTGAAATCTTCGAGGCCCAGTATGAAGAGATGAAGAAGCGCTTTGAGGGTCAAACCGTGCCCCGACCTCCCTATTGGGGAGGCTTCAGGCTTGTCCCCCTCGTCTTTGAATTCTGGCAGGATCGGCCGCATCGTCTGCATGAACGACGTATGTTCTTGGCCCAGACAGACGGGCCTTGGACCAGTTGGCTGCTCTACCCATGACCACCGCGAAGCTCGCCGCCGAGCATTCGGCGCTGTCGACGCGCGCGGCGCTCGCCAGCGTCACGCTCGCGCTGATCCTGCTGATCGCCAAGGCCTGGGCGGCCTATGCGACGGGCTCGACGGCGATGCTCGGCAGCCTCGTCGACACTGCGCTCGACGTAATCGCCAGCCTCACCACGCTGGTCGGCGTCCGCATCGCCGCAATCCCCGCGGACAGCGACCATCGCTTCGGTCATGGCAAGGCGGAAGCGCTCGTCGCGCTTGCCCAAGTCGTGCTCATTGGCGTTTCCGCGGTCGGCATCGGCTGGCGCGCGACCGACCGGCTGATCCACGGCGCCCAGACCGAGGCGATGGGAGCGGGCATCGCCGTGTCGCTGCTCGCGATCGCCTTCACCTTCATCCTGCTGTCATATCAGCGGCGGGTGATCGCCCGCACCGGTTCGGTCGCGATCAAGACCGACAACGTCCACTACAAGTCCGACCTGATGCTCAACGGCGCGGTGATCGTCGCGCTGGTACTCGACCAGGCGCTGCATATCGCCGGCGCCGACGCCGCATTCGGCATCGCGATTGCCTTTTGGCTAGTGTGGGGCGGATGGCGCGCCTCGGGCGAGGCGGTCAACCAGCTGATGGACCGCGAATGGCCGGAACAGGAGCGGCAGCACTTTCTCACGGCATGCAGCGACTATCCCGAGCTCGAGGGGCTCCACGACCTCCGCACCCGCTCGAGCGGCACGGTCCGCTTCGCCCAGTTCCACGTCTGGGTTCCGGCCGATTGGACGGTGCAGCAAGCCCACGACCGGCTCGACCGCGTGGAGGAGGAGCTTCAACGGCGCTTCCCCGGCACCGAGATCCTGATCCACGTCGACCCGCAGGGGCAGACCGACCGGGAGACGCTGTTGCCCCAGGAACTTACGGAACGCGCGACATGACCAGCACGCCGTTTTTCCAGGTCGATGCCTTCACGACCGGGGCTCCGCTGACCGGCAATCCCGCGGCGGTGATGCCGCTCGAGCGCTGGCTCGACGATGCGCTTATGCAGGCGATCGCCACCGAGAATAATCTCAGCGAGACGGCGTTCACGGTCCCCCGCGACGATGCCGAGGCCGATTACGACCTGCGCTGGTTCACCCCGACCAACGAGGTCGAGCTGTGCGGTCACGCGACGATCGCCGCCGGCCACGTGCTGATGACCGGCCAGCCGGTGCGCTTCGCGACTCAGTCGGGAATCCTGACCGTCAGCCGCCGCGGCGAATCGCTCGAGCTCGACCTCCCGGCCGCGAACCTGACCGAGACACGTGAGCCCGAGCTGATGCGCGCGCTCGGCCTGCCCGATGCGCCGATCTGGCTCGCCGAGGGTTTCAACGACTCCGCGGTGATCGAAGTCGCCGATGAGGCCGCGGTGCGCGCAGTCCAGCCCGACTTCTCGGCCCTGGGCAAGATCCACCGCATGGCCTGCGTCACCGCGCGCGGTGACCGCGAGACCATCGCGACCCGCGTGTTCGTCCCTTATTGCGGGATCGACGAGGACCCGGTGACGGGCTCCGCCCACGCCGCGCTCGTTCCTTATTGGGCCGAGCGCCTCGGCCGCAACGAATTCACCGCGCTCCAGGCGAGCAAGCGCGGCGGCCTGCTCCATTGCCGCCTGGCGGGCAACCGGGTCGTTCTCGGCGGCGAGTGTCACACGGTCATCGTCGGCCAGTTCCAACTGTGAGCCTGATCGCCCTCGCGCTGCTTGTTTCACCGGTCGCGGAGCGCGCAGCGATTCTCGGCGTCATCGAGCGCATGGAGACGGCGTGGAACCGCGGCGATTTTCGCGGCTACATGGCCGGCTTCAAGAACCCCGATGTGGTGTTCGTCTCCGGCGGCAAATTTCAGGACGGCTGGCAGGGCACGCTCGACCATTATGTGCGCGACTATGGCGGTTCACCCGAGCGACGGGGTAGGCTCCATTTTTATAACATGAAGGTGCACGTGCTCAGCCCCGACGCGGCAATGTTGATCGGTCAGTACCGGCTCACACGCGGGCAGCGCGTCACCGAGGGCATCAATACCCGCCTGTTCCGCAAGGTCCGTGGCCACTGGCTGATCACGGTGAACCACGTTTCGGCCTACGACCTTCCGACCGCGCCAGAAGCGCGCTGAGGTCGGCTTTCCAGAACTTGGCCCAAGTGTGGGTGCCGTGGCCGTGCGTCTCGGCCGTCTCCGGAATCAGCCGGAAACGCGCGTTGGGCATTCGCCTGATGGCCTTCGGTGGGATCGGCAGGTTGCGCGCGTTGATGAAATCGTCGGCCGAATTGATCCACGTCATCGGCGCGGTGATCGCCTCCAGCTTCGGCCACGGATTGTAGTTTCGCGAGGAATCGAGCTGGTAGATGAGGTCGTTCGCGTCCAGCTCCTGGATCCCCGAGGCGACACGGTCCTCGGCATAGCCGCTCGCCGCCTGCCGCGTTGGATATTGCGCCTGGTAATAAAGCGGTGCCGATCCCGCGACGAACAACAGCGATTCGGCGGTCCTCAGTCCCTGCACCGGTTGGCTTGCGTAATTGCCGCCCCGCCACGTCGGGTCGGCCTCAATCCCGTCGATGGCAAGTTGGCGCCACATGCGGTTGAGTCCGGCGATTTCGATCGGCTCACAGGCCATCGGCATCAGCGCCCGCGCGAAGGTGGGAAAAGTCTCGCCCCACACGAAAGCGTGCATGCAGCCCATCGACGTGCCGAAGATCAGGCGCAATCGAGTGACGCCCAGCCCTTCCACCAGCATCCGGCGCTGCGCCTCGACCATGTCGTCATAATCATATTTCGGAAACCTCATCCGAAGCCCGTCGGACGGCTTCGAAGATCTGCCGTGCCCGAGATTGTCGGGAAGGATGATGAAATAGCGGCGGATGTCGAGCGGCTGGCCGGGCCCGTACAGCTCGTCTGCAAACTGCGGACGAAGGAACTGCTTGCCGTCGCCGCCGGTGCCGTGAAGCACCATCACCGCATTGTCGATCGTGCCGGTCGCGTCGCGGTGTGGGGCGCCCAAGGTCGTGAAATGCATCCGCACCTCCGGCAGGAATTCGCCCGACCGGAAGCGGAACTTGCGCAAGGCCACATCGCCTTCGCGGGTTGGCCAAACTCTGGTGGCGACGGGCGCGGGCGCGCCCCAGCCGCTCGGCGGAGTGGTCGGCTGAAGGGCTAGCGCGGCAAACAATAAGAACATCAGTGATCTGCCTTCAATTTGACTTCGAGCGCATTGAGCAGCGGGAGCTGGCTCGGAAGCATCATGGCGCGCGCTTCGTCGAGCGCCATCCAGCGCGCCGCCTCGACTTCCGGAAAGCGCTGCTGCCGGCCGCTTCTCGGCGGCCATTCGATCTCGAACTCGATGCTGCTGATCCGATCCACATCGAGATCCCCTTCGGCGGCGAAGGCTTCGACCATCTTACCGCCCGCCTGTCGTACGGTCGCGAGGGGAAAGGGGACGATGGCGAGCCGAGTGCCGGTCTCCTCCTCGAACTCCCGTAGCGCCGCCTCGGCCGGCCGCTCGCCCGGTTCGACCATGCCCTTGGGGATCATCCACGCGCCCGCATCCTTGTTGCGCCAGAACGGGCCACCGGGCTTGATCAGCAGCACTTCGGTGGCGCCGGCGCGCTGACGGAACAGCAAAATGCCGGCGCTAGGCGGCGGCGGCATCCACCACGACCTCCAGCGGCGCCGAGACGGTCTCGGCGATCGAACCTCCGCCAAGCAATCGCGTGCCGTCGTAGACAACCGCGGCCTGACCCGGCGCAACCCCATATTCGGAGCCGGCGAAGCGAATCCAATCGCCGTCGCGCGTCGCCGCGACCGGCGGCGCGAGCGAGCGCACCTTGACCGTCAGTTCGCGCTGGTCCTCGCCGAGCCAGTTCCAGTCGGCGACGCGCATCGCACTCACCGCAAGCGCGCGCCGCGGCCCGACGACGATCCTCCGCGTGTCGGGCTCAATCCTCACCACGTAGAGCGGCTCGCGTTGGCCGCCGATCTCGATTCCGCGCCGTTGGCCGATGGTGAAATGGACAATGCCTCGATGAGCCCCCAGCACCCGCCCCGAGGTATCGACGATCTCGCCCGGCGCTTCGGTTGCAGGCCGCAGGCGCTTGACCAGCCCGGCGTAATCGCCGTCGGGAACGAAGCAGATGTCCTGGCTGTCAGGCTTGGCGGCGACTTCCAGCCCGATGTCCGCGGCGATCGCGCGCACCTCGTCCTTGGGCATATGGCCGAGCGGAAAGCGCAGGAAATCGAGCTGCTCGCCCGTAGTGCCGTAGAGGAAGTAACTCTGATCGCGGCGCGGATCGGCTCCCTTGTGCAGCTCGGCACGCCCGTTCCTGACCAGCCGTTGCACATAGTGGCCGGTCGCCAGGCAGTCGGCGCCGAGCTCGCGCGCGAACGCGATCAGGTCGACGAACTTCACGCCCTGGTTGCACGACGCGCACGGCACCGGCGTCCGCCCTCGCGCATATTCATCGACGAAGCGGTCGATCACGCCGTCGCGAAAGCGGCTCGCGTAATCGAGCACGTAATGAGCGACGCCGAGGCGGTCGGCGGCTTGCCGGGCGTCGTAGATGTCCTGGCCCGCGCAGCAAGCGCCGGTGCGCCGCACGGCTTCGCCATGGTCGTAGAGCTGCAGGGTGACGCCGATCACCTCGGCGCCAGTACGAGCCGCGAGCGCGGCGGCGACCGAGCTGTCGACGCCGCCGGACATGGCGACGACGACACGGGCCTGCCGGAGCGGCCGATCCAGATCAAAGCTGACGGGCATTAAGGTCTCTTTACCCGAATTTCACTCCTCCCGGCTAGGGTCGAAGCAGGAGAGACAGTGGAGGGCAGCGGTTTTGGCGCGTCACGAGGGTGACTTTCACTCAGACACGCATGGGCCGCTCACCCTGGACGAGCTTCTCGCCTTGCTCGGCAATGCGCCGGGGGGCGCGGGGCTGTCCCGCGAGGACGCCATCGCTTGCTATCTTTCGGCGAGCGAAGGTTGGCCGGAGGCAATGAAGCAACTGGGCGGCGCCTTCGCGGCAAACGGACCAGGGTTAAAGGATCGTAAGGCTGACTGACCGGGGAATTAACCAGCGCGTTTCACAATATCTTCAACGCAGCGGGCTTAAGCCCATTGCAGTGTCAATGATTAAGCAGGTGTGACGGAATGCTCGAGAACCAGAAGATTCGTCCGGCCCAGGTCATCGGACCTCTCGGCGAGCCGCTGACTGTCGAGTCGTTGCCGCCGAGCGAGACGACGCGGTGGGTGGTCCGGCGTAAGGCCGAGGTCGTGGCCGCCGTCGCCGGCGGGCTCCTGACCGTCGACGAAGCCTGCAAGCGCTACACCTTGAGCCTCGAGGAATTCACCAGCTGGCAGCGGGCCGTCGACCGCAGCGGCATGCCGGGGCTTCGAGTGACGCGCATCAAGCAGTACCGCGACCAGTATGAGAAGCAGCAGCGCTATTAATTCGCGCTGCATACTGCGGCGCCGACACCTGCAGCCTTGAGCGAGCTAGCGCCGCCCGGCTGATAACCATAAAGCTGGACAGACCCTTCCGATTCCGGAACAACTTCCGCGCGTCACGCGTCTGTGACGCCGGAATGGCCGCCTCATCCCGACGGGCGGCCGGAAAAACAGGAGGGAAAATATGGGAATTATTATCTTGCTGATCGTCGGCGGCGTTTGCGGCTGGCTTGCGAGCTTGATCATGAGAACCGACGCTCAACAGGGCATCATCCTCAACATCGTGGTCGGCATCATCGGCGCCGTCATCGCCGGGTTCCTGTTCCACGTAAACATGACAGCAGGGATAACCATCGAGAGTTTCCTTTACGCACTTCTCGGGGCGGTGATCCTGCTCGCGATCGTCAATCTCGTTCGCCGGGGGACGGTCCGCTAGAGGCGGGAACTTCAGCGCGAAAAGACGGAAGGCCGCGCGGCACTGCTGCGCGGCCTTTTCATTTCACTGCAGCTCGAACGTAATCGCCAGGCTGACCTGCAGCTTCTGCTCGCCGGCGTCGATCTTGGTATCGGCGGCCTGCGCCGCTTCCGCCCGAACATACATCGGCATCGGCGGCGGCGGCGCGTAGCCGCCGCTTTCGCTCACGGAGACGACCCGAACGACCCGCAGGCCGAGCGAGCGCGCGTAAAGGTCGGCTCGCGCCCGGCCGGCAGCAACCGCCTTGGCGCGAGCTTCGTCGAGCGCAGCCTCAGGCTTGTCGATCGTCAGGTTCGGTCCGCTGATCTGGTTCGCTCCCTGAGCGACCAGCGCGTCGAGGATCTTGCCCGTGATGGCGATGTCGCGAAAGCGAACGCTGAGCTGATTCGTCGCACTATAGCCGTTGAGCTTGGGCGGCTGGTTGTTGACGTAGGTGTATTCGGGATTGAGGCTGATGTTGCTGGTCTGGATATCGCGATCGGCGATCCCAGCCTGGCGCAGCGCCTCACGGACCCGGGCCATGCGCGTCGCCGCCTGCTGGATCGCTCCGCTCGCGCTCGCCGAACGGGTGACCACGCCGGCGGAGATGATCGCGAGGTCGGGGACCCTGCTCACTTCGCCGGTCGCGTTGATGTCCAGGCGGGTGCCGGCGATCGTCTGGGTGATTGACGGCGCCTGTTGGGCGACCGCGGCCGCCGACAGGCCGGCTGCGCCGATCGCCAGCGCGGCAAGAAGTGCATGCTTCATCGTTCGCTTCCCTGGTAGTCGTTCCATGGCGGGAACGGTTGCCGCCCGGCCATGGCTCATTGCTGAATGGCGGTAAGGCTGTTCATTCAGGCGCGGTTGCGAACGATCAGGCGATAGATGAGCAAGATGAGGAAGGCACCGACGATCGCGGCAAGGAACCCGGCCCCTTCGTTTTCACCATACCAACCGACCGCATGGCCGACCCAGCCGGCGAGGAGGGCGCCGGCGATGCCGAGCAGGATGGTGATGATGCAGCCGCCGGGGTCCCGTCCGGGCATCAGCAGCTTGGCAATACCCCCGGCCACCAGGCCAATGACGATCCAGGCGAGAATTCCATAATGTTCCATCGCGCTTCCCCTTCTTGCGACAGTTTCGACAAGGGCGGTTCACTCGTCCGCATGCGCCAACGCGCGCTTGCGACTCGAGTGCCGTCGTTAGTCGAAAAGCGGTGGCAATGTCGCGCGCCGGACAGTCTTGCGTCGACTGTCGGTTGCGCTAGGTGACTTATTGGCGTAATACAGTGGCCATACGCCAACACTAGATTCGCGAAATTGGGCAGGGATGATGAACCGCGAGACCTCGATCTATAATTCCGACACTCTGGTGGTGGTCGACCGCGCGCGCCAGCGCCGCCTGCTGATCATCGCGGCGGCGGTCCTGCTCGCCCTCATTGTCGGGATCACCGCGCTCGTCATGACCCGCAACGCCGCGCAAAGGCAGCAGGCGGCGGCCTCGGCCGGCGCCGGCCAGGTCCCGACGGTGACGATCATCGTGCCCGGCAGCAGCCAGATGGCGCGGACTATCAGCGCCAGCGGGCCGCTCGCCGCCAAGCGCGATCAGCCGATTGGCATCGCCGGCTCGGGCGGGCGCGTCATCCGGGTCCTGGTCGATGCCGGAACCTGGGTCCACGCGGGCCAGGTCCTCGCCGTCATCGACCGCTCCGTGCAGGCCCAGCAATTCGCGCAAATGGCTGCCCAGGTCGATTCCGCGCGCGCCAATGCCGCGCTCGCCCAATCGAATTATGAGCGGGCCGTCGCCCTTCAGGGTCGCGGCTTCGTGTCCAAGGCGGAAATCGATTCGAAGAAGGCGACGCGCGACGCCGCTTATGCCCAGGTGCGGGTGGCGCAGGCGCAACTCAGCAGCATGCGCGCCGAAATCGGCCGGCTCAACGTCGTTGCGCCGGCGAGCGGGCTCATCCTCGCGCGCAGCGTCGAGGTCGGCCAGGTCGTCGGCGCCGGCTCGCCCGCTTTGTTCCGTCTCGCCGAAGGCGGGCAGATGGAAATGCGCGCCCAGCTTGCACAGCAGGATCTCGCGCTGGTTCATGTCGGGATTCCGGCGAGCGTGACTCCGGTCGGCTCCGGACGGACCCTCTCCGGCCAGGTGTGGCAGGTGGCTCCGGTGATCGATCCGGAATCGCGGCTCGGCGACGTCCGCATCGCGGTTCCCTACGATCCGTCGATGCGTCCGGGCGGCTTCGCCGAGGCCAAGATCACCGCCGGCACGACGACTGCGCCGATGCTGCCGCAAAGCGCCGTCCTCAGCGATGATCGCGGCAATTACGTCTACATCATCAACGCCAGAAACCAAGTCGAACGGCGCGACATCAAGATCGGCACGGTCAACGACACCGGCGTCACCATCGCCAGCGGGATTTCCGGTAACGAAGCGGTCGTGCTGTCGGCCGGTCCGTTCCTCAACCCGGGGCAGAAGGTGAGCCCGAAGCGTCAGGCGGCGTAATCAAGCGCCAGGAAGCATAGGCACATGAATTTCCGCAACATTTCATCCTGGTGCATTCGCAACCCGGTCTTTCCGATCGTGCTGTTCGTCGGGCTGATGCTCGCCGGACTGGTCGCCTTCAGCCGGATGCAGGTGAACAACGCGCCGGACATCGACTTCCCGGCCGCGATCGTCTCGGTCTCGCAGCCCGGCGCGGCGCCCAACGAGATGGAGACGCAGGTCACGCAGCGCGTCGAATCTGCGATCCGGGGCCTGAACGGCGTCGACGAGATCAACAGCACCATCACCGAGGGCAACAGCCAGACGTTCGTCAGCTTCGAGCTTGGCACGCCGACCGACCGAGCGGTCAACGACGTCCGCAACGCCATCGCCCAGATCCGCGGCAACCTCCCCGAAGGCATCCTCGAGCCGCAGGTGGTTCGGGTCGACGCCGAGGATGAGCCGATCATGGTCATGTCGGCCCAGACCACCGACATGACCCTCGAACAGCTCAGCTGGTACATCGACAATACGGTCGCCAAACGGCTGCTCGGGGTCGCGGGCATCGCCGCGGTCGAACGTGGCGGCGGCGTCGACCGCACCATCCGCGTCATCCTCGATCCGGCCATGCTGCAGGCGCAGGGAATCACCGCTGCGCAGGTCAATCAGCAGCTGCGCCAGAGCAACCTCAACGGCGCTGGCGGCCGGGCGGAAATCGCCGGCTCCGAGCAGTCGGTTCGGATCATCGGCAATGCGCCGGACGCCTATCAATTGTCGCAGACGCAGATCTCGCTTCCGGGCGGCCGGTTCGTGAAGCTGGCGGATCTCGGCGAGGTCAAGGACAGCAACTCCGAGCAGCGCACGATCACCAAGATGAACGGCCACCAGGTCGTGACCTTCTATGTCCAGCGCGCCAAGGGCACCTCCGCGGTCTCCGACTATGCCGCGGGCATGGCCGAGTTGAAGAAGCTCGAGAAAGAGAATCCGAGCGTTGGATTCACCGAAATCGTCAACCGCATCGACTATACCAAGGCGCAGTATACCTCGGCGATGGAAGGCCTCGTCGAAGGGGCCGTCCTCGCGGTTCTCGTGGTCTTGCTCTTCCTCCGCGACATCCGCGCCACCGCCATCTCCGCGCTGGCGATCCCGCTCTCCGCGATCCCGGCCTTCGCATTCATGAGCATGTTGGGCATCACCATGAACTTCATGTCGACGATGGCGATGGGCCTCGTCGCCGGCGTCCTGGTCGACGACGCGATCGTCGAAATTGAGAATATCGTCCGCCACATGCGTATGGGCAAATCGGCCTATCAGGCCTCGCTCGATGCGGCGGACGAGATCGGCCTCGCGGTGCTTGCCACGACCATGGCCATCGTCGCGGTCTTCTTGCCCGTCGCGCTGATGCCCGGCATCGCTGGCCAGTATTTCAAGGCGTTCGGCTTCACCGTCGTCCTCTCGGTCATGATGAGCCTGTTCGTCGCGCGGATGATCACGCCGCTGATCGCCGCTTACTTCCTGCGCTCCCACGGCATTCAGCCGCACGCCGCGTGGAAGTGGATGGATGTCTATCTGAAGGTCCTGAACTGGAGCCTCGACACGTCCAAGGCGAACGCATTGCTCGCGCGCCTCCCGAAACCGGCGTTCAGGTTCACCTATTACGCGCTCGGCTTCCTGCTGCTGCTTCCGGTCGTTGCCGTGTTCGGGGGCGCCACCATGGGCGCGACCAAGGGTCTCGGCATGATCGGCCTCCCCGGCGCGGTCGGCTTCGCCATCGCCTTCGTGGTTGGTGCGGCGGTCGCCTATGGGGCTGCCAAGCTGATCGTCGGCCTCACTCAGATCGTTGCCGGCGGCGGGTTCGCTCGCTGGCACGGCACCATGGCGGCGCGGTGGAAGGCGCGGATGCAGGATCACCGCCTGGTCATGGTCGGCGCGGGCGTCCTGACCCTCCTCGTCAGCATCGCGCTGTTCGGCACCCTGCCCCAATCGTTCTTTCCGCCGGAAAACGACGACTTCGCGCGGGTCAACATCACCCTGGCGCCGGGCAGCACGCTCAAGCAGACCGAGGTCGTCGTCGATCGCGTCGCCGCCCTGATCCACCGCGATTCCAACGTCGAGCGCGTGTTCGAGCGCGTCAACGTCGGCAACGGCCGGGTCAGCATCGTCCTCAAGAAAAGTCGGCCGATGACGAGCACCGAGTGGCAGCGGCAGCTTTCGCCGACCCTCGCGGCGATCCCCGACGCGCGCGTCAGCTTCGAGAGTCAGAATGGCGGCGGGCCCGATCCCGAGCAGCGCGACGTCATGATCTTCCTCGGCGGCGACAACCCCGCCCAGTTGACGACGGTCGCCAACAAGATCGTCAAGGAAATGGAAGCGGTCCCAGGCCTTCGCGCGCCGCGCGTCGGCAGCAACCTCGCCCAGCCCGAAATCACGATCAAGCCGCACTTCGACCTCGCCGCCGACCTCGGCGTGACGACGGCCGCGCTGAGCCAGACGATCCGCATCGCGACGCTGGGCGACATCGAGCAGAACAGCGCGAAATTCTCGCTGGCGGACCGCCAGGTGCCGATCACCGTGTCACTGTCCGAAAACTCCCGCCGCGACATCGAGACCCTGCAGAATCTTCCGGTTCCCACCTCATCGGGAGGCTCGGTGCCGCTCAAAGCGGTTGCCGACATCGGCTTCGGTGCAGGCCCGACGGCGATCAACCGCTCGAACCAGCTCCGGCGCCTGTCGGTCGGTGCCGATCTCGCGCCCGGCGTCGTCGAGGGCGACGTGACCGCCAAGGTCGACCAGCTCCCGGCGTTGAAGAACCTGCCGCTGGGCGTTCAGAAGATGAACCTCGGCAACCAGAAGTGGCAGGCCGAGCTGCTGTTCAACTTCGCCATCGCCCTGATTTCCGGCGTGTTGCTGGTGTTCGCGGTGCTGGTGCTGCTTTACCGCCGCTTCCTCGCGCCGTTCGTGAACATGGGCTCGCTCCTGCTCGCACCGCTCGGAGCCGCGGTCGCGCTGCACATCGCGGGGCAGCCGATCTCGCTGTTCGTGCTGATCGGCATCCTGATGCTGTTCGGCATCGTCGCCAAGAACTCGATCTTGCTCGTCGATTTCGCGGTGGAGATGATGAACCACGGGATGAAGAAGAACGAGGCGATCTGGGAAGCCGGCCACAAGCGCGCCCAGCCAATCGTGATGACCACGGTGGCGATGGTCGCGGGCATGCTTCCGACCGCAATCTCGATCAGCGGCGACAATAGCTGGCGCGCGCCGATGGGCATTACGGTGATCGGCGGCCTCATTTTCTCGACGATCCTGACGCTGGTGCTGGTCCCCGCTTACTTCTCGATCGCCATCTCGATCGAGGCGAGGCTTGGGCGCTTCTTCCACCGCGTCATCGGCGAAGACGCACACGCAACCGGCGTGCCCATTCCGGCGGAGTGAACCCGAGCCGCGGCTCGGCTATTGAGCTGCCATGGTTCGTGTAAGCAACGGCGCGCTCGCTCGCTTCAACCCTGTCCAGCCGGGCGCGCAGGGAATGAAGGTCGTCGCCACTGGCCTCCTCGTCGTCATGGCCGCGGTGTTCTTCATTTCACGAGCATTCGAGCATCAATTCCCGTGGCTTAGCTACGTCAAGGCGTTCGCCGAGGCGGCGATGGTCGGCGGCCTCGCCGACTGGTTCGCGGTGACGGCGCTGTTCCGCCATCCGCTCGGCCTGCCGATCCCGCACACCGCGATCATTCCCCGCAACAAGGACCGAATCGGGGAAGCGTTGGCGAATTTCCTCAAAGAAAATTTCCTGATTCCTGCCGTCGTCGCGCGGCGGATGCGCAATATCGACCTTGCCGGCGCCGCCGGCCGCTTCCTGCAGACACCGGCAGGCGAAGGGAATCGCATCCGTGCCGGCGCGTCGCGGCTGATCGCCGACATTTTCGAAGGCCTCGATGACGAGCGCCTTGGCGGGATCGTCAAAGGCGCAATCGCGTCGCGGCTGCGAAAGATGGAGCTGTCGCCGCTGCTCGGTCACGCCCTCGCCTCGGCGATCAACGAGGACCGCCACGTGCCGATGCTCGAGGCGACCATCCGCTGGATGGCACGGGCGCTCGACGCCAACGAGCAGCTCATCCGCGAGATGGTCCACAAGAAAGCCAATTGGGTGCTGAAGCTGGCCGGGCTCGACGCCAAGCTCGCCGATGCGATCATCGACGGCCTCAAGAAGCTCACGGTCGAGATGTCGACCGATCCCGCGCACCCGGTCCGCCAGAAGATCGAGGAGGCGTTGGCACAGCTCGCCAACGACCTCCAGACGCGCCCCGAGACGCGCGAGCGGGTCGAAGCGATCAAGGAGCAGCTGCTCGACAACAAGTCGGTCAGCCTCTGGCTCGACACCCTGTGGCAGAAGGGCCGCGAGGCCATCATCAAGGCAGCGCGCAATCCCGACGCGGTTCTCGCCGGCAAGCTTGGCGAAGTCATGAAGTCGATGGGCTCGACGCTCGAAAGCGACACGCGCATCCGCGCCGCCATCAACCAGTTCGCGCGCCGCGCCACCGTCGGGCTGGCGGCGAGCTACGGCAGCTCGATCGTGAAACTGGTGTCGGAAACGGTCCGCAGCTGGGACGCGCGCACCGTCACCAACCGGCTGGAGGCTGCCGTCGGCCGTGACCTTCAATATATCCGCATCAACGGAACGCTGGTCGGCGGCATGGTCGGGCTGGTGCTGAATGTGGTGGACAAATTGTGAGCGACCCCGAGCTCGATGCCCTTGCCGAGACCGCCCGGAACCGGGGGTTGAAGCTCGTCCGCTCACGGGTGCGGACGCCGGGCAAGCGCCGCTTCGGCAAGGTCGGCCTGACCGACCCCCGCGGCAAGGCGGTGTTCGGGATGGACGACAACGGCCCGACCGCGAAGCCCGAGGACGTCGAGCATTATTTGCGCAACCTCGGCGCCAAGGACTGGGGCGCCTCGCTCGACGTCGCGGTGATGCCGCGCAAGAAACCGCGGAAGGTTCGCGCCGCCGCTAACGACACCGAGCCCGAGCCCGAGCTACGGCCCCGGCCCCCGCCCGAGCCGGCCCGACAAAAGGGGCGGCGTGAGCCCGCGCCGGCACCTCCACCGCCGAAGCCCAAGCTCAAATTGCGCGACGCCAGAGCCGACGACGCGAGAGCCCTGGTGCCGCTGATGGAGCTGCTCGGCCACGAAACCGACGCCAAGGGCGTCCGCAAGCGCATCAACCAGCTTGCCAGGGACAAGCTCGCGCCGATCGTCGCCACGCTCGACAAGCAAATCGTCGGCCTCGTCGGCATCCACCGCATGGTGACGATCCACCGCGACCAGCCGGTCGGCCGCATCACCATCCTCGTCGTCGCCGAAGGCGCGCGGGGCCAAGGCATCGGCCGAATGCTGACGGAAGCCGCCGAGCAACATTTGAAGGCGCTGGGCTGCGGCATGGTCGAGGTGACCAGCAACGACCGCCTCGCCAAGGCCCACGCTTTCTACCGCCACATGGGTTACGAGCGCACCAGCATGCGCTTCATGAAGAAACTCTAACCCGTACTCCGCCGCTCGATCGTCGCGCCGACGGCGGACAGTTTTTCCTCGAGTCGTTCGTAGCCGCGGTCGAGGTGATAGACGCGCAGCACCTCGGTCTCGCCTTCGGCTGCGAGACCGGCAAGCACCAGGCTCATCGACGCGCGCAGGTCGGTGGCCATGACGTTGGCCCCGGTCAGCCCGTCGACGCCCTTCACGATCGCCGAGCGGCCGTGGATGTCGACCTCGGCCCCCATGCGCCTGAGCTCGGGCACGTGCATGTAGCGATTCTCGAAGATCGTCTCCTCGAGGAAGCTGTCGCCTTCGGCGAGCGCAAGCATGGCCATGAACTGCGCCTGCATGTCCGTCGCAAAGCCCGGAAAGGGCGAAGTCGACAGCGCCAGCGGTTTCAGCTTGCCGTTGGCGCTGACCTTGATCCCGCGATTGTGGAACTCGATCATCAGCCCAGCCTGGGCGAGCGCGTTCAGCGTCGCCTGCATGTCGTCGGGCCGGGCGCCGATCAGGTTGATCGAGCCGCCGGTCATACCCGCCGCACAGGCGTAGCTGCCGGCCTCGATGCGGTCGGGCATCACTTCATAGGTGGTGCCGCCGAGCCCTTCGACGCCGTCGATGATCAGGTGCCCCGAGCCGATCCCGGCGATCTTCGCTCCCATCGCCACGAGCAGATTGCTGAGGTCGACGATCTCGGGCTCGCGGGCGGCATTGAACAATTGCGACCGCCCCTTGGCTAAAACTCCCGCCATCAGCGCATTCTCAGTCGCACCCACCGACACCACCGGGAAGCTGAAGTCCCCGCCGCTGAGCCGGCCCTTGGGTGCGCTCGCCTTCACATAGCCGGCGGCGATCTCGATCTCCGCGCCCATGCACTCGAGCGCCTTCAGGTGCAGGTCGATAGGGCGGTCGCCGATCGCGCAGCCGCCCGGCAACGAGACGATCGCCTCGCCCATGCGCGCGAGCATCGGCCCGAGCACGAGCACCGATGCGCGCATCTTGCGGACCATGTCATAGGGAGCGGTGGTCGAGACGATCTCTTCCGCCTGCAGCGTCATCCGCCGCCCGATCTCGCCCTTCTTGACCCCGGCGACCGAGGTCGAGACGCCGAGCTGGTTAAGCAGGTGACTGAAGGTGTCGACGTCGGCCAGGCGCGGAAGGTTGGTCAGCGTCAGCTTCTCTTCGGTCAGAAGCGCGCAAGGCATGAGCGTCAGCGCAGCATTCTTGGCGCCGCTGATGGGAATCTCGCCGTTGAGCTTGGCCCCGCCCTGGATCCAGATGCTGTCCACGGCCCGCGCTTTAGCGCGTGACGGCAGCGTTACAAGCGAGAGCCCTCAGGCCTTCTCCAGCGTGCATTGCAGCGGGTGCTGGTTCTCGCGGGCGAAGTCGATCACTTGCGTGACCTTGGTCTCGGCGACCTCGTAGGTGAACACCCCGCACACCGCCACGCCCTGCTGGTGGACCTGGAGCATGACCCGCGTCGCATCCTCGATACCCATCGAGAAAAAGCGCTGCAGCACCAGCACGACGAACTCCATCGGCGTGTAATCGTCGTTGAGCATCAGCACTTTATAGTTGGACGGCTTCTTGGTCCGGGGGCGCGTGCGCGTGGCGACGCCGGTCTCGATTTCCTCGATCCCGTCGCCGTCCCCCGGCCCGGCGGCCATCATCGTCCAACGATCAATCATCACATCCTGAAATATGGCAGTCCGCGAAATCGCGGCAAGGCGGCAATTTGCATCAATAACGCAAAAAAATGGCGGCCGCTCCGTTATCGGGAGCGACCGCCAGTCCGTTACCTGACTTTAGGAGGGGAGAGCGTCAGGCAACGAGGGTGTTGAAGCGCTCGGCATTGGCCGTGGCGCGGTTCGAAAGCGGCTGGAACGCCTCACCGGCGAGCTTGACCAGCGATTCGGTCAGCTTCGACGTCTCGGCGACCGCACGGTCGAACGAGGTGCGGGCGAACTCGCTCTGCAGCTGCAGATATTCGGTCGGCGACTTCGCCTCGGCGAGCGAACGGATCGCGTCCGCGGCCTGCTCGTAGCTGTTGCGCTGCTTGGCAACGACGTCCTGGCCGATCGAACGGGCACCTTCGGTCGCGACGCGGCCGGCCTCGACGATCGCCTCGACGTTGGCGCGGGCGAGATCGGCGAGCTCTCCGGTCACCTTCTGGGTCTTCTTGGCGAGGTCCTGGCCACGCTCGCCGGCGTCGGCGAAGATCGACTGGAACGGAGCGAACGCGGGAACGGCGTCGAAGCCGGGGAAATACGTATTGGTCTTGGTCACGGTCTTGATCCTTTTCTGGGCCACGGCGCTGGTTTTGCGAGTGGCGGTACGGGTCTTGCGGCGAACGGTCTTCGCGCGCCGCGCGGTGGTCTTCTTGGCAGCTTCCACGACAGCCGCTTCGCGCTTCACCTGACGCGAGGTGGCGGCCCGAACGCGCTTCGCAGTCTTGGCACTGTCCTTGGCGATCGTCGCGACGGTGTCGGCAACGGCCTCGATGACCTTCGCCGGCGCGTCGACGGCCGCCCGGGCCTCGACTGTGGTTTCGTCTGCCATGAAATCATTCCTCCAAATTTGTTGCAGTGCACAATATGCATTGCGCCGCAGCATTTCAAGAGGAATCTTGTGCACCGCACCATTCCGCCGCTTGACGGCCACGGCTCACCCGAAGCAAGAACGGTCATGGACCTCTCGCCAAGCGATGCGACCACCCGCCGGCGGCGCGGCCTGCTGATCGTCCTGTCGTCTCCGTCGGGAGCGGGCAAGACCACCATTTCGCGCATGCTGCTCGATGCTGATGACGAGATCGCCATGTCGGTTTCGGCGACCACTCGCCCGATGCGTCCGGGCGAGCATGAAGGGAAAGACTACCACTTCGTCGACGACGAGGTATTCGACCAGATGATCCGCGACGGTGAATTCGTCGAATGGGCCAACGTCTTCGGTTATCGTTACGGGACCCCCAAATCGCCGGTCAAGGACGCATTGCGCGAAGGCCGCGACATTCTGTTCGACATCGATTGGCAGGGCGCGCGCCAGCTCGAACCGGACTTTGGCGAGCATCTCGTCACCATCTTCCTGCTGCCCCCGTCGATGAGCGAGCTCGAGCATCGGCTGCGCGCCCGAGGCACCGATTCGGGCGAAGTCATCGCGGACCGCATGCGTCGTGCGGCGGACGAGATCAGCCATTGGGCCGAATATGAATATGTGCTCATTAACGACGAGATGGATGAGTGCCTCGACAAGGTTCGGGCGATCATCGCGTCCGAGCGTTCGAAGCGAGTCCGACAGACCAACCTGGTCCCGTTCGTCCGCGGCCTCATCGGCCCCGAGCACTAACCTCCGAGCAAGTCCAGGAACCGCGTCGCCCCGAGGAAATCCCTCCGTCGATTATCCAGCGCTGCCTGCGCCTCCGCGTCGCTGCCCCATCGCTCGAGCTGCCAGCGGTCATCGAGGCTGACCGCGTCCCACGCCGCCTCCGGGGTCACGGCTTTCTCGAGCACGGCAAGCGCCGCGACCAGGGACCCGCCGATCGTCACCAGCGGCGACAGGCCGGCCAATTGGAACGGATCGAGCGCGGCCACCTCATGACCCAAGCGCTCGATCGTAGCTTGCGGTTGCTGGACATGGGTTACGCCGGTGGTCGTCGCGAAATCCACGTCGAAGCGACGCCGACCCCAGCTCAGCAAAGCGTCCCAGTTTTCCGCCTGCCGCACCACCAGCTCCGTGGGATTGTCGGCACGATAGCAAGCGAGGTCCGCCTCGGCGTAGCGGGCGAGCCGGTCCGCAAACTTTTGCCTGTCCGGCGCGACGCGGTCGATCGCGGCATTGGCGAGGCCCGTCAGCGGCATCGTCCGCGGATCTACCTTTTCACCCGACGCATCCCACTCGTCCGTGATCGCCTGCGCGAGCGTGCGACCAGGGACCACCAGCGGCGCCCGCGCCGGCGTGCGCAAAGGCCGTCCGTCCAGCCGGACGCCCCAGCCCTCGCCGTCCGGCTCGACCGAAACCTCCTTCCAGAACCGCTTCACTGCCCCTCGCGGTCCTGTTCGTCCCAGGCGCGCTTCAGCAGGCGCGGCGCGACCATCGCGTCGATCACGCCCAAGATGGCGACGATCGCGCCAAGCTGCGGCCATCCGCCGGGGCGGACCAGGTTGGTGTAAATGATCGCGATTCCGAGGAAGAAGATGGCGAGGCCGCCAACCCGGACAAGAGTCGCGAGCAGAAGCCGGTTCCGCGCCTTCGTATCGTCATCCATGGGCATGCTCCCGAATGAGATCGAGCACGTCGAGCGGATGCTCGGCGACCGCCATGGCGCCCGCTTCCAACAGCTCATGCGGCTCGTGATAACCCCACGCCGCGCCAATCGGCAGCGCCCCCGCCGCGGCGGCCATCGCCATGTCGAAGCTGGTGTCGCCGACGACGAAGGTCGTCGCGGGCGCCGCTCCGGCATCGGCCATGGCCTGCTCGACCATCGAGGGATGCGGTTTGGACGGATGGCGGTCGGCGGTCTGAAGCGAGACGAAGCGGGCGTGGATCCCGTGGAGGTCGAGGCAATGCTTGAGGCCGCGATCGGACTTGCCGGTCGCGACGGCGAGCAGCCAGCCGTCATCCTCGAGCGCGTCGAGCAGCTCGATCACGCCCTTGAACAACGGCTCCTCGACCTGGCCGGCGGCACGCAGCGCCATGAAATTGCGCTTGTACTCCTCGGCGAGATCGCTGTGATCAGCCGGACTCATTGCCGGCAGCAGTTCCGCCATTGCTTCGATCAGGCTGAGCCCGATTACGCGGCGCGCGATCTGCGGTGTCGGGACTGCAAGCTCGCGCTGCCGGAATGTCTCCTTGAGCGCGGCGTAGATCGTCGCTCCGCTGTCGACCAAGGTCCCGTCGCAATCGAACACCGCGAGCCTATTTGCCACGCGGCACCAGCTCTTCGATTGCGGTGACGATGTCCTCGCGGCCGGCGAGGCGTTGGCCCTCGATCGTCGCGGCCAGGTCTTCGCCGGTCTTGTGCTGGTTGAATTTTCGCGTGCCGCGGATGGCGCTCGGCTCGACTTCGAAGCCGACGATCGCCCTCGTCATGGCTTCGAACCTGCCTGGCTCCATTTTGCCGCGGGTCCACGGCATCTCAGGCGAATGGCGGCCCTCCATCTCCTCGCTGAGGCGATCGAGCAGCTCGACCAGCTCCTCGTCGGACAATCGGCGCGCCGGACCCTCGATCTCGACCGCTTCGTAATGCCAGGTCGGCACTTGGTTTGCCGACGCGTACCAGTTCGCGCTGTGATAGGAGTCGCGGCCAGTGACGCTGATCAGGGCCCGGTGGCCGTCGACACGCTCAGCGATCCGGTTGCGCCTCGCGACATGAAACCAGACCCGCCCCTCCCGGACGAGCACCGGCGCGTGGACGACGAACAGCCCGGCCTCCGATGCGGTGAAGATATGCGCGAACGACTGCCTGCCGACAAAATCGAGCATCGCCCGCTGATCTTCCCAGTGAAAAGCGGCATTCGGGTGCATCAGCGCTTGCCCCGTGGCTTGGCACTGCCCCGCGCCTGCGTGCTGCCCCGTGACCGCCGCTCGCCCCTTCGCTCGCGCCGGCGCGACTTGGCCGCCGCGGCGACCCTGCGTTGCTTGGCCTCGCGCGACGGCGGCGCTTTCTGATCGAGGGGCATGGAATCCCCCGCCATCGGGCTGAAGCCGAGCATCGTCAGGGACTCGGCGAAATGCGGCGGGAGCTCGGCGCTCACATCGATGGCGCCGCCGTCGGGCGCGTCGATGTGGATGCGGCGCGCATGAAGGTGAAGCTTGCGGCTGATCCCGCCGGTCAGGAACGCCTCCGGCCCACCATACTTTGCATCGCCGACGATGGGATGGCCGATCGCCGCCATATGCGCGCGCAGCTGGTGGGTGCGGCCGGTCAGCGGCTGAAGCTCGACCCAGGCGGCGCGATTCCCGGCGCGGTCGATGGTTCGCCAGCGCGTCTTGGCGGGAAGGCCATGCTCCTCGCTGATGTGCATTTTCTCGCCGCCGGTTCCGGGCTGCTTGGCCAGCGGCGCGTCGATCGTTCCTTCATCGGCGTCCGGCACGCCGACGACGATGGCCCAATAGACCTTGCGCGCGGTGCGGCCCGAGAAGGCCTTAGCGAAATGTCCCGCAGCGCGCGCCGTTCGCGCGACGAGCAATGCGCCCGAGGTGTCCTTGTCGAGGCGGTGGACCAGCTTTGGCCGGCCGCGCTCGTCGGCCAGCCCATCGAGCAGGCGGTCGAGATGCTGCGTCGTCTTGGTCCCGCCTTGCGTCGCCAGGCCGGGCGGCTTGTTGAGCACGAACGCCTGCGGATCCTCGTAAATGACCATCTCGCGGACGAATTGCGCTTCGTCTTCGGTCAACGGCTTGCGCCCGGGCGTCGCTCGCGCCGGCCGGGCGGCTGCCGCTTCGGTCGGAGGACAGCGGATTTCCTGGCCCGCCTCGATCCGGTCGCCCGGCACCGCCCGCGTCCCATTGACCCGAAGCTGCCCCGTGCGCGCCCAGCGCGACACGATATTGAAGCTGACGTCCGGCATATGGCGCTTGAACCAGCGGTCGAGCCGGATGCCGTCGTCGTCCTCGGATACGGTGAAGGTGCGGGCGTCGGCCATAGGGTGCCCCTAACAGCCCCTCCCCTTGATGGGGAGGGGTTGGGGTGGGGTGATGCCTCCGGAAGAGCGCGGCAGCTCCACCGTCACCCCCTCCCTGCCCTCCCCCATCAAGGGGGAGGGTTCTCTTCCCAATAATCGAACGCCTGGCGCTGCAGCTTGCGGATCAGTCTCGTCGCCTTCGGCCCTTCCCACTCGCCGGTGAAGCCATGCTTCTTGGCGCCGCCGACCCACCAGCCCTGCCCCGGCAAGCCGTCCGATTGCCGCACGACCAGCACGGCAAGCTCGGGCTCGCCGAGCTCGGCCGCTTCGTCGTCGACGTAGCTGAGCACCTTGCACAGCGCGCGCATCTTCGGCCGGCTGAAGTGGTGGCCGAGCAGGGCGAGCGTCTCGGAATAGCTGATCGCCTCGCCGGCCTTGGCGCTTGCGACGAGGATCGCGCGGACTTCGCGCGGGTCCGCGAGCAACCCGGCTTCGCTCATTGGGGCTGCTGGGTGAAATCCACCGGAGTCAGTTCGAACACGTCGAGCTTTGACGTGCTTTGCGGCCACGGGATCACCAGCCGCCATTTGAACGGCGCGATGCGTTCGAGCACGCCGGCCATGTCGCGCTTTGGGTCGTCCCCATAGGCCACCAGCGTCTGCGCATCGCCGAGCGCCAGGCTGCCGAGGAAGATGAGCCGATTGCCGTCGTCGTCCTCCCACAGGCGTCCAGCCGGGCGCTGGCTGCCGGTCTGCTTGACGATCGTCAGCAGATCGTCCTCGACCTCGACATAGCAGAAGAACGGTTTGAAGCTTTCGTACGGCTTCGACTTGGCCGTCGCCTTGCCGAGCTTGATCAGCCGGCAATTGTAGCTTCCGGGCGTGGGGGCGGGCCGCGGCAGGCTCGCCCGCGGCATCAGCAGCCGGCCCTCCCGGCGAAGGTCTACGGGGTTGGTCTTTCGAACGTCGGCCAGCGCTTCCTGCCAGGCAAGCCCGAGCCGGGCGATGCGGTCCTCATCGGCGGCGGTCGCCACGCCCTTCCACGCATCCGATTTGAGCGGTGCTCCAACCACCACTGACGGCGTGGTTCCGGGCGGCCCCTTTGGCTTGGTCGTGCAGCCCGCGATGAGGACGAGCGCCGCCAAAGCACAGGATCGCGCCCACTTCGCCTCGTTTCGTCGCTCGGCCTGCACGAATCCCCCTTGATGCAACCCTGACAGCCGGGCCGATTCGATTCAACCAACGTCAGGTTGAACATAAGCTTTCACATCGCGCTTACCGCCGCTAGGCGCGCCGAAGATGAACGCCGCAAGCCGAGTCAAAAACGGGCCGGACGGATCGGACCACCCCGGCTCCAGCCGCGGCTTCCTGCTCGGCCTCGGCGCCTATTTGCTGTGGGGCGTCCTGCCCCTTTATTTCAAAGCGGTCGCCGACGTCTCACCGCTCGACATTGTCGCTCACCGGGTGCTGTGGTCCCTGCCGTTCCTCGGAGTCCTGATCGCGATCGGCAGAGGCTGGCCCAAAGTGCGCGCCGCCCTCGCCGAACCCAAGACTCTCGGAATACTTGCCCTGACGGCGGCGCTGATCGGCGGCAACTGGCTCCTCTACACCTACGCCGTCGTCAGCGGGCACATCCTCGCGGCCAGCTTCGGCTATTATCTCAATCCGCTGGCCAATGTCCTGCTCGGCCGGTTCGTGCTCAAGGAGCAGCTCAGCCGAAACCAATGGCTGGCGGTGGCGATCGCCGGGGCGGGCATTTGCGTGCTCGCCGCAGGATCGCTCGGCCAGCTGTGGATCAGCCTTAGCTTGTGCGTCAGCTTCGCGCTCTACGGCTTGCTGCGCAAGGTCGTTCGCGCCGATGCCATGACCGGCCTCGGCATCGAGACCGCTTTGTTGTTCCCGCTCGCGCTAGGGTTGCTCACGTGGCGGACGGCGGCCGGCGCGCCGACGTTCGGCTCGGGCCGCTTCGATGCCGGGCTATTGCTGCTCGCCGGGATCGTCTCGACCACGCCGTTGCTGCTGTTCACCGCCGCGGCGCGCAAGCTCGCATATTCGACGCTCGGCATGCTCCAGTTCATCGCTCCCACGCTTCAGTTCCTGATCGCCGTCCTGCTCTACGGCGAACCGTTCACCCGCGCCCACGCGATCGCCTTCGCCGCGATCTGGACCGCGCTCGCGCTTTACGTGACCGAACTGGTGCGCAAGCCTCGGCTGCCCCAGCCCCCCGAATGATGCTAGGCTGAACCCATGTTCAATCTCGTCTCCTTGATCATCGGCCTGGTCGCGCTGGTTTTCGCCGTGATCGCCTTCATCCCGCTGCTTGGCTGGGCCAACTGGCTGATCATCCCGCTGGCGGTGATCGGCGCGGCGGTCGGAGTAATCTCGCGCGGCACCGCCGGCCGTAATCTCAATCTGCTGGTGATCGTCATCGGCGTCGTCCGCCTCATGCTCGGCGGCGGAATCTTGTGACGATTAGCGCGACATCCTGAGCTCTTCTGGCCGCTTCACCGCGCTTTGACATAGCTGCCAGGTGCGTCCTCGATCGCCTTGAGCTTGCCCTTACCGGGAATACGCGCGCCGTCCGCCTTCACCGTCGCTTGGTCGACCGACTTCAGCCAGTCGAGCCAGTCGGGCCACCAGCTTCCCTTATGTTCCTCGGCCTCTTCGACGAACGCCCCCAGCGTCGCGGCCGGCTTCGCATTGGTCCAATATTGGTACTTCTGCGCTGCCGGGGGGTTCACCACGCCCGCAATATGCCCCGAGCCCGCCAGCACGAACCGTTTCGAGCCGGCGAAATGGTTCATGATCTTCCACACGCTCTGCGGGGGCGCGATATGGTCTTCGCGCCCAGCCTGGACATAGGTCGGCGTCATGACGGCATCGATGTCGATCGGCGTCCCGCGGACCTTAAGCTCACCCTTCGCCGCCAGCTTGTTGCCCTTGTAGAGCGTGTCGAGATAGTCGCGGTGCCATCCGGCCGGCAGGTTGGTGGTGTCGCTGTTCCAGTGAAGCAGGTCGAACGGCGCCGGCTCGTCGCCCATCAAATAATTGTTGACCACATAGCTCCAGATGAGGTCGCGCCCGCGCAGCAGGTTGAAGGTCGCGGCCATGTAGCGGCCGTCGAGATAGCCTTTCTCCTTGGTCAGCTCGTCGAGCAGACCCATGGTCTCGGGACCGGTGAACAGCTTCAAGTCGCCCGCCTCGCTGAAATCCACCTGCGCGGTGAAGAAGGTCGCCGACTTGACCTTGTCCGCTTCGCCCCTGGCGTGGAGGTAGGCCAGCGTCGCCGCCAGCGTCGTCCCCGCCACGCAATAGCCGATGGCGTGAACGCTCTCGACGCCGAGCGCATCGCGGATCGTCTCGATCGCATCGACCTGGCCGTTCAGCACATAATCGTCGAGCCCGGTGTCGGCGATGCTCTCGTCGGCCGATTTCCAGCTGACCATGAACAGCGAAATGCCCTGGTCGACGCACCATTTGACGAAGCTTTTCTCGGGCGTGAGGTCGAGGATGTAGAAGCGGTTGATCCACGGCGGGAAGATCACCACCGGAGTCTTGAGCACGTCATCGGTGGTCGGCGTGTACTGGATCAGCTGGTAGAGCGGCGTCTGCTTGACGACCTTGCCCGGCGTGGTGGCGAGGTTGCGGCCAACCTCGAAGGCGCCCGCCTTGGTCTGCGTCAGCTGTCCGGACGCGATGTCCTTGAGCATGTTGGCGAGGCCCTTCAGCAAATTCTCGCCGCGCGATTCGAGCGTCTTCTTGAGCACTTGCGGATTGGTGAGCGCGAAGTTCGACGGGCTCATCGCATCGACAAAGCTGCGCGTCGCGAAGCGCAATTTCTCGCGCATCTCGGGATCGATATTCTCGATCTCGTCGACGGTCCCGAGCAGCTGGTCGGAGACCCGCAAATAGGTCTGGCGGATGGTGTCGAAGATCGGGTTCTCGCGCCATTCGGGCGCGGCGAAGCGGCGGTCCTTGCGCTCCTTCTCATCGCCCGTGGGTGCCGCAGTCACCCCGCCGAGCATCTTGCCCCAGGTCTCCAGGCCCTTGGCCCACGCCTGCGCGCCCGCCGTCATCAGCGCCATCGGATCGCTGCTGGCGCTGTCGCCGCCGAAACCGAAGGCCGGTGGCGACCAGCTCGGAAACGGCTGGTCCTTCTTCAAACTGTCGGCCCAGAATTCCATCAGCATCTGCTGCGCGCGCCCCATCACCAAGGTCCAATGCTGCCACTCTTCGAGCGTCGGCATCGCCGCGCCGGCCGTGTTCGTCTCTTCCGCCATTCGCGCCATGTAGGCTCCTGACGCCGTCATTGCGAGCGAAGCGAAACTGGATTGCTTCGTCGCTTCGGTCCTCGCAATGACAACGTGTGCCCAACTCCGCGATACCCGGCGTCTTCGTCATTCTCGACTATTTCGGGATTGCGGTGTTCGCGATTTCCGGCGCGCTGCTTGCCGCCGAAAAGCGGCAGACACTGGTGACCTTCATCTTCTTCGCGGTCGCGACGGGCGTCGGCGGCGGGACCTTGCGCGACCTGCTCATCGGCGCCCCGGTGTTCTGGGTGCATTCCAACGCGACGCTCCTGATCTGCATCGCCGCGGCGCTAATCGTCTGGCTCACCAGCCGCCGCCGCTTTGCCGGAAGGGCGCTTCTCTGGTTCGACGCCGCCGGGCTCGCCGCTTACGCGACCTACGGCTCGGCCAAGGCGCTCAGCTTCGGCGTCGCGCCCGTTCCGGCGTTCGCGATGGGCGTGCTCACCGCCTGCGTCGGCGGCATCATCCGCGACGTGCTCGCGGGCGAGCCGTCGATCCTCATGCGGCCGGAACTTTACGTCACCGCCGCCGCGCTCGCAGCGGGATTGTTCGTCGGCCTCAGCCTTCTCGGCGTCGCCGCCTGGCTCGCGGCTGCCATTGCGATCCCCGCAGCGTTCGCCGTGCGGGCACTTGCCATCTCGCGCGGCTGGTCTTTGCCCGCCTACCGCGATTAAGCTGGCGCTTATGCGGGCCTGGGTCACGCTTCCGATGCTTGTGCTCGCCGCCTGCGCGACCGTGCCGCGCGAGCCACCGCCGCGGGCTGAGGTCGGCATCGGGTTCGACCGCGACGGCGAGATCGCGAGCTTCGCCGACGGCGTCGCCGATCCATCGACCGGCCGCCTGGTCACCGTCGACGACCCGGTGCGCGTCGCTTCGATCAGCAAGCTAGTCACCGCGATCGGCATCATGCGGCTGGTCGAGGCGGGCAAGCTCGACCTCAGCGCCGATGTTTCCACCTACCTCGGCTGGCCGCTGCGCAATCCGGGCTTCCCCGACCGCCCGATCACCCTGACCATGCTGCTGTCGCACACCAGCTCGGTGCGTGATCATGACGACCAATATGCGATCCCGCTCGGCCAGACGGTCCAGGCGACCATGGCGGACCCGCGCTCGTGGGACCTCAGGCAGGGGCCCGGCGACGGCTACTTCACCTACGGCAACATGAACTTCCCGATCGTCGCCTCGATCGTCGAGCGAGCGACGGGGGAGCGCTTCGACCTCTGGATGCACCGCAACGTGCTCGAGCCGATGAAGCTCGACGCCTGCTTCAACTGGCCGACGTGCAGCGACGCGGCGCTCGCCCGCGCGGTCGAGCTCGACGGGCCGGACGGCAAGCCGCTGAAGGACGATCTTCACGGCGCGCGCCCGGCTTGCCCGGTGCTGGTCGCCGACGGCGAGCCCTGCGATCTCTTGCGCTGGAAGCTCGGCGAGAACGGCGGCCTGTTCGCGCCGCAAGGCGGCCTTCGCATCTCGATGAGCGGGCTCGCGCGCGTCGGCGAGATGTTTCTTGCCGGCGGCACGATCGACGGCGTCCGCATCCTCTCACCGCAATCGGTGGATACGCTGTTCACACAGGTCTGGCGCTCCGACGGCGTCAACGGCGCAACCGAGCATGGCTTCTACTGCAGCTACGGGCGCGCCACCCAGCAAATCCCGACGCGCGTGCCCGGTTGCGGCGACGACATGGGAACGAATGGCGCGATCCTGGTCGGCCACGCCGGCGACGCTTACGGCCTCAAGGCCGGGCTATGGCTCGACCGCTCACGCGGCCGCGGCATCGCTTATTTCGTGACCGGCGTCCCCGAGCACGCGGCGCGCGACGACCGCAGTTCGTTCACCGCCGCCGAAGCCCGCGCCTTCCGCCGCACCTACGCTTTGCTCGATCGCTAGTCGGCGTTCGTCATGCGCGGGTCGTCGAGCGCGGCGCGGATCGCCCGCCCCAGATCCTGCTTGCGATAAGGCTTGCTGAGCAGCGAATCCTTGCCCGTCAGATGCTCGTTCTGCGCGGCGAGCTCGGTGTAGCCCGAAGTGAACAGCACCTTGAGATCGGGCCGGCTCTGGCGAAGCTCGTCGGCGAGCTGATAGCCGGTCATTCCGCCGGGCATGATGACGTCGGTCAGCAGCAGGTCGAACTTGATCCCGCCCCTGACCAGTCGCAGCGCCGCCGCGCCGCTGTCGGCTTCGGCCGTCTGGTAGCCGAGATCTCCCAACTGGCGGATGACGGTCTTTCGCACCTTCGGATTGTCTTCCACCACCAGCACCGTCTCGTCGCCGCGTGGCGTAACCGCTTCGGCCCGCGGCGACTGATCCGCGGACTTGGTCGCGGCCCGCGGCAGATAGAGCTTGATCGTGGTTCCGTGGCCAAGCTCGCTGTAGATCTTGATGTGACCGCGCGACTGCTTGACCCAGCCGAATACCTGGCTGAGGCCGAGGCCCGTGCCCTGCCCTTCCTGCTTGGTGGTGAAGAAGGGCTCGAACGCTCGCGCGGCGACGTCCGGCGGCATCCCGGTGCCCGTGTCGCTGACCGCCAGCATCACATAATCGCCCGGCACCACCTCGACATGATGCGCCGCATAATCCTCGTCGAGGGTGATGTTCTGCGTCTCGATGGTCAGGATGCCGCCGCTCGGCATGGCGTCGCGGGCGTTGATCGCCAGGTTGACGATGGCGTCGTCGACCTGGGTCGGATCGACCGTTGCCGGCCACAAGTCCCCGGCGGCTTTGACCTTGACGTTGACCGCTTCACCCAGCGACCGTTGCAGGAGGCCGAGGATGCTCGGCAGACGAGCGTTGAGGTCGACCGCCTCGGGTTCGAGATGCTGCATCCGCGCGAACGCGAGCAGCCTTCGAACGAGCTCCGCGCCGCGCTCGGAGGCATCGATCACGTCGTCGGCCATGTCCGCGCCCGCCGACCCGTCGTCGAGCTGGTTCCGGAGCAGCTCGGAATTGCCGTGGATGATTGCGAGCAGATTGTTGAAATCGTGTGCGACGCCGCCGGTCAATCGGCCGATCGCATCCATCCGCTGCAGCTGACGGAGCTGTTCCTCGCGTGCCTTGCGATCGGTGACGTCGCGAATCAACGCCAGGATCAGGCCCGGTCCGCCCGATCCGCTCGCGATCGGAACCACCCGTGTCTCGACCATTCGCACCCCGGCCGCGGTGGTCAGCTTGCGGTCGGTGAAGGTGCGCGGCTGCCCGGCTTCGGCGACCGCCTTGTTGGTTTCCACGACGAGGGCGGCTTCTTCGGCCGGGAACAGGTCGCGTTCGGTGCGGCCGATGATTTCGCTGCGGTCGCGTCCGAGGAGCTTTTCCCCCGCGGCGTTGACTAACAGATAGCGGAAGCTGCCCCCGCTCGGCTCCTTCAGCAACACCATGTCGGGCAGGTTCTCGACCACGGCATTAAGCAGCGTGCTCGCGCGCTTGACCTGGGAGGTCCGCTCCTGGACCCGGTCCTCGAGCTCGAGATTGAGCGCGCGCAGCTCCTCCTCGAGCCGGCGGCGCCGCTCGACCTCGCCGCCGCGGAGCGCGAACAGCCAGGCGATGACCGCGAGACACAACGCGACGCCTCCGGCGAGGGCCAGGCTGGTCTCGCCGGCCCGCCGCAGGAGCAGCTTCCGCTCGTCCTGATATTCGCGTTGCTGGACCGAAAAAATGACCGATTCCTGCGCGCGGATGCGATCCATCAGGATCATCCCGTCGAGCAGGTTGCGGCGCGTTTTGGCGAGGTCCGCCCGCTCGGTAACCAGCGTTCGCGAGGAGGCAATGCGTTGCTCCGCGAGACGGAACAACGCCTCCAGCGAGCGCCGGAGGTCCGGGTCCTCGGCCAGCTTGCGCAGCCGTCCGACGGTCGCCCGGGTTGCGGCGATCCCCTGCTCCTGCCGCTCGAGGTGGCGGCGGTCGCCGCCGCTCAATGCATAGCCGCGGCCGCCGGTTTCGACGTCCTTGAGGTCGGACAGGAAATGGTTGATCTCGATCAGCAGCAATTGGCTGCGTTCGACGCGCGTGCTGGCGGCGATTAGCTGCTGGATGCTGAAGAAGGCCAGCGCGCTGACCAGGATGATGACGAGGAAGGCGGTCCACAACAGCAGCTTCTGGCGAGCCAGCGATGGCGATCTGAGGCCTGTCCGTCCGCTCTCAAACATTGCGCTCGGCGCTTCCGGCAAGGCGCTGTGCGCGGCTCACCCCAACGATGCCTCGGCGCCGCAGGGTACCGCCAAATGATCCAGTACCGAGAGGAGCTCGGCCCGCCCGAACGGCTTTTGAAGGAAATCGGCGACCCCGGCCTTGAGCGCCAGCACGGTGAGGTCGCCGGAGCCGGTCATCAGCACCACCGGGACCTTGATCGACCGCTCGGTCAGGGCGCGATGGACCGCGAAACCGTCAGCCCCGGGCATGTCGACATCGAGGAGGATATATCCGCCGTCGAGCGCATCCGCCGCGTCGAGCAGCTCGCGGCCCGACGCATAGACCGTCACGCCATAGCCTCCGGACGCGACCAGCCGCGCGAGCGTTCCGCGCACGCCTGCATCGTCGTCGACCAGATGAACCATCGCTTGGGCCACCGAAACTCCACATGCTCTGCGGCGGGAGAAAACTCGACGACGCGACGCAACCGCCAGACCGCTCCGTTAAATTTCGTTTTACCGGAAAACCTATTGGAGAGCCGGGAGAAACTGGCCCAAAATGAACGCAGATCGGTCCGTTCGAACGGGCCGATCGCCAAGGGGGCGGCTGAGCTGAGTTTCGCGCAACTGCCGAAGAAATTTACGCACCAAAACGAAAGCGCGGCGGAGGCCTCCCTCCGCCGCGCTCTTGATTCGGCCGCTGTTTAGTAGCCGCGTTCCGGCGTTGGTGGCGGCGGTGGCGGCGGCGGCGGTGGCGCCGGGCAGGCGTCCGTCGCCAGGATCACCGATCCGTCCGGGCACGTCTGCGTCGCTGGAGGCGGCGGAGGCGGCGGCGGCGGTGGCGGGGGTGGCGGCGGCGGCGGCGGCGCTTCCTCGGCCGCGAAGTTGTAGATCAGGCTGGCCAGCAGGCTGTGCGACCGGAAGCTGCTGCGGAGCCCGTTATCCTTGAGGTGGCCCGCGTTGAAATAGCGATATTTCAGGCCGACGTCGAAGTAGCGGAACACCGGCGCGCGAACACCCGCGATGCCTTGCCAGGCGAACTGCTCATTGTCCTTGATATCGACCACCGTGGTGGTGCCGATCCGCGCCTTTTGGTTGACCCAGGCGAGACCCGCGCCGGCACCCGCGTAGAAATTGAAGGACTCGTTGTTGCCGAGATCGACCATGGCGTTGATCATCGTCGAATAATTGCTGGTGTGGCCGTGTACCGGAGTCTCGGCACCGGTCGGACGATCATAGCTGTCGTGCTTGGCCCATTTGTGCGCGCCTTCGAATTCGGCGCGGAACATGCCGAAGTCGTAGCCCATGATGAGATCGCCGTCGGCGCCGAGCTTGTGGTTGATGTCGAGCACCCGCGCGCCCGTCGAGTCGAGGTCGACGTGCGAATCCCGTGCTTTCATTCCGCCGATTTCGAGGCCGAAATAAGCGCTATTGTCCCGTGCCGCGGTCGGCACGGCGATCGCGGCCAGCGCCGCGCCTGCGAGCAGATATTTCATCATTGATTGCCCCTGTTGCTGCGCCTTTTTCACGGCGCTGCAGCATTTTAACCGAGAGTAAACTTAGAGTCGAGCGCGCGACAAATGAAATCGCGGCAATGCTTGCGGCGGCGCAACATCTTCGCGCATGGGCGGCGCATGGCCGAAGAACAATTCTACCGCATTCGCCGCCTGCCGCCCTACGTCTTTGCCGAGGTCAATGCGATGAAGGCCGCGGGGCGCGCGCGCGGCGAGGACATCGTCGATCTCGGCATGGGCAACCCCGACGGCGCACCGCCGCGCCACGTCATCGACAAGCTGGCCGAGGTCGCGGCCAAGCCCAACGCGCACCGCTATTCGGCAAGCCGCGGCATCCCCGGCTTGAGAAAGGCCCAGGCGGCTTATTACCAGCGGCGCTTCGGAGTAACGGTCGATCCCGACAAGGAAGTGATCGTCACCTTGGGGTCCAAGGAGGGCCTCGCCAACCTCGCCCAGGCGATCACCGCGCCGGGCGACGTCGTGCTTGCCCCCAACCCGAGCTACCCGATCCACACTTTCGGCTTCATCATCGCCGGCGCCGCGATCCGCTCGATCCCGGCCGCCCCCGGCGACGACTTCTTCGCCCGGCTCGAACGATCGCTGCATTACAGCGTGCCGCGGCCCAAGGTGCTGGTGGTCGGCTATCCATCGAACCCGACCGCCTACGTCGCCGACCTCCCATTCTACGAGCGCCTCGTCGCCTTCGCCCGCGAAAACGACCTGATCGTCATTTCCGACCTCGCTTATGCGGAGATTTATTTCGGCGACACGCCGACCCCCTCGATCCTCCAGGTCGAGGGCGCGAAAGACGTCGCGGTCGAGTTCACCTCGATGTCCAAGACCTATTCGATGGCCGGGTGGCGGATCGGCTTCGCGGTCGGCAACGCCCGCCTGATCGAGGCGCTGGCGCGGGTCAAGTCGTACCTCGACTATGGCGCCTTCACGCCGGTCCAGGCGGCTGCCTGCACGGCGCTCAACGGCCCGCAGGACATCGTCGACTTCAACCGCAAGCTCTACAAGAAGCGCCGCGACGTGCTGGTCGAAAGCTTCGGCCGCGCCGGCTGGCCGATTCCAGTACCGCAAGCCTCGATGTTCGCCTGGGCGCCAATCCCGGAGAAATTCCACGAATTGGGCTCGATGGAGTTTTCCAAGCGCCTCCTGACCGAGGCCCATGTCGCGGTCGCGCCGGGGGTCGGCTTCGGCGAAGAAGGCGAAGGCTTTGTCCGCATCGCCTTGGTCGAGAATGAGCAGCGCCTCCGCCAGGCGGCGCGCGGCGTTAAGAAGATGCTCGCCTGACGGGTTACGCTTCGAGCCCGTCCCGCGGCGCCGGCCAGCCCTCGAACAGCGAGCCGCGACGGTTGACCACCAGCAATCGCTTCATCTCCCTGCCGCAAGCGTCGAGGTCGTCCTTGAGCATCTGGATGGCGGCATCGACGTCGCTGTCGTCGACGCACTCGCCCGTCAGCTGATTGGTGCGAGCCAGGACTTTCGCGCCATAGGCACTGTGTTCGACATGGAACTTGTCGAGGATGCCGGTCATCTTTGCCCTCCGCCGCTATGAGTGGTCGCTCATTACACCCAAAGCCTTCCCGTTGCTCGTCAAAATCGCGTCGAGATGCCGATAGAGCACCTAGAACTGCTCGGCGATGCCGGCGTACAGTTCGACATCCGGCGTCACGCGGTTCAGCCCGATGTTGAACCCGGCGTCGAGCTGCAGGTCGCTGTGCACGAGATAAGCAACGGCGCCGTCGGCGCTCGCCTGCCGCGTCGTGCCAGCCGGATCCCAGTCCCACTGCCCCCACACTTCGCCCGACAGGTTGAGCTTGTCCGTGACCTGCCAGCCGAGGTTCACGACCTGCGCCATGGCCGCATGATGGCCGCTCCCGTCGCCGTCCGCCGCCCAGTCGATCTCCGGGGTTAGCGATAGCGCCAGCGGCGACCGGGGAATGGCATATTGGATCGGGACGATGAAGCCGCCTTCCCACTTGCCATTGCCGATCGAATGCCTCGCCGTCGGCAGTTTCACGAACGGCGAAACCGCGATCAGGAGTGCGGCATCGGCCGCCGTCAGCCGATTTTTGTAGCTCACCAACATATCGCCGAATCCCGACGCGCGGTCGCGGGCATCGCCCTGCCGGCTCGTGGTCCGCACCCAGGGCGTGAGGTCGATATCGATGTGCGACCGGTCCGTCAGTCCGAATTTGAAGCCGGTTTCAGCGATCGCCAGCACCGTGTCCCGCTCGCCCCCGCCCTTGCTTAGCGTCCAGTCGGCGAACGAGCTTTCGAACTGGAAATGTCCCGCCGGTACGGTGCAGGCCTGGCTCGACTTGCCCGGCCGGTCGGCACAGATCGGCGCGTCGTCCGCTGCAGCCGCTGCGCCGCTTAGCGCCGCCGCGATGGTCGCGATGATGAACCGTTCGATGAGCCCCACGCACATCGGTCTGCTCCACCGGCACGCGGCCGTCGAGTGACAAGCGCCTAATCCACACGATTCCTTTACGGGGTTAGAAAGCCCGGCCGACGGACAGCATGAAGCGGTAGCGGTTGTCGGGATGCGAGGCGCGGATGTCCTGCCACAGCGGCACGGCCAGCGCCCCGCCGACCGACCAGCTGTTAGCGCTGGTGAAGCGAACCCCGGGCGCGGCGTAGATCCACTTGCCACCGCTCGCTTGCTCGACCTCGCCGCCGACTTGCTGCCGGCCCTCCCACTCGCCGCCCAGCTCGACGAACGCGTCCCACGTCGAATGGTGAGGCGGCTCCGCATGCTCATCGAGCTCGTCGCCGTGATGGTGATTGTGACTTTCCTGATGCTCGTGCGGGGCCTCACCGAAGCGGTGCGAGAGCGAGATCCCGCCCTGCAGCCGGTCGCCCAGCCGGCTGTGCTGCGCACCGCGCCCGGAGAATTGATAAAGCGCGCTGGCGCTGAAGCTGAGCGCGCCGGCTTTGGTTCCAGCGGCGCCGCCGACGATCGGGTCCCAGCTGCCGGTGCCCGGCTGATGCTCGGTCTCCAGCCGCTCGCCGTCGGTCGAGTGCTTGTGCGTGCTGCCGGTCGGCGCCTTGATTCCCGCGATCAGGGCCAGGCCCGAAGTCGTCGCGCTGGTCAGCCGATATTTGGCGAGCAGGCTCAAATCGCCCAGGCCCGACACGCTGCCGAGCCGCGCGACTTCGTTGATCGCCTCCCCGCCCTCGTCGGCATGCTCGCCTTCGCGCAAGTCGTCGCGACGGACATAGGGAAGCTCGACCGAGAGCGTCAGGCGATGAGAGATTCCGTACGCCGCGCCGAGCGAGGCATTGAGGTTGTAGTCGGTGTTGTGGGCATGGATATGCTGCGCCGCGAGCGCTTCGAGCAGCGCATCGGAGCGCTGCCTGGGCTTGGTGTAGACGAGGCGGAAACCGAACCCGCCCTTGCCCTGGTCGAGGGTCCACGGGCTGATGACGGCAAACCCGCCGCCGCCGACCCCGCTCGGACCCATATGGTCGGCGAGGGCGGGTGTGGCGATTGCGGTGACGGTACAGAATGCGAGGATGCGCCAGGTCAGCGGCGCGCGAACGCACGAAATCGGATTGATCATGGATATGCCCTGAAAACCCGCGAGGTCGGCCCGCGGGTAAGTTTGGATGTCGGATGGCAGTGGATCAGGCGGCGGCCGGGGGTCCGGTGCTCGGCGGCCGATCCGGGCGTGCCCGGATCCGAAACTGGGTGGCGAACGCCTCCGCGACCGTACCCGATATCAGCGGCATCTCGAGCCGGGCGAATGAATCGACCGGCAGCAGCACGGGCGCCGCGCCGGCCGCATAAGGACAGGGCTGGTGGCCAGCCTTGCCGTGCTGATGCTCCCCCTGATGGCCATGATGGGCCATCTTCATCGGCGGAGGCGGGGCGATGACGACCCCGTCGCACGGCACGACGGCGATCCGCCCGTCCTCGAAGCTCGGCATGAAGCCGGTGGGTGTCAGCAGGCGCAGCGCGAGGACCAGTCCGAGCACGGCCGCCCAGGCGAAACGGTCAGGACGGGCGCGGCTCGCGTTGGCATTGCCCGCGCCCTAGCCGCCCGCTCGGCGGCTGCCTAGCGGCCTCGCTCGCCCTTCGCCGGCACGGCTTCGCCACGGGATGCGGCGCTCTTCTCGCGCACCTGGCGGAACTCCGACGCCGCATTCCACCGCGGCCACTCACGGCTATTCGCGAGCCGGGCGCCGATCGCATGGAACAGCTCGGCCTCCTGCGCCGCCCCGGCCAGGTTCCAGCTCGGCGCCCAGGCATCGCAGGTCTGGTGGTAGCAAGTCGCCGTGAACGCATCGAGCCAACGGTCTCCCGCCGCGCGGCCGCCGTCGACCATGTCGTAGGCCCCCGCGAGCGCCATATCGAGCAGCACCGGAACGCCGCGCTTGGCGAACGAGAAATGGTCGGCGCGGTAGAACAGCCCGCGCTCGGGATGGCTTTCGGGCGTCACATAGCGCCCCTGCGCCCGCGCCGCCTCCTCGAGATAGCGCTCCAGCTCGCTTTGCCCGCGCCCGATCAGCACCGCGTCCCTGACCGGCCCCGCCCATTGCAGCGTATCGAAGGTCAGGTTCGCGGCCATCGTCTCCATCGGATAGAGCGGATGCTGCGCGTAATATTCGGAGCCGAGCAGCCCGCGCTCCTCCGCCGTCCACGCCGTGAACAGCAATGTCCGCTGCGGCGCCGGCCCCGCTTTGAACAACCGCGCGACTTCCAGCATCGCGGCGAGACCCAGTGCATCGTCCGCGGCGCCCGGGCGCATCGTGCGGCCCTGCGCGTCGGGCGGGCCGATCCCGTAGGCGTCCCAATGCCCGCCGTAGCTCACCGTCTCGGCTGGGTAGGCCGACCCGGTGATCTTGCCGAGGATATTGTGGCTGGTGAGGTGCGCCAGCTCGACCTTGGTGTCCGCGGCGAAGGTTGCCTTGAGATCGATCGGCCGGAAGTCCGGCGACCGCGCCTGCCGCTTCAACGTGGCGAAGTCGTAACCGGCGCGCTTGAGCAGCGCCTCCGCCGCCGGCAGCTGGATCCACCCCTGGAGCAGCACCGGCTGCTGCGCTCCGGCGGGCAGGACGATATTGTAATTCTCGCCGCCCGAGCTTTTGACGACGTTCCAGCCGTAGCCCGCGGCCTCGGTCTCGTGGACGATCAGCGCGCCGATCGCGCCGCGCCGCGCCGCCTCGTCATATTTGTAGACCCAACGGCCATAGAAGGTCATCGCCTTGCCGCCGAACTTGCCGGCCGCCGGCTCGCCCGCCACCGCCTCGAAATCGGGATCGTTGACCAGGAACAGCGCGACCTTGCCATGCAAGTCGACGCCCTTGAAATCGTCCCACCCTCGTTCCGGCGCGTGAACCCCGTAACCGACGAACACCAGCGGCGCGTTGGCGATCTTGGCGACTTCGGTGTCGCGCACCGTCGACAGGTAGATATCGTCGGGAAAGCTCAGCGGAACGCTCTGCCCGCGCTGGCGCACGGCGAAGCTCATCGGCGCGGCGAGCTTGGTCCGGATCATCGGCACCGTCTGGGTCCAGGTGGCATTCTCGCCGGCGGGCTCGAGGCCCGCCATTTGAAACTGCTGGATCAGGTACGGGATCGTCTTCTCTTCGGCCGCCGTGCCGGGGGCGCGGCCCTGGAATTCGTCGGACGCCAGCACCCGCGTCATTTCGCTCATCCGCTCGGTGCTCACCGAGGCGGCTGGCGGAACAGCGTTGGCCGGCGGCAATAACGGAGGGCCGTTGTGATCGGCGGGGAGCATTTGCGCGGTCGCCATCGCCGGCGGCTCGGGCGCATTCGTCACGCAGGCGCTCAACATCGCCGCCCCAACCGCCATCACCAGCTTACGCATCGGCCCTCTCCCACTCTGACGGAGCGGGAACGGCTAAGCGGCACTTTGGATGCGCCGTCCCGCGAGACCCGTGGCTTCTTTGCACTAGCCGCCGAAAAAGTGACCCGATCCCTTTCTGTTACCGTAACCGGGCGCGTATATGGGCGACTGACGGCGACTGGAGGGGTCGCCGCGAAAGGGCGCTGTAATGAGTAAGAAGCTGGTTCTAGTTGCTGCGATCGTCGCGGGCGTTTTGCTGTTCGCTTTCGTCAACCGCACCACGTCCAGCGCCGACGCCGCCGGCAGCGACTGCTACGCCGCCGACAAGGGCCCCGACACGCCGACCATTTGCCAATAGCCGGCGGCTTCATCCGCCGAGCCTAAGCTCTTGCGCGGATTGGCCGTTCGCCCCACAGTCGGCGCGCCGGAGGGGCCGTGGCACGCATATTTCTCAGTTACGCACGCGCGGATGTCGACTGCGCGAGGAAACTCGCGGACCTCGTCGCGCGTGCCGGCCACGACGTCTGGTGGGACCGCGAGCTCCATGGCGGCTCGCGCTTCTCAACCGAAATCGACAAGGCTTTGAACGACGCGGAAGCCGTCATCGTCCTGTGGTCGCAATCGTCGCTGGAATCGGCATGGGTCCAGGACGAAGCCGCCGAGGGGCGGGATTCAGGTCGGCTGGTCCCGGCGACGATCGATGCGGTGCGTCCGCCGCTGGGCTTCCGACAATATCAGGCGGTGGACCTCACCGACTTGAACAATGGTCAGCAACCGGAACGACTGGAGGAGCTACTCCGCGCGATCGTCAAGATGGCCGCGCCGGTCGAGCCCAAGCCAAGCCGCGACGCCGCGCCTACCAAAGAGGAAGCGGCGCCCAAGCCCTCGATCTGCGTCCTGCCCTTCGCCAATATGAGCGGCGAAGCTGAACAGGAATATTTCAGCGACGGGATCAGCGAGGACATCATCACCGATCTGTCCAAGGTGTCAGCTTTGTCGGTGATCGCTCGCAACACCGCCTTCATGTTCAAGGGCCAAACCGTTGACGTGAAGGACGTCGCGAAAACGCTCGGAGTCAGCCATGTTCTCGAAGGCAGTGTCCGCAAGGCAGGCGACCGCGTGCGTATCACGGCCCAGCTGATCGACGGAGCCAAGGGTGATCATATTTGGGCCGATCGCTTTGACCGCGACCTTACCGACATCTTCACCATCCAGGACGAAATTTCGAAAGCCATCGTCGACGCCCTTCGGCTGAAGCTGCTGCCAAAGGAGAAGAGCGCAATCGAAGCGCGCGGCACGTCGAGCGTCGAAGCCTACAGCCTGTATCTCATGGCGAGGCAGCAATGGATCGGTGGCTTTTACGGTGACGTCCGCAAGGACGAAGCCATTGTGCGGCTATGCAAGCAGGCGACTGCGCTCGATCCGGATTATGCGCATGCCTGGGCGTTGCTGGCGTTGGGTCAGCTCGAATTGCGCTTCCTGCACGGTATGGATGTAAACGCGTTGCCTGCGGCCGAGCGCGCGCTGGAAATCGATCCCAATCTTCCCGAAGCTCATTGTATCAAGGCGCGTTATCTGGAGGAGGAAGGCCGCGGCGACGAAGCGGAAAGTCAGATCCGCACCGCACTCAGGCTCGACCCCGAATCCTGGGAAGTGAACCGCGAAGCCGCGCGCCTCATCTTCCGGCACGACCACATCCGCGACGCCATTCCCTATTTCGAAAAAGCCGCGTCATTGATGGACATGGATTTCAACAATCCGGCGATGCTCATCACTTGCTACAATGCGGTCGGCGACGCGGCCAAGGCCCTCGCGGCCGCGAAAGTGACGCTCGAGCGCGCGGAACGAACGATCGCCAAGGATCCGACCAATTGCTCGGCACTCGCCATGGGGGCTTCGGCACTCAACGCCTTGGGCGAGTTGGAACGCGCGCGCGATTGGGTTCGTCGCGCGCTGCTGCTCGATCCGGAAAACCTTCTGGTGCGATATAATCTCGCCTGCGCTCTGGCGTTGGAGCTTGGTGATCCTGAGGGCGCGCTCGAAGCGCTTCAGCCGTTCTTCGAGCAAATCACCAGCACGACCATGATCCGCCATCTCGAGGTCGATCCAGATCTCGACCCGATCCGCGACGACCCGCGCTTCAAGGCCTCGCTCGAGGCTACCAAGCAGCGCCTGAAGATATCCGCGGCTCCTTCCGCCTGACAAAGTCGTTACGTTTACGACACATTCACAGCAAAATTGCGTTAACCCTCAATTACCCGCTTGCGTCTGTTTCCAGTTAAGGCACAATAGGTGGTAGCGCGAGTGGGGGAACACTCAAAACCTAGTGTTCAGCGCCGGAATACCTATATTCCGGTGGTGGGCACGCTCGTCCCCGATTTCCACAGGGGCCAGGCTCAGAAAAGCCCCCGCGCACGCCAAAAAGGACTAGGATAGCCGGGAATGGCTCCGAGTCGAACAATTGGGGAACAAACAGTCCTCGAGAGGGCTGTAGAGGGACGGGGAAGCGAGATGGATTTTTCGAGCAGCAGCGAAGTCACCAGCGACGACGTCACGGCGGCCCCGCGCACCAGCAAGACGGTCGACATGCGCGCCTTTCCGGTCACCACCGACGACAGCCGCGACGCGCTCCTGACCGAGTTCGGCAAGGACACGCTGCGCGACCGCTATTTGCTTCCCGGCGAGAGCTACCAGGACCTGTTCGCGCGCGTCGCCGCCGCTTATGCCGACGATGCGGAGCATGCGCAGCGGGTCTACGACTATATCTCGCGCCTGTGGTTCATGCCGGCGACGCCGGTCCTGTCGAACGGCGGCACCGGCCGCGGCCTGCCGATCAGCTGCTATCTGAACAGCGTCTCCGACAGCCTCGAAGGCATCGTCGGGACCTGGAACGAGAATGTCTGGCTGGCCTCCAAGGGCGGCGGCATCGGCACTTACTGGGGCTGCGTGCGCGGGATCGGCGAGCCGGTCGGACTCAACGGCAAGACCAGCGGCATCATTCCGTTCGTGCGCGTGATGGATTCGCTGACGCTGGCGATCAGCCAGGGCTCGCTCCGCCGCGGCTCGGCTGCCTGCTACCTCGATATCTCGCACCCGGAGATCGAGGAGTTCCTCGAGATCCGTAAGCCCAGCGGCGACTTCAACCGCAAGGCGCTCAATCTCCATCACGGCGTGCTCGTCACCGACGAGTTCATGGAAGCGGTGCGCGAGGGCGCGGAGTTCGAGCTCAAGTCGCCCAAGGATCAGAGCGTTCGCGGCACGGTCGACGCCCGCAGCCTGTTCCAGAAGCTGGTCGAAACCCGCCTCGCGACGGGCGAGCCGTACATTATCTTCATCGACCAGGTGAACCGCTCGATGCCGAGGCATCACCGCGAGCTCGGGCTCAAGGTCACCACCTCGAACCTGTGCAGCGAGATCACCCTGCCGACCGGCCGCGACCATCTCGGCGCCGACCGCACCGCGGTGTGCTGCCTGTCGTCGCTGAACCTCGAAACCTGGGACGAGTGGAACGGCGACAAGCAGTTCATCGAGGACGTCATGCGCTTCCTCGACAACGTGCTCAGCGACTACATCGCCCGGGCGCCGGACGAGATGGCGCGCGCCAAGTATAGCGCCGAGCGGGAGCGCTCGGTCGGCCTTGGCGTCATGGGCTTCCACTCCTTCCTCCAGGCCCGCGGGCTGCCGTTCGAGGGCGCCATGGCCAAGAGCTGGAACCTCAAGATCTTCAAGCACATCCGCGCCCAGGTCGACCAGGCGTCGATGATGCTGGCGCAGGAGCGAGGCGCCTGCCCGGACGCGATGGACATGGGCGTGATGGAGCGCTTTTCGTGCAAGATGGCGATCGCTCCGACGGCGTCGATCTCGATCATCGCCGGCGGCACCAGCGCCTGTATCGAGCCGATCCCGGCCAACATCTACACCCACAAGACGCTGTCGGGCAGCTTCTCGATCAAGAACCCCTATCTCGAAGCGCTGTTCGAGAAGAAGAACGTGGTTGCCCCGGCCGCCGTGTGGAACTCGATCCTCGAGCAGGGCGGCAGCGTCCAGCACCTCGACTTCCTCACCCAGGAGGAAAAGGACACCTTCAAGACCAGCTTCGAGATCGACCAGCGCTGGCTGATCGAGCTTGCCGCCGACCGCACGCCCTACATCGACCAGGCGCAGTCGCTGAACCTGTTCATCCCCGCCGACGTCGACAAATGGGACCTGATGATGCTCCACTTCCGCGCCTGGGAGCTCGGCATCAAGAGCCTCTATTACCTGCGCTCGAAATCGGTCCAGCGCGCGGGCTTCGCCGGCGGCGTCGAGGCCGACAACACGCCCGAATTGAAGGAAATCCCCCTCGCCTCGAGCACCGATTACGACGAGTGCCTGGCGTGCCAATGAGCCCGCGCCTCACCCGCTTCGCCAGGCGCGCCGGCGCGGTCGTGCTGGTGCTGGTCGCGCTCGACCTCATCGCCACCGCGGCGACGGCGGCGATCGGGTGGGAGCTGCTCAAGCGATGAACTGGGCGCACCTGAGCTACGGCGCGATGGCCGAGGTCGCGGTCGGCGTCGCGATGCTCGCGGCTGCACTGTGGCTGTACCGCCGCCCCGCCCCGGCAACCGAGGACGGCACCGGCGGCTACGGCAGCCAGGGCGCGGTGATCCTGCTGATCATCGCCGCGATCCTCCTCATCCACGGCCTCGGCGGCCTCGAATATCATCCGAGCGCGGCCGAGATCGAAGCGGCGCAAATGCGATGAGCGCCTTCATCCTCCTCGGCGCGGTCGCGATCGTGATCGGGATCGCACTCCTGACCCCCGCGATCCGCCGCCGCGGCGAAGGCCAGCCGCGCCACGCGGCGATGCTGATCGGCGGGATGATGCTGACGGCGTTCGGGCTGTTCCTCGCCGGCTTCGCCATCGCCTCCCAGAATGCGGCGGGCGCGCGATGAAGCGCCTCGCCCTCCTCGCCGGAGCACTCGCGCTCACCGCGTGCGCCGCGACGCAGGCGCCCGACGCCGTCGCGCCCACCGCGCCGGGCTTCCTCCTCGGCCTGTGGCACGGCTTCATCTTCCCGGTCGCGTGGCTGGTCTCGCTATTCTCGAGCCAGGTCGCGGTCTACGCCGTGCCCAACAACGGCGGCTGGTACGATTTCGGCTATTTCCTCGGCATCGTCGTGTTCGGCGTCGGCGCCCGCAAGTCCCGCGTCATCTACAAGGACCGCGTGATCAACGTCCGCGCCCGCAGAATTCAGGAGTAACTGACATGCCCCTCCTCGAAGCCCGCAAGCAGTACAAGCCGTTCGAATACCCGTGGGCGTTCGAATATTGGAAGCGCCAGCAGCAGATCCACTGGATGCCCGAGGAAGTGCCGCTCGGCGAGGATTGCCGCGACTGGGCGCAGAAGCTCCACGAGACCGAGCGCAGCCTGCTCACGCAAATCTTCCGCTTCTTCACCCAGGCCGACGTCGAGGTGCAGGATTGCTACCACGACAAATACGGCCGCGTGTTCAAGCCGACCGAGATCAAGATGATGCTGACCGCCTTCTCCAACATGGAGACGGTGCACATCGCGGCCTACTCGCACCTCCTCGACACCATCGGCATGCCCGAGAGCGAGTACTCGGCCTTCCTCCAGTACAAGGAGATGAAGGACAAGCACGATTACCTGAGCACGTTCGGCGTCGACACCGACGAGGACATCGCCAAGACGCTCGCCATGTTCGGCGGCTTCACCGAGGGCCTGCAGCTGTTCGCCAGCTTCGCCATGCTGATGAACTTCCCGCGGTTCAACAAGATGAAGGGCATGGGCCAGATCGTCAGCTGGTCGGTGCGCGACGAGAGCCTTCACTGCGAAGGCATCATCAAGCTCTTCCACACCTTCGTGAAGGAACGCGACTGCCTGACCAAGTCGGTCAAGAACGACATCCGCGACATCTGCCACCAGACCGTCGCGCTCGAGGATGCGTTCATCGACCTCGCGTTCGAGCAGGGGCCGATCAACGGCATGAGCCCCAAGGAAATCCAGAAGTACATCCGCTACATCGCCGACTGGCGCATGGGGCAATTGGGCTTCAAGCCGATCTACATGGTCGACGAGCACCCCCTCCCCTGGCTCGCCCCGCTCTTGAACGGCGTCGAGCACGCCAACTTCTTCGAAACGCGCGCGACCGAATACTCGAAGGCCGCGACCCGCGGCGACTGGAACACCGTGTGGGACAGCTTCGACCGGCGGATGAAGGCCAAGGCCGAGACGGCGGCGAACGACGCGAGCACGAGCGGCGACGGGCCGGATATGTTCGAGGCGGCGGGGGTGGCGGCGGAGTAGATTATGAAACTTGTGGATCTACCCTTCTTCGTCGAACTCGGAGGCGCTCTAGAGCAAGCTTCCAAGATCGATGCGCGCGGCCCGTTGTATGATGCATTGGTGCACGCCTTCCGTCTCCGTCAGGCGCTCGGCAGTCTGATGGTGGGCGATCGTGCAAAGCTAACTGCGTGCGGTCACGATCTCGTAGAGCTCATCAATCTTCTCAATGCCTTTGAGACCCGCCATTTCCGCGACCCTGAAGGAAACTGGATCACCCCTCCGGACAGTGCTCGATCCGAGTACGAGCTCAATTTGATACTGAGCAAGGTCGAACAATTTCGAACTGTTCTTATAGCTGACCTACGAATTATGGCATCATTCACGGTAACGCGGTCGGGCATTTTCGACGTCAATCAGCTCGTAAACTGCGCTCGAAACGTTTTGCCTACCGCAGCATTCATCGCAGTCAGTGAGGACGTGCTCAAGGAGGTCGATGACGCCGGAAAGTGCCTCGCCTTTAATCTCCCGACTGCTTGCGGATTCCACGCAATGAGGGCAGTTGAACGAGTGATCAAACGCTACCTCGCAGATTTCCTCCCGGCAAAGGAAATTCAAAAGTTCAACAACTGGGGGCAATATCTAGGCGCGCTCGAACGCCAACGAGAGTCGGATGCCGAACCAAAGCCCACGGCAGAGGCTATCGCGCTGCTGCGCCAAATAAAAGAGATCTACCGGAACCCAGTTATCCATCCGGACCGGACCCTCTCCTCGGAGGAGGCGGCCACGCTTTTCCACAGCACAGTAGCTGCAATCAGCAGGGTTGCGATAGAGGTCGCGGAGCGACAGCTTGCGCCTGTTAGATCGATCGCCGGCGTTCGGCCAAGCGGCGGAATACTGCAAATGCTGAATGGCAGTGCTGAGCGGGCGAATAGTCCCACTCCTTAACGCCAACAGGCTTAAACAGGATGGCTGGCCCAGGTATGAGTGGGCAGCGCACAAACGAAGGGTGGTATAATATCTTCAGATGTTAAACGGTGTCGTTCACCCTGCGTGGCCGGTAGTGTTTGGCCTGTCACTTTCGTTCGTGCTCTTCCTTGTGAAGTTTGTTACCGCTCGGTCGCCAAAATTCGATGACATCGTAGTTGGGCTCTCGGATATTCCTACGGTGCTCACTGCGTCGGCGTGCTCACTACTGATCGCCGCGCTCGCAAGAACGCCAGATCCATATGTGTCGGGCGTCACAGTGATGGGCTTAGTGGTAATCTTCATAATGAACGTGTGTGTATTCCGTTATGTCGAGAGTAGGAAACGGAGTCTGAGCTCTACCTGGGCGATCGTTTCTGTGTTGATTGCTCTCTCCTTGGCGACAAGCGTTCTATTGAGTTTCAACATCGTTTCTGCGGCATACGCGGAGCTGGCAAAATGAAGGTCGACCTGTCGCTTGTCCTGTCGATCGGCGCACTGATGCTCGCGATTTTTGGGGCTCTCGCCGTGTATCTCTCGTCAATCCGCCTCAAGGGCACGGTGTACGATGCAGAACGTCATCGCGTGGACCTAGATCGGACGCGGCTGGCGCTAGAAACTGACTTCCGTCGCATGTACGACGAGATTTATCGAGATCGGGGCCGCTGGGAGGAGATAAATCACCTCGTCTTGGATATGGCCGAAAAGGCGAAGTTTCATACGGCGGCTGAGCAATCTCACGATCCGATCGACCCCCGCCGATTTCTCGACAGCTTCGGCATAGACCCAAAGACCATTGATGTGGTCGCAAGACAGGTCTTTGTCCTAACGCCCTTGAGCGAGAAAGAACTTCCAACCTATCAAACCGTTGAAACTGCTTGCGAAAAGGTCGGCCTTTTCGCAGTTCGCGGTGACGAGCAAAATATTGTGGGGCCCATTCTGCCGGTCGTCGTACGTGAGATTATTCGGTCGCGATTTGTAATTGCGGACCTTAACGGCAGGAATCCAAATGTCTTTTACGAGATGGGAATAGCGCAAGCGCTTGGGAAAGATGTTTTGATGTTTGCCGAGCGGGGCGACATCACGGACATTCCGTTCGATCTCGCACACCAACGGATTATTTTCTATGAGTCACGTAAGCAACTCCACGACAGATTAGTTAGTGCGATTGCTCAACTTGGTTGGGGCATCGAACGCTCATTGCGGCCAAGCTGAGGGTGGCGGCGCCGCCCGCGCAAGCGCAAATGCGTGGATCACGCGCGCCAAGGATTACGCAGCTCGCCCTTGAGGCGGCCCCACTGCTGGTCAACACTAACGCGGCAGCTTTACGCATCCGCAACATCCACGTGCGAAACTCCCCCGATGCGCGCGATCCAGATCCTTCTCGCAGCCCTGATGCTCGGCAGCGCCGGCGGTTACGCCTGGTCGATGCTGATGTCGCGCCCGGCCGCGCCCGCCCACCCGCGTAAGGCGAAGATGACCGCCATCGCGCCCTCGCCCGAAGAGTTGCCTGAAGAAGCCGATCGCGAATGGACCGCGGAGGCCAACGACAGCGCGCAGGACGTCCGTTAGGGCCCACCGGGCGCGCCGCCATGGCCCGGGACACCGAAACATGCGAGAAAGGCGGAGTCGTCGTGACCCACTTGCGGCGGCCGAGAGCCGGGGGCCGCAGCTCGGAAGCTCCCGGTTCTTAGGATCGGCTCGAGTCACACCGCATCCGAGGCCTAAGCCCGCTGACTCATCTGAATAGCGGGCGCATCGACTGCCGTAAGGCTCAGGGCCAGCGAGAACAGCGTAAGCCCCTTCTCGTCAGCGATCGTCATTTGGAGTTCGCCTGCGTCCCAGAACCGCTCCGCTTCATCGCAGATAAGCCGGCTCGCGTAGCGCAGCGCTTCGCACTTTGCGGCTGCGATGCCGGAAAGCTCCATACCTAGGTCATCGACGATCCCGGAGCCGTCCTCGATATGGAAATAGAATCTGGGCATCGCAGCATCCTCGCATAAGGCGGGAGCGCGATCGTCTCTCAGCCGCCGACGCCTCAGGGCGTTGTCGGCGATGCCACTCATGTACCTGATCTCTATCGGCGAGTCTGAGGTTGTTTCGCCGGTGAGCGGAAATCGGCCCCGTGCCGCGGGTGTCTAAAAGACACATTCCCCACGAATTGGCGCTGTCCCCTACCCCCGCTTCTCCACACTCCTCGCGAGCGTCTTGAAACAGACGCCACTGTCCTGGCGCACGGTGATCGTCGCGTGGCCGGTCTTGCTCAGTTTCAAATCCTCGACGGTCCCCGCCTTGCCGCGATGCGTGCCGGCGACGACCTCGCACCGGTCGCCGTTCGCGACACCGCCCTGCGCTTGATCAGGCATAAGGAGCCTCCCTTACTCTGTGCGTGACGGAGCGCGGCGCCTGCCCGGGAAGACACCGCCGGCCCGAACGAAGATCAGCGCTCCGATCCCTCCCACCACAAGTACATTCATGAGCCCGAGCTGCCACGTCAGCTGGGCGCGATCGGGCACCGCCGCGTAGGCCGGGAGGCTGACGACAATTCCAAGCGCCGCACCGAGCACCAGCGCACGCCCGAGCGACAGCAGCCGGTGGTCCGGACAAACGGCGGTGGCAAGCGCGAGAGCCGCAATCGACAATCCGGCGAAACGGACAAGGTGCTGGGCCTGTTCTGCGAGCGGTCGTCCGCCCTGCATCAGCGAAAGTCCGACGAACACCTCGAGCGACACGAGCAGCCCCGCGACGATGAACAGCAAAGAGCTGATCTGCTTGCGCATCACAACGATCCCCTCCGGGCGATCATGCATGATGCCACCGGCCCGCACAAACGGCGATCATGCAGTTGTTTGGACCATCCTTAACGGGTGGTAGCCCAGTGGGTTAGCGTTTGCGCTTGAACTCGCGATCAAACTCACGCTCTGCCTCTAGCCGCCGGAGATTGGCGGTTCTCGTGGTCCATGCCGCAACCAGAGCGAGGGGTCCCCACACAAGCGCGAAGGGCACCCAGACCCAGCTCTGCCGCGTCCGCTGCATTGGCGGCTTACCGTCCGGCAGCAGGATTGCCGCAATTCCGCAGCCAAAATAGAGAATTGCAAACCAATCCATCAGCGACCCCTTTTGCAGAAGGCCCCGATCACTTAGGTGGCGGGGCCTTCTTCTTCGACTTCGCTTTTTGAGCCGCAGCCTTCCGCTCTGTTGCGGGATCAAGCCGCACCTTGATGATTGCTTCCAGCGCCTGATCGAGCGTGAGCGGCGCGAGGCTGACTGGTTTTTCCTCAGGCACTAATGTCGACGCCGTCCGTAGCTGGATCAGTAAAGTCGTCGTCCGGCTCTGAGAGAATATCCTTATCCATCTCGATCTTCGCAATAAGTCGCTCAATCTCAGCAATGCCCACCGGCCCAGACACGATCACGCGATAGCTGGCCTGCTTCGAGAGCATGCCAGATTGCAGCACTCGCTCATGGACCGCCATGGCCAATCCTTCTTCTCTAGCAGCGGGCTTCGGCCTTTGAGCCGGAGCTTGCGGCTGCGGTGTCTCAAACAGGCCGTGGAAGATGTTTTGCATCTTCGGATCGCTCTGCATGGCGTCCGCAAGCTGCCCTTCTCGCTCCACGTCTGTCGCCATTTCATACGCGCCCTGATTCCGCGTTACAAGCTCTCTAGTGCGGAGATAGATGGCCGTCGCCTTATCCGCCCCATCAGACGTAAAGCCCTGTTGAATGAGCCACCATTTCAAGGTCTGCGGACTTGTCCCGCCCGGATATTGCTCCATGATGCGCTGGAACATCGGCGGAGCGCTTATTGCCCTTTCCAGCGCCTCTAACCGATCATGACTGTCCTGAGGTGCTTCCAACAGCGCAATCGCGTCCGGCGTCACCACGAGGTCGTTGCCGCGCCCCTCAAGAAGCCCGTACGCGCGCAGCGCGGCAATCATGCCAAGCGAGCGTCCGTTGATGCTCGTGTAGCCGAGGTGCCTAGCGGCCGATTCCTTAGGGAACTTGCCGCGTTTCTCTCTCAAATAAATCTTACCAACGGACTCAATGGCGGCCGGCAAATCGACCACCGGGAAGTTCGGGCTGCGCACCTTAGACATAGGCCACCTCGCTTTCGTGAAGCGCGGCGTAGCACAGGTGGAATAAACTTCAAGTGGAAAGCGATTGCGTCTTTTCCACTAGACCGGCGTATAGATTCGATCTAACGGGTGAATCCAAGCAATGGAGGAAACCGTGCCGCCACCCGAGTGATCGCCCACCCGCCTAGAGATTCTGACTTGCGCGGTGGGCTAGGCCTGAAGGGTCAGGCCGGATGGAGAGGGCTGGAACCCCTCTGCCACCCGGTGGGCGAACCCAGACTTACCCTGTGCCCCCGTGGCGGAACTAGCAGACGCGCCGGCGTAGGTTGCCGGTGGCCTTCGGGCCGTCCCGATGCGAACTCGGGCGGGGGCACACTTCATGTAACAGAGTCAGGTGCGCGTGTGAACAACGATCAGACTTCGAAGAGGTGGGCCGCCAAGGTCATTCACGGCAAGACGTATGATCTTAGCCACCTCAACCCGTTCATCATGGAGTGTCCGCGTGCCGGGGACTTGCCCCCGCACAGAATCCGGGTCGAGTTCGGCGTCCATACCTTTGCGGGCAATGTCCTGCCACATCACACGCCCGACTATTTCGTCATGGACGGCGGCAACCGCCGCGCTTTCTGCCACGAGCGTTACGAGCATTCGCTCGGCCTTGATCAGGCCGTACGCGCCGCGGTCAATGGCGACGTGCTACTCGACAAGGGCCGCTACAATGTCTGCATTCCAATTGATACGAAACGGCATCACCTTGTGGCTTTCAAGATCAAAGCCCGGCCGTCGCGGCATTATGATGTGATCCTGACCGTCGTGAGCGCCCACGTGAAACACAACGCGAACCTGGATGCGCCCTACGCGAGCTTTAAAGCGGTCGTCGGTGCAGCGATCGATGGTCGGAAGATCAATTGGAAGCAGATAAAGAAATAGCCCCCGCAGGAGCTATTTCCGGGTATAATCCCTAGCGAAGCCTCTTAGCCACATTCGCGGACCCTTTTTACGGGGTAGGTGCGCATTCGCATCGCCAACAGCGCTAAACCATAATGCATGAGGTGGGTTAAAGTTTCAATACCTCAACGCACTTATGCGATAACCTCTTTATATCTCAGACGCTTGCCCTGAGCTGAACGAAGAACGTTTGTAGTACGAACGCCGTCCCGGTCCTTGCGAGTGTTCCAGCGGCGGTCGAACTCAGCCAAATACCGCGACAGGTGCTTTTCACTGACGTGATGGAAGGCACCCACAATGCCGCGCTTCAGCAGGCTGTGGTAGGACTCCGCAAAGTTCGTGTGGATTACGCCCCGTACGAACTCTTTGTTGTGATTGACCGTAAAATGGTCCGTGAAATGCTCATGCAGGCCGTAGTAGCTCGCGTGCTGGTCGGTCATCACGGTTGTTTCCGGATGAACGATAGGCTTTGCCAGCTCTTGCAGCGTTCCCATGCGCGTGTCCGGCACCACGACGGTTTTCACATCGCCGCGCCGATCCAGTAGCGTCATCACCGCCGTTTTTTTGCCCGCTGCTGATGTGCGGTTCGCGTGGCGGTTGTTCTTAGGTTTGCCGCCCACGAACGTCTCGTCGAGTTCGACTACCGAATACTTGCCGCCGCCTAGCATCCCCCGCAGAGGCTCTTGAAGCATGGCCTCGCGGACGCGGTGGCACATGAACCATGCGCTCTTGTACGAAACGTTCAACTCGCGGCTGAGCTGGTTGGCGCTCACTCCCTTCTTTGAACTGCACATCAAGAAAATGGCGTAGATCCATTTGCCGACCGGGATATGCGCGCCCTCGAAAATCGAGCGCGAGGTTACGCTGAATTTCTTCCGGCAAGCACCGCACTTCCACTGTTTGCGGACGGTCGGCTTAACCTCGCCGGTACGCGAGTCGATGTGCGTGTACTTGACCTCGTACACCTTCTTGCCGCCGTCACAGAGCGGGCACTCCACGCCGTTCGGCCAACGCAACTGCGCTAGCGCGTTCTGGGCGGCTTCCTCATCCGTAAGGTAGCGGGCGATGTCTGTGATGCCGTTGATGTCCATAAAGCATCATATAGCGGATTGGTCCAAACATGTCAACAATCGCCGCACAAACCATTTTCCTACACGCACCTATTTGGTTCATACTGCCCGTCTCACAAAAGGAGGAATGGGTTCATGGCTAGACGCGTGCCGAAGGAAATGACGGTCGAGGAATTCGACGATTGGTCCAACGCCACCAGGAAGTTCGAGGCAGTGGCCGAAGCTGCCGACGAGGTCGGCGGACCGCGCCTGTCGCTGGTCCCGCTCCCGCAGCAGGACATCGCCTGGCCCACCGATCTGCTCCCGCCTTCGGAAGCCCTCCCCCTCGATGGGGGAGGGTTGGGAGGGGGTGATGGTGGGGCCGCGCTCGACGTCGACGGTCACCCCGCCCCTACCCCTCCCCATCAAGGGGAGGGGAAACAATGTCCCATCACAGCGATGCCGTTCGACGGCATTCCTCTCGAATCCTCCCGCAAGCGGCTCGCCGGCTGGAGCGCGGAGCGCCAGAAGCTGTTCCTGACCGTGCTTGCGGAGACGGGCCAGGTCCACCTCGCCGCCGCCGCTGCGCGGCTCTCCGCCCGCTCGGCTCAGGCGCTGCGCGTCCGCTCTCCCGCGTTCGACAAGGGCTGGCGCGTGGCCGAGCAGCTGGCCGTCGGGCGGCTGTCGCCGATCGCCTTCGATCGGGCCATCAACGGCCGCATCGAGCAGGTCTATCAGGGCGGCGAGCTGGTCGCCGAACGGCGCGTGCCCAGCGACAAGATGCTGACGTGGCTGCTCGCGCGGCTCGATCCTAAGCGCTTCGCGCTGCCGTGGGAGCAGCGCGGCGACGCCGATCCGCAGGCCGAAGCCGCCGCCTCCTTCGCCGGGTTGCTTGACGGGCTCACCGACACCCCGTCGTGAACCGCACAACGCGCGACGTCACTGCGAACATTCGCGAACATTCGCCGGCCGAAGAGCGGCCCGGCTTGCCATGACCGGCCGCGCAGCTAGGCTGGAGGACGAAGGGGAACCACATGCTCAACCAGCTCACGCAAACGCAAAAATACGGCGTCTACGGCTTCGCCGGCGGAATCCTGACCATCGTCGTGATCCTGCTCCTGCTCCGCTGAAGCCGGCGCGCGGCCTTAAAGTCTTCGGCAAAACCGCGGCTTTCGCGTCGCGATCGAAGCATGGTGGTGTCGCCCGCTTGCGGCGGCCGCGGCGCGCGATCTAAGCTCGTCCGCAATCCCCGCACGACAGGAGAGCCGCGCCATGACCGACGCACCCCTACCCGCGTTCCGCAATCCGGATACCGTCGCGCCGCCGATCGGCGCTTACTCGCATGTCGCCGTCGTGCCGCCCGGCGCGCAAGTCTTCGCCATTGCCGGTCAGGTCGGCAACGACCGCGATGGGACGGTCCCGGCCGAACCCGAGCGGCAATATGAGAATGCGCTTCGCAACATCGTCGCCATTCTCGAAAGCGAAGGCGCGGGCCCGCAGCATCTGATCAAGCTCAACACCTATCTTGTGCGGGCGATGGACTTGGCGACGGTCGCCGGGACTCGCAAGGCGATCCTCGGCGACGTCCGGCCGGCCTCGACATTGGTCTACGTGCCGCGCCTCGCCGCCGATCAGTATCTTGTCGAAGTCGAAGCCTGGGCGATCAAGCCCGAGTGAATAGACCTAGTTGATGTAGTTGCTGGTCCCGACGGTGATCACGGTGATGGCGAGCGCGAACAGGACCACTCCGATCACCACGGTCCACACTTCGCGCTCGGTCGGATAGGCCTGGACCGGCTTCTTTTTGGGGCTGGCGACCGGCACCGGATCGCGGCGGATGCGCGACGGGCGCGCGGCGCCGCCGAGCGGCACCGTCGGGCGGCGAAGGTTCGAACGCTTGATCATCTCGGGCGCAAGCTTAGCGGCAATGGGTTAGCGGTCGGTTAGCGAACGTTCGTGAAATCATTAAGGACGTCACGTACAAAACCATCATGCGCGCCCGGTCCGCCCTCCTGCTGCTCGCCGCGATCTGCGCCGGCCCCGCCGACGCCAGGCCGCTGCGGGCGCCGGTGGTCTCGCTGGGATGCCAGGGCGAAGGCTGCTTCGATCGCGGCAATTGGCTCGTCACCAAGGCGCTGCCCCTCTACGCGCGGCCGTTCGCGGCCAAGGCGCTGGCGACTTTGCCCAAGGGCACGCGGCTGACCGTGCTGGGAGGGCAAATCTGGACCACCCGGATCGGCACCGCCGTACTGAACAAGGAGGTCGCCAACTACGATCCGAACGGCAAGCTCCTCATCCGCCTGCCCAGGGTCAGCCGGATTCGCCTGCTCTACAGCGAGGGAGAGGGCTATTTCGCGGGCCGCGCCGCCGACGGCCGCGATGTTACGATTGTTCAGGACGACTTCCGCGTGCTGGTGAACTTTCGCGCCACCGATTGGGTGAGCGTGCGCCTAGCCGATGGCCGGCGGGGGTGGATCCGCCACGATTATGAAGCGCTCGATTGCTCGAGCTATTACGACGACAGCCCGATCTGCCTGACGCTCAACCCGCGCTAGTTCAGGGCGCGAACACGTCTCGCGGGCCGGCGACATGATAAAGCACCGCCGCCACCCCGAAGCAGGCCACGGCGACCAGCACCAGCCCCGCCGTGGCGCCGTGCGGCCAGCGCGGTTTCGCCTGCGCCGCGCGCTCCTCGCGCAGACGCAGCACAACGTCGTCGGGGTTCCAATGCTTGCTCATCGCCCGCGTCGTCTACCCGACATTAGGTGACGGCCGGGTTAATGTCGGCCGCGGCGACGATTGACCTTGTTTAGCAAAGGCATAGAGTATCGCCGGTTCGTGGCAGGGGGAGTTTCGCGCCATGCGTCTACGTCTCATTTTGTCGCTCGCGGCGCTGGCCGTGGTGCCGGCCTCGGCCCAGGTCATGCAGATCCAGCCGATCCAGCGCCCGCCGCTCAATGTTACCCTCCAGCAGGACCCGGATGCGGCGAGGAAGGTGACGACGATCGAGGATGCGCAGGCGCAGATCGTCAAGCTCCGCGCCGAAAAGCGCGAGCTGAGCGACAAGCTCAATGCGACCTTGGCGACGCTCGACGAATGGACCAAGAAGGGCGGCAGCCTCGTCCACGCTTATTGCGAGAGTGAGGAAGTGTCGCGTAACAGCTCCGGCGCGACCGAAGACTGCACTGCGTCCGGCTACCGCTGCTCCTCGGTGGAAGGCACGTGCCGCCGCCAGTGCAACGTCACCACCGACTGCGCTGGCTCATTCGTCTGCGACACGGGATCGCACGTCTGCGTTCATCCCTGACGCAAGTTCGACCAATCGCGAAATGACGCGGCTGAATTAGGGCTCGCACCTCAACCTTCGTGCATCGCCACGCGCTCGGCCGCCGCCGACTTCAGTCCGGCCATGTCGAGCGGGACTGCGGCGTTGCTGGCCTGCAGCGCCGCCATGCGCACCGCGCGGAGGATCTCGCCGCCGCACAATTCGTACTCGCTGGCGAGCTTGGCAACATCGATGTCGCCGCTCTTCGCCATCTTCACCGAACCGAGCAGCCGCTCCCACAATTGCCGCCGAGCGGCTTCGTCGGGAAGCGGAAAGTCGACGATGACGTCCAGTCGGCGAATCGCGGCCTCATCGAGATGGTCGCGCGAATTGGTCGCGAGGATCGCCAAGCCCTGGAAGGCCTCGATCCGCCGCAGCAGGTAGGCGATCTCGAGGTTGGCGTAGCGGTCGTGCGCGTCCTTCACCTCGCTGCGTTTGGCGAGCAATGCATCGGCCTCGTCGAACAGCAGGATCGCGCGATCCCGCTCGGCCCGGGCGAACAGCTCGCTCAAATCCGTCTCGGTCTCGCCGATATGCTTGCTGACGACGGCGCGCGGATCGACGCTAAGCAGCGGCCGCTCGGTGCCCTGGGCGAGCGCGATCGCAGCCATCGTCTTTCCGGTCCCGCTCGGCCCGCTGAACAAGGCGCGGAAGCCGCCGTCGATCAGGTGATGGACGCCCCATTCATTGAGCGCGTGCGACGGCTGGGTCAGCCAGGCCGCGATCCAGCCGAGCCGCTGCTCGGCGTCATGGGGCAGCACCAGCTCTTCGGGCGTGGTGTCCGTCTTGACCCGCCGGGCGCCAAGTCCGGCGAGCTGCAGGTCGTCGAGCGGCGTGTCCATCGTCGTTCCCCTCGCTCATCCGGCTGCTCTTCGCCAGTCAGCCTTAGCGCCCGCAGGGACGATCGCAATCTGTTCAGGGCTTGGCCGCAGGCGCCGCGGCGTTGGCGGAAGCTGCCTGCCCGGCCTTCGCCGCGGCGACGATCGCGGCGGTCTTCGCCGCCGCCTCCCGGGCTTCGCGCTGCTGCTTGGCGGCGAGGTAGCGATGGTATTCGTCGGGCTCCGGCCGGGTGATGAACATGCTGCCGACCTCCTTGCCGTCGGCCAGCCGCTTGGCCATCGTCGCCGCGCCGATCGCCATGGCGAGGAGGTCGGGGCTCGACGGGCGGCAATCCATGCCGCAACCGGTGCCGTCCATCCGCTCACGCGGCGTCTTCAGCCGCCCGGCGCGCGCCTGCCGCGCCTCACGGTGCGCCTGCATGATGTCGGGGTCGAGCCGATAGCCGCCTGGGCGCTGGGCGCAGATGACGATGTCGCGCTCACTGGCCTGCGGAGTTTGGCAACCGTCCTTGGGGGCGGCCTTGGCCGCCTGCTTGGGCGGCACCGGCGGCGTCGGACCATAGGCCACGCCTGCGGCGAGCAATGCGAGCGCAACGGGCAGGCCGGCGGGCATGATCATATCCTGTCGCGAAGTAGGTTGCCGCGCAATGAATGCAACGCGCCGCGGCGAGCTTCGTTTCTGCCGTGGCCGAAACGGAAAAGGAGCGACGCCATGCGCGCCATCTGGATTTCAGGAGCTTGCCTCGCCGTGCTCGTCACCAGTCCCGCACCGGCGCAGGCGCAGCGATGGAGCGACCCGAACTTCGCCGCCGCCGCCAGCGTCACCGTCCACCGCGGCACTCCGCTCGTTGGAAACGTCCGCCATCACCCAGGCGACGGCAGCAGACATGATCGTGGGCGCCACGGCCGCGGCGATGCCGACGGCGGCTGGTGGGGCGGCTGGTACGACGCCGATCTCAATCGCAGCTGGGATTCGGACAGCTACAACGACTGGTGGCACGACCGTCCCGACCGCGCTTATCCGCGCTGGGTCCAGCACAACGAGGGCTGCGACGAGGGCCGGATGTGGCAGGGCGGCGGTGTCTGGCGCTGCAGCTGGTAGTTTGACCTCGCGCTAGCGGTGGAATTCCCGCTGCGCTTCCTGAAGCCAACCCTTGACCGCAGTGCCTTGCTCGTGAGGGGGCAGTTGCGGAGCTTTATGCTCGGGCTGCGATCCGGGGAAAGCGGCGACGGCGATCGCCACGGTCAGCACCGCAAGCCCCGCAATCAGCGCCAGATAGGGTAAGGTGCTGAGACCGAAGCGCGGGCTTTCCGGTTGCGTTCGGCGGCTTGCCTCACGCCCCCGGCCCCGGCCCCGGCGCGCGGTGCGCTTGCGTGCCAGCGCCGCGACATAGTCATCGGAGTTTGTCCATTTGCCCAAATACGACTCCACGAGCCGCGGATTTCGCATGCCAAGCAGACTTGGGCCGTTTGTCCTCGGTTGCAACACAAATCGGCGTTGATTTCGCGCGATTTAGCTCTTTGGCGCAACCTTGAGCTCGGCCAGAGTCTTCGCCCCGCAGCTTACGATGACGGTCTCGACGGTGGCGCTGTTGGGAATCGTCGCGGTGAGGTCCCACCAATTCTCGGGCGCCGCATAGCCGGTGTCGTTGTTGCCGACGCCGGGCGAGATTTCGGCGCGGGTGCCGGTCACCGTCGCCGGGCCGAGCACGGCCTTGTAGCGCGGATCCTGGCGGAAAGCCTTGCCTTTGACGACGATGTTGCCGTCCTTGTCGCGGGCGGCCGCCCACGCCTTGGTGTCGGGCTCCTTGAAGAAGCAATAGGCCGCTTTCTTCTTGACCGGCGCCTTGGCGACCTGGTTGGCGGCTTCGTTCGACTGGCCGCAACCGGCAAGCGCCGTGGCGCCCAGCAACAGCATGGCTTTGCGCATCGATCCCTCCCTCTGCCGCACCATTGGAGCCAATGCGGCGCGAGGATCAAGGGGGTTGGCGTCAGCCGATCGGGTCGCCGCTCTGTTCCTGCTCGAACAGGTCGGCCACGACGTCGCCGCGCGCGGTCAGACGCACCCGATCGCCCTCGACCTCGGCGACCAATCCGCGAGGGATGTAATGATGATGCTCTTCGTGCCCGATCCCGCTGTCGGCGCGGATGAGCTTGATGCGGTTCTCTTCGACGTGGTCGACGGTGCCGATGTGGACGCCGTCGGCGCCAATCACTTCCATATGCTCGCGAATGTTTTCGAAGCCGCTCATGGATATTGCCTCCTCGTGCCTGCCCCCAACGCTCCGCTCGCGGCTTTCGATGCATGCCGCGAGCGCGCACTACGCCCGTTCCGGGCACGTGTCATCGGGCGCTCGGGTTGTTCCCTTGGGCATTCGCGACTAGCTCAGCACCATGCTCGATGTCCGTACCACTACGTCCGACGCCGCCGTGGTGCCGGACGCGCCGCCCGTGCCCGCTCATGCCGCGATCCGCCGCGAAGATTATCGGCCGCCCGATTGGCGAGTGCCGGAAATCCATCTCGATTTCGACCTTGGCATCGACCGGACTCGGGTTCGCGCGACGCTCGAGGTCGAGCGCAACGGGCCGCACGATCGGCCGCTGAGGCTCGACGGCGACGAGCTTGCCCCGCTTCGCGTCGCAGTCGACGGACAAGACGCGGCATGGCGGATGGACGGACCAGCGCTAGTCATCGAAGTTTCAGGCGATCGCGCCATGGTCGAGACCGACGTCGAGATCGCCCCGTCGGCGAACACCAAGCTGACGGGCCTCTACGCATCGAACGGGATGCTTTGCACCCAGTGCGAGGCCGAGGGCTTCCGTCGCATCACGTTCTTCCCCGACCGCCCCGACGTGCTCTCCAGATATCGCGTCCGGATGGAGGGCGACGCCAATGCTTTCCCGGTGCTGCTGTCGAACGGCAACCGCATCGCGCAGGGCGAGGCTGCCGGCGGTCGCCATTGGGCCGAGTGGGAAGATCCGTTTCCCAAGCCAAGCTATTTGTTCGCGCTGGTCGCCGGCGACCTCCAGGCCAACCGCGACCGCTTCACCACCATGTCGGGCCGCAAGGTCGAGCTCGCCATCTGGGTCCGCGAAGCAGACCTGCCCAAGACCAGCCATGCGATGGACAGCCTTAAGCTGGCGATGGCGTGGGACGAGCAGGTCTACGGACGCGAGTACGACCTCGACCTGTTCAACATCGTCGCGGTCGGCGACTTCAACATGGGGGCGATGGAGAACAAGAGCCTCAACATCTTCAATTCCGCCTTCGTCCTTGCCGATCAGGACACTGCGACCGACGCCGACTTCGACAATATTTCGCGCGTCGTCGGCCACGAATATTTCCACAATTGGTCGGGCGACCGGGTGACCTGCCGCGACTGGTTCCAGTTGAGCCTCAAGGAGGGCTTCACCGTCTTCCGCGACCAGAGCTTCTCCGCCGACATCGGCAGCCCGCCGGTCAAGCGGATCGAGGACGTCCGGGTGCTGCGCGCCGCCCAGTTCCCCGAGGACGCCGGCCCGCTCGCGCATGCCGTCCGGCCCGACAGCTATATCGAGATCGGCAATTTCTACACCGCCACCGTCTACAACAAGGGCGCCGAGGTCATCCGGATGATGGCCACCGTGCTCGGCCGGGACAAGTTCCGCGCCGGGACCGACCTCTATTTCTCCCGCCACGACGGCGAAGCCGCGACCTGCGACGATTTCGTCAAGGCGCTCGAAGACGGCAGCGGCGTCGACCTGACCACGTTCAAGATCTGGTACAGTCAGGCGGGAACGCCGAAGGTCACCGCACGGCTCGAGCATGACGCGGATGCAATGACCGCGACCCTGCACCTCGAGCAGCACATCGACCCGACGCCCGGCCAACCGGTCAAGCAGCCGATGCCGATCCCGCTCAAGACCGCGCTGATCGGCGATGCGAGCGGAGCGGAGATCGCGCCCGAGCAGCTGATCATCCTCGACCAGCCGCGGCAAAGCGTCCGCTTCGACAATGTCACGGAGACGCCGCTGCTGTCGATCAATCGCGGTTTCTCGGCGCCCATCATCGTCCAGGCGAACCGCCGGCCCGGTGAGCTCGAACGGCTCGCCTGGGCCGACAGCGACCCGTTCGCCCGCTACGAAGCGATGCAGGACCTGATGATGACCGCGCTCCTCGCTGGAGCGCAGGGGAGCGCGATGGATGCCGAACCGGTGGTCGCGGCCGTCGGCGCGACCCTGCAATCGAACGCGCTCGACCCGGCGTTCAAGGCCGAAGCGATCCTGCTGCCTTCCGAAACTCTGATCGCCGAGCGCGTGCAGGTGGTCGATCCCGATGCGATCCATGCCGCGCGCGAGCAGTTGCGGACGGCGATCGGATCGAGCCTCCGCGACGCGCTGTCAACTGCGCAACGCAGCGACGACGGATCGGGCGACGATTTGTCACCAGGCGCCAAGGGAGTTCGCCGCCTTCGCAGCATTGCCCTGGGTCTTCTCGCGGCGGCGACGCCCGATGAAGCCGCGTCATTGGCCAAGGCGCAATTCGATCGAGCCGACAACATGACCGATCGCCAAGGCGCGCTCATGACCTTGGTTTCGCTCGACGCGCCGGAACGCCAGGGGGCGCTCGACGCCTTCTACGAGCGCTTCCACAATGATTCGCTGGTGCTGGACAAATGGTTCGCGCTTCAGGCCGCGGCGCAGCGCGCCGACACCGTCGATCGCGTCGCGGAGCTCGCCAGGCATCCCGACTTCACGATGACCAACCCGAACCGGCTACGCTCGCTGGCAGGTCAATTCGCCGGCAATCATTGGGCGTTCCATCACCCGTCAGGGCGCGGCTATGACTTTGTCGCGGACATGATCCTGGCTGCCGATGCGATCAATCCGCAGGCGGCCGCTCGGCTGGTGCCGGCGTTCGGCCGCTGGCGGCGGTTCGAGCCCAGCCGCGCCGAATTGATGCGCCGAGCGCTCGAGAAAATCGTCGCCAAGCCGGGACTGTCGAAGGACGTGTTCGAGCAGGCGTCGAAGAGCCTGGCTTAAGCCGCCGACCCCCCGATCCAGGTCGCGACTTCCGCCGCCACCTGGTTGGCGGCGGCATTCAGTGCCGCTCCTACCGAAGCCGCTGTGCCGTCCGCCGGCGAGGTCGCGGTGAAGCGGCGAGTCTCGACGTGAGCGCCGCCCTGCGTCGACAGCGCCGCGTCATACTGGACGATCACCTGCCCGGTGGCAGCGTCGTAGCCGAAGTGCTGAAGCGATCCGGTGACCAGCAGTCCGGGGTCGAGCGCGGCCTGATGCGGGTCGAGCACCACCCGGTTGGTGGTTCGCCGCACCGTCTCCTGAACCAGCTCCTGGAACAAATGATCGGGCGTATCGACCATTTGCAGATTGGTTACATACTGGATGTCGGTTGGGGTCAGCTGAGCCGGCACCCGCACCGTCCGCAGTTCCTTCGAGACGACCGGGACGGCGATCGTCACCGCCTGGCCGGCACTAGCGCTGCGCGCGATCTGCCCGGGATCGGCAGCGGACGGGGTTAGCGTCAGCAAAGTCGGCGGGGCCTTGGCGCCGCCCCCCAACAATCCGCCGAGCGAGCAACCGGCGACGGCAAAGCCGAGCGCAACCGAAGCGCCAAGGCGCGGCATCCACTTCATTTGCGTTTCCCCGGCTTGTAGTCAGGCAACTTCTCAGGCCCCAGCGATCCACCGATTCCGCTCTGGTTCAAGCGCTCGGTGAACCCATTCAGAGATTGCGTCAGCTCGCGCAGGTCGCGGACCATTCGATTGGCTTCGGGAAGCGTCGACTTGGAGAAGTTTTGCACGCCGGGCCGCGCGTCGGAAATCATCGCGTTCAAGTTGTCGGCGGCCTGCTGGATCGACGCGATCGACTTGCGGAGATCCTCCGCCGCCGGCTTGCCTTGCTCATTGATCAGCTGGTTGGTGCTGTCAGCGAGCACGCCAAACTTCTGCGCGGCGACACCCGCGTTACGGGCGGCAATCCGCGCGTCGCCAATGGCGTCGGCGAGGTCGGGCGCACGATCCGCCAGGACCTTGGTGGTGCGGTCGAGATTCTCGAGGATGTCGGCGATCGAATTCTGGTTCTTGTCGCTGAGCAGCTCGGTCAGCCGCTCGGTGAGGCGCTGGATGCGCTCGATCAGCTCCGGCGCGCTGTTGAGCAAAGCGCCGAGGCCGCCGGTCGCCGATGGGACCACCGGACAGCCCTGCGGGCCCAGGCGGTTGATCGGCGGCGCGCCCTTGACCGCACCGTCGAGCTGGATCTCGCTGACCCCGGTAAAGCCGACGCCCTTGATCTGCGCGGTCGTGCCCTGGAGCACCGGCGTCTGCTGATCGACGTCGATCCGGACCCACACGAACTCGGGCCGGTTGGGGAGCAGCGAGATTTTGGTAACCTGGCCGACGGGGACGCCGGAGAAGGTGACGTTCGAGCCCTTGTTGAGCCCGCCGACGGCCTGGTTGAAATAGATGTCGTAGCAGTTGGTCGCCTTGTTCGAGAGCCCGGCGAGCCAAACGATGAACAGCAGCACGCCGGCAAGCAGCGCCACGGTGACCGCACCGACCATCACATAATTGGACCGGGTCTCCACTAGGCGGTCACCCCCTCTTGATAACTATTGGCCGCCGTGCGCCCGCGTGGCCCGTTGAAATACTCTTGTATCCAAGGATGGTCCAAAGCCAATAGTTGCGGAATCGTTCCGACCGCAATGACCTTCCGATCCGCCAGCACCGCGACGCGGTCGCAGATGGCGTGCAGCGTGTCGAGGTCGTGGGTGATCAGGAACACCGTGAGGTCGAGGCGCTCCTGGAGCGAGCGGATCAGCTGGTCGAACGCCGCCGCCGCAATCGGATCGAGGCCCGCGGTCGGCTCGTCGAGGAACAGCAATTCCGGGTCGAGCGCGAGGGCGCGGGCCAATCCTGCGCGCTTGACCATGCCGCCCGACAGCTCCGAGGGATATTTGGGCCCAGCGTCCGGCGGCAGCCCGCCCATCGCGATCTTGTAGGACGCGATCTCGTCCAGCAGCGGGGGTTTAAGGAACGGAAAATACTCGCGGATCGGGACCTCGACATTCTCGGCGACGGTCAGCGTCGAGAACAAAGCGCCGTTCTGGAACAATATGCCCCAGCGGCGGCGAATGTTCTTCGCTTCGTCCTCGCTGCGGTCGACCATGTTCTCACCGAGCACGTCGATTTCACCGGTTTCGGGTACTTGCAGTCCGATGATCGAGCGCAGCAGCACCGACTTGCCGGTGCCGGAGCCGCCGACGACGCCGAGGATCTCGCCGCGGCAGACCGTAAGATCGAGGTCGTCGTGGATGACCTGCTCGCCGAACGCATTGCGCAGCCCGCGAACCTCGATCACCGGATGGCAGCCATCGGGAACCGTGCTCGGATCGAGTTCCTTGGGGATCATACCCACCCGATCGAGCTGAAGAAGACGGCGAAGACGGCGTCGAGCACGATCACGAGGAAGATCGACTGGACGACCGCCATGGTCGTGCGCGTGCCGACTTGCTCGCTGTCGCCCTCGACGAGCATGCCCTGGAAGCATCCGGCGAGCGCGATGATGAAGCCGAACACCGGTGCCTTGATCAAACCGACCCAGATATCCGTGATCGGGATCACCTCCTGCAAGCGCTGGACGTAGGTCAGGGGCGGGATGCCGAGATCGAGCCAGACGAAGATGCCGCCGCCGATCAGCGCCGTCAGCATGGCCCAGAAGGCAAGCAGCGGCATCATGACGATCGACGCGATCATCCGCGGAATGACCAACGCTTCGACCGGCGAGACCCCGATCGTCCGCATCGCGTCGATCTCCTCGGTGATCTTCATCGTTCCGAGCTGCGCAGCGAAGGCCGAGCCGGAGCGGCCGGCGACCATGATCGCGGTCATCAGCGTGCCGAGCTCGCGCACGGTGATGCGGCCGATGAGATTGATGGTATAGACCTCGGCGCCGAACTGGGCGAGCTGCACCGACCCCTGCTGGGCGATGACGACGCCGATCAGGAAGCTCATCAGGCCGATGATGCCGAGCGCGCGCACGCCGACGACGTCGAAGCGCTGGATGACGGCATTGGTGCGGAATCTCTTGGGCCGGCGGATGATGTTGGCGAAGCCGATCAAGGTCGCGCCGAAGAAGCCGAGCAGTCCGAGCATGGTGACACCGGCCTCGGTCACCCACTCGCCAAGCTCCTGCAGGGCGCGCAGGAAGCCCGGCTTCTCCTCGGGGTGGACCTGCACCGGCTTGTCGAACTCGGACACCTGCTTGAGCAGGCTGACCTCGTCATGGCTGGCGCCGACCACCTTGGCGCCGCGATCGCGGACCGTGCGGTAGATGATCCACGCGCCGACCGTGTCCATGCGGTTGATGTCGGAGAGGTCGATGGTGATGGGGTCGGGCAGCGCGTCGATCTCGCGCTGCGTCGTCGCCGCGCGCGTGATCGTCAGCGCGCCGGCGACCCGGTAGACCGAACCGCGCCCCTGATCCGTGCCTGTCTCGTCGAGATCGGCCATGCGGGCGGAGTGATGCGCGAAATGCGAGAGGGGAGCAAGAGAAGGCGCGGAAAAGCGCCCTTTCGCGCTTGGGCCGGCGCCTTTATGCCCACGGCATGAGCAGCAGCGAGCCATTCCTGTTTGTGCCCGTGGGTTTCAACGCCGCGCGCCCGTTCGGGATGGACGCGCGGGAACGCACATGCCGCCTGGCAACGAATGCTGGGTTCGAATGCGCCGATACTCCGGCCGCAGGGCGCGACGCGCTTCTCGCGAGCCTCGGTTATGCCTGGGACCCGGCGTGGCTGAAGGCGCTGCGTTCGAGGCCCCGCGCCGTGCTGACGCTCGAGGGCAAGCCGGTGATGGCCAACGTCCCCGCGGACGAGGACGCGGCGGAGGCGCAGCGGGGGATCGAGGCGGGCGAGCTGCCCCATGGCTTCGAACCACTCCCCGCCGAAACGGCAGAACTCAATTACGCCGAGCTACGCAAGCGCGGACGCCCGTTCGTCATGCCGCTCGATCCGGACGACCCCGAGCCCGTCGAGCGGGCGGCCTACGACGCGTCGTACAAGGGCGTGACGGACATACTAACGCTCTATCTTTGGCGCCGGCCCGCCTTCTACCTCACGCGCTGGGCGGCACAGGCGGGCGTCAGCCCGAACAGCGTGACAGCCGTCGGCGCGGTGCTGTGCGTGCTCGCCTTCTTCCTGTTCTGGCGCGGCGATTATTGGCTGGGGGTGCTGTCGGGCTTCATCTTCATGGTGCTCGACACGGTCGACGGGAAGCTCGCGCGGTGCACCGGCGCGTCGTCGAAATGGGGCAATGTCTTCGACCACGGCATCGACCTCGTCCACCCTCCATTCTGGTGGTGGGCATGGGCGCATGGCCTCGCGGCCTACGGACGGCCGCTGTCGCCGATCTACGCAACGATGGTGCTGTGGGCGATCATCGGCGGCTATGTCGCGCAGCGAGTGATCGAAGGCATCTTCATGCGCCGCTTCGGAGGCATGCACATCCACGTCTGGCGGCCAATCGACAGCCGGTTCCGGCTGATCACCGCGCGGCGCAACCCGAACATGGTGATCCTGGTCGCCGCGCTGCTGCTCGGCCGACCCGACGCCGGGCTGGTCGCCGTCGCCGGATGGACCATCGTCAGCCTGTTCTTCCACGCCGTCCGCCTCGCCCAGGCAAGCGAGCAGGCGGCGCGCGGGCAGCCGATCGTCTCCTGGTTGTTGTGAGCCGCTGGACGGCCTTCCTGCTCGCCGGTTCGCGCCCCAAGGGAGACCCGCTCGCGCAGTCGATGATGCTCGGCCACAAGGCGCTGATCCCGGTTGCCGGCGAGCCGATGGTGCTGCGCCCGCTGCGCGCTCTGCTGGCCAGCCCCGAGGTCGGCAACATCATTGTGCTGACCCAGAATCCGGAAGATCTTCGATCAGTCCTGCCCGGCGACGAGCGCGTCAGCATACGCAGGTCCGGCGGCACCATCGCCCAGACGGTTGCCGAGCAACTGGCGGACCGCGCCGCCGAGTTCCCGGTGCTCGTCGTGACCGCCGACCATGCACTGCTCGACCCCGCGATGGTCGCCGAGTTCACGCGGCGGGCGGACGGCGCCGACCTCGCCATCGCAGTCGTCGAGAGCAAGCCGCTGCTGGCGCGCTTTCCGCAGACCAAGCGGACATGGATCGGCTTCAAGGGCGGGCGTTACAGCGGCGCCAATTTGTTCGCGTTCGGTTCGGACAAGGTGCTGCCCGCGGTCGGCCGCTGGGGTGAGGTCGAGCAGGACCGCAAGAAGGGCTGGCGCCTGCTCGCGGCGCTCGGGCCGGCGCTGCTGCTCGGGGCGGTGCTGAAGCTGCGCACGATCCACGAGAGCGCGGCGGTGATCGGCCGCAAGCTCGGCATCGCCATCCGCATCGTCGAGATGAGCAACCCCATCGCCGCGATCGATGTCGACAAGCCGCTCGACCATGCGCTGGTCGAGGACATCATCGCCGGCCGCGCATGACCGACCTGGCGATCTACGACATGGACCGGACGGTCACGCGGCGCGCGACCTACACCCCATTCCTGCTGCATTGCGTGGTGCGGCGGGCGCCGTGGCGGTTGCTGTTTCTCCCGCTCGTCGCCCTATCGATGCTCGCTTACGTCGCGCGGCTGATCGACCGCGCCAGGCTGAAGGAGATCAACCACCGGCTACTGCTCGGCGCCAAGATCCATCCGCGCGATCTGCAGCCGCTGGTCCAAAGCTTCGCCGACGTCCAGGTCGCGTCCAATGTTCGTCCCGGCGCGAGGCGGGCGATAGCGCGCGACAAGGCGGAGGGGCGCCGACTAGTGCTGGCGACCGCCTCGTACCGGCTCTACGCTGATGCGGTCGCCGAGCGTCTGGGCTTCGACGATGTGATCGGCACCGGCTCGATCATCGGCCTCGACGAGCGCGTGCACGCCAAGATCGCGGGAGAGAATTGCTACGGCCCGGCCAAGCTCAGGATGATCGCCGACTGGGTCGAGGCGTCAGGCCTGAGGGACGCGCGCGGCCACGTCCGCTTCTACTCCGACCATGTCTCCGACCAGCCGGCGTTCGAATGGGCCGACGAGCCGGTTGCCGTGAATCCGCACGGCAAGTTGCGACGCCTGGCGGTTGAGCGCGGCTGGTCGATCGAAGATTGGGGCTAGTCCTCCCCGTTTCCGGAGAGGGATTTCACACCGCGTTCAGCGCGTTGGCGAAGTCGGCGATGAGGTCGTCGGCGTCTTCCACGCCGATCGAAATGCGTACCAGGTTGGGGGTGATGTCGAGCGCCTTCTTGCGCTCTTCGGGCACTGATAAATGGGTCATCGCCGCGGGCGCGCTGGCGAGGGTTTCGGTGCCGCCGAGGCTGACCGCGAGATTGGCGATCTGAAGGGCGTCGAGGAAGGCGAATGCCTCCTTCTCCCCGCCTTTCAGATAGAGCGAGAAGGTCGATCCTGGGCCGGTGCAGTGGCGGCGGTAGATGTCGGCCTGGCGCGTGCCTTCCTCGAGGAAGCCGAGATAGCCGATCTTCTCGACCTTTGGGTGATCGCGGAGGAATTCGCAGACCTTGCGCGCATTCTCCCCGGCCCGCTCCATGCGAAGCTCGAGCGTTTCGAGGCTGCGCAGAAGCATCCAGGCGGTGTTGGGGTCGCAGATCGTGCCGATCGTGTTGCGGATCATGCGGACCTGGTTGATCAGGTTCTTGTCGCCGACGAGGCCGCCCGCGACGAGATCGCTGTGCCCGCCGATATATTTGGTGAGGCTGTAGACGCTGAGGTCGGCGCCATCCGCAAGCGGCTTGGCCCACAGCGGCCCGAGAAACGTATTGTCGATCGCGATCGGCGGGCGCTCATTGGCGCCGAAGGCCGCGTCACGTGCGGCGGCGACGGCCTCGACATCGACCAGCTGGTTGGTCGGGTTGGCCGGGCTTTCGAGATAGATCAGCGAGACGCGGCCCTTGGCCTTGGCGCGGACGATCACGTCGTCGATTTCCTCGCGTGTCGCGCCTGACGGGAAGTCGAGCCAGGAGACTCCGAAGCGGCCGAGAATCTTGGCGATCAACGTCTCGGTCGCAGCGTAGAGCGGCCCCGAATGGACGACGACATCGCCCGGCTGGACAAAGGTCAGCAGCAGAGTCGCAATCGCCGACATCCCGCTGGAGAAAGCGAGCGCGTCGTCGGCGTCTTCCCACACGGCGAGCCGGTCTTCGAGGATTTCCTGGTTGGGACCGTTGAAGCGCGAATAAATCAGGCCCTCGGCGCCGCCCGGACGCCTGCCCGTCACGCCCTCGAAGAATCGCTTTCCGGCGGCGGCCGTCTCGAACGCAAAGGTCGAGGTGAGGAAGATCGGGGGCTTCAGCGAGCCTTCGCTGAGCTCCGGATCGAAGCCGTAGCCGAGCATCAGCGTCTGGGGCTTGAGCTTATGGTTGCCGACGTTGGTGGGGGATGGACGTGGCTTGCGGTGCTGCGAGGATGCGGCGCTGGCTTCGTCTTCGGTAGGCAAGTTTGGTCTCCTGAAGTCGCGCCGGGGCTAGGCCGGTCGCGGAAGCCGCTCAAGCGGATTTGGCGGGCAGAGCGATAAGGCTGACTTGTCGTCCATAGTCGGGCTCCCCGCGATGGGTCGCGCGGCGGTAGCTGTAGAAACGATCGGGATCGGCATAGGTGTCGAGGCCGAGGACGTCGACGCGCGCGATCCCGGCGGGATCGAGACGAATCGCGAGGTAGCCGGGCAAGTCGAAATGCGGCTTGCCGGCCGGGCCGGGGACGAAGAAGCGGAAATTGGCGGGATCGGCGTCGAGGAAGCGTTCCCGGAAAGCTTCGTCGACCTCATAGCTCGGCTGGGCGATGCACGGGCCGACCGCAGCGACGATGCGATCGCGGCGAGCGCCGCGCTGCTCCATGGCCGCTATGGCGGCGTCGGTGACTCCGGCCAATGCGCCGCGCCAGCCGGCATGCGCGGCGCCGATCACCCCCGCTTCAACATCGGCGAACAGCACCGGCGCGCAATCGGCAGTGAGGATGCCGAGGAGCAGCCCGGGCAGATCGGTGACCATGGCGTCAGCGCGAGGGCGTTGGTCCTGCAGCCATGGCCCGTCGACGTAGACCACATCCGCCGAGTGCACCTGATGGACAGTCGCAAGCTCGGCGCCGGGGAGGATCGCGGCAATCGCGCGGCGCCGGTTCTCATCGATCGCCGCGCGATCGTCGTTGCTGCCGTAGCCGACGTTGAGGCCGGCAAGGTCGCCGGTCGAGACGCCGCCCCTGCGGCCGAGGAAGCCGTGCGGAACCGCCCCCAGTACGGACGCGCGGATGACCTCGACCGCGCTCACACCGCTTTCCGCATGATGATGTCCTCGTCGGCCTGGCTTCCGACCATGAATGCATAGGGCCCGACGTCCTCGAACCCCAGGCGTTGATAGAAGCGGCGCGCGCGATGATTTTCGGTGAACACGGTCAGGTAAAGCTGCTCCTTCCCGCGCCGTTTCGCCTCCGCGAACGCCCAATCCATCAAATGCTGCGCGATGCCGGCGCCGTGATGGTCCTGGCGGACATAGAGCTGCGACAGGAGAATCGCGGACCGGGCTTCGTCGACCGGGAGCTTGAGCGGGCCGAGCTTGGCATAGCCGACCGCCTCGCTATCCGCTTCGGCGAGGTGGAACGCATAGCCCGGGTCGGACAGCTCGGCGCGCCAGGCCCGCGGCGTGAATTGGGCGAGGAAGGCGGACAGGTCTTCGACGCGATACAGATGCGCGAAGGTGTCGCAGAATACGTCCTTGAACAGCCGGTCGAGCGCGGGCGCATCCGCCGTCGTCGCGTCGCGGAAGCCGATCGTCATGCGAAGCCCATCGGCCACGGCCAGGCCGGCGAGTGGATGGCGATTACCTTGAACAAATCTCCCATTTCATCGGCGGCGGTCAGCCGGTGCAAGGCGGCATCGACATCCTCGGCTCGCTTCGGGTTGGCCTGCGACAGCGCCCCCGCGCGCGCCTCGATACCGAGCGCGCGCAACCATCGGCCCTGGCTGGTCAGCTCGGTTACCGAAGCGCCTGCGTCTTCCGCCGCGCGCGCGACCGCCTGAAAATCGACATGGGCCGTCAAATCCTGCTCGCCCGGAGACTCGAGCACCGGCGCGTGCCGGTGCTCGCGCATTGCCTGCAGCGTGTCGCCGGGCGCGCTGGTCGCGTGGCCGTAATCGATCAGAAGCGCGGCGCCGCCATGCCCGATGACATGCGCCGCCAGCGCCTCTACCGCTTCGTCCCGAGCGGGCGAGGTCTCGACGATCTCGCCGTCGCGGTCGAAGGCGAGATGCCCGCCGACGATCCCGACGCGTCGCTCGGTGCCGCCGACATGCTGGCGGATCGGCAAAGCGTCGAGGAATTCATTGGCGACGATCAACGCCGGGGTGGGCGGTAAGGCGTTGATCGTCTCGTGCCAGGCAACGTCTCCTACTATTTCGCGCTGCGCGTCGCGTAGGATTGGGCTGGTCTCGATCAGGTGAACGTCCCCGGCGAAGCCACTGTGCTGGAGAACACGCAAAGCGTCGGCGGCAAGGGTGCCGCGCCCGGGGCCGAGCTCGACGTAGATGGCATCGTCGGGCTCGCCTGCCCGCTTCCAGCAATCGGCCAGCGCCGCGCCGACCAGCTCGCCGAACATCTGGCTGATTTCGGGCGCGGTGGTGAAATCGCCCGTCGCTCCAAGCGGGTCGCGAGTCGCGTAATAATAAGCGTTGCAGGCCGCCATATAGGCATCGAGCGTGATCGGGCCGTCGGCGCGGATACGGGCGTGCAGCGCGCGTTCGAGCGGAGTCACGCGCCACCTCCCGCCTGCGGGAGGAGCCAATCAAGCAACGCTGGCGGATCCGACCGTCGGCTCGACCCGGACCCGCCGCTTCTTCGCCGTCCACATCAGCCACAGGCCGCCGAGGATCATCGGCAGGGACAGCCACTGGCCCATGTGGAGGTGGGTCGCCTGGGCGAAGGCGGTCAACTGCTGGTCGGGCTCCCGGATGAACTCGAGCCCGAAGCGGAAGCAGCCATAGAAGAACAGGAACGCCCCGACGAGCTTGCCGGGTTCGTAGCGCGCCTGGGTGCGCCAGAACATCCAGGCGAGGATGGCGAACAGGACGATCCCTTCCAGCACGGCTTCATAAAGCTGGCTCGGGTGCCGCGGCGGACCGAGCGCAGGGCCGAACGGCGTCATTTCCATGAAGCGGATCGCCCACGGGACGTTGGTCTGCGCGCCCCACAATTCCTGGTTCACGAAGTTGGCCAGGCGGCCGAAGAACAGGCCGAACGGCACGCAGCAGGCGACATAGTCGTGGACCCGCAGCCATGACAATTTCTCTTTGCGGGCAAAATAGATGATGCCGAGCGACGTGCCGACGACGCCGCCGTGGAACGACATCCCGCCGTCCCACAGCTTCAGGATTTCGATCGGATGGCGAAGATAGGCGCCGAGATTGTAGAACAGCACATAGCCGAGGCGGCCGCCGAGGAAGATTCCAACCGCGGCGTAGAAGGCGAGATCGTCGGCATGGCGCCGTCCCATCGGCGATCCCGGTTTGGCGATCAGCTTCAGCAAATACCAATAGCCGATGATGATCCCGGCCAGATAAGCGAGGCTGTACCACCTGAGATCGAACGGCCCGAGGTGCAGCGCGACGGGCGACAGCCCGAGGTCGGGAAAGGCGGTAAAGCGGGAATAATCGTCGGCTTGCAAGGGCTTCCCCATCACTGTTCACGGCCTCATAAGGCGGGTGACTATAAAGGCAAAGGAGACCGGGGCGTTCCATGCCGAGTGAGCTCGACCGCCGCTATGACGAAGTGCTGGCCGAGCTGACGGGTCCCGGCGGCCGGCTTACGATCGAACGCGACGAGCGGGGGCGAGCCATCGTCGGCAATCTCCCGGCGACGCTGCCCGGCTTGTTCAAGGCCTTCTGCGCGCTTCATGGAGATGCCGAGGCTTTGGTCGCCGGCGACGAGCGCTTCAGCTTTGCCGACCTCGACCAGATTTCAGAGCAGCTTGCCCACGGGCTGATCGCGCGCGGGATCGGCAAGGGCGATCACGTCGGCATCGCCATGCGCAACTGCCCCGCCTGGGTGGTCAGCTACATGGCGACGCTGAAGGCCGGGGGAATTGCAACGTTGATCAACGGCTGGTGGGAAGCGCACGAAATGGAGCATGCGCTTGCCCTCACCGAGCCGAAGCTGATCATTGCCGATGACCGCCGCGCGCGGCGCATCGCGGAACGCTGCGACAGGTTTCAAACGATCGGCGTTCCGGTCGATCAGCCGCTCGGCGAGGCGTTGGCCGAATTGACGAGCGCGGGCGACGCGCAAGAGCCGCTGCCCGAGATCTCACCCGACGACGACGCGACCCTGCTGTTCACCTCGGGTTCGACCGGCAATTGCAAGGCGGCGCTGTCGACGCATCGCGCGGTCACCACGGGCACCTACTGCTACGCCACGGGGCTGATGGTGCTCCGCGCCATTCTCGAGAGCGAAGGGCGTCCGCCGCCGACGCCGCGCACCCTGGTCAACGTGCCGCTATTCCACGTCACCGGCGAGGTTCCGGTGATGCTCAACAGCCTCGTCATCGGCCGGTGCATGGTGATGATGCCCAAATGGGATGCGGGCGAAGCGCTGCGGCTGATCGAAAAGGAGTGCATCACATACTTCGTCGGCGTGCCGACCATGAGCCTCGAGCTGATGAGCCACCCCGACCGCGGCAAATACGATCTGTCGTCCTTGCGCGACATCACGGCCGGCGGCGCGCCGCGCCCGGTGAGCCACGTCGATCGGCTCCGCGAGGAATTTCCCGGCGCCCAGCCGGCGCTCGGCTACGGCCTGACCGAGAGCAACGCGGTTGGAGCGATCAACTTCTGGAGCAATTACGCGGCCAAGCCGGGCTCGACGGGCCGCGCGGCGCGGCCGTTCGTCGAGCTGGCGATCCTAGGCCAGGACGATCGTCATCTCCCGTCCGGCGAGATCGGTGAGGTCGGCATCCGCACCGCGGCGACGATCAAGGAATATTGGGACGCCCCAGACGCGACCACGGACCTCATCACCGACGACGGCTACGTCCGCACCGGCGATATCGGTTACCTCGACGGCGACGGCTACCTTTTCATCGTCGACCGCAAGAAGGACATCATCATAAGGGGCGGCGAGAACATTTCCGCGGCTGAGGTCGAAGCGGTCTGTTATGCCTGCCCGAAGGTCGGGGAGGCAAGCGTGTTCGGCGCCCCCGATGAGCGGCTGGGCGAAGTGCCGATCGCGGTCATCCACTCCCGCGAGGGCCTGACCGAGGACGAGCTGCAGCACTTCCTCGAAGTGCGCCTTGCCAAGTTCAAGGTGCCCTCGCGCCTGATCTTTTCGGCCGATCCCCTCCCGCGCCTCGGCACCGGGAAGATCGACCGGCAATCGCTGAAAGCGCAGTACGCGCGTTGAAGCTCGACCGGCGGACGATGCTGGTCGGCGGCGGCGCGGGCGTCGGCCTGATCGTCGCGTTCGCTTTATGGCCGCGCCACGCGCGCAGCGACCTCGTGCTGCACCCGGGCGAGCAGGCGCTCAACAACTACATCAAGATCGCGAGCGATGGGCGGGTCACGGTCGCCGTCCCCCAGACCGAAACCGGCCAGGGAATTTGGAGCGCACTGCCGCAAATCGTCGCCGATGAGTTGGGCGCGGCGTGGGAGACGGTCGCGGTCGAACCGGCGCCGCTGACCGAGGCCTACGCCAATCCGCTCGCCGCCGAGGAAGGCTGGCCGAAGGGCATGCGCGTGACCGCGGCATCGACGTCGGTGCGGGCATTCGAACAGCCGCTGCGCGAGGCCGCGGCGACCGCGCGCGAGATGCTGATTGGAGCGGCGACTGACCGCTGGAATGTCGATCCGGGCGACTGCGACACCGCCGACGGGCTGGTCATCAACGGGGTTCGGACCTTTACCTTCGGCGAGCTTGCCGAGGAAGCCGCCGACCGCAGCCCCCCGCGCAATCCGGCGCTGCGCCCGGCCGCGAAGCGCCGGCTCATCGGCCAGCCGCTGCAGCGCCTGGACGGCCCCGGCAAAGCGAGTGGAAAGCTCCGCTTCGCCGGCGACGTCCGCCTGCCCGGGATGCTGTTCGCCTCGGCGCGCCGAGCGCCGCCCGGAGGCAAGCTGCGCAGATATGCCCGTGACGCAATTACCTCGGTCCCCGGCGTTCGGCATATCGCGGCACGTGATGGCTGGGTCGCGGTTGTCGCGGACAATTGGTGGACCGCGGAGAGCGCCCTGAAAACCGCGAACCCGGTTTTCTCCGGCGCGCGATCGGCAGTCCATCCCAAGGCAATCTTTGACGAAGCAATCGCCACCGGCAGCGCGCAACAATGGTTCAGCCGTGGCGATTATGACGGCGTAACTCGCGGATCGCGGCCGCTTGCCGCGACTTACTATGTCGCGCCGTCGCAGCACTTGGGGTTGGAGCCGCTCACCGCAACGGCGCGATTCCGGGGCGGCGAGCTGGACGTGTGGGTACCGACGCAGGCGCCGGACGCGGCGCGGGCGAGCGCTGACAGAGCCGGCGGCGGCGCGCGTGTGAACCTCTACCCGATGCCGGTGGGAGAGCCGGCGGGGCGGGCCCTGGAAGCGGACGCAATCCCGATCGCGGTTGCTCTTGCCCGCGCGACCAACGCTCCAGTCCAGCTCAGCCTGTCGCAATCAGCCAGCCAGAACCATGACCATGTATCCGGCGGCGCGCTCGCGCGCATGACGGCCCTGCCCGGCACCGGAGGCATCACGGCCGCATGGAAAACGCACGTCGCATGCGCCGACGGTTTCGGCCCAGCAATGGCCGCACTGTCCGGAGCCGATGCCCCGCGAAAACCCGCCTGGACCGGGCTCGACGGTTCCGTGCCGCCCTACGGAATCCCCAATGTTTCGATCGAATCCGTCGCGACCGAGGTGCCGTTTGAAGCCGGCTACATGCGGGGATCGCCGCAGCGCGAGTTCGCCTTCTTCACCGAAAGCTTCATCGATGAGCTGGCGCACGCCGCCGGCATCGAGCCGCTTGCCTTCCGGATGGCGTTGCTTGGGCAGAATGGACGCCTCGCGCGCTGTCTTCAGGGCGCGGCGCGGCTGGCGCAATGGGACGGCGGCGGACCCGGCAGCACCATGGGCATCGCGGGCGTGTCAGCCTTCGGCTCGCACATCGGCCTGGTCGCGACCGCGAGCATCGCCAACCAGAAGGTCAAGGTGCATCGCCTGGTTGCGGCGGTCGACTGCGGCCGCGTCATCAATTCGAGCATTGCCGCGCAGCAAATCGAAAGCGGCCTGATCTGGGCGCTTGCGCAAGCGACCGCGCCGGAGCCTGAATGGGTCGCCGGAATGCCCCGCGCGCGGACGTTCGGCGCGATTGGATTGCCGCGGCTCGGCGACGTCCCTGAGATCACCGTCGAGCTGATCCCGAGCAGCGACCCGCCGGGTGGGTTGAGCGGGCTCGGCACAACCGTCCTCGCCCCCGCGGTCGCGAACGCGGTCCACGCCGGCTCGGGTAAGCGGATGCGCTCGCTGCCGTTCGATCCTATGTCCGCGTGATGGAATTAGGCCGCGACCAGGTCGGCATTCTGCTGATCAATCTCGGCACGCCCGACGCGCCGGACGTGAGCTCGGTCCGCCGCTATCTTGCCGAGTTTCTCAGCGACCCGCGCGTGGTCGAAATCCCAGCGATCGCGTGGAAGCCGATCCTGTACGGCATTATCCTCCGCACGCGGCCGAAGAAGTCCGCCGAAGCCTATAGCCAGATCTGGACCAACGAGGGGTCACCCTTGCGGGCAATCGCGGAGCGCCAGACCGAGGCATTGCGCAAGGCCTTCCCCGACCTCGGCGTCCACTATGCGATGCGCTACGGCAATCCGGGAATCGCGGCCGCGCTCAAGCGAATGACCGACGACGGGTGCGCGCGCATCCTCACCGTTCCGCTCTACCCGCAATATTGCGCAGCGACGACGGCGACCGCAAACGACGCGGTGTTCGCCGCGGTTGCGCGGATGCGCGCGCAGCCGGCGTTGCGGACGCTGCCGCCATACTTCGACGATCCGCTGTATATCGAGGCCCTGCGCGCGAACCTGTCGCGCCAGCTTGCTGCGCTCGACTTCGAGCCGGAGAGGCTGCTGCTGAGCTTCCACGGAATGCCGCAGCGGACCGCGGATCTGGGAGATCCCTATTCCGCGCAGTGTCGGTCCACCGCACGCTTGGTCGCGGAGGCTCTGGGTCGCGACGTCGAAGTCGCGTTCCAATCCCGCTTCGGCCGCGCCAAATGGCTGGAGCCAGCGACTGACGCGACTCTTTCTGGCTATCCCGCGAATGGCGTGAAGCGCGTTGCGGTCGCCGCACCCGGATTTTCCGCCGATTGTCTCGAGACTTTGGAAGAGCTTGGAATACGCGGCCGCAAGACGTTCATGGACACGGGCGGGACCGATTTCGCGCTGCTCGATTGCCTCAACGATTCACCCGAAAGCATCCCCATGCTCGAACGCCTGATCACACGCGAACTTGCAGGCTGGCTGCCGCGCGCATAAGCGCGTCAACCGCAGCAATCAGGAGGATGGACATGGCTCGAGTGGCGATCGTCACCGGCGGCACGCGCGGCATTGGCGAAGCGATCAGCATTGCGCTCAAGGGCATGGGCATGAAGGTCGCCGCGAACTATGCCGGCAACGAGGAGCGGGCGCGCCAATTTAGTGAGCGCACCGGCATTCCCGCGTACAAATGGGATGTCGCCGATTTCGACGCCTGCCAGGAGGGCGTGAAGAAGGTCGAAGCCGACCTCGGGGCGGTCGATGTCCTCGTCAACAATGCCGGCATCACGCGCGACACCACGATCAAGCGCATGGACCACCAGAAGTGGCAGGACGTCATCGACACCAATCTCGGCGGCTGCTTCAATATGGCCAAAGCTGTCTTCGACGGAATGCTCGGCCGCGGCTACGGCCGGATCGTCAACATCGGCTCGATCAACGGCCAGGCCGGCCAGTACGGCCAGGTCAATTATGCCGCCGCGAAATCGGGCATCCACGGCTTCACCAAGGCGCTGGCACAGGAAGGCGCGCGCGCCGGCGTAACTGTCAACGCGATCGCGCCGGGGTACATCGATACCGACATGGTCGCCGCGGTGCCCGAAGAGGTGCTGGGCAAGATCCTCGCCAAGATCCCCGTCGGCCGCCTCGGCAAGGCTGACGAAATCGCGCGCGGGGTCGGCTTCCTGGTCGACGAGAACGCCGGCTTCGTCACCGGCTCGACGCTGTCGATCAACGGCGGCCAGCATATGTATTGAGGATGGAGCCCGCCGATTACGCGCCACCGACCAAGCGATCGGTGCTGATCGCCGGGCATCCAACCTCGATCAGCCTGGAGCCTGCATTTTGGCGCGCGCTCGAGGCCGCTGCGCTACAGCGTGGATGCGCGGTCAATGCGCTGGTCGCGGAGATCGATGCGGCACGGTTCGATTCGCCTCGCCCGCCCAACCTCACCTCGGCGATCCGGCAGTGGTTATTCGCCGAGGCGCAGCGCGGCTGAGCGAACCGCCTCGGCGAAATGCGAGGCCGCTTCGGGTGCGTGGCCAAGGAACAGCGCCGGCTCGATCAGCTCGAGCTCGATGACCTGAAGATCGCCGCCATTGCCCTCGACGATGTCAACGCGCGCATAGGTCGAAGGCGCCGGCGCCGCGGCGAGCGCGGCTTGCGCAAGCTCAACCGCGCCGTGGGGCGGCTCGCAACGCGCAATGACTCCGCCATATTCGGGCTGGACGCGAAACTCACCCGGGATCGGAACCTTCGCGACGGCATGGCTGAATCGGCCGCCGAAGAACATCAGCGACCATTCGCCGCTATCGACGATCGCCTCGATCCACGGCTGAACGAGCATGCGCCAGCCACGGACGTTGTCCGGCACCGCGTCGCCGTGGGACAGACGATAGGTGCCGTAGGCACTCGCCGAGACGAGCGGCTTCACCACCAGAGTGTCGCAGCCGAAGTGCTCCCGGGCCTCGTCGAGATGCGGCTCATCGAGCTCGGTAACGGTCATCGACGGGACGCTATGGATGCCGGCCGCACCCAGCTCTTCGAGGTATGACTTGTCGCTGTTCCAGCGCATCAATGCGACCGGGTTGGCGACCGGCGCGGCCGTCCGCTCGAACGTATCGAGCAGCTCGAGCCATTCGACGTAGCGAGTGTGATAGCCCCAGGCGAGGAGCGGCATGATGAGATCGAATCCGGCCGCGTCGGCTGCATCGGTCCAGGGGACCGGGACGACCGCCATTCCCGCGGCTTCGAGCGCAGCCGCCTGGGGGTCATAGGCCCACCGCCATTCCGTCGGGTTATCCGGCGCTGGAACCAAAAATGCGATGCGCATCTAGCGGGCGAGCAGGATCCGGGCCTGGCTGGCGATCTGGGCAAGCATGGGCGCGCTGACATGACCTTCGGAACGGGCGCGGGCGACGAGCATCCGGAACTGGTCGATGCGCGGCCGCTGCTGCGCGATCCAGTCATCGACCGCCACATCCGGCTCTTTGCTCCGCATGCGCGAGAGGAATTCGATCCGCAGTTGCTCGAAGTCGCGCGCCAGACCGGCGGTGAGCAGCCGCTCCCATTGATTGGTGGGAACGAAGCGGGCGACCTGCTGCTGCGCCCAGTCGAGCGCCAGAGCCTCGCCGAGCCGGGTATAGCTGCGGGTCAGCGAAAGCTCGTCCGCTTTACGCTTGGCGGCCAAAGCGGCGAGGCCGAACACGCCATCGAGCTCGTAGAGGCGAACGAGGCCGCGGACGATGTCCTCGCTTGCACCGAGCGCGATCAGGCGGTCGCGCCGGGCGACCGCCTCGTTGCGGACCTCGGCGCGAATGAGCTTGGTGGCGGCCGCCGAAATCTTACGCACACCCGGCTCGAGCAGCTTGCACAAGGCTTCGACCCTGGTCTCGCCGGATGCGGCGCGGAGAATGTCGGACAAGTGCGAGCGCACCGTCGCCGCCGCGATCAGGAAGAGCTCGATGCGGACGGTTTCCGGAAGCGCATCGTCCTCGATCTCTTGCCACAATTTGTCGAGGTCGAGCAGGCGTTCGGCGACGAGGAAGGCGGAGATCACCTGCGGCAGCGACGCGCCTTCCTCCTCGGTAAGGTCGAAGGCGGCGCCAGGCCCGAGCCGGTTGACGAGCCGGTTGGCGACCTTGGTCGCGATGATCTCGTCGCGCAGCCGATGGGCGCGGATCGCGCTTGCCTGGCTCTTGCGCATGGGCTTGGGGAAGGCCTCGAACAGCTGCGGTTCGACGACCTTGTCCTGCGACAAGTGCAGGTCCTCGGCGGCGTCCTGAAGCACGATCTTCGAAACCGACAGCACGACCGCGAGCTCGGGCCGGGTCAGCCCGCGATTGTCTTGCGCGCGGCGGATCAGCTCCTCGCTGGTGCCGAGCCCTTCGACCCTGCGGTCGAGCCGACCCGAAACTTCGAGCAACTCAATCGTTCGGACGTGGCCGGGGAGCGCTTGAGCGCCGCCCGCTTCGGCGATGGACAGCGCGAGCGACTGCAGCCGGTTGTCCTCGAGCACGATCTCGGCGACCTCGTCGGTCATCTTGGCGAGCAAGCTATTGCGCTTGTCGAACGACAAGCGGTTCTCACGCATTTCCCGGTTCAGCGGGATCTTGATGTTGACCTCATTGTCCGAGCAGTCGACGCCGGCGCTATTGTCGATGAAGTCGGTGTTGATCCGCCCGCCCAGCTCGGCGAACTCGATGCGCCCGGCCTGGGTGATGCCAAGATTCGCGCCTTCGCCGATGACCTTGGCCCGGACCTCGTCCCCGTTGGTCCGCAGCGCGTCGTTGGCGGGGTCGCCGACGTCGGCGTTATTTTGCGCCGACGCCTTGATGTAGGTGCCGATGCCGCCGAACCAGAGCAGGTCGACCGGTGCCTTGAGGATCGCGTTGATGAGCGAAGCCGGGTCGAGCGCATGGGCGTCGACACCCAGCACCTCGCGCGCCTCCGCGCTCAGCGGAATGGACTTCTCGGTCCGCGGGAACACGCCGCCGCCCTTCGACATCAGCTTGCGGTCGTAATCTTCCCAGCTCGAGCGCGGCAGCTCGAACAGCCGCTTGCGCGCCTTCCAGCTCACCTCCGGGTCGGGATCGGGATCGATGAAGATATGACGGTGGTCGAAGGCCGCGATCAGCCGCAGCGTCTTCGACAGCAGCATGCCGTTGCCGAACACGTCCCCCGACATGTCGCCGCAGCCGACGACACTGATGAGGTCGGACTGAACGTCGATCCCCATTTCCAGGAAATGGCGCTGCACCGAAATCCACGCGCCGCGCGCGGTGATCCCCATCGCCTTGTGGTCGTAGCCATGCGAACCGCCGCTGGCGAAGGCGTCGCCGAGCCAGAAGTTGCGCTCGAGCGCGATGGCATTGGCAACGTCGGAGAAGGTCGCGGTGCCCTTGTCGGCGGCAACGACGAAATAGGGGTCGTCGCCGTCGTGAATGACGACGCCGTCCGGGTGAACGACCCTGTCGTTGACCAAATTGTCGGTGATCGACAGCAGCGAGCGGATGAATATGCGGTAGGTTTCTGTGCCTTCCGCGAGCCAGGCGTCGCGATTCGACATTGGCGGCAGCTGCTTGGGATAGAAGCCGCCCTTGGCGCCAGTCGGGACGATCACCGCGTTCTTGACCACCTGGGCCTTCATCAGGCCGAGGATCTCGGTGCGGAAATCGTCGCGCCGGTCCGACCAGCGAAGGCCGCCGCGAGCGACCGGGCCGCCGCGCAGGTGGATACCCTCGACGCGCGGGCTGTAGACCCAGATTTCGCGCCACGGCACGGGCGCCGGAAGACCCGGAACGAGCGAGGAGTTAAGCTTGAACGCAAGCGCTTCCTCGGCCGCGGGGGCGAAAGCGTTCGTGCGGACGATCGCGTCGACGACGCAGCGCAGGCGGCGAAGGATGCGGTCGTCGTCGATCGAGCGGACCTTGGCCAGCGAGCGGTCCATTTCCGCTCGGAATTTCTCAACCCGTGTCTCGCGGTCCTTGGCCGAAGGATCGTGCGACGCGGCGAACTGGCCGATCAGCGCGCGGGTGGCGTTGGGCGCGCGGCGCAGGGCGTCGACGATGGTCACCAGGCCAAAGCTGCTGCCGGTCTGGCGAAGGTAGCGGAACCAGGCGCGGAACCAGACCACCGCCTGGGTGTCGAGCGCCGCGTAAAGCACCAGCTGGTTGAACTCGTCGTCCTCCGACACGCCGCACAGGACGTTCGAAATGGCGCGCTCGATCTCGGGGACTCGCGCAAGGATGCTGGCGAGGTCGGCTTCCGGCCCGACTTCGACGACGAAGTCGTGGATATAGCCGAGGCCGTCGGTCAGGGCGCTCGGGCGTTCCTCGAGCACGCGGAAGCCGAAATTCTCCAACACCGGCACCGCTTCCGACAAAGCGATCAGACCACCGCGGCGATAGGTCTTGAGGCGCAGTTGCCGTTCAGGCGCATCTGCCGGGCGCGAGATACGGACGTTGCGGTCGGCATCGCTGGAGAGGCCGCTGAGGCGAAGGATGTCGGCGGCGCCCTCCCGCGGCGGGGTACGTGACCGATAGCTGTCGGTGAAGGCGCCGAGATAGGTCAGCGCAAGCCGCGTCGCGGGCGCGGCGCCAGCCAACTCGATCAGTTCGGCTTCGACCGCCGGGGTCCAGCCGCGAACCATCTCGACGACGGTCGAATCGAGCTTCTTGGCGTCCGGAAGTGGCGCTTCCTCGTCAATGTATTGGGTGTAGCGGATGAGCGCGAGGTCGCCGTCGCCGAGCTCGACCGACCAGCTGGTGATTTCGCGGCCAAGCTCGCCGATCAGGAGGTCGCCGATCGCGTTGCGCCGCGTCGTCGTCAGCTCCTCGCGGGGCAGCCAGACGAAGGTGAACAGCTGGCCCTTGAGGATGCTGCGCACCTGGACGAGGGCAGGCCGCGGGCGATCGGCCAGCGACATCGCCATCATCACCAGCTTGCGCACGCAATCATAGTCGACGGTGAGCAGCAGGTCGCGCGGAAGCGAGGCGACCGCGTGGCGCAAGGCTTTGCCGGAGTGGCCCTTCGAATCGAAGCCGAAATCCTCGTCGAGCTGCTTCAAGCGACGGCGAAGAACGGGCACGTCCTCGGGCGGCACGCGCAGCGCCTCGCTGGTCCACAGGCCCGCATGGACCCCGATTCCGGTCACCTCGCCCCCGTCGCCCAGCGGCACGACGACGAGATCGAGCGGGACGCGGCGGTGAACGGTCGAGCGGCGTTCGGCTTTGGCCATTAAAGGTTGCTCGCCGCCCGTCTGGAGGTAGCGCATCGCCCCAAACGCCCCGCCCTCGTCGGTCGGCGCGCCCGGAACGCTGAAGATGCCGAGCGCTTCGGACGGTTGCTCGTAGGGCCGTTCGACATGATAGCCGAGCAGGGTCATGGCCCCGTCCGCAAACCAGTTCAGCAGCGCGGCGCCCTCGGGATCCCCGATCGCCGCCGCGTCCGCGCGCATGCGATCCTGCAGCGCGTGCCAGTCACGGACTGCCAGGCGAACATCGGAGAGGACGCGCCGCAGGTCGGCCGCGACTTCCTGCCGGCCGCGCGCGTCGGCGCGGTCGAGCTCCAGGTACATCATCGATTCGCGGCGGGTCTTGTCGGCGCACAAGGCTTCGACCTGACTCAAGGTGCCGTCTCGTTCGCGGTCAACACAGACGACGGGATGAAGCAGGCGATAGATGGTCAGCTGGCGCGCGGCGAGCGCATTGGCTACCGAATCGACCAGGAACGGCATATCATCGTTGACGATGCCGATGCGCATGCGGCGGTTGCCCGCCTCGCCGCCGATCGACTCTATCTTCAGCGCGAGGTCGCCCTCGCGGCGCTTCGCCGCCACCTCGGCGAGGAATTCCGCAGCCTGGAGTTGCGCCTCGCGCGACAGGTCATGGGTCTCGCCGGGAAGAGCATCGCGAGTAAGTGCCTGGCGAATGGATTCGACCAGCGGCTGGGGCAGGCGCGTATGGGCCGTCATGGGAAGATTGATCGCTCCGCGACAGTGGGGCTTCGGGCCGCGGCTATAAACCCCTGCTCGCGAGAGGGACAACCCCGCCGAGCGACGAACGCGGCGTCAATTCCGCGTCAGGCGGCCTTGCGGATGGCGCGTTCGATCAGCGCTTCATCGTCGAGGATCGCGACCGGCTCATGGCTGCCATCGGCGCCGCGGCGGGTCACGATCACCGCGAATTCGTCCGCCGAAGGCAGGTTGGCGAGCGAGATCGTCGCGGCATGGCGCAAGCGAGCGCGAGCGATTTCGCCGCGCGTGTCCGGCTTGGCCTCGGGCCGGCGCGCCTGGCGCTCGGCGACGACCAGCGCCTTGAGGCCGCCGTGCTGCTTCTCGATGAAGTCCTGAAAAGTGCCGGCGGCGACGTCCTCGCGGTGCGCGAAGGACAAAGCGGCGGCGAACTCGGTCAGCCGCGCCTTGTCGTAGTCGATGCCGAAGATGAGCTTGACGATCGGCGTCATCGGGGCGCGGGCCTGCGCCTTGACGCCCGATTCTTCCAGCAGCTCGGCGTAATCGGCAGGGTTCTCGGCGGCCGCAATCGCGAAATCATAAGCCAGGGCCAGCGCGCGGTAGAGCGCCGAGCGCGTGCGCCCCTCGCCCGCTTTCACCGATTCGGCGGTCTCGCGAGCGGCCCACAAGCGATCCGCGAGGCCGGCATCATCGTCGAGCATCACTTCGGGAACCTCCGCCGCGTCGGCTTCGGCATCGCCATCGGCTTCCGCCAGCGGACCGTCCTCCCATGAGAAATGCGGCGGAGCGATCGGCGTCTCGGCCTGCAAGTCCGTCGGTGCCTCGACTTCGTCGGTCGACGACTCGCCGTACCAGCGCGGCCCTTCATCCGGTGCAACCGCCTCGTCGGCGCCGAGCTCGAGCACTTCTTCGTTCAAGGCCGCGGGCGTCGGGTCAAAGGCCGATTCCTCGTCGCCAAGCTCGCCGACCTTCTTCCAGTTGATCACGCCGTAGATGAAATCGATGGTGTCGCCGTCCGACGAGAAGGGCATCAGGATGCCGCGGTAGCAGATGTTCTCGTCGCGCTGGTTCTGGAACTCGGCTTCGAAGCCAACCGGAGCGCGGTTGGCGATGATCTGCATATAGTGGTCGGTGAGGCGCGACAGTAGCGAGCGGCTCGGCACTTCGGAGATGGTGCGCATGTCGTCGTCCAGTCCGCATTCGTCGCGGATGGCCGCGCCGAGATAGGGCATGGCCGGATTTTCGACGCCGCAGGTGAAGTCGAGCAGAACGCTGTGCGGCGAAAAATCCGCGACGTCGCCCGGCTCCAGGTCCTCGATCGAGGGAAAGTCGCGGCCGTCGAGCAGGGCGACCCAATGGTTATAGGCGCGGACGTGCATCCGCCGCTCGTCGGTGCCGATCGCCGCCGCAACATCGGCGGCAGCAGACGTTTCCGGAGCGGACTGTGGATCGAAGTCCCCCGAATGCTCGCGATAGCTGTCCATTTCGCCCGCTCACTTCCCTCCAATTTCCAGGCAAAATGGCGGAGCGCGGTTACCAAATTGTTAAGCATGTTTGTTGAAGGGGCGGTGCTTGCCCCTCCGACATCGCGCTGATAGGGGCGCACTTCCTCCGCGAGAGAGCCGCTTTAGCTCAGCTGGTAGAGCACATCATTCGTAATGATGGGGTCAGGTGTTCGAGTCACCTAAGCGGCACCACCCTTTATGGCGGAAAACTGCCATTCTTTGCCGCGCCGGTCAAGAGACACCAAGCGCCCCATCAGTCAAATCATCAGTCAGCTCGCCGGACTTCAGCGAACGTCTGCGGATCGCACTGAACGCTTAAGTCTTTGATTTTTAACAAATTACGAAATTCGTTCGGCGGCGTCCGTCTTTGTTTCAAGGGCACAACCGCAGACCCCATCACTATGAGTGACGTGCTCTCGACCCGTCCGGCTTGCCCCTTTTCATGAGCATTGTAAGCCACTGGGTGTGCAACGGACGTTTCTCCCCCGCCGATTGAGTTACTGGGTTCAGCTCGAAGCCCGAAGCGTAGCGAACGACGAGCTTCCGTCGTTGACGCAGCCGCTCGTGATCGTGGGCGACGCCGGAATGGGAAAAACGAGGCTCCTACAGTGGCTCGGCGACCAGCCGGGCTTCAGATTTGTGACTGCTCGGCAGCTGCTCAACCACCCGAAACCCCGAGACCTTTTGGGTAATGCTGGAACTCTCGTCATCGATGCGCTGGACGAAGTTGCGGGCCAGAATGACGGCGATGCGGTCGATTTCGTGTTGAGGAAAGTGGGAGAGCTTGATCGACCCCGGTTCGTACTTTCTTGTCGAGTTGCCGATTGGAGAAGCGCGACAGGGCTGACTGCGATTACCGAGCTTTACGAGGATTCCCCTTTAGAGCTTTACCTCGATCCCCTCGATAGTGAGCAAGCCCGCGAGTTTCTGAGCGGCAACCCGAAGATTGGGGCCGAACGAGCCCGCCAAGTCGCTGATCAGTTGGCGGCAAGAGGCTTTTCAGAATGGCTAGGCAACCCGCAGACTCTGTTAATGCTGGAGCCACTGCTGGAGGATGGCGAGCCTCCCGCAAGCACCGCAGCGTTGTTCGAACAGTACGTCGACAGGGTGTGGAAGGAGCACAGCGAGAAGAAGGCCCAGACCGCCCTCAACGCAAGCAACAGAGACGAGGTGCTCGATGCACTTGGAGCAGCTTTTGCGGCTTTGATTCTTGCGAACAAGACCGGCGTCTACCGAGGTTCGGCAGCGAATGCCCGAGAGAGTGATCTTCCGCTCGCCGAAGTTGCGAAGCTGCCCGGCGCGGCAAAACTCGATCAATTCGCGGCAAGTCGGCTTCTAAGAATTGATCATGACCGATTGAGCTACCAGCATCGCCGCATCGGCGAATATCTCGGCGCGCAGTGGCTTGCTAAGCGCAGCGATACTCCTCGAAAGCGCCAGCGCTTACTCAGCCTGTTCCGCTCGACGAACAATTTGGTGCCGGCACATCTCCGCGGTCTCCATGCTTGGCTCGCTTGGCATGATCACGAGCTTGCTAATGATGTATTCCGAGCCGACCCTATGGGCGTCATCGAATATGGTGATGCGGATACACTGACCTCCAAGCAGGCGTGTGCTCTTCTCGCGTCGTTGGAGCGGCTTTCAGAACGAAACCCGAGGTTTCGGGGGTGGGGAGAGTACCGCGCCAGAGGCTTGGTTCAATTATCAACGTTCGCCGCAATTCGGAAAATCCTCGCCGACAAGTCCCGGCCCTTCAATCTTCGAATGACCCTCATTGAACAGCTGGATTCCGCCGAGCTAGCCGCAGAATTCAGCGATCAGCTGGTCGCGCTACTCCGAGACGAGAGCGTGGAATATGCGATCCGGTATCGGTCTGGAGAGGTTCTTAGCAAACACGATACAGAACTGGATTGGCCCGCCGAGATCGAGGCACTCCGCGTTGGTGCAAAAGCTGACTCGGTCCGTCTAGCTGCAGAACTTCTCGCCCCGGTCGGGCTCGACAAGTTCAGTGACCAGCTGATTGTCGAAACGCTTCTGGCGGACGCGGGTCTCACGATCTGCGCAATTCCTCGTGAAAAGGTGCCTGACCGGGCTGCACGATTCTTCATCGTTAAGCGCAACCTACCTAGCGACCGGGCCGAAGGTGTCCTCGACTGCCTCAGCGCCTTTGCCACGACTCTGATACCGAGAGATGGCGGGATCGAGCATAACGAACTCATCGACTTTGCCTACGAGTTGGTTTTGGATCGGTTGGCGCTAGGCCCGATCGAGCCGAAGAAGTTGTGGTCGTGGCTTGAACCGTACGAAGAGCTTCACGGCTACAGTCGTGACAACCGCGATCGTTTGTCGGCGTGGCTGAAGGATCACGACGTCGAGCGGCGAGCGATCCAGCGTTACGTTCTTCTTGAGCGACCCGGCAAAAAAACGGTTTGGGAACGCGCTTGGAGGCTGGTTGACGTCATGCCGGGTCTCGCGCCTACCCATAGCGACGCCGTGGAATTGCTTGGACGTCTCGACGCATCAAAGCAGGATAATGGGCGTTGGCGCGACCTCGTCAACATTGTCCGACACGACGGCGAGATCGGCGCAGAGGTTCGCGACGCAGCCAAGCCGTTCGCGGAAGGCGATCCCGACGCGGCGAAGTGGCTGGCTGAGATTGCGACTCCAGCAAAGCCGGAGTGGCAAATTAGGCAGGAACAACGGCAGGCGCGCCAAACTCGAGAGCGCAAGAAAAAATGGGCTGAGCATAGACAGCACTTTGCCGAGCACCGTGATGCTATCCGAGCCGGAGACGCAAACTTCCTTCTGTCACCCGCCCAAGCGTATCTCGGTCTGTTCAGTGACATTGAGCGGGACGGACCCCCGATCGATCGCGTGAGACTCTGGCTTGGGGATGACTTGTCCGACGATGTGCTGGTCGGCTTGGACGCCTTCCTACATGCGGATATTTCCAAGCCTACACCCGAAGAAATCTCTGCCAGCTATGTCGCTGGTCGTCACTGGCGGGCCGCGCACATCATCGTTGTAGCGCTGGCCGAGCACGAGAAAGCACACGGCAATTTTGCCGGAGTGCCCGTTGATCGCCTAGTGGCTGGCCGATTGGAGCTTGAGCAACATGGCTTCGGCCGGATCGACGGCTCACAGCTTCCTGCCCAGCTCGATGCAGCTCTCCGAGCTACGCCTGGCGCGTACGAGCGCTATCTTCGGCTCTTGGTAGAACCGAGCCTAAGGAGTCGGCGAACCTACGTGCCCGGACTCTACCAAGTCATGCGAACGCCGCTGGATAGCGGACTAGCGGACTCGCTGGCGAGTGAATGGCTATCTGTCTTTCCTCGCGTGGCTGGCGAAGTTGAAGAGGAGCTGATCGATCGGCTGATTAGAGCCGGCGAGTTTGAGAAGCTTCAAGCGGTCGCCACCCGCCGCGCGCGAAACAAACTGGATGAGCGTCGCTCGCGAGACTGGCGGGCAGTCCGGTTGCTAACCGACTTTGAAAAAGAAAGTGCGCTCGCACGCGGCGTTGCAACGCAAGACCGCGATTTCCTTTGGACTCTTCGCGCACGATTTGGTGGGCGGCGCGACTCTGACGGGATTAGGATACTCCCAGTTCGGTTGGCCGCGTGGATCGTAAGAGAATTCAGGGCTGCCTTTCCCTTAGTAGGTCATCCCACGGGCGTTTCGAGCGGCGACACCAATCCATGGGATGCATCTGACTATCTTGCCCATTTGATCGGCCGCATCGGTGAAGAGGTTTCCGACGAGGCCATCGCTCTTCTGAGCGGCCTAATGGCAATAGATGACAGCTACACCGAATACCTACGGTCGGTTTCGGCAGAGCAGGCGTCCAAAAGAGCCGACCAAGATCATCAATCGCCCTCGATCGACGATATCAAGGCAATCGTTAACGATGGTCCGCCCCGCTTTGTGGAAGATCTGCAAAGGGTCGTCGTCGAAGAGCTCGACCGTGTTCAGTCGACGGTTCGGGCCGATGACGTCGATAGCTGGAAGGGCTTCTATGCGGATACGAATCCGTCAAAGCTTCAACCCAAGCACGAAGAGGATTGCAGCGACTATCTAATCACGCTGCTCCGACAAAACCGCTACGGGCTGGAGTTCACGCCGGAACCGCATCTCGCTGCCGATCGGGAGGGCGATATCGGTTGCTCGATCGGTGGTCTTTGGCTCCCGATCGAGGCAAAGGGCCAATGGAATCCGGACCTCTGGACGGCCGCTGATAACCAACTTCAGGCGCAGCAATCATGTGACCACCGAGCTGCCAACCGGGGCATCTATCTGGTCTACTGGTTCGGGGTTCGGGGCAAGCGCCTCACTAAGCCGCCCAACGGCATCTCCTTCCCCAATTCGCCAGCCGAACTGGAACAGGCGCTGACGGAGAATAGCGCCGCTGCTCAGAGCGGTCGCATCATCGTCAAAGTTCTCGACGTGAGCAGGTGATCTCTAACCGACCGCCGCTCCCTCGCGTTGAGACGTATCAGTATCTGGAGCTGAGACAGGCGAGTGCCGTGGCGGTCGACACCGAAGCGGAAGAAGCCGAACCCTTGCGGCCATTCGAACTGGTCACTCATTTCGAGCGTGGGGGATTTGTGGACAGTTTATACGCTGCAACCATTCGGCGGAGCGAAGAATGGCGCGATGGGTACATTCGCGAACAGCTCCCCATGCTTCCACAGCGACCGAACGGGGAGGTGATCAATCCATCTGATTTTTGGATCGCACTAGCTAGATTTCAGGGCGAGCCAGAGGAAGCGCTCCGCCGTAATCTTCGATTGGATAGAGTCACGTTCGGATTGATAGTCATGACTCTACTTGATCACGATCTCATCAATCGGCTTGAGTTCTGGCCTGAGACTGAAGCCGACACCCGCACTCCACTCATTTATATTCGCGACAGCGGCCTTTGGCATCGCTTCTACGCGGCAATTCGCGATCCCACTGGCGGAGGTCCGAACACTCGGTTGGAAGGCAAGGCTTGGGAGGCTTTCAATGTGGAAGCGCTGAGAGGAGCGGTGGCTTCTCGGGCGCGCCCTTATGTTTGGCGGCGTGACAACATCGGCGAGATAGACCTCGTCCTTGATTGGGTGAGCGGTGTTCGGTGGGGAATCGAAATTTCCCGATCGCCCTCGAAGCGACCATCGCCGGGCTTCCATCTTGGATGCAATGCGCTGGACTGCCAACGACGCATGGTTGTGTGCCCCTCCACCCACGAAAGCGGTGGCGGGTCTACTGAGACCTTGCGACTTGAAGACGCTCTCTTCGAGATTGCGAGAGGCCCAACCTAGCCGCACGTACGAGAAACGCCGAACTTACTTGAGCGACGCTAGTGCATCCTCAAGCGTTCCCGCTCCGGTCCGAGAGAGGATTTCCCTTTCATAGGGACCGGAGAGTGTCGTCTCAATTTGGTTTGCTTTGGCCGCCATCAGATAACTTATTCCATCTTCGCCGAGCGGCGCGCGGGCGACACTCGCGATCGCAAGGTCAGCAACGTGCGCTGCTGTAAGGGGCTGAATGTTCGCTGCGATGCTGGTGTAAAAGACCAGATCAATCCCGGAAAAGCCGTGGAGCTGCTCGACCTTCACCCTATTCGCGTGCCCAGCTGGAGGATTCGAATAGTGCCTTGTGCGATCGTTAGTGCGCGTCTCTCTGCGCCAGAGCATGTCCATCGCGTTTTCTGACGAGGTATCGAGAACGAGAAGACAGGCCCGAACGTACGCGCCCGCTTCGCTGACCGGGACAAGGGTGGGCGCATCCCCGCGCGTCTGACTCTTGCGAGCAAATTCTACTCTAAAAGGCGTGTCCACGGGGGACAATCTCTCGACGATTACCGCATTGATCTCATCACCGGGATCATCGATGAGCGATCCGTACGCGAGAATGCCGACGGTAGAGTGGCAAGCGCCAAGTGTCATACCTCGTTGCAGTCTGGCGCATTTTCGCCGGCTCGCTCGATCCAAGCTTCCACGTCCGCGCGCCGGAATGCCACGCGGCGGTCGGAAACGCGAATTTGTGGTGGCAGGCGTCCTTCCTTCCGCATCTTCCATAGCGTGGTCCGGGAAACGCTCAGTGCCTTGGCAACCTGCAATTGAGTCATCAGCTCCTTCACCGGCATGCGGCCAATCACATCCCTAACCGGCAGCGTGACTACCGTCGGCTCCAAGACTTGGTTATCGTTTAATTCCATCTGTTCTTTCACCCGTTCCAACTCCTCGATTGACGCACCAAGTTGACGCTCAAATTCCACGAGTTCGGTTATCATCTTCTGCGTGCGCTGGCCGACATACCGCAGTTGGCTCAACTCACGTTCCACGAATTGCCGCGTCGCGCGGCGCGCTGTGCTATGCCCGTTCATGAACCCATCTTATAAGAAATTCTTATTGATAACAAGCGACCTGCTAGGGCCCTTGGGAGTTCGCAATAGCTAGGTCAGCCCCCTCATCTCGATACGCTGCACTTGGGAGCGTGCTGCGCACCGAGCGCAATGCAGCCGAGCTGACCCAAGCCCAGTTGGCATCTGCCCTCGGTTGGAGTCAGCCTACCATTGCGGAGGTCGAGTCCGCACGACGTGGTCTCAATGTTTTCGAGTTCATCGACTATGCGCGAGCGCTCAACCGCGACCCGATTGACCTCTTCCGAGCGGTGGCCCAAGCCGACAGCGGACATGTCGAGTGACGGGATTCCATCAGTCATTCATCAGTCACGCGATGAAGCTTCAGGCCGCCATGTTTGATCATAATTAACACTAAACCGGGTCTTCAGTTAAGTCGGACGCGACTTAAGATTAAACAACGTTAAGCGAGACTAAGCACGATTTCAGGGTGGATAATTCGTAATGATGGGGTCAGGTGTTCGAGTCACCTAAGCGGCACCACCTCGCGACGCGCGGGCTAAAGAACCGCCGCGGAAACCACCCGGCCGACGCATTCGCCAAGGCCTATCCGCACCGCCCCCTCCCCTTCGCACCAGGCGCGCAGGGTCACTTCGTCGCCGTCCTCGAGGAAGCTCCGCGTTTCGCCGGACGCGAGCTCGATCGGCTGCGAGCCGCCGCGGCTGATCTCCAGCAGCGAGCCGAGCCCGTGGCTGTCGTCGGTCGACAGCGTGCCGGTCCCGATCAGGTCGCCGGGCTGGAGATTGCAGCCATTGCTGCTGTGGTGAGCGATGATCTGAGCCGCGCTCCAGTACATCGCGGCATCGGCCGAGCCGCGCGACAGGAGGTGCGGCGGAAGCTTGGCCTCCCGCATCTGCGCGGTCGACAGGCTCGCTTCGAGCTCGATGCCGAGCGCGCCGGCCGCGCGGTCGTCGGGATCGTCGAGATAGGCGAGCGGCTGCGGGTCGCCCGACGGGCGTGCCGGCATCGGCTTGCGGAACGGAGCGAGCGCGTCCGGACTGACGATCCACGGGCTGACGCTGGTCAGGAAATTCTTGGCGAGGAATGGGCCCAGCGGCTGATACTCCCACGCCTGAAGGTCGCGCGCCGACCAATCGTTGAGCAGACAATAGCCGGCGATATGGTCGCCCGCCTCGCCGATCGGGATGGGCGAGCCGAGGTCGTTGCCGCGTCCGACCCAGATGCCGAGCTCGAGCTCATAATCGAGGCGTCCGCTCGGACCATATTCGGGCCCGTCCGCGGTCGGCGCCCGGCGCTGGCCGAAAGGACGGATCACCGGTTCGCCGCTCGCCCGCACCGAGCTTGCCCGCCCGTGATAGCCGATCGGCACATATTTGTAGTTGGGCAGCAGCGGGTTGTCGGGACGGAATTGCCGGCCGACGTTGGTCGCGTGGTGAATGCCTACGTAGAAATCGCTGTAGTCGCCGATGAGGCAGGGAACGTGGAGCCGAACCTCGCTCTGGCCGATCAGCTGCGGCTCGACATCGTCGCGATAGCGCCCGTCGGACAGCAGCTCCGCCACGCGTGTGCGCAGCTCGCTCTGGGCCGAGGGACCGCGGGCAAGCCAGGCGTTGAGCACCGGCTGCGAAAGATCCCCGCGCCAATCCTCGTCGAGCAGGTCGGCGATCGCCGCGAGATCCAGCACATAGTCGCCGATCGCAACGCCGGGACGACGCCTGCCTTTGGCCTCCGAAAAGATCCCGAGCGGAAGATTTTGGAGCGAAAAGTCGCTGCCCTGAGCGCTGTGGACCCAACTGGCGTCGCTCACGGCAATTTCGCCTTGGGAAAGCCGGTCCAGGCCTGATCGTAATCGGGCTGGGCGCGGTCGAGCGCGAACTGGGTCGGCCGGTACGGCCAGCAGCTCTCGACCATGAAGGCGAGCGTGTTTTCGACCTTCGCGGGCTTGAGCTCGGCCGCGCCGGCTTTCTGCCAGCTGTCGAGGTCGGGGCCGTGCCCGCTCATCAAATTGTGGAGCGACAGGCCCCCGGGCTGAAAGCCCTCCGCCTTGGCGTCATAGGCGCCGTGGATCAGTCCCATCGCCTCGCTCATCACATTGCGGTGGAACCACGGCGGCCGAAAGGTGTCCTCCGCCACCATCCAGCGCGGCGGGAAGATCACGAAATCAGCGTTGGCGCGGCCCAGCACGTTGCTCGGGCTGGTGAGAACGGTGAAGATCGACGGATCGGGGTGGTCGAAGCTGACCGTGCCAATGGTGTTGAACCGCGCCAGCTCATAGCGGCAGGGTGCGTAATTGCCGTGCCAGGCGACGACGTCGAGCGGCGAATGATCCAATGTCGTGGTCCACAGCGAACCAAGCGACTTCTGGACGACCTCGGTCGGCTCGTCGCGGTCTTCGAACCAGGCGACCGGGGTCTCGAAGTCGCGGGGGTTGGCAAGGCCGTTGGAGCCGATCGGGCCGAGCTCGGGCAGGCGCAGCGGAAGCCCGTGATTCTCGGCGACGTAACCACGCGATTCTTCGGAGACCTCGACGTGGAACCGGACCCCGCGCGGGACGATCCCGATCCAGCCCGGCGCGACCTCCATCCGGCCGAGCTCGGTGACGATCTCAAGTGTGCCCGATTGCGGCAAGATCAACAGCTCGCCGTCCGCATCGACGAATACGCGCCGGTCCATCGACTTCGACGCCCGGTAGAGGTGGACGGCGGCGCCTTCGAGGTCGGCGGGATCGCGGTTGGCGAGCATCGTCACCATGCCGTCGACGAAGTCGGCCTCGGCGGGCAGATCGCCGGGCGGATCCCAGCGCAAGCGGTTGGGTGCGAGCGGCTCCTTGACGGTCCCAGGAGCGAACAGCTTCGCGCCGGCGTACGGCGTGAACGGGCGATGGTCGGCGGTCGGCCGCATCCGATAGAGCCAGCTGCGCCGATTCTCGTGCCGTGGCGAGGTAAAGGAGCTTCCCGAAAGCTGCTCGGTATAAAGGCCGAAGGCGGGCCGCTGCGGCGAGTTGCGGCCCTTGGGCAGCGCGCCGTCGACGGCCTCACTTTCGAAATGGCCGCCAAATCCGGTCAGGTAGCGAAGCGCGTCGGTCATGCGGCGCGGTTAGTGCGTCGCTCGCACAAACTCAAACGGGCGCGGCCCTGAAAGAGCCGCGCCCGCGCCGAGGCAGGGACTCGCGGACCCGCCTCGCAAGAGCGTTACGAGGTCAGTTGTGGTTGACGTTGACGTCGATCTTGTCGGGGACCTCGACCGTCGTCTTGCTTCCGCCGAGACCGAGCTGGCCGCGGAACAGGAACAGAAGCACCAGCACAACGATGATCAGCAGGACGACCGCCAGGACCCCGCCGCCGCCACCGCCATTGCCGGTCTCGACCACCGTCGTGTGTTCGCGCTCGGTGCCGTTGTCGTCGGCCATGGAAACTCTCCCTGTTTGAGCTGTTAACCTGGCGAAACGAACGAACTTTGGTCGCGGCGGTTCCGCGATGAGGAGAAGTGCATGACGATTCGGATAGCGGCGATTTCGATGGCGGTGCTGGCCCTGTGCGGCTGCAAGCAGACTAACGAAAATGCGACGGAGGCAAACGAGATTACGGCGACGACGGTCAACGAAACCGCGACCGCGCCCTCGCCGTCGACGGAGAATGCCGAAGCGAACGTCAGCCTGCCCGACGACCGCACGCCGCTCGAAGAGCCGAAGGGCCCGATCGACGCGAAGAGCGCCGAAGGAGCCGGTCAAGTCGTCCAGCATTATGGCGCGTTGATGGAGCAGGGGCATTGGACGGAATCCTGGAAGCTTTGGTCCAGCGCCGACGCCGCAAAGGCTTTCGATCGCAACTGGCGAAACGCTTCCGAAGTTCACATGGAGATCGGCAAGCCCCGCGACAGCGAAGGCGCCGCGGGATCCATCTACATCACGGTTCCGGCCGTCTTCTATGGCAAGACCAAGGCGGACGGATCGTTCCGGCGCGGCGCGAACATGATCCTGCGGCGCGTCAACGACGTGCCCGGCTCGACCGAGGCGCAACGCCGCTGGCACATCGAGCGCGTCGAGTGGACTTCAGGCGGCTAGACCCGGTTCAGCGCTTCTTCGAGTTGCTTCGCCTCATCCGGAGTCACCGGTGCGCCGTCGGCGTCGGTGACCTGCACCTCGTTCCCGCCGGCGTTGTTCGTGCCGTCGTCGGACGGCGCTGCGAAATCATAGGCGAACCAGATGATCCCGGCGGCCCACAGCAGGGCCATCCAGCGGCTCTTGAAGATCGTGCTGTGCTTGATCGGGATCATGCCCCCGTCTCGCATGCGCGATTTAAGATTCGGTTGCCTGATCCTCGTGGACGATCTCGCGGTGAGGGAAACGATCGCGAATGCGGGAGTTAAAATAGACGCCCTTGGCAAAAGCCGAGCCGAGCGCGCTCGCGACCTCCTGCGGGACGCCCGAATAGACGTAGCGCCGGCCGGTCACGAACTCGACCCAGAGCTCGTTCTTGTCGGGGCAATAGACGTAGCGGCGGATGACCGTCGACGGCATGAACCTGTAACGCGCAAACGCGCACCGACGATCCGAGTGCAGAAAGGAAACAGCTGATGGCCAGGTCCGCATTGATCCTGATTGGCGTCGCCGCGGTCGGCGTCGCTGCAGCATGCGCCAACCAACCGGTTGCGGCTCCGCTCGTCGCGCAGAGCTCGGGGCGCCAGTGCTTCCTCGCGCGCGACGTCAACGGCTACACGCCGGTCAGCGATGACGCGGTCGACGTCAAGGTCGGCGCCAATCGCTACTTCCGCCTCAGCCTCGACGGCTCGTGCCCGCAATCGGCGTTCTCCCGCCGGGTCGCCCTGCGCACCACCGGCGGCGGGGACTGGATCTGCCAGGGCCTCGATGCGGAGGTCGTGGTTCCGTTCGTCGCCGGCGCCCAGCGGTGCCTGGTCAACGACGTCCAGCCGATCAGCAAGGAAGCGTGGCTGGCGGATCGCCGCGCTAGGTAGGGCCCGGCGAAGCGATCCGTCGCCGGCTGCGGCTCAAGGCGGCAACCATTCCGCCCAGCGCCAGGAGCGATCCGGCGATGGTCAGCGGCGTCCAGCGATAATCCTCGAGCCAGGTCGAAAAGCCCATCGCGATGATCGGCACGAGGACGCTCGAATAAGCGGCCTTGCCCGGTCCCAGCTTGCGAACGACCGGATAATAAAGACTGAAGTTCACCACCGACGCCGCCAGCGCGAGATAGAGCAACCCGGCCCAGTAACCCGGCCGCATATCAATCGTCGGCGGACCCGCGAGTGCCAAAGCGATGATCGTATCGATCACTGCACCGACCGCCATCGACCAGGCGAGCATCCCGAACAGCGGGAAGCGGCGGATCTCCGGGCGCGCCTGCAATACGTTGGCGGTCGCCGCGCCGAGCATGCCGAGCGAGGTCAGCGCGATCCCGGAGACGATCTGGGGTGCCGAGGCCGCATGCTCGCGCAACTCATGGTCAAACAGCAGCATGACACCGGCGACCGCGACCGCCGAGCTCCACAGGAAGCGCCGCGTCGGCCGCTGCCCGAGAAAGGCCCAGGCGAGCAGGCTCGACGGGATCAGCAGCAGGGCGAAGACGGTCGCGACCACGCCCGAGGTGATGTGGCGCTCGGCCAGATAGACCGCGTCGAAATTGAGGCAGAACTGGCAAAAACCGAGGACGATCGCCGGAACGATCGCCTCCCGGCCGAGCCGCAGGCTGTGGCCACGGGCGCGCGCAAGGAGGGCCATCCCGACCGCGGCGATGGCGAAGCGATAGGCGACCGACCATTCGGGCGCGACCACGCCGAGCTGGCCGCGGATCACGATCCAGGTCGAACCCCAGATGGCGGTGAAGATGGCGAACGGGATGGCGACGTCGCGCAGGCGCTCGCCGGCCGGGTTGTCGCTGCTCAATTCGCCACCGGCGAGATCACGCGGGCTCATCACGGCCGACTTAGCGGCGCGCGTCGCGCTTTCGCCAATCAAAGGCCGGTCGCTGGCGATAAGTCGCGCTTATGCTCAGAGCGCCGCAATCGCCGCCGCGAGCTGCTCGACGGCATCCTGGTCCGAATCCCAGCTGGTCACGAACCGCAACTGACCCGGACCCCATTCGTAGAAGTCGAAGCCTTGAGCCCGCAACGCGTCCGCTTCCGGATCAGTCATGCGAACGAATAGCTCATTCGCTTCGACCGGGTAAACCAGGCGATCACCCGCCGCCTTGGCTAGCACTTGGGCCGCTGCATTGCCGGCGCGGGCATTATCGAGCCACAATCCATCCTTAAGCATCGCCAGGATCTGCGCGCCCATCATCCGGCCCTTCGACAACAGATGACCCGCGCGCTTGCGCCGCACCGCGACTTCGTCGGCAAGCTCGGGCCGGAACAGGATCAGGACCTCGGCATTGAGGCCGCCGTTCTTGACGAAACCGAACGACAAAGCGTCGACGCCCGCGCGCCAGGTGGCGTCGGCGGGGCTGTCGCCGGTCGTTGCCAAGGCATTGGCGAAGCGGGCGCCATCCATGTGCAAGGCGAGACCCCGCGACTTGGCGAATTCGCCCAGCTCGGCGACCTCGGCGGCACGATAGACGAGGCCATATTCGGTCGCATTGGTGATCGAGATCGCCGCGGGTTGGACCTGGTGGACGTCGTCGCGGATCGCGTCGCACGCAGCCGCCGCCATTGCGGGAGTGACCTTGGCGCCCGGCCCGTCGAGCAAGACGAGCTTGGCGCCGCCGGTGAAGAAGCCGGGCGCGCCCGCCTCATCGACCTCGATATGCGCATCGCGATGGCAGAGGATGGCGCGATAGGGTGGACAAAGGGCCGCCAGCGCGAGGCAGTTCGCGGCGGTCCCCGTGGTGACCCAGAAGGCGCGCACCGCGGTTTCGAACAGCTCGGAAAAGGCGCCATCGAGCGCCTGGCTCCATTCGTCGCCGTCATAGGCCGTGTCGAGCCGGTTCGAAGCGATGATCGCCTCGATCACCTTGGGGTGCGCGGCAGCGGCATTGTCGGAGAAGAAGCGCATCCGTGGCGCATGACCGCCGGGGAAGAGCCCGTCAATGTCGGGAAATGGTGCTGCCGGTGAGGATTGAACTCACGACCTCAGCCTTACCAAGGATGCGCTCTACCACTGAGCTACGGCAGCACTTTTTGAGGAAGCCGGGCGCCTATGACGGCGCGGCCCTCGCGCTGTCAACCCGCCTTGCCGCGCGGACCCGCTGGAGGCATGTGCAAGATATGTCGGGCAAGGACAAACAGCGCGAGGAACGCCTCGCCGCGGCGCTGCGGCAGAACCTCAGGCGTCGCAAGGCGCAGGACCGCGCAAAATCGGCGTCGGCCGCGGAAGCCAAACAGACCGACTGATGGACGGGGACCACCAGTTCAGGTTCGGGATGGAACTTCTCATCGACCCGACTGACGCGGGCGGTTGGCGACGCGCAGTCGAGCTGATCGAAGCCGCCGCACGCGACGGTCACGGCGAAGCCGCCGAGCGCTGTGCCCTGTTCGAATTCATGGGCGTGGGACGGCGGGTCGACTTGGCCAAGGCACTCCACTGGCTCGCCAAGGCGGCTGAGCTGGGGTCGCGGTCCGCGGCTCAGCAGCTGATCATACTCGCGGACGACCGCTTCGTGACGGCGGAAGAGGCCCAGGCCGGCACATCGTGGAGCGACCTGGCGTCGCGCATTGCGATCGATCGGCGACTGCGTCCGCCGCCCGGCCGGGAATTGTCGGGGAAGCCCTTGATCCGGGCGTTCGACCGCTTCGCCTCGCCGGCCGAATGCGAATGGCTGATCGATCGCGCCGGCCGGCGGCTCGCGCCCGCGAGCGTCAGGGACCCGAACAGCGGCGAAGCGGTCGCCGACCCGGTCCGCAACAACCGATCGGCGGCCTTCGACTTCGCCGACCTCGACCTGATCGTCGAAATGATCCGCGTCCGACTTGCGCTGGCGATCGGTGCCGCTCCGCCGTTCCTCGAGGCGTCGCAAGTGCTTCATTATTCGGTCGGGCAGGAGTTCAAGCCGCATCACGATTATCTCGACCCCGCCTCCTCGCTGGCGGCCGAAATCGCACGTAACGGTCAGCGCGCGGCCACGGTGCTGATCTACCTCAATGAGGATTTTGAGGGCGGTGAAACGCGCTTCCCCGCGATCGGCTTCGATTATCGCGGAAAGACCGGGGACATGCTGATGTTCTCCAACCTCGATCCGGCGGGCCGGCCCGAGCCGGCCAGCCTGCATGCCGGCCTGCCGCCGACCCGCGGTGAGAAATGGATATTTTCCCAATGGGTGCGGGACCGCCCGATCGGGGCGTAAGACGCCGCGCCGGCACATCGATTTGGGTGCTCCATCGCTAGCGCGGCCGGTGAGTCGTGCCCTTCCCTGCGGTGATGAACAACGCCACCACCGGGCCGTCGGCATCTGCCGTATGCCAGGCGCCGGGCGGGTTGATCGCATAATCGCCGGGGCCAAGCGCGTGGCTCTGCTTCGTCCCGTCCGCCAGCTCCTGGTGCAGCGTCAAATGACCCTGGACGACGCAGACCACTTCGTCGCCGGACGGATGCATCTCCCAGCTCGTCCACGGCTCCTCGAAGCGATAGAGGCTGACCAGCCGGCCCTCGTCGAGGTCGTCGCCGTGCCTCTCCATATAGCCATTGTACCAGTCCATCCCGGTGAACTGGGGCTGGGGGATGGCGCGAGCACCGCGGCCGAGATGGATCGGAAAGTCGAAGAGCGAAATGCCGTTCACCGCTCGACGTTCACAGCTCGATTGGGGCGCAGGCGGCCTGGAGCCAGGCCAAATCGTTGCCCTCCAGTTGCGGGCCGATCTTCGCCAGCACGTGGGCGTGATAGCAATTGAGCCAGATCAGCTCTTCGGGCTCGAGCATCTGAACATCGATCAGGCGGCGGTCGATCGGAGCGAAAGTCAACGTCTCGAAACCGAGCATTTCCTTCTCGGCGCCCTCGATGTCGCGCGGCACGACCAGCACCAGATTCTCGATGCGGATGCCGTACTCGCCGGTCTTGTAATAGCCGGGCTCGTTGGAGATGATCATGCCGGCCTGGAGCGGCTCGTCGCCGCCGCTTTGCGAGCTGCCCACCGGCGAAATCCGCTGCGGTCCTTCGTGCACCGCAAGGAAGCTGCCGACGCCGTGGCCGGTGCCGTGGGCGTAATCGAGGCCGGCCTCCCACAACGGCCGGCGGGCGAAGCTGTCGAGCTGACTGCCGCGCGTCCCCTTGGGAAACACCGCGGTCGCGATCGCGATGTGGCCCTTGAGAACTCGCGTAAAGCGGTCACGCATCTCTTCGGTCGGCTCGCCGATCGGGACGGTGCGGGTGATGTCGGTGGTACCGTCGACATATTGGCCGCCTGAATCGATCAAATAGAGCGTGCCGGTCTCGAGCTTGCGGTTGGTCTTCCCGCTCGACTTGTAATGGACGATCGCGCCGTTCGGCCCCGCGCCGGAGATGCTGTCGAAGCTGAGATCGCGCAGCTCAGGATTCTCGCGGCGCAGCGATTCGAGGTGGTCGGACGCCTTCAATTCGTCGACGTCGCCCTTGGGCGCCTCGTCGTCGATCCAGCGCAGGAAGCGGGAGATCACTGCGCCGTCGCGGGCCTGCGCCGCTTTCTGACCGGCGATCTCGGCCGGGTTCTTGAGCGCCTTGGGGAGGATCGTCGGGTCGCGTAGCGGCACGATCTTGGCGCCGGCCTTGTCGAGCGCCTCGAAGATCGCGGCGACGGCGCGCTCGGGGTCGACGACGACGGTCTTGCCGTTGAGCTCAGAAAGCTCGGCCTCGAACGCCGCCCGCTCATGGAGGCGGACACCGTTGCCGAGATGCTGACGGACGTCGGAGCCGATCTTCTCCGACGCAACGAACAGGTCGGCGGTGCCGTCCGAGTGTACGACCGCATAGGCCAGCGCGACCGGCGTGTGGGTGACGTCGGCGCCGCGGATGTTGAATGCCCAGGCGATTGAATCGAGCGCCGACAGCACCGCCGCGTCGGCATGATGCTTGGCCAGCCAGTCGCCGATCTCGGTGCGCTTTTCCGCCCCGGACTTGCCGGCATATTGATCGGGCTGAACGACCAGATGCGCCTTCGACGCCTCGGGCCGGTCGGTCCAGATCTCGTCGATCGGGTTGCGCTCGACCGGGACCAGCTCGGCGCCGCGGCTCGCGAGCGATTGCTTGGCCTTCTTCACCCAGTCGCGGGTGTGCAACCAGGGGTCGTAGCCGATCCGCGCGCGCTCGGGCGCATGCTCCTCGAGCCATTGTGTGGTGCTCGTTTCGGGCACCGACTGATAGCTCCACTCGGTCGCGCTGACCTGGCTGCGGACTTGCAGCGTGTAGCGGCCGTCGACGAAGATCGCCGCTTCCTCGGGAAGCACCACCGCCGAACCGGCGGAGCCCTGGAAACCGGTGAGCCAGGCGAGGCGCTGGGCATAGCTTCCGACATATTCGCTCATATGCTCGTCGGTCAGCGGCACGACGAAGCCGTCGAGCTTCTCGGCCTTCAATTGCTCGCGAAGTGCGGCGAGGCGGTCGGCGTAACTGGACATGGCTAATTCCCTTGGGGCTAACTCCCTTGCCTGTCAGCTAGTCTCAAGAGCGCCATTGTTAAAGGGCGGTCCACCCGGGGGGTGAGTCAACTTGGTCAACTTCGCGCGCGAAACGCAGCGATTGCAGCGAGGCTACGCGCTTGCTCGGGGACTGGGGCAGTTGTTGTGAAGGCAGCGGGGTCCCCGCTGCCGCGGGGATGACGAAGGGTCGTATCGCTTTCATCGACGAGCCTATGCGCTTGTGGAGGCGCTGTAGGACAGCGAATTCGTGCCGCCGCCGAATGTCTGCTTTCGACCCATTGCGGACATCGTGGCTGGGTGGGGCTGACCCGTTAAGGGGCCGATTTCGGCTCAACAATTTTCAAGTTAGTAATTTTCGACACCATCAATCGGACACCGGTATCGTGACTGTACATCATCCCACTGGGCTCGCGTTGAACAACTGTACCGGTAAATATGGCGCCAATCTCGCGATCGGGGTCTGATTCATCGACTGCTGTACGCAGAACTTTTTCTGCTTCAGGGGTCATTCGAACTAAAGCAATTCCGAAGCCGCACCCGTCAGCCAAAACCAACGACCGTTCTGTGAAATCGGTCACATAGTGACCTTCGAACGTGAGTGTCATGCCAACATGTTCGGTTGCGTCGCCTAAAATCTCGCAAAGGAGTGGTGGCTGGGTAGGCTCGCCCGCGCTAGCCCGTGGGGCGACAACTGCCAAAAGAATCGCGATGGCGGGCTGATAATACCTCACGGAATCTCCCTTGGTGCCACCGAGCAAGCAGGGTGATATATGATTGCTCGCCAACTCCAAAATCATGAGCGCGACGTCCTGCCTCCAAGCAATTGAAGCGTCCGCTTTCCACCCACTCCAGACATTCGGCGTTTACTTCCTGGCAGGACCGCCATGGTACGCCTTCGCTACCGGCAAGACATGGCTAGCTCCACCCCCTCCCCCGAAGACGCCGCGTCCGATGCGGACCGCCGGGCCTATCCGCGGGTCGAAGTAGCGTTGCCGGCGTTCCTTCAAGCCGATGGCGAGCGGCATTTCGTCCGCATTCTCGACCTGTCGGCCGGCGGCGCGAAGCTCGATTGCCCGGCGAGCCTGGCGAGCGGGACCCGCGTGATGCTGGATTGCGGAACGCTCGGCCGCGCGGCGGTGGTTCGATGGCAACACGCCGGCGTGCTGGGCCTGTGCTTCGACAGCGAGCTGGATGCGCGGGAAATCTCGGCGCTGATGGCGCGCTCGAAAGCCGTCGCGGCGTGGCGGAAGGGAACCCGAGTAGCCGCGGGCGAGCTCGAGCAATAGTGTTGCGAAGCTAGAGATCGCGATCGACATCCAGCCGTCCCCGTCGTTTCAGAAGGCATCCTAATCGCCCCCGAGGAGCAATGTCATTCCGGCAATGATGAGGATGCAGATCAGGAAGCCCAGGATAGAGCCGGCAAGCGCGATCGGCCAGCGTCGGCGGGTGGCTTTCACGAACCACTTGGCCTCCACTCCGATGTAAACAATGGTCGCCGCCACGACCAGCAGCAGTCCGCCCTGCTGGAGCGAGGCGTTGCTGACGCGGATCGCGGTCGACGCCAGGCTCAGCGCGAGCGCAAATGGCGCAGCGAGATAGCATTGTGCGTAAAAGGGCCGTTGGAGCGTGTCGCGATTGACAAACAGGCGCGACAGCTTCGTTTCGATCGCGGCCATGGCGACGGGAAACAAGGCGAAACCCATGATACGCAGCACGATCAGGCTGGTGTCGTCGTTGACCAGGTCCGCAAGGCCGCTTTGATTGCTGACGATCGCACTGTCGCCGACCGCCTGAAGTTCGACGACGTGCGCAATGACGACCGTGACGAGCAGGAAGATCGGCGGACTTAGCGTGGCGCGAAATTGATCCGCGCTTTTCTTCTGCAGCTCGGTCATCGCATAGTCCATCGTGCGGAGCGGATGCCGGACCGACCGCCACAGCGTGATCGGGTAGAACAGGAGCCAGGTCATCAGCTCGTAGAGCAACTCGTCGATCGATTTGAGGATGTGGAAGAAGATCATCGTCGACTGCCCCCGCCGTCAGCGTTCCTAGCGGCGCGGCGGCCGGCGTAACTGGACATGGACGAGCCCCCTTGCCCCTGAGCTAGGCCATCGGCCGCCCTTCTAAAAGGCCCGGCCGTCCGGGAGGTGAGGCAACTTGGTCAACTTCGCGGGCGAAACGCAGCGATTGCAGCGAGGCTCCGCGCGCGGGCTGGCGCGAGGGTGACCAGGGTTCGTATCGCTTCATCGACGAGCCTATGCGCTTGTCGAGGCGCTGTAGGACAGCGAATTCGCGCCGCCGCCGAATGGCTGCTTTCGACCCATTGCAGACATTAGGACGCGCGGCACTCAGGAAGATTTGCTAAGGCGTGGAACGTCTATGCCGTTCCGGACCGCCATTGCCGCGCTCTTGCTTTCGATTGTCAGCTTCTTGCTGCTGGCTTCCGCTGCCGGCCTTCGGTACGCCTTGATTACGTCGGGCGGATTTGTGGTGCTCGGCTTGGTCCTAAGGGAGAATGAGAAGGCCAAACGAGCAAAAGACGGGCGTCTGGACTGAGGAGTAGCCTGCGTTACCTTTCCGCCCATTGCGGTCATTAGCCGGGCCTCGAAGAAAGGCCGACTTTCGCTCATGCCAGCTCGGCGTATCGGGTGAGTTGGCGACGGTCTGCAACGCGCGTCCAAAGAAAGGCGCCTGCGATCGCGCCAAGGATCAGGGACAGGCCAGCACCAGTTTCGAACCACAACGGCCCGTCGACCAGTCCCCGCGAAAACAGATAGACTGTTTCTATCGCGACCAGCATGCACATCGGCAGAATGTGAAGATAGGGTCGCACCCCTGCAATCAATGCGATCGCGAACCCGGCCGCCACCGCTGCGAGCGGTGTCAGAAGGCCGGCCCCGATGAGCGTCGGAACAGTGTCCGAGTAATCAACGTGCCCGAAGATTACCTCCTGCACGAACCAGGTTCCCGCATAGAGCACGATTTCACCCACGATGATGGCGACGATGCTGCGTGCGGCTTGAATCGCAATTTTCCTCATCGGCTCGATCCTCTCTGGGCTCGCCCCGATCACACATGCTCACTTATCGATTGCAATATGAATAGATGTGGACGGCAGCCGCAGACGGAAATCGACGGTTCAACGAAAATCCAATCCGGGAGACGCCGTGCTTGCCGGACGCGGAGTTCTGGGCGCGGCGCGCTGAGTTTACATCTGGCGGTAGGGCTAACGTCTGCTTTCCACCCGAAGCAGACATGTGCGTTGCCGCTTCGCTCTTTCCGTCGCCGGTGACCGCGTTAAGGACGGGACATGGACAAGCCCGTCGACATTCCCGCCCCGCCGAGCGCCGAGCAGCGGCCCTACAGCTACGAAGCGCATGGCGTCACCATCGAGGATCCGTGGCATTGGTTGCGCGATGCCAAATATCCGAACGTCGATGACCCCGACGTGCTCGCTTACCTCCACGCTGAGAACGATTATTTCCAGAATTGGGCCAAGCGGCACGAAGCCTTGATCGAGCAATTGTTCGAGGAGATGAAGGGGCGGATCAAGGAAGACGACAGCTCGGTCCCGATCCGCAACGGCGACTATCTCTATTGGTGGGCGTTCAAGCCCGGCGCGCAATATCGGACGTGGTACCGCAAGCCGGTCACGGGCGGCGACGATCAGATCATCTTTGACGAGCCGGTCGAAGCCGAGGGCCGCGAATATTTCCGCCTTGGCGCGCTCGAGGTCAGCCCCGACGGGAAGCTGCTCGCGACGCTTGCCGATTATGATGGATCGGAGCGGTTCGAGCTGCGCATCCGCGACCTTGCGACCGGCACGGACGTGGAGACGGTCACCAAGGTCGGCATCGGCCAGCCGGTGTGGACGAGCGACAGCGCCGGCGTCGTCTTCACCGAGGTCAACGACAATTGGCGCAGCTATCGCGCCCGCTATCACCGGCTTGGGAACCCGCCGGAGGACGCGGTTACGCTGTACGAAGAGACCGAGGAGCTTGGCTTCAGCGTCGGGGTGCATAAGGCGAAGGACAAGAGCCTGATCTTCGTCACCACCGGCGACAACGCGACCAGTGAGGCGCGGTTCGTCGCGGCCGCCGACCCGTCGCAGCCGCTGACACTCATCTCACGCCGCAAGCCGGGGCGCGAATATCATGTCGATGCGGCGCACGGGAAATTGTGGGTCTACACCAACGACGACCACGTGAACTTCCGGCTCGCCGAGGCCGATCCGGCGGCGCCGGATGAGTGGCGGACGGTCATTGCCGGGTCGGATCGCGCTTATTTGACCGGGGTCACCCCGTATCGCGACCATCTCGCGGTCAGCAGCCGCATCGACGGCCTCGACCAGCTGATGCTGCGCACCTACGCCGGGGAAGAGAGCCGCATTCCGTTCGCGGAAGCGACCTATACGGCCTCGTTCCAGGGCAATCCCGAGTTCGCGCCCGAATCCTATCGGCTCGGCTTTTCGTCGATGGTCACCCCGACGACGACCTACGACTATCACCCCGAGAGCGGCGAGCTCGAGGTTCGCAAGGTCCAGGAGATCCCGTCGGGCTACGACCCCTCGCAATATGCGAGCGAGCGGCGGATGATCGAGGCGCGCGACGGGGCGATGGTGCCCGTCTCGGTCGTCTACAAAAAGGGCTTTGAGAAGAACGGCGAGGGCAAGCTCTACCTTTATGCCTATGGCGCTTACGGGATCGCCATCCCGCCGGCGTTCAACCCCAACCGGACCAGCCTGCTCGACCGCGGCTGGGCCTGCGCCATCGCCCACATCCGCGGCGGCGACGACCTCGGCTATCAATGGTTCCTCGACGGCAAGCTGACCAAGCGCACCAACACGTTCAACGATTTCGTCGACGTCGCGAAGGGCCTGGCCGAGGCGAAGTTCACGCGGCCGGGGCGGATCGCGATCAACGGTGGCTCGGCCGGCGGCGAGCTGATGGGCGCGGTCGTCAACAGCGACCCGGAGCTGTGGGGGGCGGTCGTCGCCGACGTGCCGTTCGTCGACGTCCTCAACACCATGCTCGACGACACGTTGCCCCTGACCCCCGGCGAATGGCCCGAATGGGGCAATCCGATCATCGACCAAGCGGCGTTCGCGCTGATCCGCAGCTACTCGCCGTACGACAATGTGAAGGCCCAGGCGTATCCGCCGATGCTGATCACCGGCGGCCTCACCGATCCGCGCGTCACTTATTGGGAACCGGCCAAGTGGGCGGCGAAGCTGCGCGCGACCAAGACCGACGGGAACCTGCTGATGCTCAAGATCAACATGGGCGCTGGCCACGGCGGCAAGTCGGGCCGGTGGGACAAGCTGCACGAGATCGCCGAGACCTACGCCTTCATGCTGACGCAGGTGAGCGGCGGTTAGCGTCCGAAGTCGGGGACCAGGCTGCGCAGGTCGATCGTGTAAATGTTGCCCTGCCCGCTCAGTGCCGAGGCCAGACCTCGACGAATCGTCTTGAAATCAAGCCGCAGTTTGTTGTCGCCGAAGAAGCGTTCGCTGGTGAACACCAGGGTGTGGCCGTCGGGCTCCAGCCGGGGGCTGTAATCGCGTTCGGGCGTGTTGACCGCCGGCCCCAGATGCTGGGGCGCCTGCCACTGCCCGTCCGCGCCGCGCCGGGCGAAGTAGATGTCCCAATTGCCCGCCCCGTCGGGCAGCCCGAATGCGGAGAACAGCATGAAGCTTTGGTCGGCGGCGATCACGGGCTCGCCAACGAACTGGCCGGCATTGATGATGTCCGGCAGGCGCTCGGGCGTTTCATAGCGGCCATTCGAAAACCGCGAGCGGTAGATCGCCATGCCACCCGGCCCGCTTCGGGGGTCCCCGGCGAAATAGATCGTGCCATCGGCGGCGATCGACGCGAACTCCTCTCGGCCCCCTTCGCCGTTCGCGTCGGGAACGGAGTTGAGCGGCGCGGGAAAACGCTGGGGCTGCCCCCAGCCGCCGCCGGATTGCCGATCGACATACCAGATGTCGTAGTCGCGCTTTTTCTCCCCGGGATGGATCGGCCGGTCGGAGATGAACAGCATCCGCCTGCCGTCCGGCGAGAAGACCGGATCGAAATCGTGGCCGCGGCCGCTGAATGGCGCCAGTTTCGGCGGGCCCCAATGCCCGTTGGGCAGGCGGCGGCTGTAGAAGATCGTCTCCATGTAGAAATGCTGGACGCTGGACGAGTACCACAGCTCCTTGCCGTCAGGCGTGATGGAGCCGCCGAACTCGTTGGCGTTGGTCGAGATGAGTCCGGGCTCGACCATTTTGGGCTGCGGGGAACCGACGGCAGCCGCAACGGCGAGCAGGATCGGCAGTCTGATCATTTGCGGCCCTCCGCTGTGCTGGCGGCGATGACGTAGACGTTGCCGAGGCCATTGCGGGCGGTGGCCCAGCCACGGCGCAGCGTTTGCGGCGTAAGCAACACTTGCTGGTCGGTGGCGAAGCCGTGCTCGCTGGTGAAATAGAGCCAGCGGCCATCCGCCGAGAAGCTCGGGCTGGACTCGGCCGCCCAGCTGTTCACGTCGGGACCCAGCCGCGTGGCCGGCCCCCATTGGCCGCCAACGCGATGACTGATGTAAAGGTCGCTGCGGGTGTACGGATTGCCGGGCGCCAGCGGCTGATCCGGACGGCCCGCCGACGCAAAGATCATGACCTTTTCCTGAGGATCGAGCGCCGGACCGCCCTCGGGATAGTCGCTGTTGACGCCCGCGCCGACCGACCTCGGCTCGCCAAATCCCGCTGCGGTCGGATCGGCGACGTAAATGTCCCCGCCGCCACTGCCTGAAGAGACGAAGTAGAGCTTGCCCGAACGGGTCAGGATGGGTCCGACTTCATTGCCGGAGGAATTAACGGCACCCTGGACCCGCTTGGGCTGACTCCACCCTTTCGCGCCGCGGACGACCGTCCAAATATCGAAGTCGCCCTTGCCGTCGCGATCCGAGGCGAAAAACAGCCGGCGCCCGTCGGGAGAAAAGGACGGCGTTCCGTCGTAGGCAATTCCGGAAAAGGGCGCGACCCGCGGTTCGCCCCAACGGCCGCGCTTGCGTTCGGCGACCACCAGCACTTGCCGATAGTCGGCGACGCGGACGACGTAGACGATTGTGTTCCCATCGGGGGAAAAAGCTGCCGAGCGCTCGTCCATTGGAGTGAACAGGAGCGGCTCCGCCGGTTTGGCTCCGTGTAAAGACGGTGCGGCCAGCGCCGGCGATATGAGGGTCAGCGCCATTGCGAGTCCCAGCTTCCCGGCAGCCATGCTCCATCTCCCCTTTTGGTTCGGCACGGTGGACTTCGACCGGCATCCGCGGGCAAGGCGTCTTCGATTGAGAGGATCGCGCCTTGGACGAACGACCCGTCTTCGAGATGAGCCTGACCGCCGGGCCCGGACACATCGACGTGCTCGGCCACGTCAACAATGCGGTGTGGGTGCAGTGGATGGAGCAGGTCGCCGTCGCCCATTGGACCAGCGTTGCCAAAGCGGAGCATCAGGACGCCTATTTCTGGGTCGTGGTCCGGCATGAGATCGATTATCTGCGCGCCGCGGTGGAAGGCGAGCGGCTGAAAGCGCGGACCTGGGCCGGCGAGAAGCCGCAAGGTGCTCGCTACGACCGCCACATGGAGTTCATCGGCGAGGACGGGAAGGTCCGGGTGCGCGCGCGCAGCTGGTGGGCGATTATCGACAAGGCGACCGGAAAGCCGATCCGCGTTCCTCCGCAAGTGGTAGCGCCGTTCCTTGGCGAAGAGTAACAGCCGCCGGATGGCTCGGCCGATCCTCTACGATTATTTCCGCTCGTCTGCGGCCTATCGCGTGCGCATCGCGCTCAATCTCAAGGGCGTCGATTACGAGAGCCGTCAGGTCGACCTCCGCGATGGCGAGCAACAATCGGCCGAGTATCGCGCGCTCAACCCGCAAGGGCTGGTGCCGATGCTCGAGATCGACGGGCATAAGCTGACGCAGAGCCTGGCGATCATCAATTATCTCGACCTGCGTTATGCCAACGTGCCGCTGCTCCCAGCCGCCGCGGCCGAGCGTGCGCACGTCGTCGCGATGGCGATGACGATCGCCTGCGACATTCATCCGCTGAACAACCTCCGCGTGCTCAAATATCTGAAGGACCCGCTCGGCCATTCGCAGGACGAGATCGACGCCTGGTACGCGCACTGGATCGGCGAAGGGCTGCCGGCGCTGGAGGCGATGGCCGCGCCCACGGCGAGCAAGTTCCTGTTCGGCAATGCACCGACCGGCGCCGACGTCTGCCTCGTGCCCCAGCTCTATAATGCGCGGCGCTACCACCTCCCGCTCGACGCTTACCCGACGTTGCTCCGGGCCGAGGAGAATGCGAACAACCTTGAGCCGTTCGCCGCCGCGCATCCGGACCGGCAGGGAGTGCCCGCATGAACCGTGTCGATTCGATCAACCGCGGAATGTCCGACGTCCGCCCGCTCGAGGCCGTCGACATTCCTTCGCTCGAGGGCCGGGTCAGCGCGGAGGAATGGGCGATCCGGGTCGACCTCGCCTGCGCCTATCGCATGGTCGCGCATTACGGCTGGGACGATTTGATCTTCACGCATTTGTCGGCGCGCGTCCCGGGGGACGAACATCACTTCCTCCTCAACCCGTACAATCTGATGTTCGAGGAGGTGACGGCGTCGTCGCTGGTCAAGGTCGACGCCGTGGGCAATCCGGTCGAGCCGACGCCGTTTATCACCAATCCGGCGGGCTTCATCATCCATTCCGCGATCCACATGGCGCGCGAGGATGCGCATGCCGTCATGCATCTTCACACGCCGCAAGGACAGGCGGTCGCGGCGCACGGCGAGGGGCTGCTGCCGCTGACCCAGACCGCGATGCTGATCCGCGGCGACGTTGCCTTCCACGACTATGAAGGCGTCGCGGTCGACATGGACGAGCGCGAGCGGCTGGTCGCCGACCTCGGCATGAAGAACGCGATGATCCTCCGGAACCACGGCACGCTCGCCGTCGGCAAGAGTGTCGGCGAATGCTTCATCCGGCTCTATTATCTCGAGCGCGCGTGCCAGGCGCAGGTGATGGCGCTGTCGGCCGGGGACTCGCTCAGCCACCCGCCGCAAGGGTCGCCCGAGGTGACCGCGCAGCAAGGCGCAATCGGCCTCCCTCTCGCCGCCAATCTGCTCGCCTGGCCCGCGCTCAAGCGCAAGGCCCACCGCCTCGACCCGAGCTTCGCGAGCTAGGCCGGCAGCGCCGCTTTGTCGGTGCCGAGCTGGCGGGCATAGAGCCAGCCGATGCCGATGAGGCTGAACCCAAGCGCGACGAAGGACGCGATTCGCGTGACCCCCTCAAGCCCCGACGCGTCGAACAGGAACACCTTGACGACCGCGGCCAGCATCAACGCCAGGGAGGCGATGCGCCAGTCGCGCTGCTGCCGGACGATGCCCCAGAGGAGAAAGCCGATCGCCAGCGCAATCGCGAGGATCGAGCGGAGGATGTCCTCGGCGACCGGCAGGCCCGGCGCCGTCAGCAGCGATCCATGGAACAGCTGCCGAAGCTCCGAGAAAGCGAACAGGACCGCGAGGATCATTTGCATCACCGTTAGGACCCGAGCAGCCTGCGCCGAGACCGCGGCGACCTCGCGCTTCGCCGCCACCGACAGGACGAAAGCGAGAGCGTAGGCGGGCAGCAACCAATTGACGAGCGGCCACCGCCCGACCGCCTGTTCCGCCCACAGAGGGTTGTGCAGCAGCAGCGTGTAGAGCGTCAGGTGAGCCGCGCAGGCGATCGCGAGCGTCGCCGCGCCCCACGGCTTGCCAAAGCGCAGAGCGAGGACGGCCAGACCGGCCAGCAACGCCTCCCACGTCGTCCGCTCCGCCATGCCGAGGCTGACGAACTCCGGCGTCGTCGCGATGGCGAACACATGCTTGTAGAGGCTGTGCGCGCCGACGCCGATCAGCAGGCCCGCGATCGCCCAGCCGCCCCTGCGCTCAAGCGGTCGGAGGTGCACCGCGGCGATGGTCGCGGCGGCGATGGCCAAGCTCGGGACCAGCAATTGCTTGAGGCTGTCGAGCACCGAGGGCACGTCGGTAACGAGCATCGCCGCGCCGCCCAGCGATTCGACCGCAGCGCCGCTCCACAGCAGCAGCGGCCACAACGCCCAGGCAAGGATGATCGCCGTGCACGACGCCATCGCCGGGATCAGCCGCTGGTCGATGCGGCGGCCAATCAACACCGTCGCTGCAAGCAGCGCGGGTCCGATCAGCGGCTCGAGCTGCGACGGAAGGGGCGTGGCCGCGGCCACGTAGAGGAAGACCGGCGCGAGGGCCTGCGCCGCTGCGCGGCCGAAGGGGAACCGACCGCGCCATGCGAACCACGCGGCGATCGCGGCCTGGAACGCCCAGTGAAGCGTATCGATCGCGGTGGAAGCGGCGACGCCATCGACCGCTTGCGCGTAGGGGTAAGCGACACATCCCGCGGCGGCGAAGATCCATGCGATCGGCTCGAAGCGCGAATCGCGCGAGATCCAGCCGAGCTCGAGCAGGGCGATGCCAAGGAGCCCGATGGCGACTGCCGCCGCCCAGACCGGCAAGAGCAGCAGGACGGCGGCGCCCAGAAGAACGGCCGTAACCGTACCAAGCAAAGCGAAACGCGCGTCGCTGGTGCGATCCGCCTTCGTCCAGCCTATGGCAGCGCATCCGCCCACGAAGATCGAGAGCCCAAGCGCGAGCAGGCCGAACACCAAATCGTTCGAGCCATCGGCATGATGAAAGTGGAACATCGGGAGGAGAAGCCCGCCAAGCCCGACAGCGCCGATCTCCGCCGCCTCGACCAGGCCGCCGCGACGCCACAGCCGCCACGTTGCCGGCACCCCGTAGATCAAGAAGATTCCGCTCATCACGAGGGCGAAGTTGGTCGCCTGAGGCGCGGTCCACGCGCCGAGCAGAAGCAAAGCGATCAGCAGGCCTACGGCGGGCAATCGCGCGAGTGAGACGTGGCGCTCGGCGAGCCAGACGATCGCTGCCGAGAGCAGCGCGAACAGCCCCCAATTGAGCAGCGCGAAACCACCGGTGGCGACCAGCGCCGCCATCTGCGCGGCGGCAACAATCGCGGCCACGAGATGAAGCTGATCCTTACGCTCACCGGCGAAGCCGAGGGCCGGGATCGCGACACCGAGCAGGAGCAAATAGAGGCCAAGGGAGATCGAGCTTGGCGCATCGAGCGCCCGTCCGAGCAGGAGAACAATGCCCCAGCCGAAGCCGCCGATCATCGCGCTGATCCCGAGCCACGCCCAGCGCTGATTGCGCGATAGCGCGCAAAGTCCCGAGACGGCGAGCGCGAGATAGATCGAAAGCAGCGGCACGTTGGGTTCGGTCGAGCCGACCAACGCCGGGGCCGCCAGCCCGCCGGCCAGGCCCAGAAGCGCGCTCGGCGCTCCGAACCGCGTCGAAAGAAACATTGCGAGCGCGGTCACCGCCGCCATCCCGACCATCGCCGTCACCGGGCTTACGAGCTGATAGAGGTTCACCGCGACGAGGATGCTGGCGTAGAGGCTTGCGATGCCCGCGCCGGCGAGCGCCTGGCGCACCCGCACATCGCGGATGCGCGCCTCCAGCCGCGACGCCAGCTCCGCGCCGGCGATCAGCGCGGCGCCGAACGCCAGCCCCGAGATGACGCGGATCGGTGGCGTCAGCAGACCCGATTCGATCGACAGCTTGACGATCAGCATCCCGGCGACGGCAAGCGTGATGCCGCCGGCCCAGATCGGGAGTCGGCGCCCGAACAACTCCTCGAAGCCGATGCCGAGGGCCCACGGTTTGCGTTCGTCCTCTTCGTCAGCTTCGGCAACTTCGACCGACTCGCTTTCGCGCTCAAAAGAGGGTTCGTCATGGACGGCGATGACCGCCAGTTCGGTGGTAGTCGCGGGCAGCGGTTCATCTTGCATTTGGGGAGCGGCTGGCTCGGCGACCGCCGGCTCGGACGCGGTCGGCGCGAACGCATGTCCCAAGTCGAAATCGTCCAGTCGCTCTTCGATACGGCGGAGCCGCGTCTGCTGCTGAATCACGAATCCGACAAGGACGACGAGGACAAGAAACGTGACCATGAAAGGCCCTCCCGCAAACCTCATTATCATAAATTGAACACTGTTCAACATAAAAATTGGACAGTGTTCAATTAAGCTCTTAAGACCGATCCATGGGTCGCCGATCGGACCACAGCAGGACGGAGCTCCGGGAGCTGATCGTTGCCGAGGGCCATCGGCAAATGGCCGAGCACGGCTTCGCGCGCTTCTCCGCCCGCCAAGTGGCGCGGGCGATCGGCTATTCGATCGGGACGATCTACAATCTGTTCCCTACCCTCGACCGCCTGATCGTCGCGATCAACACCCGCACGATCACGATGTGGACCGCTTTCGTCGGCCAGCGATTGGACGGCGTCGGCGACGATCGCATCGGCGTGCTCGTCCGGGCCTATTTCGAATTCGCCAGCGAACACACGAATCTATGGATGGCGATTTACGACCATCGCCTTCCCGCCGGCATGCCGCTGCCGCCGGAGGACGACGAAACCCGCCGGGAGCTCACCTTGATCGTGGTTCGCGAGTTGGCGGCCCTGCTTCCGCACCTGGAGGATACCGACGTCGAGCGCCTCGCACGGTCGTTGATCGCAACGGTGCACGGCCATTGCACCTATGCGCTCAACGGCAGCTTCGAGCTCATGGGCGAAGTGGATCCGGTCGGTTTGGCACTGGACCGGGTGCGCGAGGCGATCGCGGCGGCCAAAGCCGGCTAGTGCCTTGCGGCGCCGTCCCTCGGCTGCGATGCAAGCGGCCGTGACAAGAAAAGCGGCATCGGTCACGGATTATCGCGCGCTGGCGAAGGCGCGATTGCCGCACTTCCTGTTCGAATATGTCGACGGCGGCTCGTACGACGAGGTCACGCTGCGGCGGAATGTCGAGGACCTAAGGGCAATCGCGCTTCGCCAGCGCGTGCTGCGCGACGTGTCGGCGATCGATCTGTCCGCCGAACTTCTCGGCAAGCGCTGGAGCATGCCCGTGGGGCTTGGACCCGTCGGCCTCTCCGGCCTGTACGCGCGGCGCGGCGAGGTGCAGGCGGCGCGCGCCGCCGCTGCAGCGAACGTTCCGATGGTCCTGTCGACGGTCAGTGCCTGCTCGCTGCGCGAAGTCGCGGCCTGTGGCCATGTCCCCTGGTACCAGCTCTATTTCGTCAAGGACCGCGGGTTCGTCAGCCACTTGATCGCGCGGGCGAACGAGGAAGGCTGCAGCGCGCTTTTCCTCACCGTCGATCTCGCGGTGCCCGGATCACGCTACCGCGACGCGCGTGCGGTCGGCGGGCGCTTGCGAAGAGCGGCGGAAGTCCTCGCCCGCCCCTCATGGTTGTGGGATGTGGCCATCCGCGGCCGGCCGATCAGCTTCGGCAATCTGGAGCCGATCGTCGGGAAAAGTGCCCCGCTCGCCGACTTCCAGAGGTGGATCCACGACAATTTCGACGCCTCGGTGAGCTGGAAGGACGTCGCCTGGGTGCGCGAGCAATGGAAGGGGCCGCTGGTCATCAAGGGCGTCCTCGACCCCGACGATGCCCGCGAGGCGCTGGCGCACGGTGCGGATGGAATTGTCGTTTCGAACCATGGCGGGCGCCAGCTCGACGGCGCATTGTCGAGCGCGCGCGCCTTGCCGTCGGTCGCGAACTCGATCGGCGGGAAAATCCCTGTGCTCGCCGACGGCGGCGTACGTTCGGGGCTAGACGTCGTCCGAATGCTCGCGCTCGGCGCGGATTTCGTTCTGCTCGGCCGGGCGTGGGCCTATGCCCTCGCCGGCCGTGGCGAGGCCGGGGTGGCCCACGTGCTGAAGCTGATCGAGGCGGAGATGCAGGTCGCGATGGCGCTCACCGGCTGCGCGAGCATCGCCGAAATCGACGAGGCTTTAATCGACCGGCGCTGATCAGGCGACGTTTCGCACCGACGCCCCATCTTCGCGGAACAAGCGGTCGACGTCGGCGAGGGTCATCGGCTCAGCGAACAGGAAGCCCTGCACCGACGAGCAGCCGTGCGCCCTCAGCTCCATCAGCTGGGCGGTCTCCTCGACGCCTTCGGCCGTCGTCTCGATGTTCAGCGCGTGCGCCAGCTCGGTGATCGCGCGCACGATCGCGCTTGCGCCCTCGCGCGTCAGCAGGTTCTGGATGAAGCTCCGATCGATCTTCAATTTGTCGAACGGGAAGCTCTGCAAGTAGCTGAGCGAGGAATAGCCGGTGCCGAAGTCGTCGAGCGCGACGCGGACGCCGAGCGAGCGAAGCGAATACAATAGCTTGAGCGTCGCCTCGCTGCCTTCGAGGAAAATGGATTCGGTAATCTCGACCTCGAGCCGACCGGGGGCGAGACCGCTCGTCGCGAGCGCCCGCAGGATGGTCTCCTGCAGGGCGCCACGGTGGAACTGCACCGGCGAGACATTGACCGCGATGCGGATGTGGTCCGGCCAGCGGGCGGCCTGGGTGCAGGCCTCGCGGATAACCCAGGCGCCGATCGGGACGATGAGCCCGGTGTCCTCGGCGATCGGAATGAAGTCCGCCGGAGCGATCAGCCCGCGCGTCGGATGATTCCAGCGCAGCAGCGCCTCGAACGAGCAGACCCGGTTGTCCTCGAGATCGAACAGCGGCTGATAATATAGTTCGAACTGCCCATGGTCGAGCGCCAGCCTAAGGTCGGTTTCCAGCTGGCGGCGCTCCTGCGCCCGCTGATTCAGGCTTTCCTCGAAATAAGCGAACGTGCCTCGCCCCGCTTCCTTGGCCCGGTACAAAGCGAGATCGGCGTTGCGCAGCAGGGTTTCGCCATCCGCGGCGTCGTCAGGCGAGATCGCAATGCCAATGCTGGTCGAGGGCACCAGCTCATTGCCGTCGACACTGAACGGCCTGGCCATCCCCTCGAGGATATCGCGGGCCAGGCGGTCAATCGCGTCGCGATCTTCGCCCACGCGCTGGAGAACGACGAACTCGTCGCCGCCGAGACGGGCGACGAAATGGCCCTTGGCAGCCTGCTGCAAGCGTTGGCCCGCCTCGAGCAGAAGTGCGTCGCCGGCAGGATGGCCGAGCGTGTCGTTGATCACCTTGAACTGGTCGAGGTCGAGGCAATGGAGCGCGAACAGTCCGCCGGCCCCATCCGAGGAGCGGAACAGATGCTCGAGCTGCTGCTGGAACATGGTGCGGTTGGGGAGGCCGGTCAGCACGTCGTTGAAGGCGAGCTGGGTGATGCGCTGCTCGCGCTCGGCGATCTTGCCGACCATGTCGTTGAAGCTCTGGGCGAGCCGGGCGAGCTCGTCGGTGCCGCGCACCCGGACCTGCACGGGCTCGCCGGCGGCAAGCCGCCCCGCAGCCTCGTCCAGCCGCGCCAGCGGCTGCGTGATCCTACCGGCCGCCCGCCACGTCGCCAGGGCGACGGCGAGCAAGCCGAGCAGCGTCATGACGGCCAGCGCCCACTCGAGCTTGCGCGCATCCGCCAGCGCCTCCCCCTTGGGATAAGCGAGCAGCAGGATCGCCCGCTCGTTTTCGGAAAAAGCCGGCAACGGCTTGGCGAGGGTAATCGAGGGGGTGCCGGCGACCCGCATCTCGAACGCCGCGCTGCTGTTCATGTGGCTTTGGGCAAGCGCGGTCGAGGTCGCGCTGAGGGCGGACATCGTGCCGGCCGCTTCGGCCCAGCTGCCCGAGCCCTTGGCCAGAACCGCCGCATGCAAAGGAATTGCCGACAATTGCTCGAGCGCGCGCATCTCGCGACCGTCGAGGTCCGCGGCGAACACCACCCAGCCGATCAGGGTCGGGGCCATGATCGGCGCCGCGACCAGCTGGCGCGGGCGCCCGGCGAGGACCGTGACGCCGGTCAGGCGCCCGGCGTCGAGCGGCTCCCACAGCGCCGCGGCCTGGGCATTGCCGATCGACGGATCGATCGCGGACACATGGCCGTCGGCGGTGACGATGAAGGCCGTGCGCACCTTGAGCCGCGCGGCCGCATTGCCGAGGGCCGAGCGCATGGTCGCCTCGTCGCCGGTCGCGACCGCGGCGCGGAAGCCGAAATCGCGCGACAGCAGTTGCGCGGCGTTCTGCAGCTCATGCGAACGCTGCTGCCACAAACGATCATAGACCGCGCCGCTCGACTGCAGCTGGCTTTCCACCTCGCGCGACGCGGAGCCCGCGATGAAAATATAGAGCGCTGCCGACACGGCGAGCATGGCGACCGCGAACAGGAGCGCGAACTGGACCGTTAACCGTGCGCTGAGCGACCGAAACGATCGCATGCTCAATAATCCATGGGCATCGGCGCCGGCGGCGGGCGCAAGCGGATCGCGAAGCTCGCATTGCGCTGACCGGGGGCGACGCCTTGCTGCACCGTACCACCCGGCGCGCGCAGATAGGGATGCCAGGCGGTTAGCCTGCCGGGGGCGTTCGGGGCGTCGGGGAAGCTCGCCACCCCTTGGCCGTTGGTTCGTGCCGTCCACACGCTGTCGGTGATGACGATGAAGGCGCTCATCTGGTCATGGATGTTGCAGCCGAGCGCCACCACCCCGGGCTTGTCGAAATGCACCGTCCGCGACTGATCCCTGGCGAACAGTTTGAGCTCGAAGCGCTTGGCCGGGGAAAAAGAATAAACGTGGTGCTTGGTCGGGTCGAAATTGGGGAAGGAGACGTCGGCACCGACGGGGACGATCGACAGGAACGGGTGGAACTGAATGTTCTTCTGCGACACGGTGTAGCGCCCGCCGGAGCGCGGCGCGCGGGCGGCATTGCCCGTCGGGTACAGCGTCACGACCGCGTCGCGTACCGGCCGGCCCGCGGCATCGACCACGCGCACAGAAAGCGGCGCAGCCCCAAGGGGCGCCGCAAGGCCGAGGCTTGCCGCGAGGAACAGGAATTTACGCATCATTCCTGAAATTAAGCCGAAAAGGTAAATGCGGCGGTGTGCGGGTGTGGTTACCAGTGCATTCGCAGTTCGGCTTGCGCCTGCGTCTGCTGTTGCCGCGGAGCGAGGCCGTGCTCCTCGAAATTTCCACTTCGGCTCGAGACATGGAGCACTTCGAGCAGGCCGGTGAAACGCCCGAATTCGCGCTTGCCGGCGGCCATCGCCGACCAGCCGTGCTCGTCATATTCATCGGTCCACCAGCGGCCGCGGTTACGCGTGCCGAAAGCTTCGGCGCGAACCGACAGTCCGAAGGGGCCAAACGGCCCCGTCAACAGCACGAACGCCGAGCGGAAGCGGTTGTCGATCCAGCGCCGGCCCTCCTCGACATAGCCCATGCGGGTGCGGCCGGTGAGCGCCTGTGCGCGCAGCTCGGCGCCGCCGCCGAGATCGGCGACCAGGCCGAGATTATCGAATTGCGTGTGCCAACCCCATTCCGGATCCGAAGTCACGTCCTCGGGATCGGCGCGGTTGTCGTAACGGAACAGCTCGAAACGAACCGGGACCGGCGGCTGCCAGGCGAGCTTGGCGTAATAGCCGGGCCGGTGAGCGAAACCCTTATGCAGGTCGATCAGCGGGTGGGTGTAGGGCGCCTGTACGCCCGCCCAATCAGGCCCCAGCGGCGGCAGGGGCTGGCGGCGGAAGGCCAGCGTCGTGCGGTCGTGCAGCGCCCAGCCGCGGAAGGTCAGCAAGGTACCGGCGGTATCGTTGGCGGCGATGACCGCCACGGTCGCGCGAAGCTGGTGCCCGCCCGGGGCCGCCGCGAGCATCGCTTCGGCGGCGAGCGGCCGCACCTCCTCCCCGATCCAGCTGTTGATCGCCGATGGGGTGATCGAATCCCGGACATGCCAGTCAGCGCCCTCATGCTCGAGGCTGACCGGGGGCCACATCAGCCCGATCCGCGCCGACGGCGCGAGCCCGGTCGTGCGCATCGGCTTGAAGGTCAAATAGGCCTGGCTGAGCCCGGCCTCGGTGCGTTGACCGCCCTGGAGGGAGCCGACGATGGTGGCGCCAAGGGACCAGGTGAATTGCGGCTTCCACACCAGGCTCACATTGCCGAGCTGCGGGCGGAGACGGAGGTCGCCGCTGCTGCCGGCGCGGAGCTTGCCGAGGGCGCCGTCGACCCAGCTCTTCTCGCCGTCGACCGCGACGAGCCGGACATCGCCGCTCAGTTCGAACGCGTCGGGCGAGAACAGGTCGGATTGCGCATCGGCCGAAGTCGCACAAAGCGCGGCGAGCGCGCAGCCCACTGGGCTCGCACTGCGTCGGATCAGGCGTGCGATGGCGCGTGCCATGCGCCTACGGTTAAGCGAACAGGGTTAACATTGTCGCCACCAACGCGTGGCAGTGATGGTCGGGGAGAGAGGATTCGAACCTCCGGCCCCTGCCTCCCGAAGACAGTGCTCTACCAGGCTGAGCTACTCCCCGACCGGAACCCGCTTTAGCTGCGACAAGGGTCGCGGCGGGAGCCAAGGCCGCGGCTAGATAGATGGGGGTTTAGGTTAGCGCAAGGCGGCAATCAGCGGCCCAGCGTTTGCAGCCACTGCTGGTGGCGGACGAACTTCTCGCGCGGGGAGCCGGGGCGAGCGTTGGCAGCCTCATTTTCCTCGATCTTGCGCCAGTCGTCGTAGTCGGTCGGCATCACGCCGCGGCTTTCGAGCAGGCGTTTCAAGCCCGCCGCGCCCGCGCGATCGCCGGCGGTGCCCGATGGCATGGCGGCGGCGACCAAATCGGCGACCTCATAGCCGTCGGGCCGGTTGGTGCCGATCGTGCCCGAAGGGCCGCGCCGCGCCCAGCCGACGGCGTAGAGCCGGTCGGCGATCCGCCCGCCTTCGTTGAGGAACTTGCCGCCGCGCTCGTCATACGGGACGCCCTCGATCGGAGCGCTCGAATAGCCGATCGCGCTGATGATCAGCGACGTCGGGACCTCGTAGGTCTCGCCGGTACCGCGGGCGGCGCCTTTCTCGTCGAGCTCGGTGCGCTCGACGACGATCGTCTCGGCTTTGCCGTCGCCCTCGATCCTGAGCGGCTTGGCAAAGAAGTCGAAGATCATCGTCTTGCGCTTGTTGGCGCGGATGTCGGCGAAGTCGCGCAGGATCGTCACCGACTTGCGCTGCCCCGGTTCGAGCGCGTCATCGGCCTCGCGCGGCGGAAAATCGTTGAGATCGACCACCGGCTGCGCCTCTTCCAAATGACCGAGCTCGCCCAGCTCCTTGGGAGTCATGGCGATCTGGTGCGGGCCGCGGCGGCCGAGGATGGTGACGGTGCGGATCGCGGAATTATCGAGCGCGTCCAGCGCGTGGCCGACGATGTCCGAGCCTTCGAACTCGCGCCGCGACTTCGACAGGATGCGCGCGCAGTCGAGCGCGACATTGCCGTTGCCGATCACCGCGGCGTGGGTTCCAGTCAGCGGCGGGTCGAGGTCGGCGTAGTCGGGATGGCCGTTGTACCAGCCGACGAAATCGGCCGAGCCGATCACTCCGCCAAGCGCCTCGCCGGGGATTCCGAGCTTGCGGCTGTGCGGCGAGCCGACGGCGAGGATCACCGCATCATAGAGTTCGAGCAGCTCGGCGACTGAGACGTCGCGGCCGACGCTGACATTGCCGATGAAGTCGACGCCGGCGCTGTCCGCGACTTTGTCGTAGCGCTTGCTGACCGCCTTCAACGACTGATGGTCGGGCGCGACGCCGAAGCGGATCAGGCCGTAGGGCACCGGGTAGCGGTCGAGAATGTCGACGCGGGCCTGATCGCCATAGGCCTTTTCCAGCGCTTCGGCGGTATAGAAGCCCGCCGGTCCCGACCCGACAATCGCGAAATGCCGCATTCATTCTCCCGTCATTGCGAGCCCTTCGACGCCGCCGCGGCGTCGCTCAGGATAAACTGCGCGAAGCAATCCGGCTGGCTTGCCGCGTCGCGTAGCCTGTCCTCGAGCTGGCGTAGCCAGACCCGGGGGCTCCTCGCAATGACGAATTACTTGGAATGATCCTCCAGCAGGACGTTGCCCTTCCGCTGCAGCGCGGCCTGGATGACGCCGGCGAACATGCCGAGCATGCCCGGCAGGAGGACCTTGAGGTGCACCTTGTCTTCCATGACGTCGATCGCCGCCGTCACCGTCTGCCCCATGGCGGCGACATCGAGGTTGAGCTGGTCGCCGGACCAGCCCGACTGCACCTGCGCCCCGCCCGGAATATGCTCCTGCAGCTTGTGGATGTTGTTGGCGATCCGCCGCCGCGCCTCGTCCTTGCCGAGATTGTGCGGGAGATCGAGGTCGATGGGCTGGGTCATTCGTGCGATGTTGCCCGCCGTTCAGCGCTTTTCAAGGCAGGCGATGGGAGTATGGTTCCGCCATGCGCGCCGCCCTCGCTTTGCTCGTGTCCGCTCAGGCGCCGGTCGGTGTTCAGCCCCTGCTCGCGCCGGTTGCGATGGCCCCCGCCCCGTTCGATCCCGCCGCCGAGTACATCACCGCCGGCCAGGACGAGCCGGGCTATCGGTCCTGGTATCTTGGCGGCCCGTGGCGCGCGGCGCAGGTCAAGTCGTTCAACGAGTATCTAAACAGCTATCAGGTCGGCGGAATCCTGCCGACCTGGCAGCTGCTTCGCACCGCGACCTCGTGGCAGGAGTGCGGCGGCCAGCCCTTCGAGATTCCGCCGAGCGAGGAGTGGCCGCACATCGTCCAGACCCTGCGCTACATCCACGATTATGTGGTGCCCGCGGTGGGGCCGGTCGAGCCGGTGTCGGGCTATCGCAATCCGAGCCTGAACCAGTGCGCCGGCGGCGCGCCGGAAAGCGCCCACAAGCATTATTCGGCCATCGACATGGTGCCGTTGCGGCCGATTACGCGCATCGATATGATGCGTGCGCTGTGCGCGACCCATTCGCTGCACGGCGCGCAATATAATGCGGGCCTCGGCTTCTACGCCTTCATGCGCTTCCACATCGACAGCACCAAGTTCCGCCGCTGGAACATGGACCCGGCGGTCGCCGCCGAATGCCCGGCGATCGTCCATCCGGAAGACATCGCCAGCGTCGGCCAGCCCCTGCCGCAAACGTCGCCGGCGCCGGCCGCCACGCCGGCAACGGCAGCGCCGCCGGCCGCCACGACCGCCCCGTCGCCGACCGAAGTCGTCCACACGCCGGAGCGCGGTTACCAGCGTTAGACTCGGGCCTTGTGTTGCCCTATTGCAACACACATATCCCTCGCCAACGAAGAGGGGATTTGAATGGATTTTGAGAAGCTCACCGACCGCGCGCGCGGTTTCCTGCAGGCCGCGCAAACCATCGCGGTCCGCGAGAATCACCAGCGCATCGCACCGGCGCATCTGCTGAAGGCGCTGCTCGACGACGAGCAAGGCATGGCCGCCGGGCTGATCCAGGCGGCCGGCGGGGACGCGCAGGCGGCACGGCGCGAAGTCGACTTGCTGGTGTCCAAGATTCCGGCCGTCACGGGCAGTGGCGCCACCCAGGCCCCCGCGCTCGACGGCGACACGATCCGCATTCTCGACCAAGCCGAGCAAATCGCGAAAAAGGCCGGCGACAGCTACGTCACGGTCGAGCGCATCCTGCTGGCGATGGCGCTCGCCAAGAATACCGATGTCGGCGGCGCGCTCGCCAAGGCGGGGCTGACGCCGCAAAATCTCAACGCTGCGATCGACAAGCTGCGCGGCGGCCGCACCGCCGACACGCAATCGTCCGAAGACCGCTACGACGCGCTGAAGAAGTTCGCGCGCGACCTCACCGAAGCAGCGCGCGAGGGCAAGCTCGACCCGGTCATCGGCCGCGACGAAGAGATCCGCCGCACCATCCAGGTGCTGGCGCGCCGCACCAAGAACAATCCCGTGCTGATCGGCGAGCCGGGCGTCGGCAAAACCGCGATCGCCGAAGGCCTCGCGCTGCGCATCACCAACGGCGACGTCCCCGACGGAATCAAGGACAAGCGCCTGCTCTCGCTCGACATGGGCTCGCTGATCGCCGGCGCGAAATATCGCGGCGAGTTCGAGGAGCGCCTCAAGGGCGTGCTCGACGAAGTGAAGCAGGCCGCGGGCGACATCATCCTGTTCATCGACGAAATGCACACCCTGGTCGGCGCGGGCAAATCCGACGGCGCGATGGACGCCTCGAACCTGTTGAAGCCAGCCCTGGCGCGCGGCGAGCTGCACTGCATCGGCGCGACGACGCTCGACGAATACCGCAAGCATGTCGAGAAGGATGCGGCGCTCGAGCGGCGCTTTCAGCCGGTGTTCGTCGGCGAGCCGACGGTGCCAGACACCATCTCGATTCTGCGCGGCCTCAAGGAGAAGTACGAGCTTCATCACGGCGTCCGCATCACCGATGGCGCGATCGTCGCCGCGGCGACGCTCTCCAACCGCTACATCACCGACCGCTTCCTGCCCGACAAGGCGATCGACCTGATGGACGAGGCGGCGAGCCGGATCCGGATGGAGGTCGAGTCCAAGCCCGAGGAGATCGAGAATCTCGACCGACGGATCATCCAGCTCAAGATTGAGCGCGAAGCGCTGAAGAAGGAAAGCGACAAGCCGAGCAAGGAGCGCCTCGCCAAGATCGAGGAAGAGCTCGCCAACCTCGAGCAGCAGTCCGCCGAGCTGACCCAGCGGTGGCAGGCGGAAAAGGACAAGATCGCGGGCGAAGCCAAGATCAAGGAGCAGCTCGATGGGGCGCGGCTCGAATTGGAGCAGGCGCAGCGGAGCGGCGATCTCGCCAAGGCCGGCGAGCTTCAATACGGGCGCATTCCCCAGCTCGAGAAGCAACTCGCCGAGGCGGGCGCTGCAACCCACGGCGCCATGCTGCGCGAGGAAGTCACCGCCGAGGACATCGCGGGAGTCGTCAGCCGCTGGACCGGCATCCCGGTCGAGCGGATGATGGAGGGCGAGCGCGAGAAATTGCTCCAGATGGAAGCGACGATCGGCGCGCGCGTGATCGGCCAGGAGGATGCGGTGAAGGCCGTGTCAGCCGCCGTTCGCCGTGCCCGTGCGGGCCTGCAGGATCCCAACCGTCCGCTCGGGTCGTTCCTGTTCCTCGGCCCGACCGGCGTCGGCAAGACCGAACTGACCAAGGCGCTCGCCGAATTCCTGTTCGATGATTCGACCGCGATGGTCCGAATCGACATGAGCGAGTTCATGGAGAAGCATGCCGTCGCCCGGCTGATCGGCGCGCCGCCCGGTTACGTCGGATATGAGGAAGGCGGCGTGCTGACCGAGGCGGTCCGGCGCCGGCCCTATCAGGTCGTTCTGTTCGACGAGGTCGAGAAGGCCCACGGCGACGTCTTCAACGTGCTTCTGCAGGTGCTCGACGACGGTCGCCTGACCGACGGCCAAGGCCGCACGGTCGACTTCACCAACACCATCATCATCCTGACCTCGAACCTCGGCTCGCAATATCTCGCCGCGCTGGGCGAAGACGAGCCGGTCGAGAAAGTGGAGCCGCAGGTGATGGAGGTCGTGCGTTCGCACTTCCGCCCTGAATTCCTCAATCGCCTCGACGAGATCATCCTGTTCCATCGGCTGAGCGCCGGGCACATGGGGCCGATCGTCGACATCCAGATCGCTCGGCTCGGCAAGCTGCTCGAGGACCGCAAGATCCGGCTCGACCTGACCGACGCCGCGCGGGCCTGGCTCGGCCGCGTCGGCTACGATCCCGTTTACGGCGCCCGGCCGTTGAAGCGCGCGGTTCAAAAGTATCTGCAGGATCCGCTCGCCGACAAGATCCTGGCCGGCGAAATCGCGGACGGATCGGTGGTCCGCGTGGACGAGGGCGACGGCGGACTCAAGCTCGAGCCAGTGAGCCAGCAGCGCGCAGCGGCCTAGAGACTCGACGCCGCGCACATCGGCCGCTTAGGTGAGCGAGTGACGGAACCGAACTGGCACGCGCTCGGCGTCGAAGCAGCACAACGACTTCGCGAAGGGCGCGCAGGCGACGCCGCCGAGCTTTTCGAGCGCATGGCTCAATTGCGCCCAGAGCATGCCGACACCTGGTTCAACCTCGGCTATGCGTGCCGCGCCGACCGCCAATATGAGGCTGCGCTCGACGCTTATTCAGAAGCCCTGGCGCGAGGCGTGTCGAGCCCGGAAGAAGCCCATATCAACCGCGCCGTGATCCTCGCCGAGTTCCTCCACAAGGTGCCGGAGGCTGAGGCGGAGCTTCGCCAGGCGGTCGCAGTCAATCCGCAAGCGCTCACGGCGTGGCTCAATCTCGGGGGCATCGAGGACGACCTCGGCGAGCCCGCTGCTGCGCGCGAGGCGTATCGGCAGGCGCTCAAGGCCGATCCTCGAAGCGGCCGCGCGCTTGCGCGGCTCGCGGCCATTGACGTCCACGAAGGCGAGCACGAGCGCGCGGCGAAGCTGCTTGGCGATTCACTTCAGCAAGGCGCGCGGAGTGCCGAGGACGCCGCGGAGATGCTATTCGGTCTCGGCGCGGCGCTCGACGCCGGCGGAGAATATTCGGAGGCATTCCAGGCCGTTACCGAGGCCAATCGAATGGCGGCCGGCGTTCGCGCGCCAACCGGACGCTACGACCGGGCGCAGCATGAGCGTCTGGTCGACGCCCTGATCGCCATGCCGCCGATCCAGTCGGCCGGGCCGTGGCCGGCGGACAAGACGCCGATCTTCATCTGCGGGATGTTTCGCTCGGGCTCGACCCTGGTCGAGCAACTGCTCGCGCGTCACCCCGAGGTCACCGCGGGCGGCGAGCTGGAGTTCATTCCGGCCATGACCCGCGAGGACCTGGCGCCTTACCCCGAGCGCTTGACCGGCACGTCGGCGAAGCAGTTCGAAGCGCTTCGCGACAAATATCTGGAGCAGCTGCAGCGGCTGTTTCCGGACGCTGCGCAGGTCACCGACAAGCGCCCCGACAATTTCCTCCACCTGGCGCTGATCAAGGCGCTGTTTCCCGCCGCCCGCATCATCCACACGGTGCGCAACCCGCTCGACACCATCGTGTCGGCCTTCTTCCTCTATTTCGGCGACGCGATCCGATATGCCGACCAGGTGGACGATATTGTCCATTATTACACTCAGTACCGCCGGCTGATGGACCATTGGCGAAGCCAGTTCGGCGCCGACGTTCATGACGTCGACTACGACCGCCTGGTGATCGACCCGCGAAGCGAGCTCGAGCCGCTGCTCGCTTTTTGCGGGCTTGAATGGGACGAGGCCTGCCTGGCCCAAACGCCGAACGAGGCCGTGCGAACGGCCAGCAATTGGCAAGTGCGCAAGCCCCTTCACGCGAGGTCGTCGGGGCGGTGGAAGAATTACGCGCGCGAGCTCGAGGGCGCGCGCCGACGGCTGGCCGACCTTGGCCTGCTCTAATCCTGCTCCTGCAGGGCGAAGAACCGCACGAGCAAATCCTGCTCCTCGGTCGTCAGGTGCGGATTCCACACATCGAAGATCAGCACGACCCGGATCTGGTCGCTCGAGTTGTGCGCTTCGTGTTCGATCGTGTCGTCGAAGGCAAAGGCGTTGCCCTCCATCCATTCGCGCGTCTCACCCCCGACGCGGAACCAGCACCCGGGGGGAACCACCAGCGGCAGGTGAATAATCGTCCGCGTATTGGTGACCCCGGTGTGCGGCGGAATCCGCGCGCCCGGCCGCAGGATCGAAAAGAAGGCGGATGGCGCCTTGCCCGGAATGCGGTTGACCGGCACCAGTTGGAGCGCGGCCGCGGTCGCCGGGCAGCGGTCGAGAACCGGTTGATTGGGCTCCCCATATTCCCACAGGAAGCAGGCGCCCCAATCGAGCGATTGGTCGAGTTCCGTCCATTTGTTCTCGGGCAGGCCCTTGTCCATCCGGACATAGGGGCGAAGCGCCTCCCCCGGATCCTCCAGTAGCGCCAGGCCTTCCGCACGGATCGCGGCGGTGTGCGCTTCGATATCGCCGAGCCACGGAAACAGCCGCTTGTCGAAGAATTCGTCGGCGGGGAGGAAGGGGTAATGAAGACCGTGGCATTCGTTGCTGTAAATCGCGCGCCGGCCAAGCATGTGGGCCATGCACGCATTGAAGCGGCGAAGATCCGGATCGGCCGCGCGATCGGCGCCGAACTCCTTTTCGATTTGGCCGGAAAGCGCCGCCGAGTGGGCGGTGAGATAGGCCTGGCCGCGGCGGATTGCGTCATCCATTACCGGCGGGCGATCGACCGACGAGGACGCGACCTGGACGACCGCGCTCCAGCCTACCGCCGCTTCTTTCGCGTGGCCGGTCCGCTCCTCGAGCTCGGCTTTGCGCAAAAGCGCGATGAAATGGAACCGGTCGGCTTCGATCGCGCGCTCGAGTGCCGAGCGTTCCAGCTCGTCATCGCCCTGGGCGCGGGCGGCGGACGCCAGGTTGATCCACAACGTCGGCTCCCGGGAGTCGATCTGCGCCGCCTTCTCGAAGAGAGCCGCGGCTTGCTCAGGCTGATTGTCCGCCAGCGCCCGCATCCCGCGAGCATTGAGCGCGACCGGGTCTAGCGGATTGACCTCCAGGGCTCGGTCGAGCGAGCGAAGCTCGTCCTGAAATTGCCCGCGCTGGCGAGCGGTCATCGCGGCGACGAGGTGCTTCTGTACTTCGGCCGTCACATCGGTCATGCCCCGGCATAATCACAGGCTCCGAACCCGTGCAAGCGAGCCAGGTTCGTCAGGGAACAGCGAAGTGGGTCACGAGGATCGCGATAATCTCGGACCGGAGTGGCTGGCATACCGGTTCGACGAAGCCACCGATACGATCCGCTTCGTCGATTATGATCGGGAGACGCGCGGCTCGGCGCCGTTTCTCGCCGTCAATCATTTGCCCGAGAGGCCCTACCGCGCCGAGCCGCGCGAACGGGCAAAACGGCTCGCGCCGGCGACCGCGCCAATCCAATTTGTGTTTCATTCGGGTTTTTGCTGCTCGACGCTGTTCACCCGCTGCTTCGATCAGCCCGGGTTGGCGACCGGTTTCAGCGAACCCAATATTCTTAATGACGTCGTCGGCTGGCGCAAAAGGGGTGCGCTGCCGGCCGAAGTCGGGCGCGCCCTCAGCGATGCAATCAGCCTGCTCGCCCGGCCCTTCGGAGGCGACCAGCTCTCGGTCGTGAAGCCTTCGACCATTGCCAATGGCCTGGCCGCGGCGATGTTGAAGCTGCGCCCTGAAGCGAGCGCGGTGTTGATGTACGCACCCTTGGAAGACCATTTGCTTTCACTCGCGAAGAAGGGCTTTGATGGCCGGCTGTGGGGGCGCGAGCTGTTCATGGCGATGCGAAGGGAGCAGTTGCTGGACCGCCTTGGCCTGACCGACACGGACTTTCTGGGCCTGATGGATCTGCAGATCGCCGCTTGCGCCTGGCTCGGTCAGCAGTGCCTGTTCTCCGATTTGATCGAGAAATATCCAGGCAGGGTGCGCTCGCTGTCCAGTGATGCGTTTCTTGCGCGGCCGAAGGAGGCCCTCGAGGGGGCGGCCGGACTGTTTCAACTCGCCCTGACGTCCGAGCAGGTAAGCGCGGTGGCGGGCACGGTGCTCACCCGCAATTCCAAGGATGGAACCGCGTTCGGCGCAAGCGCGCGCGATGACGAATATCGCGCGGCACGGAGCGTCTACGGGGATGAAGTCGGAAAGGTTGCCGAGTGGGCCGCACTGGTTGGCGAGGCCGCCGGCATTGCCACCGACCTTCCCCACCCTTTGACATAAAAAAAAGGGGCGGATCCGAAGATCCGCCCCGAATGCCTGGACTAGCCGCGAAGTTTAGAACTTCAGGCGGACCGTCGCCGAATAACGACGGCCCAGGGTTTCGAACGTCGACGGGAAGGTGTTGCCACCGACCGCCGTCGTCGACCCGGCCTCGCCACCGACCAGCGGCGGGTCCTTGTCGAAGATATTGATCGCAGAGAGCGTAAGCTCATAGTGATCGGTGATCGAGAAGCGCGTCGTCAGGTCGAAGTAGTTGAACGCCGGAATGCGGTTGGCGTTGAAATGCTGCCCTTCGATCGCGCAGCCATTGCAGGTGATTGGACCTTCGAACAGCGGCGGCAGGTTGTTCGGCGCGCCATGCTCATACTGGAAGGCGCCGATGTGCCGCCACAGCAGCGACACGTCGATCGGCTTGAACGACAGGGTCGTCCGCTGGCTCCACGACCACTTCGGCTGAAGCTGGCCAAGGGTGATACCGCAGTTGACGCTGAAGGTGCCGGCGCAGTTCGGGCCGAAACCAAGCGACGGGATCGACGACAGCCGCGAATCGCGAGTGTAGTTGCCGGCGAAGTTGAGGATGAGATCCGCGAAGCCGACATTCCGGCGATAGTTTGCCGTCAAGTCGAAGCCGCTCGTCTTCAGTGCGCCCTGGTTGGTTGTCCTTGCGAGCAGACCCGGAGTGGTCGCCGGATCGCCGCTGAGGCCGCCAAGCGCCGGGTTACGACGAATGGCCGTACAGTCGGCCGAAGTCGGGGCGCCAGCCGGCGGACTCGCCGGATTGTCGCCGAAACAAGCGCGGATCATGTCGCCCGGGAGCGGCACGACGATGCCGTTCTTGATCTTGATGTTGTAGTAATCGAGCGAGGCGTTGAAGCCGGGCAGCAGCTGTCGCGGCGTCACAACCACGCCGACCGTCCAGGTATGCGCGGTTTCCGGCTTGAGCGTGGGGTTGCCGCCAACGGTGATGTTGACCTGGCCCGAGATCGGCTGCGGGATTTGGCCGATCGTGCCCGCTGGGGCACCCTGCGCAAGGCAGATCGCCTGAAGCGCCGGGTTGGTGATGTTCGGATTGAGCGGAACATCTTCGGTGACAAGCGCAGGATTCGCAGTGCCCTGACAGGGGTCGGTCCCGAGGTTGGTCAGCGCAGTAACCACCGGCGTGAACAGCTCGGCGATGTTCGGCGCGCGGACCGCCTGCTGGTAGTTGCCGCGGAACTTGATCGCATCGAACGGCGCCCAGGTGCCGCCGATCTTGTAGGTGTCGGCGCTGAACTTTGGCTTGCCTGCGGCGTCGACCACATAGTGCGAACGGCGATAGCCAGCCTCGAGGGTCAGCTCGTCGAAGAATGGACGGTCGGCCGCGATTGGGACGATCAATTCTCCGAACGCGTCTTCGGCGGTGTAGCCACCTTCGACCGCCAGGATCGCGCCGCCGGCGCCACCAAGCTCACCCGGAACCTGCGCAAGAGCGTCGGGACGGGTGTGAGCGGTGTAGTCGCGATGCTCGGCACCGATCGCGAAGGCGATAGGCTTGCCGGCCCACGGCAGCGAGAAGCCGAAGTCACCCGACACGACGCCATGGACCTGAGCCAGCGTCGCACCGCGCGAGATCGTGCTTTCGATGCCGCCGATGAAGCCCGCCATCTCCGGCGTGATGCTGTTCGGCTGGCCAAACAGGTTCAAGGGCACGCACCCGGCGCTGAGATCGGCGCACTGCGTCGGATCATCCGGATTGGTGTTCAGCGCCTGCTGGACGCGGCTGGTCGACACGTAGTTCTGACGGCGCTGGACTTGCTCCGACTCGCCATAGGCGCCGTAAACGTCCAAGTTGATGTTCTGCGTGATGTTCCAGGTCGCGCCCGCCTTGAAGTCGAAGATGTTGGTCTGGAACTGGTCCACACGCGGACCGACTTCGGTCGTGCGGCGATAGACGGCCGGGATATCCAGGGCGGGCTGTTGGCGGCATGTCGCCAGGTCATTGATCGGAGCGGGGATTGGACCGTCCGGGCCGGGCACAGTTTGGTGCTGACAGATGAACAATGCTTCGGCGTCGGTCAGGAACGGGTTGAAGCCCGGGATCGTCAGATGGGTGCCGAACAAGCCCGACGGCGCCGCGATGCTGCTGTTGGTGGTCTTGGTGAAAAGCGCCCGCCCATAGACCGAGACGGCATCGGAGATGTCGTAATGCGCCTGCCCGAACGCATTGTAGCGCTGGAACGGCGTCTGATAGACGTTGTACGGGTTGAAGTTGAAGGTCCGGTAGGACGGAATGAACGCCGTTGATTCGGGGTTCACCTGGCGCTTGCCGGTGCCCGGGAACGCCACTGAAGTCGGGATCGAGGTCGAGGAGCTGCCGCCGCATCCGCCGGTCGCGGAGGTAATGACGCACTCGCCGAACTCACGGTTGGCGAACGATACCGGATCGGTCTCGATATAGCCGATCGCTAGCACCGCATTGCCGCGCCCGTCATCGAAGTTGGCGCCGAGGGTGAGGTCGGTACGGAAGGTGTTGCCGTCACCACGCTCAGTGATGCCTTCCTGGACGCGCATGTCGACGCCGGCAAAATTCTTCTTGGTGATGAAGTTGACGACACCCGTCACGGCGTCGGCGCCGTAGGTGGTCGAGGCACCGCCGGTCAGCACGTCGATGCGATCGATCAGCGACAGCGGGATGTTGTTCAAGTCGACCGCACCGGCCGTGGTCGCGGGAACCAGGCGGGTCGAGTCGAGAAGGACGATGTTGCGCTTCTGGCCGAGGCCGCGAAGATCGACCGTGGCGGTACCGTTGTTGCCGTTGTTGACGTTCTGGCCAAAGCCCGGGGACACGCCCGGGATGGTGCGCAGGATCTGTTCGGCGTTGGTCGACTGGCGAAGGTTGATTTCTTCCTGTCCAACGACCGCGACCGGCGAGGACGACGTTAGGTTGGGGTTACGGATCAAGGTGCCCGTGACGATGATCTCGCCGCCACCCTGGGCCTGCGCCGGCGGAACCGCTTCTTGCGGCTGCGCACCCGGGCCCGCATCTTGAGTTGTGCCGGCCTGCGTCTGGCCTTCGGTCGTTGCGCCACCCGGAGCGGTGGTGTCGGTCGTACCGGCCGGCGGCGCCGGCGACGCATCCTGCGCATAGGCAGGCATTGCCGCTACTGCGAATCCCGCAATCACGGTCGTCGCCAAAAGCGATCGATAGCTCTTAGACATTCTGATCCCCTTCTGAACCCCGAGGCCGCAGCCACGAATCTTCGGCCGCTCTGTTCGGCACTGATGTACGGTTCCTACGGGTAGTTGCCGTGGCGAATCAATCAGACGAGTCGTGCGAGCGACAAATCGTGGCGGTAATGTTGCATTTGGGGCACAGGTTGCTTTCCGCCCTCACGGTGGCAGGAATCGCACGAAGCTCGGCGGGGAGAATGGCATGCGCGTGATTGTTTCGCTGGCCGCGATCGCGATTCTCGCGTCGGCCTCGACCGCGGCGAAAGGTCCGCCCGCGCCGATGTCGCCCTACATCAACGCTCTCGAGAATTGCCGGACGCTGACCGACCCGGCGCAGCGCCTCGCCTGTTACGACAAGACCGCGCCGGCGCTGATCACGGCATCCAAGAGCGGCGAAATCAACATCGTCGACCGCGGTCAGTTGCGCCAGGCTCGCCGCTCCCTGTTCGGGTTCTCGATGCCCAAGTTGCCCTTCTTCGCCGGCGACCAGAGCGCCGGCGACACGCCCGACCAGATCGAATCCACGATCAAATCGGTGCGCGAGGGGAACGGGCGCTATCAGGTCGTCATCGCCGACGGCAACGCGGTCTGGGAGACCACCGAGGAATCGATTAGCCTGAGGGAACCAAGGCCTGGCCAGAAGATCGTCATCCGGCGCGGTCCGATGGGCAGCTATTTCATCCGCATCAACGGCCAGACCGGCGTCAAAGGCCGCCGCGTCGGCTAGCGCTCAGTCGTCGCGCTGTTCGGCCTTCAGGCTGGCTTCGGCGTCGACATAGGGTTCCTGCCGCTCGATGCTCCAATAGCGCAGCTCGTGGAGCGGGATGCGGGCGCCGGTGACGGCGCAGACCACGTGGTCGCCGTCGGACAGCAAGCGGAACGTCCCCGCCAGATAATGCACGCGCGCGGCCTTGCCGCTTCCGGTCATCAACATCGCTCTATTCCTCTGGCGGGTCGAACAGGCCCGGCTGGGGCGGAATGTAGGATTTGCGCGCCTTTCGCTCAACCGCCGGCGGACTCGCGCTCCCGCTTCCAACCGTCGCATCGACCGCCCCATCTCCGAACTGCAGCGTCAGGAGCGCTTCGGCCCTGGCTTCGGCGGCGCTGGTGAGCGTCTTGCCGCCGCGGCTGGTGACCCGCGCAAAGCCGCGCGCCAGCGGCCGGTCCGGATGCACCAGCTCGGCCATTTGCCACAGCGCCGACAGCTTCTCCGTCAATCGCGTGATTCGCTGATCGACAAGGTCCCGGCGCAGCCGCCCGGCGACGAGATTCATGTCCGCGCGCGCGTGGCCCGCGCGTGCTGCGAGCGAGCGCGGGAGGCGCTCGCCGAGCTCGTCGACGCGCTGGATGGCGGGGGCGAAGAGGGCGCGCGGCTCGGGCCAGCGGCACAATGTCAGCTCGAAGCGCTCGCGGTCGCGCTCGGAGCGGCGGGCCAGGCATTGTTGCGCGCGATGGGCCAGCTCGGTGAGCTGAGCCGCCAGTTCCGAGCGCACCGGCACCGCCATTTCCGCGGCCGCGGTCGGAGTCGGCGCGCGGCGGTCGGACGCGTGGTCGATGAGGGTGGTATCGGTCTCGTGGCCCACGGCCGAAATCAGCGGGATCGGACAGTCCGCTGCGGCGCGGACGACCTCTTCCTCGTTGAACGCCCACAGATCCTCGATCGAACCGCCACCGCGGGCGACGATCAGCAGATCCAGCCGCGGCTCGACCGCCGGGAAGTCGCGAATCGCCTCGGCTATCTTCGCCGCCGCGCCTTCACCCTGAACCGGGACCGGCCACACGATCACGTGAGTCGGGCAGCGGTCCTCGAGGCGGTGGATGATGTCGCGGATCACGGCGCCGGTGGGCGAGGTTACCACGCCGATGACGCGCGGCAGGAACGGCAGCTTGCGCTTGCGCGCCGGGTCGAACAGCCCTTCCGCGGCGAGCGCTTTGCGCCGCCGCTCGAGCAAAGCGAGCAAGGCGCCCTCGCCGGCCAGCTCCATGACCTCGATGACGATCTGGTATTTGGAGCGGCCGGGGTAGGTCGTCAGCTTGCCGGTGGCGATGACTTCGGCGCCGTCTTCCGGCCGGAACGCCAGCGAGACCGCGCTGGTGCGCCAGATGACCGCGTCGATGCACGCATTCTCGTCCTTCAGGGTGAAGTAGTAATGGCCCGAGGCATGGCGCTTGAAGCCCGAAATCTCGCCGCGGACGCGGACGTTGCCGAAGGCGGTCTCGATGGTCCGCTTGAGCACGCCCGAAAGTTCGCTGACGCTCAGCGGCGGCGAATTGTCGCCGGGGGCGACGTTCGCTAACAGGCCGCCACGCGTATCGTCAGGGAGATCCATGGACATTTTGCTCTTGGGGTCGGGCGGCCGCGAAGATGCGCTCGCCTGGAGGCTTAGGCAATCGCCAAGCTGCGGCCGGCTGCTTGCGGCGCCGGGCAATCCGGGCATCGCGCGGTGGGCGGAATGTGCGGCCATCGACCCGTGCGATTCCGGCGCGGTGGTCGCCCTCGCAAAGGAGCAGGCGATCGACCTCGTCGTGGTTGGGCCGGAAGCGCCGCTGGTCGCCGGCGTCGCCGATGCCTTGCGGCAGGCCGACATCGGGGTGTTCGGGCCCAACGCGGCGGCCGCCCGGCTCGAAGGCTCCAAAGGCTTCACCAAGGACCTGTGCAAAGCCAACGGAATCCCAACCGCCGACTACGTCCGGGCCGAGCGGGCGGCCGAGGCCCGCGAGGCGCTGAGCCAGTTCGGTATCCCGGTCGTGATCAAGGCCGACGGCCTCGCCGCGGGCAAGGGCGTTACGGTGGCCATGAGCCGCGCCGAGGCCGAAGCGGCAATCGACGCCGCGGGCGACGGGCCGCTGGTCATCGAGGAATTCCTCGAGGGCGAGGAAGCGAGCCTGTTCGCGCTGGTCGACGGCGCCGCCGCGGTGCCGCTGGCCTCGGCGCAGGATCATAAGCGGGTCGGCGAAGGTGACACCGGCCCCAACACCGGCGGCATGGGCGCCTATGCCCCCGCGCCGGTCCTCACCGCCGAGCTGCAGAGCCGCGCGATGGAGGAGATCGTGCTTCCGACCGCGCGCGCCCTCGCCGCTGCGGGAACTCCATTCAGCGGCGTGCTGTACGCGGGACTGATGCTTACGGCGCAGGGCCCCAAGCTGATCGAATATAATGTCCGCTTCGGCGATCCCGAGTGCGAAGCGATCATGCCGCTGATCGACGGCGACTTCGCCGAATTGCTGCTCGCCGTCGCCACCGGCCGGCTCGGCGAGATCGCTCCGCCCAGGCTCTCGCCGCAGCATTCGATGACGGTGATCGTGGCGGCGCGCGGCTATCCGGGGACGCCAGCCAGCGGCGGCGCGATCCGTGCCATCGAAGCGGCCGAGCAAGTCGCCGGCGTCACCGTGTTCCACGCGGGAACCGAGCTTGTCCAAGGCGGCTTGGTCGCCAAAGGCGGCCGTGTGCTGGCGGTGACCGCGGTTGCCGATACGTTCGCGAATGCTCGGGCGCGCGCCTATCGCGCGGTCGACCAAATCGATTTCGCCGACGGTTTCCACCGCCGCGATATCGGCTGGCGTGAGCTGCAGCGGGAGACCGCATGAACACCCTGTGGAGCTATTTCTGGCCGCTGCTCGCCGTGGGCCCGGTGATCGGGATCGTGGCGGGATCGATCAGCTTCCGCCTGCCGCCGGCCGCGGTCAAGGACAAGCTCGAGGGGGTCCCGCTGGCGACGCACGACTTGCGCCGCAAGCGATGGCTGGCCCTTGGGATCGGTGCGGCGGTCGCGATCGCCGCGGCGGCTTTGTGGGCCGGACCGATGCACGCCGCGGACTTGTTTGCCCAACGAGTCGAACGGGACGCCCGCCTCACGCTCGACAATTATGAAATGTACCAGGTCACGGGGCGGCTTCACCGCCGCCCGCTCAGCCGCCGACTGATCCTGTCCGGACCAGCCGACGACTTTCAGCGTAGCGAGCTCAGTCGAATCCTGGCCCTCATTCCCGGCGTGCGCGAAGCGCGGTGGTCGACCGGCGGCGGCGTTCCGCTCATCGTCGAAAGCGGCGCAGCGACGATCCTGGGCTTTCTTTTCGGCGTGCTGCTCGCCTATTTCGTCGAGCTTCGCCGACGCTTCAACGCTCAATGGAATTGGTAAGAAATGGATTTCATCCGCGAATATTGGTGGCTCATTCTGATCGCTGCGGCGGCGGTCGCCCTCGCTTACCTGGTGCTGAGGCCACGCCAGCGCGTCCAGCTCACCGACAGCGCGCCGCGGCGGCCGCACATGCCGGCCAGCGGGCGCGACCGCGAAGGCCGCGGGTTTGCCGGCGAAGCGGCCGCGGCGACCAGCGACGTGACCGGCGAGATCCTCGGCGCCTCGGTGCACCGTAAGCTGTCACGGGCGAAGGATCCCGCCGACGACCTCAGTCTGTTGAAGGGAGTCGGACCCAAATTCGCCGATGCGCTGCATGCGCTCGGCTTTCATCGCTTCGAGCAGCTCGCGCATCTCACGCCCACCGAAATCGAGCGCCTGGACGGGCAGCTCGGCGCATTCCGCGGCCGCATCTCGCGCGACCGCATCGTCGAGCAGGCCGACTATCTGGCGCGCAACGACCGCGACGGCTTCGAGCAGAGGTTTGGCGCGCTCAGCTGACCTCTGCGGTTTCAGCCTCGGGCTTCTTTTTGCGCGGCCGCGACACGATCAGCTTGTCGATCTTGCGCCCGTCGAGGTCGATGATCTCGAACGACCAGCCGTCGTGCTTGAAGGTCTCGCCCGTCTTGGGGAGGTGCTTGAGCACCGACAATGCAAAGCCCGCCACGGTCGCATAGTCGCGGTCGTTGGGCATTCGAACCCCGAGCCGGTCGGCCAGCAGGTCGGCGCTCGCCGCCCCGGACACCAGCCAGCTGCCGTCTTCGCGCTCGAGCAACGGCGGCTCCTCGCCCTGCTCCACATCGTGGGCGAAGGTCCCGGCGAGCGCCGCGAGGATGCTGCCCGGCGTCACGATGCCCTCGAGATGGCCATATTCGTCGTGGACCAGGGCAAGCGGGACGTCGGCGCTGCGCAGCACCGCAAGCGCGTCCATCGCGTCCATCAGGTCGGGAATGACCGGCGCCTTGCGGCACAGGCGATTGAGGTCGATCGGATCGCCCCGCAGCGTGCAGGCGAGGACGTCGCCGGTCTGGATGACGCCGACGATATTTTCGATCGTCCCCTGCGCAACCGGAATGCGGCTATGGACGGTGTCGATCAGCGCGGCGCGCACCTCATCTTCGGTCGCGTCGACGTCGATCCAGTCGACGTCCGTCCGCGGCGTCATGACTTCACGCACCGGCCGGTCGGCCAGCCGCACGATGCCCGAGATCATCGCCCGCTCGTCTTCCTCGAGCACTCCGGCGGTCTGCGCTTCGGCGACGACCAGGTGCAGCTCCTCGGCAGTCACGTGGTTCCTCGATTCCCGGTCGAGGCCGAGAAGGCGGAAGATGAGCGAGCTCGATTTGTCGAGCAACCAGACGAACGGGGCGGTCACCACCGAAAGCCAGCGCATCGGGCGCGACATGGCCACCGCGATCGGCTCGGGCGAGCGGAGCGCGATCTGCTTGGGCACGATCTCGCCGATCACCAGCGTGGCGAAGGTGGTGAGCACGATCACCACGCCGAAGCCGACGGTGTGCGCGGTGTCGGGCTTGAGGCCGAGCAGTTGCAAGCGTTCGGCGGTGGGCTCGCCAAGGCTGGCTCCCGAAAAAGCGCCGGCGATGACCGACATGAGCGTGATCCCGCTTTGTACGGTCGAGAGAAAACGGCCCGGATCGGACGCGAGCTCGAGGGCGCATTCGGCGCCGCGGCTGCCGCCCTTGGCCAGCGCTTTCAGCCGTGCGTCGCGGGAGGAGACGATCGCGAGCTCACCCATCGCCAGCACGCCGTTCACCAGAACGAGGGCGAAGATGATGAGGACGTCGATCCAGGGAAAGGGTGCCAGATGGTCGCTCATAGGCGGCTGACCGCATGCTTAGCCTCGATTGACGGGCTGCGACAAGTTTGGCAGCCGATGACCCCCGGAACCATGTGGTTCGGGCGCCGGTTTCACGGGTGAGAAATTCTGCTTTGGAGCGGTGAGATGCAGTTTCGACGCTTGTTGTCCGCCGCTGCCATCGGATGCGGGCTGATCGCCTTCGCCTCCTGTTCGACCGCACCACCGCCCGCCCCGATCCTGCCGCGCCCGGCCGAATTCACGCCGCTGGGGCTCGGCGCGCGCTACCTCGCGGGCGACGTCATCGGCGGGCTAAAGGCGCGTTCCGCCAAGATGCGCGCCGCCAAGATCCGCCCGCTCGGCGCATCCGCCGCCGCGCAATATCTGGCATCGACGGAAAGCGAGCTGCGCAGCCAGACGGCGGGTATCGGGCTCGACGTGCTTCGGGTTGGCGACAGCATCCTCATTCGAATCCCCGCTGCGCTGACGTTCGATTCGGGGAGCTCGGCGGTAAAGCCGCAGTTCGACGCGACCCTCAAGGAGATCGCGCGCACTGTCCGCACCCGCAACCAGAGCTTCGTCGACGTCTTCGCGCATACCGACACGTCGGGAACGGAGGCGGGCAACCTGGCCTTGTCGCAAAAGCGCGCGACGGCGGTCGCGACCTATCTTGCCGGTCACGGCGTCGCCAAGGCGCGCATCGCATCCAGGGGCTACGGCGAGAGCGCGCCGCTCTACAACCCCGATGTGACGGAGGGTCAAAAGGCGGCCAACCGGCGGGTCGAGATTCGCCTCGTCGCCTACCGCTCCTGAGCGCTAGCGGCGCTCGGCGAAGAAGTTGCGCAGGAGCTCCGCCGACTCCTCCCCTCCGATCCCGCCGAGAACGTCGGGCCGATGATGACAGGTCGGCTGGGCGAAGATGCGCGCGCCGTGGACCACGCCCCCGCCCTTGGGATCCTCGGCGCCGAAACGCAGCGCCTTGAACCGGGCGAGTCCGATCGCCGCGGCGCACATCGCGCAGGGCTCCAGGGTGACCCACAACGTGCAGTCGTCGAGGCGCGATGTGCCGAGCTTGGCCGCCGCCGCACGAATCGCTTCGATTTCCGCATGCGCGGTCGGGTCGTTCGAGGCGCGCATCGCATTGCGGCATTCCGCAATGATCGCGTCGCCCAAAGTCACTACCGCGCCGACCGGCACGTCGCCGCCCGCGGCCGCCTCGGCGGCAAGGTCGAGCGCGCGGCGCATCGGCGGGGGCAATGGAAAGGTCATGCATCCGCGCCGCTACCGCAGCAGTGCGCGGCTGTCAGCCGAATCGCCGTTACTGGGCGTTGTTGGTCACGGGCGCCGCGCGGTTCTGCGGCGCCTGGACTTCGACGCTGGGGACTTTGACCGTCGCATCCTTGGCCCCGACCTTGACCGATCCGGTCTCGACATCGAACGCCGGCGCCTGGCCGCCCTTCGCGGTGACCCCGTTGGTGGTCGCGGATATGTCGGGCGCCCTGGCGCCGCGGATCTGGTTGATGTTGACAAAACCGGTCGCGACCGCGGCGATGGCGGCGACAATCAATATGATCAGGATGAGGATCAGGGTTCGCATGTCTTTCGCTCAAATTTCGTGACGGGGCACATGGGCTTGTCGCCTGTCCGACAGTTTGTCGAGATTTTATCAACGCAAACATTGTCGTTCGGTTGCCGTCGTACCAAGTGGCGTAACGTTGACGTGGGCGCCCCGAGCCGCTAACGGGCGGCGCTCTTCGGGCCTTGGCTTTAAGGCTCGTTTCAAAATCAGGATTTGACCATGTCGCGGGTTTGCGAGCTGACCGGCAAGGGCCGGCAGGTGGGAAACAACGTTTCCCACGCCAACAACAAGACGAAGCGCACGTTCCTTCCGAACCTGCAGAACGTCACTTTGATTTCCGACGCCCTCGGGCAGGGCGTGAAGCTGCGCGTATCGACGCATGGCCTGCGCTCGGTCGAGCATGTCGGCGGCCTCGACAATTGGCTGATGAAGACCGGCGAGGACAAGCTGTCGCCCAAGGTCCGCAAGCTGAAGCGCGAGATCGCCAAAAAGGCTTCCGAACAAGCCGCTTAGGCTTCGCTCGGCGGCATTGTAAGCCGCTGAAACGCCGCCGAAAATCCTGAACCGCCGCTGCAAGCCGCGTTCAGCACCGATAAGCCGCGATTCGCGCATAACCCTGTCAGCCGGCGGGGTTTCCCCCTTTTCCCCGTCCGTCATAGTTCCCTCGCGTCGCGTATCGAGGGGGGCCCGGTGCGCGTTGTTGCATCGGGCCCATTTTTTTTGGGCTGTCGCTCAGGGGCTTTCGAACAGCATCGCCAACTGGTCGACCATGGCGCCGGCCAGCTGGTCGGCGTCCATGATCGTCACCGCGCGGTCGTAATAGCGGGTCACGTCGTGGCCGATGCCGATCGCGATCAACTCCACCGGCGACTTGCGCTCGATCCACTCGATCACCTGGCGCAAATGCTTTTCGAGATAATTGCCGCCGTTGGCCGAAGCGGTCGAATCGTCGACCGGCGCGCCGTCCGAGATAACCATCAGGATGCGGCGCTCCTCGGCCCGCCCGATCAGCCGGTTGTGCGCCCATAGCAGCGCCTCGCCGTCGATATTCTCCTTGAGCAGCCCCTCGCGCATCATCAGGCCGAGATTCTTGCGGGCGCGGCGGTATGGGTCGTCGGCGCGCTTGTAGACGATGTGCCGCAGATCGTTGAGCCGGCCCGGATTGAGCGGGCGTCCGGCGGCGAGCCACGCCTCGCGGCTTTGCCCGCCCTTCCAGCCGCGGGTGGTGAAGCCGAGGATCTCGGTGGCAACTCCGCAGCGCTCCAGCGTGCGGGCCAGAATGTCGGCGCAGATCGCCGCGATCGCGATCGGCCGCCCGCGCATCGAGCCTGAATTGTCGATGAGAAGCGAGACGACGGTGTCGCGAAACTCGGTGTCGCGCTCGATCTTGTACGACAGCGAATGAGCGGGGCTGACGATGACGCGGGCCAGCCGCGCCGCATCGAGCAGCCCCTCCTCCTGGTCGAAGTCCCAGCTGCGCGCCTGCTGCGCGAGCAGCCGCCGCTGGAGCCGGTTGGCAAGGCGCGTGACGACGTTCTGCAGCCCGCCCAACTGCTGGTCGAGATAGGCGCGCAAGCGCCCCAGCTCGTCCTCGTCGCACAATTCATTGGCCTCGACGGTCTCGTCGAACCGCGTCGTGAACGCTTTGTATTCGGTCTCGGGAGAGGTCTCCCAGTTGCGCCGCCCGGGGGATGCGAAAACGCTTTCGCCGAGCTCGTCGCCGGCTGCGGCGCCCTCGTCGTCCGCCTCCATCTCGGCGGCCTCGCTGTCGTCGCCGGTGCCGTCGTCGGCTTCTTCGCCCCGCGCCTCGACGTCGGAGCCCGGCGAGCTCGCCTCGTCGGACTTGTCGGCGGAATCCTCGCCGCCGTCCTCGTCGGCCTCGTCGTCGTCGCCGCCCTCCTCGGCTTCCTCATCGAACGGCTCTTCGGCGGCAGCGAGGTCGAGGTCCTCGAGCAACCGCCGCGACAGCTTGGCGAAGGCGGCCTGGTCGTCCAGCGTCAGCGCCAGAGCGTCAAGCTCGGCCGCGGCTTTCTCCTCGATCCACGGCGCGACCAGCTTGAGCCCGGGCAGCGCGGCCTTGGGCGGCGCGTCGCCGCTCAGCCGCTCGCGGGCGATCAAGCCGACCGCGCTGGCCAGCGGCACCTCTTCCGCGCTTCGGGCGCGGACCAGCGCATCGCCGCGCACGCGCGCTTCGGTGAGGTGGGTGAGGTTCTGGCGAACTCCGCCCATTGAGCGCGCGCCGAGCGCTTCGACCCGCGCCGTTTCCAGCGCGTCGAACACCGCGCGCGCATCCACGTCGGCGGGCGCGGTCCGCGCATGAAGCCGCGGATCATGGAAGCGCAGGCGAAGCGCAACGGAGTCCGCGGCGCCGCGCGCTTCGGCGACCAGGCGAGGCTCGAGCGCCGGCCCTGGCGAGGGAACGCGTGCGGTCTTTCCCGACGACGGCGCGGCCTCGCTCGCAAACACCACGTCGACGTCGGGATCCTTGGCGATCGCTCGCGCGGCGCCGGCAAGGGAACGGCGGAAAAGGTCGATGCGCTCAGCCATTGCGGCCTAGCCCGCGTTGCCGACCACGCTTTCGGGCAGGTCCTCGCCGAACACGCGCTGGTAATATTCGGCGACCAGCGGCCGCTCGGTCTCGTCGCATTTATTCAGGAATGAGACGCGGAAGGCGTAGCCGACGTTGCCGAAGATGTGCGCGTTCTGCGCCCAGCTGATCACCGTGCGCGGGCTCATGACGGTCGAGATGTCGCCGTTCATGAAGCCTTGCCGCGACAAATCGGCGACCTTGATCATCTTGTCGACGATGTCCTTGCCGCCGGGCTCGTCATATTCGCCCGACTTGGCGAGCACGATCTGCGCCTCGACCGCCGCCGGCAAATAGTTGAGCGTGGTGACGATGTTCCAGCGGTCCATCTGGCCCTGATTGATCGCCTGGGTGCCGTGATAGAGCCCGGTGGTGTCGCCGAGGCCGACGGTGTTGGTGGTCGCGAACAGGCGGAACCAGGGGTTGGGACGGATCACGCGGTTCTGGTCGAGCAGGGTTAACTTACCCTCTGCCTCGAGCACGCGCTGGATGACGAACATCACGTCGGGGCGGCCGGCGTCATATTCGTCGAACACGAGCGCGACCGGATGCTGCAGCGCCCACGGCAGCAACCCCTCGCGGAACTCGGTCACCTGCTGGCCTTCGCGAAGCACGATCGCGTCGCGGCCGACGAGGTCGATGCGGCTGATGTGCGCATCGAGGTTGACGCGGATCATCGGCCAGTTGAGCCGCGCCGCGACCTGCTCGATGTGGGTCGACTTGCCGGTGCCATGATAGCCTTGGACCATCACCCGCCGGTTTTTGGAGAAACCGGCGCAAATGGCGAGCGTCGTGGTCGGGTCGAAGACGTAGGTCGGGTCGAGGTCGGGGACCCGCTCGTCGGCTTCGCTGAACGCCGGCACCTCCATGTCCGAGTCGACTCCGAACAGCTCGCGCACCCTGGCGATCTTGTCGGGTGAGGCCATCAGGGTGTCGGCGCGCGATTCGGGCTGAACGTTGGGGAGGTCGGTCATAGGGGGGCCTTAGAAGAAGGCGTCGCTCGCCTCAACCGACCGCGACTTTCTCCGGTAGAGGGAACAGCGTCCGGAAGCGCTCCGCCAGCTCGAGGTCGCCCTCGACTTTGATCATTTCGATGGGCGCCCCGCCATGGATTACGGCGGCAATTTCGCTCGGCGAACCAATGAATGTGACATCGCAATCGTCCGCATCGCGCCGCTCGACGTCGAGAGCGCCATCATGGACCGTCGTCACGTAACTGGTGTCGCCGAAGCGGAAGCCGACTCGCGCATCGAAGCCCTTGGCCCGCTCGGCCGAAATCAGCGTCTGGAGCGACATCACCACCGACACGTGGCTCATCCGCAGCTCGGGATTGTGCAGCGGACTGCGCGCCGCCCATTTGCCGAGCGAGGCGATGACCGGAACAGCCTCGAGCCCCCATCTGGTCGCTTCATAGACCTGGACCGCGGCCGGCGGCGGCAGCTTCGTCTTGCGCACCAGGCCGCGCGCTTCGAGCTCGGTCAGGCGCTGGGTGAGAACGTTCGCGCTAATTCCTTGAAGGTCGTGCTTGAGATCGGAGAATCGGCGCGAGCCATAGGCCAGCTCGCGCAGCACCAGCATCGCCCAGCGCTCGCCCAGCAATTCCATCGCGTGGGCGAGGCCGCAGGCGTCGTCGAACCGCCGTTTCTCCTCGTTTCCCCGTGCTTTAGTTAGTTTTTGTAACTGCATGGTTGCAATTTATAACCGAGTCGTACAAAAAGCAAGCGAATCGAGTCGCAAGGAGGAAAAAATGGCAACCGCAGCAATCAATGAAGCGCCAATGAGAACGTCGACTTCCAACAAGCTAGGCTGGGCACTCAGCGGCCTTGCCATCCTGTTTCTGGGAACGGACGCGGGGGCGAAGATCGTGGTCCCCGCACTGATGGCGGCCTATACCCCACCGCAGCTCAAAATCCCGACGGACCCTGACTTCTATCGGCTGCTCGGGACGATCCTGGCGTTCAGCACCGCGCTCTATGCGGTCCCGCGCACCGCCGTTCTCGGCGCGCTGCTGGTGACCGCCTACCTCGGCGGCGCGGTCGCGACCCACCTGGCGGCCGGCAGCCCGCTCCTCAGCAGCACATTGTTCGGAGTCTATCTCGGCCTCGCCGTCTGGGGCGGCCTGTGGCTCCGCGAACCGCGCCTGCGGACACTGCTGCCGCTGCGCGACTGACCCCCAACTCCAGCTCAGAGCTCACACATGAAAGGAACGACCATGTCCCGGATGATTTTCGTCAACCTGCCCGTCGCCGACCTCGCGCGGTCGCGCGCATTCCTTGAAGCGCTCGGCGCCGTGAACGAGCCGCGCTTCACCGACGAGACCGCCGCCTGCATGACGCTGTCCGAGAGCATCCATGTCATGCTCTTGACGCACGACAAGTTTAGGCATTTCACGCCGCGGCCGATCGCTGACGCAACTGCGGGGTCCGAGGTATTGCTGTGCCTGTCGTCAGATAGCCGTGAAAGCGTCGACTCGACGGTAGAACAAGCTGTAGCGGCTGGCGGCGCTGCTGATCCGTCGCCCAAACAGGACTATGGGGTGATGTACGGACGTAGCGTTGCCGACCCCGATGGTCACATCTGGGAAATCATGTGGATGGACCCCGCCGCCGCCGCGCAAGGCGCGAGCGCTGTCCATGACGCCATTGCAACCGCGCTTTAAGGGAGGGCTCTCAAGATGCCGATCAGTCCCAATGCCGACATCGAGATCACCGCGTTCCGCTGGGTCCCCGAGTTCGCCCAGGGTGTCGTCCGCGACCTCCGCGCCCGCTGGGCGCTCGAGGAAGCCGGCCTCGACTATAAGGTCCAGCTGCTCGACCAGCAGCGCCCGCCTGAATATCTGAAGGAGCAGCCGTTCGACCAGGTCCCGATCCTTCGCCACGGCGACCTCCAGATCTTCGAGAGCGGCGCGATCGTCCAATATATCGGCGAGAAAAGCGAGGCGCTGCTGCCGCGCGATTCCAAGGGCCGTTTCCGCGCGATCCAGTGGACCTACGCCGCGCTCAACAGCGTCGAGCCGGCGATCCTCAACCTGCTTCTCATCGACGTATTCTACAATGGCGAGGAATGGGCGAAGCTGCGCCGTCCGGACGCCGAGGATTTCGCCAGGCTGAAGCTCAAGCGCCTGTCCGCATGGCTCGGCGACAAGACGTGGCTGGAGGGTGACCGCTTCACCATCGGCGACCTGGTCATGACGACGACTCTGCGCTTCCTGCGCCACTGCGGCCTCGTCGCGGAGTTCCCCAATCTCGTCGAGTTCCTCAAGCGCGCCGAGGCCCGCCCCGCATTTCAGCAAGCCTTGTCCGATCAGCTCGCGACGTTCCGCGAGCACCAACCCGAGGGAGTTGCAGCATGACCTACTTCGAAGGATTCATCGCGCCGGTGCCGGAAGCGAACCGCGACGCTTATGTGAAGCATGCGAGCGAATTCGCTTCGCTTTCGCCCGAGTTCGGAATCGGACGGCATTTCGAAGCGTGGGACGACGACGTCCCCGAAGGCAAGGTCACCGACTTCCACAAAGCTGTCGATGCCAGGCCGGACGAGAAGGCGGTGCTCGCGTTCTTCGAATATCCGAACCGGCAGGCGCGCGACGCCGCGAACGAGAAGTTCATGAGCGACCCGCGCATGGCGGACATGGGCAAGAACATGCCGTTCGACGGCAAGCGCATGATCATGGGCGGGTTCGAGGCCATCGTCGAAGAAGGCTCGGGCGGCGGCAGCTACACCGACGGCTTCGTCGTGCCAGTCCCTGAAGCGAACCGCGATGCCTATCGCGAGCTCGCTTCGAAAATGGCCAAGGTGTTCCGTCAGAACGGTGCGACTCGCGTCGTGGAAGCTTTCTCCGATGACGTGTCGAAAGGCGAAGTCACCGACTTCTATCGCGCGGTGAAGGCCGAGGACGGCGAAGGCGTGGTCTTCTCGTTCATCGAATGGCCGGACAAGGCCACGCGTGACGATGCGTGGAAGGCAATCATGTCCGACGAGAGCCTCAAGCCCGAAGGCATGCCCTTCGACGGCAAGCGCATGTTCTGGGGCGGCTTCGAGAAGATCGTCGACACCGCCGACGCTCGGACGCCCATCAACGCCTGACTCGCCGACACATTTTTAGAAACGAGGAGATCGAACCATGACTGACGTTCGGGACGCTGCAACCACGACCTCGACCAATGACAACGGGCCGAATCCACCGGGCGACTACATCTGGTACGAGCTGATCACGCCCGATCCGGTCGCAGCCAAGGCGTTCTACGACGCGGTCGTCGGCTGGACCATCGAGCCCCAGCCGTCGGGCGAGATGGATTATCGGATGATCGGCCGAAGCGACGGCAGAATGGCCGGCGGCGTGATGCGGCTGACCGGCGAGATGGTGTCGCACGGCGCGCGCCCGATCTGGCTCGGCTATCTCAACGTCGACGACGTCGACGCGACCGTTGCATCGATCGAGCAGGCTGGCGGCAAGGTGCTTTTGGCAGCGTTCGATATTCCGAATGTCGGCCGCATCGCGATGGTCGCCGATCCCCAGGGTGCGCCGTTCTATGTAATGAAGCCGATTCCGCCCGCCGGGCAGGAAAAGCAGGCGAGCGACGTCTTCTCGGTCGACAAGCCGCAGCATGTTCGATGGAACGAACTCGCGACCACCGACCCCGACGGCGCCATCGCCTTCTATCGCGACCAGTTCGGCTGGAGCCAGGAGGGCGACATGGACATGGGCGAGATGGGCAAATACCGCTTCATCCAGAGCCACGGCACGAACATCGGCGCCGTCATGCCCAAGCCGCCGCAGCTGCCGGTCACCAAATGGACCTATTACATCGGCGTCGATGACATCGACCGCGCCGCCGAGGCGGTGAAGTCCGGCGGCGGGCAGGTGGTCAACGGACCGATGGAGATCCCCGGCGGCGAGTTCGCGGCGAACGCGATCGACCCTCAGGGCGCCTCGTTCGGCCTCGTCGGCCCGCGCAAGTAGGCGGCGAGATGAAAACCGCCGCAATCCTGGTCGCGAGGCTGATCTTCGCATTCGTCTTCGGCATGGCCGCCGCGTTCAAGTCGCCCTGATGGGCATGGACGCGACGGCCGCTCAGATCGCAGGAGCGGGCTTCCCCTTCCCGCTCCTGCTGGCCTGGGTCGCGGCGTTCTTCGAGGTTGCGCTGGCGCTCGCGTTCCTGACCGGCCTGTACTTCACCGAGGCCGCGATCGTGGCGATTGCCTACGTGCTGTTTCTCGGCGTGTCGTTTCACGGCCCGGACCGGTGGAGCAACAACCCGATGGAGTTCGGGTTCTTCATAGATCACTTCACCTTCATTGCCGGCCTGTTGTTCGCCGCCGTCCACGGCCCCGGCAACACGCTCGTCCTTCACGCCAAACGCAATTCTAGGAGGAAATAATGACCAGCAAACTCACGACCTGCCTGTGGTTCGACAAGGGCGAAGCCCGCAAGGCCGCCGAATTCTACGCCTCGGTCTTCCCGGACACCCATGTCGGCAAGCCTCATTCGGCGTCATCGGACTTTCCCGGCGGCGAACAGGGCGACGAGCTGACCGTCGACTTCGCCGTCCTCGGCCAATCGTTCGTCGGCCTCAACGGCGGCCCCAACTTCAAACCCAATGAGGCGGTGAGCTTCATGGTCGTCACCGAAGATCAGGCGGAGACCGACCGCTACTGGAACGCGATCACGCAGAACGGCGGCGAGGAAAGCATGTGCGGCTGGTGCAAGGACAAGTGGGGCTTCTCGTGGCAGATCACTCCGCGCGTGCTTCTCGAAGCCATGGACAATCCCGACCGCGCCGCTGCCAAGCGCGCGTTCCAGGCGATGATGGACATGCGCAAGATCGACGTCGCGACGATCGAAGCCGCGCTCGCCGGCGAACCCGCCGATGCGTAAGCTGACCGGCGCCGTCTTCCTGTCGCTGGACGGCGTCATGCAGGCGCCGGGCGGGCCCGAGGAGGACCCGTCCGACGGCTTCAAGTTCGGCGGCTGGGTTCAGCCCTTCTGGGACGAGCACATGGGGCCGTTCGAGCAGATCATCGGCGGCGACTACGACCTGCTGCTGGGCAAGCGGACCTACGACATCTTCGCCGCTTACTGGCCCTACAACCAGGACAATCCGATCGGGGAGAAATTCCAGCGCATCAACAAATATGTGCTGACCCATTCGGATGCGCCGCTGGACTGGGACAATAGCCACAGGCTGTCGGGCAACGGCGTCGACGCCGTCGCAGAGCTCAAGCGAAGCGAAGGGCGCGACTTGCTCATCCAGGGCAGCAGCACGCTCTATGTGCCGCTGCTGGCCGCCGGGCTCATCGACCGGCTGGTGCTGATGACCTTCCCGGTGCTGCTGGGCGAGGGCAAGCGCATCTTCGACGGGTCCGCGGGGCCGGGCGCGTTGAAGCTTGTCGACCATTTCGTGTCGGGGACGGGCGTGGTCACGACGATCTATGAACCGGCTGGAGAGGTTCCGACCGGCAGCTTCGAGACCAAGCCGCCGAGCGAGGCGGAGCTTGAGCGCCGCGGCAAATGGGCGAAAGAGGAGGCATGAGCCTTCAACTCTTCGCGCACCCTTTCTCGTCCTACTGCCAGAAGGTGCTGATCGCGCTCTACGCCAACGGGACTCCCTTCGAGTACAAGCTGCTCGAGCAGGACCATCCGGAGAATTTCGAGGAGCTGAGGCGTCACTGGCCCTTCGGCAAGTTCCCCATCCTCCTCGACGACGGAGAGCCGATCATCGAAACCACGCCGATCATCGAATATCTCGACGCCCATTATCCGGGCGAGAACCGGTGGATTCCGCCGGGCGAGATGGAGCAGCGAGTCCGCTTCCTCGACCGCTTCTTCGACCTTCACGTGATGGAAAACATGTCCAAGATCTCGACCGATCCGCTTCGGCCGGAAGGCAGCCGTGACCATTACGGCGTGGAGAAAGCGCGCGAGAGCCTCAACGTCGCTTATGACTGGATCGAAGGTCAGCTCGGCGACCCGTGGGCGGTTGGCGACAAATTCACTTTGGCGGACTGCGCAGCTGCGCCGTCGCTTTTCTATGCCGACTGGGTGGAGCCGATCCGGGATCAGCAGCCGCAGCTCGCCGCCTACCGCGCGCGCCTGCTCGCCCACCCCGCAGTCGCCCGCGTGGTCGACGAGGCACGCCCGTATCGTCACTATTTCCCGCTCGGCGCGCCCGACCGCGATTAGGCGAAAGCCGCCGCTTTCCTCAGCAACTGATAGGCCTCGATCACCGCGCCGAGGCGTGCCTCGTGCGAGCGGTCGCCGCCGTTCCGGTCCGGGTGATAGCGCCGCACCAGCTGCGAATAGCGCTTGCGCACGGCATGGCGATCGGCGTCCTCGCCCAGGCCCAGGACCGACAGCGCCTGCCGCTCCGCCTTGCCGAAGCGCGATGTCTGGCCGTCCCGCATGCGGCCGAACCGCGTCGAAATCGCATCGAGCGGGTCCGAAAAATCGCTCCACCGCGGCGGCGGGTCGGCGCCGTTGGCCGCGAACTTGCGGCTCGGCAGGTCCCAGCCGGCCAGCGGGCCTTGCGCCTCGCTGATCTCGTCCGGGCTCATGCCCTCGAAGAAATTATACTTCGTGTTGTGCTCGCGAACATGGTCGAGACAGAGGAAGCGCCAGCTTCCAGGCCCATCGAAATCGGATGGCGCCAGCGGCGCCTTGAACTCGCCCGGCGCGCGGCATCCCGGGACCGCGCAATGCGCCCTCGCCCCTTCGACCCGGCCGTGTAATTTGGACTGACGCGATGCCATCGAACCTCCCTATATAAGGGCGATGAACGCTGCGCACCCCGGCCCGGTCGCAACCGAGATGCTCGAGCGGCTCAACTCGGCGCTTTCGCCGACCCGCATCCAGCTGGTCGACGACAGCGAGCAGCATCGCGGGCACGGCGGCTACAACCCCGCCGGCGAGAGCCATTTCTCACTGACAATCGAGAGCCCCGCCTTCGCCGGCAAGTCCCGCGTTGAGCGCCAGCGCATGGTCTATGCCGCGCTCGGCGACCTCATGCGCGAACGCGTCCACGCCTTGTCGATCAAGGCTTCCGCGCCTGAGGAGGATGCAGCGGGGCCGGCCTGAAGAAGAACATGAGGTAGACCAGCCGACCGTTTTCGGCTGAATCCCCGAAGCCGGGACCGGAGGTGTGCCAGAGCCAAGGCCTCAACAGCACCAGGCGGTTGTACCGCATGGGAACCGTCATCGTGAGTTCCCATTTCGATCGGTCGCCCCCGTCCTTCTCGAGTATCTGATGACCCATTTCCGCCGAGGCCGCGTATCCCAGGGCATTGATTTGCTCGACCTTCCTTGGAACCTCGTCCGTGCCCGTTGGAATATGCCGATAGAATTCGGTGCCCCCACGGCAATCTTCGGGACGGCTGAGATAAAGAATTCCCGACCAGACGCTCGGGTCGACGTGGATTCGTCCGGGCTCGTTGTCGCTCGCGAGCGTTAGCCGGCACTTGGCGTGCGATTGCGGCGGAGTTGGCTCACACAGGCGTTCCCGAACGATGAAAGAAACCTCATCCGCGAGGCTTTCGATCTTGATCCGCTCGATCGAGTTGCGTCCAGGATAAGTCCCGGCATTTTCATATTTGAGGCTGAGCGCCCTTTGCCGGAGCACCTCCGGTTCCGCGAGAAAATCGTCGATGATGATGAGCGACATTGCCATTTCGCTACGAACGTAGCGCGAAGGGTTCGATTCCGCCAAGGCAGTCGCGCCGAACGAGTAAGGGGCGGCGATAAGCGCCGCCCCCACCGGCCGGGCTAGAACTGGAAGCTGACGGAGACTCGGCCGCCCATCGACAGCTTGCTCTGCTGCTCCTCGGCGCTGCCTTCGACCGCGACCGACACCGGGGAACCGCCAGCAATGAAGCGGGCCGCGCCGCGCCAGCCGCTGGTGCGCTGCTCGGGGTCGAGGGTGAACGGATCGCCGGTGCCGAACGAGGCGGTGGTCGAGCCGAGCTTGCCGCTGAGGATTTCGCGGCGCCCGCCTTCGAGCTCGAACCTCATCATCCCCGCCTCGGGGTCGCCACTGAAGTCGTAGCCGACGGCGAGCAGGGCGTTGGCCGCAGTCTCGTCGCTCGACCGCTTGCGCACGGTGAGGTCGAACGCCCCGCCGCCGCCGGTCTCGGTGTAGCCCTTCTCGGTCAGCTTCAGATATTCGATCGAAGCGTGCGGGCGCAGGCTGAACCGTCCCATCCGCATGTCATAGGCGATTCCCGCGCTGCCGGAGTAGAGATCCCCGTTCCACTTGCCCTTGGACGTGCGGTTGATGATCGTGCCGCCGACGGTCGAGGCGAAGTTGCGGGTGCTGTCGAAGTTGACGCGCCCGGCAGTCGCCCGGCCCCACAAGCGGAGCGGCCCGGTGCCGCCGCGGAAATAGACGCCGCCCTCATAATGGTTGCTGAAGAGCTCGGTGCCGCCCTTTTCATCGCTTGCCGTCAGCCAGGTCGCGCTCAGGCCGACGCTGCCCACCTTGCCGATCGGCAGGTCGTAGCCGCCGGTGAAGCCCCACCCACCGATGTTGTAGCTGGCGGTGTCGCGGATCGCTTTGCTCGAGCCCCAGACAACCTGCTGGATCCACAAATTGTTGAGCGGGGTCGGGTCGGCGAGGAAGTCGCCGGACAGGCGCGTGCCCTTGGTCGCCGCCTCGAAGGCGCCGCCGGCATGGTCGGGCATCAGTTGCTGAAGCGTGCTCTTGATCGTGCCGCTGTCGCCCGCGGCGAGGAACACCGCGGCAATCGCATTATCCGCATCCGCAGCATCGAGCGCGGCGCCGAGGATCGCGGCCTCGGACCGGTTGAGGCCAAGCTCGCCACTGCCCTTCAGGTGCACATTGAGCTTGACCGCGGCATTCGCCGCATCGGCCGTCAGCGTGCTGGTGAACAGGAACGGCAAAGTGACGATCGAGCTGGTGAGGTTCTCGAACCCGGTCAGCGTTTCCGCATCGATGATCGTGTAGGTCCCCGACGCGGTGCCGACATGGTCGAGCGTCACCAGGATCTTGGTTCCCGTGCCAAAGGCCGCCGCACCGCTGATATTATACAGCGTGTGGCCGTCCTCGCCGATGGTGACGCCGAGCTGACCGCCCGCGGCCGTGGTCAGCGAGGCGAGATTGACCGCCTCCAGGTTCTTGAGGTCGAGGGTGGAGCCGGTCCCGACGGTCACGGCGGCGCCGGCGCTGTTCAGCAGCGTCCCGCGAAACAGTGATGCCCCGGTCAGGCTAAGAACGTCCGCGCCGCCGCCGAAATCGACCTTGCCGATGACCTTGCCGGCCTGGATGTCGAGCGTGTCGTTGCCGGTACCGAACAGGATGCTGCCGGAGATGAGCGGCGCCGCGCCGCCGCTGGCCGCGGCAATCTGGCGCACGACCGCCCCGGTCGCGGTCGCGCGGACGTCGATCGCCGTCGCGTTATCGCCGATGTCGGCGGCGTTGGTGATGCCGATCTGGCCGTTGTTCTGGATCAGGCCCAGCGTTCCCGAGTGATCGACGATGGCCGCGGCAGTGCCGCTGCTCCCCGAGCGGGTCGCGGCGATCGTGCCGCTGTTGGCGATCACGTTCACGGTTGCTCCAGCGTCGATCACGATCGCCTGAGCCGCCGAGCCGCTGGTCCCCGCGCCGGCCGCGGTGACCGTGCCGTTGACGTGAATCTGCGGGACGGTCGCGCCGGCGCCGATATGAATGCCCGTCGCGTTCGTATCGAGCGAGGTCGCGGCCACACCGCCGGTCACCGTCAGGCCCCCGGTGACGTTTACGGCGTGCCCCATTCCACCGATCGAAAGGCCGGTGCCGCTGACTCCGGCATAGACACCGGCGCCGCCGACCGCTCCTTTGATCACGATTCCCGCGTCCGTCGTCGGAACCAGCGCGATATTGATGTCCTGCGTCGCGGATCCGATCACCATCGCCGGTGCCGCGCCGAAGGTCGTGATCGTAGCTGTGCCGTCAATCAGCGCGCCGCCGCCGACGCTGCCGCCCACGACCAGGGCCGAGCCGCCCTGGAGAAGGTCGTCGGCATCGAGCTTGGAAACGTCGGTCGGCGCCGTCGTGCTGCGGTAGCCGGTGGACGCGATGGTTCCCTGGACGATGAGGACACCGCCAATATCGCCGCCGATCTGGGCGCCGACGGAATTCTGGCCCTGGACGGCAATCGCGTTCGCACTTCCGAAGACGACGTTGCCGGCGACAGCGCCGGTGTGGATGCCAAAGCTGTTGTCGCCGAGGACCGTGATCTTGCCGTTCTGGCTGAGCGACCCAAACAACGTGCTGTCGACCGCGATACCGGCAGACTGATTCCCTTCGATCGTGATCGTGCCGCTATTGGCGATGTTGCCGGTGAACAATCCGCCGCCGAGGACATGGATGCCGAAACGGCCGCTGCCCTGGGCGAATGGCCCGTCGAGATCGCCGTCCGTGTCGGTGTCCGTCGGGGTAAAGTCTTCGTCCAGGGTGATCGTGCCGCTGTTGGTGATGTCGCCGGCAAGGTTGGTGTTGGCGAGAATCCCCGTCGAGCCGTTGGCGCCCTTGATCGCGATCGTGCCTTCATTCTTGACGGTGTTCGAGGAGTCGATCGTAACTGCGGCTCCCCCGCTCGGCTTGACCGAGCCGGTGCTGGTAATGTGAATATCGTTGCCGCCGGTCGAAACCGGGTTGGTGACCGCAGTGCTGATCGTCGTCTCGGCGGCGAGGGCGGGGGCAGAGAGTGCGGAGAGCGTGCCGATGGCGGTCGAAGCGAGAAGAAGGCGCATGTGAAAATCGGTCCCTTGTTGGCGTGCGGGTCCGCGTTCCGCGCGGCATGGGGTGCCGGCAGGCAGCGAAAACGGGTTGTATGGCGAGGGAAGAGCAGCGGCCGCCGCCCTCCGTTAGTCCCCCGAAACAACAGCTAAAGCTCAGTTGAGCCTGAAGCCCAGATGAACGATTGTTAAGCTCCTGTAATGTTTGCGGGAACTCGCGGCGGCTTTCGCCCGGCCCATTGCCGGGCTAAGCGCGCGGCATGGATTCCAACTTCGAAATGACGATCGCGCCGGTCACCCACGACCTCGGCGCGTTCAGGGTTCATCGCACCCTCCCATCGCGCCAGCGAACCATGGTCGGCCCGTTCATCTTCGTAGATGAATTCGGCCCGGCGCGCCTGCCGCCCGGGCAGGGCATGGATGTGCGGCCACACCCCCACATCAACCTCGCGACCGTCACCTATCTGTTCGAGGGAGCGATCGAGCATCGCGACAGCATCGGCTCTCACGCGGTGATCGAGCCCGGGGCGATCAACCTGATGACCGCGGGATCCGGCATCGTCCATTCCGAGCGGTCGCCGGAGGCCGTGCGCGCGGACGGCCCGAGCCTTTACGGCATGCAGACCTGGCTTGCTTTGCCCGACGGCAAGGAAGAGCTCGACCCCGCCTTCGATCATGTCGCCGCGGACGGGCTCCCGGTCGTGGAGGATGGCGGCGCCCGCGCTCGAGTGCTCATGGGAAGCCTGTGGGGCGCCACCGCCGCAACGCCCTGCCACTCACCGACGATCTACGCCGATATCGAGCTTGGAGCCGGATCCGACCTCCCAATCGAGGCCGAAGCCGACGAGCGAGCGGTGATGGTGGTCGGCGGCGAAGCGACTCTCGACGGTGCACGCCTCGAGGCGTTCACTCTCTACGTACTTCGACCAGGCCACCAGGCGCGTCTGTCGAGTGACGGCGGCGGCAGGCTGATGCTGATGGGCGGCGGCGCATTTTCGACGCCGCGCCACGTCTTCTGGAACTTCGTCTCCTCGTCGCGCGACCGGATCAACCAGGCCAAAGAGGATTGGAAGGCGCAGCGCTTCCCCCTGATTCCGGGCGACGACCAGGAGTTCATTCCACTGCCGGAGGTTCCGAAGACGGTGAGCTACCCGTGAGCGCAACCGCTCGTTCGAGATCGCGGTCCGCTGCTCGTCTTGCCGCTGTCCAGGCGCTGTACCAGCAGGAAATGGAGGGCACGCCGGTCGCGCGGCTGCTTAAGGAATTCCACGATCATCGCCTCGGGGCGACCATAGAGGACCAGCGATATCACGATGCCGAGCGCGATTTCTTCGACGACATCGTCAGCGGGGTCGACGCTCGGCGCGTAGAGCTCGACCGCCTGATCGCCGCTCGCCTCGCCGAAGGCTGGTCGCTCGAGCGCCTCGACCGGCCGATGCGGGCGATCCTTCGCGCCGGGGCCTATGAGCTGATCGCGCGCCCGGATGTGCCGGTCGGCTCGGTGATCAGCGAATATGTCGACGTCGCCCACGCCTTCTACGACAAGCGCGAAAGCGGCTTCGTCAATGGCCTGCTCGACGCAATCGCGAAGCAGGCGCGGGCATAAAAGCCCTCCCCCTCGATGGGGGAGGGTTGGGTGGGGGTGGCGTCCGTCGTAAAGCGCGACCGATGAAGTATCGCCCGGCAATCGGCTCAACCACTCGCGCTCGCGAATTGCGCGCGAACATGACCGATGCCGAGCGAGCCATGTGGCGATCGCTTCGTGAGAGCTTTTCCACGGCTCGGTTTCGCCGGCAGGTCCCGATCCGCTCTTTCGTCGCCGATTTCGCCAGCCACCGTGTCCAAATCGTCATTGAGATTGATGGCGGTCAGCACACTCAGGAATCCGATAGACATCGAACCTCGCTGATCGAAGCAGAAGGCTATCAGGTTCTGCGATTTTGGAACAATGATGTGCTTGGCAATCCTGACGGTGTGCACTCGGTTCTTGCCGCGGCCCTGCTCGACCGCCACCCCCACCCCACCCTCCCCCATCAAGGGGGAGGGAAGAAGTGAGAGAAGCCGAGGTCATTGCGCGGCTGCAGGCGATCGCCACCGATCCGGCGGCTCGCCACCTGACCGACGATGTAGCCGTCCTCGACGGTCTGATCATCACCCACGACAGCATTGCCGAAGGCGTTCATTTCCTGCCCTCCGACCCGCCGGCGAGCGTCGGCTGGAAGCTGGTCGCGGTCAATCTGTCGGACCTTGCCGGCAAGGGCGCGACGCCTGCCGGGGCGCTGCTGTCGCTGACGATCTGCGGCGACGACGAGTGGGAAGCCGAGTTCCTGACCGGAATCGAGGCCGCCTGCGAGAGCTATGCGCTACCGTTGATCGGCGGCGACACCATCGCGCTGCCAGCCGGTGCTCCGCGCGTGCTCGGCCTGACCGCGCTTGGGCGCGCGGGCGAACGCGTGCCTCACCGCGCCGACGGCAAGCCAGGCGACCGGCTGTGGCTGGTTGGGACGGTGGGCGATTCGACCGCCGGGCTCGCGCAACTTCATGGGGATCCGCGCGCGACTGGGCCGCTCGTCGACGCCTTCCGCCGACCGATCCCGCAGCTCGGCGCCGGCCAGGTTCTCGCACCGCATGCCCATGCAATGATGGACGTATCTGACGGCTTGCTGCTCGACGCTCTGCGAATGGCCGAAGCGAGCGGCTGCGCGGCGGTCGTCGATCTCGACGTTCTGCCGCTGTCCGCCGACTTTCGCGCCGTCCGCGGCGAATCTCGAGAGGAGCGGCTGTTCGCGGCGACCGGCGGCGACGATTATGCCTTGCTCGGCGCCTTTGACCCCGACTTCGACCCTTCAACGCTTAATTTACCAAAAGGCACGAGAATCACCGCGGTCGGGGCGTTCGAAGCGGGCGACCCCGCGATCCGGCTGATCAGCAATGGTCGGCCGGTCGAGCTGCCGGAGAGGTTGGGCCATGAACATCGCGGGTTATCCTCTGCGCCAATGGCTGATCGGCCTTAGCGGGCTGGTCTCGGGCATGACGCTCGCGCTTCTGATCCACTAGTCGCGGTTCAATTCGCGCGGTTGCAAGCCGCGCAAACCACCCCTAAACACGCGCCGATTTCCGGGCGGCCGCCGTTTCTCCGGCCGCGTCCACCTGCCTGCGAAACAGGGAAAATTGAACCGATGAACGTGCTTTATATTGCAATGGCCTGCGGCCTTATCGCGGTCCTTTATGGGATTTTCACAAGCCGCCAGGTGCTCGCCATGTCGGCCGGCAACCAGCGCATGATCGAGGTCGCGGCCGCGATCCAGGAAGGCGCTGGCGCCTACCTCCGCCGCCAGTACACCGCGATTACCATCGTCGGTGTGATCGTTGCCGCCATCATCTTCTTCTTTCTCGGCGGCCTCAGCGCCGCCGCGTTCGTGCTCGGCGCGATCCTGTCGGGCGCCACCGGGTTCATCGGCATGAACATTTCCGTGCGCGCCAACGTCCGCACCGCCCAAGCCGCTCGTCACAGCCTGCAGAGCGGCCTCACCACGGCGTTCCGTGCCGGCGCGATCACCGGCATGCTCGTCGCCGGGCTGGCCTTGCTCGCGATCACCGGGCTGTTCTTCTACCTGATCGGTCCCGCGGGCTTTGCGCCGAATGACCGCCCGGTCGTCACTGCTTTGACCGCACTCGCGCTCGGTGCATCCCTGGTCTCGATCTTCGCCCGTCTCGGCGGCGGCATCTTCACCAAGGCCGCCGACGTCGGCGCCGATCTCGTCGGCAAGGTCGAGGCCGGAATCCCGGAGGACGATCCGCGCAACCCGGCGGTGATCGCGGATAACGTCGGCGACAATGTCGGCGACTGCGCCGGCATGGCCGCCGATTTGTTCGAGACCTATGTCGTCACCGTCGGCATCACCATGGTGTCGGTCGCGCTGGCGCTCGGCTCATCGCCCCTGCTGCTGCCGTTGATGACCCTCCCGCTGCTGATCGGCGGCGTGTGCATCATCACCTCGATCATCGGCACCTACTTCGTGCGTCTCGGCGCCAAGGGCTCGATCATGGGCGCGCTCTACAAGGGCTTCTGGGTCGCGACGATCGGCGGCGCCATCCTGATTCCCGCGGCCATCTGGTATGCGCTGGGCGGAAACCTCAACCAGACGATCACGACGTCGAGCGGGCTCAGCTTCCCGGCGACGAATATCATCTGGGCCAGCTATGTCGGCCTTGCGGTGACCGCGCTGATCGTCTGGATCACCGAATATTACACCGGCACCAACTACCGCCCGGTGCAGTCGATCGCTCGCGCCAGCCAGACCGGCCACGGCACCAACATCATCCAGGGCCTGGCCATCAGCCTCGAATCGACTGCGCTGCCGACCATCGTCATCATCGTCGGCCTGATCGCCAGCTTCCAGCTCGCGGGCTTCCTCGGCGTCGCCTTCGCCGCGTCGGCGATGCTTGCGCTGGCCGGGATGGTCGTCGCGCTCGACGCCTACGGCCCGGTCACCGACAATGCCGGCGGCATCGCCGAAATGGCCGGTCTCGAGGAGGAAGTGCGGCACAAGACCGATGCCCTCGACGCGGTCGGCAACACGACCAAGGCGGTGACCAAGGGCTACGCGATCGGTTCGGCGGGCCTTGCCGCGCTGGTGCTGTTCGGCGCCTACACCGCCGATCTTCGCGAGTTCGGGGGCTCGATCGGCGTTACGTCCGACCTCGACACCCTGTTCAGCCTGTCGAACCCGTACGTCATCGTCGGCCTGCTCCTCGGCGCGCTGCTGCCGTACCTGTTCGGTGCGATGGGCATGACCGCCGTCGGCCGCGCCGGCGGCGCCGTGGTCGAGGAGGTCCGCCAGCAGTTCCGCGACAATCCCGGCATCATGGATGGCTCGGTGCGGCCCAATTATGCGCGCACCGTCGACCTCGTCACCAAGGCCGCCATCCGCGAGATGATCCTCCCGTCCCTTCTTCCGGTGCTTGCCCCGATCGTCGTCTATTTCGCGATCGGCGCCGTGGCCGGCAAGGAGAACGGGCTCGCCGCGGTCGGCGCTCTGCTGCTCGGCGTGATCGTCTCCGGGCTGTTCGTCGCCATCTCGATGACCAGCGGCGGCGGCGCCTGGGACAATGCAAAGAAGTATATCGAGGACGGCAATTACGGCGGCAAGGGCTCGGAAGCCCACAAGGCCGCGGTGACCGGCGACACGGTCGGCGACCCCTACAAGGACACCGCCGGTCCGGCCGTCAACCCGATGATCAAGATCACCAATATCGTCGCTTTGCTGCTGCTCGCGGCGCTGGCGGGTGGCGCTCACTAGGCCGCTGAATGCGCGCCGCTCCGGTCCGTCCGGAGCGGCCGCATCGCATATCGCAGGCACGCGCGGCGTCGGCGCCTCGGCGCTGACCACGTCGCACTTCCTACTTCTATACGCGGCGATGCTGGTCGCAGCGGCGGGCAACACCGCTCTGCAATCCGTCATGCCGGCGATCGGCCGCTCCATCGGCATCGACGATTTCTGGGTCGCCATCGCCTACACCTGGTCGGCGGTGCTGTGGGTCGCGCTCGCGCCGTATTGGGCCGAAAAAAGCGATCATCACGGCCGCAAGGCGCTGACCATCATGGGCGTCAGCGGCTTCATCGTTTCGATGGTGCTGTGCGGCATCGCCTTATACGCCGGCCTTCACCGGTGGATCGGCGGCGCACTCACCTTCGGCCTGTTTGCGATTCTCCGCGCGATCTACGGCGGTCTCGGCTGCGCGACCCCTTCGGCGACGCAGGCTTACCTGGCTTCAAGGACGCGGCGCAGCGGCCGGGTCGCGGCGCTTTCGGCTTTGTCCTCCTCATTCGGCCTCGGCACGATCATCGGCCCGGCCGTCGCGCCCTTGTTCGTGCTTCCGTTGGTCGGCCTGGCCGGGCCCCTGTTCGCCTTCTCGCTGATCGGTCTGGCGGTCGTCATTTCGATCATCCTGTGGCTGCCCAATGACCGGAAAGGCCGGCGCTCCGGGCATGGTGCCGCCATGAGCTATCCGTCGCTGGCGACGCCGCCGACCGGCGCCAGCGTGCTCGCCGCCACGGCGCCGCGCCGCACTCGTCGGCTCAAGTGGAATGACCAGCGAATCCGCCCGTGGATCATCGCGGGCGTGGTCGCCGGCCATGCCCAGGCCGCGATTCTGACCTGCCTCGGTTTCTTCGTCATCGACCGGCTACGCTTGCCGCCATGGGGCTCGGAGGGGCCGATCTCGATCGTCATGATGGCCGGCGCCGCAGCGACGCTGGGGGCGCAGTGGGGCCTGATCCCGCGGCTCAACCTCCGCCCGCGCGCGCTGATCCTCTGGGGAGCCCTCATCGGCGCCGCCGGCCTGGTCGGGACGATGCTGTCGCACGACCTCTACGGGATCACGCTCGGTTTCGCCCTCGCGTCGGTTGGATTCGGCTTCACCCGGCCGGGCTTCACCGCCGGCGCGTCGCTTGCTGTGCCGTTGTCGGAGCAGGGCGCCGTCGCGGGGGTGATCACCGCCGCCAACGGCATCAGCTATGTGCTGGCGCCGACGGTCGGCATCCTGCTTTACGGCCTCAACCACGATCTGCCGTTCGCCGTCTTCGCGCTGATGTTGCTCGGCCTCGCCTGGTTCGGGCGGGCGCGGCTCGCCGGCTAATCCGGCTTGCCGCCTGCCCGTGGGTGGAGCATGCCCGGAAGGACGAAGCCGATCCCGCCCAGCGGGCGCGTCGCCTCGCTCTTCAGCGTCTCCTGAATGCTCTCATATTCCTCGAGCATCTCGGGCGTCACCGATGCCCGGGTCTCGGTCATGGCGGCATCGAAGTCGGCCATGGTGACGGTGGCCGAATCGAGCCCGCGGCGGAGCGCGGTCAGCCCGGCCCGGCGGACAAGGTCCTCGAGGTCGGCGCCGGTGAACCGTTCGCTCCGCTTCGCCAAAGCATCGAGATCGACGTCCTTCCCCAGCGGCATGTTGCGAGTATGGATCGCCAAGATTCGGCGTCGTCCAGCCACATCCGGGGTGCCGACGTAAATCAAATCGTCGAACCGGCCCGGACGAAGGAGCGCCGGGTCGATCAGCGTCGGCCGGTTGGTCGCTCCGATCACGACGACATTCTGCAGTTCCTCGAGCCCGTCCATCTCCGACAATATGGTGTTGACCACCCGCTCGGTGACTTGCGGCTCGCCAAGACCGCCGCCGCGCGCCGGCACCAGGCTGTCGAGCTCATCGATGAAGATGATCGTCGGCGCCACCTGGCGGGCGCGATTGAACAGCCGCGCGATCTGCTGCTCGCTCTCGCCATACCATTTGCTGAGCAAGTCCGAAGACTTGGTGGCGATGAAGTTCGCCTCGCTCTCCCGCGCCGCCGCCTTGGCCAGTAGCGTCTTGCCGGTGCCCGGCGGGCCGTAGAGGAGGAACCCCTTGGCCGGGCGGATGCCGAGGCGCTTGAACGCTTCGGGATGCTTGAGTGGCAGCTCGACGCCTTCGCGCAGGCGATCGCGCGGCTCGTCGAGCCCGCCGATGTCGTCCCAGCCGACGGTCGGCGCCTCGACCATTACCTCGCGCATCGCCGAGGGTTGCACGCGCTTCAGCGCATTGTCGAAATCGCGCAGCTCGACGGATAGCGCATCGAGGATTTCGGTCGGGATCACGTCCTCGGAGAGGTTGATCTTGGGCATGATCCGACGCACCGCCTCCAGCGCGGCTTCGCGGCACAGCGCGGCAAGATCGGCACCGACGAACCCGTAGGTGCGCCGCGCCAAATCATCGAGATTCACGTCCGACCCCAGCGGCATGCCGCGGGTATGGATGCCGAGGATCTCGCGCCGCCCGGGCTGATCGGGGACGCCGACGATGATCTCGCGATCGAGGCGGCCGGGACGGCGAAGCGCCTCATCGATCGCTTCCGGACGATTGGTCGCCGCGATGACCACGGTGTTCTGCCGCGGTTCCATTCCATCAAGCAGAGTGAGCAGCTGGGCGACCAGCCTCTTCTCCGCCTCGCCCGTGACCTGGCCGCGCTTGGGCGCGATCGAATCGATCTCGTCGATGAAGATGATCGAGGGCGCCGACTGCGCGGCCTGCTCGAAGATCTCGCGCAGCCGGCGCTCGCTCTCGCCATAGGCCGAGCCCATGATCTCGGGGCCGGCGATGCTGAAGAACTTGGCCGCGCTTTCGTTGGCGACGGCCCGGGCCAGAAGCGTCTTTCCGGTCCCGGGCGGGCCGTGGAGCAGCACGCCCTTGGGGGGGTCGACCCCCAGGCGCTGGAACAGCTCGGGATGGCGCAGCGGAAGCTCGACCATCTCGCGCAGCGCGTCGATCGTGTCGCGCATGCCGCCCAAGTCATCATAGGTGACGTCGGCGCGGCGCTGGCCATCCTCCGCTTTATATTCGGGAAGCAGCTCGACGATCGTCTTGGCGTCGATATGGACGATGCCCTTGGGCGTCGTTTGCGCGACGACCAACCGAAGCTCCTGGAGCGAGAAGGCGGGCGCATTTAGCAACTGCCTGATATGCTCGGGCATGTCGGCATTGACGCGTTGATGGCCCGCCGTGGCGACCGTGTCGCCCTCGACCAGCGGGCGCCCGGCGAAGGTCCGCTTGAGCGCGTCGGTCGAGCCCTGCAGCCGGATGTTGGCCTGCGCCGGCGCGAACACGACCCGGGTTGCCGCCTTGGATGCCGCCTTGCGCACTTCGACATAATCGGCGGAGCCGACACCGGCGTTGGCGCGCTGCAAGCCGTCGAGCCGAATGATGTCGATGCCTTGGTCCTCGCCATAGGGCGGGATCGCCCGGGCCGCGGTTGCCCGCTTGCCGGTGATCTCGATCACGTCGCCCTCGGCAAGCCCGAGTTCTTGCATCAGCGATTCGGGCAATCGAGCCAGCCCGCGGCCGCTGTCGGCCGGCGGCAGGCTGGCGACCTGGACCTTACGGCTCTTCGCTCGGTCGATGGTGTCTGCTTCAGGCATAAGCTCTCCTGCCCCGGGCCCCTATGAGAGCCTAAAATAGGGAAGGAAAGCGGCGCTACCAGTCGGAAGGTTCCATCGAGCGTCTGTCGGTGGTCACATGCCGCAGCTCGCGGCTTCCATGTACGGCCTGTCCGGGCACCGCAGGAATCCGCGAATAAAGCCAAGCCGCATTGAAGTCTGCCCGGCGACTTTTTCGTATGCGGCAAGCGCGTCCTCGACCTGCTTGCGATCCTTGCGGACAAATCCGAGGTTGGCCGCGACATAAGCCGACCATTCGGCCGCGCTGTCCCGACTGACCGCACTCTCGAAGTGCGGAATGGCTTCCCGTTCACGACCAGACATCGCCAGCGCCTGGCCTACGTGGAAACTGAGCTCGTCGCGCTGCTGAGACGTCATCCGCCCGGCGTCCGCCTTCCGGTAGGCTTGCAGCGTCGCAACCGCGGCATCGACGCAGCCCCGGTCGAGCAAGGATCGCCAGGCGCACGGCGCGCCGCTTGTGTCGAAAGCGTCATAGTCCAGCCCGAAGAGCTCGGAAGCCGGCCTTCCGGGGCACGCTGCGGCGGGCGGGCTGCTCGGCGAGGCCGCCGGCAGAGCAAGGAGGACTGTTAAGCCAAGCAATCCCTTCATCGGCTGGGATCGTGGTCGAAGATCGGCGGGGGTAAAGGTTGAAGGGACGAAGTGATCAGCCGTTAGTCGAAACGGCGCGTCGACGGACGGCGCCTCAGTATTTGATCGATCCCGCTATTTTGCGAGCGATCGGGCGCGGCGCGAAGCGGGTGCTCGCGGCCACCAGCTTGTTCATCCAGCCGGCGACGACCACTGCGCGGTTTCTGTCGAGACCTTTGAGCCCCGCTTCGACGACGTCCTTCGCGTTCATGGCGACGCGATCGAACAGGCCGTTGCCGCCGAACCCGGCGACATCCCCGAACTCGGTCCGCGTCGGCCCGGGGCACAGACAGCTGACCTTGATCCCGTGCGGCTTCAATTCCTCGTGCAGCGCCTCGCTCAGCGACAGCACGAACGCCTTGGTCGCAAAATAGACCGCCATCTTCGGCCCGGGTTGGAAAGCCGCGGTCGAAGCAACGTTGAGGATCGCGCCTGATTTGCGCGCGATCATTCCGGGCGCGACGGAGCGGCACAAATCGGTCAGCGTTCCGACATTGAGGTCGATCATCTGTCGAAGGCGCTCGGCGTCGAGTTCGGCAAATTGTCCGATGAGCCCAAAGCCCGCGTTGTTGACCAGGATGTCGACCTCTTCGCCCGCCGTTTGAATCTCGGCCATGAGCTTTGCGGCAGCGCTCAGTTTCGATAGGTCGATCCCGACGGCGCGTGCGTTGCCGAGCTCCTTCGCCAGCGCGTCGAGCCGATCCGTGCGGCGGGCGGCGAGGACAAGTCGATGCCCGCGCTTCGCCAGGCGCCGGGCAAACTCGATCCCGAGGCCAGCCGACGCGCCGGTGATCAGCGCGACCCTCGTCATTGCGAGCAGCCACAGGCTGCGCGGCAATCCAGTTGCACAAGGCTGGATTGCTTCGCTGCGCTCGCAATGACGATTTCAGTCATTCGCCGGCCTTGTGAGCCGTCGCCTTGAGGATTTTGCCGGGCTCGCGCGGCGGCTCTCCGACCGGGAGCGCGTCGACATATTCCATGCCGCTCTCGACTTCGCCCCAGACGGTATATTGATTGTCGAGGAAGCCGGCGTCGCCGAAGCAGATGAAGAATTGGCTGTTGGCGCTGTCGGGGTTGCTGGTCCGCGCCATCGAGCAGGTCCCGCGCACATGCGGCTCGTCCGAGAATTCGGCCTTGAGGTTGGGCTTGTCGGAACCGCTCGTCCCCGTGCCGGTCGGGTCGCCGCCCTGGGCCATGAAGCCGGGGATGACGCGATGGAAGGCGACACCGTCGTAAAAGCCGCCGTTGGCGAGATCGGTGATCCGCGCGACGTGGCCGGGCGCAAGATCGGGCCGAAGCTTGATGACGACATCGCCGCCGGTCGAAAGGTTGAAGGTCAGGCGGTCGGCGTTGGCCATGGGAAAGCTCCGTCACGAGAGGATACGATGAGCGCGATTTAGGCAGCCGAGGCTGCTTGCGCCAGAGCGGTCGCGACCATAGGAGGGCGCGACCGGTCGCAACGAGGGAAGGCGTATGAGCGAGAGCGATCACATCGCCGCCGCGCCCCCCGTCGACGCGGACCGGGCCAATTCCGTCATGGACGACGAAACCCGGCTCCGGCCGGAGTTCGTCGACAAGGTGCTCGATGCGGTCGAGGCCGGCGACGACGAAACCGCCCGCAAACTGGTGGAGCCGCTTCACCCCGCCGATGTCGCCGACCTGATCGAGGCGGCCGCGCGCGACGAGCGCGAGGGGCTGGTCAAGGCGCTCGCCGGCATCGTCGACGCGGACGTGCTGGCGGAGATGAACGACTGGGTCCGCGAGGGCCTGCTCGACGAGATGGAGCCGCAGCAGGTTGCGGACATCGCCGGCCAGCTCGACACCGACGACGCCGTCGCGCTGATCGAGGACCTCGACAAGGACGAGCAACAAGCGGTGCTCGAGCGGATGGAGCCGGACGACCGCGCCGCGGTCGAGGAAGCGCTCAGCTACCCGGAAGAATCCGCCGGCCGCCTGATGCAGCGCGACGTCTGCGCAGTCCCCGAGCATTGGAAGGTCGGCGAGGTCATCGACTATCTGCGCTCCACGCAGGAGCTGCCCGACGATTTCTGGGAAGTGTTTGTCGTCAACCCCAGCCACCACCCCGTCGGCACCTGCAAGCTCTCGACCATCCTGCGCACGGCGCGGGGGCAAGCGGTCAGCGACATCATGGTCCCGGATCAGACGCTGATCCCGGTCGACATGGACCAGGAAGACGTCGCGCTGCGCTTCCAGAAATATGCGCTCGTTTCGGCCGCGGTGGTCGACGACGACAACCGGCTGGTCGGGATGATCACCGTCGACGACATCGTCCACATCATCCAGGAAGAAGCGGGCGAGGACGTGCTGCTGCTGTCCGGCGTCGGCGACGAAGGCGACATCAACGAGCCGGTGGTCGAGAGCTATCGCTCGCGCGTGCGCTGGCTCGTCGCCAACCTCATCACCGCGCTAGCCGCGGCGACCATCATTCGCCAGTTCACCGACTCGATCGAGCATCTCGCCGTGCTCGCGGCGTTGGGCCCGATCGTCGCCGGAGTCGGCGGCAACGCCGGCACCCAGACGCTCGCCGTGACCGTCCGCGCCTTCGCCACCAACCAACTCACCGGGTCCAATCGCTGGCGCGCCGTGGGCCGCGAGATCCGCGTCGCGATCCTCAACGGGCTGACCATCGCGCTCCTGCTCGGCCTCGGCGTCAGCCTCGTCCTGCAAAGCGTTCCCCTAGGGCTGGTGATCGGGGCCGCGATGATGGTCAATATCATTACCGCGGGCCTCGCCGGCGTACTGGTCCCGCTGACGCTCGAGCGCGCCGGCGCCGACCCCGCCGTGGCGAGCAGCGTGTTCCTGACCATGGTCACCGATTCGATGGGCTATTTCGCCGTGCTCGGCCTCGCCACGGCGTCGGGAATCGTCCACTAAGTCATTGCGAGTTCACGGGCCGCACGCCACTTGGCGCGATGTGCCTAATCTCCATCTGACCAAGGTCGCGTTTGGCTGCCGCACCGTCGAATCGCTCGAAAAGCGCGTCGCCGCGCGCACTCAGGACAGCGAAATGCGGGTCGCCACGCGGATGCGGCCAAAACGGATGGAGGAGCTGATCGGCGGCTCGCTCCACTGGATCGTCAAGCACCGCCTGATCGGCCGCCAACGCATCCTCCGCTTCGAGGATCGCAAGGACGGGCGGATCGACATCGTCCTCGCGGGACAACTCGAGCTGATCCCGCCGGCGCCGAAGCGTGCGCACCAGGGTTGGCGCTACCTTGTCGCCGAGGATTTACCAGTCGATGCCGGCGACGGTCTCGCCGATCTTCCGCCGCGTCTCTACGTCCAGCTCGCCGCACTGGCGCTGGTGTGACCGTTCGCTGCTTACCTGAACAGGATGACCAGGATGATGATCAGCAAAATCAGGCCGCCAATACCGAAATACATGGTTTCACTCCCTTGTTGGTCGATTGGAACTGAAACGAATCCGCGGCGGCTTTGTGCCGCGGATCAAGCGAACGTCGGCTTGCCGACTCCGTGGCCTGTTACTATCGGCGGCTAATCAGCTGAGGAGATGCACATGACAATGGTTTCAACGGCAATCGACACGAAGGTCGCTGACAAAGCCATGCTCAAGCATCCCTTTTACCAGGCGTGGACTGAAGGCCGGCTGCCGCTCGACACACTGCGCGATTACGCCCGCCAATATTTCCACCACGTCGAGGCATTCCCGCGCGCGGTGAGCGCTGTGCACAGTGCCTGCCCCGATCGCGATGGCGGGCGCATGCTCGCCGAAAACCTCGCTGAGGAAGAGGGCCTCGAAGCCGGCAAGCAGGACCACGCAACCTTGTGGCTGATGTTCGCCTGCGGTCTCGGCGAGAGCGAAGAGGCGGTTCGCGCCCAAGAACTCAACCCCGAGACTCAAGGATTGATCGATACGTTCCGCAAGCTTTCACATCGGTCCTACGCGTCGGGCCTCGGCGCGCTCTATGCCTATGAAAGCCAGTTCCCCGGGGTTGCCAGCGCCAAGATCGAGGGACTGATCGAACGCTACGGCATCCGCGACGAGGAGACGCTGCGCTTCTTCCGCGTCCACGAGAGCGCGGACGTCGAGCACAGTGCGGTGTGCCGTGCCCTGCTCGATCGACTTCCTGAGGACCAACGGGCCGAAGCCGTCGCCGCGGGCGAGGAGCTCGCCGGTGCGCTGTGGAATTTCCTGTCGGGTGTGGAGGCGCGCGCCTCAGTTCATTGAGTAGAGCGGCACCCGCTGACGCTCGCCGAGCCCTGCACCTTCAGGGTGCAGGCCGGGCGGCCGCTGAACCTGACCGTCGCCGGCCCCCAAGCGCTGACCTTGGCGGTGTCGGTGACGTTCGCGTCGATGGTCCCGGCGCCGTCGGCGTCGATGTCCGCACTCGGCGTCGCGAGCTGCCCCGCGTTGAGCGATGACACCCCGCGGACGAGAGCGGTGAGCTTGCCCGCTTTGCCGGCAACCAGCGCGGCTGCCGTGCCCTCGAGCGAGATGTTGAGCTCGTCGATCGCACCGTCGTGAATTTCGCCGGCCCCCGATCCCTGGACGGTCAGAGCGAATTTCTGCGCCTTCACGTGATCGATCACCAGGGAGCCGGACCCGATCAGCGAGGCAAAACTGAGCTCGTGCGTCCCGATCGCGACCTCGACGGGCCCCGGATCGGCGCCGGCATAGCCGCCGCCCCACGCCGGGCTCGACTGGACCACCAAAGTGTCGCCGCGGACCTCGACCGCGACGCGGTCGAGCGCGGCCGGAGAGCCGCTGGCCCGCGCGAACGGCGCTACACCCGTCGCCAGCGTAACCCGGTAAGGGCCGCTCACCCGCACCTTGGTGAAGCCGGTGATTCCGAAATTGCGGGTGGCGGCCTCGCTCGGCGCGCTCAGCGCGACGGCGACGACGATGGCAAGAAGGCGGGCGGTCATCCGCCCACCTTCCACGCTCATGGTTAACAGCTCTCTAAGAGCAGCGGACGTCGCCCGAGCCCATCTTGCTTACCGAGCATTTGGCGCCGCCCTTCACCTCGACGTCGCCCGAGCCCACGATGTCGACCTTCGCTGCCCGCGTCGCATGCGCCCGCACATTGCCCGACCCGGCGATGCTGACCTTCAGATCCTCGACGACGATGCGCTCGGCGTCGACGTCGCCGGACCCGGCGATATCATAGTCGGCGCTGCCGGCCTTGCCGGTGCCGGTGACGCTGCCGGCGCCGGCGATGCTGACCTTGAGGCTGCCGACATCGAGCGACTGAATGCTGAGATCGCCGGAACCGGCAATGTCTCCGTCGAAGCTGTCGCCCTGGACCTTGTCGATGTTGATCCCGCCCGATCCGGCCAGCGACGCCGCGCGGAGCTGCGGGACGGTCACGACGATGTCGGCCTTGCCGCGGAGGCCGTGCCAGCCGCCGAACCAGCCATTCTTCTTCTCGGGATGGATCTTGAGCGTGTTGCCGTCGACCTCGACCACCAGCTTGTCGATCAGGCTTTGATTGCCTTTCGCCTGGACACTCGGCCTCGCGCCGGTTCGGACGGTGACGTTGAACGGGCCGGCGGCCTCGAGCTCGGTGAAGTTCCCGACCTGGTAAGCGCGCGCAACGACCGGACCTGGATTTTCGTCACGATCATGGCTGCAGGCCGCGCTCGCGGCGGAAGCGGCAATCAGGGCCGCGGCGATCGACTTGCGCATATTTTCCCTCCGTTACGCTGTATTATGCAACTAATACACAATCGGCGAAAATGGGGCAAGCGCAAAAAGAAAGGGCGCCCCGCGAGGGACGCCCTTTCCGATTTCTCAAGCCAGCCGAGACTATGCGGGCTCTTTCACCGCATGATGGATCACCGCAGCTTTATTGAGGATCTCGAGGATCTTGGCGAGCGCCGACTTCTCGTCGGTCTGCTCCATCGCCCCGAGCTCGCGCGCCAGGCGCGACGAGGCGGCCTCGAAAATCTGCCGCTCCGAATAGCTCTGCTCCGGCGCATCGTCGGGACGGAACAGGTCGCGGGTCACTTCGGCGATCGAGGTCAGGTCGCCCGAGTTGATCTTCGCCTCATATTCCTGGGCGCGGCGCGACCACATGGTGCGCTTGACCTTCGGCTTGCCGGTGAGGGTCGCGAGCGCGTCCTTCATCGTCTTGTCCGAGGAGAGCTTGCGCATGCCGACCGAGTCCGCCTTGTTGACGGGCACGCGGAGCGTCATCTTTTCCTTCTCGAAGCGAAGGACGTAGAGATCGAGACGGCATCCGGCGATTTCGGTGCTTTGCAGCTCGACAACGCGGCCAACGCCATGCTTGGGGTAAACAACATAATCACCGACGTCGAAGCTGAGCGCCTTACTAGCCATTGCTAACCTTTCTGTTGCGGCGGACGGAGCCGACACGTTCGCGTCGCCCCCCAGAACGACCGTTGGTCGTGGCTCGTCGCCTATTTCGAAGCTTCCTTAGAATTTAAGGGCCACAGCTGAATCGCGTGCGGCCCCGTATGACAATTTTATATCACAACCGACCTCAAATTGCGAGTCCGAGTTGAACGGGTGATTCGACCTCGCCCTCGACGAGGTTGTGAAGGCCCAGGCCGAGCAGCCGGATGCCCTTGGGAAGCGGATGGAGGGCAGCGAGCAGCCCGTGCCCGGCGGCCGTGAAAGCCGCCTGGTCGGGCACGTTCGACGCGAAGCTTTTCGACCGGGTGATGATGCTGAAATCGCCGAACTTGACCTTGAGCGTCACCGTGCGCCCGGCGACCTCGGCGCGCTCGACCCGCGCCCAGGCATAGCCGGCGATCCGCTCGAGCTCGGCGGCGAGCCGGTCGGCATCGCGCAAATCCTCGTCGAACGTCCGCTCGGCGCTGACCGACTTGTACGGCCGGTCGGGCCGCACCTCCCGCTCGTCGATCCCGCGGCAGATGCGCCAGTACCAGGAGCCGGAACTGCCGAATTGCGCCTCGAGCGCCGGCAGCGTCCATTCGCGAAGATCGGCGCCGGTCTGGATCCCCAGCCGCTCCATCTTGCGCGCGGTCACCGGGCCGACGCCGTGAAAGCGCGCGACCGGGAGCGAGGCGACGAAGTCCGCGCCCTTTTCCGGCGTAATGACGCACAGCCCGTCGGGCTTGCGATGATCGGAAGCGAGCTTGGCGATGAATTTGCAGTAACTGACTCCGGCCGAGGCGGTGAGCTGGCATTCCTCGCGGATGCGCCGGCGAATGTCCTCGGCGATCGCCCGCGCGCTGCCGAGACCCAACCGATCCTCGGTCACGTCGAGATAGGCCTCGTCGAGGCTCAACGGCTCGACCAGGTCGGTATAGTCGCCGAAGATGCCGCGGATCTGCTGCGAGACCGCTCGATAGACGTCGAACCGCGGCTTGACGAAGATCAGCTCCGGGCAAAGGCGCTTAGCGGTGACCGACGGCAAAGCGGACCGCACCCCGAACGGCCGCGCCTCGTAGCTCGCCGCCGTGACCACGCCGCGATGGCCGCCGCCGACCGCGACCGGCTTGCCCTTCAGCGCCGGGTCGTCGCGCTGCTCAACGGACGCGTAGAAGGCATCCATGTCGACATGGATGATCTTGCGTAAGGGCCGGTCGTTACTTTGCATCACCGCGAGCTTCTGATTAAGGGCGGCGCCAATGAACATCCACGAATATCAGGCGAAAGAGCTCCTCGCGAAATATGGCGTGCCGGTGCCGGCCGGCTATGCCGCGATGAGCGTCGAAGAGGCGGTCGAGGCGGCGCAGAAGCTTCCGGGGCCGCTATGGGTGGTCAAGGCCCAGATCCATGCCGGAGGGCGGGGCAAGGGCAAGTTCAAGGAGCTTGGGCCGGACGCCAAAGGCGGCGTCCGCCTCGCCCACTCGATCGACGAAGTACGCGAGCATGCCGCCGAAATGCTCGGCAAGACCCTGGTTACCATCCAGACCGGGCCGCACGGCAAGCAGGTGCAGCGGCTCTACATCACCGACGGCGTTGACATCGCCAAGGAATTCTATCTCGCGCTGCTGGTCGACCGCGAGACCGGCCGCATCGCGATTGTCGCCTCGACCGAAGGCGGCATGGATATCGAGGCGGTCGCCCACGACACGCCCGAGAAAATCGAGACCATGACCATCGATCCGGCGACCGGGTTGATGCCGCACCACGGTCGCGCGGTTTCCGCCGCGCTCGGCCTGACCGGCGACCTAGCAAAGCAAGCCGGCAAGGTGCTCGCGAAGCTCTACGACGCGTTCCTCGGGACCGACGCGTCGCAGATCGAAATCAACCCGCTCGCAGTCACCGACAAGGGCGAACTGCTGGTGCTCGATGCCAAGGTCGGCTTCGACAACAATGCCGAGTTCCGCCATCCCGACCTCGAGCAGCTGCGCGACCTCAGCGAAGAAGAGCCGATGGAGATCGAGGCGTCGAAATACGACCTCGCCTACATCAAGCTCGACGGCAACATCGGCTGCATGGTCAACGGCGCCGGCCTCGCCATGGCGACCATGGACATCATCAAGCTGGAAGGCGGAGAGCCTGCCAATTTCCTCGATGTCGGCGGCGGCGCTTCGAAGGAGAAGGTCACCGCGGCGTTCAAGATCATTCTCAGCGACCCGTCGGTGCAGGGGATCCTCGTCAACATCTTCGGCGGCATCATGCGCTGCGACATCATCGCCGAAGGCATCGTCGCCGCCGCGCGCGAAGTGCAGCTCAACGATCCGCTGGTGGTCCGCCTCGAAGGCACCAACGTCCAGCAGGGCAAGGACATCCTGGCGAACAGCGGGCTGCCGATCATCGCCGCCAACGATCTCGGCGACGCCGCGAGGAAGATCGTCGCGGAGGTAAAGCAGGCGGTGCCGGCTTGAACTTCCATTGGTCATCCCCGCGAAAGCGGGGACCCAGACGAACAAAGAATCTAGGTTCCCGCTTTCGCGGGAATGACGAAAGAGAGTGAACCGATGAAGTTACTCGTCGCGGTCAAGCGCGTCATCGATTTCAACGTCAAGCCGCGGGTCAAACTGGACGGCTCGGGCGTCGATCTCGCCAACGTCAAGATGAGCATGAACCCGTTCGACGAGATCGCGGTCGAGGAAGCGATCCGGCTCAAGGAAAAGGGCGTCGCGACCGAAATCGTCGCGGTGTCGATCGGCCCCGCCAGAGCGCAGGAGACGCTGCGCACCGCGCTGGCGATGGGCGCCGACCGCGCGATCCTGGTCCAGACCGACGAAGAGGTCGAGCCGCTCGCGGTCGCCAAGATTCTTGCGAAGATCGCGGACGAGGAGAAGCCCGAGCTGGTCATCCTCGGCAAGCAGGCGATCGACGACGACAATAATGCGACCGGGCAGATGCTCGCGGCGTTGCTCGGCTGGCCGCAGGGTACCTTCGCCTCGAAGATCGAGATTGCCGATAGCGCGACCGTCACGCGTGAGGTCGACGGCGGACTCGAAACCGTAAAGCTCAACCTGCCGGCGGTGGTCACCACCGACCTTCGCTTGAACGAGCCGCGCTACGCCTCGCTGCCCAACATCATGAAGGCCAAGTCGAAGCCGCTCGCGATCAAATCCCCGGGCGATTACGGGGTCGACGTCGCGCGGCGGCTGGAGACGCTGAAGGTCGTCGAGCCGGCCAGACGCCAGGCGGGAATCAAGGTCGGCAGCGTCGACGAGCTGGTCGAGAAGCTCAAGGGTATGGGGATTGCGAAATGAGCGTTCTGGTCCTGGTCGAGCACGACGGCAAAGCCGTTAAGGACGCGACTTTGGCGACGGTGACCGCGGCCGCTCAACTGGGCGAGGTCCACGCGCTCGTTGTCGGCAATAACACCGACGCGGTCGCCGCCGAGGCGGGAAAAGTCGCCGGGGTGGCCAAGGTCTATGCGGCGAACTCGCCCGCGCTCGAGCACCAGCTGGCCGAAGCCGTCGCGCCCATCGCGGCGAAGCTGATGGAGAGCCACGACGCCTTCGTCGCGCCGGCGACCACGACCGGCAAGAACATCGCGCCGCGCGTCGCCGCTTTGCTCGACGTGATGCAGATCACCGACATCCTCTCGGTCGAAGGACCCGATACCTTCACCCGCCCGATCTATGCCGGCAACGCGATTGCAACGGTGAAGTCGAAGGACGCTAAGAAGGTCATCACCGTCCGCACTACGGCCTTCGAGAAAGCTGCCCGCGAGGGTGGCTCCGCGTCGGTCGAGCAAGTCGACGCCGGCGGCGATCCCGGCACGAGCAGCTTCGTCTCGCTCGACGCGTCCGAGAGCGAACGCCCGGAGCTGACCAGCGCCAAGGTCATCGTCTCCGGCGGCCGCGCGTTCGGCTCAAGCGAACAGTTCCACGGGCTGCTCGACCCGCTCGCCGACAAGCTCGGCGCCGCGGTCGGCGCATCGCGCGCCGCGGTCGACGCCGGCTATGCCCCCAACGACTACCAGGTCGGCCAGACCGGCAAGATCGTCGCGCCGCAAGTCTATGTCGCGATCGGCATTTCGGGCGCGATCCAGCATCTCGCGGGCATGAAGGATTCGAAGGTCATCGTCGCGATCAACAAGGACGAGGACGCGCCGATCTTCCAGGTCGCCGACATCGGCCTCGTCGGCGACCTGTTCAAGATCGTTCCGGAGCTGACGGAGAAGCTTTAGCGCATCTCCATGATCGCGGCGGCGACGTCGATCGCTCGCCACAAATTGCCGAGCCGCAAATTCTCGTCCTCGGCGTGCTGGTTGTTGTCGTAGTTCGCGAGGCTCACGGTGACCGTCGGCGCGCCGAGCGTCTCGCGGAACACGAACAGCGGCAGCGATCCGCCCGTCGACGGAAGAACGACCGCGCCGAACGGCTTCGCCGCAGCCGCGACGCTCTTGGCCAACGGATCGTCGAGCGGCGTGCGCTCGGCATTGTACCCGGGGCCTACGGTCACCATCGCGATTCTCGGAAAGCGTCGCCGCTCGTCCATCGTCGGCTCGCGGTCGAGCACGGTGAAGCCCTGGCCCTGGATATGCTGGACGAGCTTGTCGACCTGGCGCTTCCAGTCGTTGCCCTTGACCAGCCTGAGGTCGAGCGTCGCCATTGCGACCGTGGGAATGACGTTGCGCGCCTTGTCCCCGACGTCGGCCGCGCGCATCCCGTTGATGTTCAGCGACGGCTGCTGAATCGCGTCGAGCAGCGACAGGCCGTTGCCCTCGGTCCAGCCGAGTCCGAGCTCGGACTTGAGCTGCGCGTCGGCCGCCGGGACCGCACGGATCGCCGCTTGCTCGGCTTCGGTCAGCGGCACGACATCGTCGTACCAGCCGGCAACGGTCACGCGACCGTTCGAGTCTTTCATCGATGCCAGCAGCTGGGCCAGCGTCATGGCCGGATTGGGCGCCCAATTGCCGTAGTGGCCGCTGTGCAGCGGGCGGACGGGGCCATAGACGGTCAGGTCGACATTGACGTCGCCGCGCACGCCGAGCGACACTAGCGGCGCACCGCTCGGATGCGACGGCCCGTCGAAGATCACCCAGCCGTCCGACTTGAGCGTTTCGCGATGCTTCGCGAGCAGCGCCGCGAGGTGCGGCGAGCCCTGCTCCTCCTCGCCCTCGAAGAAGATCTTGAGGTTGTATGCCGGGCGCTTGCCCGCCGCCTTCAGCGCGGCGACCGCTTCGAGGATCGCCATCACCCCCAATTTGTCGTCCGACGCCGCGCGCCCGTAGACGCGCCACTCGTCGGCGATCGGCTGACCGCTCGCCGGAAACGGAAGCGGTTTCCCGCCGCGGTCGAGCCGGTCTGAGTAGAACTTGGGCTCGAACGGCTGGGTCGCCTTCCAATCCTCGGGCGTCACCGGCTGGCCGTCGTAATGGGCGTAGAGCACCAAAGTCCGCTTCGCGCCCGGGACCAGCCATTCGCCGTAGATCGCCGGCGGAACGTCGGCGCTGTCCCCCTCGAGTAGGCGCGGCTTGAGCCCGCGCTTCTCCATCATCGCCATGATGTGGTCGGCATTCCTGCGGATGTCGGGAATGCTCGTCGCGACATTGGGGATGGCAAGCAGCTCACTGAACTCCTTGAGCTGCGCCGCACGATCCGCGGCTTGGACCGGAGCGGCCAGCAGCAGTGCGGCGAAAGCGATCATGACTCTCATTCAAATCCCCCCAGGAACTCGGCGACATTGGCACCGAGCGCTTCGGGCGCGTGGGCCCGTTGGCGCTGGTCCCGAAAGCATCGCATCCATTCCGGTTTAGCGAGCGGACCGAGCCGAGGGAACGCTTCCGCTTCGCAAGCGCTTCCGCCCCCGGGAGTTGAGGGAGTCGAAGCGTGAAGCGCGGTGCACAAGTTGCCCTCGTCGCCGGGGGCGCAGGGTTCATCGGGTCGCACATTTGCGACCGGCTGATCGACGCCGGCGCCTATGTCGTCTGTCTCGACAATTTCCTCACCGGCCGCCTCGAAAACATCGCCCACCTCGAGGGCAATCATCGCTTCAGCCTGATCGAGCACGACGTCGTCGACCCGCTGCCGCGCTGGGCGATGCGCTTCACCCACGTCTTCAACTTCGCCTGTGCGGCCTCGCCGCCGCATTACCAGGCCGACCCCGAACATACTTTGCTCACCAATGTCGTCGGCACGCGCAATCTGCTGCAGGTGGCCGAGCAATGCGGCGCGCGCTTCCTGTTGGCCTCGACCAGCGAGGTTTACGGCGACGCCGAGCAGCATCCGCAGCGCGAGGACTATCGCGGCGCCATCAACTGCACCGGGCCCCGCGCCTGCTACGACGAAGGCAAGCGCGCCGCCGAGGCGCTGACCTTCGACTTCGTCCGCGCCGGCCGGTGCGAGGCGCGGGTCGCCCGCATCTTCAACACCTACGGGCCAAGGATAAGTCCCGACGACGGCAGGGTCATTTCCAACGTCATCTGCCAGGCGCTCGAGGGCCGCGACATCACCATCTACGGCGACGGATCGCAAACCCGCAGCTTCTGCTTCGTCGACGACACGGTCGAGGGATTGCTACGGTTGATGGACAGCACCGGCCCCGCCGCGCCGGTGAATCTCGGCAACCCGGAGGAGGTTTCGGTCCAGGCCCTGGCCGAGCGAATCCTCGCCCTCACCGGGAGCAACTCACGGATCGTCGGACGTCCATTGCCGGAAGACGATCCGCGGCGGCGGCGGCCCGACATCGGCCGCGCGCGGCAGCTTCTGGACTGGCAGCCGACCGTGACCCTCGACACGGGTCTGACGGCAACCATCGCCTGGCTCGAATCGCAGGTCGCGTCCGGGGTGCTGCTCGCCGCCGAATGATCAAAAGTGGTGCCCAGGGGCGGGATCGAACCACCGACACCGTGATTTTCAGTCACGTGCTCTACCAACTGAGCTACCTGGGCTCTCGCATCCGGACCGATCGCCCGTTGGAGCGGAGCGCTCCCTAACTCTCGCCCTCTTCGCTGTCCACCCGGAGATGCTGGTCGTCGGCGGGCGGGCCGGGGATGCGATAGCCGTCGCCGAGCCATTTCAGCAGGTCGCGGTCCTTGCAGCCCTGGCTGCAAAAAGGCGCGTGATCCGGTGTCGGCGGCTTACCGCACAGCGGGCATCCCTTGGATTTAGTTGCTCGTCGCATAGCCACCGGAGATGGTGAGAGAAGGATCGGCCCGCAACCCGATCGCGCCGCCGCACTGCCGGGCGAGCGCATCCAGCCATTCGCGCTTCCCTTCGAGCACCGCGACCACGGCGGGGTGCGCGACCAGTGTCTTCGGCCCCGCCGGCTCGAACGACGCGCGCCGCAGCAACGCCCGCGCCTCGAACGCCGCGCGGTCCTGCGCCAGCTCGAGCAGCGAGGCGCGCCGCCGCGGCCGCACGATCTGGACGAAGCCGAAGCCGTTCACCGCCGTCCGCTCGAACGGCTGCGGCAGGATGGCGTCGATCGCCTCGGCCGCGCGCTGGCGCGCGGTCCGCGACTTGGACGTGGGCAGGTCGATTCCGATCGACCCTCCGATGTCGAGCCGCTGGATCGCCCGCGCCGCTTGGGAGGCGCCAAGCACGGCCAGTTCGTCCGGCGCGAGAGTCCCATCGACATCGATGAGCGTCATCGCCGGCGTTGGCGAGATGCGCAACTCACCGCCGGCGAAGCTGGTGATCCCGGTTCGTGCTTCATCGACAAGATCGCCCCAACCCCCGAGCCGATCGGTCGGAGCCGGGAACTGCAGCTCGAGCGCGTCCGGTTCGAACGCCGGACCAGGTCGCGGAGTATCGTTCGAAACGCGCGCGAGCGGCCGCTTCCACGGCTCGCCGCCGGGGATGGCCTCGCGTATGACCTCGATCGTCAGCGACGCGCCTTGAGTTACGCCGGGTGCGCCGCGCGGAAGCAGGAATTCGATGCCGCCGTCACCAACCGCGATGGCGTTGAGGCCGTCCGTGCCAAGGCTCGCGAGGCGTGCCGGGACGATGCTTCCAGCGGCGATGACCCCATCCAGCATGATGCGCGCTTCGATGATCTCACCGCTGTCGACCAGCACCGCTCGAGTCTCGCCGATCCCGCGCTCGATGAGCCACTCAGGCAAGCGGGTACCCCGCCGACTTCAACAGCACGCGCGTCTCGGCGAGCGGCAGGCCGACGACGTTCGAATAGCTGCCGGCGATGTGCCGGACATAGACTTCGCCATAGCCCTGGAGCGCGTAGCCGCCGGCCTTGCCGCGCCATTCGCCGTGCGATGCGTAATGGTCGATCTCCGCATCGGTCAGGCGCTTCATCGCGATCGTCGTCTCGACCAGCCGCTCGCGAAGGCCGCCACCGGGAAGGACCAGCGCGACGCCGGTGAGCACGCGATGGCGGCGGCCCGACAGCAGCCGCATGCAGGCGCGCAAGGTTGCCTCGTCCTCGACCTTGGGCAGGATGCGCCGGCCGACCGCGACCACCGTGTCGGCGCCCAGCACCAGCGCATCGGGCGCCTTCGTCGCGACCGCCTGCGCTTTTTCCCGCGCCAGCCGCAGCGCATGGTCGCGGGGCAGCTCGCCGCGCGGGACGCTCTCGTCCACGTCCGCCGCCACGACGGCATCCGGAGTCACGCCGATGCGGGCGAGCAGATCGAGACGGCGCGGGCTCGCCGAGGCGAGGACCAGCTTCATCTCATGGGTAGCCGGGCGGTCCTGCGCGTCCGGGCATGAAGCGATAGGTGATACGGCCCTTGGTCAGGTCGTAAGGCGTCAACTCGACCAGCACTTCGTCGCCGGTCAGTACGCGGATGCGGTTCTTGCGCATCTTGCCGGCGGTGTGCCCAAGGATCTCGTGGCCGTTCTCGAGCTCGACGCGGAACATCGCATTGGGCAGCAGCTCGACCACCTTCCCGCGCATCTCGAGTAATTCTTCCTTGGCCAAAAGATCTCCTATTCGTTCCAGGCAAAAAGTCGCGGAGCCTTACTCTGCGATGCGGCGAAAGGGAAGGCGGGCGCGGCCTCAGATGGTGAGGATCGTCGACCCGGTCGTGCGGCGGGCCTGCAGCTCACGGTGCGCCTCGGCGGCATCGGCCAGCGGGAAGCGCTGCTGGACTTCGATCTTGACCTTGCCGCTGGCGACCATCTCGAACAATTCGCCGGCGCTCTGCTCGAGCTGCTGGCGGCTCGCGATATAGTGAAAGAGCGTCGGCCGGGTCAGGTAGAGCGAGCCCTTCTGGGCCAGCACATTGGGCGGGAACGGGTCGGGCGCGCCCGACGCATTGCCGAAGCTGACCATCAGGCCGCGGACCTTGAGGCAATCGAGCGATTTCATGAAGGTATCGCGGCCGACCGAGTCATAGACCACCGGCAGCTTCTCGCCGTCGGTGATGCGCTGCACCTCGGCGACGAAATCCTGCTTCGAATAGACGATCGGGTGCACGCAGCCGTGCGCCCGGACGAGCTCGGCTTTTTCCTCGGTGCCGACGGTACCGATCACGGTTGCGCCCAGCGCGGCGGCCCACTGGCACATGATCAGCCCGACCCCGCCGGCCGCGGCGTGGATCAGGATGGTGTCGCCTTCATGGACCGGGAACACCGAACGCAGCAGCATCTGCGCCGTCATGCCCTGCAGCATCATCGCCGCGGCATGCTCGGCGTCGATCGAATCGGGGAGCTTCACGACGCGGTCGGCATCAATCAGCCGTTCCTCGGCATAGCCGCCGATCGGGCCGGCGTAGGCGACGCGATCCCCCACATTCACATTGGCAACGCCCTCGCCCACGCTTTCGACGGTCCCCGCGCCCTCGACGCCCGGCGTGAATGGCAGCGGCTGCGGATAGAGGCCGGTCCGGTGATAGACGTCGATGAAATTCAGGCCGGCCGCTTCCTGCTTCAGCTTGATCTGGCCCGGGCCGGGCTCCCCGACCTCGACGTCTTCCCACTGAAGGACCTCGGGCCCGCCGACTTCATGGATTCGAATGGCGTGTGGCATTTGCGCGCTTCAACCGCCTTCGAGCGCAAAAGTGAAGCCCATCGGCCATGAATTTCTTTCGCCCCTTCGTCGCGGAAATGGCGCGCTTCACGGCTGTTGGGTGGAACGCCGACGAGGCGTCCGCCTTGGGTAACTTGCAAAGCGGCGGCGCTTTTGCCAACGCTCCGCTCCTTGCCCAGCGCCCAGACGGAGCATCAATGTCCACCTCACCCGCGCGAACGTTGAAAGGTTCACGCCGACTTCAGCGCCGCCACGACCGCCGTTCACCGAGCCCGCAATGGCAATTCCTGCGCGGGTTCCTCAAGAATCCGGTGATGGTCGGCTCGATCATTCCGTCGAGCAAGGTGCTGATCGAGAAGATGCTCGGCCCGGTCGATTGGGCCAACACCCGGGTGTTCGTCGAATATGGGCCCGGCGTCGGGACCTTCACCCGGCCGGTGCTCGACCGGCTCGGTGCCGATGCGACGCTGGTCACCATCGACACCAACCCGGACTTCACCCGCTACCTCAAGGAAGCGATCGACGATCCCCGCCTGGTCGCGGTCCACGGCTCGGCGGCCGATGTCGAAAAGATTCTCGCTGAGCGGAACCTCGGCTCCGCGGATTATGTGCTCTCGGGCCTCCCCTTCTCAACGCTTCCGCCGGGCGTCGGCGAGGACATTGCCGAAGCGACCGCGAACGTGATCCGGCCGGGGGGCGCTTTCCTGGTGTACCAGTTCAGCCCCAAGGTCCGGCAATTCATCGCGCCTTACTTCGATCGTCTGGTGCGCGGATTTGAATGGATCAACGTCCCTCCGGCCGTGCTGTTCTGGGCGTACAAGGGCGAGCCCGCGGCCTAACGTTCCCCGCGGAAGTTCAGCCGCCGGGTCACCGTATAATCCGCGATGTTGACGAGGAAGTGGGAGATTGCCCACTTGATCCGCCGCCACGGGCTGGCGCGCCGCTTGTGGAGCTCGGGCGTGATCCATTTGCAATCCTCGAGCTCGCGTTCGAAATAGGCGCGCATGGCGGCGGCGAAACTCGCGTCCTTGATCCGCAGCATCACCTCGAGGTTGATGTAGAAGCTGCGGTAATCGAAATTCGACGAGCCGATGTGGACGATGTCGTCGACGATCGCGAGCTTGGTGTGGAGCTTGGCCGGCTGATATTCGTAGATCTGGACGTGGCGGCGAAGCAGCCGGCTGTAGCTGTGCCGGGCGGCGGCGATGGTCGCGTTATTGTCGGATTTGGCCGCGACGATGATCCGCGCCCGGCCGCGCCGGCCGATCCGTCCAATCCGCCGCAGCATCGCGCCCGGCGGCGCGAAATAGGCGAACTCCATGTCGAGCCGCGTCGCGCCGTTCATGTCGCGGCCGATGCTCCGCCACCAGCTGTTGCGCATGCTCAAGGGCCCGCTGAACTTCCACTGCAATGGCCCGCGCCATTCGTTATATTCGCCGATCATCCGGCGCAGCGAGCGGAGCGTGGTCCGCTTCCGCTTCGACCAGCGGAAGACCGCGTCGAAATAGCGGCTCCCGACCATTGCCTCCGAACCCTCGATGCGCAGCCACAGGTCGCGCCAATGCTTGGGCCCGACGTCGGTCAGATAGGTGTCGTCGATGTTGGCGCCGCCGAAGATCGCGATACTGTCGTCGGCAATCACCAGCTTCTGGTGGTTGCGCAGCAAATAGCGGCGGCCGTAGCTCGGGTTGAAGACGCAGTATTCGCCGCCGGCCTGGTCGAGGTCGGCGAAGAACTGGGGTCGCGCGTCCGAACCGAAGCCGTCGATCAACAGCTTGACCTCGACGCCGCGCCGCGCCGCCGCCAGTAATGCATCGTGGACCAGCCCGCCGACGTGGTCCGGGTTGAACATGTACATCAGCATCTTGAAGCTGCGCTCGGCGTCCGCGATGAGCTGGAGCAGCGCGTTCAGGCGGGCAGCGCCGGTTTCGATCACCTCGATGCGGTTGCCGGCGATTTCGGCGCGGATCGGCGGATCGGTTACCGGCTCGGTCGGATGGTCCGCCATTCCGGGAGCTTTCCTTGACTTTGCGAGGGACCGCAAGCTATTGGCGCGGCCTTCCTGACATCCCATATTCCCCTTCGGAATAGATTTTTCGGAGCAGCCAATGGCGCGCGTTACAGTTGAAGATTGCGTTGATAAGGTCTCGAACAGGTTCGATCTGGTCCTGATCGCGGCCCAGCGCGCGCGGCAGATATCGGGTGGGGCCGACCTCACCCTTGACCGCGATCGTGACAAGAATCCGGTCGTCGCTCTGCGCGAGATCGCCGAGGAGACGGTGAAGCCCAAAGAACTCGGCGAAGCGATCGTCACCAACCTCCAGAAGGTGCGCATCGACGAGGAAGACGAGACGGAAGAGCTGGCCTCGCTGAGCGATGCGGCCGAGGCGCTGCGCCTGACGGCAGCGGCGCCGCCGCGTCCGACTCCGTCGGGCGGCGATTACGAGTAAGCGCCAAAACACTCGTCATTGCGAGCGTAGCGAAGCAATCCAGTAGCCTCGCTTCAGAATCTGGATTGCTTCGTCGCTTCGCTCCTCGCAATGACTGACTCATGGTTCCCTTTTCGTTCGCAGGCGAAACATTCTTCGCGACCCCCGGCGGGGCCCTGTTCTGGCCCGAGCAAAGCGCGCTGCTGGTTGCCGACCTGCACCTCGAAAAGGCGAGCTGGTTCGCGCGGCTCGGCCAGTTCCTTCCGCCCTATGATTCGCACGCGACCCTGACTGCGATCGGGGATGCCGTCGAGCAGACCGGCGCCGCCCGCCTGTTTTGTCTCGGCGACAGCTTCCACGATTCCTTCGGCTGCGACCGCCTGCCGGCGAATGCCCGCGACCTACTGACGACGTTGACGGCGAAGCTCGACTGGACGTGGATCGTCGGCAACCACGATCCCGGCATTGCCGACCATTGCGGCGGGCGCATCGCGAAGGAAGTCGAGCTCGCCGGCATTATCCTGCGCCACGAAGCCGTGCGCAGCGATCCCCGACCCGAAATGTCGGGCCATTATCACCCCAAGCTCCGCGTTCACCTGCGCGGCCGGCAGGTGTCGCGCCGCTGCTTCGTGGTGTCGCCGACCAAAGTAATCTTCCCCGCCTTCGGAGCGCTGACCGGCGGCCTCGACGCGCACCATCCTGAAATCCTGCGTTCGGTGGGAAGCAACGCTGCGGCGCTGGTGCCAGTCTCCGACCGGCTGCTCCGTTTCCCCCTCGCCGCCTAATCGGCCCGCCGGATCTCGATCGCCATCGCCCCGGTCGGCGACAGCAGCAGCCGCGCGATCGCCGGGTGGCGCTTGCCGAAGGTCGCCGCCTGCAGCTCGTTGCGCGCAGCGTGGCGGTCGAACTTGAAGCCCTGGTTTTCCGCCGAAGTCTTGAGACGGTCGAGATGCATGTCGAGATCGGCGATCCCCTCTTCGGGATCGAACCGCATCACTTCCTCGAGGTCTGTCATCGGTCTCTTCATTGTCGGGGCGGCGACAAAGGGCAAGTACGATTGCGCAGTGCTGCGGCTGTTCCTACACCCCCGTGCATGAAGACAGCCATCCTGTTCGCGGCGACGCTCGCCGCCATCGCCGTCCCTGCGTCCGCTCAGCAGATCGATCCCAAGGTTCGCGCCCGGATCGATCGCATCCTCAAAGCGACGCCGTTGATCGACGGTCACAACGACTTGCCCGGCCAGCTCGGCGATTACTACAAGTCGAGCGTCGAAGGTCTCGCCAGCGGCACGGACAAGCGACCGACCCCACTGATGACGGACATGGCGCGGCTCCACGAAGGAGATGTCGGCGCGCAATTCTGGTCGGTCTTTATCGACGCCGACATCCACGGCGATGAAGCCATCCGCGATACGATCCAGCAGATCGACGTCGTCAAGCGCCTGGTCAAAGCATATCCGGGCGACCTCGCCCTCGCCGGCACCGCGGACGATATCGTGCGCATCCACAAGACCGGGCGCGTTGCCTCGCTGATCGGGATCGAGGGCGGCCATCAGATCGGCGGCAGCATGCCCGCACTGCGCCAGTTCTACGATCTTGGCGCGCGCTACATGACGCTCGCGCATTTCAAGAACAACGAGTTCGCCGACAGCGCCAACGACGACCCCAAATATCACGGGCTCAATGCCTTTGGGGAAGCCGTGGTTCATGAAATGAACCGCATCGGCATGCTGGTCGACCTCAGCCACGTCAGCGCCGACACCATGCGCGCAGCGATCAAGATCAGCCGCGCCCCGGTGATCTTCTCGCACAGCGGCGCGTTCGCGATCGATCACCACCCGCGCAATGTCCCCGACGACGTCCTTCGCCTGCTGCCCGCCAACGGCGGGGTGGTGATGGCCAATTTCTACGCCGGCTACGTCTCCGATGAGTTTCAAGCCTGGAATGTCGCCAAGTCGACCGAGGAAGAGCGCCTCAAGCTGGCGATGCTCGGCCAGCCCAAGGAACGCGAAGACGCGCTGAAGGCGTGGGTTCAGGCCCATCCGGCGCCGGTCGTCACCGTCGCTCAGCTCGCCGATCATGTCGATCACATCGCCCAGGTCGCCGGTTACGATCATGTCGGGATTGGCGGCGATCTCGATGGCATTCCATATGACGAAGCGCCCGCGGGCATGAACAGCGTCAGCGGCTATCCCTTGCTGTTCGCCGAGCTGATCCGCCGCGGCTGGTCGGACGCCAACCTCGCCAAGCTCGCCGGCGGCAACGTCCTTCGCGCGATGCGCCAGGCGGAGGCGGTCGCTGCCTCGATGAAGGACGAACCGCCATCGATGGCCACGCTCGAACCCGCCAAATGAACGAGCCGCCGCTCAAGGATCCTCCTTTGCGAGCGGCGATCATCCCGGTGACGCCGTTGCAGCAGAATTGTTCGCTCCTGTGGTGCACCGCGACGATGCGGGCGGCGTTCGTCGATCCCGGCGGCGACTTGCCGCGGCTCAAGGCCGCCGCCCAGCAGGCTGGGGTGACAATCGAGAAGATCCTCCTCACCCATGGCCACATCGACCATTGCGGCTCGGCCGGCATCTTCGCCGAGGAGCTCGGGGTTCCGATCGAAGGACCGCACGAGGACGATCTGTTCTGGATCGCCCAGCTCCACGAGGATGGCATGCGCTACGGCATCAACGGGCGACCGTTCACTCCCTCGCGCTGGCTGGTCGATGGCGACCAGGTGACGGTCGGCGAGCTGACGCTCGATGTCGCCCATTGCCCGGGCCACACGCCGGGCCATGTCGTCTTCCACCACCCGGAATCGAAGCTCGCATTGGTCGGCGACGTGCTGTTCCAGGGGTCGATGGGTCGGTGGGACTTCCCGCGCGGCAACCAGCAGCAGCTGATCCGCTCCATCATCACCCGATTGTGGCCAATGGGCGACGAAACGGCGTTCGTCCCCGGCCACGGCCCGATGTCGACCTTCGGCCACGAACGCCGGACCAATCCGTTCGTCGGCGACAGGGTTTTGGCCGCCGTCTGACTTGCAACCTCGGGCACAACCGCTATAGGAGCGGCGGTTCGCGACGATCCGGCCGCCGCCGCGGGGTCAGCCCCGCCGGGACATGGCGCAGATCGTCGCAATTTTTATTGATTTCAAAGGTGTGCCGCAATGGCTGTCCCCAAGAGAAAAACCTCGCCGTCGAAGCGCAACATGCGCCGCAGCCATCATGCGCTGACCCCGACGAAATTCCAGGAATGTCCGAATTGCGGCGAATTGAAGCTGCCGCACAACCTGTGCGCGGCGTGTGGCCATTATAACGGCCGCGAAATCGTCCCGACCGAGGCCTAAGCAGCGGACGGCCTCGAGATGGCCGGGGGCCCGCGCATCGCAATCGACGCAATGGGAGGCGACGGCGGCCCGGCCGCGATGCTCGCCGGAGCGTCGCGTGCGCGCCGCCGCGACCCGACGCTCCAGTTTATCGTCTTTGGCGACGAGCGGCGCGTCGGGGATGAGTTGCAGCACCACGGCAACCTCCAAACCGGCGTGATCGTCGTCCATTCGCCGGAAGAGATCGCGGCCAGCGAGAAGCCGACCCAGGCGATCCGCCGTGCGCGCACGACATCGATGGGTATGGCGATCAACGCGGTGAAGGAAAATCAGGCGGATGCCGCTTTGTCCGGGGGCAACACCGGCGCGATGATGGCGATGGCGAAGCTTGCGCTGAGGACCATGCCGGGGATCGACCGCCCGGCGCTCGCCGCCTTGCTACCGACGCTCGGCGAAACCGATATGGTCATGCTCGACCTCGGTGCGAACACGGAGTGCGACGCACAGAACCTCGTCCAGTTCGCGGTGATGGGCGCGGCCTACGCCCGCACCGGGCTGAGCATCGCCAAGCCGCGGGTCAAGCTGCTCAACATCGGGACTGAAGAGCTCAAGGGCACCGACGAGCTCAAGGAGGCTGCAGGCCTGCTGCGCGAGGCGGACTATCTGCCGTTCCGCTTCGACGGCTTCACCGAGGGCGACCAATTGTCGCGTGGCCACGTCGACGTGGTCGTCACCGACGGCTTTTCCGGCAATATCGCGCTGAAGACCGCGGAAGGCACGGCGCGCTTCGTGACCGACCTGCTGCGCCGCGCCTTCAAGAGCTCGCTGCGCTCGAAGGCTGGCTTTGCCCTGTCGCGCCCGGCGCTCAACCTGCTCAAGCACCATCTCGACCCCAACAATCATAACGGCGCGGTTTTCCTCGGGCTCAACGGCCTGGTCGTGAAAAGCCACGGCAGCGCGACTCCCAAGGGCGTCGCCAACGCGATCGGCGTCGCCGCCCGGATGGTTCTGAACGACATCACGCGCAAGATCGGCGAGGATCTCGACAATTTCCGCGCGCACGCCTTCAATGAGGCCGCCCAATGACTCGCCGATCGGTCATCGCCGGCGTCGGCAGCGCGCTGCCCAGCCGCCGCGTCAGCAACGAAGAGCTGGCCCAGACCGTCGACACCACCGACCAGTGGATCGTCGAGCGCACCGGGATCCGCAGCCGCTACGTCGCGGCGGAGGGGGAGACCACTGCCACCCTCGCCACCGACGCCGCTCGCCGCGCGCTCGAGCATGCCGGGCTCCAGGCCACCGACATCGACCTCATCGTGCTCGCCACCGCCACCCCTGACCAGACCTTCCCGTCGTCGGCGACCAAGGTCCAGGCGGCGCTCGGGATCGACGATTGCATCGCTTTCGACGTGCACGCCGTATGCACCGGCTTCCTCTATGCGCTGGCGGTCGCCGATTCGATGCTGCGCTCCGGCAACGCGACCCGGGCACTGGTCATCGGCGCGGAGACGTTCAGCCGCATCCTCGACTGGGAAGACCGCGCGACCTGCGTCCTGTTCGGCGACGGCGCGGGCGCGCTGGTGCTGAGTTCGGAGGAGGGCGAGCGCGGAATCCTCGCCACCAAGCTCCACGCCGACGGCCGCCACAACGACTTATTGTTCGTCGATGGCGGCCCGTCGACGACGGGCACCGTCGGCAAGCTCAGGATGAAGGGCCGCGAGGTGTTCCGCCACGCGGTGGTCAACCTCGCCGGGGTGCTCAACGAAGTGCTGGCGGAAGCGGGCCTGACCACCGCCGAGGTCGATTGGGTCGTACCCCATCAGGCGAATGCGCGAATCCTCGATGCGACCGCGAAGAAGCTCGGCCTTCCCCCCGAGAAAGTCGTGGTGACGGTTGGCGAACATGCCAATACGTCCGCGGCATCCGTCCCTCTTGCGCTCGACACCGCGGTGAAGGATGGGCGAATAAAGCGCAACGATATCGTCGTCCTGGAAGCGATGGGCGGTGGCTTTACGTGGGGAGCGGCTGCGCTCAGGTATTGAAAAATCTCGGATATTCGTGAAAATGTCGAATTGCCGACAGGACTAAAAAACGTTACGAAACTGTAATTGAAATGCCGGGGGGCGCCGGCGCTGCGGGAGAATATTCGATGGCGGATCTCGGGATCGCGCGCCTGAACAATAAAGACTCTGATGCCAACGGGACTTTGACGCGCGCTGACCTGGCGGATGTCGTTCACCGCAAGCTCGGACTGTCGCGGGCCGAATCGGCCGGCCTCGTCGAGCGCGTCCTCCATCACATGTGCAACGCCCTCTCCGAGGGCAAGAATGTGAAGGTCTCGGGCTTCGGCACCTTCATTCTGCGCGACAAGGGGCAGCGCATCGGCCGCAACCCCAAAACCGGCGTCGAAGTGCCGATCGCGCCGCGCCGGGTGATGACCTTCCGCGCCAGCCAGATCATGCGCGACCGGATCGCGAAGGGCTGAACGACGGGTGGCGACCGGAGAAAAAGACCCGGGCGCTCTAAAGACGATTGGCGAATTGTCGCAGGAATTGGGCGTCGCCCAGCACATCCTGCGCTACTGGGAAACGCGCTTTTCGCAGCTCCGCCCGATGCAGCGCGCGGGGAACCGGCGCTATTACCGGCCCGCCGACGTCGAGCTTGCGCGACGCATCCACCGCCTGCTCGATCAGGAAGGCTATACCGTTCGCGGCGTGCAGAAGGTGCTGCGCGACAAGGAAGCGCAAGCGGTCGAGGTCGCCCATGCCGCGCGCGAGACTGCGCACCCGACCAATGAGGCGCCTGACGAGGGCCAGTCGGTCGACGTCTTTCGCTTGATCACCCTGCGCGACCGGCTCGCGGCGGCGCTGGACACCTAATCGGCCAGATCCGCCGGGTAGATCAGCTCGACGATTCGCCCATTCTCCGGCTGAAGATCGGCCCAGCTCTCGACCGGGAGCTCGATCGCGGCCAGCGCCGCGGTCGGAAACTTCTCCTCGACCCGCCTCCGCAAGCCGCCGTCGTCATCGGCCGACAACTTCGCGACCAGCCGCTCCGCCGAGGTATTATGCCCGACCAGCAGGGCGCTGCTCACCTCGTCGGGGATGGTTGCGAGAAGCTCGAGCAGCTCGGCAACGCGCGCCATGTAGATGCGCGGCTCAATCCGAATCGGGACGTTCAGCGGACAATTTTCCTGCACGCCTTCGAGGGTCTCCCGGACCCGGGCAGCCGGGCTTGCGAGCACGATATCGAAGCGTAGCCCGCGGTCCTTCATCTCGAGCCCCACCCGCCGGGCGGCCTTGCGTCCGCGCCCGTTGAGCGGGCGATCGAAATCGTCGATCCCGCGATCCTTCCAGCTCGACTTGGCATGCCTGAGGACCGTCAGCCGCTTCATTCCACCCCCTCCATTTGCCCGGCGGGCTGCACCGTCTGGGCGAGCCTTTCTTCGACTCGCTGGATCGCAATGTCCAGCGGCACGCGGCGCACGGTGACGCCGGGCGGAAATGCCGACAGCAGGCGCGACGGCATCGCCGCCGACAAGATGACGAACAGGCCCTGGTCGCCCTCGCGCCGGATCAACCGCCCGAACCCCTGGGCCAGGCGGGCGCGGACGACGCGGTCGTCATAGGCGCTGCCGCCGCCCGCCATGCGCCGCGCCGCGTGGAGTACCGTCGGGCGCGGCCAGGGAACGCGTTCCATCACCACCAGCCGCAGCGACTCGCCCGGCACGTCGACTCCGTCGCGCAGCGCGTCGGTGCCGAGCAGGGACGCGCGCGGGTCGTCGCGAAAGATGTCGACCAGCGTCCCGGCGTCGATCGGGTCGACATGCTGGGCGAGCAGCGGGTGCCCGCCCCGTGCCAGCCGGTCGGCGATTCGCGCGTGGACGGCCTTCAGGCGCTGGACCGCCGTGAACAGCCCTAGCGTGCCGCCTCGCGCCGCCTCGATCAGCCGCGCATAGGCGCCGGACAGCGTGGCGATGTCGCCCGCCTTCACGTCGGTGACGATCAGCACCTCGGAGCAGCCGGCGTAATCGAACGGGCTGTCGGCTTCGAAGTGCTCGACCGGGCCGGCGACATGCGCGGCGCCGGTCCGCGCCTCGGCCGCCGGCCAGTCCTCGCCGCCGCGCAGCGTCGCCGAGGTAACCAGCACGCCATCGGCTTGCCTGAACACCTGCTCGGCGAGCGGCTTGGTTGGGTCGAGGCAGTGCCGGTGGATGGCGACGTCATACTCGCGCCCGTCGATCCGTTCGACTGCGAGCCAGTCCACGAACTCGGGATCTGCCTCGCCGCCGATACGGCCGAGCAAGGCGATCCACGCCGCAAGCGTCTCTCGCCGCCACGCCAGCCCACGGATTGCGCCCTCGACCCGTGCCCGCGCCTGGCTGTCGAGCCAGTCGGGAGCAGCCTCCAGCACGGCATCAAGCCGCCGCGCCAGAGCGGCGAGCGGCTTTTGCAGCTGGTCGAGGGATTCGCTCGCGGCCACGGCCGCGGACACCAACGCCCCGTCGGGGTCGGCCAGTTCGGTCTCCAGCCCGTAGCCCGCTTCCTGCGCCTTGGCGCGTGCATAAACCATGCCGCGCACCTCGCTCAGCAAGGCTTCGATCGGGCCGAACGGGGACCCTTCGACTAGTCGCTGCAGCCAACCGTCGGAGACGAGGCCGCGCGCCGCTTCGATCGCCGCCTCGAGCGCTCGGCCGCCCTCCTCGTCGTAAGAGGCGACATCCATGAGTCGGGCGGCGAGCCCGCGGCGCCGCCCGCGGGACCGGCCCTCCGGCCCGACGATCCAGCGGCGCAATTCGATCACCTCCTGCCCGCCGAAGGTGATGGAGAAGGTCGAATCGGCGGCATCGAACAAATGATGGCCCTCGTCGAACAGGATCCGGCCCGGCGCGTCCTCGCGGCCGCGCGCGGCATTGACCATCACCAAGGCGTGGTTGGCGATGACGATGTCGGCCTCGCGGCTGGCGTGTTCGGCGCGCTCGATGAAGCAGCGGCGATAATGCGGGCAGCCGGCATAAACGCATTCGCCGCGGCGGTCGGTGAGCGCGGCGGCGCCGGCGCGGCGGAACAGGCTCGGCAGCCAGCCCGGCAGGTCGCCGCCGACCATGTCGCCATCCTTGGAATAGGCCGCCCACCGGCCGACCAGATGCGCGAGGATCGCGGCGCGCCCGGCGAACGCGTCCTGAAGCGCATCCTCGAGGTTGAGCAGGCAGAGATAATTCTCCCGGCCCTTGCGCACGACGATCCGGCGAGCACGCTCCTGCGCGTCGGCGAACAGCTTGGGACCCTCATCATCGAGCTGGCGCTGAAGCGCCTTGGTGAAGGTCGACACCCACACCGTTCCGCCCGACCCCTCGGCCCACAGCGAAGCAGGCGCGAGATAGGCGAGCGTCTTGCCGATGCCCGTGCCCGCCTCCGCAAGGAGCAAATTGGGGACGTCCTTCGCGCGCTTTGGAGCGAACACCGAGGTCGCCGCTTCGGCCATCGCGCGTTGACCTTCGCGCGGCTCGGCGCGGCCGGTCAGCTGGTCGAGCCGGCGCGAGGCTTCGCCTGGATCGACCCGGACCGGGCGCGGGAGCGGCCGCTCGCCCGCCTCCTCCCACTGCTTCAGTCGCGAAAACAGCATCCGCTCGCCCTGGCTGGGCCGCTCGAGCCGGGCGCCGATCAGCGGCGACCATCCCCAGCCGAGCCGATGCAGCGTGACATTGCTGATCCACGCCCCCTCGCGCTCGCGCCACTCCGAATCGGCAAGCACCGCGAGCAAGCGCTCCGCTGTGGTTCGCAACGCCGCCGCCGCCTCGGCCTCGCTCGACGGCGGCTCGAGACCCAGCACACGGCTGAGCCCGGCCGCGGTCGGGACGGCGAATCGTGCCGGGTGAAGGAAGGCGAACAGCTCGAGCAGGTCGAGCCCCGACAATTCGGGATAGCCGAGCCGCTGTCCAACCAGCGGTGCGTTCAACAGGATGTGCGGCGTCTCGGCGGCACGCGCGATCGCCTCGCCCCGGCTCGCCTCACGCACCTCGCCATCGCCGCTCGCCAACCAGATGCCGGCATGGGTTGCGTGGAGGGCTGGGAGCGGGAGAAGACGCACGCACGCACCTTACGGCAAAGCGGAACGAAAATGGAACGCGAAATCAGCCGCTCAGCGCGTCGATCAACAGCTTTTTCACCCGCGCGACCAGCTCCGGCGTGCGCTTGCCGAGCACTCCGCGCGCGTTCTCGGGGAGGTGCTCGACGGGATCGCTGTTCTCGCCGAAAATGTAATGGCCGAACATGTTCCGCCACGCCGCCAGCTCGTGCGGCGGCAGGTCCCGCATCGTGATCACCGCGTGATAAAGCGCGTTGAGCGGGGTCAGCAGCGGCGGCTCGGCGTCGCGCCACCAGAAATTGATCAACGCCCCGAAATCGTCGAGAGAGAGGACGTCGTGCCACCACATCGCCGGAATGTAGAGCGCATCACCGGGACCCAGCTCCGCTCGCAGCGCGGACTTCAGCGCCTCGCTGAAGCGCGGGTAGGTCGCGAGATCGGGGGTGTCGATGTCGACGAGACTGATCGGCTGTCCGGCCAGGGTGAAATCGAGCGGCCCGACATAAAGGTTCTTCAGCTGCTCGGGCGGGAATAACGTAAACCGCCGCCGGCCTGCGACGACGCAGGCGAGATTCTGCGACTGGTCCCAGTGGGTGGCGGTGTGTGTCCGGTTCCCGAGCCACAGCGAGATGAGCGTCTCGCGCGTCATATCGAGCATCGTCACCGGAATATTCGGAATGAGTGGAGGCAGGTGCTTCTGGATCGGAATCCCGCCCGCGTACATTGAATGGGGTTTGTCGTGCCCGAGCTGGCGCAGCAGCAAATCGAGCAGCTGGTCGACCGTCGCCAGCTTCCGCTCGAAGTTGAAGCCGCTGAAGTCGGCATTGTAGTTGAAGCGGCCATCGACCTCAGGCGGAGCAAACCATGCCTGGAACGGCTCGTCGGTCGCGGCGAATTGGAGCATTTGAGCGAGGGCTTCGGGCCCGTCGTTGCCGGCTTTGACCAGTGGCCAGTCGGCGACCAGCCCGCGCAGCACCGCCGGCTCGCCCTTCGGCACGATTTCGCGCTCGAAGCGCTCCCGATCCATCGGTTCATATTCGGCGATCGGCCGCATGTCCTTCGGCTAGCAGCGCCGCCGCCCGTTCGCTAGGAGCGCGGGGCAAATGTCCGACGTCCCCGATCTCCGCAACGCCGCGCTGGCGTCCAAGGCTTGGCCCTATGAGGAGGCGCGCAAGCTGCTGAAACGCTGGCCTGAGGGCAAGCCCGCGGACCAACCGATGATCTTCGAGACCGGCTACGGTCCCTCGGGGCTGCCCCACATCGGTACCTGGAACGAGGTCGCCCGGACGACCTTCGTGCGCCAGGCGTACGAGGAGCTGACCGGCGGCGGCGCCACGCGCCTGATCGCCTTCAGCGACGACATGGACGGACTGCGCAAGGTTCCCGACAATGTCCCCAACCAGGAACTGCTCACCGAGAATCTGGGGCGCCCGCTGACCAGGATTCCCGACCCGTTCGGCACCCATGAAAGCTTCGCACACCACAATAATGCGATGCTGCGCTCGTTCCTCGACCGCTTCGGTTTTGAATACGAATTTGTCTCGGCGACTGATTGCTATACCAGCGGCGAATTCGATGCCGTGATCCGCAAGGTCCTGCACGGCTGGGACGCGATCATGGGCGTGATGCTGCCGACGTTGCGCGAGGACCGCCGCAAGACATATTCACCGGTCCTTCCGATCTCGCCGACGACCGGACGCGTTCTGCAAGTTCCGGTCGAGGTGATCGACGCCGAAGCGGGGCTCGTCGCCTTTGATGACGAGGACGGCGGACGAATCCAGCAATCGGCGTTCGGCGGCCTCGCCAAGCTGCAATGGAAGGTCGACTGGGCGGCGCGGTGGGTGGCGCTCGAGGTCGATTATGAGATGTCCGGCAAGGACCTAATCGACAGCGTCGTCCAGTCAGGCAAGATCGCCCGCGTCCTCGGCGGCCGCCCGCCCGACGGCTTCAATTACGAGATGTTTCTCGACGAGAAAGGCGAGAAGATCTCCAAGTCCAAGGGCAACGGCCTCAGCCTCGAGGATTGGCTGCGCTACGGCAGCGAGGAGAGCCTCGCTTTCTACATCTACCGCGAGCCGAAGCGCGCCAAGAGCCTGCACATCGGGGTCATCCCGCGCGCGGTCGACGAATATTGGCAGTTCCGCGGCAATTATCCGGGCCAGCCGATCGAACAAAAGCTCGGCAACCCCGTCCACCACATCCACAACGGCAAGGTACCCGAAGGCACGCTGCCGCTAACCTATGGGCTGCTGCTCAACCTGGTCAGCCTGCCCGGCGTCGCCGACAAGGACACGGCGTGGCGGTTCGTGCAGCGCTACGCGCCGGGTACGTCAGCCGAAACCGATCCCGAGCTCGACCAGCTAATCGGTCTCGCCGTCAATTACGCCCGCGACTTCGTCGTCCCCGAGCTGCGCCGCCGCCCACCCAACGCGATGGAAATCGAAGCGCTGCGCGACCTCGATTCGGAGCTCGCTACACTTCCGTCCGAAGCCGACGGCGAAGCCATCCAGCACGCCGTGTTCGAGGTCGGCAAGCGGCACCCGTTCGAGAGCCTCCGCGCCTGGTTCCAGGCGCTTTACGAAATCCTGCTCGGCTCGTCCCAAGGGCCGCGCCTGGGCAGCTTCATCGCCCTCTACGGCATCGACAACAGCCGCAAGCTCATTGCCGAGGCGCTTGGCTGACAAGAAAGGGCGCCGCGGCTTCCCGCGACGCCCTCAACCTTGTTACGAAATGACCTACCAGAAGAAGTTGTAGATCACGTCCACGACCTGGCCGCTCCACGTGTCGACGAGAATGGCGTCGTCATAGTAGCGGACCCACCGCGTTCCCGGCGGCGCATAGGGCAGGCGATAGTACCACGGATCGTTGATCCAGAACCGGCTGCTGTAATAGTTCGGCCACATCCGCCACCCGATCTGAAACGGGTTATAGCCCCAGCCAAACGGGTCGTAATAGAAACCGAGGTGGAAGAGCGACCGGTGATGCCGGCGGTGATTCTGCCAGTCGTAGCGGTTGTTGTTACGCCAGTTGCTGCTCCACTGGACCGGCGCGCGGTTGCGCTCGACCCGAAGCGGCGGCTGGGTGCCCGGACGCGGCACGTTGCTGACCACCGGCGGGCGGGTGTGCAGCACCCGCGGCGTCGGCCGCGACGATTGGCGCAGCTCGCGATTGTCGCGCAACTGCTGAAGCCGCTCGGCACGCTGGCCGGCGCGCTCGCTCCGGTCGGCCTGGAGCTGCTGACGCTGGACAGGCGGAGTGTTGGCGCCGCCGCCGAAGTTCGCGTGCCCCTGGCGCTCATATGCAGGCTGAACCTCCTGACGCTCGACCGGCGGCTGCTGGCGCGGCTCGATGTTGCGCGGCTCGGGCCGGCTGTTCGACTCGCTCTGGTTCGACGACGAACGGTCCTCGCGGGCCGACTGGCGATCCTCGCGCGCCTGCTGCCGCTCGGCGCGGGCCTGCTCGCGGTCGGACGGATCGGGACGCTCGGCAAGTGCCGGCGATGCGGCCGCGCTTGCCAGCAAAAGGGAGATCAGGACTTTACGCATGACAGTGACCTTTCAAGTTCATTACAACGGTTTCTGCTCCATTTCAGATGAGCCGCCGCTTAACCGTTTCGGGTCCGTTTGTTCAGGTTTCGAGGACGCCGCCGCCGCTCGCGCGGCGCGCGCGACGGCCTTGCGGATCCGCGGATAGGCGCCGCAGCGACAGATGTTGGGCAAAGCCGCAACCTGCTCGTTTGAAGGATTGGCGGTCGCATCGAGCATTGCGGCGATGGCCATGATGAAGCCCGGCTCGCAATAGCCGCACATCGTCACCTGCTCGGCGAGCCAGGCCTGCTGCACCGGGTGCGACCCGTCCGGTGACAGGCCCTCGATGGTGGTCACGACCGCGCCCTCGAGCGCGCCGATGGCGACGCTGCAGCTGGTCACCGCCGTGCCGTCGATGATCACCGTGCACGCCCCGCAGTCGCGGCTGTCGCAGCCGTATTTGGTGCCGGTCAGGTTCGACGCGTCGCGCAGCGCCCACAACAAAGGTGTCGCCGGGTCGAGCCTGTAGTGAATCGCTTCGCCATTGACGGTCATCCGGGTCATGGCGGTCAGGCTAGCGCGCGCGGGACCCGGCTGCCAAGATGTGAAGCATGGGGCGGGTCCAGACGAGCGCGGGCTATTCGATCGGCTATGACCAAGCTGGCGGTGGCGACGCGACCCCGATCGTCTTCCTGCACGGAGTCGGCTCGGACAAGTCGGTATGGCATCTGCAGCTCCGGCACTTCGCCGCCGAGCGGCGGGCGATCGCCTTCGACTATCCCGGTTACGGCGACAGCGATCCCGCTCCGCGCAGCACCACGCGCGACGATTATGCCACCGCGATCCTGTCCGCGCTGACCGCGCTCGGGGTCGAGCGAGCACATGTCTGCGGCCTGTCGCTCGGCGGCGTGGTCGCCATTGCGCTTCACCATGCGGCGCCCGAACGATGCGCCTCACTGATCCTGGCCGACACCTTCGCCAGGCATCCCGACGGGACCGCAATCTATGAGCGGTCGGTCGCCGCGAGCGAGGACATGCGGGCGTTGGCGGAAGGGCGGGCCGACGTGCTGCTCGCCCAGCCCGCCGATCCGGCGATTCGCGAGGAGGTGGTGGAGACCATGGCGCGGATCGATCCCGCCGCCTTCTGCATCGGCGCCGAGGCAGTGTGGCTCGCCGATCAGGCCGGCCGCGCCGCGGCCATTCAGGCGCCCGCGCTGATCCTGTGCGGCGCCGAGGATAAGGTCACGCCGCCCGAGCTGTCCCGCGAGCTCGCACACATCGTCGGCGGTTCGCGTTATGATGCGATCGAGCATGCCGGGCATCTCACCAATCTCGAACAGCCTCACGCGTTCAACCGCATCGTCGACGAGTTCATCCGGGGGTTCGACTGACGGCGAGCTTAGCTTTGGCAGGCTTCCCGTTCGTTCGCTGACAGACGCGCGAACCCGGCATCCGGAGCGGTGCTGATTGCCACACCGCTTGACGCGCAGCTTTTCAGCAGGAAGCGGACCTTGCGCGCGCGGAAGTCGAGCGAGACCCGGCGGAACGTCCCCAGCAAGTCGGTTCCGAGCAGTAGTGACGGCTGCTTGGAAAGGCCGAATACTTCGAACGGCGGCACGTCGGCAAACGCGATCGGCACATTGTGCAAGGTGATCGGGCCGATCTTGAGCTCGCCGATCAGCGCCATTTGCATGTTTCGCGTCACGCCCGTGACGCCGGTCGCCTCGACCGTCCAGAATTTGTCGCGATTGCCGCGGATGAGCTTGTTGCGCAGCGCGACGTTGCCGATCGTGACTTCCGATCCGGTATCGACGACCGCGTCGAGCGCCAGGCCGGCGGCCTTGACCTGGGTCAGGATCAACTGACCATGCCGGCGGCGCGCGATGATCACGATGGCTCCGGGATCGTATCTCTCGGGAAGCCGCGCGTCCTCGATCCTGACGACCTTCTTTTCGAAATCCATCATCAGCCGCTGATTGACGAGGGCGTCGATCCCAACCATGCCCTCGCCGCCGAGGTCCTGTTCTCGCAGCGCCGGCAGTTCGAGGTCCGTAATCGCGGTCCGGCCGAGCGCCAGCTGGGCGACCTTCACGCGATCGACGATGCTGCGGTCGGTCGTGCCGTTGAGGATTGCGGGCGTGCCGAGCGGCAGCGCCAGATCATGAGCGATGCGAAGGCCGACGACGGACGTGTCGGCGCCGCTATCCACGACGAAGCGATAGGGGCCGCGGCCGTTGACATGCGTGTCCACGGTCATCCTCGTGCCGACCTTGCGCGCGCGGATGTCGTCTCCGCCGATGTCGAGCTTATTGTCGAACGCCGCCCGCGGGAGCGGCGGCACGGTCGACGGCCCGGGCGGGGCCGGCCTGGGCTTGGCGATTTGCGGCGCCTGCGCGGCGGCCATCGCCGACCCGACAAGCGTCAATGCCAGGAGCAAACTGAACCGACGCCCGCGCACTCGCACCCCTTCCCACAATCCCCGCCAGCGTAACCGAGTCAGCGCTGCTGTCCATCGATATAGACGGCACAGGCAGACTGTTCGATGAATGTCAGCAAGTCGTCGAGGATGGCTACTGTTCGCGCCAGACCGGACGACGCTTTTCGAAGAAGGCGTCGATGCCCTCCTCCGCATCGGCAGCCAGCATGTTCTCGATCATCACCCTCGACGTGTGCTCGTACGCGTCCGCCAGTCCCATCGCCGCTTGCGTGCGCACGGCTTTTTTCCCGAGCCGCACCGCGGTCGGCGACTTTGCCGCAATCCTGTTAGCAATTTCCACGACAGCTTCGCTCAGCCCCTCTCGCGGCACGATCCGGTTCACCAGCCCGAATGCCAGCGCGGTTTGGGCGTCGATCATCTCCCCGGTCAGCAGCATTTCCATCGCTCGCTTGCGGTTGATGGCGCGCGTCAGCGCGACCGCCGGAGTCGAGCAGAACAGCCCGACGTCGATCCCGTTCACGCCGAAGCGCGACTGGTCGGAGGCGATGGCAAGATCGCACGACGCAACAAGCTGGCATCCTGCCGCGGTCGCGACCCCGTCCACTTCGGCGATGACCGGCTGCGGCAGGTCGACGATCGATTGCATGAGCCGCGCGCACGCCGCGAAGGTGCGCTCGAAGAACGCCTTGCCGCCGTCGGCATCGGCGCGATGGGCGGTCATCTCCTTGAGGTCGTGACCGGCCGAGAACAGTTTCCCCGCCGCGGCGATGACGACAACGCGCACGGATTTGTCCCTGCCGGCCGCGTCGAGCTCCGCCTGAAGCGCTTCCATGACCCCGAGCGAGAGAAGATTCGCCGGCGGATTCTCCAGCGCCAGCCGAAGCACTGCCCCGCGCCGCTCGGCACCGATCAATGTGTCACTCATTCCCGACAGCTACCTCCGGCGACGTCGGCTTGCCACCCGCAGCAGACATTCCACTGTCCTACAGCCGCGCGGCTGTGGCATGCAGGGGCAATGTCCTTTCGTGCTTACCGATTGAAGATCGTGCCGCCGTCGCGGGTCGCGCACGCGGGCGCGCGCACGCGTACGTTCGCTGCAATCGCTGCGTTTCGACGCTGGCGGTCCCGCGCGCATGATGGCGTCAACTTCGTCAACTTCGTAGGATTTGCGGCGTGAAGATCGCCTGCATCGGCGCCGGGCCGGCGGGACTTTATTTCGCGATCTCGATGAAACTGCGCGATCCTTCGCACGAGATCGAAGTGTTCGAGCGCAACGCGCCGGGCGTGACCTTCGGCTGGGGCGTCGTCTTCTCCGACCAGACCGTCGAGAACCTCACCGCCAACGATCCCACGTCCGCGAAGATCATCGCCGACGAGTTCGCACATTGGGACGACATCGACGTCCACATTCACGGCGAGACCATCACGTCATCGGGCCACGGCTTCATCGGCATCGGCCGCAAGCGCTTGCTCGAAATCCTGCAGGACCGCGCCCGTGAGCTCGGCGTCGAATTGCATTTCAACCAGGAATGCGATCCCGCCGACGTGAAATGGCGCGTGTACGACCTGGTCATCGCATCGGACGGCGGCAACTCGCGCTTTCGCGACGCGCAAGCAGAGGCGTTCGGCGTCGACATCGACGTACGCAAGAACAAGTTCGTGTGGCTCGGCACGTCCAAGGCGTTCGACGCCTTCACCTTCGCGTTCGAGGAGACCGAGCACGGCTGGATCTGGGTCCACGCCTACCGCTTCGCGCCCGATTGCTCGACCTTCATCGTCGAATGTTCCGAAGAGACGTGGCAGGCCTTCGGGTTCGACCGCATGTCGCAAGACGAAAGCATCGCCGCCTGCGAGACTCTGTTCGCCAAATATCTCGACGGCCACCGGTTGCAGTCCAATGCCTCGCACCTCGTCGGCTCGGCCGCCTGGCTCAACTTCCGGCGGATCAAGTGCGAGCGATGGAACGCCGGCAACGTCATCCTGTTGGGCGACGCCGCGCACACCGCGCATTTCTCGATCGGCTCGGGCACCAAACTCGCGCTCGAAGACGCGATCAAGCTCGCGCAGGTTTTGAACCGTTCGGGGCTCTCGCTCGAGGCAGCCCTCGACGAATATGTCGGCGAGCGGAACCTCGAAGTGCTCAAGCTCCAGAACAGCGCGCGCAACTCGACCGAATGGTTCGAGACGCTTGACCGCTATCTCCATTTCGAGCCGCTGCAATTCGCTTACTCGCTGCTCACTCGCAGCCAGCGCATCAGCCACGAAAACCTTCGCCTCCGCGACCGCGAATGGCTCGAGACCGTCGAGCGCTGGTTCTGGGAGAAGGCCGGCGTTTCCGGCAAATCAGCCGCGCCGATATTCGCTCCGTTCAAGCTGCGCGAATTGACGCTCGAAAACCGTGTCACCGTCTCCCCGATGGCGATGTATTCGGCAGTCGACGGCGTGCCCAACGACTTCCACTTCGTCCATTACGGCGAGCGGGCGATCGGCGGTGCGGGGCTGCTCTTCACCGAGATGACCTGCGTCTCGCCCGAGGGCCGCATTTCACCGGGCTGCACCGGCATGTGGAACGCCGACCATGTCGCGGCGTGGAAGCACATCGTCGATTTCGTCCACGCAAATTCGAAAGCAAAGATCTGCCTCCAGCTTGGCCATTCGGGAGGCAAGGGTTCGACGCGCGTGGGCTGGGAAGGGAACGACGTCCCGCTCAATGACGGCAATTGGCCCGTGATGAGCGCGAGCGACGTGCCGTGGTCGCCGGTCAACCAGGTGCCGCGCTCGATGACCCGCGCCGACATGGATGCGGTCCGCGACCAGTTCGTCGCGGCCGTGCGTATGGGGCTGGAATGCGGCTTCGACATGGTCGAGCTCCACGCCGCCCACGGCTATCTTCTCTCCAGCTTCATCACGCCCCTGCAGAACCGTCGCAGTGACGAATATGGCGGCTCATTGGAGAACCGTCTGCGCTACCCGCTCGAAGTGTTCGCCGCGATGCGCACCGCCTGGCCATCGGACAAGCCGATGTCGATCCGCATCTCCGCCAATGACTGGGCCGGCGACAACGGCATCACCCCCGACGACGCGGTCGCGATCGGCGAAGCCTTCGCACGCGAAGGCGCGGATTTGATCGACGTCTCGGCTGGGCAGACCTGGGCCGACGCGCAGCCGGTCTACGGCCGCATGTTCCAAACGCCCTTCAGCGACAAGATCCGCAACGAAGGCAAACTCGCGACGATGGCGGTCGGCAATATCTACGAGCCCGACCATGCCAATTCGATCCTGGCCGCGGGCCGCGCCGACTTAGTCGCGTTGGCGAGGCCGCACCTCCTTGACCCGATGTGGACTCTCCGCGCGGCCGCCGCGCTCGACTATCGCGACATCCACATCCCGCCGCAGTATCTCAATGGCATGAGCCAGCTCGCCCGCAACCTGAAGCGCGAGGCCGAAGCGGCTGCGGCGCTGAGGGTTTAGAGAGCCACCGCGTCGAGCAGCACGCCGCCCGCTTCGAAGCCGTCGGTCCAGCGCACCTCGGCGCGAACAGGCGGATATTTCGGCACGGTCAGGTAGATGTCGTCGCCCTCTTTCAAAGCCACATACGTGCGGACGCGGAAACCGTGCGCCGAAAGGTTCAGAATCTGTGCGGCGATGTCGGCGCCGCCGAGCTCGATGAGCGCATCATAATAGACGTCGATGCGCGTCGGCCGGCGTGCAATTTCCCGGCCTTCGATCTTTCCTTCGAACTTCATCTCGGCCTTGCCCTTCACGCAAAATGCTCACGTCCGCGACGCCGCGCGTCGCCAGCAGATTTTCATGGATGGGAACGGCGTCCACTCCGTTCGCATCGATTCCACGCGAATGGGACAATGACGCAATGGCTTTAACCGCCTGCTCAACAGACAAGGTTTGCGCGGCGTTTACCTCGATCTTGGGCGGAGCGGCTTAAGCGCCTAAACGTTGTGCGGTCATGGTCATGGTCGAGTCCGAAGCCATCGCGGAGATCGATTACCATCCGCCGAGCGACACACTGTGGGTGCGGTTCGTCGATGGCGACTGGTACAGCTACTTCGACGTCCCGCCGCTGGTCCACGCCGCTTTCGTGGCCGCAGAGTCTCACGGCCGCTTCTTTCAGGAGAGGATTCGCCCCAACTACGATTATCGCCGCGGCAAGATCTTACCGTCGAACGACAATTAGGTTCGCATAGCGATTCCGCGCCTTGCGCAGATAAGCGAGCACCATGTCCCGCTCCCCGGCGCTGCGGAAGTCCTTTCGAGCGCCGGCATCGGCAATGACGCGGTCGAGCCAGGCGATGAAATAGTGCGCATCGTCGGGAGCGGCCGGCATTCCGCCCGGAAGCTCGACATAGACCGGGCTGGTCGTCGCATAGAGATAGATGTCGAGCACCTGCGGGTCGGCGCCGTCGTTCCATGCCCGCAGCAGGATCCAGCCGGAGGTGTCGGCGTCAAGCTCGCCCCGGGCGTCGAAATTGCGGCGGTCGCCGGCGAGCGCGAACGCCTTCACAACCTTGCCGTTCTGCACCAGCTCGAGATGGTCGACCGCGACCGGCGAGCGAAGCGCGATGCGGTAGGCGATCTTGCCCGGCGCCGGGCGCGCGATGGTGGCGCCGGGATGCTTGCCGTCCAGCTCCAGCCCGAGCAGCGGCCCGTTGCTGGCGAAGGTGCGACCGGCCTTGAGCGCTGCCTTGAGCGCCGCCGGGCTGGCATCACCTCCGGTCTCGAGGAACACCCGGTTCATCCCGACCGGGCCCCGCGGCGAGGCATAATTGGCCATGGCGTCGGTGCCTGCGCCTGCCGGGATGCGGAAGCCAAGATTGAGCAGGCGGTACCAGACTTGCGCGGTCGACTTGTGATCGGAGAAGCCGACGATCTCCATATAATCGACCTTGCCGTTGGCGACGTCGGCCGGAAGCTCATTGCTGAGCGACTTGTCGTTGACGGGATCGGGAACGGTGTCGAATGGGTGGACGTAGCCGACCAGCGCGCCCTGCGCATGCGCAAGGTCAGCGATCGCGCCATTGTCGGGCCAGGCGCTGGCGAGCGGGCTGTTCTGGTAAGCGACGAAGCCGGGCGTCAGATAATGGTCGGATAGCCCAAGCAAGCCGAGATGACCCCAATAGCTGGTGTGGTATTCCTGGCTGTGCAGGATGGTGACCCCATCGCCGCTGGCGGGGTCCGGATCGGGTTGGAAGTAAGCGATGTCCGGAACCCGCTCCTCCTTGTTGACGAGGAGGTTGTAGATCACCCCGAGATCCTCGGCACGCGCCTGGCGGGCGAGGTTCCCCGGCGTGTTGCGATAATGCCCGCCGTAATTCATGTGGACGTGAAGGTCGGCGCTGGTGAACTTGCCGAACGACGGCGGAAGGTCGTTGAGCTGAAGCGTCACCGGAAGGGTGACAGCCCCTTCCGCGAGCTTCACTGTCTGCTGCCACGGCAGATAGCGGAAGCCGCGCTGAACCCAGACCTTGGTATCGCCCGCGAGAGCCTCGATGGTGCAGGTCGAAGCGCAATCGAAATAGTGGGTTTCGGCCGACTGCAGCGCGCGGTCGAAGCCGTCGTCGGCGTGCATCCAGACGTCGGCCGGCGCTGCGGCGCGCAGATCGCTGCCAAGCACCGCCACCCGCGCCGAGACCGCCCGGCCTTGTTCGTCGCGGATGTCAAGCGTGAAACGGGCACGTGGCACGCTGTAGCGGCGCGTCTTGGCGACGATCGGGATCGTTGCCCCGCCCGCCACAGTCTGCACAATCAGTCTGGTGTTGCCGTGCTCGTTGTCGACGTAGGCGATGCGCTTGCCGTCGGGGGACCAGCGCGCGTTCCAGCGGTCGAACTCGCCGAAGCTCAGCGGCAAGGGCGCGGCGCCACCGGGGGTCGTCACCCACAGCTGCTTCCACTGCCGCCCGTGATAGCTGGCGAACAGCACCAGCTTGCCGTCGGGCGATGTCTCGGGACGCGCGTTCCAGCTGGTCTCCTCTCCGTAGACTTTGCGGCGGTCCGTCGGATTGTCGACGGCGACTGACCAGATGTCGCCCGTGCCCCACGCCACTTCGGGGTTGGAGACGTAGAGGATGCGCTTGCCGTCGGGCGTCCACGACGGGTTCAGCGCATGGTCCCACGTCGAATAATAATAGCGCGAGATCTTGCTCTGCCGGTCGCCGAGGAGCGCGTGTGCATTGTGGATGCCGCCAGCGTCGAGGTCGGCGATGCACAGGTTGAAGTGACCCGTGCCCTGGGTCGAAACCCATGCAATCCGTTTGCCATCGGGCGACAGCCGCGGCTCGACATTGACGTCGCTGCCTAAGGTCAGCTGACGCTCGGCGCCGGTTCCGAGATCGAGGCGCCAGAGCTCGATCCCGTCGCCGTTGTAGCTGCTGAAGACGACGCTTCTCCCGTCGGCGGAAACATCGGGCTGATAGTCGTAGGCGCCGCGCGGATGGGTCAGTTCCGTCGCTTCGTCAGAGCCGATCGCCTGCCGCCACAGCGACCCCGCCATGCTGTAGATCAGCGCCGTGCCGTCGGGGGTGAAGCTCACGCTCGACGGGCCGGTCGTCAGCTGCGGAATGTACAGCTCGCGCCAATAGTAATTGTGCGGCAGGTCGACCTGCTTGAGCACCGGCTCCCGTCCCGCGGCAATCGCCGCGCTCGCCGCGAACAGCAACGCAGCAAAGGCCGCAAACCTCTTCATGCGACCGGGTCTCGCGCCCGCACCGTGCGGAATTCGATGCGCTTTTCGTTGATCGTGCTGCGGACGATCCGGTGCACGAAGATGCCCGGCGTGTGGACGCAGTCGGGGTCGATCTCGCCGGCGTCGACGATCTCCTCGGCCTCGACCACCGTGACCTCGCTCGCGGTTGCCATGATCGGGTTGAAGTTGCGCGCGGTCTTGCGGAACTGGAGGTTGCCCGTCGCATCCGCGCGCCACGCCTTGATGATGGCGAGATCGGCGCGGAGCCACGTCTCGCGGACATACATCCGTCCCTCGAATTCCTCCTGCGGCTTGCCGTCGGCGACCATTGTCCCCGCCCCGGTCGGCGTGAAGAAGGCCGGAATGCCTGCGCCGCCGGCACGGATGCGCTCGGCCAGCGAGCCTTGCGGATTGAGCTCAAGCTCCAGCTCGCCCGACAGATATTGCTGCTCGAACAGCTTGTTCTCGCCGATGTAGGACGCGACCATCTTGCGGATCTGGCGGCTTTCGAGGAGGTGCCAGAGGCCGAAGCCGTCGGCGCCGGCATTGTTGGAAATGACGGTCAGGTGCTTGACGCCCGAGGCCTGGATCTCCGGGATCAGGCTTTCCGGATTGCCGGACAGGCCGAACCCGCCCGACATGATGGTCATTCCATCGCGCAGCAGGCCGTCGAGCGCGGCCTTCGGCGAATCGTAGAGCTTGTTCACAGCGCCCCGAACAGGGTGTGGCTCTGTTCGCGCATGAATTGCGGCACGTACCAGCTGCCGAGCCCGCCTTTGCCCGATGTTCCCGAGCCCTTCCAGCCGCAGAAGGTCTGGAAACCCGGCCAAGCGCCGGTCGTCGCGCCGCTCGCGCGGTTGGCATAGAGGACGCCGGCTTCGATGGTGCCGAGGAAACGGTCCAATTCGGCCTCGTCCTGGGTGTAGATGCCGGCGGTGAGGCCGTAGGCGCTGCGGTTGGCGTCGGCGATCGCATCGTCGAGATCGTCGAACTCGAGCACGCTCAGGAACGGCGCGAACAATTCATCGCGGTTGATCGGATGATCGTGCGGCAATCCGGTGACGATGGTCGGCGCGGCATAAGGGCCGCGGTCGAACAACCCCCCTTCGAGCTGCTTGCCGCCGGCGAGGACGTCGCCGCCCGAAGCCGCCTTCGCACAGGCCCCCGTGTAGCGGTCGAGTGCTTCCTCATTGATCACCGGGCCCATGAACACATCGGCGCGGCGCGGATCGCCGACGACGAGCTTGTTCGTGGCCTCAATTAGCGCCTCGAGGAAAGCGTCCGTCGTGCCTCGCGCAACGTAGGCTTTGGACAAGGCGCTGCACTTCTGCCCCGAAAGGCCGAACGCCGAACGCGCAACTCCGCTTGCGGCAATGGCGAGGTCCGCGCTGGCCGTCACGAACGCCGGATTCTTGCCGCCCATTTCGCACAGCACCGGCCGCATCGCCTGCGCGGACGCCGCCGCGCGCATGATGGTCATGCCGACGGCATTGGAGCCGGTGAAAGCGAAACCGTCGATTTGTGAGTGGCCGACCATCGCCTCGCCCGTCTCGCGCCCGCCCTGGACCAGGTTCAGCACGCCGTCCGGCAGTCCGCCGACCGCCAGCGCTTCGACGACCAGCCGTCCGGTCAGCCCGGCGGAATCGCTCGGCTTGAACACCACACTATTTCCCGCGACCAGCGCCGCCGAGATCATCCCGACCGACAGGGCAACCGGGAAATTGAACGGCGCAATCACGCCGAACACGCCGAACGGCTTGAGCTCGACATAACAACGCTCGGCCGACGAGGCGCCGGCGCGTTCTTCGCGGAAGCCGCCGGTGCGCTCCATTTCATCGCAATAGTGGCGGATGAGGTCGATCGCTTCCTCGACTTCGCCGACGGCTTCCATCCGCGATTTGCCGACCTCGATCAGACACGCGACCGACACGTCCCACTTACGCTGTTCAAGCACGTCCGCGCCTGCGCGGAGGATGGCGGTGCGCCGGGGCCAGCCGAGCTCGCGCCAGGCAGGATATGCCGCGCGCGCCGCCTCCACCGCTTCGTCGACCAGCGCGGGACCGGCCTGCGGAAATTCGCCGAGCAGGATTTCGCGGTCGATCGGGCTGTACGCCTCGACGACCACCCCCTCGTTCCGGTCGCGGCCGCCGATGAATGCCGGACGCGATTTGCCGAGCAACCTTGCCTCGATCTCGGGAATGATGGCGTCGAGATGCGCGTGGACGCCCGAAAAATCCTCGCGGGTGTTCGAGTATGTTACCCGCGGAAGGTCGGTCATCGTGCCGCCCCGTCCAGCCGGTTGTAGCGCTTGAGGATCGCGCGCAATTCGTCGTGCGGGATGCCGAAGATTCGTGTGCCCCTGAAGCCCGTCATGGTCCGGGCGGCGACGAGGGCGTTGACCACCGCTTCCTCCGTCGCCTGCACGGTCGCTTCGAAGATCGGGTTGATCGCCGCATTGGCAACCGGAGTGATTGCGCTCGGTCGCTTCTGGTCTTCGCCATTCACTTCGGCCGGCACCGTCGAGAAGGTGACGATCAGGTCGCCCGAGGAATTGCCCGCGTAGGAGCCGAGACGAGCAAGGCCCATTGCGGCGCGCTTGGCGACGCGGTTCAGCTGAAGCGGGATCAACGGCGCGTCGGTGCCGACGACGATGATGATCGAGCCTTGATCGGGTGGCGCATGCTGCTGCGACGGATCGGCCTGGCATGGTTTCAGGTCGCCATCGCCCTTTCCGAGCTGCGGATCGAAGCACGGCAGCCAGCGCTCGGCCGACTCCTGCCCGACGGGGACGCCGGCGATGCGCAAGGTTTTGCGATCCCCGCTATTGCATTGGACGAGCACGCCGACCGTATAGCTGGCCCCGCCGGCCGAGACGACGCGCGAAGCGGTGCCGATCCCGCCCTTGAAGCCGAAGCAGACCATGCCCGTGCCGCCGCCGACATTGCCCTCCTCGACGGCACCCGGTTTGGCGGCGTCGAGCGCGGACGTCGCCGTGTCAGGGGTGACATGAAAGCCTTCGATGTCGCTCAGGTAGCCGCTCCAGGTCTCGGCCACGACCGGCCAGGTCGCCACGCCAAACGTCTTTGACGACCATATCTGGGTACCCGCATAAACCTGGCCGATCGCATTGGTGTCGCTGATGCCGATCGGGCCCTGGACGATCCCGAAATCCTCCAGATATGCCCGCCCGGTCATCTCGCCGTTGCCATTGAGGTCGAAAAAGCCGCCGTACACGGGCTTGGGATTCGCATGGCCACGCGGAAAGATCACGGTGACGCCCGTCCGAACGTTCGATCCCTCGATCAGCGTCTTTTGGCCGACCTCGACGCCCGGCACATCGGAGATCGCATTCAGCGGCCCCGGCTTCCCCTCGAACGGAACGCCAAGATCGCGGGCGCGTGCACCAGCCTGACTCGCTGCCAGCGCAAGAAGCAGAGCGAGCACTCTCATTCCGTCATCTTCAGGCGACCGGATTCGATCATCGGCAATTCCCGTGGGATGAGGATTTCCGGCGCTTCATCGAGCTCCCGCGCCCATTTGTGACCGCTGTAAACGGCCTGCTGGATCGTGCTCGGGGCCCAGCAGTCGCCGATCCGGGTGACGCTCGCAATGCCTGCCTCGGCCCATCGGTCGCGCAGATCTTCGAACAATCCGTCGATGGGAAGGCGTCCGGTGACGGTGACGAGTGCCGCGGCCGGGCGATCCGTTGTTTCACCCGTGAGAACGCTGGTGAGCGTCGCCGAACCGCCCTCGAAACCGGACACGCTGGTGTACGGAACCACCTCGACACCCATGCGCGCCATGCGCTTGGCGATGGGCAAGGCCTCGAGCGTGTTGACCGTCCATGCCGAGACCGTGGCGGCGGTCGTCACCAACACGACTTCGTGGCCGGCGTAGCGGCACAGCTCGGCGATGACCCCGCCCATGTAATAATGGTCGTCGTCCCAGATGATCACCGGCCCCCCTTCGGGGTCCCGGCCGGACATGATGTCGTCGGGGGTATAGACGAGTGGGCCGTCGAAGATCGGAAAGCCGGAATCGCGGCCGACACCGTCGCGCCGCCACACCGACCCCGTCGCAATCGCGACGTGGCGCGCCCCGAACTCCAGCACGTGCTCGGCTTCGAGCGCGCTGTCGCGATAGATCGAGACGTTGTCCATGCGCTCGAGCTGGTCGACGCGCCAGTCGCGCACCCGGGCCCATTCGGCGAGGCCGGGGAGCTTGCTTTCGCGGGTAACCCGGCCGCCGAGCTCCGACGTCGCCTCGGCAAGGTGCACCTCAAACCCACGCCGGGCCGCTGCGAGCGCGGCTTCCAGTCCTGCGGGCCCAGCACCGACCACCAGCACCGATCCGTCCGACTTCTTCGGCGGGATGATTTCGGGATGCCAGCCGCGGCGCCACTCCTCGCCCATCGTCGGGTTCTGGGTGCAGCGCAGGTTGGTCGAGGTGTAATCGCTCGACACGCAGATGTTGCAGCCGATGCACTCGCGGATGTCGTCGATCCGACCTTCCTCGATCTTCTTGGGCAGGAACGGGTCGGCGATCGAGGGTCGCGCCGCTCCGATGAAATCGAGCACGCCGCGCTTGATCTGCGACACCATCGTATCGGGCGAGGTGAAGCGGCCGACGCCGACTACCGGCTTGGTCGTCAGCTGCTTGACGAAGCGCGTATATTCCTCCTGGAACCCCTCCTTCGCGAAGCGCGACGTCTGGCTGTCGTTGGGCCAATTGGAGATGTTGACGTCCCACAGGTCGGGCAATTCGGCGAGCATCCCGATCACGTCGCGCGCTTCGCCGTCGTGGGTCAGGCCGGCATCGCCCATCAGCTCGTCGGCGCAGAAGCGGACCGCGACGGCGCAGGTGTCGCCGACGGCCTCCTTAGTGTCCTCGATCAATTCGCGAAGCAGCCGCGCGCGATTCTCGAGGCTGCCGCCATATTCGTCGGTGCGGTCGTTCTTGCGCCGCTCGAGGAACTGCTGGGCGATCGAAAGATCGTGAGTCGCATAAATATAGACGATGTCGAAGCCCGCTTTCTTCGAGCGTAGCGCGGCGTCGCGGTGCCAGCGGCGAAGGTCGCGGATGTCCTGCTTGTCCATCGCCCGCGCCTGAACGGGATAATTGTAGATGATCGGCCGGTGCGACGGTGCCATCGGCGCGAGCCGCGTCCCCCAATTCGCGACCGAGCCGCCATGGTGCATGATCTCGATCGCCGCGAGCGCGCCATGTTCGTGGATGGCATCCGCGGTCATGGCGAGCGCGGGGATGTCGCGGTCGTCCCACAGCCGCCCCTCGTGGAACGGCTCGCAGTCGGCACTCGGGTGGATCTCGGTCTCTTCGGTAGCGACGACCGCCCAGCCGCCTTCGGCCTTGATCCCGCGCAGCCGGGCCAGCGTCTCCGGCTGGGTCCAGCCGATCCCCGTGCAATGCGGCACCTGGTAGAAGCGGTTGCGCGCGGTGACAGGACCGATCCGCACCGGCTCGAACAGGATGTCGTAACGCGGATCGCGGCTCATGACGGGAGTACCGCGTCGATCGTCTCGCCTAGCAGGTCGACGATCATGTCGAGCTCGCCGTCGGTGACATTGTAGGGCGGCGCGAGCAGGATGTGGTCGCCCAAGCGGCCGTCGGCGGTTCCTCCGCTCGGATAGATCAGCAGCCCGCGCTCAAAGGCGTCCTCCTTCGCGCGTTGGTGCGTGGTGAGAGCCGGATCGAACGGCGCCTTGGTGGAACGGTCGGCAACCAGTTCAAGCGCGAGGAGGAGCCCCCGGCCGCGGATGTCGCCGATGTTCGGATGATTGCCGAAGCGCTGGTTGAGGAGGTCGGCCAGCCGGTTCCCCGCCTGTCGCACTCGATCAAGCAGTTGCTCTTCCCGGATCACTCGCTGGACCGCGAGCGCAGCCGCGCAGCCGACCGGATGCGCATTGTAGGTCTGCCCGTGCTTGAGCGCGCCCGAGCCGTTGGCGACCGCCTCGTAAACAGCGCGGGTGCAAACCACCGCCCCGATCGGCTGGTAGCCTCCGCCGAGGCCCTTCCCCAAGGTCACCATGTCCGGAACGACATCGTCTTGCTCGCACGCCAGGAACGTGCCGGTCCGCCCTGAGCCGGACATCACCTCATCGAGGATGAGCAGCACGCCGTGTCGGTCGCAAATTTCGCGAACGCGCTTGAGATAGCCCGGTACCGGCGGGACGGCGCCGGCGGTAGCGCCGACGACGGTCTCGGCGACGAACGCCATGACGGTCTCAGGGCCCAGTTCGAGGATTTCCTGCTCGAGTGTATCGGCCGCCCTTTGGCCATAAGCCTCCGGGGACTCTCCGGGCTCGGCAAAACGGTATTCGAAGCAGGGGGCGACCAGCGAAACGTCGATCAGCAGCGGCTGATACGGCGCGCGCCGCCAGGCGCTGCCGCCGGCCGCAAGCGCGCCAAGCGTATTGCCGTGATAACTGAGATGGCGCGCGATCACGCGGCTGCGCGCCGTCTCGCCGCGCTCGAGATGATATTGCCGTGCCAACTTGAGCGCCGCCTCGATCGCCTCAGAGCCGCTGCCCGTGAACCAGACGCGGTCGAGGGCGCCTGGGCACATCTCCGCGATCGATGTCGCAAGCTCCTCAGCGGCATCGGTCGTGAAGAAGCCGGTGTGAGCATATTCGAGTTGGGCGGCCTGTTCCGCGATCGCGGCAACCACGGCCAGATGGCGGTGGCCGAGACAGGATACCGCCGCGCCTCCGCACGCGTCGACATAGCGGCGGCCATCGGCGTCGATGAGGAAGATGCCATCGCCACCAGCGGCAAGCGGAGGCCGCGACCCCGTCGAACGATGAAAAACGTGCCCCCCGGCCATTGCGCCACCCTAACGTCCGTGGCGTGCTTGAGCTAGGCGGCCGTTCGTCTCAAGCGCCGTACGCGAAATGAAGCAGGGGCGGGGATTTCCGTGCGATCATGAGCAAGCGTGGGCTCGTGAATGGTCATGAGCGAGTCCATCAGCCCTTCGTCCGCGCTCGAGCAGACGCCGAGCACGAGTGCCTCGTCGCAACCTTCCGCCGCGACGTACGCGTGGCCCATGTTCGAATCGATGTAGATGCCCTCGCCCGCATCGAGCGTCACCGGGTCGTAGAATTCGCTGTGGACGATGATCGCGCCTTCGAGGACGTGGATATATTCCTCTCCCGAATGCCGCACGAGGTCGCCGAATTCGCTCAGTGATTTCGCGCGGATGCGGGTGAGCACGGGAATCATCCGCTTCCGCCGAAGCTCTGTGCACAAATAATAATAATCGTAGTTGGGCGTCGTCACGCGCACCGAATCGTCGATCCTGCCGATGCTCCGCCGCGCGGTGACGCTTTCCTCCGCCGCTTCGCTTTCTGCGAATAATTCGGACATGCGAATATTCAGCTTTTGGCTGAGCTGGAGCAGTTTGTCGTAGGTCAGGGTAAGCCGGTCATGCTCGACCTTCGACAGCGTCGAGACCGGAATTCCCGCCCGTTCACTCATCTCTTTCAGCGTCCACCCGCGGTTGGCGCGAAGCTCGCGCAGGATCCGCCCGAGGGTCGGATGCCCGCTCACTTTGGCGGTCCTGCAACTGGAATTGACAAGTTTCTAATCAGGATCATATGGTCCCCATCAGGCCAATTGATATACGATAAGGCCAACCGCCCGCATGGGCAAACATATAGGTTGGGGAGAGCCTGAAATGAAGAAATTCGCGCCGCTTGTCGCTGGCGTCCTGGCAGCCTTGGGCCTGTCAGTCGCAATCGCACAACCGACTCTGGTCCCCGCTCCGGCGGCGAAATCGGCCGAGGTCGCGACTGCGCCAGTCACCACCGCCACGGCCGCCGCTCCACAGCTCACCGCGACCGACGTCGATGCCTGGCTTGACGGCTTCATGCCCTATGCGATCGCCAGGGGCGATATCCCTGGTGCCGTCGTGGTCGTCGTGAAGGACGGTCAGGTCCTGGCCGAAAAAGGCTACGGCTATGCGAACGTCGCCAAGAAAATAAAGGTCGACCCGAAGACGACGCTGTTCCGCCCCGGATCGATCTCGAAGCTCTTCACCTGGACGGCGCTGATGCAGCAGGTCGAGCAGGGCAAGGTCGACCTCAACGCCGACGTCAACCGATACATCGATTTCAAGATTCCGCCCCGCGAGGGCAAACCCGTCACCGTCCTCAATCTGATGACCCACACGCCGGGCTTCGAGGAAGCGGTCAAGGACCTGATCACGCTCGGGCCAAAGGAAGTCCCGTTCGAGACGCTGTTGAAGCGTGGAGCGCCGGCTCGAATCTACGCACCGGGCACGACACCCGCCTATTCGAACTACGGCGCGAGCCTTGCCGGCTATATCGTCCAGCGCACCTCGGGCGAGCCGTTCGACGCCTATCTCGAGCGCCACATCTTCGGGCCGCTCGGCATGGCCCACTCGACCTTCCGCCAACCGCTGCCGGCGAACCTCGCCCCACTCATGTCCGAGGGTTATGTCCCAGGCAAGGACGAGCCGAAGGGCTTCGAATTCGTGAACGCCTCCCCGGCCGGCGCCTTGTCGGCGACGGGCGACGACATGGCCAGGTTCATGATCGCGCACCTCCAGAACGGCCAATTCAACGGCCAGCAGATCCTGAAGCCTGAAACCGCCCAACTCATGCATGCGCGCGCGAACTCGCCGTTCGCGGCGGGGGACGGCATGGCGCACGGCTTCTATGAGACGAACATCAACGGGATGCGCGTGATCGCTCATGGCGGCGACACCGAGGCGTTCCACAGCGACCTTCACTTGTTTCTCGATAAGAATGTCGGGATCTATGTGTCGCTGAACAGCGCCGGGAAAGAGGGAGCGGCTCAGCCGCTCCGCGACACTTTGTTCGCGGATTTCGCCGACCGCTATTTCCCGGAGCCGGCGAACGCCGTCAAAGTCGATCCGGCCAACGTCAGGGCTGACGCCGAGAAACTCGTCGGGACCTATTCGACGACCCGCGCCGGGCGCACCAACTTCCTCTCCGCGCTCGACCTGCTCGGCCAGACCAAGGTCACCCTCGACAAGGACGGCAATCCCGAGATTACCGACGCCAAGAATCTGGGTGGCCAGCCGCGCAAGTGGATCCACGTCGGACCGATGACCTGGCGCGATTCCGAGGGCCATGACCTGCTCACCGCCAATGTCGCCGGCGGCAAAGCCACGCGCTTCAGCTTCGGCGAGCTGGCGCCGATCATCGATTTCGATCGGACCCCGACGTACCGCTCGTCAGCCTGGATCCTGCCGCTGCTCTATTTCTCGCTTGCGATCCTGCTGATCACGGCGCTGCTGTGGCCGACACGGGCCCTCGTGCGGCGCAAGTACAAGGCGGAGTTCGGGCTCGAGAAGCGCGAGCTGTGGGCCTATCGCTCAACGCGGATCGCATCGATCGCGATCGTGGCGCTGCTGGTCGGCTGGCTTGTGGCGGCGCAGACGATGCTTGGCGACCTAGCCAATCAGGCATCGTTCAACACGCTCCTCCTCCCGCTCGAGCTGCTCAGCATCATCATTTTCATCGGCGGCTTCGCGGTCATGCTGTGGTACGCCTACACCGCGTGGCGGAATGGCTGGCGCTGGCCGGGCAAGCTTTGGAGCACCCTGCTCGTCATCGCGGCGGGGATGGTTCTCTACATCGCCCTGGTGTTCAAGCTGATCTCGCTCACCACGAGCTATTGATGGCCCGGTTCAGCCTCCACTACCGCGTCGAGACTCATCGTCTCTCCGCGCCGTTCCGGATTTCGGGGTTCACCTTCGAAACTTCGGACGTGGTGGTGGCTGAGCTCTCCGACGGTGAGTTCACCGGAAGGGGCGAAGCCGCCGGCGTTTATTATTTTGGCGACGATTCCGACCACATCGTCGCCGAGATCGAAGCCCACCGGCACGCCATCGAGGACGGCCCCGACCGCGAGGATCTGCGCCGGCTGATGCCCGCCGGCGGCGCCCGCAACGCGGTCGACTGCGCGCTATGGGACCTCGAAGCCAAGCGCGAGGGCGTGCCTGCGCATCGCCTCGCCGGCATCGCCGATCCCAAGCCGCTGATCACCACCTTCACCCTTGGCGCCGATGAGCCGGAAGTGATGGCCGAGGGTGCCCGGCGTTATGCGGACGCGCGCGCGATCAAGGTCAAGCTGACCGGCGAGCTGCGGCTCGACATTGCGCGGGTCGAAGCGATCCGCGCGGCGCGGCCCGACGTGTGGCTCGGCGTCGATGCGAACCAGGGATACACCCGGGATCAGCTCGATCCGCTGGTCGAAGCGCTGAACACGCATCGCGTGTCGCTGCTGGAGCAGCCGCTGGCGCGCGGGCGCGAGGCCGATCTCGAAGGCTATCGTTGTCCGATACCGATCGCCGCGGACGAAAGTGCGCTGACGCTCGACGACGTGGCGGGCCTCGTCGCGCGCTTCGACGTGATCAACATCAAGCTCGATAAGTGCGGGGGCCTGACCGAGGCGCTTCTGATCGCACGGGAAGCCAAAAGCCTCGGGCTCGGGGTGATGGTCGGCAACATGGTGGGGACCAGCCTCGCCATGGCGCCGGCCTTCATCGTCGGCCAGCATTGCGACGTCGTCGACCTCGACGGTCCGACCTTCCTCATCGCCGACCGCGAGCCGAGCGTCGAATATCGCGACGGCATGATCCGCTGCCCGGACGACGTCTGGGGATCGCGCGCCGCACTGCCCGCTGCCGCATGAGCGCGACGGCTCAACCCTCGAGTTGGTTCGGCCAGCCGCGGGGGCTGACCGTCCTCTTCCTCACCAACATGTGGGAGCAGTTTTCCTACTACGGAATGCGAGCGCTCCTCGTTTACTACATGACCTCGACGCTGCTGTTTGGCCAGGAGAAGGCCTCCAGCATCTACGGTTTCTACACGGCTTTCGCCTACTTCACGCCGATCATCGGCGGCACGATCGCCGACCGCTGGCTGGGAAAGAAACGCGCCGTCATCATTGGCGCGGCGGTGATGGCCGCGGGCCATTTCATGATGGCGATCCAGCCGGCGCTCTATTTTGCGCTGGCCACCATCGCGATCGGCAACGGCCTGTTCCTCCCGACCCTGCCTAGCCAGATCAACGACCTCTATCGCGCCGACGACCCGCGGCGGCCGTGGGCTTACAACGTCTATTATGTCGGCGTGAACGTCGGCGCGTTCCTGGCCCCACTCGCCTGCGGTTTCCTCGGCGAGACATACGGCTGGCACTACGGCTTCGGCGCGGCCGGCGTGGGGATGCTCACCGGCCTGATCCTCTATCTCGCCGGGCAGCGTTACCTTCCGCCGGAGCAGGCGGCCGCCGCCCCTGAGACGGATCGGCGCCCCAGTCATCGCGGCCGCGATACGGCGCTGTTGCTGCTCGGCATCGGCCTGGCAGTGACCGTGTTCCGCGCGTCGTACGAGCAGATCGGCAACACCATTGCCCTGTGGATGCGCGACGATGTCGATCGCGTGATCGGCGGCGTCGAAGTCGGCGCGGCGATGTTCTTCTCGCTCAATCCGCTGCTGGTGATGGTCGTGACGCCGTTGTTGCTGGCTCGCTGGCGGCGCCAGGCGGAGCGGGGACGCGAGCTTTCCGTGATGCAGAAGATGGCCGTCGGCGCGCTGCTGGTCGCCGCCTCTTATCTGCTGGTCGCGGCCGCCGAAGCATTTTCCGGCGGCGGTCGCGCGCACTGGCTGTGGCTGCTCGGCTATTTCCTGATCTTCACCGTCGGCGAGCTTTACATCCTGCCGAACGGTCTCGGCATCTTCGCGCGGCTGGCACCGCCTAAGCTCGGCGCGAGCACGGTCGCCGCCTGGTACTTCGCGATCTTTGGCGGAAGCCTTGCGGCGGGCCAGGTCGGCCGACTGTGGAGCCGCGTCGACCACGTCAGCTTCTTCGTCGTGCTGGCGGCAATCGCGACTGCGGCTGCTTTGTTCCTTTACCTGCTCGATCAGCCGACACGGAGGATCCTCGCAAGCGCGGACGCCGACCGTGGCGACGACCTCACCGACGTTGCCGAAGGCATTGCGAGGCCCCTGAATGCGTAAGTTGACCCGCCGCCGAGTCTTGCAGGGCGCGCTTGCAGCGAGCGCTTTCCCGATGATCAACCGCGGCAGCTTCGCCTTTGCCGCGGCGCCTGGCCGGACCTATTCGGCGCGCGCGATCAAGGTCGTCCACGACAGCCTCGTCATCGACATGCTCGCGCCGCTCAAGCTCGATTTCGATCCCAAGTTCTTCGACCAGCCGTTCGGACCCAAGGACATCGCCGAGTTCAAGGCTTCGGGGATTACCGGCTTCCATCACAGCATCGGCATCGGCGCGCCGGGCGCGAAGACCCAGGCGCTTGATTTCCTCGCGTCATATCAAGGCTGGGTCGGGCGGCAGGCGGATTATTTCACGCTGGTCGGCACCGCGGCGGACATCGACCACGCCAAGGCCGAGGGCAAGTACGCGATCATCATGGGGCTGCAGAACGCCGACCAGTTCGAGACTGCCGAGGACGTCAAATATTTCTACCGCCTCGGGCTTCGCTGCGCGCAGCTCACCTACAACAGCCAGAATTTGATCGGCTCGGGATCGACGGACCGCATCGACGGCGGCGTCAGCGACTTCGGCCAAGAGATCATCACCGCGATGAACAAGACCGGCATGCTGATCGACACATCGCATTCGGGCGAGCGAACCACGCTCGACGCGATCGCGCTGTCCGCTAAGCCGATCGCGGTCACCCATTCCAATTGCAAGGCGCTCAATCCGCACCCGCGCAACAAGAGCGACGAAGTGATCCAGAAGCTCGCCGCCAAGGGCGGAGTAATGGGCATCACGGGCGTTCGCATGTTCATCAAGGCGACCGATCCGACGACGGTCTCCGACATGGCCGACCACGTCGATCATGTCGCGAAGCTGGTCGGGATAGAGCATGTCGGCATCGGCTCGGACGCCGACTTGAACGGCTACGACGACATGCCGCCGGACCAGTACAAGCAGCTGAAGGCGGGCTACAAAGCGAGCTACGCTTTCCGCGACAAGATCGACATCGACGGCTTCGATCACCCCCAAAAGATTTTCGACCTAACCGAGCAGCTGATCAGGCGCGGCTACTCGGACGACAATATCCGCCTGGTCCTTGGGGGAAATTTTCGCCGGTTGCTCGGCGCGACGTGGAGCTGACGCTCGATGGGCGCGAAATGAAGGGGAGAATGGGAATGCTAGTGGGAACGAAAACGCAGCTGATGGCATCCGCCGCGGCGGGTCTCGCCGTCTGCACGCCGGCCTATGCGCAGGACGCTCCGTCGTCGCCGGCGACGGCGGTCAGCGAAGCGACCAACGCGACGCCCGCCAACCAGAGGGTCACGGATGACAATTCGCAGGGCATCATCGTCACCGCGCAGAAGCGCGCACAGGTGCTACTCGAGGTTCCCTCTTCGGTGACGGTCATCGGCGGAGATACACTGGAGCGGCATCAGGCAACCAATTTCCAGGACTATCTCTCGCTCGTCCCGGGATTCAGCATCAATGGAAGCACCGCCGGCGTGACGCGCATCACGTTGCGCGGCGCGAACACCGGAGGAGTTGCCTCGACCGTCGCCATATTCATGGACGATGTGCCATTCGGATCGAGCACCGGACTAGCGAACGGCGCCATTCTTTCGGGCGACTTCGATCCGTTCGACCTCAATCGCATCGAGGTCCTCCGCGGCCCGCAGGGCACTTTGTACGGTGCAAGCTCGTTTGGCGGCGTTCTGCGGTACATCACCACTGCGCCCAAACTGGGCCGGTTCGAGGCGCGCGCCCAGACTGGCATCGAGACCACCGCGCACGGTGGAATGGGATACAACGGTGCCGCGGTCGTGAACGCTCCGCTCGGCGACAAGGCCGCCATTCGCATCAACGGATTCTACCGTAAGGATCACGGATACATCGATTCGATCGGCAACAACCCGATCGCGAACTTCCTCGGCGGAGAACTCGGTCGCACCCTCGTCAAGGACGACATCAACGACAAGAAAAGCTTCGGCGGCCGCGCCTCGCTGCTGTTGAGTCCGACCGAGGCGGTTTCGGTCCGTCTGACAGCATTCGCGCAGAACTTGAATTCCGGGGCAAGTGACGCGTTCGAAGCCGATCCGGATACCTTGAAACCGCTTTACGGCGACTACGTCCAGTCACGCTATCAGCCCGAGCCGACGCGGATCAAATATCGGGTCTACAACGGGACGCTCGACTGGGATCTCGGTTTCGCCAACCTCTTCTCATCGACCGCCTATTCCACGTTCTCCGAGAAGTTGGAAACCGACGCGTCGTTCATTCAGGACCTCGCGGCAACGATCAGCTTCCTGGCGGCGATCGGCAATCCGCTGGTCGTCGATGCGCCGGTTACGCGCCCGCTTGGCCTCGAGCTCTTCCAACAGACGGCGACGGACAAGTTCACGCAGGAATTTCGTTTATCGTCGCCCAACAACGAGCATTTCGAATGGCTGATCGGCGCTTTCTACACGCATGAGAAGTCGGCCATCGATCCGCAAAACTACTTCGCGACGGAATTCGGCACGGACATCATCGCGCCCGACGTGAAGCAGATCGCGAACATCTTCCTTCATTCGAAATATACCGAGACCGCCGGCTTCGCGAACGCGACCTGGCACGCGACCCCGCGCTTCGACGTGACGGTCGGCGGCCGGCTCGCCCACAACAAGCAGCGGGCGGACCTGCTGATCGATTCCGACCTGCTCGGCAACGCCGAGGGCAACGACCTTCACTCTTCCGAGACGGTGTTCACTTACTCGGTAGCGCCGCGATATGAGCTGAGCGATCACGCGTCGGTCTATGCACGGGTGGCCAGCGGCTATCGCCCCGGCGGCCCGAACGTCATACCTGTAGGAAGTCCGCCCGGCGTGCCGGCGACCTATGACGCCGATCGCCTCACCAACTGGGAGGCGGGGATCAAGGCTGAAGCCCCCGATGGCCGGCTGTGGTCGGCGGAATTGGCGCTCTACCACATCGACTGGAGGAACATTCAGATCTTCGCCCGCGTCAACGACACAGGCATCAACGGCAACGGCGGCAAGGCACGGGTCAACGGTCTCGAGTTTTCGGGCGCACTGCGGCCAGCGCCCGGGCTCACCCTGACTACCAACGGCGCATATACGAACGGCAAGCTCAAGGAAGACACGCCGGAGGACACGGGCGGATTACGCGGCGACCCGCTTCCGTGGGTGCCGAAGTGGAGCGGTGCTCTCCACGCCGACTACGAATTCTCGCTGGGAGGCGGCACCGAGGGCTTCGTGGGCGCGAGCGCCAACTATGTCGGGAAGCGGACCACGGAGTTCGGCGAGCGGCGTGAAGACGGCTCGCTGGTCAAGATTCCGAGCTATACCGAGGTCGATCTTCGCGCCGGTGTGACCATTGACCGGTTCAGGATTGAAGCGTTCGCGCACAACCTGTTCGACAAGCGCGGGATCACAGACGCCTTCGCGTTCCCCGACTTCATTCCGCCGATCAATTCGCCCAGCTTCCCGAACAACGCCGCCGCGGTTTCCGTCATCCGTCCGCGGACCATCGGCCTCACTCTCACGGCCAATTTCGATCGTTAGGATCAGTCAAGTGCAAGCAGGAAGCAGGAGGTAGTGGCAAGCGTGCGGAGCCTGGGCTCGCCAGCATCTGACGAGCTGGACCTTCCCCAGCCCTACCTCCTGTTCTTGGGGGATACGACCGAACCCGGTTACGCCAAGACCGCGTTCGGGCTTCGCGACTGGGCGGGGGACAAGTGCGTCGGGGAGTTTGCGTTGCCTAGCGCGACGGTGACGACAGGCCTCCCGCGCCTGTCGCCCCGGGAAGCCAAGGCCGCCGGCGCGCAAGCGCTGGTGATCGGTGTCGCAAACTCCGGCGGGTTCATTGCCGACGCTTGGCTTGCGGCCCTTGTCGAAGCGCTGGAAGCGGGCCTCGACATCATCAGCGGGATGCACGCGCGGTTGGGCGACTTGCCCGCGCTTCGCGATGCCGCGGCCAAGTCGGGGCGACAGCTGATCGACGTTCGCCGGCCGCCCGCCCGAATCCCGATCGCAACCGGATTGAAGCGCGGCGGCAACCGGCTGCTGACGGTCGGGACGGATTGCGCCCTGGGCAAGAAATATACGGCGCTCGCGATCGCCCGCGCGCTTCGTAAGCGCGGCATCGACTCCGACTTTCGCGCAACCGGGCAGACCGGGATCATGATCGCCGGGCGCGGCATCCCGCTGGACGCGGTGGTAGCGGACTTCGCCGCCGGCGCCGCTGAAATGCTCAGTCCGGAAGCGGCGGACGATCATTGGGACGTGATCGAGGGCCAAGGCTCGCTGCTCCACCCGGCTTTTGCCGGCGTCTCCCTCTCGCTGCTCCAGGGAAGCCAGGCGGACGTCTTCGTCGTCTGCCACGACCCGAGCCGGGAGCGCCTGCTCGGCGATGAGGCGTTCGCGGTACCGAGCGTCGAGGAGATCATCGACCTGACGATCATACTTGGTTCGCGCACCAACCCTGCGATCCGCCTCGGCGGCGTCAGCTTTAATACGGCTTCGCTCGACGCGGACGAAGCGCGCCAGCTGATGGAGCAGGAAAGCTTGCGCTTAGGCGTGCCTGTCGCCGACCCGATGCGCGGCGGAAGCGAGTTCGAAAGGCTGGTCGATTCATGCGTACGTTGATCCTCGCGCTGATGATCGGTTTCTCGTCACCGGCCCTGGCGGCCGAGCCGACGCAGGCGCTGCAGTCGGAGCTTTCGCATCTAGCGAAGCCCGCCGAAGGCGTTGTCGGCATTGCCGCCTGGCGGCTCGATGGCGCGGGGCCGCGCGTGCTCGTCAACGCCGACCAGGGCTTCCCCATGGCGAGCACTTTCAAGGTCGCGGTCGCGGGAAAAATTCTGGCGGATGTCGACGGTGGAAAACTCTCGCTCGACCAACTCGTGCCGGTTCCGCACGCGATGATGGTCGAGTCCGAAGGACTTGCCTCGACCTTCCGCTACGACGGCGTCAGCGTGTCGGTCAGGAACCTGCTCGAGTTGATGCTGACGGTCAGCGACAACACCGCGACCGATGTACTGACCAAGCTCGCCGGCGGCCCCACCGCAGTCACGGCATGGGTGCGCTCCCAGGGCATCGAAGGCCTGCGTGTCGATCGCGACACCGCGGGTCTCATCCGCGACTTTTACGGCCTGCCGCCGGGCCCGTCGTTCCCCGAATCGCTCGAAGCAGGCTTGAAGGCGAATCCCAAGCTCGAAGACATCGGCGACAAGCCCGATCCCAAGTTCGACAAGGATCCCAAGGATACTGCGACGCCACTCGCCATGGGCACGCTCCTCCAGCGCATCTTTACCGGCAAGGCGCTGAGCTCTGCGAGCACCAAGCTCCTGACCGGGATCATGGAGCGCAACACGACGGGCAAGGCGCGCATTCGCGCCCGGCTGCCTGAGGACACCGTGGTCGCCGAGAAGACCGGGACGATCGGCGGCTCGGTCAACAATGTCGGGCTGGTCACGCTGCCGGGCGACGGCGGCAAAGTGATCATGGCGATCTTCATCAAGGAAAGCCGACAGCCGTTCGAGGTACGCGAGCGAGTGATCGCCGACGTCGCCCGGGCGCTATACGATTATTTCCTGTTCGGGGCCGCGCGATGAGCGAGCGGCCGAGCTGGTTCAATCGCCTCCTCCTCCCCGGCCTCGGCGTCAAAGCCGTTGTGATCGGAGGCGGCTACGCGACCGGCCGCGAGCTTGCCGAGTTCTTCCTCTCAAACGGGCCTTGGGGCGGGCTCTATGCGATCCTGTTCGCAACCTTGCTGTTCAGCATCTTCTGCGCGCTCACCTTCGTCCTCGCGCGGCGCTTCCAGACCTTCGATTACCGGAGCTTCTTCAAGCGGCTGATGGGCCCCGCCTGGCATTTGTTCGAGCTCGCCTATGCCCTTTTCGTGGTGCTGATCCTCGCGGTTTACGGCGCGGCGGCCGGAGCGATCGGCAATGCCGTCTTCGGTGCGCCGGTGTGGGCCGGGACGGTCGTCCTCGCGGCATGCATCGCGGGCGTCGTCGCGTTCGGCAACAAGGCCGTCGAGCGGCTGTTCCGCGACGTCTCCTACTATCTGTACGCGATCTACGCGGTGTTCATTGTCCTCGCCTTGTGGAAATTCGGCGCGCGCGTCCCGGGCGGCTTCGCGACACATCCGCAAACGTCCGGGTGGGCGCTGAGCGGGCTCACTTATTTCGGCTACAACATTATCGGCGCGGCCGTGATCCTCCCCGTGTTGCGGCACCTGGTCAGCGATCGCGATGCGGTCGTTGCGGGCGTCGTCGCGGGCCCACTCACGATGATCCCTGCGCTTCTCTTCTTCATTCCGATGGTGGCCTTCTATCCCGAGGTCCAAAGCGCGACCCTGCCCGCGGACTTCATGCTTCAGCGCATCGGCATTCCAGCCTTCCACCTGTTGTTCCAGCTGATGATTTTCTCGGCTCTGCTCGAGAGCGGGACCAGCTCGGTCCACGCCATCAACGAGCGGATCAACCATGTCGTCCTCGCTCGCCGCGGCGAGCCTTTGTCGCGTCGTGCACGCCTCGCCATCGCGCTCGTCCTGCTCGTCGGCTGCATGTTCCTCGCGAGCCGCTTCGGCCTCGTCGCGCTGATCGCCACGGGGTATCGCGCGCTGGCTTACGCGCTACTTGCCACCTTTATCCTTCCGCTGGTCACGATTGGGATCTGGCAGCTCTCACACACCAAGGAAGTGCTTGGAACCGCTCCCGATCCCGACGCCCCGACCCCGCGTCCCCACGGCGTTGCCGAAGCCCAGGAGTAAATCATGCTGAAACCCGCCGGTTTCGCCCGCGCGTCCATTGCCCTTGCCGCGTCCTTGCTCGCCTCGGTCGCGGCGGCCGCGCCGCCGGCCGGGTTCGAGCAGCGTGTCGAGCAGCTGCGAAAGCAGTTCGGCGTCCCCGGAGTGACGATCGCGATCGTGGAGGACGGCCAAGTCACGCTCGCCCACGGCTGGGGCGTCCGCGACATCTCGACCAACCAGCCGGTGGACGCCGACACGATCTTCTTCACCGGATCGACCGGCAAGGCCTTCACCAACGCGGCGCTCGCGACCCTGGTCGATGCCGGCAAGCTCAAATGGGACGACAAGGTCATCGATCACATGCCCGATTTCCGCATGTGGGACCCGTGGGTGACGCGCGAGATGACGATCCGCGACCTCCTCGTCCACCGCAGCGGATTGGGTCTCGGCCAGGGCGACCTGCTGTTCCTTCCGAACAGCACCTTGTCGCGCAAGGAGACGGTGCGGCGCATTCGCCATTTGAAGCCGGCAACCAGCTTCCGCAGCGATTATGCCTACGACAACATCCTCTACATGGCGGCGGGCCAGTTGATCGAGGAGGTCAGCGGCGAGACCTGGGAGCAATATGTCCGGAACCGCGTCTTCGCTCCGCTCGGAATGAGGAATTCGACCGACACCGACGCGGATTATCAGGCGAACCCCAACCATGCCCGGCCGCACAGCCGCTTCGGCGGGGCGATCGTCGGGCTCGGCACGCAGACGCCGCTCGATGAAAATGCGACCATCGCGCAGAACTCCGCGCCGGCCGGCGGCCTCGCCATCAGCGCCAACGACATGAGCAAATGGCTGCTGACCCAGCTCGGCCGCGGCAAGATCCCGGGCAGCGACAAGCGGCTGTTCTCCGAGGAACAGTCCGACGTGATGTGGACGCCGTTGGTGATCCAGCCGATCCCGCATTATCCGGCGGAGTTCGCGGCGGCCCAACCGCACTACAACCTCTACGCTTTGGGCTGGGACCGGACCGACTATCGCGGCGCGCATTTGGTGGCGCACGATGGTGCCGTGCTCGGTTCGCAAGCGACCGTGACGCTGATTCCGGACAAGAACGTCGGGATCTACATCGCGGCGAATAGCGAAGATGGGGAGATCATCCGCGGCCTCGAGTACGAGCTTCTCGACCACTATCTCGGACTTCCACGGTACCAGTGGCCGGAGAAGTGGCATGACTACAAGATCGACAAGCTCAACCAGGCCGCGAAACAGGTGCAGGCGGCCGCAGCGAAGCCCGCGGGCGTCGGCCCTTCGCTTACGCTCGATCGCTACGTCGGCGACTATGCTGACCCGTGGTACGGCACGATCAAGGTGCGCCAGGCCGGCGCGGGCCTGACCATCGACTTCCCGCACTCGACCGGCATGCAGGGGCCGCTGACCCACTATCAATACGACACGTTCAAGACGAACCCGGCGCTGAAATGGGTCGAGCCCGCTTATGTGAGTTTCTCGATCGACGCGGACGGCAAGGTCGACCGGGTAACGATGAAGCCGGTGTCCCCCACCGCCGACTTCAGCTGGGATTATCAGGACCTGCTGTTCACCCGCGAAGGGTCCTGACGCGCGCTAAATGGCGGAGACGGAGGGATTCGAACCCTCGGTAGGGGAATACCCCCTACGGCGGTTTAGCAAACCGCTGGTTTCAGCCACTCACCCACGTCTCCGTTAAGCGGCCCCCGATTGGGGAGACGCGCCTATATAGGCGAGATTCCCCGGCTTCAACCTGAACGGCTCAGGCAGCGACAACCTCCAGCCGCAGGTCGAGCCGCATCGCTTCCCCCGGCTCGAGTACTCGCATGCCGAGCTCGGCCCATTGCTCCTCGGGCGCGTTGAGCGCGGCATTGGCGTGAGTCACCGGCTCGGCGACGAAAATGCCCCCATCGACCGGCGAATAAAGCTGGAAGAAGCGCGCCTCGAGCGAGGACAGCGTCACCGCGTAGGGCCAACCTGGATCGGTCAGCCTTGCTTCCCCGTTCCACCCGCCGAAGCCGTTGTCGAGGTCCTGGCCGCACACCAGGCGCTCCCGCAAATCGTAGCGGCCGTCAGCGACAACCTTGTCGACCGGCAAGACATGCTGATCGATCGTCCACGCATGAGTCACGCGGGTGTCCAGCTGCGTCTCCGGACCGCATGGGAAATACGGGTGCTGGCCAAGCCCGCAGGGCATCGGTTCCTGGCTCCGATTTCGGCAGATCAGTCCCACCGAAAGGCCCGTCTCGTCGAGCACGAACTCCTGTTGCGCGTCATACTCCCACGGCCATTCACCGGCGGGGTGATGAAAGCTCAGCAGGGCCCGATCTTCCCTTGCCTCTTCGACTGTCCAGGAATTGAGCCAGCCCTGGCCGTGCAGCGGACTGGGGTCGCCCGGCATGTTGGGCGCGATCCGCACCTGCCGGCCGCGGAAAGTGAAACGCCCCTCGCGGATTCGATTGACGTAGGGCACGAGGGGAAAGCTGGCGGCTTCGAGGACGTTTTCGGAACCGCTGTGGCATTTGCGCAATATGGGTCGCGCGTTATCCCCATCGTCCCATTCAAATGCCGAAATACTGCCACCGACTGAAGGACTTAGCGCCAGTCGCAGCCGGCCGCACGACAATGTGAGCCGATCCATTCCTGCAGGTTGCCTTTCAAAACTATTCACAAGGAGGAAACTTCGTTGGGGATAAATCGGCTCCCAGCATTGCGCGCCGAATCGCGCCAAAGGTATTTAACGCCCCGGGGGCCGGGGAGGGTCACGAATGAGTAGACGCGTCAAAGAGTTCGTCGATATCGGCGATCATGTTCCGCTCGACGAGCTGATCGAAAAACTTGCTGAAGTGCGCGGCAGCCTTCCCGACCATGCCGAAGCCGAGCTGAGGCTGCGCGGCGACGACGTGTTCGGCCGCCGGATCACCATCACCTACATGCGCGATCAGACGGCGGAAGAGGCGGAGTGCGAGAAGCGCTACGCCGAGGCCGAGAAAGAGGCCAAGGCGAAGGAGCTCGAGCGGCTCCAGGCCGAGCTGGGCGTGGTGTGCTACGCCGCGCCGGGTAAGCGCGGGAAACTGCGCATCGTCGGCTGACGCTCAGGCTGGCCTGAACTTCAGCGCCAGCCCGTTCATGCAATAGCGAAGACCGGTCGGCCTTGGCCCATCGTCGAAGACGTGGCCGAGGTGGCCGCCGCAGCGCGCGCACAGCACTTCCGTGCGCTCCATCAGCAGGCTGCGATCGGCGCGCTCGACGACGGCGTGCGGCAACGGCCGCCAGAAGCTTGGCCAGCCGGTGCCACTCTCGAACTTCGTCGCCGAATTGAACAGCGGTAGCGCGCAGCCCGCGCAGACGAACGTGCCCTTGCGGTGCTCGTTCAGCAGCAGGCTGGTGAACGCGCGTTCGGTCCCCGCCTCGCGCAGCACGTGATACCGCTCCGATCCGAGGATCTGCCGCCATTGCGCGGGGCTGCGGTTGACGGCGAAATGCAGGTTCGCAGCTGCGCCGCTCGATCGGCCGAACAGCAGCAGGCTGACCGCCCCCGCGCCGGCAATGCCCAAAAACATCCTGCGGTCGTTCATTCTTGGTTATAGCTCCGAAACGTTATGCGTCCGTCGACTAGCCGACTCGACCTGAATGGAGCCAGACTCCCCATATGCTGATCATCCTTCTCGCCTATCTCGGCGGCATCCTCACCATTGTCAGCCCGTGCATCCTGCCCGTGCTGCCGTTCGTCTTCGCGCGCGCCGGACGGAGCTTCGCCCGCAGCACGCTGCCGATGCTCGTCGGCATGGCCGCGACCTTTGCGATCGTCGCCACGCTTGCCGCGGTCGGCGGCGGCTGGGCCGTGCGTGCCAATGAGATCGGGCGCTGGGCGGCGCTGATCCTCCTCGCCCTGTTCGGCATTGCTCTCGTCTTCCCATCCATCTCGGACCGCATGACCCGGCCGCTGGTTGCGCTCGGCTCGCGCCTGTCGGAGCGGCAGCCCGGCGAAAAGGAGAGTATCTGGTCATCGGCCGTGCTGGGCGTCGCCACGGGCCTGCTGTGGGCGCCGTGTGCGGGTCCGATCCTCGGCATCATCTTCACCGCCGCGGCATTCCAGGGGGCCAGCGCCACGACGTCGCTGTTGCTGCTGGCCTATGCGCTCGGCGCCGCAACCTCGCTCGCCCTTGCGCTGCTGGTCGGCGGCACCGTGTTCGCGCGGATGAAGAAGTCGCTCGGGGCCAGCGAGCGCATACGCCAAGTGCTCGGCGTCCTCGTGCTCATCGGCGTCGGCGCAATCGCGCTCGGTTTCGACACCCGAGTCCTGTCCAAGCTGTCGAGCGCCCAGACGGCGAGCCTCGAATCAAGCCTCGCGCGCAAGCTCGGCGCGAGCCAGCAGATGAACGAGACGACTGCTCGAACGGGCAAGATGGGAGAGCTGATCCTCCCGGTCGAGGGCGCGCTTCCCCCACTCGACGGGCTGGGACCATGGTTCAACACCAGCCCGCTGACCCGCGAGCAGCTCAAGGGCAAGGTCGTGGTGATCGACTTCTGGACCTACAGCTGCATCAATTGCCTGCGCTCGTTGCCATATGTGAAGGCGTGGGACGAGAAATACCGCAAGGACGGCCTCGTCGTCATCGGCGTCCATGCGCCGGAGTTCGCCTTCGAGCGTGAGCCGGCCAATGTCGAGCGAGCGATCCACGACCTCGGCGTCCGCTACCCTGTCGCGCTCGACAATGGCTATAATTTGTGGCGCGCGCTCAAGAACAACTATTGGCCCGCGCATTACTTCGTCGATGCGCAGGGGCGCGTTCGCTACCATCATTTCGGCGAAGGCGATTATGCGATGTCGGAACGCGTCATCCGCCAGCTTCTTGCCGAGGCCGGTCACGCGCCCGCAGGCTCGCTGACCGGTATCAGCGCCGCCGGCGCCGAGGCGGCGGCGGCTCGCAACGACATCGGCTCACCCGAAACCTATATCGGCTATGCCCGCGCCGACCGCTTCGTCTCGCCGGGCGGGCTCGTTCACGACCAGGCGAAGAACTACGCCGCGGCGCCGCTGGCCCGGAACGACTGGACATTCGAAGGCCAGTGGTTGGACGGACGGCAGAGCGCGCGATCGCTGGCGGCGGGCGCGAAGATCAGCTTCCGCTTCCACGCCCGCGACCTTCACCTCGTGCTCGGCTCGGCGAGCGGCAAGCCGGTGCGCTATCGCGTCACCCTCGACGGTCAACCGCTCGGCTCCGACACAGGCATGGACGCGAAGGCCGACGGTTCGGGCACAGTGACAGCTCAGCGCCTCTACCAGCTGGTCCGGCAGAAAGGCCCGATCCGCGACCGCACCTTCACGATCGAGTTTCTCGATCCGGGCGCCGAGGCCTTCTCCTTCACCTTTGGCTGAAGTGGCGGAGCGGGAGGGATTCGAACCCTCGATACGGTTTTGCCGTATACTCACTTTCCAGGCGAGCGCCTTCGACCACTCGGCCACCGCTCCGCATATCGCTGGAAGCGCGTTCCTCTAGGGATCGACGTTCGGCTGGGCAAGGTTGCCGGGCCTAGCGACGCTCCCTAGTTGCGCATCCATGACACCCGCCGAGCGCCTCTCCGGCCGAAGGCCGAACGACGACGAGATCGAGGCGATTGCGAGAGCCACGCTCCGGCGCCTGCCGTCGCCCTTTCGCGAGAGCCTCGGCGAGATTCTGCTGTTCATTGAGCCGGTCGCCGATGCCGAGACTGCGCGCCGCGTCGGCTTGCGGCATCCGATGCAATTGAGCGGCCTCTACGAAGGCGTGCCCCTCAACCATCAAAGCGTCAGCTACCCCACCATCCTGCCCGAGCGCATCACCCTCTACAGCCGGCCGATTCTCGCCGAGTGGCAGGGGACCCGGGTCAGCCTCGATCAGCTCGTCTCGCACATCGTCATCCACGAGGTCGGGCACCATTTCGGATTTTCCGACGACGACATGCATGCGCTCGAGGACAGCGCCGAGTGACGCCGCTGCTGCGCTTCGAAAATGTCGCGTTGCGCCGCGGCGGGCGGCTGCTGTTCGATGGCCTCGATCTCGAGCTCGGGCCCGGCGAGCGGTTGCAGGTGGCGGGCCCGAACGGAAGCGGCAAGTCAAGCCTGATCCGCCTTGCGGCCGGGCTGCTGCACGCCGAGGCCGGCGGGGTCGAGCGCTCGGCGGTCGCGCTAGATGATGACCATGTGGCGCTCGACCGCGACCTGCTCCTGAGGCACGCTTTGGGGTTCTGGGGTGGCGGTATCGAACAGGCGATGGTCGCGCTCCGCATCGATCATCTCGCCGAGATTCCGATCAGGCTGCTGTCGTCCGGACAGATCAAGCGCGCGACGCTGGCCCGCGTCGCCGCCTCGGGCGCGCCGTTATGGCTGCTCGATGAGCCCCTCAACGCGCTGGACACCGACGGCAGGAGGCGGCTGGGCGCACTGGTCGAGCGGCATCTCGAGGGCGGAGGAGCGGTCCTCGCAGCTTCACATCAGCAGCTTGGCGGCGACTGGCGCAAGCTGGAGCTCGGCCGATGATCTGGGACCTGATCACTCGCGACCTGCGCCGCGGCTTTACCGGCGCGGCGTGGCTGCCGATCGCCTTCTTCCTCCTGGTGGCGACGCTCATCCCGTTCGCGATCGGGCCGGACGCGCGGCTGCTGGCGCGCATCGGTCCCGGCGTCCTGTGGATCGCCGCGCTGACCGCCGCGCTGTTGCCGATCGAGCGCCTGGTCGAGCCCGACCGCGCCGACGGAGTGCTCGACCAGCTCGCGCTCCACGGCCTCGCCGAGGAGAGTGTCGCCTTCGCCAAGATCGCCGCGCACTGGCTGACCTTCGCGCCGCTGCTGATCATCGCGGCGATCCCCGCCTCGGCGCTGCTGGCGACGGACGGCGCATCGCTTGCCAAAGCCGAACTCGCGCTGGCGATCGGAACTCCAGGTCTTGCAGCGCTGGCGGTCGCGGTGGCCGCGGTCACTGCCGGCCTGCCGCGCGCCGGCTCGCTCGCCGGGCTGCTGCTGCTTCCGCTCGCCGTCCCGTTGCTGATCTTCGGCGCGGCGAATGCTTTGCTGCTCGAAGCGGCCGTGTCGCTGCTGCTCACTGCCGGCGCGCCGTTCGTCGCCGGCGCCGCGATCCGCGCCTCCAGGACCTAGCGGCTCCACCTCGCGAAAATGGCGGTCGGCAGCAGCAATCCGCGAGATTCCTCGCGCACCGCCATCTCGCCCATTTCGACCATTCCGCCCAGATCAGCGAGAGTCTGCTTGACCAGCTCGCCGATCGCCAAGGCCGACATGCGAACGGCATAGATCGTCAGCACGAGGAAGCGGCTGTCTGCGTCGAGCAGCTTCCGGCAATCGGCGAGCAGCGGCGCCAGATTCTCCTCCAGCCGCCACACCTCGCCTTCTGGGCCTCGGCCGAACTTCGGCGGATCGAGCAGGATTCCATCGTAGCGGCGCTTGCGGCGAACCTCGCGGGCGGTGAACTTGCCGGCGTCATCGACGATCCAGCGGATCGGGCGATCGTCGAGGCCCGAGAGCTTCGCATTCTCCCTGCCCTGTTCGACAGACTTCTTCGATGCGTCGACATGGACCAGGCTCGCGCCGGCGTCGCTGAGGAGGAGCGACCCGACGCCCGTGTAGCCGAACAGGTTCAGAACGTCGGCATCCGCCGCTCGCTTTCGCATCCAGTCCCACTGCGGCGCCATGTCGGGGAAAAAGCCGAGGTGGCGGAATGGCGTCAGCGATGCGTTGAAGGTGACGCCGTCCCGCGCGAGCTGCCACTGCCGCGGGACCGGCCGGTGCTCGACCCAACGGCCCCCGCCCTCCTCGTCCGAGCCGGGAACGAAGGTAGCGTCGGGATCCCAATCGTCGCGCCCCGGCCGCCACATCGCCTGGGGTTCCGGCCGAACGACCTTGAACGGCCCGTAGCGTTCTTGCTTCAGGCCGTTGCCGCAGTCGATCAGCCCCCAGTCCGCCCACGGCTCGGCGACGATGGTGGAGAGATCGCTCACGCCGCACGGACGGCGGGAACGCCGATCGTCGCCGTCGCGCGGGGCCCGCCGAGCATCCTCCCACCCGCCGAGCAAACCTCCTGAAGCGTCACCTTGGCAAGCTGCACCAACACTTCCGCGGGCTCGACGAGCCGGCCGTACACCGCCAGCTGCCGCGCCGCGTAGGAGGCCTGTCCCCACGGCGTCTCGAGATGCATCAGCAGGCCCGCCGCTGCACGGGTGCGCACTCGCTCGACCTCGCGCTCGGCAATCGTCTCGACGCTGTCGCGAAGGATTTCGCCAATCAGGTGTGACGTGGCGGCAGCTTCGCGCGGCGAGGTCGAGGCGTGAACGTAGAACAGCCCGACATCGCTGAACGGGTGGAGCGACGCACCGACACTGTAGGCGAGCCCGCGTTCCTCGCGGACCTCGTGGAACAGCCGTGACGAAGCGCCGCCACCGATGACATCGGCGAACAGACGGGCCGCGAAATAATCATCCGCGCGTTCGGCCGGGCCTTCGAACCCGAAGGTAAGGTGTGCCTGCTCGCTTGCCACGCGGCCGATCCGCACGCCGCCGGTGAAATTGGCCCGCTCGCCAATCTCCGCCTGGCCGGTCGGAAGCTCGCTAAAGTGCCGCTCGGCAACTTCGACCAGCGCGTCGTGCGACACCTTCCCGGCGGCGGCGAGAATCAGATCCTGCCCCCGATATTGCTGTTCGCGCCAGTCGTGGAGGTCGGCCGGGGTAACCCGCCGAATGCTCCCTTCCTCACCGAGGATCGAGCGGCCGAGCGGCTGGTCGCCGAATGACGCTGCCCACAGCTCGTCGAAGATCAGGTCCGACGGGGTGTCGCCGACCTCCGCCAATTCCTGCAGCACGACCTCTTTTTCGCGCTCCAAATCGTCGGCTGAAAAGTGCGGACGGAGCAGCAGGTCGGCGATCAGCTCGACCGCCAGTGGCACATGCTCGGCCATCACCGCCGCAGTGAAGGACGTGCCGTCGCGCTCGGTAGCGGCGTTGAGCTCGCCGCCGACGTCCTCGATCGCTTCGTTCAGCTCGCGCGCCGAGCGGCCGCCCGCGCCCTTGAACACCATATGCTCGAAGATATGCGCGAGCCCGTTCAAGTGGGCAGGCTCGTCGCGGGCACCGCAGCGCGCGAAGACGCCCACCGAGGCGGTTTCGAGACCCGGCATGTCGCGGCTCACCACACGCAAGCCATTATCGAGAGTGGTCAGCTTCATCATTGGGGAGGCGGCGTTTCCTTCAGCCGTTTCCTCACCGCCAGCGCGTAAATCAGCAAGGCGATTGCGGCGAACGCAAACCATTGCACAGCATAAAACCGATGATTGTTGGGGATCGCCGATAAGGACGGCGGCGCGCTCGGCTCGAGCCCCGTCGGCGCGCTTCCCGCCACCAGCCGCATCGCCGTCCGCCGGTCGGGCGCGATGACCCCGCTGACTGGTCCGCCGGGCCAATTGACCCTGGCGTTCGGATTCTTCGACCAGCCGACCTCCACGCTCATGCCCGGCCCTTCGGCGCCGGTCACGCAGTCGACGATATGGACATAACCCGGCTCGCCTGCACGATTCTCGCCCGCAACGGCGCGCTGGCCGACCGGCCTCAGGCAGACGCCCGTCGCATGACGGAACAGCGGGAGCAGGTCCTGGCGGAGCGGCACCGTCGGCCACACGATCGGCGGCTGGCGGTCGGCGTTGGCATAGCGGGCGAGAAGCCCCTCTTTCCATCTCGCGCGCTGGATCTGCCAGAACCCCAGCCCGACCATCAACGCCGCCGCGGCAACGACAACGATCGTTGGCAGGATGGGCAGGCGGCGGATCATTCGCTGATGCGCCCTTCGCGCGCCCGGTGCTGATATTCCTGGCCCAGCAGCCACGCCTTGCCGAGCCCCAGGCCGAAGATCGTCAGGCCGGTCGCGACCGGAATCCACACCAGATGCACCCACCACGGCGGCTCGGCGGCAAGCTCGAGCGTGATCGCCCCAATTGTGACGATCGCGCCGACGATCAGGATCAGGAACGCCGCTGGCCCGTCGCCGACGTTAAAGCTGTGAAAGTCTAGCCCACAGGCCCGGCACTTGGGCGCGAAGCGGACGAGGCCGTCGAACAGGCCGGGCGCTCCGCACTGCGGGCAGCGTCCGCCAAGCGCTAACGCAACAGGCGACGGCTCCGCCATCGCATCCCTAGCCGTGGACCGGCGCGCCCCAGCCGCCCCAGACGTAGATCGAGGTGAACAGGAACAGCCAGACGACGTCGACGAAATGCCAGTACCAGGCGGCCGCCTCGAACCCGAAATGCTGCCTCGGCGTGAAGTCGCCCTTGTAGGAGCGGATCAGGCACACGCTCAGGAAGATGGTGCCGACGATCACGTGGAAGCCGTGGAAGCCGGTCGCCATAAAGAAGGTCGCGCCGTAGATATTGCCTTTGAAGGCGAACGGCGCGTGCGCATATTCCCACGCCTGTATGCTGGTGAACAGCAGGCCGAGCAAGATCGTCATCCACAGCCCGAGCTTGAGCCCGGCGCGGTCGCCGTGGATCAGCGAATGGTGCGCATAGGTGACCGTCGTACCGGAGCACAGCAGGATCATCGTGTTGAGCAGCGGGAAGCCCCACGGGTTCAGCACTTCGATGCCCTTCGGCGGCCATTGCCCGCCGACCGCGTCCACCGCCGACGGGAACAGCGAGCTGTCGAAGAACGCCCAGAACCAGGCCAGGAAGAACATCACCTCGGAGGCGATGAACAGGATCATCCCATAGCGCAGGTGAAGTTGGACGACCGGTGTATGATAGCCGGTGTGCGCCTCGTCGATGGTATTCTTCCACCAGCTGATCATGGTGATGATCACGCCGGCGAAACCAAGAACCATGACGGGGACGCCGTAGCGGTTGGAGTGGAACCACATCACGGCCCCGCTGAACAGCAGGCCGCCGCAGATCGCGCCGATGATCGGCCACGGATCCGGGTCTACGAGATGGTAGTCGTGGTTCTTCGTCGCGGCCATTTATGCGGCTTTCCCTCGTTGCTCGGCACGGCTCTAGCGGCCCGTTTGCTCAACTTCCAGTCGGGTAGAAAGTGTAGCTCAGGGTAATCTCGTCGATGTCCTTGGTGTCCGGATCCTTGGTGATCTGGGGATCAACGAAGAAGACCACCGGCATGTCCTTGGCCTCGCCCGCTTTGAGCGTCTGCTCGGTGAAGCAGAAGCATTGGATCTTCTTGAAATATTTGCCGACCTGGTCGGGGCTGACGTTGAACACGGCCTGCCCGGTGATCGTCTTCGCGCTGAGGTTCTGGGCGCGATAGAAGATTTGCGTCCGCGCGCCGGGCTTGACCCGGACAGTGGTCTGCTCCGGCTCGAACCGCCACGGCAGGCCGGGGTGGACGTTGGCGTCGAAGCGCACGCCGACCTGGCCGGCCACCGCGCCCGGCGCCTTCTCGGCCCGCTGGGGGGTGCCGGCAAATCCCGTCGCCTCGCAGAAGATGCGGAACAGCGGCACGCTGGCGAAGGCCAGTCCGATCATCGCGGCGACGATCACGGCCATGATCAGCGCAGTCTTGGTATTCCGGTTGTGGGCGAGTGCGGTCACCAGTTGATCCCCGTCTTGGCGATGGTGATGAAGAACAACAGGACGACGAAGCCGCCGAGCAGCCAGGCCATGATCCTCGCTCGCTCGCGCTGGCGCTTGCGGACGACCTCGTCCTCGAGCCTGGTCATGCGAGGAACCGGTCGACCACGAGCACCATGAACAACGCGAAGAGATAGAAGACGGAATAAGCGAACAAATGCTTCTCCGGGCCCATCTGGGCGGGCTCGGTCGACCGGTTGCCCATGACGCGCGCGGCGAGCACGACAAACACCAAACTCAGGATTGCCGCACTGATTCCGTAGATCGGCCCGGCGAGTGCCATCGGCCACGGCGCGAGCGCCGCGGCCGTCATCACCAGGCTGTAGGCGAAAATCTGGCGACGCGTGTTCTGTGGCCCCGCCACCACCGGCAGCATCGGAATTCCGGCCGCCGCATAATCGGAGCGCACGAACAGCGACAGCGCCCAGAAGTGAGGCGGAGTCCACAGGAACACGATCACGAACAGCAGCAGCGGAAGCACGTCGACACGCCCGGTTGCGGCGACCCATCCGATCAGCGGCGGAAAGGCGCCCGCCGCTCCGCCGATGACGATATTCTGCGCCGTGCGCGGCTTCAGCCACACCGTGTAAACCAGCACGTAGAACAGGATCGACACCGCCAGCAGGACGGCCGCCAGCCAATTGGTCGCGAGGCCCATCAACAACACCGAGAAGGCGCCGAGACCAACCCCGAACTGCAGCGCGACGTCGCGGTCCATCCGCCCGGCGGGCAGCGGACGTTTGGCCGTGCGCCGCATCTTTGCGTCGACATCGACCTCGTACCATTGGTTGAGCGCGCCGCATGCGCCCGCCCCGAGCGCGATGCAGAGGATCGCGGTAAAGCCGAGCGCCAGCGGCGGCGTGACCGGCGCGGCGAGCATTCCGCACAATCCCGTGAACACGACCAGGGACATGACGCGCGGCTTGGTCAGCGCGAGGATATCGCGCCAGTCGGCCGGAAGCGCGGCTGGATTGCTCATCTCAATGGCGGGCATTGACGCGCCCTATAAGGGCTTGGGCCAGAGGCGAAAAGCCCCTCCCACCACCTCTCCTGCACGCGGCGATAAGAAAACGCCCCGGCCAACGGACCGGGGCGCTCTTGAACACGTTCGCTTTGCCTAGTCGATCTTCGGCAGCGTCGAATATTGATGGAACGGCGGCGGGCTCGGCAGCGTCCACTCGAGCGTCGTCGCGCCCTCGCCCCACGGATTGTTCGGCGCTTTCTTGCCGGCCGCCAGCGACCAGAACAGGTTGACGAAAAACACCGCGACCCCGGCGATCGTGATCATATAGCCGATCGTCGCGACATAGTTCCAATAAGCGAAGGCCGGCGTGTAGTCGGGAATGCGCCGCGGCATTCCGTCGAGGCCGAGGAAGTGCATCGGGAAGAACACGACGTTGACGCCGATGAACATCAGGAAGAAGTGCACCTTGCCGAGGAACTCATTGTACATCTTGCCGCTCATCTTCGGGAACCAATAATAGAAGCCGCCGAAGATCGCGAACACCGCGCCGAGGCTGAGCACGTAGTGAAAGTGGGCGACCACGTAATAGGTGTCGTGCATGTAATTATCGACGCCGCCGTTGGCGAGGATGACGCCGGTGACGCCGCCCACGGTGAACAGGAAAATGAACCCGATCGCCCACAGCATCGGCGTCTCGAAGGTGATCGAGCCGCCCCACATGGTCGCGATCCAGCTGAAGATCTTCACGCCCGTCGGCACGGCGATGATCATCGTCGCCGCGGTGAAGTACATCTTCTCGTCGACGTTCATGCCGGTCGTGAACATGTGGTGGGCCCAGACGACGAAGCCGATCACGCCGATCGCGACCATCGCGTAAGCCATGCCGAGATAGCCGAACACCGGCTTGCGGCTGAACGTCGCGACGATCTGACTGACCATGCCGAAGCCCGGCAGGATCATGATGTAGACCTCGGGGTGGCCGAAGAACCAGAACAGATGCTGGTAGAGGACGACGTTGCCACCGCCCGAGGCGTCGAAAAAGGTCGTGCCGAAATTGCGGTCGGTGATCAGCATGGTGATCGCGCCGGCGAGCACCGGCAGCGCGAGCAGGAGCAGGAAGGCCGTGACCAGGATCGACCATACGAACAGCGGCATCTTGTGCAGGGTCATGCCCGGCGCGCGCATGTTGAAGATGGTGGTGATGAAATTGATCGCGCCGAGGATCGAGCTGGCGCCGGCGAGGTGGAGCGAGAAGATTGCCATGTCGACCGCGGGGCCCGCCGAACCACTGGTCGATAGCGGCGCATAGACGGTCCAGCCGGTGCCGGCGCCAAGGCCGCTGCCGCCGGAGACGAAGCTCGAGCCGAGCAGCAGGCAGAACGCCGGGATCAGCAGCCAGAAACTGATGTTGTTCATGCGCGGGAACGCCATGTCCGGCGCGCCGATCATCAGCGGCACGAACCAGTTGCCGAACCCGCCGATCATCGCCGGCATGACCATGAAGAAGACCATGATCAGCCCGTGCGCGGTGATCAGCACGTTCCAGTGGTGCAGCTGCTCATCGAACGTCGCCGCGCTGCCGGCGCCGATCGGCCAGACATGGTTGAGCACCTGGATGCCCGGCTCCATCAGCTCCCAGCGCATGATCCCGGAAATGCCGCCGCCGATCACGCCCGCGACAATGGCGAAGATCAAATAGAGCGTGCCGATGTCCTTGTGGTTGGTGGACATGAACCAGCGCGTGAAAAAGGCCGGCTTGTGATCCGCGTCATGGTGCGCGTCATGCGCCTCGTGGGGCCGGAGATGGAGGGAGTCGGCGGTGGTGCTCATGAATACGCTTTCCGGTCCTTAATTCTGTGCGGTCGCGGCTTGGTTGGTCGCGGGCTGTTCGATCGCGGCGGCCGCCTGGGGCTGGGCGGCGGCCGGCGTCGTCGCGGCGGGCGCGGCGGCAGCAGCCGGCGGGGTGGCGCCCTTGAGATGGCCGCCCTTGGACGCGACCCAGGCCGCGAACTGCGCCGGCGGGACGGCCTCGACGCCGATCGGCATGAAGCCGTGGCGGGCGCCGCATAGTTCCGAGCACTGGCCGAAATAGACGCCCGGCCGGTCGACCTTGACCCAGGTTTCGTGCAGCTGGCCGGGGTTGGCGTCCTGCTTGATCCAGAAGGCCGGTACGGCAAAGCTGTGGATGACGTCGTCGGCGGTGATCATGAACTTCACCACCTTGCCGACGGGAACCACGATCCGCTCGTCGACCGCCAGGAGCGGCGGGCCGTCGTCGTCGGTGCGGGCGCGCTGGTTGGCCTGGCGCGTCGGGTCGCCGGCTTCCTTCAGCATGTAGCTGTCGAAGCCGACGCCGTTGTCGGGATATTCGTAGCTCCAATACCATTGGTGGCCGGTCACCTTGATCGTCACGTCGGCGGGCGGCGGGCTATATTGAGCGCTGAGGAGGCTGATTGACGGGACGGCGATGCCGACCAGGATCAGCACCGGGACCAGGGTCCAGATTATCTCGATCAGAGTATTGTGCGAGTTGCGCGATGGAATGGGATTCCTGCCGCGACGATAGCGGTACATGGTCCACAGCAGCAGGCCTAGAACGACGATGCAGATGATCACCGCGATCCACATCAGCGGCCCGTTGTGGAACCGCGCCGCGCGTTCGCCGAGCGGGGTAACCTGATACTGGATGCCCTTGCGGCCGTCCGGCTCCCCGATGCCCGGCGTTGGGATCATGTGCCCAACGCTGCCCGGAACGATCGCCGGCTGGGCGGCGTCGGGCTTGGTCGCGTCCTGCGCGGTGCTGGCGGGCGGCGTCGCCGAGGGCGCGGCGGCGGTGCTGGCTGGAGCAGTCGTACTCGGCGGGGTTTGCGCGGCCGCGGGTGTCAGCCCCGCCATGGCCAAGGCGATCGCCCATCCAATCAGTCTCATCTTCACCCCTGGCATGCGTTGGGACTGGAGGCGCGAATGCGCGTCCCCTCTAGATTTGCTCGGCTCTATAGGCGCCGGTTTTCCGAGCCTCAAGCGGTTCATCCCGGCAATGGTTGAAGGGCCGTCCGGCGCAGCCTAATGGCACGGTCACGATGATGAGCGACGACGAAATCCTCGCCGAATTCCGCGCCGCCGATGCGTTGCTGGAAGGGCATTTCATTCTCTCCTCCGGCCTGCGCAGCCCGCGCTACCTCCAGTGCGCCCGCGTGCTGATGGACGGCGTCCGTGCGGGGCGGCTGGCAAGCGAGCTGGCATCGCGCATCCCGGCTGAGCTGCGCGAGCGGATCGACGTCGTCATCTCCCCCGCCATGGGCGGCGTGATCATCGGCCATGAGATGGGCCGAGCGCTTGGCCGTCCCGCAATGTTCGTCGAACGGCCGCAGGGCGTGTTCGAGCTTCGCCGCGGCTTCCACCTCAATCCGGGCGCCAGGGTATTGATGGTCGAGGACGTGGTAACCACCGGCCTGTCGTCGCGTGAGGCGATCGAGGCCGTGCGCGCGGCCGGCGGCGACGTCGTTGCCGAGGCGGCGCTGGTCGATCGCTCGGGCGGCAATGCCGACCTTGGCGTGCCGTTCTTCCCGCTGATCCAGATCGACGTGCCGACTTACGAGGCCGACGCGCTTCCGCCGGACCTGGCGTCGATCCCCGCGGTGAAACCCGGGAGCCGCGCCGCCGCGTGACCGGCCGACTCCGCCTCGGCGTCAACATCGACCACGTCGCGACCATCCGGAACGCGCGCGGTGGCGACCATCCCGATCCGGTCCGTGCCGCGCATATCGCGGCCGAGGCCGGCGCCGACGGGATCACGGCGCATCTGCGCGAAGATCGGCGTCACATCACCGACAACGACATCGACCGCCTGATGGCCGAGATCGATCTGCCGCTGAACCTCGAGATGGCGGCGACCGAGGAGATGCTGGAAATCGCGCTCCGGCATCGGCCGCATGCCGCATGCATCGTTCCCGAGAAGCGCGAGGAGCGCACCACCGAAGGCGGGCTCGACGCCGCCGGCCAGCACAACCACCTCGCTTATTATGTCGACAAGCTGGGAGCGGCGAACATCCGCGTCAGCCTGTTCATTGAGCCGACCGAACAGCAGGTGGCGGCCGCGGTCCGCCTCGGCGCGCCGGTCGTCGAGTTCCACACCGGTCGCTACGCCCACGTCGAGGGCGAGGAGCGAACGGCCGAGTTGAAACGCATCGCCGATTACGCGGCGCTCGCGGCCAAGAATGGCATCGAGCCCCACGCCGGTCACGGCCTGACCTTCGATAATGTCATACCGGTCGCTGCGATTCCCCAGCTCGCCGAACTCAACATCGGCCATTTCCTGATCGGCGAGGCGATCTTCACCGGCCTCGACGCCAGCGTGCGCCGAATGCGCAAGTTGATGGACGAAGCGCGGTGATCGTCGGCATCGGTTCGGACCTCTGCAACATCGAGCGGATCGAGAAGTCGCTAGCGCGCTGGAGCGACAAATTCCTCCAGCGGGTCTTCACCGAGACCGAGCGCGCCAAGGCTGCCTCGCGCCCACACACCACCGCCGGCACGCTGGCCAAGCGCTTCGCCGCCAAGGAAGCCTTCTCCAAGGCCGTCGGAACCGGGTTCAAGCGCGGCGTCCATATGAAGGACATCGGCGTCGTTAATCTGCCGTCCGGGAAGCCCACGCTACAGCTCACCGGCGGCGCGAAGGCTCGGCTTGACGCTCTTGCGCCGGACGGCCACGCCGTCGACATACATCTGACGATGACCGACGATTACCCCTGGGCGCAGGCCTTCGTGATCCTGACCGCCCGCAAGCTGGAGCCCTGAGTGTTGAGCGATACCGTGCCTGAGGCGAGCGCCGAACCCGAAGCCCCGCCAGCCGAGAAGAAGGACGAAGGCTCCGCGCTGTGGCGCGAGATCAAGGGCCTGCTGTGGGTACTGGTCGCCGTGCTCGCGTTCCACAGCTTCATCGCCAAGCCCTTCTACATTCCATCCGAATCGATGATGCCGGGCCTGCTGACGGGCGACCGGCTGGTGGTAACCAAATATCCCTACGGCTGGTCGTGGGTCAGCCCGAGCTTCCACGTCGTCCCGCCGATGCAGGGGCGAGTGTTCGGCAGGCTGCCCGAGCGCGGCGACATCGTCATCGTCACGCCCCCCGGCACGCGCACCGACTACATCAAGCGCGTCATCGGCCTCCCCGGCGACGTGATCCGGATGGTCAACGGCACCCTCATCATCAACGGCGAGCCGGTGAAGCGCGCAAAGCGCGCACCGACGCTCGTGCCGGTCGACGTCAACTCGCCATGCGGAGCGGGCCAGGACGACAAGCTGCTGCCCTATCGCATGCCCGGCAAGGACGGCGGCATGGTCTGCCAGGTGCCGACGATCCGCGAGACGCTGTCCAACGGCCGCTCCTACGACACGGTCGAGCTCGGCCTCACTCCGGAGGACAATTTCGGACCGGTGCACATTCCCGCCGGGCACCTATGGCTGATGGGCGACAACCGCGACGACAGCGCCGACAGCCGCGTGCCCGAATGGCAGGGTGGGCTCGGCGGGCCGGTGCCGTGGGAGAATATCGGTGGCCGCGCCGAGTTCATCACCTTCTCGCTCGACGGGTCGACCAAATGGTGGAACCCGTTGACCTGGCTTGAAGCGCTGCGCCCCGGCCGCGCCGGAAAGTCACTCAGGAACAGCTGATGGCGACGCGGAAAGCCCCGCCGACCACCGAGCCGCATGTCGAGCGGCCTGGTCCGGCGGAGTTCCGCGACCCCCTGGTCAGGCGCGAGATCGCCAAGGCCGCGGTGTGGCTCGGCATGGCGCTGGCGATCGTCGGCGTCATCGTCCTCGCCCAGCCGCTGCTGCTGATCGTCGGCGGCGCGATCTTCGCCGTCTTTCTCGATGGCGGCGTCCGGCTGCTCGGCCGCTTCCTTCCCATACCGCGCGGCTGGCGCCTGCTGCTGACGCTGATTCTCGGCTTCGGCTTCCTCGGCTGGGTGTTCTGGTTTGCCGGCACGACCATCGCCGCCCAGGCCGAGGCGCTGCGCCTCGTCGTCACCGAGCAGTTCAACCGGGTCATCGCCTTCGTCGCCTCGCTCGGGCTGATGCCCACGAGCCAGCCGACCAACATCGGCAGCCAGCTGCTGGGATCGGTCGGCCGGCTGACGACCGCGGTGGGCAGCGCGATCGGTGCGGTCGCGAGCTTCATCGCCATGCTCGTGATCGGCATCTTCCTGGCCGCCGAGCCGCGCATCTACGACCGCGGCATCGCCTGGATGCTCCCGGTGCGGCACCGCGCCGGCTTCTACCGCATTGCCGAACATGTCGGCTTCACCCTTCGGCGGCTGCTGTTCGGGCGCCTCGTGGGAATGATCTTCGAGGGCGTCTTCACCTGGATCATGCTGATGATCGGCGGCGTCCCGATGGCGGCTCTGCTCGGCCTCGTCACCGGCGTCCTTGCGTTCATCCCGAACATCGGCGCGATCACTTCTGGCGTGCTGATGGTCGCGGTCGGTTTCTCCGCCGGGCCGCATCAAGGCCTCTATGCGATCTTCGTCTACTTCTTTGTCCAGAATATCGATGGCTATCTGGTCGTCCCCTACATCGCGCGGCGGACGGTCGACCTCGCGCCCGCGATCGTGCTGGGCATGCAGCTGCTGATGGGCGCCCTGTTCGGGGTCCTCGGCGTGCTGTTCGCCGATCCCGTGCTGGCGACACTGAAAGTGGTGCTGGTCGACCTCAGCCGGCGCGAGGCGGCGGAAGAGGGCGAAGGACCGGAGGTCGTCGCCTCCGATTAGCTTACTGGCCGGGCGCGCCCTGCTGCATCATCGCCGCCCCGCCGCGCACGATCTTGCGCACCCGCACCTCGAAGGTCAGCGGGCTGCCCTTGGGCCAGCCGGGGGGCGTCGAGCCGCCGGTGAAGGCGAGGCTCTCGGGCATGGTGAAGCGGTACTGCCCGCCCTCCTTCATCCGGGTCATCGCTTCGGCGAAGCCGGGGAAGACCTGGTCCATGGCGAAGGGCTGGGCGCCGCCGTGGCTCTCGCTGCTGTCGAACACGTTCCCGTCGTTCGCCATCAGCACATAGTCGAGCATCGCCGCGTCCGTCTTGCCGATGGGCTCGCCGCTGCCGGCTTTGACGGTGCGGAACTGGAGGCCGCTCGAGGTCACTTCGGGCCGCAGCGAGCCCGCGCCGATCCAGGCAAGGCCCACGCCGGCTGCGATGACGATCAGGAACGCCAGCCACAGCTTGACCGCCCGGCCGGTGTTGGCGGGTCGATGGGCGGCTTCGGCGACGGACATGCGATTGGGCTGAGGTTAGGAGCGAGCCGTGCCTTCGCGCTCGGCGCGCTTGCGCTCGAGCTTGCGGGCGCGGCGGATCGCGGCGGCGCGCTCGCGGGCGCGCTTTTCCGACGGCTTCTCGTAATGACGGCGCAGCTTCATCTCGCGGTAGACGCCTTCGCGCTGCAGCTTCTTCTTGAGCGCGCGCAGCGCCTGCTCGACATTATTGTCGCGAACGATGATCTGCATAAAAGCCCGTCACAATCCTTCCAGGGAATAGGGTAGCGGCCTCCGGAGGCGAACCTCGGCGGCGCGCGGCCTGTAGCAGGGCGCTCGAATGCATTCAACCCGTTGCAAAATTGTGCCTTGTGCGACGAACCGAGCAGTCGAAACGATGGGCCGAGCAACCTTAACATTTAGGTTATCGGCGGTTAACCCATTGAATGTTAGACCATCCGCTTCAATCGGAGGGTGGGAATGTCATTGAATCGAAGAGATATGCTGCGTCTTGGCGCCTATGGCGCTGCCGGAGCGATCCTCTCTTCAGCCGCGAGCTCGAGCACGGTGCCGTCGCTGTTGATGCCGACGAGCCCGCTCTCCGGCGCGCCCAATCCGACACCGCTGATCCAGCCGCAGGCGCCCAGCTCGCCGATCGGCGTCGACCCGCAGCTGTTCGCCCGGGCCAAGGCCGCGCTCGACAGCCACAAGATCTACGCCCGCGACACGATCGGGATCGTCGATTTCTCGAAGCCGTCGAGCGAGCCGCGCTTCCACCTCGTCGACATGGCCAGCGGTGCGGTCGAGAGCTTTCGCGTCGCCCACGGCCGCGGCTCCGACCCCGACCATTCGGGCTTCGTCGAGAAGTTCTCGAACAATTTCGGCTCCTACGCGAGCTCCAACGGCGCATACACGACCGCCGATTATTACGACGGCAAGTACGGGCTTTCGATGAAGGTCCGCGGCCTCGACTGGTCGAACTTCAACGCCGAGCCGCGCGCGATCGTCATCCACAACGCTTGGTATGCCGAGGACGACATGATCTCGGTCCACGGCAAGCTCGGCCGCTCCGAAGGCTGTTTCGCGATGAGCCGCGAGAACCAGTACAAAGTGATGCGCAAGCTCGCCGGCGGAAGAATGATTTACGCGGATAAGCTGGCGTAACAAACAACCAGGCGAGCTTCAAAAGCCCCGGCCATCCGCCGGGGCTTTTTCTATTTGGACGCCACTTCCTGCTTCGGCTTGGGTGGCACCAGGCTCGCTCCGCCGTCCTTCATGTTGAGCGCGACCATCGCTTTGGGGTCGCGGCCGTAAAGGTCCTTGTAGTCGACGATCGAGCCGTCGAGCAGCGCGGCCGCGCTGAAATAGACGATGTAGACCGGCAACGGCTTCACGAAATTGGCCTGGACCGTCTTCTTGCTCGCCAGCGTCGCCTCGATCTTGTCCGGCGTCCACTCGCCCTCGTCGTCGCCCAGCAGCTCGGTTGCGAGGCCGAGGATGTGCTGGGTGCGCACGCAGCCGTGGCTGAGCGCCCGCGTCGAATCGTTGAAGCGGCTGCGCGCATTGGTGTCGTGAAGGTAGATCGCCTTCGAATTGGGCATCACGAACTTGATTTGGCCGAGCGCGTTGGTCGGCCCCGGCGGCTGGCGCCAGCGCTGGATCTTGCCGTCCTCACCCTTGACCGGGACGAAGCCCTTCTTGCCCGCGGCTTCCTTCTCGATGCTCTTGGGCACTTCCCACCAGGGGTTGAGGATCACGCCGACCGCGGTCGCATTGAGCTGCGGCGTCGGGGTCGACAGCTTGCCGGCGATCGCCCGCTGCTTCCAGCGGTTGACGCCGTTTTCCACCAGAGTGGCGTGGAAGCCGGGCACGTTGACGATGATGTACTTGTCGCCGAGCTCGCGCGGCAGCCACCGCCAGCGGTCCATGTTCAGCCGGATGTGGTTGATCTTCGACGCCTGGGTCGGCGAAGACTTCGCCAGCGCCGCCTTCAACGCCGCATATTGCGGATGGGTCGGCAGCAGGCTGTTCAACGCCTCGGTGATCTGGTGAGTCGCGAGCGCGCTGCGGAGGAGCGAATCCTGCCTCGCCGAATCGAGGTCCTTGTCGACGACGAACCAGTCGATGCGCTGCGAACGCTTGACGTGCCCGAACGCGAGGTCGGACGAGACGCGGTTGAAATGCTCGGTCGCGACCTGCGACATGCGCGCCGGATCGCCCGACTGCAAAGCGGCGGACAGCCCGTCAGGATCGTAGTCGGCGGGGTTGAGCCCCTCGACGCCGATCTGCCGAATGTAGGCGAGCAGCTGCTCGGCGCTCGCCACGTCCCAGATGGCAGGAGGCAGCGGCGGCGGAACCGGCACCGAGCCCGGGGTTTGCACGATCTCGGGTGTGTAATCGGGATTTCCCGGAACCGGCGCGCCGGGCTGGGCCGCGGCGGCGCCGCTCGGGCTGGGCGCGGGGATGGCCGGCGGCAGCGGCCGGGCCACGACTGGCGCCCGCAGCGGCGGCGAGGGCCGCACGGCGGGTACCTGCGCCAAAAGCGGTTGCGCGGCCATCGCCGCTGCCGTGGTGGTCACAAACCAAGAAGTCGCCCGCGTGCCCGATGGCACCCTCAACCCGTTCATTTTAAACGAATACCCCAAGAGTTCGACAATATTACACCGGTTGCGAACCGCCCGCCAGTCGCGCCGGGGCAACAGTGCGGGAAGTTCGTTATCCAACGATTTTCGCAAACCAATCCTTAAGCGAGGCTGGCTAAGACAGAATTAGCTTTGTGGGAGCCGATTGGACGTGGCGTCCGGATATTTTCTCGACGGCGGGATGATCCCGCGCAGCGAAAAGCGCACGATCGACGAGCGCACCGAGCTTCGGCACCCGTCGGTGTCGAGCACGGCCATGCTCGAGTTTCGCGGGCGCAAGCATGTCGTACGGCTGATCAACGTCTCCGCTTCGGGCGCGATGCTCATCTTCCCTCACACTCCGAACATCGGCGAACGCTTGCAGCTTCACCTGCTTGACCAGGGTCTGGTCACGGCACAGGTGCGCTGGGTGAAGGACGGACGTGTCGGCCTGTCTTTCGCAATTCCGCTGGAGTAATTAGCGGATGGAGATGAGCTTCGTGAGCATCAAGGCCCGCATTGCCGAGGACGACCGCGACCGGCGCCGTTCGTCGCGCCTGCCCGTCGATCTCGGCGCGACGGTGCGCGAGCTCGGCGCGAGCGGAGTGGAGGCGCGCGTGCTCAATATCTCCGAGACCGGCTTCATGGCCGTCGCCGAGGGGCCGTTCGAGGTCGGCTCGCGGGTGTGGCTGATCCTTCCCGGCCGCGACCGCGCCAACGCGGTCGTCAAATGGATCGCTGGCGACAAGCTCGGCGCCGAGTTCGCCGAACCGATCGAGCTCGAGGGTCTGCGGGCCTAACGCTTCGGCTGGTCCGGGGCCAGCCACATCTCAGCTTGGACTTCCCTGTGCCTGTGCCGGGCGCTGCCCGACTCGTGAAACCGGCCTTCACCTCACTCGTTGGGCGCGGCGGAAGGAAGGTTCGCGATGGCGACGAGCTTGGTGCCCAGCAGGCTTTTTGAGCGCGGCTATTATGCCGTTTACCGGGATCATGAGGTCAATCACTGCCCCGGCTGCGGGCGCACCCACTGGATCATTGGGCGGGTCTCGGCGGAATGCGCATTCTGCGCGACGGCACTGCCGCTGGCCGAGGCGAGCCGGCCGACCGGCCCGGTCATCATCCAGCACAAGAATCGCGACGCCCACGCCTGGGCAGCCTAGCAGCCGATCCGGCGCTAGCCTTTCCGCCGGACCGGAACCTGCACGTTGCAGACATCGACGCCGCCCGCCGGACGGACGTAGAAATCATCATGCCGGTTCGCCCGCAGGCGAAGATAATTGGCGAAGGTCCGGCTTCCCGTATCCATCACCTCGAACGACGGACGATCCGCGGCGGGCATGTCGCTTGCCAGCCGGATGGACGCGATCGGGACATATTGCGCTTTGTCCTTGTAGAAGCCGAGCGCCTCGGTGCCGCGCGGCAGCGAGCTCAAGCGGTCGATGCCCTCGACCACGCGGCCGACGATGGCGATGTTGCGGTCGAGCTGGCGCGGCGCATGGCCGATGACGGCATAGAGCTCGCCGCCGGTGCCGGTGTCGGGCGAAAGGTCGCGGCCGACGCCGACCGTGCCGTAGCAGTGGGTCAGGTCGGCCCAGCCGGCCTTGCGATCGAACGCCATCGGCCAGCCGTTCACGAACCCCGCGCCGGCGGCATAGGGGTCAGCCGACCCGAGCGGCGTGATCGAAAGCCCCTTCACGGACCGTGTATATTCGGCCGGCGGCTTGGCGACGACGTCGGCCGGAAAACCCTTGTCGCTGTCATTCAGACCCCATTGCGCGACATAATTGTCCTGCAGCCGGTAGATCGTCGCCCCGTCCCAGTAGTTGCCCCGGGCGAGGGCGCGGATGTTGGCGACGTGGACCGGCGCGAACTGCGGCGCGAGCTGGATGATCACCCGCCCGCCGCGAGCGAGGTCCATAACCAGCAGATCGTTGGGATCGATCGCTTTCCACGCGCTCGCCGGGGATTGCGCGACGATGTCATTGGGCGTGAGCTTGGCCGCGGGCGCGGCGCCGATCAGCAACGCGGCAGCGGCGACAAGTAATGGAAGTTTCATCGGCTCCCCCTTCGTGGCGCCGGTCTAGCCGAGCATTCGTGGCGGGGCTATCGCCAAGCCATGTACACCGCCGCCTTGATGCTGCTCGGCTCCGGCGAGCTCGGCCGCGAGTTCGCCATCGCGGCCAAGCGCCTCGGCTGCCGGATGATCGCCTGCGACCGCTACGCCAATGCCCCCGCGATGCAGGTTGCGGACGCGTTCGAGGTGTTCCCGATGCTCGACGGTGCGGCACTCCGCGCCGCGGTCGAGAAGCACGAGCCCGACGTCATCCTTCCCGAGATCGAGGCGATCGACACGGCGACGCTCGCCGAGCTCGAGAACGAGGGATGGCGGGTCGCGCCGTCCGCCAAGGCGGTGCAACTGACCATGAATCGCGACGGAATTCGCGATTTCGCGGCCACCAAGCTTGGCCTGGTCACGTCCAGATACCGTTTCGCCGAAAGCCGCGATGAGGCGCTCGCCGCGGCCGGCGAGGTTGGGCTGCCGTGCGTCGTCAAGCCGGTGATGTCCAGCTCGGGCAAGGGCCAGACCACCGCCAAAACGGCCGCGGAGGTCGGCACGGCCTGGGATTATGCGGTCGAGAAGATGCGGGGGGACCGGCCGCGTGTGATCGTCGAGGAATTCATCAAGTTCGACAGCGAGATCACTTTGCTCACGGTGTCGACCAAGGACGGCATCCTGTTCTGCGCGCCGGTCGGCCATCGCCAGGACGCGGGTGATTATCGCGAGAGCTGGCAGCCGGCGGCGCTATCCGAGGGTGCGCTGATGTCGGCCCGTCACCAGGCCCGCAAGGTGGTCGAGGCGCTTGGCGGCCACGGTATTTTCGGCGTCGAATTCTTCATCTGCGGCGACAAGGCGATTTTCTCGGAGCTCAGCCCGCGCCCGCACGACACCGGCATGGTCACCCTGATTTCGCAATTCCCCAACGAGTTCGAGCTTCACCTGCGCGCGATCCTCGGCTTGCCGATCCCGGCAATCGAGCTGATCGGTCCGTCCGCTTCCGCGGTGATCCTCGCCGATCGGGAGAGCGATAGCTTCGCGTTCGAAGGCCTCGCCGAAGCGCTTGCGCTCGGCGCTCCGCGTAATCCCGTCGACCTCAGGATCTTTGCCAAGCCCATGACGCTCCAGAATCGGCGCATGGGCGTCGCGCTGGCGCGCTGCGCAAGCGCCGATGACGCGGTCGAACGCGCCAAGGCTGCAGCTTCGCGCGTCAAGATTCGTTACTCCGTCTGAAGGAGGCGCGCATGCACCGGAATTTGACGATCGCAGTCCTGGCAGGCCTTTGCCTCGCCGGCTGCGACGAAACTCAGCCGGCTCAGCAGCAGACCAAGATCAAGGTCCGCAGCGCCGAGCAGAATCGGCTTCACCAGCTGGACGCGTTCAATCTGGCGATCGGGCTCAAGCACGCGATCTACGACGCGGGCTACACCTGCAAGCGGATCACCGGCGCGGGCTTTGTGGCTGAGTGGAACAACCTCGACATGTGGACGGCGCACTGCGTCTACGACAACGGCTCGCAGCGCGACTGGGCGATTTTCGCCGGCCCCGACGGCAGCGCTCAGGTTCGCGATTGCAAGGATGTCCCCGGGTCGGGACTTCCGGCCTGCGTCATCAAGGTGAAGCCGAAAGGCAGCTTCACCGAGCTCAAGTAGGGCGAAACTGGTCCGCTAGCGGGGATTGCACTGGCGAGTTTCCTTATACTCGCCAGACGCCGACTTTTCCTTGATCGTAACGCAATTGCCCTGGCGGACTTCCTCGCGCCAGCTGCCGTCCGGATTGGTGACGCGATCGCCCTTGGGCACGCGCTTGCCGTCCTTGATCTCGTAGCTCCACCCCTTGGGCGTTTTCTGGTCCTGAGCGGACGCAGCGGTCGCGAAACCGGCAGCCGCGATCACCGCGACCCCGCCAAGCACCAGCAGTCCTTTGCCGATACGCATGTTCACACGACTCCTCATGTTTATTTGTAGCACCGACGACGTGAACCGGGGCTGACGGCGACTCAACCGGCCAGGCCGCTCGCTTTGCCCGATTTCTCTTCTTGATGTCGGATCGACACCACCGAATCGCAATGGGCGAGGGTGCTCGGGCGATGAGCGATCACCAGCGCCGCCGGGCGCGGCTCGACCGCTCGGAGCCGCTCGAACAGCTCGCCTTCGCCGCCGCTATCGAGCGCAGCAGTTGCTTCATCGAGGATCAGCAATGTCGGCGAGCGCAGCAGGCCACGGGCGAGGACCAGGCGCTGCCGCTCGCCCCCTGAAAGCTGGCTCCCACGATCGCCGACGGGTTCGTCGAGCGCGCCATCGAATGCGCGAACGCGCTCCGCAAGCCCCACCAACTCGAGCGCGCGCCACACGATTTCATCGTCTCGGACGGCCGCTCCGGCGAGCAGATTGCCGCGGACGCTGTCGTTGAAGACCGTTCCGTCCTGGCCGACGTAGGCCAGCCCCCCGCGCCACTGTTCGAGCCGGCTTCCGACGAGCGTTTCGCCGTCTACCCGCATGTCCCCGGCGTCTGGCGGAAGCAGCCCGGCGATGATGTCGATGAGAGTGGTCTTGCCCGCCGCGGACGGCCCTTCGATCCCGATCCATTCGCCCCTCCGCAAGACGAGCGAGCAGGCGCTTAGCCCGCGCCCCGGCCGGTGATCGAACGCGACCTGATCGAGCCGCAGCTCGCGCCAATCCAGTGGCGCGGCTGAAGCGTCCGCCGTGGCGTTCGGCTGCAGCGTCCCGAGCCGCCGCTGAATGGCTGCGAAGGACTGAGCGTAGGTCGCGACATATTGCATGGACTGCTGGATCACTTGCGCCGGCGGGACCATGCGCGCGAACAACGCCAGCGCGGCGATCAGGATCGGGAACGGCAGCGCCAGCACCCGGACACCGACGAACAGCAGCAAGGCCGCCGCGATCGCAGCCGCGAACGCCGCCCATTGCCGAGCGCGATTGAGGTCCTTCGAGAAGCGCACGGTTTCATCGCGAGCCCCGGCGAGACTGGCCGCATATTCGTCGAGGAATTGGGGAACGCTGCCCTGCGCCAGGGCGGCCTTGAGCCCGGCGTGAAGCCGAAACCCGGAGCCCGTGCTTTCTTCCGATCGCTCCGTAAGCGCGATCCCGGTGGCCCCTCCGCGCCTCGCCCAGGCGGCGGCGACCAGCGAGCCGGACAGGAGGATCGCCAGTGCGATCAGCGCAAGCGGCGGCGACAGGACCAGCGTCAGGGCGAGCTGCACGGCGAGCATCACGATCGCCACCGCCATTTGCTGCGCGAAATCGACTGCGAGCGCCGCGCGCGGCACGTCGGTCAGCAGTAGCGATTGCATGCCCGCCTGGCCGATCCGGCTGGCGAAGGGCCACCCCCGACCGGAAAGGGTCGCGGCGGCGCGAAACCTCAGCGAGGCCTCATAGTCCGCATGCAGCCGGGCCAGCGTCACCTCGCGCGCGTAAAGAAGCAGCGACCGCGCGGCCATGAACGCGACGAACAGCGCCAGCGCGACCAGGAACCGCACATCCTCGGGAATGAAGGCGAACCGCGACAGCCACGCGCTGCCCTCGCCAGTCGCGATCGACGCGAGCGGGACGATCATCAGGAGGCCGAAGCCCTCGGCGAGCGCGCCGAGCAGCATGAGCGCGAGCGCCGCCCACAGCCGCGGGCCGGCGAATGTGCGATAGTCGTGAAGCAGCGTCGCGGCGCTGCTGCTGCCTTCAACCCGGCTCATGACCGGGCGAAATAGCAGAATTAGCCCTGGCGCGCTTTGAAGCGGCGGTTCGTCTTGTTGATGACGTAGGTGCGCCCGCGACGGCGGATGACGCGGCAGTCCCGGTGGCGCGACTTCAGCGACTTTAGCGAATTGCGAATCTTCATGGCCGGGCGCCTGCTCGTCTCTTGATCTAGGTTGTCGGAAGGTTCGTTAAAACCGCTGGTCCCCCTAGAGAGACGCGCCATTCAAGTCAAGGAGTGGTCACCGTTCGAGCAGCGTATGCTCCCATGAGAGCGCATCACGCACGATGGTGTCGATGTCACCGTAAGCCGGACGCCATTCGAGCTTGTCGAGCATCCGCGCATTCGACGCGACCAGTTGCGGCGGATCGCCGGCGCGGCGCTCGGCGAACTCGCGCCGAACGGGCGTGCCGTTGGCGCGGTCGATCGAGTCGAGCACTTCGAGCACCGACAGCCCTTTGCCGTAGCCGCAATTCACGACCAAATTCTCGTCCGGCCGCTCGGTCAGCAGTTCGAGCGCGGCGACGTGCGCGGCAGCAAGATCGCTGACGTGGATATAGTCGCGGATGCAGGTCCCGTCCGGGGTCGGATAATCTGTGCCGAACACGGCGACGTGATCGCGCTTCCCGACGGCTGCTTCGGCGGCGATCTTGATCAGGTGGGTAGAGCCCTTCCCCACCTGCCCGCTGCGGCCCTGCGGATCGGCGCCTGCAACGTTGAAATAGCGCAGGGCGCCATAGTTGAAAGGATGCGCGGCCGCGGCGTCTTCGAGCATGCGCTCGGTCATCAGCTTCGACGCGCCGTACGGATTGATCGGGAGCTTGGGATCGTCCTCGTCGATCGGTACGCGCTCCGGCGCGCCATAGACGGCGGCGGTCGACGAAAAGAGGATGTGGCGCACGTCCGCCGCGACTGCCGCGCTGACCAGTGCATGGCTGGCGACCGTGTTGTTGCGGTAATAGTCCAGCGGCTTTTCGACCGATTCCGGGACAACGATCGACCCCGCGAAGTGCATGATCGCCTCGACGCCATGCTCGGCGAAGATCCGCGTCACGAGCGCGCCGTCGGCGACCGACCCGTCGTGGAACGGCACCTCGTCCGGGACCAGCTCGCGGGAGCCGTTCGAAAGATCGTCGACGACGACGACCGGCCAGCCGCCATCCTTGAGGGCAAGGACGGCGTGGCTGCCGATATAGCCGGCGCCGCCGGTGACCAGAACGGGGACTTTGCTCATTCGCCGGCGCTAGCGAGGCTCAGCCGCGAATGCCAGCGCGCCGACACGCCCGATCAATCCTTCGATCATCTTATCGACCACGTCACTCAATCGAAGGATTTGCGGCGTTTCGGTCAATCTATCCGGCGGATCGGTCATAACGGCTGCACGCGCCCTCCGCCTAGATGCCCTCGCCGCGTCCCAAGTCCAACTTCAAACGCTGCCTGTACGCATGAAACCCACATTCGAACGTCGCTGACTCGCGTGATCTCCGGTGGACTTAGCCCATGACCGGGGCGGATCGCTGACAAGATAACGGCGCTCAAGACATGGAGAACTTACGTGAGCCTTCGAGGAAAATTTGAGTCTGCCGCAAGGCATCTGACGTTTACTGGCGACGAGCATGACAATTCGATCGTTATCAGCCGCGATGCCGCCGGCCACATCCTGGGCAACGGCGGCGCGATCCCCATCCACTCCGGAGACCCGACCGTTGCCAATACCGACCTGATCCGCGCCTTTGGCGGGGCCGGCAACGACACCATCAGGCTCGACGAGACCAATGGGCCGCTGACCGCCGCCGCGCTGTTCGGCGGACAAGGCAACGACGTCCTGACCGGGGGCAGCCGCGATGACCAGTTGGCCGGCCAGCAGGGGAACGACACGCTGTCCGGCGGCGGCGGGAACGATTTGCTGCTCGGCGGCGCCGGCAACGACACGCTGCTTGGCGGCGCCGGCGTCGATCACTTCTTCGGCGGTGACGGCAACGACCGCATGATCTGGAACCCCGGCGACGGCACCGACACCTTCGAAGGCGGCGACGGAATCGACGTCGCGGAAGTCAACGGCGGCGCGGCCGACGAAACCTTCACGGCGGCCGCAAACGGCACGCGCGTCGACTTCGACCGCGTCAGCCCGGGGCCGTTCTCGATCGATATCGGCAGCACCGAGAACCTGGCACTCAACATGGGCGGCGGGAACGATAGCTTTTCCGCAACCGGCAATCTCGCCGGCCTCATTCACCTGACCGTCGACGGCGGTGCCGGCAACGACACCATCAACGGCGGCAACGGCGACGACACTCTGATCGGCGGGGACGGCAACGACTTCGTCCACGGCAATGCCGGCAAGGACGTCGGCCTGCTCGGCGCCGGCGACGACGTGTTCCGCTGGGATCAAGGCGACGGCAGCGACCGCGTCGATGGCGGCGCAGGCACGGACGAGCTGCTGTTCAACGGCGTTGCGGGTGCCGAAGCCTTCGTCTTCACCGCCGACGGGACCAATGCATCACTCACGCGCGACGCGGGCAACATTCTCATGAACCTGACGGGCATCGAGAAGATTACCCTCAACACCCTCGCGGGCGCCGACAAGATCACCGTCAACGATCCGTCGGGAAGCGGACTTCACGAGTTCGACATCAACCTTGGCGTCGGCGGCCTCGGCGACGGATTCTCCGACACCATCGCCATCAACGACGACGATGACGTGCAGGTCACGAACCTCGGCAAGGGGAACCTGACGATCGCCGATGTCTCGGGCGCCGTGATCCACATCACCGGCTTCGAGGCGGGCTCCGACCATCTGCTCATCAACGGCGACGTCTTCGCCATCTGAGGCGAACCGTCACGGCTGCACATCGTCCAACCGGGCCGGCACGCCCGTGCGGACGATGTGCAGCTTTTTCGCCCGCCGCGCCGTTTGCGTGATCGGCGGAGCCGCACTATCAGCCGCCCGGATTCCACCCAAGCCGAGTGACAGTGCATGACCCTCACGATTTCAAGTTCGTTCGACGCCGGCAATATTCGCGTCGTCAGTCAGGATGGCGACCGCGTCGACCTTGAGATCGTCAAGGATCACGAGTCAGATTTTTATCAATGGTTCTATTTCCGCGTGGCCGGCGCGGCGGGCCGCGAAGTGACTCTGCGCATCACCAATTGCGGCGCCTCGGCCTATCCGCACGGCTGGCCCGACTATCGCGCTTGTATGTCGCTCGACCGCGAGGATTGGGTCCGCGTGTCCGAGACCAGCTACGCCGACGGCGTCCTCACGGTTCGGCTGACGCCGCCCCAGGACGTCGTCTGGATCGCCTATTTCGCGCCTTATTCGATGGAGCGGCATCACGACCTCGTCTCGACGATCGCCGGGCTTCCCGGGGTCCGTTACCGGTCGCTCGGCAAGACCCTCGACGGACAGGATATGGATTGCCTGACGATCGGTGAGGGACCGCTCCACGTCTGGCTCTATGCCCGCCAGCATCCGGGCGAGAGCATGGCCGAATGGTGGATGGAAGGCGCGCTCGACAAGCTCACCGACGAGGACGATCCCGTCGCCCGGGTGCTGCGCAAGGAATGCACCTTCCGGGTCGTGCCCAACATGAACCCGGACGGCTCGCGCCGCGGCCACCTCAGGACCAACGCCGCCGGGGCCAACCTCAACCGCGAATGGCATGCGCCGACCGCGGAGCGGAGCCCGGAAGTACTGTGCGTCCGCAATGCAATGGACGAAACCGGCGTCGACTTCGCCATGGACATCCACGGCGACGAGGCGATCCCCGCCAACTTCCTCGCCGGCTTCGAGGGCATTCCGTCGCACACCGACCGCCAGCAGAAATTGTTCGAGCTGTTCGGTGAGACGCTCGAGCGCCTGTCGCCCGATTTCCAGCGCGAGCAGGGTTATGAGCTCCCCGCTCCGGGTCAGGCGAACATGTCGATGTCCACGACCCAGCTGGCCGAGCGCTACGGCTGCGTGTCGATGACCTTGGAAATGCCGTTCAAGGACAATTTCAATCTGCCGGACGAGGTCTACGGCTGGTCGCCGCAGCGCTCCAAATATCTCGCGCACGCCTGCCTCGACGCGCTCCACGCGATCGTGCCGGACCTCAAGGCCAAGGCGAAGGCGGAGCCGCGGGAAAAGGTCGAAGCCTGATGCCGACTTTGGTCCTGCTGCGCCACGGGCAGTCGCAGTGGAACCTGGAGAATCGCTTCACCGGCTGGTGGGACGTCGACCTCAGCGACAAGGGCATCGCCGAGGCTCGCGCCGCCGGCGCGCTGCTCCGCGACAAGGGTTTCGATTTCGATTGCTGCTTCACCAGCGTCCTCACCCGCGCGATCCGGACGCTTCATTTGGTGCTCCACGAGATGGACCGGCTGTGGCTTCCCGTCGCCAAAGACTGGCGCTTGAACGAGCGCCACTATGGCGGGCTCACCGGCCTCAACAAGCAGGAGATGATCGACAAGGTCGGCGAGAGCCAAGTCAAGATCTGGCGGCGCTCCTACGACATTCCGCCGCCCCCGCTGCCCGAAGACGACCCCTACGACGTCAGCCGCGACCGCCGCTACGCCGGCATCGAGGTGCCGCGCACCGAAAGCCTCAAGGACACGATCGCCCGCGCGCTTCCTTATTATGAGGCCGAAATCGCCCCCGCATTGAAGGCCGGCAAGCGCGTGCTCGTCGCGGCTCACGGCAATTCGCTGCGCGGGATCATCAAATATCTATCCGGCATCAGCGACGAGGACATCGTCGGGCTCGAAATCCCGACCGGCGAGCCGATCGTCTATGAGCTCAACGACGACCTTAGCGTCGAGAGACGCTATTCACTGACTTAAGCCGCGGCCTTCCGGCGGTACATCTCCTCGTCGGCGCGCTGCATCACCGCGTGCGGCTCGTCGTCGCCGTCGATCATGCCGACGCCGATCGCCACGCTCAGCGGCAATGCATCGCCGTCGTGGGTGAATTCGCAGCCGCAGATCAGGTCTTCGAGCCGGGCCGCGGTCTCATGCGCGCTCTGCTCGGTCGCGTTCTCCAGCAGCACGGCAAACTCGTCGCCGCCGATCCGCGCCACGACGTCGCTCCGGCGCACGCCCTTGGCCAGCATGTCCGCGACCTGGATCAGGGCCTCGTCGCCGGCGCGATGACCGAAGGTGTCGTTGATCATCTTCAGCCCGTCGAGGTCGACGAACAGCATCGCCGCGCCATGATCGTAGCGCCGCGCCCGGTCGATCAGCCGTTCGAGCTCGCGCATGAAACCGCGCCGGTTGGGGAGGGAGATAAGCGTGTCCTGGTGCGCCAGCTCGTCGAGCTGCTCGACCCGCGCCTGCAGCTGCGACACCTGGCCGCGCAGCCGGCCGATCTCCTCGATCAGCCGCTCCACATCCGGCGAAACTCCCGGACCATCCGTCATTTGGTCAGACATTGCCCCCGAGTCCGCCCCGTCTTTCGGCTTCGACATAGCGCGATTCCAAAGCCCTGAAAATCCAGAGACTTGCCGCGGAATTCGCACTTTACGAATTCCTCGCGGCGCCCCCCTCATTGCCTAGCCAGAATCCGCACCTTAAACGAGCCGCCTTCCTATCACTGGTTCAAGGCGGGACAATGACGAAGCCGCTGGTCGGCATCATCATGGGCAGCAAGTCCGATTGGGAGACGATGCGCCATGCCGCCGAGATTCTCGATCGGCTCGAGGTTGCGCATGAGACGCGCGTCGTCTCGGCGCACCGCACGCCCAAGCGCCTCTACGACTATGCGCATTCGGCGAAGGAGCGCGGCCTCAAGCTGATCATCGCCGGCGCCGGCGGCGCCGCTCACCTCCCCGGCATGGCCGCATCGATGTCGTCGCTGCCGGTGCTTGGCGTGCCGGTCGAAACCCAGGCGCTGAAGGGCATGGATAGCCTGCTTTCGATCGTTCAAATGCCTGCCGGAATCCCAGTCGGCACGCTGGCGATCGGCAAGCCCGGCGCGATCAACGCCGCGTTGCTTGCCGCCGCCATGCTGGCGACCAACGACGAGGCGCTGGCGGCACGGCTCGACGCGTGGCGAGCGGCGCAAGCCGGGTCGGTGGCCGAAGCGCCCGAATGACCATCCCGCCCGGCTCCACCATCGGAATATTGGGGGGCGGCCAGCTCGGCCGCATGCTTTCCATCGCGGCGGCCCGGCTCGGCTACAAATGCCACATCTTCGATCCGCACGAGAGCCCGTGCGCGGCCGACGTTGCTGCGGCGCATACCCGCGCCGCGTTCGACGACGTCGCCGCACTGGAGCGCTTCGCGAGCGAGGTCGATGTCGTCACCTACGAGTTCGAAAATGTGCCCGTCGGGCCGCTCGAGGCGATCGCCGACAAGCTCCTGCCGAGCACGCGCTCGCTCGCCATCGCCCAGGACCGGGCGAGCGAGAAGGAGTTTCTCGAGCGATGCGGCGCGCGCGTCGCGCCGTGGCGAGCGGTGTTGACCCTGACCGACGTCGCTTGCGCCGCCTCGGAGCTCGGCATGCCGATCGTGCTCAAGACCCGGCGCTATGGCTATGACGGCAAGGGTCAGGCGTGGATCGCCTCGGGCGACGTGACCGAGCAATCGTGGCAGGCGATCGGCGCCCAGCCCGCGGTCGCCGAGTCCGGCATCAGCTTCGAGTCCGAGTTCTCGGTGATCATCGCCCGCTGGGCCGACGGCCTCCACGCCGTCTGGGACCCGGCGGAGAACGAGCATGGCGAAGGCATCTTGCGCCGCTCGACCGTCCCGACGTCCGATGCCGTCGCGGTCCAGCTTCCAGAAGCGTGCGAGGTTGCCGTTCGAATTGCCGAAGCGCTCGATCACGTCGGCGTGCTGACGGTCGAGTTCTTCGCCAGCGAAGACGGCCCGCTGGTCAACGAGATCGCGCCGCGCGTCCACAATAGCGGTCACTGGACGATCGAGGGCGCCGTCACGTCGCAGTTTGAGCAGCATATCCGCGCGATCTGCGGCCTTCCGCGGGGCACAACCGACCTCATCGGCGCGGGCGCGACGATGGACAATCTGATCGGCGATGACGTGGATCGCTGGCCCGAGCTCGTCGCGGACCCCGGCGCTCACGTCCACATCTACGGCAAGGACGAGGCGCGCCCCGGCCGCAAGATGGGCCACGTTACGCGCCTTCGCTAACCGGGTCTGCTTACTGCGGCTGCATTACCTCGACCGGCACGCCGAGCTTGTCGAGCTGCGGCTTCACCTTTGCCGCATCGCCGACGACCACGAACGTGAATGCGTCGGGGTTGATCGCCGCGCGGACGGCCTGGTCGACCCCGGCCGTGTTGAGCGCGCGAAACCTGGGCGTCAGCTGCTCGTAATAATCGTCGGGCCGCTTGAGCAACGCCAATTGCTGCATCGCGCTGAGCACGGCGGTGCCGGTCTCGAACTGGCCCGGAAGCCCGCCGACTTCGGTCGCCACCGCCTGTGTCAGCTCGTCGGCGGTCACGCCGTTGGTCCCGGTGATGCCTTTCACCTGCTTGAGCAGCTCGGCGACTGAATCACCGGTGCGATCAGCCTGGACCGGCGCGATGAGCAGGTAAGGCACGGCATGCTCGGTCAGCTGCGGAAAACCGTAGGAACCGTATGACCAGCTCTTCTCTTCGCGCAGGTCCATATTGATGCGCGACGAGCTGGCGCTGCCGAGAACATCCGAGCCGGCGGAAAAGGCGGTCACGTCGGAGGTCGGATCGACCGGCGTCAGCTGGCCCGCAAGAATCACCGATTGCGGCGAATCCGCGCGATCGATGAGGACGATGCGCGATCCCGCCGGCTTGGGCGGCGTCACGTTGAACGCCTTGATGCCTTTGGCGACCGCGGGAGCCTTCCAGCTCGCGAATGCCGCCTCAAGCTGCGGCTTCAGCGTCGCCAGCGGCACGTTCGAGACCACGAACAGCTCGGCATTGTCGGGCCGCAGCCAGGCGTCCTTGAAGCCGACCAGCTGGGCGCGGGTGAAGCCCTTCACTGTTGCCTCGGTGCCCGACGACGAGCCGCCGTACGGATGGTTGGGACCGAACAGCAGCCCCGGCAGCGCGCGCGAGGCGATGCCGTTGGGGTCCTTCATCGATTGCGCGATGCCGGTCAGCAACTGGCTGCGGATCCGCTCGATGTCTCCATCGGCGAAGGCCGGATGCTCGACCACGTCGGTCATCAGGTCCAGCGACGGGGCAAGGTTGGCGGTGAGCGCCGACAGGCCGACGGTGCTGCGGTCGCCTCCGCTCGACGTCGACAAATTGGCGCCGAGGCGTTCCTTGTCCTCGGCAATCTGCTGCGACGAGCGCGTGGCGGTGCCTTCGTCGAGCATGGCCATGGTCATGTTCTGAAGGCCGCGCGCGGTCGGCTGGTCCGCCGCCGCGCCGGCGTCGAAGCTCAAGACGACGTGGGTCAGCGGGGCAGCGGTGCGCTGCGCATAAGTGACCTTGAGGCCGTTGCCGAGCGTCGTCCGTTCGATCGTCGGGAAGTCGAGGGTCTCGGGCGCGCCGGCACCCGGCATCGTCCGCTTGACCGACGGCACTTTGATGTCGGCGGTACTCGTCTGCTTAGCGCTATCTGCGTCCTGGTAAGGAGGACGCTCGCCAGGCTCGAGCATGACCGTGAACGCCGGCCGCCCGATCCATTGCTTCATCGCCGCCTGGACCTTCGCCGGAGTCAGCGCGGCATAAGCAGCAAGCGTCTTGCGGTAGAAATTGGCGTCGCCGGCATAGAGCTGCCCCGAGGCCAGCGTCGACGCCTGCCCGCCATCTTCGCCGGTCTTCTCGAGCGCGCGGATCTGGCCCGCCGCCGCGACCGTCGCCGCACGCCTGACCTCGTCGGCGGTCGGTCCCTTGGCAAGATAATCGGCGACGATTTCGTTGAGCCGCTTGTCGACCACCGCGGGATCGACGCCCGGCTTCACCACCGCGTCGATCTCGAACAGGCCGATGCGGTGGAACGGCTGCAGGCCGGTGCTGACGCCGACCGCCAGCTTCTCGTTGCGCACCAGGATGTTGTCGAGCCGCGAGCTGCTCAAGCCACCGAGGATCGCGGCGCCGACCTGGAGTGCCGGGCGCTGCGGCGACAGCAGGCCTGGAACCGCCCAATGCCGCTGGATCTGGGTCGCCGCGACGTGGTCCTTCATGACGATCGTCTTGGCCGAAGCGAGCGTCGGCACGTTGGCTTGGGCGGGCGTGTTGACCGGCCCGCGCGGAATGCTTCCGAAATATTTCGTCATCAGCGTCCGCGCTTCGGCGGGCGTGATATCCCCGGCGAGCGCGATCACCGCATTGTTCGGGCCGTAGCGGTCCATGAACCAGTGCTTCACGTCGGCCAGGCTGGCCGCGTCGAGGTCGGCCATCGAGCCGATCGTCTCGTGATGATAGGGGTGGCCTTCGGGAAACAGCGTGGAGTGCACTTCGTAATCGACCAGGCCGGCGGGCTGGTTGTCGCCCTGCCGCTTCTCGTTCTGGACAACGCCGCGCTGGAGGTCGAGCCGCTTCTGGTCGACCGCCGGGAGCAGATAGCCCATCCGATCGCTTTCCATGAACAGCGCCCGCTCGAGCTCGCTCTTGGGCACCGTCTCGTAATAATTGGTGCGGTCGAACCAGGTCGACCCGTTCCAGTCGGTCGCGCCGATCCTTTCGAGGAAGGGCATGATCGGCTCGCGCACATTGTCGGAGCCGTAGAACATCAGATGCTCGAACAAATGGGCAAAGCCGGTCTTGCCCGCCGGCTCGTCCTTGGAGCCGACGTTGTACCACACGCTGACCGCGACGACGGGCGCCTTGTGATCCTCGTGGACGATGACGGTGAGGCCGTTGCTCAGCTTGAAGATCGAGTGCGGCAGCGAGACCTGGCTGACCAGCGTCGAGATCGGCGCCGGCTTCGGCGCGGGCGCGGCCAGGGCAGGAGCAGTAAGCGCCGTTGCGGCGGCAAGCAGTGCGAAGCAGCGAAGTGCGCGCATAGTATTGAAATCTCCGGAGAATATTTACGGCCGGCGGCGATCTTTAGCGGTTGCTCGCCGCTGCGCAACGGGACTCGGCCAAAATGCCCGCCCTTTCGACCAACGGCGGACGAAATGTAATGTCGGTGCCGATCCAAGCCGAACCGCGCCTTTCGCGCGCTCGCCCGAACTTCAACGCCGCCCGTTCCGCGCGCTATCCTCACGCTTTTGGCGGAGACGAATCGATGGGCTGGCACATTGGCCGAACCGAAGCTTTGACCGATCCCGCGGCAGCGCGCCGCAAGGCGCTCGACCATCTCCGCGGGCTGGCCGAGCTGGACGACCCGGAAGCCCTGGTCGTGCCGATCCTGCTCGACGCGCTGCTGATGGTCGAATCCTACCGTGGCGCGCGCCATCAGATCAGCTTCCTCCCCGAGCTGACGAGCAAGGTCGATGCGCTGCTGCGCGAGCTCACGATTATCGAGAAGACCAAGGAATGGGCGAACGGCTGAGCGCGCTCAGCCGCCCGACGGCTCGCCTTCGGGCGCCCCCCGGCCGAGCTTGTCGGGCAGAGCCTCCCCGTTCGGGGTGAACTCGAGGCTGACCGAGTTGATGCAATAGCGCTCGCCGGTCGGCGGCGGCCCGTCGGGGAAGACATGACCCTGGTGCGATCCGCAGCGCGCGCACACGATCTCGGTCCGGATCATCCCGTAGCTGTCGTCGCGGATCGTCGTCAGGTGATCCTCGGCGAACGGCGAGGTGAAGCTCGGCCAGCCGGTGCCGCTCTCGAACTTCTGCCCGCCGTTGAACAGCGGCAGCCCGCACAGCCGGCAGGTGTAAACGCCCGGCCGCTTCTCATCGAGGAACACCCCGCAGAACGGCGCCTCGGTACCATGCTCCAGAAGCACGTGCCGCTCCTCATCGCTGAGGTCGGCGACGAGCCGCTGCTTCTGATCCTCGCTCGGCGGCGTCAGGTCAAATTGAAGAGTGGCGGCGTCATCCATGAGATCGCTCCTGGCGAGTCCCTCTAGCACATGCAGGCGCCTAGTTCGCGACTCCGTAAAGCAGGATCATCGCGGCGGTGATGAAACCTAGAACCCCCAAGCCCGCGGCGAGCCGGCCGTAGTGGTCGCCTTGGGCCCTGAGCTCGCGCCACGCGAACATCGCGAACCCGACCAGGGCGATGGCCTCCATCGCCAACAGGCCGCGGCTGAGGTCGGTCACCGCCCAGTAAAACAGCGCCGCGACAATCGCCGACGCGGGGATCGTGATCACCCAGGCGACCATCACGCTGCGCGCGATGCCCCAGCGCACCGCCGACGCGCGCCGCGCCGCGCCGGCGCCGATCACACAGCCGGTGATGGTGTGCGTCGTCGAGACCGGTATGCCGAGATAGGATGCGGCGAACAGCATCACCGAGCCGCCCGCCGAAGCGCTGAAGCCCTGATGCTGCGACAGCTTGGTGATGCGAGTGCCCATCGTTTCGATGATCCGCCAGCCGCCGCTTAGCGTGCCCAGGCCGATCGCGACGTAGCAGCTCAGCGCGACCCAATGCGGCACGTGGAATTCGCCGTGCAGGTAACCGGTCGAATAGAGCAGCACGGTAATCACGCCCATCGTCTTCTGGGCATCGTTGAGGCCGTGCCCGAGCGAATAAGCGCCGGCCGAAACCAGGTGCAGGCCGCGGAACGTGCGCTCGGCGCCGCGCGCGCTGGCCCGGGTCCCTCCCCAACTCGTGGCGAGCATGATGGCCATCGTCAGGATGAGGCCGAGCGTCGGCGACAGAACGATCGCAATCAGGGTCTTGTTGAGGCCGTCCCATTGAATCCCGCTGATCCCGGCGTGCGCTACTCCGGCCCCGATGAGTCCCCCGACCAAAGCGTGGCTGGATGACGACGGGATGCCCTTCACCCACGTCACCACGTTCCAGAACATCGCCCCGACGAGCGCTCCGAAAACCACCGCGGGGGTGATCAGGTCCTTGTCGATCAGGCCCTTGCCGATGGTATCGGCGACCTTGTGCAATTGCGGCCACTGAAGCGCCAGGAAGTAAGCGGCGAAGTTGAAGAACGCCGCGAACGCCACCGCCGCCGCCGGGCTCAGCAGCCGCGTCCCAACCACCGTCGCGATCGAATTGGCGGCATCGTGGAGACCGTTCAAAAAGTCGAACGCCAGCGCGACGATGATCAGGCCGATCAGCAGCGGGAAGGCGAGCTGGTACATCCCGCTCAGGCGTGATCGATGACGATGCCGTCGATTTCGTTCGCGACATCCTCGAACGCGTCGGTGATGCGCTCGAGGTGCTTGTAGATTTCGCGCGCGACGATGAACTGCATCGGTTTGTCCGAATATTCCTCGAACGCTTTCTTGAGGCCCGCCGCGTGGACATCGTCCGCGGCGCCCTCGAGGCGGACGATCTTTTCGGTGATCTCGTGGATGCGGGCGCCATTGCGGCTGATGTCGCGGAGCAAGCGCGTGGCTTCCTCGGTGAGCGCGGCCGCCTCGGCCGTCATGCGCACCATTTCCTTCATCTCGGGCTCGAAGCGGCGCAGCTCGTAAAGATCGATCGCCACCGCGGTCGAATGCATCTCGTCGATCGAATCGTCCATCGCCGCGATGAGCGAGGTGATCGCGCCGCGATCGAACGGGGTGAGGAAGGTCCGCCGGACTTCGGTCAGCACCTGCCGCGTGATGTCGTCCGCTTCATGCTCGCGGATTTCGATTTCGGCGATGTGCTCGGTGTGCACCGTCGCGCCGTCGACCAGCTTGGTCATCGCCGCCGCCGCCGCGACCAGCGTCACCGCATGCGCCTCGAACATGCCGAAGAAGTCGCCCTTGCGCGGAAGCAAGCGCTGGAACCAACCAAACATCCCGAAAAGCCCCTCTCAGCCACCTCTATCGAGATGCGACAGTTTCATGACAGGCTTTTCGCCGAGCGCAAGGGCGCCCCAAGCGAACGAGCGTCTGCCGGCCGGGGCTACTCGAACGAGGAGGGGTGGTAGCTGTCTTCGTCGTGGCCCTTGCGGGTGCCCAACACTCCGAACAGTCCGATCAGCCCAAGAACGTTCCACAGCCAGCCGTTGTCCGACTTCGCCGCGGCGCGCTCCTGGGTCTCGGTTCTGACGCCACCGCGTTCTTGCTGCGCCGGCGCCGCCGACGGCGGTGCGAGCAGGATCATGCCGAAGAGAAGAGCAACCGTTCTCCGATGGGTACGCATCATCGCCTCCATCACCGAGCAGACTGAGGCGACGGCTATACGCTTTTCGGCCCCGAGTCGCGAATCTGGTCGCGAATCTATCGGGCTCCGCTACCGCTCGAGATAGTCGTCGGGCACCTCGATCGACCCCTCGGCGATCAGCGCGCAGGAGCCGCCGACCTCGATCGCGCGGACTTCGCCGTTTTCCGCGGCCGCCGATGCGTCGATCGAGCTCGGCCGGCCCATCCGGACGCCCTGGGTGATGCGGAGGTTCAGCGACCCCGAACGGCTCGCCGCGACGCCGACGATCGCCGCGGCGGCGGCTCCCGTCGCCGGATCCTCGGCGATGCCGAAGCCCGGCCCGAACATGCGCGAATAGATTTCGCCGCGGTCCTTGAGGTCGCCGGCGAACATATAGACCTGCGACGCGGGGTGGCTGGACAGCAAGCGCCGCCACGCGTCGAGGTCGAGCTGGCATTGGTCGACGGCCTCGCGCGAGCGCAGCTGGACGTAGGTGAAATTGACGCCGACGCTGGCGCTGAACACATCGACGATCTCGTCCGCCTCGAGCGACAGGATCGCGGCCATGTCGCCGGCCGAGGGCGCGTCGAACATTTGCGGCGCTCGGTCCAGCCTGAACCGGGCCGAATATGCGTCGCCATCCCGGGCGGTACTGACCGGCACCGGGCCGACGCCTTCCTCGAGGACGATGTCGCCGATCGGAACTTGTTCCAACATGGCCAGCGCGCACGCCGTCCCCACCGTCGGGTGGCCGGCAAACGGAAGCTCGACGGCCGGCGTGAAGATCCGCACTCGGCAGGCATGCGCCGGATCGTCGGCGGGCAGCACGAACGTCGATTCCGGGAAATTGAACTCGCGCGCGATCGTCTGCATCGCTTCGCTCGTCAGCCCGCGCGCATCCGTCAGCACCGCGAGCTGGTTGCCGCCGAACGGCTTGGCGGTGAAAACGTCGAGGATCATGAAATCGTATCGCATTGTCCGCCCCCTAAGCCTGGACCAGAAGTTCGATCTCGATCCGCGCGCCAAGCGGCAACGCCGCGACCGCGACCGTGGTCCGCGCCGGATAGGGCGCCGTGAAATGCTCGGCATAGATTGCGTTGATTGCCGCGAAGTCGGCGATGTCGGTCAGGAACACGCTGGCCTTGACGACATCGGCAAAACTCTTGCCCGCAGCTTCAAGGAGCGCGCGGAGGTTCCCGAACAGCTGCCGCGCCTCGGCTTCCACCCCGCCTTCGACGAGCTTGCCCGTCGTCGGGTCTTGCCCAACCTGCCCGCTGAAGAAGATCGAATGGCCCGACCGGATGGCGGGCGAAAAAGGGCCGACCGGGGGCGACAATTGGTCGGAATGGATGGCGTGGATGGTCATTTGGCACTCCTCGAGACCCCTGGCCCTTGCCGCGGCGGAGCTAGGAATGTTATTGTCATATTGCAATAGAACGATATGAAACACCCAAGCGAACATCGGCTCAAGGCCCTCGCCAACCGGCACCGACTTCAGATCCTCGAATGGCTGAAGACGCCGACCGCGAACTTCCGTCCCCAAGTCGACGGCGACCTCGTCGATGACGGCGTGTGCGCGCTGCTGATCGAGGAAAAGCTCGGCCTCGCCCAGCCGACCACCGCCCAACACCTCAAGGTCCTCGTCGAGGCCGGCTTCCTGGTCCCCAAGCGGATCAAGAAATGGACCTTCTACAAACGCGACGAGCGCGCGATTTCGGACTTCATGGCGAAGTTGACGGCGATTTAGCGGCGGATCATCCCGCTTTGCGACTGTCCAACATCTAGGCAGAATCTAGGCATTAACCAGGATTGCGCAGGCATTAACCCTGGGTGCTGAGCAGGCCGCGCACCGCGCGCTCCAGGGCTTCGGCGCGGAACGGCTTGGCGAGGACTTGGGCGTCGGGGGCGATGCTCTTGACCGCGTCGGTCTCGCTGTAGCCGGAGACGAACAGGATCGCCTGGTCGCCGCGATCGACGAGCAGGCGGCTGGCGACCTCGGCCCCGGACAGGCCCGGCATGATGAAGTCGAGGATGACGAGGTCAGGCTTCTCGCGCTTGGCTTCCCTGATGCCTTGCGCGCCGTCGGCGGCCTCGCGGACGCGGTAGCCGCGCTCCTCCAGCGCGGTGACGATGAATGCGCGGACATCGGGGTCGTCGTCGATCACCAGCACCGATGCCGGCTCGCCTTCGGCCGCCGCTTCGGTTTCATGACGATCCTCGACGGGGACGTCGGCGCTCGCTTCGGCGGCCCGGAACAGCAGCCTGACGGTGGTTCCCTCGCCCGGCCTGCTGTCGACCCGCGCGGTGCCGCCCGATTGGCGCGCCATGCCATAGACCATCGACAAGCCGAGCCCGGTGCCCTTGCCGACTTCCTTGGTGGTGAAGAAGGGCTCGAACGCGCGCTCGAGGACGTCGGGCGCCATGCCCTCGCCGGTGTCGCTGATGCTGAGCTCGATGAAGTCGCCGTCCTCGACCTCGGGGTCGCCGGCGACGCTGACCTTGCGGCTGGCGAAGTGGAGCACGCCGCCGTCGGGCATGGCGTCGCGGGCGTTGATGGCGAGGTTGAGCACGGCGACCTCGAGCTGGGTCGGGTCGGCCATCACCGGGAGCATCTCGCGGTCGAGGTCGAAGGTCTTCTCGATGCCCGGGCCGAGCACGTTCCTGAGCAGCGGCAGCATGCCCTCGATCAGCAGCCGCACGTGGGTCGGGCGCACCTCGAGGCGCTGGACGCGGCTGAAGGCGAGGAGCTGGCCGGTCAGGCGCGCGCCGCGTTCGGCGGCGGCCAACGCATTCTCCGCATACCGCCGCACCTTCGAATCGTCGGAGCGTTTGACGATGATGTCGAGGCCGCCGACGACCACCGTCAGGAGGTTGTTGAAGTCGTGGGCGATGCCGCCGGTGAGCTGGCCCAGCGCCTCCATCTTCTGGCTCTGCCGGAGCTGCTCCTGCGCGGCCTTGAGCTCGGTGATGTCGCGCGCCTCGAACAGCAGATAGACGATGCCTCCGTCGGGGTCGCGCACCGGCTGCACCGAGACGTCGAGGTAGGCGGTCTGGACCCCCTCGCGCTCCATCTTGACCTCGGTCGTGAACACCCCGCCCGCGGCCGCGGTGGCGATCCCCTCCTGCATGACCGCGCGGTGCTGGGGATATTTGGCGAGCGTCGGCGCGTCCCACAATTTCTGCCCGAGCGCCTCCTGGGGATTGGGGTGGCGCCACAGCTCGCGGCGGTTGTTGACCGCGAGCACCGTGCCGTCGGGCTCGAGCAGCACCATGACCTCGAGCGCAGCCTCGAACACCGCGCGGAACTGCGCTTCGCTCCGCGTCAGCTCGGCGGTCTGCGCCTCGACCGTCCGGCGCAGCTCGAGCTCGGCCTCCTTGGACAGCGTGATGTCGCCGGCGACGCCGATGAACCCGACCAGCTCGCCGTCCGGCCCGAAGCGCGGCTGCGACACGCTGCGCAGCCAGCGCCACTCGCCGTCGTGGCGCCGGTAGCGGCCCTCGAGCGTGAACGGCGCGCGGCTCGCCTCGCCGGCAATGCTCTCGGCGACGATCCGCTCGACGTCGTCGGGGTGAATGCGCGAGCGCCAGTCGATCTTCTGCGCCTCCGCCCGGTCCCCGTCGGGGCCGCACACGAACTCGACATAATGATCGTTGACGAAGTCGCGGACGCGATCGAGCCGGGTCACCCACATCATCGCCGGGGCCGAGTTGGCGATTCGGCGGAAGCGCTCCTCGCTCTCGCGCAGCGCCCGCTCGGTGACGCGCTGCTCGGTGACGTCGGTGACGACGACCACCAGCCCCTCGACCGCGCCGCTCTCCGGGTTGAGCCACGGCGTATAGTCGGTCTGGGCGGCGACGGTGCCGCGCTCGGGATGGTCGAAGGTGGCGGCGAAATACTGGCGCTCCCCGGCCAGCGCGGCGCGCAGCATCGGCTCGCGCGCGGCGAAATTGGCCTCGCCCAGCACCTCGCTCATAGGGCGGCCGATGCACTCGCGCCGCGGCTTGCCCAGCCACTCGGCCAGCGGCTTGTTCATGAAGCGGTAGGTGAAGTCGCGGTCGAGGTAAGCAGTCATCACCGGCAGCAGATCGGCGAGCGCGAGCAGCCCGGGCCCGGTGAACATCGCGGGCGGCAGCGCGAGGGTGAGCGGCGCGTCCGTCGCCGCCGTCACCGACTTCACCGACTTCTTGCTCTTCTTGCGCCCGTCCTCGGCCATGCCGTTACGAATAAGCGGTTTTGATGCGGAGTCGATGACATGGATTGTGCTCCTGCGAAGGCAGGAGCCCAGACCGCGACTGGAGCTTTAGCGAAAGTCGCGCCAAGCTGCACCGATGCGAGCCGGATATGTCTACATCATGGCCAGCGGCCGCAACGGCTCGCTGTACATCGGCGTAACCAGTGATCTGCTGAAACGCGTCTGGGAGCATCACAACGGTCTGGTCCCAGGCTTTACCCGGAAGCACGGATGCAAAATGCTCGTCTGGTACGCAGCCTATGACGATCTACAGGAGGCCCGGCTCCGCGAGCTGCAGATGAAAAAATGGAAGCGAATCTGGAAACTTCGCGAAATCGAGCAGATGAACCCTGATTGGAACGATCTCTATCCGGCGTTGCTTGGAGCAGACTTGCGCTGAAGCTCCAGTCCGCGTCTGGGCCCCTGCCTTCGCAGGGGAACAAAAGACTTTCCTATTAGGATTTCATTTGCTCCACGCTGGTGGATGAGCGATTCTCCACAACCGGCGACCGACGTCGCCTACCCCGCCGCCGAAAATACCGCCGACCCCGAAATTGCCGCTTTGCTCGCGTTCGAGCCGGTGCCGCGCAAGCGCATCGTCGAGGGCGGGTGGACGCCCGACCTGCAACGCGAGTTCATCGCCAGGCTGGCCCTGGGCGGGTCGCCGGGCCGGGCGTGCGACGAGATGGGCAAGAACCTGACCGGGATGATGAAGCTCTATCGCTCCCCGCTGGCGGCGAGCTTCCGCGCGTCGTGGCATGCGGCGGTCGAGATCGCCAAGCGGCGCCAGGCGGAGCAAGCGGACATGGACTTTGTGGCGCCCGGTACCCGGCCGCCGTCGATCGACCATCGGCGCAAGCATGCCCCCTCCCCCTGGCCCTCTGCTGCTGAAGGGGATGAGGGGATGGTGATGAACGAATATGGCGAGTGGGAAGACGAGGCCTCCTACCACCGCCGGGCCGAGGAAGCGCGGGAGAGCATCGCCGGCAAGCTGCTGCGCATCCGCCGCATCTATCTGCAGGAGATCAGCGCCAGCGCCGCCAAGCGCGCCGCGTTCGAGATCCTGACCGAGCTGCCGATCGACTGGGACAAGGCCTCCGCGCTCGAGGCCCAGGCCGACGAGCCGTGGCGCAGCTCCAACCAGCGCCAGCCCGACATGGTGCTGCTCGCGGAAAGCGGCTGGTCGTACGGCGAGTGCGGCTACGGGCCCGACAAGAAAGCGGAGATGCGGGCGGCGATCGATGAGTATCGGTCGAAGCAGGGATTGGAGGCCGTCAATTGGGATGAGGGAGATGGGAATGAAGACTGAGCCTGAGCAGCCGAGCGCGCCCAACATGCGCACCTTCTCGCTCAACAGCCGCGAGTTTGCCGAGGCGGTCCGCGAGCGAGGAACCCGGGCGTGGATCCCCAACGGCGCGCTGCCGAGGGAGCCGAGATCGCGGCGACCGGAGGTGATTGTTGAGCCGAGGATTGGGGGAAGCCGGTGAGCATCGAAGACACGACCCGCGCCTTGCTCGCCGCCGCCGCGCGCCCAGCGGAGTGCAAGCAGGCGCGCTGCGCCTGGGTGCGCAAGACCGCGGCGGCGTGGCGCGAGGCGCAGCGGCGGATGGACGAGCGCTGCGGCGAAGCGGCCGAGCGGCTGAGCGAGAAGGAATTCGAGCGGCTGTTCGACGAGGAGGAGGCGAAGGTCGACGCATTCCGGAAGCCGCTGAAGGACGCGGCCGAGCGGGACGTGTGGCCGCGCGAGCTGCATTTCGGGGGGATTTGAGCCTGGACCGCATTGCCTTCGTCGACCTTGACTTACCTTATGGCAAAGGCGGGCGCGCCTGTGTACGCGCGCGCCATGCCGCTATACTATTTCAACCTCTACAACGACGCCGTGACCATGGACGACGAGGGCGTTGAACTCGCCGACCCCGAGGCGGCGCGAGCCCACGCCATCAAGGAAGCGCGCCACATGGCCGCCGACAGCGTCCTCCAGGGGCACTTCGCCTGCAGCCACCGCATCGAGTTCGTCGACGGGGAGCGGGCGCCGGTGGGGGCGGTGCGGTTCGACGAGGCGGTGGAGGTTCGCGCGTAGCACCGAGCGCAGGTGAGGGATTGCGGACACCGGGGAGCTGGGATGCCGCGCGGGCATGGCCGCGGCATGTGGAGGCGGGGCGGATTCGGAATACTAATTAGCACCTACCCACAGAAATTTTTCCGCGCGATCGTGTCATTGACAATTCCATGTTATTCTGTCTCGCGCCGGATCGTTTGCGAGGGGTAGAAATGCGAGCGATCGATCTATTTTGTGGAGCGGGCGGATTCTCTCGCGGCGCACATGCGGCTGGCTTCGACGTCATCGCTGCATTCGACAAGGATCCAATCCTCACGTCGTCGTTCAAAACGAATTTTCCCGAGACGAAGCTCGTTCTTGCGGATCTCTCAGAAACGCCCGGTGGCGAACTCTTTATCGCTGCTGGTGGAGAGGTTGACCTCATGTTCGGTGGTCCGCCTTGTCAGGGCTTCAGCTCTATAGGCCGTCGCGACAAGTCCGATCCACGTCGTACGCTGCTCGGACACTTCTTTCGCCTGGTCGCTGAAGCGAAACCGCGTGCGTTCGTAATGGAGAATGTTCAGGGGCTCGCATTTGCAGATGCCCTCCCGGAACTTGAATCAGCAATCGGGTCTCTTCCCACCGATTATTTTCTAGTGAAGCCCTTGGTTTTGGACGCGGCAGACTTCGGTGCCGCTACAAGCAGGAAGCGCATGTTCGTGGTCGGATACGATCCGGCGCGATGCGACTCGATTTGGCCGGATGATTTCGAGCTTGCGAAGTCTTCGCCAGCTACCGTTGCCGATGCTTTTTCCGGGCTCTTCAATGCAACGAAGCTTGCAACAGACGATTGCAATGATCGTTGGAAGATACCGCCGTCCGTGACGCTTTCCGATTATGCGGCTGCTCTTGTGGCGCCCGATGGCATTTTCACGGGGAACCAGAGAACGCGACACACTGCCAAGGTCAGTGGTCGTTTTTCGAAATTGGCGCCGGGCAAAATCGACCCGGTTGGAAGGCATCCGCGATTAACTTGGAATGGGCAGTGCCCGACACTGCGCGCCGGCACCGGCGCAGACATGGGCTCATATCAATCGGTTCGGCCGATCCACCCCGAAGAAGACAGAGTGATCACCGTCAGGGAAGCGGCGCGCCTTCAAGGCTTTCCGGACGATCATCTCTTCCATCCAACGATCTGGCACAGTTTCCGAATGATCGGAAATAGCGTCTCGCCAATTATCGCCGAGGCAGTGCTCCGGGTCGTAGCGGAAAAGCTTGAAATTGCGGAGGAATCTAAGAAGGCTGCCTAACCGGTGGTCGATCACATTTCTCCGGAACGCCGCTCGTGGCTCATGTCGCGGGTGCGCGCCAAGCACACGAGCCCTGAAATGCGCGTGAGACGAGCGACGCATCGGCTTGGACTGCGATTTCGGCTCCACCGGAAAGACCTTCCTGGCAAACCGGACTTGGTTTTCCCAAAGCACCGCTTGGCGTTGTTCGTTCACGGATGTTTTTGGCACCGGCATCCGGGGTGCCCGAAAGCCTCGACGCCCAAATCAAGGACTGAGTATTGGCGTGCAAAGTTCGATTCCAACGTCGATCGTGACGCAAAGATGAGCGCGGCATTAGTCAACTTGGGATGGTCGCCTGCGATCATTTGGGAGTGCGAGACCAAAGACGACGCGCAACTTGCAAACGCGCTCAAACGAATATTCAATGAAGCAGGCCCGGCGCTCGGCGGACCGTCGAAGTCACGGAAGGGTAAGTGAATGACTGTCAAGCGAGTGGCTAAACGGCAGATCGCGATCAGGTCGAATAGGCGCATCGCGATGGCCAGTGCTGGCGCAAAACGAGGAAGAACGGCCAACGCGTCCCCTACAAAACAATTCTTCGTCGACATGTTGGTTCGAGATATCGAGCTTAAAGACACCATCCTTGACCTGCTGGACAATTGTGTTGACGGTATCTTGCGCTCCGTAAATCCAGATCTGAAGAAGCGGACACCTTACAGGGGTTATAGAGCCGACATCGTTGTCTCCGGCGACCAGTTTATCATCGAGGACAACTGCGGAGGAATCCCCATCAAAATAGCCGAGAAGTCGGCTTTCGCCATCGGCAAACCCGATCCAATCAAAGGCGCGGACGCGATCGCAACAGTGGGTATGTACGGGATCGGTATGAAACGTGCCATTTTCAAAATTGGCACCGACGCTACTGTGGATTCATGGAATGATGACGCGTTCCGCGTTCGGATCACTCCGTCATGGCTGCGAGCTGAAGATTGGAAACGGCTGCCCATGCTTCGGTTGCCTCCCGGCGTACTGACAAAGGGCCGAACTCGCATTGTTATCGAGCGTCTCAATCCGGCTGTGAAGGCGGAGTTTGAGAGCGAATATTTTGCGCGCGATCTTCGCGAAGAGATTGCGCGCAATTACGCGCTTATCATGGATAAGGGCTTTGCCGTTACAGTCAGAACGTCCTCCGATCAGCCAGTGCCGGACGCGATCGATCCCAACGAATTCAAACTTTTGCGCAAGCGCGGCCTAGCGGAAGACCAAGACGGCATTGCGCCGTATCTCTACGTGGGGGAGCTCGATGGCGTTCAGATCGAAATTTATGCCGGTCTTTATCGCGAGCTCCCTTCGGAGGAGGAACGGGAACGAGAAGAGGAGACGAGAGGATCAACTGACGACGCGGGTTGGACTGTCGCTTGCAACGATAGGGTGATCGTTTGGAAAGATCGTACGCGCTTGACCGGGTGGGGCGAGGGGTCCGTACCAAATTATCACGGCCAATTTATCGCAATTACCGGCCTTGTTTTGCTAAAGTCCGCGAATCCGGAGTTGCTGCCGCTTACAACTACAAAGCGGGGAATCGATGGAACGTCTTCGCTCTATTCAAAGGTCAAGGACCTTATGAAGGAAGCGACCAAGGGACTGACCACGTTCACAAATAAATGGAAGAAGTTTGAGGAGGGTCTAGAGGCGCTCTACCAAGGCTCTGAGTACATCTCGCTCGCTGATCTCCGTGCTTCGCTCAAGAGAGCGCCGATGCGCGCAACGCATAAATTCTCAACGGTAAGGCGTTTTGCGCCGAAACTGCCCGTTCCGGCTGCAGAAAAGACAAAAAGTCGCGTGAGTTTTGTAGCGCTCAAGTCCCATCTCAGTACATTGGCGATTGCGTACTTTGACGATGTGGCGGTTAAACCCGCGGAAGTAGGAGAAGAGGCCTTTCGTCGCGAGGTGGCCCTCTATCAGGAAGCGGCCGAATGAGCGGTGCTGCGCTGCCCTATCGCCTTAGGCCGAACAAAGCCGTCGACCGCCGTCTTTTCATGGATCTGCTGCTGCGGTGTGAGCGCTACGGGGACATGGTCGATCACGCCTATGTCAGCATGGCGGCGTACGCATTGGAGGACCAAAAGCTCGTTCATCGGCTGCTAGGAATCACCCGTCTTTTGGCATTCGATATGGACGCCGGAATCGTCGCCAGGCAGGAGTGGAATAGGCCTATCGATGAGTGCAAATGCCGACAGTTCACTTCGGGCGCACTGGTCGCGGACGTGGATTCCGCTTTGCAATCATCCGGTATAAACGATGCCGAGGGATACATCGTTTGGTTGGATTACACGGCACCGAAGGATTTGTTTGTCCAAATACGCGAATTCGAGACGCTCGTGGGCCAATTTAAGCATCGCGATGTCGTTCGCGTGACAGTCAATGCCGAGTATGGCTACTGGTCGGGCCCAAACCGCATTGCCGGTAAACCGGTCGCTAAAGAGCAGCTCCAGAAAAATGCTTTCGAGAGGATGAAGAGCGTACTTGGGGAGTATTTTCCGAGCAACGCGAAGGAACAGGACATGGGGCCCGAACTCGTGGCTTCGATCATATCTCGTGCATTCGGAAAGGCAGCCGGGAATGCCGTGTCGGCAACGACTGGCGACGTTCTCGAGCCGCTCTCGATCACGAGGTATGCCGACGGCCAGCAGATGTTATCAATGACAGCGATGCGCGCGAACCTTCTTGAAGCATCGCTGATGCGAGCGAGGCTGGGATTGTCCGAATGGCCATTCGCGTCATCTGCCTGGTCGGACGTGAAGTACCTAGCCGTTGCCGATCTCACGATAAGGGAGCGGCTATATTTGGAGCGTAACTCATCAAAATCGGCGTCACAGATTGAGAGCGACGTTGGCTTCAACTTCGACGTTGTCACTGAAATGCCTGGGTTTTTGGAGAACTTCAAAACTTATTATCGCCATTACCCGGCGCTCACCCCCGTCGAGCTGTGATCTACGAGGGTCACTCCTCCCCATTCTCAACACGGCGAAAACGCCTCCTGCGGAATGCTGACGCGACGGTACCCCTATTCTCTTGTCGTCTTCACTGACCGCGCGTCTCGCTACTCCCGTCGTTCTCGTGCTGCTAAGGACGAACCGCCGAATCGTCCGCAATGGGGAGCGGATGATGGATACCTGGGAAGTGCACTTTCGCGACAAGAGCCGGCGGCGCTCCGCGCGGCGCATGCGCGTGCCGCTGATGAAGGCGGCCGTGCTCGCGCTGCTGTTCGGCGGCATCGGGGCTGCCGCGTTCATGATGGTGGCGGGCTATCCCAGATGAGTGCTCCTGCGGAGGCAGGAGCCTAGACTCTTCATTCCAGGACTGGCCCCCCGCCTGCGCAGGGGAACGGAAGGACTCGATCCCGGCGCTGGATCGCCACGCCGCAGACGTGCCTCGCGATGACGAACCTCGGACGCGGAACGCCGCTATTTCCTGTTTTTCCTCTTCGCGTAACGTTCGTCCCGCGCGGCCTTGAGCTCGGCCTCGCTCTTCGGCGCTGCGGCGGCCGCCTTGGCCGCGTCCTCCGCCGCCTGCGCTTGCGCCGCCGCCTGGCGCTCGGCCTTCTTGCCCGCCGCTTTCTCGGCCTTGGCCGCCTGCCGCTGCTGCTCCGCGGCGAGGCGCTCGGCGGCCACCTTTTCGTCGACTTGGGGGCGCGCGCGGTATCGCTCGAGCGCCTTCTGCTTGGCTTCGGCGGCCTGGCCGGCGCGGTCCTGGAAACTGTTGTTGTAGGTCATGGGTGCGATGGTCTTTCGTGTCGAGTGTGGCGGTTGGTGTAACGGTTACGGGTGAAGGAAGGGGCCGAGGTGCGAGGATAGGAAGGTTTTGTCACGCGGAGTAAATCCGACGTGACGTCGATCACCTCTCGCTCCGCTCGGGTGTCGGCCGGAATGCGCCGGCACTACGCGCTGCTAACGATTGCAGCGCAATCGCTTCGCTACGCTCGGCGGCTTATTCTTCCCCCATTCTCAGCGCCGCAATGAACGCCTCCTGCGGTATCGAGACGTTGCCGTATTCGCGCATGCGCGCCTTGCCCTTCTTCTGCTTCTCGAGGAGCTTGCGTTTGCGGGTGGCGTCGCCGCCGTAGCATTTGGCGGTGACGTCCTTGCGCATGGCGCTGATCGTCTCGCGGGCGATGACCTTGCCGCCGATCGCGGCCTGGATCGGGATCTTGAACAGATGGCGCGGGATCAGCTCCTTCAACCGCTCGCACATGCCGCGGCCGCGCGCCTCGGCGGTGCCGCGGTGGACGATCATGCTCAAGGCGTCGACCGGCTCCTCGTTGACGAGGATGCTCATCTTGACGAGGTCGCCCTCGCGGGTCCCGATCTGCTCATAGTCGAAGCTCGCATAGCCCTTGGAGATGCTCTTCAGGCGGTCGTAGAAATCGAACACCACTTCGTTCAGCGGCAGCTCGTACTTGAGCAGCGCGCGGGCGTGGCTGCCGGTGCCGACATAGCTCAGCTCGCGCTGGACGCCGCGGCGGTCCTGGCACAGCTTGAGGATGCCGCCCAAATATTCGTCGGGGGTGTAGATGGTGGCGAGGATCCACGGCTCCTCGATGCTGGCGATGCGGTTGGGGTCGGGCATGTCGGCGGGGTTGTGGAGCTCGATCGTCTTCGCGTCCTCGCTCTTCGAATGGGTGAGGTGCATCTTGTAGACGACGCTCGGCGCGGTGGTGATGAGGTCGAGGTCGTACTCGCGCGTCAGCCGCTCCTGGATGATCTCGAGGTGGAGGAGGCCGAGGAACCCGCACCGAAACCCGAAGCCGAGCGCGGCGCTGCTCTCGGTCTCGAAGCTGAACGAGGCGTCGTTGAGGCGCAGCTTGTAGAGGCTGTCGCGGAGCTTCTCGAAGTCGTTGGCGTCGACCGGAAACAGGCCGCAGAAGACGACCGGCTGGACCTCCTTGAAGCCGGGCAGCGCCTCGCGCGCGGGACGCTTGGCATCGGTGATGGTGTCGCCGACGCGAGTCTCGGCGACCTCCTTGATCTGCGCGGTGATGAAGCCGATCTCACCGGGGCCGAGCTCGCTCAATTGCTCGATCTTGGGGCGGAAGCAGCCGACGCGGTCGACGAGGTGGGTGGTGCCGGCGGCCATGAACTTGACCTGCGCGCCCTTGCGCAAGCACCCGTCGATGACCCGGACGAGGATGACGACGCCGAGATAGGGGTCGTACCAGCTGTCGACGAGCATCGCCTTCAAGGGCGCGGCGGCGTCGCCTTTGGGGGGCGGGATGGTATCGACGATCGCCTGCAGCACGTCGGCGATGCCGATGCCGGTCTTGGCGCTGGCGAGAACGGCGTGGCTGGCGTCGAGGCCGATGATCTCCTCGATCTCCTGGCGCACGCCCTCGGGGTCGGCGGCGGGGAGGTCGATCTTGTTGATGACGGGCACGATCTCGTGGTCGTGCTCGATGCTTTGATATACATTGGCCAGGGTCTGCGCTTCGACGCCTTGGGCGGCGTCCACGACCAACAGCGCGCCCTCGCACGCGGCGAGGCTGCGCGACACCTCATAGGCGAAGTCGACGTGGCCGGGCGTGTCCATGAGGTTGAGCTCATAGGTCTCGCCGTCGGCCGCCTGCCACTCCAGCCGCACGGTCTGCGCCTTGATGGTGATCCCGCGCTCGCGCTCGATGTCCATGTTGTCGAGCACTTGCTGGTTGCCGCTCATCTCGCGGTCGGTGAGCCCGCCGGTGGCCTGGATCAGCCGGTCGGCGAGCGTCGACTTTCCATGGTCGATGTGGGCGATGATCGAGAAATTACGGATGCGGTCGATTTTGGTCATGGGCTTTTTCAGTGGGTTTGGGGGGCCGCTAGCAGGCGTCGCCAAGAAGCGCGAGCGGCAAGCGCCGACGCTTCCGACTCAAACAAATTCCTGTTAAACGTCGGCTATCCAACACGGGGGATAATCATGACCAGATATGCGCTTCTGAGCGGCGCCGCGCTCGCGCTCGTTTCGACCTCGGCCGCGGCCGATCCCAGCTCGGGCCGCAAGGACCAGGTCCGCGGCCAGATGGAGATCCCGGTGTGCACCCACCGCATCGGCACGCTGGCGATCGTCGAGCCCGACAAGCAATGGTGGCGGGAATTGAACCTCGGCAGCCCGGAAGCGATCATCAAGGTGTTCGTCCAGCAATCGGGCTGCTTCACGATGGTCAACCGCGGCCGCTCGATGCAGAGCCGGGCGATGGAGCGGGCGATGGCCGAGCAGGGCGAGCTGCAGCGCGGCTCGAACATGGGCGCCGGCCAGGTCAAGGCGGCGGATTACTTCCTCGAGCCCGACATCGTCAGCGCCAACCGCAATTCGGGCGGCGGCGGGGTCGGCGCGGCGGTCGGCGGGGTGCTCGGCCATTTCGGCGGCTGGGCCAGCACCGTCGGCGCGGTCGCCGGCGGGATCAATATCAAGAAGGGCGAGGCCAACGTCACCCTCTCCCTCGTCAACGCCCGGACCACCGAGGAAGAGGCGCTGACCGAAGGCTATTTCCGCAAGACCGACTTGAGCTGGGCGGGCGGCGGCGGCGGCGGCTGGTGGGGCGGCTTCGCGGCGGCGGGCGCCTCGGGCTACCAGAACACCGAGATCGGCCAGGTCATCGTCCTCGCCTATCTCGACGCCTACAAGAAGCTGGTCACCCAGCTCGGCGGCTACCAGGTGGTCCCGGCGGCAGCGCCCGCGCGCTGAGCTTCAGCTAAGGTTGGAAGCGGCGTTCTCGCATCGAACGGGGGCGCCGTTTTCTTTGGCATAGGGTTAATGCCTGCGCCCAAAGGGTTAATGCCTAGAGTTTGCCTAGCCTTGCCTTGGAGCTAGGGCCTGACCAGCACCTTGAAGGCCTCGCGATCGTTCATCGCGCGGTAGCCGTCGGGCACGCCGTCGAGGTCGACGGTGCGGTCGAACACCCGGCCAGGCTCGATGCGGCCTTCGAGCACGTCGGGCAGCAGCTCCTCGATATAGGCGCGAGTCGGTGCCGGGCCGCCGCCGACGATGACATTGTCGTAGAACATCTGCTGCGCGCCCTTGATCGCCTCGTAATGCGGGACGCCGACGCGCCCGACCGCGCCGCCAGCGCGGACGATGCCCATCGACGTGTCCATCGCCTGCTCGGTGCCGACGCATTCGAGCACCGACTGAACGCCGAGGCCCTGGGTCAGCTCGCGCACCCGGGTGATCCCGTCCTCGCCACGCTCGCCGACCACGTCGGTCGCACCGAAGTCCCTGGCCAGTGCGATGCGCTGGTCATGCCGGCCCATGATGATGATCTGCTCGGCGCCAAGCCGTTTGGCCGCGATCACTCCGCACAGGCCGACCGCGCCGTCGCCGACCACCGCGACCGTCCCGCCCGGGCGGACGCGGGCGGTTACCGCCGCATGGTGGCCGGTGCCCAGCACGTCCGACAGCGTCAGGAGCGACGGCATCAGCGCGTCGTCCTCCGCGACATCGATCGGGAACAGTGTGCCGTCCGCCATCGGGATCCGCAGTGCCTCGGCCTGCGCTCCGTCGAGCTCGCCGCCGTTGCCGAAAAAGCCGCGATGAATGCAGGCGGACGGCAGCCCCTCCTCGCAGAACAGGCAGGTCCCGTCGGAGTTAACGAAGGGCATGATCACCACTTGGCCGCGCTTGATGCGCTGGACCTCGCCACCGATTTCCTCGACCACGCCGATCGCTTCGTGGCCCATCCGCTGGCCCTCGACGTTGGGGCCGCCGTTGTAGGGCCACAGGTCGCTGCCGCAGATGCAGGCCCGGGTGATGCGGATGACCGCGTCGGTCGGCTCGATAATGGCGGCGTCGGGGATATTCTCGATGCGCACCTCGTGCGCCTTGGGCATGACGGTTGCGCGCATGGCTTATCCTTTTCTGAAGGTCAGGTGAGGTCGGAGGCGCCGTAGCCGGGCGACTTGATGAGCTGATCCCGGCGGCCGACGATGTCCGGCTCGTAAACCTTGCTCTTCCAGTCCCGCGCCGAAACCTCCTCGAACGCCACGGAAACAGACTCGTCGCCATAGTTGAGGATGCTTGTCACGTCGCGGACGATGGCATCCGACAGGCGCTGCTTCTGATCGTCCGACTTTCCGGGCCAGAGCTTCACGATGACGTGCGGCATGATCTCACTCCACCGGCTGCGCCGCCAGATACTGCTCGTCGGTTACCTTCTCCATCCAGGTGACGTTCGTGCCGTCTTTCGCCTCCTGGATCGCGATATGGGTCATTCCCTGATGCGGGGTCGCCCCATGCCAGTGCTTGTGCTCGGGCGGGCACCACAGGATATCGCCGGCGTAGAATTCCAGAACCGGGCCATCTTCGACCTGGGTCCAGCCGACGCCTTCGGTGACGATCAGCGTCTGGCCGAGCGGGTGCGTGTGCCATGCGGTGCGCGCGCCCGGCTCGAAATGGACGATTGCGCCGGTGACGTGCGACGGCGCCGCGCGCTGGAACTGGCCCGTGATCGTCGCCCTGCCGGTGAAATATTCGGCCGGGCCATCGACCGTCTTCAATTCCGATTTGCGTGAAATTTCCATTTGCTGTGCTCCTATCGGGGACTGCGCCCGCTGTGCTGTCGAAGGGGATGCGGCGACCAAGCAAGCGCATGCGAAGGCCGCTGCGCCTCGAAGAAATTTCGCCGGCATGACGCCCATTTAAGGGCTGCGCTTAGCCGCGATTAGACGCTATAATGCGCATGAATCTGTAAGTAAGGCTTCACAATCGCACGCCCGCCCATCGCCGAAATCGCTGCTTTCCTCGCCGTTGCTCGCGAACGCAGCTTCACCCGCGCCGCCGCACAGCTCGGCGTGTCCCCATCGGCGCTGAGCCAGACCATGCGCGCGCTCGAGGAGCGGCTCGGCGTGCGCCTGCTGACGCGGACGACGCGCAGCGTCGCCCCCACCGAGGCGGGGGAGCGGCTGGTGGCGACGGTCGGCTCCCACGTCGAGGAAATCGAAGCCGGCCTCGCTGCGTTGTCCGAGCTCCGCGACAAACCGGCTGGGACGATCCGCATCACAACGGTCGACCATGCCGCCGAAACGGTGCTGTGGCCCAAGCTCGCCGACTTCCTCACCGAATATCCCGACATCAACGTCGAGCTCGTCATCGACAACACGCTACGCGACATCGTCAGCGAGCGCTTCGACGCCGGCATCCGCATGGGTGAGCGGGTCGCGCGCGACATGATCGCGGTCAAGGTCGGCCCGGACATCCGCCTGGTGGCCGTCGCCACGCCCGCCTATTTCGCGCCGCGGAGCAAGCCGCAGACCCCGCAGGACCTCGCCCACCATTCCTGCATCAACCTGCGCCTGGCGACCCTTGGCGGAGTCTATGCCTGGGAGTTCCAGAAAGGCTCGCGTGAGATCAACGTGCGGGTCGACGGGCAACTGACCGTCAACGACATTGCCGTCATCCGGAAGGCGGCGCTGAGCGGCCTCGGGATCGCCTTCATTCCCGAAGATGTCGTCCAGGCGGACGTGGCGGCGGGACATCTGGTGCGGGTGCTCGACGATTGGAGCCCGCCCTTCCCCGGCTATTACCTCTATTACCCAAGCCGGCGCCAGCAATCGCCGGCGTTCGCGCTGCTGGTCGAGGCGCTGCGCCACCGCGGCTGAACGGTCACCGAAGTAAGGGAGCTTGTCCGCCGCGCGCGAAGAGGCTTAATTTCGGCGCAGCAGGGGGTGGTTTCATGACACGGATCAGTTTGTCGGTTGCAGCGGTGGGGGGGGCCGCGTTTGGTGGGACGCTTTATGCAGCGTCGGCTAAGGCGCCCGCGAAGGACCCGCCGCCGATTGCCAATTACTGGATGGACGTCGCGACGGCGAGCGGCATGGGCGGCGGAATGGCGCCGGGCGGGCGGCCGGACATGGGCCAGATCATGCAGATGATGCAGGGCGGCGGAGCGAGCGTCGCCCACACGCTCGACCTCCGGCTCGCGTCGCGGACCAGGCCCGCGGGCGCAGGCGAGGCGGACCATTTCATTCCCGCCGTGCTGCAGATGGGACCGAGCCTGCCGCTCATTACGCCCGTGCGGGAACCGCCGGCGACGTCCGGGATGCCGTGGCAGCAGCCCAAGGGCCGGATGCTGATCTACTGGGGCTGCGGCGAGCATGTCTCGGCGGGCCAGCCGACGGTCGTCGATTTCTCCAAGCTCGCGGCGGGCCAGGCGCCGCCGGGCGTCGCCGCGATGGCGGCCATGGCGCATGCCGTGAGCGGGCCGAGCGGAGCGCCGGGGTTCGGACGCTGGCCCAACGACCGCGACCACCGCGCCGTCCCCGCGGGCGGCTCCTTGCTCGGCGCGCACAGCGTCAAGGGCAATTACTCGCCGGAGATCGGGTTCAGCCTCGGCAACGGGCAGGATTTTATGCCGGGGCTGGGGCTGCGCGAGGCGGGGCCGCTGCCGTCGGGCGCGAGCCAGCTGACGTGGCAGCCGGCCGCTATGGCGACCGGCTATGCGCTGGCGATGTTCGGGGCCAACCCCAATAACGATTTCGTGATGTGGAGCTCCTCGAAGAGCGCGACGATGCCGGCACTCGACTATCTCGCGCCGTCCGAAGTCAGGCGGCTGGTCGCGGCGGGATCGGTGCTGTCGCCCGGCACCAGCCAGTGCGTTCTCCCGGCCGAGGTCGCCGCCGCCGTTCCGGCGGGGATGGTGACGATGATCGGCTACGGCCCCGAAGCGAATTTCGCCGAGATGCCCAAGGCGCCCAAGTGGGTCGCCAAGGTGCGCTACAAGACGACGGCGTCGGTGATGCATGGAATGGGCGGGATGATGGACGGGATGGGCGCCGCCGAAGCCGACCAGCAGCAGCAGGACGCGCAGCAACCGCCGGTCAAGAAAAAGAAGAGAGGCCTGGGGCTCGGCGACCTCATCGGAGCCGTGCCTCACTGAGCTGAAGCGGGCGCTCGCTCGGTTGAACAGGATTCCGGCTCGCGCGTTGGGGATGCGCGGGGTGGGATGGAGTTCGGCATGGTCCTTCCGCTGTTGCTGTTATCCGCCGCCGCGGCCGCTCAGTCAGTGACCGAGCCGACGCCAGCGAGCATCAGCACCGCGCCGGCGGCGGCGCAGCTGTTCGAGCGCGATTGGGTGCTGATGAACTGGGCGCTGAAATTCTACGACCGCGACCGCGACATATTGCTCGAACCCAGCGAGGCGCAGGCAGCGGCAATCGAGTTCCGCAGGATCGCCGATGGCGACGGCGACGGGCGAGTCACGCCGCACGAATATCGCCAGGCGCGCGAGTTCATCCTGGCGAGATACTGAGCACAAAAGTAGAGGAGCAGAGGCGGGCGAGCCCCTGCTCCTCAAGGGAAGGTTTTGTGACCCAGAGCTTGTAGGCCGGCCGCGCCCGCAGGCGAAGATATCGAAGGAGAGCTTACCCAAAGATAGGATTGGCCATGACGGCTGTCCGCCGGGCGCCCGATCCTGTATCCACGGCGCGTGGGGCGGGGGTTCCGACATCCTTCGGCGCGGATCATCGCGCTCGGGCGGCTATTCCTGGCCGCGCTGTTCCTGCTCGCGATCCTCGTCGACGCCAGCCAACCAACCAAGGCGCCGACGATCACCTACGCCGCACTTGGCGGCTATGCCGCGTTCGCCGCCGTGCTGGTGGCGCTGACGTGGAACGACTGGTGGCTCGACGCCAAGCTGGCCGGCCCGGCGCATGCGCTCGACATCTTCATGTTCGTCGTGCTGGTGTTCGTCACTGAAGGGCACACCAGCCCGTTCCTGGTCTTCGTCGTGTTTCTGCTGCTGTCTGCGGCGATCCGTTGGGGCTGGCGAGCGACAGCACTGACCTCGGCGCTGCTGACTTTGTTGTTCCTCGGCACCGGGCTGTTCGTCGCCAACCTCGACAGCGACAACGACGCTCCGCTGTTCGTGGCGCGAAGCGCGCAGCTGGTCATCGTGTCGCTGATCCTGATCTGGTTCGGGGCCAATCAATGGCGGGCGCGCTTCGCCGTCGACAACCGTGAACTTCTCGCCGAGCCGTCGCTCGACAAGTCTCCGCTGGAGACGGCGCTGCGGGCGGCAATGAGCGATGTCGGCGCGCGCGCAGGGGCGATCGTGTGGCGCGACCACGGCCTCAAAGGAGCGCGGGCGATCGTGATCCGCGAGGGCGAGCGCACGGACGTCAAGGTCGCACGTCCGTTGCTCGACGGGCGGGCGGCGACGCCGGTCCTGTACGACGTCGCCAAGGGACACGCGCTGGTCCGCGACGCCGAGCGCAACCTCCGCGCGGTCGATCCCGTCGCTGCCATCGGCGAGGAAACGGCGGCGGCGGTGGACCCGGTGGCGGGGCTCGCGCTGCCGCTCCATATGGACAAAGGCGACGGCGTCATGTTCCTCGAGCAGGTGCCCAATCTGTCGACCGACCATATCGACCTTGGCGAGCAGATCGCCTCCGAAGCTTCCGCGCACATCCAGCGCCACGCCTTGCTCAAGGCGGCGGAGGACAGCGCCGAAGCAAGGTCGCGGCTGGTCCTCGCGCGCGACCTCCACGACAGCGTCGTCCAGTTCCTCGCCGGCGCCGCTTTCCGGATCGAGGCGATGAAGCGCTCAGAAGGGTTTGGGCGGCCGCTCGAGCCCGAGCTCAACGAGCTCAAGCAATTGATGATGCAGGAGCAGAACGAGCTCAGGTCGTTCATCACCGCGCTGCGCAGCGGCCCCGAAGTCACGCTCCGCGACCTGTCCCGCGACCTCGGCGCGCTCACCGAGCGCCTGTCGAGGCAATGGGCGATCGACTGCACCTTCGCCGGTGCCGAGAGCGACCTCGCGATCCCGTCGCGGCTGCACCTCGACGCGCACCAACTGATCCGCGAAGCCGTCGCCAATGCCGTTCGCCATGCCGGCGCCAAGTCGGTCCGCATCGCGCTCGACGCGAGTGCCGAGGCCCTGCGCATCGATCTCGTCAACGACGGCACCGATTATCCCCGCTTCGGCGAGGTCATGGTGCCGCCGCAAACGCTCCAGGAGCGGGTCGAGCAATCGGGCGGCGCGGTCGAGGTGTCGCGCGGCATGGACGTCACCAAACTGTCGATTTCCCTGCCGGTACGAGGAGGCAATAGCGCGTGAAGATCCTGATTGCCGATGACCATCCGATGATCCGGACCGCGATCGAAGTCCTGCTTCGCGACACCGGCCTGACCATCGTCGGCAGTGCCACGACCGGCGAGGAAGCGATGCGCGCGGTCGAGGAGCTGAAGCCCGACGTCCTGCTGCTCGACGTGCAAATGCCCGAAGGATCGGGGCTCGACGTCCTCCGCACGCTGCGGGCCGAACGCCGCAAGGTGCGCATCATCCTGCTCACCGCGGGCATCGAGGACCCGGCGCTGATGGAAGCGCAGGCGCTGAAGGTCGACGGAATGGTGCTCAAGAACTCGGACCCGGCCTATCTCCTGGAATGCCTCGACGCGGTGCGCGCCGGGCGCAGCTGGCTCGATCCCGAGCTGCGCGAGCGAATAGCGCGGCTGGCCGCAATCACTCCGGTGGAACGGCCCGCCCTCGCGCCGCGTGAGCGCGAGCTGATCAAATGCGTCCGCCAGGGCCTGCGCAATCGCGAGATCGCCAGCGAGCTCGGAGTGACCGAGGGGACGGTCAAGGTCTATCTCCACAACGTGTTCGAGAAGCTCGGGGTCAAGAACCGCACCGAGCTGGCGATCCGCGCCGACGAATTCCTGGCCGGAAGCTATCTCCGGCAGGCGAGGCCATAAGCGCAGCTTATTGGGCTGGATCGGGCATTTGTTAGCGCTCCCGCTTTGGTGAGCGTAGCTGCCCGCGTCGAACCGATCCCACCACAAAGGAGAGAGATGTTGACGCAATCAGGCCAAGGGCTGGCCGATCTTGGCGTGCTTGGAACCGGGAAAATGGGTCCGCGGCTGGCGGCGATGTTCGCGCGCGCCGGGCGCAAGGTGATCCTCGCTTCGCGCGACCCCGACCGCGCCCAGGCAATCGTCGACGAACTCGACATTCCGGGCCTTCGCGCCGGCAGCTACGCCGACGCCTTGTGCACGCCGGCGATCCTTCCCGCGATCTTCATCCGCGACGGCCTGTTCGACCTGCTCGACCGGTCGTGCCGGAAGCTGACCGGCAAGCTGCTGGTCGACATCAGCAATCCCTACAACGCCGACTATAGCGACTTCGTCACGCCATGGGATTCGAGCGGCGCGGAGGAGCTTCAGCGGCGCTTCCCGCAGGCCAAGGTGGTCGGCGCGTTCAAGAACGTCTTCTGGGAGGTCTTTGACCATCCCGAGTTCGGCGAAACGCTGAGCGATGTGCTGATCACCGGCAACAATGAGACCGCCAAGGCGCGGTTCCTCGAGCTCGCGGACGGAACGCCCTTCCGCTATCTCGACGCGGGGCCGCTGATCAACAGCCGGACCGTCGAGCGGCTGACGATGATCACCGGCAACCTCGGGCGCCAGCTCAACTCCTATCCGCGAATGAATTGGCGACTGCTGACCCAGCCGCACCCGGAAGCGATGGGCGCGGTAAGCTAACCCGCCAGCCGCTTGGCGCCGAGGCCGACGACCATCTGGTTGGCGCGATCGTAGGCGAGGGGCTTGCCGAACAGATAGCCCTGGATGGTGTCGCAGCCGAGGTCGCGCATGCGCTCGAAATCCTCGGCGGTTTCGACGCCTTCGGCGGTGACCGACATGCGGAAGCTCTTGGCGAGCTGAACGATCGACTGGATGATCGCGACGTTCTCAGGCCGGGTGCCCGCCTCGCGAACGAAGCTGCCGTCGATCTTGAGCTTGTGGAACACGGCCTTGTTCAAATAGCCGATCGACGAATAGCCGGTACCGAAGTCGTCGAGCGCGATGCCGACGCCGAGCGCGCGCAGGCGCTTGAGAACATCGAGGGTCGAGCCGTTGTCGCCGAGGAACACGCCTTCGGTAACCTCGAGCTCGATCCGGTTGGCCGCGAGCTTGCAGCGGGACAGTGCTTCGCTGACGATGTTGGGGAGCGCGGGAAGGATTTGCTTTGGACTGATGTTGAGGGCGACCGTGATCGGCTCCGGCCAGCTTGCCGCGGCCTTGCACGCCTCCTCGATCACCCACTCGCCGATCACCGGCATGAGCCCGCTTTCCTCGGCGACCGGAATGAAGACGTTGGGCGGGACGAAGCCGCGCTGTGCGTGGTTCCAGCGGATCAGCGCCTCGAAGCCGATCAGCTTCTGGGTCTTGGCGTTGATCAGCGGCTGGAAGGCAAGGTGGAACTGCTTCGAGGCAACCGCCGCGCGAAGGTCGGATTCGAGGCGGACGCGATCTTCCTGCTCCGACTGCAGCTCGGACGAGAAATAGCGGGCGCAGCCGCGGCCGGCATCCTTGGCCTGGTAAAGCGCAAGGTCGGCCTTGAGGATCAGATCATCGACGGTGGCCCCATCGATCGGGCCGAAGGCAGCGCCGATCGAGACGCCGATGCGGATCTCGGTCTGGTCGATCAGGTAGGATTCCTTGATCGAGTTGATGATCCGCTCGGCAAGCATCTCGACCTGCTTGCGGCTCTGGGCGTCGGTGATGACGATGGCGAATTCGTCGCCGCCCATGCGGCCGACATGGCCGTCGGGCCCGACTTCGTCGACGAGACGCTTGGCGACGGCGCGAAGCACGGCATCGCCTTTCGGGTGCCCGAAGGTATCGTTGACCGGCTTGAAGCCGTCGAGGTCGAGGAACATGATCGCGCAGGGAACACTCGAGGTGGTCGCTCCGCGGAGCGCTTCGCCGAGCAACTGGCGGACGCGGCCGCGATTGGGCAGGCCCGAGAGCACGTCGACGTTGGCGAGATGGGTCAGGCGTTCCTGCGTCTGGCGAATCTCGGTGATGTCGGAGCCGACCCCGCGAAAACCTTCGAAGCGGCCGGCGGTGTCGATGATCGGGTCGCCGGCGATCGAAATCCAGCGCGAGCCGCGCGGGGTGTCCAGCTCCATCTCGAGCGAGTTGAACGGCTGCCGCTCGAGAAGGACGCGGCCGAGTTCGGCATTGCCCCCAAGCAGCGCAGGAAGCGAATGGCCGAGAAGCTGACCGCCCGGACGCCCGAGCAGCGTGCTCATGCGCGAGCTGATGTAGGTGACACGGTTTTCGCCGTCGACGGCCCACAGCCAGCCGACACCGCGCTGCTCATATTCCTGGAGCAGCAGGCTGGCGCTTTCGCTCTGGCTGCCGACGTCGGCGTTGGTCTTGAGCTGGTGGAACGCCCAGCGGGCGACGGCCAGGACACCGAAGATGGCGACGCCGAGAGTGAAGATGATCGACAGCATATGCTGGAACGGCACGCTGTTGCGGCCGATCAGCAGGGCGCCGCCGACCCCGGCCGTGAACGCGATCATCCACGCCGTGACACAGGGCGGAACCACGACCAGGCCCAGCGCACCGATGCCGAGGCCGGCCATGATCGAGGCCGCAATCACCTGTTGGCTCGGATCGAGCGACGGGAAAAGGTAGAGCGGAAGGCTGAGCCAGACCACCGCGCGAACGGCGACTTCCCCGACCATCAGCCAGTTTGGGACGCGATGGCCGGACCGGCCGACGTGGGTGATCGATTGAGTGCGCGCAAGATGCATCGCGCCAAGGTTGACCGCGCCGACGGCGACCGCCCAGGGCAAGAGCCAGGTGGCTTCCTTGAAGCCCCACAGGCTGGCGACCATCATCAATGCGGCGATGATATTGGCGGCGGCGAAGAATGGCGCGAGCTGGGCCCGCGAAATCAGCTGAACGTCGCGCAACGGCGAGCTTTCGCCCTCGGGCGCGCGCGACGCCAGCCCGGCCGACTCCCCTCCCGGAAGCCTGGCCGAAATCAAGCGCTTATACCTGTCAGGAGCCTTGTACATCCACCCGCCGTGTCACGTGTCCGTGCGGCGGGATAACCAAAGAGCGTTTAAGGCCGGTTAAGGGCGCCTATTTCCTCCTGCGCTGGAAGAAATTCAGAGCTTCAGCTTGTCGAGATCGCGGGTCACCAGCGGGTGGTAGAGCGGCCGCGCCTCGGCGTAGATCCGTTTGGCGATCGGCTTGCCCCAGGATTCGTCCTCCGCGAGCGCCCGGATCAGCGGCTTCACGAACTTGCCGCGACCCTGCGAGGTCAGGAATCGCTCGAGCGAGGCGAGAGCCGGATCGTAGCGGTTCGAAACCGCGAGATCGAGCCAGGCGAAGCGAATCTCCATGTTGGAGGCGCCGTTAAGATCATAGGCCGACTCTAGTGCATCGAGGCGGCTCTCGGGCAGCTTTCGCGGCAAGCGATTGAGGAAACGCAGTCGTTCTTCGGTATTCCAATCCGCCCAGGCCGACGGCGCCGCGCCGCGCAAGGCAAAGGCCGTCGTCGCCCTGTCTTGTTCGGCGAAGGTGTTCGCGGGCGGACGAACCAGGTTCGGTGGAACACCCGGCCGATAGACCCAGCGGTCGAGCATCAGCTTGCTCTCCAGCGCCTTGTCGCCCTTGATGAGATTCTGGCGGATATCGGCGAGGAACATTGCCGACGTCACCGGCTGAAAGGCATGGCGGTCGAACCAGCCCTTGAGCCAGGCGTCGAACCGGTCACGGCCGACGTTGGCTTCGATGGTGCGGAGGAATTCGGCGCCCTTTTCGTAGGCGATGTCGCTGGTGCCATCGTCGGGGTGGCGGCCCTTGAGGTCGAGGTGAAGCCGGGTGTCGGCGCCGCCCGGGCCGCCATTTTCCGCGACCGCCTTGTTCATGGCGTCAATGCTGAGCGCGGCGTGCTCCGCTGCCGCCTTCTTGCCGTAGAGCTCTTCGATGATGCGCCCCTCGGCGTAGGTGGTCATGCCTTCGTTGAGCCAGAAATCGTTCCACACCGCGTTGGTCGCGAGATTGCCCGACCAGCTGTGGGCAAGCTCGTGCGCGACGAGACTGACGAGGCTCTTGTCGCCGGCGATGAAGGTCGGCGTTAGGAAGGTCAGGGTCGGGTTCTCCATTCCCCCCAGCGGATAGGAGGGCGGAAGGACGATCACGTCATAGCGGCCCCAGCGGTAGGGGCCGTAGAGCTTCTCCGCCGCGGCGACCATTTTCTCGGTGTCGGAAAGCTCGCGCGCGGCAGCGTCGATAGTCGGCGGCTCGGCCCAGACGCCGGTGCGCGGGCCCAAGGGCTTGAACGCGAGGTCGCCGACGGCGATCGCGATCATGTAGGACGCGACGCTGTGATCCATGCGGAAGTTGAACACGCTTTCGCCCCCCTGGGTGAGCGGCTGCTCGATCCGCGGCGCGCTCATCACCGCGGTCACGCCGGCAGGCACGTGAATCGTCGCTTCCCAGGTCTGGCGGACGGCCGGCGAATCCTGGGTCGGAATCCAGCTGCGGTTTTCGATCGATTCGCCCTGGCTGAACAGGAACGGCGCCTTCTTCCCGGCGGTTTGCTGGGGCGTCAGCCATAATAGCGCTGGGGCATCGGGCGCGCTCTTGTAGGTGATGAGGATGCGCCTGGTGTCCGGCTGAAGCGCGATGATCAAAGGCGCGCCGAGGTTGACGTCCTTGGCGGCGACCTTGAACGCCAGCGGATGCTTGCCGGCGTCGGTGACGCTCTCGATTTCAAGCCCATTGTCGTCGAGCACGATTTCCTTCGCGTCGGGCTTGCGATCGACGTCGAGCGCCGCCGTGCCGGCGATGCGCCTGGTGTCGAAATCGACGGTGAGGTCGAGCGCGACGTGGGTCACGCGGGCCTCGAGCGGCCGGGCGTAGCTGTGCGTGTCGATGGCGTCGGGCGTGGCGAGGATCGGAGCGATCGCCGCCTCGGCAGCTTGCGGCTGCGCCTGATTCGCTTGATCGCTCGCACGGCAGCCACCGAGCAGGAAAACGCCGGCGAGTGCGAAGCGGGCAAGACTATGCATCGAAATTGGTCCTCCAGGCGGTCCGATCGTCCAACGCCGGATCGGCGCCTCGGTGCCCGCTAGAGCGAGGATCGTCCAATCGGCAAGCCTTGCGGCTCGCAAAGAAGCGGGTCGCCTTCTATATCCCCCGATGATGGCGACCGACAGCGCGACCTTCGACCGGCGAGCCGCCACGTCCCGGCGCACGACCGATCCGCCCGCGATTCAATCGCCCGCGGCGCCGATCGCCCGCGGGATCGGTCTCGACCGGCCGTTCTTCGACGACAAGAACCGCGCGTTCTGGATCCTCCAGTCGGTCGGCTGGAGCGGCTATTTCTTCCTTCGCTCGCTGTCCGGCTTTGCCAATTCAATGGGCTGGATGTGGCTGATCCACACCCTGCTTCTGACCGCCACCGGCTACTCGCTCACCTTGCTGCTGGCGTCGCTGTTCCGCCGGTTGATCAGGATGCGGCCGCTGTGGACGATGGTCCTGTCGCTCGCGGTCGTTGGCATCGCCTCGATGGCCTTTTCGGTGATCGAGACGTGGAGCTACGCGACCTTCCTGAAGCCGGACGCAAAGCCGGAGGGAGTCGAGTATCTCGGCGCCATCCTGCTCAATTTTTCGCTGCTCGCGGCGTGGGCCGCGCTCTACTACGGGATCAATTACTTCCTGCTGCTGGAAGCCGAGATCCGGCAGCGCGAGCAGCTCGAAGGCCAGGCCTCGACCGCGCAGCTGGCGATGCTTCGCTACCAGCTCAACCCGCACTTCCTGTTCAACACGCTGAACTCGATCTCGACGCTGGTGCTGCTGAAGCAGACCGAGCGCGCCAATGCGATGCTGGCGCGGCTGTCGTCTTTCCTGCGCTACACTTTGGTCAATGAGCCGGCGGGGAAGGTCACGCTTGCGCAGGAGGTCGAGACCCTGAAGCTCTATCTGGAGATCGAGAAGATGCGGTTCGAGGAGCGGCTGCGACCGCACTTCCGGATCGAGTCGGAGACGATCGGCGCCCGCCTGCCCTCCCTGCTGCTCCAGCCGCTGATCGAGAATGCGATCAAATATGCCGTGACGCCGGCCGAAGGCGGCGCCGATATCTGGCTCACCGCGCGCCGCGAAGGCCAGGCGGTGCGGATCGAAGTCGCCGACAACGGCGACGGGGATGGGGCGGAGCTGGCGGCGAGCCCATCGACCGGCGTCGGTCTGGCGAACATTCGCGACCGCCTGGCGCAGGCCTATGGCGCGGCGCACTCGTTTAAGACCACAAAGAACGAACGCGGGGGGTTCAGCGTTATCATCGAAATTCCATACGAAAGCGGAGACAAGGCCTGATGACCATCCGGACCGTGCTGGTCGACGACGAACCTCTCGCGACCCAAGGCCTCCAGCTCAGGCTGCAGGCGCACGAGGACGTGGACGTGGTGGCGACCGCCGCCAACGGACGCGAGGCGATCCGCCAGATCAAGACCAACAAGCCCGACCTGGTATTCCTCGACATCCAGATGCCGGGGTTCGACGGCTTCTCGGTCATCCAGGGCCTGATGGATGTCGAGCCGCCCCTGTTCGTGTTCGTCACCGCCTACAGCGACCACGCCTTGCGCGCGTTCGACGCGCAGGCAGTGGACTATCTGATGAAGCCGGTCGACGAGGACCGGCTGGCCGCGACCCTCGACCGCGTGCGCCAGCGGCTATCCGAAAAGCGCAGCGCCGAGGAGGCTGGGCGGTTGAAGGAAGCGCTGGTCGAGCATGCGCCCGAAGCCGCCGAGGAACTGGCCGAGGCATCGCCGGAAGGCCCCGCGCAATCGCGCTTTGAAAAGATGATCAACATCAAGGACCAGGGCCAGATATTCAGGGTAGACGTCGACACCATCGAGCGCATCGATGCGGCAGGCGACTACATGTGCATCCAGACCGGCGACAACACTTTGATCCTCAGGGAAACCATGAAGGATCTGGAGAAACGCCTCGACCCGCGCCGTTTCCAGCGCGTCCACCGTTCGACCATCGTCAATCTCGACCTGGTGCGCCAGGTGAAGCCGCACACCAACGGCGAATGCTTTCTCGTGCTCGATTCGGGAGCCCAAGTGAAAGTTTCGCGTTCGTATCGAGATGTCGTCGCCAGATTCGTCCACTGAGGTCCAGCCTCGGGTGAGCGGGGAAGCTCCGCTCCACGGCTATCGCATCCTCGTCGTCGAGGATTCGCCGGTGGTCGGACCGTTCACCGCGGAATTGCTCAGCGACCTCGGCTGCACGGTGATCGGGCCGGCGCCGAACATGGCCGCGGCGCGCGAGTTGCTCGATGGCGATGCCGAGATCGACGCGGCGATGATGGATGTGCACATCCGCGGCGAACGCGTCTTCCCCCTGTGCGACGCGCTCGATGCGAAAGGCGTGCCGTTCGTGCTGACCAGCGGCTACGCGGACTGGCAAATGCCCGACAAATGGGAGGATCGGCCGCGGTTGGCGAAGCCCTACACGATCGACCAGGTCGAGAAGGCGCTGGCGGCGCTGCTGGATTCTGCGAATACGGCCTAGCCGGCGGCCGGCAACCGAACGGTGACGCTGGTCCCGACCCCGACAATGCTCTTGATCTCGAGCGTGCCTTTGTGGCGCTCGACGATGTGCTTGACGATCGCGAGGCCAAGCCCGGTCCCGCCCGACTCGCGGCTGCGGGCCGCGTCGACGCGATAGAAGCGCTCGGTCACCCGCGTCAGGTGCTCGCGCGGGATGCCCGGCCCCTGATCGGAGACGGTCAGGGCCACCCATCGTCCATCCCGCTTCGCCGACACCTCGATCTTCGCGGCGGGCCCCTCGCAGCCGTAGCGCACGGCATTGCTAATCAGATTGTCGAGCACCTGGACGAGCTGAGCGCGGTCGCCGCGAACCGGGGGCAAATCCTGGCGAGCGTCGACGAGGAACTCGCAGCGAGCGATCCGCAGGCTGGCCGCATTCGCAACCGCAGTGCCAATGACCTGGTCGATGGAAACGCTGTCGTTCGGCGCGAGAAAGCGGTCGGCCTCGATACGCGACAGGCTCATCAAATCTTCGATGATGCGCAACATCCGGCGCGCCTCGTCACGGATCGTGCGCCCGAAATTCGCGCGGAGATCGGCGGGTAGATCATTCTCTTCCGCCAGCGTCTCGGCATAGCCGAGCACGGTCGACAACGGGGTGCGCAGCTCGTGGCTGGCGTTGGCGACGAAGTCGACCCGCATCTTCTCCGCCGAAACGGCGTCCGATCGATCGACCATTCGAACCAGGACCGACGTCGGGCCGAGCCGGCGGATGTGAAGCCGCCACGATCGCCCGGGATCGACGATGCCGGTGACGTCGATGTCGCCCGAACGGTGCCCGAGGATATGCTCGAGCGCTTGCGGATGCCGGATTGCCAGCCTGAGATCGCGGCCCTCGATCGACTTGCCGAGCAGCCCCAGCGCGGGCGGATTGGCGAGCCGCACGATGGCTCCCTCGACGATGAGCGCCGGTTCGTCGATCGCGTCGACGAGTGCGCGTTCGCTGAGGCTAAACGGAGGCATCGCAGGCTGTGTAGCCGATTGGTCGTCTGGAGCCACGCCTGGAGCCAGAGAGGCCCCCTCGCAGCGAGGACGAGGGGGCCGCCTTTCGAGCCGAAGGGGAGAGAGGGACCGAAAGGCTATTTCAGGCTTCACTCACTAGAAATCGATCTGCGCGCGCATCGAGAGCACGTCGCTGTCGAACTCGCGCTTGTTGGCCGGATCGGTGAGGTCGTCGCTGAGCGCGTTGCGCGGGCCGCCGGTCACGTTGATGTGCGAATATTGGGCCATGAGGCGGACATAATCCGTCGGGTTCCAGATGCCGCTCAGCTGATAGGCGATCTGTTTGCCGCCGTTCACGTAGAAGGGCGCGGTCAGCAAGGCGGAGCTGCTGTCGACGTCGTCGCTGAGGTTCACATAGTCGACGCGGCCGTTGATCTGAAACGCGCCCCAGCCGCCATCATTAAACGGATGGAGGACCTTCACGCGGCCGAAGCTGCCGCCCTTGTAGGCGCGGGTTTCGCCGGTGAGGTAGAAGCCGGCTTCGACATAGCCGCCCCAGAAGCTGGGATTGCTGTTGAGCGCGGTGCCATTCGGCGTAGTGTTGGTTCCCTGATCGAGCAGAATGGCGGCCTGCTCCGCCGGCGTGTAGGTTCCGCGCACCCACACTTTTTGCGCTTCCCCGGCGACGTGGAAGCTCTTCATGATCGCCGCGACCTCGAGCCCGGCGACGTCGTCGCCCTTGGCCGAGAGGGCGCCGGTGGCTGCGAAACGCTGGTCGGTCAGCTGCGTCATCGGCCGGACCTGATAGTTCCGGCTCTGCGCTTCACGCTTGTTCTCGCGGTGCTCGAAGTTCGCGCCGAGGTGCAGGCGAATGTTGCCAAGCGTCGGGGAGAAAACGCCGCGGACCGCCGCGTCCCAGCCCGTGCGGTTGAGGTCGGTGTTATTCATTTCCTCGCTGAAGATACCGGCCTGGAATGTCCATTTGTCCGTGGCCTTGTCGGTAGCGGTCAACGCGGCGCCGATGCGGCGATTGTGGCTGAAGGCGTCGGTTATGCCGGCGCGCTCCATGAACGATGTATACTTGGAGCTGGTCATCGTCTCGAGGCTGGCGAACGGATAGAAGTATCCGACCTGGGCCGTCAGCGGCGAGTTCTTGAAGTCATAGGCAATCAGCACGTCCTCGAAGTCGACGCCGGCCTGCGCGAAGTTGAATTCGGCGCTGTAGCGGAAGCCACCGGGTAGCGTGCCGTCGGCGCCGAGAGTCAGGCGTCGGGCGCGGGTGTTCCAGCCGAGGTTGCCGAAGTTCAGGCCGGCGACGGTACCGCGGCGTTCGTCGCCGTTGGGGAAGCCGACATAGCCCGCGTCATATTGCAGCAGGCCCTTGGGCTTGAAGCTGAAACCGGCTTCCTTGTCATCCCACTGCGGGCCGCCCTTCCACGAGGGCGTGACCTTGGTCATCGAGCTCTTCACCTGCTCGATCGACGCCTGGAGCGCTTCGACCTGCGCCTGCAACAGCTCGATCTTGGCCTGCGCGTCGTCGACGGCCTGCGCATTCGCGATCGCCGCATCAGCGGTTGCATCCGACGGGTCGGGCTCGGTCGAATCGGGGGCCGCCTGAGCCGCCGGATCCTGCGCCAATGCAGGTGTCGAGAAACAAATCGCGCTTCCAGCAAGGAGCGCAGCGACAAACTTCAACTTCATGTTCTTTCCTTCCCCCCTGGGTTCGGCGGAGCCGCGGCGATTCGCTCGCCGCGGTCCCTCTATCCAGATACTCTAGTGATTGACTAGGGTTTATGCGACCAACGCTATTTGAGGCTCGCCAGGTTGAGTGGGGCGAGCGCCCTCGCCGCCTGCTGGCTGCGCGCGCGAATGGTGTTCGGCGCCGAGATCAGGCCGGCTTTGAGAAGGTAGCCGTTCGGGCCGAACGCGCTCTCCTTGGTGAACTCGGCAGCATACGCGCGCACCGCCGGGATTGCGCCGGCGTGGGCATTCTTGATGTAGATATAGAGCGGACGAGCACCGGGATATTTGAAGCTGCTGATGGTCTGATAGCTCGGCCCGACGCCGTTGATCTGCAGACCCTTCACGCGATCGGCGTTCTCTTCGAGATAGGAATAGCCGAAGATGCCAATCGTCCCCGGATTCGCCTCGATCTTCTGGACGATGAGATTGTCGTTCTCGCCGGCTTCGATGTAGCAGCCGTCCTCACGCATTCCGGTGCAAATCGCCTTGTATTTGGTCTCGTCCGCCTTCTTCACGGCGGCCATGCCGGGGTTGCTGTCGCAGCCGGCGGTCATGATCAGCTCGCCCAGCGCGTCGCGCGTGCCGCTGGTCGGCGGGGGCCCGTAAACGCGGATCGGGAGGTTGGGCAGCTTGCCGTTGACGTCGCGCCAGGTCTTGGCGCGGTTCGGCTTGCCGAACGGCGTCTTGGCGAGCGCCAGATAGATGTCGCGGGTGGTGACGTTCTGAAGCGGCGAGCTCTTCGCGGTCGCGAGGCTGATGCCGTCGATGCCGACCTGGATCTCGGTGATCGCGCTGACGCCGTTCTGAGCGCACAGCTTGGCTTCCGAAGCCTTCATCCGGCGCGAGGCATTCTCGACGTCGGGGAAGCGCTCGCCAACGCCGGCGCAGAACAGCTTCATGCCGGCGCCCGTGCCGGTCGATTCGATGATCGGCGTTCCGAGCCGCGGGTTAGCGCGGGCGATTCGCTCGGCTACGATCTTGGCGAACGGATAGACGGTGGACGAGCCGACCGCGCGCATCTGCGAGCGGGCGTCGGCGGTGGTTGAAACAGTAAGCGCCATCACCGCCGTCGCGGCGAGGCCCAGTGGTTTGAAAGCCATTTTAGTACCCCGAAAAAGGACCTCGATTCCGGTCCGCTGAGTCGGAGTGCTAGGCTGGCGCCGCGACGGTTGTTTGACGCCGATGTTTCACTTTTGTGACTGTGGCCGCGTGGCCACTCAGCCGTCGCAATCGAGCGAATAGCCGGCCGAACGGACGGTTCGGATGAGATCGGAACGCCCTTCCGAGTTCAGCGCCTGGCGCAACCGGCGGACATGCACATCGACGGTCCGCGCGTCGATGTCGGGATCGTGCGACCACACCGCATCGAGCAAGCGCTCGCGCGAGAACACCCGGCCGGGATGCTCGAGGAAATGCCGGAGGAGCCGGAACTCGGTCGGGCCCAGGGGAACCTGATGCCCGCTGCGGCGAACGCGGTGCGCGGCAACGTCCATTTCGACGTCCGCATAGGCGAGTTGCTCGCCCGCCAAAGCCGGCCTCACGCGGCGCAAAACCGCCGCGACTCGCGCGACCAGCTCGCGCGGGCTGAACGGCTTGGTCACATAATCGTCGGCGCCGGTCTCGAGCCCGCGGATGCGGTCGCTTTCCTCGCCCCTGGCGGTTAGCATCATGATCGGGACGTTGGCGGTCGTCGCCCGGCGGCGCAGGCGCCGGCAGACTTCGATCCCGCTGATTCCTTCGATCATCCAGTCGAGCAGGACGACGTCCGGCTTGACCTCGTCGACCAGGATCAGCGCCTCTTCGCCATCGCCGGTGCGCGTGACGTCGTAGCCGGCCCGCTCGAAATGGAAGGTGACGAGGTCAGCGAGCGAACGGTCGTCCTCGACCAGCAACAGGCGCTTATTGGCCATCATCACGGCATTGCCGACTTGCCGGGCCGATCCGCCATGTGCTCGCCGGTCGCGGCATAATAGACCATCTCCGCGATGTTCGTCGCATGGTCGCCCACGCGCTCGAGATTCTTGGCGACGAACAACAGATGGGCGGACTGGCCGATATTGTGCGGATTTTCCATCATGTGAGTCAGCAGCGCGCGGAAGATGGAATCGTAGAAATCGTCGACCGCCTGGTCGCGCTCGCAGACCCGGACCGCCGCCGGCGCATCCCGTTCGACGAAGGCGTCGAGGACGTCGTGTACCATCGAGGTCGCGATCCGCGCCATTTCCGGAAGCAGCGACAAGGGCTCGATCTTGCCGGCGGTCTCGAGCATCGGAACGCGCTTGGCGATGTTCTTCGCATAGTCGCCGATCCGCTCGACGACGCCCGAGATCTTCAGCGCGGCGACGACATCGCGAAGGTCGCCGGCCATCGGCGCGCGAAGCGCGATGAGCTGCACCGCCCGGCGCTCGGTCTCGATTTCGAGGAGATCCAGCTTCTTGTCGTCAAGGATGACCTTGCTGGCGCCGTCGACGTCGCGCTGGACGAGACAGCGCATGGCTTCCCCGATCGAATGTTCGGCGAGGCCGCCCATCTCGCTGATCAGCGCGCGCAGCCGTTCGATGTCCTCATCGAACGCCTTGATCGTGTGCCCGCTAGCTTGCTGCTGCATTGGTCCTGCTCCGATCAGCCATAACGGCCGGTAATATAGTCCTGGGTGCGCGATTGGCGCGGGTTGGTGAAGATCTCCGACGTCTTGCCGTATTCGACCAGCTCGCCGAGATGGAAGAAAGCGGTCCGCTGCGAGACGCGCGCCGCCTGCTGCATATTGTGGGTGACGATCGCGATCGCGTAGCGGCCGCGCAGCTCGTGGATCAGCTCCTCGATCTTGGCGGTGGCGATCGGATCGAGCGCCGAGCAGGGCTCGTCCATCAGGATGACCTCGGGATCGACGGCGATCGCGCGAGCGATGCACAAGCGCTGCTGCTGCCCGCCGGACAGCGCGGTGCCGCTTTCCTGCAAGCGGTCCTTGACCTCGTCCCACAGGCCGGCGCGCTTGAGCGAGGTTTCGACGATCCCGTCGAGCTCGGATCGCGAGCTGGACAGGCCGTGGATGCGCGGACCGTAAGCGACATTCTCGAAGATCGACTTCGGGAACGGATTCGGCTTCTGGAAGACCATCCCGACCCGCGCGCGAAGCTGGACGACGTCCATGCTGGAGGTCGTGACGTCGTCGCCATCGAGTTCAATGCAGCCGGTTACCCGCGCGGACGGGATCGTATCGTTCATCCGGTTCAGGCACCGCAGGAAGGTCGACTTGCCGCAACCCGAGGGACCAATGAAGGCAGTGACGAGATCCTCGTAGATCTGGATCGAAACGTCCTTGAGCGCCTGCTTGTCACCGTAGAAGACGCTGACATTGTTGGCGCGCATCTTGGGCTCGCTGCCCGGCGCAACTTCTTCGTCCGATGTGTCCTGAATATTGGACAGCTGCGACAAAGACAGGTTCGGAAGCGGCTTGTCGGGCGCATCGCGAGCAACGTCGCTATCTTTCACGGTACTTGCCTGGTCGTCCATCATCGATGGTCCCTTGCGATTGGCGTCCGCTCCGATGGCCGTCGACGTCGTCGGCACCGGCGTCACGGGCGTGATCGGTTGTTTCTCTTTCATCAGCATCACCAGCGGCGCTCAAAGCGGTTGCGAAGATAGATTGCGAGGCCGTTCATCAACAGCATGAACAGCAACAGGACGATGATCGCCGCGCTCGTCTTCTCGACGAAGCCGCGGTCGACTTCGTCGGACCACAGGAAGATCTGAACCGGGAGAACGGTCGCGGGCGCGGTGAAACCGCTCGGCGGGGCGGCGATGAAGGCGCGCATGCCGATCATCAGCAGCGGCGCGGTCTCGCCCAGCGCACGGGCCATGCCGATGATGGTGCCGGTTAGGATTCCGGGCAGCGCGAGGGGAAGGACGTGGTGGAACACCACCTGCATCTTCGAGGCGCCGACCCCGAGCGCGGCGTCGCGGATCGACGGCGGCACGGTCTTGATCGCGTTGCGCCCGGCGATGACGATGACCGGCATGGTCATCAGCGCAAGGGTCAGCCCGCCGACCAGCGGCGCCGATCGCGGCAGGTTCATGACGTTGAGGAACACCGCGAGGCCAAGCAGGCCGAAAATGATCGAAGGGACCGCGGCGAGGTTATTGATCGAGACCTCGATCGCGTCGGTCCAGCGGTTTCGGGTAGCGAATTCCTCGAGATAGACCGCGGCCAGGACGCCGATCGGAAAGGCCAGACCCATGGTCACCAGGATGGTCAGGAACGTGCCCTTGAGGGCGCCCCACACACCCGCCGACGACGGATCGGTCGAGTCCGACGAGGTCAGGAAGTCGGCGTTGAAAGTCCGCCGCAGCGCGTGACGCGATTGAAGCATGTCGACCAGCTTCTCGTTGGCGGCGTCGCTGTCGCCCTTCGCGGCAACGTCGAGCTTGCTGCCGACCGGAAGCCACAAGGTCGAGGTGCCGCCGAGCATGGCCGGATCGGCGAGGATCGCCTTGGTCAGCCTGGTGATCGCCGCATCGCCGAACATCTCTTCGGCGCCCGGACCGTAGGCCGCGACCGCCGCTTTGGAGATCGCGGTTTCGAGGTCGGCCGAAGCGACCGTCTGAGCGGCGTCTGGGCCGCGCAACGTGGCGGGATCGAGGAACAGATCGCTGCGCGTGAAATCGATCGGGAGCGATGCCTCGTAGTGGCTGAACCCGCCGAGGCCCTTCGAGCCCATGTTGAACAGCAGGAACGCGAGGAACAGAACCGACAGCGCAACGGCGGCAAAGCCGACGCCTCGAAACCAGCGCTCGACAATGTAACGGCGCCGCACGCGCTGGTGCATCGCCACGTCGCTCCAGCGAGAGGGCGCGCGGCTATTCATATTGCTCCTGGAAGCGGCGCACGATGCGCAGCGCGATGAGGTTCAAAAGAAGCGTGATCAGGAACAAGGCTAGGCCAAGCGCGAAGGCGGCCAGAGTCTTGGCGCTGTCGAATTCCTGGTCGCCGGTCAGAAGCTGAACGATCTGTACGGTCACGGTGGTGACGCTGGCGAACGGGTTGGCGGTGAGGTTGGCAGCGAGGCCCGCGGCCATCACCACGATCATCGTCTCGCCGATCGCGCGGCTGACGGCGAGCAGGATGCCGCCCATGACTCCGGGCAGAGCCGCCGGAAGAAGCACCCTGCGAATGGTTTCCGACGTCGTCGCGCCCATCGCCAGGCTGCCGTCGCGCATCGACTGCGGGACCGCGGCGATCGAATCGTCGGCCATTGAGCTGATGAACGGAATGATCATGATCCCCATCACCAGCCCGGCGGCGAGCGCGCTCTCGCTGCTCGCCGATTCGACGCCGAGCCGAAGGCCCAGGTCGCGGACGACGGGAGCGACCGTCAAAGCGGCGAAATAGCCGTAAACGACGGTCGGCACCCCGGCGAGGATCTCGAGGATCGGCTTGAGCCAGGCGCGTACGGTCGGATGCGCATATTGAGTCAAATAGATCGCGGACATCAGGCCAAGCGGGACCGCGACCACCATGGCGATAATCGCGCCGATGAAGAACGTGCCCCACAGCAGCGGGATCGCGCCGAAGGCCCCGGACGAGCCCGCCTGGTCGGCGCGGATCGCGGTCTGCGGGCTCCATTCAAGCCCGAACACGAACGACTGAAGCGGGTAGAGCCGGAAGAAGCGCAGGCTCTCGAACATCAGCGAGAGCAGGATTCCGAGCGTCGTCAGGATCGCGATCAGCGAGGCCGCGAACAGGACGATCATCACCCATCGCTCGACGCCGGCGCGGGCGCGGAACTGAGGCTTGCTGCGGCGAACGGCCAGCGCCGCCGCGGCCAAGGCGACGAGGATCGCCGCAACGCCGCCCATCATCGCATAGCGCTGTTGTTCGGAGCGGATGCGAGGCGCCAGGCTGGAGGACTGCGGGTTGAAGCCCTGCTCGCGCTCGCCGTCGGCGATCTCCTGCGCTTCCGACATGATCGACTCGCGCTGCATATCGAACTGCGGAAGCGCGCGGCCTTCGGGGCTCGCGAGCACGGCCTGGTTCACCATTTGCGACTGGAACGGGGCCCACGCCGCAAGCAGGAGGAGCGCGGGGATGGCAGCCCACAGCGCCGCATAGGCGCCGTGATAGACCGGCAGGGAGTGGAGCCGGCCGGCGGTGCGCAAGCGGCGTCCGCGCGCGAAGCCGACCCAGGCTGCCGCGAACGCGACGACCAGGACGGAAACGAACGCGAGACCGAGGCTCATCCCCGCCCTCTCCCGCTTACTTGAGCCCGCTCGGGTCGAGCAGCTTGAGGTCCGCCGCTTGCTGCGATGCGGCGGTGGCGTCGGCGCCCCCGAAGGGAACCAGGCCGACCCGCTCGAGCGCGCCGCCCATGCCCCACATCTTCGCATATTGAGCGACGAAGTCACGCATCTTGGGCTTCGCCTGCAGGTGCTCGCCCTTCAAATAGATGTAGAGCTTGCGCGCGCCGGGATAGGAGAGGTTGGCGATCGTCTCTTCGGATGGCGTGATGCCGGCGATCTGGACCGGCCGGACCTTGTCGGCGTTCTCGTCGAGATAGGAGAAGCCGAGGATGCCGAGCGTGCCGGGATCGACCGACACCTTCTGGACCATCAGATTGTCGTTCTCGCCCGCTTCGACGTAGGCGCCGTCCTCGCGGATCTTGGTGCAGACCTGCTTGTGCTGGTCCTCGTTGCTCTTCGCGAGCGCCTTCATCGCCGGATCGGTGTCGCAACCCTTGGTCAGGTAGAGGTCGGCGAGACTGTCGCGCGTGCCCGAGGTCGGCGGCGGACCGAGGACACGAATCTTCACCGCCGGAAGCGCCGGATTGACGTCCTTCCAGGTTTGCGCCGTGTTGGCGCCCTTGCCGAACGGATTTGCGGCGAGCGCCTTATAAATGTCGGCCTGGGTCAGGTTCATTGCCGGGCCGTTTTTGGCTTCGATGACCGTCAGGCCGTCGATACCGACGGGCACTTCGATGATCGTCTTGACGCCGTTCTGGACGCAGGTGTCGTATTCGCTCTTCTTGATTGCGCGCGACGCGTCCGTGACATCGGGGAACTTGCTCCCGACGCCGGCGCAAAACAATTTCATGCCGGCGCCAGTGCCGGTCGACTCAACCGTCACGGCAACCCCCGGGTTGGCGCGCATGAAGTCTTCCGCGACCGCCTTGGTGAAGGGGTAGACAGTGGACGATCCGACGATGTGGATGTCGCTGCTGCTGCCGCCCCCGCTGGAGCCGCCGGTCTTCGACCCGCAGGCAACGAGCAGGGCCGCGAGCGGCAATGCGATAACCATCCTGTTCACAGGCTTCACTCCTTGTCGATTTTTCCGGATGCGATGGTGACCGGCCCTAGCGGCTGTTCGGCGTATGCCGTGTGACGCTTCTGTTACCGTTTTGTGACAAGGCCCTCGCCGGCGGCCGATTGATACGCGGCCGCTACGGCTGCTAGAGGCCCGGCCCATGAGCAACCTTCGTTGGCTCGCGGCCGCTGCCGCGCTTTCGCTCGTCGCCTGCCAGGCGGCCACCACCAACCAGCAGGATAATGCCGCCGGCGAAGCCCCCGGGCAGGGCGCCGCCGACAAGCTTGCCCGAGTCGAGATGAAGGCCGACACGAGCTACCTGACGGGCGAGGAGCGCCAGGTCGTCAACCTCCTGATCCAGGCCGCGGACCTGCTCAACCCGATCTACCTGCGCCAGGTCTCGGCCGACAATCCACGGCTGCGCGACGAGATCGCCAAGAGCGGCAACAAGGCGCTGCTCGACCGTTTCGATACGTTCATGGGCCCGTGGGACGAGGTCGATAACGACAAGCCGTTCTACGGCAATGCGCCGCGTCCCGTCGGCGCCGGTATCTATCCGGCCGGCCTGACCAAGGAGCAGTTCGACGCCTATCTCGCCAAGCATCCCGACGAGGTGAAGGCGCTGACGGACCCGTACACGGTCGTGAGGCGGCAAGGCGATAGACTGGTCGCGGTCCCCTACAGCCAGGAATATAAGGAGTGGCTGGAGCCCGCCGCGCAGAAGCTGGAGCAGGCCGCGGCGATCACCACCAACCCGAGCCTCACGAAGTTCCTGACCCTTCGCGCCAAGGCCTTCCGGAGCGACGATTATTACGACTCCGAGCTCGCCTGGATGGACTTGAAGGACACGCCGATCGAGATGGTGATCGGCCCGTACGAGACCTACACCGACAATCTCTACGGAGCGAAAACCGCGTTCGAAGCCTATGTCGTGCTGCGCAACCCCAAGGAATCGCAAGCGCTCGACATCTACAAGAGCCACTTGCGCGAAATGGAAGCGAACCTGCCCGAGGACGAGCAGTACAAGAACTTCAAGCGGGGGTTTGCGTCGCCGATCTCGGTCGGGGATCAGATCCACGCCGGCGGCGACAGCAACCACGGCATCCAGAGCGTCGCCTTCAACCTGCCCAACGACGAGCGAGTGCGCGAGGCGAAGGGTGCGAAAAAGGTGATCCTGCAGAACGTGCTCGGCGCCAAATACGACCGCATCCTGCAGCCGATGGCGAGCCTGGTGCTGGTGCCGGCAGACGCGGCGAACGTGAACCGGCGCTATATGTACATGGAAACCTTGTTCCATGAGCTCAGCCACAGCCTCGGGCCGGGATCGATCACGGTCAACGGCCGCAAGACCAGTGTCGACAAGGAGCTGAAGGACGTCGGCGGCGGCTTCGAGGAAGCCAAGGCCGACGTGATGGGCGCGTACAACGTGCTGTTCATGATGGACAAAGGCGTGCTCCCCGCCACCGAGAAGCCGCAAATCCGAGCCGCTTACGTTGCCGGCCTGTTCCGCGCAATGCGCTTCGGCGACACCGATGCCCACGGGCGCGGAGCAGCGATGCAATACCGTTACTTGCGCGACAAGGGCGGGATCGTGTGGGACGCCAATGCCAAGCGCTACCGGATCGACCCGGCTAAGCTGGATGCCGGCATCCGCGACCTTGTCGGCGACATCATCCGGCTCCAGGCGACCGGCGATTACAACGGCACCAAGGCGTTCCTCGCCAAATGGGCGGTGATGGACGCGGAGGCCAAGCAGGTGACGAGCCAGATGGGCCATATCCCGGTCGACATCCATCCGATCTACCCGGACCACGTGTGATGGCCGGCAGCTTCGAGAGCTTCGCCGCGCTCCACGTCCCCGGCGATCCGGTCGTGCTCTACAACATCTGGGACGTCGGCAGCGCGCTTAGCGTTGTGAAGGCCGGCGCCAAAGCGCTTGCCACCGGCAGCCATCCCGTCGCCGACGCCAACGGCTGGCCCGATGGCGAGCAGGTGCCGATGGAATTCGCGTTCGCCAATGCGAAGCGCATCGCCGATGCCGTCGAGATCCCGCTGACGGTCGACTTCGAAGGCGCCTATTCGGCCAACCCCGAAGACGGCGGCGAGAACGTCCGGCGGCTCGCCGAGACCGGCACGGTCGGCTGCAACTTCGAGGACCAAGTGATCGGCGGGGAGGGTGTGCATCCGCTAGAGCTGCAAGTGAAGCGCATCGCCGCGATCCGCCGCGCGGTGGGCGACCGCTTCCACATCAACGCGCGGACCGACCTGTTCCTCAAGACCCAGACCTATGACGACGCGCTGGTCGACCAGGTGGTCGAGCGGGGCAAGGCGTTCGCGGACGCCGGCGCGAGCGGCTTCTTCGTCCCGCGCCTTGCCGATCCGGCGCAGATCGAGCGCGTCGTGCGCGAGGTCCCGCTGCCGCTCAACGTCATCGCTTTCCCCGGCGCGCCCGACAAGCAAGTATGGGCGGCCGCCGGCGTCGCGCGGATCAGCCACGGCCCCTTCCCGCACCGCGCGCTGATGGCGACGCTCGAGGACATGGCGCGAGCGGCGATAAGCTGAGCTTGGGTGTTGAGCGCAAGATTTCGGGAGCCTCATTGCACCGCTGGTTCCATAATCCGGCTCCAAGCGGAGGCTGAAATCCAATGAGCAGGTTCGACGACTTTGTAGCGCTTCATGTCGCCGGCGACCCGGTGGTGTTGTTCAATATCTGGGACCCCGGCAGCGCCATCGCCGTCGTCAAATCCGGGGCAAAGGCGATTGCCACCGGCAGCGCCTCTGTGTCGATGGCCACCGGCGTCGGCGACGGTCAGGAAGTTCCGCTCGACCTCGCGCTAGCCAACGCTGAGCGCATCGCGAAGTCGGTCGATCTTCCAGTCACAGTGGATTTCGAAGGCGGCTATGCCACCGACGCCGAGGGTTTGGCCGCGAACGGCCGCCGCCTCGCCGCGACCGGAGCGATCGGCTGCAACTTCGAGGATCAGATCGTCGGGACCGACCGCTTGTATGACGTCGCCGATCAAGCGGCCCGGATCGCGGCGCTGCGCGCTGGCGTCGGCGATGCCTTCTTCATCAATGCCCGAACCGATTTGTTCCTGAAGGCGCCGGCGGCCGCGCATGATTCAGCGCTTGCCGACCAGGCGATCGAGCGTGGCAAGACCTACGCCGACGCCGGGATCAACGGCTATTTCATTCCCGGGCTGGCCGACCTCGCGCTGGTCGAGACGATCTGTGGAGCGCTCAGCGTGCCGATCAACGCGATGCACCTGCCCAACGGACCGAGCCGCGCCCAATGGGCGAGCGCCGGTATCGCCCGCGTCAGCCACGGGCCATTCCCGTACATGGACCTGATGGCGAAGTTTGAAGAGATGGCGCGCGAAGCGATCGGTTAGGCGCCAGACACCCATTCGGCTCGCTTGAACCACCGGCGCGTACGCGGGCCGGACTTGAGCACGGTCTTGCGGAACATGCGCGCGCCGAGCTTGAGGATCAGCGTGACCCACAGCGCCTGCCATGCCAGCGCGGCGATGTGCGGCCACCAGTCGGGCCGCTCCGCGGCGCGCGCGATCATCACCATCGGCGAGGACAGTGGGAAGATCGCGGCGGCAATCGCGTCGGGCGCGTCGGGCGATCCGATCGCGGTGGCGGCGAAGCCGAACAGCAGGACCTGCCCGAAGGTCACCGGCATCGACATGGTCTGAACCTCGCGCACCGTCGCCGCCTGCGCGCCGATGGTCAGGAACACCGCGCCCAGAAGCAGATAGTTCATCCCGAAATAAGCGATCGCGAGCAACAGGAAGCCGGGCCAGCCGACTGCCGGCGGTGGCAGCATCTGGACGCCGCCGTGCATGGCGAGCTGGATGAGAAGCGCGCCCGCGCTGAGCCAGACGACGATCCCGACCACCGACGCCGCGAGCATCGCGAACAGCTTGCCGACGAACAAAGCATCGATCGGCACCGCGGCGGCAATGACCTCGATGATCTTGTTCGATTTCTCCTCGATCAGCTGGGACAGCAGCATGCCCGAGAGGAGGATGGTCAGGAAGAACAGCAGCATCTGGCCGATCTGGCCGGTCAACGCGCGCTCCTTGACCAGCGCGCCGGACGACGTCTTTGCCGGAGAGACAAGCAGTGGCGGCGACGAAAACTGCGGCGTAACCGCGTCGTGGAGGATCAGGCCGAGCTGCCGCGCGGTCGGATCGCCCGGCCGGACGTTGCCCGCGACCTTGGGATCGCCGAGCCATCCGCTGACGACCGCCTGGATCGGTGGGTCCCCGTGGCGGAGCAGCTGCCGCTGAAGGCTCGGCATATCGGGCTGCGGGGCATAATAGACCAGGCTGACGACCGCCTCATCGCCCAGCCCATCCGCCAGGCGAGCGCGCGCCGCGGCGATCTGGGCGGCGTCCGCGCGGTGCATGACGACCGCCACGACCGGGCGTTCGGTTCGGCTGGCGACGCGCGCGCCGATGCTTCCGAAGGCGCCGCCGAGAAGCAGGGGGAACAGCGGGCCGAGGAGGAAGAACAGGAACGTTTTCGACAGCACCGTCGCGCTGAAGTCGCGGCGGGCGATGACGAACGCCGAGCGGATGAATTTCATCATTCCACCGGCTCCACGGCGGTCATTTCGGCGGCGGCGCTGTTGCCGGCGATGGCGACGAAGGCGTCGTGCAGCCCGGGGCGCTCGATCGCCAGCGTCTCGATGCCGGCATCGCCGTCGATCAGGGCCTTGAGCAATGGCTCGGGACCGCCCTTGGGCAGCTCGAACACCCATTCGCCGCCATCGCGGCGCGCGTCGGACGGAATGGCTGAGCGCCACGGACCGTCGTCGGCGCGGGTCCGCAAGCGGACGATCGGGCGCAACTTGCTGCGCGCCTCGTCGACACCACCCTCGAACGCCACCTTGCCCTTGGCGACGATCGCGATCCGTTCGCACAGGCGCTCGGCGTGGGCGATGACGTGGGTCGAGAAGATGATCGTCGCGCCCTCGCGCGCCTTGCGCCGGATGAGCTCTTCGAGCCGGCCCTGGTTGATGGCGTCGAGTCCCGCGAACGGCTCGTCGAGCACGATCAGCCGCGGCCTGTGGACGATGGCGCCGAGCAGTTGGACCGTCTGCGCCATGCCTTTCGAGAGGTTTCGGATCGGCTTTCGCGCCCAATCGCCAAGGCCATGCGCCTGCAGCAGCTCATCCGCGCGGCGGCGGCCCTCGCGGAGCGGCAGGCCGCGCAACGCTCCGACGAAGGCGATGGCGTCGCGCGCGTGCATCGCCGGATAAAGGCCGCGCTCCTCCGGCAGATAGCCGACTTCGGCGGCGGCATCGAGCGGATGCTCACGGCCGAGGATCCGCCGCGTGCCGCTCGACGGGTCGATGATTCCGAGCAGGATCCTAAGGATCGTGGTCTTGCCCGCGCCATTGGGCCCGAGCAGCCCGTAGATCGACCCTGCCGGGACCGCGAGGCTAACGCCGTCGACCGCGCGGGTTTTGTCGAAATCCTTGACGAGGTCGACCGCTTCGACTGCGTTGGCTTGGTGCTGAGCTTGTCGAAGCACTGAAATTCCTACGGAAATCCACGCGGACGGTGTAGTGGCGCCGCCGTGGATAAGGGCCAAAGCCTTGAGGAAGCAATAAGGAGCGAAGCGGCGCGGCTGGGTTTCGCCGCCTGCGGCTTCACGCGCGCCGATGCGGCGGACTCCGCCGGACGCGAACTCAGAGAATGGCTCGAAGCCGGACGCCATGGAACGATGGGCTGGATGGAGGAGCGCGCGCATCATCGCGTGTCGGCGCAGGCGCTGTGGCCCGAGGCGAAATCCGCGATCGCGCTGGGGATGAGCTATGCGCCGGCGGCCGATCCGCTGGCGCTGGCCGCGCATCCAGAGCTGGGGCGCATCTCGGTCTATGCCCAGGGCGGTGACTATCACAAGACGGTCAAGAAGGCGCTGAAGGCGCTGGCGCGCTTCATCGTCAGCCAGGCGCCCTCCGATCTCAAAGTGTTTGTCGATACCGCGCCGGTAATGGAAAAACCCTTGGCCCAGGCCGCGGGCATCGGCTGGCAGGGCAAGCACACCAATTTGATCAGCCGCGAGCATGGCAGCTGGCTGTTCCTCGGAGTGATCCTGACCAGCCTGGAGCTGGTACCCGATCCGCCGGCGGACTCCGGACAACATTGCGGCAGTTGCCGGCGCTGCCTCGACGCCTGTCCGACGGACGCATTCGACGACCCCCATCGGATCGATGCCCAGCGCTGCATATCTTATCTGACGATCGAGCATGACGGCGCGATCCCGCACGAATTCCGCGCCGCGATCGGCAACCGCATCTACGGCTGCGACGATTGCCTTGCGGTCTGCCCCTGGAACCGGTTCGCGAATGCCGCGGCGGCGAACCGCGCGTTCCTGCCGCGCGCCGAGCTGGCCGCGCCGCGCCTCGCCGACCTGCTCAAGCTCGACGAGGCCGCGTTTCGCGAGATGTTCGCGGGCTCGCCGATCAAGCGGATCGGGGTCAAGCGTATGATCCGCAATTGCCTGATCGCGGCGGGAAATACCCGAGATGCCTCGCTCGCGCCATCGATCCGCGCCCACGTCGATGGCCCCGATCCGGTTATCGCCGAGGCCGCCGGCTGGGCGCTTGCTCAGCTCGGATTTTCGAGCGCGGAGACGCAGGCCGCCTGATTGTAATCGATGCCCGACGGCGCACGGGTGTCGACATGGGTCACGCGCAGCGCGCCGGCGCCGCTGCCCGATGGATAGAGGTAGGCGTCGAGCACGCACAGCCGGCCGCGGAACTGCAGCTTGAGGCTGGTCCCTTCGCGGATCTGCATCGCCGGCGTGCCGAAATGATGCATGAGGTCGCTCGAGGTCATGCCGATGAGGCCGCGCGGTTGCTGCGGCTGCGACACCACCGGCGGCGGGGGCACGGTCTCGGGCTGCTGCGGCCGGGTCGCGCAGGCGGAAACGAACAGAGCAGAGGCGAGGATTAAGCGGCGCATAAACGGACGATGGCCGCGCGCAATCGCGGAGGCAAGGTTGCCGCCCGCTGAACACGCCGCTAGGCGCGCGCTTTCCCTGCAACCGGAGACGTGATGCCCGACCGCCGCCTCGACGTGCTCGCCATCGGCAATGCGATCGTTGACGTAATCGCCGACGCCGACGACGACTTCCTCGCCGCGCACGGCATGCACAAGGGCGCGATGCAGCTGATTGACGAGGCGCAGGCGGCGCGCCTCTACCAGGCGATGGGCCCGGCCCGGGAGGCGAGCGGCGGCTCGGCCGCCAACACCGTGGCTGGGCTGGCTTCGCTGGGCCTCAAGGCCGGGTTCATCGGCCAGCTCGGCGACGACCAGCTGGGATCGATCTTCAGCCACGACATCCGCAGCCTCGGCGTCGAGTTCGCGACGCCGCCACGCAGCGGGATCGGCGCGACCGGCAGCTGCCTGATCCTCGTCACTCCAGATGCGCAGCGGACGATGAACACTTTCCTCGGCGCCGCGCAGGTCCTGGAGCCCGACGCCGTCGACCTGGCCCAGGTCGCGGACGCGGCGATCCTCTATCTTGAGGGCTATTTGTGGGACCCCGAAGGACCGCGCGCCGCGATGTACAAGGCAATGGACGCGGCGCGCGAAGCCCGGACCAAGGTCGCCTTCACTTTGTCGGACAGCTTCGTCGTCGATCGTCATCGCGGCGACATGCTGCGCCTGCTCGAGGAGGGCCGGATCGATATCCTGTTCGCCAACGGGGTCGAGATCCTGCAGCTCGCGGGATCGGACAGCGTCGACGAAGCAGTCGCCACAGTTGCGCCTCAGGTACAGACGCTGGTGGTGACGATGAGCGAAAAAGGGGCGCTTGCGGTCCGTCGCGGCGAGCGGGCCAACGTGCCGGCGGAGCGCATAGAGCGGCTGATCGACACGACCGGCGCCGGCGACCTGTTTGCTGCCGGCTTTCTGGCCGGCGAAGCGCGCAACCTGGGGCTCGAACCATCGTTGCGTCTTGGCGCCATCTGCGCCGCCGAGGTCATCCAGCACTACGGCGCGCGACCGGAGGCCGACCTCCGGTCGCTCGCTAAGGGTCTGTTCGACTAGCCGCGGTCGTCCGGCGGCACCGGAGCGCCGGGCATCGGCGCGACTCCAATCGATCCCGGCGCGTCAGGCGCAAGCTCCGGCACATCAACGATGCCGCGCGCGAGGTTGCTGTGGCGATATCCGTAGAGGAAATAGAAGATGAGTCCGATCAGCGTCCACGACAGGAACAGCAGCTTGGATTCCATGTTCAGGTTCACGAACAGGAGCAAGCAGCCGGCGATCGACAGCGGCGCCAGGACAAACAGCGCCGGCGTCCGGAACGGACGCGCTCGGCCGGGGTCCCTCTTGCGCAGGATCATCACGCCAAGCGACACCGCCGCGAAGGCGAACAAAGTGCCGGCGTTCGAATAATCGGCCAGCGTACCGACCGGCAGGAAAGCGGCCGCAATGGCGACGAAGAAGCCGGTGACGATGGTGACGACATAGGGCGTCCGGAATCGCGGATGGACCGCCGACAGCCGCTCCGGAAGCAAGCCGTCGCGCGCCATGACGAAGAAGACGCGAGTCTGGCCGAACATCATCAGCAGCACGACCGACGGCAGCGCGATCGCCGCGGCGAGGCCGACGAGGTTGCCGAACAGCGGGTTCGACACTTCGCGAAGGATGTGCGCCAGCGCCTCCTTCGAGCAAACGGTCGGCGCATGGGCCGCCTGGCAGGCAGCGGACGCATAGAGTTCCGGCGAGCCTTCCTTGAAGGCGAGCCCGGTCGCCGGATCCATCAATGGCTGCGCGCCATAGGCGCCGACCACGCCGCCGGCGACGAGCAGGTAGAAGACCGTGCAGATCAGGAGGCTTGCGATCAGTCCGATCGGCACGTTGCGCTGCGGGTTCTTGGTTTCTTCAGCGGCGGTGGAGACCGCGTCGAACCCGACGTAGGCGAAGAAGATCGACGCCGCCGCCCCGAGGATGCCGGTCCCCGAGGAGCTGAGCGGGTTGCCCCATCCGCGCGGCGCGAATGGCTCGAAATTGGCGGCGTGACCGCTGATCATCGGCAAAGTGATGATGAGGAACAGGGTGAGCGCGGTAATCTTGATGACCACCAGGACCGCGTTGAAGGTGGCGCTTTCCTTGGTTCCGATCACCAACAAGGTGGTGACGAAGGCAACCACGAGAACCGCCGGCAGATTGATCAGCCCGCCGACCTCACCGCCCTGGAGAAACCCCCATTGGATCGGCGGCCCGACCTTCAAGGCATGGGGTATGTGCACCCCCACCGAATCGAGCAGGCCGCTCATAAAGCCGGACCAGCCGACCGCCACCGCGGACGCGCCGAGCGCATATTCGAGGATCAACGCCCAGCCGACGAGCCAGGCAACCATCTCCCCCATCACCGCATAGGAATAGGTGTAGGCGGACCCGGCCACCGGGACCATCGAGGCCAGTTCCGAATAGCACAGCGCGGCCAGGGCGCAGACGGTGCCGGCGACGATGAAGCTGACCATCATGCCCGGACCGGCTTTTTGGGCGGCGGTCGCGGTCAGGACGAAAATGCCGGTGCCGATGACAGCGCCGATCCCCAGCAGGGTGAGCTGGAACGCGCCAAGCGAGCGCTTGAGGGACTTCTTTTGCGCAGTCGCGAGAATCTCGTCGAGCGACTTGATCCGTCCTCGTCCGCCCTGTCGCGGTGCAATGCTAGCCATATCACTCCCCTAAAGCGTTGTGTTTGACCCTAACGGCTGGCGGGCCAAGGGCAATCCCTCTTCGACCGCTGCTTTCCGTCTAGCTGGACAGCATCGGGCCGAGCGGACGGCCGCCGAAGATATGCACGTGTAGGTGCGGGACTTCCTGGCCCGAGTTCAATCCGGCGTTGGCAAGCAGCCGATAGCCTGGCTCGACCAGCCCGCAGTCGCGCGCCACCTTGCCGACCGCCCGGACGAACCCGGCGATCTCCGCATCGGAGGCCGTGGCCGAAAAATCGTCCCACGACACGTAAGAGCCCTTAGGGATCACGAGGATGTGGGCCGGCGACAGCGGATTGATGTCGTGGAAAGCGAGCGCGTACTCATCCTCGTAGACCGTCTTCGAGGGGATTTCGCCGCGCAGGATCCGGGCGAAGATGTTGCTGTCGTCATAGGGTTGGGTGGCGTCGATCGGCATGAACCCGATTCTGGCTTCGACACGCGGCCCGTCAAGGCAATTGTGCCTTGTTGCGAGCGTAGGTATCCTTGCACCATGGCCTCGATCGCCCCGCGCCTGAGTCTCTCGCGATTCTTCTTCGACCCGATTCGGGGCACGGCGTTGATCGTCTGCGGCCTCGTCGTCTGGCTGGCGGGCGCGAGCTATTGTCACGGCTACCAATACCTCCTGACGGGGCAAGAGCCGGGCGCTTGGTCGGGCAGCCTGACCTGGTCGGCGATCGCGGTCGTCCCCTGGTTCGCCTTGTTCGAATGGTCGAAAGAGCCCCAGGGCCTGGAAGCGACGCGGCGCCCGGCGACGCTGGTCGCGCTGGTGCTCGGCATTGCCGCTCTTTCGATCAACGTCGAATATCTGGTCGACTTCTGCGTCGGCGACGTCACCGACCGCTTCGGGCTGCTGGTCATGCGGCGGGTGCCGGCGATCGGCATCAGCGTGCTCCTGATCGCGCTCACCCGGAAGGCGGCGCTGCGCCGTCCGCCGAACCCGGCGACGGTCGAGCTCGGCACGATTGCAGGAGCGATCGACTGGATCGAAGCGGCGGACAATTACATCGAGCTGCATGTCGGCGGCCGCACGGTGATGCGGCGAATGACCATGCGCGATGCCGAACGGTTGCTGCTGGGACGCGGGTTCATCCGGATCCACCGCCGCTTCCTCGTCAACCGCGAGCGGATCGAGACGATCGCCGGATCAAACGGCGACCGCGTCGTCAGGCTGGTCGACGGCACCGAGCTCGCCGTCGGCCGCGCCTTCGCACCGAATCTGTCGCGCCTCGGTTAGGACTTCGCCACTTCGCCACAAACTGGTTCCCCGCAGCACTGGGTGGGGACGAGCCTTGCGCGCATGATGTTCATGCAAATGCTCGCCGCGGTGACCGCTGTGACCGGGGTTCACGATTCCTATCCGGCACTGTCGCCCGACGGCGCAACGCTTGTGTTCTCGAGCAATCGCTCGGGTCGCCAAGCCCTGTGGTTAGCCGCCCCGGACGGCAGCAATCCGCGCATATTATTCGACGAGCCCAGGAGCGGCACGGAACCCGGGACCGCACAATGGTCGCCGGACGGGAAAACCATCCTCTTCGGGATGCGGCCAGCCGGCTCAACCGACGAGAACGAGTCGGAGATCTATCTGATCGACGTCGATGGGCGCGGCCTCAAGCGGCTTACTACCGTTCCCGGCGACGATTCCCATCCTCACTGGTCGAACGACGGCAAACAAATCTTTTTCAACTCGGCCCGAGCCACACCGGACCTGAGCGCGGATTGGTCGAAGCAGTGGATCGACATCTACAGCATGGGGGCTGACGGAGGCGATGTCCGCAAGCTGACCGATTGTCGCTCGGTGTGCACTTATCCGGTGCCTTCTCCGGACGGCCGGATGATCGCATACCGTTACGTCATCGCGACGCCCGGCTTGACCTGGGAGCTCGATCCCGGCGCGCGCAATTCCGAGGTGTTCGTTAGCGCCGTCGACGGCGCGCATCCGGTCAACGTAAGCAACAGCGGTGCCTATGACGGCTGGCCGATGTGGTCGCCCGACAGCCGCTGGGTGGCCTTCGCGTCGAACCGCGATCATGTCCCCTCCGTCGGACAGATCTACCGCGTGCGGCCCGACGGGACCGCGCTGGAGCGTCTTACCGACGGCCCGCTAAGCCACGTCCAGCCCAGCTTCAGCCGCGACGGCAAGGCACTCTACGTCTATCGCCTGACCGAGGAAGGCGGCGGCGAGATCGGGGGAATCGCCAAGATCGACCTGGAGTCCGGCCATTGAGACCGAGTGTAACCCGCTTGGCTGGACTTGGCCTCCTATTGCTGGCTTCCGCGGCGGACGCGCAATTCCGCGCCATCGCCCTGCCGATCACTTATTCGCAAAACTACGACCCCAGCCTGTCGCCTGATGGCAAGCAGATGGTGTTCCTGAAGGCGCTCGAAGGCCGAGAGACTCTATTTATCGCCGGCACGGACGGGCGCGGCGAACGCCAATTGCTCAAGGACAGCGCCGACATCGAGGATCCGGCGTGGTCGCCGGACGGCCGGCAGGTCGCCTATGTCCGCATCGAGAACGGCCGCAACGGGCTCTACGTGATGAACATCGACGGCAGCGGCAGCCGGCGGCTGACTCCGCCGACGCAGAGCCCGATCCACCCGGCATGGATGCCGGACGGCAAGTCGATCCTCTATTGCACCAACGACGACCTCGACCCGCCGCGCAAGAATGCCGCCGAAGTCTATCGGATCGACGTCGCCAGCGGAAAGATCGCGACGGTCATCAGCGGGGGCGTCAACACCTATCCCGTCCCCTCGCCCGACGGACGCAAGATCGCCTTTCGCAAGATGCTCGATATTAACAGCGAGGTCTTCGTTGCGGATGCGGACGGGACGAACCTCAAGAACCTCACCGACCACCCGGCGTTCGAAGGCTGGCCCGCCTGGTCGCCCGACGGCAAGCGCATCGCCTTCGCTGCGAACCGCAACTCGAGCTACCAGATCTTCGTCATGGACGCGGACGGGAAGAACGTCACGCTGGTCGCCAACACCGAGGGGCGCGCGACGGCGCCAAAATGGGCCCCGGACGGCAAAACCATCTATTTCACCAATTGCTGGAAGACCGGGCTGTCGGGCGCCTGTGAGATATTGATGGCCGCCGCCCCACTCTAGCGACGTCGCCGAGTCGCTTGACCGGGAAGCGGCGCTCGCTACCACTTTGAAAGCGATGACCGACGAGAGCCCGGAAAGCCTGATCCCCTACGACGAGATCGTGCAAGACGCGCTGCGAGCGGTGGTCGGACGGGTGCTCGGCGAAGTCGAGCGCTCGGGCGGGCTGCCCGGCGACCATCATTTCTACATCACCTTCAAGACCCGCTCGCCCGGCGTCTCGATCCCCAAGCATTTGATGGAGCGCTTTCCCGACGAGATGACGATCGTCATCCAGCACCGCTTCTGGGACCTCAAGGTCGAGGACGACGACTTTACTGTCGGGCTGTCCTTCGGCGGCGTTCCCGCGCTCCTCCACGTGCCGTTCGCCGCGGTCACCCAGTTCCACGATCCGGCGGTGGAGTTCGCGTTGACGTTCCAGGCCAATGCCGCCGAGGAGCCGCCCGAAGAGCATGAGGAAGCGGAGAATGACGCGCCCAAGAGCGAGGGCGCGGAAGACGGGTCGAATGTCGTCAGCGTGGACTTTACCAAGAAGAAATAGCAGGAGCCGCTTCACGTGAAGTGAAGAGGGCCAATGTCGACCGATACCCGCACCGAGACCGACAGCTTCGGGCCGATCGAAGTCCCGGCCGACGCGTACTGGGGCGCGCAGACCGAGCGCTCGATCGAGAATTTCCCGTTCGGGCCGCGCGAGCAGATGCCGCTCGAGATCGTTCACGCGCTCGGCTTCATCAAGCAGGCGGCGGCACGGGTGAATGCGCGGATCGGCGGGCTCGATCCCAAGCTCGCGGAAATCATCCAGCAGGCCGCCGGCGAAGTCGCCCGGGGCGATCTCGACAGCCAGTTCCCGCTGGTCATCTGGCAGACCGGCTCCGGCACGCAATCCAACATGAACGCCAATGAAGTGATCGCCGGCCGGGCCAACGAGATCCTGATCGGCAAGCGCGGCGGCAAGGAGCCGGTCCACCCCAACGACCATGTCAACAAGAGCCAGTCGTCGAACGACAGCTTCCCGACGGCGATGCATATCGCCGCCGCCCGCGCCGTCACGAGCCGGCTGATCCCCGCCCTCGAAACCATGCAGGCGCGCCTGGCCGACCAGGCGCGGCGGTGGGATTCGATCGTCAAGATCGGCCGCACCCACCTGCAGGACGCAACCCCGCTGACCCTCGGCCAGGAGTTCTCGGGCTATGCTGCGCAGGTTCAGGACTGCATCGAACGCGTCCAGTCGGTGATGCCGCGGGTGTTTAAGCTCGCGCAGGGCGGCACCGCGGTCGGGACCGGCCTTAACGCGCCGCAAGGCTTCGGTGCGGAGTTCGCGAAGGAAGTCGCCAAGCTCACCCAGCTGCCGTTCACCTCGGCGCCCAACAAATTCGCCGAGCTCGCCGCGCATGACACGCTCGTCGAGCTGTCGGGCGTCCTCAACACGGTCGCGGTCGCGCTGAGCAAGATCGCCAACGACATCCGCCTGCTCGGCTCCGGCCCCCGTTGCGGCCTGGGCGAATTGAAGCTGCCCGAGAATGAGCCCGGGAGCTCGATCATGCCGGGCAAGGTCAACCCGACCCAGGCCGAGATGCTGACGATGGTTGCCGCCCAGGTCATCGGCAATCACGTCGCGGTGACCATCGGCGGGCTCCAGGGTCATCTCGAGCTCAACGTGTTCAAGCCGCTGATCGGGGCCAATGTGATCCGCTCGATCAACCTGCTGTCGATCGGTATGGAGAGCTTCACCGAGCGGCTGCTCGACGGCGCCGAGCCTGACGAGAAGCGCATCGGCGAGCTGATGAACCGGTCGCTGATGCTGGTCACCGCGCTCGCGCCGGAGATCGGCTACGATAATGCCGCCGCGATCGCCAAGCACGCGCACAAGACCGGCCAGACGCTGAAGGAAGCGGGACTCGAGCTGGGTCTCGTCGACGAGGCGACCTTCGATCGCGTCGTCAAGGCGGAGAAGATGATCGGGCGCTAAAGCCCGAGGTTCAGGCGCACGCCGAGATTGTCGATTCCGGGATTCTGCCGGCCGAACAGCTGGGCGTGGCTCATGTGCACCCAGCTCGCCTCGACGCTGAGCCGGCTGTTGACCTGGAACCCCAGGCCAAGCTCGGGCTCGAACAGCACGCGGCTGCCGAAGTCGATCTTGCCGTTGGTCGGGTCTTCGAAGTTCCTCGCCGAGCCGTTGTGAATGGCGATCCCGACGCCGGGGCGGATGTAGACCTGCCTGCCAAACCTCGCCGACAGGCCGACGGCGGCGTAGCTCGTCTCGCCCGCGGTGTTGATCGCGCCGAACGCGTACGGCTGAAGCGGGGTGTGTCCGATGCGCCCGCCGCGATAGCCGACCTGGACGTCGGCGCCGCCTTCGACACCGCTGATGGTAAGCGGCGTGTCGACATCATGCACGTAAAGGCCGCCGAACACTTCGCCGGCCTGAACCGGCGCGGCCATCGCCGCCGCCGCGAGCGCGAAGATCATCAGATGTTTCACCAGGGCTGCTCCCGAAAAGGTCGCCGTATCAATGCTTCGGACAAGGATTGGTGCCGGTCAGTGGCGCGCCTGCCAGGCGGCGACCGCGGGGTTCGAGGCGAGCAGGTTCCACACGTTGAGCGTCAGATTGTCGCGGATGACGAACAGCGGCACGACTTCGAGCACGATCAGCAGCGCGACCGAGGCCCAGATCGGAAGCTTGCGCGCGATCAAGAAGCCGGCGGCCATCATCAGAATGTCGGACAGCGAGTTGATGACGCTGTCGCCGGTGTAGCCGAGCGCGGCCGTGGTCTCGCGATAGCGGTCGATGATGAACGGCGTGTTCTCCGTCACCTCCCATGCCGATTCGATGATCAGGGCGATCAGGAAGCGCCACTCGGGGAGCAGACGCCGGGCGACCAGCCATAGCGCCGCGTAGAACAACAGGCCGTGGACGATGTGGCTGAGGCTGTACCAGTCCGCGAGCATCTGGCTCGTCCTGGCGCTGTCCCGTTCGCCGACCCACAGGTCGATCGTTCCGCAGGTGCACATTGGATTGCGGCCCATCGCCAGCAGGATCGCGGCCGCGGCAACGAGGATGAGGATTGCCGCAAACGCGGCGCGGCTGCGGGTCATGCCTTTGCAAGGGTAGCAGAGCAAACCGGCTTGCAAAGCCGTGTCGATCATCGGACACACGCGCCCGATGCTGCGCACTTACGGACCGGGCTGCGACGGAAGCGTGATCGACCCTGAGGTCGAGCGCATTCCGGACGGGGCCACGTGGATCGACCTCGAAGAACCGACCAAGCAAGAAGAAGCGCTGGTCGAGCGCTGCATCCAGGTCGGCATCCCCACCGAAGACGAGATGAAGGAGATCGAGCCTTCGAGCCGGCTCTATGAGCGCGACGGCGTGCTCTACATGACCGTCAGCGTCCTTTACGGCGTCGCCGACGGAGCCCCGTCCACGACCCCCGTCGGTTTCGTGCTCGCCAACGGCCGCCTGGTCACGATTCGCTACGCGACGCCCAAGCCCGTGCTGGCGTTTGCCGGGCACGTTCAGCGCGAGCCCGGTCTTGCGCGCGATTCGGTGACGGTCCTGGTCCGCTTGCTCGACGCGATCATCGATCGGCTCGCCGACGAGCTGGAAAATGTCGGCGCGGAGATCGAGCAGATCTCGTCGCACATTTTCGCGCGCGACCTCGAGGCGAGGCGAATTCCCGCGACCCGCCTCACGGCCCTGCTGACCCGGATCGGGCGAGCGCAAACCCTATTGGCGAAAATCCGCTATTCGGCGGTGAGCTCGAACCGGATGCTGAGCTTCCTTGGCGGTTCCAACCTGATGCATGCCAAGGAGCAGGTCGACGCCCGGCACCACCTCACCAGCCTGACGACGGACATCACGTCCTTGAGCGAACATTCGAGCTTCCTGTCCGACAATCTCACCTTTCTGCTCGACGCTTCGCTCGGCCTCATCAGCATCGAGCAGAATGCCGCGATGAAGCTCTTTTCCTGGGCGGCGGTGGTGTTCCTGCCGCCCACGCTGGTTGCCGGCATCTTCGGCATGAACTTCCATCACATGCCGGAGCTCGAGTGGATGTGGGGCTATCCGGCATCGCTGGTGCTGATGCTCGCCAGCATGATCCTGCCCTATCTGTACTTCAAACGGCGCGGCTGGATCTGAGCGGCGGTTTGCCGCTTGCAGCGGTGGTTGCTAAGGGCGCGCACGCCCCGTCACCCGCTCGAAACCAAGGACGCCGATGATCCCCTCCGGCCAGGACAGCCTCAGGACCCGTTCAACCCTCGAGGCGGCGGGCAAGAGCTACGCTTATTATTCGCTGGCCAAGGCGGCCGAGACGCTCGGCGACATTTCGCGGCTTCCGTTCTCGATGAAAGTCCTGCTGGAGAATCTGCTGCGCTTCGAGGACGGCAAGACGGTCACCCGCGACGACCTCCAGGCGATGGCCGACTGGCAGAAGGAGCGGAAGATCTCGCGCGAGATCCAGTACCGTCCGGCCCGCGTGCTGATGCAGGACTTCACCGGAGTTCCGGCGGTGGTCGACCTCGCCGCGATGCGCGACGCGATGACCGGGCTCGGCGGCGATCCGCAGAAGATCAATCCGCTCGTGCCCGTTCACCTCATCATCGACCACAGCGTGATGGTCGACGAGTTCGGCACCCCGCGCGCGTTCGGCAAGAACGTCGAGCTCGAATATCAGCGCAACGGCGAGCGCTATGAGTTCCTGAAGTGGGGCAGCCAAGCGTTCGACAACTTCCAGGTGGTTCCGCCCGGCACCGGCATCTGCCACCAGGTCAACCTCGAATATATCGCTCAATGCGTGTGGGCCGGCGAGGATCAGTCCGGCGAAATGGTGGCGTATCCCGACACTCTGGTCGGTACCGACAGCCACACGACCATGGTCAACGGCCTCGGCGTCCTCGGCTGGGGCGTCGGCGGGATCGAGGCCGAGGCGGCAATGCTCGGCCAGCCGGTCAGCATGCTGATCCCCGAAGTCGTCGGTTTCCGCTTATCGGGCGGGCTCGGCGAAGGGATCACCGCGACGGACCTTGTCCTGACGGTCACCCAGATGCTGCGCCAGAAGGGCGTCGTCGGCCGTTTCGTCGAATTCTACGGCCCCGGACTCGACGCGCTGACGCTGGCCGACCGGGCGACGATCGCCAACATGGCGCCGGAATATGGCGCGACCTGCGGTTTCTTCCCGATCGACCAGCGGACCATCGACTATCTCGAGCTGACCGGCCGCGACGCCGACCGCATCGCTCTGGTCAAGGCCTATGCCCAGGCGCAGGGCTTGTGGCGCGACGCGGGATCGCCCGAGCCGTTGTTCACCGATACGCTCGAGCTCGACATGGCGACGATCGAGCCCTCGCTGGCGGGCCCGAAGCGGCCGCAGGACAAGGTTCTTCTGAAAGACGTCGACGACCAGTTCAACGCCGAGCTCGAGGGGACCTACAAGAAGCACAATGATCCCCGCGTGCCGGTTGAAGGCGCGGACTATGACGTCGGCAACGGCGACGTCGTGATCGCCGCGATCACCAGTTGCACCAACACCTCCAACCCGTCGGTGCTGGTCGCGGCCGGCCTGGTCGCGCGCAAAGCGCGCGAGAAAGGGCTGACGACCAAGCCATGGGTCAAGACCAGCCTCGCGCCCGGAAGCCAGGTGGTCACCGATTATCTCAAGGCCAGCGGGCTTGCCGAGGACCTCGATGCGCTCGGCTTCGACCTGGTCGGCTATGGCTGCACTACCTGCATCGGCAATAGCGGTCCGCTCGCCGAGCCGATCAGCAAGGCGATCAACGACCGCGACCTGGTCGCCGTCAGCGTCCTGTCGGGCAATCGCAACTTCGAGGGCCGCGTGTCGCCCGATTGCCGGGCCAATTACCTCGCGTCGCCGCCGCTGGTGGTCGCCTACGCGCTCAAGGGAACTGTCAGGTCCGACATGACGGCCGAACCGCTCGGCACCTCGCCCACCGGTGAGCCGGTGTTCCTTAAGGACATCTGGCCGAGCAACGAGGAAGTGCGCGCGCTGGTCGATGCACACGTCCATTCCGACATGTTCCGCAGCCGCTATGCCGACGTCTACCGCGGCGACGACCGCTGGCGCGCGATCGAAGTCAAAGGCGGCGCGACCTACGGCTGGCCGGCCGGCTCGACCTACATTCAGAACCCCCCGTACTTCACGGGGATGACGATGACCGCGAAACCGCCCGAGGACATCAAGGACGCGCGGACGCTGGCAATGTTCGGCGATTCGATCACGACCGATCACATCTCGCCGGCGGGCGCGATCAAGCCCGACAGCCCGGCCGGCCGCTACCTGCTCGAGCATCAGGTCAGCCGCGCCGAGTTCAACAGCTATGGCGCGCGGCGCGGCAATCACGAGGTGATGATGCGCGGCACCTTCGCCAACATCCGCATCCGCAACCGCATGCTCGACAATGTCGAGGGCGGCTTCACGCGTTATGCCCCGACGGGCGAGATCCTCCCGATCTACGATGCGGCCATGGCCTACGAGCATGACGGCACGCCGCTCATCATCCTCGCCGGCAAGGAATATGGCACCGGCAGCTCACGCGACTGGGCGGCGAAGGGCACGCTGCTGCTCGGCGTCCGGACCGTCATCGCCGAGAGCTTCGAGCGCATCCACCGCTCCAACCTGGTCGGCATGGGCGTGCTCCCGCTCCAGTTCCGCGATGGCGAGAATGCCGAAAGCCTGGGACTCGATGGAAGCGAATCCTTCAGCATCTCGGGCGTTGCGGCGATCGAACCGCGCCAGGATGTCGAGGTTCATGTCACGAAGCAGGACGGCACCACCAGCAGCTTCACCGCGCGCTGCCGCATCGATACCTACAACGAGCTCGAATATTTTCGCTCGGGCGGAATCCTTCAGTACGTGCTGCGGAGACTGGCCGCCTGAGCCCGATCCAGCTCACGGTCGAAGTCGTCGGCTGGGCGGGCGCGCTTCTGATCCTTGCGGCCTATGGGCTGCTGTCGGCGGGCAAGCTGACAGGGCAGTCGCGGTTGTATCAGTGGATGAATGTGTTCGGCGCCGCCGGGTTTGTGGTCAACGGCTGGTGGCACGGCGCGTTACCGTCGACGACGCTCAATGTGGTCTGGATGCTGATCGGGGGAATTGCTTTATGGCGGATCGCGCGGAGATCATCGACCTCAGCCATGTGATTGAGGACGGGATGACCACGTACAAGGGCCTGCCCGGGCCGCATATCTGCGACTTCTGGGAGCGGACAAGCACGGCGGCCAATTACGATGACGGCTCGACCTTCCAGATCGGGCGTATCGACATGGTCGCCAATACCGGCACTTATCTCGACAGCCCCTTTCATCGTTATGCCGACGGCGCCGACTTGTCCGAGCTGGAATTGCCGTCGCTGGCCGATGTGCCCGGCATCGTCATCCGGCGGCCGTGGGAGAATGGCCTCGCGATCGAGCCGCAGCATCTCGAAGGACACGAGGTCGCCGGAAGAGCCGTGCTTTTCCACACCGGCTGGGACCGCCACTGGCGAAGCGACGCCTATTTCGGCGAGCATCCTTATGTCACCCCCGAGGCCGCGGACTGGCTCGTCGACCATGGCGCGCGAATCGTCGGCATCGACAGCTGCAACATCGACAACATGCACGTCCGCGCCCGGCCGATTCACACCCGCCTGCTCGGCGCCGGCATTCCGATCTGCGAGCACATGACCGGGCTCGGCGCCCTGCCCGACGAGGGCTTTCGCTTCTCCGCGGTGCCGCCCAAGGTGAAGGGCATGGGAACCTTCCCGGTGCGTGCCTATGCGGTGCTTGGCTGAGCGAGCGAGCGAGCGAGCCAAGCGGGAATGATGGTGCCGTCGAGGTCGTCCGTGCGGCGATGTTCGACAGCCAGGCCGAGCCCCGGATAGGCAATGCGCAGGCGCGGGCCTTCTTCGCGACTCTCGACCACGACCAGCCGGCGGTTGACCTTGGCACGCCAATTCATCCGCGCCGTATTCTCCTGCCCGACGAAGCAGCCTTTCGAGAAGCTCACGCCGTTAAGCTCGACCGCGTTGCATTCGAGCCAGAGCACGTCGCCGAGCTCGGCGCGGCCCTCGGTGATCCCGAGGCGCAGCCGATGCTCGAGCCACTTGTGCTCCTGCGAAGGCAGGAGCCCAGACTCTTTTTGTTCGGACTGGACCCCTGCCTTCGCAGGGGTACTAGGCTGGAGCCAACGCCGGCCAAGGTCCGCCAGGCGCGGATCGGGAACGCCCTCGGCGCCCTCCACCGACCAGTGCACCGCGAGCGACAAATCGCGTTCAATCGTGATCGGCCGGCGCAGACGGTAGATCGTCAGCCGCTTGATCAGGTCATCAGCGGCCGCGGCCTCGCAATCGAGCAGGAGGTCCCCGCCATCCGCCCACACCAGGAAGTCGAACAGGCACTTGCCTTGAGGCGTGAGGAGCCCGGCCCACACCGGCAGCGTGCCGGTCACATCGTTCGTCACCAGGCCCTGCATAAACCCGTGCACGTCCTCGCCGGACAGTCGAACGAGCGCGCGGTCGGTCAGGGTGGTCGCCAGCATATCCGTCAGTTAGGTAGCCCGCGTGGCAAATGAAACACTGACGATCCGCCGGCCCGACGACTGGCACGCGCATTTGCGCGACGGCGAGATGCTGAAGGCCGTGGCACCCTTTACCGCGCGCCAGTTCGCGCGGGCGATCGTCATGCCCAATTTGGTGCCGCCGATCGCTACGCCGGAAGAAGCAAGCGCCTACCGCGCGCGGATCGTCGACGCGACCGGGCCGGGCTTCACGCCGCTGATGACCTGCTACCTCACGGATTCGACGAGCCAGGATGAGCTCGCCCGCGGGTTCGAGACCGGCGCGTGGATCGCCGCCAAGCTCTATCCGGCGGGCGCGACCACCAACAGCGCCAGCGGGGTCACCGACATCCGCAACATCTACCCGGTGCTGGAGCGGATGGAGCGCATCGGAATGGTGCTGTGCGTCCACGGCGAGGTCACCGATCCGCGCATCGACGTGTTCGATCGCGAAACCGTGTTCATCGAGCGCGTGCTCGCACCGGTGACGCGCGACTTTCCAGGACTGAAGATCGTGTTCGAGCACATTACGACCGCGCAGGCCGTTCAATTCGTGCTGCAGGCGGGGGACGGCTTGGCCGCGACCGTCACGCCGCAACATCTGATCCTCAATCGCAATGCGATTTTCGCCGGTGGCTTGAGGCCGCATGCGTACTGCCTGCCGGTCGCCAAGCGCGAGGAGCATCGCCTGGCCGTGCGCAAGGCCGCGAGCTCGGGCTCGCCGAAATTCTTCCTCGGCACCGACAGCGCGCCGCACAGTCGCGAGGCGAAGGAATCATCGTGCGGCTGCGCCGGGATCTTCAATGCGCCGTTCGCGCTCGAAAGCTATGCGACGGTGTTCGAGGAAGAAGGCGCGCTCGATCATTTCGAAGCTTTCGCGTCAGAGAATGGGGCGCGCTTCTACGGCCTGCCCCTCAACGAGGGGAGCGTGACGCTGGAGCGCAGTGAGGCCCGCGTTCCGGACGAACTCGCGGGAGTCGTGCCGTTCCAGGCCGGCGAAGTGCTGGGCTGGAGATTGCTTGCCTGAAGTCCAATCGAGGCGCATCCTGCGCGCCTCCCGGGGGAGATTGGTCATGCGCACATTGCAGTTCACGACGGGCGTTGCCTTGCTGTTGTCCACCGCCGCGACTGCCGCCAGCGCGGATTATTACCTCAAGATCGACTCAGTCGCGCGCGAGACTCCGCAAGGCTTCATCTATCTCAAGGCGAAGAGCACCGGCGATCTCGACGGCGACGGGCGTCCGGACACGGCGGTCATCCGGTTGAATTGCGCCGCGGGCGTCATTCATGCCGCCCAGTACCAGGTGATCAGTCCGCGTGATCAGGCTTCGGGCCAGGCGACCGGCAAGCGAATGCACAAGCCGTTCACGATCGTGAAGGAGTGGGACGCCGCGACCCCGCAGCTGATGGCCATGAAGGCGGGCTACGACATCAAGAAAGTCGAGGGCACGGGAGCGCGGATGATGGCAACCGACGACTGGTCGCCGATCACTCTCACCGAGAGCGAGCCGCTATGCGCGGAGGCATCCGCTGCGGCGGCCGTCAAAACGCGTTCGAACATTCAAAACAACTAACCGGATCAGCCCCTTCGGGCGCCAATTCCGGTGGTGCCAATGACCGCGCCGAAATGATCCTCGAGCGTCCGGTAGCATTCGCACGCGCGACGCTTGAGGCCCGCGCGGTCGGCGACGCGGACGACTCCGCGCCCCGTCGTCACCAATCCTTCCTCCTGGAGCTCGCGGATGACGGCATTGACCGTCGTGCGCTGGACGCCGAGCAGCGATGCGAACGCCTCCTGCGTGAGCTCGATGCGGTCGCCCGCGCGATCCTGCGCATGGAGCAGCCAGCGCGCGGCTCGCTCGGGGATGGAATGAAAAGCGGTGCAAGCGGCTGATTGCATGACCTGCGACAGCAAATAGTCGGAAAAGCGGCAGAACAGGTTGGCGATGAAGGGCGAGCGCCCCTTGGCCTCTTCCAGGGCTTTCATCGGGACGCGGAATGCCGACCCGCCGATCAATACTTCGGCGCGTGAAAAAGCGGGCGCGTGACCGCAGCTTACGATTCCTCCGACCGCCCCTTCGCGGCCGACTGATGCGACTTCGATCGACCGTCCGCCCGACAATTCGACTCCCATCGAGATCATCGTCGACCCGACCGGGAACAGGCTCGCCTCGACCTCATCGCCGCGCCGCAGCACTTCCTCGCCTTCGGCAAGGGCAACCAGCGTTCCGAACGGCTCGATCAAGCCGCGGGCCTCCGCCGAGAAGGTCGACAGCAGGCGGTTACCGGCGAATGCCTCGTCAGCCTGAATCAGCTCATCGGCCATGACCTCGGCCATTTCGTCTCCCAGGCGCGGCGCCCCGCCGTCATTACGCGCGCGAGCCGATCGCGTTCCACGCCGCGATCCGGCTCAATGCCCGACTTAAACTGGATCGACCTCGATCCTGCGGCCGACGAGGAGGCAGTCGGCGACAAGCCGGAGCGGCGCGACGTCGACGAGGCTGCTGCGTTGGTCGATCAGGTCGACGAAGGTCGAATAAATGTCGGGATATTCGCCCGGCCCGTGGTCCTCGTGAACGTCGCCATTGAGGACCAGCCTTGCGCCGCCGTCTTCCAGACGAAGCGATGTGCCGTCGGTAGTCCCGACGGCAATGGTCCATTCCTCGTCTTCGCTTCGACGCCAGTCGAGACTTGCGGTCAGTGGACCATCGGCCTCGGGGCTGAAAAAGCCGATGTCGGCGGCGATCGGCGTTTGACTGTTCCGCGGCACGCTGAGGTCGGCCGAGCGCACGAACAGGCCGCCGGGGAAAATCTTCGTCGCGATCGAAAAGGCGTTGATCCCCGGATCGAACACGCCGAACCCGCCCGGCTCCCAGATCCATTGCTGGCCGGGGTGCCATTTATGGAAGTCCTCGTGCCAGTGGATCGCCATCGACCGGATGCGCTTGCCGGCGAGCGCCTTGGCGGCCGCATCGACCGTCGCATGGTGCTGGGCATGCCAGGTGGTGAACAAGGTCCGCTGTTCCGCTTGCGCCAGGCAATCGAGATCGGCGATCTCGGCGGTTCCGGTGGTAGGCGGCTTTTCGAGCAGGCAGTGAAGCCCGGCGAGGAGACATTCGCGCGCCATGTCGTAGCGCGGTTCGGGCGGCGTGGTGATCGCCACCGCCTCAAGCCCATCGACGGCGCCGATCAGCTCGCGCCAGTCGGTGAATCTCTGCGCGACGCCCTCGCCGGACCGGCTCGACGTCGCGAGCAGGTCGAACCGCGGATTGGCCTCGATGGCAGGAACATGCTGATCGGCGGCGATCTTGCCGAAGCCGAGGATCGCAATCTTGATCGGCTTCAAGACCGCACCCCGGCGACATAAGCGTGTGCCTTTTCGAGTGTCTCGGCCGGCGATTGGCCGGGCTTGTACAGGCCTGACCCGAGCCCGAAGCCGGCAGCGCCGGCGTCGATCCAGGGCTGCATATTGTCCGGAGCGACGCCGCCGACGATCAGCACGGGCACATCCTTGGGAAGCACCGCGCGCTGGGCCTTCAGCACTGCGGGCGATGCGCCCTCCGCGGGGAACAGCTTGAGCGCCGTCGCTCCCGCCTCGAGAGCGGCAAACGCTTCGGAGGGCGTGAAATAGCCCGGGCAAGACACCAATCCGGCTTCCGCTGTCGCCGCGATCACCTCGCTGTTGGTGTTGGGCGAGACCACGAGCCGGCCTCCCGCAGCCTTGACGTCATGAATCTCGCTCCAGCGAAGCACGGTCCCGGCGCCCACCAGTATCTGCTCGCCAAATTTTGCAGCCAGCCGCTCGATGCTTCCGAATGGGTCCGGCGAATTCAGGGGCACTTCGATAATCCGGATGCCGCCCTCGTAAATGGCGTCGCCAATCGCCTCGGCCGCGTCGGGCGTCACCCCGCGGATGATCGCGATCAGCGGGCATTGCACGAGATAGTGGCGCAGGGTTTCGGTCGGGCTCATGAAATCCTCTTCGCGATCTCCCCAATGCCCGCGAGGAAGCAGCGTTCCCCGTCGAGCTCGATCGTTTCGCGACCGGATTCCGCGATCGCCGCCGCATAGAGCCGGGTCAGCTCGGGGCGTCCCATGACGGCGATCTGCGCCGTCAGCGGCCAGGTGAGGCCAATGCGCACGTCGGTTCCGATCAGCAGCCCGCTGGTGTAGGACGGCGCGTCTTCCTTGGGCTTCTGGCCAAGGAGCACAGCGGCACGGATTCCGAACAGCGACGCGGGAAGCAATTCGCGCTCCATCGCGTCGCGCACCCCTTGCCTGAAGGCGTCGTTGACCTCCACCGGTCCTTGCAGGAGGTCGCACAGGATGCTGTGCTCCTTCAGCAGGTTGAACAGCTCGCCCGTCATCACGGTGCCGAAGGTCTGCAACTTGCCATGGCGCAGCAATGCCCATTTGTTGTGGGTGCCTGGGTGGCAGACGAAGCCCTCGGGATCGACCAGGCCCGACGCGACGCCGCCCAGCAGCTGCACCTCCTCGCCGCGCATCACGTCGGCACGCCCTTGGCCGACATAGGACATGCCAGGCACGATCGCCTCGCGCTCGCCGGGCCAGACCAGCGCCGCCGCCAGCTCATCGATTCCTCCCGGGCAGGGCACGTAAGGCGCCTCGACCCAGCCGCGATTGGATCCGATCATGCCGGCGAGAAGAAGCGGATGATCGCCGAGCCGCTCGCGGATTTCCGCGACCGCAGCCGGGAAGCCGCCGCTGGGCACCGACAAAATGCCCTTGCCGTCCTCGAACTCGCCTGGGCATTCGCCCGACGAATCGATCCGGTAGCCGCGCCGATTGGTCGTGCCCCAGTCGACCGCAATAAATCCGTCCATCCAGCGCATGGCCTCGCCCATGGGGCCAACAACTGCGCCCGCGCAACTTCGCTCCACCGACATTGTTGTCTAGGGCAATGCGAATGGCGGAGGTGCAATGCATCGCGGACGTTCACGCCGTGCTCGGAGAAGGGCCGGTCTGGGTGACGCGCGAGTCGGCGCTTTACTGGCTCGATATCAAGGGCCGGAAAATCTTCCGGCTCGACGGGGACGGCCGGCTGGCCGAGTGGCCGACGCCGCTGCGCATCGGCTCGCTGGCGCCGAGGAAAAGCGGTGGGTTCATTGCCGGGACGGAAGACGGCATCGCCCTTGTCGATCCGGCCGCGGACCGGTTCGAGATCATCGCCAAGCCCGAGGAGCAGCTTCCGGATAACCGCTTCAACGATGGGAAAGTCGACCGCCGCGGGCGGTTCTGGGCGGGCACCATGGACGATAGCGAGCGGGCCGCGACGGGAACGCTTTACTGCGTGGCGCCAACTGGCTGGGCCGCCGTAGATAGCGGCTACAAAGTAACCAACGGCCCGGCCTTCAGCCCGTCCGGCGACATCATGTACCACAGCGATTCCGCGCGGCAGGTGACGTATGCCTTCGACCTCGGCGCCGATGGCCAAGCCGCCAACCGCCGCACTTTCCTCCAATTCGGCCCGGGCGACGGCTACCCCGACGGAATGACCGTCGACAGCGACGGCTGCCTGTGGATCGCCTTCTGGGACGGCTGGTGCATTCGCCGCTTCTCGGCGGCGGGCGAGTGGGTCGAGACCGTCAAAATGCCCGTCCAGCGCCCCACCAGCTGCGCCTTCGGCGGACCCGATCTCGACCGGCTGTACGTTACTTCGGCGAGCATTGACCTCGATCAATCGGCCCTGGAAATGCAACCAAATGCCGGGGGGTTGTTTATGACGGTTCCAGGGGCGAGGGGACTGGCTGACGTCCCCTATGACGGCTGACGAGACCTTAGGAGACTAGGCCATCGCCAACTTCATGTTCGCGACCGGGATCGAAAACAGCATCCCGACGATCAACCACGGCAAGATCCGCATCGACGAGATGGACGTCTGCGGCCATTACGAGCGTTGGCGCGAGGACTTCGACTGCGTCCAGGAAATCGGCATCAATTTCCTCCGCTATGGACCGCCGATCCACAAGACTTACCTTGGGCCGGGCAAGTTCGACTGGGAATTCGCCGACCTCACCTTCGCGGAGCTCAAGCGACGCGAGATCACGCCGATCGTCGACCTCTGCCATTTCGGCGTGCCCGACTGGCTCGGCAACTTCCAGAATCCCGATTTCCCTCGGCTGTTCTCCGACTATGCCGGGGCCTTCGCGGAACGCTTCCCATGGGTGCAATTGTACACCCCGATCAATGAGATGTTCATCTGCGCGGTGTTCTCCGCGAAATACGGCTGGTGGAACGAGCAGTTGAAGGACGACCGCTCGTTCGTCACCGCGATCAAGCACCTCGTCAAAGCCAATGTCCTGGGGATGATCGAGATCCTCAAGCGCCGCCACGACGCGATCTTCATCCAGTCGGAATCGTCGGAATATTACCACGCCGATTCGCCCGCCGCGATCGGCCGCGCCGAGGTCCTGAACCAGATGCGGTTCCTCAGCCTCGACCTCAATTACGGACGGCGGGTCGATAGCGGCATGTACCAATATCTGCTGGATAGCGGGATGACCCGCGAGGAATATGAGTGGTTCCTCGACCACCGCCTCAAGCAGCATTGCATCCTCGGCAACGATTATTACCAGCTCAACGAGCACCGCGTGTTCGCCGACGGCCACACCGTCGCCGCCGGCGAGACCTTCGGCTATTCCGAGATCACCCGCCAATATTACAACCGCTACCGGCTTCCGGTGATGCACACCGAGACCAACCTGTGGGAAGGCCCGCACGGCGACGAAGCGGTCAAATGGCTGTGGAAGGAGTGGGCGAACGTTCTGAGGCTGCGCAACGTCGGAATCCCGACCGTGGGCTTCACCTGGTATTCGCTGACCGACCAGATCGACTGGGACACCGCGCTTCGCGAGCAGAACGGCAACGTCAACCCGCTCGGGCTGTTCGATCTCGACCGCAAGATCCGCAATGTCGGCCGGGCGTACAAGCAATTGATCGCCGACTGGCGCAACGTGCTGCCGGCTTCGAGCGTGTGCCTCGTGGTGCCCATCAAGCGCGTCGGCGAGCATCCGGACGAAGATGACGATGACGCGGCCGGGCGTCGCTTCGGCGGCAGCGGGACGCAGGCGGCCAAGGCGGAGGAAGCATGACGACGCGCAAGATCGGCCGAATCGAGACCTTCTATGCGCCGCCGCGCTGGCTATTCGTCCGCGTCGAGAGCGAGGACGGCGCCTTCGGCTGGGGTGAAGCGAGCCTCGAAGGCTGGGCCGAGGCGGTCGACGGGGCGTTCGAGGCGCTGCGCGACCGTTTCATCGGCGTCGACCCGTTCAACATCGAGGACATCTGGCAGGTCGGTTACCGCGGCGGCTTCTACCGCGGCGGCGCGGTGCTGATGAGCGCCCTCGCCGGGCTCGAGCAGGCGCTGTGGGATTTAAAGGGCCGCGCGCTCGGGCTGCCCGCTTGGCAGATGCTCGGCGGCAAGGTGCGCGACAAGGTCCGCTCCTACGCCTGGATCGGCGGCGATCGGCCGCATGAGATCGCGGAGGCCGCGGAGGTTCGTCGCAACCAGGGCTTCACCGCGGTCAAGATGAACGCCACCGCTGACCTCGATTGGATCGGGACTCCAAAACTGTTCGACGACGTCATCAAGCGCGTCGAAGCGGCTCAGGCGCTGGGCATGGACGTCGGGCTCGATTTCCATGGCCGCGTCCACCGCCCGCTGGCCAAGCAACTGGCGAAAACGCTGGAGCCGCTCGGCCTCCTGTTCATCGAAGAGCCATTGCTCTCGGAGAACCCCGAAGGCCTGGCGCAGATCGCCGCGCTGACCTCGACCCCGATCGCGCTTGGCGAGCGATTGTTCAGCCGGTGGGACTTCAAGCCCTTTTTCGAAGCGGGCGCGGTCGACATCATCCAGCCCGATTTGAGCCACGCCGGCGGCATCCTCGAGGTGCGCAAGATCGCGGCCATGGCCGAGGCCTATGACATTGCGGTCGCGCCGCATTGCCCGCTGGGGCCGCTGGCGCTCGGCGCCTGCCTGCAGATCGCGGCCTGCACGCCCAACCACGCGATCCAGGAAATCAGCCTCGGCATTCACTACAATACCGGCGGGCACGACCTTCTGAACTTCTGCACCAACCCGGAGGCGCTGACCCCGGTCGGCGGGTACCTGCCGGTGCCGGAAGGCCCGGGCCTCGGCGTCGACATCGACGAGGCCGCGGTGCGTGAGGCCGACAAGGACCGCCACCGCTGGCGCAACCCCATCTTCCGCACCGCCGACGGCAGCTTCGCCGAATGGTGAGCTAGCCGCTCAGTGGCATTTGAAGCGCTCGAATGGCTCCAGGCAGGATTTACAGCGCCATTGGGCTTTGCACGGAGTGGCGCCGAAGCGGCTGACCTCCTCGGTATCGGCCGAGCCGCATTGCGGGCATTCGGCGAGCGCTGACGGGTTCGGCGGCGCGATCCCATAGGCCTTGAGGCGTTCGCGGCCGCGCTGCGTGATCCACTCGGTGGTCCAGGGCGGGAACAGCACCCGCTCGATGTGAACCGCTTGAAAGCCTGCTTTGTCGAGCGCCTCGCGGATCGAATGCTCGATCGCCACGGTGGCCGGGCAGCCGGTATAGGTCGGGCTTACACGGACCCGCGGCGGATTGGCGACGAAGCCGCGAATGATGCCGAGGTCGCCGACCGTCAGAACCGGGATTTCCGGATCGGGAACGTCGGCGATCGCGGCCATGATGGCCGCTTCGTCGAGGATCGTGGCCGCAGTCGCCATGACGGGGATGTTACACCCGTTCGAGCGCGAGCGCGATTCCCTGGCCGACGCCGATGCACATGGTGGCGAGCGCGAGCTTGCCGCCGCTGCGCTGCAACTCCTCGGTGGCGCTCAGCGCGAGGCGTGCGCCGGACATGCCGAGCGGATGGCCGAGCGCGATCGCGCCGCCGTTGGGGTTCACGCGCGGATCGTCGTCGGCGACGCCCAGCCGGCGGAGCACCGCGAGCCCCTGAGCGGCGAACGCCTCGTTCAGCTCGATCACGTCGAAGTCGGCGATTTTGAGACCGAGGCGCTTCATCAATTTCTCCGTCGCGGGGGCCGGGCCGATGCCCATGATCCGCGGCGGGACGCCGGCGACGGCGGCGCCGAGCACGCGAGCGCGGGGCGTCAGGCCGTTGCGCTTCGCCGCCTCCTCGGAGGCGATGATGATGGCGGCGGCACCATCGTTGACGCCCGAGGCGTTGCCTGCCGTGACGGTCCCATCCGGACGAACGATCGGTTTCAACCTGCCCAGCGCTTCGAGCGTGGTCGCGCGCGGGTGCTCGTCCTTGTCGACTACGATTGGCTCGCCCTTGCGCTGCGGAATCTCGACGGCGACGATCTCGGCCGCGAGGCGGCCGTTGCCTTGCGCTGCCGCCGCCTTGTCCTGGCTGCGCAGCGCGAAGGCGTCCTGGTCTTCTCGGCTCACCTGGAACTCCTGCGCGACATTCTCGCCCGTGCTCGGCATGGTGTCGTCGCCGTAGGCGTCCTTCATCCTCGGATTGACGAAGCGCCAGCCGATGGTGGTGTCATACATCTCGACGTTGCGGTCGAACGCGGATGTCGCCTTAGCGATGACGAACGGCGCCCGGCTCATGCTCTCGGAGCCGCCGGCGATGATCATCTCGGACTCGCCGCCGCGGATCGCCCGCGCCGCCATCGCCACCGCGTCGAGGCCCGAACCGCATAGGCGGTTCAAGGTCACTCCGCCCGAGCTGTCGGGCAAGCCGGCGAGCAGGCCCGCCATCCGCGCTAGGTTGCGGTTGTCCTCACCGGCCTGGTTGGCGCAGCCGAGGATCACGTCGTCGAGCTCGGACCAATCGACGCCGGGGTTGCGCTCGATCAGCGCCCTGATCGGGATCGCCGCGAGGTCGTCCGCGCGCACGCTCGACAGCGCACCCGCGTAGCGGCCGATTGGCGTACGAATGTAGTCGCAGATGTAGGCTTCGGTCAGAGCACGCCCCTGCGCATCTGATCGAGCTCGATGCTCTCGAACAAGGCCTTGAAATTGCCTTCGCCGAAGCCTTCGTTGCCCTTGCGCTCGATGATCTCGAAGAAGATCGGGCCGATCACGTTCTGGGTGAAGATCTGCAGCAGCAGTCCCTGACCCTCGGTCGGCGCGCCGTCCATCAGGATTTGCCGCTTCTCGAGCTCGGGGATGCTCTCGTCATGGCCTTGGATGCGCTCGGGCAGCAGCTCGTAATAGGTGTCGGGCGTGTCCTGGAACGGAATGCCCCGGGCGCGGATGATGTCGACGCTGTCGTAGATGTTCGAGGTCCCGAGCGCGATGTGCTGGATGCCCTCGCCTTTGTACTCGCGCAGGAACTCCTCGATCTGGCTCTTGTCGTCCTGGCTCTCGTTCAACGGAATGCGGATCTTGCCGCACGGGCTGGTCATCGCCTTGGAGAACAGACCGGTCGATTTGCCCTCGATGTCGAAGTAGCGGATCTCGCGGAAGTTGAAGAGCCGCTCGTAGAAGTCGGCCCAGACGCTCATCCGCCCGCGGTTCACGTTGTGAGTGAGGTGGTCGATGTAGGTGAGCTTGGAGTCGGCGTCCGCCATCCGCTGCTGCCAGTCGGGGTGGAAGTCGAAGTCGACCTCGTAGATCGAATTGTCGCCGTAGCGGTCGACGAAGAACAGCCGCGAGCCGCCGATGCCCTCGATCGCCGGAATATCGAGCTCGCCGTCGCCCTTGCTCACTTCGATGTTGGTGGCGCCGAGCTTGAGCGCCCGCTCGTGCGCGGCCCTGGCGTCCTTGACCCGGAACGCCATCGCGCAGGCGCTCGGCCCGTGCGCCTTGGCGTAATCCTCGGCGTAGGAGCCGGGCTCGGCGTTGATGATGAAATTGCAGTCCGCCTGCTTGTGCAGCGTGACGTTCTTGCTCTTGTGCCGCGCGACCTCGGGGAAGCCCATCCGGGTGAACAGCGAGCGCAACAGCTCGATGTCCGGCGCGGTATATTCGACGAACTCGAAGCCGTCGGTGCCCATCGGGTTGGCAAACCCGGTGACGGTATTCTCGTCGGCGACTTGCGTGGCCATTCTATTCTCCTTCGCGCGCCAGTTGCGCTTCGCGTCCCAGCTTTTCAAGCGATCCGAAACGCAGCAAACGCAGCGGTCCCACGCGTGCGCGCGTGTGGCGCGCGCGAAAGGGCGGCTGCGGGCGGCGCTTTCGGGTGAAGCTGGAAGCGGGTCATTGGCGCCGGCATAATCGCACGCAGGGCTTGTAGGACAGGAGAATCGCGATGGACGCTCCCGAAGGATGGACGCTCGAGGACGGCGGCAAAGCGCTGGTGCGGACCTTCAAGTTCAAGGATTTCAGCGAGGCGTTCGGCTTCTTAAGCCGGGTCGCACTGCACGCCGAGAAGGCCGACCACCATCCAGAGTTCACCAGCGTCTGGAACCGGGTCGATTTCCGCCTGACCAGCCACGATGCCGGCGGCGTCACCGACCGCGACGTGGCTCTCGCGGAGGCGATCAACCGCCTGGCCGGTTAACCATTGCCGGCAAGCCTTTGGCAGCCTTCTCAAGAGCAGAATCGTCCCCGAACCGGGTCGAGTGGACACGCCCGCGTTAACCAGGGAGTGGACGATGCGACGATTAACGCAAATTGTGCGATGCGAGCGCGGAGCGAATGCGATCGAATATGCCTTCGTCGCCACGCTGATCGCGATCGCGGCCCTGGGCGCGTTTCATGCGCTGGGAGACAAGATCGACACGATGTACGGCAACGTGTCGAACCATCTCTAGCAGTTGCTCAGGCCAACGGGTAATGGCTGCTTTGGGTGGAAAGCGGACATCACGTGGCGCATCGACGAGACGTATGGAGCGACCCGTCCCGCCACCTCTCTAGTCGGATTGTGCGTGTCACGCGCACCAAAGTAACAATGTTCCTCTGCACTGGTCGGACGGCTCTTGGCGTGTCGCCAGCCTCCCCTTGCGTTTCAACCGTTGTAAAGAGCCGGTTCCCGCGAAGCGTCCACCGCCCCTCTGTCTCCGACGTCCCGTAAGTTCCATCAGCTCTGTAGATCGCAGCGGTGTCCCCTTCACATGAACCGCCGTCTAGGGTCCAAACCCCAATCAATCTCGCCTTTTGGACCGTGCCATTAGCGGCGTAAGCGGGTCTGCCGGTGACGAAGGCGATTGCGGCTAGGACCAAGAACGTTCGGGGCATGGTCTCATCAAGCTGCCCGAATGGCCTAATGTCTGCAATGGGTGGAAAGCGGACGCTGGTCCGATCAGCTGAGCGGCGGCTGCCACCGCGCCGTGGCGGATATTCTGCGCGCGCGACTATGCAGGTTTCGTTTGCAGGGGCCGACACAAATCACGCCAATAGTGGCTTGGGACATCCGTCGTGTCGAGTTTGACGCCGAGCTTCACACCTTCCTTTGGCAGGTCTTGTTGCCAGTTGAGTTCAATTGATCGATCGATGTCGCGAGCTTGCGTGATCAGCGCGTGCAAGTCGAACTGACGTTCCGGACTGATCGCGGCAGCGCCTTCATACCCACGGATACCAATCCAAACCGTTTTCTCCTGCAGACGCAGCAGGTCGTAATTGCGGAGCTCACTGTAGATGGTGCCATAGGCAATTCGCTGTTTGAGGGGCATGTTTGTCAGCGTGTCGCCGGCCTGTTCCCAAGCGGTGGTGTCGAGCGCGAACCCCAACGGGCGATCAATCGGGCTGGTGAGTTTGGTCGGCCTGCCGCTATGCTGCGCCGCCAGCCAGCCCTCAAGCTCGGCCAGTCTGCGCCGTGCGCAATCGCCCTGCGCGATCCGCAGGCGATATGCGTCCAGGCTTTGGCCCAGCTCCATATTCAGGGATTGGCGAAGGTCCGCTACGGCGGCACGGGAGCGCCAGCGATCCACAAGTTGCTGAGCCCATAGGGCGATCAACACACCCAGGATGACCACGACGAGCTCGGTGCCGAACGCGCGCCACCCGTGCTCCGGCCGTAGTGTGCCGAATCTCATGTTTCTGCCCCCGCGGGGAGATGTCACACAGGCGGCAGATGTCCGCAATGGGTCGAAAGCAGACATTGCGCGTTCAGGCCTGGAATGAGATACGGACGCGCAATGACCCGCCGCACGATCAGCGCCGTTTATTACTATCCCGACGAGGTTGGGACCGGCTGACGCGCGCATAGCTCAGACGACCAACCTCGACCCGCTCGGCTCCCGCCCGGCGGGTTTTTTATTGCTCACGAGAAGGACGAAGAATGCTCGACATTGAAGACAAGGCCCCTCCACCGTCCTCCGGACGGTCCCCCTCCCCGAGCGAGCTCGGGGAGGATTGGGAGAGCTACGTTGTCCCGCAGAACTGGGAGGCGTTCACCGCCGAGGACCATGCGGTGTGGGACCTGCTGTTCGCGCGGCAGGTGGAGCTGCTTGGCAGCCGCGTGGTGTCGCCGTTCCTCGACGGGATCGACCTGCTGCGCCTGTCGCACCCGGGCGTTCCGGACGTCGAGGGGCTGAACGCGATCCTCGAGCCGCGGACCGGGTGGCGGACGGTCGCGGTGCCGGGGCTGGTGCCGGACGACGTCTTCTTCGCCATGTTGGCCAGCCAAGTGTTCCCGGTCGGCAATTTCATCCGCACCCGCGAGCAGCTCGATTACCTCGAGGCGCCGGACTGCTTCCACGACATGTTCGGCCACATCCCGATGCTCGCGCACCATGAGTATGCCGACATGACCCGGCACATCGGCGAGCTCGGCAGCGCAGCGATCGCCGCCGGTCAGGGGCACAAGGCGGCGCGGCTCTACTGGCACAGCGTCGAGTTCGGGCTGGCACTGGAAGCAGGCGAGCTGAAAATCCTCGGTGCGGGGCTCGCTTCGAGCTTCGGCGAGGCTCATTTCAGCCTGGAGAGCGAGGCGGTCGAGCGGGTGCCCTTCTCGGTCGAGCAAGCGGTCGACACGCCCTACAAGCACGACGCCTTTCAGCCGCGCTACCTGGTATCGGAGTCGCTCGAGGGGACCATAACCGATGTGATGACTTTGACTCGGGAGCGGTTGCTGGCGTTATAGCCCCAGCATGACCGATCAGCGGGTGAAGGGCGAATATCGCAGCGGACATGATCCCCGCACGCTGCGCGATGCGCTTGGCTGCTTCGCGACCGGAGTGACCGTGGTCACCTGCCTCAACGAAGCCGGCGAGCCCGCGGGGCTGACGGTCAACAGCTTCACCTCGGTGTCGCTCGATCCGCCGCTGCTGCTGGTGTGTCTGTACAAGCAGGCGGCTAGCGCGACCGCGCTGACCAGCGCGACTCACTTCGCGATCAACGTGCTCCAGACCGGGCAGCAGCCCGCCTCGATTACCTTCTCGACCCGCGTCGAGGACCGTTTCGGACAGACGCCCTGGTCGTGCGGGGAAGCGGGTGCGCCGATCTTCGAAGACTCGCTCGGCGTGTTCGAGTGCGAAAATTACGCGGTCTATGACGGGGGCGATCACCACATCCTCGTCGGCCGCGTGGTCAAGGCGAGCTTCGATGCCAGCCTCGACCCCTTGCTCTATTTTCGCGGCCGCTACCGGCGTTTGCACTTCGACTAGTCTCGGCTAGGCACGCGGCCATGCTGGCACTGGATTTCATCAAGGCAAACCGGGACACGGTCGAGCGCGCGATCCGCGACAAGGGCGTGGACGTCGATCTCGACGTGCTGCTGACGCTCGATGCCGAGGTGCGTGGAGCGAAGACCGAGATCGAGCGCCTGCGCGCCGAGCGCAACGCGATCAGCGCCCAATTCCCGAAAGCGGCGCCGGAGGAAAAGGCCGAGCTCGGCCGCAAGGCCAAGGAGGCAGGCGCCCGCGCCTCGGAGCTGGAGAATGACCTCGCCGCCAAGGAAGGCGAGCTGTCGCTGCTGATGCTTCAGCTTCCGGGCATCCCTTACGAAGGCGCTCCGGTCGGGCCGGACGAGAGCTACAACACGGTCATTCGCACGGAGGGCTCGCCCCCGAGCTTCGGGTTCGAGCCGCTCGACCATGTCGCACTGATCGAGAAGAACGACTGGGGCGATCTGTCGCGCGTCACCCAGGTTTCGGGATCGCGCACCTATTGCCTCAAGGGCCGCCTCGCACTGCTTGAGACCAAGTTGATGGGTTGGGCGCTCGAGAAGATCGCCGCTGCGAATTTCACGCCGATCACGGTGCCCGCGATCGCCCGCGAGCAGGCTTTTCTCAACCAGGGCCAGTTTCCCGGGCACCGCGAGGAGACGTACCAGCTACCCAACGACGATCTATGGCTCGCCGGGACCGCCGAGGTAGTGCTGACCTCGCTCCATTCGGGCGAGATCATCGAACACGACAAGCTGCCGATCCTCTACGCCGGTTACTCGCCGTGCTTCCGCCGCGAGGCGGGAAGCGCCGGCAAGGACGTGCGCGGCCTGCTCCGCGTCCACCAGTTCGTGAAGGTCGAGCAATATGTGATCTGCGAGGCCGACGGCGCGCAGTCGGCCGAGTGGCACGCGACGCTGCTCGGTCTTGCGGAGGAGCTGCTGCAGGCACTCGAAATCCCCTATCAGGTGATCGAGACCTCGACCGGCGACATGGGCCTCGGCAAATATCGCATGAACGATATCGAGAGCTGGGTCCCGAGCCTCGGCAAATATCGCGAGACGCATAGCTGCTCGACGCTGCACGACTGGCAGGCGCGGCGCGCCAACATCCGTTACCGCGGCAGCGACGGGAAAGTGCGCTTCGCCCACACGCTCAACAACACCGCACTCGCGAGCCCGCGCATCCTCGTTCCGCTGCTCGAGAACCACCAGACCGAGGACGGACGGGTGCGGCTGCCCAAGGCGCTGCAGGAGCTGATGGGAGGCGAGTTCCTCTGAGCGTGGAGTGGGAAGGCGACGACGCGCCACCGACGCGCAACCTGGGCGAGATCGCCTGGAACGTCGGCCGGATGATCGGGACGTTCCGCAAACGCGGGCCGCGCGGACCGCTCGACGGCCAGCCGGTGCTGGTGATCCCGGGCTTCCTGTGCGGTGATCAAACCACCTTCTCGTTGCGGCGCGAGCTCGCTCGCGCGGGCTTCCGGGTGCACGGCTGGAAGCAAGGCTGGAACTTTGGCGCGCGGCCGGACACGCTCGAAAAGCTCGGGGAGCGCATCCATAGCCTCGGCCATGACCGGGCCATCGTCATCGTTGGCTGGAGCCTCGGCGGCCTTTTCGCGCGCGAATATGCGCGGCACCATCCGGAGCAGGTAAAAGCGGTCATTACGCTCGGGACTCCTTTTTCCGGTGACCCGCGACAGAACAACGTGTGGCGGCTCTATGAGTGGGTTGCCAAGCATCCGGTCGACGACCCTCCGATCCCGCGCATCACCGACAAGCCGCCGGTCCCGCACCTGGCAATTTGGTCGCGGCGGGACGGGATGATCGCGCCTCGTGCGGCGCGCGGGCTCGATCATGAACGCGATGAGGAGGCCGAGCTCGACTGCCATCACATGGCGTTTGCAATTTCGCCACGCGCAGCGCGCGACGTGGTGCGCGAGTTAAAAAGGTTCCTCGAGGACTACGCCTAGCTTCACTGGTCGTGTCACCAGGCGGTCGCTATTCTGTCACGTTCAAGTCTTGCCCCTCATCGATAATGTTTGCGCATCGACAATGATCGCAGGGGATCGGAATGGCAGCGAAAGTGCCGGCTGGGACAGCCAGCCTTGCGCGGACGCCAACGGCAACGTGGATCGAGGAGCCGGCGCATTTCGAGCCGACCCGGCCCAAGTTCGCCTATCGAACGATCTGGGTTTCCGACACCCATCTCGGCACCGCCGGATGCAAAGCGGAATTGCTGCTCGATTTCCTGAAATCGACCGATTGCGAAACGCTGTTCCTGGTCGGCGACATCGTCGATGGCTGGCAGCTCCGCAAAGGCTGGTACTGGCCGCCGCGCCACAACGACGTCGTCCGCTGCGTGCTGAAAAAGGCCAAGCACGGGACGCGCGTGATCTATGTCCCGGGCAATCACGACGAAGCCTTCCGCGGCTATGTTGGGCTTAATCTCGGCGGCATCGAGCTGGTGCCCGAGGCGATCCACACAACCGCCGACGGACGACGCCTACTCGTCCTGCACGGCGATGAGTTCGACGGGGTCGTGCTCTACGCCAGATGGCTCGCCCTGCTGGGTGACAATGCTTACACCCTGCTGCTGCAGCTCAATCGCGTCCTCAATTGGATCCGGCGCAAGCGCGGCCTGCCTTATTGGTCCTTGGCCGCGCACCTCAAGAAGAAGGTCAAGAACGCCGTCCAGTTCATCTCCAGCTTCGAGGAGGTGGTTGCGCATGCCGCGGCGGAGCGCGGCGCCGACGGTATCGTCTGCGGCCATATCCATTCCGCCGAGGTCAGGCAGATCGGTGCCGTGACCTATTATAACGACGGCGATTGGGTGGAGAGCTGTACGGCGCTCGTCGAGCATTCGAATGGGCGGATGGAGATCATCGACTGGGCCGAGCACAGGCGCGCCCAGGCAGAGCTGGCACGGGCCGAGCGCAAAGAGCAAGCGGCCGCGTGAGGATCGCGCTCGCATCGGATGCCTGGCATCCGCAGGTCAATGGCGTCGTTCGTTCACTTTCAACCACGGTGGAGGGGCTGCGCCGAAGCGGCCACGAAGTCGAAGTCATCGAGCCGTCGCGCTTCGTCACGGTGCCCTGCCCGACCTACCCCGAAATCCGCCTGTCGCTGGCCTGCGGACGAAAGGTGCGCAAAATCCTCACCGAGACTCAGCCCGACAGCATCCACATCGCGACTGAAGGACCGATCGGCTGGGCGGCCCGCAGCTGGTGCATCAGGAATGAGCGCAGCTACACGACCGCCTTCCACACGCGCTTTCCGGATTATGTCTCGATCCGCACGGGAATCCCGGTGCAGTGGTTGTGGAAGATGATGCGCCGTTTCCACGGCTGTGCCGAACGGACGTTTGCGGCAACGACGTCCTTGGCCGAGGAGCTGAATTCCCGCGGCATCGAACGGATTCATATCTGGCCGCGCGGCGTCGACCTCGACCAGTTCAACCCCAAGGTTCCGCCGCATCCGGCGATGGCCAGCTTGCCGCGGCCGATCCTCCTCAACGTCGGGCGGGTGGCGCCGGAGAAGAACATCGAGGCGTTCCTCGACCTTGAGCTCGAAGGCAGCAAGGTCGTGGTCGGGGGCGGGCCGGCGCTTGAAAGGATGAGGGAAGCCTATCCCGACGTGCTGTTCCTCGGTCCCAAGCATGGGGCGGAGCTGGCCTCTGCCTATACGGCTGCCGATGTGTTCGTGTTTCCCAGCCGCACCGACACGTTCGGCCTGGTCAATATCGAAGCCCTGGCCTGCGGCCTTCCAGTCGCGGCTTATCCGGTGGCCGGGCCCATCGATATCCTCGGCGGCGACGGATGTGGAATCCACGGCGGATCGGCATGCATTGGCGCGGTGGACGAGGATCTTGCCAAGGCGGTAGCGCGGACGCGGACCGCCGATCGCCGCGCCGCCGCGACCGAGGCGACGCATTATAGCTGGGACCGTTGCACCCGTTTGTTTGTCGAGGGCCTGGTCAGCTCGGCGGCTCGCAAGAAGGGCGGCGAAATGGCTTGGACCCGAGTCGCGCGATTGACTCCGTGAGCGGACTCGCGAGATAAGAACAAAAGTAGAACATGAGCGTTGTGAGTCGTGTGGCGAAAGGCTTGTCTTTGGTCGCCGGCGGAGCTGTCTCCGCGCAGGTCCGGCCGGCCTTACCTGATCGTCTCCCCACGGGGTTGGACGAGCGCTGGCACCTGCCTGCTCCGTCCAGCCCCACCCTGTCCGAAATCTTCGCCGCGCACCCTCGCGACGGCGGCTGGGCCGGGTTCCTGCTCGCCCAGCTCGACCGGGACAAACCATTACTGTGGATCCAGGACCGGATGGCGATCCTCGAAAGCGGGCGGGTCCACCCGCCCGGCCTGCCCAGCCAAAACCTCATTCACGTCGAGGCGCGCGACGCCAAAGACGCGCTGTGGGCGATGGAGGAAGGGGTAAGATGCGCCTGCCTTTCGGCCGTGATCGGCGAATTGTGGGGCGACCCGCGCGCGCTCGACTTCACCGCGACGCGGCGGCTGGCGGTCGCGTCGGAGCGCAGCGGCACGCCCTGCTGGCTGGTGCGGCTCGGCGGCATCGCGAATCTGAGCGGTGCGCGGATGCGCTGGCGGATCGGATCCGCACCGTCGTTGCTCAATTCGCTCGACGGGCGGGCGCCGGGCTTGCCGGCCTGGGACGCCGAGCTGTTCCGCGCGCGTGGGGCTCCGCCCGGCCGCTGGAGTATCGCCTGTGAGGCGGATCATTTCCATCTGGTTGCCGCATCTGGCGATCGAGCGCTGGGCGAAGTCGAGCGATTGCGAGCCTGACGCTCCGGTCGTCCTCACCGTCGAAGGGCCGCACGGACTCCTGATCCACGCGGTGACCCAGGCGGCGGCGGCACGCGGCGCTCAAGCCGGCGCGCGGCTGACCGACGCGCGCGCGCTCGAGCCGAGCCTGATCGCAGTCCCCGCCGACCCCCAAGGCGACGCAGCGCTGGTCGCCACGCTCGCGCGCTGGGCCGGGCGCTGGTCGCCGCTGGTCGAGGTGGATGGGGCCGATGCGCTGCGGCTCGACGTGACCGGAGTCGCGCATTTGTTCGGGGGTGAGCGTGGGCTGGTGCGCGATATCGAACGATGCTTTGCGAGGATCGGAGTGACGGTGCGCACGGCGATCGCTCCGACTGCGGCAGCGGCCTGGGCGCTGGCGAGATGCAGCCGCTCTGCGGGAGAGGGGCTACCGGAGCAGCTCCCATCGCTGCACGTCTCCGCCCTCCGCCTCGCCCCCGACACGGCGCGCACGCTTGAGCGGTTGGGGCTGAAGACGATCGGCGCGCTGCTCGACATGCCAAGGCTGGCGCTGGCCCGGCGTTTCCGCGGCGGCGAGGATGTCGTCGATGCACTCGACCGGCTGACGGGACGCAAGGACGAACCGCTGACCGCCGCGCCGGTCGATCCGCCCCCGCGCGCCGCGCTTCGGTTGGAAGAACCGGCGACGCACCCCGAAGCCGCCGCGCAGGCGCTCGAACGGTTGATCCCCAGGCTCGTCCGCGAGCTGCAGGAGCGCCACCTCGGCGCGCGGCGGCTGTCGCTGATGGGCTTTCGCGTCGACGGCAGCGTCGCGGTGGCCTCGGTCGCAACCTCGATTGCCAGCCGCGACCCAAAGCACCTCAATCGCTTGCTCTCCGATAAGGCGGCGACGCTCGATCCCGAATTCGGCTTCGATGCCTTCGCGCTGCAGGCCGACTGGACCGAAGACCTGGGCGCGGCGCAGGACAGCCTGGTCGAAGAGCCCTCCGGGACACGCGATATCGCCCGGCTGGTCGACCGGCTGACGGTCAAGCTCGGGCCGCGCGCGGTGCGCCGGCCGCAGGCGGAGGAAAGCCATGTGCCCGAGCGGGCGAGCGGGTGGGTGGCGGCTGTTTCGTCATTGCGAGCGAAGCGAAGCAATCCAGACAAGAGAAAGCTGGATTGCCGCGCCCCTTCGGGGCTCGCAATGACGGCAAGACCGCAGCACCTGCTCGACCGGCCCGAGGCAATCGACGTCATCTACGCGACTCCCGAAGGCATGCCGCGGCGGTTCGTGTGGCGGCGCGCGGTGCATGACATCGCCCGCGCCGAGGGGCCCGAGCGGATCGCGCCCGAATGGTGGCGCCAGCCGTCCTCGGCCCGGCTGCGCGATTATTACCGCGTTGAGGATGCGACCGGCCGCCGCTACTGGATCTACCGCGAAGGCGTGATCGGGGACGGCCGCGGCGGGTTGCCCAATTGGTTCATCCACGGGTTGTTTGGGTGATGCCCGAAAGGCCCGGATTCTCACGGTTGAAGCTGGTGCGGCGGGCGGACATGCCGCCGCCGCCGGCGAGCCCATCACCCTATGTGGAACTCGGCGTCAGCTCGCCGTTCTCCTTCCTGCGCGGAGCATCGGACGCGATCGAGCTGGTGATGACGGCCTTGGGCCAAGGCTATGACGCGATCGGCATTGCCGACCGCAACACGCTGGCCGGGGTGGTCCGGATGCACAGCGCCTGCACCGGCGCCGGGTTGAGGCCGCTGATCGGCTGCCGGCTCGACCTGGCCGACGCGCCCAGCCTGCTCGCTTACCCGATCGACCGCGACGGCTACGGGCGATTGTCGCGGCTGCTCAGCCTCGGCAAGATGCGCGCGGAGAAGGGCGAGTGCGAGCTGAGCCTCGCGGACGTCGCGGCGCACGCCGAGGGCATCGCTTTCATCGCCTGGCCGCAAGACGATCTCGGCGCCTTCGAAGCCGAGCTGCCACGGCTGCGCGACGCCATTCCCTCACTCCGCCACATCGCCGCGAGCTGGCCCTATCGCGGCGGCGATGCCGCGCGGATCGAGCGGCTCGATCGCCTGGCGAACCGCCACGACTGTACGATCCTCGCGACCAACGACGTATATTACCACGCGCCCGAGCGGCGGCCGCTGCAGGACGTCGTCACCTGCATCCGCGAGAAAGTGACGATCGCGACCGCCGGCTATCTGCTCAACCCCAATGCCGAGCGACATTTGAAATCGCCCGAGGAGATGGCGCGGCTGTTCGCGCGCTGGCCGCACGCGATTTCGGCGACCCGCGAGTTCGCCGACTTGCTGCATTTCAGCCTCGACGAGCTGCGCTACGAATATCCGAGGGAGACGGTGCCCGACGGCAAGTCGCCGCAAGACTATCTGGAACAGCTGACCTGGGAGGGCGCGAAGGAGCACTGGCCCGACGGCATTCCCGCCAAGGTGCTGAAGCAGCTCAATTACGAGCTCCCGCTGATCGCGAAGCTCGACTTCGCGCGCTATTTCCTGACGGTCCACGACATCGTCGCCTTCGCCCGCAGCCTCGATCCGCCGATCCTGTGCCAGGGCCGCGGCTCGGCGGCCAACAGCGCGGTCTGCTATTGCCTAGGCATCACCGCGGTCGATCCCTCGGTCAACGAGCTCCTGTTCGAGCGCTTCATCTCCGAAGAGCGGCGCGAGCCGCCCGACATCGACGTCGACTTCGAGCACGAGCGGCGCGAGGAGGTGATCCAGCACATCTATCAGCAATACGGCCGCGAGCGGGCTGGGATCGCCGCGACCGTGATCCACTATCGCCCGCGCTCGGCGATCCGCGAAGTGGGCAAGGTGATGGGCCTCAGCGAAGACATTTGCGCCGCGCTCGCCTCGACCATCTGGGGCAGCATGGACCCCGAGCTCGAGGATGCGCGCGCGAACGACGCCGGGCTCGACCTTTCCGACCCGCACCTCAAGCGAACGATGAAGCTTGCCGAGCAGCTGATCGGCATGCCGCGCCATTTGTCGCAGCATGTCGGCGGCTTCATTCTGACCGAGCGGGCGCTGACCGAAACGGTGCCGATCGGCAATGGCGCGATGGATGACCGCACCTTCATCGAATGGGACAAGGACGACATCGAGGAATTGGGCATCCTCAAGATCGACGTGCTCGCGCTCGGCATGCTGACCTGCATCCGCAAGGCGTTCGATTTGATCGAGCAGCACCACGGCGAGCGGTGGGAGCTGGCGACCGTCCCGCGCGAAGTTCCGCAAGTTTACGACATGTTGTGCGAAGGGGATTCGCTCGGCGTGTTCCAGGTCGAGAGCCGGGCGCAGATGAACATGCTGCCGCGCCTCCGCCCGCGCTGCTTCTACGACCTTGTGATCGAGGTCGCGATCGTCCGCCCCGGGCCGATCCAGGGCGACATGGTCCATCCCTTCCTGAAGCGCCGTAGCGGCAAGGAGGCGGTGACCTTCCCCTGCCCCGATCCCGAGCATGGCGAGCCCGACGAGCTGGAGAAAATCCTCGGGCGGACGCTCGGCGTGCCGATCTTCCAGGAGCAGGCGATGAAGATCGCGCTCGACGCGGCGAAGTTCAGCTCGGAGGAGGCGAACCAACTGAGGAAGGCGATGGCGACCTTCCGCTCGAAAGGCGACATCAGCATTCTCGAGGACAAAATGGTCGGGCGGATGGTCGGGCGAGGGTACGACCCCGCGTTCGCCCAGCGCTGCTTCGACCAGATCAAGGGCTTCGGCGAATATGGCTTCCCCGAAAGCCATGCCGCGAGCTTCGCGCACCTCGTCTACGTGTCGAGCTGGCTCAAATGGAAATACCCCGCGGCCTTCGCCTGCGCGTTGCTGAACTCGCAGCCGATGGGCTTTTACGCGCCCGCGCAGATCGTCCGCGACGCACACGAGCATGGGGTCGACGTGCGCGAGGTAGACGTGAATCGCAGCGAGTGGAATTGCACGCTGGAGGACGGAGCGATGCGCCTCGGCCTGCGTCAGGTCGATGGGCTGCGCAGCGCCGATGTCGAGCGGCTCGCGGCGGCCCCTCCCTACGCCAGTGTCGAGGACGTGCGCCGGCGCGCCCGTGTCCCGGCCCACGCGATCCAGCGGCTCGCAGCAGCCGATGCGTTCCGCTCGATGGGCCTCGACCGGCGCGCCGCGCTGTGGGATTCGCGCGCGCTCCGCCAGGCGCCCGACCTGCCGCTGTTCGCTCATGCCGAGGCTGCGGACGAAGGCGTGGAAGGGCAGCCCGCGGCGCTTCCGGTAATGCCCTTGGCCGAGCATGTCGTGAACGATTACCAGACCGTGCGGCTGTCGCTGAAAGCGCATCCGATGGCGTTCCTGCGCGAGCATTATGCCGGGCGGAAATTCATCCCCGCCGATCGGCTCAAGACCATCCGCGACGGCAAGCGCCTGTCGCTGGCCGGCCTGGTATTGATCCGCCAGCGGCCGGGCAGCGCCAAGGGCGTCGTCTTCATCACCGTCGAGGATGAGACCGGAATCGCCAACCTCGTCGTCTGGCCCGACGTGTTCGCCAGGCAGCGCAAGATCGTCATGGGGGCGCGGCTGATGGCGGTGCACGGCATCGTCCAGCGCGATGAGGACAGCGACGTCATCCATGTCATCGCGCGCAGCGTCGAGGATGATAGCCACATGCTGCGCCACCTGAGCGACGAGGCCCTGCCCTCCACCCGCAACCCCGGCGACGCCGCAGGAAGCTGGCGGCCGCCCGCCGCGCGCCACCCACGGGACGTCGAAATCATCCCCAAAAGCCGCGATTTCCACTGATTCCGGTTCATCTGGAGGCAAGCTCGGCGTGCCATTTCCGCCACAAAATTCGGCTAGAGGCGACGGCATGAAACGGATTCTCACAAAAATCGCGCTGGTCGCCGTTGCCGCGACCGTTCCCGTCATGGCCTCGGCCCAGGCGGCGCTCGAAGGACGCTGGGCGAACCCCCACCGCAGCGTCATCGTCAACGTGACGCGCTGCGGCGAGGCTTATTGCGGGACGGTCGGCTGGGCCAACGCCAAGAACCGTGCAAAAGGCGTTGGCGCCGGCGCGCGCGTGCTGAGCGACCTCAAGCCGTTGGGCGGCGGGCTCTACAAAGGCCGCGCCTACGAGCCCAAGCGCGGCATCAGCGGATCGGCGACCGTCCACCAGGTCGGCCCCAACGTCATGGTGGTGAAGGGCTGCGCGGTCATGGGGCTGTTCTGCAAGGAACAGCGGTGGACGCGCGTCAGCTGAGCGCGACTCCCTCCGCGCCGATGGACCCAGCCAGCACGGCCGCCTGAAGCCCGCTGATTTCGTCGGCCCAATAGCGGTCGGCGGTGAAGTGCGGCGATAGCGCGCGCACCTGCGCATGGATCGCTTGCAGCTTTTCGGAGGTCTTCAAGGGCGCGTGGTAGTCGATGCCCTCGGCCGCGGCCATCAGCTCGACCGCGATCACGCCCGCGGCATTGCGCGCGATCGTCCCCGCCTTGCGCGCGGCGATCGGCGCCATCGACACGTGGTCCTCCTGACCGGCCGAGGTCGGAATTGAATCGACGCTCGCGGGGAAGGCGAGGCTCTTGTTCTCACTGACCAGCGCGGCGGCGGTGACCTGCGGGATCATCAGGCCCGAGTTCACCCCCGAATCCTCCGTCAGGAAGGCGGGCAGGCCGCTCATCTTGGGATCGACGAGGACGCTGACCCGGCGCTCGGAGATGCTGCCGACCTCGCACAGGGCGATGGCAATGATGTCGGCGGCAAAGGCGACCGGCTGAGCATGGAAGTTCCCGCCTGAAATGGCCTTGTCCTCATCGGGGAAGACGATCGGATTGTCGGTCACCGCGCCCGCTTCGATGGTCAGGGTCCGCGCCGCATTGATCAGCAAGTCGAGTGAGGCACCCATCACCTGCGGCTGACAGCGGAAGCTGTAGGGATCCTGCACGCGGCTGCAGGCGACGTGCGAGGTCAGGATTTCGCTGCCGTCCAGCAAGCCGTGGATCGCGGCGGCGACCCGAATCTGGCCGGGCTGGCCACGAAGCTCGGAAATGCGCGGGTCGAACGGCTTGCCCGATCCTTTGAGCGCATCCACCGACAGCGCGCCGGCGGCGATCGCGGCCGCGAACACCCGCTCCCCTTGGAACAAAGCGTCGAGCGCCAAGGCGGTGCTCGCCTGCGTGCCGTTGATGAGTGCGAGGCCTTCCTTCGGGCCGAGCTGAAGCGGCTCGAGGCCAATGCGCTTGAGCGCATCGCCAGCCCCCAGGATGTCGCCCGCAACGTCGATCCGGCCATAACCCATCAGCGCCGAGATGAGGTGCGCTAGGGGCGCAAGATCGCCCGATGCCCCGACGCTGCCCTGCGAGGGAATGAGCGGCATCGCGTCCCGGTCGAGCAGCGCCTGGAGCGTCTCGATCACAAGCGGGCGGACGCCAGAATAGCCGCGGCCGAGACCGAGCAGCTTCAACACGATCATCAGCCGCGTGACGTGGCGCGGCAGCGGATCGCCAAGGCCGGCGCTGTGCGACAGGATCAAGTTGGTCTGGAGCTCCGCGAGGCGGTCGTCGGGAATGCGCGTGTTGGCGAGCAGGCCGAACCCGGTGTTGACGCCATAGACCGTCTCGCCGCCGGCGACGATGCGGTCGACCGAGGCTGCGGCTTCGGAGACGCGCTGCATCGATGCGTCGTCGAGTGACGCTTCGGCCCCGGCCCACAGCCGGCGGAGTTGGTCGAGCGAGATGTTTTCAGGATTGAGTTTTAACATTCTCTTTCGTCATTCCCGCGAAAGCGCAACCTAGCAAACAAAAAGACTGGGTCCCCACTTTCGCGGGGATGACGATTAGGGAATCATGGGCAGATCGAGGCCCTGCTCGCGGGCGCAGTCTATGGCGATCTCGTAACCGGCGTCGGCGTGGCGCATGACGCCGGTGGCGGGGTCGTTCCACAGCACGCGCTCCAGCCGCCGCGCGGCGTCGTCGGTGCCGTCGGCGACGATGACCATTCCGGCGTGCTGCGAATAGCCCATGCCGACCCCGCCGCCGTGGTGCAGCGAGACCCAGGTCGCCCCTGAGGCGGTGTTGAGCAAGGCATTGAGCAGCGGCCAGTCGCTGACCGCGTCGCTGCCGTCCTTCATGCTCTCGGTCTCGCGGTTGGGGGAGGCGACGCTGCCGCTGTCGAGATGGTCGCGGCCGATGACGATCGGGGCGGAGACTTCGCCGCTGCGCACCATCTCATTGAAAGCGAGGCCGAGCCGGTGGCGCTGGCCGAGGCCAACCCAGCAGATCCGCGCGGGAAGACCCTGAAAGGCGATCCGTTCGCGCGCCATGTCGAGCCAGCGGTGGAGGTGCGGGTCGTCGGGAATCAGCTCCTTCACCTTGGCGTCGGTGCGATAGATGTCCTCGGGATCGCCCGATAGCGCGACCCAGCGGAACGGGCCGATGCCCCGGCAGAACAAGGGCCGCACATAAGCCGGAACGAAGCCAGGGAAGTCAAAGGCGCGGGTCACGCCCTCATCGAGCGCCTCCTGGCGGATGTTGTTGCCGTAATCGAAGGTGGGGACGCCCATGTCCTTGTAGGCGAGCATCGCTTCGACATGGGCGGCGATCGACTCCCGCGCCGCGGCGGCGACTTCGGCCGGGTCGCGCTCGCGCATCTCTTGCCACTTGGCGACGCTCCAGCCCGCGGGACAGTAGCCGTTGGCCGGGTCGTGCGCGCTGGTCTGATCCGTGAGCGCATCGGGGCGGATGCCGCGCCCCAGCATCTCGGGGATGATCTCCGCGGCATTGCCGAGCAGGCCGACGCTGGTCGGCTCCTCCGCGGTGCGGATGATCTCCAACGCCTCGTCGATGCCGGTCGCGCGGCGATCGACGTAGCGGGTCTCGAGCCGCTTCTCGATCCGGCTTTCCTGAACCTCGATGGCGATGCAGTGGGCGCCGGCCATCACCGCCGCCAGCGGTTGCGCGCCGCCCATGCCGCCGAGGCCGGCGGTCAGGATCCATTTGCCCTTGAGGTCGCCGCCATAATGCTGGCGGCCCATCTCGACGAAGGTCTCGTAGGTGCCTTGGACGATGCCCTGCGTGCCGATGTAGATCCAGCTGCCGGCGGTCATCTGGCCGTACATCATGAGGCCCTTGCGATCGAGCTCGTTGAACACCTCCCAATTGGCCCATTTGGGCACGAGATTAGAGTTGGCGATGAGGACCCGGGGTGCATCGCGGTGGGTGCGGAACACCCCGACCGGCTTGCCCGACTGGACGAGCAGGGTCTGGTCCTCCTCCAGCCGCTCCAGGGTCTCGACGATCTTGTCGAAACACTCCCAGTTGCGCGCGGCACGGCCGATGCCGCCGTAGACGACCAGGCTCTGGGGGTCCTCGGCGACCTCCTCGTCGAGATTGTTCATGAGCATCCGTACCGCGGCTTCGGTGGCCCAGCTCTTGGCCACGATGTCGCTCCCGCGCCGGGCGCGGATATGGCGGCTGTTATCCCGTCGTCCGGTCATTACGCAGCCGCTCTAGCGGGTGGAGGGGCTCGACCCAAGGGGACGCCAACGATCGAACCACATCAGCGCGAAGCCGGCCAGGATGAAGCCGAGCGCGATCCCGCCGACGTTCAGCGCGGCCTGGGTCCAGCCGAGCTTGCCGACGTCCAGGAACGGATAGGGGTATTTGTGGTCGAAATGCCCGCGCGCGAGCGCATAGACGAGGTAGGCGACGGGAAAGGCCGACCACCAGATCGGCGCGCTCCACCGCAGCTTCGCGCGGGGCGCGAACAGTAGCCACCATAGGGCCATCGCCACCGGCGAAACTTTGTGGAGCAGGGTGTCGGCGACGAGTGCAAGGCCGCTTAGGGTGTGAAGTCCACGGAGCAGGAAGAAGTACACGATCCCGACGAGCAGGATCGCCAGCGTCACGCCGCCAAGCACGCTCGCCGAAACGCGGCCGCCGGTCGCGACCCGGCTCATGGTCGCGGCGAGAACGAGGTTGGCGAGAATGGTGAAGAAGCGCGCGATGATCCACAGCGACGCGATGACGTCGTGCTGCTGGCCGTAGGTCACCGCGAATTGAGCGGCGAGGCCGACCCAGCAGACAATCGCGACCAGCGCCGCCGCGAGCCTAGCCGTCGACACCGGCGAAAATCCTCCTCTCCGGTCCCGGCAAGCCGATCCAGTAGCCGAGCTCGGTCAGGCTCTCCAGACGCCACACGGCGAGGTCCGCGATCTTGCCCGTCGCGATGGTGCCGATTTCGAGCTCGAGCCCGAGCGCGCGCGCGGCGTTGACGGTCATCCCGGCTAGCGCTTCTTCGGGGGTCAGCCCGAACAAGGTGCACGCCATGTTGATTGCCAGCGTCGGCGACAATAGTGGGGACGTGCCCGGGTTGCAGTCGGTCGCAACGGCCATCGGCACGCCGTGCGCGCGGAACAAGTCAATTGGCGGCTTCTTGGTCTCCTGGAGGGCGTAGAAGGCGCCCGGGAGCAGCACGGCGACAGTCCCCGCCTGCGCCATCGCTTCGACCCCCGCCTCGTCGATATGCTCGAGGTGATCTGCCGACAGCGCTTTGTAGCGCGCGGCCATCTTCGCACCGCCGCGGTTGCTCAGTTGCTCGGCGTGGAGCCGGACCGGCAAGCCGAGCTCGGTCGCGGCCGCGAACAACCGCTCGGTCTCGGCAAGGGTGAAGGCGATCGTATCGCAATAGGCATCGACGCTGGCGGCGAGCTGGTCGCGCGCTACCGCGGGCAGCAGCTTGTCGATCATCTCGCCGACATAATGGGCGCGGCGGTCCCGGCTGCCGGCGGGCAATGCATGAAGCGCCAGCAGGGTCGGAACGATGCGCACTGCCTCACCCTCGCCGAGTGACTCGGCGATCTTGAGCAGCCGGATCTCGCTCTTGGGGTCGAGCCCATAGCCGCTCTTGATCTCGATCGTCGTGCAGCCGCCGCGCATCAGCGCATGGAGGCGGGCCCGGCTCTGCTCAAGCAGCTCGTCGTCCGACGCCGCTTTGGTCCTTTCGACGGTCGAGGCAATCCCGCCGCCGGCCTTGGCGACTTCCTCATAGGTCGCGCCGGCGCGGAGCATTGCATGCTCGTCGGCGCGATTGCCGCCGAAGACGAGGTGGGTGTGGCAATCGATCAGGCCCGGCGTGACCCAGGCGCCGTCGAGCGCGTCGACCTGTTTGGCGCGAGTGCCGGCAAGCTCGGTCCGCTTGCCGACGCGGACGATCTTGCCGTCGGTGATCCCGATCGCGCCATTGTCGATGATGCCGAGCGGGTCGCCCGGCCGCGCCTGGAGCGTCGCGATTTTGCAGTCGACGAGCAGCCGGTCCCACATGGCGTCGCCTTAGGCGAGCAGCAATGCTAGCGTAAAGCGATGGCGGGCTGGCCCAATCTCAGCGACCTCATCGTCGAGCGGAAGCCGGCGGCGGTCGGCCTGCTCGGCGCGCCGCTCGCCGTAGGATCGGTCACTCCGGGCGCGTGCGACCAAGCGCCGGCACTGCTGCGGCGGACCCTGCGCCGGATCGGGCTGTACGACGTCGAAACCGGGCGCGAGCTTGCGACCGGAGTCGCCGACCGCGGCGACGTCGCGCTCCCCGGTTCGACGATCGAAGCGGCGATGCCGCTGATCCGTGAGGCAGTTGCCGCCAGCACGGAAGCGCATGCGCTGACGCTGCTGGTCGGTGGCAACAATGCGATTACACGGCCGGCGGTGCTCGGGCTCGGCGGCGCCCTCGACGAGATCGGACTGATCACGCTCGACGCGCATTTCGACATGCGCGAGCTCGACGAGGGCCTCAGCAACGGCAACCCCGTCCGCGCGCTGATCGAGGATGGCTTGCCCGGCGCGAACATCGCCCAGGTCGGGCTCGCCCCGTTCGCCAACAGCCGCGCGATGCATGAGGATGCGATCGCCGCCGGAAACCTGGTGATCACCATCGGCGACGTGCGGGCACAGGGGATCGCCCAGGCCATCCAGCACGCGCTCGATCATGTCGCCCACTGCGATGCGCTCGTCATCGACTGCGACATCGATGTCATCGACCGCGCGCAGCTTCCCGGCGCGCCAGGCGCGCGGCCGGGCGGCATGGCGGCCCACGATTTCTTCTGGGCGGTGCGCAAGCTGGCGTCCGATCCCCGGGTCAGGGTGGTCGACCTCACCGAATGGGACCCGTCGCTCGATGCGAGCGATCTCAGCGCCCTCACCGCCGCCCGCTGGGTCGCCGAATGCCTCGCCGGCTACGAGTTGCGCTGACCTGCGGCGATCCTTCGCCCTTTCTCGGACAGCGTTCGGAAAGTGATCGAGAAGCGCAGTTGCTCGCCGGGTACGATCCGGTGCTCCCAAGCCCATCGGGAATCCGCCGACAGCAAATAAGCCGAGCGCGGCAGGAGTTCGAGGCTGGCGCGGCGGAAGCCGGTTGCGGTTCGCTGGCGGAAGCGAAGAATGGTGGGCGTGGCGAGCGAGATGCCGACGACCTGGTCGAATACGTCGCGGTCGCGATGCCAGCCGATGCCCGCTCCGGGATCGTAGCGGGCGAGTAGGACATGCGCGAAATCCCGCGCCTCCAGGCGGGCGAAAGCGGCAGCCTTCTCGCGAGGCGGGACGAGCCAGTCGGGGATCGGCTCACCCGGGGCGAAGGAGGAGTCGTCGAAATCGTAGCGCCAGCCGAAGCTCTGCGTCTTGCGGTTGCCGAGCCAGCCATGGAAGCGAAAAGGGGTCAGATCGAGCTGCTCCAGTCGCGCGATCAGCGCCTGCTCCTCGGCTCGGCTGATCAGCTCCTCTCGATAATCGAGGCCGGCGATCAGCGGCTCGTGGAACAGCAAGCTCATTTCCCGAACAGCTCCTTGAGCTCGGACGGCTTGAGCTCGGGCGCGAGCTGATCGAACGTGCATTGCCTCGGGTCCTTGTCGGGGCGCCAGCGGACGAAGCCGGTGCCGTGGCGGAAGCGGCGGCCGGTGACCTGGTCGTATTTGACCTCGACCACCAGCTCCAGCCTGAGCGGCTGCCATTGCGTGGTGCGCTCGGTGTTCCAGCGGCTCGGTCCGCCGGGTGCATTGCCGGTGAAGCCCGGCGCCTCCACCAGCTTCTCGAGATCCTTCGTCAGCCGGGGCCGCTCCTTCGCCGGAATTGCGGACGTGAAGCCGACGTGATGAAGCAAGCCGTGGTCGTCGTAGAGGCCGAGCAACAGCGACCCCACGACCTTTTTCTTCTCGGCATAGCGAAAGCCGCCGACCACGCAGTCGGCCGTCCGCTGTTGCTTGACCTTGATCATCGCCCGCTCGCCGGGGTGATAGGAATCGTCCAGCCGCTTGGCGATGACGCCGTCGAGCGCCCCGCCGCTGCGCTTCAGCCAATCGGTGGCGACATCGCGGTTTTGCGTCACAGGCGATAGCTGAAGCCCCAGCACAACGTTCTTCGCGAAGAAGCGCTCGAGCGCATCGCGGCGCTCGACAAGCGGCTTACCGGTCAGCCTCTTGCCGTCCAGTTCGAGCAGGTCGAACAGCATCAGCTCGGCCGGAGTTTCCTTGGCGAGCCGGCGGACGCGGCTCTCGGCCGGGTGCAGCCGCAGCTGCAGCGCTTCGAACGACAGCGCGTGGCTCAATGGAATGATGAGCTCGCCGTCGAGCAGGAAGCGTTTTGCCTTCACTCGAGCTAGGATGTCGATCACTTCGGGGAAGTAGCGGCCGAGCGGCTTGCCCGACTTGGAGGTGAGCGTGATCTCTGCTCCGTCGCGGCGGGCAAGGCAGCGGAAGCCGTCCCACTTGGGCTCGAACTGCCAGCCGTCGCCCTCGGGCAGCTCGGCGGCGAGTAGGGCTTCCATCGGGGCCAGCGGCATAGTCATCCGGCGTGAACGATTCACATGG
>NZ_JIAU01000005.1:0-170000 GCF_000620665.1 Sphingomonas sp. URHD0057 | reverse complement strand
TGCGGTGATCGCCGGCGAGCTCATCGCTTTGCTCACCGGCCAGTCGAGCGCTTCGGCGCCGTGCTCGCGCAGGCAATAGATGACGTCGCGCTCCGACATGACCCCGGCGATTTGGCCATTCTCGATCACCGGAAGAGCGCCGATGCGCTTTTCGCCAAGCTTTCGAACCGCATCGTGCACGCGGTCGTCGACGCCGATGGTCTCGACCGTGTTTCCCTTGCTGCCAAGCACTGCCGCGATGGTCATGGCGCGCCTCCCCGACTTGCCCCGCCTGTCGGCTTGATCGTCTCACTTCGCAAGCCCAAAGGGAGGCCATGCCCCAGCCAGATCCCATCCCGAGCCCTGGCTATTCGCTGATGCGTCGCTTCTGGCGGATCTTCCGGCTGCTCGCGCTGCTGTCCGTGATCGTTGCGGGAATCGCGGTGGTCCTGGTCACGCGCGGCGACGACCAAATCCACGCCGGCCTGATCATCGCCACCGGGCTTGGCGTCGGGTTCACCATGCTCCTCGGCACGGCCCTGATGACGCTTGTGTTCCTGAGCTCATCGAGCGGGCATGACGATCAGGCCACGCCTCATATCCACCAGGAGAGCGACGACCAATGACCGATCTCGAGCGGACGCCGATCCTGCGCGTTGTGCCCGGCCCCACCGACATCAACGCCAACGGCCATATCTTCGGCGGCTGGGTATTGAGCCAGATGGACATCGCCGCGGGCGTCGTCGCCTCGCGCCGCTCGAAGGGACCGGTCGCCACCGTGGCGATCGAGGCGATGGAATTCATCGCGCCGATCCATCTGCGCGACCTGATCTCGGTCTATGCCCACGTCGAGCGCGTCGGCCGGACCTCGATGGGGGTGAGGATCGAAGTCGTCGCCCAGCGCGACCTCGGCCAGACCGAGGTCAAGGTGACCGAAGGACTGTTCACCTTCGTCGCGCTGGACGCCAACAACCGTCCGCGGTCCATCGATAATTAGTGGTATCGCAGCCTGGCGCTTCCGTTCGCCGGCACGGTGACGCGCCACAGCATCCAGCCATCGCGCTTCACCAGTTTCGCGTTCAGCCCTTTGGTGTCGAGAGCTAGCTCGATCTCGGCAATCTGCGGCCGCGGAAGATCGTTGGTAAGCGTGAGGATATAAGCGTCGGGATCGTCGTCCGTTTGCTTCGCGAAGACGCCGTTTGCAGTCCCGACCGGAATCTCGACTCTCTCGCCGATCGCGTGGTCGTCCATCTTACCCTCGCCGATCAGGACGCGGCGGCCATCCCTCCGGCCGAGCAAGACGACCTTGCCTGCCGGCAAGGCAAGACCGAGCCCTTCCTGAGATCGGTTGCGGGTGACGAGGACCCGCTCCAGCGGACCTTCGAAGTTTCCCTCCGGCGGGCGGAGCTTGACGATGCTCTGGACGCCGACGGAGGCCTGGCTGATCATAGCGACCTGCTTTTGCGACTTGGCCGCCACCGTGACCTGTTCGGGAATGCGATATAGCCGCACGTCGCCGAGCTTCTCCTCCTCGGCCATCAGCTCGTCGCCGCCGCGCTCGGCCGAGGGCGGCGGCGATGGCGGCGGCGCCTGCGCGCTGATGCGTGAGCCGGTGACAATGATGAGCTCACCGCCCACCGGCAGCACTTCAACCGGAATGTCGCTAGTCGTGCCTTGCGGCCAGCAGTTGATCGTAATCGGCCTGGCTTCCCCTTGCGGCACATAGACGCGATCGCGGTTGAGCTTGCCGGCGACGGCCTGGGTGTCGGCGTCCGCGAGCGATGTCTGGTCACCGTTGGCGAGGGTCAGCCAGGCGAACAGCGAGATCCGGTCGCCGCCGGGCGAGAGCTCGGCGACATAATTTGCCTGCCAGTCGAAATTGTTGGTGATGTAGGTCAGCGTCACCTCGCGCTCGATCGGACCGGGACTGCGGACGCGCACCGACAGCGTCGGCTTGGCGGATAGCCCGGTCGGCACTCGCGAGGCAATCAGCGTCTCGGGCAGGCCGGTGCAGCGCAGCGCCTCGATGCCGCCGGCCGTCTGCAAGACAACTCCGTCGGACGTGGCGCGGACCACCGCTTCCTGCTCGCGGACCTTGCCCGTCGTCTTGTCGGTGCGGCGAAGCAGCAGCCGCTCGCCGAGCGACGCATCGAGCAGCGACCCTGGCGAAAGCAGCCGCGCATCGCGGTTCTTCTCGAGCACCGCTTCGCCGAGACCGACTACGATCGCACTCTGCGGGACGATGCCCGAGGTCACCCCTTCGAAGCGCAGCTCGCTCTCGCCGGCGGGCAACCGCACGCGGCGGGTTTCGCTGACCAGCGCATAGCCGCCGAGCCACTCGAGGTTGAGCGGCTCGATCCCGCGGTCCGGGTTGCGGTAGACGGTCACGGCCACGCGCTCGGGCGCCGGCGACGTGACGATCGCCTGCGCGTCGATGCGCGCGGACAGCGCCAGCGCTGCAACCAGGACGAGGGCGCGCATCGGTCTTAGTAGCGGCTGTCGAACGTCGCGGTGACGGTTGCTTGGCCGTTCGCCGGAACGGGAACGGTCCAGCCGACCTGGTCGGCATTCGGCCGCACCGATTTCATGCTTTCGTTGGTGACTCGGGTGTCGCCGACAAGGCCGCTCTGGAACAGGTCGATGGTGATCGGCTTCGGCGAGGCGTTGGTCAGCGTGTAGCGCATCCGGGTCTTCCAACGGTCGCTCGCGATTCGAGTTCGCTCCTCGACGACTGGCCGGACCTTGACGTCAAACGCCTCTCCCGTTGTCACGCCGATCTGCGACCCCATCGGAGTGTGATCGATCGCGTGTTCGCCGACGAACTGGGGGCTGCCGCGCGCGTCGCGCTGATAAACGCGGATAGTACCAGCCGGCAGCGCATCGCCGAGCCCGCCGTCGCGGGAGCTCGAGAAGCGCAGCACCGTCGAGGCGCCCATCGGCTCCTCGCTCGTCGTCAGCCAGCCATTGTTGAACTCAAAGGAGCGCAGCGCGGGAGCACCGTGCACGTCGAGGAAGCTGACCTGCTTGGTCTGCTTGTCGGCGATCGTCGTGCGCTCTGGCAGCGGATAGAGGTAGAAGTCGCCGAGCCGCTCACGTCCAGCGGTCTCGGTTCCGGCGCGGCCGATCGTGCGTCCGGGCGGGGGCGGCGGAGGGGGAGGGGGATAACCGCCGCCATAATAACGCTGCTGGTATGGGTTCGCCTGACCGACGGCGCCCGCCACGAGAAGGGTCGAGGCGTTCATGTACGGAGTGCCGCTGTTGTTGGTAAGCGTTATCCAGCCCTGCATGTCCATGCGGCTGTTGGCTTCGTCGAACAGGGCCACGTAGTCGGCCGCCCAGCCGAGGCCGGGGGTCAGGTAGGTGAGCGTAACCGGACGCGGCCCGCCCCCGTCGCTGCGAACGGTGACCGACAGGGTCGGGCGGGGGCGCAGCGAGGCAGGGACCTGATCGAAGATGACGCGCGCTGGCAGCCCGTCGTCGCGCAGCACCTCTATGCGGTCGCCGATTTGCAGCACGACGCCGCCATTGGCAGCCAGCACTCGAGCGCGTTCGCGCACCTCGCCGCCGGTCGCCGGATTGACGCGAACCAGGGTCACTTCCTGGCCGACCGCATTCTGCATCAGCGCCGCCGGCGTCAGCAGGTCGAAGTCGAAGTTCTGCTCGACGATGCCGACGCCGCGGCCGTTGAGAGTCACGGTTTCGGGCTGAATTTGCGCCGAGACGTCGCTGAACTCCTGCCGGCTTCGTCCGGACGGAAGGTTGAGCACGCGCTTGTCTTCGACCAACGCGCGGTTGTTGTTGTAGATCGTGACCGCCACATCACCTTGAGCGGTCTGGCTCGCCGCCGGCACCTCGGCCTGGGCGAACAGCGGCGCCGCGGCGCATAGCGCCGTGCCCAACAGAAACAATCGACGCATTCCCATCTCCCCGAACTCAGACGGGGACGATGTTACAATGTAACACGCACGTCAAGCCGTCGTTGGAGAGCAGAGAAGCGTTACGGCCGTGAACGGTCAGTGAATTGAACGGCTTAGGCCGCGGGAGCGATCTCGTCGTCGCCATCGGCGGGCCGAGCGGCGCGCGCGCGGCGGCGGGGGCGCTCGGGCTCCGCTTCGACTTCATCGGATTGGTCGTCGCGGCCGATCGCCGGCGGAAGCGCGTCGAACGGAATGGTTTCGGGCTCGCCGTTCATTGGCTCGTCACGGCTGGCGCGTTCAGGGCGCTGGGCGCGTGCGGAGCGTTGCTCATCGCCTTCGGAGCGGTGCGGGCGGTCGCGGCGATTGAAGCGCTCGGCGCGCTCGGGCCGATCGTCCGACGCTTCAACGTCGCCCGCCTCGGCCAGCTCTTCGTCGCCCTCGTCCTCGTCCATTTCCTCGTCGCGCTGGCGCCGCGGGTTCTGGTCCTCGAAGCGGGCGCGGCTTTCGCCCAGAACGCGAAAATAATGGTCCGCGAACTGAAGGAAATATTCGGTCTGCACGCGGTCGCCCGCGAGCTGCGCGTCGCGCGCCATGCTCTTGTATTTCTCGAGCAGCTGGGCGGCGTTGCCGCGCTGGCGATTGTCCTGGCGGTTGCCCGGCTGTCCGCCGAGGTTCCGACCCCCGCCGCCGCCGCTGCCTTGTCCACCACGGCCGCGCCTGCGGCCACCACCCTGTCTGTTGTTGATCAAATGCCTACGTCCTTACGCAGTGAAGCTAGCCCCTTTGCCTTCCTCGGGCAGGGCGGCGCGAGGCGCTGCCCTGACCCTCTCGTCGCGGTCTGCGCTACAAGCGCGAGACGAACGGCCGATTGCGTCGGGGGTGGAGCGGAGCGCGTCCAGCTTCCCTTGAAGGGGCGGGCACCGGTCCTGCCATTGATGTAGTGTCGCCGACGCCCGATGCCAAGCGATTTCGTTCAAACCCAGGTTAGCAGGACGGCGCGGTGGCGCCCGGCAAGGTCCTCCGCGACCCGCGCCTTGAGGCCGTCGCGGGCAAGGAGCGAACTGACCGCATCGGCCTGATCGTGGCCGATCTCGACCGCCGCCAGCCCGCCCCGGCTGAGCAAGCGCGGCAGCTGCGGGGCCAGCTCGCGGTAGGCGTCGAGGCCCTCCACACCGGCAAACAGCGCCTCGTCCGGCTCGAATTCGCGCACGCCGGCGCCAACCTCGGCGCCTTCGGGGACGTAGGGCGGGTTGCAGAGAATCAGGTCGAAGGTCTCGACCAAGCCTTTCGCCCAATCCCCCTGGATCAGCTTGATCCGGTTTTCGAAGCCGAGCCGCCGCGCATTGGCCGAGGCGTAGGACAGGGCCTGGCGCGACATGTCGATGCCGAGGCCGGTCGCTTCGGGCCAGATGTCGACCGCGGCCAGCACGAGGGTTCCCGGCCCGGTGCCGAGATCGAGGATGCGCTGTGGGCCGGCCGTGCCTTCGAAATGCTCGAGCGCGGAGGCGATCAGCGCCTCGGAATCCGGGCGCGGCACGAGTACTCCGGGGCCGACGTGTAGCTCGATGTTCCAGAACGCCCGGCGGCCGGTGATGTAGGCGATCGGCTCGCCCGACTTGCGGCGCTCGACCATGTCCCAGAAGCGGTCCGGCACCGGGCGATCGGGCGGCGCCAGGATCAGCCGGTCGCGATCGATGTGCAGCGCCTCGGCCATCAAGAGTTCGGCGTCGAGGCGTGCAGTGTCGCTGGTCTTTTCGAGCCGACGCGCGGCATCGCCGAGCGCGCGGGCGATGTGCTTCACGCGTCTTCGAGGCCAGCCAGCCGCTCCGCCTCGTCCTCCGCGATCAGCGCGCCGGTGAGCTCGCCGAGCCCCGGGCCTTCGAGGATCGCGTCGAGCTTGTGCAGCGTCAGGTTGATCCGGTGGTCGGTGACTCGTCCCTGGGGGAAATTATAGGTGCGGATCCGCTCCGAGCGATCGCCTGACCCGACCATAGATTTTCTCGCTCCGGCGCGCTCGCTGGCCAGGCGCTCGCGCTCGAGCTCGAACAGCCTGGTGCGCAGCACCTTCAGCGCCTTGGCCTTGTTCTTGTGCTGCGATTTCTCGTCCTGCTGGATGACGACCAGGCCAGTCGGCAAGTGAGTGATCCGCACGGCGCTGTCGGTGGTGTTGACCGACTGCCCGCCCGGGCCGGACGAGCGATAGACGTCGATCCTCAGGTCCTTGTCGTCGATATGGATATCGACATCTTCGGCCTCGGGCAGCACGGCGACGGTCGCCGCTGAGGTGTGGATGCGCCCGCCGCTTTCGGTCGCCGGCACGCGCTGGACGCGATGGACTCCGCTTTCGAACTTAAGCTGCGCGAACACCCCTCGCCCGGTAATCGAGGCGATCGCTTCCTTGTATCCGCCGACCTCCGAGACGCTGGCTGAGATCAGCTCGAAGCGCCACCCCATGCCCTCGGCATAGCGCTGGTACATGCGCAGGAGATCGCCGGCGAACAGCGCCGCCTCGTCGCCGCCGGTCCCGGCCCTAACTTCGAGCATCGCGGGACGGTCGTCGGCTGCGTCGCGCGGGAGCAGCTGGAGCGCGAGCCGGCGCTCGGCGTCGGGCAGCTTGCCGCGGATCTCCTCCGCTTCGGCAACCGCCATTTCCTTGAGCTCGGGCTCCGCGGCGGGGTCGTGGACCATGCCGTCGAGGACGTCCAACTCGGCGCGCAGCCGGCGCACCTCCCGCGCCGCATTGGCGACCGGCTCGATCGCCGCATAGTCCTTGGACAGCTTCACGAACTCGTCGGGCGACAAATCGGCGCGTGCCATCGTCTGGGCAAGCTCGTGGCGCCGCGATTCGATCGACGCGATGCGTTCCAGCGAGATGCGGGTCATCGGCGGATCGCCTCGGCAATCAGGTCGAGCGATACGCCGCGCTGTTCGCCGCTCGTCAGGTCCTTGAGCTGGGCCTGCCCGCTGTCGAGCTCGTCGTCGCCAAGGATGAGCGCGTAGGCGGCGCCGGCCGCATTCGCCCGGCTCATTCGCTTCTTGAGGTTGCCGCGATAGGCCATGTCGGCGGCGATTCCTTCGCGCCGAAGCCCGACCAGGATACGTTGCGCCTCGGCTTCCGCACGCTCGCCGAGCGGCACCAAAACCACCGCCGGGCGCACCGGCGCAGGAGCGTCGATCATCATCGCCAGACGTTCGATCCCGGCCGCCCAGCCGACCGCCGGCGTCGACGGGCCGCCAAGCGCTTCGATCAGCCCGTCGTAGCGGCCGCCGGCGATCACTGTCCCCTGCGCGCCGAGCCGGTCGGTGACGAATTCAAACGCGGTGTGGCGGTAATAGTCGAGGCCGCGCACCAGGCGCGGGTTGCGGGTCCATGGAACGCCGGCGGCGTCGACGCCGGCAGTCACGGCGGCGAAGAAATCCGATGCTTCGGCGGTCAAATATTCATCGACGTTTGGCGCGTTCTCGCAAATTCCCCGATCCTTCGGGTCCTTGCTGTCGAGGATCCGCAACGGATTGCGCTCGAGCCGCGCGACGCTGTCCTCGGACAGTGCGGCTTTGTGCGAACGAAAATAATCCACGAGCGCGCCGCGCCACGCATCGCGCGTCTCGGGGTCGCCGAGCGTGTTGAGCTCGAGCGTCACTCCCTCGGCGATGCCGAGCTCGGCGAGCAGTTGATAACCGAGGGTGAGGATTTCGACATCGGCCTGGGGCTCAGCCGCGCCGATGATCTCCGCGTCGAGCTGGTGGAATTCGCGGAAGCGGCCTTTCTGCGGCCGCTCATAGCGGAACGCGGAGCCTGACGCGGCGACCTTCAGCGGCGCGTGCTGCTGCCAACCTTCGGACAAATACGCGCGACAGATGCCCGCGGTAAACTCGGGCCGAAGGGTGATCGATTCCCCGCCGCGATCCTCGAACGAGTACATCTCCTTGGAGACGACATCGGTCGTCTCGCCGATCGTCCGGGCGAACACGGCGGTGTGTTCGATGGTCGGCACTTCGACCCGCCTGAAGCCGTAGAGACGGCGCACGCGATCGAACGCCGCAACCACCGCGGCGAGGCGGTCGGCATCTTCTCCGAGCAGGCTTTGCGTACCCCGTACGGGTTGAACCGGCGTCATTGCCGCGCGCTAAAGCACATTTCTTCGGAATGCGGAATCAGCGGGGATTGGTTCCGTTCTGGCGATCGCCTTGAAAATCCCGCCGCATCGTCGCGAACGACGGCAGGAACGATTTGCGGAAGCTGATCATGATCGTCCGGCCGAGCGGGTCGAGCAGGTCGGGTTGATAGCTCAGCGGCACGTTGCCGGCGGCGTCATGCACCTTGGGCCGGCTGTTGAAGAGGTTGTTCACCTCCAGCCGGAACTGAGTTCCGCGCAGCCACGGGTGCTTGAGGGCGACTTCCGGAATATCGCCGGGATTGGCGAACAGCCGCAGGTCGAACGTCGCGAGCGGGGAGAAGCGCAAGTCGTCGCCGCTCAGCGTATTGACCGTCGTCCCGCTCCGCCAATTGGCGCTGACGCGCGCGCCGAGCCCGTTGTTGGACCAGCCGCCCTGCGCCTCGACCTGGTGGCGCGGCGTGCCCCCGCCCTGGCCCGCTGCCTCCCCGTGCAGATAGTCGATCACCGGCAGGCCCGGGCCGATCGAGACCTTGTCGGTCAGCGTGATCGTATCGGTAAGCGAGAATTGGAGACGGCCGCGGCTCCCGCCGCCGAAGAAACCGCCGCCACCACCACCGCCGCCTCGGCCACCGCCGCCAAACCCGCCACGACCTCCGCCGAAACCGCCGCCGCCTTCGGATGGAGGTGGCGGAGGACCGCCGGCTCCCTCGGGTGGCGGGCCCGGAGGCGGAGCATTGGCGTCGGGTTGAGCGGCACCCTGAGGCGCGCCGCCGGCTTGCGCGCCGGTGGCCGGCGGCGTTCCGCCTCGACCCCCACGGAATTGCGCGCGAATCTGGTCCATCACCGATTGCGACGGCCGCCGCGATTTGAGCGGCTTGGAGAAATCGAAGCCAATACGCAGCGTGTCGCGCGTCGAACGGTCGAAGTTGATTGGCCGGAGGTCGACACTCACGAGCGTTCCCGAGGGATCGCGAACGAACCGCTCCGGGAACGCCTCCTCGATGGTCGGGCTCGCAGTGATGTTGGAGATCGGGCGGTCGATCTTCTGGTGGACGTAATCGGCGCGCAGCCGCAGATCGGTCTTGGAGCTCGGTTGCCAATAGCCGCCGAGCTTGAACACCGTCCGCTTGTCGGCATCGAGGTCGGGATTACCGCCCGTGGTGGCCGTGACCAGCACCGTCTCCCCGGTCGTGAAATCGAAAATGCGCGTCCCCGGAGTGACCAGCACCGGGTCGCCGAGCTGGTTGATGGTCGGGGCGCCCTCTTCCCGGCTCCAGCTGGTGAGGAAGTTGAGCCGGTCGACCGGCGACCAGTTGGCGCCGCCACCGAACTTGGTCAGCGTCCCGAAGTCCGAGAGCTGATCGACCTCGGCGTTGGCGTTTACCGTCAGATTGCCGAGCGCGCTGAAGTCGCGGTTCCGGCGCGAGATCGGCAGGTCGACATTCACGGCCGCAGTGCCGCTGGTGCGCCCGAGCGAGCCATTGGTACCGACGCCGGCAAGCTCGCGGAATGTATCCAGGTGGACCGTGTCCGCACCGGCGCGAATGGTGCCGCTGGCGTCCCCGGCCGGCAGCTTGAACAAATTGCCGTTGGCGGTGGCGGTGAGGTCCGCCGACGTGGTCGTCTCCCGCGCCCGGTCATGCGGGAAAGCGGCATTGTCGCGGTCGGTGCCGGTGGTATCGCGCTGCCAGTCGGCATTGCCGGCGACGTTCCAGTGCCACTGGCCCTTGTCGCCGTTGAGGGTGGTGCCGAGGTGAGCGCTGTTGCTGTTGGTGTTACGGGCAAGCGGCACCAGCAAAGTGTCGCCGAGCCCGATCAGCGAGCGGCCCTCGCTGTGCTCGAGCTCGCCGTTGAGCGTGCCCGACACGTCGCCGAGCACCGTCCGGCTGATGACGGTCGATCCGCGCAGGTCGCGCCTGGACCCGACCAGCGAGCGCGCCGCCAGCGCGTCCGCATCACTGCCGGTCGGCGACGATTCGGTGAGGAGAATGTCGCGCTCATCCTCGGTCAGCATCGAATTGCCTTCGGCGTGGAGGTTGAACTGCGTGCGGCCGTCGCGGTTGATCATCAGGCGCGTGAGATCGCCCTTGGCCGAGGCGTAGCCGCCGTCGGTGGCGGCGCCGGCCCCGACTTGCACGACGGTCGAGCGAAAGCGCTCGCGAAGGACGATGTTCACGACCTTCTGGTCGGCGCGATAGCCGTATTTTAGCGCGACTTCCTCGGGCAGTATCTCGACCCGGCTGATGGCTTCGGTCGGAATGTCGCGAAGCTCGCGGAAGCCCGAGATGCGCTTGCCGTTGAGGAGCAGGACCGGCTGTCCGCCGCCGCGGCCCTGGGCGCTTCCGATTTGCGGCGAAAGCGCGTCCAGAAGCTCGCTGATGTTGGTGGCGCCGGTCGCGCGCACGTCGCGCGAATCGAGGGTGTTTTCGGGCGGGATGTCGCCGACCACCGACCCGCGCGGGCGGGCGCCGGTGACGACGATGGCGTCTTCCTCGTCGCCATATTCGTCGGTCGCGACCGGTGCTTCGGTTGCCGGTGCTGCCGTGGCCGGCGGTGCCGCAGTGTCCGCCGGCGGCTGCGACGGATCGACGGCCGCCGATTGCGCGGCGACCGGCGATGACAAGGGCAGAAGCGCCGCCACACCGGCGAGAAGCCTGGTTCGCAATGTCATGACGGCTGCGCTAACCGCGGCGACTGAACGCGCGCTGACATTGGGCTTAAGTTCGAGCAAGCGTCGGACCAGACCGACCAACGGATGGAATATTGCATCTTGCGCTCAAACCCTTTGGGGGGCTTTTGTTGCGCCGCTCGGTAGGGGGTGATCGCAATGATTAAAAGTGCAGCAGCAAGCCTAGCGATGCTTTTCGCAACGGGCGCCTCGGCGCAATATCCTGACGGCAGCGCGCGGCAACGGACCGCCAACGCGCTCGCGCGCATCCAGGCGATCGACCCGCAATTGCACTCGGTGCTCGCCCTCGACTCGACAGCGATGGCCCAGGCTCAGCGAATCGACGCGCGTGGCGCGCGCGGCGGGATCGCCGGCGAGCCCATCCTGCTCAAGGACAATATCGAGGCCGCCGGGCCGCTTCCGACGACCGCCGGCAGCCTTGCGCTTTCGACCAACGTCACCAACCGCGACGCGCCGCTGGTCGCGCGCCTTCGCGCGGCCGGCGCAATCATCCTCGGGAAAACCAACCTTAGCGAGTGGGCGAACATCCGCTCGAACCATTCAATCTCCGGGTGGAGCGCGGTCGGCGGCCAAACCCGCAACCCGTGGGCGCTCGACCGCAATCCGTGCGGCAGCTCGAGCGGCAGCGGCGCGGCGGTCGCGGCTGGCCTAGTGCGCATCGCCATCGGCACCGAGACCGATGGGTCGGTGACCTGCCCCGCGGCGCTCAACGGCATCGTCGGGATGAAGCCGACCGTCGGCCTGGTCAGCCGCACCCACATCGTTCCGATCAGCCACAGCCAGGACACCGCCGGGCCGATCGCCGCGAGCGTGCGCGAAGCGGCGATGCTGCTGACCGCGATTGCCGGCAGCGACCCCGCCGATCCGGCGACGGTGGAGGCGGACAAGCGCAAGACCGATTATGCCGCGCTGCTCGACGCCGGCTCGCTGAAGGGCAAGCGGATCGGCGTCATGCGCTTCGCCTCGGGGTTCGGCACCGACGCCGCTTTTGCGACCGCGCTGGCGGTGCTTCGCGAACGCGGCGCGACGCTGGTCGAGATCAAGAAGTTCGACGACCAGTCGAAAGGCAGCGACGAGCTCAAGGTCCTGCTGACCGAGCTCAAGGCCGATCTCGCGACCTATCTCAAGGGCAGCCCGGCCCCGATCCCGGTGCGCAGCCTCGCCGACGTGATCGCCTTCGACAATGCGCACGCGAAGGCTGAAATGCCGCTGTTCGGCCAGGACACGTTCGAGGACGCGCAGAAGACCAAGGGGTTGAGCGACCCCGCTTACAAGAAAGCGCGCGAGGCGAGCTTCCGCGCCGCGGGCCCGAACGGGATCGACCATCTCCTGAAGCAGTACAATGTCATTGCGCTGGTCGGCCCGACGATGCCGCCGGCGTGGCTGATCGACCCGGTGAACGGCGACCAGAGCACGGGCGGTGGCGCGGGATCGCTTGCCGCAGTCGCCGGTTACCCGCACCTGACGGTGCCGATGGGCCTCGTCAAAGGATTGCCGGTCGGGCTCAGTTTCATCGGGCCCAAGTGGAGCGAGGCGCGGCTGTTGTCGCTCGGCTACGCTTACGAGCAGGCGCGCGGGCCGTTGCCGACGCCAAAACTCTATCGCTCGATCGACGACAGTCCCGAGATCGCGCCGGCGCTGCTGCCGATCAGGCGGTAGCGCGAAGCGCGGCGATCGCCGCGACGATGGCGAGGATCAGGAGGAGGCGGACGGTGCTCGACGGCTCGTGGAACCAGAGGATCCCGACGATCACCGTGCCGACCGCGCCGATGCCGCCCCACACGGCATAGGCGGTTCCCATCGGGATCGTCCGCGACGCGAACTCGAGCAAAGCCATGCTGATCGCGACCGAGACCAGGAAGGCGAGGGTCCACGGCAGGTTCCTGAACCCGTCGACGAAGCGCAGCGAGGTCGTGAACCCGACTTCGAACACACCGCCGATGACAAGCCACAGCCAGGGCATGGATTTCCTTTCACTGGACGCGGCGCGCCCTTTCGTTACGCTCCGAACTCATGGCGAAACCGCACACCATCGGCAATAAGATCGCGCCGTGGCGCTTCCTTGTGTTCGTCGGAATCATGGCGGCAGGAGTGCCCATCGCCTCGCGGCAAATGGGCAATCTCGCGCTCGGTCTCATGACCGGCTTCGACATCGCCGCGCTAGTCTTTCTGATCCTGTGCGCGCCGGTGCTGGGGACGAAGCAAGCGGCGGTCGTGCACCGGCATGCCAAAGAGAATGACGCCAATCGCACCGGGCTGATTGTCATCACGTTGATTGTGATGGCCGTCTTGCTCGCCGCCATCGGAGCGGAGACGATGGTCAACCGCCCGGAGCCCCTGACCAAGGCGATCGTCATTTCGAGTTTGTTCCTCGCCTGGCTGTTCAGCAACCTCGTCTACGCATTCCATTATGCGCACATGGCATATCGCGATGGTCCGCACGCGACCTGTTCGGGGCTAAATTTTCCGGGCAAGGAAGACCCTGTCTATTGGGACTTCATCTATTTCGCCTTCACCCTCGGCATGACCTTCCAGACCTCCGACGTGACCATCAGCGATCCGCACATCCGCAAGTTCGTCACCCTCCACGCCTTCGGCGCCTTCGTGTTCAACATCGGCGTGCTCGCCTTCACCATCAACGTGATCGGCAGCAGTTAGGTATAGTCCATCTCCGGCGGGGCGGCGGGCTTGCCGCGAATCGCGAGCAGGCAACCGGCGATGATCAGCGCGGCGCCGGCCAGCGTGTACGACGACAGTTTCTCGTGGAAGTAGATCCAGCCGAGGACCGAGGCCCACAGGAAGGCGCTATATTCCGTGACCGCAAGATAGCTCGCCTGCGCGCGCGCATAGGCCCAGGAGAACAGCAGCCCGCCGGTGATCGACATCAATCCGGCGATCACGATCCACAGCCAATGCCCGTGCGGCCATTCGGGCATGCCGAACAGCGGCACTGCGGCGAGCCATAGGGCTGCAACCGTCAGGGACTGGAAGAAACCGATCTCGAGCGGCTTTGCGGCAAGCGCCTGGTGCCGCATCAGCACGATGTTCACGGCATAGCACAGCGCCGAGCCGATGATCGCGGCGCTGCCGAGCAGCACCTCCGGCCCGAGCTGGGTGCGCGCCTGGCCGAACACAATGGCCAGCACGCCCGCGAACGCGACCACCGAGCCGAGGATCGAGCGTGACCCGATCCGCTCATGCAGCGTCAGCGCCGCCAGCACCAAAGCAATCAGCGGCGCGATGAAGGTCAGCGCGATCGCCTGGGCCAGCGGCACGCGGCCGATGCCCCAGAAGAACAGCAGCGCCATGACCATCACCACCACGCCGCGCCAGATGTGAATCCGAAGCGTCTTGCGGGTCGGCCACTGTCGCCGCGCCGGAAAGTATAGCGCGGCTGAAACCGTCAGATTCACCAGCGAACGCCAGATGCTGATCGCGTAGATGCCGATGGCGATGACCAGCGCCTTCATCACCGCATCCATGACCGACAGCACGCCGACTGCCGCGAGTGATACCGCGAAGGCTTGAGCGGGATGTTGGGGAACGCGGTTCATCGACCGCGCCATAGTGACGACTTCAGGCTAGCGCAGCACCATATATTCGCCGCGCATCTGCACCTCGCCCATCCGCGACAAATAGGATTGGCCGAGCAGCGACATCGAGGAATCCGCGAGGATGACGCCGTCGACGTCGTTGACCAGCTTGCCGTCGACCTCGATGCTGTCGATGGTCACCGGCAAGCCGCGCACCGGACCCGAAGCACCTTCGCCGATGACGTAGAATTTGGACGGATCGACCGGGATGCCGAGCCGCTCGGCGTCATCCGTGGTCAGCGCAACCACATCCGCGCCGGTGTCGACGATGAAGTGGACGAGCTCGCCATCGACCTTCGCATAAGTGAAAAAGTGGCCGCTCTCGCTGCGTTCCAGGCGCGTCTCCTTGGGCGGCTCCGACGGTGTCGAGACGCGGTGCGGATGGCCGCTGCTGCGTGGCCCGGAGCTGGGCATGAACGCACCGATGGCGACGCCGATGCCGAGGATGAAGAGAAACAATCGTCCCATGCGAGAAGGCCTACCGTGGCGATGGGTTCAAAATCGTTAAAACCGCTACCGAACCGCGGCGGCGTGTGGCGAGTCGATCAGCAACGGCGGCGCGGAATGCGACGCGGCGATGCGGTCGGCGAGCGCGCCCAACAAAGTGGCGATGAGCAGCAGCTTGGTCACATCGGCAAGCTGCGCCGATTAGGTAAAGAAACGCTGAACTATTCCGCGGCGGTGAGCGTCGGCTGTGCCTCGGCGGCCTCGAGCTCGGCCGCTTTCGCTTCGACCAGCTTCACAATGTGATCGATCATGTCGGCGTCGCGTACATGATGATCGGTGACGCCCGACAGATAGACCATGTGCGTGCCGTTGCCGCCGCCGGTGATCCCGATGTCGGTCTCGCGCGCTTCGCCCGGGCCGTTGACGACACAGCCGAGCACGCTGAGCGACATCGGGGTCTTGATGTGCTGCAGCCGTTCCTCGAGCGCCTCGACGGTGCGAATGACGTCGAAGCCCTGACGCGCGCAGCTCGGGCAGGAGACGACCCGCACGCCGCGGCTGCGGATGCCGAGCGACTTCAGGATCTCATAGCCGACGCGGACCTCTTCCTCGGGCTCGGCCGACAGGGAGACGCGGATGGTATCGCCGATGCCGGCCCACAGCAGCGACCCGATGCCGAGCGACGACTTGACCGTGCCGCCAATCAGCCCGCCGGCCTCGGTCACGCCGAGATGGAGCGGGCAATCGACCTGGTCGGCGAGCTGCTGGTAGGCGGCAACCGCGAGGAACACGTCGCTGGCTTTGACCGCGACCTTGTAGTTGTGGAAGCCGTGATCCTCGAGAACCCGGATGTGGTCGAGCGCGCTTTCGACCAAGGCCTCCGGGCAAGGCTCCCCGTACTTTTCGAGCAGGTCCTTTTCGAGGCTGCCGGCATTGACCCCGATGCGGATCGCGCAGCCATTGGCGCGCGCGGCGGCGATGACTTCCCTGACTCGCTCCTCGGAACCGATGTTGCCCGGGTTGATCCTCAGGCAGGCGGCGCCGGCGTCGGCCGCTTCGAGCGCGCGCTTGTAGTGGAAATGGATGTCGGCGACGATCGGCACGTTCGCCGCGCGGACGATTTCCTTCAGCGCCGCGGTGCTCTCCGCCGTCGGGCAGGAGACGCGGATGATGTCGGCGCCCGCGTCCTCGCAGCGACGGATCTGCTCGATCGTGGCGGCGGCGTCCTCGGTCGGCGTATTGGTCATGGTCTGGACGGTGATCGGCGCGTCGCCGCCAACGGGAACCGCGCCGACCATGATCTGCCGCGACTTGCGCCGCTCGATATCGCGCCAGGGACGAATGGATGACATGGTCGCGCATATAGGCGCTGGGACCGCGGCGGCAAAGCCGAGACCAAACATATCGCCCAAACCTATCGCGTTGTGTTAACGGGCTTAAAGGGGAGCATGGGGGCGGCCCGATGGCGGAACTAGCCCGAGTGCCGGCGAACGATGCGCTAAGCGTGGAAGCCGCGCGGCCTCCGCGCGCCCCGCGCAAGCGGCTGCGGACGCCGCGCCTGCGCCGACGCAAGGCCCGTTACTACGCCTTCCTCAGCTACAGCCATCGCGACGAAGAGATAGCCGATTGGCTGCATCGCGAGCTGGAGGAATTCCGCGTCCCGCCCGGGCTCGCCGGGAAGCTGACCGAGAATGGGGTGATCCCAAAGCGGCTGACGCCGGTGTTTCGCGACGAGCACGAGCTGGCGGCGGCAGACGATCTCGGCGAGGAGATCGAAGCCGCGCTTGCCTCCTCGCAATATCTGATCGTGCTGTGTTCGCCGGACGCTGCGAAGTCGCATTGGACGAACGCCGAGATCGAGCTGTTCAAGCGCACCCGGCCCGACGGCTGCATCCTTGCCGCGATCGCTTCGGGCGAGCCGTTCGCGGTCGACATTCCGGGGCGCGAGCATGAGGAGTGCTTCCCGCCCGCGTTGCGCCAGCGCTACGACAGCCGCGGGCGGCCGACTGGCAAGCGCGCCGAACCGCTTGCCGCGGACTTGCGCGATTCTGGGGATGGACGGCGGCTCGGCTTCCTCAAGCTGGTCGCCGGCATGCTCGGTGTTGGGCTCGACGAACTCGTCCAGCGGGAGACGACCCGGCGGCACCGGCGCATGGCGTGGCTCGTCGCGGCCTCGCTCGCCGGGATGGCGGTGACGAGCACGCTGGCGTTGACCGCGATTCAGGCCCGCGATGCCGCGCGCGACCAACGGCGCGAGGCCGAAGGCCTGGTCGCCTTCATGCTCGGGGACCTGCGCGACAAGCTCGAGCCGATCGGGCGGCTCGACGCCCTCGACGGCGTCGGATCGCGCGTGCTCGCTTATTACAGCAAGCAGAATGCCGCCGACCTTTCCGACGCGGCGCTGTTGCAACGCGCGCGCGCGCTCAGCCTTACCGCCGAGGTTTCCTATCAGCGCGGCAGCTTCGACACTGCGGGCCGCCTGTATCGCCAGGCGATGGCAGGAACCGCCGAAGCTATCCGCCGCAATCCCCGGGACGCGCAACGCCTGTTCGATCATGCGCAGAATGTGTTCTGGGTCGGCGACATTGCGCTTCGGCGAGGCGACGAGCGCGGAGCGGAAACGGCCGCGCGCGAATATAAACGGCTGGCGCTGTCGATGGTCGCCCTCGACGCGAACAACATGAAATGGCGCATGGAAGAGCAATATGCTGACGCGAACCTCGGTGTCGTGCTCTATGGGCAGCGCCGCTTCGGCGAGGCGGCAAGTCAGTTCGCCCAGGCCCTGCGCACGATCGACGCGCTCGCGACCGCGGACCCGCACAACAACGACTATCAAAAGTCGGTCGCCGAGTCGCTCGCCTGGCTGGCGGACGCGCAAATGTCCGAGGGTCAGCTCGCTGAGGCGACCGCGACCAGGGAGCGCCACGTCGCTCTTCTCCAGCGGTTGCTGGCATCAAGCGGCGACGACGTCGAATATCGGCAGAAGCTCATCCAGGCCCATCGCGCGCTCGGCAATCTTTATGGCTATGCCGGCCGCAACGGGCCCGCGCTTGACCAGCTGCGCGCCGCGATCGACCAGGCCGACCGTCTCACCTCGAGCGAGCCCGATAATCGCCAATCGCTGCAATATGGCGCGGAGGCGCGGTTGAGCTATGCCGAAATCCTGCTGGCGGCCGATCGCCGTGCCGACGCCGCCGGCGAAACCGCAAAGGCCTGCGCGGCGGTTCAGCAATTGCTCGCCCGCGATCCGAATGTTGAACGGTGGCGGATGGCGAAGAGCGACTGCGCGGCGACCCAGGCGCAGCTCGCGCTCGCATCGGGCAGCGGCGACGCGCTCGCTCTCGCCGGGCAGGCAATCGTCAGCGCGAAGGCCGCCAAAGGCAATGATGCCGCCGCCGATTCCTACGCGCTTGCCAAAGCCTATCGCTTGATGGGCGACGTCAGGCACAGTCTCGGCGATCATTCCGGCGCTTCTGCCGCTTGGGCAAATGCACTGTCGGCGGTCCCGGCCGCCTCGGCGGAGCGGCCAGTAGAGATGGCGGAACATGCCGCAATCCTGCAGCGGCTTGGAAAGCAGCCCCAGGCCAGCTCATTACACGCAAAGCTTCGCCAGAACGGCTACCGGCGGTCGATCTAATCAAAAAGGGGAAATGACATGGGTAACGCAAGACGAACGATCCTCGTCCACATCTGGGATGACCCCGAAGCGCCGAACGGCATCCAGTTCGGAATGTCGGGCTTCGGCGTCCAGAAGGACGAAATCACCTGCGCCAAGGGAACGATGCCCCACGGCGATTCGAACAGCGTCACGTTCGAGATCAACAATCGATCGGACCGCAGTTGGCTGTTCCCCAGCGATGAGAGCGACGCGATGTGGGTCTCGGAAAACGGAAGCGATTGCCCGACGCACCGACCGCCGGAAAATCCCGAATTCCCGCTCAAGGACATAAAGGTCTCACACGACCGCGAGCAGCTTACGGTCCGCAACCGCAACAGCTGCAAGGCGACGTACAAGTTCGCGCTGAACTTCGTCGACGGGGATGACCAGAAGCACCTTTATTCGTTCGATCCGATCTGGAATAACCAGAATGGTGGGACGGGCCACACCCGTTGAATCGGACGGTTTCCGCAGCGGATCTCAAGCCGGCGAAAAGCGTCGCGCCGGCCGGTCCGCCGCGGCTGCCGTTCGTGTTCAGCGTCGGGATTACCGGTCATCGGATGGGGGCGCTGGGGCCCGACGCGCTCAAGGCCTTGCCGGCGCGCATCCAGTCCGCGCTGAAGATGGTGACCGAGTCCGCGCTCGCGATTCATGCCGGGAACCACGCTTTGTTTTCGGACGTGCCGACGCGCCTCGATTTCGTGTCGCCGCTCGCCGGCGGCGCCGATCAGATCGCGGCGGAGGCCGCGTTGCAGCTCGGATATCGCCTGCGCGCCGTGTTGCCTTTCACAACCGCCGACTACCGTCACGATCTGGTCGCCGAAGCGGCCGAAGCGCGGTTCGACGAACTGCTTGCCCGGGCTGAAACGCGCCTCGAGCTCCCCGGCAACCGCGCCGACGAGCCCGACGCCTATGCCATGGCTGGGCGCGCGACGGTGGCGCATTGCGATGTCCTCATTGCCGTTTGGGACGGACTGAAAGCCCGCGGCAAGGGGGGAACGGCGGACGTCGTCGAAGTTGCGATTGCTCACGGCACGCCCGTCATTCACTTGCTGCCTGGCGAGGGCGAGCCGGCCAAGCTGTTGTGGGCAGCGTTCGACCCGGTGGTCGATACCTCGGGAGTCGACCCGATGTCCGAGCGACCGCTCGACACGGCGCACGTCGACCAGATGCTGAAGGCGATTCTGCTGCCCCCGCCGGGCGATCGGGAGAAGCACTTCGTGGCGCGCTTCTTCGCCGAGCGAATACCGAAATACCGTGTACGCACCGAATATGCGATGCTTCTCGCCGCCGCTCGTGTGCGGAGGCTGAGATTCCGCGACTTCAGCGAAGACTACACCGCGCGGATGATCAAGGAAGAGTGGCGGAGTTATCAGGAAAACTGCGCCGCCGCCCACGACGTCTCGGTTCCCTTCGACCTCTTGGAAGATGCCTACAGCTGGACCGACCATCTGGCGACGCATCTCGCCCAGAAATACCGCAGCGGGCACATCTTTTCATTCGTGCTCGGCGGGCTCGCGGTGTGCATGGGCCTTGCCGCCTTCATGTTCCCGCACTTCAAGTTCCAGGAAGCGTTCATCGAGACCGTCCTGACCGTCGCGATCATCATGAACGCACATGTCGGATCGAAGAACGAATGGCACCGCCGCTGGCTCGATTATCGCCAGCTCGCGGAGCGGCTGCGCCCGATGCGCAGCCTGAAGCTGCTGGCCCTCGCTGCTCCCGACCCGCCCGGGACGGAGACCAATCCGGTCGCGCAGCGGTGGATCGACTGGTATGCGAGCGCCGTGTGGCGCGCGATGGGCTGCCCCTCGGGCTCGCTGGACCCGGAGTCGGCGGCCAAACTGGCCGAAGCGATCGGCGACCATGAGGTCGCTCCGCAGATGAGCTATCACGAGCGCAACGCGAAGGTGATCGAGCTCCTCGACAAGCGCCTCGAGAAGTTCGGGACCTCGCTCTTTTTCATCACCTTGATTTCCTCGAACATCACCTTGGTCGGCCTCGCCATCAACGCCGCGTTTGTGATGAAATGGGGCAATTGGTTCACACTGATCTCGGCGGGTTTTCCGGCGCTGGCGACGACCGTCTTCGGAATCCGCTTTCAGGGCGATTTTGGGGGCGACGCGCTGCGCTCGCTGGCCACCGCGGAGAAGCTTCGACAGATCGACAAGGAGCTGCGCAAGGATCCTGGCCTGATGCGCGCCGGCGACCTCACCGAACAGGCCGCGCGCTTCATGCTCGCCGATCTCGACGAATGGTGCCTGGTCAATGCCCAGCGCGACCTGTCGGTCGGCTAATCGTCGTCGCCCCAGCGCCAGCGCCAGCCGCCGCGGGTGGTCTTGGCGGCAATGACCATAAACACAGCAATCAACGGGATGAGCGCGGCAACCGCCTGATAGGGCCGGTCATGGAACCGCAACCCCGCGCCCACCGCGAGCGTCGCGAAAGCGAGCGTAACCGCCCAGCCCTGCCAGGAAATGGGCGGTCCCGCGCCATAGCCATAACGCCGCGGCGCGAACCATTCCGGACCCTCGCTCATCGCTTCTCATCCTTGGGTGGCCGGCCGCGCTTGCGCGGCGTGGGCATCTGAAGCTTTACGCCGCGCGACCCGAGCGCTTCGCGCAGGAGGCACTCCACCTGGGCATTGACGCTTCTCAACTCGGCGGCGGCGCTTCGCTCGACCGCCGCCCACAGCGCCGAATCGACGCGCAATGGATAGGCCTTGCGTTCACGCTCCGCCACGATGCGTTACTGGTAGAGGGTGCCGGTATTGACGACGGGCTGGGTGTCGCGCTCCCCGCACAGCACCACCATCAGGTTCGAGACCATCGCCGCGCGGCGCTCGTCGTCGAGTTCGACCACCTTCTTTTCGCTAAGCATGGTGAGCGCCATCTCGACCATCCCGACGGCGCCTTCGACGAGGGTCTTGCGCGCCGCGACGACCGCCTGCGCCTGTTGCCGGCGGAGCATCGCGCCGGCGATTTCCTGCGCATAGGCAAGGTGAGTGAAGCCGCATTCATCGACGGTGATGCCGGCGACCGCGAGACGCGCCTGGAGCTCCGTCCGAAGCTCGGTCCCGACCTGATCGTGGTTGCCGCGGAGCGTGATCTCCTGGTGCTCGAAATCGTCATAGGGATAGCGCGAGCCGATGGTGCGGATCGCGGCCTCGACCTGGACCCGGACGAACTGCTTGTAGTCGTCGACGTCGAACAAAGCCTGGGCCGTGTCGACCACGCGCCACACGATCTGCGCCGCCATCTCGATCGGGTTGCCGCGCAGGTCGTTGACCTTGATCTTCTCGGAAATGAAATTGTTGGCGCGGACAGACACCTTTTTCTTCGCCATCCACGGCCACGTCCAGCGAAGCCCGGTCGCGCGGTCGGTACCACTATACGAACCGAACAAGGTAATCGCCGCCGCCTGGTTTGGTTGGAGCATGTAAAAGCCCGGCATCACCAGGATGAACACGATCGTCGCGACGATGACGAGGAAGAACCCGGTTATGCTGGCCTGCGATAGCTGTCCGATCCCGTAGACGTCGGCGAGGACCGCGACCAACAGCACGATCAGCATCGCATAGCCACTCGTCGTCGACGCCGACCGTTCACTCGTCGCCGTCAGTGCAATGATCTTTTCGTCAGCCACCTGTGCCTCCCTAAATATGATATCATAATAATATGGCTAGGCGGCCGGCGTCAACTGGAATCGGTGAACCGTCGCGGCTATGCGCAGCGCCATGTCACGTTGGCGACTGGTGATTCACGGCGGCGCCGGGTCGATGCGCCCGGGTCGGCTTCCTCCCGAGCAGGAGGAATGCGCGCGCGCCGGCCTGGAACGCGCGCTCCAGGCGGGGGCGGTGATTCTCGAGAAGCGCGAGGCCGCAGTCGACGCCGTCGAGGCTGCGGTTCGCGAGCTGGAGGAGGATTCCTGCTTCAACGCCGGCCGCGGCAGCGTGCTGACCGCCGAGGGCTGCATCGAGCTCGACGCGGCGATCATGGACGGGCGAGACCGATCGGCCGGCGCGGTTGCCGGGTTGCGGACGACGCGGGCGCCGATCAGCCTCGCGCGCATGCTCATGGAGCAGGGTCCGCATGTCTTCCTGTCGGGCAAGGGCGCCGACCAATATGCCCGCGAGCATGGTCTGGAGCAGGTCGGCAACAGCTGGTTCGAAGTGCCCGAGCGCCGGCGCCAGCTCGAAGAATTGCTCCGCGAGGACGGATTCGACGATGAGGTGAAGTACGGCACGGTGGGCGCGGTCGCGGTCGACGTCGACGGTCATGTCGCGGTCGCCACCTCGACCGGCGGACTGACGGCCAAGCGCTGGGGCAGGGTCGGCGATTCACCCCTGATCGGCGCCGGTACCTACGCCGACGATCGCTCCGCGGCGGTCTCCGCGACGGGCTCGGGGGAGTATTTCATCCGCGCCGTCGCCGCGCACCAGCTCGCCGAGCGCGTGCGGCTCGGATGCGAGTCGCTCCAGCAGGCGCTCGACGCCGTGCTCGCCGACATCGCCTTGCTCGGCGGGAAGGGCGGCCTGATCGCAGTTGCACCGAACGGCGATGCTGCATGGGGCTTCACGACGCCGGCAATGTATCGCGGCATGGCGGACGCCGGTGGGCGAACGGTGCGAATCTACGGCGAAGACGACGACCGGTAAGGAAGGTCCTGCCGCAACCATTCGACCTCGTTGAGGATTGCCGCGCGCTCGGTCTCCACGAAGTCCGCGACCGCCTCGCGAAAGCTCCGGTTGGGAATGAAGTGGGCCGACCGGGTGACCACCGGTTCATAGCCCCGCGCGATTTTGTGCTCGCCCTGCGCCCCGGCCTGGACGGTCTTTAGGCCGTACTGGCAAGTCCATTCGACCGCGCGGTAATAGCTGAGCTCGAAGTGCAGGAAGCGCACCTCTTCGGTGCAACCCCAGTAGCGGCCGTAGAGCGTGTCCTCGCCGACGATATTGAGCGCTCCGGCGATCGGCCGGCCGTCGCGGAACGCCAGGAACAGCAGCAGCTGGTCGCCCATTCGCTCGCCGATGAGGTCGAAGAATTCGCGGGTGAGGTAGGGCTGCCCCCACTTTCGCGAACCGGTGTCCTGGTAGAAGTCCCACATCGCGTCCCACTCGGCGGGGCCGATTTCGCCGCCGCGCAGGGCGCGGATCTCGAGTCCCTCCTGGGCCGCCTCGCGCTCCTTGCGGATGGCCTTGCGCTTGCGGCTGCTCAACCGGGCGAGGAAATCGTCGAAGCTCACATAACCGCGATTGAACCAGTGGTACTGGATGCCGAGCCGAATGAGCCAGCCGCGCCGTTCGCATTCCATCGCGCCCGCTTCGTCGACGAAGGTGATGTGCGCCGACGACAGCCCGTTCTGCACCACCACCGCCTCGGCGGCGGCGAGGAGCTGTTGCGGGCGGTGGCCGAGCAGCCGCGGGCCCGGCACGGGCGTAAACGGAACGGCGATCTGGAGCTTGGGATAATATTGGCCCCCGGCATTCTGCCACGCCTCGGCCCAGCCATGATCGAACACATATTCGCCCTGGCTGTGACCCTTGAGATAGGCGGGCGCCGCAGCGACCAGCGTGCCTTCCTCATCGACCAGGATCGGCGCCGGCGACCATCCGGTCGACAGCCCGACACTTCCGGAATCCTCGAGCGCGGAGAGAAACGCGTGGCTGAGGAAGGGGTCGCCGCTGCTCAGCCTGTCCCAGGCGTCGGCGTCAACCGACGCGACACCCGGTGCGAGGCGAGCGAGAACGTCGGATTCGCGGTCGGCCATAACCCGCTACGTGGGTAGACCGGCGGAGATGAACTAGGCCTTCACCGCGACGATCGCGTCGACTTCGACCGCAACCCCGAGGGGAAGCACGGCCACGCCGACCGCGCTGCGGGCATGGCGGCCCGCTTCGCCGAACACCTCCTGCATCAGCTCCGAAGCGCCATTGGCGACCTTCGGCTGATCGGTGAACGACGGGGCGCTGTTCACGAACACGCCGAGCTTCACGATCCGCTCGACCCGGTCGAGCGAGCCGAGCGCGGCCTTGATTTGCGCCAGAAGCATGATCCCGCAGCGCCGCGCGGCCTCGGTTCCGCGCTCGAGGTTCACGTCCTCGCCGAGCCGGCCGAGGATCAGATTGCCGTCCTCGGCGAAACTGATCTGGCCCGAAATGTGGAGCAGGCCGCCTGCTTCCACGGCGGGGACGTAGGAAGCCACGGGAGCGGCGGGCTGCGGAAGGTCGATGCCGAGTTCGGCGAGGCGATTGTCGATGCTCATAGACGCCCCCAAGCACCGGAGCCGGACGGAATCAACCCTCGCGGTCGATCGCGAAGCCGGCCCAGCTCTGGCTGACCGGCATCAGTTCAATCGCGTTGATGTTAAGCCGCGGCGGCAGGTTGGCGAGCCACCAGAAGAGGTCGGCATGGTCTTCGGCGGTCATCGGGTTCATGCCGGCATAGAGCTTGTCCGAAGCCTCCTTGTCGCCGCCCGTCCGCACCAGCGTGAACTCGGTCTCGGCCATGCCCGGCTCGACCGAGGTCACGCGCACTCCGGTTCCCGCGAGGTCGCACCTGAGGTCGAGCGAAAATTGGCGGACGAAGGCCTTGGTCCCGGCATAGACCGCTCCGCCTTTGTACGGATAGGTAGCCGCGACGGACGACAGGTTGATGATCTGCCCCTTGCGCTCGATCAGCCTGGGCAGGAGCGCCCGGGTCAGCGCCACCAGCCCGGTGACGTTGGTCGCGATGACGTCCTCGATCCGGCCCCAATCGGTGTCGGGGAGGGGATTGGTCGGCGGTGCGAGGCCGGCATTGTTGAGCAGCAGGTCGACCGCGTGCCACGGCGCCGCCAGCTGCGCCAGGCTCTCGACCGCGGCGAAGTCGCGCATGTCGATTTCGAGTGGGAGGAACGAACCGCCAAGCTCGTCCTGAAGTGCGCGGAGCCGATCGGCCCGGCGTCCGGTGCCGATCACCCGCCACCCGCCAGAGGCGAATTTTCGTGCGGCGGCCGCTCCAAACCCCGAGGTCGCTCCAGTGATCAGGATCGTCTTCATTCGGCCTCCTCGAGCGCTCGCCGAGCGGCGACCAGCGCCTCGGGCTTTACCCCAATCTGCTCCGAAACCGAGAGGAGATCGGGCTCGTGCGCCTCGAGAAAGGCAATGAGTGCAGAGAGCAGGGCGGGCTGACCGGCCCGACGGCGCAGTTCATCTGTCCCGATTCCGGTCAGGTCCAGGAACCGCACCGCACGCCGTTCGTCGGTCAGCGTTGCCGCGAGAGCGGCGAGAGCAAGCGCATGAGGGTCATTTGGCGTCTGCAACGGCACCGCCTAAGCTCTCGCGCCCAAGGGGGAAGGAAGTGAATTGGCCAAGATCCTGATCGTCGAGGACAATGCGCTGAACATCAAGCTGTTCTGCGACCTGCTCGCCGCGCACGGGCATGAGCCCGAAGCCGTGACCGACAGCCGCAATGCGCTCGATGCCGCGCGCAGCTTCTCGCCCGACCTCGTGATCACCGACATCCAGCTGCCCCACGTCAGCGGGCTTGAGCTGATCCATCAGCTGAAGAGCGATTCGAAGCTCGCCGGCATTCCGATCATGGCGGTCACGGCCTATTCGGCGACCGGGGACGAGGAGCGCATCCGCGCGGCCGGCGCGCAGGCCTATGTGTCGAAGCCGATTTCGGTGGTGAAGTTCGCGCAGACGGTCGACGAGCTGCTCGAAGACGCAAGCGAGCGCGAGCTCAAGAAGGACGGCGCGGAAGATTGGGCGAACGAAGGTGGCGACGCGCCCGGCATCGGCGAAGCTGGAGGCGAGGAGGACTCCGCCTGAGCAGTCAAGGTCCGGAATGACGATCCGAGCGACGGGCGCTCAGCGCGTCACTTGATCTTGGTTTCCTTGAACTCGACGTGCTTGCGCACCTTCGGGTCGTACTTCTTGAAGCTCAGCTTCTCGGTCTGCGTCCGCGGATTCTTCTTGGTCACATAGAAGAAACCGGTGTCGGCGGTGCTGACGAGCTTGATCTTGACGGTTGCCGGCTTGGCCATCGCAAATTTCCAAATCTGCCAAAAAAGAAAAGCGGCCGCGGCCGCCCAAGTCGCCGCGTCCCATGACGAACGCGACCGATTCTGTCAACCGACACAGAGACGTAACGAGGCGTTAACGCCTTTGGCTCACTTTGCCTTCAACAGGAGGCGACAATGGCAACCGACCCGCTCTCGGCCGTCAGGACCCAGGTCGGGCAGCGCGTTGCCGAGATCCGCCAAGCGGGACCGCGCCTCTCCCCCCTCGATCTTCACGCCCGCATGGACGCGATTCGCCAGCTTGCCGCCGATCATGGCCTCGCGGCGCTTGAAAGCCTCGCCCGGCGGACGACTCAACTGGCGCTGCTGCCCGGTCATCGCGTCGCGCTTCAGTCCTGTCTCGAACATGTCGACGAAGCGCTCGACAGCGTCTCGCCGCGCGATTGCAACACAATCCTCGCGGCCCTCGCCGTTCGCCTCCACTAGGCACGAGACCGCCGTTCGCGCATTTTGAGGCGCGATGCGCGCCTTTTCGCAGCTTCTGGACGATCTCGTCTACACGCGCTCGCGCAACACCAAGCTCAGGCTGATCGGCGATTACCTCAAGGAAACGCCCGACCCCGATCGCGGCTTCGGTCTCGCCGCTTTGACCGGCACGCTCGACATCCCGGCGGTCAAGGGCGCCGCGGTTCGCGCGATCGCCGAGGAGCGCGTCGACCCGGTCTTGCTCTACATGAGCCGCGACTATGTCGGCGACATGGCTGAGACGGTGGCGCTGTTGTGGCCGAAGGGGGCGGGTTTGGGGGCAAAGGGCGCCGAGCCCCCAGAGCTCGACGACGCGACCATCTCGATCAGCGAGGCGATCGAGCGGCTGCGCTCGACCACCCGGCTCGATGCGCCGCGCACGCTGGCCGACATGCTCGACCACCTCGATGCCTCGGGACGATTCGCGCTGCTGAAGCTGGCCACGGGCGCGCTCCGCGTCGGGATCAGCGCCCGGCTTGCCAAGCAAGGGCTGGCCGATGCGTTCGGGCTCGAGGTCGAGGCGGTCGAGGAGGTGTGGCACGGGCTTCGCCCGCCCTTCACCGAGCTGTTCGACTGGGCCGAGGGCCGCGCCGGACAGCCGAGCGTGCGCGATGTCCCGGTGTTCCGTCCGTTCATGCTCGCCCACCCGCTCGAAGCGACCAAAGTCTCGCTCGACGATTATGCCGCCGAGTGGAAGTGGGACGGAATCCGGGTCCAGCTGGTCCACGCCGGCGGCGATACTCGACTTTACAGCCGCACGGGCGACGACATTTCGGGAAGCTTTCCCGACATCGCCGAGGCCTTTCGTGTTCACGGCGTGCTCGACGGCGAGCTCCTCGTGCGCGGATCGGACCAGGGCCAAGCCGCCGTCCACGGCGGCGCCGCGGCAAGCTTCAACGCGCTCCAGCAGCGCCTGGGCCGCAAGACCGTGAGCCAGAAGATGCTCGGCACTTATCCTGCTTTCGTACGCCTCTACGACATCCTGTTCGATGGCGATGAGGATTTGCGCGAGCTCGCGTGGAGCGAACGACGAGGGCGGCTGGAGGACTTCGCCAAGAGGCTCGATCCCGAGCGCTTCGACGTATCGCAGCTTATAGAAGCAGATAGCTTCGAGGCACTCGAGGACCTGCGCGCCGGCGCGCGCGACGTCGCGATCGAGGGCATCATGCTGAAACGTCGCGACAGCCCCTACGCCGGCGGGCGCCGCGCCGGCCTGTGGTACAAATGGAAGCGCGACCCGCTAATCGCCGATTGCGTGCTGATGTACGCGCAGCGCGGATCGGGGAAACGATCAAGCTATTATTCCGACTATACCTTCGGCTGCTGGACGGAAGCGGACGAGCTGCAGCCGGTGGGCAAGGCCTATTTCGGCTTCACCGACGAGGAGCTGAAATGGATCGACCGCTGGGTGCGCGGGCATACGATCGAGCGATTCGGGCCGGTGCGCGAAGTCGAGAAGAGCCTGGTGCTCGAGGTGGCATTCGACTCGATCCACAAAAGCACGCGGCACAAGTCGGGCCTCGCCATGCGCTTCCCCCGAATCAGCCGCATCCGCACCGACAAGCCGGCGAGCGAAGCGGACCATATTACAACTTTGCAATCCTTGGTGACTTGAAGCGCGGCGCCGGGGCGCTAAGCCTTCCCGCCTCGGAGGGGATCTCAATGTACAAAGTCTTGCTCGCCGGCGCGGCGACGCTGGCAGTCGCCGGTTCCGCCAATGCCGCCACCTACGCCATCCAGGCCGGGCGCCTGATCGTCGACGCCGCGCAGCCGGAGCGCGGCAATTCGACGGTGATCGTCGAGAACGGGCGGATCAGCCGCATCGACAGCGGCTTCACCGCGCCCGCCGGGGCGATCGTCGTCGATCAGCGGAGCAAGACCGTGCTGCCGGGAATGACCGACGTCCACGTCCACCTGACGCAGGACAGCGGACTGCCCTGGTACGCTTACTACACCCAGAAATATTCCAATCCCTACGCCGCGACCGTCGGTCTGAGCCACGCGCTCGAAATGGCGCGCGGCGGCTTCACCACGGTGAGGGATCTCGGCGGCGATACGGCGGTGGTCACGGCCGTCCGCGACGCGGTCGCCGAAGGGCGCTTTCCCGGCCCGCGGATCAAGGTCTCCGGCGCGCCCTTGTCGATCATCGGCGGCCACGCCGACGCGGCCACCGCGCTCCCACCCGAACTCGCATTGGCGATCAACGAAGCGCACATGAACCCGTCGGTCTGCACCGGCGTCGAGGAATGCCAGAAGGTCGTCCGCCAACTCGCCGCGGCCGGTGTCGACGTGATCAAAGTCATGGCCACGGGCGGGGTGCTCGATCCCGGCGCAATGGGGCTGGAGCAGCACTTCAGCGACGCCGAATTGAAGGGCATCGCGGACATGGCGCACTCGCTGCATTTGAAGGTCGCGGCGCATGCCCATGGCGCCGGCGGAATCCTCGCCGCGGCCAACGCCGGCATCGATTCGATCGAGCACGGCACCTTCATCGACGAAGCCGGCGCCCGATCAATGAAGGCGCACGGTTCCTATTATTCCGCGACGCTGATGGCCTTCAGCGGAGTGCAGCGCATCATGGGCACCGGCAAGCTGACCCCGGCGATGGAGGCCAAGGCCGCGACGACCTTCGCGGTCTGGGGCAAGGGCCTCAACCTCGCTTATCGCACCGGGGTGAAGATCGCGCTCGGCACGGATTCCGCGGTCGCCCCGCACAATCAGGCGAACAAGGAGCTCGAGCTGATGGTCACCAAGGGCGGGATGACCCCGCGCGACGCGCTGGTCGCGGCGACCAAGGGCGGGCCCGACCTCATGGGACTGTCGAACGAGACCGGAACGCTCGATCCGGGCAAGTCCGCCGACCTGATTGCAGTTGAGGGAGACCCGTTGGTCGATCCGACGGCTGTGCAGCGCCTCGATTATGTCATGGTCCGCGGCAATCCGATCCCGATGAAAGGTCAATGATGCGCCCGTCTCTGATTGCCCTTGCGCTCGCTCTTGGCGCCCCGGCTTACGCGCAGGAAGCCGGCGACGTGCCGGCCAAGGATGCCAAGCCGGATGCCGCGAAGCCCGACAAGGATGCGGCGAAGGCCAGTGTCGAGGAAGACGAGCAGCCCCAGCGGCGCTCGATCCCCCTTCGCGGGCATAGCCTCGCCTACACCGTGACGCCGGGCCACCTGACGATCCGCAACGACAAGGGCGAGCCGACCGCGAGCATGTTCTACACCGCCTACACCGTTCCGTCGGCCGGGCGGGCGCGGCCGGTGACCTTCCTGTTCAACGGCGGGCCCGGTTCGTCGACCATGTGGCTGCACATGGGCTCCTTCGGGCCGATCAAGGTCGATGCCTCGGTTCCCGAGACGATTGCGGGGCCGCCGTTCCGCTATGGCGCCAACCCCGACACCTTGCTCGACGTCACCGACCTCGTGTTCATCGATGCGCCGACGACGGGTCTGTCGCGCGAGATCGGCAAGGCCGAGCCGAAAGACTTTTTCGGTGTCGACAAGGACGCCGACGCCTTCACCCGCACGATCCAGCGCTACCTCAGCAAGTACGGCCGCTGGAACAGCCCCAAGTTCATCATTGGCGAAAGCTACGGCACCACCCGCGCCGGAGCATTGTCGAAATCGCTGTCCGACGCCGGCGTGCAGCTCAACGGCATCGTGCTCGTCTCGACGGTGCTCAACATCGGCCTGTTCGGAGGCGACGACCAGACCCTGGTCAACTTCCTGCCGACCTATGCCGCCGATGCCTGGTACCATGGTAAGGTCCGGCCCAAGCCCGAGCTCATGAGCTTCGTCGCCGAAGCCAAGGCGTTCGCTTCCGGTCCCTATGCTGCCGCGCTGCAGAAAGGCGGGGCGCTCAGCGAGCAGGAGAAGCAGTCAGTCGCCCAGCAAATGGCCCGGCTAACCGGGCTTTCAACGGATTATGTCATGCGCTCGAACCTGCGCGTGCCGCCCAACCATTTCCAGCGCGAGCTGCTGCGCGACCGCCGCCAGATCATCGGCAGGATCGATTCCCGCTTTGTCGGCACCGAACCCGATGCGGCGGGCGATTCGCCGAGCTACGACCCCCAGGCAAGCGCGATCTCGGGCGCGTTTGTCGGGGCGTTCAACGACTATCTCTACCGCGACCTCGGCTACAAGACGGCGCTGACCTTCCGCCCGAACAATTATGCGGGAATCGGCAACGACTGGAACTTCCAGCACAACGCGCCCGAAGGGCAGCAATTCGTCGCCAACGTCGCCTCCGACCTGGCCCAGGCGATGCGCGAGAACCCGCGGCTGAAACTCCTCAATGTCGCGGGCGTGTATGACCTTGCGACGCCGTTCTTCGGCGCGGAATATGATCTGGGCCATATGGCTCTGGAGCCGCAGATCGTGGCCAACATCCGCTATGCCTACTATCCGGCGGGCCACATGATGTACATCGACCCGCCCTCGGCGCGGCAGCTCAAGGCGGACATCGCCAGCTTCTACGCAACGGCCGAGTAGAGCGCGCAATGAAAGAGCCGGTGAAGCATTGCTCCACCGGCTCTCGCCCCCTCAAGTGGGTCTTGTCGTCGCGCTAGCTGCTGATCGTCTGCAGGTTCACCGCGGCATATTTTCCGCGGCGATCCACCTCGATCTCGAACTCGAGCCGGTCGCCCTCGTTGAGGGTCGGAATACCGGCCCGCTCGACCGCCGAGATATGGACGAACGCATCGGGCTGACCGTCATCGCGCTGGATGAAGCCGAAGCCCTTCATCGAGTTGAAGAACTTGACCGTGCCGGTGGCCTTCTCGCCGGTCAGCTGACGCTGCGGGCCACCGCGATCGCCGCCGCCCGCTGGGGCGCCGCGATCACCGCCGCCGCTCCGCTCGACCGCCATCGGCTCGCCCTCGATTCGCAGGTTGGTCGCCGAAATGCGCCCCCCGCGATCGACCAGCGTGAACTCCAATGGCTGCCCGTCGGCAAGGTCAGTCAGGCCGGCTTGCTCGACTGCCGAGATGTGAACGAACACGTCCTCACCGCCGTCATCGCGGACGATGAAGCCGAAGCCCTTCTGCGGGTTGAAGAATTTGACGACGCCCTTGCCTTCGCCAACGACCTGCGGGGGCATTCCGCCACCGCCGCCACCGCCGCCGCCGCGAAAACCGCCGCCGCCGCCACCGCCGCGAAAGCCACCGCCTCCGCCGCCGTAACCACCGCCGCCGCCGCCGCCACCACCGTAGCCGCCGCCACCGCCGCCAAAGCCACCCCGACCGCCGCCGCCACCACCGTAGCCGCCGCGCTCCTGGAATCCGCCCTGATCAGCAAAGCTTGGTTCTTCAAAAAAACCGTCGCGCTTATCCCTGCCGCGACCGCCACGATCGCCTTTGCGCCCTCTATCGAAACCCATTCCGTCTAAACTTCCGTGTGCCCCAAACCAGATAAAAACCAACGCGCTGGGCCCTGAGGCGCAACCGGTCCCGTGCGATTCCTACTCACGCACGGTTCAGGCCCTTACATGAAAAATATTCCATGCTCCAGTGATTGAATCGCCGCGGGGCTGGCAAGTCGTGCGGCAAGGGGACTAAAGCGGGACGCGGGGCAATTTGAGGAATATCGATGGCCGTTCATTTTCACGAGGAGGACTTGCCCGCCGAGGTTGCCTTCGGCGAAGGCCCGATCGCCGTCGATACCGAGGCGATGGGACTTGTCCCAGGCCGCGATCGCCTGTGCCTCGTGCAATTGTCGGATGGGGAGGGCCATGAGCATCTCGTCCGCTTCAAGCGCGGAAGTGACTATGCGGCACCCAATCTCAAAGCCCTGCTAAGTGATTCGGAGCGATTGAAGCTCTATCATTTCGCGCGCTTCGACGTCGGCATCATCCAGGCCTATCTCGGCGTCACGGCCGCTCCCCTCTACTGCACCCGCACCGCCTCCCGGCTGGTCCGCACCTATACCGACCGCCACGGCCTCAAGGATCTGGTCAAGGAGCTGCTCAACATCGACCTCAGCAAGCAGCAGCAGACCAGCGACTGGGGAGCGGACGAGCTCAGCGAGGCGCAGCGCGAATATGCAGCGAGCGACGTCCGCTATCTTCACCAGCTCAAGAACAGGCTCGACGAGCGGCTGGAGCGCGAGGATCGGACGGCGCTGGCGCAGGCCTGCTTCGATTTCCTTCCTGCGCGCGCTCTGCTCGATATCGCCGGCTGGCCGGAGCAAGATATTTTCGCGCACGACGGATAATGTCTGACGCTGCAACCAAGGGCCGTGAGGTCAAACAACGGTGGGCCATTCCGGGAAGTGCTCACGACCGCATCGTCCGCTTCACCAAGATCGCCTTGCCGAGCGCGGTCGGGGTGCTGATCGCGGTGCTCGCGATCGCTCCGCTCGATAAGCATGGCGACGTCAGCTTCATCCTCGACAAGAAGAAGGTCGAAAATGCACCCGAGCGGATGCGGGTCGAACAGGCGAAATATGTCGGGACCGACAATAAGGGCCAGCGCTTCGAGATGACCGCCCAGCGCGCCCTGCAGCGCAGCTCCGACGTCCCGCTGGTCGACATCTGGGGAATGTTCGCGCGGCTTGGCCTCGAAAAAGGGCCGTTGATGATCGCTGCCAACCAGGGACAGTACAATCTCGATACGCAGAGAGTGGCGATCAACGGGCCGGTCAAGGTTGCGGGACCCGACGGCTATCGGCTGGCGACGCGCGATGTCTCGGTCGACTTGAAGCAGCGCCAGCTGCGCAGCGCCGGGCCGGTCGCCGGCCAAATGCGGCTGGGGCAGTTCCAGGCGGGGCAGCTCCACGCCGATCTCGGCAACCGGACGGTCGTGCTCGATGGCGGAGCTCGCTTGAAAATCGTGCAAGGGGCGGTCAGATGATGGTCATGCGCCCCGTTGGCATCCTTTTTGCAATGGCTTTGACCGCCGGCACCGCGGCCTTCGCCCAGTCGCAGCAACAGCCCGTGTCGGCGCTCAAGGGACACAACAGCGATGCACCGGTCGACGTGAACGCCGACCGCATCGAGGTGCAGGACCGCGCCGATCGGGCGATGTTCGTCGGCAACGTCCATGTCCGCCAGGCCGAGCTCACGCTCGACACCCAGCGGCTGACCGTCGCTTATTCGAGCAACGGCGGCGTTCAGATCCGGCGGCTCGATGCCGCTGGCGGAGTAACTGTGCACAGCCCCTCCGAGACCGCCAAGGGGGATTTCGGGATCTACGACCTCGATCGCAAGCTGATCACGCTGATCGGCAACGTCCGGCTCGATCGCGGCGACAACCAGGTCCTCGGCCAGCGGCTGGTGATAGATCTCGATTCCGGCCGCGCGGTGATCGACGGCGGTCCGGCGGGCGTGAACCAGAGCGGCGGCCGGGTCACCGGCCACTTCACCGTCCCGCAGCGCAAGAGCAGCTAGGCCCCGCCGATGAACGAGGCCGCGACCTTCGTCCGTCCGGCGACCGAGACGCCGCAGATCGTCGGCGGCCTCGAGGTGCGCTCGATCGCCAAATCATACGATCGCCGCGCGGTCCTTCACGACGTGTCGCTCGAAGTTCACCGCGGCGAAGTGGTCGGGCTGCTCGGCCCGAACGGCGCCGGCAAGACGACGTGCTTCTATTCGGTGATGGGGCTGGTGAAGCCCGACAGCGGTCGCATCTTCCTCGACGGTGAGGACATCACCGAGCTGCCGATGTACCGGCGCGCGATCCTCGGCCTCGGCTATCTTCCGCAGGAGACCTCGATCTTCCGCGGCCTCAGCGTCGAGGAGAATATCATGGCGGTGCTCGAGGTGTCGGAGCCCGACCGCCAGGCGCGCAGCGCGCGGCTTGAGCAGCTGCTCGGCGAATTCGGCCTGACCGGCCTTCGCGAATCGTCCGCGATGGCCCTGTCGGGGGGCGAGCGGCGGCGCTGCGAAATCGCCCGGTCGCTGGCCGCCGAGCCATCGATCATGCTGCTCGACGAGCCGTTCGCGGGCATCGACCCGATCTCGATCGCCGACATTCGCGACCTCGTGAGGGAATTGAAACAGCGCGACATCGGCGTGCTGATCACCGACCACAATGTCCGCGAGACGCTCGACATCGTCGATCGCGCCTGCATCATCTACGACGGCCAGGTCCTGTTTGCTGGTACTCCCGAAGCGTTGGTCGCCGACCAGGAGGTCCGGCGCCTCTACCTCGGCGAGAGCTTCGCGCTGTAGCGGCGGGGCCGCATGGGACTGGGTCCAAGCCTAAGCATTCGCCAATCGCAGCAGCTGGTGCTGACGCCCCAGCTGCGCCAAGCGATCCAGCTGCTGCAGCTCAGCAACCTCGAGCTCGAGGCCTTCCTGGCCGAAGAGATGTCGAAGAACCCGCTGCTCGAAGCTCGGCCCGAGGAAGACGAGCCGGGAGCCCCGGCAGTCGCCGAGATCGCCGCTGGAGATAGCGAGAGCGATGAGGCTCCCGACGATCCCGGCGCCGACAATATCATCATGGGCGAGGCCGACGACGACCGTCCGCTCGACGTCGACTGGCAATCCGAAGCACTCCAGAACGACAGCTATTCGGACGTCGTGACGTCCGGCGGTGGCGAGGAAGCGTTCGACTTCGACCGCGTCGAATATGCGGCGGCGTCGCTTGCCCAGCATCTGACCGACCAGCTGCATGGCTATTCCGGTCCGACGGGCGACCTCGCGCGAGTCCTTGCCGAAATGCTCGACGAGACCGGCTATCTGACCGTGGCGCTGGACGACGTCGCGGATGCCAGCGGCGCGCCGGCCGAGCTGATCGGCCAGGCGCTGGCCATCGTGCAAGGCCTCGACCCGCCCGGGGTCGGCGCCCGCTCGCTCGCCGAATGCCTCGCGCTCCAGGCCAGGGCCGCCGACCGCTACGACCCGGCAATGGCGCGGCTGATCGACAATCTCGAACTGCTGTCGAAGGGCCGCATCGCCGACCTCAAGCGGATCTGCCAAGTCGACGACGAGGACCTCGCCGAGATGATCGCCGAGCTGCGCGCCTACGATCCCAAGCCCGGTTGCCGCATTTCCGGCGCCGCCGCCGCCGACGTCACTCCCGACGTATTCATCCGCAAAATGCGCGACGGCTATGCGGTCGAGCTCAACCAGGCGACGTTGCCGCGCCTCCTGGTAAACCGGCGCTACTATCAGGAGCTGAGGTCAGGGCCGCAGGACAAGGCTTCGCGCGCCTGGCTGAGCGAATGCATGGCGAGCGCGAATTGGCTGGTCAAAGCGCTCGACCAGCGAGCACGCACGATCGTCAAGGTCGTGTCGGAGATCGTCAAGCGCCAGCAGGGCTTCTTCGAGCGCGGCGTCGCGGCCCTCAAGCCGCTCACCCTGCGCGAAGTCGCCGAAGCGATCGAGATGCACGAATCGACGGTCAGCCGGGTCACCTCGAACAAATATCTGCTGTGCGACCGCGGTCTCTACGAGCTCAAATATTTCTTCGGCTCGGGGGTCGCTTCGGCGGAGGGCGACGGAGCCGCGGCCAACGCCGTCAAGGCCGGCATCAAGGAGCTGATCGAGGCGGAGACCGAGATCCTCAGCGACGATGCCATCGCCGCACTGTTGAAGCAGCGCGGCTTCGACGTCGCCCGCCGCACCGTCGTCAAATATCGCGAGTCGATGGCGATCGGCTCCTCGATTCAACGCCGGCGGATGCGCAAGATCGCCGGCTAGGCGACCAGCCTCGCCCAAATGGGGAGGTGATCCGACGCGCGCCGGGCGACATGGCTCATGTGGACCCCGGCGGCCTCGATCGTCAGGTCTCTGTGAACGATGATCCGGTCGAGCGCCGCGACCGGGTGGCGGGCGTGAAAGCTCGGGCCGGTCGGCGCGAGGTGGAACTCGGGCTCGATTTCCCTGAGGCAGCCCGCCTCGGTGCGCCACTCATTGGTGTCGCCCATCAGCACGGTCGGCATCTTCTGCGGCCGCGCCGCGATCGTCTCCAGGATCCGCCGCATCTGCCTCCTGCGCCACAAGCCGGAGAGGTCTAGATGCATGCCGACGATCCGCAGCGGTTTGTCGCCGACCAGCAGCTCGGCCATGACCGCGCCGCGCGGCTCGAGCGTCGGCAGGTTCAGCACGGCGCAGTCGATCACTCCGATGTGCCGTTTCACCAGGATCGCATTGCCGTGCCAGCCGATGTTGCGGGTGTTGACGTTGAGCAGCCGCTCGGCGTGCTTGCGCGCTTTCTCCAGCGGCCGCCGGTGGCGGACCCCGAGATGCACGGGGGTGTAGAGGCCGTGGCTGTCGATCAGCTCATGCGGGACGGTCGAGCCGCGCCCGCCCATCCGCTTGTCGGCTTCCTGGAGCGCGACGATGTCGGCGTCGATTTCCTGCAGCACCTTGAGCACGCGATGCGGGTCGCGCCGCCCGTCGAGCCCGACCGCCTTGTGCATATTGTACGATGCAACGGTAATGCAGTTCGAACCGCTCACGCCGACGCCAACCCCAGGAGGTCCACCCGGTTCCTAAACGTCGAGGTTGGCGACGTTGAGCGCGTTGTCCTGGATGAACTCGCGGCGCGGTTCGACGACGTCGCCCATCAAGCGCGTGAAAATCTCGTCGGCGACGTCGGCCTGCGCGACCTCGACGCGGAGCAGCGAGCGATTGGCGGGATCGAGCGTCGTTTCCCACAGCTGCTCGGCGTTCATTTCGCCAAGACCTTTGTAGCGCTGGATCGAGAGGCCCTTGCGGCCGGCGGCCAGCACCGCGTCGAGCAGCTCTGACGGACGGGTCACGGCCACCGGCTTGCCCTTGGTCTCGGGCTCGGCGGTTTCGCCTTCCTCACCCTCGATCGGTTCGGGCCTTGCCTCTTCGGCCGCAGCACCCTTCTTCAGGGTCCGCAGCGTCGAAGGCGTCGCGTAGGCCGCCGCTTGTTCCTTCGCCAAGGTGTCGAGCTTGCGCGCCTCGGCCGAACCCAGGAAGCTCGGCTCGATGATGTGCGCGTCGGTCACTCCGCGCCACAGCCGCTTGAGCAGGTATCCGCCTTCCGCGGCGACTTCGCCCGACCACTCAGCCTCGAGGTCGGCGGCGCCCAGCCATGCGGCCGTGCGGGCGATGGCCTTCGCCCGGCCGTCCTTGTCGAGGTTCGGCTTGAGCGAGCCGTTGAGCGCCAGCGCCTCGATCAGCGCCGGATCGTATTTGCGCGGCGCGTAGCGCATCAGCGTGCGCATGCGGCGCGCGTGATCGACCATCGTCTTCAGGTCGTTGCCGCTGCGCTGCCCCTCGCCGCTATCGAGAACCAATCCTTCGAGGCCCGCCGCCTCGAGGTAATCGTCGAGCGCGGCATCGTCCTTGAGATAGACTTCCGAGCGGCCGCGGCTGACCTTGTAGAGCGGCGGCTGGGCGATGAAGAGATGGCCGTGGTCGATCAGCTGCGGCATCTGGCGGTAGAAGAAGGTCAGCAGCAACGTGCGGATATGCGCGCCGTCGACATCGGCGTCGGTCATGATCACGATCTTGTGGTAGCGTAGCTTCTCGAGATTGAACTCCTCGTGCCCGATCGAGGTGCCGAGCGCCTGGATTAGGGTCCCGATCTCCTTCGAGCCGAGCATCCGGTCGAACCGCGCGCGCTCGACGTTGAGGATCTTGCCCTTCAATGGAAGGATCGCCTGATTGTGGCGGTTGCGGCCCTGCTTGGCCGAGCCGCCGGCGCTGTCGCCCTCGACCAGGAACAGTTCACTGAGCGCCGGATCGCGTTCCTGGCAGTCGGCGAGCTTGCCGGGGAGCGAGGCGATGCCCATCACCGACTTGCGGCTCGCTTCACGCGCCTTGCGGGCGGCCTCGCGCGCGGCGGCGGCGTCGATCGTCTTCTGGATGATCGAGCGAGCATCGCCCGGATGCTCCTCGAGCCATTCGCTCATCTTGTCGCTCATCAGGCTTTCGAGCGGCTGCCGCACCTCGGAGCTGACGAGCTTGTCCTTGGTCTGGCTGCTGAACTTGGGATCGGGCAGCTTGACCGAAACGATCGCGGTCAGCCCCTCGCGCATGTCCTCGCCGGTCAGCGTCACCTTCTCGCGCTTCAGCATCCCCGATTTGTCGGCGTAATTGTTGATGGTGCGGGTCAGCGCCGCGCGGAACGCCGCCATGTGGGTGCCGCCGTCGCGTTGGGGGATGTTGTTGGTGAACGGCAGGACGTTCTCGTAATAGCTGTCGTTCCATTCGAGGGCGACGTCGATGCCGATCCCGTCGCGCAGTGCCGAGATAGCAATGGGGTCGGGGAATAATGCTGTCTTGGCGCGGTCGAGATACTTGACGAACGCCGCGATGCCGCCCTCGTAATAGAGTTCGTGCTCCACCCGCTCCTCGTGCCGGGCATCGGCAAGGATCAGGCGGACGCCCGAGTTGAGGAAGGCCAGCTCGCGGTAGCGATGCTCGAGTTGCTCGAAATCGAAGTCGGTGATCTTGAACGTGGCCGGGCTCGGCAGGAAGGTGACGCGCGTTCCTTTCTTGCCCTCGGGTGCCGGGCCGACGACCTTCAGCGGCGCTTCGGCATCGCCGTTGCGGAAGCGCATGAAATGCTCTTCGCCGTCGCGCCAGATGGTGAGGTCGAGCCATTCGCTGAGTGCGTTGACGACGCTGACGCCGACCCCGTGGAGGCCGCCCGAAACCTTATACGCGTTGTCCTCGGACGTGTTCTCGAACTTTCCGCCGGCGTGGAGCTGGGTCATGATGACCTCGGCCGCCGACACCCCTTCGCCCTCGTGAATGCCGGTCGGAATACCGCGCCCGTTGTCCTCGACCGTGACCGAACCGTCGGGGTTGAGCTGGATCAGAATGCGGTCGCAATGCCCCGCGAGCGCCTCGTCGATCGCGTTATCCGACACCTCGAACACCATGTGGTGAAGGCCCGACCCGTCGTCGGTGTCGCCGATGTACATGCCGGGGCGCTTGCGCACCGCGTCGAGGCCCTTGAGAACCTTGATGCTTTCGGCGTCGTACACGCCCTGGTTTGGGGTGTTGCTGTCGGGGTCGGTTGCCATAGTCCAGATATAGGGATTTACGGCTGAAAGTCACGCGCGCGCCCGTACGCGCGCGTGAGTCGCCGGCCCGGAAGTTCAGAACATGAAGATGTTAGGCGGGAGAGCGCCGGGCACCGCCGCCGAAACGGCGCTGGCCGTGGAATTTGCGCTTCGGCTGGCCGCCCTCGGGACGCCGTGCCGGCCGCTGGTCTGACGCCGCCTCGCGATAGGCCTCCGGCCGATAGGACTGACCGATCCGGCGACCCTCGGCGCGCTGCGGCGATTGGTCGTCGCGGCGCTGTCCGGTGCGATCCTGCGTGGCCGAACGGTGACCCGCATGGCCGTCCGCGCGATGCACATGGCGCTGCTGGCCATCGTTGCGATTGTCGCGGCGCTGGCCGTCGGCGCGGCGATGCGACTTGAACGAAGGCCGCTGCGCGGGCTCCGCCTTGGGCGCCGGCTTCAGCCGCTTGAACGCCTCCGCGGCCGCCATGAAATCGGCCGGCAGCGGAGCGATCGCGATCTTCTGGCGCGTGGTGCGCTCGATATCGCGCAGATTGCCCCGCTCCTCGTGCCCGCAGAAAGCGATTGCGATGCCGTCGGCTCCGGCACGCGCGGTGCGGCCGATGCGGTGGACATATTGTTCCGGCACATCGGGCAGATCGAAGTTGATGACGTGGCTGACGCCCGGGATATCGATCCCGCGCGCGGCGATGTCAGTCGCGATCAGCACGCGCATGGCGCCGGACTTGAACGCCGCGATCGCGCGCTCGCGCTGTGCCTGGCTTTTGTTGCCGTGGATTGCGCCGGCGGCAATGCCGGCCGCCTCAAGCTGACGGACGACCTTGTCGGCCCCGTGCTTGGTGCGGCTGAACACCAGCGCGCGCTCGACCGACTTGGTCTGCAGGATCATCGCCAGAAGCGCCGGCTTTTCGGCCTGGTTGACCATGGTCACGCTCTGCTCGATCCGGTCGACGGTCGTGGCCGTGGGCGTGACCGACACTTCGGCCGGGTTGGTGAGATAGCGGTCGGCGAGCTCCTTGATCGCCCTCGGCATGGTCGCCGAGAAGAACAGGGTTTGGCGCTTGGGCGGGACCAAAGCGACGATGCGCTTCAACGCGTGGATGAAGCCAAGGTCGAGCATCTGGTCCGCCTCGTCGAGAACGAGGATCTCGAGCTCGCGTAAGCTGAGCGCGCGCTGGTCGATGAGGTCGAGCAGACGGCCGGGCGTCGCAACCAGCACGTCGAGCCCGCGCGAAACGGTGCGCACGCTCTTAGAGTTGGGGACGCCGCCGAAGATGACTCCGACCGAAAGACGCATGAACTTGCCGTATGCCTGGGCGCTGGCGGCAATTTGGGCGGCAAGCTCGCGGGTCGGGGCCAGCACCAGCATGCGCACGTGGCCCGGCTTCGGGATATTGCGCGCGGCGGCCAGGCGGTCGAGCGACGGCAGCATGAACGCCGCGGTCTTGCCGGTGCCGGTCTGGGCGATGCCGAGCAGGTCGCGGCCGGTGAGGACCGTCGGGATGGCTTGAAGCTGGATGGGCGTCGCGTGCGAATAATCCTTCGCGGCGAGCGCATCGAGCAGGGGCTTCGAGAGCCCCAGGGACATGAATGACATTGAGTTGATTCCAATATTGTGCGCGCGGCCGACGCATTCATGGCGCAGCCGCGAACGGGGTCAAATGAGCGCCCCGCGTGAATAGGAGAGCAAGAAAACCGAGACGCGGGCCGGTTACCGCCGAAGCGTTGAACCGTTCACGCCGCTTGCAAAAGCGCCTCGTGCTGCGGTGCAATATAGAGAAGAAACACCGAAAGTCCAGCACTTCACTCGGGAAAGACCATTCCGGGCTCGATCCGGAAGCGCGAAGCGGCGCCGATCCCGTCGAACAAAGCGGCTTCGGTCGCGGTCATCCAGACCTGGCCGCGCCCTTCGATCCGCGCGAACAGCGCATCACGGCGGGTCGGATCGAGGTGGGCGGCAACTTCGTCGAGCAGCAGGATCGGCGGCTCTCCGCGGCGGTCGGCGACGAGGTCGGCGTGAGCGAGGACGAGGCCGAGCAGAAGCGCTTTCTGCTCGCCCGTCGAGCTGCGGGCCGCGGGCATCGCCTTGGTCCGATGCATGACGGCAAGATCCTGGCGGTGCGGGCCCTCGGTCGCCCGTCCCGCCGCGGCGTCGCGCGAGCGATAGGTCTTGAGCGCGGGGGCGAGGTCGCCCGGCTCCCAACCTTCGAGCGCGATGGACGCGCGAGCGAATTGATCGTCGGGCGCCTGACTAAGGCGCTCCTCCAGCGCAACCGCGGTGCGTTCGCGCGCCTCGGCGAGAGCGTTGCCGTGCTCGGCCATCGCCAGCTCGAGCGAAGCCACCCAAGGTTCGTCCCACCGCTCGTCGCCGAGCAGCTTGTTCCGAGCGCGCATCGCCGCGTCGTAGCGCGTGGAGTGATGCGCGTGGCTCGGCTCTAGCGCGAGGACGAGCCGGTCGAGGAACCGGCGGCGATCGCCCGCACTGCCGCTGAACAGCCGGTCCATCGCCGGGGTCAGCCACAATACCGACAGCCATTCGGAGAGGCTGTTCACCGCGGCCGGAGCGCCATTAATCCGGACCTGACGGCGCTCGGGAGTAGAGGGCAATGTACCCGTGCCGATATCGGTGTCGCCGAGCTTGGCTGCGACCGCGAACGCGCCGTCGCCGCCTTGGCGCGCCATTTCGGACAACGCCGCGCCGCGAAGCCCGCGCCCAGGGGTCAGCAACGAGACCGCTTCGAGCACGTTGGTCTTGCCCGCGCCGTTTTCGCCGAACAGCAGCACGAAGCCGGGGCCCGGCTCGATCAGCGCCGAGGGATAGGAACGGAAATCGGTGAGGGCTAGGCGGCTGACGGGCACCGGCGCGGCTTAGCCGCTATTGCTCGCGGCGGTCGATGACTTCGTAATGGGCCGCCCGGTCATCAAAGCTGTTGAGCACCGCACGGGCCTCCAAAGGCACGTGGCTGACGCTGTAGTCCTCGCCCATGAAGGCCTTGATCGCGTCGAGGGTGTCGAACCACATCAGCGTCTGGAACTCAATCTCGCCGTCAAGGTCTCGCTTCATCAGGTCGATGTGACGAAAGCCGGGAATCTTCCGCGCTTCGATGCCGGGGATCACTTCCCCGCGGACGATCCGTTCATAGGCGTCGGCATTCTCCGGCGTGGTCCAGCCCCGCCACACGCGGCAGATCATTAGACCCGCATCGGCATGAGGACATAGAGCGCGTTCGACTTGTCGTTCTCGCGCAGCAGCGTCGGGGCGGCGGCGTCGGCGAGATGAACCTCGACCGTGTCGCCGTCGATTTCGCCCAGGATGTCGAGCAGATAGCGCGCGTTGAAGCCGATCTCGATGTTGTCGGAGCCGTAATCGGCTGGCAGCTCCTCGGTCGCCAGGCCGTTCTCTGGCGAGGTCACCGACAGCGTCACCTTGTCGCGGTCGACGCTCATCTTGACCGCGCGGGTCTTCTCGGACGCGATCGTCGAGACGCGGTCGACGCCGGCCGAAAAGCTCTTGGGGTCGAGTTTGAGGAGTTTGTCGTTCCCGGTCGGGATGACGCGGTTGTAATCGGGGAAGGTGCCGTCGATCAGCTTGCTGGTCAGGACCGCGTTGCCGAGACCGAAGCGGACCTTGGTCGGCGACAGCGACACCTCGACCGTGCCCTCGACCTCTTCGAGCAAGCGGTAAAGCTCGGCGACGCATTTCCTCGGGACGATGATGTCCGGCATGCCGTCGGCGCCGTCGGGCTTGCCGACGGTGATGCGGGCAAGGCGATGGCCGTCGGTCGCGGCCGCCCGCAGCTGGTCGTCGATGATGTGGAAGAAGATGCCCATCAGATAATAGCGGGTCTCTTCGCTGGAGATCGCGAAGCGGGTCTTCTCGATGATCTGGCGGAGGGTCGCGGCAGGAAGCTCGAAGCGGGTTGGGAGCTCGCCTTCCGCGATCACCGGGAAATCGTCGCGCGGCAGGGTCGACAGGTTGAAGCGCGAGCGCCCGGCGTTGACCTGCATCTTGCCCTCGGCCGCCGCGATCTCGACCTGGCTGCCTTCCGGCAGCTTGCGCACGATATCGAACAAGGTGTGCGCGGAAACGGTCGTCGCGCCGGCCTGGCTGACATTGGCCGGAACGCTTTCGTCGACCTGCAGGTCGAGGTCGGTGGCCATCAGCCGGAGCGAACCGTCGTCGCGCGCCTCGATCAGCACATTGGACAGAATCGGGATGGTGTTGCGCCGCTCCACGACCGACTGGACGTGGCCGAGGCTCTTCAGGAGTGTCGCCCGCTCAATCGTCACTTTCATTGCCTGAACACCCCATCATCCGCACGCTTCGCGAGCTACTATAGCGGCCCGTTCCACGTGCGGAAGTGGGATGATTCAAGCTTGTCAGCCGGCCTTTTGACCGACCGCCAGCTTGGCTGGCTGGCCCTTGGCAGGGAGCAAGGCCGCATCGACGTGATGAACGACGCCGTTGCTGAACACCTCGTCCGCCTGGGTCACCGTCGCTTTGTGCCCGGCGGAATCGGTCAGCACGATCTTGTCGCCGTCCTTGGTCGCGATCAGCGTGCCGCCGCCCATCGTCCCCAGCAGGGCCTTGCCCTTGCCGGCGTCGATCGCCTTGCCGATGTCGGCCGCCATCACCGTGCCGGAAATGATCAGATTGGTGAGCACGCCGGTCAGCTGCGCGCGATTGTCGGGCTTGGCGTCGAACGTGCCGGCCGGGGCCGCATCGATCGCCGCGTCGTCGGGCACGAACACTGTGTAGGGGCCGGGGCCGGCGAGGGTCTGGTCGAGGCCGGCCGACTTGGCCGCGGCCATGAACTTGCCGTTCGCGGCGAGACCCGCGGCGATGGTCTTGTCGCCCGCCACCTTCTTCGCCGCCGGCGTCTGCGCGGTTTCGGACTTGTTGGCGCTGGTGTTGTTGCAGCCGCCGACGACGACGAAGGCCGCCGTCGCGACGCCGAGCATTAGCGCATGGCTCTTCATGCCCTGGTCTCCTTCTTTATTCTGCATACGAAATGGCCCGGCAACGCGTGCCGGGCCACTCTGGTTCAATTTTTAAGTCAGGCCGAGACTAGGTCAGGATCGAAGCGACGATCGCGCCGACCACCTGCGTGGCCGGGTCGACCTGGTAAATGTACCCATTGTTGTACCGATACCAGGCGTTCGGCGTGTCGTAATAGGTGCTGCGATAGGCGTAGGGCACGTTGTACGCACTGTAGCCCATCGGCATCGGCTGACCGACCGTGAAGCCCGGTGAGAGCAGCGCGGCCACCGAGGTGATCATGCTGCTGCCCCGATCGTACTGATAGATCGAGCCCGGCGCGTAATAATAGCCGTAATCGGGCGTGTCGTAGTAGAGATCCCGATACTGATAGGGCACATTATAGGTGCTGTACGCCGACGGCAGCAGCTGCCCGACGCCATAGCCGCCCGCATAGGTTGGTACGACGTCCACGATCATCCCGCTGAAGCAATCGACGCGATAGATCACGCCGTTGGCATAACGATTGCAGAGGTTGTCGTAGCCATAGCCGTACCCTGCGCCGTAGCTCGACGGGTAGAAGCTGTTGAGGCCGTAATAGGACGGCGCGTAGCTGTTCATATAATTGTTCGGCAGGTACGTGCCCGGCATGTAGCCGCCTGCCAGCAGCGGAAGCAGCGCCGCGATCAGGTTCGAACCCCGATCGACCTGGTACAGATAGCCGCCGCCATATTGGTAATAATAGTCCGGCGTGTCCGGATAGAGGTAGCTGACGGCCGAGGGCAGCGGGCTCAGCGCGAAGTACGGGCTGACCGCCGAGACCGGCTGGCCGACGAAGCGGACGGCTTCGACCGGAGCAACCACCCGCGTCCGCGGCGAGAAGGAATTGAGCGCCGCGAAGCGGCTCTCACGGAAAGCATTCGCATTGACGATGCGATCCGCCCGAAGGGCGTTCCTCGCCTGCCTCAAATCCTGCGAACGAATCTGGCGGTCGGCGCGGAGTTGCTGGCGCTGAGCCATCATGTCCTGCGCCCGGCCCTGACGATCGGCGCGAAGCTGCGCGCGGTCGGCCATGCGGTTCTGGACCTGAGCCCGGTTGTTGCGAACCTGCTGGCGCTCGGCCATCCGATTCTGAACCTGGACCCGGTTGTTGCGGACCTGCTGGCGCTCGGCCATCCGGTTCTGAACCTGGGCTCGGTTATTGCGCACCTGCTGGCGGTCGGCCACGCGAGCCTGGCGCTCGACGCGATTGGGTCGAACCTGCTGACGCTGGGCCATGCGGTTCTGGACCCGTTCCGTGTGGGCCGGGCGCTGCGCCATCCGCTCCACGCGGGCTGGACGGGCCTGGCGTTCGACGCGCATCGCGCGCGGCTGATGCTGCTGCTGCATCGCAGCAAACCGCTGTCCACCATTACGAGGCCCGCCGCTGCTGCGCTGGAAGTTCACCATTTGGCGCGGCGCCGAACGACGCTCGGCCTGGGCGCGCTGGCCGCCGCCACCGCCCCGCTGAGGTGCGGCATAGGTCTGGCGATCATGGCCGCCGCCACCCTGTCCGCCACCAGGTCGGGCAGCGGCCGGGGCCGAAATCGCCAGCGCGGCAACGCCCGCGGCGAGGAATAACCTGGTCATCACAATTTCTCCTTCTTAACGGCCTAAACGGCCACTGGGGCCCGCCGTTCCCGTGTTCGGCTATGGAACCGTTCACTTTACCGCAGCGGAATGAACTCAAAATGTCTAATGTATTCAGATATTTGGAGATTCCGCGTCGCGGCCGATGGTGATCGCGGCCAATCCGCACAGCAACGCAGCCAGGACATAGAAGCCTAGTCCGTCGAGAATCGCGATGCGCATGGCGTCCGCGCCGTAGGCCGGGCGCAGGCGGTCCGCCGCGAAGCCGAACACGAAGGTCCCAAAGCCGATTCCGATGAGATTGACGAACAGCAGGAAGCAGGCCGACGCGGTCGCCCGGCGGCTGGGCGCCACCAGTCCCTGGACCGCGGTCGTGATCGGCCCGAGCCAGGCGAGCGACAAGGCCTGGGCAAATGCGAACAGGAGCCAGGCGAGCCCGGGAGACGCCGACGACATGGCCACGAAATAGGCTGGTACCGAGAGCAGGAAGGCGACGCCCGGGACGGCGGGGTAGGCAGCGGATCGGGCAGCGCCGAGCCGGTCCGACACCAGGCTTGCGAGCCAGATGCCGGCGGCGCCGCCGACGAGGACGATCGACCCGTAATAGGCGCCGATACCGGTCAGGGAGAGGCCGAGATTCTCGCTGAAAAAGGACGGCAGCCAAAAGCCGAAACCATAACCGCAGATCGAGCCGGACGCGGCGCCGAGCGACAGCAACCAGAAGCTCGGCTTGGCGGCAAGCTCGGCGAGGACCTGGAAGAACGGCGCCGCTCCGGCGGCTGGATCTGGCGCAGCATCGGGAACGTAGCGCGCAATCAGCCAGGCGACGGGCAGCCCCGCCGCTCCAATCACGACGAATGCCGCGCGCCAATCGACCGCCTCGGCGAGCCAGCCGCCAAAGAACAGCGCGAGCGCCGAGCCGATCGGAATTCCGAGGAAGAAGATCGCCAGCGCCCGCGCCCTGCGCTCCGGCGCGACATGCTGAGCAATCAGGGCGTAGCTTGGAGCGACCCCTCCGGCCTCGCCGACCCCGACCCCCATGCGCGCCACGAACAGCTGCCAGAAGGAGGTGACCAGTCCGCACAGCCCGGTGAACAGGCTCCAGGTAGCAATTGCGAGGACGATGACGCGCGCCCGGCCCTTGCGGTCGGCGTAGCGGGCGAACGGGATCGCCAGCGTCGAATAGACCGAGGCGAAGGCAATGCCGCCCATCAGCCCGAGCTGGGTATCGGAGAGACCAAGCTCGGCCTTGATCGGAATTTTCAGGATTCCGACGATCTGCCGATCGAGGAAGTTGAGCGTGTAGGCAGCCAGCAGGAGGCCGAGGATGAGGCCGCTGCCCCCGTTCGCCGGTCGGCTCAAGCAAGCCCCGCGATAAGCTCGCGCAGCCGCTCGACATCCTCGGGGTCTTGATAGACGCCAAATCCGATTCTCAGCACATCGCCGCGCACGTCGGTGATGCAGTTCTTAGCCTTGAGCTGCTGGTACCAGCGCTGCGCGTCCCCGCTGCGGAAGGCTAGGAAGCGGGCGTGCGGCGACCCGTCGAGTGGATTGAGCAGGTCCGCCTCCGCCAACGCAGTCTGCGCGATCCCGCCCACTAGCTGGGCCTGCAATTCCGCGACATGGGCGGAGATTCGCGCGGTGGTCAGGCCGTGGTCCGCCAGCGTCCGCTGAACCGCGTTGAAGCGGTACAGCGCCGAGGGATCGAACGTGGCTCCTAGAAACCGGCTCGCGTCCCTGGCATAGCCGACGCTTCCCGGCGGCAGGCTCAAGTCCTCAAACTCGGCGAACCAGCCGGTCACCGGCGGGCGGTCGCCGAATTCGGGCGGGGCATGGAGAAAGGCGCAGCCCTCGCCCGCCATCGCATATTTGTAACCGCCGCCGAGGTAGAAAGCCGAGCGCGCGGCCTCCTCTCCGAACGGGTCCGCCACACCCATGAAGGCATGATAACCGTCGATCACCACCCACGGCCCCTCAGGCCTGGCAAGCGACGACAGCTCCTCCACGCGGTCGAACAGGCGGCCGCTGCCGAACAGCACCTGGCTGATCATGATCAGGTCGTGATCGCCCTGCTGCGCGGCGGCGAAGAAGCGGTCCGAAAGGCTGTCGGACGGCTCCGCGGCGATCTTGTCGAGCACGATCCAGCCGGCCTCGGCCCAGCGCGCAAACTGGCGCCGCGCGCTGTGGAACTCGCCGTCCGTTGTCAGCACTCGCAGCGGTCCGCTGCCGCGCGCTGGAGCGGCGGTGATCAACCGGATCAGAAAATCGTGGGTGTTGGACGAAAAGACGATGGCCGAGGGGTCGCCCGTGCCAAGCTCGCCGGCGATGTGGCCTTGAGCCTCCTGCCAGACCTCGCCCATGACCTTGTCCCATTTGAGGTCGGCAAGGCGCGCCGCGTCGTTCCATGCCGCGACCTGGCCGGCAAAGCTGGCGTCGGGCCACAGGTGATGACTGTGCGACGCGAAATGCAGCCGGTCGGGATCGGCCGACAGGCTCCGCGAGAACAGCGGCTTGAAGCTCAAAGATCGGTCCTCAGCGCCCACAATTCGGGGAATATGCGCTTGTCGAGCGTCGAGCGGAGGTACGAGGCGCCTGCCGAGCCCCCGGTGCCGCGCTTGTTGCCGATGATCCGCTCGACCGTCAGCACATGCTTGTGCCGCCACATGGCCAAAGCGTCGTCGATGTCGACGAGCTTCTCGGCAAGCTCGTACAGCTCGAACCAGCGGTCGGCATCGCGATAAACCTCGAGCCACGCGGCGGCGAGCGCCTCGACGGAGCGGTCGCCAAGGTCGAACCCGCCGCGCGCCAGTGCATCCATCGCCGCTTCGCGCAGGCTCGGTTCGTCGAGGGCGCGCTGCAACCGAGTCCGTGCCGTGGTGCCTTCGTCATAATGGTCTAGAAACGCGGGGTTCTTGAGGCCGAGGCGATATTCGAGCTCGCGGAATTGCGCCGACTGAAATCCAGAGCTGGTGCCGAGCACGTCGCGAAATTTCATGTAATCGACCGGAGTCAGCGTCGACAGGACGTCCCACGACAGGGTCATCACCGCCTGGATCCGGCTGATCCGCGCCATTGCCTTGAACGCTTCGGCGAGATGGTCCTCGCCAATCAGGCGAATGGCCAGCTCAAGCTCGTGCAGCATCTCCTTCATCCACAGCTCTTTGGTCTGGTGGATGACGATGAACAGCATCTCGTCGTGAAGGGCGGACAGCGGCTGCTGCGCCGACAGCAGCTGGTCGAGCTTGAGATAGTCGGCATAGGTCATGCCGGCAGGGGTCGCGGTCATCTCCGCCGCTTAGGATAAAGCGACGCTACGAGGAAGCGGCAGGGCGCGGTCCTTAGTAAGGTCCGCCGCTGTTCGACCCGGGCAAGCCCGGCGTGCCGACCGTCCCGATATTGTTGAACAGTTCCTCGAAGAAGCCCTGCTTGCGGCCGAGCGTTGGAGTCTTGCGGCTGCTCGGGTCGACGTTCAGCACCAGCTCCTTGCCGATATGGTCCACTGCGGCGACGTTGCCGGCAGGGTCGAAGCGCACCAGCAGCACGGTCTGCTTGATCGTCCGCGGATTGCGGAAGGCGAACTGCGCCGTGTCGCGCGACACATAATACCATTCGTTCGGCGTGAACTGGCCGGTGAACGACGGCCGGCCGAGCAGCTTCTCCACCGATGCCTTATTGTCGACGCCGGGCTGGACCGCAGTCATGAGCTGCGAATCGATGACCGCCCCGCGGTGCGTTCGGACCGAAGCGCAGCCACCGAGCGCGGCGGCGACCGCGAACGCGGTCGAGATCTTCAAGAGCGCAACCTTCATGATGATGTTCAAATCCCTTCGGATGCGCGAGATGAGCGCGTCACAATCGCCCGGACTTGCCTACCCGGTCCGCGGCCTCAATATGCTGGCCGCAACCGGAGGCGCAAGCCTTGGGAGCGCGAAGGACGCTATGCTCGACAACCTGTTCCGAAGATTAACGGCCCAACCGGTGCGCGGGACCGCGCTGTTTTCCGCCGCCACCGACGAGGCGCGGCGACCGCACTGGTTTCGCGACGGCCGCGTCCCCGACACGATCGACGGGCGCTTCGCCATGCTGTCGACGGTGATCGCGCTGATTCTGGTCCGGCTCGAACGGGAGGGCGAGGCCGGAAATGAGGTGTCCGTCGCGCTGACCGAGCGGTTCATCGCGGTCATGGAGAGCGAGCATCGCGAACTCGGGCTTAGCGATCCGACTTTGGGGAAGACGGTGCGCAAGCTGGTCGGCTCGCTCGCCAGGCGAACCGCATTGTGGCGCACTGCGATCGCCTCGGCCGACTGGCGCGAACCGACCCGCGAAAGCGTTTATCGGTCGGAGCCGGCGGACGACGCGGCTAAGCACACCAGCGCAGCGTTGAAGGCGTTGTGGTTGAGGCTCGAACGAACCGGCCCCAGCGCACTGGCTGAGGGAAAGATCGAATGAACGACGGCTTCGCACACCAACTCAGACTCGATTCAATTCGCGACGGCGACCGTCTCGATCTCATCGCCGACGACGACGAACGGCGGGACATCGCCAAACGGCTGGGACTCGGCGCAGTCGACGGCGTCGAGGCCCATGCCTGCCTGTCGCGCAAGGGCGGGCAGGTCCGCGCCGAGGGCCGGCTGGTCGCATCGCTAGTGCAAAGCTGCGTCGTGACCGGCGCGCCCGTCGCCGCGCACATCGACGAGCCGTTTGCGCTGATCTTCAGGCCTGAGCTTCAAGCCAGTCCGGATGACGAGATCGAGCTCGGCGCGGCGGATTGCGACACGGTCTTCTACGAGGGCGGGACCATCGACCTCGGCGGCGCCATTGCCGATACGCTGGCGCTCAGCCTGGATCCGTACCCGCGCAGCGCCGAGGCGGACGCCGCGCTCAAGGAGGCAGGGGTGATCAGCGAAGCCGAAGCCAGCCCGTTCGCCGTGCTAGCGCAGCTCAAGAAGGGCCTCGACTCCTAGAAGGGCCCGACTCCTAGAAGGGAACGTCGTCGTCCAGATCGGTGTCGAACGCCGCCGGTTGCGGGCGCGACTGAGACTTCGACGGAGCACCGCCGCCAAAATCGTCGCCGCCGAAGTCCTCATTGAATGCGCCGCGGCTCGAGCCGCCGCCATCACGGCTGTCGAGCAGCTGGAGCTCGCCGCGGAATTTCTGAAGCACAATCTCGGTCGTATATTTGTCGTTGCCCGATTGGTCGGTCCATTTGCGGGTCTGCAGCTGACCCTCGACGTAAACTTTGGATCCTTTGCGCAAATAGTTCTTCGCGACTCGGCCCAGGTTCTCGTTGAAGATCACGACATTGTGCCACTCGGTCTTTTCCTTGCGCTCACCGGTGGCTTTGTCGTTCCAATTCTCCGACGTGGCGATGCGCATGTTGACGACTTCGCCGCCGCTGTTGAGCGTGCGCGCCTCGGGGTCCGCGCCGAGATTGCCGACCAGGATCACCTTATTCACGCCCGCCATGGCTACTCTCCTTCTCTCGAAGAACCGCTATAAACCGAGCGCGACCGCCGTCCAGTAGGTCACGCCCGCCGCGATGTAGGCGAGCGCAAATAAGTAGCCGACCATCACCAGCGGCCACTTCCAGCCGTTGGTCTCGCGGCGGGTGACGGCGATGGTCGAAATGCACTGCGGCGCGAACACGAACCAGGCGAGAAAGGCGAGCGCGGTCGGCAGCGGCCAGCGATGCCGGAGCCGGTCCTCGAGCTTGGTCGCGCCGGCCCCTTCATCCGGCGAATCGATCGAATAAACGGTGGCGATGGCGCTCACCGCCACCTCGCGCGCCGCCATCGCCGGCAGGAGCGCCAGGCTGATCTCGTGGTTGAAGCCGATCGGCCGGACGACGGTCTCGATGCCGTCGGCGATATGGCCGGCGATCGAGACCTCGCTCTGCTTCTGGCCGGGGCCGGCCTGGGGAATGCTGGCAAGGGCCCACAGGATGATGGTGGTGCCAAGGATGATCGTGCCGGCCCGCTTGAGGAAGATTTCGGCGCGGGTCAGCAGGCCGATGGCGACGTCCTTCACGGGCGGCCATTGGTACTTGGGAAGCTCCATCATGAAGCCGCCGCCGCCGCCCTTGAGGACGCCGCGGCGGATGACCAGCGCGGCCACCAGCGCGCCGAAAATCCCGACGATGTAGAGCCCGAACATCACCACGCCCTGCAGCCCGACGCCGAACCCGAGGCTTCGGTTGGGGATGAAGGCGGCAATGATCAGCGTGTAGACCGGCAGTCGCGCCGAGCAGGTCATCAGCGGCGCGACCAGGATCGTGGTCAGCCGGTCCTTCGGGTCCTCGATCGTCCGCGTCGCCATGATCCCGGGCACCGCGCAGGCGAAGCTCGACAGCAGCGGGATGAATGAGCGGCCCGACAGGCCCGCGCCATGCATCAGCCGGTCCATCAGGAAGGCGGCGCGGACCATATAGCCGGTGCCTTCGAGGAGGAGGATGAAGAAGAACAGGATCACGATCTGCGGCAGGAAGGTGATGACTGCGCCGACCCCGGCGATCGCGCCGTCGACGATCATCGAGCGCAGCAGCCCGGGCGGCAGGGCGCGGGCCGCGACTCCGGACAGCCACGCGACGCCGTCGCCGATCCAGTCTTGCGGCGTGACACTCCACGCGAACACCGCCTGGAACATCACGAACATGATCGCGGCGAGAATGACGGGGCCGATCACCGGGTGAAGCAGGACTCCGTCGAGCCGGTGGGTCCAGCGGCGCACGGGCGTCTCGCGAATCACCGCGGCGGTCGCAATTTCGCGCGCGCGCCGCTGCAAATGGATGAGATCGCCCTTTACATGGTCGTGAAGGCCGCAGCGGGGCGCCGAGAGCATGTCGTCGAGGGCGGACTGGAGCTCGGGAACGCCGCGCCGCCGCACCGCGACCGTCTCGATCACCGGGACCCCAAGCGCCTCCTCCAGCTTGCGCGGGTCGAGCTCGAGCCCGTCGCGCTTGGCGAGGTCGACCATGTTAAGCGCGACGACCGTCGGCAGGTCGAGCTCGATCAGCTGGAGCGCGAAGCGCAAATGATTGTCGAGGTTCGAGGCGTCGACGACGATGAGCAGCGCATCGGGCCGGCGCTCGCCCTTCTGGCGGCCGAGCAGAACGTCGCGGGTAACCGCCTCATCCGGGCTGACGGGATCGAGGCTGTAGGCGCCGGGGAGGTCGACCAGCTCGACCGGGCGACCATCGGCGAGAGTCAGTCGGCCGGAATGCCGCTCGACGGTGACGCCGGGATAGTTGGCGACCTTCTGCCGCGCCCCTGTCAGGGCGTTGAACAGCGCGCTCTTGCCGGCATTGGGGCTGCCGGCGACGGCGACCAGCGGAAATGGGTTCACTGCTCGAGCGGGACGACCTGGACCGCGCCGGCGTGGCGGCGCCGAATCGCCACGGTCATGCGCCCAACCCGGATCGCGATCGGATCGCGACCGAACGGCCCAAGGTGAAGCGCCTCCACGGCAACCCCTTCATCGAAGCCGAAATGCTTGAGGCGATTGACCTCCGAAAGCTCGAGCATTGCCCAATCGATGGAATCGATTCGCGCGCGCCGGCCAACGGCCAGCCGGTCGAGGCCCATCGCCTCCGGTGTGGTGAGCGCGTCCATTCTTGCGACTGATTATCATTAACGGCAGCGCGAGGGAAGCCGCGTCAGCGCGGCGGATAGCGGAGCCGCCCAAGGAAGCGCGTCAAGCTCAGCTGGCGCTCGCCAGAGCCGCGCCATTGCGCCTTCCATTTCTCGAACTTCATCACATCGTCGATCCGGCGGTCGAGGAAGGCGGCGGAGTCGCTCCACCCCTCGCTGGCGTCGTCGAGCCAGGTCAGCAAGGTCGAGCCATAGACCGCGCCCAGCGTCATTCGCTTGGTGTAGTGATTGAAGTCGGTGCTGGTGTCGCCGGCCATCCGCCACATGAGATCGGCGGTGCGCCACGACAGGCGCAGCGCCAACGGGACATTCTGCGGCATCGCGAGAATCGCGAGCGCGCGGCGGACAGCCTCACGCGCATCGCCCATGATCTCGAGCCGGCGCCAGACCAAAGCGCGAATCCGGTCGCGGATCTTCATCGCCGCGAGCTTGTCGGGAGTGAAGCTCGCTTCGAGCGCGCGATCGACCTCTTCGATATAGCAGTGGATCATCGCCGCCTGGCGCTTGGGGAAGGCGAGCCGAGCCTGCACCGGGTCGACGCCGAGCTGAGCGGCGGCGCTGTCGACCGCCTGGCGCGTCCATCCGTCGAACACCGCGTTTTCGCCGACTGCCAGAGCAAGGCGGCGGCGCAACTGTTCGAGCGGACTCGGGCCGGTCATCCGGCTCACGTGGGCTGCTCAACCGGAGCACGCAAGCCCCGCTGAGGGAGCCGGACGAGCACCAAAGCGGCCGCGATCGCGACCGCGCCGAGCGCGTCCAGCCAAGTAAAGGCCTCGCGGTACACGACCCAGCCCACCGTGGCGGAGATCGCGGGCTGGGTGAGCAGAGTCAGCCCGACGACCAGCGGCGGAAGCCCGCCGATCGCATAGACCAGCAGGCCCTGCCCGATCACCTGGCTGCCAATCGCCAGCCATAGGACGTAGGTCCAGTCGTTCGGCACGACTTGCTCCCCCAATGCCAGCGACAGCGGCAGCAGCATCACCGCGCCGAACAGGCTGGCGATGAACAACAGGGGCAGCGGTTTAAGCTCACCCCGGACACGCTGCACCGCAATCAGGTATCCGGTGTAAAGAACGCCCGCCGACAAGGCGAGGAAGTCGCCCGCGAGATTGCGCGTGGAGAGCTCGGCGCTGCTTCCCATCAGCAAGGCGGCGCCGAGAACCGCAAGGCCGAGGGCCGAGACTTGGGTCGCGGACGGCGCCCGGCCAGCGAGCCACAGGCCATAAACGGCGAAGATCAGGCTCGAAGTATTGCCGAACAAGGTGGCGTTGCCGAGCTTGGTCATGCGGATCCCGGCGTGCCACAAAGCAAGGTCGGCGGCGAAGAAGAAGCCGCCGAGGACGGTGATCAGCACGAGCCGCCGTCCCGGCCAATGGATCGGCTGACGGGTGACCGCGGCGATGACGAACAGGAACGGCAGCGCCAGAGCGAGTCGCCAGAAGCCGGCAGCGACCGAGCCAACGCCGGTCAACCGCACCAGCCACGGCCCGAAGGCAAGGCTGGTGCTCCCGATCAGCAGCGCTGCGAATGCAAAGGGATGGTCTGGAGACCGGGTCATCGAACGGCAACTAAGGGGCGCCCCGCCGCTCTCACAAGTCTATTCCGCCAGCCGTCCAATAACCTCGGCTTATGGCGCGTATTGCTCGCGAAGCTCGTGCAACGCGAGCGCGGCATGGGCCGCATCGCCCCCCTTGTCGCCCTGCCTGGGATCGGCGCGAACGATCGCCTGCTGTTCATTCTCGACGGTCAGGATGCCGTTGCCGATCGCAAAGCCCTGGATCGTCAGCTCCATCAGGGCCCGGGCGCTCTCTTCGGCGACGATCTCGAAATGATAAGTCTCGCCGCGGATCACGACGCCAAGCGCGACGAACGCGCAGAAGCGGCCGCTGCGCGCCGCGAGCGCGATCGCGCCGGGCAGCTCGAGCGCGCCCGGGACGGTCAGCGTCTCATGCTTGTGGCCGGCCGCCTCGACCGCCGCGCGGGCCCCTTCGAGAAGCATGTCGTTGAGCTGCGGGTAGAAGCGCGCTTCGGCAAGGAGAATGGTCGCCATGACGTCACTCGCCCCGCTTGATCGCGCGCTCTTCGACGATCGCGAGACCGTAGCCGGCCAGCGCCACCGGCGAATGGTGCGTATTGGTGAGGAGAATCATGTCGTGAATGCCCAAAGCGGCAAGGATCTGGGCGCCGGTGCCATAGCCGCGCACCGCGTCCCCGGCGTCGGTCGGCTTGCCTGAGCGGCGATCGATCGACAGCGACAGCGACCCCGGCGCCGCGGCATGGAGCGCGACCAGCACGCCCGAGCCCTGCACCTCGATCATCCGCATCGCCGCGTGGAGCAGGCCGGCCCGGCCGCCGGCCTCGCCAAGCACGTCCGCGAACAGGTCGAGGCTGTGCATTCGGACCAGCACCGGCTGCGAGGGATCGAGCGCACCGTGGACCAGCGCGAGCTGCTCCTCGCCGGTCGATTTGTCGCGGAACACCTGGGCCTGCCACAAGGCGCCGCCGCCGGCGGTGAACGGGCTGGTGGCGACCCGCTCGACCAGATGGTCCTTCTTCAGCCGATAGGCGATGAGGTCGCGGATGGTGCCGATCTTGAGGCCGTGGGTGCGGGCGAAATCCATGAGGTCGTCGAGCCGCGCCATCGTCCCGTCGTCGCGCATGATCTCGCAGATCACCCCGCTCGGGTTCAGACCGGCGAGGCGGGCGACGTCGACGGCCGCCTCGGTATGGCCGGCGCGGACCAGCACGCCGCCGGGCCGGGCGACGAGCGGAAAAACGTGGCCCGGCGAAACGATCGTCTCGGGCCCGTTCGCCGAATCGATCGCGACCGCCACGGTGCGCGCGCGATCGGCGGCGCTGATTCCGGTGGTGATCCCGTCCCGTGCCTCGATCGACACGGTGAACGCCGTCTCGTTGCGGCTAAGGTTGGTGCGGGTCATCGGCTCCAGCCCCAGCTGGTCGGCGCGGTCCTTGGTCATGGCCAGGCAGATCAGCCCGCGGCCGTGGCGCGCCATGAAGTTGATCGCGTCGGGCGTCGCCATCTGGCCCGGAATGATAAGGTCGCCCTCGTTCTCGCGGTCGTCGTCATCGACGAGGATGAACATGCGCCCATTGCGCGCCTCGTCGATGATCGCTTCGGCGCCGACAAGAACCTCGGCGGTCCCGCTGTGGATCAGCTTTTCGAGGCGGCTCAGGGTGTCGGCGGTCGGGTTCCAGTCCGACGCGCCCAGCTTGCGCAGCGAATTGGGATGGAGGCCGGCGGCACGGGCGAGGCCCGCGCGGCTGACCTCGCCGGTGGCGACGATGGCTTCGAGGCGTTCGATCAGGGTGGTGCTCATGAGGCGCCAATATCACATTGTGATGTGATGAAAAGAAGGAACAGACGTGTTCCTATTGTGAGCGTGCGGCGAGCATTCGGTCGATATAGCGCGCCAGCACGTCGATCTCGACATTGAACTGTCGCCCGGGGACAATTCCCCCAAGCGTCGTCTCACGCGCCGTATGGGGAATGAGATTGATCGTGACAGCCGTCCCATCTTCGCCATCGCGGACATCGTTGACGGTCAGCGACACGCCGTCGAGCGCGATTGAGCCCTTGGCGGCGATCATCGGGGCCAGCCTGGTGGGCACGCGCACAGTAATGCGGGTCGAATCACCCTCGGGCAGAGCTTCCGTGACGGTTCCGACCGCATCGACATGGCCGGTCACGATATGGCCGCCGAGCTCGTCGCCCATGCGCAGCGACCGCTCCAGGTTGAGCCGGGCGCCCTCGCGCCACAGATCAGCGGCGGTTCGCGACACGGTTTCGGCGGAGACATCGACCGCGAACCAGTCCGCGCCCTTGTCGACGACGGTTAAGCACACGCCCGAGCAGGCGATCGAGGCGCCGAGATCGACGGTCGCGAGGTCGTAGCCGGTCGCGATCTCGAGCCTCAGGTCGCCGCGTTGCTCGGCCTTGCGGACGGTGCCGACGTCGGTGACGATCCCGGTGAACATCGCCGCCGCCTAGCTGTCCCTCACCCGCTCGTAAACTTCGAGGCGGTCGACGCCGAGGCGCTGCTCGTCGATCAGGCGCCAGCGTTCGTGGGCGTCGGCGACCGCATCGAGGCCGACATAGCCGAAGCTCGACTTGCCCTCACCGACGATGATCGGCGCGCGGTAGATCAAGATCCGGTCGACCAAATCCGCGCTGAGAAACGCCGTCGCGGTCGCCGACCCGCCCTCCACCAAAAGGTCGTTGACGTCATGAAGCCGGTACACATCCTGCGGAGATTCAAGGATTTCCCAACCGTCGACCGCTTCGCCGCGAGTGAGCAGGGCGCGGCGCGGTGACGCCGCCTCGAGGCCGGGGAGGCGGACGTCAAGCCGGGGCTGGTCGGCCATGAACGTCCCGCGCCCGACCAGGATCATGTCGCTGTACGAGCGTTCGAGATGCACATGGCGGCGCGCGTCCTCGCCGGTGATCCACTTCGACTCGCCGGACGGCAAAGCGATCTTGCCGTCGATCGACAGCGCCAGCTTCAGCGTGACTCGCGGGCGGCCGAGCGTCAGCCGCGTGAGCCAGCCGCCGAGCGAGCGCTTCGCTTCCTCGCGGCCGACCCCGAGAGTCACTGCAATTCCCGCCTTCCGCAGCCGGGCGATCCCCTTGCCCGTCGTGCGCGGATCCGGATCCTTGAGCGCGACGACGACCCGCGCCGGCCCCGCCGCCAGCAGGAGGTCGGTGCAGGCGGGCCCGCGCTCGCTGGCATGAACGCAGGGCTCGAGTGTGACGTAGACCGTGGCGCCCTTGGTGCGCTTCCCGGCCTTTTCGAGCGCAATTGCCTCGGCATGCGGCCGTCCTCCCGCCGCGGTCGCGCCGCGTCCGACGATCTTGCCGCCCGGAGATACGATGACGCAGCCGACATTGGGATTGGGAGCGGAGCGGCCCACCGCGCTCGCGCCGAGCGCAAGCGCTTCGGCCATCAGCTTGCGGTCGTCACTCAATCCCGAACCGCTTCTCGAGCTCTTTATACTGGCGCTGCTGCTCTTTCGCCAAAGCCGCCTTTTCCGCCTGGTCCTTCTTCTGGTCGGCGATGATCTCGGCATCGGTCCGGTTGGAAGGATAGAGCTCGACATAGACCGGCGTCGGCGCGGGCACGGCGCCGAAATAGGAGTCGATGAGAAATTCGACGACGATAATGCCCGTTGCGAGCAGCGCCAAAGCGGCGCCGATCCGCTGCTCGCGGCTGCTGTGCCGCAGGACCGCCATCAGGTCGCGCAAGGCTGCGCGCGGGCTGGAGGGACGGGGAAACCACGACATAACGGTAAGATAGGACGCAGCCGCGCGCTGCGCCACCCGGCTTACCCGTCGAGCTGGAACCGCAGGGTAATCACCATGGTCGACGATATAGCGCGACCGTCTTCGCTTGCCGGCCTGTAGCGCCAATGGGCGAGCATGTGGCGCCGCGCCGCGGCGAGAAACACCGGGTCCGCCCGGCCGACGGGCTCGACCGCGACGACCCGGCCGCGCTCATCGATCGTCAGGCGGAGCTGCAAGGCCGCTTCCTCGCCGCTGGCGAGCTTGGTCGCGGGGTAGGGCGGCTTGAGCGCATCCGGCGCGGTGAGTAGCTGCGGTCCCAGATGGATCGGCACCGGTTTGGGCAGCGGTATGGGGTCAGAGACAGGACCATTGCCGGCGATCGGTCCGGGGTCGGGGAAGGCCGGCGTCGGTGACAGATCCGGACCCGGCAGCGGTTGGACAGGGATATGCGGCTCGGTCACCGTCGGGCCTGGCTGCGGCCGCGGCGTAGATTGAGGCATCGGGGTCGGCGGCGGCAAGGGCGGATTGGGAATTGGGATGACCACGGTCGGGCGCTCCGGCAACAGCCGTCCGGGCAAATCCATCTTGGCGCTCATGACGACCGCGAGAAGCGCGACGTGGCCGGCGATGATCGCGAGCAGGGCGTTGGGGCTGGACCGGCGCTCGGCGAAGCGCGGGGCGGCGGCGGCGTAGGCGAGCATTAAACCCTCCTTCACTCGGATTCGAGTAAGGAATGTTACATCATTACATTTGTTCCGCAAGAGGGATTTTGCGTCGCTGTGGCAAGATTTCCAATCAGCGCTTGGCGGCCGCCGCGAGGCGGTCGAGGGCGCGCTGCTTCCCCATCCGCGCCACCAGTCCGGCCATCTCCGGTCCGCTCTCGCGTCCGGTGAGGGCAAGACGGAGCGGATGGAACAGCTCGCGGCCCTTCTTGCCGGTTGACGCCTTCACTGCGTCGGTGAGCGCCCTCCACGGCTCCGTCGACCAGTCGAGTGGCTCGGCAGCGGTCACGGCATCCTTGGCAACCAGCCGTTCGTCATGGCTGAGCTCGGGGGGCTCGATGTCGCCGTGGAGAACCTCGAACCAGCCGCCGAAATCCGACAGATGCCCAAGGTTCTGGCGCAACAACAGCCAATCCTCTTCGCTCGCCTGTAGCGGAAGCCGGTCCGCGACCGCCGGATAGTCCATCTTGTGCAGCAGGCGGGCATTGATCAACTCGACCTCGCGTGGATCGAAATGCGCCGGCGCGCGGCCGAAATGCCCAAAGTCGAAGTCGCGAGCGAGCTCATCCAGGCTCGCCGCCGGCTCGACCGGCTGCGAGGTGCCGATCCGCGCCAGCACCGACAGCAACGCCATCGGCTCGACCCCTTCCTCGCGCAGATGCTCGGCGCCGTATGACCCCAGCCGCTTCGACAGCTTGCCCTCCGCAGCGACCAGCAGCGCCTCATGCGCGAACCGGGGCGGCGCGGCACCGAGGGCCACGAACATCTGCGTTTGTGCGGCACTGTTCGACACATGGTCCTCGCCGCGCACGACATGAGTGACGCCGAGGTCGACGTCGTCGATCACGCTCGGCAACAAATACAGCCAGCTGCCGTCCTCACGCCGGACGACCGGATCGCTGAGCAGCTTGGGATCGAACCTCTGCTCGCCGCGGATGAGGTCGTCGAAGACGATCGGCGCATCATGGTCGAGCTTGAATCGCCAATGCGGCTTGCGGCCTTCGGGCACCGGCGCATCCGCGGGCTTGCGCTCATAGACCGGCGGCAGGCCGCGCCCGAGCAGCACCTTGCGGCGAAGCTCGAGCTCTTCCGGCGTCTCGTAGCAGGCGTAGACCCAGCCCCCGTCCCTGAGGCGCTGGAATTCGCGTTCATAGAGGTCGAACCGCTCGGACTGCCGGAAAATTCGGTCGGGCGTCACGCCCAGCCAATCGAGGTCGTCGCGGATCGCCTGGTCGAACTCCGCCGTTGATCTTTCGCGGTCGGTGTCGTCGATCCGAAGCAAGAATTCGCCGCCGTTCTTCCGGGCGAACAGGAAATTGTGCAGCGCGGTCCGAATGTTGCCGACGTGAAGCCGCCCGGTCGGCGACGGCGCAAAGCGGGTGACGACGGTCACTTCGGGCCCGTGTGGAAGAAATTGCTGATCGGGTAGCGGCGGTCGCGGCCGAAGTTGCGGTTGCCGATCTTGACCCCGGGGGGCGCCTGGCGGCGCTTATATTCGGCGCGCAGCAGCTTCGTCTCGATATCGGCCACCAGCGCGACGTCCGCACCAGTCGCCGCCGCGACTTCCCTCACGCTCAGTTCCTTGTCGACCAGCCCCTCGAGGACGCGGTCGAGCACCGAATAAGGCGGAAGACTGTCCTCATCCTTCTGATCCGGCCGCAGCTCGGCGCTCGGCGGCTTGGTGATGACCCGCTCCGGCATGACCGGACCGTCGGGCCCAAGCGCGCCCTCGGGCCGCTTGTGATTGCGCCACTTGGACAGCGCGAATACCGTGGTCTTGTAGGCGTCCTTGAGGACGGAATAGCCGCCCGCCATGTCGCCGTAGAGGGTCGCATAGCCGACGCTCATCTCGCTCTTGTTGCCGGTGGTGAGCAGCATCTGCCCGCCAGAGTTGGACAGCGCCATCAGCGCCACCATGCGCAGGCGCGCCTGAACATTCTCGGCGGCGAGCGCGCTCATCTCGGGCAGCATCTCGGCAACCGCCGTGACCGCCGGGGCGATCGATACGACGTCATGGCGGCAACCGAGCAGCCGGGCGCACTCGCGCGCATCAGCGAGGCTCTCCTCGCTGGTATATTTCGATGGAAGCATCACGCCGCACACCTTGTCCGGTCCGAGGGCATCGACCGCGATGGCCGCGGACAAAGCGCTGTCGATCCCGCCGGACAGGCCGAGGATCACGCCCGGAAAGCCGTTGCGCCCGACATAGTCGCGCAGGCCGACAATCATCGCCTGGTAGACGTCCTCGGGGAACGTATCGACGATGTGGCTCTCCCGCGTCATGCAGCGCCAGCCCTCGACCGTCCGCTCCCAATCCGTGACGATGAGTTCCTCGTTCCAGTCGCAGAACTGGACCACCCGCTCTCCATCCGGATGGATGACGAACGACGAGCCGTCGAACACCAGCTCGTCCTGCCCGCCGACGCGGTTGAGATAGACGATCGGCAACCCGGTCTGGATCGTGCGCGATCGGACCAGGTGATAGCGGGTCTCGTCCTTGTCGAGCTCATAGGGGCTGCCGTTGGGCACCAGCAATATTTCGGCGCCGGCATCCGCGAGATGCGCGCAGACCACCTCCTGCCAGATGTCCTCGCAGATCGGCACGCCGAGCTTGGCGCCCATATAGTCGATCGGTTCAGGCAGCGGCCCCGGCGTGAACACGCGCTTCTCGTCGAAGGTGCCGTAATTGGGCAGCTCGCGCTTCAGTGTGCGGCCGATGACCTTGCCGCCCTGGGCGAGGATGAAGGCGTTGTAGACCGCGCTTCCTTCCGCGATCACCGTGCCGATCAGCATCGCCGGCCCGGGCTCGGTGGTCGCCGCCACCAGCTCGTCGGTGCATTCATGAACGCGTCGGACGAACTCCGGCTTGAGGATCAGATCCTCGGGCGGGTAGCCGGTCAGCTGCAGCTCAGGGCACATCAGGAGGTCCGCGCCCGTCGCCCGGCGGCGCATCTCGAGCATCGCGGCGGCGTTGGACGGGAGATCGCCGACGCGCTGGTTCATCTGGGCGAGCGCGATGGTCAGCTTGTCGGTCATGAGGGCGATTTAGCGAGCATCCGGCCCGCGGCAACCTTTACGCGCGCCGCGCTGCCCCGCTAAAGCCCCGTCACACGCTGGGGAATCATCACATGAAATTGCTCGCCGGGAACAGCAACCTGCCGCTGGCCCGATCGATTTCCGACTATCTCGAAATGCCGTTGACCGACGCCAGCGTGCGCCGCTTCGCCGACGAGGAGGTGTTCGTCGAGATCAACGAGAACGTCCGCGGCGAGGACGTATTCGTGATCCAGTCGACCAGCTACCCGGCCAACGATAATCTGATGGAGCTGCTGATCTGCATCGATGCGCTGAGGCGCGCGTCGGCCAAGCGGATCACCGCGGTGCTGCCCTATTTCGGCTATGCCCGCCAGGACCGCAAACCCGGCCCGCGTACCCCGATCTCGGCCAAGCTGGTCGCTAACCTGATCACCACCGCCGGCGCCAACCGGGTGTTGTCGATCGACCTTCATGCGGGCCAGATCCAGGGCTTTTTCGACATCCCCACCGACAATCTGTTCGCCTCGCCGGTGATCGCGGCCGACATCCATGCGCGGCTCACGAACAAGAACCTGCTGGTGGTGTCGCCCGACGTCGGCGGGGTGGTTCGCGCCCGCGGGCTCGCCAAGCGCCTCAACAACGCGCCGTTGGCGATCGTCGACAAGCGCCGCGAGCGCGCCGGTGAATCGGAGGTGATGAACATCATCGGCGACGTCGAGGGGCGCACCTGCATCCTCATCGACGATATCGTCGATTCGGCCGGCACCCTGTGCAACGCGGCCGCGGCGCTGAAGCAGCAGGGCGCGATCGAAGTCTTCGCTTATTGCACCCACGGCGTGCTGTCGGGCGCCGCCGCAGCGCGTGTCGCGAAGTCCGTGCTCAGCGAGCTCGTCGTCACCGATTCGATCTGGAGCGGCGAGGCTGACCCCGCCGAAGGCAAGATCCGCCGCTTGACCATCGCGCCCCTGCTCGCCGAGGCGATCCGCCGAATCGCCGACGAGACCAGCGTCTCCAGCCTGTTCGACTGAGTAAGATGACTGCTGCCCTTATCTACACTGTCGACACTTCGGGCGCTCTCACAGCAATGCGCCCATCTGGACCTCGCAACGAAGACTTCATGCAGGCCTTGGTCGCGGCCCATCCGGAGGTCATTGCCGACCGGGACGGCAACTTGCTGCTAATCAAACGAGAACAGCCGATCGCCGATCAAGTCGAGGGTTCCGGAAGATGGTCTCTTGATCACCTGTTCGTTACGCGCACCGGCATACCGGTCTTGGTAGAACTGAAGCGGGCAAGCGACACTCGACTGCGACGCGAGGTGGTCGGCCAGATGCTGGATTATGCCGCGAACGGGACGGCATACTGGCGGGCGGGGCGGATCGCCGAGAGCTTCGCGGAATCGATGACGAAGCTGAACAAGAATGCTGATGTGGTTCTCGCGGAATTCTTGGGCTTTGATCGAAGTCCGGATGAGTTCTGGCAGCAAGTCGATGCGAATTTTGCAGCCGGAAGGGTAAAATTGGTCTTTGTCGCCGACACGATTCCGCGCGAGCTGGCGAGAATCGTCGAATTCCTGAACGAGCAGATGCGAGCAGACGTGCGGGCTGTCGAACTTGCCTGGTTTGAAAGCGACGGAGGACTGACCGCGCTCGCGCCCCGGATCATTGGCGAGACCGAACGAGCGCAGGACAGTAAGGCTGCGCGATCAGACCGGGCGCCGATCTCGCGCGATCAATGGGTTGAGAAACATATCTTGCCACTCGGTCAGGCAGCGGTTGCTGCTGCGGAGGAATACATTGGTTTGATCGACAAAGCAGGTGGATCGGCACAGGTTACTTCTACTCAGGGCTCGATCATTGCGGTTTTTGAAACGGCGAGTGGGCCGCTCTATCCCTTTGGACTCGTGTACTGGAGCAAGGGTGCCGTTCAGTTCAACTTGAAGTATCTCGCATCGAATCCGGCTTTCGCGTCACCCGAAAAGCGCCAAGACCTGTATGACGGCCTAGTAAAAATCGTCGGGCCACTCTCCACAACGAACACCAACGGATTTCCGACGTTTTCGCTACAGCACCTCAATGATCCTGCCGGCAGGGCACTGCTCGGCCAATTTGTGCAGGAGCTTGTCGATTTGGCACGCTCGCAAGCCAGCGCCGGCCATCGCTGAAAAATGGACCTCGACGTCGTCCTCAAGCGCTTCGAGCGGCCCGACGAGGTGCGCGAGTTCGAGCTGGGGCGGTTCGAACTGGTCCACGCCGGCGGCATGACCATCGGCCGCGCGACCTACCAGCCGGGGTGGAAATGGTCGGTCCATGTCGGCGCGCCGCTCGGCCAGCCGAGCTGCCAGGTGGAACATGTCGGCATGGTCGTCTCGGGCCGCGCGACGGCCGCAATGGACAATGGCGAAATCATCGAGATGCGCGCCGGTGACATTTTCTACATCCCGCGCGGCCACGACAGCTGGGTGGTCGGAGACGAGGCGTATGTCTCGCTCCATTTCATGGGCGCCGACAAATATGCGGCGCACGATTGAGCGAGTCGCGCGTTAGCCCGCGCATGACGACCGTCCTGATCACCGGCGCGAACCGCGGCATCGGCCTCGAGTTTGCTCGCCAATATTCGAGCGACGGCTGGAGCGTGATCGCCACGGCGCGCGACCCAGCGGATACCGACGAGCTCAAGGCTCTTCCGGTGCGTGTGGAGCAGCTCGACATGGCTGACCTCGATGCGGTCGCCGACTTTGCCGCAAAGGTCGACGCGCTCGACCTGCTCGTCGCGAATGCCGGAACGAACGATCCGATGAACGCCGACACCATTGCCGAGGCGAAACGGTGGGCGAGGATGATGGTCGTCAATTCGATCGCGCCGTTCATGCTGGCGCGAGGCTTGCTGCCGAACGCGGCGGCGACCGGCGCGAAGCTGATCGCCATCACTAGCGGCATGGGCAGTCTTGCGGACACGACGGGCGGCTGGATCCCCTATCGGGCATCGAAGGCGGCGCTGAACATGGCCTGGCGCTCTCTCGCACTCGAGGCGCGGGCGCAGGGCGTAACGGCGGCGATGCTGAGCCCCGGCTGGGTCAAGACGCGCATGGGCGGCGCCGGAGCGGAGCTTACGCCGGAGGAGAGCGTCACCGCGATGCGCGGCCTGATCGAGCGGTTGACGATCGGCCAGACCGGGAAGTTCCTGCGCCGCGACGGCTCCGAAATTCCATGGTGAGGCTTAGCCGGGCTGGTCGGCCTTGACCGGCGCGCCGATCGACCAGCGGTGCCCGAACGGGTCTTGCACCTGGCCGTAGCGATCGCCCCAGAACTGATCCTCCAAGGCCATCGTCACGGTCGCGCCGGCGCCGACGGCCTGCTGCCAGAAGGCATCCATGTCGGGGACGTGGAGGTGCAGCGTGATGCCCTCGGACGCGGCCGGGACGCGACCAGCATCTCCAGCCTGTTCGATTGACTTGAGCGCGCGACCCGCGTGTACGAACCCATGCCGACCGTCCTGATCACCGGCGCAAATCGCGGCCTTGGCCTGGAATTTGCGCGCCAATATGCTGCCGACGGCTGGTCGGTCATCGCCACGGGCCGGCAATCGAGTTCGGAATTGGGCGAGCTCGGCGTGACGTTCGAGACTCTCGACATGGGCGATTTCTCGGCGATCGTGGGGCTTGGTCAGCGCATTTCGGAGTTGGACCTGCTGATCGCCAACGCGGGAACCCGCGGGCCGGAGACGGTGACGGGTGCCGACGACGCCAGGGAGTGGTCCGAAGCCTTTACGGTCAACGCGATCGCGCCTTTCCTCCTTGCCCAGTCGGTACTTCCTGCCATTCGCCAATCGGGCGGGAAGCTGATTGCGATCAGCTCAACCAGGGGAAGCCTTTCCGACAATTCGCCCGGCGGAAGCGTCGCCTATCGCTCGTCGAAATCTGCGCTGAACTCAGCCTGGCGGAGGCTGGCGATCGAGAACCCCGACGTCATCTGCGCGCTCTTCCATCCGGGCTGGGTAAAGACCGGAATGGGCGGCCCGTCGGCTCCGATCGATCCGGAGACCAGCGTCCGTAGCCTGCGCCGGCTCATCGGCGCGCTGGAGCCGCAACACTCGGGCCGTTTCTTCAATCCGCAAGGCAAGCAACTGCCCTGGTAGGTTGCATGTCGCGCCCCTCGTCTTTATAGGCGCGCGCTTTCCAGATCGTTGGAAAACCAATGGCCCGGCCGGAAGGCATGCCGTGGCGGTCGGATAACGTCGCGTCCCAAGGACGCACACAAGGAGACGAAAATGCCCAAGCTCAAGACCAAGAGCGGCGTCAAGAAACGCTTCAAGCTCACGGCGACGGGCAAGATCAAGCACGGGGTCGCCGGCAAGCGCCACCGCCTGATCAGCCACAACGCCAAGTACATCCGCCAGAACCGCGGCACAGAAATTCTCGCCGACGCCGATACGGCGCGCGTGAAGGCCTGGGCCCCGTACGGCCTGAAGTAAGGAGGCCGAGACATGGCACGCGTCAAACGGGGTGTAACCACCCGCGCCAAGCACAAGCGGATCCTGGAGAATGCGAAGGGCTATTACGGCCGCCGCAAGAACACGATCCGGATCGCCCGCCAGGCCGTCGAGAAGGCCGGGCAATATGCCTATCGCGACCGCAAGGTGAAGAAGCGGAGCTTCCGCGCTTTGTGGATCCAGCGCATCAACGCCGCGGTTCGTGCCGAGGGCATGACCTACGGCCAGTTCATCCACGCGCTGAACCTCGCCGGCGTGACGCTCGACCGCAAGGTGCTCGCCGACATCGCGATGCACGAGGGCGAAGCGTTCTCGGCGATTATCGCGCAAGCGAAGGGCGCGCTGGAGAAGAAGGCGGCTTAAGCCTTCTCAGCAAGGAACAAGGTGGGCGTCGCGAGAAATCGCGGCGCCCTTTTCTTATGGCGCCACCGGCTCGCGCTCGAGGGCGGCGCGGTCCCAGTGGGCGAGGTCGGCGGCCGCATCGTAGGTGGACTGGAGAAAGCCGGTCAGCATGGCTGGCGGATCCGGTGCCGAGCGAACGTCCGCATAGCGCAGGGTGAACTCGCCCAGCGTCTCATCGAACGATCCTCCCGCAATGGTCGACGTTCGAAACCCGTCGGGCTCGGGATACGCGTAGCTGTAGAAGATCGGATCGACGGCGGTCACGCCGCCCGGCCAGAAGCCGGCGCTGGATACTTCGTGGCTATAGGCTTCGCGGGTGATGCGGTCGGGCAAGCCCGGGATCCCGCCGGGATGTTCGGGTGCGCGACGGCCGGAGAAACGAGTCACGGCGAGGTCGAAACTGCCCCAGAAAAAATGGACCGGGCTGGCTTTGCCGAGGAAGCCGGCGCGGAAGCGGTCGAAGATCGGAACCACCAGCTGCAGCGCGGTCAGCAAGCGTCGCGCGCTGTCGGCATCGTAGCGGCGTTCGGCGCGGTCGTCGGCGAAGCGAACCGCGTCCGCAATCTCGTTGGGGCGGCCGTTGAAGGCCGACGGCAGCTCGTGCTTGTCGAGCATCGCGATCAGCCCCGCGTGAATATCCGCGATCGTCTGACCCGCGAAAGGAACCAGGTCGCGCCCGCCATCGCTGACGGCCAGCGCAATGCCGTGCGCGCACAGGTCGAGCGTCAGGGCGAAGCTGCGCCCGGGCGAGGCCGGAGCCGGGAGGATGGCCAGGCCGTTGGCGCGCGGGCGAAGGGTCAGGTGCCAGCCGTGGTTCTGCCAGGTCGCATGAGCTAGGCGAATCTTCCCCAGCATCTGGCTCGCGAGATGCAGGACCGCGAAGGTGTCGCCATCGCGCGCGGGATCGAGTTCGGGCCAATCGGTCATTGAAGCAGCCCTTTCGTGCCCGCCTTTGCATTTTGCAGTGCGGCATTGCTAGAGCGCCGCTGTGACTGACGCCGAAACCATGCTCGACCGGATCCTCGCTGCCGACAGCCTGCAGTCGCTCGATTCGGTCCGCGTCGCGCTGCTCGGCAAATCGGGCGAAATCACCGCGAAGCTCAAGTCGCTCGGCGGGATGGACGCGGAAACCCGCGCCGCGGAGGCCCCGAAAATCCACGCCCTGCGCGGGCGGGTCACCGACGCGATCGCAGGCCGCAAAGCCGAACTCGAATCCGCCGAGCTCGAACGCAAGCTCGCGACCGAAAAGGTCGACCTGTCGCTGCCTGCGCCAGACAGCATCAGCGGCACCGTCCATCCGGTGAGCCAGGTGATGGACGAGCTTGCCGAGATCTTCGCGGACCTTGGATTCTCGGTCGCCGAAGGGCCCGAGATCGAGACCCAATGGTACAATTTCACCGCGCTCAACATGCCCGAGAACCATCCGGCCCGCGCGATGCAGGATACCTTCTACCTCGAGCCGCGCGCGCCGGGCGATGAGCCATATGTCCTCCGCACGCATACCTCGCCGGTGCAGATCCGCGCGTTGGAAGTGCATGGCGCGCCGATCTACACGATCGCCCCCGGCCGTGTGTACCGTTCCGACAGCGATGCGACCCACACGCCGATGTTCCACCAGGTCGAAGGCCTGGTCCTCGACCGCAACATCACGCTCGGCCACCTCAAGTGGACGCTGGAGACCTTCCTCAAGGCGTTCTTCGAGCGCGACGATCTCGTGCTGAGGATGCGGCCGAGCTATTTCCCGTTCACCGAGCCGTCGGCCGAGGTCGACGTCGGCTGGTCGATGGAGAAGGGCCGCCGCGTCGTCGGCGGCAGTGAGGGATGGATGGAAGTGCTCGGAAGCGGCATGGTCCATCCCCGCGTGATCGCCAATGCCGGCCTCGATCCAGACGAGTGGCAGGGCTTTGCCTTCGGCTGCGGAATCGACCGGCTGGCGATGCTCAAATACGGCATGGACGACCTCCGCGCGTTCTTCGACGGCGATATCCGCTGGCTCAAGCATTACGGATTCAAGGCGCTCGACGTGCCGACCCTTTCCGGGGGGGTTGGCGCATGAAATTCTCGCTCGACTGGCTCAAGGCGCATCTCGACACGAATGCTTCCGCCGAAGAGATCGCCGACAAGCTGACCGCCATCGGACTGGAGGTCGAAAGCCTCGCCAACCCCGCCGAGGCGCTCGCCCCGTTCAAGATCGCGCGGGTGCTGACCGCGGAGAAACACCCGCAGGCGGACAAGCTCCAGGTTCTTACCGTCGATGCCGGAGACGGCGCGGTGCAGGTTGTCTGCGGCGCGGCCAATGCGCGCGCCGGCTTGGTCGGCGTGTTCGGCGCTCCCGGCGATTACATCCCGGGCACCGATATGACGCTGAAGGTCGCCGCGATCCGCGGCGTCGAATCGCGCGGTATGATGTGCTCGGCGCGCGAGCTGGAGCTTGGCGACGACCATAGCGGCATCATCGAGCTTCCGGCGGATGCGCCGGTCGGGACGCGCTACAGCGATTATGCCGCGCTCAATGATCCGGTGTTCGACGTCAACGTCACCCCCAACCGCCAGGACTGCATGGGCGTGCGGGGCATCGCCCGCGATCTTGCGGCAGCGGACATTGGGGCGTTGAAGCCGCTCGCAGTGCCGCAGATCGAGGGCGAGTTCGATTGTCCGGTGCCGGTGCGCATCGACGATCCCGGCGGCTGTCCCGCGTTCTTTGGGCGTGCAGTCACTGGTCTCGCCAATGGCGCCTCGCCCGAGTGGATGCAGCGCCGGCTCAAGGCCGCGGGCCAACGGCCGATCTCGGCGCTGGTCGACATCACCAATTATGTGATGCTCGAGCACGGCCGCCCGGCGCATGCCTATGACATCGCCAAGCTCAACGGAGGCCTCACCGCACGCGCGGCCCGCGCCAGCGAAAAGGTGCTGGCGCTGAACGAGAAGGAATATTCGCTTCAGCCGTTCATGACGGTGATCGCCGACGACCGTCAGGTCCACGACATCGGCGGCATCATGGGCGGCGAGGATTCGGGCGTCAGCGAGACGACCACCGAGGTGATGCTCGAGGTCGCCTATTTCACGCCCGAGCGGATTGCCCGGACGGGCCAGGCGCTCGGCCTCACCAGCGATGCGCGCAGCCGCTTCGAGCGTGGAGTCGATCCGGGTTTCCTCGACGAAGGACTGGCGATCCTGACCGGGCTTATCCTCGATATCTGCGGCGGAAGGCCGTCGGCCGTCGTGCGCGCAGGCCAGCCGCCGATCGAGCCCCGGACCATCGCCTTCGACTACGCGCGCACCGAGGCGCTCGGCGGGATCGCGGTCCCCGAGGCACGCCAGCGCGAGATCCTCTCCAGCCTCGGTTTCGAGATTGATGGCGACGAGGTTGGGGTCCCGACCTGGCGTCGTGACGTCGACGGCCCGGCGGACCTGGTCGAGGAAGTGGCGCGGATCACCGGCTACGACGAGGTGCCCTCAACTCCGCTCGAGCGGGCGCCCGGCGTGGCCAGGCCGACGGCGACGCGATCGCAACTGATGGAACGCCGCGTCCGCCGCACCGCCGCCCGCGGCCTCGACGAAGCGGTGACCTGGAGCTTCATCTCCGAAGCCGAAGCCGAGGCTGTCGGCGGCGGCTGGTGGCGCCTCGCCAATCCGATCAGCGAGGACATGAAGGTGATGAGGCCCTCCCTGCTTCCGGGCCTGATCGCCGCAGCGCGCCGCAACACCGACCGTGGCGCTCCGTCGATTCGCCTGTTCGAGATCGGGCGCCGCTATCTCGACAACGCCGAGCGGCCGACGCTGACCTTCCTGCTCGCCGGCCACAAGCAGGCACGGGCGTGGCAGTCCGGGAAGGCGCAAGGCTTTGACCCTTTCGATGCCAAGGCCGCGGTGCTGGAGCTGCTCGAAGCCGCCGGCGCTCCGGTCGCAAATCTCCAGATTTTCCCCGATGCGGGCGCCAGCTGGCATCCCGGGCGCTCAGCCCGGTTCGGGCTCGGACCCAAGACGATCGTCGCCAGCTTCGGCGAGCTTCACCCGAATCTGCAAAGGCAGCTCGACGCGCCCGCCGGCGCAGTGGCCGGAGAGATTTATCTCGACGCGATCCCGGCGCCGCGCTCGACCGACCGGGCGCGGCCAGCGTATGCACCACCAGCCTTGCAATCCACCACCAGGGACTTCGCCTTCATCGTTCCGCCCGACCTCGCCGCCGACAGCCTGGTCCGCGCGATCCGCGGCACCGACAAGGCGGCGATCACGGACGTTCGGCTGTTCGACCGCTTCGACGGCGCGGACGGGCTGTCGCTGGCGATCGAGGTCACGCTCCAGCCGATCGACAAGAGTTTTACAGACGAGCAAATCGGCCAAATCTCGGGGCGCATCATCGCCGCTGCCGAAAAGCTCGGGGCGCGGCTCCGCAGTTAGTTCAGCGCGTTGATCGCCAGGTGGACCCGCGCCTCGATGTCGTCGCGCTTGAGGCCGGGCGGGATCGTCTCGCCGATCTTGAACGTCACGGTGCCAGGCTGGTGGACGAGGCCGCGCCCCCATAGCCGGCCGCTGTCCACTGCGACCGGCACGACGGGCAGGCCGAGCGCACGATAGAGGGCGGCAAAACCCGATTTGAGCTCCGGAGTCGCGCCGGCCCGAACCCGCGTTCCCTCGGGATAGATGATCACGGAGCGGCCCGAGGCAATCGCCTGCCTGGCTTCTTCGACTAACCTGCGCAGCGCCCTGGCGCCGGCCGAGCGCTCGACCGCGATGATGCCGTAGCGTCGCGTCATCCACCCAAAAAAGGGAATGTCGGCCAGCTCTTTCTTGATCACGATTACCGGCCCGTTCGACAGCCGCACCATCTCCAGCGTCTCGAACATCGCCTCGTGCTTGACGGCGATCAGGTGCGGCCCCGCGGGAATCGCGCCTTCGACCCGGGTCTGGATGCCAAGCAGGTGGCGGGCCAGCCAATTGTGCATTCCGACCCAGCTCATCACGACCGCGAGGGTCGGCCGCCGCCCGAACACGCTAGCAACGAGTCCGCTCACCACCCACAGTGCCGTCGCCGGATAGAATAGCGTCGCGTAGAGCAGCGACCGCGCCCATGCCATCAGATGTCGGCCCAGACCGCGAGGCGCCTGAGCACATACTTATTATACTCGCCAAACAGCGTCAGAAAGCGCGGATCCGACCGCACTGCGTCGGGCACGATCCGATATTTGTCGCCCAGGACCTTGTGGAATTCGTAGCGCGCGCGACGCATGTGCCAGTCACTGGTGATCAGCCGCACCGACGAGAAATGCCGGTTGGCGAGCCAGCGTCCGGCTTCCTCGGCATTGGACCGCGTGTCGACCGATTCGCTGCCGAGATCGACGCAGCATTTGACGAGCTTGTTGCTGCCCTTGATGCGGCGCGCGATGTCGGCCTTGGTCACGGATGGGTCCGCTCCCGCCACCAGCACACGCTTTGCCTTATGGTCACGCAGCACATCGATTGAATGTTCGATGCGGCCGGGGCCGCCGGTCAGCACAATCGCGGCGTCGGTCGATGGGGAGTCGGCGGCTGCTGCCTTGCCGAGCGTGACCGCGAACAACACGAACCCGACCGCGTAGATCAATAGCAGCAGTGCGACGGCCCGGCTGATCATAGCGCCTCGCGCAGTGCCGCGAGCACCGCCGCCCGGGCAACCCAGGTCGCCAACGCCGTCAGCGCGAGCGGAAGCAGGGCCAGGATAACGAAATCCTTTGCGCCCAGCGTCGCACCGCCGGTGAGTTGCCCGGCAAACGCGGCTCCCGTCGCCAGCAGGACGAGAACGACCGTCGCCGCGGCGGCTCCGACGAGGCTGCCGGTGAGGGCATCGATTGCGATCTTGCGCTGAAACAAGCGGGCGACCTGGACGTCGGTCGCGCCCACACCGTGCATGATCTCGATCGTCGAGCGGTTGGTGTCGAGCGCACCGCGAGCGGCGAGCACGACCGCTGCGGCGGCAGCGCCGCTGAGCAGCAGCACGAGGCCGAGCGCGACCCACTGAAGAAGCCGGAGTGAGTTCAGCAACGGGCGCACCGTCTCCTCGTGGGCCGCGATCCTTGCATCCGGGGCCACCTTGCTCACGAGCTGCCGGATGCGGTTGAGATCGGTGCTCGGACGGACGTCGAAGTTGATGAGCGCCGGCACCGGGAGCTGGTCATTGGCGGCCTCCGGGCCCAGCCAGCGCTCGAGCGTGCGGCGCATCGCGGCTTCGGATACGGCGTCGGCGGAGGTCACCCCGGGAGCCGACCTCACCGCCCCAAGCACGGCGCCGAGATCGCGCCCGCCCGCGGGAACCTCCACCGAATAGCGCGTCTCTATGGCGCTGCTGAGCAAGCCGGCGGTGTTGGCCAAAGCGAGGCCGCTCGCCGCGATGATCATGATCGAGAAGCTCATGATCGCGATCACCCACGGCGTCGGCCCGCGAAAGCGCGCGCTGCCAAGCAGCCGGCGCTCGGCGGCCGTCGCGAACGCCCAGCGGGCCATCATGGCCGCCGCTCGGCAGCCGGAGTTGCCGGCGGATTGCGAAGGCTGCCCGTCGGGTCGACGACCGAGCCGCCCTCGAGTCGGATCATCTGCGCCCCCGGCGTCGCGCTGATCAGGCCGACATCGTGGGTCGCCACGACGATCGTCGTGCCGAGCCGGTTCAAGGCGGTGAACAGGTGCAGCAAGCGGTGCGCCATTTCGGCATCGACGTTGCCGGTCGGCTCATCGGCCACGAGCAAATCGGGACGGTTGATGACCGCGCGGGCGATGGCGACGCGCTGCTGTTCCCCGCCCGAGAGGGTCGGCGGCGGCGCGCTGGCGCGATCGCCGAGCCCGACCCACGCGAGCATTTCGCGCACCGGCCCTTCGACTTGCTCCTCGCTCGACCCCGCGATGCGCAGCGGCAACGCAACATTGTCGAACGCGGACAAATGGCGGATCAGGCGGAAATCCTGAAAGACCACGCCGATCCGGCGGCGGAAGGCGGGCAAAGCGTCGCGGGGCGCTTCGGTCAATTCCTCGCCGAACAGCCGGATGCGGCCTCGCGTCGGCCGTTGCGCGAGATAAAGCAGCTTCAGCAGCGACGTCTTTCCCGCGCCCGATGGGCCGGTCAGGAAATAGAAGCCGCCGTTCGCGAGGCGGAAGTCGAGATCGCGCAGCACTTCGGCGCCCGTGCCGTAGCGCAGGCCGACGCTGTCGAATTCCGCGATCGATTCCAGCTTCTCTGCCCTCCCTCGACGCCGAGCCCCCGCGGCTCGCCTTGCCAAGGCTGTCACATTCCTGTTTACCCTGTGAAAACCGTCCCGGAAGAGGGCTTTTACGCAAACATGATCCTGACCTGCCCGAGCTGCGGCACCCAATATGTCGTAAAGGACGGCGCAATTCCTCCCGGAGGACGCCAGGTTCGCTGCGCCGCCTGCAAGCATAGCTGGCACCAGGATCCCGAGGACCTCGAGCTCGATACGCCGATCGACGACGGTGCGGCACCCGTGGATTCCGACGAGGAGAGCCTTGCCGAAGCGACGCTGATCGAGCCGCGGAGCGGCCCGGAAGCCGAGCAGCGCGCGTACGAGGAATCCGTCCTTGGGGAAGCGGACGCCGAATCGGCACCGGCCGAATCCGACCTTCCGGTTGAGCTGTCTGACGCGGAACTCCCCGGCCAAATTGCCGAGCAGTCGGCTGCGCCCGCCGGTTGGGACACTCCACCCGAGGCCGAGGCCGCCGACGACAGCTTCAGCCCGTTCGCTGCTGCGGACGAGACCGAGCCGCGGCGGCGCCGGCCGCTGCTGACGATCCTACTCATCGCGCTGGTTATCGCCGCGCTCGCCGCGGCTTTTTGGTTCCTTGCTCCTCCTGAATGGAAGGCGCGCGTCGGCCTTGGCGCCGCCGGCGTCAGCCCACTGGCGCTGGTGACGACCCACATGGACCGTCAGCAGCTCGAAAGCGGCAACGAATTGCTGACCGTGACCGGTCGGGTGATCAACCCCACCTCGAAGGAGCAGGATGTGCCGGCGATCCAGGCGCAGCTCCGGAGCAAGGCGGGCAAGGTCGTCTACAGCTGGACGATCGCGCCGCCCGCTCGAACGCTGCCCGCCGGCGGAAGCGCAAGCTTCAACAGCGCCGAGGTCAATGTGCCGCCCGGCGGCGACGAGCTGACCATCAGCCTCGGCTCGCCGCGGGCCTGAACCTACTCGAATTCGATGAGCTTCGCCGGCTGGAGTCGCGCGCCCTGAGTGCGGACCATCGTATCACGGAGTTGCGGCGCGCTCTCATTCACTCGCTGGTCGAAGCGCAGGCGAACGCCGGAGATGACGCGAACGATCGCGCGCGCCTGCGCGCTCGCTGCCGTCGGGGCGCGGGGCAGCTCGGCCTGCGAGAGAACAGCGGCGGCGGCGAGGAGCACCATAAGACGTCGTAACGCGCCACAGGCGGCGTGGTAAACAAAGTCTTAATGCCGAGTCCCGCGATGGCACGATTGGGCTCGGGCAAGGCGGCATTGCGCGCCCTCGGGTGCTTTGCTAGGGGCCGCGCCTTGCCAGTAGCGGCGGCCGTCGGCCTGCCCGCTCATCTCATGACGTGCGGTCGTGGCGGAACTGGTAGACGCGCAGCGTTGAGGTCGCTGTGGCCGAAAGGCCGTGGAAGTTCGAGTCTTCTCGACCGCACCAATGATCCGAAAAACCTTCGCCAATCGAGCTTTACGGTGTGCCGGGTATGGTCCCGCCGACCGAGGCAATCACCGGCGCGGGCCGGACCTGGATCGCGCCAAGCCGCACGATCGCCTTTTCGGCGCTCACCTGAAGCGTAACGCCGAGGTCAGCGACGATCTTTGCCGACGTCGCCGACGATTGCGCGACGCGGATCGTATAGGAACCGTAGGCGACGCGCTCGAACAGGAAGGAGCCGTCGAAATCGCTTTGCGTGGTGGCAACGACCTTGCCCGACACGTCGACCAGCTCGAGGCCGAGGCCTTCGAACCCGAGCCCGCCACCTTTGACCACCGCGCCCTCGACGTCGCCGCCGCCGACCAGACCGATCTGAACCTCTGCCGGGACGCCCGGGCGGGGCATGATCACCTGGAGCGCCTCCTTCGGCACCAGCATCGGGTCGGCGAGGCTGGTCTGGTCGATGCCGACGGCGATCGGCTGATAGGGATTGAGGCCGCCGACAATGACCGATCCCCGGGCGTCGGTCGGACGGGCGATCTGGGTCGTGCCGGTGGTGACCAACGCGCCTTTCTCCAGCGGTTCCGACGGATCGCGCAAACCGTTGTCATTGAGGTCGCGATAGACGGTGGCGCGGACCGCGCCGGCCTGGGCCAGCGGCAGCCGCGACAGGTTGAGTCCGCGGCGCGGGTCGAGCGAGAAGTTGAGGTTGACGCCGAACGCGACCGAGCCATCGGTCGCCGCCTCGCCCGTCAGTGCGATTGCCATCGTGTCGAGGCGGCGAATATGGCTGATCCGGGCGCGCGCCTGATGAATGGTGGAATCGTAGGTCAGCCCACCTTCCCAATCGACATTTTCGGACGCGCTCCAATAGGCCGAGACCTCCGCGGTGCGGAACTTCCCCCGTGGCGCGACGTCGAAATCGGCGGCTGCGCGCAACCGCACGTTTCGGAACCGGCCGGTGCCGATCACTCCGAGATTGACTTCGCCGGGCCGCGCCGGGCCGGACGCAAGATACTGGCGCCGATAGGTGAGATCGGTGGCGAGGTTGAAGCGGTTGAGATTGGCCGCCAGCCGCGCCGCCGCGTCGAGCTGCTTCGTCCCGTCGCGCCGGTCGGTGTAATGGACGTCGGCATGCGCGGGCACGATGATCTTGCCCAGCTTCACCGGAAGATCAGCGGTCACGCGGAAATCGCGAAGATTCCCTAGGCGCCCTCCCTGCAAATGAAAATCGTTTGCAAGAAGCGCCTCGGCGCTGACGTTGACCGGGCCCACCCGGCCCAGCAGCTGGGCATGGGCAGCCGTGCCGCCGTTCGATTCGCGCGCAGCGCCGACCTCGATCAGCGCGGCGCCGATCGAATGGCGGACATTGGCCTCGATGAAGGTCAGCCGCTGGTCGTCGATGAGCATCATGCGCGCGAGCGCACCGACCGACGTCCGGTCGGTGATGCCATGCTCCACGGATGCCGTCGCCTGCGCTGTGGGCAGGACGATCCCGTCGGGCGGCTTCTCGATCGTCAGAACATCGCGGCCGGGCTGGTTGAAGCCGGCCCAATACCAGGTCTTGCCGGCCGGCACATTGTCCTTGCCGATATCGATCAGCTCGTCGCGCGTGCGGACCTGTCCCTGGGGGCCATAGAGGATGATTTGAACCCGGTTCTCACCGTACAGAAGTTGAACATCGTCAAAGACATAGCGCTGACCGGCACTCGGCTTGGCGAAGCCCAGCAGCTCGCCGTTGCGGTAGATCTCCGCCTCCCAGCCCGACGGCAGGTCGCCTTCGAAACGAGTGCGGTCGAACGCGGCGCGGACCGTCAGCGGCCGATTGGTGATCACCGCGCCGCGCCCGCTGGCAACCGTGCCGGTGAGGCCGCTGTCGAACCCCTCGACATCGCCGAAGCCGAAGTGCGTTGCCTTCACGGGCCCCAGCAGAGTGCCGTCGGGATCGGAGCGGTAGGCGCTGAAGCGCAATGTCCGCGGCTTGCCCTTAACGTTGGTCGTGATTTGCGCATTGTACGACAAGCGCGCGAGCTCTCCCGCGGCATAGATCGAGCTCTGGCGATCGACCCGGACGCCGTCGCTTGCGCGGTAGGTGACGCCGGCGCTGACGACGAAGTCGAGCGCCGGGGTGCGCCACATGCGATAGGGAACGCGGACCTGGGGCAGGCTCTTGAGGTCGAAGCTGGCCGGGCGGATGTGCTGCGCGCGCCGTTGCCGCTCGATCGCCAGCTCGACCGGAAGCTTGGCCTCCGATTGAAGCACCAGCACCGAACCGGCGGTGACCGGCTTTACGCCGATTCCGAACCAGCGGGCGAGAGCGCTGGTCTGGACGCACCAGCCGTCGGGCGTTTCGCGGATGGTCCCGGGGGCGATCGCTTCGCTCTTGCCGCCATACGCCGCGGTCATCGCCGCATAGTCGATCGAAATCCGGTTCTTCTCGGTGAATGCCCAGCCGCTCGCCTTCTTCCCGGCCAGATCGATCTTCATCGGCACGTCGAGCGTCGTCAAAAAGTCGCCTAAGACGACACAGGTGCCGTCGGGCGCATTGTAGGCGCGGACGCCGTCGCCGAGCTTCAGCTGGCGGATGTTGACGTCAAGAAGGAACTGGTCGTCCGGGTCGGCGGCCCATCCGACGGCGCTGGGCGTGGGTGCGGGCGCGGAGGCCCCGACGGCCCCGGCACATAGCGCGAGCAGCAGCGAAGCCCTGCGCAGCCATTGGCCGCGACCGAACATCGGGAGGATCTCTGAAGCCTCGCGCCTCGCTTAACGCAGCACTGCCTGGGTTTCGGCGAGCACATGGGAGCCGTCGTCCCCGGTCTCCACATACTGGACCGTGACCGGCCCGGCGAGGTCGCCCTTGTAGGCCGCGTCAACCGGCAGGGTGACGTGGCGGGTGCCGATCTCGGTATAGACCGCGACCGCCTTCTGAAGCGCGATGGGGTCCTTGCGGCCGGGCTTCAGAACACGGACCTCCCCGAAGGTCGAGCGCTGCCCGACGCGGCTAAGATCCAGAGAAACCGCGGAATTTCCGTCGTTCCTGTCGAGATGGACGTTGGCGATGCCGGCCGTCGCCTGGAGATTGCCGAGACGGACGATGACGGGGATGGTGACTCCGTAAACCGGGATCAGCTCAAACTTCAGGCCCTTTTCAGGCTGAGCGGCTGCAGCGGCCTGGACGACCGGCGTTGCCGGCGGGATCGCCCGGAACAGCAAGTGCACGCGATATTCGCCGTCGGGCAGGCCCTGCGGCGGGCGCGCCGCGATCCGGATCGCCTGCGGTTCGTGCGGCGCGAGAGTCACCCGGCGCGGCGCGTAAATGATCATGTCCGCGGCGCTCTGGTCGGCCGCGGTCGGCTGGACGACCTCCTCGAGCGTACCATCTTCGTGCATGCGGCGGAAATCGACGGAGATCCGATACACAGCCGGCTCGTCCCCGATATTGTTGAGGATGATCTCGGCGCCCTTGCGGCCGTCGAGCACGAGCCGGGTCGGCGCAACCAGCAGATCGCCGACGCCGGCCTGGGCCGGGGCAGCGAATGCGATCAGCGGCGCGGCGATGGCGGCAGCCGCAGCGATCGGCTTGGTCCACAGTTTCATATCGGCGATTCCCCACTTTGCTCCGATACGGAGCGATCGCCTTCGTCTTGCTCCGGAATGGTTGATTTTCGGTCAACCATGAGTGTTGAAACTTCGGGAAACCGCGAAAAATGCGGGCTTAATAGTCGACGGTGACGTTGAACGTGCCCGAATAGGTACCGCCCGCCGTGGTCGAGCTCACGGTGATCGATCCGCCGAGCGAGAAATCGAGTCCCGGAGGACCCGAATTGGTGAGCGTGACGCTTCCGGGATTATCGACCACCAGGGTCAGCGTCTTGGTCGCATCGCTCTGATTGACCAAAGTGACGTTGGGCGCGGTGATGTGGACGACCTCGCGGTTCGAGCCGCTGACGTTGTATTTGGCCGCCTTGGTCGCGCCCGAGCAGGTGACGTTCGCGCTTGGGCAGCTGAACGCCCCAGCGCGCGAGATGCCGATGGTTGCGCTCGACCAGCTTCCCGGCCCGAGGATGATGGTGCCGAGGTCGAGATCCTGAAGCCAGGTCAGGACCAGCGGTTTGACCACACTGGCGTTGACGGTGGCGACGCCGCCCGCGGCCGCGCACGCCGGCGCCGCGCCGACCAGGGCGCTAGCCAATCCAGCGATGATGGTCAGGCTATGACGACGCACGATAGTCCCTTCGTCGTCGAGGCGGACGTGCTCGAGCTCTGCGGGTTACAATTGGAATGGTTGATTTTCGGTCAACCATGACCCCTCACGCCTGGCCGGCTCAATAATTGACGGTGACGTTGAATTGGCCGGTGTAGGTTCCATCGGTCGTTGCCGAGTCCACGCCGATCGCCCCCCCCAGCCCGAAGGTAACGCCGACCGATCCCGAATTTGCGAGGTCGACGAAGCCCGGGTTGTTGACTGTCAAAAGCAGCGTCTTGGTGCTGTCGGTCTGGTTGGTCAGCGTGACGTTGGGCGCGGTGATGAAGACCCGCTGGTTATTGGTTCCGGTGACTTTGTACTGGGCCGGCTTGGTCGCCCCGGAGCAGGTGACGTTGGTGCTGCCGCAGCTGAAAATGCCGGCGCTGGTGATGGCGATGGCCGTTGTCGGCCACGTCCCGGTCCCAAGCACGATCGTGCCCAGGTCGAGGTCCTGCACCCAGGTCAGCGTGAGGGGTTTGACGATCTTCGCGGTGGCGGTCGAGTTTTGATTGGGACCGACGGCCAGCGCTGGGGTCACCGCGAGCGCACATGCCGCGGAGACGAGCACTGTCCTTAGCAGAATCCTGGTCCACAATTGCATTCTCACGGTCGGCACTCCGAGCTTATGCTTGGCGCGGCATTAACCTTGATCGCTTACCGCTTCGCGCATGCTTATGGTTAATGCGGAGTTAGCTATTCGTTACGGAGCTATACCGAATTACTGATATTCAGCGGTGATCGGCAGGTCGCCTCGATAGTCACCGTCGGCATCGCCGCTGAGGTGAATCCGGCCGCCGAAACGAAAGCTCAGCAGGCCGCTGGCATCGAGGCGCGGCATCGGCGGCAGGTCGCTGGTCACCTGATCGAACGCAATCTCACCGCCGCTCAGCGAATAGAGCTGGATCCGCGGCGGCAGGTTAACTCGAACCGAGCGATTGGGCTCGCCATGCAAGATGGCCGTGCCAACCATCGCGCGCGGGCCAACCGCCGTGACGGCCCCCTCGGCGAACCGCGATCCGTCCGGCCGGATTTCGGCATTGCCGGCGCTGCTTCCAAGGACGATCAGGCGATCAAAGTTGATGTTCGTTTCAACTTCGACGGTCACGCGCTGATCGGCGGCATCGTCCGCTCGCGTAGTGACCGGCGTGCCGCACAGGCGGCATTGCGCCTGCGCCGGCGGAGCCGCGGCCAATCCGACGGCTGCTGCGATGAGAAAGCGGGCCATTGCGCGATCCCTACCCGAGACTGGCTAAAACGGGGTTAATCCGCCGCTAACCGTCGTTCGACCAGACCGGAGGAGATAAAGGACCGACACCATTTGCCTCAGCTATTGTCCAGCCGCGTCTGGCTTTCTATCCCTCGCCCCTAAATGGCCCCTAAACGCTCAAGCCCCGGATCGGGTGGCTCTACCTTCATGTCGGTGATCAAGGGCCTCGCCTATGCGGCCGTGCTCGGTCTGCTGGCGCTGATCGTCGCGGTCGCGGTCGCCACCGCCTATCTGCCGAGCTACGGCACGCTGACCAAGCGCACCAATCTCGGGCAGATGATCCGCGTCCGCGCCGCCAATGGCCAGGTGCTTGTCGCGGTCGGCCCGAGCTTCGGGAAGTGGCTGCCCTACGACCAGATCCCGCCGGAGATGCGCGCGGCCATGATCTCGACCGAGGACCGGCGCTTTCGGTCGCACATCGGCGTCGATCCGATCGGCATCGGCCGCGCGATCAGCGCCGCAGTGGTCAAGAATCGCCGAGTCAGTGCGACCTCGACGATCACCCAGCAGCTCGCGCGCAACATCTTCCTGACCAACAACCGCAGCTTCGTGCGCAAGGTCAAGGAAGCGGTCCTCGCTTTGGCGCTCGAACGCAAATTCTCAAAGAACCAGATCCTCGAGCTGTATCTCAACCGCGTCTACTTCGGCGGCGGCGCTTATGGCATTGATGCCGCCTCGAGGAAGTTTTTCGGCCATGGCGCCGATCATTTGAGTCTCGGCGAAGCCGCGATCATTGCCGGTCTGGTCAAGGCACCGTCGAACTACTCGCCGACCGCCGACATCGAGGCTGCGCGCACCCGCTCCGCAGTCGTTCTCCAGACCATGGCCAAGAACGGCTTCATCAACCCGTCGGACGCCGCCGCCGTCGACCCGGCGACGGTTCGCATCCAACAGACGACGAACAACAATAGCGTCCGCTATTTCACCGATTGGGCGCTGCCCCAGCTCGATACGCTGATCGACGAGACTTCGGACCCGATCGATGTGTGGACGACCCTCGACCCGCGCATGCAAGTGGCGGCGGATCGGGCGATCGCCGCAAATTCACCGCCCGGTACGCAAGGTGCGCTGGTGGCGATCGACCGCGACGGCGCGGTGCGGGCGATGGTCGGCGGCAAGGACTATGTCGATTCGATCTACAATCGCGCGACCCAGGCCGAGCGCCAGCCCGGATCCGCGTTCAAGCTGTTCGTTTACCTCGCCGCGCTCGAATCGGGGATGAAGCCGACCGACACGATCGTCGACGAGCCGGTGACGATCAATGGCTGGAGCCCGCGCAACTCGACCCGGACCAATCTCGGCCCGGTCACCCTGCGCGAGGCCTTTTCGCGATCGATCAACACGATCAGCGCCAAGATCGGCGCTCAGCTCGGCTTTTCGACCATCGCCGACATGGCGCGACGGTTCGGCATCTCGACGCCGATCTCGACCTTCCCCTCGATGGTCCTCGGCACCAGCGACGTCCGCTTGATCGACATGACCCGGGCCTTTGCCTCCGTCGCCAACAAGGGGGTCGCCGTCACCCCTTATGCCATTCGCAAGGTCGTGACCGCGGACGGGCGTCAGCTCTACCAGCACGATTCGAGCGAGGAGCGCGTATTGGTCGCGCCGTGGGTCGCGGCGGAGATGACCGACCTTCTCCAGTCCGCCGTGCTCACCGGCACCGGACGCGCGGCGCAGATCGGCCGCCCGGTCGCGGGCAAGACCGGCACCACCCAGTCCAACAAGGACGGCTGGTTCGTCGGCTTTTCGAGCGGGCTCACCACCGGCGTGTGGATGGGCCGCGACGATGCCCGCATGGTTCGTGGGCTGCAGGGCGGCACCGCCCCGGCCCGCGCCTTCCACGACTTCATGACGATCGCGGTTGCCAACCGGCCGGTCGAGCAGTTCGAGACCCAGGTACCGATTCCCGATTGGCAGCTGACTCCGGAAGAAGAGATGTTCGGCGACATGGCGGTCGACGCCAACGCCATTCAGCCGATGGTCGACGAAAATGGCATGCCGATCGGAATGCCTCCAGCCGACCAGGGCCTGCCACAGCAGCAGCCGATGGTTCGTCCCGATGGCACCGGCGAGCCCTCGCAACAGGAGCTCGATCAGGCTTTCCCACCCCAGCAACGGCCGGCGAACCAGTATCCGTCTCGACCGCAGCCCCCGCCGCAGCCGCGTCAGCCCGATCCGCTAGCCCCGGCCGATCCGTCGGAGCCGCGGTCCGAGACGCCGTAACTGCGCCTTGGCCTGGGCCAGCCCGGGCCCGAACAATGTCGCTTCGAACGCTTTGAACTCGGGTCCGTGATTCATGTGCTTGAGGTGCGCGACCTCATGCGCGGCCACATATCGGCGGACCTCCGGTGGAGCGAGGATCAGCCTCCAGCTGAGACGGATGCGGGCATCCGACGAGCAACTTCCCCAGCGCGTTCCGGCATCGCCGACCGCCACCGAGCGAACCGTGACACCGGCCGCCGCGGCATATTCCGCGACGTCGCGCGACATGATCTCCAGCGCATGTTTCTTCAGCCATGTCTCGATGCGGCGCGGGACACTCTCTTGGGGTCCGCCGCAGCGCAGCTCACCCTCGATCAGAGCCGGAGTCCGCGGCAGTTCCGGCTGCCACCGGATTTCGGTCTCTGCCCCCTCAATTGGAACTGGCGCCCCAGGCGCGAACGGCTCGAACGGCGCTGCCCGGGCCAGCTGACGGTCGATCCAGTCGCGCTGGTCGAGCGCCCAGGCCAGCGCGGCGCGCCGGGTGGTGCGCGGCGGGCAGGTCAACTTCAGCGTGCCCTGGACCTCGTCGAAGCGCAGCCTCAGCCGGCGCGCGCTGCGGACGACGCGGATCTCGATCGGGACGGGAAGGCCGACACCGAGGTCTTCAGAGCGGGCGGTCGACCACATGCCATTCGAGCTCCCCCGCATCCTCTTCGCTCACCGTCCAGCCGCGCGTCGACTGGCCCGCTTCGTGAACCGTCTCGCGGCTGCCGGAAATCAGATAATGCCAATCGCGCAGCCGTTCTCCCGCCGCGCGGAGGCGATAGGCGCAAGTATCCGGTAGCCAGTCGAGCGCCGCCAGGTTGGCGCGATCGAGCCGGACGCAATCGCTGACCAGCTTCATGCGGTGCTTGTAGTCGAGGCATCGGCCGTTGCGCCGGTCGAGCAGCTTGCAGGCGACGTTCGTCGGATAGAGAAGCCCGGTTTCCTCGTCCTCGATCTTGTGCACGCAGCAGCGTCCGCAACCGTCGCACAGCGCCTCCCACTCGCCGTGGTCGAGCGCGGACAAAGGCTTTTCCCAGAACGGTGCGGGCCGGTTCATGACAAGGCCACCCTTGCTCTGCTATTGCCCCGCGATCAAGGCGGGGCGTGAGGGTTAAGTCTGTGAAGAAATTGAGATTTGCAACGGTTGCGGCGGTGCTGGCCGCGATCGCGGCGCCGATTGCCGCGCAGCAGCTGACGACCAAGGGCTACGATTTCATCCACGCCGTCGAAGAGCGCAACGGCGACAAGGCGACGCAGCTCCTCGCCGACAATCCGCCGGGCATCGTCAACACCCGCAACGGACAGGGCGACACCGGCTTGATCATTGCCATCTCGCGGAGCGATGAAAACTGGACCGGGTTTCTGCTGAAGAACGGCGCCGATGTGAACCTTGGCGGCCAGGGTGGCGATACGCCCCTCATCGCCGCCGCTCGGGTCGGCTTCGAAGACGCGGTTGGCTGGCTGCTCGATCTCGGCGCGAAGGTTGATGGTTCCAACAAGGGCGGAGAGACGCCGTTGATCGTCGCCGTCCAGCAGCGGCGGCCTCAAATCGTCCGGCTCCTCCTCGAACGCGGCGCCAACCCCGACAAGCAGGATTCGCTCGCCGGCTATTCGGCGCGCGATTATGCGGTGCGCGACAACCGCGGGCGACAGATTCTCCAGTTGATCGAAGCGAAGAAACCCAAGCCGACGGCTTCCGGCAAATAGCGCCTAATTGGAGTCGCCGAGCGACGGATCGACCTGCGCCGACAGGCGCCGCGCGGCGCGGCGCGCAAAGTGCAGCAGTTCTGCCTTGCGCCTCGCCGGCGCCATCGGCCGCGGGACCGCCTCGCGAATCACCGCGGCATCGTAACGGTCCGCGACAATCAGCCCCACCTGGCCGGGCAAGTAGCGCTCCTCCTCGAGGATTCGGGCGAGGTGCGGCGGCACTGCCCAGAAGAAGCGATCGCAATAATCGAGATAATCGAGCCATTTCCCGTCGCCGAGCAGGTCCGCCTTGGCGACCTTGATTTCGACGATCGTCAGCGCGCCCTTGGCGTCGATCGCCATCAAATCGGCGCGGCGGCCGTTGGGAAGCGGCATTTCGCACACCGCGAACAGGTCCTGGCGGCAGAACAGGCGGGTCACCCCGCGCGCGACTTCACCCGCGATTGGCGGAGCGTCGGTAAAACATCGCGAATCGAGTTGAGTTGCCACTCGGAAGAACTAGAACAAATCGACAACACCGCAAAGGAAAACGGGCGAGCCGAAGCCCGCCCGTCGTTAACTCGTCCGCTAGGCCCTAGCGGTAGAAGACGTGGTTGCCGATCGACGCCACGCGCTTCATCCGCCAGCCCGGCGAGACGTAGCGGGCGTGGAAGAACAAGGCATTGCCCACATTCGACTCTTTCAGGTCCCGATCGACGATCTTGGCGATCGCGACCGCCGTCTGCCACTGCCGGTTGGCATGCGGCACCGAGGGCATGTGGCCGCCGTGCACGAAAGAGAATTGGCCGCGCTGGAACAGGACGCCGCAGTAGGTGGCCGGGAAGCGCCCACCGCTTTGCGCGCGGTTGGCGATGACCTGGCCGACGGCAAGCTGGCCCGCGAGGGGTTCGCTCTTGGCTTCGAAATAGACGCCGGTCGCAAGGCAATCGAGCTCGCGGCTCCCGGCATCCGCCGAGCGAAGCTGCGCGACCATGGAAGCGAGGTCGCCGGTCGGCTGCACGTCCGCAATGTCGGCGGAGTCGCCAGTGGAAGCGTCCGAATTGCTCGGTTGCTCGTCTGGAGCGGCAAGTTCCGGCTCGGCCTCGGGGGCCAGCAAGTCGGGAACCGCGATCTTGGGAAGGCTGGCGCTGTCGACCGGAATCAAGGGCTCCGTCGAAGGTCCAGCCTGCGCCGGGGCAAATGTCCCGGCGGTAAGCGCAATGCAAGTCAGCAGCGCTGAACGAAAAGAAATCAAAAGTTGAGCCAATTCTGTGCGGTCAACCGCCGGAGAAAGGAGCGCATTTACTATGCGAATACTTCCGCGTGCCCTTTTGGCAGTTACCCGTCTCGCGTGGCATTCCCCCGGAATATTCCCGTGCAAGAATGCCCCCCGCTCTTGTTGTTGGCCGGGTTTCCGCCGCCCGGCACACGGGGTCAACCCGTGGAGGTCGTTTCAGCGATGAACCGTTCAGGCTCCGCGATGTCCAGTTCGATTGCCCAGGAATCCTCGTCGAAGCGTGCCCGCTTTCCGAGGAAGTCAGCAACCTTATCGGAATCCGGCGATTCGGCCGGTCCGATGCTGTGCCAGCGATAATCGCCGCCCACCGACAAGGTGCGCTCGAGGAAGGCGATGTGCCGGCCGCGGCTGGTGATGACGAGAAGGAGCGCGCCGCGGTCCGGGTCACCTTTCCTCACGATGGTCGCGAAATCACCGCTCGCCGAGGTGCGGCGAAGGATGCCTGCAACCTCGACGTGGGTCGGCAGCCGGTCCGCGCTCACGAGGCGTCAGTCAGCGTCAGGCGGCGTCACGTTCGTCAGCCCCGAGCAGCACTGCGGCCAGGGCATCGCGGCTTCTCGCGCCGCGCATTTTTTCGAGCGTGGCCATGTTGCGCGTCACCCGGCTGACCGCCGCCAGGGCCTTCAAATGCTCGGCGCCGGCATCGGGCGGCGACAGGAGAAGGAACACGAGATCGACCGGCCGGGCGTCGATCGACTTATAATCGACCGGCTCGGCAAGCCGCGCGAACAGGCCGTAGATCCGGCCGAGGCCCTCGATCTTCCCGTGGGGGATCGCAACGCCCTGCCCAAACCCGGTCGAGCCAAGCTGCTCGCGTTCGGTGAGGCTGGCCAGAATCACACCGGCGTCCTGGCCCAGCCGCTGCGCCGCTAGATTTGCCAGCTGCTGAAGCAGCGAACGCTTGCTGCCGCCCGGAAGCGCAGTCTTGATCGCGTCGAAATCGAGAAAATCGGCAAGCTGCATCGCGGAACTCGTCACGGGCTGCGGCCACTAGCACGATTGGCCGCCGGCAATGGAATGATAATCAGGTGGCGCGGGGTTCGACCCAGCCGATGTTTCCGTCCTCACGACGGTAGATCATGTTGAACTCGCCGGTCCCCGAGTTCCTGAACAGCAGGGCGCCGGTGTTTCTCAAGTCCATCAGCATCACGGCATCGGACACGCTAGCCTCGGGAATGTCGACGCGCGTCTCGGCAATGACGGTTGGGTTATCGGCGCCCTCGGCCTGAGCATCGGCCGGCGCTGAGAAGACCGTATATCCCGCGTTCTCGACATAGGCCTGAGCGGTCTCGTCGCCCTTATGGTCCTTCAGCCGGTTGGTGTAGCGGCGCAGCTGCTTTTCGATCCGGTCCGCCGCCCCGTTGAAGGCCATTTCGGCCGTCCGCGCGCTATACGAAGCCTTGAGCACGACCCCCTGCACGACCGGCGCGACAATGTCGCACGTGTAATCGTTGTTCGGCCCGCGACCGAACGTCACGTTCGCGCCGACCGACCTGGCGAAATATTTTTCGGTGATTTCGGAAACCCGGCGCTGGGCATGATCACGCAAGGTCTCGCCGGTATCGACCTGATGGCCCGCAACCCGGATATCCACGTGGCTGAGCCTCCTCCACTGTACGGCGGGCCGCTTAGAACCGGCCCGATCCTCGCGTCAACCGGCGGGTGCGAAGCGCGCCCACAAAGGCTCGACGAGTCGGGAGATAAACGCGCGGTGACGCTCAAGTTCCTCCGCCGCGGCAAAATGCGGACGGGCCGGCCGCGGTGGCCGAGCAATGACCGGCCGCGCGCCCATCGGCACCATGACGCTGACGGTGTCGGCAACCAGGCCGAGCCCGATCTGCCGCCCGCCGGTAAGCTCGACATAGACCTGCGCGAGGAGCTGAGCGTCGAGCAGCGCCCCATGCTTCACGCGATGGCTGCGGTCGATGCCGAAGCGGACGCACAACGCATCGAGGCTATGCTTCGCGCCCGGATGCCTGGATCGCGCCAGCATCAAGGTGTCGACCATGCGACGCAGGCCGACCGGGAGGCGACCGCAGCGCTCGAGCTCGGAGTTGAGGAAGCCGAAATCGAATCCCGCATTGTGCGCGACCAGCGGCGAGTCCTCGATGAAATCGAGCAGCTCTTCGGCGCGCTCGAAGAAGCGCGGCTTGTCCGACAGGAACAGGTTACTGAGGCCGTGCACTTCCTGCGCCTCGAACGGCATGTCGCGCTCGGGATTGAAGTAAGCGTGGAAGTGGCGCCCCGTCTCAACCCGATTGAAGACCTCGACGCAGCCGATCTCAACCATGCGGTCGCCGCCCGCCGGGTTCAGACCCGTGGTCTCGGTATCGAAAACGATTTCCCGCATGGGCGAAACTATCTTCGGTCGGCAAGTCCGAGACAAGCAAGGATTTCGCGAACTTCGCTTTCAGTTGTGGATAGGTCCGCGCCGGTGTCGACGACGAAGTCGGCGCGCGGCCTCTTATCCTCGTCGGGAACCTGGCGGCGCAGGATCGCGTCGAGCTTTTCGGCGGTCATGCCGGCGCGCTCGAGCACCCGGCCGCGCTGCACGCCGAGAGGCGCCGAAACAACGACGACCTTGTCGAACTCATCCTCCTGGCCGGTCTCGAACAACAGCGGGATCTCGAACAGTAGGGCTCGAGCATCGCTATGGTCTTCAACGAATGAGTCTCGCGCGGCCCGAACCGCGGGATGAACGATCGTCTCGAGCGCAGCGAGTTCGTCGGGACGGCCAAGCACCGCGCGCGCAAGACGCTCGCGATCGAGCACGCCGCCTTCAACCGTCTCGGGAAAGCGGGCAGCGATCGCCTCGACCAGCGCGCCGCCGGACCCTTGCAGCTGCCGCACGACGGCGTCGGCGTCGAACACCGGAACGCCCGCCTTCTCGAACATCCTGGCGACGGTCGACTTGCCCATGCCGATCGAGCCGGTGAGCGCGATTCTGATCATCGCGGCACCAGCCCGCGCTCTCGAAGCGCTCCAAGCAAAGGCAGCAGGGGCATCCCGAGGATCGTGAAATAATTGCCGTCGATGCGGTCGAACAATTGCACGCCGCGGCCCTCCAGCCGGAACACGCCGACGCAATAGCCGACCTCGGGCCATTCGGCATCGAGATAGAAATGGATGAAATCGTCGGAGAGCGATCGCACCTCGAGCTTTGCACAATCGATGCAATGCCAGTCGACCGCGCCATCTCGCGCCAACGCTACCGCGCTGGTCAGGAGCATCGTCTTGCCGGAGAAGAAGCGCAAATGCTCCTCGGCTTGGTCACGGTCGGCGGGCTTGTCGAACGGGCAGCCGTCGACACTAACGACGCTATCGCTGCCGATCGCCCAATCCGCGCCGCCAATGCTGCACGCCTTGAGAGCAGCCAGTTCCCCCACGACTTGCTCTGGATCATCGAGGCGCGCCTTGACCGCCGCCTCGTCGACTTCCGGTCGCTCGGCCCGGTACTGGACCCCGGCCGCGTCGAGCATCTGGCGCCTTATGATGCTGGTCGAAGCAAGGATCAGGGCCAATCGAACAACCTTGTGGAAAAGACCGCGTGCAGCCGTAGCGCGGACATGGGGGTAGGCTCAACGCGGATAGCGTTCCACGGTCGCCGCGATCATTCCAAGGATTCATCCACGGGGACGAAATTCATCCCCAGACTGTGAATCACGGGTGGGACTCGGACCGACTCGCGCATTCGCCGAGAGCCGCGGTCCCGTCCGCTTGTTGGCAATTTCGGGATGCTTGCCTAAACCCCGCTCTCCCACGCCCAACTACAACATCAATCTTTAGATTCTAAATATAATAAAGGAGAGAAGAGGGGTGTCCCGTAAGCCTGCGGATCCTTCGAACAGGCAGGCGGGCAAGCCTTTGCTCGCCGTGCTGCGCGGACAGGCTTTGAGCCCTCCGCCGATATGGCTGATGCGCCAGGCCGGGCGCTACCTGCCCGAGTACCGCCAGCTGCGTCAGGACAAAGGCAGCTTCCTCGACCTGGTCTATGACAGCGACGCCGCTGCAGAGATCACGCTTCAGCCGCTGAAGCGGTTTCCTCAGCTCGATGCCGCGATCCTGTTCTCCGACATCCTGATCGTTCCCTTCGCTTTGGGCCAGAACCTGACCTTCATCGCCGGCGAAGGACCTCGCCTGTCGCCGATCCTGGCCGAGACGGCAATCGAGGATCTAAATCCGTTCCCGGCGCGGCTCGACCCAATCTATGACACGGTCCGCAAGGTGAAAGCGGCGCTCGATCGGACGAAGACGCTGATCGGTTTTGCCGGAAGCCCGTGGACCGTCGCCACCTATATGGCGGCCGGCCAGGGAAGCCGCGACCAGGCCGAGACCCGCCGCCTCGCCTATAGCGATCCCGCGCGATTCGAGGCGATCATCCGGCGCATCGAGGACGTCACCGTCGATTATTTGCTCGGGCAGGTCGAAGCCGGCGTCGAAGTGGTGCAACTGTTCGACAGCTGGGCCGGGAGCTTGTCCCCAGCTCAATTCGAGCAATGGGTGATTGTCCCGACCGCGCGGTTGGTCGACGCCATCCGCGCCAGGCATCCGGATCTACCCATCATAGGCTTTCCTAAAGGCGCCGGCGGCAAGCTGCGCGCTTATGCCCGGGAGACGGGAATTACCGCGCTCGGACTCGACGAAACCGTCGATCCGGTGTGGGCGGCGAAAGAGTTACCGGAAGACCTGCCGGTGCAAGGCAATCTCGACCCATTGGCGCTCGTCGCAGGAGGCGAAACACTTCAGGCCGCGGTGGGCCGCGTCCTTGACGCATTCGCCGGGCGTCCTCACATCTTCAACCTCGGGCATGGGATCCTCCAGGACACGCCGGTCGCGCATGTCGAGGAGCTTCTCGCCCAGGTGAAGGGGACAAAGTGACAGAGCTGACGGGATTTCTCGGCCCCGCTTATCTGTGGGTGAAAGCGGCGCACGTCACCTTCGTCATCTTCTGGATGGCCGGGCTGTTTCTACTTCCTCGCTTCTACGTCTATCACCAGGAAACGGCCGTCGGCTCCCCCGAGGACCGTGCGTGGATCGAGCGCGAAGCTCGCGTTCGCTCGATTATCCTGACCCCGGCGATGCTGCTGGTGTGGGTCCTGGGCCTGATGCTGGCGTTCAACGGGGATGCCTGGAGCCAGGGCTGGTTCCACGCCAAGCTGGCGCTGGTAATCGCGCTCAGCGCCTACCAGGGCTGGCTCGGCGCCTACGGCAAGAAGCTGGCCAATGGTCAGCGCCCGCTGTCGGGCAAGGCGGTGCGGATGATCAACGAGATTCCCGGCGTCGCCGCGGCGCTAATCGTCGTGCTGGTCATCGTCCGTCCGTTCTAGGATGGACGACAATGAAAACTCCCGTCCGTTTTAGGCATTTCGCCGCTTTCATCGGTGGCCACTGATTGACAGGCGGCGCGGCGAGACATACCTCCAATCGTGACGGCTCCCGGCCAGTTTCACTAAATTACCGGCCGCCATCCTTCCGCATCGCGGCGTCCTGCCGCCTCCGGCTTTGTGAACCAACGCAAGAAGCTCGAGCACAATTCCCCAAGAAAAGAACAATTTATGCATTTGAAAGAACTGAAAAAGAAACCGCCGGCCGAGCTGGTTGCGATGTCCGAGGACATGGGAGTCGAGGGCGCGTCGACGATGCGCAAGCAAGATCTCATGTTCTCGATCCTCAAGATCCAGGCCGAGAACGGCGTCGAGATCATGGGCTCGGGCACCATCGAGGTGCTCAATGACGGCTTCGGCTTCCTTCGCTCGCCCGAAGCAAATTACCTCGCCGGTCCCGACGACATTTACGTCACGCCCTCGATCGTCCGCCGCTTTGGCCTGCGCACCGGCGACACCGTCGAAGGCGAGATCCGCGGGCCCAAGGAAGGCGAGCGCTACTTCGCCCTGACTCGGATCACGACGATCAACTTCGACGATCCGGAGCAGGTCCGTCACCGCGTCAATTTCGACAATCTGACGCCGCTCTATCCTGACGAAAAGCTCAAGCTCGACACGCTTGACCCGACGATCAAGGACAAGTCCGCGCGGGTGATCGACATTGTCGCGCCGCTCGGCAAGGGTCAGCGCGCGCTGATCGTTTCGCCGCCGCGGACAGGCAAGACCGTGCTGTTGCAGAATATCGCACGCGCGATCACCGACAATAACCCCGAAGTGATCCTGATCGTCCTGCTCATCGACGAGCGGCCGGAAGAGGTCACCGACATGCAGCGCTCTGTCCATGGCGAGGTCATTTCATCGACCTTCGACGAACCCGCGCAACGCCACGTCCAGGTCGCCGAGATGGTGATCGAGAAGGCCAAGCGCCTGGTCGAGCACAAGAAGGATGTCGTGATCCTGCTCGATTCGATCACCCGCCTCGGCCGCGCCTACAACACCGTGGTGCCGAGCTCCGGCAAGGTGCTGACCGGCGGCGTCGATGCCAATGCGCTGCAGCGGCCAAAGCGCTTCTTCGGCGCCGCGCGCAACATCGAGGAAGGCGGCTCGCTGTCCATCATCGCCACCGCGCTGATCGATACCGGCTCCAAGATGGACGAAGTGATCTTCGAAGAGTTCAAGGGCACCGGCAACAGCGAAATCGTGCTCGACCGCAAGGTCAGCGACAAGCGCATCTTCCCCTCGCTCGATGTCGGCAAATCCGGCACCCGCAAGGAAGAGCTGCTGGTTGATCAGAACGTCCTCACCAAGATGTGGGTGCTGCGTCGGATTCTGATGCAGATGGGCACGGTCGACGCGATGCAGTTCCTGCTCGACAAGATGAAGGACGCCAAGTCGAACGAAGATTTCTTCGCTTCCATGAACCAGTAAGGGTCTGCCCGTGTTCGAGGGCCTAGATTTCGGCGCGATTTTCACCGCCGCCGGGCTCGCCAAGCTGGGGCAGATCATCATCGGCGATCTGACCATGGCCGGCGACAATATCGTCATCATGGGTTCGCTCGCCTCGGGCCTGCCGGAGAAGGACCGGCGCAAGGTTCTGCTGTTCGGCGTCGGCATGGCGCTGGTCTTCCTGATCACCTTCGCCGTGATCGCGACCCAGTTGCTCAAGGTTACGGGTCTGGTGTTCGCCGGCGGCCTGCTTCTGCTGTGGGTCGCCTACAACATGGCGGGCGAGCTCCGGCCGAAGCGGCCGCCGGTCGTCCACGACGACCCCGACACGGCGGTGGTCGAAGGCCCGCCGGCAACCAAGACCTTGCTGCGCGCCGCGATCCAGATCACCGCGGCCGACCTCAGCATGAGCCTCGACAATGTGCTGCTGGTCGCGTCGATCGCGCGCGAGAATCCGGCTTTGCTGTTCATCGGCCTGACCTTCTCGGTGCTGTTCATGGGCCTCGCCGCCAATTACGTCGCGCGGCTGATCCAGCGGTATCACTGGATCAATTACATCGGGCTCGGCGTCATCCTCTACGTCGCGGTTAGCATGATCTACGAAGGTTGGGTCGGCGGCGATCACGTGCTGGGCTTGAGAAGCGTGCTCGCTCTCGGCTAGGCGCGAAGCCATGGACATCGCGAGCATGATCACGCCTTCGGCGATCGCAGCTTTCTTCGAGATCCTGGCGATCGACATCGTGCTCGCCGGCGACAATGCGATCGTCGTCGGCGCGCTCGCGGCGGGATTGCCCGCGGCGCAGCGCCGCAAGGTCATCATGATCGGCGTGCTCGCGGCGCTCGTGCTCCGCATCGCCTTCGCGCTGCTCGTTACCCAGCTGCTGCAGGTCGTCGGCCTGGTCCTCGCCGGCGGCATTCTCCTGCTGTGGGTGGCATGGCGGATGTACCGCGAGCTTCGACACAAGGACGAAAGCAAGGGTTCCGAGGAAATCGTCGGCGACGAGCATTCGGGCCTGCAGTCCGCCAGGAGCTTTGCCAGCGCGGCGTGGGGCGTGGCCCTCGCCGACGTCAGCATGAGCCTCGATAACGTCCTGGCGGTCGCCGGAGCCGCCAAGGATCACCCGTGGGTGCTGGTCTTCGGCCTGATCCTGTCGGTGATCCTGATGGGCGTCGCCGCCAATTTCATCGCCCGCTACATCGACCGCTATAAATGGATCGCGTGGCTCGGCCTGCTGGTCATTCTGTGGGTCGCGCTCAAGATGATCTGGGAGGGCGCCGGGCATGTCGCGCCGGTGATCGCGCCTTTCTTCACCTAGGGCTCGTGGACACGATCTTCGCTCTGTCCAGCGGCCGGCCGCCGGCTGCGATTGCCGTCATCCGCATCAGCGGGGCCGTGGCGCACGAAGCGGCGAGGCGGATGGCGGGCCTACTGCCTGACGCTCGCCACGCCGCCCTTCGCGAACTGCGCGATCCGGCGACCTGCGAGCGGCTCGACGAGGCGTTGGTCCTTCGGTTCGATGCACCTGCGAGCTCGACCGGCGAGGACAGCGTCGAGTTTCACTGCCACGGCGGGCGCGCGGTCGTCGACGCGGTGCTTCGGACACTCGGCCAGCTCGACGGATTGCGCGAGGCCGAGCCGGGCGAATTCACTCGCCGTGCGTTCGAGAACGGCCGCATCGACCTGACCGAGGCGGAAGGGTTGGCCGATCTTATCGAGGCCGAGACCGAATCGCAGCGCAAGGCGGCACTGGCCTTGGCCGAAGGCGGGCTGAGGAGGCAGCTGACCGAGTGGCAGGACAGGCTGCTTGATTTGTCGGCTGCGGCCGAGCGAGCGATCGATTACGATGAGGACGACAGCGCCATCGATCCGTCGCTATTGACCGGCGTCGCGGCGCTGGTTGCTGAGCTCGACCAATGGCTCGCGCGCCCGCGGATCGAGCCTCTCAAGGATGGCGTGCGAGTGGTTGTCGCCGGCCCACCAAATGCCGGAAAATCGAGCCTTGTCAATGCGGTAGCTGGTGTTGAGCGGGCGATCGTAACGGACGTCCCGGGCACCACCCGCGATCATATCGAAGTGCCGCTGGCGATTGCCGGCCTGCCCATCTTGCTGACCGACACCGCCGGCCTGCGCACGACCGAGGACCAGGTAGAGGCGATCGGGGTCGAGCGGGCAAACCAGTTGGCGGCGGCCGCCGACATCCTGCTTTGGCTGGGCGAGCCGAACGCCGCTCCGCCAGGTGCTATTCTCGTCCACGCCAGGGCGGACATGCGCGGTCCGGCTCCCGAGGGCTCGCTTGCGGTGTCGGCGAAAACGGGCGTTGGGCTGACCGAGCTTCTCGACCGCGTCGCGCAGGCTGCCAAACCGTTGTTGCCCGGGGAGGGGGCTATTGCGCTCAACCGGCGCCAGGCGAAATTGTTGGCGGAGGCCCGCGACGCTCTGGCCACGCCGACGCGTGAGGCGGTCCTCGTCGCGGAGAACCTTCGGCTCGCGCGCGGCGCTTTCGATCGGCTAACTGGCCGCGCCGGTGTCGAAGACGTGCTCGACACGCTTTTTTCCCGCTTCTGCCTCGGCAAATGACGATGTTCCACGTGAAACACTGATGCGTTAAGGGGCGGGCATGTTCGACGTTCTGGTCATCGGTGCCGGCCATGCCGGAGGCGAAGCCGCGGCCGCTGCGGCGCGCCGCGGTGCGCGCGTCGGCCTGATCACGTTTCGGGCCGCGGACGCCGGGCAGATGTCGTGCAACCCGTCGATCGGCGGCGTCGGCAAGGGCCACCTGGTGCGCGAGCTCGATGTCTTCGACGGACTGATGGCACGTGCCGCGGACCGGGCGGCGATTCACCGCCGGATGCTCAACCGGAGCAAGGGGCCGGCGGTGTGGGGACCGCGCGTTCAGGCCGACCGGAGGCTTTACCGCACCGCGGTCGCGGAGCTGCTGGGCGAAAGCGGGGTCGAGATCGTCACTGCCGAGGCGCTTCGCTTCGTGATCCGCAATGAGCGCCTCGCCGGAGTGGAGACGGACGCGGGCACCTTGACCTGCAGAGCGCTGGTGATCGCCACCGGCACCTTCCTCGACGCGCGCCTATTCGTCGGCCAGGAGGTGGTCGCAGGCGGCCGCCGCGACGACCAGGCGTCCGTCGCGCTCGCCGGGCAGGTCCGCGACATTGGCCTGGGGCAGGGGCGGCTCAAGACCGGTACCCCACCGCGGCTGGACGGCAGGACGATCGATTGGTCGCGGCTGGAGGAACAGCCGAGCGACGCCGATGGCTGGGCCATGTCGGCGTTGGATGATCATGTTCGCCAGCCGCAGGTCCGCTGCGCGATCACTCGAACCAGCCAGCGCACTCACGACATCATTCGTGCCAATTTCGATCATTCGCCGCTGTTCGCCGGCGCGATTGAGGGCCGCGGGCCGCGCTACTGCCCGTCGATCGAGGATAAGGTGAAGCGATTCAGCGAGCGCGAATCGCACCAGATCTTCCTCGAGCCGGAGGGATTGGACGATCATTTGGTTTATCCCAACGGGATCTCGACCTCGTTGCCGGCGGACATCCAGAAGGAGTTCGTTTGCACGATCCCCGGGCTCGAGCGCGCCGAGATCGTGCGGCCCGGCTACGCGGTCGAATACGAGTTCGTCGATCCGCGGCGCCTGAACACGACTCTGGAAGCTCGCGAGCTACCGGGGCTGTTCCTCGCCGGGCAGATTAACGGGACGACCGGGTATGAAGAGGCCGCCGCGCAAGGCTTGGTCGCTGGGCTCAACGCTGCAGAACGGGCGCTCGACCTGGGCGAGGTCCGGTTTGACCGGCGCTCAAGCTACATCGGTGTGATGGTTGACGATCTGACGCTTCAGGGGGTGAACGAGCCCTATCGCATGATGACCGCGCGCGCCGAATATCGCTTGTCGCTGCGCGCGGACAACGCGACCTCGCGGCTGGGCGAGACCGCGCTTGGGGCTGGCTGTGTATCGCCGCGGCGAAAGGCGCAGATCGAGCGTCACTTTGCGGCTCGGTCAAACAGAGAGTGGGCCGAGACGGAGGAAGGGCGCGCCGATTCGCTCTACGCGCCTTACGTCGAGCGGCAGCAGCGCGAGTGGGAAGTCGTCCGGCGTGACTCGCGCATATGGATTCCGGCCGATTTGGACTTCGGCGCGGTTCCGGGTCTTTCGAACGAGATGGTCGAGCGGCTCGATGACTCGCGGCCGGAGACTCTGGACCAAGCCTCTCGGATCGCCGGGGTCACTCCGGCGGCGCTGTCGGCGCTGTATGTCGCGGCAAGCCGGCGCGCCGCGGCGTGATCGGCGAGCTCGAGCAGGCTGCGGGTCGGCCTGTTTCACGTGAAACATTCGGCAGGCTGGAGGCCTACGCTGGCTTGCTCGTTGAGGAGAATCAGCGGCAAAACCTGGTTTCGCCTTCGACCATCGACCATCTGTGGGAGCGCCACATTGTGGATTCGGCCCAGCTGGTACGATTCGAGCCCCACGCCGGGGCATCCTGGCTCGACATCGGATCGGGCGCGGGGCTGCCCGGAATCGTCATTGCTTGCCTCGTGGACGGGCCGGTCACTTTGGTGGAACCGCGGCGTCTTCGCGCCGAATTCCTCCACAAGGCGGCAGAATCACTTGGGATTGAGACAATCATCGTCCGCGGCAGGGCCGAAAGCCTAGAGCGAAAGTTCGATGTGATCACCGCGCGCGCCGTCGCGCCACTGCCCAAACTGCTCGAACTATCCCACCACTTGTCCACAAGAAATAGCCGCTGGGTTCTCCCTAAGGGACGGAATGCGCAATCCGAACTGGCCGAGGCCCAACGCGCATGGCAAGGTGTGTTCCACGTGGAACAAAGCCTGACGGACGCGGATTCCCGGATAATCGTCGCGACGGGCGTGAAGGCGAGGCACAAGGCGTGATTCGGATCGCGGTGGCCAATCAGAAGGGCGGGGTCGGCAAGACCACGACGGCGATCAACCTCGCCACCGCTCTGGCAGCGATCGGGTGGCGCGTCTTGCTCGTCGACCTCGACCCGCAAGGCAATGCGTCGACCGGGGTGGGGATTGGTCACGCTCAACGTATCCGGTCGAGCTATGACGTGCTGATCGGCAGCGCCTCGGTCAGCGAGGCGGCCGTCGCCACGCGCGTGCCGCGCCTCGATCTGTTGCCGGCGACCGTCGATCTCTCGGGGGCCGAGATCGAGATGGTCGGGCTCGAGGACCGCGCGCATCGGCTCGACAAGGCTCTGGCCGCCGAGCCGCCGGGGCGGTGGGACATTGCGCTTATCGATTGCCCGCCGTCGCTTGGGCTGCTCACCGTGAATGCGCTCGTCGCGGCGCGGCATCTGCTCGTGCCGCTGCAGTGCGAGTTTTTTGCGCTCGAGGGTTTGAGCCAGTTGCTCCAGACCGTGGAGCGGATCCGCTCCGCCTTCAATTCGCAGCTTTCGATCCTCGGCGTCGCGCTGACCATGTTCGACCGCCGCAACAATCTCTCGGGCGCGGTGGCGGAAGACGTCCGCGCCTGCCTCGGAGCGACCGTGTTCGAGACCGTCGTGCCGCGCAACGTGCGCCTGTCGGAGGCGCCGAGCCATGGGCTGCCGGCGCTGATCTACGACCTGCGCTGCCCGGGCTCGGAAGCCTACGTCCGGCTGGCCCGCGAGCTCATCGGCCGGCTCCCCGCCCTGGCGGTGGCGGCGTGACTGAGCGGATGGCGAAGGGGCTTGGCAAGGGTCTGTCCGCTTTGCTCGGCGACGCACCATCCCCGCTGCCGGCGGGGACCGAGCCGGCGTCGAGCGGCGGGGTGCGCGAGGTCGAGATCGGCCGGATCCGGCCGAACCCGCATCAGCCGCGCACCTTGTTCAATGATGAATCCATCGCCGAGCTCGCCGAGTCGATCGCCGAACGCGGCGTGCTTCAACCAATTCTGCTGCGGCCGGCCGGCGAGGGCTTCCAGGTCGTTGCCGGCGAGCGGCGCTGGCGGGCGGCGCAGCGGGCCGGGCTCCACAGCATTCCCGCAATCGTCCGCGACATCGACGAATCAGCGATGGCCGAGCTGGCGCTGATCGAGAATATTCAGCGCGAGGATCTGAACGCGATCGAGGAGGCGGAAGGCTATCGCCAGCTCGTCAGCCGCTACGGGCATACCCAAGAAGCCGTCGCCCAGATCGTTCATAAATCGCGAAGCCACGTCGCCAACCTGTTGAGATTGCTTGATCTTCCGGAGTTCGTCCGTCAATCGCTGATGCGAGGCGATATCAATATGGGTCACGCCAGGGCGGTTGCTGCGGCGCCGGACCCGGAATTGCTGACCCGTGAAATCGTCAAGAAGGGCCTTTCAGTGCGCCAGGCGGAGGCCCGCGCCAAGCGCGCCAAGCGCGGTCCGGTGGAGCTGGTATTGGGCAAATCGAGCGCGATCGATCCCGACTTGGCTGCGCTGGAGCGACAGCTCGGCGACATGCTCGGCGTCCGCGTGCAGGTGACTCACAAGGGGCAGGGCGGAACTGTGAGCCTCAATTATTCCAACCTCGAGCAGCTCGACATGATCTGCCAGCGGCTGACCGGCGAACCGATCTAGCTCACCGCGAGCGCGCTGCCCGCGCGATTGCAAGCAATTCTTCGCCCAACGTTTCGCGGTCGGGCGCCGGCCCGAAAATCACCGCCCGCTCGAGATTGGAGGCGCGCTCCGAGACCGTCGCCAGCTTGGTCGCCGGCCACAGAGTGAGCATCCTGCCTGCAGCGGATTTGTCCTTCCAGAACAATGCCCTGCCCATCGACGTCATGACGGCGTCGGGAGATTCGCCGCGTTCCACCCGGGCCCGCATCGGCGCCAGCATCAGCAGCCGGCGCTGCAGCGACCGGATGACGGGAATGGCCTCGGTCCCGGCCGGCGACAAAGCGGCGAGCTCATCGGCAAGGCCGGCCACGTCGCCGGTCATCGCCAAGTCCGCCAGCCGGCCGAAGTCCCCCTCCGCCGCAGCGGCGCCAACCGCGTCGATTGCCGAGTGATCGAGCTCCTTCGGCATCTGCGGCGAGGCATCGATGTACAATGCCAGCTTCTGCAACTCCTGCGCGGCAATGGCCTGGTCGTTGGCGCTGCTGTCGGCGATCCGCGCCGCTACCGGGGGACTGATCTTGAGCCCGTAACGGCGGCCAAGGTCGACCACCATGCGGATGGCATCCTGTCCTTCCGGAACATAGGAGGCGTAAGCCAGCCCCTGGGGAGATGACTCGGCCAGCTTGAGCAGGGCGGATGTCTTGGGAAGCGATCCGGCAATTGCGATCACCGGGCTTTCCGGCACCGCGCCTTCGAGCAACGCGACGACCCCGTCCTCAATGTCTTTGGTCGCCGGCTCGACCCAGATCGCGCGCTTGCCGCCGAAGAGGCTGAGGGCGCCCGCTTCATCGGCGAGCGAGGCTGGGTCCGATTTGACCGTCCCGCCGGCAATCATGAATTTCGTTGCGCCGAGCGCCTGCAGCAGCCGTTCCCCCAGGCCCCGCGACTGCGCTTCATCCGGGCCATGAAACAGATACAAGCGAATGTCGGCGCTCGGCTGGTCGACCGAGCGGCCGATCGAGGCCTTGCTCGCCTTCACCTGCCGGGCTGCGTGCGCGCCGCATAGATGCTGAGGCGGGCGACGATCTGGTCGGCGACGATATCGGACAATTGCTCGAGCGCGGTCTGCTCGGCGGCGACCGTCGCATATTCGGAGCTGACGATGTCGATGCCGGAGTCGGACCCCGCCGTCGCATCGAGGACCACGGTACCGGTTGCGAGGCTGACCAACTGGTAGCGCGCGCGCAGGGTGCGGCGTTCGCGTGTCGCCGCGCGGTCGCCCCGGATGCCGAACGAGGTGATGTTGTCGTCCAGCGTAACGTCGAGCCGGTATTGCGCGGCGCCGCTGCCCGATTCGCCGAGCCGGTCGACCAGCTTGCTGTGCATGAACCACCCCGACTGCCCCGCGATCGGCGCCACCTCGACGGCGCGAAGGGTCGCCGCGATGGGGCTCGAGGCACCGCCGCCATAAAGCGGATGAAGGCCGCATCCCGGCAACGCCAGGCAGGCCAGGAGGAGAGCGGCGGGCCGCATCATGCGACGATATTCACCAGTCGGTCGGGAACGACAATCACCTTGCGCGGACTGGCGCCGGCAAGTTGCCGCTGCACCTTGTCCGAGGCGAGGGCGAGCGCCTCGGCGTCTTCCCGAGGCAATCCCCGCGGCGCGCTCAGCGTGTCGCGCAGCTTGCCGTTGATCTGGATCGCCAGGGTCACCTGGTCGTCAACCAGCAGGGCCGGATCGAAACTCGGCCACGCCGATTCAACGACGAGGCCGTCGCCGCCGAGCAACGCCCAGGCCTCTTCCGCGAGGTGCGGCGCCATCGGGGCGATCAATTGGATCAGGCTCCGGATCGCGTCGGCCCGCGTGGTGGAAGGCGGCGCCTTTTCGATCGCGTTGACCAGCTCATAGAGTTGCGCGACGGCCTTGTTGAACTGCAGGCCGTCGATCGCTTCGCCGACTGCCGCGATGACGCGGTGCAGCTTGCGCTGAAGAGCCTCGTCGTTGCCTTCGCCTGACCGTTGGTCGCTGGCCAGGCGCCACACACGCTGAACGAAGCGCGCGGCGCCCTCGATACCGGCTTCGGACCATTCGAGATCGCGCTCCGGCGGGCTGTCGGACAGCATGAACCAGCGCACTGCGTCGGCGCCATATTTGGCGAGGATGGGCTCGGGGTCGATCGTATTGCGCCTCGACTTCGACATCTTCTCGATTCGGCCCGGAGTGACCGGATGGCCGCTCTCGATGTGGATCCAGTCGTCGCCGTCCTTGCGGACCTCATCCGGGCTAAGCCAGCTCCCGTCCCCGGCGCGATAGGTCTCGTGCGTCACCATGCCCTGCGTGAACAGGCCGGTGAACGGCTCCGCGACATTCAGCTTGCCAAGATGCTGCAAGGCGCGGGTCCAGAAGCGCGCGTAGAGCAGGTGCAGGATCGCATGCTCGACGCCGCCGATATATTGGCCGACGGGCAGCCATTGCTCGGCTTCGGCGCGGTCGAACGGGCGGTCGTTGGGTTGGCTGGCGAAGCGGATGAAGTACCAGCTCGAATCGACGAACGTATCGAGGGTGTCGGTCTCGCGCATCGCCTCGCCGCCGCAACTCGGGCAATCGACATGCTTCCACGTCGGGTGCCGATCGAGCGGGTTGCCGGGCGCGTCGAAGCTGACGTCTTCGGGCAATACGACCGGAAGCTGGTCGCGCGGGACCGGGACGGCGCCGCACTTCCCGCAATGGATGATCGGGATTGGCGTGCCCCAGTAACGCTGGCGCGACACGCCCCAATCGCGCAGCCGCCACGCGATCGTGCCCTTGCCCCATCCGGCTTCCTCGGCGCGGCGGATGATGTCCGCGGTCGCCTGCTCGCCGGTCAGGCCATCGAGGAAGCGCGAGTTGACCGCGACGCCATCGATAACCTCGGCCTCGCCCGTAATCGGCAGCGATGCGTCTTCGCTGCTGGCGGCGACCACGCGCTTGATCGGCAGGCCGTATTTGCGCGCGAATTCGAAGTCGCGCTGGTCGTGGCCGGGCACGCCGAAAATCGCGCCGGTGCCATAGTCCATCAGCACGAAGTTCGCGATGTAGACCGGCAGCCGCCATTCGGGGTCGAGCGGGTGCACGACTTCCAGCGCCGTCTTGAATCCCTGTTTCTCGGCGGCCTCGATGTCGGCGAGGCTGGTTCCGCCACGCTGGCACTCGGCGATGAACTCGGCGGCCTCGGAATCCTGCGCGGCGAGTGCTTGCGCGATGGGGTGGCCGGCCGCAATCGCAACGAAGCTCGCGCCAAAGATCGTGTCGGGGCGGGTCGTGAACACGTCGACGCCATCGATGGAGTCAACCGGCTCGGCCGGGCGGAAGCGGAACTGCAGCCCGCGGCTCTTGCCGATCCAATTCTCCTGCATCAGCCGGACCTTGTCGGGCCATTGGTCGAGCGTCTTGAGGCCGTCGAGCAGCTCCTCGGCGAAATCGGTAATCTTGAGGAACCACTGCGCGAGCTTGCGCCGTTCGACCAGCGCACCCGAGCGCCAGCCGCGGCCGTCGATCACCTGCTCGTTGGCGAGCACGGTCATGTCGACCGGGTCCCAATTGACCTCGCTCTCCTTGCGATAGACGAGCCCGGCGTCGAACAGGTCGAGGAACAGCGCTTGCTCATGCCCGTAATAAGTCGGGTCGCAGGTCGCGAGCTCGCGCGACCAGTCGAGCGCGAAGCCGATCTGTTTGAGCTGCTCGCGCATTGTTTCGATATTGTGCCAGGTCCACTGGCCGGGATGGACGCCGCGCTCCATCGCGGCATTCTCGGCCGGCATGCCGAAGGCGTCCCAACCCATCGGGTGAAGCACTTCATGGCCCTGCATCCGCCGATAGCGGGCGATGACGTCGCCCATCGTATAGTTGCGCACATGGCCCATGTGGATGCGTCCCGACGGGTAAGGGAACATCTCCAGCACATAGGTCTTGGGCTTGGCGCTTTCGCTGTCCGCCTCGAAACAGCGCTGCTCGGCCCACCGCGCTTGCCAGCGGCGGTCGGCTTCGGCCGGGTCGAAACGCCCCGTCATGGTGGATTCATTAGCCCCGGACAGTGGCGCGGCGGAGGTCGCGGGCCCTGGTCAGGATGATGTCCTCGAGCTTCTGCACCGTGGCCGCCGTCACCGGCGCATCGACCCACGCCCCGCTTTGGTTGACCTGCCGCGCCGCGGAGACGCGCAGGGCGTCGGCGCGAAGGTCGGGGTCGAGGACCGCGACCGTCAGCTTCACTCGCTCGCCCGGCGCCTTCGGGCTCGAATACCAGTCGGTGATGATCACGCCGCTGTTGGGGTTGGCCTGAAGCAACGGGGCGAATGAGACGGTGTCGATTGCCGCCCGCCAGAGATAGCTGTTGACGCCGATGTTGGTCATCTTCGACGGCGCCAGCCGCGAGGGTAGGCTGCGGTTCGCCGCGCATCCCGATGTTGCAAGGGCAAGTACCAGAAGTGCGGCAGCGGTCGTGTGCGGACGAGTCATCGGCGATCCTCGAAGGAGAGAAATTCAGGTTTGGCGGCGTTATAGATAGTCAAGGTCCTCCCGCAAGCGTGTCCCGCTGCTGAACCACATTGTGTTGAGTCGGCAACAGCAGGCAATTGAATCGATTCCGCTCATGGAACCTTCAGGTTGGACGGACTATATCGACTCGTAACAGGGAGTCTTTGGATTTGCTGAAGATCGCGAGTCGGAGGGAAGCCAAGCTGCTTGCGGCCATTGCCGCGAGCAGTCTCGTGCTGTCTCCGGCATTCGCCGCCAGCACCTCGACCAAGCGGCCGTCAGCGATTTCGCTGAGCTTCGATCCGATTTCATCCTTCACTCCGGCCAATGCCGATCCCAAGCTCGCGGCGGCGCTCGCCGGCCGTGGCCTTTCGCTCCACGATTTCAAGTTCACCCCGGCGCCGGCGAAGGGACGGCCGTCGCAGGTCCGGGTCGCAATTCGCGCACGCACGACTACGCCGGCTCAGACCCAGCTCGCGGATGCGTCGACGGCGCCGACGGCGGTTGCCCTGGCGCCGACCACCTATAATCTCGGCGTGGCCGTGGGCTGGCGCCGTTTCGCGGTCGCTGGCGATGTCGCCAAGGTCAAGGAAGCGGATACGGCGCTCGGCGGACGCGAGAGCGCGATCGTGGGCGTCAGCTATTCGCTCAAGAAATTTACCGGCCGAGTCGCGGTCGGCGCCGAGCGCGGTACCGACCACGCTCTTCCTGGCCTGCGCAAAGGCGACAACGGCTGGGTCGATCTCGGCGGCTCCTATTCGCTGTCGCAGCGGTTCGCGCTGACCGGCGGCGTCCGCTACCAGATCGAGCGCGACAAGATGTCGGCGCTGCAGGATGAGCGGCGCGACAGCCAGGCCGTCTACATCGGCACTGCCTTCAAGTTCTGATCCATCGATGACCGGCGCGGCTGAGCGGCGCCAACATATCCTCGATCTAATCGCCAAGTCCGCCGGCATCGCACGCCGCGATCCGGCCGACGTCGAGCTCATCGCGGTCAGCAAGACTCGCCTCGGCGAGGCGATCGAAGCGCTGATCTCCGCTGGCCAGCGCAGCTTTGGTGAAAGCCGGGTGCAGGATGCGCTCGCCAAATGGCCCGCGCTTCGCTCCCGGTATCCGGACATTCTGCTCCACTGCATCGGGCGGCTGCAATCCAACAAGGCCGCCGAAGCCGTCGCGCTGTTCGACGCGATCCATTCGCTCGATCGCGCTTCGCTTCTCGATGCCCTCGTCAAGGAAGCGGACAAGGCGCGGCGCTTTCCCGCGGTCTACATTCAAGTGAACATCGGCGAGGAAGAGCAGAAGGGCGGCTGCCCGATCGGGGAGGTCGGCGCGCTCGCCGCTGCGGTCCGCGCGTCGCCTCTGCCGCTCGCCGGGCTCATGGCGATTCCCCCGCTGGGGGTCGAGCCGGCTCCTTATTTCGCTCTTCTCAACAAGTTAGCACGGCGCCATGACGTCACGGGCCTGAGCATGGGCATGTCGGCGGACTATGAGGCCGCTGTGATGCTCGGTGCGACGGCGGTCCGCGTCGGCACCTCGCTGTTCGAGGACTGATGCCCAAATCCCAAACGACTAGCTTCGACGCGATCATTTTCGATTTCGACGGCGTGCTCCTCGAGAGCGAATATGAGGGCAACCGCCTCCTCGCCGAGCTTCTGACCGACCTCGGCCATCGCCACACCGTCGAAGAAGCCATGGAGCGCTATGTCGGTCTTGCCGGCCGGGACTTCCTTGCAGCTCTTGAAAGTCAGATCGGCCGACCGCTCCCGGCCGAGTTCCACCAACGGCGCAAGGAGCAGAGCGTTCGCGCGCTGGAGGAAGGCGTCCAGGCGGTCGCTGGCGCAATCGACTTTGTTCGTTCCTTGCCAGCGGACCTTCCAATGGCAGTCGCGTCGTCCAGCTCGACTCGCTGGCTTCGGGGGCATCTCCAGCACCTCGGCCTCACCGGCGTGTTCGGGGATCACGTTTACAGCGGCAACGAGCATGTCGAACGCGGCAAACCCGCGCCCGATCTCTATCTCTTCGCCGCCGATCAACTCGGCGTCGACATCGGCCGCAGCGTGATCCTCGAGGATTCAGTCGTCGGTGTAACCGGGGCGCTTGCTTCGGGCGCTCGCGTGATCGGCCTAACGGCCGGCGCGCACTGCCTCGCTGGCCATACCGAAAGATTGCGGAACCTCGGCGTAGCGGAGATCGCGCATAGCTTCGACGACGTTCGGCGGTTGCTCGGGCTAGATTAAGTGCCCGCTCTTCCGGCGTTTGGTCGCGAGATAGTCCGCGTTGTGCGGATTGGTCGGCATGTGGTGCGGGACACGCTCCACGATTGTGATTCCCGCGCTTTCCAAACCCGAAACCTTGTCCGGATTGTTGGTCAGGAGCCGGACCTCATCGACTCCGAGCGTCCGAAGCATTGCCGCGGCATGCGCATAGTCGCGCTCATCGTCGGCAAAGCCCAGGCGGCGGTTAGCGTCGACCGTGTCGAGACCGCGATCCTGCAGCGCATAGGCGCGAAGCTTGTTGGCCAGCCCGATGCCGCGCCCTTCCTGACGCAGATACAGCAGCACGCCGCCACCCGCCGCGCCGATGATCCGAAGCGCTTCCTTGAGCTGCGGCCCGCAGTCGCATTTGAGCGATCCGAACACGTCGCCCGTCAGGCACTCGCTGTGCAGCCGGACCAGGGGCGCTTTCCCGCCAAACGCGCCGACCACCAGCGCGACATGCTCCTGGCCGTCGTCGGATCCGCGGAACGCGACGATCTGCGTGTCGGGCATGCCGTCGAGCGGCAGCTTTGCGCGCGCAACGAGCTCGACCGCCGGCGCCTTGCGCTGCCGCTCGACGTCCTCCGCCGACACCAGGATCGCGCCCGGTTGGTCATCGACCAGCCATAATGCCGGCAGCAGGCCGGCGAGCCGGGCTAATCCGAGCGCGGCCTTTGCCGCCTCCGGGCAATCGAGGTGCAGGGGATGCAGCGGCCCAATCGGTCCACGATCGAGATCGCGGCCGGGATCGGCGATCGCCAGCGCCGCCGCGCCATCGAGCCAAGGAGCGCGCTCGATCAGCACCGGCGCCGCTGGGTCGGCGGCATTGCGCTCATTGGCAAGCGCCAGTGCGGCGGCGCGCTCGCCACTGATCAGCAGCCGGCCGTGGCGGTTCGGATCGACAATATCGAGAAGCTCGGGCGTGGCGGTTTCCACCGCAACGACAGCGACAGGATCCTGACACTCGATCCGAATCGGTCTCCCCGCGCGCAAGGCGGCAATCGCGCGGCGGATCGAAGCGGAGTCGCTCAAATCTCGACCTCGCAGATGAGCGGCACGTGGTCCGACGGCCGCTCCCAATTGCGCACGGGTTCGAGCACCGCATGCCCTTTGAGGTGCCCGGCGAGCTCGGGCGACGCCCACATGTGGTCGAGGCGACGGCCGCGGTCATTCTTGGTCCAGTCCGGGGAGCGGTAGCTCCACCAGGTGTAACAGCGCTCCGGCGCCGGGAAGAAGCGGCGGCCGATGTCGATCCAGTCGTGGGCCTCGCGTAACCGGGCCAGGGCATCGACTTCGACCGGCGTATGGCTGACGACCTTCAACAGCGCCTTATGGCTCCAGACGTCGCATTCGAGGGGCGCGACGTTGAAGTCGCCGACGATGATCGTCGGTTCGTGGAGACCCTCCGACCACCGCGTCATGCGTTCGATGAAATCCAGCTTCTGGCCGAACTTCGGGTTTTGGCTACGGTCGGGGATATCGCCGCCGGCGGGGACATAGACATTCTCGAGCCGGATGCCGCATTCGAGCCGGACGCCGACGTGGCGCGCCTCACCATTGTCCTGCCAGTCGTGCTTGCCTGGATCCTTGATTGGAACACGGCTGAGTATCGCGACGCCATGGTGCATTCGCTGCCCATTCAGCTGCTGGTGGACGTAGCCGCGATCCTTGAACAGTCCGGCCGGAAAGACGTCGTCGTTCGCCTTGGTCTCCTGCAGGCACAGGATGTCGGGCTGCTGCTCGGCAATCAGCCGCTCGACCAGCGCGGGGCGCGCCCGCACCGAGTTGATGTTCCACGAGGCGATCTTCAGCCGTTTGGTCACAGGACGCGCTTAGCTCCGTCATTTCCGGATGCCAAAGAAAAGGCCCCCGCTCCGGGGGCGTGGAGCGAGGGCCGACCTAGCGTTCGTCACGCAAGGGATCCTGCGGACCCCGGGTAACAGGGGGAAACCCCGGGTTGGTGCAGGATCGAGCTTGCATATAGGAACCCTACCCTGAAAGTGCGATGAACAGGTCGCAATATGAAACTTTTTTAATGGCGCTTCGGCTTGGGCTCGGCATAGTTGAACGCAGATTCGGGCACGGCAACATTGTAGCGGACATTGCCGAGCTTGACCGTGGTGCGCTTGTTTTGGGCGTCGATCGCCGTCCAGCCATAGAGTTGAAGGCCGCCCGGCGCCGCGCCGCTGCGCAGGAAAACCAGCGTGATCGAGCCATATTGAGCGGGGTCCCGGGCGCGCACGCTGACCACTCGCGGATCCTGGCTCGGCACAATCTGTGCCCGGCCTTTGAGGTTGGGCGAGTCAGAAAGGAGCACGCCGAGCGGCGTGCGGCTGAGCGGCCAGCCGGATTTTTGCCCGACCTGATAGTCGATGAAGGTCAACGTCTTGCCGTTCGACACCAGCAGCAGGTCGCCGCTGCCGTAGGCGAAGCGGACCTTGCCCGGGCGCTTGAGCTGCAGCGTCCCCGCCGCCGAGCGTCCGCGAGCGTCGGTCTGGATGAAGTTCGCGGTCATCGTATGGACCGAGCGGATGTGCGCATTGAGCCGCGCCATGTCGGGCGATTCGGCGGCCGCGACTGGCGCTGCCACAACCACCATTGGGACAAGCGCGCGCGCGAAAGTCTTAGGAAGAGTCATTCAGAAGCTCCTGGGAATCTTCGCCGGGAAACTGGCGTTTCGCCATTGAATGCGCACTGAACCCTGCGGTTCCGGGCGATTCAGGCGTTAGATCGGGTGCCCCTCCGGGTCGATCAGTACTTCGCGGCGGCCGACGTGGTCGGGCATGCCGACGAGGCCGTCCTTTTCCATGCGCTCGATCAAGCGCGCCGCGCTGTTGTAACCGACGCGAAGCTGGCGCTGGAGATAGGAGGTCGAGGCCTTCTGGCTCTCTGCCACGATCTGGATCGCCTTGCGATAGAGCTGGGTCTCGGCGTCGTCCTCGCCGGTCGGCTGGCCGTCGAACAGATAGCCGCCGTCCTCGGGCTCCTCGGTGACGGCCTGGACATATTCGGGCGAGCCCTGCCTGCGCCAATGCTCGGCGACCGCGCGTACCTCTTCGTCCGACACGAACGGGCCGTGCACGCGGACAATCTGCTTGCCGCCCGGCATGTACAGCATGTCGCCCTTGCCCAGCAGCTGCTCGGCGCCCTGCTCGCCGAGGATCGTGCGGCTGTCGATCTTGCTCGTCACCTGGAAGCTGATGCGCGTCGGCAGGTTGGCTTTGATGACGCCGGTGATGACGTCAACCGACGGGCGCTGCGTCGCCATGATCAGGTGGATGCCGGCCGCGCGCGCCTTCTGCGCCAGCCGCTGGACGAGGAACTCGACCTCCTTGCCGGCGGTCATCATCAGATCGGCAAGCTCGTCGATGATCACGACGATCTGCGGCAACACCTCATAGTCCAGCTGCTCGGTCTCGTAGATAGGCTGGCCGGTGTCCGCGTCATAGCCGGTCTGGACCCGGCGGCCGATCTTGGCGCCCTTGGCCTTCGCCTCGCGAACCTTGGCGTTAAAGCTCGGCAGTGCGCGCACGCCGAGGTTCGCCATCATTCGGTAGCGCTCTTCCATCTGCTCGACGGTCCATTTGAGCGCGCGGATCGCCTTGCCCGGCTCGGTGACCACGGGCGACAGCAAATGCGGGATGTCCTCGTACATGCTGAGCTCGAGCATCTTCGGGTCGATCATGATCAGTTTGCACTCGTCCGGACCGTAGCGGTAGAGCAGCGACAGGATCATGCAGTTGAGGCCGACCGACTTGCCGGAGCCGGTGGTGCCGGCGACGAGCAAATGGGGCATCGGCGCGAGGTCTGCGATGACCGGGTCGCCCGCGATATTCTTGCCGAGGATCAGCGGCAACGCATGATTCTGGTCCTCGAAGGCCTGGCTGCCGACAAGCTCCGACAGGCTCACCGTTTCGCGCTTGGGATTGGGCAGCTCGATGCCGATGACGCTGCGGCCGGGGATGGTGGCGACGCGGGCGGAGAGCGCCGACATGTTGCGCGCGATGTCGTCGGCGAGCTGGATGACCCGGCTCGCCTTGATGCCGCTCGCCGGCTCGAGCTCGTACATGGTGACCACGGGTCCGGGGCGGACTTCGACGATGTCCCCGCGGACGTGAAAGTCTTCAAGGACGCTTTCGAGCAGGCGGGCGTTGCGCTCGAGCCCGGCGCGATCGATCTGCTGCTTGCCCTTCTCCGGCGCCCGCGCGAGCAGGCCGATAGTCGGCAGCTGATAGCTGTCGCCAAGCGCGAGGCCCGGCTGGGCGGCGGCCTTGCGCGGATTGGCGCGACCCGCGGGCGTGACCGCCCTCGACGGCTCGGCAACGGCGACGGTGGGACGCGAGCGAGGGGGCGCGGCGGGAAGGGCGCGGTCGTCGAAGATTTCGGTCGAGCGGGGCGCGATCCGGCGAGCCCGCGGGCGGCGCCGGAACAGGCCGGCGAGCCAGTCCTTTTCCTCGGGCCTCAAGCCAAGCGCAAAATAGCCGATGGTCAGCCCGGCTGCGCCAAACAGCAGCAGAACCGTCAGGCGGACCGGCCCGGCGATCGACGGGTTCCGAATGAGATTGACTGCGCCATCGACGCCATGCGCGCCGGCCAGGCCGAGCGCTCCGCCCCAGCCGCCGGGCAGTCCCGACACCGCCGAGCCGCTGGTCAGGCCGAGCGCAACGCCGAGCAAGACGGCGCCGACCGTCGCGATCAGCAGCCCTCGGATAATATGTCCGGCCGGCTCCAGGCGGATCATCCGCAGTGCGGCAATCGCGATGACCGGCAGGAACAGCACCGAGCCGATGCCGAACAGCAGCAGCAGCGCGTCGCTGGAGTAAGACCCGACACTGCCCAGCCAGTTGGCCGGCGGCCCGCCCGCGGCGGTGCTGAGCGAGGGGTCGGTCGGATTGTGGCTGGCGAGCGCGATCGCCGCCGCTAGGCTGACCGCAAGCAGAAGCGCACCCACGGTGCGGATCGCGAGCCGGCGCACCGCGTCGCGCAGCGCATCGCGCCAGTCGGGCGCCAACTCTCGCTTGGGCGCGCGTGCGGCAACCGTCGCCATATCCTTCCTCGCTGCTCCTCTCTCCGCATAGAATCCCTCACGTCGAGTCCCCGGTCAAGCGAACTTCTTGGCGTCGTTGCACGGGGCGCCTAGGGCGGCGCGATGGATCGCGCGGACGTCATCATCTTCGGCGGCGGGCTGGTCGGGCTGGCATTGGCTTCGGCGCTCGATTCGAGCGACCTGTCGGCGATCGTCGTCGATCCCGCCGACCCGGCGCCCCGAGCCACCGGGGCATTTGACGGGCGGACGAGCGCGGTCTCGTCGAGCTCTATGCGCATGCTCGAGACGATCGGCGTTGCAGCGCATCTCGTCGAGCCGGGCTGCCCGATCCGGCGCATCGCCGTCGCTGACGGCCTCGAGCCCGGCGGCCTCCAGTTCGATGCCGACGACGATGAGGCGCTCGGCTGGATGCACGAGAACCGCAACTTGCGGACCGCGCTCCAGGCCCGCGCCGAGGCGGGTAAATCGACTTGGCTTCTGTGGAAGTCCCGACTCACCCACGTCGATCGCGGCGAGCATGAAGTCACCGTCGCGCTGGAAGACGGGCGCAAGCTCAGCGCTCCGCTGCTGATCGCCGCCGATGGACGCAATTCGGCGACGCGGGAAGCCGCCGGCATCCGCATCGCGCGCTGGAAATATCCCCACCAGGCGATCGTCTCGGTGCTCCGCCACGAGCGGCCGCATGATCAGGTCGCATACGAGATCTTCTACCCCTCGGGGCCGTTCGCGCTGCTGCCGATGACCGACGATGCCGGCGGCCATCGCTCGGCGATCGTGTGGTCGGTGCCACAGGAGGATGCGACGGGCTGGCTCGCGCTCAACGACGAGGATTTTGCCGCCGAGGCCAAGGCCGCGATGGGCGGCTTCCTCGGCGACATTGCGTTGCTCGCGCCGCGCTCCTCGTTCCCGCTCGGCTTTCATCATGCCGCGCAGATGACGGCGCGGCGGCTCGCTCTCATCGGCGACGCCGCGCATGCGATCCACCCGATCGCCGGGCAAGGCCTCAACCTCGGGTTCCGCGACGTCGCCGCGCTGGCGCAGGTGCTGGTCGAAGGCGCGCGCCTCGGCCTCGACCTTGGCGACCGGCAACTCCTCGACCGCTATCAGCGCTGGCGCTCGCTCGATTCCTTGTCGGTCGCCTTTGCCACCGACAGCCTGACGCGCATCTACGGCGTGCCCGGCAGGACCGCGTCCGCCATCCGGCGCTTTGGCATGGGCCTGGTCGGCCGCATCGGGCCGCTCCGCAATCGCCTTCGCAGCGAAGCGCAGGGCACCAGCGGCGAGCTTCCGCTGTTGCTCCGGGGGTTGCCGATATAACCTATTGCAGCGTCGGTTCGATCTCGACGCCACCGCTCACGGCCACGCGGTGAAATTGCATCAGCTGCACCAGCAGATCGGCGCGCGCGGCGAGAGTCGCCTCTTCCAGCAGCGCTTGCTTGGCGCCGATGTCGAACGGGGCGACCTGGGCAATTGCGTTGACCAGCATCTCGTCGTCGAGGCGGTTGACCCCGGCCCAGTCGACCGCGAGCCCGAGGGCGTCGCCGAGCCGGCGCGCTTCGCGCTCGACCTCCGCCCGCGAGCCCAGCGACAGCGGCGGCGGGTCGCGATCGTCGAACGCCGCCACGTCGACCTCGGCGCAGCGATAGCCCGCATCGCTCTCGGCCTCGCTTATCACGCGGAAGCGGTCGGTGCCGAGCAGGACGATGTTGAAGCGGCCGTCGTCGAGCTCTTCGACGCCGACGATGTCGCCAATACAGCCGACCCCGTACAGGGGCGCCTGGTTGTCGTCGTCGTCGCGCAGCGGCTGGATCATCCCGATCCGGCCGGCGCCGTCGATCGCGTCGCGCACCATCTCGCGGTAGCGGCTCTCGAAAATGTGCAGCGGCAGCTGCTGGCGCGGGAACAGCAATGCTCCGCCGAGCGGGAAGATCGGGACGCGGAGCGTTCGGCTCACGTGAACAGCAGCGCCGACAGCCGCCGCCGCTGCGCGCTCGACCACGGATCCCCCAGTCCTTGCGCCTCGAGCAGCTGGAGGAAGCGCTGGCGCGCCGCATGGTCGTTCCACTCGGGGTCGCGGCGGATGAGCTCGAGCAACCCATCGGCCGCGGCATCGCGATCGCCCGCCGCCATCCTCGCCGCGGCCAGCTCGAACCGCGCCTCATGATCGTCGGCGTTCGCCGCCAGCCGCGCCTCCAGCGGACCGGTGTCAACCAGCGGCGCCGAGGCAACCTCGAGCGCCGCGACCGCCCGGGCGATCTCGGGCTTCTTCTTCTGCTCGGCGGACAAGGCGTCGAGAACCTGCCGCGCCTCGTCATGGTCCCCGGCCGCGACCAGTGCGCGCGCCAAGCCACCAATCACGTCGAGATTGTCGGGCGCCATCTCCTGAACCTGGCGGAAGATCGAGACCGCGCGCGGCGCATCGCCATCGCCGAGCACCTGCTCGCCCATTGCCACCAGCGGCTCGATCTCGGCCTGGGGAGCGGCCCCCTCCGGCTCGATCTTGAGCTGGGCGAGAAGCTGGTCGAGCACCTTCCTGAGCTGGTCTTCGGTGCGGTAATTGGTGAGGTCCGCGACCGGCTGCCCGCGGTAGATCGCATAGACCGTCGGGATCGACTGGATGCGGAACTGCGCGGCGATCAGCTTGTCGTGATCGACGTCGAGCTTGGCCAGCGTCACGCCTTTGGCCGAATAATCCGCCGCGACCTTTTCGAGGATTGTCGAGAGCTGCTTGCTCAAAGCCGATCGGTCGGCCCAAAAATCGAGTATGACGAGCGCCGTCATCGACGGCTGGATGACGTCGGCTTCGAACCGCTCGATCGATTCGCGTTCGGCTTCGCTGAGGCCAAGGGTCGCCACGGTTTCGCGCTCTCGTCCGGCTGTTGATCCGCGGCCCATATGGGCGGCTCGCGCGACCGCCACAAGCTGGGCGGCAAAGCCTTGCGGGATCGCGCATCGCCATGCTAGGCGCGCGCCTCACCTCCGCCGGGGTCGGGCTTTCGGGTCCCCGGCGAACAGCTCAGAGCGGGCGTAGCTCAGGGGTAGAGCACAACCTTGCCAAGGTTGGGGTCGAGGGTTCGAATCCCTTCGCCCGCTCCAGCTCCGGCACGCCGGAGCATGCCGGCAGCGCGCGGCAATCGCTTCAGGCGATGACGACAAGCGAAAGACTTCATTTTCATTCGACAGCGTCCAGGCCTATCGGCGCCGCACGGCCCCGTTGCGTAGCGCCGCCCCCAGGCTCGAAGGGATGCCATCATGAACAGCGAAGACGCTTTGATCGTCCGCACCGCCCCGCTCGGAACCCCGACCGACCTTTCCGCGGACGCGGTCCGCGACGTCTCCGCCGCGCTCAATGCGCTGCTCGCCGACATGTTGGCGCTCTATGTGAAGACGAAGAACTTCCATTGGCACGTCTCCGGCCCGCATTTTCGCGATTACCATTTGCTCCTCGACGAGCAGGCCGACCAGATTTTCGCGACCACCGACCCGATCGCCGAGCGCGTCCGCAAGATCGGCGGGCGGACCATTCATTCGGTCGGCCACATCCACCGCCTCCAGCGCTTGCTCGACAATGATGCCGATTACGTGACCCCGCTCGACATGCTCGCCGAGCTTCGCGAGGACAATAAGCAGCTGACCAATGAGATGCGCCGCACCCACGCGCTGTGCGACGAGCATGAAGACGTCGCCACGGCGAGCCTGCTCGAGGTGTGGATCGACGAGGCCGAACGGCGCACCTGGTTCCTCTATGAGGCTGGCCGCTCGGGCGCACTAGCCTGAACCCAGGCCCGAAGCGTTGACGACCTGTCGGAAGGAGTGATGTGATGGCGGAGCAAGCGGAACTGACTCGTCCGGATGCCGGAGCCGTGTTCCAGACGGTCAACCCGGCGACCGGCGAACCCGGCAAGTCTTATCCCCGGCATTCGATCGCCGACGCGCACGATGCCGCGGCCGCTGCCCATCGCGCCTTCCTCGACTGGCGCCGCACTTCGTTCGACGAGCGCGCGGCGGTGGTGCGCAAGGCCGGCGATATTCTCCGCGCCCGCAAGGACGAGTTCGCGCGGCTGATGACCGAGGAGATGGGCAAGACCGTCGACGACGGCCGCGCCGAGGTCGAGAAATGCGCGACCAACTGTGACTGGTTCGCCGATCACGCCGCCGGATATCTCGCCGACCAGCCGGTCGACATCGGCGGACCCGAGGCTTTCGTCACCTTCAACCCGCTTGGCGTCGTCCTCGCGGTGATGCCGTGGAATTTCCCGTTCTGGCAGGTGTTCCGATTCATCGCCCCGGCGCTGATGGCCGGCAATGGCGCGCTCCTCAAGCACGCCAGTAACGTGCCGGGCTCCGCGCTGGCGATCGAGGACGTGCTTCACCAGGCGGGGGTACCGAAAGACCTGTTCCGGGCGCTGCTGCTGCCGAGCAGCGACGTCGAAGCGCTGATCAGGGACGACCATATCGCCGCGGTGACCCTCACCGGCAGCGTGGGAGCCGGCAAGGCGGTGGCGACCGCGGCGGGATCGGTGCTCAAGAAGTGCGTGCTCGAGCTCGGCGGCTCGGATGCTTACGTCGTCCTCGAAGACGTCGACATCGCGGCCGCGGCGAAGATCGCGGCGACCGCGCGGATGGTCAATGGCGGCCAGAGCTGCATCGCCGGCAAGCGCTTCATCGTCGTCCGCTCGATCGTCGACCGCTTCAGCGAGGCGCTGGTCGAAGTCATGCGTGGCTACGCAATGGGTGACCCGTCCAAGGACGGCACGAAGCTCGGCCCGATGCAGAGCGTCAAGGCGCGCAACGAGATCCACCGCCAGGTCGAGGACAGCGTGCGCAACGGCGCGCGGCTGCTGCTCGGCGGCAAAATCCCCGACAAGCCGGGCGCCTGGTACCCTGCGACCGTGCTGGGCGACGTCCGGCCCGGCCAGCCGGCGCATGACGAGGAAGTCTTCGGCCCCGTCGCTGCAGTGATTGCGGCGGAGGACGAGGCCGACGCCATCCGCATTGCCAACGCGAGCGAGTTCGGCCTCGGCTCGGGCGTGCTGACCGGCGATCCCGACCGCGGCCGCCGGATCGCAGCAAAAGAGCTCGAGGCGGGCCTGAGCTTCGTCAACGAGAACGTCCGGTCCGACCCGCGCATGCCGTTCGGCGGGGTCAAGCATTCGGGCTACGGCCGCGAATGCTCTGCCTATGGCATCCGCGAATTCACCAACATCAAGAGCGTGCACGTCCGCCCGCTCGAGCACGGGACCGGCAACGCCATCGAGTGAGACTTAGTTGGCGGCGGCGGCGTATTGCATATCGTGCTGGGCAATCACCGCGCGCACGACATTGTTCATCAGCGCCATGCGGGTCGGCAGCGGGACCTTGGTCAGCTTGATCATCACCGCGACGGAGTAGCTTCTGCCGTCCGGGGCGGTGAGAATGCCGATGTCGTTGTAGCCGGCTTGGTAACCGTCCAGCTCCTGCCCGGTCCCGGTCTTATGGTTCAGCACCCAGCCGGGCTGGAGCCCCCCCTTTAGGCGGTTCGCGCCGGTTTTGGTATGCGACATGATGTCCAGCAGCCTTGCGGTCGACGCGGGCGACAGCAATTCGTTGCGCTTCAGCCGCGCCAGCGCCGCCGCGATCGCGCTCGGCGCCGCGCCGTCATAGGGATCGTCCACGTAGCGGTTGAACGCCGCCTGCCTGACCGACCGTGGCAGCGCATCGCGCGCGTCGAAGAAGGCGTTGCCGAACGAATAGCTTGGGCTCCAGATCAGGCCCGCGATCCGGCTCTGCAGCGCTCGCTCGCCGTCGTAGAAGCGGATCGCGCCGAGATGCTTGCCGTGGATCATCTCGCGCACCGCCGTCGGGCCGCCGACCGAGCGCATCAGCTTGTCGTTCGCGGTGTTGTCGCTGGTGGTGATTGCCTTGACCATCAGGTCGGCCAGCGTGGTGGAATAACCGCCTTCCAGGATCAGCGATCGGATCGGTTGATGGAAAACCGTGAGGTCGGACCGCGTCAGCGTGACCTTGTCGTCCAGCCTGACGCGGCCCTGGTCGACCGCGTCCATCGCGGTGATCGACACCCACAGTTTGCTGACGCTTTGTTGCGGATAAAACTCGTCCGCCTTCCAGCCGGTCGCCCAATTGTCGTCGACCGCGCGGACCGCGATGCCGACTCGGCCGTCGAAGGCGCGGCCCAGCTCCTCGACGCGGTCGCGGATATAGTTCGGCGCGGGCGTAGCCGGCCGGACGGCGACCGGGGCTGCGCGCGGCGGAATGGCGCGAGGGACTGGGTTCTGGACTGCGGCCGAGGCGTCGACCTGCGCGCCCGCCAGCAGCACCAGTGCAAGTCCGACACGCCGTGACGTCATGACCTCAATTCCCCCGTGGATTCGCGCCTGTTGCCAGACGCTTAGCGAAGCGTAGGTGAACTGCCGCTGGCCGCCGCGCGGATCAGACTCGCATCCCGGACTCGGGTTGCCAAGCCGAAATTGCGGTCGATATGCGCTGGATTCAGCGACCTTGCGCGCTGCCGCCGAGGAGCGCCGCCGACTCGATTTCATCGAGCGCCCGATGCGCCGCGACATAGCGCCGCGCCTTGCCGACCCAGTCGCCGGCGCGCGAAGCACCGGGCAGGCGCATGGTTTCGGACAGGGCCTGGTCGACCTCGCCCGCCGCGAGGCGTTGCGCAGCGCGGCGATAGCGGGCGTCGGGGTTGGCCGACGGGCGGTCGGCCGGATGGATCGCGACGAGGCCGCCGAGCTCGCGGCGGAAATTCGTCCACCAGCTGTCCTGCGGCCCGCCCCGCCTCAGGTCCGGGCCGAGCGTCTCATATTCGGCGCTGAGGTCGTTCAGCCGCACCGGCTGGTGGGACGAGGTGATGATCGTCGCCACCGCCGCCGGATGCTGGGCGCCGAAGCGGTCGACCAACAGATTCTCGAGATAGCCGAGCGCCACGCCGCGATCGATCGCCCGGCGGGCGGCGAAGGCGACGACGAGGGCGTCGGCGCGGCCGGCAAAGCCCTCGGCGCGCTGAGTCGCATTTTCGACCCGCCCCACGCGCTGCTCGAGCGTCGCGATCTTGGCCGCGTCTTCGGGATCGTTCGGCTGGTCCGCCGCGGCCTGCTCACCTGCATTCATCACCACGGGCTTGGGGGTCAGGACCGCCTGCGGCTGAGCGGCCGGAGTAATGCCGAGGACTCGCGCGGCCTTGGGATAATGCGCCAGGCTCCACGCCGCCGCGCCGGCGCCGACGATGATCAGCACCAGCCCGACCAGCAGCCGCGCACTCCAGCTCATGCTCGTTCGGCCGTTCATTGCGGGGCCGGTATGTTGCACAGCCGTGCCGCCAGGGCCAGCAGCGCTTGATCGTTCGGCTGGTCGGCGATCTCGATGCGGCGCCAGCCGGTGCCGGCGGCTTCAGCAGCAACGGCACTGATCGCGACGATGGCGGTCGATCCTCGCTCGCCCGATAATTCGGCGAATCGGAGCGCCGCCCGCGGTGAATGGATGAGGACGATTGCTCCCTCGCCCGGGTGAAGGTCGGGGTTCGCGCGCTCCGTCGATCGATAGACGGCGAGCGAGGTGATCGCCTGGCGCGAAGCTTGCGGTTCGCGCCGGTCTTCGCCGCAGAGGTGAAGCAGCTTCAGGGACGGATCGAGCGCACTGAGCAGCGCGTCGACTCCGGCATCGCCGGCACTCGCGACAGCGAACCCGGCCTCCCGCGCCGCTTGCGCGGTGGCGTCGCCAACCGCGTGGACCGGCAGCATCCGCAATCCCATCAACTGCCCGCCGCCGCAGCGGATGGCATTCGCGCTGGTCAGCAGCACGGCATCGAACCGGGCCGGGTCGGGCGCTTCCCAGGCGAGCGGACCGACGTCGAACAATGGAATCCGAACGGGCTCGAGCCCGAGCATTCGCGCGCGCTTCGCGGTCTCGCTCGCACCCGGCTCGGGGCGCAACACCACGACCCGGCTCATTGCGCGGCGAACAGCCTCCGGATCGATTCAGGTGCCTTATCCAGCAGCTCGCGGGCGAGCGCTTCGGGCGGTTTGTGATCCCCGCAATCGAACACGGTCCGGCCTTCGACCATGTCCGCGCCATCCTCGCTGAACAGCTGGCCGCGCATCCTCAAGTCGCCGTCCTCGAGCACGCAGAAAGCGGCGACCGGGGAAGCGCAGGTGCCGCCCAACGCGCGGGTGAAGGCGCGCTCGGCCATCACGCAATCGTAGGTGATCTGGTTGTTGATGCTGGACAGCACGCTCTGCGTCATCGTGTTGTTGGTCCGGCATTCGATGGCAATTACGGCCTGGCCCGGCGCCGGCAGCAATATCTCGGTCGGGATCGCCGTGCCGGTATTGATGTCCAGCCGCTTGAGACCGGCGGCCGCGAGCAAAGTCGCATCGACCTCGCCGTCCTCGATCTTCTTGAGGCGGGTTTCGACATTGCCGCGCAGCGGCACGATCTTGAGGTCGGGCCGCATCCGCAGCAACTGAGCCGCGCGGCGCGGCGACGACGTTCCGACGACCGCGCCCTTCTTCAGCGAGTCGATCGACTCGGCGCCGATGATTCGATCGCGCGCGTCGCCGCGCGGGCGCACCGCGGCGATGTGGATGTCCTTGGGCCGGACGCTTTCGACGTCCTTCATCGAATGGACGCAGAAATCGACCTCGCCGGCGAGCAGCGCGCGATCGAGTTCCTTGGTCCACAGCGCCTTGCCGCCGATTTCCGCCAGCGGCCGGTCCTGGACCTGGTCGCCGGTCGTCTTGATGGCAATGATCTCGACATAGCCGTCGGGCCAGCGCTGCGCGCTTTCGATCGCGCTCGCCACCTTGCGCGCCTGGGCCAGCGCCAACGGCGACCCGCGCGTTCCAAGCTTGAGGCCCATCATCAGCCACCCCTAGTGCATTGCGCCGCCATCAGGCAAAGGGCCGCACGCGAAATGACATTGATATTGGGCCTTGAATCCTCGTGCGACGACAGCGCGGTCGCGTTGGTGACCGGCGACCGGCGCATTCTCGCGCAGGCGGTTGTCGGGCAGAACGCCGCGCACCAACCTTATGGCGGCGTGGTTCCGGAAATTGCGGCGCGCGCCCATGTCGAGATCCTGCCCGACCTGATCCGCCGCGTACTGGACGAGGCGAAGGTCGGCATCGGGGACGTCGATGCAATTGCCGCGACCGCTGGGCCGGGGCTGATCGGCGGAGTGATGGTCGCGCTGCTTGCCGGCAAGGGCTTGGCGCTTGCTGCGGGCAAGCCGCTGATCGCGGTCAACCATCTCGAAGGCCACGCGCTGAGCCCACGTTTGGTCGATCCGGATCTCGGCTTACCCTATCTCCTGCTGCTCGTCTCCGGCGGCCATTGCCAACTGCTCGAAGTGCGCGGGGTGGGCGACTACCGCCGCCTCGCGACGACCATTGACGATGCCGCGGGGGAGGCGTTCGACAAGGCCGCCAAGCTGCTCGGGCTCGGCTACCCCGGCGGCCCGGCGATTGAGGCGCTGGCCGGATCGGGTCTTCCGGCGGCCGTTCCGCTGCCGCGCCCATTGGTCGGTTCGGGCGAGTCGCATTTCTCCTTCGCGGGCCTCAAGAGCGCCGTCCAGCGCGCCGTCGCTTCCGGGGATTATCGGCCCGAGGATATCGCGGCGAGCTTTCAACAGGCGGTCGTCGATTGTCTCGTTGACCGAACCGCGCTCGCGCTCGACAAGACCGATGCGCCGACGCTGGTCGTCGCGGGCGGAGTGGCCGCCAACGCCGCGATTCGGTCGGCGCTCGCCGGCCTTGCCGCGCGTGAAGGCCGCGGGTTCAGCGTGCCGCCGGCCTGGCTGTGCACCGACAATGCGGCGATGATCGCCTGGGCCGGCGCCGAGCGCTTCGCCGCCGGCTTGACCGACGGCCTCGACGCACCGGCGCGCGCGCGCTGGCCGCTGGACGAATCGGCCGAGAGAGTCCGCGGCGCGGGGGTGAAGGCGTGAAGCTCGGCATCATCGGTGGCGGCGCGTGGGGCACGGCTTTGGCCCAGGTCGCGGCCGCCGGCGGCCGCGAGACCCTGCTGTGGGCGCTCGAGCCGGAGGTGGTCGAGGCAGTCAACTCTAGCCACGAAAATCCGCTGTTCCTCGCCGGCATCCCGCTCGATCCGGCGATCCGCGCGACTTCGGACCTGGGCGAGCTCGAAGGATGTGATGCCTGGCTCGTCGTCACTCCGGCGCAGCACATGCGCGCGGTGCTCAAGGCTGCGCCCGGCTGCGACAGGCCGTTGATCCTGTGCGCCAAGGGCATCGAGGAAGGCAGCGGCGAGCTGCTCCATCACGTCGCCCGGGAGTGCTGCCCCAAGGCGCAGGTCGGGGTCCTCTCCGGGCCGACCTTCGCCCACGAGGTGGCACAGGGCCTCCCCACCGCCGTTACCCTTGCCGCCGAGGATGGCGAGCTGGCCGCCCGCCTGCGCGAGCGGCTCGCGCGGCCGACGTTCCGCATCTATATTTCCGATGACGTTGCCGGCGCGGAGATTGGCGGCGCCGTCAAGAACGTCCTCGCGATCGCCTGCGGCGTGGTCGAGGGCAAGGGCCTCGGCCAGAACGCGCGCGCCGCGCTGATCGGACGAGGTTTTGCCGAAATGACCCGCTTCGGGCTTGCCTTCGGAGCGCGCCGCGAGACCCTCACCGGCCTGTCCGGGCTCGGCGACCTCGTCCTCACCTGCTCCTCGACCAGCTCCCGCAATTATTCGCTCGGGGTCGGGCTTGGCCAAGGCCGGCCGGCGGTCGAATTGATGGCCGATCGCCGTACGGTGGCCGAGGGCGCCTTCACCGCGCCGGTACTGGCCCGCCTCGCCGGGGAAAAGGGCGTCGACATGCCGATCGTCGAGACCGTCGAGGGGCTTTTGTCGGGGCGCTTCACGGCCGACCAGGCGCTCGAACAATTGCTGTCGCGCCCGCCCCGGCCCGAGGCGGTCTAGGCGCATGCCCGACCCAGAGGGCGTCGCCGCACGCCGCGCGGCGCTGCGCATTCTCGACGCGGTTCTTCGGCGGGGCGAGACCCTCGACGGCGCGGCGCAGGCGGCCCGCGGCCTAACGGGACCGGATCGCAACTTCGCGGTCGCGATCGCCGGCGAAGCGCTGCGGCGGTTGCCCGATCTCGACGCGCTGATCGACGGCGCGACCCGTCAGCGCCTGCCCGACGACAGCAAGGCGCGGATGGTGCTGCGCATCGCGCTTGCGCAAAAGGCCGGGCTCGGGACGCCCGATCATGCCCTGGTCGCCACCGCTCTGCCCCTCGTCGACGGCGGCCCGCGCCGTCTCGTTCACGGGGTGCTCGGGACACTGTTGCGCCGCGGCCTGCCGCCGCTCGATGCGCCGCATCTTCCCGAGGAGGTCGAGGCGCGCTGGCAATCGGCCTGGGGTGAATCCGTGGTCGAGGCCGCGCGCCGGCAAATTGCGCATCGCCCGCCGCTCGACCTGACCTTCGCCGATGATAGCGAAGCGAAGGCGTTTGCGGGCGCCTCGCTCGCGCCGAGCCATGCCCGCCTTGAGAGCGCCGCGGTGGCCGAGCTGCCCGGCTTTGGCGAAGGCCGCTGGTGGGTGCAGGACCTCGCCGCTTCGCTGCCCGCGCGACTCATTCCGAAGGATGCCGTCGATGTCCTCGACTTGTGCGCCGCTCCGGGTGGCAAGACGATGCAGCTTGCGGCGGCTGGTCATCGGGTGACGGCGGTCGATTCCTCGGCCAGGCGCCTCGAACGCCTGCGCGAGAACCTCGAGCGGACGCATCTGCAGGCCGACCGCGTTACCGCGGATGCGCTGACTTATGAGCCCGGCCGGCAATTCGATGCCATTCTGCTCGATGTGCCCTGCTCGGCCACCGGCACTTTCCGCCGCCATCCCGAGGTGCTCTACCGCGCCCTGCGCAAAGTCATCGCCGACAGCGCCGATCTGCAGCGGCAACTGCTTGACCGCGCCGCGCGGTGGATGAGGCCCGGCGGGATGCTCGTCTATTCGGTCTGCTCGCTCGAGCCCGAGGAAGGCGAGCAGATCATCGAATGCTTTCTCGACGGCAATCCGGACTATGCGGTCGATCCTCCCAAACCCGGGGAATTGCCCGATTTCGTGACCGCATCGCCCCAGGGGTGGATCCGCATCCTGCCCGGCCTGCTCGAAGCCGAAGGCGGGCTCGACGGCTTCTTCATGGTCCGCCTTGTCCGCAAGGGTTAATCCCGTCTAATCGGCGCCATGCCCCAAGGGACTAACACACCGCTCATTGCTCCCTCGATCCTGTCCGCCGACTTCGCCAGGCTCGGCGAGGAAGTGCGCGCGATCGACGAGGCCGGCGCCGACTGGATCCACATCGACGTGATGGACGGCCATTTCGTCCCCAATCTGACGATCGGCCCGGGGGTGGTGAAGGCCCTTCGTCCCCACAGCCAAAAGCCGTTCGATGTCCATCTGATGATTTCGCCGGTCGATCTGTTCCTCGACGCTTTCGCCGAAGCCGGCGCCGATACCATCACCGTCCATCCGGAAGCCGGGCCGCACCTCCATCGCACCATCCAGCGCATCAAAGGCCTGGGCAAGAGGGCTGGCGTATCGCTCAACCCGGCGACTCCGGCGAAGGTCCTCGACTACGTGCTGGAAGAGGTGGATCTGGTTCTCGTCATGAGCGTCAATCCGGGCTTTGGCGGGCAGAAGTTCATCACCAGCCAGCTCAAGAAGATCGAGGCGATCGCCAACCGCATCGCCAAGGAGAATCTCGACGTTCTCATCGAGGTCGACGGCGGCATCGATGCGGAAACCGCGCCGCAAGCCGTCTCGGCCGGCGCGAATGTGTTGGTCGCCGGCACCGCGGCATTCCGCGGCGGGCCCGATCATTATGCGGCGAACATCCGCGCGCTGAAGGGCGGCGGATGACGGTGCCGGCATCGGCGGCCGAACGCGACATCGTCCAGAAACTTGCGCGCGGATCGCTGCTTTCCCGGCTGAAAGGCTCGCGCCACCCATTGAAGCTGGCGGCGGTTCCGCGCGATCATGTTCCGGGCGATCGGCCACGCGGCGAAGCCTTGGTCGCGGGACGCTTTCAAGTCGGCAGCGAGACCGTCCCGCTCGCCGATCTCGATTTCGCTGCGCTCGGCAGCGCGGGTCCGGTCGGCGACTACATCCAGGGCTTTTCCTGGCTCCGCGATCTCGCTACCGCCGCGTCGCGCGAAAAGGGCGCGCGGCTCGCGGAGGCGATCGTCGGCCGCTGGCTCCTGGCGCACGGAACCCGCGCCGACGAGGCCTGGGCGCCGCATTTGTGGGGCGAGCGCATCCTCTATTGGGCCGCCTACGCGCCCTATATCCTGTCGAGTGGCGACGCGGGCTATCGCTCCGCGCTTCTGAACACCTTCGCCCGGGGCGCGCGCCATGTCGAAACCAGCGCCGACAAGGCGCCGCCGGGGCTGAAGCGGATCACGGCGTGGTGCGGCGTGGTGGCCGCCGGGCTGCTCGTCCAGGGCGGCGTCCCCCGGGTGGCGCGCGGCGAAGCGGGCCTCGCTCGCGCGTTGAGCGCGGCACAATTCGATGACGGCGGCCTCGTCAGCCGATCGCCGTTCGAGCAAGTCCAGCTGGTCGATCGTCTCGGCCTGCTTCGCGCCTGCTATTTCGCGGCGAAGCAAACCATCCCCGACAGCATCGAAGCGGCGGCCGCGGCCGCCCTCGCCGCGCTTCATGGCGTCACCATGGGCGATGGCGCGCTGTCGAGCTGGCAGGGCTGCGGGCCGGGCGAAGCGTCGCGACTGGCAGCGCTGGTCGAAGGCTGCGGCGTCCGTGCGCGCGCGCTCCGTCAACCGCGGGGCTGGGGTTACCAGCGGCTGTCCGCGCTCGGCACGATCGTCGTCCTCGATGCCGCTCCCCCGCCGAGCCAGAAAATGGCGACTCAGGGCTCGGCTTCGACGCTCGCGTTCGAAATGTCGGACGGCGGCCAGCGGCTGGTGGTCAATTGCGGCGGACCGGGACCGCTGCCGAGCGAGCTTTCCGATGGCCTGGTGTCGAGCCTGCGGTCGACCGCCGCCCACAGCACCCTCGTGCTCGCCGACACCAATTCGACCAACATTCTCGCCGACGGCTCCCTCGGCAAGGGCGTCGAGGACGTTGCTATCGACCGCAGCGAGGACAATGATGCGAGCCGGCTCGAGGCGAGCCATGACGGCTATGTTCGGGCGTTCGGGCTGGTCCACAAGCGCAGCCTGATGCTCGGCAATGACGGCAAGGAGCTGCGCGGCGCGGACCAGCTCATCGCGAAGGGGCGCAAGAAGATCCGCGCTGCCGCAAGCTATGCGGTGCGGTTCCACCTTGCCCCTGGCGTCGAGGCGACGACCACCGCCGACGGCATGGGCGCGATCCTTCGCTCGCGCGGCGGGCCGCCGTGGAGCTTCCGCTGCCGCGGCGGAAGCTTGACCATCGAGGAAAGCTTGTGGATCGACGGCCGCGGGCAACCACAGCCGACTGTGCAGCTCGCGATCATCGGCGAAATCTCCGCGCTCGGCGGCGAAATCGGCTGGCAATTCCGGCGCACGAGCTAAATCAGGAAGGACTCATGACCGATATCGTACCCGTTCGCCGGGCACTCATTTCGCTTTCCGACAAGAGCGGGCTCGACGAGCTCGCGGCCGGCCTCGCGCGGCATGGCGTCGAGATTGTCTCGACCGGCGGCACCGCGGCGAAGCTCCGCGAATTCGGAAACGAGGTGCGCGATGTCTCCGACCTCACCGGCTTTCCGGAGATGATGGACGGGCGGGTCAAGACACTCCACCCCAAGGTCCACGGCGGGCTACTCGCCGTCCGCGACAATCCCGAACATGTGGCGGCGATGGACGCGCACGGCATCGTCCCGATCGATCTCGTCGTGGTCAATCTCTATCCGTTCCTCAACACCGTGACGAGCGGCGCGGACCGCGACACGATTATCGAGAATATCGACATCGGCGGCCCGTCGATGGTGCGCTCGGCGGCCAAGAACCATGCCCATGTCGCGATCGTGACCGACCCCGCCGATTATGCGGCGCTGCTCGAACAGCTCGATGCCAACGGCGGCACCACCCTCGAATTCCGCAAGTCGCTCGCGGCCAAGGCATTCGCGCTGACCGCGGCCTATGATTCGACCATTTCGCAATGGTTCGCCTTCGCCGACCAGGGTGAGCGCTGGCCGCACAGCTGGACCCGCGCGTCGACCCTCAAGATGCCGCTTCGCTACGGCGAGAACCCGCACCAGCAGGCGGCGCTCTATCTTCCGGTCGGGCCGTCGGCGCGCGGCGTCGCCCAGGCAAGCCAAGTCCAGGGCAAGGAGCTCAGCTACAACAATCTCAACGATGCCAATGCGGCGCTGGAACTGGCGGCGGAGTTCCGCGACGGCCCCCCGACCATCGTCATCGTCAAGCACGCCAATCCGTGTGGCGTCGCCACCCGCGACCGCCTGCTCGACGCATGGAAGGAAGCGCTCGCCTGCGACGCGGTCTCCGCGTTCGGCGGGATCGTGGCGAGCAACCGGCCGCTCGACGTCGCGACCGCCGAGGCGATCACCGACATCTTTACCGAAGTGGTGGTGGCGCCCGACGCCGACGATGAGGCGAAGGCCATCTTCGCGAAAAAGAAGAACCTGCGGCTATTGCTGACCGGTGACTTGCCCGATCCGCGGCGCGGCGGTCAGACCTTGGCGATCATCGCTGGCGGCATCCTCATGCAGGACCGCGACAATGGGGTCGTCACGCGCGAGCAGCTCAAGGTCGTCACCAGGCGCCAGCCTACGGAGCAGGAACTAGACGACTGCCTGTTCGCCTGGACCGTTGCCAAGCACGTCAAGTCGAATGCGATCGTCTACGCCAAGGACGGTGTCACGGCGGGCATCGGCGCGGGCCAGATGAACCGCCGCGACAGCGCCCGAATTGCCGCGATCCGCGCCAGGGAAGCCGCCGAGGCCAACGGCTGGCCCGAGCCGCGGACGGTCGGCTCGGCGGTCGCCTCCGACGCCTTCTTTCCCTTCGCCGACGGCCTCCTCGCCGCGGCCGAAGCCGGCGCGACCGCCGTGATCCAGCCCGGCGGCTCGATCCGCGACGACGAGGTCATTGCCGCTGCGGACGAAGCGGGCCTCGCGATGGTCTTCACCGGAATGCGTCATTTCCGGCATTAGCGGCCGGCTAGACGATATCGTCCTGGATCTGGTCGCGCGCTTCGGCTGCTTCCTCGGCTTCGCGCAGCTCGCGCACCTCGGATTTCTTCATCCGGAACAGCTCGCGGTCCTCGGGCCCGAAACCCTTGGTCCACAGCACGGCGAAGAAGGCGACGAGGATCAGCGGGACGCCGACGACGAGTTGCCAAGTCTCCGGCAATAGCCAGCGGACCACGCCGCCCGCGATCAGTCCCGACCCGGTGGCCCAGGCGAGGTCCCAGCGCCAGCCGCTGACCGGCGCTCCCAGCTGCTTCTTCAGCAGCCACGACTTGGTGATCGAGGCGAAGCCGAGCGCGACGCACAGCCCGATCGCTGGACCGGTCGCCTGGAACGCCTGCGGCAGCCCCTCGTCCTTCATGATCAGGATCAGTGCGGTGGCCAGCCCCGCTTCGAGCGCCAGCATGACCAGGCTGATCAGCATGTTCCGCTTGCGCGCGACGTAAATCAGCGCCGCCTCGCTGACGACGGCCGCGGCGGCGATGACCTCGGCTGCAAGCAGGAAGCCCAGCGTCGCGGTGCCGCCGGTGAACCCCGACCCGACCAGGCCCATCACCGCGCGCCCGGGAATCCCCAGCGCCAGCGCGATGCCGAGCTGCGCGGCGATGATCCAGTAAGTGACCTGCCGCAACTGCTTGGCGACAGAATCGCGATCGCCGACGGCGATCTTGCGCGCGATCGCCGGACCGAGCACGGGCTCGAAGCTGGTCTTCAATTTGGCGGGCAGGGTCGCGACCTGCTGGGCGACATAATAAATCCCGACGAAGCTCGCCGGCATGAACGCGCCGAGCGCGGCGAGGTCGATCCTGCGCGACGCCCATTCGACCGCGTCGGCCGCTGCGAGCGGGGCGTTCCGGACCGACGTTCCCCACGCCAGCCGAAGGTCCGGCTTCCATCCGTGAGGGATGCCATAGCATCTGACCAGCGGGATCAGCGCCGCGACCAGCGCCGCCACCATCGAGAAGACGTAGGAGACGATCAGCCCGTCATTGAGCGAGACGTAGGACCAGGCGAAGGCGACAATGCTGATCGTCCACGGCTCGACGATCGAGCGCGCCCGCACCGTGGCGCCGACGTCGTGCTGATAGGCCAAAGCGGCGAGCGCGATGTCGGTCCAGGCGATCGCCAGCACGGTGATCGCAAGCCATCGATCCATGCCGTGGACCTGCGTCGTCGGGTACATTGCCTTGGGGAAGGCGAACAGGATCGCCATTCCGATCGCCGAACCGATCGCCGCGACGAGCATCGCGTCGGCGACGATGCAGGCTTCGGGCTTCCTGGCGTTGGCGAGCAGCTGGGCAAGACCGCGGCGCAGCCCGAGCGCGGCGATCTGCGCGGCGAATTCGACCGTCAACACCGCATAGGCGAAGCGCCCCAGCGACTCGGCGCCGTAGATGCGGCCGGCAATGAACAGGAACGGCAACCGCGCCGCGAGCCGCAATACGAATCCGAAGACGTTGAGCCGGCCGCCCCGCGCGAGGGTGGCCATGTCGGCGTCGGGCGATTGCGCGCTGACCGCCTCGGTCCGCCCGCCGTCGCTCAATGCGCCTCGCCCCAGTGGGCGCCCCAGCCGACCTCGACGTCGAGCGGAACGTCGAGCGTCATGGCCGGCTCCGCCGCTCTCGACATCACCTGCTTGATCACCGCCGCCGCCGCTTCCTCGCGGCCGTCGGGCACTTCGAACACCAGCTCGTCGTGGACCTGGAGCAGCATCTTGACGTCGTCGAGCCCGGCGTTTGCGAGCGCGCCGTCCATCCGCGCCATCGCGCGCTTGATGAGGTCGGCGCTGGTGCCCTGGATCGGCGCGTTGATCGCGGCCCGCTCGGCACCGCCGCGGATCGACGGGTTGGGCGAGCGGATGTTCGGCTCGAAGTGGGTCTTGCGTCCGAACAGGGTCTTGGTGAAGCCATGCTCGCGGGCGAAGGCCAGCGTCGCGTGCATGTAGGCGCGGATTCCCGGGAATCGCTCGAAATAGCGGTCGATGATCGCTTTGGCCTCGTCCCTCGGTACCCCGAGCCGCCCTGCCAGGCCCCACGACGAAACCCCGTAGAGGATCGCGAAATTGACGGTCTTGGCCTTGCCGCGGGTGTCGCGGTCGACGATCCCGAACAATTCCTGGGCGGTGATCGCGTGGATGTCGTCGCCGGCCTGGAACGCGGCCTTGAGCTGCGGCACGTCCGCCATGTGGGCCGCCAGCCGGAGCTCGATCTGGCTATAATCGGCCGACAGGATCTTGTGCCCCGGATCGGCGACGAAGGCGTCGCGGATCTTGCGGCCGACCTCGGTCCGGATCGGGATGTTTTGCAAGTTGGGATCGTTCGACGACAACCGTCCGGTCTGTGCTCCGGTCAACGAGAAGCTCGTATGCACCCGCCCGGTCTCGGGATTGATCTGCGCCTGGAGCGCATCGGTGTAGGTGCTTTTGAGTTTTGTCAGCTGGCGCCAGTCGAGCACCAAGCGCGCGCAATCCACCCCTTCCGCGGCAAGTCGTTCGAGCTCGGTGACATCGGTCGAATATTGTCCGCTCTTGCCCTTGCGGCCCCCCTTGAGGCCGAGCCGCTCGTACAGCACCTGGCCGAGCTGTTGCGGGCTGCCGATGGTGAACGGCCCGCACGCCGCTTCGTAGATTTTCTCCTCGAGCGCCTGGATGTCGCGCCCGAATTCGCCCGACAGCCGCGCCAGATAGTCGCGATCGACCTTGATCCCGCGCCGCTCCATCCTCGCGATCACCGGCACCAGCGGCTTGTCGACCCGCTCGTAGACCCGCGCGGCATTCTCCTCCGCGATGCGCGGCTTGAGGCGCAGCCACAGCCGCAGCGCGATGTCGGCATCCTCGGCGGCATATTCGGTTGCCTGTGGGAGCGGCACCTTGTCGAAGGTGATCTGCTTCTGGCCCGAGCCGCAAACCTGCTTGAACGGGATGCACTCATGGTCGAAGTGAAGTTTCGCCAGCTCCTCGAGCCCGTGGCCGAAGCTCCGGCCGGCATCGAGGTCGAAGCTCATCACCATCGTGTCATCGACCGGCGCAACCTCGATCCCGGCCTTGTCGAACATCACCCAGTCGTATTTGAGGTTGTGCCCGATCTTGAGCACCGCCGGGTCTTCGAGCATCGGCTTCAGCTTTGCGAGCACCAGCGCTTCCGGGAGCTGGTTCGGCGCGTCGGAGTAAAGGTCGGCGCCGCTGTGCCCGACCGGGATGTAGCAGGCGCGGTTGGGCGCGGTCGCCAGGCTCACGCCCGCGAGCTTGGCGATGATGCAGTCGATGCAGTCGGTCTCGGTATCGATCGCGACCTGGCCCAGCGCTCTCGCCTCGGCGATCCAGCGGTCGAGCGACGCCTCGTCGGTCACCGTCTCGTATTTCGATCGGTCGATCTCGATCTGTTCGGCCGGCGCCGGGCCTTTCGACTTGGGCTCCAGGGCCGTCATGACGTCATTGATGCCGCCGCCGCTACTGCTGCGCCCCGTCGGCGCGGTCGCGCTGCCGGCGCTGATCAGCCGGTTGAGCAGGGTCTTGAACCCTTGGTCCGCGAGAAACTCCTGCAGCGGCTCCATCGGAATGCCCTTGAGCTCGAGCGCCTCGAGCGGCTCGGGCAGCGGCGAATCGCACACCAGCCGCACCAGCTCGCGGCTGAGGCGCGCGTCTGCGGCGAACTCGATCAGATTCTGCTTGAGCTTGGGCTTGCTGATCTGGTCGGTCGACGCCAGCACCGTCTCGAGGTCGCCGTACTGCTGGATCAGCTGGCTCGCGGTCTTTGGCCCGATCCCGGGCACCCCCGGCACGTTGTCGACGCTGTCGCCCATCAGCGCCAGCACGTCGCCGACCTTCTCCGGCGGCACGCCGAACTTCTCCAATACCTCGGTCCGTCCGATCCGGCGGTCGTTCATGGTGTCGAGCATGTCGATCCCGGCATCCTCGTCGATCAGCTGCATCAGATCCTTGTCGGAGCTGACGATGGTCACTTTCCAGCCCGCCTTGATGGCGGCGGTGACGTAGCAGGCGATGATGTCGTCGGCCTCCAGACCCGCCTCCTCGATGCACGGAATCGAGAAAGCACGCGTCGCCACGCGGATCAGCGGGAATTGCGGGACCAAATCCTCGGGCGGCGGCGGCCGGTGCGCTTTATACTGGTCGTACATCACGTTGCGATGGGTGTGCTCGGACGCATCGAGGATCACCGCCATGTGCGTCGGCCCGTCCGCGCGCGACAGGTCGCCGGCGAGCTTCCACAGCATGGTCGTATAGCCGTAGACCGCGCCCGCCGGCTGGCCGTGCCGGTTGGTCAGCGGCGGCAGCCGGTGATAGGCGCGGAAGATGTAGCTCGAGCCGTCGACGAGATAGAGGTGGTTCGTCGTCTGCGGCTTCGGAGCGTCGGTCGGCGGTGCGTCGGTGGTTTCGGTGTCGGCCATGAAGGCGGCGGTTTAGCAGGGTGGCGGCGGGAAGGAAGCTGAACGGAAGGTAGGGAGCGAGGCGACTGCTTTCGAGCAGTTGCAGAGATTCAATCATCAGTTACCTTCTGGTTGCAAGCGAGGTCTTCATGCTGAGTAAGCGTATCACTTCAACAATCATGCTGTGCGCCCTGGCCGCCCCTGTGAGCGCCGCCGGCCTAAGCGGTTTGAAGGGCAAGCCGTATCATGAGGCTCGTGTTAGGCTTCTGCGGGACGGCTACCGGCCTGTCCACTTTCAACGAGGGGCCCTGTTCGAGCCGTGCCCAGACGACCCGGCGTCATGCAAGCGATATCCTGAAGCGCTAAATTGCTCGGGAACGGGACTTGCTTACTGCCAGTTTGCCTTCTTCGATCCTCGTCATAGACGCTACTTCGTGGTCATCACGCGTGGTGAAGAACGGAGAACCGTCGATAGTATAGCTATTCCTACTCGCCGGGAGAGACAGGAAGGCTGGCCGCCCCTGGTTCGATGAGCATTCAACCCGCAAGTAGCGGATAGATCACCATCACCAGCCCGATCGCGCTGATCGTCCACACCACCGTGCGGATCACCGGCACGCCGACCGCGTAAAGCGGCAGGTACACCACCCGCGCGCCGAGCCAGATCCAGCCGCCGAGCGCGGTCATCGGACTGGTCCGCCCGGCGATGACCACGCCGAGTAGCGCGACGATCGCGATCGGAAACGTCTCCTGGAAATTGGCCTGCGCGCGTATCGTCCGGCCGGTCACCGGGCTCGGCTCGGCCAGCGCCTCGTCGCGCGCGCCGACGTTCCACTTGCGACCATATTGTGCGGTCTTGAACCGCGTCGCGGTGAAGATGTGCACGAACAGCAGCAGCGCACCCAGCGCCAGGATCTTGAGTTCAACGGGCATCGGTCCCTCCTTTTCGTTGCGCGGCGATTATCCTGTCCTACAGCACCCGCTTTGTGATCCAAGCTCGCCGATGAACACATCCGATTCGCGCCCGAAGTTGACGAAGTTGACTCACCCCCCGCCCCCGCTGCCGGCACGACCTCGCCGATGTTTCGGTTTCGCGAATTCCTACGGCACGAGGACCGTGTCTTTCGCCTCCTTCAGCGTCTCGGGATAATCGAGCGTGTAGTGAAGCCCGCGGCTTTCGTGGCGGCTTAGCGCGCTGCGGACGATGAGGTCGGCGACTTCGACCAGGTTCCTGAGCTCGATCAGGTCGGGGGTGACGCGGAAGTGGGCGTAATAGTCCTTCACTTCCTGCCGCAGCATGTCGATGCGGTGCTTGGCGCGCTCCAACCGCTTGGTGGTGCGGACGATCCCCACATAGTTCCACATCATCCGCCGTATCTCGCCCCAGGTCTGGGTGATGACGACTTCCTCGTCGCTGTCGGTGACCCGGCTTTCGTCCCAGCCGCGGATTGCGGGCACGTCGGGCAGTTCGTCCCAGTTGGCCGCGATGTGCGTGGCCGCCGCTTCGCCGAACACCAGGCATTCGAGCAGGCTGTTGGAGGCCAGGCGATTGGCGCCGTGAAGCCCCGATTGGGTCACTTCGCCTGCGGCATAGAGGCCAGGCGCGTCGGTGCGCCCGTCGAGGTCCACCACCACGCCGCCGCAGGTATAATGCTGCGCCGGGACGACCGGGATCGGCTCGGCGGTGATGTCGATGCCGAGGCCGAGCAGCTTCTCGTAGATGGTCGGGAAGTGCGCCTTCACGAACTCGGGCTCGCGGTGCGAAATGTCGAGGTGGACGTAGTCGAGGCCGAGGCGCTTGATCTCATGGTCGATGGCGCGGGCGACGATGTCGCGCGGCGCGAGCTCGGCGCGCTCGTCGAACTGCGGCATGAACCTTTTGCCCGCGCCCTTGACGCCGGGCGGCAGCTTGAGCTGTCCGCCCTCGCCGCGCACCGCCTCGGTGATCAGGAAGTTCTTGACCTCGAGATTGTAGAGGCAGGTCGGGTGGAACTGCATGAACTCCATGTTGGAGATGCGGCATCCGGCGCGCCACGCCATTGCGATGCCGTCCCCGGTCGCGCCGCGCGGCGCGGTCGAATAGAGATAGGCGCGGCCGGCGCCGCCGGTGGCGAGGATGGTCGCGCGCGCGGTCAGCGTTTCGACCCGCTTCTTCTTGCGGCTCCAGGCGTAGAGGCCGTGGACCGCGCCGCTGGTCGAGAAATCCGTGGCATGGCGGCCGGTGATCAGGTCGATCGCCACCATGTCGGGGACCAGCGTGATGTTGGGATGGCGGGCGGCCGCGCCCTCGAGCGCCTGGCTGATCGCCCAGCCGGTGGCGTCGGCGACGTGGACGATGCGGCGGTGGCTGTGCCCGCCTTCGCGGGTCAGGTGCAGCGCGCCATTCTCGGACGCGAAGGCCACGCCCAGTTCGATCAGGTGCCGGATCGCCCGCGGCGCCGCCTCGACGACATGCTCGACGACCTTAATGTCGTTGAGGCCGGCGCCGGCGATCATCGTGTCGTTGACGTGCGCTTCGAAGCTGTCGCCTTCCTCCAGCACCGCGGCGATCCCGCCCTGCGCGCGGGCGCTGGCGCTGTCGCCGAGCGCCCCCTTGGCGATCACCGCCACCTTGTGCGTCTCGGCGAGGTTGAGCGCCGCGGTCAGCCCGGCCGCGCCCGAGCCGACGATGAGGACGTCGGCGGTCGGCTTCATGCCGCCTCTTGCTCGGCCGACACCAGACTCAGGAACACGTCCTCGAGATCGGGATCGCGGGTCGAGACGTCGACGATCGCGAGCCCTTTCGCGGTCAGCGACGCAAGCACCTGTCCGGCGTTGACCTTGTCCTTGCGGAAGGTGATCTCGAGCGTCCGCTCGTCGATCAGCGAAATGCCCTCGAAGGCGGAATTGACCGGCACCTCGGCGATGTCCTTGTCGAAGGTGACGACGACGGCCTTTTCCTGCGCCTTGGCAACCAGCTCGCGCGTCGGCTCGTTGGCGATCACCCGGCCGTGATGGATGATGGCGATGCGGTCGCAAAGCTCCTCGGCCTCCTCGAGGTAATGCGTCGTGAGGACGATCGTGACGCCCTGGGCGTGAAGCTGGCGCACATAATCCCACAGCTGGCGGCGAAGCTCGACGTCGACGCCCGCGGTCGGCTCGTCGAGGACGAGGATCGGGGGCGAATGGACCATTGCCTTGGCGACCAGCAGGCGGCGCTTCATCCCGCCCGACAAAGTGCGGGCATAGGCATTCGCCTTGTCGGTCAAATGCATCGCTGCGAGCAGCCCGTCGCTCTGCCGCTCGGTGGGCGGGATTCCGTACAGCCCCGCCTGGATCTCCAGCGTCTCGCGCGGCGTGAAGAAGGGATCGAAGATGATCTCCTGCGGGACGACGCCGATCGAGCGCTTGGCGTTGCGCGGGTGCTCGTCGATGTCGAAGCCCCAGATGTTCACAGTTCCGCTGGTCTTCACGACCAGTCCGGCGAGGATGTTGATCAGCGTCGACTTGCCCGCGCCATTCGGGCCGAGCAGCCCGAAAATCTGCCCGCGCGGGACGTCGAAGCTGACGTCGTTCAGCGCCTGCTTGCCGCCGGCGTAGGTCTTGCATAGCGATTCGATGCGGATGGCGGCGTCGGTCATTTGGGCGACGGGCATAAGAGCGGCGCTCCGATGCGACAAGCCGAGCGGTTGAAGCGGGGCGGGGCGGTTGCTACCTCCGACTCATGCCAGCCCCACCGCCGCCCGAGATCTACCGCGTCACCAGCACCGCCGTCGCCTGCGACGGTTCGGGCGAAGTCGAGCCGGCGCTTGGCCACCCGCGCGTCTATCTCCGGATTGAGCCCGACACCGGCTTCGTCGAGTGCGGCTATTGCGACCGGCGTTTCGTGCTCATCGGGGGACCGGCGGACAGCCAGGCGGCATGACCACGCCCGATCCGCGCCGCTTTCTCTACCGCAGCCTCGATCCGGATGGCGCGCGAGCGCTTGCGAACAAGCATCTTTCGCCGTGCGACGACGGCGAGCTCTACCTCCAGTACAGCGCGAGCGAGGCGTTCGGGTTCGACGACGGGCGGCTAAAGACGGCCGACTATCACACGTCCTCGGGTTTCGGCCTCAGGGGCGTGACCGGCGAGACCACCGCCTTCGCCCATGCCAACGAGATCAGCGAGGCGGCGATCGAACGCGCCGCGTCGACTCTGAAGCTGCTCGACCCGCGCAAGGCCGAGGCCGCGCTGCCGCCCGCGCGCACCAACCAGGCGATGTACGGCGCCGAAGATCCGCTTGCCCTCGTTCCCTTCGCCAAGAAGGTTGCTTTGTGCGAGAAAATCGACGCGGCGGCGCGTGCCCGCGACCCGCGCATCTGCCAGGTCAGCGTCACGCTCGCCGCCAACTGGAGCGTGATCGACATCGTCCGCGCGGGCGGCTTCATCGCCTCGGACGTGCGCCCGCTGGTGCGGCTCGGAATCAGTATCGTCGCCGAGCAGAACGGCCGCCGCGAGAGCGGCTATTTCGGGCTGGGCGGGCGCTATCTTTACGGCCGGTTGTTCGAGGATGCCGAGTGGAACCGGGCAATCGACATCGCGCTCGGCCAGGCACTGACCAACCTTGAATCGGTCGCGGCGCCGGCGGGCGAGATGCCGGTGGTGCTCGGCCCCGGTTGGCCCGGGGTGCTCCTTCACGAAGCGATCGGCCACGGGCTTGAGGGCGACTTCAACCGCAAGGGCACTTCCGCTTTCTCGGGGCGGCTCGGCGAGCGGGTCGCGGCGCCGGGGGTGACCGTCGTCGACGACGGCGCGATGGACCTGCGCCGCGGGTCGCTGACGATCGACGACGAAGGGACGCCGACGCGCCGCACCACACTGATCGAGGACGGCATTCTCAAGGGCTATCTGCAGGACCGGCTCAACGCGCGCCTGATGGGCATGGAGCCGACCGGCAACGGCCGGCGCGAGAGCTTCGCCCATGCGCCGATGCCGCGCATGACCAACACTTTCATGCTCGCCGGCAAGGACGATCCGGACGACCTCGTCAGTCGCGTCAAGGACGGCATTTTCGCCAAGAGCTTCGGCGGCGGGCAGGTCGACATCACCAGCGGCAAGTTCGTCTTCTCCTGTACCGAAGCCTACCGCATCCGCGGCGGCAAGATCGCCGAACCGATCAAGGGCGCGACGCTGATCGGCGACGGCCCGACCGTCCTGACCCGGGTCACAGGCATCGGCAACGACCTCGCCCTCGACGAGGGCATCGGCGTCTGCGGCAAGGGCGGGCAGAGCGTGCCCGCGGGCGTTGGCCAGCCGACGTTGCTGGTCGACGGGTTGACCGTGGGAGGCACCGCCGCCTGACGGTCCATTTTCTGGACTCCCGGCCAGCCGGCATTAGGACTAGCTTGGTCCGATGTCGGGCGCCGGTCAGTTCTGCGCGGTGGCTCGCTCGCTCGATATCCTCGGCGGGCGCTGGACTCTGCTGATCATCCGCGAGCTGCTGTGCGGCAGCGAGCGATTCAACGATATTCGGCGCGGAGTTCCGCGGATCAGCCGGACGATGCTCTCCGAACGCCTTCAGATGCTCGCCCACGTCGGCGCGATTGCCCGAACCGAGGGCTCAAGTGGGCCGGAATATGTACTGACCTCGGCGGGCATGGAGCTGTTGGGGATAATCGAGGAGCTCGGCCTCTGGGGTCAGCGATGGCTGCCGCGCCAGGCGCATGCCGAGGACCTCGATCTCGAGCCGCTTCTGATCGACATGCGGCGGAGGGTGAATTTCGCTGCGCTCCCGAACGAACCGCTGGTGGTTCGCTTGGAGTTCGACGGCCATCGCCCCAGCTATCTCCTGCTTCGCCAGACGGAAGCGTCGTTGTGCCACCACAATCCGGGTTATCCGGAACTGATCAGCCTCGGCGGCCCCCTCGCAGTCCTTGTGGCGTGGTGGCGCGGCGATTTGGGATTTCGCGAGGCGCAGCGCAGTGGATTGCGGCTCGAGGGTCCGCGACCTCTCGTCCATGCGTTCCCGAGCTGGTTCGACCGATACATGTTTGCCAATGTGGAGCCTGCCGCGGGTCAGGATTCCGTACCGCTGAAGCTGGTCAAGCCGGCGTAATGCTCCTTCGCCAATGGGAGGAGATCAATCATGGCTGCACATCTGCTCATTCTTTATCCGCAACCAACCGACGCTGCGGATTTCGCGAAAGCGTATCGCGACGAGCATCTGCCCTTTGCCGGGCCGCGGCTGACCGGCGCGACCGCCGTTGCCAGCCGCAAGATTATCGGTCCGGGCGAAACGCCGCCGTTCCACTTCCTCAGCGACGTAACCTTCCCGGACATCGACACGCTGCAACGCTGCGCTCAATCGGCGGGCGGGCAGGAGGCTCTTGCTCACGCCGCTTCGATTAGCTCGGGCGGCGCGCCGACGGTGCTCGGGACGGTGGATGCGGACTAGCATTCGTTGGGGTGGCGCGAGATCCGCGCCGCCAACATTCTTCCATAGGTCGCAAGATATTTGAGGCCTGAATCGACCAGCAGGGTGGTCACGGTCCTATCGGGTCCAAGTCGCCGGCCGACACGGATAGCCGCCACAACGTTTGCCCCGGATGAGGTACCGGCAAACAACCCCTCCTCCTCAGTCAGGCGGAGCGCCATCGCATTCGCGTCGGCTGTCGAGACGGAGATCACTTCGTCGACAATGTCGGGATCCCACAGTGGCGGGATATATCCGATGCCGATTCCGTCGATTTTGTGGGCGCCGGTGGGCCCTCCCGAAAGGACAGCAGACTCGCTCGGTTCGACGGCGATGGTCCGGACATTCGGATTGTTCTGCCGCAACACGGCTGCGACACCTTGTAGCGAAGCGCTGGTGCCGATCGCTTGAACGAACGCGTCCACCCGGCCCTTCGCTTGGTTCCATATTTCCTGGCCCATCGGACGATAGCCCGCAATCATGTCCACATTGTTCAGCTGGTCCGTCCAGAATGTGGCCGGCTCTCCGCTTGCCTCTTTGGCGGCGGCGATCATGCTTTCGATCAGAGATTTGGTTATCCGGCCCTCTTCGCTACGGATGATGGTCAGGTCGGCGCCGAAGGCCGCCATTTGCACCAGCTTCTCCTCGCTGAAGGCGTCGGAACTGAACAGGCGCAGTCGATAACCCTTAGCCGCGCAGATCAACGCCAGTGAGGCGCCGGTGCTGCCGCCGGTATATTCGACGACAGTATCGCCACGCTTGAGTCTACCGTCGCGCTCCGCGGCCTCGATCATCGCCTGTGCCATTCGGTCTTTCATGCTGCCGGTTGGATTACGGCCTTCGACCTTGACCAGGATTCGGGCGCAGTCTTTGGGCACCACGCGTCGAAGTTGGACGAGGGGCGTGTTGCCGATCGTATCGAGAATGCTGTGGTTGAGAGAGCGGGTCACTAGAAGCCGTTTTCCACAGTGATTAGAGATCGACGGTCAAATAGCCGAGCAATTGGCGCGAAGCCTTGGGACCAAAGATTCCGGGCCCGAAGGTCGCCACGTCATGATTGTCGAACAGGTTCGTGACCTGAACCCGCAAGGTTGCCGCGTGCTGCGCAAGCCTGAACCCATAATGCATCCCGAGATTCACGTTCAGCCGCGGCGGCAGATAGACGAGGTCGTCGGTTGTCGCGGGCTGTCTGCCGCGATGGGACACGCCGAGATCGAGCTGAAGCCCCTGCAGGAATGACGTCTGCCAATTCGCGTTGAAATTGATGGTGTGGGTCGGAACTCCATATGGCTTCGAGCCGATGTTGCCCGAGGCGTCCGAGTCGGCTTCGACCCGCGGCTTTAAGAGCACTCCGCCAAAGACGATGTTGAGCTTGGGCGTGACCTTCCCGGAAATGGAAAATTCGGCGCCGCGGCTTCGAACCGAGCCGATCTTTTTGAACGCATTGACGGTGTCGAAACCGAAATAGGGCCGCGTTAGATCGAACACGCCGACGACGGCATTGAGGTCTTTGCTGACGCCAATACGGACACCGGCGTCTCTTTGCTGAGTCAGGATCGTTTCCAGGGGCTCGTTGCGGTTGGCGGCGGTGAACGGCGCAATCCCGCTTTCCTCAAGCCCGCGCGCGTAGCCGGCGTAGACGTTGACGGATTTCGATAGAACAATCGCCGCGGTGCCATTGTAGAGCCAGGGATTGGACCGTGCCTTCACTTGGCGGACCGCCGGGATGTCGGTCAGTTTCCGATAGTTTGCTTTCGAGACACCCAGGCTGATTTCTCCGACGCCTTTCCAGCGGCCGTCGTAAGCCACGCCATAGCTCATCTGCTCGACGTGCTGGTGAGTTTGCTCTCCGAATTCAAAAGCCGGTTTGGCAGCAGTCACATTTTCGCCGACCCTCCCAATCCCAAAACTGACCGAATCCGAGCCGCCGAATTCCCGCCGGGCATCGCGCCGTCGAGCGCTGAGGTGAATGAGGTGCAGCCGCGGGCCCTCCGCGATGCTGTGAGTGACCCGCAGCTCACCGCTCAGCGAGTGACTATGGTTTGGCGGATCGGCGATGAGGATCCGCTCGGCCGTCCCGTCCAGTTGCTCGTTGGTGAGCAAATGCGTGTATGCGTGCCGGTTACGGACGCTCGATCGGAAGGCACCGAGACGGGCGACCCAATTCTCGCCGAATGAGACGTTCGTCAAAATGCCCGCGTTGGTGCCAGCGAAGCGATTATCGGCCCAGCGCGGCCCCTCGTCGTGGTGGGGCCGGTCAATCGAGGGGTTGAAGCTTCCGGCAGCAACATAGAGTGTCCCGCTCTCGTCGTCATAATCATTGTACATCGACCAGAACGGCGTGACTTCGATAGCGTCGGTCGGGCGCCAACGCCCGATAATGCTTTCGGCGTGGCTGAAGTTGTCGGTGCCGTTGACGAATACGGTCGTCCCGGCGTTCAGTCCGACGAACAGGCCCAGGCGCCCTGTCAGCGGCAGCGAGCCGTCGACTTCAATGCCCTTGCTGCCATAATCGTCCGCGTTGGCAATGACCGATGCCCCAAGCCTGGATTGTGGCCGACGGAGCGTCTGATCCACGATTCCGCTCGGCGCAACGAACGGATAGCCTTGGGCGGACAGGCCGACCTTGATGCTGGTCGAATCGACCAAACTGCCCTGCAGGCCGAAAACCGGGTCGTAGTAGAGCCCGTCGATGCGAACATTGCCCGCCGCGGTGGGTGAAAAGCCGCGCGCATTGCCGGGACCGTAAATGCCGATCGTTTCCCGGCCGACGCTGAAGCCGAACGCGTCCTCGGCCTGCGTGACGGCGTTGTCGTCCGCCCTGTTCTGCGCTGACGCTTGGGCTCCGCTGCATACGGCCGCGGCTGCGAGAGTTAGTCGCACGAGTTTACCCATCGGCGGAAATCGAGTCATGCCGCCCGCCTATCATTGCGACGAATGCAAACGCGGTCCGTTTTCGCTACCGCGGTGAGGAAGCGAGAAGGTGCGCGAGATGTGGGTGAGCGACATTTTGCAGTTCTGGTTCGGGCTCGATCCCGGGCAATGGTGGAAGGCGGATCCGGCGCTCGACCACATCTGCAAGCAGCGCTTCCTCAAGCTGTGGGTGGAGAAGCGCCAGCTGCCGGTCGATGCCTTCCTCGACGATCCGCTCACCGCGCTCGCCGGCGTCATTCTGTTCGACCAGATGCCGCGCAACATGTTCCGCGGCGCCGCCGACCAGTTCGCGACCGACCATCTGGCGCTGTTAATCGCCAGGGAAGCGGTCGATCACGGGTTTGACGAGCAGCTTGAGCCGCAACAGCGCGGCTTTCTCTACATGCCGTTCCAGCACAGCGAGAATCTTGAAGACCAGAAACGCTCGCTGCTGTTGTTCACTCGGCTCGGCGACGATCATCAACTGGGCTACGCGAAGAAGCATCATGACGTGATCGAGCGATTCGGCCGCTTTCCGCACCGCAACGCGATGCTCGGCCGTGATCCGCGCCCCGCTGAAATCGCGGCCGGCGACGTTTTTCCCTGGTGACCGACCTCGTCGAAGCCGGCCGTTTCAGCTCACGCGTCGAGGCGGATCTCGCGCGTCTGTATCTCGAAAGCGAGGGCGTCGAGGCAATCCTGTTCGACGCCGACATCAATAACGTCTTCGGCTGGTTTTACGTGCTGCTGTTGCCGGTGCGGCTGATGGTGCTGGATGAAGACTTGGGCGACGCACAGCGGTTGCTGCGAGAGTACAAGCCCTAGAGCAGGTGCGCGATTGGTCCGGGGTCGAAGCCGGCGCGGGTCAGCTTCTCCGTCACCTCGTCGGCCGAAGCCCCGCCTTCGCGATGCGCAAGCGCGCACGCCAGGGCCGACCGCGTTCCCGATCGGCAGAAAGCGAGGACCGCGCCGTCGCCGGCCTCGCGCAGCGCCTCGCGCATCGATTCGACGTCTGCGGGCCCGATTCCCCGAACGATCGGCACGAACCGATAAGCGATGCCCGCGGCCTCCGCAGCCGCTTCGATATCGCCGGCGAGCGGCTGCTCGGGATCCTCCCCGTCGGGGCGGTTGTTGACCAGCAGGGTGACGCCGCTCGCGGCCAGCCCGGCGACCTCGTGGGGAGCGACCTGGCCGCTCACCCACGTCCGGTCGTCGAGCTTGTGGATCATTCTACTGGCACTCGATCTGGTCGCCCTCGAGCAACTCAAAATTTGAGAGGTCGATGGCGTCCAGCACATATGGCCAGTGCTCGAAGCCAGGTTTCACGGCCGGAACATCGCAGACATCGGTCGGGACCGATTGCTCGCCGCGACGGATGACTGCGCTATAGCGGAGCGATCTGGCGTAACCGTTTTCAAGCGTGAGCAAAGACTGCATCGCAGTACCGTCTGAATTGGAAACAGTCCGAAACGCAATTCGCAATTGTCCCATCCGAATCTTTGGTGCCGGCGCATCCGTGTGATTGATAGCCAAGGGTGCAACCGTCTTTGCTTCCGGCGGTACAACGATCGCCTGGCCGTCGTGCAAGGCCTCTGTCTCGAAAGCCGACAGAGGAGCAGCTTTTTCGCGGGTTAAGACCGCGAGGCCCTTATCGCCGATCGTGATCGTCAAACTCTCGCCCGCCCTAATGGTCAGCCTGTCGGTGGCGCTATTGGCCGCCGTCGCGACAGCGAAGAACAAAACTGTGGCGTAGCGGAGCATGCTCCGTTTGTGGTGCTCAAACGCGGCGACAAAGCAAGAACTTATTGGAGCGGCTAGGCGGCCAATTCACATGACCTGCGCCTAGCCGTCTACTCAGCGCCCGCGCTCGGTCGGCGTTGGCGCCGCCGCCGGCGCTGACGGCGGCGGAGCCGGGGCCATCGCCGGAGTCGCACCCGCGCCGGTCAGCCCGTAATATTCGAGATACGGATTGATGCTCGGATCGTGCCCGGCCCAGGCGCGGTACATCTCGGCATAATCGAGCGTGTTGCCGCGCGACAGGACCATGTCGCGGAAGCGCTGGCCGTTGGCGCGGGTCAGGCCGCCGTGGGTCTCGAACCAGTTGAACGCGTCCTGGCCGAGCATCCGGGTCCACGGATAGGCGTAATAGCCGGCCGAGTAACCGTTGCTCCAGATGTGGAGGAAGTAGCTCGAGCGGTAGCGGGTCGGCACGTCGGCGACGTCAAAGCCGCTCTTGGCCAAAGCATCCGCCTCGAACTTGTCGACGTCCTGCCGCGCCGCCGTCGCCGGCAGCGAATGCCAGTCGAGGTCCAGCCGCGCCGCTTCGAGCACCTCGCCATTCTCATAGCCCTGGTTGAAGGTGCGGGCGCTCTTGACCTTGGCGACGAGATCGGCCGGAATCACCTGCCCCGTCTGATAGTGGACCGCGTAGTGGGACAGGATCTTCGGATCGAGCGCCCAGTTCTCGTTGAACTGCGACGGGAACTCGACGAAATCGCGCGCGACATTGGTGCCCTGCAGCGTCGGATAGGTCTGCGCGGCAAACATGCCGTGCAGCGCATGGCCGAACTCGTGGAACATCGTCGTCACGTCGTCGAAGCTGATCAGCGCCGGCTGGCCCGCCGCAGGCTTGGTGAAGTTCTCGACGTTGAAGATGACCGGCTTGGTGCCGCGCAGATATGCCTGGTTGACCAGGTTCGACATCCACGCGCCGCCCGACTTGTTGTCGCGCTTCCACGGGTCGATCATGAACAACGCGAGCTGGCTGCCGTCGGCATCATGCACCTCGAACACGCGCATGTCGGGGCTCCACGTCGGAATGTCGTGGCGCTCGGTGAAGGTTAGCCCGTAGAGCTGGTTGGCGGCATAGAAGACGCCGTCGGTCAGCACCTTGTTGAACTCGAAATAGGGCTTCAGCTGGTCGCTATCGAGCGCGTAACGCTGTTTGCGAATCTGCTCGGAGTAGAAGTTCCAGTCGGCCGCCGTCGGGGTGAAGTTGGCGCCTTGGGATTGGGCCAGCGCGCGGATGTCCGCGGCCTCCTGGCGCTGCTTCGCGGCGGTGGCCGGTGCGAGCCGGTCGAGGAAGCCGACCGCGGTCGCGCGGTCCTTCGCCATCTGATCGTAGAGCGTGTAATCGGCCCAGGTCGGGTAGCCGAACAACGCCGCCTTCTTCGCGCGCAGCTGCGCGATCTCGGTGATGATCGCGCGCGTGTCGTTGGCGTCGCCATGCTCGGCGCGGTTGAGGCTCGCATCGAGGAGCTTCTGGCGCGTGTCGTGGCTGGTCAGGGAATCGATCGACGGCTGCTGGGTCGTGTTCTGCAGCGGCAGGACATAGCCCGCGACCTTGCGGTCCTTGGCGGCTTGCTGGGCAGCGGCGAGCTGTTCGGGCGACAGCCCGGCGAGCGCCGCGGCGTCGTTGACGTGGAGCGCTCCGGCCTTGGCAGCGGCAAGCAGCTTCTGGCCGAACTGGCTCTGCAGCGTGCTCAGCCGAGTGTTCATGGTCTTGAGCTGCGCCTGCTTCGCCGGCGACAGTTCCGCCCCCGCGTGAACGAACTGCTTGTAATAGACGTCGAGGAGCTTGGCCTGCTCCGGATTTAGCCCGAGCGACGCCTGGCTGTCGTGCAGTGTCTTGAAGCGGTGATAGAGCTTGGGGTTCAGATAGACGAAGTCGTTGTGCGCGGCGAACAGCGGCGCGGTCTTGGTGTCCGTCGCTTGCAACGTGTCGTTGGTGTTGGCCCCGTTGACTGCGGAGAAAGCGAGGTTGGCGCGCTCGAGCAGCAGCCCGGAGCGCTCCATCGCGACGACCGTGTTGTCGAAGGTCGGCGCCGCCGGGTTGTTGGCGATCGCGGTTACTTCCTGCTTCTGCTGGGCCATGCCGGCGAGCAGCGCGGGCAGATAATCGCTGTCCTTGATCTTCGCGAAATCGGGGGTCTGGAACGCCAGCGCGCTGGTCTGCGCGAATGGATTAGACGCCGGAAGTGTCGCCGACGCAGCGGGCCGGGCCTTGGCGGGGGCGGCGAGCGCGGGCTGAGCCGCAGCGGCGACCGCCAGCGCGGCGGACGCGAGCAGAAGGTTACGCATCATAACATCTTTCCAATATCTCAATCAGTTACGGCCTAATCGAACCCGCCTTGCGCGAGCCTGAATGGTCAGCGGGCGGCAGCGACCGCGGCGAGCATCGCGTCCCCATAGCGAGCAAGCTTGGCCTCGCCAACGCCGTTAACTTGCGCCAACTCGGCAAGGTTCCGGGGCCGCGCGGCGGCGATCTCGCGAAGCGTCGAATCGTGGAAGATGACATAGGCCGGAACGCCGGACTCGGCGGCGAGAGCGCGGCGGGTCTCGCGCAAGGCGTCGAACAGCGGATCGGCGGGGCCGGAATCGCGATCGCGGCGGCGCTTGCGCGGCGGCGGGACGCCAACATGGAGTTCCTGCTCGCCCTTGAGGATGGGCCGCGCGCCAGGGCCGAACGACAGCCCGCCATACGCATCGGCGCGCAGCGCATCGCGGGCGATCAGCGCCCGGGCCACCGGCCGCACCAGCGCGATCTCCTCTGGCGTCGCGATCCCGAACACCGACAGGCGGTGATGGCCGAAGCTGCGCACTTTCTCATTGTCGTTGCCCGCGAGCACGTCGGCGAGGTGTCCGACGCCAAAGCGCATCTCGGTGCGGAAGGCGGCGGAGAGCAGCTTGCGCGCCACCTCGGTCGCGTCGATGGTTTGTGGCTGCTCCAGGCAATTGTCGCAATTGCCGCACCGCTCCGGCGGGTCGTCGCCGAAATGCCTGAGCAGGATCGCGCGGCGGCAGCCGGTCGCCTCGACGAACATCGCCAGCGCGTTCAGCCGCTCGCGCTCGGCCGGGCGGCGCTCGGGTTCCACTTCCTGCTCGATCCGCTGACGAGCGCGCGCGAAGTCCTGCGCGGCCCACAACAACCATGCCTCCGCCGGCTCGCCGTCGCGGCCGGCGCGGCCCGTCTCCTGGTAATACGCCTCGATGCTTTTCGGGATCGCGGCGTGGGCGACCAGCCGCACGTCGGGCTTGTCGATGCCCATGCCGAACGCGACCGTCGCCGCGATCACCATCTCCTCCGAATGGACGAACGCGGCCTGGTTGCGGGCGCGAACCTGCGGCTCGAGCCCGGCATGGTACGGCGCCGCCGGGCGCCCGTCGCGGCCGATCGCCTCGGCGATCTTCTCGGCCTTGTCGCGGCTCGGCGCATAGACGATCGCCGGGCCTGGCTGCGCGGCGAGCAGTTCGCGCAGTTGCTTGCCAGTCTGCTCGCGGTGACGGACGCAATAGCGGATGTTGGGGCGGTCGAACCCGGCGAGGACGAGGCCGTCCTGCGGGATTCCGAGCTGGGTCAAAATGTCGGCGCGGGTTCGCGCATCGGCGGTGGCGGTGAGTGCCAGTCGCGGCACGCCGGCGTGCTGATCGAGCAGGCCCCTGAGCTGGCGATAGTCGGGCCGGAAATCATGGCCCCAGTCGCTCACGCAATGCGCCTCGTCGATGGCGATCAATGACAAGGGAACGCGGTCGATCAATTGTCGGAACGAACCGGTCGTGGCGCGTTCGGGGGCGACGTAGAGCAGGTCGAGCTCGCCGGCGCGAAAGCGCTCGATCGTCCGCTCGCGGTCGGCATCCGCCGAGGTCAGTGACGCAGCGCGGATGCCGATCGTCTCCGCGCTGCGGATCTGGTCGTGCATCAACGCGATCAGTGGCGAGATGACCAACGCGGTCCCGTCGCGGAGGAGCGCGGGAAGCTGGTAGCAGAGCGACTTGCCGGCGCCGGTCGGCATCACTGCCAGCGTATGCTTGCCGGCAAGCACGCGCCCGACGACATCTTGCTGGGCGCCGCGGAAATGATCGAATCCGAAGGTCTGCTTGAGAATCTGCTCTGGAGTCACTCCGCCGCTTCCGCCGTTACCTGCTCCGAGCGTTCGGCAGCCTGCCGAGTCCACAGCTCGGCGTAAAGCCCATCCCTGGCTAGCAGGGTCTCGTGGGTGCCGTGTTCGACGATGCGGCCGTTGTCGAGGACCATGATCTGGTCGGCATCGACGATGGTCGACAGGCGGTGCGCGATCATGATCGTGGTGCGGCTTTCGGCGACCCGGTCGAGGGTTTCCTGGATCGCCTGCTCGGTGCGGCTGTCGAGCGCCGACGTGGCTTCGTCGAGGACCAGGATCGGCGGGTTCTTGAGCAGGGTCCGGGCGATCGCGACCCGCTGCTTCTCGCCGCCCGACAGCTTAAGCCCGCGCTCGCCGACCATCGACTGGTAGTGCTCGGGAAGGACCTGGATGAAGCGGTCGATTGCGGCGCCGGCCGCCGCGTGCTCGACCTCCTGCTGCGAAGCGCCGTCGCGCCCGTAGGCGATGTTGTAGCCGATGGTCTCGTTGAACAGCACGGTGTCCTGCGGGACGATGCCGATCGCCGCGCGAAGGCTCGTCTGGGTGACGTCGGCGATGTCCTGGCCGTCGATCAGGATGCGGCCCGCGGTCGGATCGTAGAAGCGGTAGAGCAGACGGGCGATGGTCGACTTGCCGGCGCCCGACGGCCCAACGATGGCGCAGCTCGTGCCCGCGGGGATGTCGAGGTCGAGGCCCTGCAGGATGTCGCGGCCGTCCTCATAGCCGAAGCGGATGCCCTCGAAGCGGACCTGTCCGCTGACGATGCGCAGGGCCGGGGCGTTCGGCTTGTCGGTCACTTCCGATGGCGTGTCGAGCAGGTTCCACATCGCTTCCATGTCGATCAGGCCCTGACGGATCGAGCGGTAGACCCAGCCGAGCATGTCGAGCGGTCGGAACAGCTGCATCAGCATGGTGTTGATGAAGACCACGTCGCCAGGCGTGAAGCGGCCCTTGCTCCAGCCCCAGACGGTGAAGATCATCGCGCCGGCCATCATCAGGTTGGTGATCAGGGCCTGGCCGATGTTGAGCCAGGCGAGGCTGACTTCGTTGCGGATGGTTGCGTTGGCGAAAGCGCCAATCGCCTCGTCGTAGCGCTTCGCCTCGCGTTCCTCGGCGCCGAAATATTTGACGGTTTCGTAGTTGAGCAGCGAGTCGACGGCGCGCCCGATGGCTTTGTTGTCGACCTCGTTCATCTGACGCTGGAGCGCCGCGCGCCATTCCGTCACGCGGCGGGTGAAGCCGATGTAGAACGCCATCATGGCGAGGGTCGCGGCGACCAGGCCGAAACCGAACTTGACGAAGAAGATGATGCACGCCGCGGTCAGCTCGATCAGCGTCGGGCCGATGTTGAACAGCAGGAAATAGAGCATCATGTCGATGCTCTTGGTCCCGCGCTCGACAATCTTGCTCAGCGAGCCGGTGCGGCGCTCGAGGTGGAAGCGCAGCGACAGGTCATGGATGTGGCGGAAGACTTGCCCGGCCAGCCGGCGCGCGGCGTTCTGGCCGACCTTCTCGAACAAGGCATTGCGCAGATTGTCCGAGAGGACGCCGGCGAAGCGCGCAGTCGCATAGCCTGCGACCAGCGCGGCGACGACGCCGAACGGCACCGCATGGCTCGACATGCGGTCGATCACCGCTTTGTAGGCAAACGGCATCAGCAGCACCGCGGCCTTGCCGGCGAGCACCAGCACCACCGCCGCGACGACGCGAAGCTTGAGCTCGGCCTCGCCCTTCGGCCACAACATCGGCAGGAAGCGCCACAGCGCGCCGAAGCCGCCGCTCGGTTTCTGCAATTCGTGGGAGGGGGTGGTGGCCATTCGTGACTAGGTAGGTTCCCTCACGCCGCGGAGCAAACGATCGCGGCGAAATCACTGGAACCGCTGACAAAATCAATTGTTCTAAGAGGCCAGGCAACAGGAAGTTAAAATGGGCGCGGGCTATTTCGTAATTGCAATATTGGGCTGCGCCGACGGCGGTTCGCAATGTTCGCAGGTTGCGACGTTGGGGGCGCATTATTCAAGCGCCGAGCAATGCTCAGCGGCGACGGGCGCGGCGCTTGAAGCGAATACGAATTTCGACTTCCCCACTCTGGTTGCACGCTGCAGGCCGGGAAGCGCGACCTCCGCGGACGCTGGCGCCGAGCGGCCGATCCCCGCAGGCGCTCGCCGCGGCTGAACGGAACTACGCCAAGGCGCGGCGGGTTTCTGATTTCATGAAGACCACCGAGACCACGCCCAAGGTGCCACGCGGACACCGCGGCAAGAAAGCGTCGAAGAACGAAGTACACCAAGCGACTTCGAAAGACTTCGAGCGTGAGGGCATGGGCGTCGCGCCGAAGGAGTAAGCGCAATGTCTGACGTCATGGAGCCGATGATCCACGAGGACGGCTTGCCGGGCCATGAAAGCCGGCTCGAGCCCAAGCCCGACTGGGAGCCGCGCTACCCTGGATCGGGACGTCTCGACGGGAAGATCGCGCTGGTCACCGGCGGCGACAGCGGCATCGGGCGTGCGGTTGCCGCGCTGTTCGCGCGCGAGGGCGCCGACGTCGCGATCGTCTATCTGTGCGAGCATGACGATGCCGCGAAGACGAGGGAGATCGTCGAGACGGAAGGACGCCGCGCCATCACCATAGCGGGGGACATCGGCAACAAGGCATTCTGCGAGAAAGCGGTGAAGCAGACCGTCGACCAGCTCGGCGGCCTCGACATCCTCGTCAACAACGCCGGCGAGCAGCACCCCGACAAGGACATCACCGATATCACCGAGGAGCAGCTGCGGCGGACCTTCCAGACCAACATCTTCGGGATGTTCTTTATGAGCCAAGCGGCGGCGCCGCATCTCAAGCAAGGGTCGGCGATCATCAATTGTACGTCGGAGACGATGTATGCCGGCTCGCCGGAGCTCCTGGACTACAGTTCAACCAAGGGTGCGATCACCGCGTTCACGCGCTCGTTGGCCCTGAACCTGGTCAAGAAGGACATTCGCGTGAACGCCGTCGCGCCGGGGCCGATTTGGACTCCGCTCAATCCGTCGGGGGGTCAGCGGCCGGAGAAGATCCCGGAGTTCGGCAAGGACACGCCGATGGGCCGCCCCGGCCAGCCGAACGAAGTCGCGCCGTCCTTCCTGTTCCTGGCCTGCGAAGATGCGAGCTACATGACGGGGCAAGTGCTGCACCCCGACGGCGGCGACACCACGTCGAGTTGACCGGAAACGAACTACATTTGTAGCGCGTGTCCATTTCCGGACAAGCGTGCAAGCGACCAAGACGTCCGGGATTGGGATTTTTCCCCAACAAACAGCATGAAATGCGCCGGTGTTCGGGTAGCACAGCGCAAGCATCACTGAAAAACAACGGCTTTTTCAATTTGGCACGATCCCTGCAGTGTATACGGCATGGACCCGATGGTCGGGTTCGCTACGACAAAAGGGATTGTGAACATGTTCGCTTCTTTCATTTCCGCTCGTGAGACCGCCACCGTTCTCGCCGGTGCGCTCGTTTCCGCGCTCCTGCTCGTTTCGGCCGCCACGTCGCTGCCGATCGCCTGAACCCTCAATCCCAAGGAAAACTTGAAATGAACGGACGTTTCCTGATCAACCGGCGCGACGCCAAGGTCATGGGCGTCGCCGCCGGGCTCGCCGACTATACCGGCGTTGATCCGCTATTGATCCGCCTCGGCTTCGTTGGCCTGACCCTGATCACCGGCCCGCTCATGGTCCTGTTCTACGTGCTCATCGGCTGGCTGGCGCCTCAGCACTAAGCTCGCCAGCCGGTGAACCGGACGAGCATCCCCTCGCACTCATCGGGGACGCGCGCTAAGGATTGCGCGTCAAGGAGAGTCGACGATGCGCAAGCTTCTCGCGGGACTGATCGCCGCAGCCTTCGCCGTTCCGGCCCAGGCCGCACTTCCGGTGGGCGCCAAAGCCCCCGATTTCACCACCACGGGAGCGGTTGGCGGCAAGGAATTCAGGCTCCATCTCGCCCAGCAGCTGCACAAGGGTCCGGTCGTCCTCTATTTCTTCCCCAAGGCGTTCACGTCCGGCTGCACCGCCGAGGCTCACGCCTTCAGCGAATCGATCGGCGATTTCAAGAAAGCCGGCGCGCAGGTGATCGGCATGTCGGCCGACAATGTCGCGACGTTGAAGGACTTCTCGGTCAAGGAATGCCGCAGCGCCTTCCCGGTCGCCACAGCGACCCCGGCGACGCAGAAGGCGTATGACGTGGCGTGGGCTGCGCATCCCGGCATCACCACGCGAACATCCTACGTGATCGCCAAGGGCGGCAAGATCGTCATGGTCCACGACGACCTCGACTTCAGCCAGCACGTCGCCAAGACCCTGGCTGCGGTGCAACGCCTCAAGGGCCGGTAGCCGCCCCGACGTACACCCACGCCGTACGGCCCGACTCGAGCCGCGTTTCGACGCGCCCGTAGGCATCAACTTCATAAGCGTCGGTCGCGTCCAGCTCCGCCTGGCTCAGGCGGAATACCATCCCGGCGACGCGGTCGGCGACATCATCGGTCGCGACGGCGATCGAATGCACCGCTTTTCCGCTCAACCGAACCACTTCAAGGTCGCTGATTTCGAGAGGCTGGAGGCGATAACCGGGCAGAGCGTCCGCCTGGCCCTCGAGCAATCGCCCGTAAGTCGCGCGTTGAACCGCCGGCAGCTGCAGCGTCCCGTAGGAGAAAAGCGCGACCTCCTCGCTCACGCCTGGTCTGCGGGCCGGGCTCGCTGCGATGTCGCCAACCATGCTCGTCCATTCGCCGACATGCCGGCAAACAGCAAGCCGCCGAGACATCTTTCCGTCGCGATGCACGGCCTCGTGGATGCGGCCAATGCGGGAACGATTCGCGCCCGCGAGAAAACGGATCGACCCGTCCACCTGAGACTTCCATTAGCCGATAATCCGGCGACTTGCGCCTTGTACGGCCGTTGTTTGGGCATGATGACCAACCACAAAACGCTATATGCACGAGCAGGCGCTGCCGCGATTGCCGCGTCAGTCGCCTTGTCCCCAACCCTGGCGGCGGGGCCGAAGCCCGTCGTCGACCTTTCCGCCAGCCCCGCGCTCAGCGGGAAAGCCGATGCCGCCGCGCCGGCGGCGCAATCCGCGAAACCAAAGGCGAACCCGTTCAACGGTCCGTTCGACGAGCGGACGCTCAAGTTCGGCGGCGGCGCCTTGGCGGTGATTGCCCTTGGTGGCGCGGCAATCGTGATGAACCGCCGCAAGCGTCGCCGCGAGGACGAAGGGGCATGGCAATATGAGTCGCCCGAGCCTGCCCCGGACGAATCGGCGAGCGAAGACATCCCCTCGCCGCCAGTGGCGGAGGCGCAGCCGACCGTCGCGGCCGAAGCGTCCGCCTTCTCGTGGGGCAACGAGCAGGCTTCGAACAGCGCCAAGCCGGGCGAGACCTGGGTCGAGCGCGCCATGCACGGTCCGACTTCGGACAATCCATCGCAGTCGCTGAGGAAGCGGCTCAAGCGCGCCGCCTTCTTCGACAAGCGCGATCGCGAGGTCGCGGCCGGTGAAGCGCGCGCGGTGGAAGGCGACGCCGGACTTCCGGAGAATATGGACGAACCGGAGCGCCAGTCCGAAGCGGCGTAACCAAAGCATTCAACTCGCAAGGAGGAAGGCGCCGCTCGGGGAACCGGGCGGCGTCTCCGGTCAAAGTCGAGTCGCGTCAATCTCGGCGGCCGAACCTTGGGCGATGACCGCGCGCTCCCCGTCCCGAGCCCGGAACGGAGGCATTCGATAGGCAACGCCCGTTTTTGTGCCGAACTGCTCGTAGAGCGCGGCGCCGATGTGGATGACGAGCAAGGCAATCGTCGACCACACCAGGAACACGTGGACGTCGCCCGAAATCTCGCCGGTCGCCTCGTTGATCCCGGGCACCACCGGCAAGGGGATGTTGCCGACCAGCGGCGTGAACCAGCCGGAGCTGTGGCCCGACACCGCGATCAGCCCGGTCAGCGGCAGGACGATCAGCAGAGTATAGAGAAGGCGGTGGCTCCAGACCGCCGCGGTACGGCGCCAGTGCGGCATTTCGGGGGGATAGGGCGGCGCCGGGTTGGCCAAGCGGTAGCCGAGCCGGACCAGGGTTAGCAACAGGATCGTCGCGCCGACCGTCTTGTGCCAGGTGAAATACTCCATCCGCGCCGGGCCACGCGGCATGTCGGCGAAGGTGAAGCCGAGCCAGACCTGGGTCAGCAGCAGGACGACGATGGTCCAGTGCAGCGTCACCGCCACGTTGGAATAACGCAGCGGCGCGCGCGACGCAGCTTGGGACACGGTGGCCATTCAATCCTCCATCCGTCGGTTCGAAGCGAACCCAACGTCACGGGCGCACGAAAGTCTCCGAAATGTTGGTTTCAGTCCTCGATGATCTCCGCGGCCCCGTTGGCATTCAGCTTGGCGAGATTGTCGCGCATTTCCTGGAGGCGTTCGGGCGAATGTTCGACCCAGTCGTCGACCTCGCCGGTGATTCGCAAGGGATGCTGGCTGCGATAGGAGGCGGTGACGTTGCCGGGGAATTTCTTGTCGGTGAGGTTGGGGTCGTCCTCGAACGGGCCGGTCGGCTCGACGATGTAAATGCGTCCGCGCGCGCCTTCCTGTCCTTTTGGGCCCCTGGCCAGCTCGGCGCCCCAGGTGGCGGCCTCCAGCGTCGCGCTGAAATAGATGTGCTTGAGCTCGCGCTCGACGAAATTGCTACCAAAGCCCGGACGGATCAGTTCGCCGACGGCAAGGTCGGCCTTGGTGCCGTGATAGAAGGTTGTGTTCGGTGGGACGTCTGCTGCGTACATCGTCTCAGATCTTGCGGATCGTGCCCTCGGTGGTCGCGACGGTGATGCCCATGCGCTTGACCTTCATGATGTTGCGGGCCGAGCGGCCGTCGGGCTGGGGCGTCAGGATCTGCTCGGCGCGCATGTTGCCTTTCATCGTGAAGCGGAAGCGATAGCGATTGCCGATCCGCTCGATCGCGACCGGCCCTACGGCTTCCGTCATGCTGGCGACGAAGCGATCCGGGCCCGCGCGGCGGACGCGCCAGCGCCGCTCGTGCGACGGCTTGCCTTCGTCCTCGACGCGCTGGACCAGCGTCAGGGTCCCGTCCGGCTCGATCCGGCCGGCGCCGATGCTGCGCGTCCGGTACGGCTTGTGGAACATGACCTTGACCGTGCCCTGCGTTTCCGTGCGGCCTTCGAAGAAGTGCAGCGGATCGACCTGCCGCTCCTCTGCCGAGGCAAGCGGAGCGACGAGGATAGAACCGGCGGCGGCGAGCGCATGGCGAAGGGCGGGCATCAGCGGCGCTTAACGACAGGTCATCGGATTGGTTGCGCCTTCGCGGATGCAGGTGTGGCGCTACTTCGCCGGAGCCGGCGCATCCTGCAACCTTATCCAAGGTAAGGCCAGCCTCGCCTGACCGTTTGAGTGTCGCCGCCATCAGGCTATGACTGCCGTGAGGTGGCGCATCCGCCGCGTCGCAGCAGGAGATCAGCCGTGGCCAAGGGACAGCAGAAAAAGAGCAAGGAAGCGCGCAAGCCCAAGAAGGCGAAGGTGAAGACCATCGCCGCCAACCCGTCACAAAAAGGCGGCGCGCGCGGGCTGGAGAACCTGAAGAACAGCTGAGAGCGCCGAAACAGGGAATCGTGACGAGCGCCGTCAAGATCCTGGTCGACGCCGACGCCTGCCCGGTGAAGGACGAGGTGTACAAGGTCGCGTGGCGGCGCGAGGTGCCCGTCACGGTCGTCAGCAACAGCCACATGCGCGTACCCGATCATCCGCTGATCCAGCGGGTGGTGGTATCCGACAAATTCGACGCCGCCGACGACTGGATCGCGGAAGCGATGGACGCGAAGACGGTGGTGATCACCGGCGACATCCTCCTCGCCGACCGCTGCCTCAAGAAGGGCGCGACGGTCATCGGCCCCAACGGGAAGCCGTTCACTGCCGCGTCGATCGGCGGCGCGATCGCAACGCGGGCGATCATGGCCGATTTGCGCTCGGGGGCCGGAGTGACCGGCGGCCCGGCGCCGTTCGCCAAGGCGGACCGCTCGCGGTTCCTGCAAGTGCTGGACGAAGCAATGGTGCGGTTGGGGAAGTGAAGTCCGACATTGGGCGAAGCGATTGAATCAGCATAAAAGGGGCACGCCGAATCGCCCGGTCCGGGGAGATTCCCATGACGATCAATGCAGTCATCGACATTTCGCACCACAACGGCACTCGTCTCGATTTTGCCAAGGCGAAGGCGGACGGCATCCTGGGAGTCATCCACAAAGCGTCACAGGGGCAAGCCAATATCGATCCTATGTACCGGACGAACCGCACGCGGGCTCGTGCCGCCGGCTTGCTGTGGGGCGCGTATCATTTCGCGACCGGCTCCGACGGCGTGAAGCAGGCTATCCAATTCCTCACCGCCGTCGGCGATCCGACCGACACGCTGCTGGTGCTCGACTTCGAGCCGAACCCCTCGGGACCGTCGATGTCGCTCGAGGAGGCGCGGGCGTTCAATACCCACGTGTTCGAGCAGACCGGCCAATGGCCCGGTCTCTACGCGGGTCATTATCTCAAGGAAAAGCTTGGCGCGGGGAGTGATTCGGTGCTCGCGAAAAGCTGGTTGTGGATCGCCCAATATGGCCCGACGGCAGTCGTGCCGCCAAACTGGCCGACCTGGACGATGTGGCAATATACGGATGGCGCCGTCGGCCCGCAGCCGCATACGGTCAAGGGCATCGGCAGGTGCGATCGCGACAAATTCAACGGCAGCGAGACGCAATTGAGGAGGTTGTGGGGCGCCGTGGCCTGAGCGCGGCGGGATGACCGGCGGGCCGGCGCCGTTCGCCAGGGCCGACCGGCCGCGGTTCCTGTAGGCGCTGGATGCGGCGCTGGTGCGGATGGGGAAGAGCTGAGCCCAAAAACGCGCCCAATGCCGGCAATCTGAACGCTCGGAAGTTGCCAAAGTTGGCAGCGACATGTGCGTGCAGGCGCGCGCGTACGCGAGGGAGTGGCGGCTCGGTCTAAGACCGGCTGCCACTGAAACTTCACCAATCTTCGCAGTGACGGCGATGTTTTGTGCGCCCGCTCCTTCGGCAGTGCACGGCCGACCGCGCGTGCTGCTGGATTGGTTTTGCTCGTTCGTCCGCCCATCGATCAGGGTGAAGCAAATCCGGAGCGAATAGGACAGCTTTTTGTGAGCGGCGATTAGCCCGCCGGTGCCGCTTGATCCTGCAATTCCATGCCTCGCAAAACTGGATTCCAAGCTGATGAGGGCGGGCCCTTGCCGGGTGCGGCCCAACCCGTGTTCAGGAAATCCGAAACTTTCGCCGAATTGCCATGACACCGAGATAAATAAGTGTCGCCGAGAAAATTGTCTGAGCCGTCGCTATCGCGCGTACCGCAATATCACCCACCTGCCCACTGCTACCCAACAGATGTTCTCGCCAAGCATTATGATCCTCTGCAAAGACGCCAATCGGAAGCGTTCGATTTAGCGAATACCCGAGCCCTTCTTCGATGCTGCGCCAATCGATAGAACCAAACCAGCTCATTCCACCAATCCACGCATAAATGAGCGCAAAGAGCGCCATTGCGGCGCCCAAGACGACGAATGGCCTGGATATCGACAAACCGTAATCAGCTAGTAGCCCATACAGGCTCGAAAACGACTTTTCCGATGCGGCGCTTTCGCCGCGTGCTCGACGGGCAATCAACTCAGCCCGGTGCCAAAGCTGCTCGCTTTGCACGTCACCGGCAGCCTCGGCGACCTTCCTCAAGGTTCTACACCCTGACTCAACGTCTTGTGCATGCTTCTGCTTGTTGAAAGTCTGCTCAGACTGACTTCCTACCGCGGCCAACTCTTTCTTGAAACTTTCCCGTCTCGACCGGTCCGAGAATGAATTCAGCGAGACCTTGCTCCTAAACTCAGCCTCTTGGAAAAGCTGAACGGGCGGCGGTTCGCCGCCCGCGATTTCCACGATGCCATCAAATTTGGATCCAGAGGCCGACGCACAGCCATAAGACGATGCAGGCCAAGTTATCTCGGCAAGAGTGAGGCGGCTTCTGAAGTCACATGCCAATAGACCGATTGACTTCTTTATCTCCGAGTCGACAAGAAGCACGTGGGCGTCAAACGTGCAGTTGATCCATTCAATCCATTCAATCGTCGAGCCTCCGATGGTGAGCGGACCTCTGACGCTGGTCTCAGTGATACTCAGCGATTTCGCATCACAATGATCTAATCGCACTATCGAGAGATCAGAATCGCTTACCTCCAATTTTTCGTGGAGTGAGCTGCCATTAAGGTCGAGCGAGTCGAGATTTGAGACTTTCTCCAAAATTATTGGTTTCGCAAACTCACACCATGTGAAATGAACGGTGCACTCTCCGCTGCCAGCATTCGCCCTTCCATAGAAGTTGAGCTGCTCGCCGAAGAAGCACCATGTAAATGAACGGTCGCCGCGCCTCGGAATGCTTCGAAGTTCCGAGTTGAACCGCACCCAGTCGAATGAAGCGCGTGCGCTGGAAACCAAGCGACGTTCGACGTCCAGTGGTAGGTGGACACCCGACAAAGTGGCGTCGCTGCCATCTCGAAGGGGACCGTTAGTAAAGAGCCCCTGCCAATACCGCTCCTTCGCCGCAAGAAGATCAGGTGCCGAAATTGCAGCTTGTTGCGATTCGGCCCAATCTTCCGGGACGAATAACACATGGAAAACTCCGTACTCGCCACAACCGATCAAAATTCCGCGCTCCAGCAAATCGGCGTCCGTCGCTTGATTCTCCATCGCGCGCAGAAATTCTTGAAGAGTTCCTCCTTGACCGGTTAGCCAAGAGCGATGTTTCGCTAGTCCCGGCCACGAGAAATCAGCCGCTCGCCATCGCTCCAACCATGGAACGTCGAAATCTGGTTGCTGCGTATCGCCTTGAGGATTGTTCGCCATGCCCTCCATGAAACTTGTCGTATTGGCGATGGCAAGTCTCGAAACACGGAAATGAGCGGGCTGAAGTCTAAATCACTCCGCCGCGGGGGCGTGAATCTCGCCACCTTCGTTTTGGAAGCGTTTGCTCACTGAACGGTGGGGCCGTGACCGTATGCCCGCAACAGGGACAGCATCGGTTCAGCGGTTATGCCGTCGCGCTGAGCGATCGCGAGCGGATGATCCTGGTCCTTTACGATTAGTCTGGGTCGCTGGCGATTTGGGTGCGGAAGCACGTGTACGCCTATCGGCTCTCCCTCGTCGAAGTAGATCTTGAGCCGATTGGAAAGCCACCCGAACCACGGCCCGTCGTCTTCATATTCGCCGTCGTCGAAGCCGGCGACGTACTTTTCGAAATTGGTGCGGCTGAGGGTGCTCCAGCATCCGAAGCCCCACGGTCTCTCCAGTCCATCAACGGGAATTTCGAGCAGGCTACGAACGAAGAAATGCTCGCCTTCCAGCACGCAAAAGTCTTCCGACAGGAAGTTGCCCTCCAGCCGCAGTGCCGAATTCGGTTCGTAGGTGGGTTCGTCGGGCCACGGATCGGGAGTGTGAGCGGCCATGTCCATCAAACCGTGGTGCCACTCGCCGCAGCAGGAACAGCGCCAATCCGACCTCAACAGCTCAAGCGTTGCGTCGTGCTGCTCAGCTGCGACGGCTCGTTTTCGAAGGCCAAAAAGACGGCGAATCATCCGGCGCGCACATAAATCTCGCCGCCTTCGTCGCGGAAGCGCTTGCTCATCTCGGCCATGTGTTCTTCAGCGAACCCGCCGCCACGCGACCGTCCAGTCTCGCACGCCCGCCGGCCAGGGCGGCGCCGGATGAAGCTCCAGGCGATCTCCCGAAAGCTTGAAGAAGCGCTTGCGGTCGGTTCCGATGCGGTTCGGCGACAGGTCGAGCTCGACGTGATGGACGACCACGCCCGCCGCCTCGTCGAGGGTATAGGTGCCGCAGTAAGCAACCATGTTGGCGAAGATGGCGCTGGCCTCGGCCGGGGTCGGGTGCGCGCCATCCACCCAGCGCGGCCGCTCGCTGCTTCCGATCATCGTGCAGACCCGCCCGGTGGCGGTATAGGTGATGTAGCCGCGGGGTCGGGGCCCAAGGTCGGGGTCCGGCCGTTCGTGGCCGTCCGCCATCCTCTGGGTCGCCGAGACCAGGCGCCAGGTGCCGACGAGCTGGGCCGTGGCATGCTGGGCCGCGGCGGCAAGGAGGAGGGCGAGGATCACTCCGCCGCCGGCACGTAAAGCTCGCCGCCTTCGTCGTGGAAGCGCTTGCTCATTTCGGCCATTCCAGCGTTCGCCACGGCTTCGGCGGACAAGTCGGCTTCCTCGAGCGTCCGTACAGCGGAGGCGTCACCCTCACCCTGCCCTCTCCCATCAAGGGAGAGGGTTGAAGGCGCGGCGGCGCCTTGTTCTTGCAGGCGCGCGAAGTCGCGGACTTCCTGGCTGATCTTCATCGAGCAGAATTTGGGGCCGCACATCGAGCAGAAGTGGGCGGTCTTGGCGCCTTCGGCGGGGAGGGTCTGGTCGTGGAACGCCTCGGCCGTTTCGGGGTCCAATGACAGGTTGAACTGGTCGCGCCAGCGGAAGTCGAACCTCGCGCGGGACAGCGCATCATCGTGGGCGCGGGCGGACGGGTGGCCCTTCGCCAAATCGGCGGCGTGGGCGGCGAGCTTGTACGTCACCACTCCGACCTTGACGTCGTCGCGGTCGGGGAGGCCGAGATGCTCCTTGGGGGTGACGTAGCAAAGCATCGCGGTGCCGAACCAGCCGATCATCGCCGCGCCAATGCCGCTGGTGATGTGGTCGTAGCCGGGCGCGATGTCGGTAGTCAGCGGCCCCAAGGTGTAGAAGGGCGCCTCGCCGCACACCTCGAGCTGCTTCTCCATATTCTCCTTGATCTTGTGCATCGGCACGTGGCCGGGGCCCTCGATCATCACCTGGACGTCGTGCTTCCACGCGAGCTTGGTCAGCTCGCCCAGCGTATAGAGCTCGGCGAACTGGGCCTCGTCATTGGCGTCGGCGATGCTGCCGGGTCGCAGGCCGTCGCCGAGGCTGAAGGCGATGTCATAGGCCTTCATGATCTCGCAGATCTCGGCGAAGCGCTCGTAGAGGAAGCTCTCGCGGTGGTGGGCGAGGCACCATTTGGCCATGATCGAGCCGCCGCGGCTGACGATCCCGGTGACGCGCTTGGCGGTCAGCGGGACGTATGGGAGCCTGACGCCGGCGTGGATGGTAAAATAGTCGACGCCCTGCTCCGCCTGCTCGATCAGCGTGTCGCGGTAGACCTCCCAATTGAGGTCCTCGGCGACTCCGCCGACTTTTTCGAGCGCCTGGTAGATGGGGACGGTGCCGATCGGCACCGGCGAGTTGCGGACGATCCATTCGCGGGTGTCGTGGATGTTGCGGCCGGTCGACAGGTCCATGACCGTGTCGGCGCCCCAGCGGATCGCCCAGACCATCTTGTCGACCTCGGCCGCGACGTCGGACGCGACCGCGCTGTTGCCGATGTTGGCGTTGATCTTGACCAGGAAGTTGCGGCCGATCGCCATCGGCTCGCTTTCGGGGTGGTTGATGTTGTTGGGGATGATGGCGCGGCCGCGGGCGACCTCGTCGCGGACGAATTCGGGGGTGACGTAATCGGGGATCGAGGCGCCGAAGTCCTCGCCGTCGCGGGTGACGAACAGCTCCTCGCGGCCGATGTTCTCGCGGATCGCGACATATTCCATCTCGGGCGTGACGATGCCGCGGCGCGCGTAATGCATCTGCGAAACGTTGGCCCCGGGCTTGGCGCGCAGCACGCGCTTGCGGGTGTTGGGGAAGGAGGCGACGCCGCCGGAGCGGTCCGGGCCGAGCTGCCCGTTGTCCTCGGGGCGGACGTCTCGCGCGGAAACTTCCTCGACGTCGCCGCGCGCGCGGATCCAGTCGGCGCGGAGCTCGGGCAGACCGGCCATGATGTCGATGCGCTGCTGCGGGTCGGAGTAAGGTCCGCTGGTGTCGTAGAGCACGACCGGCGGCTCGCCTGAGCTGGGCTCGAGGTCGACCGCGCGCATCGCGACGCCCCTGCCAAGACTTGGGCGCTCCCCGACGTAAATCTTGCGCGAGCCCCGGATCGGCCCGGTGGTAACGGTCAGTTCGGTGCGAGCGAGTGCGTCGGCCATGTTAGACTCCTCTTCCTCCGCCGGTGTCAGCCGGATCAGGTTCGACGGGTCTCCTGCTCGTGCAGGTTTCTCAAGCGCCGGCAGCGCTACCCCGGGGAAGAGTCGTCCTTAAGACGCGAAAAGGCCGCGCGCCATAGGAGACCGCGCGGCCTTTATCCAACGAACGCCGAGGCGCTTACTTCTTGGTGCGGGAGGCGATGGCGGCCTGGCGCTCGGTCGCGCTGATGGTGCCGTCCTTGTTGGTGTCGAGCTTGTCGAAAATGGCAAGGCGCGGCGCGCGATATTCGTCCGGGCTGATCTTGCCGTCCTTGTTGGTGTCGAGCTGGGTGACGATCGCGGCGCCGTTGGGCGCGCTCACCGGGGCGGTCGACGCGGCGGCCATGAACTCGGCCTTGTTCAGCTGCCCGTCCTTGTTGGTGTCGAGCTTGGTGAACTCGGCCTCGATGTTGCTGCGCCGGCGCGCGAGCTGCTGCTGCTGGATCTTGCCTTCAGTGGCCTGGGCTTCGGCGGCGCTGATCGAGCCGTCGCCGTTGGTGTCGATGTTCTTGAAGGCGTTGTCGAGCCCCTTGAGCAGCGCGGCGCGGGTCGGAGCGGCCTGGGCGGCGCCAGCGGGCTTCGATACGGCGGGTCTCGATGCGGCGGGCGTCGGCGCAGCGGTCGCCAGGGCCGGAGCACCGGCGCCGAGCGCGACCATCAACGCGAGCGAAACATAAGCTTTGGACAATTCGGTCTCCCCTGATCTTGAACGTGGGTGTGGAAAAAGCGCGGGCATCCGATAGCGAGTCGTCCCGGCGCCGTCGACGGGGGCTTATTGTCAGCGCCCGAACCTTGCTGCGAACTGAACTGCACAATTTCGCGGAACCCACGCAACCTATCCGCATACGCGCGCGCGCGACGCCGGCGGCACTGTTGCGGCTTCGCCACAGGGGGCCGCCGGAATGGCGGATATACGCAATCCGGATCAATTTTTTGGCTTTGCTTTTCCGACAATGCGGGCATAAGCCACGGTTAGAGGAATATCCCGCCTTGGGGGCGGGCTGCATTGCGTGCCGACTTTGCAGCCATCCAGGGAGGGGTTTTCCAAGCGTAACCAAAAGTCCGCGGCCGCGGCATTAAGAACAGGGGATACATTCATGAAGACCTCGCACCGGCGTATTGCGCTTCTCACCGGAGCCTCGATTTCCGCACTGGGTGTATCTTCGATTTTCGCAGCGCCGGCGTTCGCCGCGCCGCACGATGCCTTGGCCGACGGCACGCATGCCGGGACGAGCTCAACCGACCCGACGATCTCGATCTGCACGATCGCCGATAACGCGGAGTGTTTCTTTGGCGTCATCAACACCGCGGGTGGGGCGGCGACGGTCAATTCGGTCCCGACCGGCAAGATCGTCCAGCATGACGCCGGCGGCGACATCACGCTCGGCATGACCAACGCGGCCTACGACACCACGACTTATCCGTACCAGACCGCCGAAGTCGGCGCGATTTCGACGGGCGGGGCGAACGGCAACGCCAACATCGACGGCATCGCGATCTTCCAGCACGTCGCCACCGGCGACGACGTGGCGCTGAATTTCACCAACGACGGCAACATTCTGATCGATGCCATTGCGAGCGGCAGCGTCTATGCCAGCGCGCATATCGACAGCGGCGTTGCGCAGAGCATCGGCTCGGCCGAGACAGCGGCCGCCAATTTCGTCAACAACGGCAACCTGACCGTTTCCGCGGTCGCAACCGGATTCGGCGAAACCGCCGACGCCGATGCGAACGTCGCATTCGGCGCGTGGCAGTTCGCTTACGCCACCGTTGGCGACGCGACCGTCAAAATGCACAATTACGGCACGATGAACGTCAACGCCGTGGCGACCGCCTCCAACGCCGTCGGCTTCGCGAGCGCACAGGTCACCAACGGTATCTGGCAGTCGGCGCAGGCGTACGCGACGGACGCGGTGGCCAGCGCAGTGCTGACCAATGACGTTGACGGAGTCATCAACATCGGCGCCGTGGCGAATGTCCATTCGACGTTCGACGGCGTCGCCCACGCGGTCGTCGGCTTCGACACCACCTACGGCACCGATTATGCCGCAATCAGCCAGAAGGCGATCAACTTTGGCGGCGGCGCGGCCAATGTCACCCTCAATAATGGTGGTAAGATCGACATTGCGGCGGTCGCCGGTGTCGGGGCCCTCACCAGCCCTTACGGGACTGAGACCCCCACGTTCGCACGTGCGCACGCCGAGGTCCTCGGCGGCATTTATCAGCGGGCCGCTTCTTATGGCACCGCCTACAACAGCGGCGACGCCGCGGCGCTGATCGCGAACGACGGCACCATCGGCATCAACGCCTCGGCCGACGCGGTTGCGACCAAGTCGGCGTACGCCACCGCGACCAACAATTTCGGGGTTGAGCAGCACGCCTTCGCCACCTCCGGCAACGCGGCGGCGAGCATCACCGGCGCGGGCTCGATCGACATCGGCGCGCATGCTCGCGCGCTGGCGACCGATGGCGGCGACGGGTTCGCTTACGCTTCGGTCGACCATGGCATCATCCAGTCCGCCGACGCGTTCGGCGGCGGCAGCGCTCATGCCATGATCTCGCAAGCCGGCGGGATCGCCATCCACGCGACTGGCCTCGGATTCGGCGACGACTCCGGGTTCGCCAATGCCGCGGTTCACAGCGGGATTCTCCAGTCTGCATACGCGAGCAGCGGCGACGCTTACGCGACGATCAACCTCGCCGGCGACAACAGCGTCGTTGCCAATGCGACAGCGACGGGTGCCGACGGCATTGCGGTTGCCAACGCGACGGTGGGCGGAACGGTCCAGGTCGCGCACACCTACGCAACCAAGTCGGGCACTGGCGTTTCCTACACGACGCAAGCCGAAGGCGGGATCTCCCAGCTCGTAACCGCGGGCGGCGGCGGCAATGCAGTGGCCAACATCAACAACAGCGGGTCGCTGGAGGTTGGCGCGCATGCTTATGCGACGGCGCAGGAAACGGCCTTCGCCAGCGCGTTCGTCCAGCGCGGCCTGATCCAGGTCGCATCGGCGACCGGCGGCGGCAACGCGACCGCGAACATTTACAATACCGCCGATGCGGCGATCTCGGTTCTCGCCAGCGCAACGGCGACTGGGCAGGATGCCTACGCGACCGCGGCGGTGAAGTCCGGTCTCGTGCAGAACGCCATTGCCTATGGCACGGGTGCCAATGCGGCGGCCAATCTGACCAACGACGGCGCGATCGCGGTCGCGGCCAACGCGGCCGCCGACGCGACCGGCGTGGATGCCGGGGCCGAGGCCGACATTCTGTTCGGAGTGCTGCAATCCGCTTATGCGACCAGCGGCGATGCGAACGCGACCATCGCGAATGGCGGCTCCATCAACGTAGCCGCGGCCGCGACTGCCGATGCCGGCACCCTCGTATTGGGGGTTGGCCCCACGGCGACGACGGTCGTCGGTGACGCCTATGCGACTGCTCAGGTGCTTCTGGGCGTCGGCCAGGGCGCCAACGGCGTCAACGCCAGCGCGATCATCAATAATGGCGGTTCGATCGACGTTACCGCGTCCGCGAAAGCGCTCGGCGAAGGCGACGGCGCCGCTTATGCGACTGCCGGAGCCCTGGTTCTGGACGGAATCTCGCAGTTCGCTCGCGCTTCGGGGACCTTCACGACCCCAACCGGCACCGGCGCCACCGCGACCGATGTTACGGTTGGCGGTGTCGCTCTCGCCTCGCTGACCAATGGGTCGGCGATCAACGTTAGCGCGAATGCGGCCGCGACCGGCACCATCTCGGCCAATGCCTACGCATCGGTCGGCGCCGGAATCGCGCAGCAGGCGCACGCCAACGGCGGCACGGCCTCCGACCATGTCTACAATTCGGGCACGATCACTGTCGCGGCATCTGCGGATGCGGTCGGCGGAGCGGCGAACGCAGGTGCGCGGGTCCGGGTCGGCATCGTCCAGTATGCCACTGCAGACGCGGTGGGCACATCGTTCACAGCGACTCCCTATGGCTCGGCGCCGCTGGCCGGGGTTGCCGGGGTAGCGCACGTTTCGCTGACCAACGAGGGCACGATCGCGATCAACGCCAACGCGCATGCGACCGGCACCGGTGTGGCGAATGCCAACGCCTTCGTCGGCGCGGGCGTGCATCAGATCGCCAATGGCGATGGGCTTACGGTCGGGACCGGCGTGGATACGTCGCTGCTCGTCGCCGGCGCCACCGCCAACTTCGTCAATGACGCCACGCTGGAAGTCGGCGCGGCGGCCTATGCCAGCGGCACCAACGCCAAGGCTTACGCCACGGCGTCCTACGCCGCATGGCAGGAAGTGTCGGGGCCGGTTGCTTCGGCCAACATGACCAACAATGCCACGCTCGCCCTGGTGGCGACGGCGAGTGCGACAGGCACGAATCATGCCTCGGCCATCGCGAACGCCAACACCGCCATGTACCAGGAAGCGGACGGGCCGGGGGTCGCTGCGTTCATGTCGAATGCGGGCACCGTAACGGCAACCGCGAATGCGCATGCGCATGCGGTTGTATCGGCAACGGTCACCAACACCACGGGAACGGGCACGAGTGCCACGACCACGACCACGACGACCTTCTCCGGCTCGGCGCATGCCTGGGCGCAGGCGATCGGAATGGGTCAGGACGTCGGCGGCACGGGCAGCGCGACCATCGTCAACAGCGGCACGCTGAACGTCGGCGCGCATGCGACGGCGAGCGGTGGCTCGAACGCGGTGGCTACGGCCTATGCGACGGGCGTCTATCAGGAGACCGATCCGGTCGCGATCAACTTCGACAACAGCGGCACGATCAACGTGGCTGCGACGGCCGTGGCGACGTCCTATGCGACGCTCGCCGGGACCGCCCACGCCGGCGCGATCGGCTATCGGGGGTCGGGGTCCGGCGGCGCGGGTCTGACGGTTGCCATCACCAACGAGGATGGCGGCGAGATCAACGTCACTGCCAATGCGACAGCCCCGGGAACCGCGGTTGCGCATGCCCAAGGCATCCTGGTCTCGAACGAGGCGACGGTGACTACGGTTGCAGGCTCGCCACCGGTAGTGGTGACGAACGCGCAGCCGATCGACGGCGCGATCAACAACTCGGGCACGCTCAACGTCCTCGCCCATGCTTCGGGCGGGGTGGCTTCGGCGACCCATACGTTCGTGAACTACACGACCGATGGTCCGGGCACGGTGGTGGCGTCGACGACGACGACAACCACCACGACGCCGCTGAGCTCGGCATTGGCGACGGGCATCCGCGTCGATGGCGGCATCAACAACATGACGATCAGCAACTCTGGCTCGATCAATGTTGATGCGATTACGGAGAATGGCGGGTCGGCGACGGCGTATGGCATCCGGGTCACGTCGAATGGCGTGACGGTTCCGCTTGCCGGCGATGTCACCACGATCGAGAATTCGGGCGACATCATCGTCCGCGTCTCGACCGACGGCGGGACGACCTTCCACCGCGGCACCGCGATCGACGTGACCGACGCTCCCAACCGGTCGGTGATCAACCTCCTGTCGGGCAGCATCTTCGGCAACATCGAGCTGCAGAGCGACGCCGACACGATCAACGTCACCGGCGGCGAGACCTTGTTCAACGGCATCATCAACTCGAGCTGCCTGCCGGCGGCCGGGGTGGCGGCGGGAACCGGCGGCGGCGCTGCCGACAGCCCGGCGCTGAGCTCGTGCGGTGTCGGCACCATGAACATCAACAACGGCGGCAACTTCCACCTCCAGATCGATCCGGTGGATGGCCCGTCCTATGTGTTCATGAACACGCTCGACCTGCGCGCTCCGGTGGTGGTGGCTCCGGCCACCAGCGCTCCGGGGACGATCACCTTCGATCTTCCAGGCGCGGTTGCCGGCGAGGTGCCGGTGGGCACCTATCCGCAGGTGTTCGTCGAGAATGCGTTCCTCGACGGCACGCTGGTCGCGAACCTCGCTCCGGGGACGTTGTTCGACACCACGGTCTATCAGAACGTAATCGACGCCAACGTCCGCACCGGGACCTTCGACCAGTGCATCATCGGCGGCATTCCGGCCGACTCGCTGCTGCTCGACTTCGGCTGCGTCTACGACAACCAGAACAACGTCGATCTGGCGCTGACCCGGGTGCCGTTCAACGAGGTCCCTGGCCTCAACAACAACGGCGAGCAGGTCGGCGAGGGCCTCGAGTGCCTGTTCGACGTCACTTTGACCGGCGGCTTCGCGGATCTGCTGAGCGACCTGTTCCTGATCACCGACCCGGTGAACTACAACATCGCGCTCAACCAGCTCGCCGGGGCCAGCTACGCCAACTACCTGCAGTCGTTCTCGTCGCTGGGTGTCCATTATAACGACATCCTCGACCATGCGACGAGCTGCGAGGTTCCGGCGCTGGCCGGCTCGGTGCTTGAGTGCCGCGCCTCCTCGCCGATCCACGTCTGGGGTCAGCTCGACTATCAGACGAGGAAGGCGGACGGCGACAGTGAAGCCGGGACGATGAAGGCGAAGCGGTTCACCGGTCTGCTCGGCGTCGATGCGAGCGTCGGCAACGCCGCCATCCTCGGCGTCAGCGCAGGCATGGTCACCAACCACACCCGCGACCATCTGTTCGGCGACAAGGTCGATGCCGACGGCATGCAGGTCGGCGCCTACGGGGTGTACGATCCGGGCGCCTTCTACGTGAAGGGCGTGGGCACCTACAGTTGGTACGACGGCGACAGCCGCCGTCATATCGACTTCGCCGGCCTTGGCACCGGGACCAGCTTCGCCGCCACGGTCGACGGCGATCCGGACGTCAAGATGTACACCCTCGGCCTCCATGGCGGCGCCCGGTTCCCGATGGGCGGTGCCTCGGTCCTCACGCCGTACCTCAACCTCGATTACGTCCACGCCAAGATGGACGAGTTCATCGAGACCGGAGGCACCGGCGCCGAGCTTCACCTGGGCAACAACAAGTCCAGCCACACCTTCCTTACCGGCGGTGTGAAGTGGGCGACCCAGATGGGCGGCGTGGTTCCGGAAGTGAACGTCGGCTACCGCTACCGCTTCGGCGAACGGCGCACCGACATCTCGGAAGCGTTCATGTGCCAGATCGACACCTGCGCGTTCGACGTGGTGTCGGCGGCCCAGAAGCGCGGCTCCATCCTCGCCGGCCTCAGCATTGGCGGCAAGATGGGCCCGGTCGACGTGAGGGTCGGGTACGAGGGCGAGTTCAACGGCGACATCAAGAGCCACAGCGGGAACTTCAAGTTCGTGCTGCCGCTCGGTGGCCACGCGGCTCCGCCGCCGCCGCCACCGCCGCCGCCTCCGCCCCCGCCACCTCCGCCGCCGCCGGCAACCCAAACCTGCCCCGACGGCTCGGTGATCCTGGCGACCGACACCTGCCCGGCACCGCCGCCACCCCCGCCGCCGCC
>NZ_KK211162.1:517763-1085164 GCF_000620665.1 Sphingomonas sp. URHD0057 | reverse complement strand
GGATCAGCTCACCGACTTCTACACCCATGGCCTCGGCTACGCTCTGGAGATGAACCAGCGTCCGCAGACGCTCTATGGCATCGCCGATTCACCGATCGGGCTGGCCTCGTGGATGCTCGACCACGACATCCAGAGCTACGACCTCATCGCCCGCGTCTTCGACGGAGCGCAGGAGGGACTGTCCCGCGACGACATTCTCGACAACATCACGCTCTACTGGCTGACCAACACGGCGGTATCGTCGGCGCGACTCTACTGGGAAATGCGCAACAGCAAGGGGGGCTTCTTCGATCCGCGCGGGGTCCCGCTCCCCACTGGGGTCAGCGCTTTCCGCTATGAAATCTACCAGGCACCGGAAAGCTGGGCGCGCACAGCCTACCCGCACCTCGTCTTCTACCGCGCGCACGACAAGGGCACGCACTTTGCGGCTTGGGAACAGCCGCAGCTGCTCACGCAAGACATGCGCGAGACCTTCCGATCAGTGCGCTGAACTAGAAGTGATTGCCGACCAAAAGGCGGCCACTGAAACTAATGTCCTCTTTCCACCCAAAGCAGACAGTTTAGCGGCCTAGGTCTGATTTCGACCAAAGCTGACACTAGTAGGAACCGTCCGGCGTAGAGCAGGCGCTTGGTGTGGACATGAACTCAATGCCGTGCCGCCGACCGATAGCCGGCATCTTTGCCAGGTCGTCCGGCACAGTACGAACCTGCTCGCTGATCTCTTCGAAGAACTCAGACCCGTGCGCGGGCGACGCGAAGATGAGGACCCGAGCGGGCGAGTCCGACGCGCCCTTGAACCCATGGATCGTGCCCCGCGGCAGATAATTGAAATCGCCCCGGGCAGATGTCACCGCGTCACCGTCAATCGTGAACTCGACCTCGCCGTCGAGGATGTAGTAGGCCTCGTCCCAGTCGTGGCGATGGGCTGGCGGGCCCATTCCAAGCGGCACTTCCTCTTCGAAGAGCGACCAGTTGCCGCTAGTCTCCCTCGCTTCGCAAAGCATCGTAAGCGGCATGCCCAGGACGTTGAGCGGCTTTCGCGCGCCAGCCTTTACGATAGTTGCAGCCATCGGTCCGCCTCCTTGCATCGCGATGAATACACCCGTCGAAGACGTTTTTCGATGGTTGCTCTTGTTTGCCCCTAATGTCCGCTTTCCACCCAAAGTTGCCATTAGAATTCGCTGTCCTACAGCCCCCGACATGAGATAACTGGCTCGCCTCCTTTTCCCTTTTGGAGGCACAATGGCCACAAACCCCAAACTCCCCATCCCCTTCACCCCGGTCCCCGTCCGCTACCGCCACGACGGCTGGACCGTCGAGCGACAGATGGCCTTCGTCGAGAAGCTCGCCGACACCGGCAGCATCGCCGCCGCAGCCAGGCATGTGGGCATGAGCCGCGAGTCCGTTCGCCAGCTGCGACGGCGGCCGTTCGGGCGCGCCTTCCGCGACGCGTGCGACGCCGCGCTCGATTGCGGCTATGCCGAACTTGAGGAATCGGCGGTGGAGCGTTCCAAGAAAGGCGTTGCGCGGCCGATCTTCTACAAGGGCGAGAAGGTCGGCGAGTGGCGCCACCATGACGAGCGGCTGACCATATTCCTGCTCCGCTTCCGCCGCCGCCATCGCTTCGGCCTTGAGGCCGAGCGGCCGATCCGTCCGCCTTCGGACATTCCCGGCTACGATCCGGAAGGGGAGATTCCCTTCGACCCGGAGGCCGAGCTCGACGGCTGCCTCGACGGGCTCGAGTTCGCGCCCGAGCCGCCGCAAGAGGACGGGGACGGGGACGAGGACGAGCCGCGCCCGGACGAGGCGGACCAGCCATGACGGGCCGCCCCTCGCGCGCATACGCGCCCGCGCGCACATGTCGCTGCCAACTTTGACAACTTCCAGGTCGAGCCACCGAGCGCAGCGGAGCGACTGCAGCGCATTGCCGCACCCCGTCGCGGTGCGTAGGCTTTGCGACGAAAAAATGGGGGGAAGGTGATGCGTAACATCCTTGCCGGTACGCTGGCGCTGCTGATGGCAGGCACGGCGGGCGCGCAGACGGTCGACGTCCACGCCGGGCGGCTAATCGATCCGCAGAACGCCAAGGTGCTGACCGACCAGCGCATCCGCATCGTCGACGGCAAGATCGCCGCAGTCAGCGTGTGGCGCGACGCGGACGGCCCGGCCGCGGTCGACTGGTCGGGCGAGACGGTGTTGCCCGGCCTGATCGACCTCCACACCCATCTCGCCGACGGCGCGATCGACGTGACTGAAAGCGATCCGGCCGCGCCGCTCAAGCACAGCGAGGCGGACACCATCCTGAAAGGCGCCGTGGCCGCGCGGATGGAGCTTCGCAGCGGCTTCACCACCGTCCGCGATGTCGGCGTCTATCGCGGCCTCACGGACATTGCGCTGAGGGACGCGATCAATGCCGGCGAGGTGGAAGGCCCGCGCATGTTCGTCGCGGGCGGCTACATCACGGTGCCGGGCGGCGGCGGCGAGATCAACGCCCTGGCGGCGGACGTCCTGGTGCCCGAGGCGTTTCGGATGGGCGAGGTCCATAATCCCGCCGAAGCCCGCGACCGCGCCCGCTTCTTCCTCGATCGCGGCGCCGACTTCATCAAGCTGATCGCCACTGGCGCGGTGCTCGCGATCGGCGGCATTCCCGGCGCGCTCGAACTCAGTCCGGAAGAGATGAAGGCCGCCTGCGACGAGGCGAAGGAGCACGGCTCCTACTGCATCGCGCATGCCCATGGCGCGGAAGGGATCAAGGCCGCGATCCGTGCCGGCGTGCGGACCATCGAGCATGCCAGCTACCTCGACGCGGAAGGGATCGCGCTCGCCAAGGCCAACGGCGTGTGGCTCGACATGGACATCTACAATGGCGACTGGATCAACGACGTTGGCGTCAAGCAGGGCTGGCCCGCCGAATATCTGCGCAAGAATGTCGAGACGACCGACGTCCAGCGGCGCGGGTTCGCGGCCGCGGTCAAGGCTGGCGCCAGGATGACGTTCGGGACCGATGCCGGCGTGTACATGTATGGCCTCGGCGGGCGGCAGTTCGCTTACATGGTGCGCTACGGCATGACCCCGATGCAGGCGATCCAGGCGGCCACGACCGAGGCCGCCCGGGCGCTTCGCCTGGAGGGCAAGGTCGGGACCATTGCGCCGGGCGCTTATGGCGATTTGATCGCGGTCAAGGGCGACCCGCTGGGCGACATCCGCGCGCTCGAGCAGGTCGATGGCGTGGTGAAGGAAGGCCGCGTCATCCACTAGCGTATGTTCTCCTATTGTTCTAACCGAACAAATCAGATACGACAGCGTCATCAGGCGGGGCTCGGCCGCCGTTGCCGCAAGCGGAATGACCGCTTGCAATGACGAGGGAGACAGGGAACATGGCGGCGCAGTTGAAAGTCATCGGAAGCGGATTGGAAGCGCGTTTGGCATCCTCGGGCACGGACCGGCAAAAGGCCCTCGAAGCGGCGCTCGCGCAGATCGACCGCGCGTTCGGCAAGGGCTCGGCGATGCGGCTCGGCAGCCGCGAGAAGATGGAGGTCGAGACGATCTCGACCGGCAGTCTGGGCCTCGACATCGCGCTCGGCGTCGGCGGCCTGCCGCGCGGCCGGGTGGTCGAGATTTACGGGCCCGAAAGCTCGGGCAAGACGACGCTGGCGCTGCACGCCATCGCCGAGGCGCAGAAGACCGGCGGTTCGGCCGCGTTCGTCGATGCCGAGCATGCGCTCGACCCGATCTATGCGAGGAAACTGGGCGTCAACATCGACGAGCTGATCGTCTCGCAGCCCGACACCGGCGAACAGGCGCTGGAGATCGTCGATACTTTGGTGCGCTCCAATGCAATCGACGTGCTGGTGATCGACTCGGTCGCGGCGCTGGTGCCGCGGGCCGAGATCGAGGGCGAGATGGGCGACAGCCACGTCGGCCTCCAGGCGCGGCTGATGAGCCAATCGTTGCGCAAGCTGACCGGTTCGATCAGCCGCTCGCGCTGCACCGTCATTTTCATCAACCAGCTGCGCATGAAGATCGGGGTGATGTACGGCAACCCCGAAACCACCACCGGCGGCAACGCGCTCAAATTCTACGCCTCGGTCCGGCTCGACATCCGCCGCACCGGCTCGATCAAGGACCGCGACGACATCGTCGGCAATGCGACCCGCGTCAAAGTCGTCAAGAACAAGGTCGCGCCGCCGTTCAAGCAGGTCGAGTTCGACATCATGTACGGCGAGGGCATTTCCAAGGTCGGCGAGATCCTCGACCTCGGGGTCAAGGCTGGCCTCATCGAGAAATCGGGCTCCTGGTTCAGCTACGACAGCGTGCGCATCGGCCAGGGGCGCGAGAACGCCAAGACCTATCTCAAGGAAAATCCCGAGGTCGCGCAGCGCATCGAAAATGCGATCCGCGGCCGCACCGCGGAGATCGGCGAGGCACTGATGGCCGGCCCGTCCGACGACGACGAGGAAATGGTCGACTAAGCGCTCAGCAAAGGTCGTCGGGCATGAGGGGGGTCGGGTCGGCGCTTGTGTCGACGCGGATCGCCGCGAACATCTTCTTTGGGTCGGTCGCGACGACGATGAGGAAGCCGACGATGGCGCAGACCGCAAAGCCGATCAGGAACGGCAGCGCGGTCCCGTCAAAGGCCTGGCCGATGCCGAAGCCGATCAGCGCCGAGCCCAGGGTTCCGATCACGCCCTGGACCGAAGATGCCGTGCCGGCGATCGGCGCCATATGCTCCATCGCCAACGTGCCGAAATTGGATGAGGTGAAGGCGAAGCAACACATCGTCAGTCCCTGCATGACGACGAAGATCGGCAGGCTTTCATGCCCGCTGAGCGCAATTGCGGCATGCGCGACGGTGACGACGACGAGGAGGAGCGCGCTGCTGTGCCCGACCCGCCGCAGGCCGAAGCGCTCGACGATCCGGCTGTTGCCGTAGGAGGCGAGCGCCATCGGCGCCGCGATCGAGGCGAACACCAGGCCGATCAGCTGCGGGGAGTCGAACACCTCGAACACGATCTGCTGGATCGAGGCGATGTAGGCGACCAGCCCGGCGAAGGTCACCGTCATCGCCAGCGTGTAGCCAAGCGACTGCCGCTCGGTGAGGGACTGAGCCATCGCCGCCGCCATTTGCCGCCACTTGAGCGAACGCCGATATTCGGGGTGCAGCGTTTCGGGCAGCCGCTTCCACGACCAGCCGAGCATCGCCAAGGCGTAGAGCGCGAGGATGATGAAGATCGCCCGCCACGGGAAGAACAGCAGGATGGCCTGGCCGATATTGGGGGCAAGCACCGGGACCAGCATGAAGGTCATGAATACGAGGCTCATGATGCGCGCCATCGACTCCGCTTCGAACAGGTCGCGGACCATCGAGATGACGAGGATCCGGGTGACTGCGGCCGACGCGCCCATCGCAACCCGCCCGGCGATCAGCAGCGCGAAAGTGCCGGCGAGGCCGCACAGCACCGCGAACACTGCATAGAGTGCAACCCCCGCGGCCAGGATCGGCTTGCGCCCGAAGCGATCGGCGAGTGGCCCCCACACCAACTGGGTCGAGCCGAACCCGAGGAAGTAAGCGATGACGACGAGCTGCCGTTTGTTCTCCTCCGCGACGTGCAAGGAGCGACCGATGTCGGGAAGCGCCGGGACCATCGCGTCGATTGCGAAGGCGTTGAGGGCCATCAGCAGCGCGAGCATCGCGGTCAGCTCGCGCGCTCCGGGGCGGCGGGTCGCGCCCGGCGGATGGTTGAGGTCGAAGGGCATGGGAATGGCGCTGCTGGCGCAGCCGCGCATGACATGCAAGAGAGCAGCGACGAAGCGGGGAGGGCGGGTGCGAGAATCGCGGGTCACAGTGCGGCTCATCGGCCTGCCGACCGACAGCCATTCATCGTTCCTGCGCGGTGCCGCCTCGGCGCCGGCCGCGATCCGGGCGGCGCTGTGGTCCGATCACGGCAACGCCGCGTCGGAGAGCGGGCTCGAGCTCGGCAATGACATCCTGGTCGAGGACATCGGCGATCTGCCGCTCGAGGAAACGGCGGGCGACATCGAACACATCCGTTTCGCCGCCGAGCAGGCTGCGCGCGATGACGTGACGCCCTTGTTCCTCGGCGGCGACCATATGGTGACCAATCCGATCGTCGCCGGCATCCGTGCCGCGCGCGGGCCAATCAACATCCTCCACTTCGACGCTCATCCCGACACTTACGAGGACTTCGGCGGCGATCCGCTGAGCCATGCCTCGCCCTTCGCGAGGATTCTGGAGCGCGGCGATGCCCGGCGCCTGGTCCAGGTCGGGATCCGCACGTCGACCCAGCATTGCCGTGAGCAGGCGGAGAAATATGGCATCGAGACGGTCGAGATGCGCGACTTCGATGCCGCGACGGTGCCGATCCCGGACGCGCCGCTGTACATCAGCATCGACCTCGACGGTCTCGATCCTGCCTTCGCGCCGGGCGTGTCGCATCATGAGCCGGGCGGGCTGTCGGTCCGCGACATCGTGTCGGTGCTCCAGCGGGTGAACGGGCCGATCGTTGGCGCGGACGTGGTCGAGCTCAATCCGACGCGCGACATCAACGGCATGACCGCGGTGGTCGCCGCGAAATTCGTGAAGGAGCTGGCGGCGCTGGCGGGGAGGGGACGATGACCATGCACATTTCGAGACGGGCGCTGCTCGGTGGCGGGACCGCAGCGCTGGGCCTTGGCGTGACGGGCCTTGCGCGTGCCGCGATCCGGCAGGCGAGGGACTTGCCCAGCATTCCGATCCCGCCGCCCATCAGCAGCGCCGAGCGCCTCCAGCGCCTGGCCAAGGCCCGCGCGCTGATGCAGCAGCACGGCATCGGCGCGATCATCGTCGAATCGGGCCCGAGCCTCGATTATTTCACCGGCGTCCAATGGTGGCGATCGGAGCGCCTGACCGGCGCGGTCATCCCGGCTGAGGGCGACCCGATTATCGTCACGCCCTTCTTCGAGAAGCCATCGGTGTCCGAGAGCCTCAACGTCCCGGCCGAAGTGCGGACGTGGAACGAGGACGAGGAGCCGTTGAAGCTGGTCGCCGACTTCCTTCGCGAGCGCGGCGCGGCGGGCGCGCCGGTCGGGCTCGAAGAGACCGATCGCTTCTTCATCCTCGACCGTCTGCAGCAGCAGCTTCCCGGTGTGCGAGTCGTTTCCGGCAATCCGGTGGTGCGCGGCTGCCGCCTGGTCAAGTCGCCGGCCGAGCTCGCACTGATGCAGACCGCGAACGACATCATGCTCGCCTCGCTGCGCCACGCCGGCGAGCGCACGCGGGCCGGGATGACCGGCGCGGATATCGACGCGATGATCGCTTCGGTGCACCACAAGATGGGCTCGGCTTATGATGGCGGGCTGGTGCTGATCGGCGAAGCTTCGGCCTACCCTCATGGCAGCAAGAAGCCGCACGTCGTTCAGCGCGGCGACGTCGTGCTGATGGACTGCACCAGCTCGGTCCATGGCTACCAGGCGGACATCACCCGTACCTTCGTCGTCGGGCCGCCGAGCGCCGACCAGCGCAAGTTGTGGGATCAAGTCCGCCGGGGCCAGCAAATCGCGATCGAGACGGCGAAGGTCGGACTGCCGGCGGGCGCGGTCGACGACGCGGTGCGCCGGACCTACGAAAGCTGGGGCTTCGGTCCCGGTTATCGCCTCCCGGGTCTATCGCATCGCACCGGACACGGCATCGGCATGGAGGTGCACGAGCCGATCTATCTGGTTCACGGTGAGATGACGCCGCTGGCGCCCGGCATGTGCTTCTCCGACGAGCCCGGCCTCTACATTCCAGGAAAGTTCGGAGTGCGGCTCGAGGATTGCTGGCACATGACCGAGGCCGGGCCGAAATTCTTCACCACCCCGCCGCCGAACATCGATCGGCCGTTCGGCTAAGCGCGCTTGCGGGCGGCGGCGGACACGGATTCGATATCGGGTGACATGGGAGGAGCGAGCTCGCCTTCCCAGCGCGCCACGACACTGGAGGCAACCGCATTGCCGACGACGTTCGTCGCCGAGCGGCCCATGTCGAGGAAATGGTCGACGGCAAGGATCAGCAGCAGCCCGGCTTCCGGGATCTTGAACATCGACAGGGTCGCCGCGATCACCACCAGGCTGGCGCGCGGCACGCCGGCCATGCCCTTGGAGGTGATCATCAGCACCAGCAGCATGGTGATTTCCTGCCCCAGGCTGAGGTGGATGCCGTAAGCCTGCGCGATGAAGATCGACGCGAACGTCATGTACATCATCGAGCCGTCGAGGTTGAACGAATAGCCCAGTGGCAGGACGAAGCTGGCGATGCGCGGCGGTACGCCGAACCGTTCGAGCTCCTCGAGCGTGCGCGGGTAGGCCGCTTCGCTCGACGCGGTGGAGAAGGCGAGCACCACCGGATCTCGAATGTAGCGCACGAGATGGCGCGTGCGCGGGCCGACGATCACGAAGCAGGCGCCGATCAGGATCGCCCACAGGATCGCGAGGCCGAGGTAGAAGCTGCCGACGAATTTTCCGAGCGTCATGATGATCTGGGGGCCGCGCTCGGCGAGCGCGCTGGCGACCGCCGTGAACACCGCGAAGGGTGCGAAGCGCATCACGTAGTTCGTCACTTGCAGCATCACCCGCACCAGCGATTCCACGCCACGGACGATCGGCTTGCCCTTCTCGCCGATCGAAGTCAGCGCGACCCCGAAGAAGATCGAGAAGATGACGATCGGCAGGATCTCGTTGGTGCTCATCGCCTCGATGATCGAAGCCGGGACGAGGTGCGACACGAAGTCCTTGAGATTGAACGCCGCCGTTTCGACGCCGCTGGCGGCGGTTGCGGGCGGAATCGTCAGGTTAAGCCCGACCCCTGGGTGAAGGACGGTGACCAGGATCAGGCCGAGGGTCAGCGAGACGAAGGTGGCAGCAATGAACCAGCCGAGCGAGCGCAGCCCGACGCGGCCGAGTGCGGCGATGTCGCCCATGTGGGCAATCCCGGCGACCAGCGTCGAGAACACCAGGGGCGCGATGATCATCTTGATCAGGCGCAAGAACAGAGCAGTGACGATGCTCAGATAATCGGCGATCGACTTCAGCCGCTCGGCGCTTGCCGGCGTGCCGTCGTCGATCGCGGCATTGACCGCCCAGCCGGCGATGACACCGAGGACCAGCGCCAAGAGGATGTAACGGGTCAGTCGCTTGCCCATGTCGGCTCCTTCATCCGAACCCAAGCCGCTGGCCGCCAAGGCGTCAAGCTTCACACGGCTGCACGGACTCAGCTAGGGCGCGGCGGATGGCGGACGCGAGAAATTTCTGGGATCGGCTCGATCCCAAGTACCGCGTCATTCTTTGCGACGTCTGGGGCGTACTTCACGATGGCGTGAAGCTTTATCCGGGCGCCGCGAGGCGGCTCCAACAATGGCGTCGTGACGGCCGCTACGTTCTGTTGATCACCAATGCTCCGAAGACTGCGGATGTCGTCGAAGAGCAGCTGGCGCGGCTGGGGCTTCCGCGCGATTGCTGGGACGCGATTGTGACGAGCGGGGAAGCCGGAATCACCGCTCTAAAAGCGCTGGGCGCGGCCATCGGCTTCATCGGCACTCCGGAGGACCGCGTCGTTATCGAAGGGCGCGGCCTCAGGATCGCGGCGGGCGACGGTTTCACCGATCTCGCCTGCACCGGGCTGGAGGAGGCTCGACCGCGGGTCGCGGACTATGGCGAGGACCTCGAACGGTGGGTTGAGCGGAACGTGCGGATGCATTGCCTGAACCCGGATCGGCTGGTGGTCCGCGGCGGCGTCCCGGAACTGTGCGCCGGCGCGATCGCCGACGCTTATGAGGCGCTGGGCGGGCAAGTAAGTTGGTATGGCAAACCCTTCGAGCCGATTTATGCCCATGCGCTGGAAGTCGCCGGGCGCCCGTCGATCGAGGCAGTCCTGGCGATCGGCGACGGGCTGGAGACGGATATGCTGGGCGCAGCGAGGATAGGAATCGACGCGGTGTTTGTCACCGGAGGGGTCAATGCCGGGGCGCCGTTCCCGGTCGATTTTGCGGCCCGACATGGGCTTGGCGACTGGAGACCCGTGGCTGTCGTGGACGGGCTGCAGCGTTAAGACACGACCAATGTTGCGCATCGCTTTCCTCGCAATTTCGCAAGCCCACCAATTTCTACATTGGTTGCCGGCCGCGTTGCGCCTGGCGCGCGAACCCGGGGTGGAAGTGACAATTTTCGGCGCCAGTGACGCGGGATTGGACCTGGTCAGGTCGTACGACCCCGATCGCCTGCTTCGGATCCGCAAGCTGTGGACTCCACACTTTGCGCGAGACGGACTGTTTTCGCCCCCGAAAAGGCGGCTGGTGCTGCTGACCCATTTTCTGGAGATCAGGCGCTACCCCATCATCGTCACAACCGAGACGACGAGCAGCCTGCTTTACCGGCTTCCCGGCTTTCGTTCGCGGATCATCCATCTGAAGCACGGCGCCGGCGATCGCGAAGGAAGCTACAATCCCAAGCACAAGCATTTCGATCTGACGTTGGTGAACGGCGTCAAGGACAAGGCGCGGCTGATTGAGCGCGGACTCGTCAACGACCGCAATTGCGAGGTGGTCGGTTACGCGAAGTATGAGCTAATTCCCCCCCGCACCGGCAACGAGCCTGCCGTCCCGATAGCTTTCTACAACCCGCATTTCGACGAACATCTGTCCTCCTGGTTTCGATACGGTGAGGCGGTCGTTCGGGCGATGGAGCAGATCGCCGACTGGCGCTTCGTCGTCGCGCCTCACGTCAAGCTCAAGGATGGACCGAAGATACGATCGGCGGCTTCCAATGTGTGCATCGACATGGGCAGCATCCAGTCGATCGACATGACCTACACCGAGGAAGCGGCGGTCTACATCGGGGACATCTCCAGCCAGGTGTATGAGTTCCTGCGCCGCCCGCGACCGTGCATATTCCTGAATTTCGACCGGATCGCGTGGGCGGGGAATGAGAATTATGCGCACTGGAAGCTGGGCCAGGTGATCGAGCGGCCGGAAGACCTCCGGCAGGCGCTGACCCAGGCGGCTGCCATGCAATCTCAATTCGAGCCCGCTCAACGGGACGCCACCCTCCGTTCCATCGATTTGTCAGAGGAGCCCGCGTCCGAACGACAAGCGAACGCGATTTTGGGGTTTGCGCGGCGGGAGTTGGGACAACCGACCGCGTCCTAGGCGACCGAGAAAGCGAATTCGTCAGCGTTTCGATACTCGGCCGCGCTCGCCTTTTAGCTGGAGCATCATCGCCGTGATGTTAGCGGCGTTCCCGAGCACCAGCGCAACGGCGGCGCCGATCACTCCAAATGCCCAGCACAGGGGCGCGATGGTGCCGAAGAAGACGGCGGTGGCGATCAGCTTCGCCTTTAGCGGTGCGTCGGATCGGCCGAGCGCGTACAGCATCGGCTGCAAGGGGAAACCGAAGATGCCGAGAACGGGGATCAGCATCAAAATGACGAGCGGCTCATAAGCCGCGAGAAATGCCTTGCCGAACACGACCGACATCAATGGCTTTCCGCCGACCAATAGCAGGCCGATCGCAAACACCGCGATTCCGCTGGCAAGGACCATCACGCGCAACATCAGCTTCCAGGGCTTGTTGGTCGTAAAATCCATCCGAATGATTTCGGGATAGAAAGCCCGCCCGAGGAGGTCGGCCGGCTTTTGCGCGCTGTCTGCCAGGGTGGATGCGACCCGGAACAGCGCCGCGCCCGCAGGTCCGAGCAGTCCGCCGACCACCAGGCGACCCGTCGGGCCCCAGATCGCCTGGACGCTCGCCGCGAGGTTCACGTCGATTGCGAATCGCCAGGCGCCCGCGAGTTCGGTGGGCCGCAGCGTCGGCCGAATGCTTTCGAGATGTCCGGTTCGACGCAGTTCGCGGAAGGCGAGGAACCAGGTCAACAGATCGCCGGCGAGGTCGGTCACGTACCAAATGACGACGTAGGCGGCGAATGGTGCGTTCGCCAGGAACGCGAGTCCGGCGAGGATCGCGCGGCTGATCGGCGTCAGCGTGTCCGACCAGCCGATCAGGTCAAACCGATCGAGTACGCGCAGGACGCCGGTCGGCGTTGCCGCGCCCGTGGTCGGCAGCAAGGTGCAGTAGAACATCCCGAGCCACAGATATTGCGGCTGAATGCCCACCCATTGGCTAATGAAGGGAAGCAGCGCGACCGCCACCAGCATGCCGGCAATGCCGCTCACCAGGTCAAGCGAGAAGGCGAACCCCGTTGCGATCCTGAAATGCTCGGGATCCCCGTGGGCGACGCCGTGACCGCCGTAACGGACAATCACCTGCCAGGACTGGAACTTGGCCAGCCCGCTGACCGCCTTGGTGTAGCTGGTGATGAGGATCAGCGTCCCCAGCAGCAGCAAGCCGAGCCCACGACCAGCAAAGGCGATCGTCGCAATGCCGCAGATCGCGGCGACGGCGCGCGACATTCCGAGATAGCTCGTGTTCCTGAGCAACGACCGTAGTTGCTGGTCTTTGAACCAGTGCTTCATTGGCGCGCGGATTAAGCGAAGGCGGACCGCCTGTCGCGCCAATTAAACTCTACGCGGGTTCCGGCACCCTTTGCTGGATCACCTTGTCGGCAAGCGGCCCGTTGAGCTCGGCGAGATGGTCGAACTCGGCTTCATAGGTCGCCAGCCCTTGGCTCTGCGAACGCAGCTCCGCCTCCAGGCCGGCAAGGTCGGATTCGGGAATGAGCGCGTCGATCCGATCCCAGCCGGTCCAGCCGTCGCGCGGGCCCATGCCGAGCATTTGCCCGCGGCGGCCGGCGATGGCCGACGTGATGCGGCTCGTCGAGCTCGATGGGCAAACCACGCCAAGCTTGTGCATGGGCTCGAGCAAATGCGGGCCGGCGGCGGCGAGCGCCTCCTGCATGGCAAGCCGGCCGGCGAGGCGGAAGGCGAGCTCCGAGCTGTCGACGCTGTGATAGCTGCCGTCGACCAGGGCGACGGCGACATCGACGACGTGGAAGCCGAGCGGGCCCTTGTGCATCGCCTCCCTGACCCCTTCCTGGACCGCGGGAATCCATTGCTTGGGCACCGAGCCGCCGTGGATCTTCTCTTCGAACTGAAAGCCCTCACCGCGCGACAGCGGGCGAATTTCGATGATGACGTCGCCGAACTGGCCGTGACCGCCCGACTGCTTCTTGTGGCGGCCATGCTGGCGGACCGGCTTGCGGATCGATTCGCGATAGCCGACCGCGGGCTGATGGCCCTTCACCTCGACACCGAAGCGGCGTTTCAACCGTGCGAGCACAGTGTTCAGATGCTCGTCGTTGACCCCGCGCAAGCGGATTTCGTGGTTGGCGTCATCATGTTCGACGAGCAGCGCGGAATCCTCTTCCTGCAGCCGCTGAAGCGCGCCTGACAGCTTGACGTCGTCCTTGCGGTCCGCGGGCTCGATGGCAATCGCGCAGTTGCGCGCGGGATAGTCGATTTCGATTGCCGGCGGCAGCTTGCCGGCGCCGAGCCACTGGCCGGTCTTCACCGTGTCGATCTTCGCGACCGCGACGACGTCACCGTCGCGCGCTTCGCCGACCTTTTGCGTCTTTTCACCCTGGACCTTGAAGATCGCACCGAGGCGCGCATGCTCACCATCGGCGGTCTTGAGGTCGGAGCCTTCGGCGATGGATCCGCCGAGCACGCGCGAGAGCGCCAGTCGGCCGATCGAGCCGTGGATGACCTTGAAGGCGTATATCGCCGGATTGGAGACTTCGAGCCGGGCCGCGGCGCCTTCGGGACCGGGCGCTTCGTGGCGCAGCGCCTTCAGCAAGCGGCGCACGCCCCACGAGCTGTTGGCCGAGCCGAACAGCACCGAGACGCCGAGGCTCTCGCCGGTCTCCCTAGCGAGATCCTGGAACACCTTTTCGGGCGTCGGCGCTTGATCCATCAGCAGCTGTTCGAGCAGCTCGTCATCATGATCGGCAAGCTGCTCGAGCATGTGGGTGCGAGCTTCGATCTCGCGGTCGTGAAGATCGGACGGAATTTCGATCCGCTCGGACTCCGAGCCAGGGCGATATTTGAAGGCGCGCTCGAGCGCCAAGTCGACGAAGCCGCCGACTTTCTCGCCATCCCAAATGGGGATCTGGCGCGCGATCAAGGGCGAGACGCTCATCGGCTGGAGAGCGGACAGAAGGTCGCGCACTCGGCCATGAGCCTGATCGATGCGGTTGACGAAAATGAGGTGGGGAATGCCGAGCTCGTCGAGGGCGCGGAGGGCAGGCGCGGCCAGCGCCGCGCGCGCGGGGTCGGGGTCGACGACAACGATCGCGACATCGGCGATCGCCAGCGCGCGGTTCCCGTCCGCCGAAAACCCGACCGACCCGGGGCAATCGAGGATGGCGAAGGAGTCGCCGAGATAGTCGAAATTGTAGAGGTTGAGCTCGGTCGAGCCGCCGCGCTGGCGACTTTCAGGACTCGAATCGCCGATGCTGGAGCCGTTGGCCGTCGACCCCAATCGGTCGGTGGTTCCGGCTGCGAACAGCATTGCCTCGGCAAGGCTGGTCTTTCCCGCGCCGGCGGGTCCCACCAGCGCGATGACTCGGGTGCCTTTGGGTGATTCTCCGGTCATGCGACTCTCCCTTCGTGCCGTTGCGGGCGCGCGAGTCGCTCTCAAGAAGGCGCTCGGGCGCCTATGTTGAATATCTCACCGTCCGACGGTTTTCGGCAGAAGGCAAGAGGGGTTGATTACGCTCTCGTCATTGCGAGGAGCGAATGCGACGAAGCAATCCAGACACGGCGCCTGGATTGCTTCGCTACGCTCGCAATGACGGCTTTGGTCTACGCGGCCGGCAGCAATCGCCGCTCGCCGGCCAGCCGCAGCAGCCCGGCCTGCAGTTTCTCGAACGCGCGGACCTCGATCTGGCGGATGCGCTCGCGGCTGACGCCATAGACCTGGCTCAGTTCCTCGAGCGTCTTGGGCTCGTCGGCCAGCCGCCGCTCCATCAGGATGTGGCGCTCGCGGTCGTTCAAGCCGTCCATCGCGCTCATCAGTAGATCGTGGCGAACGCGGGCTTCTTCATCCTCCGCGATGCGCTCGTCCTGCAGCGGGCCGGTGTCGACGAGGAAGTCCTGCCATTGGGCCTCGCCGCCTTCATCGCCCTTGAGCGAGACATTGAGCGAGGTGTCGCCGCCCATGCCCATGCGGCGGTTCATCGACACGACCTCTTCCTCGCTGACACCGAGGTCGGTCGCGATCTTGGTCACGTCGGCGGGCTTGAGGTCGCCTTCTTCGAATGCGTCGATCTGATTCTTCATCCGGCGGAGGTTGAAGAACAGCTTCTTCTGCGCCGCGGTGGTGCCCATTTTCACGAGGCTCCACGAGCGCAGGATGAATTCCTGGATCGAGGCGCGGATCCACCACATCGCATAGGTGGCGAGGCGGAAGCCGCGCTCGGGCTCGAACTTCTTCACGCCCTGCATCAGGCCGATATTGCCTTCGCTGATCAGCTCGCTGACGGGCAAGCCGTAGCCGCGATAGCCCATGGCGATCTTGGCCACGAGCCGAAGGTGCGAATTGACGAGCTTCGCCGCGGCCTCGGTGTCGCCATGCTCGCGCCAGCGCTTGGCGAGCATATATTCTTCCTCGGGAGTGAGGATCGGGAATTTCTTGATCTCGGAGAGATAGCGGTTGAGTCCGGCCTCCCCACCGGACGCGGGGAGCGAGACGATCCGTTTTTGAGTAGCCATTCTAGTCGTCTTTCTCCCTTTGGCAGGGCGGATTGCGCGCCCTAGCGAGTTAAACCTTATACACCAAGTGCCTTGAACAGTTCCTGCATGTCAGCCGGCATGGGACTGGCGAACGACAGCCTGATTTTCGTCACCGGATGAACGAAGCCAAGCTCGGCCGCATGCAGCGCCTGGCGATGAAATCTCAAATCGTTCAACAGCTTGCCGTGCGTCTTTCCGGCACGACCGTAAACCGGATCACCGAGCAGCGGATGGCCGAGCGACGCCATGTGCACGCGCACCTGGTGGGTCCGGCCGGTTTCCAGCCGGCATTCGACCAGCGCCGCGTCGCGCAGCACGTCGAGCCGCTTCCAATGGGTGACCGAGCGCTTGCCCCGCTTGCCTTCGACGATGGCGATCTTCTTGCGGTTGCTGGCCGACCGCGCCAGCGGAGCGTCGACGGTACCCTGGCTGGCCCTGGGCACGCCCGAGACGATGGCGAGATAGCGCCGCTCGATCGAGTGAGCGGCGAATTGCCTCGCCAGCCCTTCATGCGCGACGTCGGTCTTGGCGACGACGAGCAGGCCCGACGTGTCCTTGTCGATGCGGTGCACGATCCCCGGGCGAGCAACCCCGCCGATGCCCGACAGGCTGCCGCCGCAATGGTGCAGCAGGGCATTGACCAGCGTGCCATCGAGATTGCCGGCCGCGGGGTGAACGACGAGGCCGGCGGGCTTGTCGACGACCAGCAAATGCTCGTCCTCGAAAGCGATGGTCAGCGGAATGTCCTGCGGCACATTATGTGCCGGTGCCGGCTCCGGCACCGCGACGCTCAAATGCTCGTCGCCTTTGACCTTGGTCGCGGGGTCGCGGACGGACGTGCCGTAAGCTTCGACCGCGCCGCTGCGGATCAGCGTTTTCAGGCGCTCGCGCGACATGGTCGGAACGGCTGCGGCAAGCGCACGGTCGAGGCGCCAGCCGGCGTGGGCGGGCGCCAGGCGCACATCGATCGTCTGATGACCCCCCATCTTCTCCTGAAATATGGGTTTCATGGCGCCACTGTTCAATGGCAGTGCCGCTCAATCCCCCTTGGGGCCGAGATAATTGTCACCGTAGACGGCTTGCCGGATGTCATGATGGAGCGTTCCATCCCAAGGCTCTTTCTGGGTGAAAAAGAGGACGATCATATCGTTGGCAGGGTCGATCCAGAACAAGGTCGACCACGCCCCGTCCCACCAGAATTCGCCGACCGTCCCCCGGTTTTCGGCCGATTCCTTCGGCTGCCCGGTGCGAACGAAGAAATCGAATCCGAACCCGCCATTGCCCTTGGTGGGCAGCCAGGCGCGCTCGGTGATCTTCGGATCGAGCTGATCGGTGGTCATTAGCTTGACCGTCGACGGCTTGAGGATCCGGACCCCGTCGAGCGTGCCGTGGTTGAGCAACATCCGTGCGAAGCGGAGATAGTCGTTCATCGTCGTCGCGATGCCCGCCCCGCCGCGGGTCAGCTTGCGATCGCTGAAGTTGAAGCGGCGGATGTCGGCGTCGCTCTTGCGGCTGAGCTTGCCATCGGGCCCGGCGGCATAGGCCGCGGCGAGACGGGGATAACGTGCTTCCGGCTGCGTCCAGGCGCTATCTCGCATGCCGAGCGGTTCGAAGACGTGACTGCGCACGTAAGTTTCGAACGGCATGCCGCTAAGCTTCTCGATGAGACGTGCCTGCACATCGACCGCCGGGCTGTAGCGCCATTGCGTGCCCGGATCATAAGCGAGCGGGACGGTTACCAGTTTGCGGCTGAATTGGTCGAGGGTGTTGTCGAGGTTGAGCGGATCAACCTCAGCGAAGATCTTTTCCGCGCCCGCGTCCCCGCCATCGGTCACGAAGCCGGCAGTGTGGCGCATGATGTCGCGGAGCACGATCGGGCGGTCAGGACTCTTGAGGATCGGCTTACCCGCCGAATCCGTGCCGACGAACACTTTGACGTCGGCATATTCAGGCAAATATCTGGCGAGCGGATCGTCGAGGCTGAACCGCCCTTGCTCCCACAGTGTCATCAAAGCGACGCCGGTAACCGGCTTCGTCATCGACCAGACCTGGGTTAGCGTATCGCGCCGGAACGGCCTTTTTGCTTCGCGGTCGGCGTAGCCGGCGGTTCCGAAATAGATCTCGCGTCCGTCCTTCCAGACGAGCGCCGCGGCCCCGGCGATCCGGTCGCTGTCCACCATCTGGCGAAGCGTTCGGTCGATGCGCGACGGAACAAGATGGAATTGCGTTTGCGCCTGAGACGACGGCGTTTTCGCCGGCGCGGGGGTGATCGGGAGGGCAAACGCCAGCGCCGCAGCGATCAAGCGAGCTTTCGTCAACGCGCATCCTCCTTCAGCTGTCGCCGCCAAGACAGCGGAAGCGCCAAGCTTGCGCAAGGTTAAACTCTGGCGCATCCATCGCCACGCGATGAACCCGGTCGATCTCGCCAGTTTGCTTTGCTCGCGGCTCTGCCACGACCTTATGAGCCCGGTCGGTGCGCTCAACAACGGCATTGAGCTCCTCGCCGACGAAACCGATCCCGACATGCGCGAGAAGTGCCTCGAGCTTCTTTCCGACAGCGCCCGGGCCTCGGCTAACAAGCTCAAATTCTTCCGTCTCGCCTTCGGGGCGGCGGGGGGATTCGGCGATGCCGTCGACACGCATGAGGCGCAGGCGGCGCTCGAAGGCGTGTTTGGGGCAGAACGGCGCATCGAGGTCGGCTGGGTCGTGACCGACGGCAAGCTCGCCAAGGGTGCGGTGAAGCTCCTCCTCAATCTCGCGCTCCTGGCCGGGGACGCGCTGGTGAGGGGCGGGCGGCTCGATGTCGGGGCGGAGAGCAGTGACGGCGAGATCGAGCTTGCGGTTCGCGCCGAAGGACCGCGCATCCTGCTTGATCCGGTGCTTCGCGAGACGCTCGAGAAAGGCGCGAGCGGAAATACGGTCGAGCCGCGCGCGGCCGGCGCCTGGCTCGCCCACAGCCTCGCCGCGGAGGCCGGCGGCTCGATCAAATTGTCCGAGCCTTCGAGCGATGTGCTGATGATCGGAGTGACGATTACGGCTACACGCTGAGTTGTGCTGCAAGCTTCGATCAAAGGATTGCTCGCGAAGGAGTATGTCGGCGCAGAGGCTCCGCCGATGGTGTTCACCGGCGTTCGCCCCCCGGCCTATCGACAGGACCATTTGGCCGAAATCGCCGATGCTCGCGCGATGCAACGGGAAGCGCCGTCAGAATCGGGTTTCCTGACCGAGCATGCGTGCGTCCTTCTTCCCCATCAAACGGCGGTTCGCGATTGGGACGCCGACGTCGCCAATGTCTATCGCCCGGAGGTCGCGTCGATCACTCGCGAGCGATTGCTGCCTGGGCGGCGCGTTGAAATCTTTCAGGGGACAAAGGTCGTTACCAGGGGCGGTGGCAAACGGATCTACGGCGAAGGCGTCCATTGCGATGGTCCTCTCACTCCCGATTCCTATGCCACCAATCTTGGCGCGCTGACGACGCCGCAAGCCGAGCTGAACTGGCGCCGGAACTTTGCTCGCGACGAGGTCGCCGGCTTCATGCTCATCAACTTCTGGCGGCCGATCAATATGCGCGAGCCGGTGCGGGACTATCCCCTTGCGCTGTGCGACCCACTGAGTGTCGACCCCGACGACGTCTTTTCGGCACGGATTCCGCGCCTCACCTCGGAGGGGCGCGTGAGCCGCCACCTCGCGCTGCGCTTCAACCCCGGCCAGAGCTGGCGATATTACCCAGCGATGACGACCAATGAGGTCCTCGTGTTCAAGCAGTCCGAGTTCTGGAAGGAAAGTCCGGACGCCGGACCGCGCGCCAACGTTTTCCATACTGCTTTTCGCGATCCCACGGCGCCCCCGGAGGCAGAGCCCAGACGCAGCTGCGAGCACCGGGTCGGAGTTATGATTCTGCGGGACTAGGCCAACGGTCGTAGGGATAACGGCGCGTTAACTCCTGCCCGGCATAAGGCCCTCGAACCAGCGCTTGGGGGACGGTCTCTTCCGATGGACGACCTGATTGCCGATTTCGTAGCCGAATGCCGCGAGATGCTCGAAGCCCTGGGCGGCGAGATCGTCGCCTGGGAGGCCCGGCCGGACGACCGCGCGCGCCTGGATTCGATCTTCCGCTTTGTCCACACCGTCAAAGGCAATTGCGGCTTCTTCGAATTTCCGCGGCTCGAGGCCCTGAGCCACGCCGCCGAGGATGCGCTTGCCGACGTTCGCGCCAACCGCCGCGAGGCCGACGGTGCGCTCGTCAGCGCCGTGCTCGCGATCGTTGACCGAATTGGCGAAATGGTCGCGGCGATCGAGGCGGGGGAGGATTTTCCGGTCGGGGACGACAGCTTGCTGATCGCCGCGCTCGCGCCCGGCGCTGAGGGGCCCGCAACGCCGCTCGCCGCCGCGCTCGAAGGAAATGGCAAGTCTGCTTCCGCGCCGCGCACCATCCGGCTGTCGGTCGAGTTGCTCGACCGTGTCATGAGCACAGTCTCCGACATGGTCCTGGCACGTAACGAGCTCGCGCGTCGTCTCCGGGAGTCGCCGACCGACGTGCCCGTTGATGGCGCCTTCGAGCGCTTGTCATCGATCATCGCCGATATGCGCGATGCAATCACGCGCACGCGCATGCAGCGGATCGAGAACCTGTTCGTCGGCCTCCCGCGCATGGTGCGCGACCTCTGCGCCGAGCTTGGCAAGCAAGTCCTCGTCGACATCGAAGGCGGCGACGTTGAGCTGGATCGCGAGATGATCGAAATGATCCGCGATCCCCTGACGCACATCGTCCGCAACGCGGTCGATCACGGCATCGAGCTTCCCGCCGACCGCCTCAAGTCCGGCAAGCGCGAAATCGGCATACTCTCGGTTTCGGCGCGCCAGTCGGGCAACCAGATCCTGATCGACATCCATGACGACGGTCGCGGAATCGACGGCAGGAAGCTGGTCGACAAGGCGACCGCGTCCGGCTTGCTCGACACGGCCGCCGCCGATGCGCTCAGCCCGCGCGATCAGCTGGCGCTCATCTTCGAGGCCGGACTGTCGACCGCCGATCAAGTCACCGCCATCTCCGGCCGCGGGGTCGGGATGGACGTGGTGCGCTCGAACATCGAGCGCATCGGCGGCATCGTCGAGGTCGACAGCAAGCTCGGCCAAGGCACGCGGATGACGCTCCGCGTGCCGCTGACGCTGACGATCATCCCGGCGCTGACGGTTTCCATCGCCGGCCAGCATTTCGCGATCCCGCGCTCGGCAATCGAGGAAATCGTCCGGGCCAACGGCGAATCCGTGACCTTGGAAAGGGTCGGCGGCGCGGGCGTCGCGACGATCCGCGGTCGCCGCGTGCCGGAAGTCTCACTCGCCGACATCCTCGGCTTGAAGAGCGACGTCCCGGAAACCGACCGCCGGCTCGTCGTGCTTCGTGCCAGCGGCGGCGATGTTTATGCGCTTTCGGTCGACCGCATCCACGATCACGAGGAGCTGGTGGTTAAGCCTGCCGCCCCGGCGGTGATGGCGACCGGACTCTATGCCGGGACTACGTTGGCGGACGACGGCAGCCCGATCCTGCTGTTCGATGCCAACGGGCTCGCCGAGGTCGGCGGAGTCAAGCTGGAAGTACAGGAGCGCGGCTCGCGCATTGCCGAGGCCGCTACCAGCGAAGCGTCGAAGTCGACCGCCGTGCTGCTGTTCCGCGGCCTTGACGGCGGCCGTCGCGCGCTGCGCCTGGCAGTCGTCGATCGCATCGAAGAGGTCGCACCATCGGCGATCCAGGACGCCGCCGGGCAACTGCGCGTCCAGGTCGGCGAAGCCATCCTGCCGCTGGCGGGTGCAACCGCTGCCGAGTTCGGCGAGGGGAAGGTCCGCGTGTTCCGGCTGAACGACGGTGCGCACGAGATCGGATATGCGTTCGCCGAAGTGCTCGACTTCGCAGTGATCGAAAATGACGTCATCCATGCCGCCAGCCCCGGAGAAATTGGCGGCGTGTCCTTGATCAGCGGCGAGCCGGCGGAGATCGTGGACGCACACTGGCTGTTCGCCAATTACGTCGGCGCATCGGCGTGCGCGGGCGAGGCCCCGGTGTGTCGCCTGCCAAGCGACGATCCGTGGATGCAGAACATGCTGCGCCCGATAGTCGAAGCGGCGGGCTATCGCGTCGTCGGCGAGGGCGATGAGCCGGCCGACCTCGTGATTGCCTCGCGCGGTGCCGAAATTTCCGACGATGCGGCCAGGGAGACGATCTGGCTGCGCAGCGAAGCGGAAGCTTCGGGGAAGAAGGACGAGAGTATCTATCGCTATGACCGCGCGGGATTGCTGATGGCCCTTAAGTCAGCCGGCGCGGGGAGGGGCAAGTGAACGAGCTTCTACTAGTCGTGACGATCGCCGGCGAGCGCGTCGCTTTGCCGGCCGCCGCAGTCGAATCCGTCGTCGAGCTGGACACTCTCATTCCGGTGCCGCGCGCCGCTCCGCATGTCGCCGGGCTGTCCGCGTTGCGCAGCCGGGTGCTGACGGTCATCGACTGCATGCGCTCGATCGATCTTGGAACCACCGAATGTTCGAGCGGTATTCGCGAGGCCGTCGTCGTCGAGCTCGACGGCCATCATTACGCGCTCATCGTCGACCTCGTCGAAGACGTTGTCGAAGCTTTGTCCGAGCCGGTTGCGGTGCGGGCCGCAATGGGACCCGGATGGGAACGCATTTCCGAGGGCATGGTCGAGACCGAAAGCGGGCCCCTGCTGGTCGTCGACGTTGCTGCGTTGATCGGCGGCGTCGAGGCCAAGGCAGCTTAATTTCTTCGTTACCCTTAGTGTTTAAAGACTGCGCCAGTCCAAGCGGGAAGCCGAACCAATGAAGAGCTGTTTGATCGTCGATGACTCAAAGGTGATCCGCAAGGTCGCGAGGCACATCCTCGAAACCCTCGAGTTCGAGGTCGAGGAAGCCGGCGACGGCCAGGAGGCCTTGTCGCGCTGCGAGGCCAAGATGCCCGACGTGGTCCTGCTCGACTGGAACATGCCGGTGATGAGCGGCATGGAGTTCCTGAAGATGCTGCGCCAGCGCGGCCATTCCGATCAGCCGAAGGTCGTCTTTTGCACGACCGAGAACGACATGGCGCACATTCGCGCGGCGCTCGAGGCGGGCGCGGACGAATATGTGATGAAACCCTTCGACCGAGAGACGCTTCACATCAAGCTGCAGCTCGTCGGCGTCGCCTGAGTTAGGCGACGTGGAGCGGGCGCTCGCCAGATCGCGGGACCGCCTGCCGGATCCCCGTCCTGCACGCCGCCGCATCCGGCTGATGATCGTCGATGATTCGACGGTCGCCCGGGCGGTGCTGTCGCGGATGATCGAAAGCGATCCGGTATTCGAAATCTCCGCCATCGCAGGCACCGCCGAAGCCGCGATCGAGGCACTTGCCCACATTCGCGTCGATATCATCCTGCTCGACCTGGAGATGCCGGGCGCTGGCGGGCTGAAATCGATGCCGCGCATCATCGCTGCGGCGTCCGGCGCCAAGGTGATGATCGTCTCCTCGCTCGCCGAAGAAGGCGCCGAGCAGACCGTCGCGGCTTTAGCGCTCGGCGCCGCCGACACCCTGCCCAAGCCGGGGACCGGACGGTTCAACGGAAAATTCTCTGAAATCCTGGTCGGCAAGCTCAAGGCGCTGGGTTATGCGCGCGCGCCGGTCATCGCGCCGGTCAACCCAGCGGGACTGGCGCCGGAAGAGTTGCTTCGGCCGATGCCGAGCGATCCGATCGACGTCGTCGCGATCGGTGCGTCGACCGGCGGGATCCACGCGCTCGGCGTGCTGTTCCATGAGCTGCCGCTCAGGATCGGCATTCCAATCCTCGTCACCCAGCATTTGCCGGCGCCGTTCATGCCGGTGTTCGCGCGCCAGCTGAGCATCATGGCGCAGCGCGAGACCCTGGTTGCCGAGGACGGCATGGAGCTTTGCCCCGATCGTATCATTCTTGCTCCCGGTACGGCGCACCTGACGCTCGAGCCGTCACGCCGCGGCGCGTGCGTTCGGCTGAGCTACGGGCCGAGCTCGAGCGGCTGCCTGCCGTCGGTTGACCCGATGCTCGCTTCGGCGGGCGCGATCTTCGGCGAGGGAGCGCTCGGCGTCGTCCTCACGGGAATGGGGCGCGACGGAGTCGAGGGCGCCGCCCAGCTGGTCGCCGACGGCGGCTCGGTACTGGCGCAGGATCAGGCGAGCTGCGCCGTTTGGGGCATGCCGCGCGCGATCCTCGAAGCCGGTCTCGCCAGCGCCGTCCTCGCGCCCGACAAGATCGCGCGGCGGATCGCCGCCCGTACCGAGGAGCAATCCCAGTGCAGCTGAGCGACAGCTCCAGCCGGATCCTTGCCGGATTGCTCGAAGCGCGGACCGGCCAGCAGCTGACCATGAGCCGTCGCTGGCGGATCGAGACTGCGCTTTCGGCACTGCTCCGCGAACGCGGAATCGGCACGCTCGACGAGCTCATCACCATCCTCGTGATGGGGAAAGAGCCGAGCCTGTCGCAGGAGGTGGTCGAAGCCTTGCTCAATAACGAAACCTATTTCTTCCGCGACCGCGCGCCGTTCGACCTTCTCGCGCGCTATGCCTTGCCCGAGCTGTTGCAGCGGCGTGCCAAAAGCAGCCGCGTGCGCATCTGGTCGGCGGGCTGCTCGACGGGTCAGGAAGTCTATTCGCTGGCGATGCTGTTCGCCGACGAGCCCGAGCAATGGCGCGGATGGACGATCGACATCCTGGGAAGCGATGTATCGACCCACTGCATCGATCGGGCGCGGCTAGGGTCGTACAGCCAGTTCGAGGTCCAGCGCGGGCTCGGCATCAACCAGATGATCAAGTGGTTTGAAGAGACGTCCGATGGCTGGCGCGCGGCCGAAGCGCTGCGCCGGCCGATCCGGTTCCAGGTCCACAATCTGCTTGAGCCGTTCCCCCATCCCGGCGACTTCGATATCGTGCTGTGCCGCAATGTCCTGCTCTATCTCAGTCCCGAGAAGAAGGCGTTGGCCTTCGACCGCCTGGCCGGGGCGATGGCCGAAGACGGCTGGCTGATGCTGGGCGCCGGGGAAACGGTGATCGGCCAGAGCAGCAAGCTTGGGGCGGACATCAAGGCGCGGGGGCTATACCGCCTGACCGGCGATGGGACGCGAATCGAGAAACGCGCCGCCGACCGCCGCGCCGCATCCGGGGCTTGACCCAAGCGCCATAGCTGTGCGCCATTGCGGCGCCATGGACATGGATTTCATCGAGCGGCCGTCGCCCAATTTCGACGAGCGCCTGCTGCCGGTCTCGATGATCGTTCTCCATTACACCGGCATGCCCGACGCCGGCGGGGCGCTCGATCGCCTGACCTCGCCCGAGGCCGGGGTCTCCTGCCACTATCTCGTCGACGAGGATGGCACCGTCTATCGTCTCGTCGACGAAGCCAATCGCGCATGGCACGCGGGCAAGTCGCGCTGGCGCGGGGTCGCCGACGTCAATTCCGCCAGCGTCGGCATCGAGATCGTCAATCCGGGCCACGAGTTCGGCTACCGCGAATTTCCCGACGAGCAGATCGCCTCGGTCATTCCATTGGTCGCCGACATCAAGGAGCGCCACGGCATCGGCCGCGGCAACGTTGTGGGGCATTCCGACGTCGCTCCGGCGCGCAAGGAGGACCCGGGCGAGCTGTTCCCGTGGTGGGAGCTGGCCAAGCGCAGGCTCGCTCTGCCGAGCCCCTCGCGCGACCTCATCGATCCCTTCTGGACCGACGCGGGCTTCCTGCTCGCGCTGGAGCGCTTCGGCTATGACGTGACCGACGAGCAGAAGGCGGTGATCGCCTTCCAGCGCCGCTTCCGCCCCGACCTCATCGACGGGATCATCGACGGCGAGTGTCGGGCGAAGTTGCTGGCGTTGTTGCTGCCGAGGCCGCAGTAGGGAGCGATAGTCAGTTGCCAATGTCTGCGTTCGACCCGTTGCAGACATTAGCGCCGCTATCGTAGCGAGGACGAATGAGCCTAGCTTTCCGCCGCTTTGCTGCGGCTCTCGTCTGTATTTGCGTCCCGCTCACCCTAACCGGGTGTCGGGTTACGCGGCCAGACCAAGAAAACTTCGTGTTGAACACGAGCAAAGTTCCAGTCGAGCGTTTCCTGGACGCTCTCTCAAACCGCTTGTCTGGGGCATGGGAGCCATCGGATTATGCGCCTCCGGATGCTGACCGGAGCAAAATGTATACTCTAGAGGCAAGCGGCGTGACCGTGGTTCTGTCCCCGATGCCTCGCGACAGGTGTAATCCGAACGGTCCGCACCATTTAAGCTACGACCGAGCGTATCGCTTGGATTTTGTTTATCGCACGTCTGCCCCGCCAAAGCGTGAGGCGGCAAAGCGTAAGCTCTTTGCGGCCGCCTCGGATGTTGGTGAGCGCCTTGTCAGGTTCGAGGAATGCCCCGACTAAGGTCCGCTCTCCACCCAAAGCAGACATTGGGAACCTGACTCGCAACGGTCGGGCCATTCCCCTATATCCCGCTCGCCAGAGGGCCGGGCGGCCGCGGCGGGGACTTGTCTCCGGCGAGGAAAGTCCGGGCTCCACGGAACAACGGTGCCGGGTAACGCCCGGCGGTGCGCCGCTAGCTTCGGCGAAGGCGCATCAGGGACAGTGCCACAGAAAGGACACCGCCCGGCTTCGGACGGGTAAGGTCGAAAGGGTGCGGCAAGAGCGCACCGCGGTCGCGGCAACGGGATCGGCACGGTAAACCCCACCGGGTGCAAGACCGAATAGGGGCGACATATGGGCCTGTTCCGGCTCGTCGCCCGGGTTGGTTGCTTGAGGGGCGGGGCGACTCGTCTCCTAGAGGAATGGCCGCACAGTCTCGCCCACAAGGCGCGATGGACAGAACCCGGCTTACAGGCCCTCTGGCATCATTTTCGTCATTGCGACCCCGCACCCTGATGCGGGCGAAGCAATCCAGACGGCGCAAATGGATTGCTTCGTCGCCTTGCTCCTCGCAATGACGGCAAAAGGATTCGAATGGCCAAGCACAAACGATCGGACGACTGGGGATTTCCGCGCTGGCGCTCTTATGGCGACAAGAGCCGCTCGGCCGCGCGGATTCGGCTGTGTGACCGCGAAGGCTGCAATGAGATCGGCGACCGGCCCGCGCCCAAGGCGCCGCACAGTTCCGACCGCTGGTATTTCTGCGAGGCGCACGCCGCCGAATACAACAAGAACTGGAATTATTTCGCCGGGCTAAGCCCCGAAGAGGCGGCGCGGCGCGCCGCCGACGAGGAGCTTGGGGCGAAGGGATTTCGCCAGTCCGCCCAATGGCAATGGGCGGGGCCGGGCGACGGCACGCGAAGCCGCGACGAGATGCGCGCCCTCGATGCCCTGGAGCTGGAGCCCGACGCCGATTTCAAGGCGGTCAAGGCGGCCCATCGGCGGCTGGTGAAGGAAACGCATCCGGACGCCAATCCCGGCGACCACGAGGCGGCCAAGCGGTTCAAGCAGGTGCAGGCGGCTTACGACGTCCTCAAAAAGGCCGAGGAGCGGAACAGCGGGAAGACGACGGTCGGTTAACGCGTCCGTGGCTTGGCGGGCTTCGTCCGCCGGTCGCCCTGCCGGCGATCGCTCCGCCGCCGTTCCGCCTGTCCCCGTCGCGGGACATCGACCTTGCGCCGTTCACTCGAGCGGCGATCGTTCTCGCGACGATCGCCAGGCTTTCCGTCCGGGCGCGGCAGCTGCCCGACGTCGATGGTCACTGCCTCGGCGTCAAAGCCCGTTTCGCCGAGCCGTGCCTTGGCCGCGGTGATGATCAGCGGCAGATGAGTCCTGACGAATTCGCAGCGGTCGCTTTCGGTCAGGTCCTTGGCCTGGTCGAAGCCAAGGAAGGCGCCGATGGCCTCATGCGAAACGCACAGGGCGCGGATTTTGCCGTCGATCCAGATGTCGACGAGCGTGTCGGTACCAATCGTTCGTATTGAGTCGTTTTCCAATCAACTTCCCCAGCCGTACTCCTCAGGCGGCCGCAGCGTAGCGCTCCGCGGTCGCTTTCACGAGAGCAATCATGTTGGGAACGCCTTGCGTGCGGTTGGCGCTGAGGTGCCTGGCGAGCTCGAACGGAGCGAGGAGGTCGGCAACATCCATTCGGGCCACTTCCGCCGCGGGCTTATCCTGCACCGATGACAGGATCAGCGCGACAATGCCCTTGGTGATCGCGGCGTTGCTGTCGGCGAGGAAATGCAGCCGCCCGTCCGCGGCGGTCGGATAAACCCAGACCGAAGCCGAGCAGCCGCGTACCTTGGTCGCGTCGGTCTTGAGCGCCTCGGGCATCGGTTCGAGCTGGCGGCCAAGGTCGATCAGCAGCCGGTAGCGGTCCTCGGCATCGACGAGCTGATATTCCTCGAGAATGTCTTTGAGCGCGGGCAGCGGCATGCGCCTGCCCTAACACCGGGGCAGCGCGGTCACTAGCGATCGCGTAGCTGCTCGATTTCGCGAGACAGGCTGTTTTCCTTTTCGACCGTGATCCGCTCGATCACCTTGAGGCGCTCCTTTAGCTCTTTCACCTCGTCCCGAAGGCGCAGGTTTTCGGCCTGTTCCCCGGCGCTCACCTCGCCGCCGCGACGGCCGTGCCGGCCATAGCCGAACCTCGCGCGGATAATCGAGGCCACCATAACGATCGCGACAATGAGAACCGCCGTGAGTTGTCCGCCGTCCATTAGGCTTTGTCCTCCACCCCGATATTATCGCGCTCCCGAATGTCCGACAGGGCTGGAAGACCGCTCACCCCTTTGCCCTAGCATCGCTAGCGGTCGCGGAGCGACTCGATTTCCTTGGCCAGGCTGTTCTCTTTTTCGATCGTGATCCGCTCCAGGACGGTGATCCGTTCCTTGAGCTGTTTCACTTCCTCGCGCAGGCGCAAAGTCTCGGCACGCTCTTCGGGACTGACGCCCGCGGGCGCACCACCGCGTCGATGATAGCCGTACCGCGCGCGGAGGACTGACCCGATCATCACCGCGACCACGATCACCGCAACCATCTCAAAAGGATTCATCGAATTTCTTCTCCGCTCTCGATCCGCTTGTGCTCACGCAACGCCTCGATTTGGGCGGCCGTCTGGGCGCCTCCGTCGGTGGCGATCTGCTCGAGGACTCGGACACGCTGCTCGAGCTCCATCGTGCGCGACGCATATTGTGCGGCTTTTTCCGCTGCCAACCCCGCTTCGACCTCGAGCTTCTTTTCGCGGAGGCGAAAGAAGCGGTTTCCGATCACCATCAGCATGATCACGGGGAGCCCGATGACGATCAGCGCGACCATCACTTCGCCGGGGCCGATCATGCGCGGCCAGCCTTGCCGTGCGCGAGGGAATCAATCTCCTGAGCCAGCCGTGTCGGCTCGTCGGTCACGATTCGCTCGATGTTTTCCAGCCGGTCCTTGACCGACCCGAGCTCGGCGCGGAGCTGGGCATTCTCAGTCGTGAGGAGGCGGATCCTCTCCGCTGCCTCGCTGTCGGTCTTGGGATGCATCGGCATCCCCCAGCTGTTGGACAGCGGATAGCCGTTCTTGATCTTGAGCCAGGTGGAAAATACCGCGCCGCCGACGCTGAAGGCGACGATCGCGGCGACCCACGGCAGTATGTCAATGACGAAGTTGAAGACTTGCTGGACGTCCTGATCCATTGAGTTGTGCCCCTTCCTGGTGGTTCAGCGAAGCTGGTCGATTTCACGAGCGAGCGAACGATTTTCGGTGGTTACATAGCTTTCGATGTCGGCCAGGCGCCGGTCGAGGTCGCGGAAGCGTGAGCGGATGTCGCGCGCGCTCCGGGCCGGTGAGGCGCGGACGCCTTGCCAAAAGCGCGTTTCCTCGCGGTCGGAATAGTCGAGCTCGCGCGGCTTCACCGGCGCAATCCAGCCGGCGATGAAATAGATCGGCAGGATGGAACCGCTGCTGAGGAACAGTGCGGCGATCATGCAAATCCGGACCAGGCTCACGTCGAAGCCCGTATAATCGGCGATCCCGGCACAGACGCCCATGACCTTGCCGTGGCGCTTGTCGCGATAGAAGCGGGTGCGGCTGGCCGGCTGCTCGGTCAAATAACCGCGGTCGGACCGGTCCGAAGAAATGGGGTAGCGATCGTCCGCCATTTTATTCTCCGTCCGCCAGCAGGCGCTGGTTCTCGCGGCCCGGGAGGCACTGCTGACGCCAGTCTGGATTTTCCGCGGTCATGATCCGCTCGATCGTGCACAGGCGGTCGTCAAGCCTTCGCGCGACATCGTGCAGCTCATCGAGCAGTTGCTCGTCGCCTGACGTCAACGTCTTCGCCTGCTTCCATTTGGTGATGTAGTGAAACACTAGCCACGGAAACCCAAGGCAGCAGGTGAGGATGGCGATCGCACCAACCAAATATCCGAGAACATCATCCATAAAGTCTTATTTTCCCTTCGCTTTGAGCGCGGCCTTCATCGCCTCCAGCTCGGCATCGACCGACTCGCTCGCCCTTAGTTCTGCAATCTCTTCCTCGAGGCTCTTCGGCCCCGTCATTCCCAGTGCGTCCGCGCGGCCCTCGGCGAAGTCGGCGCGGCGCTCGAGCACCTCGAAGCGCGAAAAGGCGTCCTCGGTGCGATTGCCGTTCATGATCTCGCGCGCCTTGGCTCGCGTCACCGCGCTTTCGAACCGAGTCGAGATCGCGTTCTGGCGCGCGCGCGCTTCACGCAGCTTGCCCTGCAGCTTGGCGATGTCCGCCTCATAATCCTTGAGGGTGCCGTCGATGACACCGATTTCCTGGCGCAGGCCGTCGGCCATGTCCGCCGCTTTCTGGCGCTCCATCAACGCTGCCTTGGCAAGGTCCTCGCGCTCCTTGCTGAGCGCGAGCTCGGCCTTTTCGGTCCAGCTCGACTGGAGTTCGTCGAGCCGCATCAGGGCCCGCCGCATTTCCTTGCCGTCGGCGATGCAGCGCGCCGCAGACGAGCGCACTTCGACCAACGTCTCCTCCATCTCGAGGATGACCATCCGGATCATCTTCGCCGGATCTTCGGAGCGGTCGAGCAGCTCCGTGATATTGGCCGCGAAAATATCGCGCGACCGGGAAAAAATACCCATTCCAGCACTCCGCATTCACAAATCAGGACCCTGTACCTGCCATTTACCATTCAAAAGGCGTGCCAAAACGCAAGAAACGCCAAACATGCTGAATTTTCCGATTTTTAAGTGTGAAATCAGCATGAAAATCCTTGCCAAATCATGGGATTTGCCACCAACAGTCGGTCAGATTTCTGATCGAAAGACAAAATGGAGCGGGCCGAACAATTCATCGGGCAAAGCCTGGCGTTCCTCGACGCGGTCGAGCGGGCGAGCCGGGCCGCGCCGCTCAACCGGCCGGCGCTCGTCGTCGGCGAGCGCGGCACCGGCAAGGAGCTGATCGCGGAACGCCTTCATCACCTGTCGCAGCGCTGGGCCGGGCCGCTGATCGTCATGAATTGCGCGGCGCTTCCCGAAAACCTGATCGAGGCGGAGCTGTTCGGACATGAGGCGGGCAGCTTTACGGGCGCCGCCAAGACCCGCCACGGGCGGTTCGAGGAAGCCGACGGCGGCACCTTGTTCCTCGATGAGCTCGGGACGTTGTCGATGGCGGCCCAGGACCGCCTCCTGCGCGCCGTCGAATATGGTGAAATCACCCGCATCGGCGCGTCGAGGCCGATCGCGGTCGACGTCCGTATCGTCGCGGCGACCAACGAAAGCTTGCCCGCCCAGGTCGACAAGGGGAAGTTTCGGGCCGACCTGCTCGATCGCCTGTCGTTCGAGGTCATCACCTTGCCGCCCCTGCGCTCGCGCGAGGAAGACATTCCATTGCTCGCGGAGCACTTCGGGCGGCGCATGGGCGTCGAGCTCGACTGGCCCAACTGGCCGGGATTCAGCCCGCGCGCGATGGCCGAGCTCGAGGCCTATCACTGGCCGGGAAATGTCCGCGAGCTCCGCAACGTCGTCGAGCGCGCCGTCTACCGGCACGAGGACCCCGAGCGGCCGGTCGAGGAGATCGTCTTCGATCCCTTTCATTCGCCGTGGGCGCCGCGCGCGGCAGCCCAGGCTTATGTAGGGCCGGCACGACTGGTCGAGGACGAGACCGCGGCCGATGCCGACCTGCCGGGCGCGACACCGGTCCCGGCGCCGGCCTCGACCAGTGATTTTCGGTCAGCGGTCGCGGAATATGAGCGCGCGCTGCTCGAGGACGCGCTGAAGCGCAACCGCTTCAACCAGCGCGCGACCGCCGTCGCGCTGGGCCTCAGCTATGACCAGCTTCGTCATGCCTTGAAGCGGCATAAGCTTCACGATTCTTCGGCATAAACGCCGAATTCGCTTTCAAAACGCTCAGGAAACGATCTTCCGCCCGTGGTATGATGCGACGGCAGAATCCACGGAGGTCGTTATGAAAGCGCTGACTTTTTGTACCGGCACTATTCTTGTCGCCGGTCTGTCTATTGCACCGGCCCAAGCCAGCACGTTCAGCGTCGGAAGCCGCGCCGCCACCTGCTATGCGGCATCGCAAAGCTACAGCGTCCGGTCGGGCGAGCTCGACAATTGCACGGCTGCCCTGGATCAGGAGCCGCTGAGCTTTGAAGACCGCGTCGCAACGCTCGTCAATCGCGGCATCGTTCGCATGAATCTCGGCGACAATGCCGGCGCCGATCGCGATTTCGACACCGCGCTGTCGATGGACCGGAACGAGGCCGAAGCCTATCTCAACAAGGGCTTGCTGCGGCTACGCCAGGACAAGCCGAGCGAAGCCATGCCGCTCATCCAGCGCGCGATCGAGGCGCATACGATCCGCCCCGCATTGGCGCTTTACGCGCGCGGCGTCGCGCATGAGATGATGGGCGATCTCAAGGCGGCCTTCACGGATCTCAGCCAGGCGCGCGACATGGCGCCGGGCTGGAAGCTGCCGGCCGAGCAGCTGGCGCGCTACCGGGTTCACTGAGCGATCGACCGCCCCCGTCAGTGGGCGTTGGTCATTGCCAGCAGCATTGGGATCGACAGCAGCACGTTGAGGCGCGAGGCCATGCCCGCCGTCGCAGCGGCTTTCGCCTTGGCCGCATCGTCGGCGGCTACCAGGCCGAGGACCTTCTGCTGGTTGGGCCAGATGATGACCCAGACGTTGAAGGCCATGATCAGCGCCAGCCACATGCCGATGCCGATTAGCCGCGCCGACGGCTGCAGCGTCAGCGCTTCGACGAGCTCCCCATAGGACCAGGCGAGGAGGAGGCCGGTGAGGACGGTAAAGGCCGCGCCCCAGCGGAAATAGAACAAGGCTTTAGGGGCGATGTACTTGGAGACCCCCGGCTTCAGCTCGGCGGGAATCGTCGGCATGGTCGGCGTCTGCACGAAGTTGAAATAATAGAGCAGCCCGATCCAGGTGATGCCGAAGAAGACGTGCAGCCATTGCAGCACGCCGTTGACGAGGTCCCCGGTCGGAGGCCGATAGCCGGAGTCCGGAAAGACCGCGATCAGCACGGCAAGGATCAGTCCCACGCACAGGACCAGGTTCAGATTCGCGAAGAATTTTCCCATCACTTTCCCCCTCTGTCGTTGCGCCAATGCGCCGTCGCGCCGCGCTTCGACGCAAAACTTCGTTTCGCCGTCGCTTCTTGGGTTGAAATTTTCCCCGCTGCAAGCATCTCGGGCGAAGGCGGGCAGGGGTGCACGATCGGAGACGGCGCTGGAAACGGCGTTTCCCCGACAGTTCAAGGAGTTGCCCCAAATGCCCTTCCAACTGCGAGAACTGCCCTATGCCAAAGACGCGCTTGCGCCGCACATGTCGGCCGAGACGCTCGACTACCATCACGGCAAGCACCACAAGGCCTATGTCGCCAAGACCAACGAACTGATCGAAGGACAGCGGGACCTCAGCGGAGCGTCATTGACCCAGGTGGTCCGCGAGGCGCGGCGGTCCGATAACGCCAAGCTGTTCAACAATGGCGCGCAGCTGTGGAATCACAGCTTCTTCTGGCAATGCCTGGCGCCGGCGCAGGGCCAGCAGCCATCGGGCAAGCTGGCGACGCTGATCAACGACGCGTTCGGGAACGCCGAATACCTGCTGCAGAAGCTGCAGGAGGAAGCGGTCAATCATTTCTCCAACGGCTGGGCGTGGCTTCTCCTCGATCGTGGCAACCTGCGCGTGACGTCGCTCCACGATGCCGACACTCCGATCGTCCACGAGGGCATGGTGCCGCTGTTCACGCTCGATGTGTGGGAGCACGCATATTACATCGACTATCGCAACGAACGTCCGCGGTTCGCGAGCACGGTGCTGGCGAACATCGTCAACTGGGACTTCGTCGCCCAGAACCTCGACGGGCAAGGCTTCGAGCGCGCCAACCAAGGCGAGGGCGCGCGGTCGCCGGAGCTTACTGCTTGAGCCGGTAGCCCGTCTTAAACATCCAGGCGATGACCGCCATGCAGGCGACGTTGATCGCCAGCGTGACCGCGGCGCTGGCCCAGACGGGCACGTCGGCGACGGAGTAGAAGCTCCAGCGGAAGCCGCTGATGAGGTGGACGATGGGGTTGAACGCCGCAATCGTCCGCCACGGCGCGCCGAGCGCCTTGATCGAGTAGAAGGCGCCGCCGAGGAAGGTCAGCGGCGTAATCACCAGCATCGGGAAGATCTGCAACTGCTCGAAATTCTTGGACCAGACGCCGATGGCGAAGCCGAACAGGCAAAATCCGGTGGTGATGCCAAGCAGGAACAGGAGCATCGCGATCGGGTGATCGACCTGGACGGGCACGAACAGAAGGGCGGTTGCCAGCGTGACGAGGGCGAGGATCACCGACTTGGTGGTGGCTGCTCCGACATAGGCCAGCACCGCCTCGAAGCTCGAGATCGGTGCTGAGAGAAGTTCGTAGATCGTGCCGGTAAACTTCGGAAAATAAATTCCGAAGCTGGCGTTGAAGATCGATTGCATGAACACCGAAAGAAGCGTCAGCCCGGGCACGATGAAGCTGCCGTAGCTGATCCCGTCCATCGCCGTCATGCGGCTGCCGAGCGCCGATCCGAACACCACGAAATAGAGCGCGGTGGTGATCACCGGGGTGATCAGGCTTTGCCACAGGGTCCGCCCCCAGCGCGCCATCTCGAACTTGTAGATGGCGCCGATCCCGTTCCAGTTCATGCGCTTGCCCTTTCGCCGTGGACGAGCTCGACGAAGATGTCCTCGAGGCTCGACTGGTGGGTTGCGAGATCCTTGTAGGCGATGCCGAGATCGGACAGGCGCCTCATCAGCGATGCGATGCCGGTGCGCTCGGCGTGGCTGTCGAACTGGTAGCAAAGCTGGTGTCCGTCATCCTCGAGCGCGAGGTTCCATTCCGAAAGCTCGGGCGGGATCGTCTCGAGCGGCTCGACCAGCATGATTTTCAACGTTTTCTTGCCGAGTCGCGCCATCAGCGCCTGCTTCTCGTCGACTGCGATCAACTCGCCCCTGCTGATCACGCCGACGCGGTCGGCCATTTCCTCCGCTTCCTCGATATAATGGGTGGTGAGGATGACCGTGGTGCGGTCGGAGCGGAGCTGGCGAACGAGGTCCCACATGTCGCGGCGAAGCTCGACGTCGACGCCGGCCGTGGGCTCGTCGAGGAACAGGATCGACGGTTCGTGACTGAGCGCCTTGGCGATCATCACTCGCCGCTTCATGCCGCCCGACAGGTGCATCATGATCGTCTTGCGCTTGTCCCACAGCGACAGGCGCTTCAGCAGCTCCTCGATCCTGGCGTCGTCGCGCGGCTTGCCGAACAGCCCGCGCGAGAAAGCGACCGTGCGCGACACCGGCTCGAAGGCGTCGGTGGTCAGCTCCTGCGGGACAAGGCCGATGCGAGCCCGCGCATGGCGATAGTCGGTCTGCCAGTTCTTGCCCTCGACCAGCACTTCGCCGCCGCTCGCGGTGACGATCCCGCAGATGATGTTGATCAGCGTCGTCTTGCCGGCGCCGTTGGGCCCGAGCAGCGCGAAAATCTCGCCCTTGCGGATGTCGAGATCGACCGACTTCAACGCCTTGACGCCGGTGCCATACTCCTTGTGCAGGCCGCGGATGGAGAGGATGATTTCGCTCATTCGACAGGTCCCGGTTCGGCTGGCACTGCGTCCTCCTTCATGAGGCCGTGCCTTAACAGCATCGGCATGTTTGCGGCCGCGAACAGGAAGGTGAGGGGGATTGCGCCCCACAGCTTGAAGCCGAGCCAGAAATTGGTCGAGCTGTTGCGCCAGACCGCCTCGTTCAGCACCGCCATGATCGCGAAGAACAGGGCCCAGTTGCGCGTCAACTTTCGCCAGCCATCGTCGTCGAGCCCAGGGTAGGAGCTGCCCAGCACGCGCTGAAGCAGGGGACGATCCGTCGCCAGACCGAACCATAATAGCCCGGACACGAGCACATAGTAGATCGTCGGCTTCATTTTGATGAAGGCTTCGTTGTGCAGCCAGATCGTCAGTCCGCCGAGAATCACGACCATCACGCCGGAGAACCATAGGAGCGGCGAAATCCGGTGATAGCGAATGGCCGAAAACAGCATCGCCGCGACCATGGCCACCATGAAGGCACCCGTCGCCACGAAGATTCTCAGCACGGACGGGACCGGTGCCAGGAAATTGACCAGGAAGAACACCAGCAGCGGTCCAAGGTCGATCAGGAGCTTGGCGCCGCCCTGCGGCTCGGCTTTCTCGCTCATTCGGGCGGCAGTCCGGCGATCGCTCGGGCGACGGCGCGAGGGTCGAACGGGCGCAGGTCGTCGGCGGTCTCGCCGACCCCGATGGCGTGGATCGGGAGCCCGAATCGCTCGGCCGCGGCGACCAGGATGCCGCCCCGCGCGGTGCCGTCGAGCTTGGTCATGATGAGGCCGGTCACGCCCGCGCTCTCGCGAAACACTTCGACCTGGGCAAGCGCGTTCTGACCGGTGGTCGCGTCGAGCACGAGCAGAATGTCGTGCGGCGCCTCGGGGTTGAGGCGGCCGAGCACGCGGCGGATCTTGGCCAACTCCTCCATCAAATGCGTCTTGTTCTGCAGGCGCCCGGCGGTGTCGACGATCAGCACGTCCTCGCCGTGGGCGGTGGCCTGCTTGACGCCGTCGAACACGATCCCGGCCGCGTCGCCGCCTTCCTTGCCCGAAATGACCGGCGCGCCGATGCGGTCGCCCCAGATCTGCAGTTGCTCGATCGCCGCGGCGCGAAAGGTATCCCCGGCGGCGAGCAGGACGCCGTAATCCTGCTCCTTCAGCCAGTGGCCGAGCTTGCCGATGGTGGTCGTCTTGCCCGAACCGTTGACGCCGATCACCAGGATGACATGGGGCCGGGGAAAGCCCCAGACTTCCAGCGGTTTGGCGACGGGGGTTAGGATCTTCTCGATCTCGTCGGCGAGAATCGTCCGCAGCCCGCGCTCGTCGAGCCGCTCGAATTTCTGCCGGGCGATCGCCTCACGGATCCGGTGCGACGCTTCGGGGCCAAGGTCGGAGGCGATCAGTGCCTCCTCGACGTCATCGAGCGTGGCGGTGTCGAGCGCGGCGCGGTTGGTGACGCCGGTAAGGTTGTCGGCGACCCGCTCGGCGGTTTTCTGGAAGCCGCCGCGCAGGCGATCGAGCCAGCTCATGCCCAGACCGCCGCCAATCGACCTTCATTGCGGCCGGTAATGCGGGCGAGGCCCGTCTCGCCGCGGCGGGTGCCGACGATGGCCACCGGGGCGAAATTATCCGTGTGGCCGGTGCCGTCACCCTCGATGAGGACCGGCTGCCGGTTGCCGACCATACGGTCGAGCCAGCGAATGCGCCGCTCGGCGGCGGCAACGCGGAGGCGGGCGGCGCGGACTTTGACCCGCGCGCGCTCAACTTGCGGCATGCGCGCGGCGGGCGTCTTCGGGCGCGGGGAGAAGGGAAAAACGTGAGCTGCGACAATGTCGCAATCATCAAGCAATTCCAGCGTATTCAGCGCCATCTCCTCAGACTCGGTCGGAAATCCGGCGATGAGGTCGGCGCCGATCGTGGCATCGGAGCGCGCGGCCTTGATCCGCTCGACCGTCCGCACCGCCTGGGCGCGGCTGTGACGGCGCTTCATCCGCTTGAGGATCAAATCGTCGCCGGCCTGCAGGGAAAGATGGAAATGCGGCATCAACCGGGGCTCGCCGGCGATCAGCTCGAACAAGGCCTCGTCGACTTCGATGCTGTCGAGCGATGACAGACGCAAGCGCTGGAGCCTGGGTTCGGCGGCGAGCAGGCGCTGGCACAGCACGCCGAGGCCGCCCTCATAGTCGGTGATGTCGACGCCGGTGAGGACGATCTCCTTCGCGCCGCGGCCGATCTCGCGAGCGACGGCGTCGCGAATGGCGTCGAAGGGCAGCGAGACGCTCGGCCCGCGGGCCTGCCAGATCGAGCAGAAGGTGCAGCGATGGTCGCAGCCGGTCTGGATCGCGACGAAGCTCTTCACATGGTGCAAGAAGCCCGCTGGCGCCATGACGTCATTTGCCTTGAAGGCGCTGAGTTTATTCGTGTTTCCGACGACGCGGGAGACCTCAGGCATTGCCTCGAACGCCGTCGCGTCGAGTTCGGCGGCGCAGCCAGTCACGAGGATCTTGGCGGGCGGGCGCCGGCGGTGCGCGTGGCGGATGGCCTGGCGGGTCTGGCGCACGGCCTCGTTGGTCACGGCGCAGCTGTTGACGACGATCCAGTCTTCGCTGGCCGGCGCTTCACGCGCGATCGTCTCGCTCTCCGCGAAATTGAGACGGCAGCCGAGGGTGATCGTCTCGACGCTCATTGCAGCGCGTCCAAGTTGAGCTCGCCCTCGAAGACATGCGTGGCGGTCCCGCGCATGCGAATGGGCTGGCCCGGCTCCCACGTGACCGTCAGCGAGCCGCCGGCCATGTCTACGGTGACGGGAGACTGCGCGCGCCTGGTTACGATCGCCGCGACCGCGCTGGCGCAGGCGCCGGTCCCGCAGGCGAGCGTCTCGCCGACGCCGCGCTCGAACGTGCGCAGCTTCAACCGGTCATGAACCAAGGTTGCGACGTTGACGTTGATCCGTTCGGGGAAGGCGGGGTCGTTCTCTATCCGCGGCCCTACGTCTTGCAGGGGGACTTCGCGCGCATCGGGCACGAAGAAAACCAGATGGGGATTGCCGACGTTGATGGCGACCGGATGATTCAGCTCATCCCACGCCATCGGCAGCGGGTTGGTGTCCATCGCGTAGGCAAGTGGAATCTCGTTCCAGGCGAAGCGAGGCTCTGGAAGCGTGACCTCGACCTCGGCGCCGACGCTCTCGCCGGTCAACAGGCCCCCATCGCTGTCGATCGTCCGGACGCCGGTCAGCTGGACGACGCAGCGCGTGGCGTTGCCGCAGCTTTCGACCTCGCCGCCGTCCTGGTTCCAGATCCGCATCTTGAGGTCGGCGGTGGTGCTCGGTTCGAGCACGATCAGCTGGTCGCAACCGACGCCGGTGCGGCGATCGGCGATCGCTTTGGCGAGCGACGGCGTGACGTCGAACGGCTCGTTTCGCGCATCGATGATCACGAAATCATTGCCGAGACCATGCATCTTGTGGAAGTGCCGCCGCATCGGCCCGCGACTTAGGGAGCGCGCCGGGCTTAGTCCACCTTGCGAGGGCATCATGCCGAGAGCCGCCAACGACGTCATGCAATCGATCCTGTTCTCGGCGGTGCTCGACGGCATCGCCGCGCTGAAGCGCGCCTCGGGCGGGTTGCCCAACCAGCTGCTGCGCGATGTCCAGGCGATCCACGCCAACGTCACCTTCGCCGATTTGCCCAAGGAGTTGCGGGACCAGCTCGCGGAGAGCACGCGGGCGGCGTTCACGGCGCTTCTCAAGGAAGGCTATGCGGTCGGCCTGCGCCAGGAGATGCAGGCGGCGCGCCCGATGGACCGCGTGCCCGACCGCCAGCGCCCAAGCAACGATCGCCGCGGTCCGCCGCGCGGCCCTCGCCGCGGCCCGCCGAACGGCGAAGGGCCCAACCGCGGGCCTCGCGGACCGGGGGGCGGCCCCTCGCGACCACGCAAGCCGAAGGGCAAGCCCAAGTTCTGACACGGTTGAGTTTTCTCGATCGAGCGGCTAAGCGCGCCACGTCCTAAGGACAGACATCGATGTAGGCGCCCACGGGTGCACGCTGGCCGGCGAGGTTTCGCCCGCCGGCGTATTTTGCGTTTTGAGGCGTTGCGTTTGAGGTTGGGAGAACCAGTTTGTTCGACACGTTGAGCGATCGGCTCGGCAGCGTATTCGACCGGCTTCGCGGGCGCGGCGCGCTCAGCGAGAGCGACGTGCGCGCTGCGATGCGCGAGGTGCGCGTCGCTTTGCTCGAAGCCGACGTCGCGCTGCCGGTTGCTCGCGACTTTGTCGACAAGGTCACCGAGCAGGCGGTGGGCGCCGAAGTGCTGCGCTCGGTCACGCCGGGCCAGATGGTCGTCAAGATCGTCCACGATGCATTGGTCGAGACGCTTGGCGCGGAGACGTCGGAGCTCAATCTCGCGGTCACGCCGCCGGCGGTAATCCTGATGGTCGGGCTTCAGGGCTCGGGCAAGACGACGACGACGGCTAAGCTTGCCAAGCGGCTTGCCGAGCGCGAGCGCAAGAAGGTGCTGATGGCCTCGCTCGACGTGGCGCGGCCGGCGGCACAGGAGCAGCTCGCGGTGCTCGGCCGCCAGGCGAACGTCGATACGCTGCCGATCGTCACCGGGCAGCAGCCGGTCGACATCGCCAAACGCGCGATCCAGTCGGCCAAGCTCCAGGCCTATGACGTGGTGCTGCTCGACACCGCGGGCCGGCTCCACGTCGACGATCAATTGATGGCCGAGATGAAGGCGGTCGCGGCGGCATCGCAGCCGACCGAGACTCTGCTCGTGGTCGATGCGCTGACTGGTCAGGACGCGGTCAACGTCGCCAAGGGCTTTGCCGGCGAGGTCGACTTGAGCGGCGTGATCCTGACCCGGCTCGACGGCGATGCACGTGGCGGCGCGGCGCTGTCCATGCGCGCGGTCACCGGCAAGCCGATCAAGTTCGCCGGCGTCGGCGAGGCGATCGACAAGCTCGAGGCCTTCCACCCGCAGCGCGTTGCCGGCCGCATCCTCGGCATGGGCGACGTCGTCAGCCTGGTCGAGCGCGCCGCCGAGACGATCCAGGTCGAGGAAGCCGAGAAGCTCGCGGCCAAGATGGCCAAGGGCAAGTTCGACCTCGACGATCTGTGGTCGCAGCTGCGGCAGATGCAGCGCATGGGCGGACTTGGTGCGCTCGCCGGCATGATGCCGGGCCTCAAGGGCATGAAGGGCGCGATGGACAAGGCGCAGGACGACAAGGCGCTGGTCCACATGGAGGCGATGCTCTCGTCGATGACCGCGAAGGAGCGGATCAAGCCCGAGCTGATCAACGCCAAGCGCAAGATCCGCGTCGCCAAGGGCAGCGGAACGACGGTGCAGGAGATCAACAAGCTCCTCAAAATGCACCAGGAAATGGCGACCGCGATGAAGCGGCTGAAGAAAATGGGTGGGCTGGGCAAGCTCGCCGCGATGTTCAGCAAGGGCGGCCTCGAAGGAGCGCTCGGCGGACTTGCTCCTCCCGGCGCGCTGCCGCCCGGCGGCATGCCGGGCCTTGGCAGTGGCGGTCCGGCGCTTCCGGGTCTCGGCGGAGGTTCCCCGTTCAATTTGCCACCCGGTTTCGATAAATTCTCAAAGAAATAAACGAACGCACTGAAAGGAATAACAAATGGCACTAGCAATTCGTCTAACCCGTGGCGGCGCCAAGAAGCGGCCTTATTACCGCATCGTCGTCGCCGACAGCCGCGCCCCGCGCGACGGCCGCTTCATCGAGAAGCTCGGCAGCTACAATCCGCTGCTGGCGAAGGATTCGCCGGAGCGGGTGAAGCTCGATGCGGAGCGCATTTCGCACTGGCTATCGGTCGGTGCCCAGCCGTCGGACCGCGTGCTGCGCTTCCTCGATGCCGCCGGCATCCGCGAGCGGACCGCCCGCAACAACCCCCAGAAGGCGGAGCCGGGCGAGAAGGCCAAGGAGCGCGTCGAGCAGCGCGCCGCCAAGGAAGCCGAAGCCGCCGAAGCCGCCGCCGCGCCGCAGGAGGAACCCGTCGCCGAGGCTCCGACCGAGGCCGAGGAAGTTGCTGCCGAGCAGGCCCCGGCCGACACCGCCGATCTTCCGGTCGAAGAGCCGGTAGCCGAAGAAGCCGCCGCCGAGGCGGAAGCGGGCGAGGAAGCTCCGGTCGCGGACGTTGCTGCTGAAGAGACTCCTGCCGAGGAAGTGGTGGCCGAAGAGGCTGCTGCTGAAGCCGAGGCTGGCGAAGAGTCGGTCGTGGCCGAGCCCGACGCGGCGGAAGCTCCGGCTGAGGAAGCCGTCGCCGAGGAAGCGCCGGCCGACGAGGCCCCGGCCGAAGGCGCGGACGATGTGAACCCGCCGACCGCGGACTCGCCCCAGGCCGAGACCGAAGAGAAGGCCGAGTAATTGACGACTTCGGGTGACCGTGGCGAGCGCAGGATCGCTCTCGCCGCGGTCGCCGGAGCGCATGGCGTCAAAGGCGAGGTGCGACTCAAGCTGTTCAGCGACAGCGTCGAAAGCCTGTCGAACCACAAAAAGCTCTATGTCGGCGGCTCCGAGCGGCGGCTCCTTGCGGTGCGCGAAGGCAAATCGCCCGTCGCCCGGTTCGAGGGCATTGCCGATCGAGGCGCCGCCGAGGCGCTCCGCGGATCGCTGGTCGAGGTCGACCGCGCCGCCCTCGCGCCGCTCGGTGAGGGCGAATATTATTACGGCGACCTGATCGGGCTGGCGGCGTTCGATCGCGCCGACGCTCGTGTCGGCACCGTCGTTGCCGTCGAGAATTACGGCGCCGGCGACCTGCTCGAAATCGAGAACGAGCAGGGCAAGCGCTCGCTGATCCCGTTCAAGCCTGGAATTGCCGAGTTGGAGAACGGCCGCATCCTCCTCGATCCGGAATTTCTCGCCTAACTGCCGCTTTCCGCTTGTTCCAGCTCCTCGACCGGCTCGCGCCAGCGCGGGTCCTTGGTCCACAGGTCATTGCGGATGGTGGTCGCGGCGACACCCCCTTCGCCCATGGCGTGGCCGATCTGGTCGAGCCCGTGCACCACATCGCCCGCCGCATAGAGGCCAACAACGTTGGTCCGCTGGTGGTCGTCGCAAAGGAAGCAGCCGTCCTCGGCGAGCGCCGCGCCGACCATCTCGCCGAGCTGGGTGTGCGTGTCCGACCCGAGCGCCGGATAGACGCTGTCGAAGGTGTAGTGACCTTCGGCGGTGTCGACGACGATGCACTCGCCGGCGAGCGCAACCGCCTGAGCAGGGCCGTCGACACAGTCGATCTCGGCCTCCTTGAGCTTGCGCTGGTCCTCGGCTCCCAGCTTTAGCGCAGCGTCCGGCGCGATGAGCGTGACGTCGGCGGTGTAGCTGCGGATGAACACCGCCTCGGCAACGCCATGGCTGTCGCTGCCGATCACGCCGACCCGCTTGTCGGTCACCTCGTAGCCGTCGCAAATCGGACAATAGCGGATGAGGCCGCGCGCCAGCGCGTCATCGTGAAGCTCCTCGTCCATCGGCGGGCGGCGATTGCTGACGCCGGTCGCAAGCAGCACGGTCCGCGCCCTCGCTTCGCCCGAGCCCCAGGTGGCGGTGAACAGTCCGCTTTGCCCCTCACGCTCGAGCTTGGTCGCGAACTCCGCCTCGATCTTCGCGCCATATTTGCATGCCTGGTCGCGCATCCGCTGGAGCAGCTCCTCCCCGCTGATGCCGTCGGGGTAGCCAGCGTGGTTGCGGGTGCAGGGAATCCAGCTCGTCCGGCTCTTGCCGCCATCGACGACGAGGATGTCGAGGTGGAAGCGGGCGAGATAGATGGCGGCGGTCAGGCCCGCGGGCCCGCCGCCGATGACCAGGCAGTCGAGAATGGGTTCGTCCATGAAGCGGCCCAATGGATTGCCGCAACGGCGGTTCCCGACTAGCCCGCGGCCAATGAACTGGACCTTTGTGCTGATCGGCTTCGCGCTCGCGGTCTTCATGGGCTCGGCGCTCGTTTCCCTGCTCACCAGAATCCGCCCGCAATGGAGCCGGCGGCGGAGGAGACTGGTTGCCGCCTTGGCGCTTCCGCTGATGACCTTGATCGCGACCTGCATCGGGGTGCTGATGATTGCCATGATGGATCATCGTGGAAGCGAGCAGATCGAGGATCTGGCCATCATGGCGCTGACCGCGATCGGCGGCGGGTTCGCGCTGCTTGCGTGGATCGGTGGGCTGGTCGGCGCGACCCTGACCAGCCGCAGGCAGGCGGAATGACCTTCCGCGCGACCGTCCTCACGCTCTACCCAGAGATGTTTCCGGGGCCGCTGGGCGCGAGTTTGGCGGGCAAAGCTTTGGAGGAGGGCATTTGGGCGCTAGACGCCGTCAACATCCGCGATTTCGCGACCGACAAGCATCGCAGCGTCGATGATACGCCGGCCGGCGGCGGCGCCGGAATGGTGCTTCGGCCGGATGTGCTCGCAGGAGCGCTCGACGGCGTCGCCGATGGCCGCCCGATGCTGGCGCTGACGCCGCGTGGCGCTCCGCTGACCCAGGAGCGGGTGCGCGAGCTGGCGGCGGGCGAGGGCATGATCCTGCTCTGCGGCCGGTTCGAGGGGTTCGACGAGCGGATCTTCGAGGCGCGCCCGATAGAACCGGTGTCGATTGGCGATTATGTGCTCTCGGGCGGCGAGCTTGGCGCGATGGTCGTCCTCGATGCTTGCGTGAGGCTGCTTCCCGGGGTAATGGGCGCGGCCTCCAGCGGAGAGGAGGAGAGCTTCGATGAGAGTCTCCTGGAATATCCGCACTATACCCGACCAGTGACATGGGAAGGGCGCACGATCCCCGAAGTGCTGCGGTCGGGGGATCATGCGAAGATCGCGGCGTGGCGACACGAACGCGCGGTCGACGATACACGGCTACGGCGGCCGGACCTGATCGAGCGCCACGGGGGCGCATCGCAGGCACCGCCCTCTGGCGCGCAGCGGGACAGTGAAGAGAAGAACAAATGAACCTGATCGAGACCCTCGAGCGCGAAGCCATTGATGCGCTCACCGCCGACAAGCCCGTTCCCGAATTCCGCCCAGGCGACACGCTGCGCGTCGGCGTCAAGGTGATCGAGGGCGAGCGCACTCGTGTGCAGAATTTCGAGGGCGTCTGCATCGCCCGCGCCAACAAGGGTGTCGGCTCCAGCTTCACCGTCCGCAAGATCAGTTTCGGCGAGGGCGTCGAGCGCGTGTTCCCGCTCTATTCGCCGATCATCGACCATATCGAGGTCGTGCGCCGCGGCGACGTCCGCCGCGCCAAGCTCTATTACCTGCGCGGCCGCACCGGTAAGTCGGCGCGCATCGCCGAGCGCCGAATGGTCCAGCGCGACGTTCCGGGCGACCGGGGCGCCGAGACCGAAGCCAAGGGCTAGGGCCTCCAGCCGCTCTGGTGCGATAGACTGACGGCGTAGCGGTCAGAGCTTGATTCGCGTCATCGTGATGGTCTGATCCGGCGCATATTGCGGCATTGCGTTTGCAGGGCGCGCGGCGATTAGCGCTTGCCCCTCCGGCGGCAAGCCAAAGCGCGTGGAGAACAGTTCCGCCTCGACCGGCTCCCGATTGCCGAGTAGCACCTCGATCTGCAGGCCCGCGCATGATCGACCAGTGCAGCGCAGCAGCGGCTTTTCGGGCTCGCCCTTTGCGGGAAGGGGAATCGCGGCGCCCGCAAGGCCCAGGGCAAGCAGCTTCACATCCTTCGGGAAACGGATCGCGACACTGTTGCCGCCGCCCGGCGAGATCATCAGGCGCACCCGGCGGCCGTTACCCTCCGGGATGTTGCTGAGGACACGCGCGTTCGGGATCGGCGTCTGCAGCAGTGGCGCATCCGAGGCCCAGCGCGGCCGGCCGTTGTAAGGCAGGACGGACTTGCTCCAACGGCCCGGGAAGCTCGCGGGCAGGGGCGCTTGCTTGGTCGCGACGCCCCAGTTCGCGGTCCCCTTGGTGGCATCCCGGAAATAATCGATGCTGAACCCGAGCGGCCGTTCGGCACTGGCCCGAGGCGCTGCCAGCGCCGCGACCCACAGCACCGATGCGACGAGAAGCAAGCCGAGCAGGGCGGGGCGCGGCGATCCAGCGTCGGTCTCGACGATTGCTGGCAACGCGGCGAGCGCGGCAAGCGGGACGACCGCCGCCAATGGCCCGTCGATCAGCAGCATTTCCATGAGCGCCAGCAGCTGCGCGACCATCACAAACTGAACGAGGATCGCAAGGACGGCGAGGAAGTTCGCCGCCGACGGCGAGCGCGCGGAGAGCGCGATCCCGAGCAGGGCGATTGCCGGGGCGATCAGAAAGAAGATGGTGGCCCCGGGCAAAGCGAGGCTGAGCGCCGAACCGAAGATCAGGATGAGGAGCCAGGCGGCCGCCCGCATCCGCTTGGGGTCGAAGCCTCGGCCCCACCTCGACCAGATCGCGCCCATGGCCGCGAGGAGCGTGGCGTAGAGGGCGAGGTAGGAGACCAACGGATAGGCGCGCCAGAAATCGCCGGCCCGGACCAGGCCCGCGACAAAGCTCAGCAGGCCCGCCGCCAGGCTTCCGCTGAAAACCATCGCCGTGCACAGCAATAACGGCCGACCGAGCGCCGATCTGCGCCAGCCGAGCAGCAATGCCGCGAGCAACAGGATGGCGAGAGCGGTCGCCGCGGCGAACAGAGGCAAGCGCAACAAAGCGTGACCACCGAGATCGGTGAACACGGTCCGCCCCGTTCCTGCCCGAGCGGGATCGGCCGAGGCCGCCATGGCATTGGTCGCGGCGAGCACTTCCGTACCGACATGCCCGAGGCTGTCCCGGCTCAGCGCCGCGACCGTGTCGCCGGGCGAGTGATAGGGGGTCTCGTTGCCGATGATGCCGTAGTTGAGCAGCGTCCAGCCGCGCGGCTTGAAAAAGACAACATCGGTGGTGTTCGGGATCAGCCTGGCAAAATCGGTGCTGATCGAATTGGCGTAGGGCCGCCGCGCGGCGCTGGCGTAGATGCCCACGGCGGCGCCGTTGGGATCGCTGGTTTCGTACATCAGCGCCGGACCGCTCACCCCGCGGACATCGATGTTGATCAGCGAATCGACCTGGCGCGCCAGCGAATCGCCGCTTACGAAGGCGTGGGCACCGTTGAGGCCATATTCCTCGCCTTCGTTGAACAGCAACGTGACCGGCCGAGGCGGCGGGTTTGCTTTGAGGATCGATCCGACCTCGAGCAGGACCGCGACGCCAAGCCCGTCGTCGCCCGCGCCGGGGCCGGTCGGCGTGCTGTCATAATGCGCGTTCAGCAGCAATTGCCGGCCCGGCCGCCGCGACGGGATTGTGGCGATCACGTTGCGGACGCGCGAGCAGCTGACGGCGCGGGTCCTGGGCATCGCGCTGCAGTCCATCGTTTCGTGGACCTGCGGCTGAAGACCGCTCGCGCGCAGCTCGGCGATCAACCGGGTGCGAACCGCGTCGTCCGCCGCGCTGTCGACAGGGTGCGGGCGCTCATCGCCGAGGATGCGCTGGAGCCGTGTGGCAGCGCGGCTCGTATCGAACTCGCCCGCTCTTACGTGGGCCGGCGCAGTCGGCGGGGCGATCAGCACACCTTTGAGCGCGAAGCCTGCCAGCAGGAGCGCGAACACCAGCAGCGCGCGAAGCCAATTTGCCATGACGCCCCCAATTCCGGTGCGGATAGTGACAGCTTTGTTCGCGTTGACAATCGGGGGCGCCAAGCCCACCTCGCGGCCCGTCTTCAGCAAGGAAATCGGCACATGGGTTATCGGGTCGCGGTCGTCGGTGCGACGGGCAATGTCGGGCGCGAGATCCTGAACATCCTCGCCGAGCGTCAATTCCCCGCTGACGAGGTTGCCGCAGTCGCCTCGGCGCGTTCGACTGGTAATTTGATCGACTTCGGCGACAGCGGCCAGGAGCTCAAGGTCAAGAACCTCGAGCATTTCGACTTCACCGGCTACGACATCGCCCTGTTTTCGGCGGGGGCTTCGACCAGCCTCAAATATGCGCCGGTCGCGGCAGCACAGGGCTGTATCGTGATCGACAACAGCTCGGCGTTCCGCATGGACCCGGACGTGCCGTTGATCGTGCCAGAGGTGAATCCCGAAGCCATCGCCGGCTATCGCAAGAAGAACATCATCGCCAACCCCAATTGCTCGACCGCGCAAATGGTGGTGGCCCTCAAGCCCTTGCACGACGCGGCAAAGATCAAGCGCGTCGTCGTTGCGACCTATCAGTCGGTATCTGGCGCCGGAAAAGCCGGGATGGACGAACTGTTCGAGCAATCCCGCAACATCTTCGTCGGCGATTCCAACGAGCCGGTGAAGTTCACCAAGCAGATCGCGTTCAACGTCATCCCCCAAATCGACAGCTTCCTCGACGATGGCTCGACCAAGGAAGAATGGAAGATGGTGGTGGAAACCAAGAAAATCCTCGATCCCTCGATCAAGGTGACCGCGACGTGCGTCCGCGTCCCCGTGTTCGTCGGGCATTCGGAGGCGGTGAACGTCGAATTCGAGAATGAAATTAGCGCCAAGGAAGCGCAAAAACTGCTGCGTGAGGCGCCCGGCGTCATGCTCATCGATAAGCGCGAGGACGGCGGCTATGTGACGCCGGTGGAGTGCGTGGGCGACTACGCCACCTTCGTCAGCCGCGTCCGCGACGACCCGACGGTCGACAACGGCCTGTCGCTATGGGTGGTCAGCGACAACCTCCGCAAGGGCGCGGCGCTCAACACCGTCCAGATCGCCGAGCTTCTCGGCCGCAAGCATCTGCAGAAGGCGGCCTAGGCGCGCGCCCGGGTCCGCCAGCCGTCGCCGCTATATTCCATATAGGCGATCGTCCGCTCCGCCCGTTCGCGTCCCAGCGTTCGTTCGACGATGTGCAGTGCGCCGTCGATGCCTGATGTCAGGCCCCCGGACGTAATCATCTTCCCATTGTCGACGTAGCGCGCGTCGCGGACCAGCTTCACCTTGGGGAATTGCTTCTCGAAGCCGTCGAAGAAATCGTGATGCGTGGTGGCCGAAAGGCCGTCGAGGAGCCCGGTCTTGGCGAGCAGGAACGCCCCGGTGCAGTTCGAGAAAACATGATCCGCCTTCACCGCCGCCTGCTTAATCCATTCAATTTTCGCCGGCGTGTGGCCACCCTGCGCGCCCATCATGATGATGCGCGGCTGGGGCGCGTCGGCAAAGCTGAAGTCGGGCCGGAATCGCAATCCGTTCATCTTGTCGTTGAGGTAATTGCCGGTCGTCATGATCTCGTCGGTCGAGTCTGACACGGTGTAGATGTAGAATGCCTGGTTCTCGCCGTCGCCGGCGTCCTGGAACACCTCCCACGGCCCGGCGAAGTCGATCATCGTCGACCCCGAACCCATCACGAATGCGACGGGAATCCGGCCGCCCATATCCGGCGCGGCCTTCGGCGCCGCTGCCTTGGGTGCGATCACGGCCTGGGCGCCGGCGATTCCGAATGCGGCGACGCCGAGGACGCCTCCGGTGGTCAGGAGTGCTCGCCTGTCGATCTTGGTCATCGTCATCGTTCCCCGCGGTGGTGCTATGACGGCAGGCTGGCGCGCGGACGGCCGGGGGCAAAGACGAATGGGCCGGAGTGCCGAATTCCGTGACGAAGGGACGAAATCAGGGCGTTTCGGCCCAGTGCCTCATCAGTTGATTCTGCACGAGTTGGAGGAGCGTGAAGTTCTCGGGCGCCATATTGTTGCCCTCGAGCGCCGCGACCTCGTTCAAATTGTAAAGCAGGTTGCGGCGGAACGGATCCTGGATGCGGCTCTGGATGAAGGTGATCGCGACCAGCCGCTCCCCCTTGGTGACCGGGACCACCTGGTGCAGCGTGTCCGACGGATAGAGCACGGCTTCTCCGGGCTTGAGCTTGAACAACAAATCCGCATCGCCAAGGCTGATGTGCAGCTCTCCGCCGTCATATTCATCGGGCTCATTGAGGAAGATGGTGCACGACAAATCGCTGCGGATCGTGCCCTGCGGCAGCGGCAGGAAGGCGGCGTCCGCATGCGCGCCGTATTGCATTCCCTGCTTGTAGCGGGTCATCATCGGCGGCGCCAAAGCGTAAGCGAAGGAGAAGTTGCGGAACTCCTCACTGCGGACGAGGGCCTGGCGCAGAAGCTCCGAGCTTTGCTGATAGGGTTCGGCGTCGTGCAGTTGCTCGTTCTGCTTGGCGACATTGTGCGGGTTGCTGATGCGCCCGTCGACGAAGGTCGCGGCAGCCGCGATCCGGCGGCACTCGGCAACCTCCGCCTCGGTCAGAATCGGCAGAATTCGATACATCAATCCTCCCCGCAGCGAGCGAGCGAGCGCGCAAGCAACGGCGATTTCTCGGCTGCCGCGCGCAACATGGCAAGGGCCCCATCGACCTCGGACGTAAAGCGGCGGGTCGCGTCGGCGATCAGGTCGCGGCGCAAGGCAGGGCTGTAGTCGTGTTCGAGCGCCTTGGAGTAGCGGGTCGTGAGCGGGCCGGCGGCGATCGCCTCCAGTTCTTCGGCATCGGCCGGGATTTGCAGGAGTTCCACGCTGGCCGCGAGCGCTGTCGGCATATCCGCCAGCATCCGGTCGAAGTCGAGCCATGCAACGCGGCGGTCACTCATTGCCTCGGCTGCGGTTTCGAGCGCGCTCATCTCGCAGGCCCAGGCCACCGCGGCGAGCTCGGCATCGTTATGCGGCGTTCGGATGGCGGTGATCCGGCGTGCCAGTCGCTGCGCCCGCGTCGGGGCCAGCGCGTGCAGCTCCTTTGTCGAATTTTCGCCGGCGAGAATGCTCGCGACGTAGTTTCGTGGTGTCGCGTACATGAGCAGCGCGGCTTCGCCCGCCGGAACGAGCTCGGCGGCGATTTCGCTGACAAAGCTGGTCGCTTTGACCAGCGCTACCTCTGTGGGCGCGAAGGTGCGCGACATCAGCTTCCCCACCGGCGGCAGGTATCGATCCCGCACGTCTGGCGGGCAAAGCGCCAGGTCGCGGAGCAGCCGCGGCTCACGCAGCGCGAGGACGTTGTCGAGTTCCCCAAGGAGCCGGGAAACGAGGGTCGACCCGACATGGCCGATATGGAAGATCCAGCGCGCGTCGCTGCGCAGATCTCCGGCCATTGCCGCCTCCACGTCCGGCCAGGGAACAATCTGTGCATCCAATGGCTGCTGCAGCATCCGGTCGTCGAGGAAGCTCGCCGCACGGTAGCTGTCGCGGTCCATGGCGATCAGCCGGATGACGCCCGCGGCGGGGTCGAGCGCCTGGGCGAGCCATGTGGCGTCGCGGGCGATCTCGTCAGGGCTTGGCGCGCTGGACATGCGGCCCCTTAGCCGGGCATTGGGCGCCGCACCAAGGAGTGGATTTCCCGGATGAGCGAAGTCTCCACGCATTACTGGACCGCGTCCGACGGCGTCGAGCTGGCTTGGCGCGAATGCGGCCAGGGCCGGCCGGTCATCCTCCTCCACGGCCTGTTCTCCGACGCCAACGTCAATTGGATCAAGTTTGGGCACGCCGCGCGGATTGCGGAAGCGGGATTTCGAGTGATCATGCCCGACCTTCGCGCCCACGGGCTCAGCGGCAGACCGCATGGCGAGCAATATTATCCCAAGGGAATCCTGGCGCGGGACCTGCGCGAGCTGATCGCCCAACTGGGGCTGAGCGACTTCGACCTCGGCGGATTCTCGCTCGGCTCACGGACGGTTGTGGAGGCGGTCGGCGAGGGGTTGCGGCCGCGCAAGGCGATCCTCGGCGGGGCGGGACTCGAGGGCTTGCGCAACTGGAAACGGCGAAAGATCTTCTTCCTCGAGACAATCGCATTGTTCGACACCGCCCAACGCGGCGACCCGCACTGGCTTTCGATCCAGTTCATGAAGACCCAGAAGGTCGATCGGGTCGCGGCGGCGCAGCTGCTCGAAAGCTTCGAGGATGCGTTCGTGACCTGGCTCGAAGCGTTCACCATGCCGACGCTGGTAGTGTGCGGAAGCGAGGACGAGGACAACGGCTCGGCCGAGGAGCTTGCCAATGTGCTCCCCAACGCCGTCTTCCGTGAAGTTCCGGGAACCCACATGAGCTCGGTCACCAAGCCCGAGTTCGGCGAAGCGATTGCCGAGTTTCTCGCCGCGTAGAAGAAGGGGCGCCCGGAGGCGCCCCTGGTAGTTAGCTCGTGGCCCGGCTTTGAGCGCGCCCGCGTCCGCTCGCCGTCGAGCGCATTCCGCCGCCGCCGCTCTTCGCGCCGAGGCTGGCATTGCCGCCGCCGGTTTCGCTCATGCCGCGGCCGGCAGTGCGGCTCGAGCCGGTCGTCGTCAGGCCCGCGGTATCGTCAAATTCACCGCCGGTGCCGCCCGAGCCCATATTCTGCCGCCACTCGCCCATTTGGTCGCTGAGGCTGCTAAGCTGGTCGGTGATCTGCGTGCGCTTCGACCACAGGAAAAGGCCCGCCGCCGCGGCGCCCACTGCGGCCGCGGCCGCCGCCACCGGACGCTCGCGCGCCATCTCCATCACGCCCCAGTCGCTATACTGGTTGCGGCCCGAAGGGTTGTTGTTCCGTCCGCCTCGATTGCTGTTCCTGGGCATACTAATACTCCTCACAATTGTTACGCATTCATCTCGATTAAACGATTGAAAGCGCTTGCCGTTCGGTCGATTCGACGGTTGAGCGGTGAGGAGTGGCCGGGCAGCGGCCAGCCGTAAAAAGCCGTTACGCGGTCGCCAGCTGGTCGAGCATATATTCGGCGCTCGACGCTCGATATTCGCCGGGGGCCTCGACATTGAGCTGTTCGACCACGCCGTCGTCGACGATCATCGAATAGCGCTGCGAGCGGTCGCCCATGCCAAACTTGCTGCCGTCCATGGTCAGGCCGATCGCCTGTGCGAACGCGCCGTTGCCGTCGGCCAGCATGGTGATGTCCTGCGAGCCGTCGCGCGCGTTCCAAGCGGCCATCACGAACGGATCGTTGACCGAAATGCACGCAATTTCGTCGATGCCCTGGGCTTTGAGGTCCTGCGCCTTGTCGACGTAGGAGGGCAGGTGGCGCGCCGAGCAGGTCGGCGTGAAGGCGCCGGGGACCGCGAACAGCGCGACGCGCTTGCCCTGAAAATATTCGGCGCTGGTGGTTGGCTGGGGGCCATCGAGGCCGGCGGCGGACAAAGGCACGTCAGGCAGGCGCTCACCGATTTGAATGGTCATTGGGGAATACTCCTCGCGTGGGGGTCGAGGCGGCAGATAGGCGTGGCGGGTGACGGCCTCAAGGCTTGTCGGTTGCGGATCGGCGGACCATGGTCGGCCCCGTGGTTGAAGAGCCAGCGTTTCTGTCGAGCAGGCTGTTGCTTGCAATGCCCGGCATGGCCGACCCGCGTTTCGAGCGCGCCGTGATCGCCATGTGTGTCCACGACGAGAATGGCGCGATCGGCATCGGCATCGGCCACAAGCGCACCGGAATGACGTTCCGCGGCCTGCTCCGGCAACTCGACATCGATCCGGGGGAAGCGCCGGACTTGGCCGTGCATCATGGCGGCCCGGTCGAGCCGGGGCGCGGCTTCATTCTCCATTCCGAAGACTGGGGCGGGCAGGATACGCTGCATGTCGCCGGCCCGGACGGCCCGATCTTCGCGATGACCGGCACGATCGACGTGCTGCGTGCGATCGCGGAAGGGCGCGGCCCGTCGCAATGGATCGCCGCGCTCGGCTACGCCGGCTGGGGCGAGGGTCAGCTCGAGGAGGAGATGACGCGTCACGGCTGGTTCGCCGCGCGCGGCGACGCGAAGATATTGTTCGACACGCCGACCGACGAGCGCTGGGCGGCCGCGTTCAAGGCCGAGGGCATCGATCCGCGGCTGCTGACCAGCGAGACCGGCGCGGCATGATCGCGAAATTTGGCAGAGTTGGCACCCCAACGCGCACCCACGCAAGGGGGAGGGGGGTGAGTCAACTTGGTCAACTTCGGTCCAACGCGAACGCGCGCAGGCGAGGAGCAAGCGGGCGGACGGGGACCGGGTGAAGGTGGCGGGGAGTTTTGTGGCCATTATGCCTCCGGAGGAAGGAGGCGACTCAGATATGCCAAAGACGGGGCTGTAGGACAGCACAAAATTGCCGATCGCAGCTGACCGATTGCTGGGCCAATCAATCAGCAGTCGGAGAAGTTGTCCTGTCGCATAGGTATGCCGAGGTCAGTCGCTAAGTGCCGCTGCACGAGCGTCTGCCTTCCACCCCTTTTTTGACATTGGTCGGCTGAAAGAAGCGAAGTCCGGCGCTCGGACGGCGAGACTGGTTATGTGCCTCGATGTAGAACTGGACCTTACCGGGGACCCAATTGCGGGCGTAGCAAATTTCCGAGGGAACGTCGGAACAAGTCACCACATAGGGGGACACTGGGAGGGTCGCATGCTCCAGAAAGGCGGCACACGCCGTGACATGATTGCGTCGCTAGCAGCAATCGCTGCGGCGGCTTCGGTTTCTGGAACGGCATTGGCGGAAGCGCAAACCAAAGGGGCCAGCGGCAACTTGTCGCCGCAGACCGGCGATCTCCATGACTTCGACTTTCTGACGGGGCGTTGGGCCGTACGGCATCGCTATCTCAAAAAGCGCCTCGTCGGCAGCGCCGACTGGATCGAATTCAACGGTACGCTTGCCCTTTGGCCAATCCTCGGAGGTTACGGAAATATCGATGACAATGTGTTGGAATTTCCCAGCAAGACCGTTCGCGCGGTCAGTCTTCGCACGTTCAACGCGACGACGCGTTTGTGGTCGATTTGGTGGGTGCAAGCGAGCGACGCCACAATCGATTCTCCAATGCATGGAGGGTTCCGCGACGGGACCGGACTTTTCTATGGCGACACCGAGTTAGACGGAAAGCCGATAAAGGCGCGCTTCATCTGGTCCCGCATCACGCCGCAATCGGCCCGATGGGAGCAAGCCATGTCGCTGGATGACGGGAAGACCTGGGAAGACGATTGGTTCATGGACTTTACCCGAGTGGCCTGAGCCGCCGCTCGGCTGGTCGTCTCGAAGGACAGCATAAAATACGGAGCGCGGGTGGGTCAGGCCGCTAAGTGCCGCTGCACTGATGGCTCCTTTCGACCCATTGCGGACATTCGATTGGTCGCATGTTGCACGGGCGGTTTCCGCCCGGTAATGTTTCATTTGCGCAACGGGCACCGTCCGTCGCGCAGGGGCTTCGGGGGTTTTCCCGAATGCCGGATCAGCCGGGAAGCCGACCCGGAACCGGCCACGGGGTTCTTCAGCCGAACGTCTGCTCGGGCAGATGAGTTTTAGTGATGGCTGGAGGGATTATGCCGGGACCAACGGGTGGCAGTACGACTATCAACGGGACTGCCAACGATGACGTGTTGAACGGCACCGCCGGCGTCGACATCATTAGCGGCCTCGGAGGATCGGACACGATCCACGGTCAGGGGGGAAACGACAGGATCGACGGTGGCGACGGATCAGATGTGATCAGTGGCGGCGCCGGCGATGATGGCATGAGGGGTGGCCAGGGACTCGACCTCTTTCAGTTTCAGGCAGGCGACGGAAAGGACACGATAGCCGATTTGGCGGCCGGCGAGACGGTCGAGATCCATGGCTACGCCACGGCCCAGTCGATCACCCAGGCCGGTACGAGCGTGGTCCTCGTCCTGTCTGCCGGCGACCAGATCACGTTCCAGAATGCTACCCTCGCAAGCGTCCAGGCGGCGCTCTATTTTGCTGACGCCACGCCGCCGGTGATCAACGGGACGGCGGGACCGGACCAGCTGACCGGGACCAGTGGAGACGACACGATCAATGGTTTGGGCGGGTCCGACGCGATTGATGGTCTGGCCGGGAACGACGCCATTGCCGGTGGCTCGGGCGGCGATACGATCAACGGCGGCGAAGGCGCGGACACGATCTACAGCGCCGATGTCTCACCCGCTTACAATAGTCCCTATTATTACATCCCGTATCACGCGCCCGCTCTCGATACCGGAAGTGAGGCCGACACCCTGATCGGCGGCGGCGGAGATGACACGATCTTCGCGGGATACGGCGACAATGTCGATGGCGGCGAACAGGGAAATTACGGCGACCAGCTATTCATCAGCTTTCAAGGCGCGGGCAGTGGCGTCACTGCCGATTTCAGCCTCGGGACGCTGGTCGTTGGCGGCGGCACGATCACGGGCTTCGAAAATATCAACTGGATCCAAGGCAGCAATTACAACGATTACCTAAAGGACGCCGACGGCAATGGACATGGAGGCGGCGCAGTCCTCTTGGGAATGGGCGGCGATGACACGCTGATCGCCGGCTATGTTACTTCATTACTCGACGGTGGCGATGGCAATGACATCGTCGATGGCCGCGGCAGCCAATATCTGCAGGAGGTCGACGGCGGCGACGGCAACGACACGCTTTATGTCCCTGCCAACCTGAGCGCGATCGCGAACGGCGGCGATGGCGACGACATCATCTTCGGGGCCGGAACCCTTCACGGAGGTGCCGGAGACGACACCATCCACGTCGCCCCCACCTTTTATTCGAATTTCATCAGCGGCGACGCCGGCAACGATACAATCATCGGCAGCACGGGCCGCGACGGTTTTTGGGGTGGAACCGGCGACGATACTCTCTCAGGCGGCGGAGGTGACGATACATTCCGTTTCAGTGCGGGCGACGGGAAAGATGTGATCACCGATTTTACGGCGGGCGATCTCATCGAGGTAGCAGACTATACGCAGGCTCAATCGATGACGCAGGTCGGAAGCGATGTCGTGGTCGTGTTTTCGGGCACCGACCAGATCACTCTGTCGAATACCGACGTTGGGACCGTACAGGCCGGCATGTATTTTGCCGCACTGCCGTTCGGGCAATTGATCTATGGCAGTTCGAACAACGACCATTTGAACGGCGGCAGCGGCGATGACCGGATCGAAGGCCGGCTCGGTGCGGACGTCATCGACGGGGGCGCGGGCAACGATTCCCTCTACTCATACAGCGCGGAGGGGCTTTCGGATGCGGAGGTCAATGACCCCGACGGCGCGCACGACACGCTAGTCGGTGGCGCCGGAGATGATTTCCTGAACGCGGGTTACGGCGACGATGTCGACGGCGGAACCGGCGTGGACACCCTGTTTTTGAGCCTGATTACGGCGCCGACCGGCGTTACTCTCGACACCGCATCCTTTCTCGCCGGAACCGTCATCGGCGGCGCAACCATCCAGAACGTTGAAAATCTTCAGTTCGTTGGCGGCACGGACTTCGCCGACACACTCACAGTGTCGACCGACGTCAGCGTCGACGGTGAAGGCGGAAGCGATGTGTTCATTCTGAACGGAGACACCGGGAACATATATGGTGGTGGCGGCGATGACGTTTTCATTGCTGGCGACGGCTTCCATGGCATTGAGGGTGGTGACGGCGACGACACGCTTGTCAGCGGTGCCGGCATCGACTCCTTCTCCGGCGGCGAGGGTATCGACACGGTCGATTACCGCAATGCGACGAGCGGCGTGTCCGTTGACTTCGAATGGGGGAATGGCGCGGGCGGCGATTCTTTTAGTAACGTGGAAAATGCCACCGGCTCGGCATTTGGCGACACGCTGGGCGGAGACTATCGCAGTAACTTCCTGAGTGGTGCCGGCGGGAACGACACGCTTCACGGAGGCTGGGGCAACGACACGTTGACCGGCGGCGGCGGCACCGACACGTTCCTGTTCGCCAAGGGCGACGGGCAAGACATCATCACCGATCTGGCCGGTGGAGAGGTGGTCCAGATCGATGGCTATGCCTCGGCTGTCTCGATCACTCAGATCGGATCTGACGTGGTCGTCCGGCTTTCGTCCTCGGACCAGATCACCTTTCAGAATGTCGATTTGGCGACGGTTCAGGCCGGCCTGCAGTTCACCGCGCCGCCGCCAATTACCTTAAATGGTACCAGCGGCGCCGATACGCTGACCGGAGGCGCGGGTAACGACACGCTGAACGGTCTCGGCGGCAACGACACGCTCAACGGGGGCACGGGCGGCGATGTTATGAAGGGCGGGACAGGCAACGACATTTATTATGTCGACGATGCCGGCGACAAGGTCATGGAGCTGGCGGGACAGGGTATAGATACTGTCCATTCGACGGTCGGTTACACACTCGGCGCCAATGTCGAGAATGGGGTCCTCGAAGGCACGTTCTCGGTCGAGCTCATCGGGAACTCGCTCGCCAACGTCCTCATCGGCAACGATGGCGACAATTTTCTCTATGGCATGGCCGGAAGCGACAAGCTGATTGGGGGAGCTGGCAACGATCTCCTCCGCGGGGGCCTCGGGGCAGATACGCTGACCGGCGGTCTTGGCGGCGACACGTTCATGTTCGAAAGGGGTGGCGGCAGCGACAAGGTGACGGACTTCGTCTCGGGAACGGACACGATCGACCTTTCTCTCATCGCCGGCATCACCAGCGCGGACTTGAAGATCGCCGTTGGTACGAGCGGGACGGTGATCTCAGTCGACGCTGATCACAACGGGCGCGCCGATTTCACCATCACGCTGATCGGTGTCAGCCACGTCGCCACCGGCGACTTCATCTTCGCCTGAGGATGGTTCGCTAGCGACCGCTTTTTATCCATTGCGGACATTAGCCAGGCGGTAGCACAATGACCTTGCCGCGGCCCTGACGCGACATTCAAAGGCGCGGCGACGGTTTCGACGGACAAAGGCGAGAATAAAGTCCGGCTGAAATTACTGAAACGTGCAACTGACCCCGGCTCGTCATTGTCCGTTATGCTAATGTCCGCTTTTCGCCGCGTCGGTCGGAGCGGTCGGACAGATCCGCGACCTTCAATATCCTGTGGTCCTGCCGCGCACGCATTGTGACGATGATCAGAACATCATCGGCTGTTCATCATGGCACGTTGGCAGGCCGAACCTCACGCAGGCGCACCGCGGGTGAGTCGCGAAGTTCACACATCTCACAAGGAAAACGCCATGAGGAAGTTTCTTCGTGCAACTGCATTAATCGTCGGTGCCGGTCTAATGGCTGCACCGGTACTCGCCGGCGAAATCACCGGGCCGCCGCCGACGGGCAACGTTCCCTCGCCGCCGAATAGCAGCATTAGCAATGGCAATTCTCTTTGTTCGTTTTCGGGGCTGAATGACACGCCCCTTGGACTTCCCGGAATCGATCCAGGCGGACAGGTGCAGTCATTTGGCTATTTCATGTCCAAGTTTGACTTGTACGATCCGAGCGATCCCGCGCAGCGGGACAGCTTTGCGTTTCCATCCGAGGGCTGCAATCCGCAGCATACGTTCGGCAGGCACTAAATGTCTTCCGGGTGGGGACGCGGCGACGCGTCCCTACTTTCCGAGACAAGACAAACATCCGCTTTCCAGCCCTTCGAGACACTGTCGAACGGCGATGGTTCGGGATGCTATCCCAAGGGAGTCCGAAATGCCGGCGCTTATTCAACTTGCAGCAGCGGCTCTGACTGCAGGACAGCATTTCAACGCACCCGCGCCGGCGCGACAGGGCAGAGCCCCGGATCATGCGATGGCACGCCAAGAGATCTGCTATGAGCTCGCTACGGGCACGGCGTATCCGCTCGACCTTCGAGACTGCCTCGAATTTGCCCACTCGCCAGATGCTGCCTTCAAAACGCAGGTCTGCAATTTCCTCAAGGACACGGGGCAGCTCGTGGATTTCGAGTTCACGTCATATGCTGCCTGCCTGGGCCACGTCGAAATCAGATAGAAGTGATGCGCCCATCATTGTCGCGCAGATGACGTCGTCGCGCCCATCCCATTGACGTCCCCAAGTACCCGCGAGCTGCCACTGTGGCTCGACGAGCTGCAGTCCCATTCCATCAGCTCCTGTGTTCGCCCTCGGCTCGCGCCTGCGATGAAGCTTGGCGGTGGGCAGCGATTAGACCATGATGAGCAGCCGATGATCCGCCGAACAAAAGGGGGAACTGGTGAACGCAGCAGCGACTTTTCCTTTTCGTGTCGCCGAACTGACCATCGATCCGGTCCGTCGCCGCGTTGCCGGGCCGGGCGGCGAGGTGCCCATGGAACCGCTGGTGATGCAGTTGCTCCTGCAACTCGTCGAGCGTCAGGGACAGGTGCTGCCACGGCGTGAGCTGTTCGATCACCTGTGGGGCAACGCTCAGGTGGGTGACGACAGTCTGAACCGGCTAGTCGGAAACCTCCGGAAAGCGCTCGAACGGGCGAGTGCCGGCGCGGTGCAGATCGAGACGGTGCCCAGGCTCGGATACCGACTGATCGCCGAACCGACAGGCGACGGCGTGACGCCGCCGATCACCCGCCGATCTCTGCTCGGCGCCGGCGCTTCGTCGCTGGTTGCGCTCGGAGGAGCCGGACTGTGGCGCGCGCGAAAGCAGGCTCGCGTCGCTGAGGCACAGCGCTTGGTCGACCGCGGCGATATCCTGCTGCGTGACGCAGTTCCGCTCCAAGCCGGCGATGCGTTGCCGCCCTTGCGGTCAGCGCTTGAGATCGATCCTGAGAACGCGAAGGCGCTTGGGCTGCTGGCGCTGGCTGAAGAGACCCGTGCGAACAACGGCGGGAGCGCCAATGCCGGAGAGACACTGCGGGCTGCAGAGCAGGCTGCGCGAGCAGCGCTGCAGCGCGATCCCGGCGAGCCGCATGCGCGCCTCGCGATGATCGACATTGCGGCCGGCAATCTTGACTGGTCTCAAATGGAAGACCGGCTAGAGGCCCTGCGTGCATCGGCGCCGGCCAACCCGCATGTACTCGGCAGCATGACATCGTTCCTTCAGGCCGCAGGGCGAACATCCAAGTCCTGGTTGTACAATGAGCAAGCAGCGGCAGCCGCTCCGACCTCACCGACGCCCCAATGGCGGCGGGCCCTCCGGCTTTGGACGGCGGGCCGCGACGAGGAGGCCGTCAATCTAAGCGAGCGGTTGCTGCCGCTGTGGCCCAGGCACGCGCTGGTGTGGAACGCGCGTTTCATGATCCTCGCGTTCACGGGTCGGACAGGCGCAGCCTCGGCGATGCTCCGCAACGCGGGAGTCGCGCCGGGTAATGCGCATCCCGTCAGGCTTGCTCAATGGCTGCCTACGCTCGACGCCTTCGCCGAACCGAGCCCCGCGTCCATCGCAAGTGCAAGAGAGGCCAATCTTGCGGCGGCGAAGCTCAATCCGGGCCAGGCGACATATGCTGCGATGGTGCTCAGCCAACTTGGTGAAATTGATGCAGCATTCGCCGTTATCGACGGCCTGTTGCTGAGCAAGGGGCCGCTCGTGGCGAACCGGCCGATCGTCCCGCGCAGCTTCGTCGCAAATTCGCCTAGCTGGTGCCGAACCCAGTGGCTGTTCCTGCCCCCGCTCGCGGCTGTCCGTAACGACGTCCGCTTCAAAGGCTTGTGCGAGGAGATCGGATTGGCGCGCTATTGGCGACAGCGGGGTGTCCGTCCGGATACACGGCTGCCCGGCTAACCGGACCTGCACGTTCACCGGACTGGTGAATGCGGTCATATAAAGCTTTCCTTATATGTTGCCCTGCGCTAGGGGCGGCGCATTGGCGCGGAGGACGCGCACCATCATGATCATTGGAGAATCTCGACGTGGCGACGCAGGCTGACACCCGTTTCAACGACTTTGTCGTGAAGGACCTCGGCCTCGCCGATTTCGGCCGTAAGGAAATCGAGATTGCCGAGACCGAGATGCCGGGGCTGATGGCGCTGCGCGAGGAGTTCGGGGCGTCGAAGCCGCTCAAGGGCGCGCGGATCACCGGATCGCTGCACATGACGATCCAGACCGCGGTGCTGATCGAGACGCTGATCGAGCTCGGCGCCGAAGTGCGGTGGGCGTCGTGCAACATCTTCTCGACCCAGGACCATGCCGCGGCGGCGATTGCGGCGCGGGGCATTCCGGTGTTCGCGATCAAGGGCGAGACGCTCGAGGATTATTGGGATTACGCGGCGCGGATTTTCGACTGGGGTCAGGAGCAGACCTGCAACATGATCCTCGACGACGGCGGCGACGCGACGATGTTCGCATTGTGGGGCGCGCGCGTCGAGGCCGGCGAAGCGCTGTTCGCGCCGTCGAACGAGGAAGAGGAAATCTTCGCGGTGACGCTCCAGCGCTTCCTTGAGGAGCGGCCGGGCTACCTGACCAAGACGGTCGAAGCGATCAAGGGCGTCTCCGAAGAGACCACCACCGGCGTTCACCGGCTCTATGAGCTGGCCAAGAAGGGCAAGCTCCCGTTCCCGGCGATCAACGTCAACGACAGCGTGACCAAGTCGAAGTTCGACAACCTCTACGGTTGCCGCGAGAGCCTGGTTGACGCGATCCGCCGCGCGACCGACGTTATGCTTGCGGGCAAGGTCGCCTGCGTCGCCGGCTTCGGCGACGTCGGCAAGGGCTCGGCGCAGTCGCTGCGCAATGGCGGGGCGCGCGTGCTGGTGACCGAAGTCGACCCGATCTGCGCGCTGCAGGCGGCGATGGAAGGTTATGAGGTGGTGACGATGGAGGAAGCGGTGACCCGCGCCGACATCTTCTGCACCGCGACCGGCAACATGGACGTGATCACGCTCGACCACATGCGGGCGATGAAGAACATGGCGATCGTGTGCAACATCGGCCACTTCGACAGCGAAATCCAGATCGGCGCGCTGGCCAACATGAAGTGGATCGAGATCAAGCCGCAGGTCGACGAGGTCGAGTTTCCGGACGGCAAGAAGATTATCGTGCTGTCGAAGGGCCGCCTGGTGAATCTCGGCAATGCAACAGGGCACCCGAGCTTCGTCATGTCGTCGTCCTTCACCAATCAGGTGCTGGCGCAGATCGAGCTGTGGACCGGCGCCGACAAGTATAAGAACGACGTTTACGTGCTGCCCAAGCACCTCGACGAGAAGGTCGCGCGGCTCCACCTAGACAAGCTCGGAGTGAAGCTGACGACGCTCAACGACAAGCAGGCGTCGTACATCGGAGTGTCGCCGGACGGGCCGTTCAAGCCCGACCACTACCGCTACTAAGCGTCGGCGAGCGGCCCCAGAGCTTCGCGCAAGGGCGCCAGCCACTGCGCGTAAGGCCGCCACGTACCAATGCCCGAGCGGTTGAGAGGGCGGCGCACCTGTTCGCTGCTGGCGGTCGCGACGGGCTCGGCCGACGTGTGGAAATCCAGCGACTGGGCGTTGAACTCCACGCCGAGGAATGAGAAGATGCGGCGCGCCTCACGCTCGGCATCGTCGATCACGTCTTCGTAGCCGACGCGAAGAACGGCGCCGGGCGCGACCGCGTCCATATGGTCCATCATGCGCACATAATCGCGGTAGAAACGGCCGATATGGTCGAGGTCGCTAGCGGCGGGGTGGCCGCGGGTGAACAGCAGCTTGAAGTTGGACCAGCAGCAATCGAGCGCGTCGCGGCGGACGTCGATCATCTTCGCGCCGGGCAGGATCATGCGGAGAAAGCCGATGTGGCGCCAGTTCATATGGAGCTTGTCGGTGAACCGGGGCTTGTCGCTCTTGCGGTATTCGGGCGAGCGCTCGAGATAGGTTCCGCCGAGGCGTCGCAGGCCGGCATGGTCGATCTTCGCCACCACATCGCGAAAGCCGCCGACCCCGCCGCCGCGCGCGCTCAGGACCTCGACGATGCGCGGGATGATCGGCAACTCGCCGGTTGCCTCGATCTCAGGATGCCCGCCGAGGATGCGCTCGATCAGCGTCGATCCCGATCGGGGCATGCCGACGATGAAGATCGGGCCGGCGTCGCCCGCGGCGCTCGTCTGGGCCTCCAGCCGGTGGCGGGTGAAGAATTCGATCGAGCGGCTGATCTCATCGGTCAGGCTCGCCGGGTCGTATGGCTGCGCCTTCCTTCGCAGCGCGTTGCCGGCCGCGAACTCCTCGAATGCCTCCTCATAGCGGCCGCGCTTGTCGAACGCTTCGCCGAGGGAGAAATGGAGGGCGCCGACGTCCTCCGGCTTGTCGCGCCGCTCGACGAGCGCGGCCTCCATTCGCGCCACGTCTTTGTCGGCCAGCGCGTTGGCGTCCAGGCTGGCGAGGCCCCACCAGCCGGCGCCGTACCCGCCGTCGCAGAAAATGGCGCGGCGATAGGCGAGTTCGCTGTCGGTGCGGCGGCCGAGGAAACGAAGCATGTCGCCATAGCTGACCCACAGCTCGGCCTCCTTGTCGTGGCGTCCGAGGAGGCGCTCGTAGGTCGCTGCCGCGCCTTCGTAATCGCGCGCCTCGGCCTGGAGCTGGGCGAGGAACTTGTTGGCGGAGAGATTGTCGGGAGCCCTGGCGACCGCGCGCGTCATGACCTCGATCGCTTCGCCAATCCGGCACTGGAGCATCAGGCCGCGCGCGAGGAACATCGAGGCGCGGAGGAAACCCGGGGCTCGCTCGAGCACGCGGCGGAGCAGCTGCTCGCCTTCGCCGAGCAGCTTCATGCTGATTGCGGCTTCGGCCGAAATCGTCATCGCCAGCAGATCGTCGGGATGCCGCTCGAGCCAGGCAGCTGTCGCGGCGGCGGCTTCGGCGCTGCGGCCCTCGTGCTCGGCCCCGGCGGCGGCCTTCAGCTCGGGGACGGTCAGGCTATGCTCGATCGCGGCAAGCTCCGCCGCTTCGGCTTCGCGCGCCTGGTCGAGCCGGCGGTGGGCACTCGCGGCGAGCCGAAAGACCCGCGCGTCGGACCCGAGCTTGAGCAAGGTCTGCGCCTGCATCAGCGCGGCCTCGGGATGCGGATCGAGCAGCGCATAGCCGTTGGCCAGACCCTCCTCGAGCGTTCCGGCCTGGACCTCGACCTTGTCAGTCATAGCCGAGGAGGGATCGGAAACCCGGTGCCGCGACCTCGACCAGGGCCCGCTGGGTCGCCGGAAGCTCCGCGGGGAACTCGAGGTTGGTCGCGGTCGACAGATTCTCGCGCGCCGTGCCGCTTTGCGCGCGGTCGCTGCCGACTTGCACGCGCTCTCGCCAGTCGCCCGGAAGCGCCACGCCGCAAGCTTCGAGCAGAGCCCCGAAATAAGCCTCAGCCTCCGGCGCCGCGATCCTCTTGAGATGGCCAACCAAGTCTTCGTAGCGGACCAGGTGCACGCCGGTGCCGAGCCAGGCGATCGCATTGTGGGTGTAGATCTCATTGAGGCTCGGCGCGCGCTGGTAGATGCCGAAGATCATCAGGTTCATCAGCTCTTCGGCCGAGAGCCTGCCTTCCTTCAGCAGGTCGAGGTTGCCCGAGAACTCGTCCGAGACGAAGAAGCGCGCGCGCGCAATCACCCAGCTGCAGGGGTCGCGGACCAGCAATATCTTGCGGACGCCGGTGAGATCCATCGCCGATTCGTCCGAAAACGGCAGATGACCCCAGCTGACCATCGGCAATTCCGCGTTGAATGCGTCACGATGCTCTTCGAGGTTGGCGAACTGGACGAACTGTCGCTGGTATTGCTGGCTGACCGGCACGAACATGCGGACGATGTTGCGCAGCAGGTGCGAGCCCGACTTGGGCACGCTGTTGAGGAATACGGGCTCGCGCAGGACGGCCTGCGAAAAGCGCCGGTTCTCCTGGTCGAGTGTGTCGGCCTTCAGATTGACGCGCTGCATCGGCTGAATCCTAACGGCCGGAACGGCGTCTCGCTACCGGTGAATAAAAAGGGCGGCGAAGCATGCTCCGCCGCCCCTTAAAAAGCTGAATCGGTCTTACTTGAACCGGGCTTTGGCCGAGAAGAACAAGCGCCGGCCGAGCCAGTCGTATTGCGACACCGCCGGTACCTGGCCGATGTTGACCACCGCCGGAGTCGAGATCCGCGGCGGCTTGGTGTCGAACAGGTTCGCAACGCCCACGGTGAGCTCGTAACGGTCGCCGGCGAAGCGCTGAGTGACCGAAGCGTTGTGATAGAAGCGCTGTTCGACATTCACCTTGTAACAATAGTCGCCGAAGATGAGATGGGTGTCTGGGTTGGTGTTGCAGAGGCCGCCGTTGTCGCGAATGAACTGCTTCGCGTTCGACGCCTTGCCGACATATTCGATCCCCCAGAAGAACGAGGTGTTCTTGTGGTCGAGGGTGAACTTGCCGTCCGCCACTAGCTTCGGATCGCCAATCTCGCCGTTCAAATTGTCGATCGTCCCGCCGAACAGCGTAACGTCGTCCTTGAGCTGATAGGTGGCGTTGCCGAGGAAGGAGAGGCGCCCGAAGCCGCCGAGACGGTGCGTCGCGCGAAGCGTGAAGTCGAGGCCGCGGTTGTGCTGGCGGTTGACGTTGATGAACTTGTCGAAGACGTTCTTGACGTTCGTCGGGTCGCCGACCTGGCCGCGTTCGAACAGCGAGCACAACGGGTCGTTGGGGAAGTCCAGCGAGGCGTAGCAGCCGTAGATGATGTTCTTGGCGCCAAGCTGGGTAATTTCGCCCTTCACCTTGATGTCGAAATAATCGACCGTGAATGCGACACTGGTGTCGAGGAATTGCGGCGGCGTCAGAATCACGCTGGCCGTAAACGCCCGGGACGTTTCCGGCTCGAGCACGCCGACGCCACCCGAATTGAAGACCGCGGCCTGAACGCCGGCGCCGCTGTGGGTCGGAGAGATGCCGTCGGCGGCGCAATTGTCGGCCTGGCGCTGCGTGATCGTGCCCTTGGCGAGGCCATTGGCCCAGTTGACGCATGGGTCGATATTGACCTGACGCGCGCCGGAGACCTGGTTGGCCAGGAACTGCTCGAACAAGGCGGGGGCCCGGTAAGAAGTGCCGTAAGTCGAGCGCAGCCGGATCGCGTCGACGATCTGCCAATTCCCTTGCAGCTTGTAGGTCCAATTTCCCTTGCTGCTGGCGCTGAAGCCGTCGCCGCCGCGGGTCGCCTTCACATCCGTAACTCGCGCTGCGCCCGAGAATTGCAGGCTCTTCGCGAGGACGAAGTTTTTGAGGATCGGGACGTTGATTTCTGCGAACGCTTCCTTGGTCACGCTGTGACCAAACGTGTGCCCTGAGGCGATTGGGTTGGCGTAGCCGTTGTCGATGAAATCGTCGTCCGGATCGTTGGGATCCTGATCCGGATTGGGCGCCATGGTGATATTGCCCGGCTGGTCGTCGATCGAGTCCTTTCGCCAGGCGGCACCAGCGGCAATGCCGACGGGGCCGGCGGGCAGGTGGAACAAAGTGCCGGTGGTCGAGGCTTCGAAATATTTCTGGTTGTAGATCGTCTTGCCGGTTTCGGTGCCGAACAAGAAGTCGATCTGCTCCTGGGTCAGGTTGCCGGCCAGGAAAGCCGGGTCCACCCAGTTGATGTCGATACACGCCTTATGCGCCACCGACGTGAATTCGCCGACGCAGCTGCCGGTCTTGTAGCTCTGGATGGCGATCGAGTCGGCGAGGATCTGGTCGTAGGTGTATTTGCCGACGTTGTGGCTGTACTGGCCGTAAGCATCCCAGACCCAGTCGCCGAACAGCTTGCCGGTCGCGCCGAGCACCCCGCGGTAATAATCGACGTCGATCTTATTGTCGTAATGGTCGGTGATGTTGGTCGGGCTGACAAGGACGAAGCCGCCTTCCGGCTGATAGAAGCCAGGGAAGGGATCGCCTTCGAACGGCGCAGTCGCGGCGTACCCAAAGTTGTAAAGTTGGACGAGGCTTTGAGTATAGGTCTTGCGGTTATTGAACAGGAACTCGCTGTAGAGCTCGATATTGTCGGTGATCTCGTACGAGGCGTCGGCATAACCCGTGATTCGCTTGGTCTTCGGGATGACCGACGTCCCCGCCTCGATTGGGCTGTAGAGGTTCTCGAGCGCATTGGCGACAGACCGACTTGGCCCGAATAGGTCGTCGACAGGGCTCGTATCGGGTCGTGCGATATAGCCGACGGGCAGGAAGTCCGACGGTACGTTGAGCTCGCCGTATCCATGCGCCCCGGGAACATGGGGCACATATTGCGCGAGCCCGTCGCCAAAGTCCGGCTGAAGCAGGACCGCCGTCCCAAAATCCGGAAGGTTGTAGGCGTAATAGGTCCAGACCTGACCCCAGACGACGCCGTTGCAGCGCGGCTTTCCGGTGCGCGGATCGATCAGGTCGGCGCGCGAGCCGTCGGGCCGGAACATATAGTCCTCCGGGCAGCCGAGGAACTTGCGGTCTTTCCGCTTCAAATAGTTCTGCTTGTAGTAGTCGGCGGAGAGCAGGATGTGGCCGCGGCCGAAATCCTTGCCCCAGGTCGCGCCGCCCTCGAACTCCTCACCGCCCTTGTGCTGATGAAGGTTGCCCGAGATATTCAGTTCAATGCCGTCAGTATCCTTCTTGGTCAGGATGTTGACCACGCCGGCGATGGCGTCCGAGCCGTAAATCGACGACGCACCATCCTTGAGGATCTCCACCGAACGGATGATGCCGGCCGGCAGGACGTTGAGGTCGAATGCGGTGACGCCGCCGCGGGTACCGGCCGGGCCGGCCCGCCGCCCGTTGAGCAGGACCAACGTGCGTGAGGCGCCAAGGCCGCGCAGATCGATGGTTTGGGATCCGGGCCCGCCATTGGTGACGAAATTGGTCGAGATGGCGGAGGTGATTTGGCTCGATCCGCTGGCGATCGGCGACGACTGGATGATCTCCGCGGCCGTGTTCAGGCCCTGGCGTTGGCTCAGCGTTGGGTCGATGATCTGGAGCGGGGCGGCGCTGGTCGCCTCGGTGCGGCGGATGCGGCTGCCGGTGATGACGATCTGCTGATCGCGCTGGGGCTGCGTCGCCGCCGGACGGGGATTGCTTACCTCCGAGGGTGGCGGCTGATTGTCCGTGGGCGGGAGCTGCTGCTCGGCGGGAAGCGTCGTCTCGGGCGGCGGGGCCGGGGGCTGATCAGCCGTCTGCGCCCATGCCGGCGACGAGATGAGGATCGCGGTCGCCGACACGCCGACCAAAAGGCTCACTCGTGCACGAGCGTTACGACGCTCTGATTTTCCCATCTGTTCTCATCCCCTCTTGCGGCCAATGACACGATGGTCGTGACCGCGACGTTGCCACATTACAGTTACGTAATGCCGCCGCAATGATTTGCCGCCCAGAGAGAAACTGTCAACTGACTGGATAAAGGATCTAACCCCTTGAATCCCATGAAGCACCGGTCAACCCGGCTATTTCTGCAGTGAATCAAGCGTCGGCGAGGGATCCCAGCGCATCGCGCAAGGGCCCTAGCCACTCCGCATAGGGCGTCCACGTTCCGATGCCCTTGCGATTGAGCGGCTGCTGGACCTGTTCGACGCTGGGTGTCCGGACGATGCGATCGGATTCGTAGAACTTCAGCAGCGCCGGATCCCATTCGAGGCCGAGATAATCGAGCGCGCCGCGCAAGATCGGTTCCGGGCTCTCGATAAGTTCTTCGTATCGGATGGAGTGGACGAGGCGGGGCGCGACCGAATTGAGGTGATCCATCATGCGTACCATGTCGAGGTAGGCGCAGCCGATGTGCCGCAGCGAGAATGACGACGAGTGGGCGCGCGAGAAATAATGCATATAGTTCGAGACGCAGCAGTCCATGGCGTTGCGGCGGATCTCGATGAAGCGTGCCTGGGGGAGAATGCGCCAAATGAACGGCACTTCGCTCCAGTTCATGGGCATCTTGTCGACGAAATAGCGCGGACGTCCTGTCCAATGCAGCGAAGCGCGGTGCATATAATCCTGCCCGTAGGCTCGCGCTTCCTGGGGACTCATCGCCAGCACCATTTGCGGGACGGTCGTGGGCCTTCGCCGAGTGTGAATTTCCAGGGCGCTGCGGACCAGCGCGCGCACGTAAGGGAGCTCACCGACGGCTTCGATGTCCGGATGCTGGTCGAGCATCTGCTCGAGCAATGTCGACCCGGCGCGGGGCAAGCTGATCAGGAACACCGGCGTCGGTTCGTCGCGCGGCGCCGGCCGTTCACGGCGTTCGAAGAACTCCCGGTCGAATAGCCGGCCGATCTCATCCACCTCGGCGCTCAGGTCTTCGGGAACGTAATTGATCGTTTCTGCGCGCAGTCGGTTGCCGGTTTCGAAATGCTCGAAAGCGCCCTGATACTCCTTGCGATCGTGAAGGGCTCGGCCGAGCGCGAAATGAAGCGGAATGACGTTTCGTTCGTCGATCGCAAGCTTCAACGCGCTTTTCATGATCTCGATGTCTTCGTCGGTGAGGACCTTCGTTTTGATATTGGCGAGCGCCCACCACACATCGCCGTGTTCAGGATCGATCGCGGTCGCCCGGCGGTAAGCCGCAATGGCTTCCTCGTTGCGGCCGGCCCAGCGAAGACTGTTCCCATATCCGAGCCAGACCCGGGGGTGGTCGGGATGCTTCGCCACCAGGTCTTCATGTTCGCGGATCGCTTCGGCGTTGCGTCCGAGCTTATCGAGGATCAGCGCCTTTGCACCGCGGAGTCCCACGTCGGGAGTTTGGTCCTGAAGCACGCTCAGAGCGCTCAACGCCTCTGGCAAACGCTCCTGGTGGTGCATGACGGAGGCGAGCTCGCGTTGGACTTCGAGTGAGCTGCCGCCAACCGCGATCGCTTGCCGAAGGAACTGCTCGGCTTGAACCAGCGCGCCCATCTTGAACGCGATCGAGCCGAGAAGAGCAACCCCGCGCGGTTCGTTCCGATTTTCCCGCAAATGCTGGATCACGATCGCCGAAGCCATTTCCAGACGGCCCTCTTCGATCGCCTTCTCCGCCTGGCGCAGGCGAGGGTATGCGGAAATGCCGGTCATCGAGCGCGATCGGCATAGCCGAGGATCGCGCGCAACCCCGGCGCCGCATATTCGATCATTTGCTGGTGCTTGGCGGGAAGGGTGTCGGGGAGCTTGGTCCGGATGCCGGTCAGGTTCTCGCGCGCCGTTCCGCTTTGGCGTCGGTCTGCTCCGACCAGGACGCGCTCTTTCCAATTGGCCGGCACGGGGGAAATGCCGCACGCCTCGAACAGTGCGGCAAAGTAAGACTCGGCCTGGTTCGTTTCGAGTGCCTGCACGTGCTCGATAAGGTCTTCATAACGCACCACAAAAACATCCGACCCGAGCCAGGCGACGACATTCAGCTCGTACATGTGGTTCAGGGACGGAACGACGGTGCGAATTCCAAAGATCATCAGCGTCAGGAGATCATCGACGTGGATGCGGCCGTCCTTGAGATGCTCAAGCTCGCCCTGGAACTCATCGGAGAGATAGAATCGCGCACGCGACAAGACCCATTCGTGGGGGTCGCGGTAAAGCAGGATCTTGCGCACGTCGGCGAGCTCAATCGCCGGGCCGTCGGTGAAAAACAGATGCCCGAAGCTCATGTAGTTGCGGGCGGAGTCGAAGGCGTCGAGATGTTGCCGGATGTTCGGCCACTGGATGAATTGTTCGCGATATTGCTGCTCGACGGGCACGAACATCCGCAGGATGTTTCGAAGAAGGTGGCTGCCGCTCTTCGGAATGCTGTTGAGGAACAAGGGTTGCCGCAAGGGCTCGGGAGCGAAGCGGACGGTGTCGGCGTCCAGCGTATCCGGCTTCACCCTGATGACGGCTTGCATGGCCACGGTTGGAGTTCGCTTACAAGAAACGGGGGGCGGCAGAATAGGGCCGCCCCCCGTAAAACCAAGCCGTAAGGCCTAGAATTTCCTGCTCACACTGACGAACATCCGCCTTCCAAGGAAGTCGTATTGCGACGTCGCGACGACCGGGCCGATGGTAGCGGGGAGGCCGACGGCGCCTGTCGTCGGGCCGACCAGGCTCACCCGCGGCGGCTTCTTGTCGAAGACGTTCCTCATGCCGACCGTGAACTCGAAGTCCTTGCCGAACTCCTTGGTGATCGACGCATTGTGATACCACGCCGACGGCACTTTCACGTCCACGCAAATGTGGCCTCGAAGCGGGATCGTCGTCGGGTCGCCGTTGATGTCCGCAGCGAAATTGTCGACGCACAGGCTGCCGCCGTTATTGTCCCGGAATTCCTTCTCGTTGCTCGCTCCGCTGAAGACCTCACTTCCCCAGAACAGCGACCAGCCGCCCGGCACTCGCCAGGTCACCCTGAAGTCCCCGACAAATCTCCTCGTCCCCGTGCGCGTCTGGCCGACCGCGTCGATGACCCCGAGGAGGTCCTCGGGCTGCTCGGGGAACAGAGAGAATTGCTGCTTGAGCGTCCAGCTCATGTTTGCCAGCAGGCTTATCTGGCCAGCTCCGGGGATATTGTGCTGGACCAGTCCGGTCACATCGATGCCCTTGGTCTTCTGGTCCGCAATGTTGATGTACCTGTCGTGGATCGCGAGGATCTGACCCGGGTCGGGTGAGCCAGTACCAGCGCGCGTGAAGAGCCCACAGAACGAATTCGGGAACTCCGCACTCTGATAGCATTGGTTCAGGATCGTTGATGCGCCGAGCTGCGAGACTTCGCCTTTGACGTCGATGTCGAAATAATCGACGGCGACGCTGAAACGGGTGTCGGGCAGGAAGGAGAAGCTCGGAGTCAGGATGACGCTCGCGGTCTTCGCCTTGGACGTTTCCGGATCGAGGTTGCCGATGCCGCCTTGGCCGAAGACGGTCGCGCTGACCGTGCCTCCTCCGTAATTTCCGGGATTGGGCACGCCAAGCGCCGTTAGCTCAGTGAGGCATCGATCATGCTGCGCCTGGCCGATGTTGTGGGCCGCGAGGTTTGCCGTGACCCGTACGCAAGGGTCGATACGAGAGGTAGTGACGAAGCTTGTCTCGTTCGCCTTGAACTCTTCGAACAAGGCCGGCGCCCGGAACGACGTCCCATAGGTCCCGCGGAACCGCAGCCATTTGTTGACCGCCCAATTGCCTCCGATCTTGTAGGTCCAGTTCCCGGTGTCCTTGTCGGTTATCCCAGAGTCTCGCTGGACGGCGGTGACGTTGGTGATGCGCGCCGCGCCGGACAATGTCAGGCTGCGGAAGAACGGGACGTCCTTCAGGATCGGGATTTCGATTTCCCCGAACGCTTCCTTCGTAATGCTGTGGCCCGCGGTAATCCCGCCCGAGCTGACCCCCCACGCATTGCTGTGGAACTGATCGCACGGATATAAGGGCTGGGCAAAGAAATGCTTGGTGCAACGCGGATCGGTCAGCGGGATCGTTGGATCGTAATTGGGGTTGGGCGAGAAGGTGATGTCGCCCGGTGTATCGACGATCGAGTCACGCCGCACCGTCACGCCCAAGGCCAGTCCGACGGGGCCTGCGCCGGTCGGCATGTCGAACAAATGCCCGTTGACGGACGCTTCGCCGCTCAGCTGCTTGTAGATGGTTTTGCCGGTCTCCCAATCGAACATATAGTCGATCTGTTCGGGGGTCATCTGGCCGGCGAGGAAGAATGGATCCGTCCACGGTAGATCCATGCACTGCTTGCCCGAAAACGGGAGGGTCCTCCCGACGCACGACGCGGTTTGGGAATAGGAGGCGTCGTAGACGTCCTGAAGGAACTGCTCGGTCTTATAGAGCCCCTTGTTATGGCTGTATTGGACGTAAGCGTCATACGCCCAGCCCTTAAAGAGGCCGCCGAGATCGCCGCGAAGCCCGCCGACACCGCGCCAGTAATCGACCTTCTGCCCGGCATCGGCGTGATTGGTGATCGTCAGCGGGCTGAGCAGGTTGGGGCCGTGCCAACCCTGGCCCCACGGGTTGTCCGGATAAACGTCTTCGCCGTAGCCGTAGGTCCACAGCTGGCGCCAGCCGTTCTGGTACGTCTTCCTGCGATTGCCGAGGAACTCGGCATAGCCTTCGATCGCGTCGGCGAATTCGTAGGATGCGTCGGCGTACACGGTGTAGCGGGTGGTTGGCGGAATGATCGACTGCTGGCCAACGAACGGGTGGAAGGCGTTCTGCACCGCAAGGGATGCGCTGTCATAGCCGGTCGGGAACCAACCCGGTGGCGATGAGAATCCTAGCGATGGGTCGATCGGTGGCAAACCAAGATTCTCGCCCGGATACTGATATTGCAGCAGGGTGTACCCCGGACCAGCGGCGTACCGGCCGGTGGTGGTGTAAAGCTGGCCGGTGCTCTCATAGGTCCAAACGTGGCCCCACCGCAGGTCCTCGCAGTGCGGTTTCCCGGTCCTTGGGTCGATCAGGTCGGCGCGCTGGTTATGGCTCTCGTCGGTGAAAACGAAGGCTTCCGGGCAACCGAGATAGGGAAGGTCGCCGCGCTGCAGCTCGTTCTGTCGGTAGTAATCGACGGCGACCATGACGTGGCCGCGATCGAACTTCTTCCCCCATGTCGCGGAGATTTGATACTGACTCCCCGAGCCGCTGATCGGAACCGAGGAATTTGCATCGAGCTGGATGCCGTTCGTGTCGGTCTTGGTGATGATGTTGACCACGCCGGCCACGGCGTCCGAGCCGTAAATCGACGAAGCGCCGGTCTTGAGGATGTCGATGCGGCTGATGATCGATTGCGGAAGCACGTTGAGGTCGAAGGACGACACGCCGCCGCGGGTTCCGGCGGGGCCGGCGCGGCGGCCGTTCAGGAGCACCAGGGTACGGTTGGGCCCAAGGCCGCGAAGGTCGATGGTCTGGGCGCCTGGGCCGCCGTTCGTAACCAGGTTCGACGAAATCGCCGCGGTGACCTGCGCAGATCCGGCGGCGATCGGTGACGATTGCAGCGTGTCCGCGGTATCCAGCTTGCCTTCCCGCCGCGCGAGCGAGGGGTCGATCGAGGCGACCGGGTCCGAGCTCGTAAACTCGGGCTGCCGGATGCGCGTGCCGGTGACGACGATCTGGTTGCGGTCTTCGCTCGCGGCCGTGTTCGCGCCGCTCGAACCGACCGTCGGATTGGCCGGCAGACTCTGCTGAGCCTGTCGCTGGTCGGCGGTCGGAGGCGTTGTCGCCGCCGGAGCGGGCGGCTGATCGGCGGTTTGGGCCAAAGCCGGTGAAGAAAGGAGGATGGCGGTGGCCGACACGCTGACCAGAAGCCCGGCGCGTGCGGGTGCAGCCCGACGCTCTGTTGTTCCCATTGCTCGTCCCCTCTGGACCGGTCCAGGCAAGAGACCGGTACTCGATCGCAATGATTTGCCTCCCGAAGGGGAACTGTCAATCGACGGGAGAGCACGAAAGTGAATCAAGCATGAACTGTGACGTTTTTGCCGACTCAGTCGTGTTGCGGGGCGAGCGCTTCCGGCGGATCCTTTGGCGCGCGCGGCTCTCGCTTCTGTCACGTAGATTGACGCCATTGGCGCTTCGCCCTTAAGCGGCTGGCGATGCTGTCGAATTCGTCAAAAAGTAATGCTCGCGAAGTGGGACCGGAAAGCCAATCGAGGGAAGCTGCTGAGCGGGCCCGCGCGGCAGTTGCGGCCGCGCCGCGCGATGAGTCAGCCGCCGAGCGGCTCCGCGAAGTCGTGCAGCAATACCAACGGGATTTCCCCAACTCCAAGCCGGAAGCGACGCCGACCGCGCCGGAAATCGTCGAGGCGCGGCGATTGATTGACGAGAACGAGCTGGAGGAAGCGGAAATCCTCCTGCGGAAGCACCTCGCGATTATCCGCAACGATCCTCCGGCCATGCATATGATGGCCGAGATTGCCGCTTATTGCGGGCTTCGCGCCGATAGCGACCGAATCCTCGATCATTCCTCTCGCCTTCATGTCGATGATCCGGATGCGCTTGTCGATCTCGCCGCGACGCTTCGCCGAATTGCGGTTCACGAAGACATTCCGGAGCTGATTTACAAGGCGGCGGCAGTGTTTGACCGGGCGCTGGAGATCGAACCCGCTCACGAGCGCGGTCTGGCGCTCAAGGCCGAAATGATGATGCAGACGCGCGGCCTCGACCAGGCTCACGCGGCCTGTCGCAAGCTCGTCTCGCTGCAGTCGCAGGTCGCGGCATATTGGATCGGATACGGGTATCTGCTGAAAACGCTCGGCGAGGCGGGCGAGGGGGTGGCGGCGATCCGGACGGCGCTTGCGCTCGATCCCGGCAACGGATCAGGGTGGTGGACCCTGGCCGACCTCAAGAATGTCGCTTTGTTCGAAAGCGATATCGCCCAGATGGAGGCGGCGCTCGAGCGTGACGATCTGCCCGACGGGCAACGGGTTCCGCTTCATTTCGCGCTTGCCAAGGCGCTGGATTCGGCGGGCGAGTTCGAGCGCGCCATCGAGCATATCGAACTCGGCAGTGAAATCCGCGGCAAGACCGAGAAGCCGAAATCGAAATCCATCATCGGGAGGTCCGCCTTCATCCGCGAGACTTTCACGCAGCAATTCTTCGATGAGCGGCAAGGGTGGGGTGACCAGCGCAGCGGCCCGATCTTTATCGTCGGGATGCATCGTGCCGGCTCAACCCTGGTCGAGCAGATCCTTTCCAGCCATTCGCAGATCGAGGGCAGCGAAGAGCTTTTCATCATCAACACCTTCTCGAACGAGCTGGCGTTGAGTCATCCGGATCAAAATTATGGCGACACGCTGAGAGCCCTCGAGAATGAAGATTTCAAGTTGTTCGGCCAACGCTATTTCGAGATATCATCGCGATCCCGGCGGACGCGGCGCCCGTTCCTGACCGACAAATATCCCGGGAACTGGAAGTTTATCGGCCTGATCCATTGCATGCTGCCGAACGCGAGGATCATCGACGTCCGGCGCAATCCCATGGACTGCTGCTTCGCAAACTACTTCCGCTATTATGGCTCCGCGGCAGACCATAGTTTCAGCCAGAGTGGCATGGGGCGATATTATGCCGACTATGTCGCGGCGATGCGTCATTTCGATGAGGTTTTGCCCGGCCGCGTTCATCGCCTGATCCATGACGATCTAGTCGACGATCTCGAGGGGGAGGTGCGCCGGCTCCTGAACTATGTCGGGGTTCCGTTCGACGAGGCATGCCTGCGTTTTTATGAAACCGAGCGTGCCGTGCACACGCCGAGCTCCGAACAGGTTCGGCGGCCCATCAATCGCGCCGGCTTCGGCAAGTGGCGCAACTATGAGCCGTGGCTCGGCGACCTCAAGGGAGCGCTGGGAGAGACGCTGGGCAATTGGCGGGAGTAGAAGTGTCGTATAGCCGACACCTCTTCATGTGGCATTAATGTTACATGGTTCGAGCAATCTGCGAACGGCGGCAGATTTAGTTTTTTTTTAGAGCCTCAGTCGGTCAGTAAGCCCCTTCGTTTTCTAGCCAATCTGAGGGGATGGCCGAGCCATGCGCGCCTTTAATTCACTGCTTCTTTCTTCGATCTCCATTGTCGCACTGACCGCTTCGCCGGCATTTGCGCAGACTCCAGCTCCGGTCGATACGACCCCCGAGAAGACGCAAGAGGGCGAGGCCACTCCGCCGTCGAGCGGGCCGACCAACGCCACAGGCCAGGCGGTAGCTCAGACGCCGCCGGCCGCAAGCGGCGGCGCGATCGTCGTCACCGGATCGCGCATCCGCCGCAATAACTTCAACACACCCCAGAACATCGACGTTTTGACGCGCGACGATCAGGTCTTGGCGGGCACTCGTTCGGTGGCCGACACGTTGCAATCAAGCAGCGTTACGTCCGGCACGTCGCAGGTCAGCGGGAGCTTCCTTGGCTTCTTGTCCGACAACGGAACGGGTGCGAACACGGTCGGTCTTCGCGGCCTTGGCTCGTCGCGTACCCTCGTTCTGCTCAACGGCCGCCGGCTTTCGCCGGCCGGCGTCGGCGAACAGCTCATCGCGGCCGATCTCAACACGCTGCCGACGGCTGTCGTTCAGCGCATCGAAATCCTTCGCGAGGGCGCGTCCTCGATCTACGGTTCGGACGCGATCGCGGGCGTCATCAACGTCGTCACGGACACGTCAATCAACGGTATCACGCTCGACGGTTTCGCGGATAATCCGCTGATCGGCGCTGGCCAGACGCTGCGCGGTTCAATTACCGCCGGCAAGACCTTCGCCCGCGGCCACATCATGGCTTCGTTCGAATATAAGCAGGACCAGGGTCTGGACTTCGGCGATCGTAAGGATACCCGCTGCGCGCGTGAATTGGCCTTCGTCAATGGCCACGAGGTTGGCCAGACCCGGCCACACGAGCCTGGCACACTGCGTTGCTATTCACTCGGGCCTGGTCCCACCCTCGGCACTCCGGCGGGTTACGGCTTGGGATCGTGGTGGCGTCAGAACCTCACCGGCCCGGCACCAGGACCGGCCCGAGTCTCCTTCGCCGATTACTGGACCGGCCATCCCGACATTTTTGGTGTTCCGGTCGCGGTTGCGAAGAATCAGTTCGATTTCAACGATCGCCCGGATACCAACTACAACATTCTGGACAACACGTTCCTGACGCCGCTCAAGACGTACACGGGCTATGTGAACGGCTCCTATGAGTTGGGGGCGCTGGGCGATGCCGAACTGTATGGCGAAGGCTTGTTCGTCCGCCGTACGTCGCATCAGTATTCGACGGACCGTCTGGACTGGCTAGGCAGCGCCAGCGGCGGAAGCGCGCTGACGGTTCAAAGGTATGGTCCCGACTTTTTCCCGGGCGATCAGTACTACGTCCATAGCCCGATATATGCGTCGCAGGTTTCGCCCTTCTACCCGATTGCCTGGAATAACGCTGGGCTGATAGCAACCAATCCGCTCTATGCGCCAAACTTCGTACCGCAGAATAAGCAGAAGGTAGATTTCTGGCGCGCCAATGGCGGCATTCGCGGCAACCTGGGTCTTGGCGACTGGCGTTATGATGCCAACGTGCAATTGTCGCACACAAAAGGGCGCGACGACCGTCAGGTTTCGACCACTGACGCGGTCACGAACGTCCTGAACGCAGTGGTGGCTCCCTCGGGCACGCCCGCGGACTTCATCACGACCGCGCTTCCCGGTCAGTATCTGGCAGGTCAGTCGTTCACGTGCGCGAGCAACGTCACGAACGGCGCATACAATGGCGGTACCTGTCAGCCGCTCAATATCTTCGACCCGAACGTTTTCCTCAATGGCGCGATCACCCCTCAGCAGATCGCCTATCTCTACCCATGGCTGAATTACACCAAGACGACGTACAAGCAGGAAACCTTCGCTCTCAACTTCGATGGTACCCTGTTCGCCCTGCCCGGCGGCGACGTAAAGAGCGCCGTCGGCTTCGAATATCGCGGCGACCATATCGACGATCAGCCCGGCGCCGAACGCTCGGCTGGCGACATTTACCGCTATGGCACGGCTGCGCGGACGAAGGGCTCGGACAACGTCAAGGAAGCTTACGCCGAAATCGACCTGCCGTTCTTCCGGGATCGGCCGTTCCTAAACCTACTCGAGCTCGACGCTTCGGGCCGCTACACCGACTATAAATCGTACGGCACGGGATGGACCTATCACCTCGGTGCGCAATGGGCGCCGGTGGCGGCGGTTCGGTTCCGCGGCAACTACGGCACCAACTTCCGCGCGCCGAACCTCTACGAGCAGTTTGTTGCGTCCCAGATCGGCTTCCAGCCTAACTCTCTCGATCCCTGCGACCTGTTTCCGCAGAAATCTGCACCTGGCCAAGCGCTCTATGACCACTGCCTGTCCGAACTGACGGCGGCGTTTAACGGCAACCAGGCTAAAGCGCTCAACTATGGTGGGCAAGGCGGCGGGTTCCAAGTGGAAACGACGGGCGGAGCAGGCGTCGTCAAGGCGGAAACCGCCAGGACCTGGGGCGGCGGCGTAGTCTTGACCGTGCCGAAGCGGATCGCCGATTTCTCGCTCGCGGTCGATTTGTGGAACATCAATGTGAAGGGCGAAGTCTCAGTGCTAGGCGCCCAAAACATCCTGTTGTTCTGCTTGGATACGGATACCTATGGCGGGTCCTACCCCGACAACCCCTATTGTGCGCTTGCGGGAGCGCGTTACACGGTCGCCAATGCGCCGACCCCGAACGCAGTCGGCAACCTCGTCCTACTCAAAAACCCCTATCTCAATATCGCGTCGCAAAAAGCGAGGGGCATCGACTTCGACGCGCGTTACGCTGCACGCTTCTTCGGCGGTCAATTTTCGACGCAGTTGCAGGCAACCCGGATGTTGAAACAGTCGATCGTCAACTTCCCCGGTGGTCAAGTTAACGACTTCAACGGAACGCTGGGTTATCCTGGTGCCGGCGCCGGCCCGAAGTGGAGCGGCTCGCTCGACACACGGTTCAAGACCGGCGGCTTCACCTTCCGTTGGGGCGTGAACTTCATTGGCAAGATGAGTTCGCAACAGTTCGCAACCGCCGCTTACCGACAAGACGACGGTACTGTCTGTCCGCTGGGCGCTGGGCCGGGTTGCTTCCTTGTCGACTACGACTTCAAGGTGCCCAACTATTTCGAGCACAGCGTGTCGGCCCAATATCTGTGGCGTGACATTGGTGAGTTCACGATTGGCGTGAACAACCTGTTCGACAAGGATCCGCCGACGATCAGCAACGATAACGTGAATCCATACGGGCGTTTCGGCAACTTCTTTGCCAATTCCGGGTATGACTATCGTGGCCGCTCGATATTCGTGAACGTGACGCGCACGTTCAAGTAAGTAGAGCCGTTTGGTGACTTCAGAAGGGCGGGAGCAATCCCGCCCTTCTTTTTTGCCGTCACCCAGGCGTCGAATTAGCGCTTTGGCGCGCGCCGGTTCTTAAGCTATTTCACTCGCTTATGGGGCGGGGAGATCGATTGGCGTGAACGGGAACGCGGCTGCCGTTTATGTCACCATCGCCCTGGCAGTCCTGTGGCTCGCCATCGCGGTTGGCCTGTCGATCCTTGCCGCGCGCCGGCTCAAGCTCGCCCAGAGCGTCTTGGCTGCCGCTCGTTCGAATGCGACCTTGCTCGAGCTGACCCCGGCACGGCCGATGCTCGTTCGCGCCGATGCGCGGATCGAGATCGACTCGCAGCTAGTTCGCGAGCTCGGGCTGCGCACCAAGCCGTCACGGCTCGGCGAGCTGCTCGGCAACGACCACGGTATCGCCGCCGACGATCTCGCCGCATTGACCGACGACCTCGAGGCCGCACGCGTCTCGGCCGGGAGGATCTCCCGCAAGGTCCGGACGGCGGGATCGGGACGGATGTTCGAAATCCGCGGCGGTCCGGCCCCGGCGCCCGAACCCGCCGGGACCATGCTGTTGTGGTTCTTCGACACCAGCGCGAGCGAGGAAGAAAAAGCCAAAATCGCACTACGCCTGAGGCAAACCGAAGGCGCGCTCAATTCGTTGACCCAGCTGATTGAGGCGGCACCGTTTCCCATGTGGTACCGCGGTCCCGACCTTCGCCTGGGCCTGGTCAACAGTGCGTTCGTCGGGGCGGTCGAGGGCAAGGACGCCGGGCAAGTGATCGACCAGGGCCTGGAGCTGATCGACGCTGCCGGCGACGACAGCCCCGCGGCAAGCGCCCGCACGGCGGTCGAAACCGGGCGGGTCCAGTCGCGGATGCAGCCGGCGATCATTCGCGGCGAGCGGCGGATGCTGAAGATCGTCAACGTGCCGCTGCCGACCGGCGCCGTGGCCGGTTTCGCGGTCGACGTCCAGGACCTCGAAGACGCGCAGACCGAGCTCACGCGCTACATCGAGTCCCAGCGCGAGCTCGCCGATCGCATGACCGCGGGCACCGCCCAATTCGACGGCGACCGGACGCTGAGCTTCTTCAATCGCCCGTTCGCAGTAATGACCCAGCTCGACCCCGAGTGGCTGGCAGAGCAACCCGAGTTCGACCGCCTGATCGACCGCATGCGCGACAATCATCGCTTGCCCGAGACCCGCGACTTCCCGGCGTGGAAGGACGAGCGCCGCAACTGGTTCACCAGCGCCGAGGAAGTCATCGAAGAGGAATGGATGCTGCCCGACGGCGACCATATCCGGATCGTCGCCCAGCCGCTTCCGGACGGGGGGCTCCGCCTGTTCTTCGAGGATCGCACCGAGCAGCTGCGGCTTGCTTCGGCGCGCGATACTTTGCTTCGGGTGCGGGCCGCGACCTTCGACAACCTGTATGAGGCGATCAGCGTGTTCGCCAGCGATGGGCGGCTGTACCTGTGGAACCGCCGCTTCTGTGACAATTGGGAGCTCGACGAGGAATGGCTCTCGGAGCACCCGCGGGTCGACGAACTGGTGCCGGCAATGGCGCCCAAGCTCGTCAATCCGACCGCGGCGGCGCAGATCCGCGAGATGGTGCGGCAGGCCACCAATGACCGCCAGTCCGCCAATGGCCGCATCGCCATGACCGACGGCCGCAACTTCCAGTTCGCCGCCGTCCCGCTACCCGACGGCAATGCGCTGTTCACCATGGTCGACGTCACCGATTCCAGCCGGATCGAGGCGGCGCTGCGCGAGCGCGCCGCGGCACTCGAAGCGGCGGACCGGATCAAGACCGACTTCGTCGCCAACATGAGCTACGAGCTGAGGACCCCGCTGACCTCGATTGGCGGGTTCGCCGAGCTGCTCGAGGGCGGCTACGCCGGAAAGCTCAGCGCCAAGGGGCAGGATTATGTCTCGGCGATCGTCGAATCCGTCGAGCGGTTGTCGAAGCTGATCAACGATGTGCTCGACCTGACGACCGGCGACAGCCGCGGCGTCGCGCTGGAGCGCGAACGGGTCGATATCGGCGGCCTGTGCCGGGCCGCGGTCCAGACCGCCCAGGCGCGCGCGGCGGAAAAGGCGCAAAAGCTGGAGGCGGACATTTCGCCCGACGCCGGGTTCGTGTTCGGCGACGCCCGGCGCATCCGGGAATCGGTCGAGCACGTGCTCCAGAACGCCATCGCCTACACCGACCGCAAAGGGCGGATCGCGCTCAAGGCGAGCGGCGATGAGACCGAGGCGGTGATCGAGATCAGCGACAACGGCATGGGGATCGCGGCCAAGGACGTCCCGCGCGTGTTCAACCGGTTCGACCGCGTCGTCGAGGAGGGCGTTCGAGGCGAGGCCGCGCTCGGGCTCGGCCTGCCGCTGACGCGCCAGTTCATCGAAGCCCACGGCGGCACGGTCGACCTCCAGTCGAAAAAAGGGAAAGGCACGACCGTCACCATCACGGTCCCGCGCGACGCGAAATGATCCTCCAGGATGAAGCCGCAGCCGCGCGTCTGGGCGCAGCCCTTGCGCAGGCGGCGAAGCCGGGCGACGTGATCACGCTCTCGGGGCCGCTCGGTGTCGGCAAGACGGCGCTCGCGAGGGGGGTCATCGCCGCGCTCGGACATGACGGAGAAGTGCCGAGCCCCAGCTTCTCGATCGTTCAGCCTTACGAGGACCTGGACCCTCCGGTGTGGCACGTCGACCTGTACCGGATCGAAAATCCGTCCGAGATCGAGGAATTGGGCCTCGATTCCGCCGCGGACGCGATCCTGCTGGTCGAATGGCCCGAGCGAGCGGGCGCGGGAATCTGGCCCGACGCGCTCCGCTTGTCGCTCGAGTTCGGGCAGAATGGCGACAGAAACTTGACAGCCCAAGTGCCCCCGGCATGGGTGGGACGATGGCCTCCACGATGACTCCGCCTGCCCATGCTCCTGAATTCCTTGCCTCTTGCGGGTGGAAGGGGGCCGACGTCCTGCCGCTTGCGGGCGATGCGTCGTTCCGCCGCTATTTTCGCGTCGTCCAGGGGGATCGCAGCGCGGTCCTGATGGACGCCCCGCCGCCGCACGAGGATCCGCGGCCGTTCGTGGCGATCGCCGAGTGGCTGGCCTCGGTCGGCTTGAGCGCGCCCGAAATCATCGCCCGCGACCTCGACAAGGGGTTGCTCCTGCTCGGCGATTTCGGCGACTGGCGGCTGCGCGAATGGCTCGACGACAATCCGGACGGGGAGCGCGAGCTCTATGAGGTGGCGACCGACGTCCTCATCCACCTCCATCAGCACCGGCCCATGCCCGGCCTTCCGGTTCACGGCCTCGACCAATGGCTCGAGGAGGTGAAGCTGTTCACCGATTGGTATTGCCCGGCGGTTGGGCTCGAGATCGATGCGGCGGGCTATCGCGAGGCGTGGACGCGTGCGCTGAGTCCGGTCGCGGGCGATGGGATGAGTCCCGTCACGGTGCTGCGAGACTATCACGCCGAGAACATCATGCTGGTGGCCGGGCGCGGCGGCGTCGAGCATTTCGGCCTGCTCGATTTCCAGGACGCACTGTCGGGTCACCCGGCCTACGACCTCGCGTCGGTGCTGGAGGATGCGCGGCGCGACGTTCCTGCGGCGATCGAGCGCGCGATGATCGACCGCTACATCGCCGCGACCGGCCACGGTGAGGCCTTCGAGCGGGCCTATTGGGCGCTTGCCGCCCAGCGCAACACGCGCATTCTCGGCGTCTTCACCCGCCTGTGGAAGCGCGACAACAAACCGCACTACCGGCAATTCCAGCCGCGGATGTGGGGCTTGCTCGAACGCGACTTGGAACAACCGGGGCTGGAGCCGGTGCGCGACTGGTTCGACGCCAACGTCCCGGCGCGATATCGGCGCGATCCCTGGCGAGAGGCCGCATGAGCGAGGCCCGGCGAGCCCTTCGGCTCCGGGCGGAAGTGCCGGCGGAGGTGCCCCATACCGCGATGATCATGGCCGCCGGGCTGGGCAAGCGGATGCGTCCGCTGACCGCGACCCGGCCCAAGCCGCTGATCGAAGTCGGCGGCAAGGCGCTGCTCGACCATGTGCTCGAAAAGCTGCGGCTGGCGGGTGTGCGCAAGGTCGTCGTCAACGTCCACTATCTGGCCGACGCGCTCGAAGCGCATCTGGCCAGCCGAGCGCACGGCCTCGAGGTTGTGATCTCCGACGAGCGCGAGCTGCTGCTGGAGACCGGCGGCGGGCTAGTCCAAGCGGCTCCGCTGATCGATTGCGACCCGTTCCTGGCCTTGAACAGCGACAATCTGTGGGTCGACGGCCCGGCTGACACGCTGAAGCTGCTGGCGTCGCACTGGGACGATGCGAAGATGGATGCGCTGCTTCTGCTGGTTCCGCTGGCGCGGGCGCTCAACCACAAGGGCATTGGCGACTTTCACATGACGCGCACCGGCCGGCTGCGCCGGCGCCAGCGCAGTCACGTCGCGCCGTTCGTTTTCACCGGCATCCAGATGCTTTCGAAGCGCGTGCTGCGCGATGCACCGGACGGGCCGTTCTCGACCAACATCCTGTGGGACCGGGCGATCGAGGAGGGACGATGCTTCGGCGCCGTCCATCAGGGGCTGTGGTTTGACGTCGGGACGCCACAATCGATCGAGCTGACGGAAACGGCATTGCAGAATGTCTGACCGCGTCGCGGTCTTCACCATCCCGTCACATCGTTCGTTCGCCGACGCGCTTGCCGCCGGGCTGATCCAGCGCTTCGGGAAGGATCCGCTCGGCCTCGCCGGCGGCCGGATCCTGCTGCCCAACAATCGCGCCGTGAGAGCGCTGACGGAGGCTTTCGTTCGCGCGAGCGGCAGCGGCCTCCTGTTGCCGCGGCTGATCCCCGTCGGCGACCCGGAGCTCGATGAGCGGATCGGCGGCGCGCTCGATCGGATCGACGAAGGGGCGCCGGTGCCGCCGTCGATCGAACCGCTGGAACGACTGCTGAGACTGGGATCGACGATCAAGGGCGAAGGCAGCGCCAACGCCGTCCGCCTCGCCACCGACCTGGCGCGCGCGCTCGATGCGCTGCTGATCGAGAAGGTCGAGCCAACCCGGCTGCGCGAAGCCATCGCCGAGAGCGACGAAGTGGCGGGCCATTGGCGCAAATCGCTGGAGAAGCTTCAGCTGATCTACGAGGTGTGGCCGCAGCTGCTGAGCGACGCCGGCGCGATCGACCTTGCCGAGCGCCGCAACCGGCAGCTCGAGCGGGTCGCCGAGCGCTGGAGGTGCGATCCGCCGAGCGGATTCACCGTCGCCGCCGGGATCACGACCGCCGCTCCGGCGGTCGCGAACCTCGTCGCGCGCGTCGCCCGCATGCCCGAGGGAATGGTGGTGATTCCCGGCCTGTGGCTCGCGAATCTGATGCCGGACGAGGAGTGGGACGCGCTTGGGCCCGACGAGCGTGGCCACGGCGAGGAAACCCATCCGCAATTCCATCTCAAGCTGCTGCTCGACCGGATGGGCGTTGCGCGGGGCGAAGTGCGGCAATGGCGATCGACCGGCGGCGCCGCCTCGTCGCCGACGCGGGCCCGGGCGGTTGCAAATGCCATGGCGTCACCCGACTATTCGCACAAATGGGGGAGCCTGGGGCCGAGCGCACGCCGCCTGACCGGCGTGCGGCTCGCAACCCTGCCGCATGCCGCCGGAGAGGCTCAGGCGATCGCGCTGGCGCTGCGCGAGGCGCTCGAAACGCCAGGCAAGACGGCGGCGCTGGTCACGCCCGACCGGCAGCTGGCGTCGCGAGTCTCCGCGCTTCTCGCGCGGTGGGGAATCGAAGCGGACGACAGCGCGGGCCGCCCGCTTTCGAAAACCGCGCCCGGAACCCTGCTGCTTGGAGTGGCTTCGGCGGCCGCGGAAAACCTTGCGCCGGTCACGCTCCTGGCGCTGGCCAAGCATCCGCTGGTCGGCGGGGAGGGCGAGGAGCGCCTCGCCTGGCTCGACGCCGTGCGGGCGGTTGACCTCAAGCTGCGCGGGCCGCGCCCCGCCGCAGGGCTTGCCGGGCTCGACGGCAAGCTTGAGGAGGTGCGCGAGTGGCGGACGGTTCGGCCGCGCTTCGTCGCGGTCGACGAATTGCTCAAGGAGCCGATGTCGCTGGCGCAGTTCAGCGGTGGGCTGGGCGCCGCCGTTCAAGCCGTCGCCGGCGATTCCGCCTGGCGCGGGCCGGCCGGGCGCATGGCCGCGGAATTGCTGTCCGAGATCGAGGCATCGCCGGCGGCCGCGGAGCTGATCGTCACCGCTGACGATGCAGTGCCGCTGCTCCGCGACCTGCTCGATGCGCGCGCGGTCCGCCCCCCCTACGGCGGTCATCCCCGCGTCTTCATCTGGGGCCTTCTCGAAGCGCGGCTGCAGCGGACCGACCTGATGGTTCTCGGCGGCTTGAACGAGGGCACCTGGCCGCCGCTTGCCGCGCCGGACCCTTGGCTCGCGCCCAAGGTCCGCGCCAAGCTCAATCTCCCGGGGCTGGAGTTTCGGATCGGCCTCGCCGCGCATGATTTCGCGAGCGCGCTGGGCGCGCCCGAGGTGCTCATCACCCGATCCAGGCGCGACGGCCGCTCGCCCACGGTGGCGTCGCGCCTGTTGATGCGGCTTGACGCACTGAGTGGCGGCCTGCCGCGCGATGTCCGGCTCGAGCGGATGGCACAGGCACTCGACGACCCAGGGTCGTCCACGCCCGCTGCCCGTCCGCAGCCGTCGCCGCCGCCCGAGCAGCGGCCCGACCGCATCTCGGTGACGCAGGTCGACCGGCTCAAATCCGACCCCTTCGCCTTTTATGCTCAATCCATCCTTAAGCTGCGCCGGATCGATCCGGTCGATGCCGATTATTCCGCGGCGTGGAAGGGCATTGCGGTCCATGCCGCGATGCAGGAATGGCTCGACCAGGACGACTGCAACCCGGCCAAGCTGCGATGGCGGGCCGAGGCCTTGCTGCAGGATCAGGGCATCCATCCGATGTTGCGGGCCTTGTGGGCGCCCCGGCTGCTCGAAGCGATCGACTGGATAGCCGAGCTGGAGCGGGAGAACCGGGCGACTGGCCGGCGCCCGCTCAAGGCCGAGGCGGCAGGCGAGGCAGCGGTTGCCGGCGTGATAGTTCACGGCCGGGCCGACCGCATCGACCGGCTCGCCGACGGCGGACTTGCGATAATCGACTACAAGACCGGCGCCCCGCCGACGCAAAAAGCGGTCGACGCCGGGTTCGCGCTCCAGCTTGGCTTGCTCGGCCTGATCGGGCGCGCCGGCGGGTTCGAAGGCGTCAGCGGCGATCCGACCGCGTTCGAATATTGGTCGCTTGCGCGCTACCGCGGCCGGTTCGGGCGGCTGATGGCGCCCGACAAGGACATGGCGCCCGGCGAGTTCCTCGCCCATGCCCACGCGAACTTTGCCGATGCCGTGCAGAAATGGCTGACGGGCGCCGAACCGTTCACGGCCAAGCTCAACCCGGCTTACGCACCCTATGGGGACTATGATCAATTGATGCGGCTCGAAGAATGGTACGGCCGCTCATGACCCTAGCGGCGCGGCTTCTTCTTGACCTTGGAGGCATAAAGCAGCGCGGCGACGATTGCCGCCGAGCCGATGCCCACGGCGACTCCCGCCTTCACCAGTTTCGTGCGACGCTCTTCGCTCGCTTTGTCATTGTCGTCGGTCATTGGCGGTTTTCTATGGCCTCCGGCTTCGCTTGGAAAGCCGAATGAGCGCGCGCTTCAAACCGCTTCCGCAGTTGAAGGGCGAGCAGTCGCGAGCGTCCGATCCCCAGGCCCATGCCGCGCTGTCCGCCTCGGCGGGCACCGGCAAGACCCAAGTCCTGACCGCGCGAGTGCTTCGCCTGCTGCTCCAGGGCGCGCGGCCGGAATCGATCCTGTGCCTGACGTTCACCAAAGCTGCTGCCGCGGAGATGGCCAACAGGATCGGGGCGCGGCTGGCGCGCTGGGTGCGCCTCAAGGACAGCGAACTGGCGACGGATCTCGATCATCTCGGCGAATCCAATGACCCGCGAACGCGGGAGCGCGCGCGCCAGCTGTTCGCCAAGGTGCTCGACTGCCCGGGCGGGCTGCAGATCCAGACCATCCACAGCTTCGCCCAATCGATCCTTGCCGCCTTTCCGGCGGAGGCCGGGATCGTGCCGGGCTTCCAGGCGATCGAGGGTCGCGCCGAGGAGGAGCTGGTGCGGCGCACGCTCGCCGAGCTGATGGTCGCGGCGGAAGAGCGCGGCGACCAGCAACTGATCCGCGACGTCCAGACCTTGAGCATCCGCCTCGGCGAGGCTGGCGCGGTCGAATATTTGCAGATTTGCGCCCGCCGTCACGAGGCGCTTGCGGCGCTCGGTTCGCGGGAGAGGATCGAACAATCGATCCGCCGCTTGCTCGACCTGCCCGAGGGCTCGGTCGAGCAATATATCGCCGAGCAATGCGGCGACGCCGGCTTCGATTGTGACCTGCTGCGCGCGGTCGCCGACGCCAATCGCAAATGGGGCGCACGGTCGGGGATCGGCCACGCCGAGGTCATCGAGCAATGGTTGTCGCTGACCCCGATCGAGCGCGCCGCCGATTTGCAGGGCCTGCGCAAGGTGGTGCTGACGGACAAGGGCACGCCGCGCGTATCCGCGGGGCAGACCAAGGCCGCGCCGGATTACGAGGCACAGGCGTGGCGGCTGGCGAACCTCGTCGGCGAGCTGCTGCGGATTCAGAACGGAGCGCGGCTGGCGGCCGACATGACCGCCGGCCTCAGCGCCGGCCAGGCGTTCGCCGCGGCCTACACCCAGGCCAAGCGCAGCGCCGGCGTCGCCGATTTCAACGACCTCATCGAATGGACCAGGGGCCTGCTCGCTCAACCCGGGATGGGGGACTGGATCCGCTACAAGCTCGATCGCCAGATCGATCATGTCCTGGTCGACGAGGCGCAGGACACCAACGCCGCGCAATGGGAGATCATCGAGCGGCTGGTCGAGGAGTTCTTCAGCGGCTCGAGCGAAAGCGAGGAGCGCCACCGGACCCTGTTCATGGTCGGCGACTTCAAGCAATCGATCTACGGCTTCCAGGGCACGGATCCGCGGCGCTTCCAGGAGGCGCGCGAGCACTTCAAGCGCCTCGCCGATTCGCTCTCCGACAGTGCCGACACGCTCGACCTGTTTCGGCGTCGCGCGCGAGAATTCCGCGACCTGTCGATCGCCGCGAGCTTCCGCTCCGCGCAGCCGATCCTCGACGTCGTCGATGCCGTGATCGGTGCGCTTGGCCACCAGGCGATGGCGTTGGCTGAGCCGCCACCACCGCACCGCGCGCATCATTCGGGGCGCGCCGGCCAGGTCGAGCTGTGGGCGCCGTTCAGGATCGAGGCGAGCGACGACGAATCCGATGAGGGGGAGGAGCGCTGGATCAGCCTGCGCGACCGCCGCTACGCCGAGGCGCTCGCGGGGCAGATCAAGAGGATGGTCGACGACGCGCCCTATCTGCCGTCGACGGAGCGGCCGTTGACCCCGGGCGATATCCTCATCCTCGTGCGCAGCCGCGGCGAACTTGCGTCGCTGATCGTCGCGCGCCTGTTCTCGACGGAGGTCCCGGTGGCGGGCGTCGATCGCCTCCAGCTCCACGAGCCGATCGTCGTCCAGGACCTCCTCGCTGCGATGCGGTTTGCGATTCAACCGAACGACGATCTCAACCTCGCCAATTTGCTGGTGTCGCCGCTGATCGGTTGGGACCAGGACCGATTGCGCGAGCTCGCGTTCGAACGCCGCGGCAGCCTGTGGCGCGAGCTAAGGCAACGCGCGTCCGAATTTGCCGAAGCGCATCAGGCGCTGGCGGACTTGCACCGGATCGCGGATTTCACGACCCCCGCGCGCTTTCTCGAAACGATCCTGACCGGCGCAATGCAGGGGCGGCGCAAGCTGTACTCCCGCCTTGGCCTGGCCGCGCGCGACGCGATCGACGAACTGATGAACAGCGCGCTCGACTTCGAACGCAATGAAACGCCGTCGCTCGAGCGCTTCCTCGCCTGGTTCTCGCGCGGCACGGTCGACGTCCAGCGCGATCCCGGCCAGCCGGCGAACGAGGTGCGGGTGATGACCGTACACGGCGCCAAGGGCCTCGAGGCGCCCGTCGTCATCCTTGCCGATGCGACCGCCGACCCGGCGAGGCTCGGACGAGTGCCGCTGACTCTCGACTTCGAGGTGCCGCCGTGGGGGAAGGTGCCGCTCCTCCGCCCGAGGAAGGAGGGGCGGGGGCCGGTCTTCAACGAGGTGATCGCCGAACGGGAGAAACGCGACCTCGAAGAGCATTGGCGGCTGCTCTACGTGGCGCTTACTCGCGCTGCCGACCGGCTGATCGTGACCGGCGTCGAGCCCAAGGCGAAAAAGGACGGTTCCGATCCGCGGCCGGTGAACTGCTGGCACCGCATTGTCGAGCAGGCGTTGCAATCGCTCTCGGCTCAGGTGGCCGAGGGGCCGTGGGGGCCGGCGCTGACTTACGGAGCGAGCCCTGGTCCGCCGAAACGGCTCAAGGCGAAGCTCGAGCTTGCGCCGGTGGCTGTGCCTGACTGGGCGCTGCGGGCGGCGCCGCCTGAAGCACGCCCGCCGCGGCCGCTCGCTCCCTCGGCCATCGCCGCCGACGACGAAGCTGCTCCGCCGCCGAGCATCGCGATGCGCGCCGCCGCCCGGCGCGGAACCTTGATCCATCAGCTGTTCGAACGGCTCGTGTCCGTCGAAGGCGAGCGGCGGCGCGAGGCAGCGCTGACCTGGCTCGAGCGGTCGGCGGGAGTCGATGATGCGGCAATGCGCGCCGAAATCGCCGACCAGGTGTGCGGAATCCTGTCGGACCCGCAATTCGGCGAGCTGTTCGGGCTCGGGTCGCTCGGCGAAGCGCCGCTCGCCGCGACGCTGCCCGACGGCCGCGTGATTGCCGGCACCGTCGACCGGTTGCTGGTTGAGCAGGACCGGATTTCGGTGATCGACTTCAAGACCGGTCGCGTGCCCGCGAGTGACGGCGACGTTCCCGCGGCGCACCGCGCCCAGATGGAAGCCTATGCGCAAGCGCTGGGCGTGATCTTCCCGGGGCGCACGGTCCGGGCCGCGCTTCTCTACACAAATGAACCAAAGCTCATCGAACTGATACCTTGAGAGGGTGCGATCGAGCGCCCATATTGCCGTTAACGATTGCCCAGATGGAGATTCGCCCGCCATGGCTACAAAGACCGTCACCGACCAGAGCTTCGCCACCGATGTGCTTGGCGCCGAAGGCCCTGTCCTCGTCGATTTCTGGGCCGAATGGTGCGGGCCGTGCCGGATGATCGCCCCCGCGCTGGAGGAAATTGCCAGCGAGCTTGGCGACAAGGTGACGGTGACCAAGCTCAACATCGACGAAAACCCGGATATTCCCGGCCGTTACGGAGTCCGCGGAATCCCGACGATGCTGCTGTTCAAGGGCGGCCAGCCGATCGCGCAAAAGGTTGGCGCGGCGCCGCGCAGCCAGATCCAGCAGTGGCTGGAAAGCAATCTCGACGCGCCGGCCCAGTCGAGCGCCGGCTAACCGCCGCCGACGAGCGATGAATCATCGGGCGGCTCGGTTCCGCTGAGCCCGCGCGTATCCGGACGAAATCGAGCATGCTTTGGCAAATCGAGGCCGGGGAACCAGTCGGCCTTGCTGGACCAGAAGATATGGAACTCGGGCGCGATCGCGTTCGGGTCGTCGAGCGTGACGATGCTGAAATCGACGGTATCGGGCTGATGATCGACCTTCACATGGAGCGGCGTGCCGCATTCGCCGCAAAAGGTGCGGTGGCCGAAGCTGCTCGACCGGATCGTTCGCAGGGCGCTTTGGCCGCTGGTGACCACCCAGTCGCCGTTCTTGACGCTGGCGAAAGCCATAGCCGGCGCGCCGCTGTTCAGCTGGCAGGTTCGGCAATGGCACCAGCCGCCGTCGAAAGGCTCGCTGTGCAACTCGTACCGCACGCTGCCGCACATGCATCCACCGGTCTGTCCCATACGCTTCCTCTTAATTGACTACGGCTAGGCCGCTCCTTACATCGCCCGCGACGGTTTCCCGAGCGTCGCCAAAGAGCCACACGGCTCTCCGCGAAACGCGCGGTTTTTAAGGAATTTCCATGATCGCCGGACTGGCAAAGAGCATCTTCGGATCGGCCAACGATCGTTATGTCCGGGGCCTTGGCAAATATGTCGACGCGGTCAACGCGTACGAGCCGCAGATCAGCGCGCTCAGCGACGACGAACTGCGCGGCCAGACCGACCGCCTCCGTGAGCGGCTGGCGGCCGGCGAGAAGCTCGATTCGCTTCTCCCCGAGGCGTTCGCCACGGTGCGCGAGGCGGCCACCCGCACGCTCGGCCAGCGTCACTACGACGTCCAGCTGATCGGCGGCATCGCGCTCCATCGCGGCGAGATCGCCGAGATGAAGACCGGCGAAGGCAAGACGCTGGTTGCGACCCTTGCGGTCTATCTCAACGCGCTCGAGGGCAAGGGCGTCCACGTCGTCACCGTCAACGACTATCTCGCCCGCCGCGACGCCGACTGGATGGGGCAAATCTACCGCTTCCTCGGCATGAGCGTGGGCGTCATCGTCCCCAACCTCACCGACGAGCAGCGGCGCGACGCCTACAACAGCGACATCACCTACGCGACCAACAACGAGCTCGGCTTTGATTACCTGCGCGACAATATGAAATATTCGCGCGATCAGATGGTCCAGCGGCCATTCCATTTCGCGATCGTTGACGAGGTGGACTCGATCCTGGTCGACGAGGCCCGGACGCCGCTGATCATTTCGGGCCCGACCGACGACAAGTCGGATCTCTACATCTCAGCCGACAAGATCGTGAAGACCCTGGCCGAAGCGGATTACGAGAAGGACGAGAAACAGAAGAGCGTCGTCCTCACCGAAGACGGGACGGAGAAGGCCGAACGAGCGCTCGAGGAGGCCGGGCTGATCGAGGGGCGCAACCTCTACGACATCGCCAACACGCAGGTCGTCCACCACCTCAACCAGGCGCTCAAGGCCAATATGATGTTCAAGAAGGACATCGATTACATCGTCAAGGACGCCAAGGTCATCATCATCGACGAGTTCACCGGCCGGATGATGGACGGACGCCGGTGGTCGGACGGCCTCCACCAGGCGGTCGAGGCGAAGGAGGGCGTGGCGATCGAGCCGGAGAACCAGACGCTCGCTTCGATCACCTTCCAGAACTATTTCCGCATGTACCCCAAGCTGTCGGGCATGACCGGCACGGCGATGACCGAAGCGCCCGAATTCTTCGACATCTACCGGATGAACGTTGTCGCGATCCCGACCAACGTTCCGGTCCTCCGCATCGACGAGGACGACGTCTTCTACAAGACGATAACCGAGAAGTTCGCGGCGATCGCCGAGGAGCTCAAGCTCAAGCAGGAGCTTGGCCAGCCCGCGCTCGTCGGCACCATCTCGATCGAAAAATCGGAGATGCTGTCGGAATATCTGGAGGCGCAGGGCGTCAAGCACTCGGTCCTCAATGCCCGCTTCCACGAGCAGGAAGCGCACATCGTCGCGCAGGCCGGGCGAAGTGGTGTGGTGACGATCGCGACCAACATGGCGGGCCGCGGCACCGACATCCAGCTGGGCGGCAACCTCGACTTCCGGATGCTCGACGAATTTCCGGACCTTGTCGCCGGAACGCCGGAATATGACGCGCAGGCCGAGAAGGTCCGCGCCGAGATCGCCGCCGAGAGGCAGCGCGTGCTCGAGGCTGGCGGGCTCTACGTCCTCGGCACCGAGCGCCACGAGAGCCGGCGCATCGACAATCAGCTGCGTGGACGCTCGGGCCGGCAGGGCGATCCCGGCTTGTCCAAATTCTACCTCAGCCTCGACGACGATTTGCTGCGCATCTTCGGACCGCAGACGCTGTTCGCGCGGATGATGCAGAAGAACCTCGAGGATGGCGAAGCGATCGTCTCCCCGTGGATCTCCAAGGCGATCGAAACGGCCCAGAAGAAGGTCGAGGCGCGCAACTACGACATCCGCAAGCAGGTCGTCGAATTCGACGACGTGATGAACGACCAGCGCAAGGTAATCTACGAGCAGCGCGCCGACATCATGGACGCCGAGAACGTCAACGACGTCATCGCCGACATGCGCGTCGAGACCGCGGCGGCGCTCGTCACCGTGCACTGCCCGCCGGGAAGCTATCCCGAGCAGTGGGACGTCGCCGGGCTCAAGGAGAGCGTCGAGGCAGTGTTCGGGCTTCAGCCGCCGATCGACGACTGGCTTCACGAGGAAGCGGTCGAGCAGGAGATGATCATCGACCGGCTCAACGAGGCGGCCGAAGCGACGATGTCCGCCAAGGTCCACGGCCTCGAGCCCGAGCGCTGGAACGACGTCGAGAAGCAGATTCTGATCCAGACTCTCGACCACCATTGGAAGGAGCATCTGGCGACGCTCGACGCGCTGCGGCAGGTGATCCACCTGCGCAGCTACGCGCAGAAGAAGCCGATCGACGAATATAAGCAGGAGGCCTTCCTGCTGTTCGAGCGGCTGCTGGTCTCGATCCGCGAGGAAGTGACTCGCGTGCTGATGCGGGCTCAGGTTCAGCTGGAGGAAGGGCCGCCGCCGGGCCTGCCCGATTTCATTACCCAGCACATCGACCCGTTCTCGGGCGACGACGACACTGCCGACATCGATGCGGCGACCGGCGCGATCCTGTCGAACCTGCCACCGCTCAACATCCCGCAGCCGACCATGCCCCAGCATGAAGGCTCCGCCGAGGTGGTCGAAGCGCCGCTCAGCCGCAATGCGCCATGCCCGTGCGGCTCGGGGCGGAAGTACAAGCATTGCCACGGCCAGCTCGCGTAGCGCCGGTGGCGCTCGTTAGCCCAATCGACCGTTCGGCGCTGCGCCGCGCCTATCGTCCCGACGAGGAGGAGGTCGTCGCCGAGCGCCTGGCGGAGGCTCGGCTGGAGCCAGCGGCGCTGGGCGAAGCGACGGCGATGGCGCGCGCGCTGGTCAAGGGCGTTCGCGCCCACAAGGCGACCGGGATCGACGCCTTCCTCCACGCCTACGATCTTGGCAGCGACGAGGGCATCGCCATGATGTGCCTTGCCGAGGCGCTGCTGCGCATCCCTGACGCGCACACCGCCGATGAGCTCATCGCCGACAAGCTTGCGGGGCCCGATTGGTCGGAGAAGCTGGGACGATCGGATTCGTCGTTCGTCAACGCCGCGACTTTCTCGCTGCTGCTCACCGGCAAGGTGCTCGAAGGCGCCCAGGATCGGTCGGACAATTGGAAGGCGGCGCTCGGCCGTGCCGTGGGCCGCCTCGGCGAGCCCGTGGTGCGCACCGCTGTGCGCGAGGCGATGAAGATCCTCGGCCGCAATTTCGTGTTTGGGCGCACCATCGACGAAGCGATGAAGCGCGGCGAGCCCGAGCGGCGGCAGGGGCTGAGCCACAGTTTCGACATGCTCGGCGAGGCGGCGCGCACGTTCGCCGATGCCGAGCGCTACGCCGAGGCCTATGCCGGTGCGCTCGACCGCATCGCCAAGGATGCGAAGGACGGTTTCCGCCGCTCTCCCGGCATTTCGGTCAAGCTGACCGCGCTTCACCCGCGCTTCGAATACAGCCATGCGCAAGAAGCGGTCGCGGCGGTGGTGCCGGTGGTCCGCGCGCTGGCGCTGAAGGCGAGCCGCGCCGACGTGCATTTGACCATCGACGCCGAGGAGGCTGACCGGCTCGAGCTGCAGATGGACGTGTTCGAAGCGCTTCTTGCCGACGACGAATTGTTCGCGCCAAGAAAAGATGGAAGCTCCTGGGCTGGCTTCGGGATCGCCATGCAGGCTTATCAGAAGCGCGCCGCCGCTTTGTGCGACTGGGTCGCCGAGGCAGCGCGGGCGCACGGCCGCACGCTGATGGTCCGGCTGGTCAAGGGCGCCTATTGGGACACCGAGATCAAGGCCGCGCAGGTCGCCGGGCTGAGCGATTATCCGGTGTTCACGCGCAAGGTCGCGACCGACGTCTCCTATCTCGCGTGCGCCAGGAAGCTGCTCGCCGCGAGCGACGTCATTTACCCCGCTTTCGCCACCCATAACGCCAATACCATCGGCCAGGTGAAGGCGCTTGCCCACGGCAAGGCCTTCGAGTTCCAGCGCCTCCACGGCATGGGCGAGGCGCTGTACGACGAGCTGGCCGAGCTCGAACGCGGGATTGGCGAGACGCCGACGCCGGTGCGCATCTACGCGCCAGTCGGCAGCCATAAGGAGCTGCTTGCCTATCTCGTCCGGCGGCTGCTTGAGAATGGCGCGAACTCGAGCTTCGTCAACCGCATCGCCGACGAGCAGTTTTCGCTCGACGAGCTGGTCAGGGATCCGGTGGCCGAGCTCGAAGCGCTGGAACCCAAGCGCAATCCCAAGATCATCCTGCCCCGCGATGTCTTCGGAGCTGAACGGCACAATAGCGCTGGCGTCGATTTGTCCGACCCGCTCGTCCGCGAGCCGCTGCTCGAGCGGTTGAAGGCGCTGGAAGCCCGCAGCTGGACCGCCAGCCCAACGCTCGGGAAAGGCGAGGCCAGGCCGGTCACCTCGCCTCACGACCGGCGGATCACCGTCGGCATGGTGTTCGAAGCGACGGCCGCCGAAGTCGACCGGATGGCCCGCGCCGGCCACGCGGCGCAGCAGAATTGGGATGCGCTCGGCGGCGAGGCGCGCGCAGCCCTGCTCGACCGCACCGCCGATCTCTATGAGGAACATCGGGAAGAGCTCTTCTCGCTGTGCATTCGCGAGGCCGGGAAGACCCTGATCGACGCGGTGCTCGAAGTGCGCGAGGCGGTCGATTTCCTCCGCTTCTATGCTTCTGAAGCGCGGCGCCAGTTCGTCAGGCCGATGCCGCTCCCCGGGCCGACCGGTGAACAAAACGAGCTTCGCCTCCACGGCCGCGGCGTCTTCGCCAGCATATCGCCATGGAATTTTCCGCTGGCGATCTTCACCGGCCTGGTTTCGGCGCCGCTGGCCGCGGGCAATGCGGTTATCGCCAAGCCGGCCGGGCAAACGCCGCTGGTCGGCGCGCTTGCGGTCGAGCTGATGCATCGGGCCGGCATCCCCAAGGACGTCGTCCAGCTCGCGCCCGGGCAAGGCCGGGTGGTCGGCGGAACGCTAACCGCGCATCCGCTGCTTGCCGGCGTCGTGTTCACCGGCTCAACCGAAACCGCGCGCATGATCAACCGCACGCTGGCCGACCGCGACGGGCCGATCATCCCGTTCGTCGCCGAAACCGGCGGCCAGAATGCGATGATCGTCGATAGCTCGGCGCTGCCCGAGCAGGTCACCCGTGACGTCATTTCCTCGGCATTCCAGAGCACCGGCCAACGCTGCTCGGCCCTGCGCGTGCTGTTCGTCCAGGACGACGTTGCCGATCCAATGATCGCGATGATCGCGGGGGCCATGAGCGCGCTCGCGATCGGCGACCCTAGCGAACTCAAAACCGATGTCGGCCCGGTGATCGACGGCGACGCCAAGCGGCTGCTCGACGAGCATATCAAATGGCTGGGCAAGAATGCGAAGAAGGTCTGTCAGCTGGCGTTGCCGAAGGACGCCGCGCACGGCTGTTTCGTTGCTCCCGCGTTTTATGAAATTAGTTCTCTAAGCCAATTGAATCACGAAAACTTTGGACCGATCCTGCACGTCGTCCGCTTCCCCGCGGAAGGCCTCGAACAGGTGGTCAAGGATATCAATCAGACGGGCTACGGCCTGACGCTGGGCCTGCAGAGCCGGATCGACACCGTGCGCGACTATATCGAGGAGCACGCGCATGTCGGAAACTTCTACGTCAACCGCAACCAGATCGGCGCGGTGGTTGAAAGCCAGCCGTTCGGCGGCGAGGGGCTGAGCGGGACCGGACCCAAAGCCGGCGGCCCGCATTACGTCGCCCGCTTCGCGACCGAGCGCGTGACCTGCATCGACACCACCGCCGCCGGCGGCAACGCCAGCCTGATGGCGGCGCTCGAGGGCTAAACTACCGCGGAGTCCCCTTCGGAAGGGAAGAAGGGATCGCGACACAGTTGTATCGCATGGGTGTGAGCATTCCCTCATGCATTTTGGCAATGAACTTCTTTGCTGTGGCGTCACATTCGGCTTGCGAATTGAAGTAATGTTCAGCGGTCAGCGCTGGCTTGTCGTCTATGGTCCAAGGTCCATCCCAGTCCACTGCATCCGCCGGCGCGACGTAGATGTGGAAAATTAGGAACCAGACCATTTTCGCCCCCCTGCCTGTAGCAGCATCATTGTCCCGGCTTGATACGGTCGCAAGTGGCCTGTGGAGCGCGGCGCGCAAATGATGGTTGATCGTGGTGCGGGGTGGTCTTTAGCGAGACACGAACGCACTCCGCCGGAGCGGCCGGGCGTCATGTCCGCGCCGCTCCGTTCATGCTACGGCGCGCGGCATGTCTGAATCATCTTCTGAACTGATTGACGCCAAGCTTGCATCCCTGGACGACTGGCGCGGCGCGACACTGAAGCGACTCCGTGCGCTCATTCGCGACGCCGACCCGGAAGTGGTCGAAACGGTCAAATGGCGGAAGCCGTCGAACCCGATGGGAGTGCCCGTGTGGGAGCACGACGGGATCATCTGCACCGGCGAGACTTACCGAGACAAGGTCAAGCTGACCTTTGCCCAGGGCGCCTCGCTTCCCGATCCGGCGGGCCTGTTCAACTCCAGCCTCGACGGCAATACCCGTCGCGCGATCGACTTCCACGACGGGGACGAAGTCGACCCGGGCGCGTTCAAGGCACTTGTCCGCGAGGCCGCGGCCTTCAACGGCGCCAAGCCCTAGGGCTCAGATCGAGCGGTGGGGTCGCGATCGCGCTCGTATCGTTTGAGCGGGAACGGCGGCAGCCAGGATTCCCGGCGGACGGTCCACAGTTCGTAAGTCGGCGTGAACTGGTCAGGCGCATCGAGCGCCCCCAGGCTGACCTCGATCTCATCGCCCGAGCGGGAGAAGACGGACGAGCCGCAGCGGGGGCAAAAATGCCGCCCGGCATATTCGCGGGTCTCGCCCTCGATGGTGACGGCATCCTCCGGGAAGATGGCCGAGGCGTGGAAGAGCGCGCCATGATGCTCGCGGCAGTCAAGGCAATGGCAAACGCCGACCCGGTATGGCGGCCCCGATGCCACGATCCGCATGTCCCCGCAGAGGCAAATTCCGGTAACTTGGTCCAAGCTGCGCCTCTCGATTTGAGGGCTGGAGGATCGAGAAGAATGGCTCCCCGGGCCTGATTCGAACAGGCGACCATTCGATTAACAGTCGAACGCTCTACCGCTGAGCTACCGGGGAGCAGCCCCTTGGCGGGGCGCGGGGGCTAAATAGCCAAGCCGACCTTAAAGGCAAGTGACCGAACCGAATTTAGGTCGCGAATTGCTCCATGGCGATGCGTTCGTCGAGCGCGTGCTCGGGATCGAACAGCAGGGTCAGCGAGCGCTCGCGGTCGAGCCGGATCTCGACCTTGGCGACGTCGCGCACCTCATATTGGTCGGCGACCGCCGAGACCGGGCGGTTTTCTGGCTCGAGCACGCGGAAGCAGATATTGTTCTCGTCGGGAAGGATCGCGCCCGACCAGCGGCGCGGACGGAACGGGCTGATCGCCGTCAGCGCCAGCATCTTCGCCTGGAGCGGGAGGATCGGCCCGTGCGCGGAGAGGTTGTAGGCGGTCGAGCCGGCCGGCGTCGAAACGAGGACGCCGTCGCAGACCAGCTCGGGCAGGACGACGCGGCCGTCGACCAACACCTCGATCTTTGCCGTCTGGCGGGTTTCGCGGAGCAGCGAGATCTCATTGATCGCGGCATGGACGAAGGTGTCGCCGCCGACCGTCGTGGCGCGCATTTCGAGCGGTGCGACCCGGATTGCCTTGGCCTGGGCCATGCGTTCGGCGAGATCCTCCAACCGCCATTCGTTCATCAGGAAGCCGACCGTGCCCCGGTTCATCCCGAACACCGGCAGGTTCGGGCACTCGCCCTCGAGCATCCGGTGCAGGGTGTGAAGCATGAAGCCGTCGCCGCCGAGGGCCACCAGCGTCTCGGCGCTGTCCGGGTCTGCGAACTGATAGCGCTGGGCAAGGACCGCCGAGGCGGCTTGCGATGCTTCGCGATTCGAGGCGAGGAGCCCGATCCCGAGGCTCTTGAGGTCGGCCTTGCGGCCGCGTGGCGAATGGGGCGCGTCGGCGTTCAACCTGGTCCTCGCGGGGCAGCCTCAACCGCATCCAGCATAAGGGGATTGGGGCAAAGCGTCACTGTCCCGTTTCGGCTCACGCGAGGAGGCCTTGGTTTCGGGTGGCAGAGCGGGGCGTTACGGACCCGCCATGTTCAAGTGGGATAGCGTATTCGAGTGGGGGAGGCGGGCGTCGGACCGAGAGGCTCCGGCGCCCGTTGGTCGCGTCAGGGACAGTCTCCTGGAGACGGTCATCGCGCACGAGGGGATCGAGGTCCTCTATCAACCTTTGATCGAACCGAAGACGGGCCGGATCCTTGGCGCGGAAGCGCTGGCGCGCTCGTCGATCGCCGATTCGGCTCAGGCCCTGTTCGCCCGCGCCGCGGCAAGCGGCCTTAGCGAACGGCTGTCACGGCTGGTGCAACGCAAGGCGCTGCGCAGCGCCGCGGTGTGGGAGGGTCCGCTCAGGGACTTGCGGTTGTCGATCAACCTGCTGCCCGAAGACATTTCGCGCGATGGATACGACGATTGGCTGCTGGCGGAGATCGACGCCGCGGGCATCGATCCCACGCGCGTGACCATCGAGATCACGGAAAACGCGCTGCTGGTCGATCAACGCGCCGTAGCCGACCGCCTCACACGCTTGCGCGAACGGGGGCTGCGCGTTGCGGTGGACGATTTCGGCACCGGCTATACCAGCCTTGCCTATCTCACCACACTGCCGCTCGACATGCTGAAGATCGACCGTGGCCTGATCGCCGACATCGTCGGCGGAAGCCGCGACCGGATCGTCGTCCGGGCGCTGATCCAGCTGGCGCGCGAGCTCGATCTGGCGGTGGTGGTGGAGGGTGTCGAGAGCACCGGCCAGCTTGGCCTTCTCGTCGAATGGGGCTGCGACCTCTACCAGGGATTCCTCGGCGCCGGCGCCCTCACTCACGAAGAGCTGACCCGGTTCGTCGCCGCCGCGCACATCGAAGCCGCCTAAATTTTCCGTCAACTTTTCGTCGGGGCGTTGGCGCGCCGGCATTGCCGTGCTTGTTGCTTGGCAGGAGGACCTCATGCGGACATTGATAATCGGGCTGGCACTGACTGCGGCGCTGTGCGCCAGTTGCAAGAAGGCGGAGACCCCGCGCGCGTTCTCACAGGCCGCGCTCGATCAGGCCCTCGCCGATCCCGGCCGGAAGGCTCAGCGCGATGCGGCCGATGAGCGCCGCAAGCCGGGGCCGTTGATCGCGCTTGCGGGGGTGAAACGCGGCGACAAAGTCTTGGATCTGATTCCAGGCAGCGGATACTGGACGCGGATCTTCTCGAAGATCGTGGGGCCGGAGGGCAAGGTCTATGCCGTCTGGCCACAAGCCTATGCGCGCTTCTCGATGGGCAACGTCCAGGACATGCGTAAGCTGTCCGCGGACAAATATTATGGCAATATCGTCACAGAGGTTCAGCCTAGCGCGATCCTGAGTGCGCCCGAGCTGCTCGACGTGGTTTGGACGTCGCAAAATTACCACGACTATCCCGACGAATATATGGGCAAGGACGCCGATCCCGGCCTGCTCAACAAAGCGGTGTTCAAGATCCTCAAGCCGGGCGGGACCTACATGATCATCGACCATATGGCGAAGCCGGGGCGCGGCATGGCCGACACCGAGGCGCTGCACCGCATCGACCCCGCGATCGTGCGCCGACAGGTCGAGGCCGTGGGGTTCCAATTCGCCGGAGAGTCGAAGGTACTGAACAACCCAAACGATCCGCTCGACATCCCGGTGTTCGACAAGTCGATCCGCGGCCACACGAGCCAATTCGCCTACAAATTCGTGAAGCCTTAGGCGGGTTCGAGCACCTCCTTCGCCGCTTCGCCCGCCGCGGCGACGCGCGCCAAGCCGCGGGATACCTGCAACGCTCCATCAAGCCGGGCGGCCGGCGTCGCCCAGTTGCGTGAAATGACGAGCTTGCTATCGGGCCTCAGCCTCGCCGCGCCCTTCAATCGCTCCATGTAGCCGAGAAGCGCCTGCAGGTCCGGGAAGCCGGCGTCGGCGAAGGTCACGACCGCGCCGCGCGCACCGATGTCGAGCTTGGCGATTCTGGCGGCGCGGCAGTTCAGCTTCACCTCGACGATCTTCATCAGGTTCGCCGTTTCATCCGGAAGCTTGCCGAAGCGGTCGATCATCTCGGCCGCGAAGGCATCGATCGCGGGCCGATCCTCGAGGTCGCCGAGCCGGCGATAGAGGCCCATGCGGAGGTCGAGGTCGGGCACGTAATGCTCGGGTATGAGGATCGGCGCGTCGACGCTGATCTGCGGCGAGAATTCCTCCGGCCGCACCGCCCCGTCGGCCTTGAGCCCGACGATCGCGTCCTCGAGCATCGACTGATAGAGTTCGAACCCGACTTCCTTGATGTGGCCCGACTGCTCGTCGCCGAGCAGATTGCCGGCGCCGCGGATGTCGAGGTCGTGGCTGGCGAGCTGGAAGCCGGCGCCGAGGCTGTCGAGGTCGGCGAGCACCTGCAGCCGCTTCATCGCCGCGTCGGTGATCGATCGATCGGCGGGCATCGTCAGATACGCATAGGCGCGTGTCTTCGCCCGCCCGACGCGGCCGCGCAGCTGGTACAGCTGGGCGAGCCCGAAGCGGTCGGCGCGATGGACCACCAAAGTGTTGGCGCTGGGGATATCGAGCCCGCTCTCGACGATGGTGGTCGACACCAGCACGTCGTACTTGCGGTCGTAGAAGGCGCTCATCCGCTCCTCGACCTGGCTCGCGCTCATCTGCCCGTGCGCGGTCACGAAACTCACTTCGGGCACCCGGTCGCGGAGCCATTCCTCGGTCTGCGGCAGGTCGGCGATGCGCGGCACGACGAAGAAGCTCTGCCCGCCGCGATAATGTTCGCGCAGCAGCGCCTCGCGCAGCACGACGCCGTCCCACGGCGTGACGTAGGTTCTGATCGCGAGCCGGTCGACCGGCGGCGTCTGAATGACGCTTAGCTCGCGCAAGCCGGACATCGCCATCTGCAGCGTGCGCGGGATCGGCGTAGCGGTCAGGGTCAGCACGTGGACGTCGGCGCGCAGCGCCTTCAGCCGCTCCTTGTGGGCGACCCCGAAATGCTGTTCCTCATCGACGATCACCAGTCCCAGGCGCTTGAATTCGATGCTCTTGGCGAGCAGCGCGTGGGTGCCGATGATGATGTCGACCGTGCCGTCGGCGAGGCCTTCCTTGGTCTTCCTGGCCTCGGCGGCGGGGACCAGCCGCGACAAGCGCCCGACATTGATCGGGAAGCCCTGCAGCCGCTCGACGAAATTCTTGTAATGCTGGCGGGCGAGCAAGGTCGTTGGGCAGATCAGAGCGACCTGCTTGCCCGACATCGCCATGACGAAGGCCGCGCGCAGCCCGACCTCGGTCTTGCCGAAGCCGACGTCGCCGCACACCAGCCTGTCCATCGGCTTGCCCGCTTCGAGATCGGCGAGCACGTCGGCGATCGCCCGCTCCTGGTCATCGGTCTCCTCGTAGGGGAAACGGTCGACGAATTGCGGATAGCTACTGTCGGGCTCAGCCACGACGCCGGGACGCATGGCGCGCATCGCCGCGGTCTTGATCAGCTCGCCGGCGATCTCCCGGATGCGCTCCTTCATCCGCGCCTTGCGCCGCTGCCATGCCTCGCCGCCGAGGCTGTCGAGCGTCACTCCCTCGCTCTCGTTGCCGTAGCGGCTCAACAGCTCGATATTCTCGACCGGCACGTAGAGCTTGTCGCCGCGCGCATATTCGAGCGCGACGCAATCGTGCGGGACCCTGCTGACCGGGATCTGGGTCAAGCCCTCGTAGCGGCCGATGCCGTGGTCGGCGTGGACGACAAGGTCGCCAGGGGACAGCGTCGCCAGCTCTTCGAGGAACGCCGCCGCGGCCTTGCGCTTGCGGCGGCGCCGAACCAGTCGGTCGCCGAGCATGTCCTGCTCGGTGAGAACCGCGACGTCGGGCGTGGCGAAGCCATGGTCGAGCGGCAGGACCAGCATCGCCGGCTGAGTCTTGGCACCAAGCGCTTCCTGCCAGCTGTCGGCGAATGTGTGGGCCTTGAGGCCGTTCTCCGCCAGCAGGCCGGCCAGGCGGTCGCGTGCCCCTTCGGTATAGCTCGCGAGCACGACCTTGCGGCCGCCCCTGGCAAGCGCCTTCACATGCGCCGCGACCGCTTCATAGACGTTCGCCTGCTGGGCGCGCTCCGGGGCGAAATCGCGCGCCGCCTCGACTCCGAAGTTGATGATCCGTTCGGATTCGGGCTCGGGGAACGGCGAGGCAAGGTGGATCGGCCGGTCGGTGGCGAAACCGTCCCACTCGGCTTTGCCGAGGTACAGCGCGTCAGGGGCAAGCGGTCGATAGCTGCCGGGCTCGGCCGCGGCGGCGCGAACCCGGTTGTCGTGATAGTCCTTGATCGCCTCCCGCCGCGCCTCGAGCGCCTGGTCGGCATTGCTGTCGCGAAGGATGAGATCGTTCTCGCCAAGATGGTCGAACAATGTCTCCAGCCGCTCTTCGAGCATCGGCAGCCAATGCTCCATGCCCGCCATCCGCCGCCCGCTCGACAGTGCCTGGTAGAGCGGGTCCTGGGTCGCGGTGGCTCCGAAGGTCTCGCGGTAGAGCGAGCGGAAGCGCTTGATGCCGTCCTCGTCGAGCAGGGCTTCCGAGGCGGGCATCAAAGTGAAGGCTTTGGCCTTGTCGGTCGAGCGCTGGTCGACCGGATCGAAGCGGCGGATCGAATCCATCTCGTCGCCGAAGAAATCGAGCCGGAGCGCCAGCTCCTCGCCCGCCGGGAACAGGTCGATCAATGACCCGCGCACCGCGTATTCGCCATGCTCGGCGACGGTGTCTGCGCGCTGGTATCCGAGGGCGTTCAGCTGCCCGATCAGCACTTCGCGCTCGATCCGCTCCCCTTCGGCGATGCGCCGCGTCAGCTGGCGGATGCGGAACGGCGTCAGCACGCGTTGGGCGGCGGCGCTGGCGGTGGCGACGAGCAGCTGCGGCTTGTCGCGCTTCGCCTGGAGCGCATTCAGCGTCGCCAGCCGCTCCGCCATGACGCGAAGCGCGGGCGAGGCTCGGTCGTAGGGAAGGCAGTCCCAACCGGGGAAGGTCAGCACCTCGACCTCCGGCGCGAACGAGGGCGCCGTTTCCGCGAGCGCGCGCATGGCGGCTTCGTCGGCGACAATGACGACCGCGCGGCCGCCTTCTCCCGTGCCGCGCGCGGCGCGCGCCAGATCCGCGGCAAGCCACGGCAGGAAGCCGGTTGGAACGCTTGCCAGCGTCAGCGGCCGATCGGCGCGAAGGACGCGCTGCAGCGGTCCGCTCATCGGCTCACCGGCACATAGTCGAGCTTCTTCAGCACCTCGGTCATGGGGCCCGCGAAGCGCGCCGGAGGAATGGCGGTTCCGTGCGCCCAAGCCATGATGTCGACGTCCTGCTCGCTCAACATTTCCTCGAACAGCGCGCGCTCGTCCGATCCCCACTGCCGGTGGTGAGCATCAAAAAACCCGCCGATCAGCAGATCGGCCTCCTTGGTGCCGCGATGGTGCGCGCGCCAATGCAGGCGCTTCAGGTCCACGTCGGGAGGCATGCGCTGCATGTAGTCACCTTCGCGGCTCATTGCGAGACGCGAGACTCGCGCTAACAACGGCTCATGCGCCCGGACATCCTCAACCCCTTGTTCGCCGAGATCGAGGTGTTGAAGGGCGTCGGTCCGCAGGTGAGCAAGACGCTGAAGCGGCTCGACCTGACGCGCGTCGTCGACGTGCTCTACCATTTGCCGACCGGTTCGATCGAGCGAATCCAGGCGCCGGCCGCGAGCTCGGCGCTGCTTGGGCGCAACGTCATCCTTGAGCTGACCCCATTCGAGACGCGCGAAAGCCGCTCGGGCCGCGGGCCGATGCGAGTCTTCGCTTCGGACAGCAACGGCAACGCGATCAGCCTCATCTACTTCAACAATCCGGGTTGGGCGAAGCGCCAGCTGCCGATGGGTCAGAAGCGGATCGTCTCGGGCAAGCTCGAAAGCTATGGCGACGAATGGCAGATCATCCACCCCGAGGTCGCTGAGGCGGGGAAGGGGCCCGCGCCGGCGCTCCGCGAGCCGGTCTATCCGCTCACCGAGGGGCTCACGAACCGCCGCATGGGCGAGCTTGCCCGCGAAGCGCTGGAACGCGCGCCCGAGCTGCCTGAGTGGGTTGAGCCGAGCCTGTTGTCGAGCGAGGCGTGGCGCCCGTGGCGTGCGTCCCTCGCCGAAGCGCACCAGGAACCTGGCACCGAGAGCGCCCGCAAGCGCCTCGCCTATGACGAGATCTTCGCCAACCAACTCGCGCTATTGCTGCTCCGCCAATCGCAGCGGCGGCACCGCACCCCGCCGCTGGCGGGGACAGGCGAGCTGATCCGGCGGGTTCAGCTGCCCTACCAAATGACCGACGCGCAGCGCCGGGTGATCCGCGAGATCCGCGGCGACCTTATCCAGGCCGCGCCGATGCTGCGCCTGCTTCAGGGTGACGTCGGCTCGGGCAAGACGCTGGTCGCGCTGGCGGCGATGCTGACCGCGGTCGAATCCGGGGCGCAGGCGGCATTGCTCGCTCCGACCGAAATCCTCGCCCGGCAGCATCATGCGACTCTGCTGGGTCAGGTCGACAGCCTCGGGGTACGGGTCGCGATCCTCACCGGGCGGGAGAAGGGCAAGGCGCGCGAGAGCGTAATGATGGGGCTAGCCGACGGCTCGATCGACATCCTCGTCGGCACCCATGCGATCTTCCAGGAGAAGGTCGCCTACAAGACCCTCGGTCTCGCGGTGATCGACGAACAGCATCGCTTCGGTGTTTCGCAGCGGCTGCTGTTATCGTCGAAGGCGGAGCATCCGCCGCACCTGCTGGTGATGACGGCGACGCCGATCCCGCGCACGCTCACGCTGACTCAATATGGCGAGATGGACGTCAGCCGGATCGACGAAATGCCTCCGGGTCGAACGCCGGTCGAGACGCGGGTGATCAGTGAAGAGAAATTGTCCGACGTCGTCAACGGCCTCGGGCGGCATATCAGCGCCGGCGGCCAAGCCTATTGGGTGTGCCCGTTGGTCGAGGAAAGCGAGAAGTCGGACGCCGCCGCCGCCGAGGAACGCGCGCGCGTCCTCAAGCAGCGTTTCGGCGACCACAAGATCGGCCTCGTCCATGGGCGCATGAAAGGGCCCGACAAGGACGCGGTCATGGCGCGCTTTGCGTCCGGCGATCTCGCCGTCCTCGTCGCGACCACAGTAATCGAGGTGGGGGTCGACGTGCCCAACGCGACCCTGATGGTCGTCGAGGGCGCCGAGCGCTTCGGCCTGGCCCAGCTCCACCAGCTGCGCGGGCGGGTCGGCCGCGGGTCTGGGAAAAGCACGTGCCTGCTGATCCGCGGCCCCAACCTCACCGAGGTCGGCCGCGCCCGGCTTTCGCTGATGCGCGAAAGCAATGACGGCTTCCGCATCGCGGAGGAGGATTTGCGGTTGCGCGGCCCGGGCGAAATTCTTGGCACGCGGCAGTCGGGCGAGGAGGCGTTCCGCGTTGCCCGGCCCGAAGATGTCGCGGCGCTGGCGCCGGTCGCGCAGAGCGACGCGCAGCTCCTGCTCGATCGGGATGGCGGCCTCAAGGGCGAGCGCGGCCAGGCGGCGCGGACGTGCCTCTATTTGTTCGAGCGCGACCAGGCGATCGACCTGATCCGGAGCGGTTGACCCGCACGTTCGTTTGCATCGCATGAACGTCACCGCGACCCGCACCATGGCGGCCCCGCCCGATAGGGTCGCTGCCGTGATGTTCGATCCCGCCCGCGACCCCGAATGGATCGGCGGCGCAAAGTCGGTCGAGCAGGCGACCAGCAATCCCTTGGCGCTGGGTGCTCGAACCACGCGCCACGGCGGATTCATGGGGAAGAAGTTCTCATGGACCACCGAGGTCGCCGGCCATGATCGGGACCACCTGCTGCACATGAACTTCGTCAGTGGGCCGATGAAGGGCGGGACCGTCACGTATCGCATCGAGCCCGTCGGCAATGCCTCGCAGGTATCGATCCGCAACACCGGGCCGGGGCCTCAGCTTATGGGCTGGTTCGTCAAGCGCTCGGTTGGCAAGGACCTCGGCCGACTGGCGAAGCTGGTGACCGGCTAACGGACCAGCAAGCCGTGGCGTTTCTTGCCAAGGCTGAGCTTTAGCGGCTCATCCCTCGCCGTCAGCATCAGTCCCGGATCGTTGACGGTGACATCGTCGAGACGCACCGCGCCTTCGGCGATCTTGCGCTTGGCCTCACCGTTGGAGGCGCAAAAGCCGAGGCCGGTCAGCGCCGCCAGGATGGAGATGGCATCACCAGTGTTGAGGGTCGGCAGATCGGCGCCGACGCCGCCTTCGGCGAAGGTTGCTTGCGCAGTTGCCGCTGCGGCGTCGGCCGCTTCGCGCCCGTGGAGCATCGCAGTCGCCTCGGTGGCGAGTGCGATTTTGGCCTGATTGATCTCGGCGCCGGGGAGCGTTTCGAGCCGCGCAATTTCACCGAGCGGAAGGTCGCTGAACAAGCGCAGGAACCGTCCGACGTCCGCGTCGTCGGTGTTCCGCCAGAACTGCCAATAATCGTACGGGCTCAAGAAGTCGGCATCGAGCCATACGGCGCCCTGCGCGGTCTTGCCCATCTTGGCGCCGTCGGAGGTGGTGATCAGCGGCGTGGTGACGCCGTAAAGCTCGGCGCCGTCGATCCGCCGTCCGAGCTCGATCCCGTTGACGATGTTCCCCCATTGATCGGAGCCACCCATCTGGAGGCGGCAGCCGGCGCGGCGCGACAGCTCCAGGAAATCATAGCCCTGGAGGATCATGTAATTGAACTCGAGGAAGGTCATCGGCTGCTCGCGGTCGAGGCGCAGCTTGACGCTGTCGAAGGTCAGCATCCGGTTGACGGTGAAGTGCCGCCCGACCTCGCGCAGGAAGGGGATATATTCGAGACCGCCTAGCCATTCGTCATTGTTGAGCAGGATGGCGTCGCTCGGACCGTCGCCGAACGTGAGGAAGCGCTCGAAGACCCGGCGGATGCTGGCAATGTTGGCGTCGATCTCTTCGCTGGTGAGCAGCTTGCGGCTCTCGTCCTTGCCCGAAGGATCGCCAACCTTGGTGGTCCCGCCGCCCATCAGGACGATGGGCTTGTGCCCCGCCTGCTGGAGCCGACGAAGCTGCATGATCTGAACGAGATTGCCGACGTGAAGGCTCGGCGCTGTCGCATCGAAGCCGACGTAGCCGGGCACGACTTCCTTCGCCGCTAGCGCATCGAGCGCCGCGGCGTCGGTCAGCTGGTGGATATATCCGCGCTCGTCGAGCAACTTGAGCAAAGAGGAATTGTAGGCTGTCATCGACCCAGCGCTTAGCGTCTCACTTCGCTCGCTGCTACTGTGCGGCCATGCAGTTCAACCTCGTGCCGCATCCCGCCACGCCGCCGTCTGGGCCGCTGAAGGTCTGGGTCAGCATCGATCACGCCAACTCGCTCGGCGCCACCGCATCGACGAACATCTGGTACGGGGTCGGCGCGCCCGCGGAGCGCTTCGTAATTCCGGAGGTGCAAGAACCGGCAAGAGCCGAGGATCTGTGGCAGACGACCTGCTTCGAGGCTTTTTTGCGGATTCCGGGCGCAAGCGCCTACCGCGAGTGGAATTTCGCGCCGTCGGGCGAATGGGCCGCGTACGATTTCACCGGTCACCGCGACGGCCGCTCCGATGCCGACGTCGCGCCGCCCTACATCCGGATCGAGGACAATCTCACATGGTGGGGCCTGGGGGCCACCATTGCCGTCGATGCCGACGCCGTTTGGACGCTCGGGCTGTCCGCGATCCTCGAGGAAGCGGACGGCACGAAATCTTACTGGGCACTGGCGCATCCGCCGGGCGACAAGCCCGATTTCCATGCCCCCGATTGCTTCGCGGCGAGCCTGCCCTAGACAAGCGCCATGACCCTGTTCGGAATCGACCGCCTGCTGATTGAGCCTGAGTTGTGCGAGCCTCTGGAAGGCAAGCGCGTCGCACTGCTCGCTCATCCTGCTTCAGTCACTCGGGACCTCACGCATAGCCTCGATGCTCTGATGGCGGCCGGGCTCAAGGTGACGGCGGCGTTCGGTCCGCAGCACGGCCTGCGCGGCGACAAGCAGGACAATATGGTCGAGTCGGACGACTATACCGATCCGGTCCACGGCATCCCGGTGTTCAGCCTGTACGGCGAGGTGCGGCGCCCGACCGGCCAGTCGATGGACACGTTCGACACCATCCTCATCGACCTCCAGGATCTCGGCTGCCGGATCTACACCTTCATCACCACGCTGTTGTACGTGCTCGAAGCCGCCGCCGAGCAGGGCAAAAGCGTGTGGGTGCTCGATCGCCCCAACCCCGCCGGCCGCCCGGTCGAGGGACTGACGCTGCGCGAGGGCTGGGAAAGTTTTGTCGGCGCCGGGCCGATGCCGATGCGGCACGGGCTGACGCTCGGCGAGATGGGGCAATGGTTCGTCGACCATTTCAAGCTCGACGTCGACTATCGCGTGATCGCCATGGACGGTTGGCAGCCCGAAGCGCCGCCGGGGTTCGGGTGGCCGGCGGAGCGTGTCTGGATCAATCCCTCGCCCAATGCGGCGAACCTCAACATGGCGCGCTGCTACGCCGGCACGGTCATGCTCGAGGGCACGACCTTGAGCGAGGGCCGGGGCACGACCCGTCCGCTCGAGCTGTTCGGGGCGCCGGACATCGAGCCGCTTGCGGTGATGGCGGAGATGCGCAGGCTGGCGCCCGATTGGCTCGCCGGCTGCAAGCTCCGCGACATCACCTTCCAGCCCACTTTCCACAAACATGTTGGTGAGATGTGCCGCGGAGTTCACATCCATGCTGAAGGACCGTGGTACGATCACCAGGCGTTCAAGCCGTGGCGGTTGCAGGCGCTCGCTTTCAAGGCAATCCGGCGGCTCTATCCGGATTATGACCTGTGGCGAGACTTTCCTTATGAATATGAGCTTGGAAAGCTGGCGATCGACGTGATCAACGGCTCGCCGCTTTTGCGCGAATGGGCCGATGACAGCGAAGCAGAGCCGGGCGACCTCGACGCGCTTGCGGTCCCCGATGAGCGTCAGTGGCTGGAAAATTCGTCAAAGCTCTAACTTCGTCGAAATTTCATCGGCGCCCTGTAGATTCGTCATTCTCTGGATATTTGCTGCCCCATAGTCATCGATTCTCGCAGTACTACGGAGAGAGATGATGATCCCCTTCGTCCTGCTCGCCGCGTTGCCGACGATGCTTGTCGGGCCGGCTGGCGCTATCGACGCGAGCGAAGAGAGTGTTCGCGCCGAAAAGAACGGCGAGTTCCTATGGAAATTCTATCCCGAGGGGGCGGCCAAGCGCGGTGAGCAGGGCAGAGTCGCGTTCCGCCTTACCATCGAACCAGATGGCCTGATTTCAACCTGTGAAGTGATCGGGAGCAGCGGCTTCGCGACGCTGGACAAGGAGACTTGCGAGATCATGGGCTTGTACGCGCACCTGACGCCCATCCGAGACTCGGCGGGACGGGCCACCCGGGGCAATCGGGACGGCTTTATCACCTGGAAGCTTCCACCCGCCGTCGCGGTAGCTGCGAGCGAACCGTCAAAAAGCGTGATGAGGAAGCCGGATCCGGTCATCTGCCGGCAGGATACCCGCACCGGTTCCCTCGTCGCGACGACGCGGATGTGCTTGCCGCGGTCGGAATGGCAACTGACCTCCGAACAAGAGAAAGAGCATTGGCAAGAGATGCAAGGCAAGGGTTATTCCCATTGAATCTGTGACCGATCGCCCGACTTTGCGGCAGTTTGCGGGTTTGACTGGGCCTTTATTGTCCGTATCATTGAGCAGCTCTTTTTGATGGAGAGGATGGATGATACCGTTCCTGTTGTTGGCTTCGGTGCCCTCGATGCTGTGGACTGCCGAAGGTAGTGCAAATAACGCCGCCGAGCAGATGGTTCGGGACGAGAAGAACGGCCAGTTCATCTGGAAATACTATCCCCCGGGCGCGCTCAAGCGCGGCGAGCAGGGGCGAGTCGGGTTCAAGCTCACGATTGAACCGACGGGAACGGTTTCGAGCTGTGCCGTGACCGAGAGCAGTGGCTTCAAGACCCTCGATGCCGAAACGTGCGAAATCATGGGCATGTATGCGCAGGTAAAGCCGGTCCGCAATTCAGACGGCCGGGCCATCCGTGCCGAGCAGGGCGGCTTCATCGTTTGGAAGCTTCCGCCTGGGTCGGTGAGGGTCGCCAGCGCGTCGCCGAGCAAGGTCTTGCCCAAGCCGGACGACGTGATCTGCCGTAAGGACGTCACCACCGGCTCGCTGATCGCGAGCACCAAAGTGTGCATGAGACGCTCCGAATGGAACCGCAACAGCGAAGACCAGAAGGCGCACTGGGGCGAGATGCAGGGCAAGGGCTACACCAACGGCGACGGGCTCGTCCCAGGACAGTGAGACTGGAGCGCTTCGCCGACGAAGTTAGGCCGGATTGCTGAATTCAGGGAGGAGAATGCGGATGCCGCCTTTGTTGATGCTGATCTCGCTTCCGGCGATGCTGTGGACTGCACCGGGTGGAGCAACCAACGCCGCCGATCAGATCGTCCGGAACGAGAAGAACGGCGAGTTCCTGTGGAAATACTATCCCCCCGGAGCTTTGAAACGCGGCGAACAAGGTCGCGTCGCCTTTCGTCTGACGATCGATCCCGTGGGGACGATTTCATCCTGCGACGTCACCGAAAGCAGCGGCTTTCCCGCGCTCGACAAGGAAACCTGTGAGGTCATGAGCCTGTACGCGCAGGTTCAACCCGTTCGAAACCAGGATGGTCGCGCGATCCGCGCCGCGCAGCAGGGCTTCATCGTGTGGAAGCTTCCGCCGGGGGCGACCAGGGTGGCGGATGCGCCGAGCGGCAGAACCATGCCGAAGCCCGATCAGATCATTTGCAGAAAAGACATCACGACGGGTTCGCTTATCGCAACGACCAAGATGTGCATGACCCGTTCCGAATGGACGCGGGAAACTGCAAACCAAAAGCAGCACTGGGAGGACATGCAGGGCAAGGGCTATAGTTGCAAAGGTGACGGAATGTGCGGTGCCGGCAACTAACGGCCGCCTCTGAGCGATGTGGTTAACGAAGAAGTAGGAGGTTATCCGTAATCCCGCTCCCACGGTGTTGGTGGGAGTGCGGCTTCAATGGCCACTCATGGGATTGAGGAAGTCACGGAAAACGCGATCCGCGCGGTCGCGCGCGATTGCGGCTCGCTGTCGATGGAGTGCAGCGACGTTTCCGGTTACGTAAAGGGGGTTTCCGAGCGCATCGGTGAGCATCTGCGCATGCTCGACCAGCTCGAGGAAGTGACGACGCGGCTGCTCAGCGACCAGGGGCGCGTCAGCGATTCAACTGATGAAGCGCGGCTGCTCTCCGAACAGGCCAAGGCGAAGCTCGACGCCGGACGCGAGGCGATCGAAGGGACGATCGAGGGCTTCAAGGGCCTGACCGACCTCATTGTGCAGCTCGGTGAGCGCATGGCCGGCTTCGCCTCGGCGATGAATCAGGTCCAGACCGTCTCCTCGACCATCGAAACGATTGCCCGCAAGACCAATATGCTCGCGCTCAACGCGACCATCGAGGCCGCTCGCGCCGGCGATGCCGGGCGCAGCTTCGCGGTCGTCGCCGCCGAAGTGAAGAAGCTCGCCCACGACACCCGCGCCGCGACCAGCAAGATCGGCTCGACCATCGGCGAGCTGACCCGCGAGGCCAGCGCCGTCACGACCGAGATCAAGACCGGCGTCGAGCGCAGCCGCGCGGCACAGTCGGGCTTCGGCACCATCAGCGAGACAGTTCGCGAAGTCAGCGAGATCGTCGGCATGGTGGATCGCCAGACCGAGGGCATCGCCCATTCGACCAGCATGATTCAGACCAGCGTCGATCGCGTGAAGGCGGGACTCACCGAGTTTGCCGGTGACGCCCGCGCTAATGGTAGCGAGCTGCAGACCGCCCAGAAGCGGCTCGCGCATCTCGAAATGCTATCGAACACGATGCTGGACACGCTCGCCAATTCCGGCGCCGAGATCGACGACACGCCGTTCATCCTCAAGGCCCAGGAAACCAGCCGCCAGATCGTCGTCGCCATCGAGCGCGCGATCGATGAGGGCGAAGTCACCTTCGAGGACGTGTTCGATCGCGACTATCAGGTGATCGAAGGCTCGAACCCGGTCCAATATATGGTCCGCTTCAACGACGCCGCCGACCGCCACGTTCGTCCGATCCTCGACCGCAACAAGGCGACCGACAATCGCATCATCGGCTCGGCGATTGGCGACATGAATGGCTATCTGCCGACCCATTTGTCGGAGCGCTGCCATCCGCAAGGCCCGGATCCGGTGTGGAACGACGAACATTGCCGCAATCGGCGGATCATGATCGACGACGTCACTCGCAACGCACTCGCCAGCGACCGGCCGGCAACGCTCGCGACCTACCGCATGGAGCTCGGGGACAAGTTCATCGCGGTGAAGAACATCTTCATCCCGCTGTGGGTCAAGGGTCGCCGGTGGGGCAATTTCGAGCTCGCGTACCGCGACGATTGATCCACAGCTTTGTCGCTGAGCTAACTTCCGAAAACTTACGCCGGCATAAACCTCCTCTTTACGCCCTTGGTTTAGGACCAGCCGGAATAGGCTCCGCCTCAAGCTCGCGAACGAGGGGAAGGGAATGGCGATCAACCGGTCAGTTCAAAGCAAACCGGTCAGCGTTGCCGAAGTGCAGCTCGCTCGCGTCGCGGGCGAAGGATGCGCGCGCCACCCGCATTTGAATGCCCTCCTCGAAGCCACCGGCGTTCATGCCGGGCGCGACCTAGCCGACGCGGTACATCTCCTGTGCGCACTTCACGGGCGTTATCCCGGACTGATCGAGATCGCCCTTCAGCGTTGTCCGCGAGGGGCCGCCAAGGATTGGCTCGCGCATGCCAGCGAAGCGTTCGAGCGCGAGCGCTTGTACCTGGTCCGGCTGACCTCCGCAGTGGGGCCGATGCCGAGCACGCCCGGAGCGGCCGAGACTGAGGCGAGCCTGCTTGCGGCGCGCCATGCGCTCGAGACGCTGGCGCTGTCCGAACGCAATGGCTGTGCGGTTGGCGCCGCGACGGCCCTGGTCGGCGACTGGTGGCCGATTCGCCGCTTGCTCGACCGCGCGGCGGCGCGCGGCGGCATCGACACTCCGGCGCCGTCGCTGCCCGATGAAGCGTCGGTGGTTGCGGTGATCGACGATCTGGCCGGCATTGCTCCGGCCGCACGCGCGCTGGCGTTTGGTGGCGAGCAATTGCTGCTCCAGCACCGCGCCTTGTTCGACTTGCTCGAGGCCCGCGCCGAAGCACGCAGCGACTACTAGGCCGCTTTCGCAAGCTCGCGCTGCTCGTTCGCGACGAGCGGGCGCCGATCGCCCGCCGCGGCAGCGGCTGCCTTCGCGTGGGGGAATAGCAGGCGGGACAGCAGCACGATCGCGCCAAGCGCGAAATAGGTCCCGAACGCCCACAGCGGGCTGACGATCACCGACGCCGCGAGGGGGATGCGCAGGAACGCGGGATTGAACCCGAAATCCTCGCCGATCGCTTCGCAAATGCCCAAAATGGTGTGGGCGCGAAGCGGAAGCGGCGTGTAACCCTGCTCGATCATATTGTCCTGCGCGTGCATCTCAAACTCCTGGCGAACTGTTGCCCGATACTGAGCAAGAGCCGTGCCAAATTGGAAAAACGCTGTTTGTCAGCGCTTTACCGACGCAGGACATGGCGAAGTTCGTAAATGGCGCCACGTCCCGCACCCATGAGTTGGGAATTTGCACCTTATGCTGCAAGTGCGATATTGCACTGCAGCACTTGAAAAGTGTCGGCTCGTCGCAAATCTGCTAGAGGCGCCGCCCGTTGAGAGCGCATTTGAAGGACAGGTGCCACGTGATGCGGATCATGATGAAGTCCAAGATCCACCGCGCGACGGTGACTCAGGCCGATCTGGACTATGTCGGCTCGGTCACGCTCGACGCCGCGCTGATGGAGGCCGCTGATTTGCTCGAAGGGGAGCAGGTGGCGATTGTCGACATCACCAATGGCGCCCGCGTCGAAACCTATGTGATCCCTGGCCCCGCCGGCAGCGGCGTGATCGGGATCAACGGCGCCGCCGCGCACCTCGTGCATCCCGGCGATCTGGTGATCATCATGAGCTACGCGGTGATGGACGACGCCGAAGCGCGCGCGCTGAAGCCGCTTGTCGTCCACGTCGACGAGAAGAACCACGTCGTAAAGATCGGCAATGACGCTTCGGAGCCGGTTCCCGGTTCCAGCCAGAAGCGCGGAAGCCTGGTCGCCGCCTAGGCGGCTTAGTCGCGCCCGCCGTCAGAGTGGACGTAGTCGATCCGGATGCGGACCCATTCGCCGATCATCGGTTTCCCGTCCTTGCGCGGGGGGCGAACCTTGAACTGCCAGGCGGCATTGAGCACGGCGTGAGCGAGGTGCCCGCTGACCGGATAGCTTTCCAGCGCGATGCAGTCGTCGACCCGGTTCTGCGGATAGGTTTTGCAGGCGATGAGGCCGTAACCGTCCGGGGAGTTGCGCGGCAGGTAGAAGCCCAGCTCCTGGTTGGTTGGCTCGCGCGCCCATTCCGCCGCGTACAGCACTTCGCCGTTCGGGCCGCGGCCGACCGGCTGCGAATCTCCCTGCCCGGGGCTGGGCGCGCTCTTCGGCAAGGCCCGAACATCCGCCTCAGCATATTGGTCGTGGCTGAGCTCGATATAGGGCGGCGGCTTTTCGACGGTGATGGTCGGCTTGGACGGAAGGACGATCGGTGGCGGTTTGGGCACCGGTTTTGATTTTCGCGGCCGCACCGGCTCCGATTGTTCCTGCTCCTTCTCGCTCTTCTTCGATTGGGGAGGGACGTCGAAGATGAGTATGCCCGAGCTGCCCTTCGGCTTCGGCAACCGCGCACCAAGCGTCAGTAGAGCCAGGATCAGCAGCAAATTGACGGCGAGAGCGAGCGCGAATCCCGAGGCGCGCCGCCGCAATGGCGATCGCTCGTGGGGCAAGGCAAGGCGATAGGCTGGCAAGGTTGGGAAGTGGTCTGCGTCGCGTGAGCCAGTGCCCTAGCGGCATTCGACTTGAACCGCGAGTGAAGCGGTGCCCTGAACCAGCCAAGTCGGGCTTCAGCGAAGGTTCGGCGGCTGCTTCGGCCGGAGCGCAGCGATCTCGTCCGGGGTGAGGTCGCGAAGTTTGATGGTCTGGGTGATGCCGTTGCCGAGCTCGCGCGACACATAGGCCGGGCCGAGCGGCGAATCGGCACCAAGGCCCGGCCTGACGCAATCGGTCCGGAGCTCGCTCGGCTTGCCGTCGGTTACCCACGCGCTGCTCGGGACGACGCAATAAGGAAGCGGCGGCAAGATCGGACGCGCCTGCTCGGGCCTCCGGGACGCGGCCTTGGGCGTCGAGCAACCCAGCAGCTCTGGGCGGTGCCGGCCGATCGTGATTCCGCTGGTGCCCGGCGGTTCCAGTGCGACGACGCAAAACGTGGTTTTGGGTGGCGGCTGATCCCATGGGTAGCGGGTGGGATTGCGCTGGCCCGGCGCCAGGCATCCGCTGGTCAGGAGAGCGATGCCGAAAACAGCGAACGTCCGCATAATGGCCAGCATATTTCGCTGAGGATTTCAATTTCTTAACGGGAAGATCGAGCGATGAAGCCCTGCTCGGCGAGGGGAGGCGCCTGATCGCAGGGCTTCTTACGCTCGAAACAGGCCGCCCCGAGCTCGCTAAAACAGGAACGGCGCTGCGACCCCTTATTAACTCCGCCGCGGTTAGCGGTAGATGAGGGAAATTGGTTAAGACAAATGAACGAATCGGTGGCCCGACCGGCTCGCGAAACTAGCCCTGGTGAGCCGGGATTCGCGCGACGCGGCGGTCCTTGTCCCAGATCTGGGTTTCCAGCGCGCGCTGCATCGCCCGCACCTCGAAGATCGCGTCGTCGTCGCTGTTTGCCCGGATCGTGCGGTCGCCGGTGATCGAACCCTGCGGGTCGACGCTGTAGACGTGATAGAATTTCATGGCTCCCGCCTAGGGCAGGATGGAAACGGCGCCTAGCTATCGATGGGTATCCTCGCCGATCCTTGGACTTCGGCCTCAAAATGGCGCATAGGGCCCGGGCTACCAGTCGCAAACGGACGGTCCAGGGCGCTTTGCGGCTCCTTTTCCTTCTTCTCGAGACTTCTAGCAGGAAGCGGACCGGCGATTCCGGCCCGCCAGCGCAAGGACATACAATATGCCTACCGGCACAGTAAAATTCTTCAACGAAGGCAAAGGCTACGGCTTCATCGCTCCGGACGGCGGCGGACAGGACGCATTCGTCCACATCACCGCGCTCGAGCGCGCCGGGATGCGCACGCTGCGCGAGAACCAGCGCGTCGGCTACGACCTCGAAGCCGATCGCCGCGGCAAGATGGCGGCAGTGAACATCCGCGATGCCGACGAAGGCGCTCCCGCCGAAGCGGCCGGCAATGACGAAGCGGGGTCGGACGAGGCCGAATAGGCTTCGTGCGTCACTCGACCGACCTCGATTTCTACCTCGCCCGGGCCGCGCAGGCCCGGGCCGAGGCGGACGCGGCAACGCTCGCCCATGTGCGCGAGCGTTGCCGGCGTTCGCAAGAAGCGTGGGAAGCGCTCGCCGACCGTGCCGCGCGCACGCTCCGTATGCGCGACGCCCACGAAGCGGCCAAGGCGGCCGCGGAGCCGATCCCGGCGAAATAGGCCGGCGATCGTGGGCTGGCGAGCGTGGCCGGCCACCGCTACAAGCAAGCCATGACCCGCGTCCGCCATGCACTGTCGGTCCTGGTTGCCGTTGCCGCGCTTCTGTCGACGCTCGGCTGGAGCAATCAGGCGATTGCGTCGTGCCCGATGGACTCGCCGGCAATGGCGATGAGCGGTCATCTCATGCACCAGCACGGCAGCCGGGCGCCCGCCAAGGCGGACGTCGGGCCCAATTGCGCGGCGTGCCTCGCGGTGCTGCCGGCGCCGGCGCCGGTCGGCGGCGAAGCACCGCCTTCGTTTGAGCCATTCACGTCCGAGCTTAGTCCGCTTTCCAGCGTCGATCCGGCGCTCGACCCGCCGCCTCCGCGACTTGGGTAGAGCCCAGCTTTTCGGATCAACCATTTCAATGGAGAATGACATGAGGAAGCTGCTTGCAGCGGTCCTGATGCTGTCCGCGAGCGCGGGGGCTTTTGCCGCCGTTCCCGGGGCGGCGAAGGCGATCGCCGACTGCTGCCCCGACTGCCCGCACCAGGGCTAGTCGAGGACGGTAGATGGAGGGTGTCCGGTTCGAGAGGGCCGGGCACCCTTTTCTTTGGCCCGCAGCCAGAGAAACCCTTGGTCGAAAAGCCGCTGCTTCCTTCGGCGAATTGGCTACGATGGCGTGGTCGAAGGGGGTGCGCATGAAACTAGCGAAGATTGCAGCCGCGCTGCTGGTGGCGGCGAGCTTGCCGGCAGCGGCGGCGCCGAACCTGATCGTGTCGAAGGCAGCGCCCGCGCTGACGCTGCGGATCGATCCGCGCTTCACGGCGCTAAAGCCGCTCAAATTCCCGATCGAGGATCTGACCAATGCCGAGCGGCGGATCTTCGTCGACGCCGGCCGCGACCGCGTGATCGACCGCATGGTCGTGATCCAGTTCGAGAAGGTCCGGCCCGGCTCCGATTTCCGCTTCCGCTATCCCTCAACCCCGCCGCGCCAGTTCGGCGCCGAGACCTACCGTTATGGGGCGTTCGCCTATGACGATGCGGCGGCGGCCAAGGCGACGCCGGACAAGGAGCCGGGCAAGACCCGCGCCTTCCTGAGGGCCGCGGGCTACGCGTCGCCCAAGCTGTACCGGGTCGCGCGGCTGGCGCGGGTGAGCGACCCCAAGGGCCTCTCCGAAGTGATCATCTTCTACCTCGAAAACGCCGACGCCCGCCCGCCGACCGGGCAGCCCGACGAGGACGGCGACTGGGTGCTGGCGCCGGACGAGAAAGCCGCGATCACCAGGCGGATGGAAGCGGCGGTGCGGGTGGTGAGGGGCTGAACGAGCACGAGCTCCTGGGCTCGAAAGTCAACAAAGTTGGCAGCGCACGCCCACGGGGGGGTGGGGTGAGTCAACTTGGTCAACTTCGCCGGAAGGCCGAGGAGCTCCATCCGCCAGCTTGGATCACAAAAGTGGGGCTGTAGGACAGCGTTTTTTGCGCAATTGGGAGCTGGATTTCAGCAAAGCCTCGTCAAGATCTCTCGCCCCAGTCGGCTAGCCGGCCGAGCTGTAGTGGAAATGCCTGGCGATCACCTCCCGGATCAGGCCGGCATCCCAATAGGGTATGGTGATGAGCAGGATGAGCACGGACAGCATGACGACATTGGCGCGCCGCGAGCGGACGAACAGAAGCGCGATCATCGATCCGTCGATCGCGACATTGTAAGGCAGCAGATAGAGCCAGAAGATCGCCGGATGGCGCGCCCATTGCCCCTCGAACACGGGGAGATAGGTGACATGCTCGACGATGCCCGCGGCGAGCAACATGCCGACAACGAACCGCTTTCGCGCCGAATAATAATCGGCGAGGCGCTCGTGGTCCGCATCGTCGTGCGGAAAGACCACCGCGGCGGCCAGATAATAGAGGATCGCGAGCAGGATCGGGGCCCATAACCCGGCGAAATCGACCGTGACCGAGAGGAGCGATATGCGGGCGTCGATCCACGTCGCGAGGACGAGGATGAGCGTCAGCAACGCAAGGAGGGCCGTCTGCGGCTCGAGCTTGCCGACCGCGCGGGCCCGGACCAACCGCGCAAAGCCGCCCAGCAACTCGGTCACGGCAAGGCCGAGGATCAGCGTGTAGAAGACGATGAAATAATCGAAATTGTCCACGCGACCCCCGCGGCGGAAGTGGCATGGATTGAAAGTGGTGACTAGCGGTCGGTGCAAGCTCGATCAGCGGACGCCGCGGGCGCTCACGGCGACGCTCCCAGGCGTCCGCCTTCTCGGGCGCTTCGCGACCGGGGGAGCGGTGGCCGCCGCGTCCGGCCCGCACCCGTTCCTAAAGCGGCACGCCGCCTCTCACGCAGAGCTCGCACCCTTTAGGGCCGGCCCCATCCTTGGTCCGGCACGGTCCCGGGAAATGCGATGTGCGATCGGGGTCGACGGCGGCGGGGCTGCACACCCGGACTGCGTCCTTCGTGCCGTCGGTGAACACGAACCCCTTGATCCGCTGGAGGTACCAGCGGTTGCCGTTCCAGGTGTAGGCACCATCCTCGAGACAGGAAGCCATGACCGGATTGGCGAGCTGACCGAAACCGAACCACGGATTGTCGGGCGTTTCGACCGCCTTTGACGCCGGGCAGGCGATCAATGCGCGGTTGGGTACGCTCTGGATCCAAGTAGCCACATTGGCGGCCTCGGGATTCTGGGGCTGTGCAGCGGACTGCACTGACCCGATCGCGGCAATGCCGAGCGCCGCGATTCCGATCGAGGCGAGCAGGGTCCGGTTTGTGATGGGGCGCATGATGCCCTCCAAGGTTGGAGCGCCGAGCAGCACGGCTTTAACATGGATTAGGCGGGTCGACCGCACGAATTCGTTGGCCTGCCGAGAGAGTGCGTTTCTAGGGGTTGGCGATGCTAACGAGGCCGATGACCAGCGCGATCGCTGCCCATAGAAATGCAACGATCCGCAGGTGATCGGAGTATCCGCGCCTGAGCAAGAACCAGCAGCAAATGACGGGAAAGAACACGATCCCGAGCATGAGCGGAAAGCTCAGGCGGCGCGGCTCGTGTGTGTCATCTGTATTTGCCGTGAGATCGTGCGGCATATCTCGATGCTGGGTGGAAGGCGGAAGGCGGTCAATGTGCCGTTGGAAATTAAGCGCGCTGTCGCCAAATTCCGCTGTCATCGAAATTCGACGAAGCTTAGCTCGGGTCTGGCTTCCGCTTGCCCCCGCTGCCACGTGGCGGTTCTGGTTGCTTAGTCAGCTTCAGGATGGGTGGATCATTTCCAAGCACTGGAAAAACGAGCTCGTCTCGTAGTTCCTCAAGTCTATCAAATTCATCCGCGACGGACTTGTCCACGGTTTCGCCTTCCGTCGATGGTGGCAGGACACGGATATCCACCTTCATTCCGCGCTCAATCCGCGCCAGCAACCCTTCAAGCGCTTTCGCTAGATGATTTGCGAGTTCGTTTTCACGCGATGCGTCGGCATTAGCCTCAGACGAAAGCCGCTCGGCTTCTTCGCGAATTCGGGTGGTTACCGTTTGCTCTATAATCTCATCAAACTGCTCCGCCATTTTTTGAGCAGCGGGAACTCCTTTCAGATTGGCGGTGCTCGCCCGCAGGCCACGGATTTCCTCGAGTGTCTTCCACTGATCGAGACACCATTTCACTGCCCCGCCAATCTTGCTGATCGTAAGGTATCCGAGCAGGACGTAGATTAAAGGGTCGCTCGTCGAAATCTGCCGAAGTTGTATTCGTTCGCCCGTATTACCGGCAGCCTCGGAGAATGCCCGTATGATGAGACGAAGTTCGTGAAGCTCTTTTGCGAACCCCTCCAGTTCGTTCCGAAATAGTGAACGAGGAAGTTGGAAACCGATTTCGGCTTCTCCTACTTTGAGTTCGTCTTCCTGGAATCCGAGCGTGCTTAAAGCGGCCTGAAGATTGAGCAAATGATTCAAGAACTCAGCGCGCTCTTGGACCAGCTGGGCCGCCTCTGTTTGGACGATCGCGGGAGTCATGGGGTTATCTTCCATGCTCTGACGCAACCGCGCTACCATTGCTGACGTGAAGTAGGGCTTCGCGCCAATTTCTTCCATGCGCTGCAAAGTCGCAGGGACATATTCGAGGTCGGAGGCATTGGCGAGCTCCTCCATGGCGGAGGCCACTGCCGTTTGATGAGCCGGATCTTGGGGATTAGCCGCCAAGTTCGCTAATGCCTGCGAGACCGTTGCAAGGGCGGGCTGGATCTTAAAGTTCTCATCGTCTTCGACAAGTTCATTAACTAGCGCAACCAGTTGTTCGGTATTCATTCCTCCCCTTTCTGTCGCAGTCAGTGTGGCGGCTAATTGAGTGTAATCAATGAGGTGCAAGCCCCATGTGCTTGCGCAATCTTTTCGCAGCGACTATTTCATGTGCCCGAAAGAGCGACAACCTCGTCGCTCAGAGGCCTGCCGATTTGTAGTAGCTTAGCAGTCAGTCGGCACTTCGACGAAGGTCACCAGTCCAGCGTCAGCATATGCTTGCAGCCGCTGCGCAGTGACGTCCACAACGGCGTGAGCATCCAACAGGTCAATTTCATGAACGCCGCCATTTAGCGTCTCCGCAGTCATGGAGCCGTGATAGGCCCAGTTACCTCCAAGACCAGCGTTGTTACCGGCTGAGCACCCCCGGACAATGCCCTCGATCGTTACCTGGCCACCAAGTAAGCTAATCTGGCAGACTCCGGCGAATGGGACGTCTCGTATCATCTTAGCCAAATGCAGAGCTTCGCGGTTATTGTTGGTCCAACGGCCCGCCATGCACTTTCTCCTATTCAAAATGGTTTCGTGCCGGCTTCGTCAGGCCCGCCGCCTTGCTGATCTTCGGATCGTCGCAAGGGGTTAGCAGCAGAATACAAGAAAGCGAAGCGCCGTCGGTCGTCGTCGGCGCCTCGATCTACCAGAAGCGTGGCCGCTTGGCTTCGGCGCCTTAGTAAAGCACCCACTCCGGCAGTGGCGGGGCGCTTCCGGTCATTGTGAACGTCGCCGTGGGCTCCTTCGGCTGCTCGCGCCGGTTGTACCGCTTGGGCAGCGAGGCGGTGACTTCGAAGGTCAGCACATCAACCGGCGAGGCCGGGAATGTGATGGCCTGCCGCTCGAACGGGAGTTCCTGGATCTCGTCGTCGAACCACACCGATCGAAAGTCCCGTTCGGCGGCGAGGTTGGAAATCACCACTTCGAGTCTGGTCAGGACATAAGCGTCGTCGCGCCGTTTCCAGCCCATTACGACCGACGCCGAGTCTCGGCTCATCGCCTGTTCGGCGTGCTTGACGAGGTCGGTCGGAGGCGACCAGGCGGACGTGCCGAAGTGGCAAAGAGACAGGATTTCGTGCGGTGGGCCCGCATCCGGACCGGCCCTGAACCGGCTCGGGGCGGGATCGCGCCAGGAGCAGAAATATGGCGTCTTGGGCGACCGCGTGTCGATGATCCCTCCGAACAGGGCATTCGCCATCTTCTCGCCGGACCGTGTCTCGGCCGCCGGTTGCGGTTGATAGGCGTAAAGCGTCGCGGCGCCGCCCTGGTCGTGGGTGAAGGTGGCGATCGGGGCGCCGGCGGTGATCTCGTCAATCAGGCGCATCGCGGGCCGATCCTAGCTCGACGCCGTTTATTGGTCGAGGAAGCTCCGCATCTTCCGCGAGCGGCGAGTGCCATGGGATGGCGGTTGGGCTGAGGAACGCGGGCGAATGCGAACGGTTGGCTGGGCACGCGCGTTGCTGCGAGTTTCCCCAACAATCCAAGAGGATGCGATGAGGATCATTCCAATGACGGCCGCGGCCGGTGCGCTGGCCTGGGCCGGAAGTGTTGCGGCCCAGCCGCCTTCGGGCCCGAACCCCAACGCCAGCTCGGTCCAGTTCAGCACGGGCTTCGTGTGCCCGGTGATCTCGACCCCCAATGTGCTTCACAGCCCGAAGGGCGGCACGCTGGCCGGCGGCGATTATACGATCGGCGGGCCGGACGTCCGGGTGCCGACCCATGCCACCAACGGCGACGGCACCGGCGCCCCCGATGGAGCGCACAGCTCACCTGGCGACACGGATTATTCGGCGATCTGGTCGCTCGACATCGATACGTGTTGAGGGGCGTGGCGCCACGCGAGCGTGAAGCGATCCGTCTCTGGATCGCCACGTCGCTGCGCTCCTCGCGATGACGTTACTGGTCGATGACGTTACTGGTCGAGGAAGCTCCGCATCTTCCGCGAGCGCGACGGGTGCTTGAGCTTGCGCAGCGCCTTCGCCTCGATCTGCCGGATGCGTTCGCGCGTCACGCTGAATTGCTGGCCGACTTCCTCGAGCGTATGATCGGTGTTCATGCCGATGCCGAAGCGCATGCGGAGCACGCGCTCTTCGCGGGGGGTTAGCGACGCGAGGACACGGGTGACCGTTTCCTTGAGGTTGCTCTGGATCGCGGCGTCGACCGGGATGACCGCGTTCTTGTCCTCGATGAAGTCGCCGAGGTGGCTGTCTTCCTCGTCGCCGATCGGCGTTTCGAGGCTGATCGGCTCCTTGGCGATCTTGAGGACCTTGCGGACCTTTTCGAGCGGCATCGAGAGGCGCTCGGCGAGCTCTTCCGGGGTCGCTTCGCGGCCGGTCTCGTGGAGGAACTGGCGGCCGGTGCGCACCAGCTTGTTGATGGTCTCGATCATGTGCACCGGGATGCGGATGGTTCTTGCCTGATCGGCAATGCTGCGGGTGATCGCCTGGCGGATCCACCACGTCGCGTAGGTCGAGAATTTGTAGCCGCGGCGGTATTCGAACTTATCGACCGCCTTCATCAGGCCGATGTTGCCTTCCTGGATGAGGTCGAGGAACTGCAGGCCGCGGTTGGTGTATTTCTTGGCGATCGAGATGACGAGGCGGAGGTTGGCCTCGACCATTTCCTTCTTGGCGATGCGCGCCTCGCGCTCGCCCTTCTGGACCATGTTGACGATGCGCCGGAACTCCATCAGCGACGTGCCGGTGGCGTTGGCGATGTCGGCGATCTCGCCGCGGATGCGCTCGACGGTGTCGCGCTCGGCGGTGGCGAAGGCGCCCCACTTCTTGTCGCTCGGAGCGACGGTCTCGAGCCAGGTCTCGTCGAGCTCATGCCCGACATAGCTGTCGAGGAAGGCCTTGCGCGGCACCTTGTGGCGCTCGGCGAGGCGGAGCATCTGGCCGCCGAGCCCGGTCAGGCGGCGGTTGTAGCTGTAGAGCTGCTCGACGAGATATTCGATCTTGCTGCCGTGGAACTGGACGCTTTCGACTTCCGCGGTCAGCTGCTCGCGCAGCTTCTGATACTTCTTCTCGTCGGCCGTGGGGAAATCCTGCATGGTCGCGAGCGCGTCCATGCGCGCCGCCTGGACCTTGCTGAACTTCTTGAAGATCGAGGTGATCTCGGCGAACTTCTCGAGCGCCGAGGGCTTCAGCGTCTCTTCCATCTGGGCGAGCGACAAAGTGTTGTCCTCGTCCTCTTCCTCGGCCTGCGGCTGGGTGCGCCGCTCGACCATGTCCTCGTCGTCTTCGTTGGCGCCGGCCTCGGGCTCGTCGGCGACCTCTTCCTCTTCCTTGATCGAGGGGCCGGCGACCTTCTCGCTGATCTCGCCTTCGGCGTTCTCGCCGCCAGCCTCGGTCTCGACCAGCTGCTCGGCGGTCGGGCCCTTCGACAGCATCGCCTCGAGGTCGAGGATTTCGCGCAGCTGCATGCGGCCTTCGTTGAGGGCGTTTGACCAGCCGATGATGGCGTTGAAGGTGATCGGGCTTTCGCACAGGCCCCAGATCATGATGTCGCGGCCGGCCTCGATGCGCTTGGCGATGGCGATCTCGCCCTCGCGGGAGAGCAATTCGACGGCGCCCATCTCGCGCAGGTACATGCGGACCGGGTCGTCGGTGCGGTCGACCGCTTCCTTCTTGACCGCCGCGGCGGGGCGGGGGCCGCCGTCGTCGAGCGGGTCGACCTCGTCCTCGATGGCCGGTTCCGAATCCTTGTCCTCGTCGTCGTCGCCGGACTCTTCGTCATTCTCGACGACCGTCACGCCGCGCTCGGAGAGCTGCGACATGATATCCTCGATCATCTCGTTCTGATCGGCCGGGATCGCCGCGTTGATCTCGTCGATGGTGACGGTGCCGCGCTTCTGGGCGCGCGCCATCATCTTCTTGATCGACGCGTCGTTGAGGTCGAGCAGCGGGGCATCGCCCTCGTCGACCGTTTCGACTTCCTGTGCTTCGTTTTTCGCCATTGTCCGCCTAATTAATCGGTGCCGGCAAGCGATGCCAGCCTCTGTCTCAATCCACGCTGCGCCTCTTGGAGACGCTGCTGTTCCTCGTAGGCCTCGTCGGTCAAATCCCGCTTCAGCCGTTCCGTTGCATCGTCGAGAGCTTTTTCCACTTCCTCCGCCGCCGAGAGGATCTCGACCGCAGCGGCGAGATCGCTTCGCGCGCGCTCCGGATCGCTGTCGCGGCGGGTGAAGGAAAAGCCCATCGTGCGCGGGACGGTTCCGCCCCCCGCTTCGTTGCCGCCCAATATGGTCATTACGCGGTCTCGATCAAGCGCCGCGCCGGAGAAGGCGGCCTCGACCAGTTGATCGCGCAGGGATGCAATGGATTTGTCAGCAATGACGAGGCCTTCGAGCTGCTCGCAATGAGCGGGCAATTCCTCAGGGAACAAAGTGAATCCTTCGAGCAGCGCGCGGGCGTGGCGGGCATCGATGCCGCGCGTGCCGATCTGCTTCATCATGTCGCCCGGCGGCTTTTCCGGGGCGACGAAACGACCGTTCTTGAACGTGCCCCGCCTTTGCTGCGCGGACGAGCGCTGTGGGGTGGCCGGGCGGCGCTGGGCGAAGAAGCGGTTGAGCCACTCCTCGCGATAGATGCGGGCAAGGTCGGCGTGGCCGATCGTCGAGGCGTGGTCGATCAGCCGCTGCTTCAGGCCCGCCCAGGCTTCTGGGGTGCTCAACGGCGCCGCCTCGAACTCGTGGCGCCAGAGGCGGTCTGAGAGGGCTTCGGGCGCGGCCAGCATGGCTTCCAGCGCCTCGCGGCCGCCGGCGTTGACGACGTCGTCGGGGTCTTGTCCCGCAGGCAGCTCGACGAAGCGCAGCGTCCGCTCGGGGGTGATGAAGGGAAGGGCGCGCAAGGCGGCGCGGATCGCGGCTTTGCGGCCCGCGCTGTCGCCGTCGAAGCAGAGGATCGGCGAGGGGTCGAGGCGCCACATCCGCTCGAGCTGCGCCTCGGTGACCGCGGTACCGTTGGGGGCAACCGCCTCGGCGATCCCGGCGCGGTCGAGGGCGATCACGTCCATATAGCCTTCGACGACGATCAGGCGCTTCGCGGTGCGGCTCGCGGGGCCGGCGCGGTCGATGTTGTAGAGGGTGCGGCCCTTGTCGAAGAGGGGGGTGTCGGGGGAATTGAGGTACTTGGGCTCGCCGGTGCCGAGGATGCGGCCGCCGAACGCGATGACCCGGCCGCGCGGATCGCGGATGGGGATCATCAGCCGGCCACGGAAACGGTCGTAGCTGTCCTTGCCGTCCTCCTTGGGCTGGATCAGCATGCCGGTCTCGACCAGCCGGTCCTCGCCGAGATGCGCGAGAGCGCGTTTCAGCGCGTTGCGGCTGTCGGGCGCCAGGCCGATGCCGAAGCGCTGCACCGTGGCCGGGTCGATCCCGCGGCGCTTCAAATATTCGCGCGCCTCGGCGCCAGCGAGGCCCTGCAGCTGCTCGGCGTAATATTTGGCGACTTCGCCCATGACGTCGGTGAGGGTGGCGGCGCGGTCGGCGCGCTCCTTCGCCTGGGGGTCGGGCGCGGGCACGTCCATGCCGGCCTTGGACGCCAGCTCCTTGACCGCGTCCATGAACGGCATTCCGCGCTGGTCCGTGAGGAAGCGGATCGCGTCGCCGTGCGCGCCGCAGCCGAAGCAATGGTAGAAGCCCTTGTCGTCGTTGACGGTGAAGCTCGGCGTCTTCTCGTTGTGGAACGGGCAGCACGCCTTCCACTCGCGCCCGGCACGGAGCAGCTTGACGGTCGGCGCGATCACGGCGCTCAGCACGGTCCGCGCGCGCAATTCGTCGAGCCAGGCGGGGGAGAGCGTCACGACTCGACCCTATGCGCGAATCGGCCCGGGGCAAACGGACGCCAAATAGTTATCCACAGACTCCCGCAGCGGGCTGATTCGAAAGGATTCATAGCGCTGTGCATACGGCCGTGAATGGTTAATCTGGACTGGCTCCGAAACGAACCGCCGAAAGAGCGGGAGACGGGCCAACAAGGAGGGGGATTCATATGCTGAACAAGATCAGCGGGCTTGCCCGCGCTCTCTATATTCTGCTCGCGATCATTACCGGATTCGTAGCGTTGGGAACGATGGACATGGCGTTGATCCTCGTCGCCCTCGGCCTGATCTCGGGCCTGTCGATGCCGCAGGACAAGATGATCCTGGCGGGAGTCATCGCCCTCGTGCTTCCGATTGTGGGCGGAGCGCTTGGTCATATCCCGGCGATCGGTACGCAACTCATGGCAGTTGCCGCCAATCTCCAGATCGGTGTCGGCGGCGCGTTGGCCAGTGCCATCGCCATCTTCCTGTACGGGCTCGTCATGGACGGCCTGATGGGTCTCGCCGGTGGCGGCACGCGAACACCAGCCGCTGCAACGCACTAAGCTCGGTTGAATTTCATGGCTCCGCCGCCACGCGCGGCGGGGCCTTTTTTGTGGGCTAAGACAGCGCGGCCTTGACCAGCGCGCTGGCGCGGGCCGGCTCGATCGCGCCGCCCAGACGCTCCTTCACCAGCGCCATCACCCGGCCCATGTCCTTCATCGAAGAAGCGCCAGTCTCGGCGACGATGTCGCGGATTTTCGCCTCGGCTTCGGCGTCGCCGAGCTGGGCCGGCAGGAAGCCCTCGATCACCGCGATCTCGGCCTCTTCGACCTGGGCGCGGTCGTCGCGGCCATTGGTGCGGTAGATCTCCGCGGATTCGCGGCGCTGCTTGACCATTTTCTGCAGGACTTCGGTGACCAACAGGTCGTCGTCTTTCGGCGCCGTGCCGGTGCGCGCCTCGATGTCGCGGTTCTTGATCGCCGCGGAGGCCAGGCGCAGGGTCTGCGTCGTTTCCTTGTCGCCGCTTTTCATCGCAGCGATGGTGGCGGTCTTGATGGCGTCGCGGATCATGGTGCACTCTTGAAGTGTAACTTGGGCCCTAGCGAGCGATTTTGGCGCTGACCAGCGTTGACCCGCACCGCCAAAGCGCATAGCGGAAATGCCTTAGCGACATCGTTGTTCTGACCCTGACGGAAAGGCTCTTCCCGCCCATGGCCGACGCACGCCCGGTCCCCTTGGCTACGCGCGCCCGACAACCGGAGGGCGCGACGGGAGTAGTGGTGTTCGCCGATGGCCGGACGGTGTGGGGCAAGGGCTTCGGCGCGGAAGGGCAGGCGGTCGGGGAGCTGTGCTTCCACACGGCGATGACCGGATATCAGGAGATCATGACCGACCCGAGCTTCGCCAAGCAGGTCATCGCTTTCACTTTTCCCCACATCGGCAATGTCGGCGCCAACGACGAGGACGTCGAGGCGGGCGAGGCGCATGCCCTCGGTTGCCTGGTCCGCGAAATGGTGACCGAGCCTTCGAACTACCGGGCGAGCCAGGGCTTCGCCGAGTGGATGGCGAAATGGGGTCGGATCGGGATTGCGGGAGTCGACACGCGGGCACTGACCAAGCTGGTGCGAAAGGACGGGCCGCCCAACATCGCCGTTGCGCATCACGCGGATGGGCAGTTCGACCTCGAGAAACTGCAGGCGATGGCGGCGCAGTGGCCGGGGCTCGAGGGCATGGACCTGGCGAAGGACGTCAGCCGGCTGCAGGTGGAGCGCTGGAGCGGCGGCAAGTGGGCCTGGGGTGAGGGTCATGGGGTGGGCGCCGAGGAGGACGGCCGCCCCCACGTCGTCGCGGTCGATTACGGCAACAAGCGCAACATCTTCCGCTTGCTGGTCGAGGCCGGCGCGCGGGTGACGGTGGTCCCGGCAACCGCGACCTTCGACCAGATCATGGCGCACGAGCCGGACGGCTTCTTCCTGTCCAACGGGCCGGGCGACCCGGCGGCGACCGGCGAATATGCGGTGCCGGTGATCCAGCAGATGCTGGAGACCAAGAAGCCGCTGTTCGGCATTTGCCTCGGCCATCAGATGCTGGCGCTCGCGGTCGGCGGCAAGACCAGTAAGATGTTCCAGGGGCACCGCGGCGCCAATCATCCGGTCAAGCGGCTCGCCGACGGACGGGTCGAGATCACCAGCATGAACCACGGCTTCGCGGTCGAGCGAGAAGGGATGCCCGACCATGTGCGCGAAACCCACGTGTCGCTGTTCGACGGCAGCAATTGCGGGATCGAGCTGACCGACCGCCCGGCGTTCAGCGTGCAATATCATCCCGAGGCGAGCCCGGGGCCGCAGGACAGCTTCTATCTGTTCGAGAAATTCGTCGGTGCGATGCGGTGACAGATTTTGATGAGCCTCTCTTCGAACCAACGATCGCAAATCTATTGCAGGCATCGGATGATGCGATCCGCATCATTGAACAGCGCGGTGATGATGGTCCTAACCGCGTGTGTCACCATTTTAACGGGGATGTGGATCTATTCGCTGAGGGTAATTTCGACTTTTACGCACCTCTAACTGCCGATTTCCAGGAAATGGGATTGGAGTGGTTGTCCGATAGACTGGAAGCGTGGGAAACCGCGTTGCCTAGTTCTGCGTCTCTCTCGCTGCGTGTTGAGAAGCTTTACAGCTACGCGCGAGAGCACCAGCTCGAATACCTCGGTTGGTCCTGGGAGCCACGGGACAGGGCGATAGTCTCGGCAACGAGTTTTGGAATGCTCGATTTTCGGAAACTATCCTGATGGCCCGGTTCGCAAGGCTCGAGCGCAGCTTATTAATCGGCGCCTTCGCCCTCTCAGCCTGCGCGACGCCGGCGCGGATGCATGACGAGGCGCAGCTCAACAGTATCGCGCTCGGCTGCGGGCTGGCGCTGGGCGAGCTGATCCAGGACGAAAGCGAAAAAAAGCTGCTGCTGATGGTGCGCCAGGACCCCAGCGTCGAGCAGCGCGTCTGCGTCGCCAAATGGGCGCGGCGCAATGGATTGAAGGCCGTGTTCGTCAACATGCAGTTCCCGGAAGGACCCGCGACATGAGCGACAGGCTATCGATGCATAGCAGCGACTGGAAACTGTTCGGCCGCAAGGGGCAGAGCGGTAAACCGCTGCTGTTCCGATCGCGCACCCACGGGCCCGACGTGCGCCAATTCGCAGAGCAGCATGAGATGGCGCGGATCCGCTGCATCCTTGCGGAGGGCGAGGCGAACGATGCCGGCATGCCCAGGTCGACGAAAGACCTCGACGATTATGAGGACCGGCTGATCGGAAAGCTCGAGGCAGCGAATGCCGAAGTTTACCTGATCGCCGTCGTGAACGGCGAGGGCAACCGCGACCTCTATTTCGTCATGCGCGAGTTCGACCAGTTGCGCGCCGGCATCACTGCCGCGAAGACCGACGTCAGCAGCTTTCGTCTGCAGATCGCGCCGATCGACGGTGACGCCAAGGCGAGCTTCCTGGATCAACTGACGCTGACTCCCGAGATGGAGAGGGCCGCTGCCGAAGCCGGGCGAGTCCACGGCGTGAAAGTCGAGCGTGGCGGCGGGCTGCTCGGAAAGCTGTTCGGACGATAGATGCCCAAGCGCACCGACATCTCGTCCATCCTGATCATCGGCGCGGGGCCGATCGTCATCGGGCAGGCGGCGGAGTTCGATTATTCGGGTTCGCAGGCCGTGAAGGCGCTGAAGGCCGAGGGCTATCGCGTCATCGTGGTCAATTCGAACCCGGCGACGATCATGACCGACCCGGAGATTGCCGACGCGACCTATATCGAGCCGATCACTCCGGCGATCGTCGCCAAAATCCTCGAGAAGGAGCGGCCCGACGCGCTGCTGCCGACGATGGGCGGGCAGACCGCGCTCAACACGGCGCTGGCGCTGTTCAAGGACGGCACGCTCGACCGGCTCGGGATCGAGCTGATCGGCGCCAATGCCGAGGCGATCGAGAAGGCCGAGGATCGCTTGAAGTTCCGCGAGGCGATGGACCGGATCGGGCTCGAAAGCCCGCGCTCGGCGATCGCGCACAGCCTGGAGGAGGCGCTGAGCGCGCTCGAGACGATCGGGCTGCCGGCGATCATCCGGCCGAGCTTCACGCTTGGCGGGACGGGCGGGGGCATCGCCTACAACCGCGATGAATTCGAGGCGATCGTGCGCGGTGGCATCGAAGCCAGCCCGACCGACGAGGTGCTGATCGAGGAATCGGTGCTCGGCTGGAAAGAATATGAAATGGAGGTCGTGCGCGACCGCGCCGACAATGCGATCATCATCTGCTCGATCGAGAACATCGACCCGATGGGGGTGCACACCGGGGATTCGATCACCGTCGCGCCGGCGCTGACGCTGACCGACAAGGAATATCAGCGGATGCGCAACGCATCGATCGCGGTGCTGCGCGAAATCGGTGTTGAAACAGGCGGTTCCAATGTCCAGTTCGCGGTCGATCCCAAGACCGGGCGGATGGTGGTGATCGAGATGAACCCGCGCGTGTCGCGGAGCTCGGCGCTGGCGTCGAAGGCGACCGGCTTCCCGATCGCCAAGGTCGCGGCGCGGCTGGCGGTTGGCTACACGCTCGACGAAATCGCCAATGACATTACCGGCGGGGCGACGCCGGCGAGCTTCGAGCCGACCATCGATTATGTCGTGACGAAAGTGCCGCGCTTCGCATTCGAAAAATTCCGCGGCGCCGAGGCGCTGCTGTCGACCTCGATGAAGTCGGTCGGCGAGGTGATGGCGATCGGGCGCAGCTTCGCCGAGAGCCTGCAGAAGGCGCTGCGCGGGCTGGAGACGGGGCTGACCGGGCTCGATCGCGTGCGCGAGCTCGAGAATGCCGATCCGGCGCGGATCGAGAGCGAGCTGGCGCGGGCGACCCCCGATCGCCTGCTGGTCGCCGCCGAAGCGCTGCGCCAGGGCTTCACCGTCGAGCGGATCCACGAAATTTCCGGGTTCGACCCGTGGTTTCTCCAGCGGCTGCAGGAGATCGTCGAGGCCGAGCAGGAGGTCCGCCTCGGCGGCCTGCCGCGCGATGCGGCAGGCATGCGGCGGCTGAAGGCGATGGGCTTTTCCGACGGGCGACTGGCGCAGCTGGCGCTGCGCTCGGCGCATGTCGAGCGGGAGATGAGCGAGGCGGTCGCCGCGGGCGGAGGGCTGGTGCACAGCGCGATCCGGGCGATGACGGGCGGCGTCACCGAGGCCGAGGTGCGCGAGCACCGATTGAAGCTTGGCGTGCGGCCGGTGTTCAAGCGGATCGACAGCTGCGCCGCCGAGTTCGATGCGGCGACGCCGTACCTCTATTCGACTTACGAGGCGCCGTTGTTCGGCGAGGCGGAGGACGAGGCCGAGGTTTCGGACCGCAAGAAGGTGATGATCCTCGGCGGCGGGCCGAACCGGATCGGGCAGGGGATCGAGTTCGATTATTGCTGTTGCCACGCGGCGTTCGCGCTCGGGCGCGATGGGGCCGGGCTCGAGACGATCATGGTCAATTGCAACCCGGAGACGGTGTCGACCGACCCCGACACGTCCGACCGGCTTTATTTCGAGCCGCTGACCGGCGAGGATGTGCTCGAGATCGTGCGGCGGGAGCAGGAGAAGGGCGAGCTGCTGGGCGTGATCGTCCAGCTTGGCGGACAGACGCCGCTCAAGCTGGCGGCCGAGTTGCAGGCGGCGGGGGTGACCATCCTCGGTACGTCGCCCGACAGCATCGACCTCGCCGAGGACCGCGAGCGTTTTGCCAGCCTGGTGCAGCGGCTGAACCTCAAGCAGCCGGCCAACGGCATCGCCCGCAACCGCGACGAGGCGCTGCGGATCGCCGAGCGGATCGGCTATCCGGTGCTGCTGAGGCCGTCTTATGTGCTCGGCGGGCGCGGGATGGAGGTGGTCGACGGACCGCAGCAGCTCGACCACTATATCGCGACCGCGGTGGCGGTATCCGGCACTTCGCCCGTCCTCATCGACCGCTATCTGCGCGACGCGATCGAGGTCGATGTCGACGCGATCAGCGACGGCGAGGACGTGGTGGTGTGCGGAGTCCTCCAGCATATCGAGGAGGCCGGGGTGCATTCGGGCGACAGCGCCTGCGCGATCCCGCCGCACAGCCTCAGCGAAGCGATCGTGCACGAGATCGAGCGCCAGACTCGCGAGCTGGCGCTGGCGCTCAAGGTCAAGGGGCTGATGAACGTCCAGTTCGCGGTCCAGGGGGAGGATGTCTACCTCATCGAGGTCAACCCGCGCGCCAGCCGCACCGTGCCGTTCGTCGCCAAGGCGATCGGCCAGCCGGTGGCGAAGATGGCCGCGCGGGTCATGGCCGGGGCAAGGCTCAGCGAGCTCGAACCGATCCGGCACGACCTCGACTATATCGCGGTCAAGGGGCCGGTGTTTCCCTTCGCCCGCTTTCCCGGGACCGATCCGGTACTCGGACCGGAAATGAAGAGCACCGGCGAAGTCATGGGAATCGATCGCGATTTCGACATCGCTTTCGCCAAGGCCATGCTCGGCGCCGGCATGGTCCTGCCGCAGAGCGGGACGGCGTTCGTCTCGGTCAAGGACGCCGACAAGGACAATATCCTGCCCGCGGTCGAGAAGCTGGTCGAGCTCGGTTTTTCGATCATCGCCACCGGCGGCACCGCGGCGCATCTCGCGAGCAAGGGGTTGCCGGTGAGCGCCGTCAACAAGGTCGCGCAGGGTCGTCCCCACATCGTAGACCGATTGCTCGACGGCGACGTCGCCTTGGTGTTCAACACGACCGAGGGCTGGCAGTCGCTCAAGGACAGCCATTCGATCCGCACGACCACGCTGGCCAAGCGCGTGCCTTACTTCACGACTGCAGCGGCGAGCATCGCCGCGGCCCGGGCGATCGAGGCGGTGCGGGGCCACGCGCTTGAAGTCGCCTCGCTGCAATCCTATTACTCCGCTTCCTAAAGCGTTAGCTTCCATCCTCTTTGCCCCTCAAACGCGTTGCTGATCGCGGCGCCGGGGTGGGTTTTTGAAAAGGGTTTTTGAACCATGGCGAGTGCCGACAAGGTGCCGATGCTGGCGGAGGGCTTTGCCAAGCTCACCGACGAGTTGAAGCGCCTCAAGAACGAACGGCCCGAGATCGTCGAGGCGATCGAGGCGGCGCGCGCGCATGGCGACCTCTCCGAGAATGCCGAATATCACGCGGCGAAGGAGCACCAGGGTCACGTCGAGGCGTCGATCGCGGACATCGAGGACCGGCTGAGCCGGGCGTTGGTGATCGATCCGACCACCCTGTCGGGCGACAAGGTCGTGTTCGGAGCCACGGTGACGCTCACGGACGAGGACGGCAAGAAGGTCAAATACCAGCTCGTCGGTCAGACCGAGGCCGACGCCAAGGACGGGCGCATCAGCTACAATTCCCCGCTCGGCCGCGCGCTGATCGGCCGCGAGAAGGGCGAGGAGGTCGAGGTTTCGGCCCCGTCGGGCGACCGCTACTACGGGATCAAGAAGATCGAGTTCATCTGATCGACAAGCTAGCCATTCCGCGCACCGCCACGATCGCCATCACGGCGCTGACGGTGCTCGCATGGCTGGTGGCGATTCTCGTCGGTCAGGATTCCGTGCAGCTGGCGCTCGGCTTCATTCCGGCGCGGCTGACCGGTTTGCCGGTGCCGTGGTTTGCGCTTCCCGCGCTCCTGACGCCGCTGAGCGCGACGCTGGTGCACTCGGGCTTCATCCACCTCGCCTTCAACATGCTGATCTTCGTCTGGTGCGGGACCGCGGTCGAGCGGGTGCTCGGACAGACGGCGCTGCTCGCATTGTACCTGGTCGGCGCGTTCGCCGCCGCCTTCGCGCAATGGGGAGTCGATCCCTACAGCACCGTCCCGATGATCGGCGCCAGCGGCGCGATCAGCGCGGTGATCGGCGCCTTCGCACTGAGCTTCGGGCGGCCGAAGCGGTTCACCTCGTCGCCCACCGCCAATCGCTGGATCAACGCGCTGTGGCTGATGGTCGCGTGGGTCGTGCTGCAGCTGATGATGGGCTGGCTCGCCGGCGGACAGGGTTTCCTCCTCGCGACGCCGGCGCATGTCGGCGGGTTCGCCGCCGGGCTCATTCTGCAGCGCCCGCTGCTGCTGTGGCGGTACCGGAAAGCCTGACGCTCCCCTCGAGACGGTAACGCTTTCATAAGCCGCTACCCGCGATAGATTGCTCGCATGAGCACATGGGTGGCGAGCTCGACGATCGAAGGCGGCACGCTGCACGCGCGTCATGCCGCGTCCGGCAGGTTCGTCTTCTGGCTCAAATCACGGCTGCTCATCGGCCGGCGGCTGGCCAGGGCCTTCGCTTGTGGCGACCTGTTCCGTCGCTATCGCAAGCTGGCGAACGTGCCGCCCGGCGCCACGCTGATCGCGGCCGACGAGCATCGGCTGTACTCGGCCACCGATCCGCGCGAGCGCGACGCCGAGCTCGGCAAGGTGCAGAATTTGCGCGTCGCGGCGGACGCCGTCGACGGGATCATCCTGGAGCCGGGGGAGACCTTCAGCTTTTGGCGGGCCGCCGGGCGCCCGGGCCGCGGCAAGGGCTATGTCACCGGGCGAGAGCTGCGCGGCGGCTGCTTGATCCCCTCGGTCGGCGGCGGAATCTGCCAGCTGACCAACGCGTTGTCGCGCGTTGCTCACGAAGCCGGCTTGGAAATCGTCGAACGCCACAGCCACACGGTCCATCCGCCGGGGTTTTTCATTGACGACAAGACCGACGCGACGGTGTTCTGGAACTATATCGATCTGCGCTTTCGCTCGTCGGTGCCGGTCCGGATCGGCGCCCGGCTGACCGAGACCACGCTCGTGGTGCGCCTGGATGCGCTCCGGTGAGCGTCGAGCCCCGCAGCTGCGCGAGTTGCGACGAAGTCGCTTGCGACATGCACAAGCAGCTTAAGACGCTCGAAATGCCGACCGAGCGAGTGTCGTGGGTGCTCGACAACGCCTGGCCCGAGACCGCAAGCATGCTTGGAGCGTCATTCGGGAAGGACGATCAGCTGCTCGCGCCGGGCATCGTCGGGGCGTGGCCGGCGCGATATCGGTGGCCACGGTCGTGCCGGCATGTGGCCTCGTTGGCGACGGCGCAGCGGCACTGGGCGATGCGGCGCGCGTCCACGGCCGGCGGAGCGGTTCGCCAGAGAACCTACTTGAAGCACGATCGGCTGGTCGCGAGGCAACTTGCAAGGCACATCGACTATCGCGCTCGCCATTTGGTGGTCGCGCAGAGCTGGCTGCCCTGGCTAGACGAAGCAGGCGTGTTGGGCGGCCGCAGCTTCGACGTCGTGATGAGCCGCTATCCGTTGGCCGAAATTCATCGGCTGCTCGACCAGGCGGCCGCAGAGATCGGTGATTCCGCGACCATTGCCGATTTTCGGGCTTCGAACGACCTGGTTGCTCGCGAAGCCGAGCTGCTGGCCCGCGCACGCCGCGTTTACACGCCGCACCACGGCATCGCCGCCATGTTTCCGGGACGGGCGGTCGTGCTGTCCTGGCACAAGCCGCCGGTGCGGCCACGGCGGGCGGGCAACCGCATTGCGTTCCTTGGCCCGACGATCGCTCGGCAGCGCCCCGATGTCGCCCGGAGACTGGTTGCAGCCGCTCCGGAACCGCTGGTGGTGTTCGGCGCGACCTTCGAGCCGATGTGGGACGGATTGGCGATCGAGCGGCGCGAAGCGGGGCCGAACTGGCTCGACGGGATCGGGGCGCTCGTTCACCCGGCCACGCTGACTCACGAACCGCGGCCCTTGCTCGAGGCGCGCGCCCAGGGCGTTCCGATCTACGCTACCGGAACCTGCGGCCTGGATCCTTCGGACTATCGCCCGCTGGATCAATTCCCGGACAGCAGCACCGGATAGGCGTGCCTTAGCCCGCCGGTTCCCGCGGCCGTGCAATGCCCGGGATATCGCCTTCGAGGTTCGGCTCGAGCAGGCGGTGAAGGTGGACGATGACGTATTTCATCTCGGCATCGTCGACGCTGCCCTGGGCCTTGCCGCGCCAGGCGTCTTCGGCGGCGCCAAAGCTGTCATAGACGCCGACCAGGTCGATCGTGCCGAGATCGAAATCGAGGGCGCGCGGATCCTTGACCCGCCCGCCGAACACCAGGTGGAGCTTGCTCATCCTGCTCGTTCAGCCCTTGTTGCGAGCCGCGTCAAGCGCCGCCTGACCGGATGCCTTGGCGGCATCGGTCACGCCCTGGAACAAGCCGCGGATGGTTTCCTCGCCCTTCTCGCGGTTGAGCCCGAGCTCGTTGAGCTTGCCCGACCCCGTGTCGCGCGCCGCCTTGTAAGCCGCGCGAGCGGTGTCCTTCACGCGCTTGGCCGTCGGCCGGACGAGCCGCGTCTCGGCGTCGGTGCGGGGCAGGAGCGCGGCGATCAGCGCGCCGGCGGCGATTCCGCCGGCAAGCGCGATCAGCGGCGCCTCGCCGAAGGTGTCGGCGGCGCGCCGGCCGGCGCCGGAGACGCTGTCCCGAGCGCTTTCGTAAGCTTCGATCGCCCGCTGGCGAGGCGAGCTTCCGGTGTCGGCAGTGGTGTCGTCGTCGATCATTACGCTGTCTCCGTTTCACTTTCCGTTTTGGCGGCTCGGCGCTTTTTCGCCGATCCCTTCTTCGAGAGCCCGCTGGCCAACTTGCCGGCGAGCTCGATGAGCGGTTCGCGGGCGAGGAACATGGCGATTGCGGCAACCACGCCGGTCGCCGCCAGCGGCCTGGAGCGGACCGCATCGACGGCATCCTCGGCGAGGTCGGCGCCCTTGTCCTTGGCCTTCTCCCACACCTCCTGCACCAGCCGGTGCGGCTCGAGCTGCCCGGTCACCTCGTTCAGGGCCACCAGCAGCCGATTGCGGGCCTGGTCGACCTCCGCTCGAGCAGCCTCGACGCGGTCCTCACTCACTTCGCCTTCTCCAGGTCGCGCAGCGCAAGCCAGATCAGCAGGCCGGCAACCGTCGCTGCAAGCAAGGTCGAGACGATCGCGCCGCCCAAAGGTCCGATCCACCTCGCCAAGGCGATTGCGATGCCGACGAAGAGCGTGACTAAACCGACGAGTGCGAACGCCGCCGCAAGCGCGAACAGGATTGCCGCGCGGACATAGGATTCGGCGAATTCGAGGGCGCGGGCCTTGAGCAGCTCGAGCTCCGCGCGGCCGTAGTCGAGCGCATTGTCGAACAGCCGCTCGATCATCTCGCCGATCGAGCGGCCCGGCTCCGCCGGAGGGCTTTGTTCAGGCGTCTTCAGCATCAATCCTCGTCGTCGTCCTCATCCTTGGCGAGCCCGCTCTTCAGCAGCCGGGCGACGACGAAGCCGACCACCGCCGCGCCGGCAAGCGCGATGCCCGGGCTGTTGCGGACAAAATTGCGGGTGTCGTCGATCAGCTCGTCGGGATCTTTTTCGGCAAGGGTATTGGCGGCAGTCTCGATCGCTCCGGCGGCGCGGCGGGCATAGTCGCCATATTCCGGGCCAAGCCGCTCCTCGATGCCATCGGCGGTGTCGCCGACCATCTTGGACACGTTGGCCAGTGCTTCGGCGGTTCGCTCGAGGCCCTGGGTGACCAGCCCGCGCGCTTTCTCGCCGGCCTGGCTGCCGAGCTGCTCGCGCCCGCTGCGAAGCCGCTCGGCAATGCCGCCGGACGGCAGGCCCGGATCATCGATCGTCAAATTCGCTCCTCCTTCGTCCTCGGCCGCGCGGTCGGTCGCGATCGCGCCCGTGTTCTCGGGCTCCGCCGGTTCGATGATCGTGTCGGTCCCATCGGGCAGATCGGCAGTTCTCTGGTCAGCCATGGCAATACCTCCTTTGGCCTCTCAACGGAGAGGGCCGGGCGGTCGTTCCGGCGTGCCGCACCGAAAGTTGCACGCCCGGACGCGGCGCTTATAGGCCCTCGCGTACCCCCATATTGTTACGCGTCCGCAAGAAGGAAAGCCATGACCGCCATCGCCCGTGTCCGCGCCCGCCAAATCCTCGACAGCCGTGGCAACCCGACGGTCGAGGCCGACGTGATTCTGGCCGACGGAAGCACGGGCCGGGCCGCGGTTCCCTCCGGGGCTTCAACCGGGGCGCACGAGGCGGTCGAGCTTCGCGACGGCGACCACAGCCGGTGGGGCGGGAAGGGCGTCGGCAAAGCGGTCGACGCCGTCAACGGCGAAATCGCCGAGGCCGTCGTCGGCCGCGAGGCGGAGGACCAGGCGGGCCTCGACCAGGCGATGATCGCGCTCGACGGGACCGACAATAAGGGCCGGCTCGGCGCCAATGCGATCCTCGGCGTCAGCCTCGCCAATGCGAAGGCGGCGGCGGCGAGCGCGGACATGCCGCTGTACCGCTACATTGGCGGCGCCGAGGCCAATTTGCTGCCGGTGCCGATGATGAATATTTTGAACGGCGGCGCGCACGCCGACAACGGCATCGATTTCCAGGAATTCATGGTGATGCCGGTCGGCGCGCCCGATTTCGCCGAGGCGCTGCGCTGCGGCGCCGAGATCTTCCATGCGCTGAAGAGTGCGCTGCATGCGGCCGGGCTGTCGACGGCGGTGGGCGACGAAGGCGGCTTCGCGCCCGCGATCCAGTCGTCGCGCGAGGCGCTCGATTTCATCGAGAAGGCGGTTCGCTCCGCCGGCTACGAGCTGGGCAAGGACGTCCTGCTTGCGCTCGACTGCGCCGCGAGCGAATATTTCAAGGATGGTGCCTATCGCATGGTGGGCGAGGGGAAGACGCTGTCGCCGGCCGAAAACGCGGACTTCCTCACGGATCTTGCGAGCAACTATCCGATCGCCTCGATCGAAGACGGCATGGGGGAAGACGATGCCGAGGGGTGGAAGGCGCTCACTGACAAGCTCGGGGCCCGCGTCCAGCTGGTCGGCGACGACGCCTTCGTGACCAACGTCGAGCGCCTCCAATGGGGGATCGACCACGGCATCGCCAATTCGATCCTGATCAAGGTCAACCAGATCGGCACGCTGACCGAGACCATCGACGCCGTGAAGCTGGCGCACAACAACGGCTACACCGCAGTGATGTCGCATCGCTCGGGCGAGACCGAGGATTCGACCATCGCCGACCTCGCCGTCGCGCTGAGCTGCGGCCAGATCAAGACAGGGAGCCTGGCGCGGTCGGACCGCACGGCCAAGTACAACCAGCTGCTGCGGATCGAGGAGCAACTCGGCGCGGCGGCGCGCTATCCTGGCCGCGCCGCGCTGAAAGCCTATCATCCACAGCGATTACCCGCGTCTTCCACAAGTTCTTCCGCGAAGTATCCACCAAACCGTTCTTTTCACTTGCGTTCGTGAGTCACTCGTGATTCCTTTGAGTTATGAGGGGTGGGAAGCCTATCTTTGAGCTGATCCGGCGGGCCGCGTGGCCGGCGCTGGCGCTGATCATCGTCGGAACCTTCGCCGGTCATGCGATCGCTGGGCCCAACGGCGTCCTCGCCTGGGGCGGTTACCACCGCGCGCTGAAAGAGCGTCGGGCCGAGCTGGCGCAGCTCGAGCAGCAGAAGGCCGAGCTGCGGCACCATTCGGCGCTGCTCGACCCGCGCAAGGCCGATCCCGACATGGCCGACGAGCTGGTCCGCAAGGACCTTGGGCTGGTCCGCCCCGACGAGGTGATCGTCCCGCTGCAATGAGTTGCCGGTCGGCCTAGCGCCACTTATAGGCGAGCGCGCTTATCCCAGAAGTGAGATCGCCGTGGCGCGAACCGCCAAGAAATCCGCCGTTCCTCCTGCCTCGCAGGTACCCCAGATCGAGCGGCCGCCGCAGCCCAAGCGCTTCCAGGCGTCGAAGGACGAGCTGCTCGGCCTCTACAAGCAGATGCTGCTCATCCGCCGCTTCGAGGAGCGTGCGGGCCAGCTCTATGGTCTCGGCCTGATCGGCGGCTTCTGCCACCTCTACATCGGCCAGGAAGCGGTTGGCGTCGGCCTTCAATCGGCAATGACGGTCGGCAAGGACAGCGTCATCACCGGTTATCGCGACCACGGCCACATGCTCGCCTACGGCATCGATCCCAAACTGATCATGGCCGAGCTCACCGGCCGCTACGCCGGCATCTCGCACGGCAAGGGCGGGTCGATGCACATGTTCAGCGTCGACCACGGTTTCTACGGCGGGCATGGCATCGTCGGCGCTCAGGTGCCGCTCGGCACCGGGCTCGCGTTCAAGCACAAATATGCCGAGGACGGCGGGGTGTGCCTGACCTACATGGGCGACGGCGCGGTCAACCAGGGCCAGGTCTACGAGGCCTTCAACATGGCCAAGCTGTGGGACCTGCCGGTCGTCTACGCGATCGAGAACAACCAATATGCGATGGGGACGAGCATCAAGCGCTCCTCCGCCGAGCCGCTGTTGTACCGGCGCGGCGAGGCGCATCGCATTCCCGGCCTGCAGGTCGACGGGATGGACGTGCTCGCGGTCCGTGGCGCCGCCGAGGTGGCGCTCGACTGGACCCGCAGCGGCAAGGGGCCGATCATCATCGAGTTCCTGACCTATCGCTATCGCGGCCATTCGATGTCCGATCCGGCCAAGTACCGCACGCGCGAGGAGGTGCAGGACGTGCGCGAACATCGCGACCCCATCGACCATGCCGCCAAGGAACTCGAAAAGCTCGGTGTTAAGGAAGACGAGCTCAAGGCAATCGACAACGAAATCAAAGCTATCGTCATCGCAGCTGCGAAGTTTGCTGAAGACGCGCCGGAGCCGGAGCCGGCCGAGCTTTACACCGATGTGTTGGTGGGGACCTACTGATGCCCGTCGAGCTCAAGATGCCCGCGCTCTCGCCGACCATGGAGGAGGGCACGCTCGCCAAATGGCTGGTCAAGGAAGGCGACGAGGTGAAGTCGGGCGACATCCTCGCCGAAATCGAGACCGACAAGGCGACGATGGAGTTCGAAGCGGTCGACGAGGGCAAGATCGCCAAGATCCTGGTGCCCGAAGGTACCAACGGAGTGAAGGTCGGTGAGCCGATCGCCCTGCTTGCCGCGGATGGTGAGCAGGTCAGCGAAGCTGCCGCTGCGCCCGCTGAGGCGCCCAAGCCGGCGATGAAGGAAGAGCCGACGGTTCCCGCGCCGGAATCGCAACAGACCGAAGGCACGCCGACGCCGCACGTGTTCGAGACCGCGGCACGCGACCTTGTCGCCGATGTCGCCGCGACCCGCGACGAGCCGGAGGTGCCCGAAGGCACGCCGCTGGTCACCATGACGCTGCGCGAGGCGCTGCGCGACGCCATGGCGGAAGAGATGCGCCGCGACGACCGCGTATTTGTGATGGGCGAGGAGGTCGCCGAATATCAGGGCGCCTATAAGGTCACCCAGAATCTCCTTCAGGAGTTCGGTCCCAAGCGCGTGGTCGATACGCCGATCACCGAATATGGCTTTGCCGGGCTCGGCGCCGGCGCCGCGATGGGCGGCCTGCGCCCGATCGTTGAGTTCATGACCTTCAATTTCGCGATGCAGGCGATCGACCACATCATCAATTCGGCGGCTAAGACCAATTACATGTCGGGCGGGCAGATGCGTTGCCCGATTGTGTTTCGCGGTCCGAACGGCGCCGCCGCGCGGGTCGCCGCCCAGCACAGTCAGAATTACGGGCCATGGTACGCGAGCGTGCCGGGCCTGATCGTCATCGCACCCTACAGTGCGGCCGACGGCAAGGGCCTGCTCAAGGCCGCGATCCGCACCGATGATCCGGTGGTCTTCCTCGAAAACGAATTGCTCTACGGTCAGCATTTCGATGTGCCGCAGATGGACGATTATGTGCTGCCGATCGGCAAGGCGCGCATTGTCCGCCCCGGCAAGGACGTGACCATCGTCACTTACGCGATTGGGGTCGGCGTCGCGCTCGAAGCGGCGCAGGAGCTGATGGGGCAGGGCATCAACGCCGAGGTGATCGACCTGCGCACGCTGCGCCCGTTGGACAAGGCGACCGTGCTCGAAAGCCTCAGGCGCACCAACCGCATGGTGGTGGTCGAGGAAGGTTGGCCCCAATGCTCGATCGCGTCGGAGATCATTGCCATCGCCATGACCGAGGGCTTCGACGACCTCGATGCGCCGGTGCTGCGGGTGAGCGATGCCGACGTGCCGCTGCCTTATGCCGCCAACCTCGAAAAGCTGGCGCTGATCAAAGCATCCCAGGTGGTCGAAGCGGTCAAGGCCGTCACCTATCGCTGACGCCGTGCCTGGCGCCGATTTACGCCTGGCGCTGACCTATGTGCGAACCGCCGATCGCGGCGCGCTGGAGGCGCTGTTCGGGATCGACGCGGCGATGGCAGACGTGGTGCGCACGACCCGTGAGCCGCAGCTCGGGCCGATCCGCCTGGCCTGGTGGCGCGAGCGGCTTGAAGAGCTGGATGGCGGCGCCCCAGCCGAGCCGAGGCTTCAGGCGGTGCAGCAGGAACTCAACCCGCGCGGCGTTGCCGGCCGCGACCTCGCTCAGCTCGAAACTGGCTGGCTGCGGCTGTTCGACCCGTTTCCGTGGGGCGCGGAGACTGCCGAAGCGATCTGGTTTCGCGGGAACTTGCTGTTAGGGATCGGAGCAAAGGTTCTTGGGCAAGCGGACGACCGCATCCAGGGTGCGGGCGGGCTTTGGACGTTGGTCGATGCGGCCCGGCACTGCAGCGACGAGCAGTCGCGTGCGATGTTGATGGAACGCGCCCGCAAGTTCGCGCACGGGCTGGGCGGGGCGCGCTTTCCGGCGATCCTCCGGCCGCTGTCGATGCTCGCGGCGCTGGCAATCCGCGATTGTCGCCGGCGTCAACCGTTCGAGCCAGAAGGAACGCCGGGGCGGGCGCTGACGATGCTGGGCCACCGCCTGAGCGGACGGCTGCCGCGCTACGGTTGACAGATGCCGCTCCGATCTGGAGCATGTTCGCGCCGAATCTCCGTTTGATGGAGGTGCCCGATGTGGCGATTCCTCGCCGGGGCCGCGGCCTGTTTCCTGCTCATGACCGGCGCATTCCTCCTGTGGCAAGGCCACGCCCAGCGCGCGCCGAGCCTGCCGGCACCGCCAGCCCGGCTCGCGTCGCTGACCGGGCAACCGGTGCCGCTTCAGGCACCCGAAGCGAGCCCCAAGTCCCGCGAAGAGAAGCGCTTCAGCCGCGCCGACAAGAACAAGGACGGGCGGATCGAGGCCAACGAGCTGCTCGACCCGCGGCGCAAGGCTTTCGCCAAGCTCGACACGAACGCGAACGGCACATTGTCGTTCGAGGAATGGGCGGCAAAGACGATCGGCAAGTTCAAAGGCGCCGACCGCGACCGCAACGGCATCCTGACCGCGGCGGAATATTCGACCACGGCCCCCCCGCCGCCCAAGCACCCGAGCTGCAGCTGCCGCGCAACGGATATTGCATCGGCGGACGATTAAGCCGGCTCGGGGACCCTGAGCTGCTCGAGCCATCCGGCTAACGCCGCTCGGGCCCGGTCGGTGTAGGCCTGCTTGCGGTCGGCGCGTTTGAGGCGGCCGTCGAGCGGTGGCATCAGTCCGAAATTGACGTTCATGGGCTGGAACGTGTCGGCGTCGGCGCCGCCGGTGATGTGGCCGAGAATTGCCCCCAGCGCAGTCTCGACCGGCGGAGGCGCAAGTTGCTCGCCGCGCAGCTCTGCCGCTGCGAACCGCGCGGCGAGGATGCCGACGGCGGCGCTTTCGACATAGCCCTCGCAGCCGGTGATCTGGCCGGCGAAGCGGATGTTGGGCTTGGATTTCAACCGCAACTCGCGATCGAGTAAGCGCGGCGAGTTGATGAAGCTGTTGCGGTGGATCCCGCCGAGGCGCGCGAACTCGGCATTCTCGAGGCCGGGAATATTGCGGAAGATGCGCACTTGCTCGCCATGCTTCAGCTTGGTCTGGAAGCCGACCATGTTCCACAGGGTGCCGAGCGCATTGTCCTGGCGCAGCTGGACCACCGCATAGGGCCAGCGGCCCGTGCGGGGGTTGTCGAGGCCGACGGGCTTCATTGGGCCGTGGCGTAGCGTTTCGGGCCCACGCTCGGCCATGACTTCGATCGGCATGCAGCCCTCGAAATAAGGAGTGTCCTGTTCCCACTCCTTGAACGGCATCTTCTCGCCGTCGTTCAAAACCTGGACGAAATCCTCGTACTGCGCCTTGTCCATGGGGCAGTTGATGTAGTCCTTGCCCCCTTTGTCCCAGCGTGCCGCCATCCACGCGACGTCCATGTCGACGCTGTCGCGGTGGACGATCGGGGCGATGGCGTCGAAGAAGGCGAGGGCGCCTTCGCCAGTCTCGGCGGCGATCGCTTCCGCCAGCTGCGAACCGGTAAGCGGGCCCGTGGCAATGATCGCCGGATGGTCGGGCAGGCGATCGATGCGCTCCCGGACAATGGCGATGTTGGGATGCTGCTCGATGGCCCGCGTAACCTCGGCGGCGAACGCTTCGCGGTCGACGGCGAGCGCCGAACCGGCCGGGACCCGGTGCTTGTCGGCGGCGCGCATGACAAGCGAGCCGAGCGCGCGCATTTCCTGGTGCAGGAGGCCGACCGCATTGTGCTCGGCGTCGTCACTGCGAAAGCTGTTCGAGCAGACCATTTCGGCGAGCGCATCCGTCTCGTGCGCGGGGGTCCCGCCGGCGCCGCCGCGCATTTCGCTTAGCCGGACATCAAGACCGGCCTCGGCGAGCTGCCACGCGGCTTCGCTTCCGGCCAGCCCGCCGCCAATGACGTGAACCTGATCGACCATAAGGCGTTGCTTTATTGGCAGGCCCCAGGAGTGCAACAATGATCGATCACATCGGTATCCCCGTTTCCGACATCGAACGCTCTCGCAAATTCTACGAGGCCGCGCTTGGAGCGCTCGGTATGTCGGTCCAGAAAGAATATAGTTCGGACGAGGAAGGCGGCTGGACCGCGCTCGGCTTTGGAGTGCCGGGCGAAAAGATCTTCTGGATCGGCGACGGCGACAAGGTCGGCGAGGGGATCCACGTTGCGTTCACGGCCGACAGCCACGCGGAGGTCGATGCCTTCCACGTCTCCGCACTGAAGGCCGGCGGCAGGGACAATGGCAAGCCCGGCCCGAGGCCCAATTACGGGCCGAATTATTATGCCGCATTCGTCTACGATCCGGACGGCGCGAACATCGAAGCTGTCTGCTACAACGCGGAATGAGGGTATTCACGATCGGTTATGAGGGCGCAACCGTCGGGGAGTTCCTCGCCGCACTGAAGCAGGCCGGCGTCGAACGGGTGATCGACGTGCGAGCGCTGCCGCTGTCGCGCCGGCCGGGCTTCTCGAAATCGGCGCTGCGGGGGACGCTCGAGGAGGCCGGTATCGAATATGTGCACCTGAAAGCGCTCGGTACCCCCGCCGAGGGCCGCGCGGCGGCACGTTCCGGACGGCATGAGGTTATGGCGCGCATCTACGCGGGCCAGCTCGAGTTGCCCGAGGCGATGGTGCAGGCGGCGCAAATGGTCGAGCTTGCGGCCGAAAAATCGAGCGCCTTGCTGTGCTTCGAGCGCGAGCCGGCGCAGTGCCATCGGACCTTGCTGCTTCAGACGGTTGCTCCGGATGCGGACGTGGCGCACCTCTTCGCCTAGCTGCTTTGCGTTAGCGCAGGGAACCGCGCCCACGCGTGCCAGTTACCGTTCCGGAACAAACAAGGGAGACAGGCCGATGAGGAAACTGGCGATTATGCTCGGCGGGACGATCGTTCTTGCCGCTTGTTCAACTACACCGCCGCCACCGCCGCCGCCACCAGCGCCGGTTGTGGACCCCACCAATCCACTGTTCGCCCCGGGCTTCCTGGCCCAGGCCTCGAGCGCCAACGAGTTCGAAATCCAGTCGAGCCAGCTGGCGCTGCAGGCGTCCCAGAACCAAGCCGTGCGCAATTATGCGAATTTGCTCGTCTCCGACCACACCCGTCTCGGGCAGCAAGTGACGGCGGCCGCAGCGGCAGGTGGCGTGCCGATGCCGCCGCCGGGCATGCTTCCGGCGCAGCAGGCCGCGCTCGAACAGCTGCGTGCCGCCGGCACGGGGCCGAATTTCGACATGGCCTACCGCCAGGCGCAGATCGACGCGCACAACCAGGCGATCCAGCTGATGCAGAACTATTCCGCGAGCGGCGATGTCGCCTCGCTGCGCACCGCTGCGTCGCAGGCGATCCCGATGATGCAGATGCACCTTCAGCAAGCGCAAATGCTGAACGTTGCGCCGCCGCCACCGCCGGTGCCGATGCCGACCGAGCGCGGCGCGGGCGAACGCGGCTAGGCGTCAGCCGAACAGCGGGCGCTGGGTCAACCGGGGATTGGTGAACCGTTCGTCCGAGCGGATCCAATCCCCGGCGATCTCGCCCGAATGGAGGACGAAGCCGGCCCTCGGAGCTTAAACGGACGGAAGCTCGGCCGCCGCGGTATGACCGTCGAGCAACGCCTCGATGTCCGGGATCGGGCGGCCGGTCATTTCCTTGTCGACGGTGCAGACCAAGCGCCGCTCGACCTCTTTGTGGAGGCTTTTCTTGAGGACGCCGAGCGCCTTGGGTGGGGCGACGATGGCGAGGGCGTCGAAATCGTTGCGCAGCGCGCGCGCTTTCAGCTCGTCGGCGGCGTCCTTCACCCAGCGATCCTCTTCCTGCTGGTGGAAGTCCGTTTCCTCGTAGGTGGAATGGCCGTAGCCCGCGCTTTGCTTCGTCGTGCCGGGAGCGTCGGTCTTGATGTCGCGGTCCTTGCGGTCCTTCCTCGCATCGTGTGCTTCGGTCCTCAGATCGATCTGGTTTTCATCTCCGTGATTGCGGAAGAACAGCATTTTACGGCCGTCGGCGACCAGGACCAAGGCGTTGTTGGGAAGGGGCATCGGGCTTTCCTCCTTATCGTTCGTCATTAGAACGCGGAGGCAGAGGCGCGGGTTGCGGCAGTTGGTCGCAGCCTTCGCTCTATTCCGCCTCCGGATCCACCGGCCGATCGAGCTCGCTCTGGTCGGTGATCGCATCATCGACCGGTGCGATCTCGTCGCTGCTCTCGAGCTCGATCTCCTCCTCGTCGCTCTCGTCGATCTTGGCGACGCTGACGACATGCTCGTCCTCGGCGACCCGGAAGATGGTCACGCCTTGCGTGCTGCGGCCCATCACCCGGATGTCGCCGACGGTGGTGCGGATCATCTTGCCCTGGTCGGTGACCAGCATCAGCGCCTCGCCCTGGTGCGCCGGGAAGCTCGCGACGACGCAGCCGTTGCGCTCCGACGTGTCGATGTTGGTGATGCCCTGGCCGCCGCGGTTGGTGCGGCGATATTCATAGGCGGATGAGCGCTTGCCGTAGCCGTTCTCGGTGACCGTCAGGATGAACTGCTCGCGCTCTGACAGCTCGGCAACCCGTTCCTCAGGAAGCGTGCATTCGACGTCTTCGCGCTCGCGCCACGGCGGGCATTTGAGATAGGCCTCGCGTTCCTCCTGGGTGGTGCCGACGCGGTGGAGGATCGACATCGAGATGACCTGGTCCCCGGGTTGCAGCCGGACTCCGCGGACGCCTTGGGAATCGCGCGACTGGAATTCGCGGACGTCGGTCGACTTGAAGCGGATCGCCTTGCCGTTGCGCGTCGCCAGCAGGACGTCATCCTCCTCGGTCAGCAACGACACGCCGATCAGGCGATCGTTGGGATCGCTGTCTTCTTCGTCATCGCTGCCAAAGCGCATTGCCCGCTTGCCGGAGGAGCGAATGCTGGCGAAGGCGTCCATGCTGTTGCGCCGGACCGTTCCGCGAGCGGTGGCGAACATGATGTGCAACCCGCCCCACTCGGCTTCGTCCTCAGGCAGCGCCAGCACGGTCGAAATGACCTCGCCCTCCGCGAGCGGGAGTAGATTGACCATCGGCCGGCCTTTGGTGTTGGGGCCGCCTTCGGGGAGGCGCCAAACCTTCATCCGGTAGACCTGCCCGAGGTTCGAGAAGAACAGCACCGGGTTGTGGGTCGAGGTCACGAACAGGTTGGTGACCGCATCCTCTTCCTTGGTCGCCATGCCGGCGCGGCCCTTGCCGCCGCGCTTCTGCTCGCGGAACACGGAGAGGGGCGTGCGCTTGATGTAGCCGGTCATGGTCACGGTCACGACCATGTCCTCGACCTCGATCAAATCCTCGTCCTCGATCCCGTCGGCGGCCGCGGCAAGCTCGCTCATCCGCGGAGTCACGAATTCGGCCTCGACCTCGTCGAATTCCTCGCGCATCACTTCGTAGAGCCGAGCGCGGTTGGCGAGGACCTCGAGCAGCTCTCCGATATTCTTCGCCAGTCCTTCGAGCTCGCCGCCGATCTCGTCGCGCCCGAGCGCGGTCAGGCGATGCAGGCGAAGCTCGAGGATCGCCTTCACCTGGGCGTCGGACAGCGTGTACTTCTCGCGCTTGGCCTGAGGCTCGACCGCTTCGACCAGCTGAATGTACGGGCGGATCTGCTCGCCGGGCCATTCGCGTTCGAGCAGCTTTTCGCGCGCCACGGCGGGGCTCGCCGATCCGCGGATCAGCTTCACCACTTCGTCGAGATTGGTCACTGCGATGACCAGGCCGAGCAGGATGTGGGCGCGCTCGCGGGCCTTGAGCAGCTCGAACTTCGAGCGCCTCGTGATCACTTCCTCGCGGAAGCGGATGAAGGCTTCGATGAAATCGCGCAGGGTCAGCGTTTCGGGCCGGCCGCTGCGGATCGCGAGCATGTTCGCCGGGAAGGACGATTGGGCGGGCGTGTGCCGCCACAGCTGGTTGAGGACGACGTCGGGGGTCGCGTCGCGCTTCAGGTCGATGACGACCCGCACGCCTTCGCGGTTGGACTCGTCGCGGATGTCGGCGACGCCCTCGATGCGCTTGTCCTTGGCGGCTTCGGCAATCATCTCGACCAGCCGGTTCTTGCCGACCTGATAGGGAATCTCGGTCAGCACGATCGAACGCCGGTCGCCCCGGCCTTCCTCGACGTGGTGGCGCGAGCGCATCATGATCGAGCCGCGGCCGGTGGTGTAGGCACTGCGAATACCCGACAGGCCGAGGATCAGTCCGCCGGTCGGGAAATCCGGGCCTTTGACATGCTCCATCAGCCCTTCGGTGCTGATCGCTGGATCGTCCATGTAGGCGCGGCAGGCCGCGAGCACTTCACCGAGGTTGTGCGGCGGAATGTTGGTCGCCATGCCGACGGCGATGCCGCCCGCACCGTTGACAAGCAGGTTGGGGAAGCGCGCGGGAAGGACCTGCGGCTCGCTTTCCGAGGCGTCGTAATTGGGGGTGAAATCGACCGTGTCGCGGTCGATGTCGCCGAGGAGGAAATTGGCGACCTTGGCCAGCCGCGCTTCGGTGTAGCGCATGGCTGCCGGCGGGTCAGGGTCCATCGAGCCGAAATTGCCCTGGCCGTCGATCAGCGGCACGCGCATCGACCAGGTCTGGGTCATCCGCGCGAGCGCGTCGTAAATCGCGCTGTCGCCGTGCGGATGATATTTACCCATGACGTCGCCGACGATGCGGCTCGACTTGCGGTACGGGCGGCCGGCGACGTAGCCAGCTTCCTGGCAGGCATAGAGGATCCGGCGGTGAACCGGCTTCAACCCGTCGCGCACGTCGGGCAGCGCGCGGGCGACGATCACGCTCATCGCGTAATCGAGGTAGCTGGTCTTCATTTCGTCGACGATCGAGATCGGCGCGATATCGCGGTCGCCCGGAGAGGGCGGGGTGGGATTGAGGTCGTCGACTGGCGGTTCAGTGGCCAAGAAAATTCCTGCTCGTTAGGGGTGCACAGGGGGAATGCAGCGAACTGCGGCCTCCCCGCGACCTATTTAGGGTGTTGCGCCACAAAACGCCACATGCGCGCCCGCGCGCGTGAGGATTTCCGCGGGGATTTCGCGGCAGTTCAATCGGGGTTCAGAGCGCCTTCGGCAAATGCTTGGCCTGCTTTCAATCCGGAGCTAAGCGTCGCCGCGCAATTTCGAGCGCCGGCACCAGGCCGCCCGGCACAGGAGACCTTTTCGATGAAGCTACTTACGTACAGCGCGATCGCGCTCGTAGCCGCGCTTTCCGCCGTCCCGGCGGCGGCGCAGCCCAACGCACAGAGCCAGATCCAGGAAAAGCCGCAGCGGCAGCTCAAGCCCTCGGCCAAGGCGCTGAAGCCCTTGTCCGAGCTGCAGACCGCGGTGAAGAGCAAGGACCCAGCCGCGATCCAGGCCAAGCTGGCGGCGGCGCAGGCCGTGGTTTCCACCAACGACGACCGCTTCATCCTCGCGCAACTCCAGCTTCAGCATGCCGCGGATCTGAACGACACGGCTGCAGCCATGAATGCCATGGACGCAATGCTGACGACGGGCGTCCTTCAGCCGGCCGAGCTGGGGCCGCTACTGAAAAACCTGTCCGGCCTGCGGTTCAACGCCAAGCAATATGATCAGGCGGCCGCGGTCATCGATCAGCGCCTGCAGCTCGATCCTAACGATCTCGACGCCATCGGCCTGCTCGCCGAAACCCGCAACGCGCAAGGGCGCACGGCGGACGCCGTCGCGGCATTGCAGCGCGGCACCCAGGTCCAGACCGCCGCTGGTCGCAAGCCCGACGAGAATTGGGTCAAGCGCACTGCCGGGCTGGCCTACAGTGCGAAGCTGCCCAACGCTCCTGCGCTCGCCCGCCAGTGGGTCGCCGCATATCCGAGCCCGAAGAGCTGGAAGGATTCGATCGCGATCTACCGCAACTTGAACCATCCTGACACCGACGGCGTGCTGGACCTGCTGCGTTTGGCCAGCGCCACCGGCGCTCTCACTGACCCGAACGATTACCAGCTCTATGCGAGCGCTTCGGCCCAGCAGGGCAATTATGTCGAGGCGCTGGCGATCCTCAACCAGGGCGCAGCCGCCAAGCATATCGACCTGGCGTCGGCGAGTTTCCGCGACATGGTCGCCGGGCTCAAGGCCAAGCCGCAGGCGACCGAGGCGGACCTCGCCGAGGCGGTGAAGACCGCCCCACCGGCCGCAACGCTGATCCGCATCGGCGATCGCTATTACGGTCTCGGCAATTATGCGAAGGCCGTCGAAACTTATCGCGCCGCGCTGGCCAAGCCGGGCGCCGACGCCGAAGCCGCCAATCTTCACATCGGCATGGCTTTGGCGCGCAGCGGGGACAAGGCCGACGCCGCGGCTGCGCTCAACAAGGTCGGCGGCTCGCGGTCCGAGATCGCGAAATACTGGCTGCTCTACACCCAGACCTGAGCCTGACACCGGAAAGTTCCCGGGCGCGCACCAATCTCGGTACTGTCCCGTTTCGGGATAGTTAAGCGCTGCCGCCTTAGCGGCGCTCCCCCTTCCGCATAGGGCTACTGTCCAGTGCGTCTTGAGGGAACGGGATTTGCGGTTCGACGATCGCCTGCTGACTGTGTTGAACCAGCCCGCCGCGGACCGCCATGATGCGGCGGTCCGCTGGCGGCAGCTGGTCGATCTCGTCGCGCGCGCCGGGCCGAACAGCGCGAGCGCGGTGGTCGCGGATGCACTCGCGGCGATCCGCTCCGACGCGGCGCAGGTCGAGGATAACCTCCGCGCCGCTGCCGCGCGGGCCGTTGCCGCGCTGCCCTTGCCGATCGGCTTGCTCGAATATTTCGCCTCCGACAGCTTGGCGGTGTCGGCGCCGGTGCTGGCCGCCGCGAGCCTTGACCCGGCGCAGTGGCGCACGGTCCTCGACAAGGCCGATGAGGAAACGCGTCGCTTCGTCCAAACGCTTCATCCGGACATTGCTGCCGCGCCCCAGTCGGACCTCACCGAAGAGCTGATCGAAGCGCCGCCGCCTGAACCCGAGGTCGAGGCCAAGCCCTCGGCTCCCTCGCTTCACGAAGTCGTTGCCCGAATCGAGCGCCGCCGGCGCAACCGCGCGGTCCAGCAGACGTCGGACCGGGGCCTGGCCGGCGCGGCGCCGGTGTCCGCGGCCGGGTTGTTCCGCTGGGAATGCGGGCCAAGCGGCGAAATCGCCTGGGTGGAGGGTGCTCCGCGCGGCCCATTGATCGGCCGCTCGATCGCTCGCGCCCAGGACCAGGACGGCGACCGCGTGAGCGAGGAGCTGGCGCGGGCCTTCGCCATGCGCGCACCGTTTCGCGACGCCTCGTTGATCGTCGCCGGGGAGGGGGCGGTGGCCGGCGAATGGAAGGTCAGCGGCGTGCCCGCGTTTGAGCCTGCCGACGGGCGATTTGCCGGCTACCGCGGGATCGCGTTGCGCGAGGCTCCCGCGCCGAAAGCCGCGCCGGACGCGCTGGCGGAAAGCCTGCCGGACCCCGATTCCCTGCGCGAGCTGGTCCACGAGATCAAGACCCCGCTGAACGCGATCATCGGTTTTGCCGAGATCATTGATGGGCAGCTTCTCGGCCCCGCCGACCGCGGTTATCGCGAGCGGGCGGCCGACATCGTTGCCCAGGCGCGGTTGCTGCTCGGCGCGATCGACGACCTCGATTTCGCGGCGAAGATCCACAGCGCCAGCAAGGAAAGCCGCCGGGTCGACCTCGTCGAGCTGCTGGGTGGAGTTGCCGGATCGTTGAAGGACCTGGCGGCGTCGCGCGGCGTCGAGCTCGATTTCGCCCGCTTTCGGCAAAGCGCGATCGCTGCGGTCGAGCCGGAGCTCGCCGACCGCTTGGTCTATCGGCTGGGTGCCGCCGTGATCGGTCGCGCGCAGTCGGGCGAGCGGATCCGGCTGTCACTCGAGCACGTCGGCGATCACTGGCGATTCGCAATTACCCGGCCGCCGGCGCTTCGCGGCAGCGCAAGCGCCTTGCTTGCCGAACCGGACTCACCGGGAGCCGACAAGGCCGACGCCACGGTCGCGCTTCAACTTCGGCTGGTCCGCGGCCTCGCCCGCGTGGCCGGCGGCGACCTGACGATGACGCCGATGGCGTTCGCCTTGCTGCTGCCGGCGTCCCGGCTCGCTTGATGGGTTGCGCGCCCAGCGGCTCCGCCGCTATCGCGACCGGGCCGGGGCGGGCCTGTAGCTCAACGGTAGAGCCGGCCGCTCATAACGGCTAGGTTGGAGGTTCGAATCCTTCCGGGCCCACCGGCTCTTCACGAGCGCAAGCTCGTGGGACGGATATCGGGGAGTGGCGCAGCCTGGTAGCGCATCTGCTTTGGGAGCAGAGGGTCGCAGGTTCGAATCCTGTCTCCCCGACCATCCGTCACCGAGTAAGCGACAAGCCTACTGCTTGTTCTCGGTCTTGACGTTGGCGTTGACGTTCACGTTGGCATCGGTGCGGTCGACCTTGTTGTCGATCTTGTCGCCGGTATTCTTGACCTCATTGCCGACGTCCGCCGCGACATTCTCCGCCGTGTTGGTAACGTCGGCGACCGCATTCTCGGCGGTGTTCTGGTCGTACTGGACGGTGACCGCATTGCCGTCCTTGGTTACGTTGCAGCCGGCGAGGGCGAGCAACGGCAGAGCGAAGATCATCGAGCGCATGGATTCCTCCCTTGTTTGGGAGGGTCAACGCCGCTTGGGCTGTTTCGGTCCCGGCTCAATTCCACCGGAAAGTACCGCGAGCATCGCGGTCCAGGCGGCGACGTTCTGGCGCAGCTGGGCCGGATCGATCTTGTCCAGTGTATCGTCGGGTGTGTGGTGGATATCGAAATAATGCGTGCCGTCCTGGCTCAGGCCGACGCCGGGCAAGCCGCCGTCGATCATCGGGCCGACGTCGGAGCCGTCGGCCTTGTCGATTGCGCCGGGGACGATGCCGAGCGGCGCTAGAGCCGCCTGCAGGGCTCGCGCTTCCGCCTCGCGATCCTTGCCGAACTTGCTATCGACCTTCCAGATCCGGTCGGCGCCGAAATCGCTCTCGGCGATCGCATGATGCGGCTCGCGGCCATGCAGGTCCTTGTAGAACATACCGCCGAACAGGCCCATTTCCTCCGACCCGAACCACACCACGCGAATGGTCCGCAGCGGCCGACCGGCGTCCATGACGTGCTTGGCCGCTGCGGTGGTGATCGCGACTCCCGCGCCGTCGTCGATCGCGCCCGTCCCCAAGTCCCAGCTGTCGAGATGGCCGCCAACCAACAGGATCGGCGCGGCGCGGTCGCGGCCCGGAACCTCGGCGATGACGTTGCCCGATTCGCCCGGCTGGACGGTCGAGACCAAAGTCAGGTGCATCGTTACCGGCTTGCCGCGCTTGAGGATGCGCTGGAGCTGCTCGGCGTCGGGGACTGCGAGAGCCGCGGCGGGGATGGGCTGCACGCCGGCCTCGAATTGTTGGCCGCCGGCGTGGGGGTTGCGATGATGGTCGGTGCCGATGGAGCGCACGACGATCGCCAGCGCGCCCTTGCGGCTGGCGATGCTCGGGCCCTGGCGCCGCGGGCCGCCGAAGAAGCTGTAGCCGGAGCCGTCCTGGGTCTGCGGCATGGCATGGTCGACAAACACGATCTTGCCCCGCACCGCGGCATCGGGCGCGGCCATCAGGTCGGCGATGCTGTCGAAGCCGACGAGCTCCGCCGTGATGCCGGCAGGCGAGGTCGACGCGCTATTGCCGAACGCCGTCAGCGCGAGACGCTGAGGGAAAGGCGCCAGGATTTCCGCGCTCTCCGGCCCCCGAGTCCAGACCGGCAATGCAAAGCGCTCCACCCGGACGTTCGAGAAGCCCATGGCCGTCAGCCGGGCGACCGCCCATTCTCGGGCCCGGGCCTCGGCGGCGGTGCCGCCCATGCGCTGGCCGACTTCGGTCGTCAGGCCTTCGACGATGTCCCAGGCATAATGATCGTCGAGCGCGCGGTCACGCAGCGCTGCCACCGGGGCCGGCACGGTCGGGAGATAGAGGGGCGGGCTCGACGGGGCGGGCGTCGGGGTCGGCAGGCCCTGGGCCGAGAGCGATGCGGCGGACGCCAGCAGGGCGGCGGAAAGGAGAATGCGGATCATGGACGACGGCCTAGCAAAGAGAGGGCGGGAGTCACGCGTTACAGCCGATAAAATTTCGACGTCGATCGATTAAAGCAGCCGCAGCTGATCGCCCTGAGGGGGCTGGAACAGGTCGGTGCGGAGCGGGAACTTGGCTTGCTTCAGCCCGTATTTCGCGGCGGCAATCTCGAACCGGGTTTTGAGCAGGTCGGCCCACGGCCCTTGGCCGCGCATCCGGCTGAAAAAATTGGGATCGTTGTCGCGTCCGCCGCGCAGCGAGTTGATCGTCGCCATCACCTTGGCAGCGCGATCGGGGTAATTCGTTTCCAGCCACGCGCGGAACAGCGGCGCGACCTCGTTCGGCAGGCGCACCGGAAGATAGAAACCGCCCGGCGCCCCGGCCTCGACCGCGGCCTCGACGATATGCTCGAGCTCATGGTCGGTGATTTGCGGGACGACCGGCGCAATCGCGACGTAGCAGGGGACTCCCGCCGCGTTCAGCGCCTTGACGGCGGCGAGGCGCTTCCTCGGCTGCGGCGCGCGCGGCTCCATCGTCCGGGCGGTCCGGGGATCGAGCGACGTTATGGAAATGGCGACCGACGCGAGGCGGAGGTCGGCCGCGGGCTTGAGCAGGTCGAGATCGCGGAGGACGCGGTCCGACTTGGTGGTGATGGTGAAGGGATGGCGGGTTTCGACGAGCAGCTCGACCACCGAGCGGGTGATCCGCCAGCGCTCCTCGATCGGCTGATAGGGATCGGTGTTGGTGCCCATCGCGATTGGCCGGCACTCGTATCCGGGGCGGGACAGGGCCGCGTGAAGCAATTGCGCGGCCTTCGGCTTCACGAACAGCCGCGATTCGAAGTCCACACCCGGCGACAGGTCATGATAGGCGTGGGTTGGTCGAGCGAAGCAATAGATGCAGCCATGCTCGCAGCCGCGAAAGGCGTTGATCGAACGGTCGAACCCGATGTCGGGCGAGCTGTTGCGGGTCAGGATCGACTTGGGATGCTCGATCGTCACCGTCGTGCGGCGGGTCGGCACACCGTCGATCCCCTCGACCTGGTCGAGCCACTCGCCCTCCGCGACACGCTCCTTGAGGTTGAAGCGCGTGGGCGTGGCGTTGCGGGTGGCCCCGCGACCATGGCTCGACTCGACCGGCATGGCGCGAGTCTAATCCTCACGCGGGAACATAACAAGAACGAAGCTAGTTGGACATCCGCGTCATGCTGGTCGGAAACGGCGGCCAATGATGCTCGGCCATCGCCTTCAGCGTCGGCGTCCCTTCGCTGTTGAGCCCCTGGTACACCCACATGTTCCTGAGGACCGCGGGCACGTAATAGCGCGTCTCCCAATAAGGGATCGACTCGATCCACAGCAACGGATCGCCCTTGTCGTTGATCGCCGCCCAGCGGCCAACCGGGAGCGGACCCGCATTGTAGGAAGCGATGACCCGCGGGAGTTGGCCTGCGGTCCCCGAATTGCCGCGCATCATTTCGATGAAACACTGCCCATATTCGAGATTGTATTTCGGATCGGTCAGTGCGGCGGTGGTGTAGGGCACGCCCCGATTGCGCGAGACGAGCTGCGCGGTCACCGGCAGGACCTGCATCAGGCCAACCGCGCCGGCGCCGCTGATGGCCGTGCGCCGGAACGCCGATTCCTGGACAATGTGGCCGAACGCAAGTGCCGGATCGACTCGCCAGCCGTTGAGCGGTGACCAGCGCGGATTGGGATAGCGGTCGGCGGCGTCGGACCGCGCGCCGGGCGGCCCATTGTTCGCGAGCCAGAGCTGCGCCGCCGGAAGGTCGAGCCTCTTCGCCATCTGGATCAGCGCGTGGTGCTCGACAGGCGAGCCGATTTTGGCCTGGTGGCGAAGCATCTCCTCGGCCAGCGCCGGCTCGCCGATCCGCGCCAGCTCCATCGCCCGCTGGACGTTGGGATATTGATCGATTCGTGGATCGCGGCCCGTGAACGGGTCGCCGGGCAGCTCGGTGGTCATTCCGAGCGTCTGGCGCGCGATCAGGCCGTAGAAGCTTTCGGGGCCCTCCGCGGTGTTGGCAGCGGCGCGAAGAAGCGGCTCGACCGAGGCCGGCCGACGGCACATCTGCTCGGAGCGGGCTGCCCAATAGAGGCCGCCGGCGCGAAGCTCACGCTGTTGCGCGAGCGCGGCGACCTGCTGGAAATTGCGCGACGCGGATTCGCAGTCGCCCAGGCGCCACGAGGCCAAGCCCGAGATCCACGCCGCCTGCGATGCCCATTCGCCGGTCGCGCCCTGGCGCCAAGTGTCGGACACGCGGCGCGCGTCCATGTCGAGACCCATGACGTAATAGACAAAGGCGACCCGCTGCCCGGCTTCGGCGCGCGCTTCCGCGGACAGTTGCGGGGCATAGATCAGCAGCTGGGCTTCGGCGCCGGCGGCATCGTCGGCCTTGATCAGCGGATCGAGCAAGGCGCGAAGCTCGTCGGCGGCGGGCTCGCCGGAAACCGGCCGCGCCTTGTAGCGGACCGGCGCGGAGCCGAGGTTCACCGTCGCCCGCTCGGAGATGATCAGCGGGGCGGTGATCGCTCCGCGCCTGATCGCCATCGCCGCGAGCTGGTCGGCCTGCGGCAGCTCGGGCGCTGAGGCGATCAGCGCCTGGAGCGACCCGAGATCGGCCGTCGGCGAACCCTTGGCGGTGTAAAGCTCGGCCCTCGCGACCGGAGTGAGGATGCCGGGTGGAAGCGCCGCGATCCCCGCTTGTGCCGATCCCCAGGCGCCGGCGTCGATGGCGTCGAACACCCCGCGCCAGTCCTTGGGCACAGGCATGGTGGGGGCTGTCGGCGCCGTGACTGGCGCGGTTACCGGCTGAACCGTCGTCGCGGCGGGTTGCGAGGATTGCGTGTCCTTGGGCAAAGGCGCGAGCGGGTCAGACGACTGCGCCACCACCGGCGCGGCCCAAATCAAGCATCCGAACGCAAGCCATCCCGCCTTCAAGACTCATTCTCCATCAGAAGCAGAAGATCCCACCATGCCATTGATTTCTTTGAGGGCTGATTAATCAACTGACGGGGATGAAAGGTCGCGACCGTGCGCACGCCTTCGACCTTGTGAATATGGCTCCGGGCGGCGACGAGGCCCTTGCCGAGCAACGCCTGGCACGGCCCTTCGCCGAGCAGCAGCAAGCGCTTCGGCTGGGCCAGCCGGATATGCTGGCGAGCGATTTCGGCGCAGGCCGCGCGGTCCTGCTCGCTCATCCGGGCGCCTGGCGCATGAAAGCTCGACAGCGACGCGCTGTAGGCGTCGTCGACGTCGATCCCGATTGCGGCCAGCATCCGCTGAGCGAGGATCCACGCCTCACCCCCAATGGGCTGCCCCGCAGCCGCATCTTCGAGCGCATGGGCGTCGCTGAGCAGCATCACCGGCGCGTTTTCCGGCCCGTGGGGTAGCACACGCTTGGCCGCCGGACCGGCGAGGGGGAGGGTGGCGCTGCTCGCGAGCCATTGCTGCAGCTCGGCGAGCGTTTCCTGGTTGGGCTGAACGACGTTCGGCGGGGACGTAGCTTCGCCTGCGGCTTTCACGCGCGGCGCCGGCGCCTTGAGCCAGTCGCGCGGCCCTTCCTGGACGGCGACGTCGACGCCAGCCTCCAGCCACCACGCGAGCGCGCTCCTCGCTTCCGCGAGGGTCATATCGTCGACAACCCCACCCACGCGCCTACTCCTCCCTGCCATTGACGGCATGGTCAAGGAATTGGCAGGGCGGGTGAGTCGAATTGTGCTTCCGCCGCGACGAGACGCCGAGCGGACGCCCGGAGAGGGACCGATGAGCGAACGCGAGTCCATGCACTATGACGTGGTGATCGTCGGCGCCGGCCCCGCCGGGCTCAGCGCTGCGATCCGCCTCAAGCAGCTGGCGAGCGCCGCCGGGCGCGAGCTTTCGGTCTGCATCCTCGAAAAAGGCAGCGAGGTCGGCGCCCACATCCTGTCTGGCGCGGTGATCGACCCGATTGCGCTGAACGAGCTCATTCCCGACTGGAAGGACAAAGGCGCGCCGCTCACCGTTCCGGTGACTGAGAACCATCACTGGCTGCTGACCAAAAGCGGCAAATGGGGAATGCCGCACGCTTTGCTGCCGTCGTTCATGCGCAACAAGGGCACTTATACCCTGAGCCTCGGCAATCTCTGCCGCTGGCTGGCAGGCCAGGCGGAGGAGCTGGGGGTCGAGATTTTCCCCGGCTTTCCGGCGGCCGAGATCCTGTTCAACGATGACGGCTCAGTGAAGGGCGTCGCCACCGGCGACCTCGGCATCGCCCGCGACGGCAGCCATCGGCCCGACTACCAGCCCGGGATGGAGCTCCACGCTCGCTACACCTTCTTTGCTGAGGGTGCCCGCGGCCATTTGACCAAGCGCCTGAGCGTGCTGTTCGAGCTTCGCAAGGACAGCGGGCCCCAGGTTTTTGGACTTGGTGTCAAGGAATTATGGGACGTTCCTGCCGACAAGCATAAGCCGGGGCGAGTGATCCACACGCAAGGCTGGCCGCTCAGCGACGCGTGGGGCGGGGGCTTTTTGTACCATCAGGAGAACAACCAGGTCGCGCTCGGTTTCGTCGTCGCGCTTGATTATCACAACCCGTATTTGTCGCCGTTCGAGGAATTCCAGCGCTGGAAGACCCATCCGGCGGTCCGCGCCGAAATCGAAGGCGGCCGCCGCGTCTCCTACGGGGCGCGGGCGATCAATGAGGGGGGTTATCAGGCGATTCCAAAGCTGGTCTTCCCGGGCGGGGCGCTGATCGGCTGCTCGGCCGGGTTCGTGAACGTGCCGCGAATCAAGGGCACGCACACCGCGATGAAATCGGCGATGCTGGCCGCCGAAGCGGCGTTCGAGGCGATCGCGGCGGATCGCTCAGGCGACCTGCTCGAGGCTTATCCGGCGGCGCTCCACAACAGCTGGGTCGCCAAAGAGCTGAAGCTGGTTCGCAACGCTCAACCGGCGGTGGCGCATTGGGGCGGCACCCTCGGCACGCTCTATGCGGGGCTCGACATGTGGCTCGGCCAGCTTGGCCTGTCGCTCCCGTGGACGCTCAAGAACCAGCCCGACCACAAGAGCCTCAAGCCCAGGAAAGAGGCGCAGCCGATCGACTATCCCAGGGCCGACGGCGTTCTGACGTTCGACCGCTTGTCGTCGGTGTTCATCTCCAACACCAACCACGAAGAAGACCAGCCGGTTCATCTGACGCTCAAGGACGCGGACATACCGACCGCCATCAACCTTCCGGTTTATGCAGGCCCGGAGCAGCGCTATTGTCCTGCGGGAGTTTACGAATTTGTCGATGGCGAGAACGGTGAACCGCGGCTTCAGATCAACGCTCAGAACTGCGTTCACTGCAAGACCTGCGACATCAAAGACCCGACCCAGAACATCAATTGGGTCACCCCCGAAGGCGGCGGAGGCCCCAATTACCCGAACATGTAAGTTGCTCGCCGGTGCCGCCGTGGCGGCGCTGGCGCTGGTTCCGGGGACGGCCGCCGCCAAATTGGCCGCGTCGGGCGATCCGAACCGGACCTATGTCGAGGCCCGGGCGGCGGCGATGAACGGCGATCATGGGCGCTCGGCCGCGCTGTTCGCGGCGATGGCCGAAACCCAGCCGAGCGATCCCGATCTGGCCAAGAAGGGGCTCGGGGAGGCGCTCGGCGCGGGGCAGATCGACCTTGCGCTCAGGCTCGCGAGATCGATCCCGACGGCCAAGCTGCCGACCGATGCCCGGTTGCTGCTCGTCGCCGACGAAGTGCGCCGCCGGCGCCTGGATCGGGCTTTGCCGTGGCTGAGCGTTGCCGCGGACAATGGCGACCTGTCTTTCCTGTCGCCGGTGATCACCGCGTGGGACTTCGCCGAGCGCGGCGACCTCACCCGCGCATTGACGACGGTCGACCAGATCCCGGTCGGCAGCCTGCTGGCGCCGCTGCGGGACGAGGAGAAGGCGCTGATCCTGCTCAAGTTCCGCCGGACCGCGGACGCCGAGCCCTATGCGCGCCGCGCGATTGGCTCGGCGGGTTCGCGGGAGACGAGACTGCGCCTGGCATTGGCCGACGGCTTCCTTGCCGCCGGCGACCGGGCGCGGGCGCAGATCATGCTCGAAGGGATCGACGCCGGCGCCGGCGACGCGCGCCAGCGCATCCTCGGCGGCCGGCGGAGCGGGCAGGCGATCGACAATTCCGCCAAGGCGCTGAGCGAAATCCTGACCGCCTTCGGCACCGATCTCGCGCGCATGCAGCGGACTGCCCCGCCGATCGGCCTGGTCCAGGTCGCGCGTTACGCAAACCCGGACAACAGCGGCGCGACGATCCTTTTGGCACTTCTGCTCGACACTCAGGGGCGCTCGGAGGAGGCGCTTGGGTTGTTGCGTGCGGTCCCTCCGTCGGACGCCATGATTTCGGAGGCGCGCGACGGCCAGGCCCGCGTCCTCAGCGAGGGCAAGCGCTTCAACGAGGCCTATGCGGTCGCGGCTGCCGCCGCCGCGGCGCCGAACGCCACCGCCAGCGATTTCTCCCGCCTCGGCGACGTCTACCAGGCGATGAAGCGCTATAACGAGGCCGCCAATGCCTACGGCCGCGCAATCGCGCTCGGCGAGGCCCAGGGCCGCAAGAGCGATTTGTGGACCATGCTGTTGCTGCAGGCGAGCGCGCTCCAGGAAGCGAATCGCTGGCCTGAGACCAAGCAGGCTCTGGAAAAGGGCTTGGCGCTTGCTCCCGATCAGCCGTTGCTGCTGAATTTCCTCGGCTATGCGAAGCTCGAGAAGGGCGAGGACACCGACGCTGCCGAAGCAATGATCCGCAAGGCGAGCGCTCTCGCGCCGGAAGATGCCTCGATCATCGATTCGCTCGGCTGGGCGCAGTTCAAGCGCGGCAAGACCGCGGACGCCATCACGACCCTGCAAAAGGCGGCGGAGAAGGACCCGGACCAGGCCGAGATCCAGGAGCACCTCGGCGATGCGCTTTACACCTCGGGACGGCGCTACGAGGCGCGGTTCGCGTGGAGTGCGGCGCTGGTGACCGGAGAGGATGAGATCGTCGCGCGAGTGAAGGCGAAGCTTACGTCGGGGCTCACCACGACCAACGCCGCGCCGTGATCCCGGCGCGCGAGATCGCGCCGGCGAAGCTCAACCTTGCACTGCACGTCCGCGGCAAGCGCGACGATGGTCGCCACGATATCGAGACGGTGTTCGCCTTCTGCGTCGATGGCGATGGGCTGAGCGCGGAAGAGGCGAGCGACCTCTCGCTCGAAGTCACGGGCCCCTTTGGGTCCGATCTCGGCGCCAATGACGACAATCTGGTGCTCCGAGCGGCGCGAGCGCTGAGTGCCGCCGCGAAGATCGACGAAGGGGCGGCGATCCGGCTCGACAAGCGGCTGCCAATTGCTTCGGGGATTGGCGGCGGATCGGCGGACGCTGCGGCGACCCTGAGGTTGCTGACGTCATTGTGGGGGCTCGATCCGGGGCTGGCGCAGCAGCTCGCGCCCGCTCTCGGAAGCGACGTCCCCGCGTGCCTGCTCAGCCTGCCGGCGCGGGGAGAAGGGGCCGGCGATGCGCTGACTGCGGTCGACCTGCCCGAGCTGGCCGGAACGCCGGTTTTGCTAGTCAATCCACGGATCCCGCTGAGCACGGCCGCCGTGTTTACCGGATGGGACGGCGTGGATCGCGGTCCGCTCGGGGATTGGCGCCTCGGGCGAAATGACCTCCAGGCAAGCGCGATCGCCCTCGTGCCGCAGATCGAGACGGTCCTCGCCTGGCTCTCGGCGCAGGCGGGAGCGGAGTTCGTGCGCATGTCGGGCAGTGGCGCGAGCTGCTTTGCGCTGTTCGACCGCGAGGAAGCGCGCGACGCCGCCGCGGAGGCGGTTCCGCGTGAATGGTGGCATCTGGCGACCAGCCTGCGCTAGAGCGCGGCCATGACCGGCCGTCCCATCCTCACTGCCGCGCAGATGCGCGCCGCCGAGCAGGCGGCGATCGATGCCGGGACGAGCGTCGAACAACTGATGGAACGAGCGGGCGCAGGGCTCGCCGAGGCCGCATATCGGTTTGCGGGCCCCTTGCCGACGCTGGTGCTGTGCGGGCCCGGCAACAATGGAGGCGATGGCTATGTAGCCGCGCAGTCGCTCAGGGCGCGCGGGGTGGAGGTGCGCGTGGCGGCGCTCGGCGATCCCAGGAGCGAGGCGGCACAATGGGCGCGCTCGCAATGGGACGGCGAGGTCGAAGTCTTGTCGGGCGAGACGGGGTCGGCGCCCCTGGTCATCGATGCATTATTCGGAACCGGGCTGAAGCGCGGCCTCGAAGATGTTGTCGCACAACAACTTTCGCGCTTGTGCGACCGGGCTGTGGCCAAGGTCGCCTCCGACTTGCCGAGCGGAATCGAGACGGACGGCGGAGCGGAGCTCAGCGAGGTTCTCGCGTTCGATCTCACCGTAACCTTCGGCGCGCTCAAGCCCGCGCACCGCTTGTTCCCGGCGATGCGCAAATGCGGGCGGATCGCGCTTGCCGACATCGGCATCGCGGCCGAGACGCACTGGCACGAGATTGCGCCGCCAGGTTTGCCAGGGCTCGACCCCGGCGGGCACAAATATGACCGCGGGCTGGTCCACGCGCTGGCCGGCAAAATGCCAGGCGCGATCGCGCTCGCGGCGACGGCGGCGGCGAGAATGGGAGCGGGCTATGTCCGGGTCAGCACGTCGCGGCCGATCGAGGGTTTGCCGGCATCGATTGTCCAGGTCGACACCGCGGAAGTGAACGATCCGCGGATCGGCTGCCTGCTCGTCGGGCCCGGCATGGGCGAGATCCCACAGCTGCTGACGCTGGCGCTGACCAGCCGCGCGCCGAAGGTCATCGACGCCGAGGGGATCACCCAGCTCGGTGAGCCGGAGCGGCTGCGGGGCCAGGATGCCATCATCACGCCGCACGCGGGCGAGTTTGCGAAGTTGTTTGGCCAGATCGAGGGCTCGAAGGCGGACCAGGCTCTGGAAGCGGCGCGGCGATCCGGTGCAGTGGTCGTCTACAAGGGGCCGGACACAATCGTTGGTTCGCCCGACGGCCGCGTCAGCTTCGCTCCGCCGGCGCCCGCGTGGCTGGCGAGCGCAGGGACCGGCGACGTTCTGTCGGGCATGATTGCGGCCCTGCGCGCGCGAGGCATACCGGCATTCGAGGCGGCATGCGCCGGCGTCTGGCTGCACGGACGAGCGGCGGAGATCGCCGGCCCGGCAATGATCGCCGACGACCTGGCCGCCGCGATCCCGGGGGCAATCGCATCCCTGTGAACGAGCCGATCGTCCGGATTGCGGCGCGCGGCGACGGCGTGACACCAAGCGGGCGCCATGTGGCCTGGGGCGTTCCTGGCGACGTGCTGCTCGAGGATGGCGCGCTGGCGTCGGGGCCGCATCACCAGGAGCCGCCCTGCCGTCACTTTCCCGAGTGCGGGGGGTGTCAGCTCCAGCACGCCGACGACGAGGCCTATCGCGGCTATCTCGTGTCACGGATCGAAGGAGCGCTCGCCCAGCACGGGCTGACGGCCGAAATCCGCCCGCCGCATCTGTCGCCGCCGAACAGCCGCAGGCGCGCGACGCTTCGGGCGCTTAAGGTCGGGCAGGCCGCGGTCATCGGCTTCAACGCCGCGAAGTCGCATCGCATCGTCGACATGCGCGAGTGCCACATCCTGAGGCCGGAGCTGTTCGCGCTTGTCGGGCCGCTACGGAAACTGTTGATGAGCTTTCTGATTCCGAAGGCAATCGGCGAGATTCGCATGACACTCGTGGACGAGGGAGCCGATGTCTTGCTCACGGCCATCGATCCTCAAGGTTATGATGCGCTCGAGTCGCTGAGTTCGTTCGGCATGGAGAACGGACTGGCTAGGCTCGCTATCGATCGCGGTTTGGGTCCGGAAACACACTTTGAGCCGCATCCGACGACAGTGACACTTTCCGGTAAAACGGTTCTCTTCCCAACTGGCGGATTTCTCCAAGCGACGGTCGATGGCGAAGAGACCCTTGTTGCCTCGGTCAGAGAGGCGGTGGGGGATGGAAGGCCCATCGCGGATTTGTTCGCTGGGCTCGGGACGTTCGCGCTCGCCATCGGCGCGGATTATGCGGCCGAAGCGTCGCGCGATGTGGCGGCAGCCTTGAAGCGCGCCGCGCCCGCCATGGCGGTCGAGCATCGAGACCTCTACCGCCGACCACTCGACCGCGACGAGCTTGGCAAGTTCGAAGCGGTCATCCTCGATCCGCCTCGAGCCGGTGCGGCCGAGCAGACCGCCCAGCTCGCGGCCTCAAATGTCCAGCGGATCGCCTACGTCAGCTGCAACCCGGCGACCTTTGCCCGCGATGCCAAGGCTCTGGCCGATGGCGGCTACGCTCTGTCATGGGTCAGGCCGGTGGGGCAGTTCCGCTGGTCGACTCATATCGAGCTCGCCGCTTCGTTCAGCCGATGATCCCGCAGTCGTGGAGGATGCGCAGACCGGCGTGTGTGGTCAGGCCGATCAGGCATAGCGAGGCCAGCGCAAAGCAAGCGAAGCGGATAGCGACGACGTTGGCCGTGCATTGCACGAGGCTGTGAAGGATGCGGAAAACGACATAGCCCCAGGCCAGCCAGTAATTGATCCCGCCACCGAAGTTCATGAACGCGAGGGTCAGCGCGATCGCATAGAACAGCGTCGGCTGCTCCATCAGATGGTTGTAATTGTGCGATTTCCACTGGTCGGCGGCGTCAACGCGGCCCTCCAGGTCAACGCCGCGGCCGCCGCGCGGCGCATTCGCCAGCGTGATGCCGATTTTGCGGAAGGCGCCGAAACGCGCGACGAACATCCACAGCATGACGAGGATCGACCACGCGACCAGCGCCACGACGGGCGCAAGAATTGGGCTGTATTCCATGAATGTGTCCCCCCATTCGTCATCCCGGACTTGATCCGGGATCCACCTTTCTTAGCGATATCTCAGAAAAGGTGGATTCCCGCTTTCGCGGGAATGACGAATGAAGGCTTCGCTACTCGAACAGCTTGGCGAAGCGGCGCTTCTCGCGGTTGCGCCAGGCGCCGCGGTGCCAGGCGTCGCTGGCGAGGAGCGGGAGGACGCTCGTCGCCTCCGCGAACACCATTTGCTCCATCGCCGTCGACACCTTGCCCCAGCTCGCCGCCTCCTGGAGGGTGGAGGAAGAACAGGCGCCGTCGCGGACGTCGGCGACGGTGATCTGGACCGCATATTTATGCACCTCGACATCGTCGTGACCGAGGATTTCGGCGCAGACGACGGTGTCCTGGGTGAAGTTCTTCGGCACACCGCCGCCGATCATCAGCAGGCCGGTGGTGCCGGCCTTGATCTTGATGTCGGTGAGCTCGCGGAAGTCGGCGATCGCGTCGAGCACCATGTAATGGCCGCCGCGTTTCATCGCATCGACCTGGTGCTTGACGAGGCCAAACCCGGCCGACGAGTCGACGAAGGCCGGGCAGAAGATCGGCACGTCATGCTCGTAAGCGAGCTGGACGAGGCTGCCCTGTTTCTTGGCGTTGCCCTCGCTCAGCCACTTGCCCATCTCGCGGATGAAGGCGCGGCTGCTGTATGCGCGCGGCTCCAGGCTGTCGGCGATCTGGCCGATGGTGTGATCGCAATCCTGCAGCTGCTGCTCGTCGATATAAGTGTCGTAGATGCGGTCGATGTAGAGCGAACGCAGCGTATCATCGTCAGGAATTTCATTGGCTTGGTAGTGCTTGTGGCCAAGCGCTTCGAAGAAATCCATGTCGACAATGGAAGCGCCCGTGGCGACGATCGCATCGACCATGTTCGACTTCACCAGCTCGGCATAGAGGTTCATGCAGCCGCCGGCCGAAGTCGACCCGGCGATCACCAAAATGATCGAGCAGGCCGGGTCCTCGAGCATCTGGTTGTAGATGCCCGTTGCGCGCGCGAGATCGCGGCTGGTGAAGCTCATCTTGCCCATCGAATCGATGATCGGGCGGGCGTCGAACGTGGTGATGTCGATATGCTCGATCGGGGTCGCCAGCAGCTCCGCCTTGCGGATATCGTTGATCCGCTCGGCGTCCTGAACCTTGTTCAGCGTATCGGTTTCCATGTCACTCAAATCCTCGTCATTCCCGCGAACGCGGGAATTCCGCTACTCGCGATGGTCAAGAAAAACAAAGTGGGATCCCCGTTTTCACGGGGATGACGGTCGGGGGTGGCCTTAAAGCTTGACCACGTTCGAGCGGCGAACCTTGGACCCGGCGTAGAGGCTGGCCATCGGCTCGTCCTCGACGATCATGCTTTCGGTCATGCCGAAGCCGTTGAACCGGGTGCGCATGGCGCAGCCGTAAGCGCCGAGCATGCCGATCTCGATATAATCGCCGGTGCCGACGTCTCCGGGAAGCTCGAACGGTCCCGCCATCTGGTCGATATCGTCGCAGGTCGGTCCAAAGAAGCTGAACTCGGCGCTACGAGTCTTCGACGGCGTCTCGCGCAAGAGGCGCACGGGATATCGCCAGTCGACATGGGCCGCGTCGAACAGCGCGCCATAGGCGCCGTCGTTAATGTAGAGCTCGGTACCGCGGCGCTTTTCGACGCGCACGACCAGGCTCGCATATTCGGCGCAGAGCGCGCGGCCGGGCTCGCACCACAGCTCGGCCGAATAGCTGATCGGCAAAGCCTCGAAGCCCGCGTGGATGACAGCGAAATAATTCTCCAGGGCCGGCGGCTCCATGCCCGGGTAGACCGAGGGGAAGCCGCCGCCGACATCGAGGATGTCGACCGTGACCGACGCCTCGAGGATCGCCGAGCGAACCCGCGCCAGCGCTTCGGCATAAGCGGCCGGGCTCATCGCCTGGCTGCCGACATGGAAGCAGATGCCGAGCGCGTCCGCCGCCTGGCGAGTGGCCATCAGCAGCGCCTTCACTTCGGCGGGCTCGGCGCCGAACTTCGAGGCGAGGCTGTACCTCGAATGATCCGAGCTGACGCGGATACGGACGAGCAGGTTGAGGTCGGTCGCCGCCACGCCGTCGCGGGCGGTGGCGCGGATGATCTTCTCCAGCTCTTCCAGCGTATCGAGGCTGAAGGTCCGCACATTATGCTCGAAATAGGCCTCGGCGATGGTTTCCTCAGCCTTGACCGGGTGCATGAAGCACTGGACCGCGCCCGGCAGCGTTTCGCTGACCAGGCGGACCTCGCCGATCGAGGCGACGTCGTAATGGGTTACGCCGGCGTCCCACAGGATCTTCAGCAGGTCGGGCGAGGGGTTCGCCTTGACCGCGTAGATCGAGCGGCCGAGGAATTTCTCGACGAAGAAACGCGCCGCGCGACGCGCCGCGTGAGGACGCAGCAGCGTGACCGGCTGGACCGGACGAAGCTTTGCGATGTCGACACCCCCCCGGGCGCCGTCCTGGGAGTTAGCTAGCCCCAGCGGGCGATGATGCTTGTGCAATTCAAGGGACCTCCAACGGGTAATCCAAGCCAAAGCTGCCTTGCGGTTGGAAGTCCCATGGGGCAGCGGGGCGCGATATATGTGCGAGGGTCCCGCGGTGCAAGAATTTTTGAACCCGCCGGCTCATTTTCGGGCGCATTTGTCGTCAAACTGCAACGGTTGATCGAAACCTCAGCCAAGACAGGGGCTTAAGGCATGGAAATGAAGCACATCGGGATCCTCGCCCATAGCTTCGAGGGCGCGACCTTGTGCTATCGCACCACCTGCCTCGAGGGCGTTCGCCGGCTCGGCCCCCACCTTCATCCCGAAATCACGATGACCGGGATCGCCATGCATTTCATGATGCAGGCCTATGAGCGGGACGATCAGACGACGGTCCGTAACCTGTTCGAGCAGGATATCGCCAAGCTCGCTGCGGCCGGCGCCGACTTTTTCATCTGCCCCGACAATACCGCGCACATTGCGCTGGAGACGGCCGGCGAGGATTTCGCGCTTCCGTGCCTGCATATCGCGGAGGTTGTCGCCGAGCAGGCGCGCGAAGAGGGACGGCGCAAGATCGGCATCCTCGGCACCAACTGGACGATGACCGGCCCGGTCTATCCCGGCGCGCTGGGCAGGCGAGGCATCGACTGGGCAATTCCGGACGAGGAGGACCGCCGGCTGATCCACGACGTGATCTTCGATGAGCTATGCCTGGGGACGGTCAGCGACAGCTCGCGCGACGCTTATGTCGAGATTATCCGCACGCTGGCCGCCGAAGGCTGCGATGCGGTGGCACTGGTCTGTACCGAGATCCCGTTGCTGATCACCGCCGATGTCTCGCCCTTGCCGATCCTCGATTCGACGCGGCTGCTGGCCGCCGCGGCCGTCGAAGTCGCGATCGGGGAGCGGCCGATGCCGGACTGGCGAGGAGGACCGCTTTGACTGCCGTTGACCGCGACGAGGTTATCGCCGCGAAGGAGCGAATTCGCGGGTTGGTGGAGACCACGCCGCTGATCGAGAGCGAGATCGCGGGCCAGCGCGTCTGGCTCAAATGCGAATGCCTGCAAACCGGCGGGTCGTTCAAGCTGCGGGGGGCGAGCAATCGCCTGGCGCAGCTGTCGCCGGAAGAGCGCGAGCGAGGCGTGGTCGCATTTTCCTCCGGTAACCACGCGCGCGGTGTCGCCATCGCGGCGCGGCGGCTCGGCATCCGCGCCATCATCGTCATGCCGGCGGATGCGCCCCAAGTGAAGGTTGAGGGTACGCGCGGCGAGGGGGCGGAGATCATCCTTTACGACCGTCTCGGCGAGAGCCGGGAGGCGATCGCGGCGCGGATTTCCGAAGAGACCGGCGCCACCGTCGTGCCGAGCTTCGACGACCCGATGATCGTCGCGGGGCAGGGCACGGTCGGGCTCGAGATCCTCGAACAAATGCCCGAGCCACCGGCGCGGATCATCGTCCCGTGCGGTGGCGGCGGGCTTGCATCCGGAATCGCGCTGGCTTGCCCCGACGCCGAGGTGGTGGTCGTCGAGCCCGAAGGCTGGGACGACATGGCCCATTCGCTCGAGCGCGGTGAGATCGTGCCGGTCGGTCCCGACGCCCCGCCCACCTTTTGCGATGCGATCCAGACGCTCAAGGTATCGCCGATCACGCTCGGCGTCCTTCGCGAGCGAAGGGCCAAGGCACTATCCGTCACGGACGCGGAGGTGGCGGACGCCGTTCGCTTCGCGTGGGCGCGGCATCAATTGGTGGTGGAGCCGGGGGCGGCGGTCGGGCTCGCGGCGCTGCTGGCGGGCAAGCTTGCTCCGGCGCAAGGAACGGTGGTCGTGCTGTCGGGAGGGAATGTCGACCCGGCGCTTCACGCGCGGATCGTCAACCAGGCTTAGGCGGCGCTCCGCGCCTTATATTCGCCGGGCTCGACATGCGCCGGGCTCGATCGCTCGACCGTCAGGGTCAGCTCCTCGAGTTCGGCGGCGAGGGTTTTGAGCTCGCCGATCAGGAAGCGACGTTCGCCTTCGGCAACCGACTCCGACGCTTCGATCAGCGTTTCGAGAATCATCGAAATGCACGGCAGGATCGTTTCCTCGATCTTGTCGAACGCCTCCTCGAGGCGCTTCTGCTGTTCGGACGGCGGCATCGCGCCAACTTGACCCAATGTGGTTAAGCCTTGGTGAAACTAGGCGGGGAAATGGAGAATTTTTCGTCGATTATGATGGGGACCGCAATGGTCGCCGCGTTCCTGCTCGGCGCTGCCGGATTCAGGCTGGCGCTTGTTCGTCAGAGCAGGGGCCGCGGCTTGCTCATGCTCGCCGCGGCGCTGGTCATCGTCATGAACGTGATGATCTGGACAGTGTAGCCGGCTTGATCGGGTCGGTCGCGAGCCGCATGTCGAGATATTCGTCGACGCATTTCATCAGCAGGTCGAGCTCGTTGGCAAAGAAGTGGTTCGCGCCCGGGATCGTCTCGTGATTGATGGTGATGTGGCGCTGGGTGCGGAGCTTATCGACCAGCTTCTGCACCGCGCTCGGCGTGACCACTTCATCGGCTTCGCCCTGGACGATGATGCCCGACGACGGGCACGGGGCGAGAAAGCTGAAATCATACATGTTGGCGGGCGGGGCGATCGAGATGAAGCCCTTGATCTCGGGCCGGCGCATCAGCAGCTGCATGCCGATCCAGGCGCCGAAGCTGACGCCCGCGACCCAGGTCGTCTCAGCCTCCGGATGAATGCTCTGCACCCAGTCGAGCGCCGAGGCGGCGTCGCTCAATTCGCCGATGCCGTTGTCGAACAGGCCCTGGCTCTTGCCGACGCCGCGGAAGTTGAAGCGGAGGGTGGCGAAGCCGCGCTTGACGAAGGTTTGGTAGAGCAGCTGGACGATCTTGTTATTCATCGTCCCGCCCGCTTGCGGATGGGAATGGAGGATCAGCGCAACCGGGGCGCGGGGACGGGTGCCGGGATGAAAACGGCCTTCAAGGCGCCCTTCCGGGCCGGGAAAAATCACTTCGGGCATGGAATGCAAAAGCTCGCGTAAAATCTGGGCCGCATGCGCGGGTGCACTGCGGCGTCGGCTCCTATATAGGGACGCCCGTTCAGGTGGCAATCGGCAGGAATCCAGCGCTTTTGAGCAGCTCCGACAGACTGTACCTCGACCATGCCGCGACCACGCCGGTGAGCGTTGAAGCGCGGGCGGCGATGGCGGAGGCACTCGAGCATTGGGCCAATCCGAGTTCACCGCATGCGGACGGGCGCAAAGCGCGCGCCGCCCTCGAGTACGCGCGCAAGACCGTCGCCGATACGCTCGGCTGGTGTCATGACGTCATCCTCACATCCGGTGCCAGCGAAGCGATCCAGATCGTCGCGGCGCGGGCGACGCTGGAGCGTCGGGTCGTCGGACCCACCGAGCACGACGTTGTGGAAGCGGCAATGGGGCCAGACGCGACAGTCCTGCTGGCCGATGGCGATGGGCTCATCGACCTCCCCGCTTTCGACGATGCGTTGGCCAAAGGACCGGCGCTGGTCGCGATCCAACTGGTCAACAATGAGACTGGGGTCATCCAGCCTCTCGGCCAGATCTACGACCGCGTCCGGGCCGCCGGCTCGCTGTTGCTGGCGGATTGCGCCCAGGCAGTCGGCAAGATTGCGCTTCCGGATGCCGATTTCATTGCCGTCTCGGCGCACAAGCTCGGCGGCCCCCCTGGGGTTGGCGCGGTGCTGGTCAAGGACCTCGGCACGCTTGACGCGAGTGGCGGGCAAGAGCGCGGATATCGCCGCGGCACCGAAAACCTTCCGGGAGCGGCGGCCATGGTTGCGGCGTTGCAGGGCGGTCGTTTCGCAGACGCCATGCCGCGCCTTGAAGCGCTTCGCCCAACGCTCGAGGACGGCATCCTTGCTTCCGGCGGCGCCGTGATCGCAGCCGGCGCACCGCGAATCCCCACCATTGGCGCTTACGCCATGCCCGGTGTCGCAAGCGCCAGTCAGGTGATCCAGTTCGATCTCGCCGGCATTTCGGTGTCCGCGGGGAGCGCCTGCTCGTCCGGAAGCATGAAGGCGAGCCGAGTGCTCGCGGCGATGGGTGTCTCTCCCGAAATTGCAGAGTGCGCGATCCGCGTCAGCTTCGGCGCGGACACGGACGAGGCCGACATCGCGCGTTTTCTTGGGGAATGGCGGCGGATCGCCGAACGCGCCAACGCGCGGGCCGCATGATCTACCTCGATTATCAGGCGACCACGCCGCTCGCTCCCGAAGTTGCCGAGGCAATGCGCCCGTGGATCGAGGAGCGCTTCGCCAATCCGCACTCGCCGTCGCGGTGGGGGCGGGAGGCGGATGCGGCAGTCGAGGTCGCGCGGAACCAGGTGCTCAAGGCGATCGGCGTCAGCGGCGGCAGCGTCGCTTTCACCGGAAGCGCGACCGAGGCGATCAACTGGGCGCTCAAGGGCACGGCGGAGAAAGCGCCGCCGGGCCGCAACCGGATCATCACCGTCGCGACCGAGCACGCCGCCGTCCTCGACACCTGCGAGTGGCTGACCGATCATGGCATCGACCTCACAATCCTGCCGGTGAAGCCCGACGGCCTGCTCGACCTCGACGACCTAGAGCGCGAGCTCGACGAGCGCGTGCTGATGGTCGCGGTGATGCTGGTGAACAATGAGATCGGCGTGATCCAGTCGGTCACCGAGATCGCGCGCACGGCGCATCAGGTGGGCGCGTTGATGCTGTGCGACGCGGTCCAGGGTTTCGGCCGGATCGACCTGCCGCTCGATGCCGATCTGATCGCCATCTCGGCGCACAAGATCCATGGGCCCAAGGGGATCGGCGCTTTGTGGATGCGCGACGGGGCCGAGCCCGCGCCGCTGCTTCATGGCGGCGGCCAGGAGCGCCAGATGCGCTCGGGCACGCTGTCGCCCGCGCTATGTGTCGGCTTCGGTGAAGCAGCGCAGCTGGCGCAGAAGCGGGCGACGCGCGACTACGATCATGTCCAGAAGCTGTGGGCGGCCGCGGTTCACGCTCTGGGTCCGGGCTGGGTCATCAACGGCAGCATCTCCCACCGCTATCGCGGCAACCTCAACCTTCGCCGTGATGGCGTCGATGGAGCGCGAATGATGGCCGACCTGCGCGACATCGCCTTCTCGCTCGGCTCGGCCTGCGCAAGCGGCTCGGGCCGTCCAAGCCATGTGCTTCGCGCGCTCGGCCTCAGCTACTCGCAAAGCCGGTCGTCGATCCGCCTCGGCTTCGGCCGCTACACCACGCAAAAGGAGCTGGTTGACGCGTGCCAGCGCATTGCCGCAGTGGCCAAGGCCCAGGAGCGGCTCGACGCGTGACCCTGGTGCGGTTTTTCCGGGCGGACGGAACTCTCGACAAGGAAGTCGAAGCGGAGCCTGGGCAGAGGCTGCTCGACGTCGCGTGGGCGGCCCGTGAGCCGCTCGAAGGCGCATGCGAGGGCGTCATGGCCTGCTCGACCTGTCATGTGATCGTGGCTGCTGCGGATTTCGAGAAGCTGCCCGCGGCGAGCGAGGAGGAAGAGGATCTGCTCGATTTCGCAGCGCACGTGACTCGGACCTCGCGCCTGGCGTGTCAGATCATTCTCACTGGCGACATGAAGACTCTCGATGTCCGGATTCCGGCCGCCGCCACCAACTGGATGGGGCGGTAATCACGCTGAATTGGCCATGTCCGAAGCGCCGCAGTTGGATATTGCGCCGCGCACTCGCCGGATCGTAGCCCTCCGTTCGGGAGGGCCGATGCGACGAATTGCCACCTGCTTAGTCTTCGGGACTGTTTGCCTGTCGGCGCAAGTGCAGCAGACGGGGAGGCTGTTTCTGCCAGAAGTTTCGGCCCCGGTTGCTGACCGACCGGCCGATGCGACTGACCATTCGCGTCGCCATGTCGATCCTGATGCCGCCGCGGTCATGGCCACGATCAATGCCTTGCTGGCCGGCGTTGTTGCGCATGATGGCGGCCAGGTCTTGGCAGCTATCCGTCCCGAGGGGAAAGCCACTGTCGTCGCGCAAGGACCTGATGGCACCGTCGTCATCCGTCATCCAAGCTGGGCGGAATTCGTTGCCGGCGTCAGACCGGGGCCTGAGAAATTTGAGCCGCGGCTGAAAGGGCCGATCGTGAGGGTCGATGGAGACATCGCGATGGCGTGGACCCCCTATACGTTCTTGATCGACGGAAAAGTCCATCATTGCGGGGTCAACCATTTCGACCTTACCCGCGAGGGTGGGACCTGGAAGATTCTCAACGTCACCTACTCGTACCGGACCGTGGGCTGCGGGCGGTGACTCTGCGGAGTGCCACGTCCTTGATTTGCGCCGCGCTTGCCTCCGCGGCATCGGGCTCCGCACCAGCCTCGTCGGATCCGGTCGCAGTCATTCTCGGTGACGGTATTGTCGATGCGGCGAGGTTGAAGCCCTACGACAACGCGCTGGTAGCGAGCCAGACGACGACCGACGGGCGCACGCTCATTCCGGGAATATGGACGGACCAGCTGCGCCTGCGCGACGTGAATGGCCGCAAGCTGTGGGTCCGCACGCAGACCCTCGGCTATTTCGACGGTCGGGTGACGAGCAGCGTCAACATGTTTGACCCGGCGACCTTCGCTCCGGTCAGCAATGTCCTGGTCAACCCAGATGGAAGCAAAGAGGTTTGGACCTTCTCGGCGACGGGCGCCGAAGGCCGTGTTACCGACGTGACTGGGCACGAAACCGTCAGCAAGGTCCCGGTGAAGGCACCGTCGTACGACTTCAACTGCTGCATGCGCAGCCTCATGCCCGCAGCGCTGCCTTTGGCGGTCGGAAAGACCTTTGCTCTGCCAGCCGTTCCCGCCGAGGGCGATCCCGAAGTGGTGCTCGAAAGGGTTCGCGGGCGCGAACGGATCCGGGCCGGGTATCGCGGGATGATCGACGCCTGGGTCGTCGACTCGCCGGTGCCCGGGGGCGGAACGGTTTCCTTCTGGATCGCCGATACGCCGCCCTATCTGGTGCATATGACGCTGAAGGAGGTCCCCGCGAACAAGACGCGAGCCGGCGTTCATTACGACCAGTCTTTCGATATGCTCGGAGAGCCTGGCCCAGGCAATTAGTTGCCCGGCGGAAGCGGGCTGCCGATCCGGGCGTCCGGATCATCATACTTCCGCTTCGACGTGCTGAGTGAGAGGCGCATAGACTGGAGCTGGGAGAGGTTGAGGCTGCCCGCCCGGCTTCCGTCCAACAGCTGAAAGCGCTCGGCGGCGGCCTGCCGAAATTCGTTCAAGGTGATGCTGCGGTCGAAATTGACGTCGGCGGCGGCCACCGGCTCCGGCAGGTTCAGGACCGCGTAGCGCGCCGCGCCCTGGAGCCCATGGGGATAGTAAGAGCGCACTTCCTCTTCTCCGCCTGGTCCGGCGGTCGGGCGTGCTTTCGCCGGAGCCTGTCCCGGCGGCGGTCTGGTTCGTGACATGACCTGAATGTCGGGCGCGACTTCCCACTCATATTGCGCGAGCTCAACGGGATCGATCTCACCGTCGCGATCGCTGTCCAAGGTGGCGAAGAAGCGGTCGGCATCGGCACGCATCTCGTCGGGGCTAAGGGACCCATCCCGATTGCGGTCCGCCTGGTTGAACCACCGGACGAGGGAATCGTCGTCCGCCGAGCGGGCGCGAAACGGCTCGCCCATTGGGCTGATGAACGGCGCCCAGGCGTGGCCTTTGACGACGATCGGATCCCTTGAAGACGGCGTTGCAATGCCGGCTGCGAGCAGCGGCAGGAACAGGGCTGACACGAACATCTATGCCTCTCGCTCGCGCTTTAACTGGCCGGATCGATTCCTGACAAGGTGTCGTCCGGGCCCTCGACATGCTTCGCGCGGGGCGGACCGGCGGGCGACAGCGATTCCAGCAGCGACAGGGTCAGGCGCCCCTGATGATCCACGTCCAGCGCCTGGAAGCGAAGCATTGCGGCCTTCCGGAACTCTTCGCGCGAAACACCGCGGTTGAAGTCGGTGTCGGCGGCCACGACCGGCTCGGGAAGGTTGAGTAGTCCCGTTCGGTCTCTCGGAGCGATATTCACCTCATATTCGGTGATCTCGTCGGGATCGATCTCGCCGTCGTGATTGCTGTCGAGCATCGCGAAGAAGCGCTCGGCATCCGCCTGCATTTCCTCGCTCGAGAGAATGCCATCGTGATTTGCGTCGGCCTGTCCGAACCACGCCGTCAGCGCATCCCCGCCAGCGCCGGCACGGAACGGCTCTCCCATGGGACTGACGAATTGATGGCTGAAGTGGTGAGGTCTTGGCACCGGCTGCGTTGCGGCCGCGGCGAGCGACAGGATCAACACGTGAAGTGGCATGAGCTAATCCTTTTCGGCCAACGCGCTATTGCGCCGCGTCTCGCGCTGAACGGTGCATGAAGTGCCGCGGAGGGTCACATGAACTTGCGTCCATGTTGCTAGTCCCCCATATGCGCGTCCGGAAGTCGGCGGACGGCGCTGTCGCCAACCTGGTCAGGTCCGGAAGGAAGCAGCCACAACGATTTCGTGCCGGGTCGTCGGCTTCCACCTTTTCCTGCTTTGGAACTCGCTCAACCGATGTCACAACGGGGCATCGGGGTGGGGCCATGACAGAATTCGAATTCCTGTTTTCGGTCTTCGGGCTGCTGATCGGTCTGACGTTTATCGAAATCGCCATCAAGTTCGCGGACGCGATTGACGCCCATTCCCGGCGGCCGATCGGGGTGCTGACGCCGCTTCTCGCCTTGTTCGTGATGGTCGATGTCGCCGGTTACTGGCTGTTCAGCTGGTCGGTGCGCGAACTGCTTCACGTTCGCTGGCGTACGGTCTTCATCGCGCTGGCGGTGGCGATGATCTACTATCTCTCCGCCTCGATGATCTTTCCGCGCAGCGAAGGCGAGTGGAAGAACCTCGACGACCATTATTGGGCGCGCAAGCGGTTGGTGATCGGCGGAATCCTGCTGGTCGAAGGCGCGACCATGGCGTGGCAATGGACCCGCGCCGTCCCGGCGCTGAACGACTATTGGTTCTGGTTCTACCAATTGCCTTATTTCGTTCCCATGGCGGCGCTTCTGTTCACTCGCTCGCGGCGGACCGACATCGTTCTTTTCATTCTAATGATCGGCGTGATGCTATTCTCCGATTTCGACCTCGGCCCGAGCTCGCGATGGGGGCATGAGGTCGGCATCAGCCTGGGTGATCAGGCTTCGACAAGCGCGTCGGCGACCCCTAGATAAGGCGCAATGTCCGATCCCCTCGACCTCGTCGATCCAGCGCAAGAACCGGGGCTCGGCCTCGACCTTCCCGATGTCCCGCCCAAAGCCGCCGACGGTGGCGCATATCGCGTCCTCGCCCGCAAATATCGCCCGCAGACGTTCGCGGAGCTGATCGGCCAGGATGCGATGGTCCAGACGCTCGCCAATGCGATCGCCCGCGGCCGGGTCGCCCATGCGTTCCTGCTCACCGGCGTCCGCGGAGTCGGCAAGACCTCGACCGCGCGGCTGATCGCCAAGGCGCTCAATTGCATCGGCCCGGACGGGCAGGGCGGGCCGACCATCACGCCCTGCAATGTCTGCGAACCGTGTCGCGCGATCAGCGAGGGCCGTCACATCGACGTGATCGAGATGGACGCCGCCTCGCACACCGGCATCGACGATATCCGCGAGATCATCGACGCGGTCCGTTATGCCTCGGTCAGCGCCCGCTACAAAATCTACATCATCGACGAAGTCCACATGCTGTCCAAGGCTGCTTTCAACGCTTTGCTCAAGACTCTTGAGGAACCGCCTGAGCATGTGAAGTTCCTGTTCGCGACGACCGAGGTGAACAAGGTTCCGGTCACCGTGCTGTCGCGGTGCCAGCGCTTCGACCTTCGCCGCATCCCGGCCGAGAAGCTCGCGGCCCACTTCGCGTCGGTATCCGAGGCCGAGCAGGTCGAAGTCGAGCCCGAAGCGCTCGGCATGATCGCCAGGGCGGCCGAGGGCTCGGCGCGCGACGGGCTGTCGATCCTCGACCAAGCGATCGCGCATGGCGCGGGCACCGTCACCGCCGTGCAGGTCCGCGACATGCTCGGGCTTGCCGACCGCGGGCGCATCCGCCGGCTGCTCGATCTCGTCCTGGCCGGCGACGTTACCATCGCCTTGGCCGATCTCGACGAGGCGCACGAGCTCGGGATCGATCCGACGCAGTTGCTGCGCGGCCTGATGGAGGCACTGCATTCCGCAACGCGGGTCAAGGCGGGGGCGCAGCCCGATGCGCTTCAATCGGCCGAGGAGCGGCAAGGTGCCGAACAGATCGCCGGAGCGCTGTCGTGGGGCGCGCTGCATCGCCTGTGGCAATTGCTGCTGAAGGGCCTGCAGGACGTCGACGTCGCGCCCGAGCCACGCGAGGCCGCGGAAATGGCGCTGCTGCGCCTGATCCATGCCGCGAACATGCCCGACCCTGCCGCGCTCATCGCCAGGATAACCGGAGAGGGCGCCGCTGCCGCGCCCGCGGCGGGATCCGCGGGCAAGCCGTCCGCGCCCACCGCGGCCCTGCCGGCGGACTTTCCGGCGCTCGTCAAATTCCTCGAGGCCAACGGCAAGCACAATCTTGCAGTTCAGCTCCACGATCAGGTCGGGGTGGTTCGCTATGCCGCTCCGGAGATGGTGCTGAAGCCGATGCGGCCCCTGGGCGGCGATTGGCCGCGCGAGCTTGCGGCGGTGCTCAAGCCGCTGACGGGCATGAGCTGGCAGATAACCCTCTCGGACGACGCGGGCGAACCGTCGTTGCTTGACCAGGAGAAGATCGCCGAGGAACGCGTTAGAGCCGACGTGCTGGCCGATCCAAACGTCCGCGCCGTGGTCGACAGCTTTCCCGACGCCGAACTCGAATCCTTCTCAACTAGGGGCAATTAACATGCCGGAAATGCCGGATTTCGACTCCATCATGCAGATGGCGCAGAACGCCCAGAACGAGCTTCAGAAGGCCCAGGACACCCTCGAAAAGATCGAGGTAGAGGGTACGTCGGGCGGCGGAATGGTGAAGATCCGCGCCACCGCCAAGGGCCGCATTCTCGCCGTCGAGCTGGACGAGAGCCTGCTCCAGCCGTCGGAAAAGACGATGGTGGAGGACCTCGTCGCTGCCGCGATCAACGATGCCCGCGCGAAGGCCGACGCGGCGGCGGCGGAGGAAATGCAGAAAATGCAGAGCAGCCTGCCGCTGCCGCCGGGGTTCAAGCTGCCCTTCTAGAACGGCCGCGCCTTTTCGGGCATGATGCGCTCCAAGAGGGGAGGCGCCGATGTCGTTGGGCGCGATGCAGGATTTTCCGCTGCGGATCATGCGGTTGATGGACCATGCCGAGCGCGAGCACGGCAGCCGGGAAATCGTCGCCGCCCGAACCGACGGAACCACCGTTCGAACCAACTGGAAAGACCTTGCTCACGACGCTCGGCGCATGGCCGAAGCGCTCGAACGGCTCGGAGTGCGCGCCGGCGATCGCGTTGCCACGCTGGCGATGAACCATGATCGCCACCTCGCCGCTTGGTTCGGCGTAGTCGGAGCGGGGGGCGTGCTGCACACGCTCAATCCACGGCTCTTCGACGGTCAGCTGAGCTACATCATCAACCACGCGGAGGACCGCGTCCTGCTCTACGATGCGGCATTCGCGGAGCTGGTCGAGCGCCTGAAGCCGCAACTGACCACCGTCGAGCATTACATCTGCTTCGAGAGTGAGTTCGACGGATGGCTCGGCGCCGAGGACGGCGACTATCGCTGGATCGAGGGCGACGAACGCGCCCCGTGCGGCCTCTGCTACACCAGCGGGACGACCGGGAACCCCAAGGGCGTGCTCTACGAGCATCGTTCGACCGTGCTCCATGCGATGTCGATCATCGCGCCCGACGTGTTCGACCTGTCAGCCCAGTCGGTGATGCTGCCCGTGGTCCCGATGTTCCACGCCAACAGCTGGTGCCTGCCCTATGCGGCGGCCATCACCGGGCTCAAGCTCGTGGTCTGCGCCGACAACCAGGCCGAGCACATCTGCCGCCTCTACGAGCAGGAGGGCGTGACCCATTCGGCGGGCGTCCCGACCGTGTGGATTACCATGATCGACCACATCGAGGACCACGGTGCCAGCCTCGGCAAGCTGCACACGATCATCGTCGGCGGCTCCTCGGCGCCGCCCGCGACCATCCGCTGGTTCCGCAAGCGCGGGATCCGCGTCCGCCATCTGTGGGGCATGACCGAGATGACGCCGATCGGCACCGTCGGCGCGCCGCCGGCCAATTGGGAGGCGATGAGCGAGGATGAGCAGGTCGCTTATCAGTCGCGGCCCGGCCGTTCGCTGTTCGGGGTCGAGCTGCGGATCGTCGACGACGAAGGCAAGGTCCAGCCCCGCGACGGGCAAAGTTCCGGTCACCTCCAGACCCGGGGGGCGGCCGTCGTCCGCCGCTACTTTAAGAAAGACGAGGATTGCGTCGATGCCGACAATTGGTTCGACACCGGCGACATCGCGGTCATTCACCCCGACAACACTTTGCGTCTGACCGATCGGGCCAAGGACGTGATCAAGTCGGGCGGCGAATGGATCAGCTCGATCGAGCTCGAAAATGCCGCGGTCGGCTGCCCGGGCGTGCTCGAAGCCGCGGCGATCGGCATTCCCCATCCCAAATGGGACGAGCGGCCGTTGCTGCTGATCGTCCGCGACGACGTCGGCCAGGTCAGCGAGGCGGACATCCGCGACTATCTCTCCGGCGAGGTCGCCAAATGGTGGCTTCCCGATGCCATCGAGTTCGTCGAGGCGCTGCCCCACACAGCGACCGGCAAGCTGTCGAAGAAGGATTTGCGCGACCAGTATCGCGATTACCGCTTCGCCAATGCCGAGGCGATGGTCGGACGCGATTAGGGGGGAATTTCCATCGTTATTCTAAGGAGTTGAATCCGAAATAAATCGGAGTCATACTTTGTCCTGCTCGGACCTGGCTTCCGTCGAAGCCGCGTAGGGGGACGAGTATGCCATTTCCGACAATCATCGCATTCGCTGCTCTGCAAACTGCTTCGATTGATCCAAACTGTGCAGCGGAGGCCAGCGATCAGTCGCTCATCGAAAACGTCAACGACGGCGTGCTTGTCCATTTGCGTGTAAAAGGGCGGGCTGCGGCTATTAGCGGCGCGAGCAAATTTCCAGTCAATCGCGACGGTTACGAGCGGCTCATCGTCAGGTTCGTCACCTGTGCGCAAAATGCGGGCGATGCGAATTCGAGGCGCAACTACCGTACCGAGAGCCGCGGTTGGGTAAAGCGCCTGTTCTCCCGGAAGCTGGTTGGCAAGGTGCTAAAAGTCAGCGCCACTGTCAATCCGCTCGGAGTTAGCTCATCCAAGCCATTGATCACGGTAACGCGGGACAGTGGCAAGTCTGGCGACGTGTGGATCACGGATGTCGGCAATGACCTGGTTCTGCTCCCTTACTTCCGGATCGGAGACAATCAGTCGGTCAAGCTCGACATCACCTTCACTTCGACGCGCAACTACAACATCTCCGCCGCGGGGACTGCAATCGACATCGTGAAACGTGCGGCGACATTGCTGAACCCAACCGGCGCGCTCGTCACCTCTCTCAACAAGGACCAGTTCAACCAGACGGCCGATTTCATTGACCGGACGATCGAGGGTTTGCTGACCGTCTCGATCCAGGAACAGGTGCACACGGAAAGTCAGCTCGATGGTTCTTCGAACCCGCTGACGACGATGACTCTTTACGCGCCCTGGGCGAACGATGTGTTTCCCAACGCTGCGCACGTTTTGCAGCCGCTTGGGCGATGGGAGATCTACGCCGAGCCACTCAATGGCGACTCTATCTTCGATCTTCGCAGCAGTGATGGGCAGATGTCCGATTATTCGGCGGCGGCAATCATGAACTTCCGGGTCACGGAAGACCAGACGTTGAAGCAGGCGATAACCGGCGACAGTAGCGCCCAGCAGGCTCGCGACACTTTGTTGAGCGCTGAAACGGGACAGGCGACAACCGATGCCGCGTGGACATTGTGCAGGGCCGCCGCGCTAAGAATCGATTCACTCGGATTCTCGCCGGCCGATACGGGCAGGGGCGTATGGGCGTACCTGACCGACCTGTCCCTGGCGACCAACAAGCGGAGTGACGCATCGACTGCCTGTGCCCAATTGGACCATTGGCCATCCAGCGATGAAATCGCGCGGATCGAAGCAAAGCCCACCGCGATTGCTGGAGCCAAGTCCGCGACAGGCCACAAAGGTCACTGACCCTCAGGGTTGCCCGGATCGATGCTGCGACTAGAAAAAGCCCGCGCGGTCCACTAACTGCGCGGCCAGTCTCCAGCACTCATATCGAAAGGACATCCGCGACCCCATGGCCGCCCAATATGCTTTTGTCATGAAGGACATGACCAAGTCCTTCCCCGGCGCTCAGAAGCCGGTGCTCAACCACATCAACCTGCAATTCTACCATGGCGCCAAGATCGGCATCGTCGGCCCCAACGGCGCCGGCAAGTCGACGCTGATGAAGATCATGGCTGGCATCGACAAGGAGTATCTGGGCGAGGCGTGGCCGGGTGAGAACATCACCGTCGGCTACCTGCCGCAGGAGCCGCAGCTCGACCCCAGCAAGAACGTGCTCGAGAACGTCAAGGACGGCGCGCGCGTGGTCGCCGACATGGTCGACCGCTTCAACGCGATCTCGGCCGAGATGGGCGATCCCAAGGACGACACCGATTTCGATGCGCTGATGGAGGAGATGGGCGACCTCCAGGGCAAGATCGACGCGGTCGACGGCTGGACTCTCGACAACCAGCTCGAGGTCGCGATGGAGGCGCTGCGCTGCCCGCCTTCGGACTGGTCGGTCGAGAGCCTGTCGGGCGGCGAGAAGCGGCGCATCGCGCTGACTCGCCTGCTCATCCAGAAGCCCTCGATCCTGCTGCTCGACGAGCCGACCAACCACCTCGACGCCGAAAGCGTGCAGTGGCTCGAAAATCACTTGAAGGAATATGCCGGCGCGGTGCTGATGATCACCCACGACCGCTATTTCCTCGACAATGTGGTGAGCTGGATCCTCGAGCTCGATCGCGGCAAATACTTCCCGTACGAGGGCAATTACTCGACCTACCTCGAGAAGAAGGGCAAGCGTCTCGAGCAGGAAGAGCGCGAGGAATCCGGGCGCCAGACGGCAATTCGGCACGAGCTCGAGTGGATCCGGCAGGGCGCGAAGGCCCGCCAGACCAAGTCGAAGGCGCGGATCGCCAAGTTCGACCAACTCGTTGCCGCGCAGGAAAAATACGTTCCGGGCAAGTCGGAAATCCTCATCCAGGTCCCCGAACGGCTCGGCGGCAAGGTCATCGAGCTCAACGGCGTCACCAAGGCCTATGGCGACAAGCTGCTGTTCGAGAATCTTTCCTTCACTTTGCCGCCCGGCGGCATCGTCGGAGTGATCGGCCCCAACGGCGCCGGCAAGTCGACCCTGTTCAAAATCATCACCGGCCAAGAGAAGCCGGATTCGGGTGAGATCGATATCGGGCCCACCGTGCATCTCGGCTACGTCGACCAGAGCCGCGACCATCTCGATGGTTCGAAGAACGTCTGGGAGGAGATCTCCGACGGGCTCGACTACATGAAGGTCAACGGCCACGACCAGTCGACCCGGGCCTATGTCGGCGCCTTCAACTTCAAGGGCCAGGACCAGCAGAAGAACGTCGGCAAGCTGTCGGGCGGCGAGCGCAACCGCGTCAACATCGCCAAGATGCTGAAGCGCGGCGGCAACGTGCTCCTATTGGACGAGCCGACCAACGACCTCGACGTCGAGACCCTGGGGGCGCTGGAGGAAGCGATCGAAAATTTCGCCGGCTGCGCCGTGGTCATCAGCCACGACCGCTTCTTCCTCGACCGCCTCGCGACCCACATCCTGGCCTTCGAAGGCGACGCCCAGGTCGCATGGTTCGAGGGCAATTTCGAGGCCTATGAGGAAGACAAGGTCCGGCGCTTGGGCGAGGAAGCGACGCGCCCGCACCGGATGACTTATCGGAAGCTTACGAGGTAGCGTAACCGAAGTGTTCGACCCATGGTTCGAGCAGCGGCAGCACCGGCGCCATCTGCTCCCGGTAGCGGCGCCAGGTGCCTTGGCCTTCGCGGTTGAGGCCGCGGGCGACCTGCGCTGCGCTGGGGGTGGAGATTCCGCGGGCTCGCGCCTTGGCGGCGAAATCGCGCATTGCCTCGTCCCATTCGAGACCGAGAAAGTCGCACGCGGCGCGGGTTGTGCCCTCGAAGTCCCCGACCAGGCTTTCGTAACGCACGACATGCTGCGGCAAGGGAAGGATACGCCGATACAGCTCGGACAGCTGCATCACGGCGTCGTAGAATTCGGCGGCGCCTTCGAGGGTCAGCAGCTGGTACATCGACGGGTTCATCCCGAACCGGCGGCGGAAGCAGCTGAGTACGACGTCGCGCGGATCGCGCCGGGCAAACAAGATCCGGGCATTCGGGAACAGCTTTGCAATCACCGGCAGGTAAACGCTGGCGAGCGGCAGCTTGTCGATGAACACTCGGCCGCGCGGCTCGATGCCGAAGCTGCGAACCTTGGACCAATAGGAGTCACGCTGCCGCAGGGCGTCGCCGGAGCCGATGTGCGCCAGTCGTTCCGTGCCCTCGTTCGAGTTGAGAAAGGTCGCGAGCGCGGGCTCGAGACAATCTTTTTCCTCGAGGCTGACGACGTCGGGATGGGCGGCAAGCACGTTGTCGAGCAGAGTGGTGCCCGAGCGTGGGAACCCCACGAGGAAGACATGCACTTTGGGATCGGATGCGCGGGGCCGGGCGATCGGCGCTTCCTTCCAGGGTTCGGGATCGGCCGCTTCGAACCAGGATGCCAGCCGCCGCACGCGGCCAAGCGCCGTTTCCGTCGCCGGCGCCGCGTATTGCGGCTCATAAACCGCTTTCAGTTGCGCATTGGACGCCTGATAGGCCGCGAACGCTTCCGCGCGCCGGTCCTCGGCGTCGCGGAGATCTGCGATGAGCCCAAGCACGATCGACCGGTTTACCGAGGTGATGCCGGGGTCTTGATCCAGCTTCGATAGACGCTGTTCGGCAGCGGCGAGCTGGCGTTGCTGAACATCGGCAAAAGCGAGCGCCATCTGGGCGACGTGGCTCGATGGCGAGAGAGCGAGCGCGCGTTCCCCATGCGCCCGCGCCGAAGCCGCATCGCCCGCTTCCACGTCGAGCCATGCGAGCCTGGCCAGCGGGTCGATGTAGCTGTGGTCCAGCGCGGCCGCGCGTTCGTGGCTCGCTCTCGCCTCATTGATCTGGCTGATCCCCTCAAGCGCGGTGCCGCGGTTGAAGTGGGCAACCGCCATCGCCGGGTCGAGACCAAGCGCGGCGTCGAAGGCCTGCAGCGCCGCTTCCGGCTGCCCTAGTGTGTTCAGGCATATTCCGAGGCTGTTCAATATGTGCGGGTCCCTGGGAGCCAGGGCCCGTGCCCGCCTGAGCAGTGCCGCCGCTTCGTCGAATCGGCCTTCGCCGAAACGAACCGACGCCGCGAGGTTCAGCAGGGTCGGGTGCTCCACCCCGTCGGCCAGCGCCTGAAGCGCGAGCGGCGCAGCTCGCGCCATCCCTTGGGCGCGCAGGACCGTGTCGATCTGTTCCAGCCATATTTGATGGCGCTGCGCACGGGAGCGGGAGGTTGTATTCACTCGGCCAAGCCTCGCCTCGGCTTGACCCCGCGTCAACCGCTGCCACGGTGCATCCGCGATGCCGGAACCGACATTCTTCGCAACCGAAGCGGACTTTTGCCGCTGGCTCGAGGCCAATCATCAGCACGCCCCGGAGCTGCTCGTCGGCTTCTGGAAGAAGGGCAGCGGCAAGCCGTCGGTCGACTGGCCGCAGGCGCGCGACCAGGCCTTGTGTTTCGGGTGGATCGACGGACTGCGCAAATCGCTCGGCGACTACGCCTACACGATCCGCTTCACGCCTCGCCGCAAGGGCAGCATCTGGAGCAAGGTCAATGTCGAGCGCTTCGAGGCGCTGACAGCCGATGGCCTCATGACGTCAGCGGGCGAGCGCGCCTACGAGGAGAATAAGGCCAAGACCGGGCTCTACTCCTACGAAAACGAGCAAAAGGAGCTGACTTCGGCTGAGGAGATGACCTTCAAGAAGAACACAGCCGCCTGGGCTGATTGGGAGAAGCGGCCACGGGGGTATCGCAAGACCGTTCTCCATTGGATCACAAGCGCCAAGCGTGACGAGACCCGTGCTAAACGCCTGGCGCAGCTGATCGACGACAGTGCGGCTGGCCGGCGGATCGCGCAATATGACTGGCAGAAGAAGCCGTGATCACCGTCACCTCGCCGGTCTGGATCTGGAAAGGCGAGGGCGCGGGCCGCTGGCATTTCATCACCGTTCCCGAGGAACAGTCGGATGAAATCCGCGCCCATGCCTTCGGCAGCCGCCGCGGTTTCGGCTCGGTGCGCGTCGAGGCGAACATCGGTGGCGTTATTTGGCGCACATCGGTGTTCCCGCTGAACAGCGGCGGCTATCTGCTTCCGATCAAGAAGGAGGTGCGTCGCAAGGCTGGAATCGCGGCAGGCCACGAGGTCACCGTCGATCTCGAACTGCTTTAGTCGGTTCGAAGAAGCGCGGCCGCTAGCTGTCGTTGTCGGCCTTTAGGTCGGCCGCGGTGCGCTCGAAGCACTCGGCCATATGCTCGAGGACGACGTTGCTCTCGCGGCTATAGAGTGCGCTGGCGAGACGGCGGCAGCGTTCCGCCTGGTCATGGAGCACGTCGGTTTGCTCGTCGGTGATATCGACGAGCATGTTGATCGCGCCGGTGATGTTGCCCTCAATATCGAACAGGGGCGTTGGATAGGGACGGAAGGCGATGCGGCTGCCGTCGGGCCGCTCGGCGATGGCGACGGCGTCGCGGATGACGCGCTCCTCGCGGATCGCCTGGGCCATCGGGCATTGGTCGTGGGGTACCCGCTCCCCGGTCGTGGAATAAATGCGCCAGGTGACGCACCATCGGTCCTGCCCAAGCTGCGGCTCGCGGCCGGCGAGGTCGACGCAGGCGCGGTTCCAGTAAGTCACGGCGCCTTCGGTATCGGTCGTGTAGATCGGCGCCGGGAGCTCATCGAGCACCGCCTGCCAATCGGCTTGGCTGGCGAGGGCGTCGAGCGCCGTTTCGAGAATCTCTTCGGGCTTCGTAGTCACGAGCATGTCGGGGTGAGCCTAATTTAGGTTAGTCGTCAGAACAGGCGGGCGAGGCCCCGGTTCCGCCTTGACGTCAAAAGGTTCGATCTGTGGCCTGCGCACAACAACCCCGTTCGAATTTCGTTAGCGCAGTCGCTTGACCAGCAAGGTGCCGTCTTCGCCGCCCTTGACCTCGAAATTGGGCACGGCCTTGATGAGGTCTGACAGGCGCGTGTAGCCGAAATTGCGGGCGGCGAAGCTCGACACCGCCTTGGCGCGTTGGCCAAGCTCCGACAGCGACGTATAGCCCTCCTCGTCGCGCTTCGATGCCTTGTACGCCGAGCCGAGGACCTGGAGCAGTTCCGGATCGACCGGGCGCTGACCCTTGGCGAGCACCGGCTGCTCGAGCTGGCCGTCGTCATCGAGGGCAAGTGCGCCAACGTCGTAAAAGCGCGAGCAGGCCTGCTGGAAGGAGAGAGGCGTCTTGGCCGTGCCGAAGCCGTAAACCTGCAGCCCGTCCTCGCGGATGCGCTGCGCCAGGGGCAAGAAGTCGCTGTCGGACGACATGATGCCGAAGCCGTCGACATTGCCGCGATACAGCAGGTCCATGGCGTCGATGGTCATCTTCATGTCCGTCGCGCTCTTGCCCTTCACCACATCGCGCTGCTGCATCTGGATAATCGAATGCGAGCTCGACAGGGCGCTCCATCCCTTGAGGCTGGCTTTTTCCCAATTGCCGTAGGCGCGGCGAATGTTGATCGTACCGAGCTCACCAAGAACGAGGAGCACTTCGTCGAGATGCTCGGGGCTGGCGTTGTCGGCATCGATCAGGAGCGCGATATTGGCTTCCTGCTCCGTTCGGTCCCGCATTCCGACTCCTTTTCCGCCTCTCTATCGCAGTAACGCGGATTGGCCACAATCGACCGGGAAACGTCATTACGTTCCTGAACCGTTCACGGTCAGTGCGGGAACGAAACGCCGCCTCAGCGCTTATCATCGCGGAAGCTGGGGGCCAGTTGGAAGGGACGGAATGATGAGGAAACTAGCACTTGCAGCTCTGACCGCGGCGAGCGTGTCGGCGGCCGGCTGCGCCACGAGCCCATATGGCTATAACAACGGCTATGGCTACAATAACGGCTATTACGGTAGCCCCTATTACAACAACGGCTACAACCAAGGCTACACGTACGACAGCCAAGGCCGGCGGGTCGCCACGGGTGCCATCGGCGGTGCTGTTGCTGGCGGCATTGCCGGGGCCGTGATTCCGGGCGTCAGTGTCGGCCAGGGCGCGATCGCCGGTGCGATTCTCGGCGGCGTGCTCGGCGCGACGGTCAAGGGCCGGCAATATTACCGCGATACCCGCGGCTATTGTTACTACGTCGATCAATACGGCCAGCCGCACTACAGCTACGACATTCGTTGCTAGTACAGGCGTTTAACGCCCACTTTTGAGCTTGTTTAGACGGGGCGGAAGTCTCCTTCCGCCTCGTCGAGCATGTACAGACGACCCTCCGAGATCGAAAAATGCGCGCCGTGCAGCTTGAGGCTGCCGGCTTGTTCGCGTTCCGCGATCCACGGGAAGGTGCGCAGGTTGGCGAGGCTGACCTTGACCGCCTCGCGCTCCATCTCGAGAAATGCTTCCTGGCCCAGCTCGGAATGGCGCGCGCGGATGTCGTCCCGCGCTTCGCTCAACATCCGCACCCAATCGGCGATGAAATGGCCTTCGCCCGGCTCCGTATTGTCGAACTGGCCGGTCAGCGCGGCCGCGCAGCCGCCACACAGGCCGTGGCCCATGACGAGGATCTCGCCGACTTCGAGCTGGGTGACCGCAAACTCGAGCGCTGCCGACACACCGTGAAAGCCGCTGCTGGTCTCGTACGGCGGAGCCAGAGCGGCGATATTCCGGGTGACGAACATTTCTCCGGGCCGGGCGTCGAAAATGTGAGCGGGATCGACCCGGCTGTCGGCGCAGGCGAGGATCATCACCTTCGGGCTTTGTCCCTCGGCGAGGTCGGACCAGCGTTCACGCTCGCGCGCCCAGTCGGTAGCGCGGAACCGGTGGTAGCCTTCGATCAACTCGTCGAGATAGGGCATGGCGTGCGGCTAGCGGCATGAGGGCAGGGGTGGCAAGGCGTGAGCGCAATCGCTATCTGGCCGCCATGAACGCACCAGCCGCAGTGCCCAGGCAACGCAAGCCTGACTGGATTCGGGTCAAAGCCCCCGTCAGCGAAGGCTATCACGCGACCCGTCGGCTGATGCGTGAGCTCAACCTGGCCACGGTGTGCGAGGAAGCGGCCTGCCCGAACATCGGCGAATGCTGGACCAAGAAGCATGCGACGGTGATGATCCTCGGCGACACCTGCACGCGGGCGTGCGCTTTCTGCAACGTCAAGACGGGCATGCCGCGCGCAGTCGATCCGCTCGAGCCCGAGCATGTCGCGACCGCGGCCGCCGAGCTCGGCCTCGAGCATATCGTGGTCACCTCCGTCGACCGTGACGATCTGCCCGACGGCGGCGCGTCCCAGTTCGTGAAGGTGATCGAGGCGTTGCGGCGCAACACGCCGTCGACGACGATCGAAATCCTGACTCCCGACTTCCGCAACAAGAGCGAGGCGCCGGTCGAGCGGATCGTCGAGGCCGGGCCCGACGTCTACAATCACAATCTCGAGACCGTGCCGCGCCTCTATCCGACGATCCGGCCCGGCGCGCGCTATTATGCCTCGCTTCGCCTGCTCGAGAGCGTCAAGCGGCAGGCGCCGCACATCTTCACCAAGTCCGGCGCCATGGTCGGGCTCGGCGAGCAACGGCTCGAAGTCCACCAGGTCATGGACGACATGCGCTCGGCCGGCGTCGATTTTCTGACCATGGGCCAGTATCTCCAGCCGACGCCGCGTCATGCGAAGGTCGAGGAATTCGTGACCCCGCAAGCGTTCGACGCTTATGCCGCGATCGCCCGCGCCAAGGGCTTCCTGCTGGTCGCGGCGTCGCCGCTGACCCGCTCGAGCTATCACGCCGGCGACGACTTCCAGAAGATGCGTGCGGCGCGGCTGGCGCAACTGGAGCGTTTGAACGGCTGATGCCGCGCCACAGCGAGACCAAGCACTTACCCTACACGCCTGAGCAGCTGTTCGACCTCGTGTCGGATGTCGCTCGCTATGACGAGTTCCTGCCCTGGGTGGTCGCGGTGCGGGTCCGCTCGTCGAGCGAAGCCGAGACGATCGCCGACCTCGTGGTCGGCTTCAACGCCTTCAAAGAGCGCTTCACCAGCCGGGTAAGGAAGGAGCGGCCGACCCGTATCTGCGTCGATTACATCGAGGGTCCGCTCAAGTATCTGCACAACGAATGGCGGTTCGACCGCGCGGCCGACGCCGGGACCGAAGTCCATTTCTCGGTCGACTTCGCGTTCAAGTCGCGGTTGTTCGAGACTCTCGCCGGTGCGATGTTCGACCGCGCGCTGAGGCGCATGACCGCGGCCTTTGAGCAGCGCGCGGCGGCGCTCTACGGCATCAGCAGATCGAGCGCGCAAAGCGCGGCCTGAAGCCGGACGCCCGAGCGGGTCTTCTCGTCGAAGAACTTCTGGTCGGCGACGATCTTCGCCGGATCCGCTTCGCGCTCCGCCGTTGCAAAGACGACGGTTCCGACCGGCTTGGACGGGCTTCCGCCGCCGGGCCCGGCAATTCCGGTGATCGCGACCGCGATATCGGCGTCGGAAGCGGCAAGGGCGCCCCGCGCCATCGCCCAGGCGGTGGCGACGCTCACCGCGCCGAAGGTTTCCACCACTTCCGAGCTGACCTTGAGCTCATGGATCTTGGCGGCGTTGGAATAGGTCACGTAGCCGGCCTCGAACATCTCCGACGATCCCGGGATTTCCGTGATCGCCGCGCTGACCAGGCCGCCGGTGCAGCTTTCGGCGACGGTCACGCGGCGGCCAGCCTTGATATTGGCCTCGACCACCTCGCGCGCCTTGTCGACCAGGATGTCGGGGAGGAGCGTGTCCTTCACGCCGGCCACCCCAAACGGATACTGGCCACCGCCTGAGCGGCTATGCCTTCGCGCCGGCCGGTGAAGCCGAGCCCCTCGGTGGTTGTCGCCTTGACGCTGACCTGATCGAGGCGGAGGCCGGCGATCTCGGCGATCCGTGCCCGCATTGCGGCGCGATATGGCCCCACCTTCGGTTCCTCCGCGATGATCGTACAATCCATATGATCGAGGATTGCTCCCTTCGCTTGCAGCAACTCGACCGCGTGAGCGAGGAAACGGTCTGACGATGCGCCCTTCCACTGTGGATCCGAGGGCGGGAAGTGCTCGCCGATGTCGCCGAGCCCGCCGGCGCCGAGCAGGGCATCGGCAATCGCATGGAGCACCACATCCGCGTCACTGTGCCCGGCGAGTCCGCGGTCGTGCGGAACGGCGACGCCGCCGAGCATAAGCGGCCCTTCGCCGGCGAAGGCGTGGACATCGAAGCCCATGCCGGTACGCGGCGTGAGCCTGCCTGCCAGCCATTGCTCGGCGCGCGCGAAGTCGGCGGATGTGGTGATCTTTTCGAGTGCCGGGTCGCCCTCGACCGTGGCCACCCGCATTCCGGCGGCACGAGCGACCGTGGTTTCGTCGATCGGGGAATCGCCCGTCCAGCGGTCGTAGGCGGCGCGCAGTGCATCGAGGCGGAACGCCTGGGGGGTTTGGACGCGGACCAGGCCGGTCCGGTCCACCGGCTCGCCGAGCTCTTCACCGATCCGCGCCAGGGTGTCCCCAACCGGGAGCACCGGCGCCGCGCCTTCGTAGAATTCCAATGGCGCCAGCAACCGATCGACGACTTCCGGTGGACAGAATGGCCGGGCGGCGTCGTGGACGAGCACCGCGTCACCGGCAATCGCGGCAAGGCCGGCACGGACGGAATCCGCGCGCTCCGCACCGCCGGGGATCAACGCGCCGACGTCGAGCCCCGCGAGGGCGGAGGCAGCGACGTCTTCCTGGCCACGTCCGATCACGACCCGGACGGATCGCACCGCGCGATGACGGATCAGAGACTCGACCGCCCAGCGAAGGACAGGCTTGCCGGCGATCGACAGGAATTGCTTGGGCACGCCCACGCCCAAGCGCTCGCCTCTGCCGGCGGCCACGATAAGGGCAGTCGTAGTCATTCGGGCGGGCGTCTAGGCCCGCTAGCCTTGTCCGCCAAGGGCTGTTCCATTATCTGGCTGCGATCCATGAATGCGCTGAAGCCCATCAAGATCGGCCCGGTCGAGGTCGCGTCGCCGGTGATCCTGGCGCCGATGACGGCCGTCACCGACCTGCCGTTCCGCCGCGCGGTCAAGCGCTATGGCGCGAGCCTGACGGTGACCGAGATGATCGCCAGCCAGGCGATGGTGCGCGAGACGCGCCAGTCGCTGCAGAAGGCCTTGTGGGATCCGTCGGAGGAGCCGGTGGCGATGCAGCTGGCCGGCTGCGAGCCGCGGGTGATGGCCGAGGCTGCCAAGCTTAACGAGCAGCGCGGCGCGGCGATCATCGACATCAACATGGGCTGCCCGGTCAAGAAGGTGGTCAACGGCTGGGCCGGCTCGGCGCTGATGCGCGACCTGACGGCGGCCGCGGCGATCATCGACGCGACCGTCAAGGCGGTGAAGGTCCCGGTGACGCTGAAGACGCGGATGGGTTGGAACCACGACAGCCTCAACGCGCCAGAGCTCGCGCGGATCGCGCAAGACCTCGGCGTGCAGATGATCACCATCCACGGCCGCACCCGCTGCCAGATGTACAAGGGCGAGGCCGACTGGGCGTTCGTTCGCACGGTCAAGGAAGCCGTCAGCGTGCCGGTCATCGTCAACGGCGATATCTGCTCGGTCGCCGATGCCCGAACCGCGCTCGAGCAGTCGGGCGCGGACGGGGTGATGATCGGGCGTGGCGCTTACGGCCGTCCGTGGCTGATCGCGCAGGTCATGGCCGAGCTGGCCGGGACGGGGAGGGCGCCCGATCCTGAGCTGGACGAGCAGCTCGACACGATGCTGACCCAATATGATGAGATGCTTGCCCTCTACGGCACCCACACCGGGGTCAATCTCGCCCGCAAGCATATCGGTTGGTACACCAAGGGCCTGCCGGGTTCGGCCGAGCTCAGGAACTGCGTCAACCAGCAGGACGATCCCGCAATTGTGGTGCGAATGCTACGCGATTTTTACGCGCCCTGGCTCACCCGTTCGGCCGCCTGACGCGGTCTTCATCGTCACAAGTGTGTTTTTGATGCAACGGCCCTAAAGGCCGTGCTAGGGCGAGCCCGAATGGATGCTCGCACGGCCGAATCGCGTTTGACTTCGAGGGCGGAACGCTGGCTCCAGCAGCAGCGGGCAAGCGGACGCTTCTACGATTTGGTGGCGCTGGCGGTCGGGCTGTTCCTTCTGGCGATTATGGGCCTCAGCGCCTGGATGCTTCGCGGCGGGGCAGAGCCAGGTTCGCTGTTGTCGCCGCCGGTCATTGCTTTCCTGCTGGTTGCTAACCTCATCCCGGCAATCGCGTTGATGGCGCTCTATTCGCGAAAAGTGGCGATCCGTCGGGCCGAGGAGGGCGGCGTTGGCAGCGGTCGCCTCCACGTCCGCTTGGTCGCGCTGTTCTCAGCAATCGCTGCCGTACCAACTGTCCTCGTCGCGATTTTTGCATCGCTGTTGTTCCAGAGCGGTCTTGAGTTCTGGTTCTCCGACCGCGCTAGGAACATGCTCGAAAATACGGTCCAGATTGCTCGAGGGGCGGAACAATACGAGTTTCGCCGCATCGGCGATGAAGCAACGACCATGGCCAGCGACGTAAACGACGCGCTTGGTAAGGTGTCGGCCGACGACCCTTTGTTTAAGACGTTTCTTGCAAACCAGCTCTATCGGCGGGCGCTGAATGAAGCGGCGATCCTTCAGCTTGGACCCACTGGGGAGTTGCACACCCAAGCGGTCATGAGTGGCCAATACGGTTTGGCCATGAATGACGGAGGCGTCAAAGCTGCAATCGCAAAGCTCAAGCATCTACCTGCCAACGCATATGCGGACGCCGGCTCACCCAATAGAATTTCAATCGTTACAAGGCTGATTCCTAACACGGACACCTATCTGTACGCTGGGGCGGTGGATCCGGATGTCGGCGCGCAGATGAAGCGCGCCAACGACGTGCTCAGGGATTACCGGGGACTGCTTGCGAAATCGCGCGCGAACCAGCTGAAATTCAATGCGGCTTTGTTGCTAGGCGCGCTGATCATCGTCGGCCTGGCGATCTTCACCGCCCTCAAGCTCGCAGACCGTATGGTTCGGCCGGTCGGTGAGCTCGTCGGCGCGGCAGGGCGGATCGAGGAGGGTGATTTCACCGCGCGCGTCCCCGTCACCAATGACACCGAGGACGAAATCCAGACGCTCGCTACCGCCTTCAACCGAATGGCCGGGCGCCTCGACGAACAGACGGGGGCGCTGCGCACCGCGAATATCCAGCTCGACGCGCGCCGCGCCTTCATGGAGGCCGTGCTGTCGAGCGTCACTGCGGGCGTGATTGCGCTCGATACCGCAAACCGCATTCTCCTCGTGAACCGCTCGGCCGAGGCGCTGCTGCAGAAGAGTCAGGGCGAGGTCGAAGGGCAGGATCTCGGCGCGGTATCCACCGATCTTGCCGAATTCATGCGCGGGGAGCAATCGGAAGCAAACGTCATCGTCGCCACAGACGGCGTCCAGCGCACGCTCGCGGTGAAGCGCGCGCGCTACCAGGACGGATCGGTGCTGACCTTCGATGACATCACCGACCAACTGACCGATCAGCGCCGCGCCGCCTGGTCCGACATCGCACAGCGCATCGCGCATGAGATCAGGAACCCACTGACCCCGATCCAGCTCGCCGCCGAGCGGATGCAGCGCAAGTTCGGCGACGAAATCACCTCGGACAAGGAGACGTTCGAGCGGCTGTCGGGAACGATCATCCGCCAGGTTGGCGACCTTCGCCGCATGGTCGACGAATTCTCGAACTTCGCGCGCATGCCCAAACCCGCGTTTCGCGAGGAGAACGTCCATGAGATCGCGCGCCAGGCGCTGTTTCTGCACGAGGTCGCACATCCCAAGATCCGCTTCGTGCTCGATCCGCCGCAGGGCGAGTTCCCAATGGTTTGCGACCGCCGCCAACTCGCCCAGGCTCTGACAAATGTCGTGAAGAACGGGGTCGAAGCCATTGAAGGGCGGATCAATCGCGGGGAGCATAGCCTCGCCGGCGACCGCGTCGAGCTCAGGCTCCACGAGGAGCAGGATCATCTCGTGATCGACGTGCTCGATACCGGGGTCGGGCTGCCCGAGGACCGTGAGCGGCTGACCGAGCCATATATGACGACGCGGGTGCGCGGCACCGGCCTTGGCCTCGCGATCGTCAAGAAGATCGTCGAGGAACATATGGGCGAGATCGCGTTTCTCGACCGGGCCGGCGGCGGGACTCACGTCCGGATTGCCTTCGACACGGCAAAACTTGCCGCACTGGCAAGCGATGAAGCGTCCAACGAAAATGGCGAAGACAATGAAGGCGAGGGTGAGGGCTGATGGCGCTTGAAGTGCTGGTGGTGGATGACGAGGCCGACATCCGCGACCTGGTCAGCGGCGTGCTCGAAGACGAGGGCTATGCGGTGCGGACCGCTGGCGACAGCACCTCCGCGCTCGACGCGATCGACGAACGGCGGCCGTCGATGGTCTTACTCGACGTCTGGCTCCAGGGGTCGCGTCTGGACGGGCTGCAGCTGCTGCAGGAAGTGAAGCGTCGCGATTCGACCATCCCGGTGCTGATGATCTCGGGTCACGGCAATCTCGACACCGCGGTCGCCGCGGTGAGGGAAGGGGCGGTCGACTTCATCGAGAAGCCGTTCGAGGCGGAGCGGCTGATCTACCTCGTTGATCGCGCCACCGAGACCGACCGCTTGCGGCGCGAAAATGCGACGCTGCGCCAGCGAATGGGCGACGAGGACCAGCTCCACGGAAGCTCGGTCGCGATCAATACCGTCCGGGCCACCCTGAAGCGGGTCGCGCCGACCGGCAGCCGCGTGTTGATCTCGGGGCCGCCTGGCGTCGGCAAGGAAATCGCGGCGCGGATGATCCACCTGTGGAGCCCGCGTGCCCGCGCGCCCTTCATCGTGCTGTCGGCGGCGATGATGAGCCCCGACCGGGTCGAGGAGGAACTGTTCGGCTCCGAAACCGAGGGCGCAATGCGCCCGGGCCTGCTCGAACATGCGCATGGCGGAACTCTGTTCCTCGACGAAATCGCCGACATGCCGCTGACGACGCAGGGGAAAATCCTGCGCGTGCTCACCGACCAGAGCTACCACCGGGTCGGCGGCCAGCGTCCGGTTAAGGTCGACGTCCGGGTGCTGTCGGCGACCTCGCGCAACCTCCACGACGAAATCGCCGCCGGCCGCTTCCGCGAGGATCTGTTCTACCGCCTGAACGTCGTTCCCGTGCGCCTGCCGCCGCTGCGCGAGCGCCGCGAGGACATTCCGGAGCTCGTCAGCCACTTCCTCGCCCGCTTTGCCGCCGAGCGCCGCACGCCGCCCCCACGCATCTCCGAAGAGGCGATGGCCGCGCTCCAGGCGCACGACTGGCCGGGCAACGTCCGCCAGCTCCGCAATATCATCGAGCGCACGGTGATCCTCGCGCCCGGCGACCGCGTCTCGTGCATCGAGGTCGACCTCTTGCCACCCGAAGTGCTCGACAATCAGAATGCGATGGGCGGGGCGAGCACGGCGATGGCGATCATGGGCAGTCCGCTCCGCGAAGCCCGCGAATCCTTCGAGCGCGAGTATCTGAAAATTCAGATCCGGCGCTTTTCCGGCAACATCTCGCGCACCGCGTCGTTCATCGGCATGGAGCGCTCGGCGCTGCACCGGAAACTAAAAGCGCTGGGGATTGGCGACAAGCGGGAGGGGGAGGAGTAACCGCCAAGGCTGGCCATGGCTGGAAAGAAACCCCTCAGTTTGCAGGATCAGTTCCTGAACAGCGTGCGGCGCGCGAAGTTGCCGGTTACGATCTTCCTCGTCAAAGGCGTCAAGCTGCAAGGCGTCGTCACCTGGTTCGACACTTTCTCGCTGCTGCTTCGGCGCGAAGGCTCGTCGCAGCTGGTCTACAAGCATTCCATCTCGACCATCATGCCGTCCGAGTTGCCGCCAGACTTTCTCGCGAGCGCGACTCCGGCTGAGGCAGCGAAGGCGACCTTGCAAGACGTGTTCCTCGCCGCCGCCGCACGCGAGACCGAGCGCATCACCTTGTTCCTCGTCAATGGCGTGATGCTCCAGGGGCACATCGCCGGGTTCGACCAATTCGCCCTGGTGCTCGAGCGGGGAGGCCAGATCCAGCTCGTCTACAAGCATGCGATCTCGACGCTTCAGCCCGCCCACGCCCTAAATCTTGAGGCTGAGCCGGCGCCGGAAGACAAAGGGGACAGCGCCTGAACTCGCGATTCGACGGCAATGGCGCGATCGAGGTGGCGCGCGGCGAGCGGGCGGTGCTGGTAGTGCCGGAGTTGCCGCGCGAGGGCGCGCGCCGGTCAGTCGAGGCTCGTCTGCAGGAGGCGGAAGGCTTGGCCGAGGCGATCGGCATCGTAATTGCCGGCGAGCGCTCGTTTCGCGTGCGCACGGTGCGTCCGGCGACGCTGCTGGGCAAAGGCCAGGTCGAAGAGATTGGGGCGCTTGCCAAGGAGAAGGATGCCGGCCTGCTGATTGTCGATGCGCTGCTGACGCCGGTTCAGCAGAAGAACCTGGAAGACGAGGCGGGGACCAAGGTGATCGACCGCACCGGGCTGATCCTCGAAATATTCGGCGAGCGCGCGGCGAGCTCGGAAGGCCAGTTGCAGGTCGAGCTTGCGCACCTCGAATATCAGGCGGGGCGGCTCGTACGCAGCTGGACCCACCTCGAGCGCCAGCGCGGCGGCTTCGGCTTTCTCGGCGGCCCCGGCGAAACCCAGATCGAAGCTGACCGCCGCATGATCCGCGACCGCATGGCGAAGATCCGCCGCGAGCTCGACCAGGTGAAGCGCACCCGCTCGCTCCATCGCGACCGCCGCCAGCGGGCGCCGTGGCCGGTGATCGCGCTGGTCGGCTACACCAACGCCGGAAAGTCCACGCTTTTCAATCACCTGACCGGCGAAGCTGTGTTTGCGGAAAACCTGTTGTTCGCGACCCTCGACCCGACCATGCGCGACATCAGGCTGCCTGGTTTCGACAAGGTCATAGTGTCGGACACGGTGGGATTCGTCTCGGACCTTCCGACCGAGCTCATCGCCGCGTTCCGCGCGACGCTGGAGGAGGTCGCGTCCGCCGACCTGCTGGTGCACGTGCGCGACATGTCCCATCCGGATTACGAGGCTCAGCGCGACGACGTCGACCAGGTGCTGCAATCGCTCGGACTCGCGGACGAAGGCGCGCCGCCACGAATCGAGGCATGGAACAAGGTCGATCTCCTGTCTGGCGAGGAGCGCGATCGGTTGTTCGAGGAAGCCGCGCGGCGCGAGAATGTCGTACCGATCTCAGCCGTCACCGGCGAGGGGCTCGATCAACTGCGCCAATGCATGGCAGAGCAATTGAGGCAAGGAGAGCAGGTTCACGAGGTGCGGGTGCCGGCGAGCGACGGCGGCCGTATCGCTTGGTTGCACGCTCGGGGCGAAGTGCTCGACCAGCAGCTGGACCGCGATCAGGTTCAGCTCATGGTACGATTGTCGCCCGACAATTGGGCGCGGTTTCAGGCCTTGGAATCGGCCTGAGCGGCTTTGGCCGCGACCCATAGCGCTTCTTTTTCGTCGAGCGACAGGTCCGCAAAGCCCGGCGCGGTCTAGATCGCGCGGAAGCGAGCCTCGAACTTGCGATTGGCCTCGCGAAGCGCGGCTTCCGGTTCGATGTTGAGATGGCGTGCGAGGTTCACGACCGCGAACAGCAGGTCGCCGAGCTCTTCCAGCATGCGCGGATGTTCGCTCTCGGCATCGAGCTCGGCCAGTTCCTCGTCGATCTTGGCGCGCGGCCCCGCTTGGTCGGGCCAGTCGAAACCGGTCCGGGCCGCGCGGCGCTGGAGCTTGGCGGCGCGTTCTAGCGCCGGAAGCGCCAGAGCGACGCCAGCCAAAGCGCTGTCGTCGGGGGATTTCTTGCGCTCCGCTGCCTTCAGTTCCTCCCAGCCGGGGCTGTGGCTCGCATTGCCGAAAATGTGCGGGTGGCGGCGCTCCAGCTTGTCGCAGATGCGCCCGATCAGGTCGTCGAGCGCGAAATGACCGGCTTCCTCGGCGATCTGGGCGTGGAAGACGATCTGGAGCTGCAAATCGCCGAGTTCGTCGGCGAGTGAGTCCATATCGTCGTGCGCAATCGCGTCCGCGACTTCGTAGGCTTCCTCGATCGTATAGGGGGCGATGGTCGCAAAGCTTTGTTGGCGATCCCATTCGCAACCGCTCACCGGATCGCGGAGCCGGCGCATGATCGCGACAAGGCGGGCGAGATTAGCCAAGGCGGGGCCCCTCGCTCTGCAAATCTGTAAGTATGATAATATGCATTATGTAAACTACAGAGCGCATCAGGCGACCAGAACCAGCCATCGCCCTTGCACTCCCCAGCTTCGCAAGGACGACAGGAAATTCATGCCGAGGACATTCAAGTCGTCATGGTCGGCGACCTGGAGCCCGACGTCCTGGCGCGCGATGCCCCCCACCACCAGTTCGGCGGCGCGGCCTGTCGACACCCGGATAATGCCGTTGCCCGTGCGCACGAACTGGTCGCGGCGCGGCGAAACGGCAACGCCCGCGCGCAAGGCCGTGTCACGATCGATCGTGGTCATGGTCGCTCCACTGTCGACCAGGAATTTGACCTTCTCGCCGTTCAGGCGCCCCTCGACCCAGAAATGGCCGTCGATTGCCATCGGGATCCGCGTTTCTCGCCCTTGCTGCACCGGCGTGCCCAGGGCTTCCGCCTGGAGCCGCTGGGTGACCCAGCCGAAATCGTCGCGGAACGTGAACAATACGAAGCCCGCGGCGAAGATCGCGATCCACGCGAGCGCGACGGTGACGAGCTTGGCCGCGGGCTCGCGCCGGGTCATCAACGAGCCCAGGACAAGCATGATCGCCATCAGGATGTAAACGCCGCCAAGCATGAGATCGTTGGTCATCTAGAGCTCAATCTCCAGGCCATCGTGGGCTGGCGCCGCCCAATCGGGCAGCTCGGCGACCAAAGTCCGATAGTCGAGGCCGTTCCCCATATGCGTTAGATAGAGTTGCCCGATCCGCAAATCACGGGCCCAGCCCAACACGCCGTCGAGATGGGCGTGTGTCGGATGCGGCATTCGCGTCAGGCAGTCGGCGATCCACACGTCGGCGCCCTGGTACAAGGCGGCCATGTCGTCGGTTAAGTCGCTGAAGTCGATGGCATAGACGACCGATCGGTGGTCTTCATCGAAGCGCAAGCCAAGCGAGGTCGGACCGCCGTGCGGCTGCTGCACGTTTCGCATTGTTGCCGCGCCGAAGCGCTCCCCGTCTCCGATTGAGCGCCCGTCGATGATCGGCCGATAGAAATCGCTTTTCTCGAAAGCGTAGGCAAAGCGGCGTTGAAGCTCCGACAGGTCGTCGGCTCGTGCATAAAGCGGAACCGGTCCCCCCATCGCCGACGCCACCGGGCGAAGCTCGTCGATGCCGTGACAGTGATCGCCGTGCGTGTGCGTGACCACAACTGCGTCGAGCGTGCCGACATGGGCGGCAAGCAGCTGCTGGCGGAGGTCGGGACCGCAATCGACAAGGACGTTGGCACCGGCGCTTTGAACCAGGATTGACGAGCGCAGGCGGTAGTTTCGCGGCTCGTCCGGGTCGCAGCGACCCCAGTCATTGCCGATCTTGGGAACGCCGGTCGACGTTCCGCAGCCGAGGATCCGGACTTTCACGCCGCTTTATTGAACAACTTGAAGAAGTTCGCGGTCGTGGTCTCGGCAAGCTCTTCGAGCGGCTCGCCACGAAGCTCGGCAACGAAGGCGGCAGTGTCGGCGACAAAGGCCGGCTCGCATTTCTGGCCACGGTGCGGAACGGGCGCGAGGAACGGCGAATCCGTCTCGACCAGCATCTGGTCGGCGGGCAACCATTTCGCGATCTCCTGAAGGTCCTGAGCGTTCTTGAAGGTGACGATCCCGGACAGCGACACGTAAAAGCCGAGATCGAGCCCTGTCCTCGCCAGTTCCGCCGAGCCCGTGAAGCAATGGAGCACGCCCCTAACCCCCTTCTCCCTGACGGCGCGGGTTAGAATTTCTGCGGTATCCTCCTCGGAATCGCGCGTGTGCACGACCAGCGGCAGCCCCGTTTGCTGCGCCGCCTCGACATGCGCCTCAAACCGCTCGCGCTGCGCCGCGCGGTCGGACTTGTCGTAATAATAATCGAGCCCGCACTCGCCGATCGCGATTACGCGTGGATGATCGGCGGCCTCGACCAGCGCTGCGGCGCCCAGATCGGGATGCGCGTCGGCTTCGTGCGGATGGACGCCAATGCTGGCCCAGACATCGGACTCTCGCTCGGCTACGCCGACGATCGCGTCCCATTCGCGCTGCCGGGTGGAGATGTTGAGGAAACCCTGAACGCCGCGATCACGGGCATTTTCAAGCACTTCGGCCTGGCGTTCGACCAGGCCTTCGTAATTGAGGTGGCAATGGCTGTCGATCAACCTCACGCCTCCTCCTCCTCGTCCAGCTCGAGCCGGGGAAACAAGGGCGTCGGCTGGGCGATCGGAACCCCGCCCTCACCCGCGTCGATCAGGGTCAACAGCTTGTCGGCCGATTCCGGAATGATCGGCGCGATCGCCCGTGCCAGCTCGCGCACTGCGGCGACGAGCGTTCCAAGCACGGCCGCCATGCGCTCGGGTTCCGTCTTGCGCAGCGTCCACGGCGCTTGCACATCGACATATTGGTTGCAGGCAAAGACTGCGCGCAGCCAGGCCTCGATGCCGACCGAGAAGGCCAGGCGCTCAAAGGCTTCGGGGACTTCCGTGCGGGTCGCGGTCTCGACCAGGGCACGCAGATCACGGTCTTCCGCGGCTTCTCCGGCCGCCGGAAGAACACCGCCCAAATTTTTGTGAACCATGGATAATATTCGTTGCGCGAGATTGCCGAAGCTGTTCGCAAGATCGGCATTGGCGCGCGCGACGATGGCTTCCGCGCTGTAGCTTCCGTCCTGGCCGAACGGCACTTCACGAAGAAGGAAATAGCGCACAGCGTCGACGCCAAACCGCTCGGCGAGCTCCATCGGGTCGATCACGTTGCCGACGCTCTTCGACATCTTCTCGCCGCGGCTGAGCAAAAAACCGTGTCCGAACACTTGCTTGGGCAACGGCAGTCCGGCCGACATCAGGAAGGCCGGCCAGTAGACGGCGTGAAAGCGGACGATGTCCTTGCCGATCAGGTGCAGGTCGGCGGGCCAGAAGCGCTCATATTCCGCCTGATCGTCGGGATAGCCGACGGCCGTCATGTAGGTCGTCAGCGCGTCGACCCAGACGTACATCACGTGCCCCTCGGAACCCGGCACCGGCACGCCCCAGTCGAAGCTGGTGCGCGAGACGCTGAGGTCCTTGAGGCCAGTCTCGACGAAGCGCAGAACCTCGTTGCGGCGGCTTTCGGGACGGATGAAGTCAGGATTGTCGCGATAGAGCCGGAGCAGCGGCTCCTGATACTTCGACAGCCGGAAGAACCAGGTTTCCTCCGCGGTCCATTCCACGGGCGTTCCCTGAGGTGAGAGCTTTTCGTCTCCCTCGCCGGCGACCAGCTCGCTTTCGTCGTAGAAGGCTTCGTCGCGGACCGAATACCAACCCTCGTAGCGGTCGAGATAGAGGTCGCCAGCCTCCTCCAGCGCCTTCCACAAGGCGGCACTGGCGCGGTGATGGCGCGGCTCGGTGGTCCGCACGAAGGCATCGTAAGAGAGCCCAAAGAGCTCGACCATCTTACGGAAATAACCGGACATTTCATCCGCGAGGTCGATCGTTTCGCGGTGCTGCGCGCGCGCGGTCTGAACCATCTTCAGACCGTGCTCGTCGGTCCCTCCGACGAAGCGGACGTCGCGCCCTTGGCTCCGCTGGAAGCGAGCGATCGCGTCGCCTGCAATCGCCTCATAGGCGTGGCCGATGTGGGGCGGACCGTTGGGATAACTGATCGCAGTGGTAATGAGGTAAGGCTCGGCCATGTTCGAGCCGCACGTAGCCGGGCGGGCCTAGCGCTTCAAGGAAGCGGGCCCCGCAACTTCGGCGAGGATGCCGCCGATCTGGAACACGGTCGCCGCGGGATCCAATGACAGGCGCGGCGCGATGGTCGCCAGCTCGCGGGCCTTTGCATATGCATCGAGCGCCCGTTCGCGCGGTTGGCCTTCAAGTCCTCGCGCCTCCCGCGCAATCAGCGAGGGCGCGAGATCGAGGAACGCTGCATAGCGATCCGCCGCCGCCTTCTTGCCGAGCTCGGCGGCGAGGTCAGAGCGGCGGGCATTGGTGGGATCGCCCTGGCGAAGGATGCCGAGCGCGGCGTCCTCGAGCCTGGCAAGGTCGAGCTCGGCGAACGCGAGCGCCCTACCCGCCGATCCGTTGGACATGCCGCTGATCTTCTGCCGCTCCGCCGCGCTGAGGCTCGGCGCCTGCGTTTCCAGGATTGACGTCATGGCGTCGTCGTCAAGCTCATGGAAGTCGAGGCGCCGGCAGCGCGAGCGGATCGTCGGCAGCAGGCGTCCGGCGGCGTGGCTGACCAGGAAGAATAGAGTATTGGACGGAGGCTCCTCGAGCATCTTCAGTAGCGCGTTGGCGCCCGCGGGCTCAAGGTCGTCGACGCTGTCGATCACCGCCACGCGCCACGGCGACAATGCAGCGGTCATGGCCATGAATCCACCGAGTTCGCGAACCTGGTCGATCTTGATGTTGCGGTTGAGATTGCCGGTCTTCTCGTTCGCGAGCCTTTCGAGCCAGCGCATGTCGGGGTGGCTGCCGGCCTCGACCAGTTTCACGATTGGGTGATCGTCCGGAGTCTCTAGGAATGGCAGCTCCGACGGCGGCCCAGCGGCGTCGGCGAGAGCGCGCCGGGCGGCGGCATGCGCGAAGCTCGCCTTGCCCACGCCCCTTGGCCCTGCGAGCAGCCAGGCGTGGTGCAATCGGCGGGTCGCCCAGGCACTGGCGAACTGCGCAACGGCGCGATCCTGCCCCAGGATCACGGGAGCAGGTCCTGGATCGCATCCAGCAGGCGTTCGGTCACCGCTTGCGGCGCTCCCGAGGCATCGACCAGCTTTACTCGCTCGGGCTCTTCGGCAGCGATCATGCGAAAGGCGAGCTCGACCTTGTGATGATAGTCGGCACCGCGGCCGCCGATGCGGTCGCTTCCATCGCTGTCCCGCACCCGCGCTCGCTCGCCGCCTTCATCGAGAAGCAGAATCAGAGTGCGGTCGGGGAAGCCGCTTTCGATCGCCATCGCATTGAGCTCGCGCACCTTTTCGATGCCGAGCCCGCCCGCACCGCCCTGATATGCGAGCGAGCTGTCGACGAACCGGTCGGAGATCACCCACCGTCCCTCGGAGAGCGCGGGGCCGATCGTCCGCTCGAAATGATCGGCGCGCGCGGCCGCGAACAGCAGCGCCTCAGTTTTCGCGCTCCAACGGTCCGCGCCGCCGGCCAGCAGCAACTCACGGATTTTCTCAGCGCCGTCGCTGCCGCCCGGCTCGCGGGTGATCAGGACGTCGAGGCCGCGTTTCTGCAGCGCCTGGGCGAGGGCGCAAACCTGGGTCGACTTGCCGACCCCCTCCCCGCCCTCGAGGGAAATGAACCTGCCGCGTTTTGGCCCTTGGGCGGTCACGCCATTCCAAACAGCGACTTGAGGCCGAGCCAGATGCGGCCGAAGAATCCCGCCTTGCCGACGTCCTCGCCGGCGACCAGCGGCACGACCTGCGGCGGCGTGTCGCCGGTGGTGATGACTAGATCGGCGATATGCTGGCCCTTGGCGATCGGCGCCGCGACCGGGCCCTGGTAGCGGATCTTGAGGCTGGTCGCGCCGCTGGCGAGGCCCGCCGGAACGGTGACCGCGAGATTGCGGGGGGCGATCAGCGGCACCTCGCTGCTGCTGCCCAGCTGGACCTGCGCGGTGCCGACCTTGGCTCCGGACTGGAACAACGGCTTGGCCGACCAGGCATTGAAGCCCCATTGGATCAGCCGCGTCGATTCCTCGACACGCGCGTTCCAGCTTCCCAGCCCGGCAACGACCTCGATCAAACGCCGGCCGTTCTGGTCCGCCGAACCGGTGAAGCCGTAGCCGGCCTCATCGGTATGGCCGGTCTTGAGCCCGTCCGCGCCCGACACCTTGCCGAGAATCGGGTTGCGATTCTGCTGGGTGATGTCCTGGCCCGAGCCGAGCGTCTTGCCCCAAGTGAAACTCGGCAGCGAATAGAACTGTTTGTAGAGCTTGTAATGGTTCTCGATTTCATAGCGCGCGAGCGTCGCGAGATCGCGGGCCGACACATAGGTCACGCCATTGTCGGGCCAACCGTTGGCCGTTCCGAAATGGCTATTGGTGAGGCCGATCTTCTTGCCGAGCGTGTTCATCTGCTCGGCGAAAGCCTGCTCGGTCCCGGCGATGCATTCGGCCAGGACCACCGACGCGTCATTGCCCGACAGGGTCACGATGCCCTTCAACAGGTTCTCGACGCTGACTTGTTCATTGGGCGACAGGAACATGGTCGATCCCGCCTGCGGGCCATGCCACTTCTGCCAGGTCTCGGGCCGCACCGTGCACATCTTGGTGAGCGGAAGCTGGCCCTTGTCGATCAGCTCGAAGGCGACGTCGGTGGTCATCATCTTGGCCATCGACGCCGGCGGCATGCGAACATCGGCGTTTTTTTGGTAGAGCACGGCTCCCGAAGACAAATCGATCACGAACGCGACCTTGGCCGGCGTATCGAACTGAGGCGCAGCGGCGGGCGCGGCGGTTGCGAATAGCAGCGAAGCGGCAGCTGCGGACAGGGGAATGCGCGACATGGAGATGGCGGGATCCTTGATTCAGGTGGACGAGCGCCTGTCTATCGCCGCGCAATCGCGTCCGCCAGAACCCCGACCGAAATCGCGTAGAAATTCGAGCAATTGTAATCGAGGATCGCCCGGTAATTGGTGGTCATCAGGAACGCGCGCGCGTCGGGACCGTCCGGCTCGATCAGGCTGGCCATCTCGCTGTCCGGCAGCGAACGACCGGTTGGAGTCACGCCGAGCGAGCGCCACTCCCTCATCGTCAGCCAGCGGCTGTGCCGGCGATAGACCTGCGGGCAGCGCTGCGCGTTCAAGCGATTGACGATCGCCGCCCGGTTGAGGTTGGCGGGGGTTCGCACCGGCACGCCCCAGGCCACATTCGGCTTCCAACCGGCGTCGCGAAGATATTGGGCGATCGACGCCAGCCCATCCAGTTCGTTGGCCCAAATGTCGGCATAGCCGTCGCCATCGCCGTCCGCCCGCAGCCTCAGGGCCACCGACGGCATGAACTGGGGATAGCCCGTCGCGCCCGCCCAGCTGCCCTTGAGACGCCAACGCGGCACGCCCTGGTCGATGAGCTTGAGCGCGGCAATGAACTCGCCCTCGAAGAATTCGCGGCGGCGACCGTAGTAGCCGAGGCTGGCGAGCGCCTGCAGCAGGTCGGTGCTGCCGGTGACCGTGCCGTAGCTGGTCTCATGGCCCCAGATCGCCATCAACACCGCCGGATCGACGCCGAAGCGCAGCTCGAGCGACTTCAGTGCCTGGTAATGGTCGTAGTAATTGCTCTGCCCACGCTGGATCAGGGACGGCGTGACGTGGCTGCGGAGATAAGGCGCAAGCGTGCCGACGACGCCTCCGCTGCTGCGCGCGACCGGCTCGGTGCGCTCGAGCTCGATCACCCTTTGGTTGATTTGAAGGTTGGGGACATAGGCCTGGATGGTCGTGGCGCGTACGCCTTGCTGCCCGGCGAGGATGGCGAGCCGCCGCTTGTAGGTGTCCCAAGCCGACGAGACCGGCTGCTGAAAGGCCGGCTGTCCGTACGGCACGGTGCTTACCGGCCCATAGGTCTGGGCGAGCTGGACCGGCTTTGGTTGCGCCATCGGCGCCGACGCCGACCCGAGCGACATGGCCGACAGCCCAATCACAATCCAACTGCTCACGCCGGCCACCTTACGATCCTCATCACTGCCGAGGCTAAGCGGTAAAACCCCTCCCCGGCCAGCTTGGTTCATCGCGCGCCTTGCACAGCTCGGCTCCCCGAACGATATGCTGGCGCCAATCGGAGAGGTGGCCGAGTGGTTTAAGGCAGCGGTCTTGAAAACCGCCGTGGGTGCAAGCCCACCGTGGGTTCGAATCCCACCCTCTCCGCCAAATATCTGATTACAAAGCTATCCCATCACGGGACGGTGAACACTTGGCCCTCGACATCGAAACATAATTAACCGATTCTTACGTTTGGATCGGTGCGAGTCGTGCCGGGCCGTGAATCCGGTCGCCGGCCAGGTCGTCGGCCGATCATGGGCGAATGATTGCTGAGGCCGCTTAAGGGGGACTTTTGTCCGGAATCGACATTTTCCTGTCCTACAGTCGCGAGGATCGCGCGGCGGCCCGGCATATCGCCGAGTCGTTCGGTGCGGAGGGCCTCGACGTCTGGTGGGACGCCGCGCTTCAGTCGGGCCAGACCTTCGATGAGGTCATCGAGCAGCGCCTGAAAGAAGCGAAGGCGGTGGTCGTCCTGTGGTCGCCGCGGTCGGTCACCTCGCGCTGGGTTCGCGCCGAAGCGACCCTCGCCGACCGCCGCAACAAGCTGGTGCCGGCGATCATCGAAGAATGCGACCGTCCGATCGCCTTCGAGCTGACCCATACCGCCGACCTTTCCGGCTGGTCCGGCGACGCATCGGATTCGGCGTGGCGGGCGTTCGTCACCGACGTCCAGCGCATGGTTCAGAGGAACAGCGCCGCGGATGGACTGGTCGAGCCGCCTCCGCTCAAGCCGGTCGCACCCGCGCGCGGGTCGCGCATGGCCACACCACCCACCCGGGACCGGCTGCGGCCCGGCAACGACGATGTCATTTTCGCTTCGAGCAGCCGCAAGACGGGAGGGCCGCCCGAGCCGGAGATCGACGTTCCCGAACCTCAACCTTCGCTGCCCGAGCAGCAGAGCGACGAATTTCACTGCCTGTGCGTGATTGATGAGGAAGCTGAGCAATGCTTCGTCGTCGCACCTGCGGGCCTCAAGATTGGGCGTGCCGCACCGGCCGACGCGATCATTGCGCACGCGAGCGTATCACGCGAGCACTGCAGGGTGGGCCTGGCAAACGACGAGGTCATCGTCTCGGACCTCAATTCGACCAATGGCACCTACATTGACGGTCAGCGGATCGGCCGCACTGCCGTCCTCCCGATCGGCTCCGTGTTGAGAGTCGGTCAGGTATCTCTCTCCCATGAGATCCGCAGCCGCCAGGAGGCGCTCGCCTGGAGCGATCCCGGCGGCGGCAATCGCAGGGGGTTGCGCCTCGCAGCGACGCCCTGAGCGCCAACGGGGATACTGAACGCAGACGCGGCTACTGCGACTGCTTCACCAGGAACTGGACATAGGCGCGGGTCTGCGTCGCCTGCTTGATCAGGCGATCGGCGTCCTTGTCCGAATTCACCCCTCGGATCGAATCCCTCAGCGTCTTGAGGTTGGCGTCATAGCTTCGCGCCAGCTGGACGTTGGACGGATTGCCGGACCGCATCACCTGCCTCGCCATGCCGCGGGCGCTGTCGACGACCCCGTAGAATTGCGACAGTTTCGAGGACGAAACGCCGCCGCTAGTGCTGCCGCTGGATTCGGACGATGCGGCGGCGCTCGGGGCCGTCGCAGCGGTTTTCGTCGCAGCCGCGGGAGTGCCTGGCTTTTGAGCGGCCGCTTTCGCCTGCGCCTTCTGAATTGCCGCCAGCCGAGCCTCGGCGGCCGTGGCTTTCGCCTGCTCCTTGCGCAGCGCAGCGCCGGCTGCATCGGGCTCCGTTACGGTTTGGCCCGCGGTCGCTGCATTTTGCATTTCTGTGCCGACGGCGTTCGCATCGACCGCCGCATTGGCGTCCGGGGTTGCGCCGCCAAGCACAAGGTCGGCGTTGCCGCCGACGTCAGAGGTCGCGTTCACCGTTTCTGTCGAAGCGGGCTCGCCGCCGCGCATGAAGAGCGCGGCTGCGCCGACCGCTCCGAGCAGCGCGATCGCACCTGCCCCGACCAATAGAGCTGGCTTCGGCCTGCTGCCCGACTCCTTGGCAACCGGCGCCTTCTTGCTCGGCTTCTCGGCCTTGGGAGTCGCGGCGACCACCGCTTCCTCGCCGTCACCACCCTCGACCTCTTCGGCTTCGGCTTCGCCCGGCCCGGGCGGCACAAGAATCTTCTTGGACGTCGTGGTCTCGCGCCCCATGCGCTTGAACTTGACCTGCTTGGGATCGGCCGGAACGCCGGTCTCCACGAGGTTGGACGCGTCGGTCGTGCCGACCGGTATGATTTCCTCGGTCTCGACCTGCTGGGCAATAAAACGCGTGGCGTCGTCGGAGCCGTCCTCGGTTTCCGCCTCTTCTTCGAGGCTCTTGCCGAAAGTCGCCAGCCAGTCGCCAATCGATTGCGGCCGGTCCTCGGGCTTGACCACCATCGCCGCGTCGATCGCGGCCAGGAACTTCTTGCCGTAGCCGGGCCATTTGGCGCCGGCGAGCGGATTGCCCATGCCTGCGTGCAGGCGCTCGAGCACTTCCGCCGGCTTCTCGCCCGTCACGCATTCGTACATCACAACGCCAAGCGCGTAGATGTCGGTCCACGGGCCCTGCTCGTAGGTCTTCACATATTGTTCGATCGCCGCATACGGCGGCGTGTGGAAGGTGACGTTGGTGCTGGTCGCCTCGGCGGTCGTGAAGCGCGCCGAGCCGAAGTCGATCAGGACCGGCCGGTTGTCCTCATTGATGAGGATATTGGGCGGCTTGATGTCGCGGTGCAGCACGCCGACCCGATGCGCCCTTTCGAGTCCCTGCGCGATCGGGCGAAGGATGTTCCACAGGCTGCGCTCGTTGAAGCGCCTGCCCTGCTTCAGCATCCGCGACAGCGACACGCCGTCCTCGAAGTCCATCACCATGTAGGCGGTGCCGTGGATCTCGAAGAGGCTGCGAACGCTGACGATGTTGGGGTGGCGGGTCGGCGTCGAGAGGTTCCAGAGGAGCTTGGCCTCCTCGACGAACTTCTTGAGGCCCAGTGCGTGGACTTCCTCCGCATCGGAATCGATGGGGACCACGGTGTCCTCGGAATCGCGGTCGCTGATCGAGCTCGGGAAGTATTCCTTGATCGCGACGAGCTCGTCGAAATAGATTCCGCGCGCTTTGTAGACGATGCCGAACCCGCCGACGCCGAGCACCTCTTCGAGACGCCATTCGCGCAACACCGTTCCGGCAGGCAATGCCTTGTTGCTGTACGCTTTATTCATTGCCGGCTGCCCCCGCCCGACCAAAGTCTGCAAAATCAAATCGCATACACGTTACTCAATTGCTAGTCTGCCCGCCATAGGGGACGCCAGGGGGCAGGCGATGAGTTTTGATTGTATCAGCCGTACGCACGTGGGCTTACGCCGGAAGGTCAACGAGGATTCCATCTTCGAGCGCACCGAGCGCGGGCTATGGGCCGTCGCCGACGGCATGGGCGGCCATGAAGCGGGCGACGTGGCCAGCGCCAAAGTCGTGGAAGCGCTTCGCTCGCTCCCGATCGTCTATGGCCTGGACGAATTGGTCGAGGCGGCGATCGACGCGCTGTACGTCGTCAATCGCGAGCTGATCGAACTTGCCCGATCCGGCGACCACTCCCGAACGATCGGCACGACCGTCGTCGGGCTGGCGATCGCGGACGGGCATTTCCGCTGCTTCTGGGCCGGCGACAGCCGCGCCTATCGCATCCGGAGCGGGCAGATCCGCCGCCTGTCGCGCGACCATAGCCTGGTGCAGGACCTGGTCGATGCCGGGATGCTAAAGGCCGAGGACGCCGAGAAGCACGAGAGCGCCAACGTCATCACCCGTGCGGTGGGCGTGTCGGAGGATCTCCAGATGGACAGCTCCACCGGCGATGCCGATTCCGGTGACATCTTCCTCCTCGCCAGCGACGGCTTGACCCGCCTGGTGGACGACTATGAAATCCTCGAGGAGCTGACCTCCGCGCCGATGGATAAGGCGGCCGACAAGCTGGTGGAGCTGGTGCTTGCGCGCGGCGCTCCCGATAATGTCTCGATCGTCCTCACCCAGGTCCATTGATTTCGCCCAAGAATTTTTGGCTTGCAATGACGCTACAAATGTAGCACTCACTACAAATGTAGCGCGGCGAGTCTGTCGTGCGCCGAAGGGAATTCAGGATGATGTTGAGCAAACTTCCGCCCCGCGAACGCCAGATCGTGGATATCCTTTATGAGCGTGGGGCCCTGCCCGTCGCGGACATCTGCGATGCGCTTCCCGACCAACTGAGCGGCTCGGCGGTGCGGGCGATGCTGAAGCGGCTCGAGGACAAGGGGTTCGTCCAGCGCAGCGAATCCGATCGCGGATTCTTGTACAGCCCGGTATTGTCCGACTCGGTCGCCAAGAAATCCGCCCTGAGCGAAATCGTCCGCGTCTTCTTCAACGGCTCACCGGCCAGCGCCGCGAGCGCCCTGCTTGGAATGTCGGACCGCCTGAAGGAAGACGAGATCGACCAGCTCGAAGAGATGATCGCCCGCGCCCGGAAGGCCAAAGGGGGTCAGTAATGCATGTCCTGGTCGCCATTGCTCTCAAGTCGCTGCTCATCGCCGGCGTTTCGCTCGGGCTGCTCGAGCTCATGAAACGGCGCTCCGCGGCTGAACGCTCATGGGTCGCGCACATGGGGCTGCTCGCACTGGTGACCCTCGCCTTCGCGCCACTGGTGCTGCCGAGCTGGACGAGCTGGACGGTTGAGGCGCCTGCCCTGCTCGGTCAGGTGACGACGGCACAGACGGAAGTCCCCACCATCGCGGCCCCGACGAATGCGACGAGCGCGTCACTGCCCGCGGCCAACGCGAAGACCGCCACCCTCCCGCAGCAAGCGCGGCGCCTTCGGGTCAACGCGACGTCGGCGACGATGGCGCTCTATGCCGTTCCGGCCGCCATCCTGCTGTTCATCACCTTGCTCGCGCTTGGCCGGTTGATCACGCTTCGCGCCCGGGCCGACGTCCTCGTCGACGGGCATTGGCTGAGCGCCCTCGCCCGGGCCCAGCGCCGGATGGGGTTCAAGCATGGGACCGCGCTGCTGACGAGCGACGAGTTGTCCTCGCCGATCAGCTGGGGGCTGATGCGCCCAGTGATCGTGCTCAACACGCGCGCCGTCGAAGCCTCGAGCGAGGCCGAAGCCATCATCGCCCATGAACTGGCGCATGTCGCCCGCATGGATTGGGTCAAGCTGCTGCTGGCGCGCGTCGCCACTGCCCTCTTCTGGTTCAATCCCCTGGTGTGGCTGCTTGCCCGCGAAGCGCATCAGCTACGCGAGGAAACCGCCGACGACGCGGTGCTTGCGGCCGATATCGTCGATACCGATTATGCCCAGCTGCTGGTCGGCGTTGCCCGCCACGAGTGCCCCGGCCTGCTGCTTGGCGCGCATGGCGTCGCTCCGTCTAAGGGCTCGCTCGCCCGCCGTGTCGCCCGCGTCCTCGACGGCAAGTCCGTGCGCGGTCCCGTGGCTCGCTCCTTCGCTCTTGGCGTCCTTGTCGGCGCAGTGCTGATTGCGGCGCCGCTTGCTGCACTGACCGTCGCTCCGGGCGGAAGCAAGGAAGCAGCCAGCTCCAACTCCGCGAAGTCGAAAGGGAAGACCACGCAGGCGCCCTATTATTCGCCCGCGCCGGTTCCGAACGATCTCGCGCACATCATTGCAAACGGTGTTTCAACTTCGGTTGCAGCAGCTGTTGCCGCGACCGTGCCGACTCAGAAGATGACTGCACAAGAAGCGCGGGCGGCGGCCGTCGCCAATGCGCTTGCAGCGGCCGACAATGCACGTGAGACCGCGCTCGCCCAGGCCGATCGCGCAACCGATCATGCTCGCTCGATTGTTCGCGCTTACGAACCCGACGATCGCCAGATCGATGCGATCATCGAGATGAAGGCCGTCGGCGTGACGCCCGATTATGTCAGCGCCATGCGCGCCGTTTCACCTAAGCTCGCTCGCCTCACTCCATCCGATTTCGCCGGAATGAAATCGGTTGGCGTAACACCGGAGTTCGCGCGGTCGCTGGCCTCCGCCGGTTTTCCCGCGATCGATGAGGACGAACTGACCGAAGCGCGCGCCGTCGGAGTGACCGGCGATTATGTTCGCGCGCTGCGATCGGCGGGTGTGGCTGGCGACATGGACGATTTCGTCCAGCTCCGCGCGGTTGGCGTGAAGCCGGAATATGTCCAGCAGCTGCGCCGCTCTGGCTATGTGATCCGCGACCCCGACAAGCTGGTCGAGCTATGGGCGGTGGGCGTCGGGCCGCGCGACCTGGTGCCGGCCCCGCCCGCGCCGCCGAGGCCGCCCAGGGTTCCACCCGCCAACTGGGATCCGGTCAACGATCCGGATGACGACGGCGGCGGTTAACCCCGCTCCCACTTCCGACTGAACTTCCACAATGATTTCTAAAGCGCCTGGCCCGGGCGAACGGGCGAACTTTGCCCCAATCAATCGCACAAGGAGACCCGAGATGAACCGTTTTCTCGCCTTCCTATTCGCTTTGTGTTGCGCCGGCCTGTCGGTGTCGTCCGCAGTCATCGCCCAGCCCGCCGACTGGCTTCATTTCACGCTCGAGCCTTCCCACGAGGCAGGCACCATCCGCGCCGACTTTCGCGACGACCGAAACGGCCGCAACCACAACAACTGGTCGAGCTCCTTTCGCGCGGCCGACCTCGCCGGACTCGACCTTGCCGCATTTCACTCTTCCGGCAGCAGACCGCTTCGCTTCGCCGTGATCCGCGAAGCCGGACGCCTCGATTGCATCGGTCATGGCGGTGAATCCTATGCCGGCGGCACCTGCACTATGACGTCGGATCCGACCTTCGAGCAGCTGCTCGCGGCGCGGGGCATTGGTCAGCCAAGCCGAGACGAGGCGTTCAGCCTGGTCGCGCTCGACGTACGCCGTTCGCTTATCGATGCGGTCGCCGCCGCGCGGTACCCAACGCCGACGATCAACAATTTGATCGAAATGACGGCGGTTGGAGTGGATGCTCGTTACATCTCCGACCTCGCCCGGCTGGGCTACCGCCCACCGGCAATCCATAATTTGGTCGAATTTCGCGCGATGGACATCACGCCCGAATATATCGGCGGCTTCGCCCGGCTCGGCTATGCCAACATTCCGGCCGACGACCTCGTCCAGCTCAAGGCGTTGGATATCACCGCGGATTACGTCGCCGCGCTCGACCGCCTCGGCTACGGCCGCCTCCCCGCTGGAGATCTTGTCCAGCTCAAGGCGCTCGATGTCACGCCGGACTATGTCGCGGGCATGCAGCGCGCTGGCTACGCTCACCTGCGCGTCAGCGACCTCGTGCAGCTCAAGGCCCTCGACATCAGCCCCGATTTCGCGCGCTGGGCCGCGGGCCAGCGCAATCCCCTTCCGCCGGTCAACGACCTCGTGCAAATGAAGGTGAACCCGAGGTAGATCCTCACGCCCGTGGCTGGCCAAGCCAGACTGTTTTAGCTATGCGATACACCTGAAATGGCCGACCAGGGGCCCAAGGCCGATCTCCTTTGGACCAGCGAGCTCACGCTCGGACTGCTTGGGCCGGTGCGCCTGGTGAGCTCGGCGGGCGACGACGTCACCCCCAAATCGCGGAAGACTCGGGCACTTGTGGCCTTGATCGCCCTTTCGAAGACACCCCTGTCGCGAGCACGCGTCAGCGACTTGTTGTGGGGCGATCGGGGCGACGAGCAGGCAAAGGCGAGCCTCCGCCAAGCGCTCTACGAGCTTCGGTCGTTATCCTCGAATGGCTACATTGTCGCTGATCGGCAGGCCGTTGGGCCAGGGGCGAAGAAACTTTCGACCGACATCGGCGCCGTTCATCGCCTCATCGACGAACGAGACGCGGCGGAGCTCGCCGATGCGCTCGATGATGTTGAATCACCATTGCTCGGCGGGCTCGACGATATCACGCCCGAGCTCGACGACTGGTTACGTGACGAACGTTCGCGCATTTCTTCGTCCGTAGTCAGCGGCGCTCTCGGCGTTGCCGAGCAAAGCCTGCGCTGCGGTGACGTGACGGCGGCAAGGCGGATCGCCAACCAGCTCGAGCGGCTCGACCCCCTCGACGAGCGTGTCGCGCAGCTTGGGATTGTCGCGGACATCGCCGGCGGCGATCGCGCCGCGGCGATGCGCCGGCACAGCCGACTTTCGGGTCGTCTCGACCAGGAGCTTGGCATCCGGCCCGCCGCCGAGACCGAGGCGCTGCTCGACCAGGCCAAGGCCGCGCCTTCGGTTCCGCTCGTCGGTGTGGCGCCTCGCTCAGCCGAGTCGCGCAAACGTCGTTGGGTCATACCTGCGCTGGTCGCGATTGCTGTGCTTGTCGCTGCTGCCTTGGCCTTCAGCTTCATGAGGCCGGCGACGGTCGCGGCGGCCCCGACCGTCGCGGTGCTTCCGTTCGACGACCTCGGGAAACAGAACGAAGACTATTTTGCGTCGGGCGTTTCCGACGAAATCCTCAATCTGCTTGGCCGGCAACGGCAGCTGCGAGTGCTCGGGCGCGCATCGGCGGCGCAGCTTGGCGATCCAGCGCAATCGCTGGAAACCGCGCGCAAGCTCGGGGTAACCTATCTCCTCGACGGCAGCGTCCGCACCGCCCAGGATCGCATTCTTGTCATCGCTCGCCTGACCCGCGTTTCCGACGGGGCGCAGGTCTGGTCCGAGCGTTATGAGCGCAAGGCGGGCGACATTTTCGCCGTCCAGGGCGATATTGCGGGCGCGGTCGCCGCGCGGGTCGCGCAATCCTTCGCCGGCGTTCGGCCCCAGGAAACGACGCCAGACGTCTACGATCGCTATCTCGCGGCACGTCAGCTCGTCCGCGAGCGGCGCGAGCCGACGCTGCGGGAGGCCGACCGGTTGCTGCGCGAAGCGATTGCCCGCGATCCACGTTACGCCCCGGCTTATGCCGAGCTCGCGCAGTTGATCATGCTCGAATCGGATCACCCGACCTCCTACGGGTCGATCCCCTTCTCCCAGGCTCAAGCCGATGCGGAGCCGTTCGCCCGTAAGGCGGTCGCGCTCGATCCGAACCTCGGGGACGGCTACGCCGCGATCGGGTTCCTTTCGCTGAGCCTCGACGCCAGCGCCGAGCCTTACATGCGCAAGGCGGTCCAACTCAGCCCTCAGCGCCCCGAATTCCATCGCTGGCACGCGCAAACGCTTGAAGCGCTCAACCGCTACGATGACGCGATTGCCGAGTTCAAACGCGCCGTCGAAATCGACCCTTTATGGGGACTCAATTACGACCATCTGATCGGGGCGCTCTATCTGGTCGGTCGAAATGCGGAGGCGAAGCAATACGTCCAGCGCTTTTTCGATCTCAGCACCGACCAGCGCGCCAAGTTGCTGCTCCTTCAGTCGATGCAGAAATTCGATGATGACCTGGCGGGGCAGCTAAAGACAACCTCCGCGCTTCAGCGCTCTTATCCTGAAGAGCGGCAGATGCGGTTGAACCTGGCATCGACGCTTTCTTTGCTCGGCAATAATCAGGCTGCTGCAAAGCTGGTCGGCTATGATCGCCTTGGCAACGCCGCGCTGACCGGCAATTGGCCCGCGCTTGCGACTGCGGCGCAGGCTGTAGGCCCCCATTATTGGGACCAGTCCGGTTATTGGAACAGCGCAGCGCTACTCATTGCTTCGGGGCATGGCGATACGCTTGTTCAGCTTTACGACGCGGCACGACCGCTTGTCGCGGAGGACCGGATATCGCTCGATCGCCTCGCGCAGCCGGAAACCATCATTGCGTTGCGCAGGACTGGTCGGCAAGCGGAGGCGGATCGTCTCCTCACGCAGTATCGCCAAGCCAAGGATCGCCTTCCAAATGGCGGTTTGCTGGGAGACGAGAAGCGCTTCTCCGTTGGTGTCGTCGCCGCTCTCACTGGCAATCGCGAGGCCGCCATTGGAGCGCTCGATCATTGGTCGCGGGTGAAGCCGTTCCGGCTTGCTCCAATCCCAATGATGGCGCTTCGTTACGACCCGACCTTTGGATGGCTGGCGAGCGACCCGCGCTTTGACGAGATCGAAGATCGCATTCGACTCGCAATCAACGTCCAGCGACAAAAGGCCGGTCTGGCGCCGCTTAGCCGGCAGGCCTGGATCAGCGATTCAAAAACGTTTTTGACGAAGAATTGACGCTGGTTTCCCGCGTGCGCTGACGGCGCTCGCGCAAACCGGAGAGGTTCTGAACCTCTCGGAGTTCGCGTCAATGTCTGCGTCTGCTCGAATTCTCCTGATCACCGTTTGCGTCGCGGCGTTGGCTGCATCCCCTGCCTTTGCCCAAACTCCGGGCGCGGGCGAGCTGCCGCAGGCAACCCCGGCGCAGGCCGGCAGGACGACGGTCTATGACGCCGCTTTCTTCGCCCAATATGCACCGCGCAGCGCGCTCGACATCGTTCAGCGCATTCCCGGCTTCACCCTCGACCTCGGCAGCAGTGAGGCCGCGACCGGAGTCGACGTCCGCGGCTTCTCCGGGACCGCTGGCAACGTCGTCTTCAACGGAGCGCGTCCGAGCTCCAAGTCGGAGACGCTGCAATCATTGCTCGCTCGAATCCCCGCAAGCCGCATCAAGAAGGTCGAGGTTGGTCCGGGTGACCTCTACGGCGCGGACTATTCCAGCAAAACCCAGGTCGCGAACCTGTTCCTGTCGGCGGACCGCGGCATTGCCGGCAATGCGACGGTCAGCGCCGTGCGCCACTGGTTCGGCAAGGTTGTCCCCACCGCCAGCGCGTCGATCCTCGTGAGCCGAGGTCCGTCCACGTTCAGCTTGTCGGGCGATCTCGGACGAACCGACTATTTCGAGGAGGGATTCGATCGTGTCACGGACTTCGCGACGGGCGATCTCGTCGAGTTCCGCGACAAGTTCAACCACATCCACCCGCACGACCCCTATCTGTCTGGTAGCTGGGCGCTCGAGCAGGCCGATGACAAATCGGTCCACTTCAACGCGCGGGTCGCGCCGAGCACCTTTTTCCTGCTTCAGGACAACCATGTGACGCCGGTCGGCGATGCCGAGCGGGACGATAACCTCGTCGAGGATTACAAGACCACCGTTTATGAGGTCGGCGGCGACGTCACGCGCCCCCTTGCAAATGGCGCGGTCAAGCTCGTGGGGCTGGCAAACCGCCAGCACAAGACGACGCGCGACACCTACCTCTTCCGTTCATTGGGCGGAGCCGAGATCCTGGGCGGCTCGGAACAGCTCACTCAATCGCAGCGCAATGAGTCAATCGGTCGGGTCAGCTGGTCGCGGCAGGACTTGCTCGGATTCCGGTTCGAAACCGGCGCCGAGGCCGCCTGGAACACCCTTGACTATCACCTCGACTTCTTTTCGCTCGAGCCCGGTGGTGACCGAACGAAGATCGATCTTCCGATCGAGGACGCGACCGTCGAAGAGCTGCGCGGCGAGGTCTACGTCAACGCCGGGCGTCCGCTGACCCACAATCTCAGGATGGACGCGGCGCTGAACTATGAGATGTCACGGCTCAAGGTCCGCGGCGATGCCACCGAAGACCGCTCGCTCAAGTTCCTGAAGCCGAGCGTGACCTTCGATTGGCAGCCCGGCGCCGGCTGGCACGCCCAGGCGATCCTTCGCCGCACCGTTGCGCAGCTCGACTTTTTCGATTTCGTGAGTTCGGCCGAGTTGTCGGTTGGTCGCGTCAATGGCGGCAACGCCAATCTCGTGCCGCAGCGGACGTGGGAGAGCCGATTGCTGGTCGAGCACCCGATCTTTGGGCAAGGCAAGGCGCGGCTCGAACTCGGCTACGACCTTGTCAGCAAGCTCCAGGACCGCATCCTCATTCTTGACGATGACGGCAATGCGTTCGACGCCCCGGGCAATCTCGGTAAGGGTCGCCGGCAATATGCCGACCTGACGCTCGACGCGCCGCTCGATCGGCTGTGGACGGGACTCAGGATCAAGCTTCACGGTCAGGTTCAGCGGACTCGCGTCGACGATCCGATCTCGCATCGCTCGCGCGACTTCAGCGGTTTCTATCCCCGCTGGCAGTGGGATGCCGATATCCGCCGCGACGCAGGCAAGTTCGCTTATGGCTTCACCCTCAACGACAATCGCCGGATAACCTTCTTCCGCACCGACGAATTCGACACCAATTTCAATACGCAGCCCTTTGTCAGCGGGTTCGTCGAATACCGTCCGTCAACGAAGAGTACGGTGACGCTCGACCTGACCGATATTTCCGATACCGGCGGCGACCGCGACCGGCTGCTGTTCATCCCCAACCGCACGTCGCCCGAGCCGGCGCTGGAAGATTATCGGCATCGCGATAGCCATGTTCGCATCGGTTTGACCTTCAAACAGAGCTTTGGCGGGAGCGGAGCCGCTGCGCATTAGTCCCTTCGCCCCTTCGCAGACCTGGACGGCGGTTCCGTCGAACCGTCCGCAGATAGGTAGAACCCCGATGGAGCGGGTCGGTGCGGGCCCGTAACTGTGCCCTCCGGTGCCATCCCCAGGGGACCATATAATGCCTAATGCTGTGCTGCTCGCGACGGTCGCCACCGCCGCGCTGATCACTGCCACCTCGGCGACGGCTCAGGCGCCTTCGCCATCCGCGCCGGCTCCGTCGCCGACCATGGCGGCGCAAGCGGCGCCGGCTTCGCAAAGCGGGCGCACGACCAACTATGACGCGGCGTTCTTTGCGCAATATGCGCCGCGCACCGCGCTCGACATAGCGCAGCGCGTGCCGGGCTTTGCGCTCGACCTCGGCGACAGCAATGTCCGCGGGTTCGCCGGGGCCGCCGGCAACGTCGTCCTCAACGGCTCCCGGCCGAGCAGCAAGTCCGAAAGCCTGCAGCAGACGCTAAGCCGCATCCCCGCCCAGCAGGTGGTGCGCGTCGAAGTCGGTCCTGGCGATCTCTATGGCGCCGATTACGCGGGCAAGACGCAGGTTTTGAACATCATCCTGTCCGCCGCTCCCGGACGCGGCATAGAAGGCAATTTCACCGGCTCGCTGCGCCGCTATTCCAACGAGCACCTGCTTGTGCCCGATGCCACGGCCTCGGTGGTGCTGCATCGCGGGCCATCCGAGTTCAATCTCTCCGCCGGTCTCAACCGCACCGACTATATCGAGAACGGCATCGACGATTTCCGCGTTCCGGCGCAAGGCCCGACCGCGGAGCGGCGGATCAAGGTCAATCATTATTACATCCGTCAGCCGTTCGCGGCGATCAACTGGACGCTTGGCTCGGCCGCCGATCACACGATCCATCTCAACGCCCGCATCCAGGAGGACAAGAACGGCGTCCGGCCGCAAACCAACCACGTGATCCCGGCGAACGGTCCCGAACATGATGACGAGCTGTTCCAACGGTACAATCAGCCCGGCTTCGAAGTCGGCGGCGACATTTCGCGCCCGCTCGGCGGCGGTGCGATCAAGCTGGTCGGGTTGGCGACGCGCAAGCGCCGCGACTACGAAGACATCTACACCGGAGGCCCGCCGGTTCTCGGCGGCTTCCGCCAGGTGCAGAAAGCCAGACAGGCCGAGACCATTGGCCGATTGAGCTGGACCCGGTCGAACCTCGCGGGCTTCTCCGTCGATGCCGGAGTCGAGGCGGCCTATAACAACCTCGACAATCACCTCACTTTTTCGATCATCAACGCCGATGGCAGCGAGAAGCCCGTCGATCTTCCGATCGACAATGCCACGGTCAGCGAGAAGCGCGCCGAGGGCTATCTCACGGTTGGCCGATCACTGACCTCGACCCTGCATCTCGACGGCGGCGTCCGATTCGAGACTTCGAAACTGAAGGTGCGCGGCGATGCCGAGGCCGATCGATCGCTGAGCTTCTTCAAGCCGAACCTCGCGCTCGATTGGAATGACAATGGCTGGCACGCACGCGCGGCGGTGCAGCGGGTCGTCGCCCAGCTCAACTTCTATGATTTCATCAGTGCCGCCGATATTTCCGCGGGACGAGTCAACGGCGGCAATGCCAACCTCGTGCCGCAGCAGACGTGGCAATATCGGTTCACGGTCGAGCACCCGCTGCTCAAGACCGGCCTGGTCAAGCTCGATCTCGGGTACGACAAGGTCAACCAGCTCCAGGACCGCATCCTCAACGACGATGGTCTCGACGCGCCGGGCAATCTCGGGACTGGCACGCGCCGCTTTGCAAGCATCAATGTCAACGCACCGCTCGACCGCCTGGGGATCAAGGGTGGCCGGCTAACCGCCACCGGCACGCTGCAGAAAACGCGCGTCGAAGATCCGAGTACGCACGAGATGCGCCACTGGACCGATTTCTGGCCGGCCTGGCAGTGGCAAGTCGATTACCGCCAGGACCTGGGGCAGTGGAGCTATGGCGCTTCCTTGCAGGACCGTGCCCATTACACCTTGTTCCGCACCGATGAGATCGATGATTTCAAGAACGCCGGCGCTTACGGGTCGGCGTTCATTGAGTTCCGTCCCAATTCCAAGACCACCGTCACGCTGGATGTCGACAATATGTTGAATACCAAGGCTCTGCGGCACCGGACATTCTTCCGGCCCAATCGGACCAACCCTGTGCCGTGGGCGTCGGAGTTCCGCCCGCGCAACAAGCACGTCGATTTCGGGCTGACCCTAAAGCGCACCTTCTAGCCGGGGTGGCGAAGACGGCGCCGCGCCGCTAAGAGCGCCCCGACTTTCTGACAACGCGGGGCATTTCACTGTGGGCGAGCCTGCCATCCTTCCGTTCGACTGGGCGGATCCGTTCGATCTCAACCATCAGCTGAGCGACGAGGAGCGCCTCGTCCGCGATACCGCCGAGGGCTACGCGCAGGAGAAGCTGCAGCCGCGTGTGACCAGCGCTTATCTCGATGAGGATTTCGACCGCGCGATCCTGAGCGAGATGGGCGAGCTCGGCCTGCTCGGAGCGACCATCCCGCACGACTATGGCGGAGCCGGGCTCGGCTACGTCAGCTACGGCCTGATTGCCCGCGCTGTCGAGGCGGTCGATAGCGGCTACCGTTCGGCGATGTCGGTTCAGTCGAGCCTCGTGATGTACCCGATCTTCGCCTACGGCACCGAGGAGCAGCGCCGGAAGTATCTTCCGAAGCTGGCGAGCGGCGAATGGGTCGGCTGCTTCGGGTTGACTGAACCCGACGCCGGCTCGGACCCGGGCAGCATGCGCACCCGCGCCCAGAAGGTGCAGGGTGGGTACGTCCTCACCGGCACCAAGATGTGGATCACCAATTCGCCGATCGCCGATGTGTTCGTGGTCTGGGCGAAGTCCGAGGCGCACGACGGCAAGATCCGCGGCTTCGTGCTCGACAAAGGCGCAAAGGGCCTGTCCGCGCCCAAGATCAAGGAGAAGCTGTCGCTCCGCGCCTCGATCACCGGTGAGGTCGTGTTGGACGGGGTCGAGGTCGGCGAGGATGCGCTGCTGCCCAACGTCGAGGGCCTGAAGGGTCCGTTCGGCTGCCTCAACCGCGCCCGCTACGGCATCGCCTGGGGCTCGATGGGCGCAGCGGAAGCCTGCTACCGAGCGGCGCGCCAATATACGCTCGACCGCAAGCAGTTCGGCCGTCCACTCGCCTCCAACCAGCTGGTGCAGCTCAAGCTCGCCAACATGGCGACCGAGATCTCGCTCGGGCTTCAGGCGGCGCTGCGCGTTGGCCGCCGCCTCGAAGACGGCGAGCTCATCCCCGAGACGATCAGCCTGATCAAGCGCAACAATTGCGGCAAGGCGCTCGATATCGCCCGGATCGCCCGCGACATGCACGGCGGCAACGGCATCAGCGCCGAGTTCCACGTCATGCGCCATGCGGCGAATCTGGAGACCGTCAACACCTACGAAGGTACGCACGACGTCCACGCCCTGATCATGGGCCGCGCGATCACCGGCATTCCCGCCTTCTAGCGCGCGTCAACGTCCTGCCTTATGGTCGCTTTCGGGCGATCACAGGGGGCTTCATCATGGTTGGTTGGATTGTGCTGGGCGTCATCGTCCTGCTGCTGTTGATGGCGATTGGCCTGTACAATCGCCTGGTCCGGCTGCGGGCGCTGGTGAAGGAAGGCTTCAGCGGGATCACCGTCCAATTGCGGCGCCGCGCCGACCTCATCCCCAACCTCGTCGAGACGGTCCAAGGTTATGCGACGCACGAGCGCGAAGTGTTCGAGCAGGTCACCAAGGCGCGCGCGGCAAGCGTCAACGCCGGCAGCGTCGAGGCGACGGCGCACGCCGATGCCCAGATGACCGGCATTCTCGGACGGCTGTTCGCGGTGGCGGAGGCCTATCCCGACCTCAAGGCCAACCAGAATTTCCTCCAGCTCCAGGGCCAGCTTTCCGCGATCGAAGGCGAGCTCCAGGGCGCGCGGCGCTATTACAACGCGACCGTCCGTGACCTGAATTCGAGCATACAGAGCTTCCCGGCCGTCGTGGTCGCGGGCCCGCTCGGCTTTCGTGAAGAACCTTTCTACCAGGACGACGACCCGAGCATCCAGAGCGCACCCAAGGTTTCATTCGCCCAGCCCGCGGCCTGACCATGCTCCGCGCGCTGCGCGCCGTCTCCGCGCTGCTTCTGTTCGCCGCGACGTCGGCGCATGCCGAAGAGCGCATCCTGCGCTTCCTCAGCGACGTCCGAATCCAGAAGGACAGCTCGCTCGAAGTCACCGAGACGATCGACGTCAACGTCGAGAATGTGACGATCAACCACGGCATTCTTCGCGATTTTCCGACGCGCTATCGCAATCCCCGCGGCGGCGGACAGATTCGTGTTGGGTTCACCATGGATGGGGCAACGCTCGACGGCGCGCCGGTGCCTGCCAGTAGCGCGCCTTACGGAAACGGCGTCAGGATCAAGGTCGGCGATCCGGATCGGATCATCCCGGTCGGCGAGCACAGCTTCGTGCTTCACTACCGGACAACGCGGCAAATCGGCCGCTTCAAGGGCTATGACGAGCTCTATTGGAACGCCACGGGCAACGGTTGGCCATTCCCGATCGATCTGGCTGAAGCACGTCTTCACCTGCCAACATCAGCAAGTTTCGCGCAGCCGTCGGCGTACACCGGATCCCAGGGATCGACGGCCTCGAACGCCGAAGTCATCGCCGACGGTCCGGGCGAGATCGCTTTCCGGACGACGAAAGGCCTTGCCCCCTACGAAGGCCTGACCGTCGCCGCGGCCTTTCCGAAGGATGTCGTCGCTGAAGCCGCCGCGGCAAATCGCGCCGCCTGGTGGCTCGCCGACTACGGCCCTCCCGCACTCGGCCTTCTCGTCCTGCTTGGGCTTTGCGGATTTTGCTACGTGGCGTGGCAGCGGGCCGGACGCGATCCGCGTGCCGGGACCGTCGTGCCGATCTTCTCCCCGCCGGACGATCTGAGCCCCGCCGCTATGCGGTACGTGACGCGGATGGGCGCGGACAATCGGAGTTTCGCTTCGGCGCTGGTCGACATGGGCGTTCGTGGCCATGTTCGAATGGTCGAGGAAGACCGCGGTTGGCTTTCGGGAAAGCATACGCGGCTCGAACGCCTCGATGCGCCGACGCCGCTCCCAGAGGAGGAAGAGGCCGCGCTCGATTGTCTTTGTCGACCGGGCGAAGAGATCATGATGGAGCAGAAAAATCACGAGAGCTTCTCCGCTGCCAACAATGCCTTATCGGAAGTCCTGAAGGTCAAATATGAAGACAAGCTGTTCAAGCGCAACTACGGCTGGGCTGCCGCGGGGTTGCTGCTTTTCCTGGCCGGCCTTTGGCTTAGCGCCGTTTCCGTCGTCGTAGCGACAAACGGAGTCGCCCCCTCGACCGCGGGCGCGATCTTCGGAAGTCTCTTGGCCGTCGCTTTGTTGTGGCTGGTCTTTCACGACTCCGCGGTCGGCAAATGCCTGCTCTCGCTGGCCAGCCTGGCGGGTGTGGCTATCGCGGCTTCCCTCGGTGCGCCGATGATTGCCGAAGCGCTGAACACCGGCTGGTGGCTGCCGGTTGCGCTTCCCGCGCTCGCCGCGCCGCTCGTGCTTTCCGCTTTCTGGTGGATCTCGGCGCCGACGCCGGAGGGACGCACCGTCCTCGACCATATCGCCGGGTTCAAGCAGTATCTCTCGATCACCGAAGCCGAGCGGCTCGATCGCATGACCGCGCCCAGGGACACGCCCGAGGTTTTCGAGCGCTATTTGCCCTATGCGATCGCGCTCGGCGTTGAGAACCGCTGGGCGGAACGCTTCGCCGGCGTCCTCGCCGCGGCGGCCGCTCAAGGGCATCAGGGGTTCGTCTGGTATGCCGGAAGCAACAGCCCATGGGACAATCCGACCGGGTTCACACACGACGTGGGGTCGTCCCTGTCGAGCACCATCAGTTCGGCGTCCACCGCGCCAGGCTCGTCGAGCGGCTCAGGCGGTGGCGGGTCTTCCGGTGGTGGCGGTGGTGGCGGCGGTGGCGGCGGCTGGTGATCAGGCCGGGCGTCTGCGCCGCCACAGGCTGACCGGCTCGTTCCGATAGACCCCGTCGGGCTCGCGCTCGTAGCCCAAACGCGCGGCAAGCTTCATCGACGGGTCGTTGCCGATCGAAATGATCGCGACCGTCTCATCCGCGTCCAACTGGGCATCGGCCCAGCCGAGCAGCGCGTCGCACGCCTCCCTGGCGATGCCCTGACCGTGGACCTCGGTCGCAAAGATGTACCCGAGCTCGGGCACGCCTTCGATCAGCGGCTCCATTTCGCGGTGGTAATCGAACAATCCGACGTGACCGACCAGCTTGCCGTCTGATTTCCGCTCGGCACCGAGCAGCCCCGTCCCTTGCAGCTGCCACAGACCGACGCCGCCGAGCAGCCGGCGGAACGACTCCTCGCGGCCGAACTGCGCGCCGCCGAAATGCTTCATCACCTCGGGATCGGAGAGCATCGCTGCGTGGGACGGCAGGTCGTCCTCGACGAATCCGCGCAAAATCAGACGCTCGGTCTCCAGCACTGGAGCCGAGGTCAGCGGCGAGAACCGCAAGGCTTACTTCTTGCCGAGGGTGAGTCCGCCAAAGCGCTTGTTGAAGCGCGCCACCTGGCCACCAGCATCGAGCAGCTTCTGGTTGCCGCCGGTCCACGCCGGGTGGACCTTGGGATCAATCTCGAGGTGGAGAGTGTCGCCTTCCTTGCCCCAGGTCGAACGGGTCTGGAACTTGGTCCCGTCGGTCATTTCGACGGTGATCATGTGATAATCGGGATGGCCTTCGGACTTCATCTTGATTTTCCTTGGGTTAGCAGCTGGTTTCCGACCAGCCGCAACAAGTGTCGCGCGCCCCTAGCGGACGGGCCTGTTCTTGACAAGGTTCGAGCGCCGGTTCAGCCGTGAGCGCAGGATCAGGGTCCGGCGGTTACGACCGTCGGCTAACAAGGAAGCCGGTGTTGAATCCGGCGCTGTGCCCGCAACTGTAGGACGGAGCGACACGCTCCTTCGAGTCAGACACTTGCCTTGATCCGTCGTTCGTTTCCCGGCCGGGAGCAGCCGCGGGGCGGAGGGCGAGGTCCCTCTTGTGACGACATGTTCGTGTCGTTTCAGGAGGTTGACCAATGATTTCAGCATTCATCTTGATCGCTGCGGAAGCAGTTGCAGCGAAGGTGCCGCCAGACCAGACGATCGTCGTCACTGGCGACCGCTCCGGCCAGGGCATTCCCGCGGACCAGATCGGCGGATCGGTGACGGTGATCGACAGCGACGCGATCGAGCGGCGCCAGGTCCGCGACCTGTCGGACGCCCTTCGCGACGTGCCGGGCGTCGCGGTCGCCGGTACCCCGGGACTAAGTCAGATCCGCCTTCGCGGCACCGAGGGCAATCATGTGCTGGTGCTCATCGACGGCATCGAGGTCTCGGATCCGTTCTTCGGGGAATTCGATTTCAGCAGCCTGCAGGCCGATGAGGCAAGCAAGGTCGAAGTGCTGCGCGGACAGCAGAGCGCCATCTACGGCTCGGATGCGATCGGCGGGGTGGTGCAGTACATCACGGCAAGCGGTCGCGAGGCGCCGGGCGTCTCGGCGCGACTGGAAGGCGGGTCGTTCGCCACGGTGAACGCCTCCGCACGCGCGGCCGGCGCCAGCGGGCACTTCGACTATGCGCTGACGGCAACGGGACGCCGGACCGGCGGCACACCCAATGCGAGGGATGGCTCGCGCGAGCTCGGCTCCGACGGCGAGGCGGCGTCGGCGAAGCTCGGCGCGACCCCCGCTCCCAATTTTCGTCTGACAGGGGTGTTGCGCTACTCACGGCTCAAGAGCGACTTCAACCTCTCCGAGGCCGATCCGGCGAGCCCGACCTTCGGTCAGACGATCGATTCGCCGGGCACGTATCTGAAAAACGACGCTCTTTATGGATTGGCTCGGGGCGAGCTCGATTTGCTCGACGGACGATGGAGCCACGCGCTGTCGGCGCAATTCGCGGACGTGAAGCGGGACACGTTCGACCCGTCGGCACGCACCTCGGGAGATCGCGGCGGTCGGTTCAAGGGATCGTACGACACGACGTTCCGCTTCGGCACTGGCAGCGTGAAGCACCGCCTGACCCTGGCCGCGGATCGTGAGCGTGAGTCCTTTCGCAATGCCGACCCTGCCGGCTTCGCCTTCAACGGTTGGAAGCACATCAATACGTCGGGTGTGGTCGGCCAGTACGAACTTCTCCTCGGCGACAATGCAGCGTTCGGCGCGGCGGTCCGCCATGACTTCAACAGCCGCTTTGCAAACGACACGACCGACCGGGTGCAGGGCAGCTATCGCTTCGCGAGCGGGACCCGCCTCCGCGCAGCCGCGGGATCGGGAGTCAAATATCCCGGAATTTTCGAGTTGTTCGGCTTCGTCGACGGTCAATTCCTCGGCAATCCTGATCTCAAGCCGGAGACGTCGCGGGGCTGGGAGGCGGGGATTGAGCAAGACTTCGGAGCGGGCCGCGGACAAATCGGAGCGACCTATTTCAGCAACCGGCTGCACGACGAGATCATCTTCGCGTTCCTGCCGGGCATCGGCTTCGTCGGCGCCAACAGCAGTGAAGTTTCGTCGCAACGCGGTGTCGAGACGTTCGCCAACCTGCGTCTCACGCCATCGTGGCGAATCGACGCGGCCTACACCTACCTGCACGCTCGCGAGGCGGGTCGTGAGGAAGTCCGCCGGCCGAAGCACGTGGCGAGCCTCGCGGTCGATTATCGAGTTCCCGGGGAGCGCTGGGGGACCACGGTCGTCGCCCGCTACAACGGCAAGGCGGCCGACGACGCCTTCATCTTGCCGCCGTTCGGCTCTCCACTGAGGGTCAAGCTCGACGACTATCTCTTGCTCAATTGGAACGCCGACTACCGCCTCAGCGATCACCTCGAGCTGTTCGGCCGCGTCGAGAATATCCTCGACGAGCATTACGAGCAGGTCTTCAGCTTCGTCTCGCCGGGCCGGGCGGCTTATGCAGGCCTGCGATGGCGGATGTGAAAAACCTGAGGATCGTTTCGCTGCTGCCGAGCGCGACCGAGATCGTAGTCGCGCTCGGTCTCGGCGAGCAGCTCGTCGGCCGCTCGCATGAGTGCGACTATCCCGAATGGGTTCAACGGCTTCCAGTCTGTACTTCGACCAAGCTCGAGAAGGGCCTGACCTCGCGCCAGATCGACGACCGCGTGCACGAAATCGTCCGCCAGGGCCTGTCGGTCTACGAAGTGGATGCCGAGCTGCTTCGAAGTCTCCGGCCCGATGTGATCCTGACCCAGTCGCAGTGCGCCGTCTGCGCGGTGACACCGGCGGATCTCGAGGAAGCGCTCGGTTCGTGGCTGGGCACGGCGCCCAGGCTGTTGTCGCTATCGCCCGACACATTGGACGATGTCTGGGGTGATATCGCCTCGGTCGCTTGCGCGAGCGGCGTCGGGGACCGCGGACGCGAGCTCGTCCGTCGGCTGCAGGCACGTCTCGAGATGCTGCCGAAAGGCGACGAGCGCTCGCGCGTTCTCGCGATTGAATGGGTCGATCCGTTGATGATCGCCGGCAATTGGATCCCCGAGCTGATCGAGCTCGCCGGTGGGATGCCGCTCCTCGCGGGTCAGCATTCGCACTATGTCGATTGGGCGGACGCAGCCGCGCAGGATCCTGGCGTCATCATCGTCATGCCCTGCGGATATCGAGTCGAGCAGAGCCTGGCCGAGATGGGGGCGTTGACGCGGCTGGCCGGCTGGGCCAGCCTCACCGCGGTGCGCGACGGGCGTGTGTTCATTGCCGACGGCCAGTATTTCTTCAATCGCCCGGGGCCGCGGCTGGTCGAGTCGGCCGAAATGGTCACCGACATGCTCCGTGCGCCCGCCGATGTTCAGCGATCCGAGGACGGCTCGTGGGTCCGTTTCACGCCGTACCTGGCCGCGTCATGCTAACTGCTCTCCTCATCGCCCTTGTAACGGCCGCGTCACCAACGCGCGTTGCGTCGGTCAACCTGTGCACGGACGAAATGCTCCTGTTGCTGGCGAAACCGGGCGAAATTGCCAGCGTCAGCTTCCTCTCGCGCGATCCTCGGGAAACGGCGCTGTGGCGCAAGGCACGACGCTTCCCAGCAAATGACGGCACGATTGAGCAGGTTCTGGCCGAGCACCCTGCCGTCATTCTCAACATGGGCGGCGGCGGCCGCTCGCGGGCCTATCTCGCGAGCCGCATCGGTATCCACCCGGTCGACGTCGCGCTTCCAATGACTCTCGACGACGTTGTCTCGAACCTGCGGCGCGTCGCGGTTGTGCTTGGGGACGTCCATCGAGCCGACCCGTGGGTCCGCCGCATCGAGATCCTTCGACAGAGCGCGCCGACCAAGGCCGAAGACGCGATGTGGATTTCGGGTGGCGGCTTCACCCTCGCCCCGGATTCGCTCGGCGCGCAGTGGCTGCGGCTGGCGGGGCTGCGCCAACGGCCCGTCGTCGGCGGCAAAGTTTCTTTGGAAACCTTGCTTACTGAACCGCCCAAGGCATTGGTAATCAGCGATTATCGATCCGGTCAAATGTCGGGCGGCGTGCGCTGGCTGTCGCATCCGATCGTCCAGCAGGCAACGTCCCGGCGCATCGTCACGGACGGACGCGCTTGGACCTGTATGGGCCCGCTGATGATCGCCGAGATCGAACGCTTGAGGAGAGTCGTGAAGTGATCCGAACGACCCTCTTGCTGGTGATGATGATGTTCGCATTGGCGCTGGCGCATCTCGTTACGCCGCTCGCGCCGATCGCGGAGCTCCAGCGCAGCGCACCCGACACGGCGTGGCAATTGCTGTTCGAAATTCGTCTCCCGCGCACGCTGCTGGTGCTCGGCTATGGCTTTGTGCTGGGAATGACTGGCGCTGCGCTGCAGTCGCTGTTCGGCAATCCCCTCGCTTCGCCCGACGTGACGGGGAGCAGCAGCGGCGCGGCGCTGGGCACCGTCTTCGCCGCTTACTGGCTCGGCGCCACGCAACCGCTCGCGCTTGCCGTAGCGGGCGCCGCCGGTTCGCTTGGAGCGCTGGCGCTGATGGTGTTGCTTGCAGGCAGGCGGGCCGAAACGACAACGATGCTTCTGGCCGGCATCGCGATCGCGCTTGCGGCGGGTGCCGGGACCAGCCTGCTGCTTGCCCTCGCTCCTTCGCCATTCGCTTTCTACGACAGCTTCGACTGGCTGATGGGCAGCTTCGTCGACCGCAGCCTGCCCCAGGCCGCGATCGCTCTCATTCCTGCGGCGATCTGCTGCGCGATTCTTGCCCTGCGCTCCCGCCCCCTGGACTTGATCGCCCTTGGCGAGGACGTCCTCGCATCGCTCGGTTACGACCCGCGCCGGCTCGCGCTTCAGGTCATTGTCCTATCCTCGATTGCGATCGGGGCCTGCGTATCGGTGTGCGGCGCGATCGGTTTCGTCGGCCTGCTGGCGCCGTACGCGGCGCGGCGCCTGAGCCGCGGCCATCCCGGCCAGGCGCTGGTTCCCGCCGGCCTGATCGGAAGCATCCTCCTGCTCGTCGCCGACATCGCGGTCCGCTTCGGGCCGGAGGGACGGACGATCCCCGTGGGCATCCTGACAACGGTCGCCGGTACGCCCCTGTTCGTATGGATCGTCGTCACCATGCGGCGGAGGGTGACGTCATGACGGCGCTCTTCGAAGCCCGCGGCATAGCGCTGGCGGCACGGCTGCAGGCGACCGATCTCGAGGTACCAGCGGGTCAGCTGACGGCGGTCATCGGCCCCAACGGCGGCGGTAAGACCAGCCTGTTGCGAGCGCTCGGCGCGATCGAGGCGAGCTCCGGATCGGCGACGATCGATCGCGAGGCGATCGCCACCGCCCCGCCGGCGCGGCGCCCCAGGCTCGTCGGCTTCATGCCGGCTAGCCGCGAGATCGCCTGGCCGATCCTGGCCCGCGACATCATCGCCCTCGGTTTGCCGGCACCTGATGCCCACCGGGTGGAAGAATTGATCGGCATTCTCGAGCTGGAGAGCCTGGCCGATCGGCCGGTCGATCGGCTGTCGACCGGCGAGCGGACTCGCGTACTCCTGGCACGGACCCTGGCACCCCGCCCCCGCCTGCTGCTGCTCGACGAACCCTTGTCGAACCTCGATCCCTATTGGGTGCTGCGGATGATTGAGGTCCTGCGCTCGACGGTTGCGGCGGGCGCGGCTGCGCTGGTCGCCTTGCACGACATCGAGCTCGTGCCCGCCTTCGATCGCGCCTTGCTGGTCGCGGACGGCGCGATTCGCGCGGACTTGCCGCCGGAAGACATGCTGGCAAGCGAAGTCCTCGCCGAGGCATTCAGAATATTGCGATCTGGGAACGGCTGGCGGGTCAGTCCGAGGGCGGATCGGCGATCATCGCCGTGAACTCGCACTGCGTGGCAACCTCGCCATCCAGCGTCGCCTTGCCCGCGAACTTGCAAACGCGGGAGCGCTTCTGGATGAACTCGACTTCGAGCTTCAGCAACACGCCGGGCTCCACTGGCTTGCGGAACTTCACGCCGTCGATCGACATGAAGTAAACCAGCTTGCCCGAACCGGCGAGCCCAAGGCTTTCGATCGCAAGCACGCCCGCCGCCTGAGCCAGTGCCTCGACCTGCAGAACGCCGGGCATGATCGGCCTTCCCGGGAAGTGGCCCTGGAAGAACTCCTCGTTGATCGAGACCGCCTTGACCGCGACGATCCGCTCGTCGCGGACGAGGGATTCGACGCGATCGATCAGCAGCATCGGATAACGATGCGGCAGCGCCGCCATCACTCGCCGGATATCGAGCGTGGTGTCGGCGGCGCTGGCCGGTTGGTCGTTCACGGGTGGCTTAGCGGCCCTGCGGCGCGGCCGGCTTGGGCGCCGCCGGCGCTGTCACCGAGACCGATGGCATCGCCGTGTTCAGCGCCGCGAGGACGTCGCTGGTGACGTCGACCGAGGTGGTCGTCGCCAGGGTCGCCCCAGTCTCGAGCATGACGTTGGCGCCGCGACGCTGCATCACCGATTGATAGATCGGCCCGAGCTTGTCGCTGATCTGCTTCTGGATGAATTGCTGGTTGCGCTGGATCTGGACCTGCTGCGCCTGCACTTCCTGAGCGCCCTGCTGCTGCCTGGCCTGGAACGCCTTGACGCGGGCCTGAAGAGCCGCGTCGGGCTCCTTGCCCTGGAGCGCGTCGATCGCCGCCTGGATCGACTTCTGCTCGGTCTGGAGCGGTGTCGCCAGCGACTTTTCGCGGTTCTGCAGCGACGTGACCTGAGCGCGCAGCGCGGCGGACGCCGTCTTGCAGGCCGTACACTCGGTGGTGATCCGGTCGAGATCGACGACCGCGATGACTGCCGCCGGGACGGCCTGCGCCAGCGCGACCGAGGGCGTGAGGATGGCCGCCGCGACAGCGGCGGAAACGAGCAATTTCTTCATTAGAATTGAGTCCCTACGTTGAATTGGAAGAGTTTGGTGTCGTCGCCCTTTTGCTTGAGGAGGGCTTTGGCGAGATCGAGCCGGAGCGGCCCAAAGGGTGAAACCCAGTTGACGCCGATGCCGACCGAGAGGCGCGGCTTGGCGGAGTTGCCGAGGAAGAACTCCTTGAACCCGGGGGCGATGTCATAGTCCGTGGCCGAGCAAGCGGGATCGCCCGGATGGCGGATGATGGTCGGCACCGTCTTTCCGGCCTTCGCGGTGCAGATGCTGAGCGCGTCGGTCAGCGCCGGCGACGTGATGTTCCACAATGACCCGGCATCGACATATGCGGACGGCCGAAGTCCCGCGCTCCGCAGCGCCGAGCTGATTGGAACCTCGAGCTCGAGCCGGCCGGCATAATAGGTTTTGCCGCCGAGCGAGTCGACGATCCTCGCCTGATCGGTCGCGAGCGTGCCGTCGGCATTATACGGAATGCGCTGGACCCGCGGGCCGATGCCGCGGATATCGAAGCCGCGGAGCTGAGGCCCGAAGAAGCGGTCGGTGAGCCGGATCGCATCGCGGTTGGGCCCCGGCGCCGCCTGGAAGGCCTTGATGTAGCCGCCCTCGACATGGGCCGACAAAATGAAGCCGCCGAAGCTCTTGTACTTGGTCGCGTCGGCGCGCAGCCGGCCGTACTTAACGTCGCCGCCCAGGCCCGCGATGTCCTGGCTGAAGACCGCACGCTGGCCTCTGGTCGGGTGAATGCCGTCGGTGTCGTCGTAGGCGGTTGAATAACCGACAAGCGACGTCGTCCGGGTGCCGACTTCGTCGCAAAGATATTGGCCCGCCTTCAGCGGATCGCAGCGAGGGGCCAGGGGTCCGGTGCCATCTGGATCGGTGTAGAACGTGCTCTTGTCGAGCGAGATCTTGTCCTGAACCAGATTGTAGCGCGTGCCGACCGTCCAGTATTCCGTGAGCGGGAAACCGGTGCGGAGGCCGCCGCCGGTGCTGACTTGGGAATAGGTCGTGTTGCGCTGGTTGCCGACGAAATTGAAGCTGCGGTAGTCGCGGCGGTAGAGCTGCCCGCCGAACAAAATCGACTTGTCGAGGAAATAGGGATCGGCGAAGCCGAGCTCGATGGACTTCGAATACGCCGAGTAATTCACCGAGGCGTCGAGCGACTGGCCCTTGCCGAGGAAGTTGTTCTGCGAAACCGCGAGCTGGATGACGAACTTCTCGAGGCTCGAATAGCCGCCCGACAGCGAGAGCTGCCCCGTCGGCTTTTCCTCGACGTCGAGGCCGAGCACCACGCGGTCCGGCGCCGAACCTTCGATCTGTTTGATCTCCAACTTTTCCTGGAAATAGCCGAGGCTCTGGATGCGGTCCTGACTGCGCTTGAGCTTGAGTGCGTTGAACGCGTCGCCTTCGTTGAGGCGAAACTCGCGGCGGATCACCTTGTCGCGGGTCGAGGTGTTGCCGGTGATGTCGATCCGCTCGACGTAGACGCGCGGCGTCTCCGTGATCTTGAGCGTGACGTTCATCAACTTTTTCTCGGGATCGCGGTCATAGGCCGGGTTGATGTCGGCGAAGGCGTAGCCGAGGTTGCCCGCCTGCGCATTGACGTCGGTGACGGCGTCCTCGACCTCCTTGGCGTTGAACCAGGTTCCCGGCTGGATCTTCAGGATTTGCTTGACCCGGTCGTTGGGCAGGTCGCGAAGCGCGCTGTCGACCGAGACCGAGCCGAACTTATACCGCGGTCCCTCTTCGACCACATAGGTGATGACGAAATCGCGCCGATCCGGGGTCAGCTCGGCGAGTGCCGAGACCACGCGAAAATCGGCATAGCCCTCGGTCAGATAGAAAGCGCGAAGCTTCTGCTGGTCGGCGGCAAGGCGATCCGGATCATAGGTGTCGTTCGATTTCATGAAGCCGAGCACGCCACCGGCGGCCTTCGAGAACATTTCCTTGCGCAGTCGTGCATCGGGGAATTTTGTGTTGCCGAGGATGTTGATCGCACGGATCTTGGCGAGGTCGCCCTCGTAGATTTCGAACACGACGTCGACGCGGTTCTGGTCGAGCTGGACGATCTTCGGCTCGACCCGCGCCGCGAAACGGCCCTGGCGGCGATAGAGCTCGAGGATGCGGTCGACGTCGGCGCGCGCCGCGGGGCGAGTGAAGATTTGCCGCGGGGCGAGCTTGATCTCAGGCACGATCTTGTCGTCCTTGAGGCGCTTGTTCCCCTCGAGAATGATGCGGTTGATGACCGGGTTTTCGCGGACGGCGATGACAATGTCGCCAGTGTCGGCGCCGCTGATCGTGACATCGGCGAACAGCTGCGTCCCGTAAAGGTCCTTCAGCGCCTGATCGAGCGTGCTCGCGGTGTAGGTCTGACCCGGGGTCAGGTTGGCGTAGGCGCGGATGGTTTCGGGCTCGAGGCGCTGGTTGCCGTGAACGATGATCGAGCGGATCGTGCGCTCCGGCGCAGGAGCTGCAGGTGGCGGCGCGGGCGTAGGCGCTGGTGTAGGTGCGGTTTGGGCGCACAATTGCGTGGCCGATGTCCCGAGGACGGTCCCAACCAGGAGCAGCGCACCGGCGCGCCTGAAACTCTTCGTCTTTGAAATCACTCGTCCCCGCCTTTTGTGCAATGGGTGCAGCGGCATCCGACCGCCATGCCCCTGTTCGCCCTGCCCCAACCCAACTAGCCAATCAAGCGCTGAAGCCGATCCCAGAGGCCAAGCGAACCCAAATCATTGACGGTCAGGAAAACCATCAATGCAAAGATGAGCGCGAGGCCCCCTCGAAACGCCCAATCAAGCGTCTTTGCACTGACCGGACGCCGCTGAACGGCTTCGACTGCGTAGAAGAACAGGTGGCCACCATCCAGCATGGGGACTGGCAAGAGGTTGATGAATCCGAGATTAATTGAAAACAGCGCCAGCAACTGAGCGAAGGCCAAAGGGCCCAGCGAAGCCTGCTGACCTGCGACCTGCGCGACCTTGATCGGGCCCCCTACGTCCTTGACCGATCGTCGCCCGGTGATGATCTGGACCAGCCCGTCGACCATCCCGCGAGTGGTGCGAAAAGTGTAGACCACCGCTTCCGGGAGAAGTCGGATCGCGGACGGGCGGGTATATTCGAAGCCCGCGCCCCCGATCCCAAGCCGACCGATCTTGAATTCCTGGCCGAAGCGATCGCGTTGCAATTCTGTCTTGATCGTGACCGGAATGGTGATCGGCCTGCCCGAGCGCAGGATTTCCAGGTCGACCCGTTCGCCAGGCCGCAACATCACGACCCTGAACAATTCTTCAAAGGTCGGCGTGGACCGGCCGGCAATCGCCACGATCCTGTCGCCCACATGGACGCCCGCCGCTTGAGCCACGCTGCCGCGCAAGAAGCCATCGACGCGATTGGGCGTGCTCGGCATCCCGATCGTCGCAAAGAACGCCGCAAAGATCGCGATTGCGAGGAGGAAATTCGTTGCTGGCCCAGCGAGGACGACGAGGAACCGTTGCCAAACGGGGCGGAGGGCGAAGGCCCGGTCGCGGTCCTCGGGCGGAATCTCGCTTTCGTCGACGGGATTGCTGGCCGGGCTCATGTCGCCGACGAAGCGGACGTAGCCGCCAAGCGGCATCCAGCCGATCTTCCAGCGCGTCCCCTGCTTGTCGGTCCAGCCGGCCACTTCGTGCCCAAAGCCGATCGAAAAGGCCTCCGCCGGGATGCGGAACAGGCGCGCGACCAGATAGTGACCGAGCTCGTGAAAAAAGATGAGCGGGCCGAGCATGCACATGAACGCGACCAGGATCAGCCAGAGGGGCGGCTGCGGGAGCATTACGGGCACACCTCGCTCATCGACGCTTCAGCCCGCTCACGGGTCACCCGGTCGATTTCGAGCACATCGGCGATCGATCGCGGCGCCTCGGCCGCAGACTCGGCAAGCGCTTGCTCGACGGTCCGTGCGATCTCCGGGAAGCGAATCCGTCCCTTGAGGAAGCTGTCCACGGCAATTTCGTTGGCGGCGTTGAGCACGATCGGGGCCGCCCCGCCGGCTTCGAGCGCCTCGCGAGCGATCCGCAGCGCCGGGAAGCGCTCGAGATCGGGCGCCTCGAAATCGAGCCGGCCAAGTCCGGCAAGATCCAGCCTCTCCGCCGGGGTTTCGAGACGGTCGGGCCAGGCGAGCGCGTAAGCGATCGGAATGCGCATGTCGGCTGCGCCGAGCTGCGCGAGTACTGATCCGTCGATGAATTCGACGAGCGAATGGACGGTGGATTGCGGATGGATCAGGATTTCGATCCGCTGCGAAGGCAGACCGAAGAGGTAATGCGCCTCGATCAGCTCCAGCCCCTTGTTCATGCACGTCGCCGAATCGACGGAGATCTTGGCGCCCATCGACCAATTGGGGTGGGCAACGGCTTGCGCGGGCGTGACGGCTTCGAGCGAACCGGCCGACGCGGTCCGAAACGGCCCGCCGCTCGCGGTCAGGACAATTTTTGAGACAGTGTCTTTGTTGTTCCCCGCAAGGCATTGAAAAATTGCATTATGCTCGCTGTCGATCGGCAGGATCGTCGCACCGTGCGTGGCGGCGGCGCCGATCATCAGCTCGCCCGCCGTGACCAACGCCTCCTTGTTCGCCAGTGCGACGGTCTTGCCCGCTTCGACCGCTGCCATGACCGGCATCAGGCCCGCGCAGCCGACGATCGCGGCGATTACCAGTTCGGCGTCGCCCGCCGCCGCTTCGATCAGGGCCCCTGGCCCAGCCTCGACGCGGCAGCCTGTGCCGGCGAGCAGTTCGGCAAGGATTTCGCGCTTCGTCTCGTCAGCGATGACGGCAAGCCTGGCACCGGTCCGGCGCGCGATCCCGGCGAGGGACTCGACGTTCGCCGCGGCGGTCACGGCGACGACCTCGAACCGGTCCGGCGATCGTTCGACCAGGTCGAGCGTCGACGACCCGACCGAGCCGGTTGCGCCGAGGATCGCGATCTTGCGTCTCACGTCACACCCGATAGCTGCGCGAGTGCGGTTAGCACAGCCACCGGCACCAACCCGTCGAGCCGGTCGAGGATTCCGCCATGCCCGGGGAGCCAGTTCCCGCTGTCCTTGACGCCCGCCCGGCGCTTCATCCAGCTTTCGAACAGATCGCCCGCTTGCGCAGTGAGGGCAAACAACGGCGCGAGGATCAGGAGCGGGTGGCCGAGGCCCATGGCAAGCGCCCATCCGCCACCGACGAGCGTGGCCGCGGCCAGCCCGCCGAACAACCCTTCCACCGTCTTCCCCGGACTGATCGAAGGCGCGAGCTTGCGGCGGCCCATGGCGCGGCCGACGAAATAGGCGCCAATGTCGGTCGACCAGGTTACGAGAAAAATCCACAGCAGCAGCTCGAGGCCGTGCGCGTCGCGCTCCCTCACCCACAACAGGGCCAGCGCCGGCAGGACAGCATAAACGAAGCCTCCGACGTACCACGCCGCGCCCCAGCCGCGGGCGATCCGAGTCCACTCGTAAAACATCACGGTCGCGATCGCCGCCACTGCATAGGCGAAGACGTTGCCGCCTTGGATCACAGCAAGCAGCGCGGCCGCGATCAAAACGACGCCGGTCAGCGTCCGGACCAGAAGCTCCTTCACCGGCCGCCGAACCGCCGCTGACGCGCCGCGTAGTGCTCAAGCGCTCCGGCGAAGGCGGCCTCGTCGAAATCGGGCCACAGCAGGTCGAGGAACAAGAGCTCGGCATAAGCGGCCTGCCACAACAGGAAGTTGGACAGGCGGACTTCTCCGGAGGTGCGGATCAGGAGGTCGAGCTCGGGAAGTCCTTCCGTCTCCAGGTACGCGGCCAAGGCGTGCTCATCGATCTCGTCCGGATCGATCTGGCCGGTCATGGCCTGGCCGGCCAGGGTCCGCGCCGCCGTCGCGATCTCGGAGCGCGAGCCATAATTGAGGGCGACGACCAGGGTCAGCCGATCGTTCCCCGCGGTCCGCTCGAGCGCCCGTTCGAGCCGGTCGACGAGGTCGGGACCAAACGCCGAATAATCGCCGATCAGCTTGAGCCGGATCCGCTCCTTTTCCAGCGTCTTGAGCTCGCGCTCGAGGTAAAAGCGCATCAGCCCGGTGAGGTCGGCGATCTCATCGGCACTCCGCCGCCAATTCTCCGATGAGAAGGCATAGAGCGTGAGGACCTCTACCCCGTGATCGGCCGCGGACTGCATTGCGCGGCGGACGGCCTCGGCGCCCGCCTTGTGACCGGCGACGCGCGGCAGTCCGCGTTGCTCGGCCCAGCGGCCGTTGCCGTCCATGATGATCGCGACGTGACGGGGAATCGCTCCAGCGACTTGCGCGACGCCCTCCGGGGCGGGTGCAGGCGTCACTTGCCGAGGATTTCCTTTTCCTTGGCTTCGGCGGTCTCGTCGATCTCGTTGATCGTGTCGTCGGTGAGCTTCTGCACCTCATGCTCGAGCCGCTTGCGCTCGTCCTCGCTGATCTCGTGCTTCTTCTCGTCCGACTTGAGATGGTCCATCCCGTCGCGTCGGACGTTGCGGACGGCAATGCGTGCCTTTTCCGCATATTGCCCGACGAGCTTGGCGAGCTCCTTGCGACGCTCCTCGGTCAGCTCGGGGATCGGCAGGCGGATCATCTGGCCGTCGGTGATCGGGTTGAGGCCGAGGCCGGCCGAGCGGATCGCCTTCTCGACCGGCTGAACGTTGGAGCGGTCCCACACCTGCACCGAGAGCATGCGCGCTTCCGGCGTCGACACCGTCGCGACCTGGTTGAGCGGCATCGTGCTGCCGTAGACCTCGACATTGACCGGATCGAGCAGCGCCGTCGAGGCGCGGCCGGTGCGCAGGCCCGCGAGATCGTGCTTCAGCGCTTCCACCGCGCCGTGCATTCGGCGCTTGAGGTCATCGGTCCTGATGCTGGTGGTCATTTGTGTCCCTCACCCTGAACGATCGTGGCGATTCCGCGTCCGGCCAGGACCTCGGCAAGGTTGCCCGGCTGGCGGATGTTGAACACCACGATCGGAATGTTGTTGTCGCGACACAAGGCGACCGCGGCCGCGTCCATCACCTTGAGGTCGTCGCTGAGCACTTTGCTGAAACCGACGTGATCGTAGCGCGTGGCGTCGCTCACCTTCTTGGGGTCGGCGGTGTAGACGCCGTCCACGCTGGTGCCTTTGAACAAGGCGTCGCAGCCCATCTCCGCCGCCCTCAGGGCAGCGGCGGTGTCGGTGGTGAAGAAAGGATTGCCGGTGCCGGCCGCGAACAGGACGATGCGCCCTTTTTCCAGGTGCCTCAGCGCGCGCCGGCGAATGTAGGGCTCCGACACGCTCGACATCGGGATCGCCGACTGCACCCGGGTATCGACGCCGAGCTTCTCGAGCGCGTTCTGCAGCGCCAGGGCGTTCATCACCGTCGCCAGCATGCCCATGTAGTCGGCCGTCGCCCGGTCAAATCCCTTGGCGGCCGCGGCCATGCCGCGGAAGATGTTGCCGCCGCCGACGACGAGACATAGCTCATGGCCATGCGCCTTGGCCGCGGCGATCTCGCCGGCGAGGCCGGCGACGGCGTCGGGATCGATCCCGAACTGCCCCGGGCCCATCAGCGCCTCGCCCGACAGCTTCAGCAGGATCCGATTGAAGCGCGGCAGGGTCATGCTGGCGGACGGTCCTTACAGATATGACAAGGGCGGCCCCGCCTTTATGGCGCAGCCGCCCCGTTGCCAACTGCCAAGCGGCAGTTGATTGCTTAAGCGACCGGTTCGGCCTTCGCCGTTCCCGCGGCAGCGGCAACCTCGGCCGCGAAGTCGCTCTGTTCCTTCTCGATGCCTTCACCGAGCTGGAAGCGGACGAAGTCCTTGACGGTGATCTCGGCGCCAGCCTCCTTCGCCGCCGCGGCGACGACGTCGGCCACCGGCGTCTTGTTGTCGCGAACGAACAGCTGCGACATCAAAGCGTTTTCCTTGCGGAACTTGGCGAGGCCGCCCTCGACCATCTTCTCGGCGATGTTGTGCGGCTTGCCGCTTTCCTTCGCCTTCTCCATTGCAATGCCGCGCTCGCGCTCGACGAGCTCGGACGGGAGCTGGTCGCCGGTGAGCGCCAGCGGGTGCGCCGCCGCAATGTGCTGGGCAATCTGCCTGCCGAGCTCGTTGAGCGTTTCCGCCGGAGCCGAGCTCTCTAGCGCGACCAGCACGCCGATCTTGCCGAGGCCCGGCGCGACCTGATTGTGGACGTAAGACACGACCGCGCCCTCGCCAACCTCGAGCAGAGCGGCGCGGCGCAGCGACTGGTTCTCGCCGATCTTGGCGATGTTCTCGGTCAGCGCCTCCCTGACGGTGCCGCCAGTCGGATACTGGGCGTTGCCGAGCGCGTCGATGTCCGTGCCATGAGCGAGCGCGAGTTTGGCGACGTTGCCGACGAAGTCCTGGAACTGCTCGTTCTTGGCGACGAAGTCGGTCTCGGAATTGACTTCGACCATCGCGCCGCGATTGCCCTCGACGGCGATGCCGACCAGCCCCTCGGCCGCGGTCCGGCCGGCCTTCTTGGCGGCGGCCGACAGTCCCTTGGCGCGAAGCCAGTCGATCGCGGCTTCCATCTCGCCGCTGTTCTCGGCCAGCGCCTTCTTGCAATCCATCATGCCGGCGCCGGTGCGCTCGCGCAGTTCCTTGACACTTGCGGCCGTGATCTCAGCCATTTCGATTCCTCTTCCTAGTTCTCCGGCGAAGGCCGGAGTCCAGCGAACAAATAAATCCTAGACCCCGGCCTTCGCCGGGGAACAGTCCGATTAAGCTTCCAGCGCGACTTCGGCCGGCGGCTCGGCCATTTCGCCGACGTCCTGGCCCTTGCCCTGCGCCTCGCCCGTGCGGCCTTCGCCGACCGCCTGAGCAATGGCGTCCGTATAAAGTCGGATCGCGCGGCTGGCGTCGTCGTTGCCCGGAACCGGGAAGGCGATACTCGAAGGATCGCTGTTCGAATCGAGGATCGCGACGACCGGGATGCCAAGGACATTGGCTTCCTTGATCGCCAGCTCTTCCTTGTTGGTGTCGACGACGAACATGACGTCGGGAAGCCCGCCCATGTCGCGAATGCCGCCAAGGCTTTTCTCGAGCTTGTCGCGCTCGCGGGTCAGCTGGAGCACTTCCTTCTTGGTCAGGCCGGCGGTGTCGCCCGACAGCTGCTCCTCAAGGCTCTTGAGGCGCTTGATCGAGTTGGAAATGGTCTTCCAGTTGGTCAGCATGCCGCCGAGCCAGCGATGGTTGACGAAATGCTGCCCAGAAGCCTGGGCGGCCTCGGCGATCGCATCCTGCGCCTGGCGCTTGGTGCCGACGAACAGCACCTTTCCGCCGCGCGCGACGGTCTGCTGGACGAACTCGAGCGCCCGCGCGAACAGCGGCACGGTCTGCGACAGGTCGATGATGTGAACGCCGTTGCGGTCGCCGAAAATGTACGGCTTCATCTTCGGGTTCCAGCGGTGGGTCTGGTGGCCGAAATGCGCTCCGGCCTCGAGCAATTGCTGCATCGTGACGACGGTGGTCGCCATAAGTCTTCTCCTTCCGGTTCTGCCTCGATCGGAGCCAAGTCACCAGCCTTGCGGCTAGCACCGGTATGGTAGCTCCGTCTGTGGAATGCCGGGCGCCCTAGCCGAACCGGCCTGTGCTTTCAAGGGTTTGGCCAGTGCTTGCAGATCGCTCTTGACAGAGAAGAACAAAAGAGGAACATTATGCCGTCTCAACCGAGCGAACTCGAGCTCTCCGGAACAAAGCCGGTCCGGAACGGTTAGGCGCTCCCAAGAAGGAACGATGCAAATGCTTGCACCTTTGGGCACCCTCGCCTTTCTCGCCACCTTGTGGCTGCTGACGGTCGTGGGCGCCGCGGTTCTTGAGGAAAGCGGCGCCAGGATCGCCGCTGCCCTCAAGGGCAAGTCCGCGCATCGCCCGGCGTTCGCCTCGGTCCGGATGCGGGCACGCTCGCGGGTTCGTCGGCCTATGCGCGCCGTCCCACGCTGGCGCGACGCTGCCTGACCCGGGCATAGCTCGCCAGCGCAACCGGGATCATCACCAGGTAAAGCGCGGAAACGAGCAGCAGCGTCTGCCACGGTGAGACGATCAGTGCCGCCCCCAGCAACGCGACACCCGCCAGCGCAAACAGCCGCCAGCCCTGGCGAATGCGGATGCTCGACCAGCTGAAGGTGGGCAGGTTGGAGATCATCAGCGCGGCGATGAACAGCGTCCACGCCATCACCGGCTGCCAATGGCGGAACTGCGCGTTGCCGGTGATCAGCCACAAATAGATCGGGACGAACGCCAGCCCGGCACCCGCCGGGGCGGGGACGCCAGTGTTGAACCCCGCCGATTTATGCGGCTGTTCGGCGGCATCCAGGCGGGCATTGAACCGCGCCAGGCGAAGCGCGCAGCACACCGCCAGCGCGAGCGCCGAAATCCACCCGAACCGCGGGGCATCCTGCAGCGACCACAGGAACAGGATGAGCGCCGGCGCCGTGCCGAAGGCGATATTGTCGGAGAGAGAGTCCAGCTCCGCCCCGAACTTGCTATCCGCGCGCAACAGCCGCGCGATTCGGCCGTCGAAACCGTCCAGGACCCCGGCGAGGATGATCGCGCCCAGCGCCCTTTCCCACTCCCCGCGAATGGCCAGGCTGACGCCCGTCAGGCCCATGCACAGCGCCAGCGCGGTAATCGCGTTGGGGATCATCGCGCGGAATGAGATTCCGCGCGGCCCCTCCTCGGTCACTGGCTGTCGCCCGCGACCGCGATGTCCAGGCCGACGATGCCGAGCACGGTCTCGCCGGCGATCGAGCGCTGACCGAGCGCGACGCGAGGGGCTGCTTCCTGCGGGAGATAGACGTCGACCCGGCTGCCGAAGCGGATCAGGCCGACGCGCTGGCCGGCTTCCACCGCATCGCCTTCCTTGACGAAGGCCATGATCCGCCGCGCGACCAGGCCGGCGATCTGGGTGAAACCGACCCTCAGGCCGGTCGCGCTCTCGATCAGCAGGTGCTGGCGCTCATTGTCGTCGCTGGCCTTATCGAGATCGGCGTTGATGAACTTGCCCGGCACATAAGCGATGCGTTTCACCCGTCCCGCGATCGGCGCGCGATTGATGTGCACGTCGAACACACTCATGAAGATCGAGACGCGGGTATATTCGCCGTCGGCGAGGCCTTCGGGCCCGCGCAGCTCGGGCGGCGGCGGGACCTTGGCGATCATCGTGATCAGGCCGTCGGCCGGCGCGACGATCAGCTTGTCGCCGCGCGGCGTGGTGCGGATCGGATCGCGAAAGAACGTCGCGACCCAGATCGTGCCGCCGATCAGCAGCCAGCCAAGGAAATGGTTGATCAGCGTGTAGACGAGGAAGGTCGCCGCGGCGGCGATCACCAAATATTTGCGGCCTTCCGGGTGGATCGAGGGAAAGCGCCACTTGACCGTGGTGGTCGGGAGCGGCGTCTCGCGCTTGTCGAGTTCGGGCATTCGGCGGTCCTTACTGCCCGCCCATCGGCGGCACAACGGCGCGGTTGCCTGGCGACGGGCCACAACCTAAGGCGCGGCCATATTCCAAGCGCGGGAACGAAAATGGCCAAGATCAAGGTGAGAAACCCGGTCGTCGAGCTCGACGGCGACGAGATGACGCGGATCATCTGGCAATGGATCCGCGAGCAGCTGATCCAGCCTTATCTCGATGTCGAGCTGCTCTACTTCGACCTGGGTGTCGAAAATCGCGACGCCACCGATGACCAGGTCACGATCGACGCCGCCAATGCGATCAAGCAGCATGGCGTTGGCGTCAAATGCGCGACGATCACGCCCGACGAGGCGCGGGTCGAGGAATTTAAGCTCAAGAAGATGTGGAAATCGCCCAACGGCACCATCCGCAACATCCTCGGCGGCTGCATCTTCCGCGAGCCGATCGTCATTTCCAACGTGCCGCGCCTGATTCCGGGCTGGACCGACCCGATCGTGGTCGGCCGCCACGCCTTCGGCGACCAGTATCGCGCGACCGATTTCCGCGTTCCGGGCCCGGGCAAGCTCACCATGAAGTGGGTCGGCCAGGATGGGCAGGAGCTCGACTTCGATGTGTTCGACTTCCCTGGCTCGGGTGTCGCAATGGGCATGTACAATCTCGACGCCAGCATCCGCGATTTCGCCCACGCCTGCTTCAACTACAGCCTGGACCGCAGCTGGCCGCTCTATTTGTCGACGAAGAACACCATCCTCAAGGCCTATGACGGCCGCTTCAAGGACATCTTCCAGGAGATTTACGACAGCGAATACAAGACGAAGTTCGAAGCTACTGGCATCGAATATCAGCATCGCCTGATCGACGACATGGTCGCGTCCGCACTCAAGTGGAGCGGCAAGTTCGTCTGGGCCTGCAAGAATTACGACGGTGACGTGCAATCGGACCAGGTCGCGCAGGGGTTCGGGTCGCTCGGCCTGATGACCTCAGTCCTGATGACGCCAGACGGCAAGACCGTCGAAGCCGAGGCCGCGCACGGCACCGTCACCCGCCATTACCGGATGCATCAGCAGGGCAAGGCGACCTCGACCAACCCGATTGCCTCGATCTTCGCCTGGACCCGCGGCCTCATCTATCGCGGCAAGTTCGACGACACGCCCGAGGTGGTCCGCTTCGCCGAGACACTCGAGCGCGTCTGCATCGAGACGGTCGAGAGCGGCCAAATGACCAAAGACCTCGCCATCCTTGTCGGACCGCAGCAGGCATGGATGACGACCGAACAGTTCTTCGAGGCGATCGTCCACCACCTCGAAGCGGCGATGGCTCAGGGGTCCGTCAGCGCCTGAGGCCTGCGTCGGGCGAGCGAATATGCTCCCGGCGAACGCCGAGCCCGACGAGACGCGCGGGAATCCGGCGAAGGATTGGGAAACGTTCAAAGAGCCTGAGGGGCAGCGGGACCTTCTGCAGCACCGCCCGACGGACGACGAGCGGGGTGAGCACCCGATCGTGCACGGCTTTTTGCACGGCTTGGATCACCCGCGTCGGGAACAGCCGCCGAGCCTGGACCTGTTCGAGTAGCGGATCGAGGTTTCCGCCGCTCGCGAGCGGAGCCGCGAGGATGTTGGCGGCCGCGACGGCGTCCTGGACCGCGAGGTTGATTCCCACTCCGCCGACCGGCGACATGGCGTGCGCGGCGTCGCCGATCGCCAGCAGCCCGGGCCGCCACCATCTCTCGAGACGGTCGAGCGAGACCGACAGCAGCTTCACCTGGTCCCAATCCTCGAGCGTATCGACCGCGTCACCAAGATCGGGCGCGGCTCGGCGAACGTCCGCACGGAAGGTTTCAATGCCCTTGCCGCGAATTTCCTCCGCCGCCCCCTTCGGAACGACGTAGGCGCACTGCCAGTAATCGCCGCGATCGATTTCGACGACCAGCGTTCCCGCGCCGAACGTGCCGCCGGTTTCATTCGTCGGCGTCGGCTGCTTGGGCAAACGGAACCACAGCACGTCGATCGGCGCGCCGAGATCCTTTTTCGGCAGGCCGGCCTTGTCGCGGAGGACCGAGCCGCGGCCATCGGCCGCGAGTGTCAGGCGTGCGCGAAGCTCTTCACCGTCCTTCAAGCGAACACCGGCGACGTGACCGCCTTCGATGACGAGGTCGACGGCTTCGGCCTCCATCCGCAGGCTGAACGTCGGGTAGCGGCGCGCTTCATCGGCGAGGAAATCGAGAAATTCCCATTGCGGCATCATCGCGATGAAGCGGGTCTCCACCGGCAGGTGGCTGAGATCCGCGATCGTGATCTGCCGGTCGGCGACGCGGGCGGTCAGTGACCGAACTTTATCGTGGGGCCGCTTCAGGAACTCGTCGAGCAGCCCAAGCTCGCGCAGCAGTTCGAGCGTCGAGGGATGAACCGTGTCCCCGCGGAAATCGCGCAGGAAGTCAGCGTGCTTCTCCAGCACCACGACCTTGCAGCCGGCGCGCGCGAACAGAAGCCCGGCCATCATCCCCGCCGGCCCGCCGCCGACAACGATCGCGTCATAATCTGGCGTCATGACGTCACCTCTACCGTCGTTCCCGGGAAAAGGGCAGAAGCAAGCGCATGAACGGCGAATTCGCGACCTCGGGCTTTTCCGATGCGCTGGTGATCCTCGGCGCCGCCGGGATTGTCATCCCCGCCTTCGCGCGCTTCCGCATCAGTCCGATCATCGGCTTCATCCTGATCGGCATGCTGGTCGGCCCGCATGGCCTTGGCGCGCTGAGCGCGGCCAATCCGTGGCTCCACTATGTGACCATCTCCAACCCGCACGCGATCGAGCCGTTCGCCGAGCTCGGGATCGTGCTGCTGCTGTTCTCGATCGGGCTCGAGTTGTCGTTCCGCCGGCTGTGGGGGATGCGCGGGCTGGTGTTCGGCGCCGGCGCCGCAGAGCTGCTCGGTTCGGCCATCATCCTCGGCGGCGGTCTCTACGTCACGGGTCAGAACATCGCGGGTGCGATCGGTCTGGGGCTGGCGCTCGCCTTGTCCTCGACCGCCATCGTCATTCCCCTGGTCGGCACGCACAGCCGCGTCGGCCGCTCCGCGCTGGCGATGCTGCTGTTCGAGGACCTGGCACTGGTGCCGATCGTGTTCCTGCTCGGCGCGATGGCACCCCAGGCCGGTGCGGGCGTCGGCTCGCTGCTGACGACGCTGACCATCGGCGTGGTCACCGCCGCCGGCATGCTGGTTATCGGGCGGATCCTGCTGCCGCGCCTGTTTGCCCAGGCCGCGAGGACCAAGAGCCCGGAGCTGTTCCTGTCGGCGTGCCTGCTGGTGGTCATCGTCGCCAGCCTGGTCACGTCGGCGATCGGCTTTTCGGCGGTACTGGGCGCTCTCATCGCGGGGATGGTCATTGCCGAGACCGACTATCGCGGCGAAATCGAGGTCATCACCGCGCCCTTCCGCGGCCTCGGGCTCGGCATCTTCCTGATTACCGTCGGGATGAGCGTCGATTTCGATATCCTGCTCGGTCAGTGGCAAATGCTGCTGGCGGCGCTGTTTGCCGTGCTGCTGATCAAGGCGCTGGTGACGGCAGCCCTGCTCAAGCTCGGCGGAGAGCGCATGGCGGTCGCCGCGGAAGCCGGCGTGCTGATGTCCTCGCCGTCCGAAACGACGCTGATCGTGCTTGGCTCGGCCGCGGCTGCGCAGCTCATCACCGCTGAGACGGCGGCGTTCTGGCAGATCGTCACCGCGCTCGGTCTGACCGTCACGCCGCTTCTCGCCAGGCTTGGGCGCGGGGTCGGGAGCCGCTTCGCCGGCCAGGCGATGGCGAACCAGATGGATGCGACGCTCGACGGTGCCGCGCCCGGGCAGGTCGTGATCCTCGGCTTCGGCCGCGTCGGCAAGATGGTCGCCGACATGCTCGACATGCACGCCAAGGATTATCTCGCCATCGACAGCGACACCGACGCCGTCGCAGCCTCGCGCAAGGAAGGGTATGACGTGCTGTTCGGCGATGTCAGCCGGCCCGAGCTGATCGAGCAGCTGCGCGAGCGCGAGCCGAGCGCCCTGATTCTGACGATGGACAATCCGGTGCTGGTCAACCGGCTGGCAAAGTCCCTGCGCAACGCCTTCCCCGACCTTCCGATCGTCGCCCGTGCGCGCGACACCGCGCATGCCGCCGAACTCTACAAGGCGGGCGCGAGCGACGCGGTCCCTGAGACTCTGGAAGCCTCGCTGCAGCTGTCGGAGGCCGTGCTGGTCGACCTCGGCGTGGCGATGGGCCCGGTGATCGCCTCGATCCACGAAAAGCGCGACGAGCTACGCGCCGAGATCAAGGCGGACGCAGAGCTGGACGTGGCGCCGCGCCTCGGCGGGCGGCGGCTGCGGGACGCGGGCTAGGCCGCAACCTTCTCCAACGCGTCCCTGACTGCTTCGAGCGCTTCGTGGGCCTTGGCGCCGTCGGGACCTCCGCCCTGGGCCATGTCGGGACGACCGCCGCCGCCCTGCCCGCCCAAGGTCGCGACCGCGGCTTTCACCAGCTCGACGGCGCTGACCTGGCCGGCGAGGTCGTCGGTGACGCCGACGGCGACGCTGGCGCGGCCTTCGTTGACCGCGATTAGCGCGCCGATGCCGGAGCCGAGGCGCTTCTTCATGTCGTCAACGGCCGCACGCAAACCCTTGGGATCGAAGCCTTCCACGACCTGGCCAATGAATTTGTGACCACCAACGTCCTCGGTCGCCGGGCCTTCGGACTTCGCCGTACCGCCGCCCATTGCGAGGGCCTTCCTGGCATCGGCAAGCTCGCGTTCCAGACGCTTGCGATCCTCGACAAGCGCGGCGACGCGCGCAGGGACCTCGTCGGGCGCGCTCTTCAGCGTCGCCGCCGCCTCGCGCAGCCGTGAATCGCGTTCGTTAAGCCAAAGCCGGGCGGCCTCGCCGGACAGCGCCTCGATGCGGCGCACGCCCGAGGATACCGCGCTCTCCGAGGTGATCTTGAGCAGCTGGATGTCGCCGAGCGCGCGCACGTGCGTGCCGCCGCACAGCTCGACCGAATAATCGCCCTCGTCGAACTGACCCATCGAGAGCACGCGGACCTCGTCGCCGTATTTCTCACCGAACAGCGCCATCGCGCCCGCCGCAATCGCGTCATCGGGAGTCATCAGCCGGGTCGTTACCGTCTCATTGGAGCGAATCTGCGCGTTCACTTCGGCCTCGACCGCGTCGATCTCGTCGCGAGCGAGCGCCTTCGGGTGCGAAAAGTCGAAGCGGAAATAATCAGGCGCCACCAGGCTGCCCTTCTGCGTCACATGCGTGCCGAGCTGGCGGCGGAGCGCGGCATGGAGCAGATGGGTCGCGCTGTGATTGGCGCGGACCCGGTCGCGACGTTCCGCATCGACCCGCTGGTGCACGGTCTCGCCAACCGAAAGCTCGCCCTTCACGACCTTGGTCCGCAGCACGTGGAGCTTGCCCAGCTGCTTCGAGGTATCCTCAACCTCGCCAACGAAGCTTTTGAGCGTGGTCAGTTTCCCGGTGTCGCCGATCTGGCCGCCGCTCTCGCCGTAGAAGGGCGTCTGGTTGAGCAGGATGTCGACGGTCTCGCCGATCTCCGCCCGTTCGACGCGCAGCCCGTCCTTGACGATGGCCAGCACCACGCCCTCGCCTTCGTCGCCCGAATAGCCGGTGAACTCGGTCGCACCATGCTCCTCGACGAGGTCGAACCAGATTTCCTCATTGGCCTTGGCGCCCGAACCCTTCCACGCGGCCCGCGCTTTAGCTTTCTGCTCGGCCATTGCCGCGTCGAAGGCGGAGCGATCGACCTCCAGGCCGCGGGAGCGCAGGGCGTCCTCGGTCAAGTCGTACGGAAAGCCGTAGGTGTCGTAGAGCTTGAACGCGGTCTCTCCCGACAACGTGCCGCCCTTAGGCAAACCTTCGGATGCCTCGTCGAGCAGCTTGAGACCGGTCACCAAGGTCTGGCGGAAGCGCAGTTCTTCCTGCTGCAACGTCGCTTCGATCAGCGGCTGTGCGCGGACCAGCTCGGGGTAAGCGGCGCCCATCTCGGCGACGAGCGCCGGCACCAGCCGGTACATTAGCGGCTCGCGGGCCCCGAGCAGCTGCGCGTGGCGCATCGCGCGGCGCATGATGCGGCGGAGGACATAGCCCCGGCCCTCGTTGGCCGGCAGCACGCCGTCGGACACCAGGAAGCCCGATGCGCGCAGGTGGTCGGCAATGACCCGGTGGCTCGCCTTGTTCTCGCCTTCCGCCTTGGTGTGGGTGAGCGCCTCGCTCTCGCGGATCAGCGCGCGGAACGTGTCCGTCTCGTAATTGTCGGTCGTGCCCTGAAGCACCGCCGAGATGCGCTCCAGGCCCATGCCGGTGTCGATCGACTTCCTCGGCAATTCCGAGACGATTTCGCCCGCCGCCTGCTCGAACTGCATGAAAACCAGGTTCCATACCTCGGTGAACCGGTCACCGTCCTCGTCGGGGCTGCCGGGCGGCCCACCTGGCACGCTCTCGCCATGGTCGTAGAAGATCTCCGAGCACGGGCCGCATGGGCCGTCGTCGCCCATCGCCCAGAAATTGTCCTTGGTCGGAATGCGGATGATCCGGCTTTCGGGCAGCCCGGCGATCTTCTTCCACAGGCCGAAGGCTTCCTCGTCGGTGTGATAGACGGTCGCGGTCAGCCGGTCGGGGCTGAGTTCCCATTCCTTGGTCAGCAGGTTCCACGCGAGCTCGATCGCGCGATCCTTGAAATAGTCGCCGAACGAGAAATTGCCGAGCATCTCGAAGAAGGTGTGGTGGCGCGCGGTATAGCCGACGTTGTCGAGGTCGTTGTGCTTGCCGCCAGCACGCACGCATTTCTGAGAGCTGGTGGCGGTGACGTACGGCCGTGTCTCCAGCCCGGTGAACACGTTCTTGAACGGCACCATGCCGGCGTTGACGAACATCAACGTCGGGTCGTTGTGCGGCACCAGCGGCGCCGACGCGACCCGCGCGTGCCCGTTCTTCTCGAAATATTCGAGGAAGGAGCGGCGGACGTCGTTGGTCGAGGTCATGCCCACGATGTAAATGTCATGCTGCGCTGCGGCAAGGCGAAGGCTTGGCACGGCGTGCGAAGTGCCGCTAGGCGAGGCGCATGGCGAAGCGCAGCCCAGCAATCCCGCGATACAAGCGGCGGCGGAAGCGCTCGCTGCCGGGGCGCATCCTCGGCTGGATCGTCAAGCTGGTCGTCGCCTTCTTCGTCATTTCGATCCTGTGGGTCCTAATCTACCGGTTCGTGCCTCCGCCGATCACGATCACCATGATCGGCGACGTGTTCGCGGGGCGCGGCCTTCACAAGGACTGGATGCCGATCCGCGAGATCGACCGCGACATGGTCCGCGCCGCCATCGCGGCCGAGGACAGCAAGTTCTGCCAGCATAACGGCTTCGACTTGGAAGCCATTGAAGACGCGATGAAACGGAATGCCTCGGGCGGGCGAATTCGCGGCGGATCGACGATTAGCCAGCAGACCGCCAAGACCACCTTCCTGTGGAACGGCGGCGGCTATGCGAGGAAGGGTGTCGAAGCCTGGTTCACCTTCCTGATCGAGCATCTGTGGGGCAAGCGGCGGATCATGGAGGTCTATCTCAACAATGCCGAGAGCGGCATCGGGACCTATGGCGTCAATGCCGGGTCACAGCGCTATTATGGGCATGATGCGAGCGCGATGAGCGCGACCGAGGCGGCTCGGATCGCCGCCATCCTACCGCTACCCAAGAAGCGCGGCGCGGTCGCGCCCAAGGGCTTCACCCGGCGCTACGGCAACACCATCGCGGCACGGCTCGGCGTAGTCGGCCGCGACGGGCTCGACGCCTGCGTCTACAAGGGCACGACCGCGCCGGTGAACAAGGCGCCGCCGCCGGTCACCAGGCAGCCGCGGCCACTGCCAGGCGAGGAATATGAAACCGCCAAGCCGCCGCCGCCGAGCGAAGACGTCGACGAAACGGCGCCGGCGACCACCGAAACCGTCAACCTTTCGGAGACCGAGCCTGCTGTGCCTGAGAATCAGGTCGAAACGGCGCCACCGGCGCAAGAGCCGCAGCAACCCTCGAACGGCCTTTGACGCCATGCGTCGAGCGGTGGTTTTGACCCGCTCACGACCGGAACGCCGCGCCTCCTCCAACCGTTGAAACGGGCAAATCCAGCCAAGGAGGAGTTATGGCCACGCGTACCCAAAATCGTTCGTCGAATCGCAGCTCATCGAGCCGCAGCAGCAGCAACGGAAACCGCAGTGGCGGCGGCAGCCGGAGCGCCTTTTCGTGGAGCGAAGGCGCCGCTCCCGTCCTCGGCGCGGCGCTCGCGGGTGTCGCCATCGGGGTGGCCGCGAACTTCGGCCGCAAGTTCGTCATGCAGAGCATGGAAGCCGCCGCGGGCGACTGGGACGAAATCCTCGCCGCCGAGCACGACATGGCGCTCGCCATTTTCGACAAGATGCTGGCGACCGACGAGACCCAGACGTTCAAGCGCAAGATGCTGCTGATGAAGCTGACCCACGCGCTCGACAAGCACGCGCACCAGGAAGAGATGGTGGTCTATCCGGCGCTCCGCGAGGCCAACGAAACGGCCGCCGCCGACCATCTCGAAAGCGAGCACGGCTACATCAAGACCTTCATCTTCGAGCTGAATGAAATGGGCCCCGATGCCTCCAACTGGCTCGAAAAGGTTCGCGAGTTCCGCCAGCTGGTGTCCGAACATGCGCACATGGAAGAAGAAGAGGTCTTCCCGCGCTTCAAGCAGGACATGGACGAGGAGCAGACCGCGCACATCACCAGCCTCGTCAACCGCGACGGGTTTTGGATGGCTTAGCCGACCAGCGCGAGCTTCGGCGGCTCTTGCGCGGACAAATCGACGGTGCCCTCGCCGATGATGCGCTCGATGCGTGAGGCGATCTCGCCGTCGAGCGCATAGTCCCGGCCCGCCACGAGCGTCGCTTCGCCGCCGCCGGTGATCGGCACGACCAGGCGAACCATGCCGTTGCCCCCCGTCGCCGCGGCGAGCTCGCGCGCCACTCGCTCGACCATCCCGGCGTCGGAGACGCGCACGATCATCTGCAGCCGCGTCTTCTTCGCCAGCGCGTCGAGCGGCTGGAAGCGCTTGATCGTCACGCGCGGGACATCGTCACCGGCCCGGCGGTCCAGCTCGACTGTGAGCAAGCCGCAGGCGCCGGTCTTGGCCGCCGCTTCGAGTGCGGTGGCAGGTTCCTCATCGAACACCGTCGCCTCGAACTGGCCCGAGCGGTCGGACAGGCTGGCGATCATGTAGCGGCGGCCCTTGGCGGAGACGCGCCAGCGGACCGCCTCGGCCAGCCCGACCATGGTCGCGCCCGCCCGTTCGCCGTTGCCGATGCGGATCTCGGCGAGCTCGGCGAAGGTCCGCACCTTGTGCGCAGCGAGCAGGTGCCGCTGCGCATCGACCGGGTGGGCGGAGAAGTAGAAGCCGAAGGCGTCGCGCTCGGCCGCCATGCGCTGGGCGAGTGTCCACGAGGCATCGCGCGGCAGGCGGATTGGCGCCGCCTCGGCCGAATTGACCCCGAACAGCCCGGCCTGGCCGCTTTCGCGCTGCTCGTGCGCGCTCGACGCATGGGCGAGGATCGTTTCCGCCGCTCCATGAACCGCGGCGCGGTCCGGCTTGATCGCGTCGAACGCTCCCGCCCCGGCGAGGCTCTCGAGCTGGCGGCGGTTGAGCAGGCGCGGGTCGATCCGCGAGGCGAAATCCTCGAGGCTGGAAAACGGCCCTCCCCGCTCGCGCTCGGCGACCAAGGCGTCCATCGCTTTCTCGCCGACGCCCTTCAGCGCGCCGAGCGCATAGCGGACGCCATGGCCCGCGGGTCCATTCTCAACCGTGAAGTGGGCGCGGCTGGCATTGATGTCCGGCGCCAGACACTCGATCCCGCTGCGCCGCATATCTTCCACGAACACCCCAAGCTTGTCCGTCAGCGCCATGTCGAAGCTCATCGAGGCGGCGAAGAACTCGGCCGGATGGTGCGCCTTCAGCCAGGCGGTCTGGTAGGCGATCAGGGCGTAGCCGGCGGCGTGGCTCTTGTTGAAGCCGTAGCCGGCGAACTTGTCGATCAAGTCGAACAGCTCGTTGGCCTTGGCTGCCGGAATCTGGTTGGTTGTGGCGCAGCCCTCGACAAAGATCGCGCGCTGGGCGTCCATTTCCGACTGGATCTTCTTGCCCATCGCCCGGCGCAGCAGGTCGGCGCCGCCGAGGCTGTAGCCGGCCAGCACCTGTGCCGCCTGCATCACCTGCTCCTGGTAGACGAAGATGCCGTAGGTCTCGGCGAGGATCCCCTCGAGCAGCGGGTGCGGATATTCAATCTCGGCGCGCCCGTTCTTGCGGTCGCCAAACATCGGGATGTTGTCCATCGGCCCCGGCCGGTAGAGGGCGACGAGCGCAACGATGTCGCCAAAGCCGGTCGGGCGAACCGCCGCGAGCGTGCGCCGCATGCCTTCGGATTCGAGCTGGAAGATGCCGACCGCGTCGCCGCGCTGAAGCAGCTCGTAAACCGCCGGATCGTCCCACGGCAGCGCGTCGAAATCGACCTCGACGCCTTGCTCGGCCAGCAGGCGGCGCGCTTCCTTCAGCACCGACAGCGTCTTCAAGCCGAGGAAGTCGAACTTCACCAGCCCCGCCGCCTCGACATATTTCATGTCGAACTGGGTAACCGGCATGTCCGAGCGCGGATCGCGGTAAAGCGGAACCAGCTCATCGAGCGGGCGGTCGCCGATGACCACGCCCGCGGCATGGGTCGAGGCGTGACGGGGCAGACCCTCAAGCTTCATGGCAAGGTCGAACAGCCGCTTCACGTCCTTGTCGTCGCGATATTCGGCGGCAAGCTCGGAAACCCCATTCAATGAGCGCTCGAGCGTCCATGGATCGGTGGGATGGTTGGGGATCAGCTTCGCCAGCCGGTCGACCTGGCCGTACGGCATTTGCAGCACCCGCCCGGTGTCCTTGAGCACAGCGCGCGCCTTCAATCGCCCGAAGGTGATAATCTGGGCGACCCGGTCGCGGCCATATTTGCCCTGAACGTAGGTGATGACCTTGTCGCGGTGGGTTTCGCAGAAGTCGATGTCGAAGTCGGGCATCGACACGCGCTCGGGATTGAGGAAGCGCTCGAACAGCAGTCCCAGCGCAATCGGGTCGAGGTCGGTGATAGTCAGCGCCCAGGCGACCACCGAGCCGGCGCCCGAGCCGCGCCCCGGCCCGACCGGAATATCGTTCGCTTTCGCCCATTTGATGAAATCGGCGACGATCAGGAAGTAACCGGCAAAGCCCATGCCGGTGATAATCTCGAGCTCATATTCGAGGCGGTCCGCATAGGCCTGGCGGTTATCGTGGGCGCGTCCAGTTAGCCGCTGCTCGAGCCCGGCACGGGCGTCGCGGCGCAGCTGCTCGTCCTCGTCGTCGCCGAGTCGCGGCAGGATCGGGCGGCGCTGCGGAGCCGCGACCGCGCAACGCTGGGCAATCACGGCGGTGTTGGCGATCGCTTCGGGCAAATCGGCGAACAGCTCGGCCATTCCCGCGCTGTCCTTGAGCCACGCGTCCGAAGAGGAGGATATGCGGTCAGCGCTTTCGACATAGGCGGAATTGGCGATGCACAGCATGGCATCGTGCGCCGCATGATAACTGGGATCGGCGTAGGCCGCCGGGTTTGTCGCGACCAGCGGCAGGTCGCGCGCATAAGCTAGCTCGATCAGCAGCTCCTCGGCGGCTTCCTCGACCGGATCGCCCCGGCGGCTGAGCTCGACGTACAAACGATCGGGGAACAGCGCGTGCAGCCGCTCGCAATAGGCCTGCGCCTTGTCCTTCTGGCCGTCGGCGAACAGGCGCGCGATCGCCCCCTCCCCGCCCGCCGTCAGGGCCAGCAGGCCCTGGCTCAATCCCTCGAGCTCGGCGAACTGGACATGAGGCTCCAGCTCAACCGGGCGATCGAGATGCGCCGATGACACAAGCTTGCAGAGGTTGGCGTAGCCGAGGTCGTCCTTGGCGAGCAGGACGAGCCAGTCGATGCCCGCTTCGCCACCGATCTCGGGCGGACGCGCGACGCCGAGCATCGCGCCAATGACCGGCTGCACGCCCTTGCCGATGCAGGCGTCGCTGAAGGGCATCGCGCCGTAAAGGCCGTTGCGGTCGGTCAGGGCGACCGCGGGAAAGCCGAGCGTTGCCGCGCGCGCCGCGATGGTCTTGGGCTCCATCGCCCCTTCGAGCATGGTGAAGGACGAAAAGACGCGCAGCGGGACGTAAGGAGAATTCACCTCCTCACTATGGGGTTTTTAGCTGGCGATGAAAGCGCTTGGAGCGCCTTTTTCCACAATTACTTCGAGGGTGCCGACGCGCTCTTCCGGTAGGTGAAATCGAAGGCTGGAGCCCAGGTCTTGCCGTGGTCGGTCGACTGTTCGCCGAACTGGCGGACCGACCCGTCGGCATTGCTGCTGTAGGTCATCCGCGTCAGCGCATCCTGACCGGGACCGTTGGCGCCCTGCCAATTGCCGACCAGGACCATCTTGCCGTCGCCAAAGGCGCCATCGAACGCGACCCGGCCATTCTGGCTGTCCTGCCACAGCTGGTGCCACTTCTTGTCGGCCGCATCATACATATTGAGGCTGCCGCCGTTGCTGTTGTTGAGCGGCATCCAGTTCTCCCTGACCGTGCAGCCCGCGTAGAGCTTCTCGATCAGGCTGTGCGCGACGAGCTTCTCCCTGCCGGTCGGATAGACGTCCCAGTAGCCAACCCAAAAATCGAATTGCCGGTGCTCGGGCGCGGTGCAGGCCGGTGGCGGCGGACCGGGCGGAGCTGCGGGCGGCGTCTGAGCAGAGGCCGTCGAGGCCATGACCAGCGCGTTCAGTACAACCAAGCCAGTGCGAAGTCTCATACGCCGCTCCTCTCGCTGGAGAGGGACCATCGTCTCGGTTATTCCGCAATAGCCAATTCGAACGGCGACTACCGGGCCACTTACAGCCGGCCCGCCATGATGTCGCGGATTTCGCGCATGCGCCCGACATAGGCATCGCCGATGCACTGCCGGTTCGCGCAGCGCTCGCGATACCCGAGGAAACGGTCGCGGGTTCTTTGCAAGAGCGCTCGCTGCTCGGGCGTCGCGGTGGCAAGCGCGCGCCGGTATTGCGTGGCCATGTTGACGTCGAGCGCCGACAGGCCGGCGTCGGAGCAGACCGTGATCTCGCTTTGGCTCCGGGCGCTGGCGCAGTCAAAGCTCGGCCGCCCCGGATAGCTCGACGCCGGGCCGGGCTGAACATTGGCCGACACGGACGCGGCGGTGTTCTCCTCCGTCGGCGCGGTCCCGTTCATCTCGGCGCCGGCTGCCGGCTGCTGGGGCTCGGCGACACGCGTCAGCGTCGTCAGCGGACCGATCAGCGCGTTCGCGTTGCGCAACACCACGGCGCCGTTCGGCTGGATGCTGTAATCGATGTTGCTCATCAGGTTCCGGCGACCGTCCGCGAGTGCGATCCCCGGCGGAAGATCGAGCGACAGCAGGCCAGAACAATCGATCGTGCCGCTGCTCTCGTCCTCGCTTTCCATCACCGCATTGTCCATCCGCACCACGGCAAAGCCGGCGACTTCCTCGAAGGTTGCCTGATCGCTGCCGCGGTGTTGCGCGGCGCTGAGGAAGAGTTCCTTCTTGATCAAATTATAGGTCGCCGACGAGGCGCATTCCCTGCCGGGCTGGGCCGGCGCGATCGTCTGGCCCAGCTCGTTGCCGGTGAGCTTGTCCTGGTCGGCGTTTCGATTGGTGGCGAAGTAGGCGACGAGCAACAGGACAATGACAATTCCGCCGATGAGCGCGATCAGCGTGGGATTGAGCTTTCGCATCGCCCGCTGAACGTCTCTGGGCCGCTGCGGCTCCACTATTCGAGCCGGCCCTCATGGAGGCGAACGACCCGATCCATCCTGCTCGCCAGCCGTTCGTTGTGGGTCGCCACCAGGGCCGCGGTGCCTTCTCCCCGCACCAGCTTCAGGAATTCGGCGAACACTGCATCGGCGGTATGCTCGTCGAGGTTGCCGGTCGGTTCATCGGCCAGCACCAGTGGAGGGCGGTTGGCGAGGGCACGCGCGACGGCGACCCGCTGCTGCTCGCCGCCGGACAGCTTGGATGGGCGATGATCGAGCCGCTGAGCGAGGCCGAGCGTGCCCAGCAATTGCTCCGCACGCTCGCGCGCGGCTCCGGGTTGGGCCCCATGCACCAGCTGGGGGAGGACCACATTCTCCATCGCGGTGAATTCCGGAAGCAGGTGGTGGAACTGATAAACAAACCCAAGCAGGTCGCGCCGCAGCCGGGTGCGGCCATCGTCGTCGAGCTCCGACGCCTCCTCCCCCTGCAGCCGGATGGAGCCCTCGAAGCCCCCTTCGAGCAGGCCGACGGCCTGGAGCAAGGTCGACTTGCCCGACCCCGACGGGCCAAGCAACGCGACGATCTCGCCCGGCGCGATCGCGAAATCGACTCCGCGCAGTACTTCGATCGTTACGCCGCCCTGAGTGAAGCTGCGCTTGAGGTCCCGCGTGACGAGGACCGGCGTCGCGTCCCCGCGGAGCCGCGACGAAGACTCCTCACTCATAGCGCAGCACCTGAACCGGGTCGGTGCTCGCCGCCCGCCGCGCCGGAAAGTAGGTGGCGAGGAACGACAGCAGCAAAGCGACACCGACGATCGCCGTCACTTCGAACGGATCGGTCTTGGACGGAAGGTCCGTCAGGAACCGGACCGACGGGTCCCACAAATTCTGGCCGGTGATGAACTGGATCGCGTTGACGACGCCCTGCCGGAAGAACAGGAAGACGGCGCCGAGCAGCGCGCCCGCGGCGATCCCGACGATCCCGATGGTCAGGCCGACCGTCATGAAAATCCTGCGGACTCCGCGTCGGCTCGCGCCCATTGTTCTCAGGATCGCAATGTCCCGCGTCTTCGCGCGCACCATCATGATGAGCGAGGATGCGATGTTGAACGCGGCGACGAGAATGATGATGCACAGCACGACGAACATCGCCACGCGCTCGACCTCGAGCGCCTGGAACAGCGCCGCGTTCATCTGCCGCCAGTCGGTGATGATGCCGCGGCCGCGCACCACTGGCTGAAGCGGGGCGACGATCTGCTGGACCTTGTCGGGATCGACGGTCTGGATCTCGACCATCCCGACCTGGTCGCCGAGCATCAGCAGCTCCTGCGCCTGCTCCATCGGCATGACGACGAACGCTTTGTCGTAATCATAGATACCGACCTCGAAGATCGCGCCCACGGTATAGGAGACGATGCGAGGGACCGTGCCGACCACCGTCGAGCGCCCTTCCGGACTGATCAGGCTGATCTCGCTGCCGGGGAATGCGCCGAGCGCTTCGGCGAGCCGTGAGCCGATTGCCACCCGCCCGCTCCCGGGAACGATCGACTTCAGATCGCCGGCGACGACGTTGGAGGTGATCGTCTTGTTGGCGAGGATGTCGGACATGCGCATGCCGCGCACCAGCACTCCTTCGACGCGACCGTTGGCCGAGGCCATCAGCGGCTGCTCGATCAACGGCAGCGCGGACGTCACGCCGGGGGTTGCCTTGGCCTGGTCGGCGATCTGCTGCCAATTGCCGAGGCGCCCGTCATAGCCAGTGACGACGGCATGGCCGTTGAGGCCGACGATCTTGTCGAACAGCTCGGCGCGAAATCCGTTCATCACGCTCATCACGATGATTAGCGCGGCGACCCCTAGGGCAACCGCAGTCACGCTGAAGCCGGCGACGACGAAAATGAACCCCTCGCCCTTGCTCGGAAGAAGATAGCGCCGGGCGATCATCCGCTCATAGCGGTCGAGGATCATAGGCTCGGATCCGCCGAGTTCGTCGTAGTCCCGAGCTTCGGCAGCATGGCCGCGACCACTTCCACCGCGCGGTCGACCGGGATGAGCTCGCGCTGGCCGCTTCGCCGGTTCTTGCTTTCGATCATCCCCTCGGCGACCGACTTCGGACCAATGATGAACTGCCACGGCAGGCCAATCACATCCATGGAGCCGAGCTTGACTCCGCCGCGCTCGTCGCGGTCGTCATAGAGCGCGACATCGCCGAACCGCTGAAGCTTTGTATAGAGATCCTCGGCGACGGCGAGGCACGCGGGATCGTCGTGACGCATGTTGACGAGACCGATGAGCCACGGGGCAACCGATTCCGGCCAGACGATGCCGGCGTCGTCATGGCTGGCCTCGATGACCGCGCCGACGAGGCGCGACACGCCGACGCCATAGCTGCCCATCATCGGCGTCGCGACGCTCCCATCGGGGGCCGAGACCTTCAGCCCCATCGCGGCCGAATATTTGTCGCCGAAGTAGAAAATGTGCCCGACCTCGATGCCGCGGCCGGTGCGCCGCCGGTCCTCGCCGACCTCGCTCCAGCGCGCCTCGTCGTGGGTCTCGTCGGTTGCGGCATAGGTCGAATTCACGCGCTCGAAGAGCCCCCGAAGGCCAGCCTCGTCGCCATAGCTCAGGTCCGCTTGGTGCCAGTCGAACTCATCGTAGGCGGCATCGTAGAAGACCTCGCTCTCGCCGGTCGGCGCGAGGACGATGAATTCATGGCTGAGGTCGCCACCGATCGGCCCCGATGCCGCTTTCATCGGCACCGCCTGAATGCCAAGCCGCTGGAAGGTGCGCAGATAGGCAAGCATCTGCTTGTAATACGAGAGGCGCGCGCCGGCCTCGTCGAGGTCGAAGCTGTAGGCGTCCTTCATTAGGAACTCGCGGCCGCGCATCACTCCGAAGCGGGGGCGGACCTCGTCGCGGAACTTCCACTGGATGTGGTAGAGCATGCGCGGCAGGTCGCGGTAGCTCTTTACCTCATCGCGGAAGAGCGCCGTGATCATGTCCTCGTTGGTCGGCCCGTAGAGCATCTCGCGGTCGTGCCGGTCGCGGATACGCAGCATCTCCGGGCCATAAGCGTCGTAGCGGCCGCTCTCGCGCCACAGGTCGGCCGACTGGATCGTCGGCATCAGCATTTCCTGGGCGCCGGCGCGGTCCTGCTCCTCGCGCACGATCTGCTCGATCTTCTGGAGCACGCGAAAGCCGAGCGGCAGCCAGGCGTAGATGCCGGCAGCCGTCTGGCGCACGAGCCCGGCGCGGAGCATCAGCTTGTGGCTGACGATCTGGGCGTCGGCGGGACTCTCTTTGAGAACTGGAAGGAAAGCTCGGGACCAGCGCATGGGGCAGCGCTCTAGCGGGCGAGCCTCGCCGCTGGCAACCGCGCCGCCTCATGTTGCTCATGCGACACAGGCCACGGCAGAAATGCGTTCATCTGCGATTCAGGCCGTGACAACGCCCGCCGGCCCAGCCTAGTCCCAGCCATCCGAACGAACTGACCTTGGGTCGTGGTTCGGACAAGCGGCTGACCGACTGGGGACGTTTCGCCGCGACACATCCAAGGGGGCTGACGAGCAATCGTCACGCAGGGCGCCCGGATCGCTGGTCGATCCGGGCGTTTGCTTTTGGAGGTCGCAACCCTAGACCTCGACGCGTGCAGCCGGACCCAGCCCGAAACAATCCCGATCCGCGCTCGCCGGTCCAGCCACCGCCAAGCAGCGCGCCCTACCTTCTTGCGGCAGCCGTCATTGCGATCGCGCTGTGGGGAATCCAGCAAGCCCGGATCCAGGATATCGCTCCGGACACCGATCGCATTCCGCCGTCAGCGGCTCCGCCGCCCCCGAAGATAAGCGACCCGCGGCAAATCTTCAGCGCCGACGATTATCCCGCCGAAGCGCAGAGCAAAGGCGAGCAAGGCACGGCGCAGGCCAAGTTGACGGTCGATACGGCGGGGCGAGTCACGGACTGCGTGCTGATCCGCAAAACCGGGTCCCGCTCACTCGACGAAGCGACCTGCCGCATTCTGAAAAATCGTGCACGCTTCAAGCCGGCACGCGACAGCCAGGGCGATCCAATGACCGATATCGTGGTGACACCTCCAATCACGTGGCGTCTGGAAGAATAGACGTTCGCCGTTTGCATTCCGCTCCCCTCAAGCTAATCGGTCACTGGCGCTAGGCGTCGCAACAGGGCATCAGGGCCCCGGTTGCGTGCCAGCCGAGTCTTGGGGCTTCGAACAGGAGGTAGGAATGCGCAGTCGATGGATGATCGCCGCGTGCGTTGCAGCGTGCTTCGTCAGCGCGCCGGCTGCAGCGCAGGGGCAAGCCGGCGGCGTGCCGACCGAAACGCAGGAGCGCGAACGCTCGGGCGGTGATGGCAACATCTTGTGGAACATCATTGGATTGGTCGGCCTGCTCGGCCTTCGCGGCCTTTGGCGCGAAAGCGACAATGACGGCTACACCGACGATCCGGTCTAAGCTCGCCTTACGAATGCCATTCAAACAGGAGGAAAAAGCCATGCGGATGACTGTTCCGTTGATCCTTGCGGCGGCGCTCGCCGCTTCCACGCCCGCTCTTGCCCAGGACGCCAACAACACGGCTGCCGTCGATGTCAATGCGACCGCGCCAGTTGCCGTCGATGCGAATGCCGCGGCACCGGTCGCGACCAACGACGTCGCTGTTGCACCAGCGGAGCCGGTCGCGAACGACATGGCGGCCACCGAGCCAGCGCCCGAGAAAAGGGGCGGCGGGTTCCCGTGGGGCGTGCTCGGACTGCTCGGCCTCATCGGCCTGTTCCCGCGTCGGGGTCGCTAGACCAATCTTCAGACTCGGCGCTGGCGTGAGCTAGTCGCCGCGTCCGGAGCCGAAGATGAGCGATAAGCACCAACGGCCGCGCACCCGGCTGGTCGAAGGCGGCCGCCGCGAGGAATGGCGGCGGCGGCTGGTCAATCCGCCGGTCGAGCGGGCGTCGACGATCCTGTTCGACAGCGTCGGCGAGCTCGAGGCGGATCGGCCCGCGCTCGGCAATTATCATTACGGCCTGCAGGGCACCGCGACCCATTGGGCCTTGTCGGAAGCGCTCACCCAGCTCGAGCCTGGCGCTGCCGGCACCGCGCTCTATCCCTCCGGGCTGGCAGCGATCACCACGGCCATCCTCGCGGTCCTGAAGCCCGGCGACGAGCTGCTGGTCACCGACGCCGTCTATGGCCCGACCCGCAAGTTCTGCGGCACTTTCCTCAAACGCTACGGCGTCACGACGCGCTATTACGATCCGCTCATCGGTGCCGGAATCGCCGAGCTCATCGGCGACGACACGCGGGCGATCCTGATCGAGAGCCCGGGCTCGCTGACGATGGAGGTCCAGGATGTGCCGGCGATCTGCGGCATTGCCCGCGAACGCGGTCTCGTAACCCTCATCGACAATACCTGGGCAACGCCCCTGCTGTTCCCGGCGCTTGCCGCCGGCGTCGACATCTCGATCCTCGCCGCAACCAAATATGTCGGCGGGCATGCCGATCTGATGCTCGGGACGGCAACCGCGACCGAGCAATATTTTGCCGACCTCCAGACCCTTAGCTGGGACCTTGGCCATAGCGTGTCGGCGGACGACGCCTGGCTCGCGTCGCGCGGGTTGCGGACCATGGCCGTCCGGCTGAAGGCGCACGAAGAAGGCGCGCTCAAGCTTGTACAGTGGCTCAAGGGGCGCTCGGAGGTCGGGCTGATCCTCCATCCCGCCCTTCCCGACTGCCCCGGTCACGAGCTTTGGAAGCGCGACTTCAAAGGGTCGTCGGGCTTGTTTGCCTTCGAGCTTCTAAACGGCGACCGCTCGGCGCTGGTCGATCGGCTCGAGCTGTTCGGTATCGGCTTTAGTTGGGGCGGCTATGAAAGCCTCGCGCTGCCGGTCGACCCGATCCGCACCGTTTCCAAGCCGCCCGCTGCCAATCTCGTGCGGCTGCACGTCGGCCTCGAAGATCCCGACGACCTCATTGCGGATTTGTCGCAGGCATTTGAGTGGATTGCCCGCGGCTGATGGGCCTAGCCAGTCAGCCACTCCACCAGGCCGATCACCAGCACAATCACGAGAACGACGCCGAGCACGATCAGCCGCAGCTTCGCATTTCGCCGCGCGGTGGAGTCATTCTGATCGCGGATCCGCCGCAGCGCCTCCCGCGCGCGGCGCTCCGTCTCGGCGACCGCGCCGTCATAGGTCGGTCCCAGACTGAAGCCGCGTTTGATGATATCGCGCAGCTCGACGGTGGTGCGTTCCTGCCACCACTCGGCGGACAACAGTTCCGGTTCTACCTCCGCACTGCGCTCGCCCCGCACAATCGCGGCTTCGTCAACGTCCATGGAGGGTCCCCTCCTCGAAGCTGAGATCAACCACGCGACGGCTTCGGGCCGCCATCCCCGACGACTCGCAACGCCAAGGTTAACGGGAATATAACAGATTTTTGAATGGTAGCGGAGGAGGGACTTGAACCCCCGACACGCGGATTATGATTCCGCTGCTCTAACCAGCTGAGCTACTCCGCCCCAAAGGCCGTGATTGCGCCCCATCGCAGGCGCCGGAGGCGCGCGATATAAGTGGGGTGGGCTGACCGGTCAACGCGGGAGGAACCGCTTACCTTTGCTCTCGTTGAGCCGGACAGCAGAGAGGAAAGAATGGACCCGCTGACCCCGCTCGACACCTTGTGCCGAATCATCCTTCGGGCACGCGAGTACGAAGCCCAGACCGCGACCGATTATGACGGCAACGAGACCGCCGACAATGTCGACGACGAGGACGCAGGCCCCCTTTCGGTTCTCGACGACACGATCAACGACAGCGTCGAGGAGGAGCTCAAGGCGGCGTTCGAGGACCTCGGCGAGGATCAGCTCGCCGAAGTGCTGGCCTTCGCGTGGGTCGGCCAGGGCACCTACGAAGCCGGCGATTGGGACGAAGCGTTCGAAGAGGCGCAGTCCCTCGTCGGCGAGGGCACCGCAGGCGCGATCGACGAGCTGATGGAGCAGCCGATGCTTGCTTCGGTGCTCGAAACCGGACTGGCGGCCTTCGACCTCAGCTGCGACGGGATCGGCGACCTCAGCTAGCCGCGGAACGGATAAGTCCCGATCGTCTCCCACGGGCCATCGAGGTAGCGCTGCAGTCCAAGGCCGCGAATCTCCAGCGGACACGGGGCGAAGTCCCGGTCGAGCGCTGCCAACAGCGCCCGACCAACCTTGGGCGCAACTTTGTTCTGGATCGTGACATGCGGTCGCCAGCCCACGCTATCCTGTGGTTCAATCATGCCGTGAAGCGCGTCGGCCAGGTCCTCCCGGATCCGGTCGAGGTCCGGCGAGACGATTCGAAAGGCGACTCCCCCACCTAGGTCCATCAACCCGGCGACGCTCGCGGTCGGCCGCGGACCCCTCGCCGCCTCGGCCAGACGCGTCCGGAGCTCGGTTTCGGCGGACGGCGGCAGCGCATGGAACATGGTGAGATGTGCCGGCACCCGGTTTCGCTCCGGCGGATAATGTTTGCGGCGCAAGCCTTCGAGCCAACCGAAGGACACGGCGCCGAGCTCGGCAGTGACGATCAGCGCGCCGGCCACTGGTCGCGTTGCAGCTCTTGGAGGTTGACGAACCCATCCCGGCCAAGCTCGGCCACCAGCTCATCTCCTTCGACATGCGCCTGGGACCAGGGCAATCGGCGCAGGGTCTCCCCCACTCCGGCAACGCCGCCTTCGGACACCACGACATAGGCGATCCTGCCGCTACGGCAGCCCGCCAGCGCATCGATGCAACGGCCGAGCGAGCCCTCCGCGCCGACTACTTCGGCCCGGCCGAGTTGGGAAACCGGGAACAGCGCTTCGCCCGGCGTTTCCGCGCTCGCTTCGGCAGCGGCGCGTCCGCCTTCCTCGACGCTGGCCTGGCGACCGAGCCAGCGCCACACGCCGAAAATGTTCAGCGCGGTGAGGACGGCGTTGGTCCAGGTCAGGGCCGGTTGACCCGTCAGCAATCCTGTCGCCAGCCAGGAAAGGGAACCAACGAGGAACACGGCAAAACCGAAACCGGTGATCCGAGCGCCGAGGTTTGCGGCGGTCATGAATGCCGCGGTGATGGTCGCGACCGTCGCGATCCAGGAAATGAGGTCAGCCATGGCCCCGGAAATGCGCGGGCCGGCGCGATGGTTCAGATTTCGACCTGGCTGCCAAGCTCGACCACACGATTGGTCGGAAGCTTGAAGAATTCCATCGCGCTTTCGGCGTTGCGCAGCATCCACGCGAACAATTTCTCGCGCCAGATCGCCATTCCCGGCCGCGACGAGGCGAGCAGGGTCTGGCGGGCTAGGAAGAAGCTGGTGTCCATCATCTTGCACTGCGACCCGATGTCCTTGAGCTGCGCGAGCGAAGCAGGAACGTCGATTTCCTCCATGAAGCCATAGCGCAGCAGCACCCGGAAGAAGCCCGAGCCATAGTCTTTCGTCTCGAGCCGCTTTTCCGTGGCGACATAGGGCACGTCCTCGATCCGGACCGTGAGCAGGATCACGCGCTCGTGCAGCACCTTGTTGTGCTTGAGGTTGTGGAGCAGCGCATGAGGGACGCCGGTCGCCGAGCTGGTCATGAACACCGCGGTGCCGGGAACGCGCGCCGCGCTCGGCGCCGCCGACTTGATGAAGATCTCCATCGGCAGGCTGGCTTCGTTCATGCGGTTGATCATCAGCTGGCGCCCCTTGGCCCAGGTGGTCAGCAGTGTGAACGCGATGGCGCCCACCAGCAGCGGGAACCAGCCGCCGGCTGGGATCTTCAGGAGGTTCGCCGAGAGGTAGCTGAAATCGACCACGAAGAAGAGCGTGACCAGCGCGCCGACGACGAATCGGTTCCAGTTCCACATCTGCCGCAGGACGACCGAGATGAGGACGCTGTCAATCAGCATCGCGCCGGTCACCGCAATGCCATAGGCGGCGGCGAGGTTCGACGAGCTGCGGAAGGTGATCACGAGGAGGATCACCATGACCATCAGCGCCCAGTTGACCGACGGAATGTAGATCTGCCCGGCGGCGCTCTCGCTGGTGTGCGCGATCCTAAGGCGCGGGATGAAGCCGAGCTGGATCGCCTGCTGGGTGACCGAATAGGCGCCGGAGATCACCGCCTGGCTGGCGATGATCGCCGCCGCGGTCGCCAACAATACCAGGGGCAGCCGGAACGCATCGGAGGCAAGGTAGAAGAACGGATCCTTGACCTGGAGGAGCGCAGTGGCGCTGTCGGCCGAGAGGAGCATCGCGCCTTGCCCGAGATAATTCAGAAGGAGCGCGGGCAGCACAAAGTAGATCCACGAAATGCGGATCGGCTTGCGGCCGAAATGGCCCATGTCGGCGTAAAGCGCCTCGGCTCCGGTCACGGCGAGGACGACCGAGCCCATGGCGACGAAGGCGCGCATGAAATCGGAGGTGAAGAAATAGACCGCGTTCAGCGGATTGAGCATCGCCAGGATGATCGCGGGATGATCCATGATGTGCAGGATCCCGAGCACGGCCAGCGTGACGAAGTAGAACACCATCACCGGCCCGAACATCAGCCCGACCCGCGCCGTGCCGCGCGACTGGATCGCGAACAGCCCGATCAGGATCACCACCGCGATTGGAACCACGAACGGCTGAAGGCCCGGGTTGACCGTGGTCAGCCCTTCGACGGCGGACAGGACCGAGACCGCCGGCGTGATCATCGAATCGCCGTAGAAAAGCGCGGTCGCGAAAACGCCGAGCAGGACGATCCCGCTGGTCCATTTCTTCTTGCCGCTGAGGGTTCGGTTGATCAGCGCGAGGAGGGCAAGGCTGCCGCCCTCGCCCTTGTTGTCGGCGCGCATGATGATCGTCACATATTTCAGCGTCACGATGATCATCATCGACCAGAACATCAGGCTGAGGACGCCGAAGATGTGGAGCTGGTCGACCTTGAGCTCGTGATGGCCGGCGAAGGTCTCGCGGAAGGCGTAGATCGGCGAGGTGCCGATATCGCCATAGACGATCCCGATCGCGCCGATGACGAGCTTGTAGAGCGGGCCGCGCGCATGGCCGAGCGCAGCGTCTTGCGGAGCCTCGCCTGCGGCACCTCCGGTCGCGGTAATGTTCATGCTGTGCTGGTCAGACTCGACAGACTGCGGCTCGCATCCCTAACGCCGCGCGCCACGTCGTCGGTCACGGCCGCGCTCCACTAGCACTACGGCCGTAGTGCTGCAATCGGTGGGGACAGAGGCGAAAAGCCTGTCTATAGGCCCGCGAAACCATAATTTACGGAGCGAACGAATAATGCGCGTCGGGGTGCCGAAGGAGATCAAAGTCCACGAATATCGCGTCGGACTGACGCCCGCCTCGGTCGCCGAGCTGGTGGCGCACGGCCACGAGGTGTTCGTCGAGACCAAGGCCGGCAACGGTATCGATTGCCCGGATGGCGCTTACGAAAAGGCCGGTGCGACCATCCTTCCCGACGCCGCGGCAGTGTTCAAGGCATCGGACATGATCGTGAAGGTCAAAGAACCGCAGCAGTCCGAGATTGCGATGCTGGAGGCGCGGCACATCCTGTTCACCTACCTCCACCTCGCCGCCGACAAGCCGCAGGCCGAGGGGCTGATGAAGTCGGGTGCGACCTGCATCGCCTATGAGACGGTGACGGCAAGGAACGGCTCCTTGCCGCTTTTGAAGCCGATGAGCGAGGTCGCCGGGCGGATGTCGGTCCAGGTCGGCGCTCACTATCTCGAGAAAGAGCAAGGCGGGCGTGGCGTGTTGCTTGGCGGCGTCCCCGGCGTTGCTCCGGCCAAGGTCGCGATCCTCGGCGGCGGAGTGTCCGGCGTCAACGCCGCGCAAATGGCGACGGGGATGCGCGCCGACGTCACCATCTACGACATCAACAACGACCGCCTCGCCGAGCTCGACATGTTCTTCTCGAGCCAGATCAAGACGGCCTACGCCTCGCGCGCCGCGATCGCCAACGCGGTCAAAGAGGCCGAACTGGTGATCGGCGCGGTGCTCGTCCCCGGCGCTGCCGCGCCCAAGCTCGTCACCCGCGCCATGCTCAAGACGATGAAGCGCGGTTCGGTGTTGGTGGACATCGCAATCGACCAGGGCGGCTGCTTCGAAACCTCGCACGCCACGACCCACGCCGACCCGGTCTATGAGGTCGACGGGATCATCCATTATTGCGTGGCGAACATGCCGGGTGCGGTCGCGCGGACCAGTGCGTTCGCGCTCAACAACGCGACTCTCCCTTTCGCGCTCAAGATCGCCAACCTCGGCGCCGAGAATGCGCTCGAAGCGGATCCCGATCTGGCAAACGGGCTCAACGTCTCGAACGGCAAGATCCGCCACAGGGCCGTCGCTGAAGCCTTGGGCCTGGAATACGATCCCGCCTAGCGCTGCTGTCGCGAGTATCCGCCACCGTCAAAGGCGATCGCCATCACCAAGTTCCCGACCATTGGGCGCCAGCTGGCGTCGGGATGCTCGCGCATCAGCGCGATCAAGTCGCGAAACGCCGGTTCGCCGCCGCCCGAGCGGAGCAGCGCGAGATCGTGGAAGAAGCGCGGCGCCGGATGTCCGGCGGGGAGAAGCGCCGCCGCCCGGCGGTAAGCGAACTCGGCCGGCGGAGTGAGGCCGTGGCCGTGATCGACCAAAGCGTTGCCGAGCCCGATCCACAATTGGCCATCGGCAGGATAACGGCGCACCGCGTTTTGCAGGATGTTGACGGCGTCCTCGGTGTTGCCGTGGCTGGCGAGTGCTTCGGAGATCCGGAGCCAGGATTCGTCCGCGCTGAAGTTGCCGAAGAAGGCGTGGCGAGCCTCGGTCAGCAACTGGACCTGCTGCCCCTCGCTGCCCTTGGCCGGAGATCCGGCAAGCGTCGGCCGGCCCTGCAGCGCATAGCCCGAGGCGCCGAGCATCATTACGGCCAGCGCCGCCGTCAGCAGACCGCCACGCACGCCCGACGCCCACAGCGCGCCGAACGCCGCGGCAATCAGGAGCAGAAGGATCGCCCAGCCCATCAGCGGCTGATCCTGCGGCGAACGAGCAATGCCCCGACGAGCAGAAGCCCAAGCGGCGCCAGCCACAGCGGCCATGCGGTGGGTTCGCTCGTCGGCTTGTAGCTGATCCAGCTGCCGTAACGCTGCACCAGCCAGGCGCGGATCGCCGCCGGTTTCTCGCCCGCCGCGATGCGCCGCCGCACGAGGTCGCGCATGTCGCCCGCCAGCTCGGCGTCGCTGTCGGCGATCGACTGGCCCTGGCAGACGAGGCAGCGCAGCTCCCCCATCAGCATTTGTGCCTGCGCCTCCTGCTTCGGATTTGGCAGCTGGCGATCGGACCAATAGGCCGGCGGCAGATTGCTCTCGGCGAACGCCGGCTGGGCTGCGAGTACGGCAAGCAAGAGGACAATCCGCTTCACCGCGACTGCTCCAGCCTGGCGAGGATCAGCGGCACGTCGCCCCGTTCGATCGGGCCGATATGCTGGTAGCGGATAATGCCGGCGCCATCGACGATGAAGCTCTCCGGCACGCCCGATGAACCGAGTGCGATCTGCACGCGGCTTTGTACGTCGCTTCCGATCCGCTCGTAGGGATCGCCGTTCCGCGCGAGGAACTCGGCCAGGTCCTCGGGTCGGTCGCGCACGGCGATGCCGTCGACCGTCACGCCTTCGGCCTTCAGCTGCTGGAGCACCTTGACCTCGGTGACGCACGGCACGCACCAGCTGGCGAAGACGTTCACGATCCGTGGTCGCCCCGTGGCGAGGTCGGAGGTGCTCAACGCTGCCTTGCCCGGCAGTGCGGAAGGAAGCGCGAACATCGGAACCGGCTTGCCTTCGAGCGCCGAGTGGACGCTGGTGTCGACCGGCCTCGCGAGGCGCCATACCAGTGCCGCCACGATCAGCGCCAACAGCAGCAAGGGCGCGAAGCGGACCCCCCGGCTCATGCGTAACGCTTCCTGCCCCACTGGGGCTCGCGCCGTCGGCGCCAGACCCGGCCGAGGAGCGCAATCGCGCCGCCCAAGGCGATCAACGCTCCGCCGAGCCAGATCAGCGTGACAAACGGTTTCCACCACAAGCGCAGCTGCCAGCCGCCCGCCTCGTCGGGCTTGCCGATCACGGTATAGAGCTGGCCGTTCCAGAAGGTGTGGATCGCAGCTTCGTTGGTTTCGGTCGGCGGATTGCTGAAATAACGGGTCTGCGGCTTGAGGGCGATCGGCCCATGCCCACGGGTGGCGAGCAACTCGCCCTCCATCGCGGTCCAGTTCTTTCCCGCCGTCGGCGTGACGCCCTGCAACTGCACGAGCCACGGACCGACGCTCAGAGTCTCGCCAGGCTTGGCGATGGCAAGGCGCTCGCTGGTGAAGGCGCCATTGGCGGCCATCCCCGCCAGCGCAGTTGCAACTCCGAAGTGGGCAACGACCATTCCCCAGGTCGCCAGCGGGGCGCGGAAAGGGTTGCGGCCGATCAGCGGCAGTATGCTCGCGGCGGCGAGATAGGCCGCGAGCGTCAGGCCCAGGCGCGGAAGGATCCCGATCCCCGGCGCGAGGATGATGGTGATCGCCAGCGCCGTCACTCCGAGGAGCGCCGGCACCTTCAGCTTGCCGAATATTCGCCGCCGCTCGTGACGCCAGGCAAGCAGCGGCCCCACCCCCACAAGCGCGGCAAGGACCAGCGCGAGGGGGCCGGCGACCTCGTTGAAGTAGGGAGCGCCGACCGACAGTTTCTCGCCGCTCAGCGCCTCGACGAACAAGGGATAGAGCGTGCCGAGGAAGACAATCCCGAGGATCACGCTCAGCAGCAAATTGTTGATGACCAGACCCGTCTCGCGGCTGACCATCTCGAACGGCGCGCCTTCCTTCAGGCTCGCCCCGCGCCACGCGAACAAGGCGAAGGCCGCGCCGACGTAGATGGCGAGGAGCGCGAGCAGGAAGGTCCCTCGCTCCGGGTCGATTGCGAATGCGTGCACCGAGGTGAGAATGCCCGAGCGCACCAGGAACGTGCCCACCATCGACATCGAGAAGGCGATGACCGCGAGCATCATGGTCCATGCCTTGAGCGCGCCGCGCGCGGCGAGAACGCCGACCGAGTGGAGCAGCGCGGTCGCCGCCAGCCACGGCATCAGCGAGGCATTCTCCACCGGGTCCCAGAACCAGTAGCCGCCCCAGCCGAGCTCGTAATAGGCCCAGTAGCTGCCGGCGGTAATGCCGAGCGTCAGCAATACCCAGGCGCCGAGCACCCACGGCCGCATCGCCCGGCCAAGGCGTGAGTCGACTTCGCCGGTCAGCAGCGCGCCGACTGCGAGGCTGAAAGCGATCGAGAGCCCGACATAGCCGAGGTAGAGCGTCGGCGGATGGAACGCCAGGCCGGGGTCCTGCAGCAAGGGATTGAGCCCCTGCCCCTCGATCGGCGCCGGGTTCAGCCGCGCAAAGGGATTCGAGGCAATCAGCAGGAAAGCATAGAAACCGAGCGCCAGCGCCGCCTGGGCGCCGAGCGCGCCGATCAGCGTCGCTTGGCTGGTTCGCCGCGACAGCAGTCCCAGGAACGCCCCGGCGACGGCGAGGATCGTCACCCACATCAGCATCGAGCCCTCGTGGTTCCCCCACGCGCCCGCGAGCTTGTAGATGAAGGGCTTGGCGCTGTGGCTGTTGTCGGCGACCAGCGCTACCGAGAGGTCGGTCCGCGCGAATACGATCAGAAGGGCGGCGAAGGCGACGAGAGTCAGCGCCCCTTGGACCACCGCTACCGCGCGCATCGTCCGCGCGGCCTCGATTGGCGTGCGCAGCGACAGGATCATAAGCACGAACTGGTAAAGCGCCAGCCCCGCCGCGAGCCACAGCGCCGCAAGGCCGGTCTCGGCGATCACAATCTGTTCTCCTGCGAAGGCAGGAGCCTAGTCCGCTGCCGAAGGCAGCGCCTGCGGCGCTGGTCTGGGCCCCGGCCTTCGCCGGGGAGCAATTGGGTCATCGCGCCAGCGTCTTACCGGCCTTGTGCTCCGCGGCAAGATTGCCGAGCTCGGGTGGCATGTAGCGCTCGTCATGCTTGGCGAGGATCGTGTCAGCGACGAACGTGCGGCCCTGCAGCCGGCCTTCCGCGACGGCGCCAGAGCCCTCGCGGAACAGGTCGGGGGTAATGCCGCGATAGACCACCGGCGTGGCCGCCTTGCCGTCGGTAAGCACGAAGCGGATGGTCACCCCGTCGGGCTGGCGCCGCACGGAGCCGCGCTCGACCATCCCGCCGAGCCGCACGGCACGATCCTGCTGCGCCTTGCCGGCGGCAATATCGGCGGGCGTGTAGAAATATGATGCGCGGTCCCTGAGGCCCCACATCGCGAGGACCACGGCAGCGAGCAGCGCAGCGAGCGCGGCGATGACCAGCACCAGCCGCTGGTTCTTCGGCTTCATTTGCGGTTGAGGGCGTCGGCCGCCGCCTCGGCGCGTCGCATCGATGTAAAGGCCCACAGCAGCAGCGCTGCCGTGGCGCTGACCGCGACGGCATAAGCCGCGATCACAAACGGCCAGGGGTTCATGCCGTTGCCTGGCGGCGCAACCGCGCCTCGACCTTGGTGTCGGCAAGCTCCGCGCGCATCCGCATCAGCACCGCCGCTGCGAACAGGCAGGTGAAGCCGATCATGGTCAGCGGCAGGGGCCACAGCAGGCTGTTGTCGATGGTCGAGCCGCTGAGCGAGATGCTCTGGCCCTGGTGGAGCGTGCGCCACCATAGCACGGAATAATGGATGATCGGCAGGTTGATTGCGCCGACCAGGCCGTAGATCGCCGTAATCCGCCCTTCCCCGCCTCGCTCACGCTCGGCCGAGGCCAGCGCAATGTAGCCAAGGTAGAGGAAGAACAGCACCAGCATCGAGGTCAGGCGCCCGTCCCACTCCCACCAAGTCCCCCAGGTCGGCCGGCCCCAGATCGACCCGGTGACCAAACAGACCAAAGCGAACGTCGCGCCCGCCGGCGCCGTCGCCCGCCCCGCAACCGCCGCTAGCGGATGCCTCCACACCAGCTGGCTGACTGAAGCGGCGGCAATGCCGAGCCACCCGGCCATGCCGAGCCATGCGGCGGGGACGTGGATGTACAGGATGCGCACGGTCTCGCCCTGCAGATAGTCGGGCGGAGTCAGCGCCAGCCCCGCAACCATGCCCGCCGCGGCGAGCACCAGCCCGATCCACAGCGACCAGCTCGTCACCGGTCTGGCAATGCGCAGGAAACGCGCCGGATTGGCGAGCGCGTGCATGATGCCGGGGCTAGGCCCGCCCGATCAGCCGCTGCGCCATGGCGTCGGCGACCGCGGCGGGATCGCGTCCGGTCTCCGCGCCTTCCTTCCAGATCTGCTCGAGCCGGACCGGGATGCCCTCGATCCGCCGGCGGACCAGGGTCGCGTCGCCGTCGCCGAGATATTCGGTGCAGACGTTGATGATGCCGCCGGCGTTGATGACATAATCGGGCGCGTAGAGAATGCCGCGCTGCTGGAGGCGCTCGCCGTCCTCGGGCGTTGCCAGCTGATTGTTGGCGCCGCCCGCCACGACCGGCGTCCTGAGCGCGGCAATGGTCTGCTCGTCCAGGATCGCACCGAGCGCGTTGGGGCTGACCACGTCCGCCTCGAGGCCGAGGACTTCGTCGGTGGAGACAACCTTGCCGCCCGTGCGCTCGGCGAGCTTGTGCGCCTTGACCTCGTCGACGTCGGCGACCGACAGCTTCGCCCCTTCCGCGCAGGCATGGAGCGCAACCCCGGTCGCGACGCTGCCCGCGCCCTGAAGCGCGAGGTGGAGGCCGCTCAGGCTGTCCTTGCCGAGCGCCCATTTGACCGCCGCCTTGATGCCGAGGAACACGCCAAGCGAGGTGTGCGGGCCCGGATCGCCGCCGACATCGCCCGACGAATTGGGCAGGCCGGCAACGAACTTGGTCGAGCGCGCGACCTCGATCATGTCGGCGACGCTCATCCCGACGTCCTCGGCGGTGACATAGCGCCCGCCGAGATGGTCGACCGCCTTGCCGAACGCATGCAGCAGCTCGGGCGTCTTGGTCTTGGCCTCGTCGGCGAGCAGCACCGACTTGCCGCCGCCCAGCGGCAGGCCCGCCATCGCGTTCTTGTAGCTCATTCCGCGCGACAGCCGCAGCGCGTCGGTCAGAGCGTCGGCGTCCTTGGCATAATGCCAGAAGCGCGCCCCGCCGGCGGCGGGGCCGACATGCGTCGAATGGACGGCGATGATCGCCTTGAGGCCGCACTTCTCGTCGGTGACGAAATGGATCTCTTCGTGGGCGTCGAAGTCGGGCAGGCCCCAGGGCGTTGTCATCGTTGCAATCAGTTCCACGCAAGAGGTGAATGGGGCGACCGAGGGGACTTGAACCCCCGACCCCTGGTACCACAAACCAGTGCTCTAACCAGCTGAGCTACGATCGCCACGGGAACGCCCGCGGAAAGCTTTCCGCAAGCGCCGGGGCCACTTAGGGTCGCAGCCGCGCCAAGGCAAGCGAGGCAAGCATGAACGCTACAATGGAAAAATTCGGCTATCCGGCGACTTTGCTGCGCGAGCTCGAGCATTGGGTGATCCTGCTTCGCCCGGCGCAGGTGACGCTCGGCAGCCTGGTGCTGGCGGCGAAGGGCGATGCGACGGCTTACTCGGCGCTGCCGCCCGCGGCGTTTGCCGAGCAGGGCGCGGCGGTGGGGCTTATCGAGCGCGGGCTCGCCGCGTTCGTTGAGTATGAGAAGATCAATTATCTAATGTTGATGATGGTCGACCCGAACCCGCACTTTCACGTCATTCCGCGTTACTCGCAGCCGCGGCGCTGGGGCGGTCTCGACTTCCCCGATGCCGGCTGGCCGTCGGCGCCGCAGCTGGGGGCGGCGATCGCCCTCGACGACGACCAAATCGCTCGCCTGAGGCACGATCTGTCGGATAACTTTCGCTAACCGGTGTTGGTATAATTTCTTGCACCGGGGGTGCGCGAGGCGCATCCCTTGGTGGGGAGAACTGCACATGGCGAGTCGGCGCGACAAGACGCCATCTCGGGGTGTGTCGCTGCGCGAGACGTTGATCTCCGCAGGTCTCGAGACACATCTTGCGGACATGCTCGATGAAATGCCGCACCGCGTAGTGCAGGTCGAGCCGCGCCGGCCCTTCCGGGAACAGGGGGTGAAGCGTGACGAAGTCATGTTCGTCCGCTCCGGCATCCTGTCCAAGTTCAAGACCGATTCCTCCGGCCGGCGGCAGATCGTCGCCTTGCGCTTTTCCGGCGAAGGGATCCTACCGCGCGACGGGCTCGCCGAATATGGCATCCAGGCGATCGTACGCAGCGAGATCATGGTTGGGCGCGCCGAGGATTTCGATCCGCTCGTCCTCGCCCACCCCGAGCTGCAGCGCTTCTTCTGGCGGCTGATCCAGCGCAACGAAGCGATCGGTTATGAATGGCTGGTCAATTGCGGCAGGCGCGATTCGACCGCGCGGGTCGCCCACCTGCTGTGCGAAACCGCGGTGCGCATGAACGTCGACACCCAGCACATGACGAACCCGTTCACCCAGCAGCAAATCGCCGACATCACCGGCCAGACCTCGGTCAATGTCAACCGCGTCTTCGCCGACATGGAGCGCCAGGGCCTGATCAAACGCAAGGGCCGCGAGATTCAGTTCAGCGACTGGGCCGAGATTGCCCGCGTCGGCAGCTTCCAGCCGAGCTATCTGGCGGTCTGATCGGGGCGTCCCGGGGCGATGGTGGGCGCGGTAGGGTTTGAACCTACGACCCCACCCGTGTGAAGGGTGTGCTCTACCACTGAGCTACGCGCCCGCCCGATTTCGCGGAATGCGCGGATATAGTGAAGCGCTCGACGCTGTCCAGCGCCGCTATTGAACCGCGTCCTTCAGCACCTTGCCGGGGCGGAACTTGGGCTGCGAACTGGCCTTGATCTGCATCGGCTCGCCGGTCCGCGGGTTGCGCCCGGTCGAGGCTTTGCGACGGGTCACCGAAAAGTTGCCGAACCCGACCAACCGGACCTCATCGCCGCGCTTCAGCGTCGAGGTGATCACCTCAAGCATGGTTTCCACGGCCCTCATCGCATCGTTGCGGCTGAGTCCCCCGCGGTCGGCGACGTGACCGATCAATTCCTGCTTGTTCATGATCCCGCCTTCTCCCCTCCCCAGCGCAGAGACTCGCGCGCCGGGAGCGTCCGCCTTTAAGGCAAGAGTCCGGGTCTCTGTCCAGTGGCTGTGGAAGTCATTCGACCGTTCTGGGACATACCTCTGGGTGTCGCTGCCTCGCCTGACTATATGGTCTGTTCAACGACGCTTCCCGGGAGCCCATCATGGACAACGACGCACCTGACCAACAGCCCGAAGGCAGCGGGAACTTCGTCAGCCGGATCGAAACCGAGCTGCTGCGGCATCGCAAGGTCCTGATCTTCGGCGACATCAACGACCGCCTCGCCCGCGATATCTGCTCACGGCTGCTGCTCCTCGCCGACCGCGATGCCGACGCCTCGATCGACATTTTCGTCAACTCGCCCGGCGGGCACGTCGAATCCGGCGACACCATTCACGACATGGTCCGCTTCATCCGCAACGACGTTCGCATCAACATGATCGGGACCGGCTGGGTGGCGAGCGCTGGCGCGCATATCTTCCTCGCCGGCGCCAAGGACCGCCGCTTTTGCCTGCCCAATACCCGGTTCCTGCTTCACCAACCGGCCGGAGGCATGCGGGGAATGGCGGCCGACATCGAAATCGAAGCGAAGGAGATCCTCCGCATGCGCGAGCGGCTGGTACGCATCATCTCCGAGGAAACCGGCCAGCCGACCGAGCGGATCAACAAGGACATCCACCGCAACCACTGGATGACCGCCGACGAGGCGATCGATTATGGCATGGTGACCAGCGTTATTCGCGACCCGCGCGACATTCCGCGCGAATGACCAAAGTTAATGCCGGACCGCGGGCTCGCCTGCGGTTCCGGTGCCGTGCGCCGGCGGCTCGGGCGCGTGCTCATCATCGTCGCTCCATTCGATCGCCTTGACCGGCTCGGCCAAGGCGCGCGCAAGAACCTGGTCGACGTGCTCCACCGGCAGAATTTCCAGGCCTTCCCTGAGCGTCGCCGGAAGATCGACGAGGTCCTTCTCATTCTCGGCCGGGATCAGCACCGTCGTGATGCCGCCGCGCAAGGCCGCGAGGAGCTTCTCCTTGAGCCCGCCGATCGGCAGGACTCGCCCGCGTAACGTCACTTCGCCGGTCATCGCAACATCGCGGCGAACCGGAATGCCGGTGAGCGTCGAAATCATCGCGGTGACCATGCCAATGCCGGCAGACGGACCGTCCTTCGGCACCGCCCCTTCGGGCAAGTGGACGTGAATGTCCTTGCGGGCGAAGATCGACGGCTTGACGCCATAGGCCGGGGCGCGCGCTTTGACGAAGCTCATTGCCGCCTGGATTGATTCCTGCATCACTTCGCCGAGCTTGCCGGTCGTTTTGATCTGACCCTTGCCGGGAACCGTCACCGCTTCGATGGTCAGCAGCTCGCCGCCGACCTCGGTCCAGGCGAGCCCGGTGACCGCGCCGATTTGGTCCTCTTCCTCACCCATTCCGTAGCGAAATTTCCGGACGCCCAGGAAATCGCCGAGATTGTCCGGCGTCAGTTCGATCTTTTCGACCTTATTTTCGAGGATCTGCCGAAGCGATTTGCGGGCGACCTTGGCAAGCTCGCGCTCAAGCGTCCGGACGCCGGCCTCGCGGGTATAATGCTGGATCATCTTGCGCAGAGTGTCGTCGGAAAACACCAGCTCGTCAGCCTTTAGCCCATGCGCTTCCATTTGCTTCGGGATCAGATGGCGCTTGGCGATCTCGACCTTCTCGTGCTCGGTGTAGCCTTCGAGCCGGATGATCTCCATCCGGTCCATCAACGGCTGCGGCATGTCGAGCGAGTTGGCGGTGGTCACGAACATCACGTCCGAAAGGTCGTAGTCGAGCTCGAGATAATGATCCTGGAAGCGGTTGTTCTGCTCCGGGTCGAGCACCTCCAACAGTGCCGATGACGGATCGCCGCGGAAGTCCTGGCCGAGCTTGTCGATCTCATCGAGGAGGAACAGCGGGTTCGACGTCCCCGCCTTCTTGATGTTCGAGATGATCTTGCCCGGCAGCGAGCCGATGTAGGTTCGGCGGTGACCGCGAATCTCGGCCTCGTCGCGCACGCCGCCCAGGGACTGGCGCACGAACTCACGGCCCGTCGCCCGAGCGATCGAGCGGCCGAGCGACGTCTTGCCGACGCCGGGCGGGCCGACGAGGCACAGGATCGGGCCCTTGAGCTTGTTGGTCCGCGCCTGGACCGCGAGATATTCGACGATCCGGTCCTTGACCTTCTCGAGCCCGTAATGGTCCTCGTCGAGCACGCGCTGGGCTTCGGCGATGTCCTTCTTGAGTCTCGATTTCTTGCCCCACGGCAGACCGAGCAGCACGTCGAGATAATTGCGCGCGACGGTGGCTTCCGCCGACATTGGCGCCATCGCCTTGAGCTTCTTCAGCTCGGCGTTGGCCCGGGTGCGGGCTTCCTTGGACAGGCGGGTCTTGCGGATCTTGTCTGCTAGTTCCTGAAGCTCGTCGCCGCCCTCTTCGCTCTCGTTGCCGAGCTCGCGCTGAATCGCTTTGAGCTGCTCGTTCAAATAATATTCGCGCTGCGTCTTCTCCATCTGGCGCTTGACGCGGCTGCGGATCTTCTTCTCGACCTGGAGCACGCCGAGCTCGCCCTCCATGAAGGCGAACACCATCTCCAGCCGGCGCGACGGATTGAGCTCGCCGAGCAGCGCCTGCTTGTCCGACACCTTGACGGAAAGGTTGGAGGCCACCGCATCGGCCAGCGCCGAAGGGTCCTCAATCTCGGCAAGCTGGATGCCGGTCTCGGGCGGCAGGCGCTTGTTGAGCTTCGCGTAATTCTCGAACTGGTCGAGCACCGAGCGCGTCAGCGCCTGCGCTTCGGCCTCCGCGAATGGCTCCTCGGCCACGTCCTCTACCTCGGCTACGGTATAGCCCTCGCGCGGGTGCAAGTTGACGAGTTTTGCCCGTTTCACGCCCTCGACCAGCACGCGGACGGTCCCGTCCGGGAGCTTCAGCAGCTGCATCGCGGTGGCGACGACGCCGAGATCGTACATCGCGTCGCGATCCGGGTCGTCGTCGCCAGGATCGAGCTGGGCGACCAGGAACAATTCCTTGTCGGCCGCCATTGCGGCTTCGAGCGCCGCGACCGATTTCTCGCGCCCGACGAACAGCGGGACGATCCGGTGCGGAAAAACGACAATGTCGCGAAGCGGGAGAATGGGGAGAAAGCGGGTCATGAACCAACATATGGGCGGACCCCCGCCCCCACGCAACAAAGGGCCGGAACAATCCACAGCAATCGCTCGCTGTGAAGGCGAGGAGAAGCGACCATGGCCGACGACCGGGAGAAGATCAGCACCGGCCCGAACGAAGAGCCGATCAACGAAACCATCGCGGGCACTGGACCGGGCATTCCGGACGACGCGCTCGCGCCCGGCGAGGAACTGCCCGAGCCTCCGAGCGACGAAGAGGTGGAAAAGACGGCTAGAAAGCTCGGCGCACGGGGCGGGGAAGGCGACACGCTGCCGCTGGAAGGCGAATAACTCACGTACGCGGTTCGCGGATGATTCTGTAACCGTTCAGTTTCGTTCACTATTTTGGGGTCGTGACCATTCGCCAATCCTTGCTGACGCTTAGCGCCCTGACCCTGCCCGCGACGGCGTTGGCGCAATATGCGCCTTGGCCCAGTCCGCCTCCGCCGCCGCGTCCTCCCGTCTTGCAGCGGCCGGTGGTTGCCGAGCCGTGGATGGCGCAGCCGCAGCCCGCCAATCCGCAGCAGCCGTGGCAGTCCCCCGCGGCCGCATCGATCCGCGCTCCCGCGCTCGAGCCAATCGACCTTCCGCCGGCCATCGAGCAAGGCGTCGACATGATCTACATCGACGAGGAGCTGGTCCCTCGGTCGGTGCACGACAATAACGGCGCGCTCGGCGACATGAATCTAGCCGCCTGGAGTGGGGCGCCGGTCGACCTCTTCACCTCGGTCAATCCGATTTACACCGACCTGCGCCGCGGTCTGGTCAAGTATCAGCAGCGCTGGGGCGACCTGCCGCAGGTGACGATCCCGTCGGGACCGACGCTCAAGGCCGCAATGACCGGCGAACGCGTCGGGCTGCTCCGCCAGCGGCTCGGCCTCGGCGAGGGTCCCGCCTACGACGCGGCGGTCGCGGCAAGGGTGAAAGAGTTCCAGGCGGTCCATGGCCTCAAGGATGACGGTATCGCCGGCGCCGGGACGGTCGACGCCCTCAACCGCGGCGCCCAATATTACGAGCAGCTGATCTTCCTCAACATGGAACGCGCCAAGCGCCTTCCCGCGCCCGAGGAGCAGGCGAAATATGCGATCGTCGACGCCGGCGACGCGCGCCTTTCGCTGTGGGAGAACGGCCGCAAGGTCGATGAGATGAAAGTCATCGTCGGCAAGGCCGAAACGGCAACGCCGATGATGGCGGCCTATATCAAATATGCCAGCGTGAACCCGTACTGGAACGTCCCGCCCGAGCTGGCGAGGAACCTGATCGGGCCCCGCATCCTGGCGCAGGGCACGAGCTATCTGACCGACCGCGAATATCAGGTGCTGACGAGCTATGCCGACGATGCGAGGGTGCTCGACCCAAGCACGGTCGACTGGCAGGCGGTGGTCGACGGCCGCGAGGAGGTGCGCCTCCGCCGGCTGCCCAGCCCGGCCAACTCTATGGGCATGATGAAGTTCATGCTTCCCAACTACTTCGGCATCTATCTTCACGATTCGCCTGAGAAGGAACACTTCACCAAAAACGAGCTGTGGATCAGCAACGGCTGCGTCCGGGTCGAGGATTATAAGCGGTTCGCGACCTGGCTATTCGGCGGCTATGTGCCCAAGGGCAAGGATCCGAAGGTCGAAGAGGAAGTCGACCTGCCGCGTCCGGTCCCGGTGTACATGACCTATCTAACCGTTCAGCCGACCGCGAACGGAGTGCAGTTCATGGAAGACCATTACGGCCGCGACGCGCACCTGATGGAGCGCTTCAGCGCGCAGTTGATGGCCGGGGTGCGCGGGGAATAAGCTTCAGTAGGATTCGCCCGATTTAGGCGGCGTCGCCGGCTTCCTTGTCCTGGGTCGAATAGACCCGCACCGGCTCCTTGCGGCCCTCCACGACGTCCTTGTCGATATGGACTTCGTCGACGCCGTCCATCCCCGGCAAATCGAACATCGTGTCGAGCAATATGCCTTCGAGGATCGAGCGCAGGCCACGCGCGCCGGTCTTGCGTTCGATCGCCTTGACCGCGATCGAATGGAGGGCATCTTCGGTGAACTCGAGTTCCACGTCCTCCATATCGAACAGCTTGGCATATTGCTTGATCAGCGCATTCTTCGGCTCGACCAGGATCTTCACCAGCGCCGGCTCGTCGAGGTCTAGCAGCGTCGCGATCACCGGCAGGCGGCCGACGAACTCGGGGATCAGACCGAACTTCAGCAGATCCTCGGGCTCACAATGCTGCAGCACTTCGCCGGTCTTGCGCTCGTCGGGCGCGACGACATGAGCGCCAAACCCCATCGACTTGCCCTGCATACGATCGGAGATGATTTTCTCGAGGCCGGCGAAAGCGCCGCCGCAGATGAACAGGATGTTGGTGGTGTCGACCTGCAGGAATTCCTGCTGCGGATGCTTGCGGCCGCCCTGCGGCGGGACCGAAGCCGTGGTGCCTTCCATGAGCTTGAGCAGCGCCTGCTGGACACCCTCACCCGACACGTCGCGCGTGATCGAGGGATTGTCCGACTTGCGGCTGATCTTGTCGATCTCGTCGATGTAGACGATGCCGCGCTGGGCCTTCTCGACATTATAGTCGGAGGCCTGAAGCAGCTTGAGGATGATGTTCTCGACGTCCTCGCCGACATAGCCGGCCTCGGTCAGCGTGGTCGCGTCGGCCATGGTGAAGGGCACGTCGAGGATCCGCGCGAGGGTCTGCGCAAGCAGGGTCTTGCCGCAGCCGGTCGGGCCGATCAGCAGGATGTTCGACTTGGCGAGCTCGACCTCGTTGCCCGCCTTCGAGCCATGGGCCAGACGCTTGTAATGGTTGTGAACCGCGACCGAGAGGACGCGCTTGGCGCGATCCTGGCCGATCACATAGTCATCGAGGACCTTGCAGATCTCGGCCGGGGTCGGGACGCCGTCGCGGGTCTTGACCAGCGCCGACTTCGATTCCTCGCGAATGATATCGTTGCACAGCTCGACGCATTCATCGCAAATGAACACGGTCGGCCCGGCGATCAGCTTCCTGACCTCGTGCTGCGATTTGCCGCAGAACGAGCAGTAGAGAGTGCTCTTGCTGTCGCTGCCTGAAAGCTTGGTCATTCCCGTCCTTGTACCTCGGCCGCGAACGGCCGCCTGATTTGGGCCATGCTAGCCCGCTTTATGCCACAATCAACTCTGCCGGAGTCTTAACGCCACCCGCCTCGCGATTGCTCCTTTGAATTCAAGAATATGGATTGGGTGCGCGCCAGCCGCAAGTGGGCGCGTGTCGCAGTTTGAGACGGACGGCCGCGAAGAGGGTTAACCGGCGAACGCCGCCTCGATGGCCGGCGTCACGCGGTCGACGGTATAGGGCTTCTCGATCACCGGGGCATCATTGAACTCCGGCGGCGGCGGATCGACGTGGCCGCCGGTCGCGATCACGAACGGCACCTTCTTCTCGCGCAGCTTGGTCGCGACGGGCCAGACATTCTCGCCCTTCAGATTGACGTCGAGGATCGCGAGATCGAACCCGCCCTTTTCAACCTCGTCGAGGGCGCAACGCACGGTGTCGCAGGTGCCGCGGACTTTATGCCCGAGGGAGTCGAGGAAATCCTCGAGCATCATGGCAATCAGGGGCTCGTCTTCGACAATCAGGATGGAACGCGGACTGGGCATAGGCTGCTGGCATAGGCCAGCGCGCCATGATCGGCAAAGTGCTATTTCGTGCCCACCGTTCGCCTCGCCGCCTCCGCCAGTTCGGTCACCGAGAAGGGTTTCGGCAGGAAGTTGACATGATCGATGTCGATCGAGTTGCGAAGCTGCTCCTCGGCATAGCCGGACATGAACAGAATCTTGAGGTCGGGCCAGGTCTTGCGCGCCTCCCGAACCATCGTCGGGCCATCCATCCCGGGCATTACGACGTCGGTGATCAGCAAGTCGATGTGCTCGCCGCGGCCAAGGACTTCCAGCGCGTCCTCGCCATTGTCGGCGCAGATGACCGTATAGCCGTGCCGGGTCAGCGCGCGCTCGGCGACGCTGCGAACCATCGGCTCGTCCTCGACCAGGAGCACGGTCCCGCTACCCCATAGTTCGTCCTGCTTGGGCTTGCCGAGCTTGCGTGAACGCGCGGCGCCGGCCTCCTCGCGAAAGACGGGGAGGTAGATTACGAAGCGCGTACCGTGCCCGACTTTGGAATCGGCGAAGATGAAACCGCCCGATTGCTTGACGATGCCGTATACCGTCGAAAGCCCAAGGCCGGTGCCCTTGCCCACTTCCTTGGTGGTAAAGAAAGGCTCGAAAATCTTGCCGAGCACCGCGGGCGCGATGCCGCAACCAGTGTCGGTCACCGATAGAGCGCTATAGTCGGCGACGGGCAGGATGTCGGAGCCGAGCTCGGCAACCTGATCGGCCCGCACCGAATAGGTTTGGATGGTCAGCGTGCCGCCGCTCGTCTCGGCCATGGCGTCGCGCGCGTTGACGGCGAGGTTGACGATGACCTGCTCGAGCTGGCCTGGATCGGCTCGAACCGGCCCCAGCGTACGGCCGTGCTTGACGACCAGCTCGACGGTCTCGCCGAGCAGCCGTTTCAGCAGGTGCGAAACTTCCGAGACCACGTCGGGGAGCTGCAGCACCTGCGGCCGCAGGGTTTGCTGGCGCGAGAAGGCAAGCAGCTGTCGAGTAAGGCCTGCGGCGCGGTTCGAATTCGATTTGATCTGCTGGATGTCGTCATAGTCGCTGTCGCCTGGCGTGTGGCGCATGAGCATGAGGTCGCAATGGCCGATGATCGCGGTCAGGATGTTGTTGAAGTCGTGCGCGACGCCGCCCGCGAGCTGGCCGACAACCTGCATCTTGGTCGCCTGCGCCACCTGGCGCTTGAGCTTGGCTTCCTCGCTATTGTCCTTGAGCAAAAGGAGCACCGCGGCGTCGCCGAGGCCTCGGAGGCCGGCGATCGTCAGCGCGACGGGCTCGGAGCTCTGACCCGTCAAGCGCACCGCGAGATCGCCCGACATTGCGGGGCCGCGAGAATTGCGCCGCACCGCGTCCGCAACCGCGGCCTTGTCCTCTTTGACTACGAGGTCGCCGGGATAGACGGGAAGCGCCGAACCTTTGATGCCGCCAGCCTGGCGGAACGCCTGGTTCATCGTCAGGAAGCGGCCGTCCCGGTCGACCAGCGCAAGACCGATCGGAAGGACATCAAGCAGGGCTTGCAGATTGGAGGACTGGGATCGAGTCCCGGACTGGCCAGGGTCGAACAACAGGAATGTGCCCGGACCGCCCGCCTCGTTCGTCGGATCGGCTGAAATATGCACCGCGCTAAGTGAGCCGCCGCCCTCGCCTTCGGCGACCAGCCGCATCTCGCCATGTTCGTCGGCTTCGACGAGATCGAGAAAATCGACGGCGCCGACGAGTTGCCCGGGCCTCAGCGCCCGCTCGAGAAACGGCTCGTTTCCGGCTAGCAGCTTTCCGTTGGCGTCGACCACGGCCGCAAGCACCCCTGCAGCTGCGATCTGCGATCCGGTCAGGCCCTGAATGCGGCGGGCGGCGGTCGTCAACGCGTCGGGCGAGGACGGCCCGGGGAAGCGCCACAGCAGATGATGATCCTGCGCGCCCACCCGCTCGACCTCGACCGGGATCAGACCGCCTTCGGTGCCAATTCCGGCGACGCAGCCTGCCCCGTCCCGGCTGGCCATGGACTTTGCCATTTCGAGGCCGTTGCGCGCCTCCTCGTCGATGCCGAGGCTGAGCGGCGGCCGGCTGCCGCCGAACCGCTCACGATAAGCGGCGTTGACAATTAGCAACGAGCCTTCGCTCGTCGTCAGCGCCGCGGGGTCGCGGCCGAGCCCGAGCGCGGACCCGACCAGAGAATAGTCGGGCCCAAGCACGATCGGTTCGATCCGGGGCGATGGAAGCGGCTTTCGCCAAACGACCAGTCCCGCCGCGATCAGCCCGCCTACCAGAGCCGCTGCCGCGAGCCACAATTGACTGATCAGCAGCAGCAGGATCGCCAAAGTCGCTCCCGCTCCGGTCGACAGGATCGGGGCAAGCCACCGCTCCCACCGATCAAGCTGTGCAGATTCTAGCGGCGGGAGGGTCTGGTGCAGCATCTATGGCGTCTTACCAGATGCGAACGCGGTCCGCAGGGTCAAGATAGAGCTTCTGGCCGGGCTGCACCTTGAAGGCCGGATACCAAGGGTCGAAGTTGCGGACGATCCAGGTGCGCTGCGCGGACGGCGAGTGCGGATCGGTCAGCAACCGGGCTTGCAAATTCGCCTCACGATAATTGCGCCGCCAGACTTGCGCCCAACCGAGGTAGAAGCGCTGGTCCCCGGTTGTACCGTCGATCACCGGCGGCTCCCGGCCGTTCAGCGACGCATGATAGGCATCGTACGCCGACGACATCCCAGCGAGGTCGCCGATGTTTTCGCCAAGCGTGAACTCGCCCTTCACGTGCGCTCCGGGAAAGACTTCGTAGGCGTCATATTCCTTCACAAGTCTGCCGGTCAAAGCCTTGAAACTCGCCACATCCTTCGGCGTCCACCAGTCCGACAAATTGCCGTGGATGTCGTATTTCGATCCTTGGTCGTCGAAGTGGTGGCTCATTTCGTGGCCGATCACCGCGCCGATCCCGCCGTAGTTGATCGCCGGGTCGGCGTTGGGATCGAAGAAGGGCGGCTGGAGGATCGCCGCCGGGAACGTGATCGCGACCAGCTTGAAATTCGCCTGGGCGTTCACCGTCATCGAATCGAAGCCCCATTCCCAGCGCATGATCGGCTGACCGAGCTTGTGGATGTTCCAATCATGCGACCATTGATTGGCGTGCATCGCATTGCCGAACAGGTCGTCGCGGCGGACGTCGAAGGTGTAATCGTGCCACTGCGTCGGATAACCGATGCGCGGCGTAAAGGCGGCTAGCTTCGCCTTTGCCTTCACCTTAGTCTCTGGGGCCATCCAGCTGAGGTTGTCGATGCGCCGGCCCATCGCCGCGATGATGTTGGCGACGAGGTCATCCATCGCCGCCTTGGATTCGGGCGGAAACCACTTGGCGACATAGAGCTTCGACACGTCGTCATCGAGGACGTTCGTGGTGAAATCGACCGCCCGCTTCCACCGCGGTTGGTTCTCCGGCGTACCGTTCAACTTGGTGCCGAAGAAAGCGAAATTCTCATCCGCCACCGCTTGAGGAAGGACGTCGGCATACGTGTCGAGCGACTGGACGATGAGCTGGTCCTTGAGTACCTGAAGCGGAGCCTTGGCCGACAGCGCTGCGATGTCGCGAAACGCGCTGGGTTCGGCGACGAGCAGTTCGTTGACGCTCGCGCTGCGTCCCTTGAAATATCCCGTCCAGTCGAAGCCCGGCGCGAGCTTCCGGAGCTGCGCAAGGGTCATCTTGTTATAGGTCTTGGTCGCGTCGCCGACGTCCTCGCGGGTCCATGAGACCTTCGCGATTCTGGTCTCGAAATCCATGATCGCCTTGGCGCGAGCAGCGGCGGCGTTGGTCTCGCCGGCTAGCGTCAGCATCTTCGTCAAATGATCGAGATAACTGGCCCGGAGCGAGACAAAGTTCGCGTCGGGAAGCAGGTACATGTCGCGATCGGGCAGTCCGAGCCCGGCCTGGCCGAGGCCGGTGATATAAATGTCGGTGTTACGGTCGTCCTGGATGACGCCGCCGCCGAACAGGCCGGTGATGCCGTTGCGCGCGGCCTCGCCTTGGAGGGCGGCATAGCCGTCGCGGCTCTTGAGCGCGCGCACCTGATCGAGCCAGGGCTGGATCGGCGACAGCCCCTTGGCCTCGACCCCGGCCTCATCGAGGAAGCTCGAATAGGCCATGCCGATGCGGCTGCTGGGATCATCCTTCGCCGCGTCGAGGATATCGCGGACCCGTTGCTGGCTGAGGTCCTGCAGGACCGAGAACGACCCGTAATTCGACTTGTCGGAAGGGATCGGCGTGTTCTTTAGCCAGGTTCCATTGGCGTAGAGGTAAAAATCGTCGCCCGGTGCAACGCTCGTATCCATCCCCGCGGAGTCGAAGCCGAAGCTGCCGTATTGCGGTTTGGGAGCAGGGGCCGGCTCGGGCGCCGGAAGAACGGCCTCAACGATCGCTGGAGGCGGGGGCGGAGGTGCGGGCGGCGTCGTTGCGCAACCGGCGAGAATGGAGGTGGCCAAGCCCAAAACGATAACGCGGTTCATGTGATTTCCCTCAAATCTGTACGACGCGGCGATTGCCCACCGGCGGGCTCTCGGCCATCCCGGAATCGACGGCCGCGCCCTTCCTGGCTGCAAACAGCACCTCAGATTCGCTCCGCGCGCCGGGCCTGCCGGCGTTGGCGCGACCGGCTCCCGAGCCATGCCCGCCAGGCGATGCCCGAGGTCAGATAACCAAGCGCGGCCGCGCCGACGGCAATCGTCAGCACTCCGACCGCGATCGGCCCCGAAGCCTCGTGGATCCAGAAGAGCATCCGGCTGAGCTCGCCCGAAAAGCGCTCGGCGGCCGCCGGGTTCACCAGCGTTGCGTCATGGTTCAGCTCCCACGAGCCGATCCGGTAAGCGGCATAATAGAGCGGCGGAATGGTCAGCGGGTTGACCACCAAGGTGAAGACCGCGGTGATGGCGATGTTCGCCCGCAGCGGGATCGCGAGGAGAGCGGCGATCGCGGTGTGCATCACCGGGATGATGATTCCGACGAACAGCCCAAGCGCAACGGCGCGTGGTACCGATCGCGGGGTCATTCGCCACAGCGCTGCCTGGCCCAGGTGCGGGGCAAACGGCCGCAGGATTCGATGGCGGTGAATATTCTCGCGGGTCGGGATGTGGTCTCGGAGCCACTTCATGCGCGTGGGCCTACCTCAGCCATTGTGCCGGAGAAGTCGTTGTTGCTCGCGCTTCCAGTCCCGTTCCTTCACCGTCTCGCGCTTGTCGTGAACCTTCTTGCCGCGAGCGAGCGCCAGCTCGACCTTCGCCCTCCCGCTCGAATTGAAATAGAGGGAAAGCGGGACGAGCGTTAGCCCCTGCCGGGTGATCGCTCCGTGCAATCTCGCGATCTCGCGGCCTTTGAGCAACAGTTTGCGCTGCCGCCGAGGCTGATGGTTGAGGCGGTTGCCATGACTGTATTCGGGGATGTGACTGTTGATCAGCCATACCTCCTCCCCTTCCACGGTGGCGTAGCTCTCGGCGATCGACCCCTCGCCCTGGCGCAGCGACTTCACCTCGGTTCCGGTCAGCTGGATCCCCGCCTCGAGCCGATCCTCGACGAAATAGTCGAAGCGCGCGCGCCGGTTCTCGGCCACGACCTTTTGCTTGTCGAACGGGGCAGGAAGCGGCTTGGCCATGAAGGATCAGGCGAGCCCCGCACGCTCGAGCGCCTCGTCGACGGCGCGCTTCGACGCGTCGGACGCTTCGACCAGGGGCAGGCGGAGATCGGTCGGGAAGCCCGGCCGAATGCGAGACAGGGCATATTTAACCGGGCCGGGCGAGGCATCGGTGAACAGAGCCGTGTGCAGCGGGAACAGTCGGTCCTGCAGCTTCAACGCGTCATCCCAGCGGCCCTCCCGCGTCGCTTTTTGGAAATCGGCGCAGAGCCGAGGCGCGACGTTGGCGGTGACCGAGATGCAGCCGACGCCGCCCACGGCGTTGAAGGCGAGCGCGGTCTCGTCGTTGCCGCTGAGCTGGATAAACTCCTCGCCGGAGGCCAGGCGCTGAGCGGTGACTCGCCCGAGATTGCCGGTCGCATCCTTTACCCCGACGACGTTCGCTAGCTTGCCGATCTCGGCCAGGGTCTCGACTGAAATGTCGACCACCGCGCGGCCAGGGATGTTGTACACGATGATCGGCAGCGCCGAAGCAACGGACAGCGCCTTGAACGCGGCAAGCATGCCCGCCTGGCTCGGCCGGTTGTAATAGCCCATCACGATCAGTGCCGCATCGGCGCCCGCGTCTTTCGCCGCATGCAGATATTCGATCGCATGCTCGACATTGTTGCTGCCACAGCCGGCAATGACCGGCACGCGACCGGCCGCCACCTCGACCGCGATCTCGATCACGCGGCGTTGTTCAGTGGCGCTCATCGTCGCACTTTCGCCGGTGGTCCCGCATGGCACGAGCGCATTGCTGCCCTCGGCGATTTGCCATTCGACCAGCTCGCGGAATGTGTCTTCGGCGACACGCCCGCCCGAAAATGGGGTCACAAGCGCCGGAATCGAACCGAAAAACATGAACTTGCTTCCTCGATCGGGAGTTTTCTGTGGACGGATTGGCCGTGTTCACTGGCTGATAAGGAGCGGGGCGGCAAAATGTCCAGCATGTGGCGTCCTAGCCTGGTCTTGCCGGCCCTACTGGCCCTTGCTCCGTCGAGCTCGGCGCAATCGCCGGTGCCTTATGCTTACCCGCGGGTCTATGCGGCACCGGCGGCAAGCAACGTCGGCTATGCGCTCAACGACTGGCGGCGGTTGCGTCAGAGCAGCGGCTACAGTTTCGCCGATTATGCGAATTTCCTGATCGCCAATCCCGATTGGCCGGACGAAGCAAAGATGCGGCGCTGGGCCGAGAAAGCCATGCACCCGGGTGAAAACGCGGCCACGGTCATTGCCTTCTTCGCGCACGACAAGCCGGCGACCGGAAGCGGCTATGCCCGCCTTGCCGAATCCTATGCGTCGAGCGGGCGGATGACCGAAGGTCTCGAAGCCGCGCGCAATGCCTGGGCCTCGGACGACCTTAGCGGGGCCGACGAGCAGGTGATTTGGGGGCGCTACGGCGGCAGCTTCACTCGCGCCGACCACGACCGGCGCGTCGATTCGCTTCTGTTCGCCAAGAAGGCTGACGATGCCGCGCGCTTCGTGCCGATGGCCACGCCTTCGCGCCAGGCCGCCTTCGGAGCGCGCGTCGCAATGCAGCGCAACGATGCCGACGCCGAGAGCCGCTACGGCACCGTCATCGGCACCGTCACCAGCGACGCCGGCCTGATGATGGACCGGGCCCGCTGGCTGCGCGCCAACAATTTCAATCGGTCGGCCCAGGACCTTGCCGCGCGGGCGCACAATTTCACCTATCGCCCCGCGGACCCGGATCGTTTCTACGACATGCTGTTGCAGCTCGCCGCCGACGCGGCGCAGGACCGACAGTGGCAGCTCGCCTACAATATCGCGAGCCAGGTCGACGATGCGCTGCCCAACGGCTCGGCGGTTGCGGACCAGCCCCTCGAGGTGCGCGACAATTATACGAGCCTGGTCTGGCTCGCGGGCAACGTCGCGCTCGATCGCCTCAATCGGCCCTCCAATGCGATCGCGATGTTCGATCGCTATTCGCGCGCGGGGCGCTCACTCCAGGTGCATACCAAGGGCGATTACTGGGCGGGCCGTGCGGCACTGTCGGCGGGCCAGTTCCCGACGGCCAACAGCTATTTCCAGCGCGCAGCCGCCTATCCGGAGCTGTTCTACGGGCAACTCGCGCTCGAGCGGCTCGGCCGCTCGGTTCCGGCGCCGCCGCAATCCTTGGCCAATATCACGACCGCTCCGGCGGCGCGCGCGGCCTTCTCCAACAACCGGATCGTCCAGGCGCTGCGAGTCCTTGGTCAGCAACGCCAATCGACCGAGCAGGCGCTATTCGTGAGGACGCTCGCCGAGTCGCTCAATAACGACGCCGACCGCGGTTTGGCGGTTGAGCTTGGCCAGCAACTCGGGCGGCAGGATCTTGCGGTGTGGGTGGCGCGGATGGCGCGAGTCAAAGGATCGATGTTCTACGTCCGCCAGGCCTATCCGACGCTGGCCTCGGTTTCGGGAGACAATTGGTCGCTCGCCCACGGCATCAGCCGCCAGGAGAGCTCGTTCGACCCTTATGCTGTGAGCCACGCGGGCGCCCGGGGAATGATGCAGCTAATGACCGGCACGGCGCGCGAGCAGGCCGGCAAGATGGGCGTCGGCTACGACAGCTATCGCCTGATCAGCGATCCCAATTACAACGTCATGCTTGGCTCGGCCTATTTCCAGCGCATGCTCAACATCTGGAACGGCAGCGTCCCGCTCGCGGTCGCGAGCTACAATGCGGGATCGGGGAATGTCGGCAAATGGGTCCGGCAATATGGCGACCCCCGGAGCCAGGTGGACATGCTGAAGTGGATCGAGGCGATCCCTTACACGGAGACCAAGGCCTACGTGCAGCGGGTGATCGAGAACAGCGTCGTTTACGACTCGATGCGCGGCAGCCCGTCGCAGCAACAGGCGCTCCACGTTTCGCGCTACCTGGGGAAGACCAGGCCCGCGTAAAGGGCCTCATGGCCGATTCCCCACCGCGCTTCATCACGCCCGAAGGGTTCGCGCGCCTGCGCGCCGAATATGAGGAGTTGTTCGGCATCGAGCGGCCGAAGATCGTCGAAGTCGTCTCGTGGGCCGCTTCGCTCGGGGATCGGTCCGAAAATGCCGATTACCTCTATGGCAAGAAGCGGCTCCGCGAGATCGACCGTCGGCTCACTTATCTGTCGCGGATCATGAAGGCGGCCAAGGTCGTCGACCCCGCCGCCCAGCAGGCGCGCGACCAGGTTCGCTTCGGCGCAACGGTCGAGCTGGCGGATGAGGACAACGATCGGCGCACGCTGACGATCGTCGGCGACGATGAAACCGATGCGGGCTCCGGCAAGATCGGCTGGAGCGCGCCGCTGGCTCGCGCTTTGGTCGGCGCGAAAGTGGGCGAGGAGCGGATCGTGCACCTGCCCGCCGGCGAGAAAAGCTATGAAGTGATGGCGATCCGCTATCCGGATTAGGCGGCGCGGTTCGGAGCTCCCACGATGTGCGGCGGCTCCGCCGGCATGGTCTCGGCCCACACGTCCGCGATCGTCGTAAGCGCGGCGAGCCCGGCCGAACGCTCGTCGCTGCCATCGATCTTCCGCCACGGCGACCAGCGGGTGTCGGTGTTGGCGAAGAGTTCGGCGACGGCTTTCGCATAGCCTTCGTCGGCAACGCGAACCGGCTCGTCGCGGCGGATGACCGGCCACCACATGTTGCCCGCGCGCTCGGCGAGGCGGCGCTCCTGGACGTCCGCGGTAATCTCGAAGAACAATTTGACGATCAGCGTCCCATAGTCGCGCTGCTGCGCCTCGAACTCGTTGATCTCGTCGAAGGCGCGAGCCGCCGCCTTGTCGCTGATCCGCCCCTGAAGGCGATCGTCGAGCACCCGCCGGTACCAGCTGCGATAGAAGACGGTCGTGTCGCCGGCGCTCGGCAGCTGCCGCCAAAAGGGCGCCAGCCAATGACCCTCGGCCGACTCCCGCCGGTCATGATGAATCGGGCAAATCCGCACGTGGCAGGGGTCGAAGGCCGCGGCGAGCTGCTTCAGCGCGTGCTTCTTTCCGGCGCCGTCGGGTCCCTCGAAAATGATGATCGCGCGGCGGCCGTGCGCGACCTGCGGCAACTGCAGCTCCCCAAGCTGATCGCACAGCGCCGCAAGCGTCGAATGGAACGGCTCCCCGCCCGCGGCTTGCAGCCAATCTGATCCGGTTTCGGCCATCGCTGCAGAGTAGCCGCGCGGCGATTGGTCCACAATTGACGTCGAAACGGATCGAGCGACCCGTCCCGATTTGGCACGCAACCGTGGCCGGTCGGCCACGACCGGCGTCAGCTCGGCTCGACGATCCGGATGTTCAGCTCCTTGATCTGGTTGGGATAGACTTCCGAAGGCGCGTTCATCATCAGATCCTCGGCCTTCTGGTTCATCGGGAAGAGGATCACCTCGCGGATGTTGGGCTCGTCGGCGAGCAGCATGACGATCCGGTCGATGCCGGGCGCCGAGCCGCCGTGGGGAGGCGCGCCGAACTTGAACGCGTTGATCATGCCCGCGAAGTTGGTGTCGACTTCCTGACGCGTGTAGCCGGCGATCTCGAAGGCTTTGTACATGATGTCGGGACGATGGTTGCGGATCGCGCCGGAGCTCAGCTCCACGCCGTTGCAGACGATGTCATATTGCCAGGCGAGGATGTCGAGTGGGTCCTTGCTCTCCAGCGCTTCCATCCCGCCCTGCGGCATCGAGAACGGATTGTGGCTGAAATCGACCTTCTTCTGATCGTCGTTATATTCGAACATCGGGAAGTCGACGATCCAGCAGAAGCGGAACGCGCCTTTCTCGATTAGGTCGAGCTGCTCGGCGACACGCGTGCGCGCAGCACCCGCCAGCTTGGCGGCCTCTTCTCCCTTCCCGGCGGCGAAGAATATTCCGTCGTCCGGGCCGAGGCCCATCTCGTCGGCGAGACGCTTCATGCCCTCCTCGCCATGGTTCTTGGCGATCGGCCCACCCCACTCGCCGCCTTTGCGCGTCGCATAGCCGAGGCCGGCGAAGCCTTCGCCGCGCGCCCATTCGTTCATGTCGTCGAAGAACTTGCGGCTCTTCTCGGCGGTGCCCGGCGCCGGGATAGCGCGAACGACGGCGCCCTTTTCGACGAGGCCGGCAAACAGCCCGAAGCCCGAGCCTTTGAAATGCTCGCCGACATCGCTGATCAGCAGTGGATTGCGCAGGTCGGGCTTGTCGCTGCCGTACTTGAGCAGCGCTTCCTTGTAGGGAATGCGCAGATATTCGCCCGCGGGAGTCACGCTCTTTCCGTCGGCGAACTCCTCGAACACACCCGACAACACCGGTTCGATCGCAGCGAACACGTCATCCTGGGTGACGAAGCTCATCTCGAAGTCGAGCTGGTAGAATTCGCCGGGCGACCGGTCGGCGCGGGCGTCCTCGTCGCGAAAGCAGGGGGCGATCTGGAAATAACGGTCGAAGCCGGCGACCATGATCAGCTGCTTGAACATCTGCGGCGCCTGCGGAAGTGCGTAGAACTTGCCCGGGTGGACGCGGCTCGGGACCAGATAGTCGCGCGCGCCTTCCGGGCTGCTCGCGGTCAGGATCGGCGTCTGGAACTCCGTAAAACCCTGGTCGATCATGCGCCCGCGGATCGAGGCGATGACTGCCGAGCGCAGCATGATGTTGGTGTGAACCTGCTCGCGGCGGAGGTCGAGATAGCGGTACTTGAGGCGGATCTCCTCCGGATAGTCGGCTTCGGTTGCAACCGGCATCGGAAGCTCGGCAGCTTCCGACTGGACCGTCACCGGCCCGGCGCGGACCTCGATCTCGCCAGTTCCGAGATTGGCGTTGATCGTCTCGGCCGAGCGAGCGACGACCGCGCCTTCGACCGTCACGACCGATTCGACACGCAGCCGATCGAGGATCTTGAACGCGGGCGAATCCGTATCGGCGACGATCTGGGTGATTCCAAAATGGTCGCGAAGATCGACGAACAGCAAATGGCCGTGATCGCGCTTGCGGTGGACCCAGCCGGACAGCCGGACGGTTTCACCGACATTGGTGACGCGCAACTCGGCGCAACTATGGGTGCGATAGGCGTGCATTTGGAAACGGTTCTCGTTCGAACGATGATGGCGGAAAACGCGGGCCGCGCTTCAATGGGGGAAAGCTTTTTGTCAACCCGCGAGGGCGCGGCTATTGGCCATGAGGACTCATGCGTATCCATCCTTTGATCACCCGTTCGGACGACCTCCAGGCCCTGGTCGATCGCCTCTCGAAGCATCCATTCATCGCCGTGGACACCGAGTTCATGCGCGAGAATACTTATTGGCCCGACCTGTGCCTGATCCAGGTCGCGAGCGTCGATGAAGCGGCGGCGATCGATCCCAAGGCTGATCTCGACCTCAAGCCCCTGCTGTCGCTGTTCGTCGAGAACGAAGACGTCCTCAAGGTCTTCCACGCCGGGGGACAGGACCTCGAGATTATCCACAATCTGACGGGAAAAGCCCCCAGCCCGTTGTTCGATACCCAGATCGCCGCGATGGCGCTCGGCCATGGTGAGCAGATCGGCTATTCGAATCTCATCGAGAGCCTGCTCGGGCACAGCCTCGATAAAGGCGCGCGCTTCACGGACTGGGGCCGCCGACCGCTGGACAAGCGCCAGATCGATTATGCCATTGCTGACGTCACCCATCTTGCGACCGTGTTCCCGCGCATGGTGGAGAAGCTCCGCAAGACCGGGCGCGGAGCCTGGCTGGACGAAGAGATGGAACGCCTCGCCGATCCCTCGAGCTTCGCCTTTCCGCCGGAGGACGCGTGGAAGCGGCTCAAGCTTCCGAGCCGCAACCCCGCGGTGCTCGGCCGCCTGAAGGCGCTCGCGGCGTGGCGCGAGACCGAGGCGCGATCGAAGAACCTGCCGCGCGGCCGGATCATCAAGGACGACACTCTGGCCGAGATTGTGCTCCATCCGCCAAAGACCCAGGACGACCTTGGCCGAGTGCGCGGGCTGTCGGCGGGATGGCGGAACAACGATATCGGCGCGCGGCTGGTGGCCGCGCTGGCCAACGTCAAGCCGCTCGATCCTGAAGAAATGCCTGAGCGGGACCCGAAACGCCCTGGCCTCACCAAGGACGCCGTCCTCGTCAGCGACCTCCTCAAGCTGCTGCTCAAGATCCGCGCCAAGGAAAGCGGCGTCGCCGCCAAGCTGATTGCGCGGTCGGACGACCTCGAGGCTCTGGCGGCAGGCGTCCGCAAGGGCCTCAATATGCTGTCGGGCTGGCGCTACGAGCAATTCGGCAAGGACGCGCTCGATCTGGTCGAGGGCCGCCTCGCCTTCGCGATCGAGAACGGCAAGCTCAAGATGAGCCGAGTGGCCGAGCCGGAGAGTGTCGATGCATAAGCTCGTACTTGCGCCCATCGCTCTGATCGCTTGCGCAGCCACCCAGAATCTCAAGGTCGGGATCGACCAGGTTCCGCCAGGTTCGAAGTGCGAACCGAGCGCGATCCTCAACTCCTTCGTCGGACAGCCCGCGTCGGTCGCGCTCGCCGCCAGGTTGATGACCGCGGCACGAGCGCCGAAGCTGCGCTGGGTGGCCGCGGGGCAAGCCGTGACGATGGATCACAGTGCGCATCGCCTGACCGTTCAGCTTAACGCCGAGAACCGTGTGGTATCGATGACCTGCGGCTAAAAAGCGCGGGAGATTTTCAAATGCGTAAGATCGTCCTCATCGCACCGGCCCTGCTCGTTGCCTGCTCGACGGCGCCTGCGCAGCCGGTCGTGCATGGCCAAACCCCGGGTCACACTTGCGTCGAAGGCGCGGCCGACAGTCACTTCGGCGAGGTGCGAAGTGACGCCGTCGGCAAGGCAATCCTCGCCGCGACTCATGCCGCGGTCATTCGCTGGGCGCCGCCCAATGTGATGCTCACCATGGATTATCGCGCGGACCGGGTCACGATCTGGCTCGACGAGGCTAACAAGATTACCAAGATCCGCTGCGGCTAGGCGGCTTCGCCGATCATCTTCGCTTCCATCAGGGCTCGACGGATGGTGGGCAGCGACAATCGCGCGCGCTCGGCGATTGCGAACCGGTCGACCGCTTCGACGGCGCGCTCGGCGGTCCAGTAATCGCGATGCAGGCGCTCGACCATGAAGCGCAAGGCGTCCGGCGGAATATGCAGCCCGCGGTCCGCGAAGAACAGCTGGATCAGCGCGCCGAACAGGACATCGTCGGGGAGCTCGATACGAACGACCGGAGTAACCGCCAGCCTGGTCTGGAGGTCGGGCAGACGCGGCGTCCAGGCGGGCGGCACTTCGTCCGCGATCATGATCAACGGCCGGCCAATGTCCTGCGCCTGATTCCAGGCGTGGAACAGCTCCTCCTCGTTGCGCTGCTCGGCGTCGTCGAACAGCCGCCCGCCGACGCGTTCGACGAAGCTGCGCGCGAGCAGCGTCCTTCCCGACCGCCGCGGACCGGTGAGGATCGTCGCCTTGACCGGCCACAAGCTCCATTGCCGAAAATGTTCGAACGCCTGGCGATTCGCGTCGGACACGATGAAGCGCGCGTCACCCTCGCTGTGCGGCCAGTCGAGCGGGAGCGCGATCTGGTCGGGGCCGGGCTTCATTCGTCCCCGGTCTTCGCCGCCGGTTGCGCCGGTGGCACCGGCTGAGGTGCGGGCGCGGGCTGCGTGGGCGACGGCGGCATCGCCGGCGGCTTGTCGGAATCGGACCGGAGGCGAACTACGGTGCCAGCGACTTCGACCACCCATCCGCGAGCGCCAAGCGCTCCCGCCAATTGGGAGATGTCGCCTTTGAACTTGACCAGGATGTAGCTGGTGCCGCCAGGGTTGATCTGCTGCGGGCTCGCCGATTCAACGCCGGGCAGCGTGCGCAGGTGCGCCATCGCGAAATTGTAGAAATTTACGTTCTTGCCGGTGACCTGCACCTGGAATGCGTTGGCGAGGTTGACCGGCGCGGCCGACACCTCGGTCGGCGGCAGTTCGATCAGCGGCGGCGGCGGCAGGTTGAGCGATTCGTCGCGATTGAGCCGGCCGGCGGCAAGCGCCTGGCCGAACAACTCGTCCATGCGCTCCGCGCCCTGCGCCATCATCGCCGGGATCTGATCGCTGTTGCGGGCGGTCAAGGTGAAGCCACCGACAATTTCACCATCGGGACCGTGGCGGGCGATGAACCGCCCGCGCGCCGGACCCCCGGGATAAAGCCGTTGCAGCTGGACCTCGGCGACCAGGATGTCGGCAGCGCCATAGAGGTCGATGATGTTGCGCCACCAACCTCGGCCGGGACGCCAAACCTGCGCCGCGTTGACCAGCATCGGGTCGACTCCAAGGCCGCTCACCCGGACATAATCGATCGGGCTCTGCGACGTGCGGAACTGGGCCCAGGCGCGCTGCCAGGCGTTGCGCAGCTCGACGCTGGTCGCGGTCCCGGCGGTGATCGTCACCGGAATCAGCAGCATCGGTACCGACCGCCGAACCTCGCCTCCTTCGACTCCGAGGAACGGTGCGGCACGCGCGCGATCGAACAGTATCCCGAGATCGGCGATATAGCGGTTGGGCCCGATCAGCTCGTGCTCGACGTTGATCGAGCTGACGATCTGGTCGAGCGTGCCGTCGGGCAAGTTCGGCGCCTGGCCGATCGGCGCATGGTGCATCTTCGCCCACAGCGCCTTGAATCCCTGGCGCTGGGCGATGCGCCAGCCCGCGTAGCGGGTCGCCTGCGGATCGGTGCCGCCAACGTCGACATGGATGCCCGTGATCTCGAGCGTGCCCGAACTGTCGATCGGCGAGATCCCGCGGTCGCCACCTTCGAGCTGCGCGTAGACAAGCGCCGACAGCCCGGAGATGGCGACCAGCAGCAATAAAGGGATGGCAAAGCGGCGGCGCAGCATTCGCGGCGCCTTTTGGCGACAACGGCGTGGAAATCCAAGCAGCTTGTCTCTACTGGCGGCTCGCGATGAGCCAAAAGCCCCTGACTTATGCCGACGCCGGCGTCTCGATCGATGCCGGAAACGCGCTGGTCAAGACGATCGGCCCCCTTGCCCGTTCGACCGCCCGACCTGGCGCGACCGCCGAGCTTGGGGGTTTCGGCGGCATTTTCGACCTCAAGGCGGCCGGCTACAGCGATCCGCTGCTGGTTGCCGCCAACGATGGGGTCGGGACCAAGCTCAAGCTGGCGATCGAGACCGGGCGGCACGAAGGTGTCGGCATCGACCTTGTTGCTATGTGCGCCAACGACCTCATCGTTCAAGGCGCCGAGCCGCTGTTCTTCCTCGACTATTACGCGACCGGGAAACTCGGCAATGAAGTGGCCGCGGCAGTGGTCGCCTCGATCGCCGAAGGCTGCCGCCAGGCCGGCTGTGCGCTTATCGGCGGCGAAACCGCGGAAATGCCCGGCATGTACGCGCCGGGCGATTACGACCTCGCCGGCTTCTGCGTCGGCGCGGTCGAGCGGGACCAGGTGCTGACGGGAGCGAACATCGCTCCCGGCGACCTGATCCTTGGACTTGCCAGCTCGGGGGTCCACAGCAACGGCTTCTCGCTGGTCCGGCGGATCATTGCCGAGCATAGCTGGAATCTCGAGGAGCCGCTTCCGTCCGAGGGCGGAAAAACTCTTGGCGAGATGCTGCTTGAACCGACGCGCATCTACGTTCGCCAGCTTCTCCCGGCGATCCAAAAGGGCCAGATCAAAGGTCTTGCACATATCACCGGTGGCGGACTTCTTGAGAATATTCCAAGAGTTTTGCCTGAAAATTGCCATGCTGTCGTAGATACCGGACTGTGGGATCTGCCCGCGATCTTCGCGCTTCTGCAGGAGGGCGGAAACGTGGCCCCGGAGGAGCTGGCCCGGACCTTCAACTGCGGCATTGGGATGGCCGTCATCGTGAGCGAGGACAACGCGGACGAGTTGCTGAGCGATCAATACCTGTTCACCGGAGCTGCTCAGCGTATCGGTCGCATAGAAGCCGGGCCGCGCGGCTGCACCGTTCAGGGCAAGGCGGGAACCTGGAACTCGACCGAGGATTGGTCCGCGACCCACAATGCGTGATCCGGGTCGAGTGGCGATCCTGATCTCGGGTCGCGGCAGCAATATGAAGGCGCTGGTCGAACAGGCTCAGGGCTATGAGGTCGTGCTAGTCGCATCCAACAAGCCGCTCGCGCCCGGTCTCGAATGGGCACGCGCCGCCGGCCTGCCGACTTGGGCATTGGACGGCAAAGGCGTGGACAAGCAGGAGTTCGACCGGCTTCTCAGTGCCGCGCTCCACGACCACCAGGTCGGGACGATCGCCCTCGCCGGCTTTATGCGCATCCTCTCGCCCTGGTTTGTCGATCAGTGGCGTGGGCGGATCGTCAACATTCACCCGTCACTGCTGCCCAAATACCAGGGCCTCGATACCCATGTGCGCGCGCTTTCGGCGGGGGACGCGGTCAGCGGCTGCTCGGTCCACCTCGTCACCGAGGAGCTTGACGCGGGCGAGGTGCTCGGCAGCGCGGAAGTACCGATCGAGCCCGATGACACTCCCGAAAGCCTTGAACAACGAGTGCTCGCCGCCGAACATCAACTTTACCCCAAAGTGCTGGGCGAGTTCGTCCACAAATGACCGAAGCCTTGAACCAAGTGCGGCAGGCCGCGCTCGATCTCCCCGAGACGGAAGAGCGGCTATCGCACGGCCAGCCGACCTTTTTCGTCGCCGGCAAGCAGTTCGCGCAGTTCCGCGACAATCATCACGGCGACGCGAAGACCGTCGTCTGCGTCCGGGTCAGCAGCTTCGACGAGCAGTCCATGCTGATCGAGGCCGATCCCGCCACTTATTCGAAGCCCGCGTACCTGCCGAGCTGGATCTCGATCAATCTCGTCGGTAATGGCGTCGACTGGGACCGTGTCGCCGACCGCATCGCGGCGAGCTGGGAGCTTGCGGCGCCGCGACGATTGCTCGAAGCAGGCGGCCGATGACCGACGACCAGGCCCACCGCCGCTTGATCAACCTGGGTGAGCTGATCGCAATCGCCGCGCTGGCTGTCTCGGCGGTCGGCGTGTGGATCGCGTGGAAGAGCAGCAGCGAGGACAAGCCGACGCGAGTCGTCGAGCAGCGCCAGGCGATCCCGCTGACTCTTCGCGGAACCGTCCAGGATGAGGGCCGCGCGCTGGTCATCGAGCCGATCGAGCAGAGCCATGCCCTCGAATCGCTGACATTGACGATCAAGGGCGCAAGCCCGATCGAGCTCGGGAGTGACGGCAGATTGGACGCCGGTTCCGTCGAATCGGCGATCGGCGACAAGGACGACGCAAAGGGCGCGCACAGCCTGCCGGTCCGGATCGATGCCCGTTACGTCGAAATGGGCAAGGACCGGCGCGGCGGCGGCAGCTACGTGCTGCGCTACCGCTGGGAGGGCGGAGGCTTGTTCGGCGGCCGCTCCTTGCGGCTGACCGGCTTTGGCCGCTGACTAGCCGACGATTTCGGACTGGCTGAAGAAGAAGTCGATCTCGATTTTCGCATTCTCGTCGCTGTCCGAGCCGTGGACCGAATTCGCCTCGATCGACTCGGCGAAGGCCTTGCGGATCGTCCCCTCGGCCGCGTCGGCCGGATTGGTAGCGCCCATCACGTCGCGGTTGCGCTGCACCGCATTGTCGCCCTCGAGGACTTGAACCACCACCGGCCCTGACGTCATGAAGGCACACAAATCGTTGTAGAACGGCCGCTCGCTGTGGACCGCGTAAAAGCCTTCGGCCTGATCGCGGGTCATGTGGATGCGCTTGGACGCGACGACGCGGAGGCCCGCTTCCTCCAGCATCTTGGTGACGGCGCCGGTGATGTTGCGGCGAGTCGCATCGGGCTTGATGATCGAAAAGGTGCGCGTCACGGCCATGACCGGGCGGTCTCCTGTATTTGGGTGAATGGGGAATTGGCCGCTGCGCCTAGCCGCGCGGACCAAGCGCTGCAACCCTCAGGCCTGCTGCTTCCAGCGTCCCTCGACCTGCGCCCAGTAGCGGCGCTCCACCCCATCCCTGCCGGCCAGCAGCTTCCACGCCAGCCGGGCCGCGTCGAGCGTGTCCGCGCCGAACAAATAGAAACTGCGGTCGTAGGCAAGCGCGGCATCCCGCCACTCGCCATCGGCGATCAGCATGTTGCGGGCGAGGTTGGGCGCATCGGGGCTCTGCGACAGCAGGATCGGCTGGCGGGAGTCATCGGCGCCGCCGGCAAGGCCGTGGGGCAAGAAGCTGGTCGGGCCGTGGTCCCACAACATGCGGTCGAGCCGGGTCAGGAACGCCTCATCGGACGCGACCACCAACAGCCTGCCGTCGGCGGCGATGACTTTTTCCGCGAGGCTCGCGATGACCTGATCGGCGGGACTTCCGCCTAGCTGGTAGAAATCGACCTGCACCGCTCCTTAAGCCTCCAGCACCTCGGCGACATATTCGTCGAGCAGGCGAACGCCGTAGCCGGTCGCGCCCTTGTCGTAGGTGGCGCTCGGCTTATCGGACCAGGCCTTGCCGGCCATATCGATGTGCGCCCATTTCACCCCATTCTCGACGAAGCGCTGGATGAACTGCGCCGCGGTGATCGAACCGCCCTCGCGAGGGCCGACATTTTTCATGTCGGCGATTGGCGAATCGATCAGCCGGTCGAACGGCTCGGCAAGCGGCATGCGCCACAATTTGTCCCCCGAATCCGCGCCGGCCTGCTGCAGCTTCTCTGCCAGTTCATCGGTGTTGGAGAACAGGCCGGCCCATTCGTGGCCGAGGCTGATGAGGATCGCACCGGTCAGCGTCGCGAGGTCGATGATCGTCGAAGGCTTGAAGTTGCGTTGGACGTAGGTGATCGCATCGGCGAGCACGAGCCGGCCCTCCGCATCGGTGTTGATAACTTCGACAGTCTGGCCCGACATCGTCGTAACGACGTCGCCCGGGCGCTGGGCATTCCCGCCGGGCATGTTCTCAACCAGTCCGCAGATACCGACGATGTTGGCCTTGGCCTTGCGCAGCGCAAGCGCCTTCATCGCCCCGACGACCGCACCGGCGCCGCCCATGTCCCACTTCATCGCTTCCATGCCGGCGGCCGGCTTGATCGAGATGCCGCCGGTGTCGAAGGTCACGCCCTTGCCAACGAAGGCGACCGGCTGACCGCCTTCGCCGCCCCCGTTCCACTTCAGGATGAGAAGACGCGCCTCGCGTACCGAACCTTGGGCGACGCCAAGCAAGGCGCCCATGCCGAGCTTCTCCATCGCCGCCCGGTTAAGTACCTCGATGTCGACGCCGGATCCTTTCAGCGAGGCTTGGACGCGTTCGACGAAGCTCTCGGGATAGATGATGTTGGCCGGCTCGGTGACGAGCTCGCGAGTCAGGGAGACGCCTTCGTAAACCGGTGCCCAGCGATCCATGTAATGCTGGCCCGCGGCCTCCCCGCCACCGACCACGATAACCTCGTTCAGAGTCGGCTTTTGCTTGTCCTTGAGCTTGGTGCGGTAGCGATCGTAGCGCCAGGCCCGAAGCGCCGCCGCGAGACCCACCCGGGCCGCGCTGTCCGCATCGAGCCCAAGGCCCGTGACGTCGACCACCGCCTTGGCCTCGCCCGAGGTCAGCAGTCGCCCGACCGCGGTGCCGCCAAGCTTCTCGGCAATATCGTGCTGGTCGGATCCGTTTCCCGTACCGACAACGAGCAGGCGCCGGGACGTGCCGTGGTCATCAATGAACAGCTCCGCCGCGCTCGCGGCTTCACCGTCGAAACGCTGGCGTTCGAGGGCTGCTACCACCGACGGCTGCGCCGCGCCGAGCGCGTTGAGCGCGGAGCGGTCCTTGCCGGCGACCGGCAGAACCAGCGCATAGTCGCCCTCGGGCCGCGCGTCGGCGAAACGAATCTGCATTTTGGATATTCCTCGCAACGCGAAATGTTGCGGCTCCTTTAGGATGCAAGCGCGGCCTTGGCAAAGTCGCGCGCTGGACGATTGTCGGCGCGCTTTTCAGGTGCGATAGGCGGAGCCAAGCAGGCATCAAGGCGAGTTGGGACGGGCAGCGTTGCGAAGATCATTCGCCTGGTGGACATCCCTGCCCTTCCTGATCGCGGTGCCAACTGCGGCCTGGGCCCAGGAACCCGCGGCAGCGACACCGCCCGCCCCGGCGACTCCCGATCAGATCATCGAATTCAGCGCCGATCAGGTCAGCTACGACAGCGACGCCGACATCGTCACCGCCAGCGGCCAGGTGAGGATGTCCCGCGACGGCAATTATCTTGCGGCCGAGCAAGTGACCTGGAACCGCGAGACCGGTGAGGTTCGGGCCAATGGCGATGTGGTTATGGTCACGCCCCAGGGCGACAAGCTCGTCGGCGCCGATGTCGTCCTCACCGACACGCTGCGGGACGGCACGATCCAGAATCTGTTGGTCGTGCTCGACAGCGGCGGCCGCATCGCCGCCACCCGTGGTGTTCGGTCGGGCGAGACCACGACCCTAGAGAACGCGATCTATTCGCCATGCCCGGTGACGACCGCGACCGGCTGCCCCAAGAATCCAAGCTGGGCGATCACCGCGGTCCGAGTCATCGATGATCCCGCCCATCACAAGGTCCGCTTTCAGGGCGGGCGGTTCCGGCTGTTCGGGATCGAGCTGCCGCTGCTGCCGATCTTCAGCATCAATACCGATACGGCGGGGGCGTCGGGCTGGCTCGTGCCCGACATCAGCCTTTCCACGCGTAAGGGGCTGGAGGTCGCGCTGCCGTACCATTGGCAGCTTGGCCCCAACCGCGACCTGACGGTCACACCGCACGTCTACACCGGCGTGCTCCCGGGAATCGAGGCCAAGTATCGCGCGCTGAATTCGGTGGGGGCGTTCCAGCTCGGAGGTTTCCTGACCTACGGCAAGATCGACGACCCCGACCCCACCGCCACTTCGACCGGCAACCGGCATGATTTGCGCGCTTATGTCGAAGGCAACGGCAAGTTCCAGCTGAGCCCGGTATGGAGCATCACCAGCTCGGTCCGGGTTGCCACCGACAAGACGGTGACCCAGCGCTACGACATCACCTACGACGACCGGCTCCGCAATTTCGTCAATGTCGAGCGGATCGATGTCGACTCCTACGTCAGCATCGCCGGTTGGGCGTTCGAAGGCTTGCGCGTCGACGATGTCCAGAAGCAGATCCCGATCGCGCTTCCGGCGATCGACGCACGATTCCGGCTGGAGGACATCGCCGGCGGCAAGGTCGAGTTGCAGGGCAACAGCCTGTCCATCATCCGTATCGAAGGCCAGGATACCCAGCGCGCGTTCCTTAGCGCGCGATGGGACCGGCGCTTCCTGACTGCCCTCGGCCAGGAGGTGACGCTGACGGCCTACGGACGCGGCGATGTCTACCACACCGACGATGCCGCCGACACGACCGTCGCCGTCTATCGCGGCGAGGATGGCTGGCATACGCGCGCGATCGGCGCGCTGGCCGCGGACGTGAAATGGCCGTTCGTGGGCAGCGCCTTCGGCGGCACCCAGCGCCTCGTCCCGCGCGTGCAGCTGGTGCTGACGCCGGCGACCCCAAACCTCGACATTCCGAACGAGGACGCCCGCGCGATCGACCTCGAGGACAGCAATCTTTTCGCGCTCAACCGCTTCCCCGGCTACGACCGCTGGGAAGACGGGTCGCGGATCACCTATGGCGTCGACTGGTCGCTCGATCGGCCGAACCTGTCGGTCACCAGCAACATCGGCCAAAGCTATCGAATCGTCAGCCGGCCGGGCATCTTTCCCGAAGGCACGGGGCTCACCGATCAGCTGTCGGACATCGTCGGCAGGACCCGCATCCGCTACGGCCGGCTGATCGACCTCACTCATCGCTTCCGGCTCGACAAGAACAACCTGGCGCTCCGCCGAAGCGAGCTCGATCTCACGGTCGGAACCGACCAGACCTATGTCCAGGTCGGCTACCTGCGCCTCGATCGCAACATCGACCCGACCATCGAGGATTTGCGCGACAAGGAAGAGTTGCGCCTGGCGGGCCGGGTGAAGTTCCGGCGCTATTGGTCCATCTTTGGCGCCACCGTGCTCGATCTCACCGATCAGAAAGAGGACCCGCTATCGATCGCCGACGGATTCACTCCCGTGCGGCACCGGCTCGGCTTTCTTTACGAGGACGATTGTCTGGAGCTTGGCCTGACGTGGCGCCGCGACTATGAGCGCATCGGGACGTTCCGCAAGGGAAGTACCTTCGCCCTTCACGTGTCATTAAAAGGGCTAGGCCGCTAAGGCTGCGTTCAGCAGGTCGGGATAAAGCGGCAATCGACATATTGGGTTGGGGAATAAGGGAAAATCAAGACGTGGCAGTAGTTTTTCGAATGATTTCCACGCGCGCGCTTGGCGCCGCTGCCTTGGGGGCTATGGCCATCGCCACTACAGCGATCGCGCAGCAGGCCGGCCCGCCGTCCCCCACCCCGGCGCCAAATAGCTCGAAGTTTCTCAACCTGCCGGAAAACGCTCAGGTCTTCGGCACTCAGATGCCGTCGGTGATCAAGGCGACCGCAATCGTCAACGGCGACGTCATCACTCAGACCGACGTCGACCAGCGGCTCGCCCTGCTCGCCATTTCACAGGGCGCCCAGATCCCGGCCGAGGAGATCGATCGCCTGCGTCAGCAAATCCTCCGCAACCTTATCGACGAGTCGCTGGAGATTCAGGCGGCGAAGACCGAGAAGATCGACGTCAAGACGGCGGATATCGATCGCACCATCGCCCGGGTCGCAGGCGGTGTGAAGCAAACACCGGAGCAATTCGCCGCGTACCTCGAGAACGGGGGCTCGTCGATCAGGACGATCCGCCGTCAGATCCAGGGGGAAATTGCCTGGCAACGGCTGCAGCAGCGCAAGATCGAGGTCACCATCGGCGACGACGAGGTCAAGGCCGTCATCGACAAGATGACCGCGGCGAAGGGCACTCAGGAATTCCGTGTCGGCGAAATCTTCCTGCCCTCTCCCCCAGGAGAGGAGGCGCAGACGATGGACAACGCCAACAAGATTCTCGACCAGCTGAAGAACGGCGCATCGTTCGCGGGATACGCTCGGCAATATTCGCAATCGTCGTCGGCGGCGGTCGGCGGCGACCTCGGCTGGATGCGTCCCGAACAGCTGCCCGATTCCATCGCCACGGTCCTTCGCGGCATGGCCCCGGGAACGATCAGCAATCCGATCCCGAATTCGGGCGGAGTATCGATCATCGCGGTGCAGGACACACGGCGCCTGCTAACTCACGATCCGCGCGACGACGTCCTCACGCTCAAGCAGGTTTCGATCGTCTTTCCCAAGGGCACGAGCCGGGCCCAGGCGGAGCCGATCGTTTCCCGCTTCGCCGAAGCCGCGCGGAATGTCGCGGGCTGCGGCGCGGCGGACAAGCTCGCCGCGGATTTCCATGCCGAGATCGTGCAGAGCGACGGCACCAAGTTGCGCGACCTTCCCTCGACCCTCCAGAACATGATGGTGCCGATGCAGGTCGGCCAGGCCACTTTGCCGTACGGCAACCTGGAGGACGGCGTCCGCGTCCTCGTGATTTGCGGCCGGGATGAAGTCGACCCCGATCAGCCGAGCTATGATCAGGTCTACAACCAGCTCAACGATGAGCGCGTGAACACCCGCGCGCGCCGCTATCTGCGCGACCTTCGCCGCGACGCGGTGATCGAATTCCGCTAATCGCGAAATTCCTTTAAGGCGGCGGCCGTGTCTTCCGTCCCCGACTTTCCGCTTGCGGTCTCGCTCGGCGACCCTGCCGGTATCGGTCCGGAAGTGATCGCCAAATGCTGGGACAGCCGCGCCGAATTCGGGCTGCCGCCGTTCGTCGCGATCGGCGATGGACGATCGATCGCCGCCGTATGGGACGGGCCGATCGAGGTCGTCGACGATCCCCGCCAGGCCGATTCCGCGTTCGATTACGCGCTTCCGCTGATCCAGCTTCCGTCCGCCGACGAAGACGTTCCCGGCCATCCGAGCGTCGCCGGCGCCCATTGCTCGCTCGATTCGCTCGAGCTGGCAGTCGGCCTTGCCCGCTCGGGTTCAGCCGCCGCGGTCGTCACCGGCCCCGTGGCCAAGGAGCAGCTCTACGCGATCGGCTTCCAGCATCCGGGACAGACCGAGTTCGTCGCGGAGCGCTGCGGAATTGCGCCGGGCAACGTGGTCATGATGCTCGCTGGGCCCACGCTGCGCACCGTGCCGGTAACGACCCACGTCGCCTTGGCCGACGTGCCCCGGTTTCTCTCGGCGGCGCTGATTGAATCGCGTGGGCGGGCCGCGCTGCGCGGGCTCCAGCGAAATTTCGGCATTGCCGATCCGAGGCTCGCCATCTCGGGCCTCAATCCCCACTCAGGGGAATCCGGCCAGCTCGGCCGCGAAGAGATCGAGATTATCGAGCCCGCCATCGCGGCGCTCGCGGCGGAGGGCTGGCGCGTCAGCGGGCCTCACCCCGCTGACACGATGTTTCATGTCCGCGCGCGGGCCAATTACGACGCGGCGTTGTGCATGTACCATGACCAGGCGCTGATCCCGATTAAGGCGCTCCACTTCGAGGAAGCGGTCAACGTCACGCTGGGCCTGCCGATCGTCCGCACCGCCCCCGATCATGGCACTGCGTTCGATATTGCCGGGCAGGATCGCGCCGACCCCCGTCCGATGGCAGCGGCGATCCGCATGGCAGCACAGTCCGCCGCACTGCGTGCCGAAGCGGCTTGAGCAGCTCGCCCGAACCGCTTCGCGAGATCATCGCCCGCCACGGGCTTAGCGCGAGCAAGGCACTCGGCCAGAATTTCATCCTCGACCGGCAGCTGCTGGCGCGGATCGCGGCCATTCCAGGTTCGCTTGAAGGCCAGAAAGTGTACGAAGTTGGCCCCGGTCCTGGCGGGCTAACCCGAGCCTTGCTCGATGCCGGCGCGAATGTGGTGGCGGTGGAGCGCGACCGGCGCTGCCTTCCCGCGCTCGACGAGCTGCGCCGGGACTTCCCGACCCGCCTCACGGTGATCGAAGGCGATGCGCTGAAGGTCGATGAACGCGAAATCGCCGGCGCGGGCGCGCACGTTGTTGCGAACCTGCCCTACAATGTCGGCACCGCGCTCCTGCTCGATTGGCTGAGCGGAGAATGGCCCCCGTGGTGGTCGTCACTGACGTTGATGTTCCAGCAGGAGGTGGCCGACCGGATCGTCGCGGCATCCGATAGCGATGCCTACGGCCGCTTGTCGGTCGCCGCCCAATGGCGTTCCACTCCGCGCATCGCCATGCGCCTCAGCCGTTCTGCCTTCGTCCCGCCGCCCAAGGTCGCCTCGGCCGTCGTCCATTTTGAGCCCGCGGACCAGCCGCCCGGCGTCGACCCGAAGGTGATGAAGCGGCTCACCGAAGCGGCCTTCGGCCAGCGCCGCAAGATGCTGCGATCAAGCCTTAAGCAATTTCCGGGTGCGCTCGACGCGGCGGAAGCGATGGGGATTGATGTCCGACGACGCGCAGAGACGCTCACCGTGGCCGAGTTCGTCGAGCTGGCGCGCGCCCTGAGCTAGTTCTTTTTCGGCACCTGCGGAGCCGTCGCCGAGGCGACGCTAGGCCCGCGCGTGATCGCGGTCGACAATTGCGCGACCTGCGGGCAGCCACCCTTTGCGCAAATCGTCTGCAGCTTCTGGAGGTTCGCCTGAGCGCGAGCGGTCGCGCCCAGCTCGACCATCGCCTCGCCCTGGACGGCGATTGCGTCCGGGTCGTTGGGCTCGAGCGCCAAGGCCTTGTTCGTCATGCGAATGGCCTTGCCGTAGAGGTGCTGCTTCTCGGCTACTCGGGCAAGGTCGACAAATGCGCCGCGATTGCGCGGATCGACTGCCAGCGCGGTTTCCAGGGCATCCTCGGCCTGCTCGAACTTGCCCGTGGCGAGCAGGCTCTTGCCCTGCCGCTGAAGCTCGACCGAGCGCGGCTGAATCTGATCATCGGTGCGCTGGCCCATGACGGGCGCCGCAAGCGCAAGGCCGGCGAAACCGATCAGCAAAAGGCGGGGCAAGGAACGCATAGTTTCTCCACTTCTCTCGTCTCGCCGCCTAGCACGGGCGACCGAGCCGCGCGACGAAAAAGCCGTCGGTGCCATCGTGGCCAGGAGTCAACAGCCGGCCGGCACCATCCAAACGCCCCGCGGCAATGGGCGTTGCTTCACTAATCCACGATGAATGGCGCGCGAGGAAGCGTTCGATCTGGCCTGCCCCTTCGCGGGACAGCAATGAGCAGACCGCGTAGACGAGCCGCCCGCCCGGCTGGACCAGCTCGGCGCCAATGTCGAGCAACCGCTCCTGGACAGCGATCACGCGCTCCAGGCGCTCGGGGGTCAACCGCCAGCGTCCTTCGGGATTGCGCCGCCATGTCCCGCTGCCCGAACAGGGCGCGTCGATCACGACCAGGTCGGCCTTCGCCTGCCAGTCGGGCAGTTCCGCGAGCTCGTTCGGCGGGCTGAGCAAGCGCGTCTCGATCCGGGCACCCGCACGCTCGGCCCGCGCCGGAAGTTTGGACAGGCGCGCGCGATTGCTGTCGGTCGCGAGGATGTGCGCGCCCGGCGCGGCCGCAACCAGGGCCAGCGACTTGCCACCGGCGCCCGCGCAGAGGTCGAGGATCTGCTCGCCATCCTGCGCTCCGCAGGCAAGCGCGATCAGCTGGCTGCCCTCGTCCTGCACCTCGACCAGCCCCTGCTGATAGACGGGATGATCGTCGACCCGGCTGTCGGACGCCAGCCGAATGCCCCACGGGCTGTGCGGGGTCGGGGTGGCACTTGGGAATTGCGCAAGCACGTCGTCGGGGGCGGCGTGCGCGGCATTGACGCGCAGGTCGAGCGGCGCGCGTTCGAGGAGCGCAGGCCATTCGCCTGCGCCAACTAACGGCGAAAGCTCCGACACGACCCACATGGGGACGATGCCGGCTCCCGCCCCGACGTCGCCATCGGTAATCGGCTCGGGGCCACGCGGCTCGCCGAACAGCGCCCGCAGGTCGGTATCGTCATTCGCAAGCCCGACAATGGCTGCCCGCCCGCTATCAGGCCTCTCGGCCGCGCGCCGGATCGCGCGAAACACGAGCTCGCGCACCGCGCGCCGGTCGCCCGAGCCCGCGTAACGCCGTTGCTTGAAATACCGGCTGACAATCAGGTCGGCCGGCGGCCCATCCTCGCGCGCCGCGTCAACCACCTCATCGAGGATTTCGATCGCGGCCTGCAGGCGCGCGGGTGGCGTCATGGGTCACCGCGTCGGATAGTTGGGCGCCTCTCGCGTGATGGCGACGTCGTGCACATGGCTTTCGCTCAAGCCGGCGTTGGTGATCCGAACGAACTTCGCTCGCTTTTGCAGCTCGGGGATGGTGTTCGATCCGGTATAGCCCATCGCCGCCTTCACTCCCCCCACGAGCTGGTGGATGATGTCGCGCACCGGGCCCTTGAACGGCACCTGGCCCTCGATGCCCTCGGGAACGAGCTTCAAATGATCGCGGATGTCCTGCTGGAAATAGCGGTCCGCCGACCCACGCGCCATTGCCCCCACCGACCCCATCCCGCGATAGGATTTGTAGCTGCGGCCCTGATAAAGAAAGATTTCGCCAGGCGCTTCGGCGGTACCGGCAAGGAGCGAGCCAACCATCACGGCCGACGCGCCGGCGGCGAGCGCCTTGGCGATGTCGCCGCTGGTTCGGATGCCGCCGTCGGCGATGACGGGAACGCCATTCGCCGCCCTCGCCGCCTCCATCACTGCGGTCAGTTGCGGCACGCCGACGCCGGCGACGATCCGCGTCGTGCAGATCGAGCCCGGGCCGATGCCGACCTTGATCGCGTCCGCCCCGGCATCCGCCAAGGCCTTCGCCGCGTCCGCAGTGGCGACGTTGCCGGCAATCACCTGTACGGAATTGGATACTTTCTTCACCCGCTCGACCGAGCGGGCCACGTCGATGTTGTGACCATGCGCGGTATCGATGACGATGCAATCGCAGCCCGCGTCGATCAGCGCCTCGGAGCGGGCGAAGCCGGAATCGCCGACCGTCGTCGCCGCGGCAACGCGCAGCCGCCCCTCCGCATCCTTGGTCGCGAGCGGCGCCGCGACCGACTTCTCGATGTCCTTGACGGTGATCAGCCCGACGCAATGATCGTCCTTGTCGACGACCAGCAATTTCTCGATCCGCCGTTGATGAAGAATCCGGCGGGCGTCCGTCTCGGTGGTGCCGACCGGGACCGTTGCCAGATTCTCCCGCGTCATCAGCTCGCTGACCTTCTGTTTCGGGTTTTCGGCGAAGCGGACGTCACGGTTGGTGAGGATGCCCGCGAGCTTGCCGGATTTCTCGACGATCGGGATTCCGCTGATGCGGTTGATCTTCATCAGCTCGAGCGCCTCGGCCAGCGTCTGCTCGGGGGTCATGGTGATCGGATTGACCACCATGCCGCTCTCGAACCTTTTGACCAGGCGCACCGCGGCCGCCTGCTCGTCGACGTTGAGGTTGCGGTGGAGCACGCCGATCCCGCCAAGCTGGGCAAGCGCGATGGCCATGTCGGCCTCGGTCACCGTGTCCATCGCCGAGGAGAGGATTGGGATGTTGAGCGGAATCCCGCGCGTCAGTTGTGTGCTGGTGTCAGCTTGGCTCGGGAGAACGGAGGATTCGAGCGGCTGAAGCAGGACGTCGTCGAACGTCAGACCGAGGGGAATGTCAGAAGCTGAATTGGGTTGGGCCATATCGGCCCATGACAGAGCAAGCGCGATTCGCCAAGGGGCGCTACGTCCGTGCCCGGGCCAGCACGCGCTGCGCGGCTTCGACATGCATGCGCTCGATCATCTCGTCGCCGAAGCGCTCGGCGCCGCCACTGAACGCCTCCACCAGCGACCGTGCACGCGTGATGTCGGCGACCGTCGGCGCGAACGCATGATGGCACAGCTCGATCTGGTTCGGGTGGATCAGGCTCTTGCCGTCGAAGCCGAGCCGGCGCCCCTCGGCGGCTTCCCTTGCGAACCCATCGGGATCGTCGAGACCGTTGAATACCCCGTCGAACACGGCCACTCCGGCAGCCCGCGCCGCCAGCACGATCCACTGGAGCGCGGCGGAAATCGGGTCACGCGTTGCGTCGAGCGGCAGCCGGAGGTCGGCGCGAAGGTCGTTGGTCCCGGCGATCAGCGCCACGCTCTCCCGCGCGACCTCGCCGGCCGCAAGCACGCCTGCCGCGGTCTCAATCATAGCCAGAACCGGCTTTCCGACCGTTGTGGCAACGCTGCCGACGAGCTCGCCCGACTCCGCACGCGGCACGACCACATAGCGCGCCCGCGACTGCGCCACGGCATCGAGATCGAGCGCATGCCATTCGCTGCCGACGGAATTGACCCGAATCGCGACCGGCATCGGCCACTGTGTGTCGACAGCCTGGATCGCGGCATCGCGAGCGGCCGCTTTGTCCTGCGGCTTCACCGCATCTTCGAGATCGAGCACGACAAGGTCGGCGCCGGCCTCGCGCGCTTTTGCGATCGCCCGCGGATTGGAGGCGGGCAGGAACAGGACCGACCGCACGCCGAACAAATCGCCGCTCAAGTCGCTTTTCCCTTCCGCTCGGCTCGTCACCGTCGCATCATGCCTTGAAAGAGGGACATCGGGGAAGAGACATGCTGCTGACGACTTTCATGACTGCAATCGCGGTCCTGGTGCTGTTGATCGTGATGATGAGTGTCAAGATCGTGAGCCAGGGCTACCGCTATACGATCGAGCGGTTCGGGCGTTTCGTCCGCGTCGCCGAGCCGGGCCTCAATCTCGTGACTCCATTCGTCTATCGCGTTGGCCGCAAGATCAACATGATGGAGCAGGTGGTCGACATCCCGGGCCAGGAGATCATCACCAAGGACAATGCGATGGTCGCGGTCGACGGCGTCGTCTTCTTCCAGGTCATCGATGCTGCCAAAGCAGCGTACGAAGTGAGCGACCTCTACAGCGCGCTCATGGCACTCTCGACGACCAATTTGAGAACCGTGATGGGTTCGATGGACCTCGACGAGACCCTGTCCAAACGCGACGAGATCAACGCCCGGCTGCTCGCCGTCGTCGACCATGCGACGGAACCGTGGGGCGTCAAGATCACCCGCGTCGAATTGAAGGACATTCGTCCGCCCCAGGATATCGTCAACGCGATGACGCGGCAGATGAAGGCCGAACGCGAGAAGCGCGCGTCGATTCTCGAATCCGAAGGCATGCGCCAGTCCGAGATCCTGCGTGCCGAGGGCGAAAAGCAGGCGCGGATCCTTCAGGCCGAAGGACAGAAGGAAGCCGCCTTCCGCGACGCCGAAGCGCGCGAGCGCTCCGCCATGGCGGAGGCCAATGCGACCAAATCGGTCAGCGACGCGATCGAGGGCGGAAGCAGCCAGGCGATCAATTATTTCATCGCCCAGAAATATGTCGAAGCCTTAGGCAAGTTCGCGACTTCGCCCAACTCGAAAACGATCCTGTTCCCAGTCGAAGCGACGCAGCTCATGGGAACGCTCGGCGGGATCGGTGAGCTTGCTCGCGAGGCGTTCGGCGATAGCGTACCCCGGCCGATCGCCGCGCCCAAGGTCAAGGGTAGCGGCGTTCCGGAAACCAAATGATCGAGAGCATCGATCCCGGCTGGCTGTGGCTGATCGGCGGCGTCGTGTTGCTGATTGCCGAGATCATCGCGCCGGGCTTTTTCCTCGTGTTCATCGGCGCCGCCGCGGTCGCGACCGGGCTGTTCACATTGCTGTTCGACCTTGGCGCCGTACCGCAGCTCGCCTTGTTCGCGCTCTATGCATTGCTTGCGGTAATGATCGGCCGTCGTTTCTACGCCAACCGCAGTTTGGACAGCATCGACCCGCTGCTTAACGACCGGGCAGCGCGGCTTGTCGGAAAAGTGGTGACGGTGGTCACCGCCGTCGATGAGCATGGCGGCCGTGTTCGTGTCGGCGACGGCGAGTGGAGCGCGCGCGGCGGCCCGGCCGAAGCCGGGACTCGCGTGCGCATCACAGGCGTCGAAGGCAATTGCCTGACCGTGGAAGCCGAGCGGGCACTGTCTCAATCCTGAGGGAGAATCCCTTGCCCAACCTGACTTTCACCCGCCGCGAGGCCGTTGCGGCGCTAGCGGCCTCGGCCGCGGCGCTGCCGCTCGTTTCCTGCCGTCGCGCGGGCTCAGCTGCATCGGACGCAGATGCCGGTAAGCTGCTCGATTCGATCGGCGAGAATCTCCTACGCCTGTCGCCGAGCGGCGCCACGACGCTGGGAGTGGACACCGGCGGGCGCGCGGCACTTCGCTCGCAGCTCGAAGATCGCTCCGCCGCGGGCCGGCAACGCGTTGCAGACCTGTTGAAGCAGGATCTCGCCCGCGCCGAGGCCTTTGACGTCTCGGCACTGTCGTTCCCGGTCCGCACCAGCGTCGAGGTCGTGCGAAGCGCGTACACAACCGCGCTGGAAGGATTTGCGCAGCCCTACGGCGACGTCGCGGTCGGCGGATGGCGCAATACGCCCTACGTCGTCATTCAGAACGTCGGGGCCTATCTTGACATTCCCCGCTTCCTCGACGCCGAGCATCCGATCGAGACCAGGGACGACGCCGACGCGTATCTCGCCCGGCTTCAGGCCTATCCCATTCAGCTCGATGGCGAGCTTGATCGGATGCGCTCGGCCCGCAGCGCGGGGCTGATTCCGCCGGACTTCCTGCTCGACAAGGCGCTGACGGCGATGGCGACGACGATCAAGGACACCGCTTCGGGCGGCGGCCTGGTCGAATCAATCGAACGCCGGACCCGCGAAAAGAAGATTCCCGGCGATTGGGCCGCGAAGGCGCGCGCGATCGCTCAGCAGCAGGTGCTTCCGGCCCTCAAGCGCCAGGTAGGCGAGCTGAAAGTCCAGCGCGCACTTGCGAAGGGCGACCCCGGAATGTGGGCGCGCCCGCACGGGGACGATTATTACCGCTGGGCGCTCAAGGCCTCGACGACCACGACCATGTCGCCCGAAGAGGTTCATCAGATGGGCCTTCAGCAGGTCGCCGACCTGCACGGCCGGATGGACCCGATCCTGCGGGCGGCAGGTTACACTAGCGGCTCAGTCGGCGAGCGGATGAAGCAGCTGGCCAAGGACCCGCGCTACAAATTTTCGGAGGGCGACAAGGGACGCGCCGAGATCATGGCCTTCATCCAGGAGCGCCTGAAACTCATTCGCGCGCAACTGCCGCGCGCCTTCCATACGATGGTCAAAGGCAATCTCGAGGTTCGCCGCCTCCCGCCCGCGGAAGAGCCCGGCGCGCCCGGCGCCTATGGCGGTGCCGGCTCGATCGACGGCAAGATCCCCGGCAAGTTCTGGATCAACCTGTTGACCACCGACCTGCATCGCAAATACGATCTGCCCGACTTGGCCGCGCACGAGGCTATTCCTGGTCACGTGTGGCAGGGAGAATATGCGCACAAGCTTCCGCTGATCCGCACCCAGCTGGCGTTCAACGCATATTCCGAGGGCTGGGCGCTCTACGCCGAGCAGCTGGTCGACGAGCTGGGGGTTTATGACGACTTCCCCGAGGCCCGGCTCGGCTATCTCCAGTCCCTCGCCTTCCGCGCTGCCCGGCTGGTGGTCGACACCGGGCTCCACGCCAAGCGCTGGAGCCGGCAGCAGGGCGTCGACTATTTCGTCGACATCAACGGCTCCAATCCTGGCGAGGTAGCGAGCGAGGTCGACCGCTATTGCTCATGGCCGGGTCAGGCCTGCGGCTACAAGGTCGGCCACACGACCATCGTCCGCGAGCGTGACAAGGCCAAGGCCGCGCTCGGCCCGAAGTTCGACCTGAGATATTTCGACGATGCGGTCGTGCTTGGCGGCAATGTCCCGATGGACGTGCTCGCCAAGAACGTCGGCGACTACGTCGCGCGAACCAGGAACGCCTAGCCCTTCCGGTCCCCGAGCAGGTTGGAAGCAATGTCGCCGAGATTGCCGCCCTGGAGCATCGATGCATACTGGCCGAGGGAACCCTCGCCGCCGATTTGACCGATGATCTCCTTGAGCTTGTCGACCGGAAGTCCGGTCTCTGCCGCGGCGCCTTCCGCCGTGTCGAACGCCTTCACCGCCATTTCGACATGCTCCGTAGATAGCCCAAGCTTGGCGCCCAGGTTCGCTACGTCGGATTCGCCAAATTGGCCCAGTAAACCGTCAAGAATGCCCATCTTGCTCTCCATCCAGTGTCGTTGACTCGACTCTAGCACGGTTCGAGCCCCGGCGCGCTAGCTCTTCGGGGGCTTCGCTGCCTCGGCCGCCATCCACGCATGCATCTGGTCTTCGAGCACACTCAGCGGCACCGCGCCCATGTCGAGGAAGGTGTCATGGAAGCCCTTGATGTCGAACTTCGGCCCGAGCTTCGCTTCGGCTTCGGACCGAAGCCGGCGGATCGTCAGCTCGCCGACCTTGTAGGATAGCGCCTGCCCGGGCCAGCTGATGTAGCGGTCGACCTCGGTCTCGACCTCATGCTGGGACAGCGCGGTGTGCGAGGCCAAATAATCGATCGCTTGGCTGCGCGACCAGTCGTAGCGGTGGATTCCGGTGTCGATCACCAGCCGGGCCGCGCGCCACATCGCATAGCTCTGCTGGCCAAACCGCTCATACGGGTTGCGGTAGATGCCCATCTCGTTGCCGAGCCACTCGCAATAGAGGCCCCACCCTTCGCCGTAGCCGGAAAAATAGAGATTCTGCCGGAAGCGGGGCAGCGTCTTCTGCTCTTCGGAAAGCGCGGCCTGGAAGCTGTGCCCCGGCTCGCATTCGTGAAGCGTCAGCGCGGGGATGTTGTAGAGCGGGCGGACCGGCAGATTGTAGGTGTTCATCATGCAATTCTCGAGCCCGCCCCGGCCCGAGGTGTAGAAGGGCGCGAGGGCATCCGGCACGGGAACGATCCCGAAGCGGCGCCGCGGCAGCTTGCCGAAATAATTGCCGATGACGTTGTCGGTCCGCTTGGCGACGTAGGATGACACGCCCATCAACTCGTCCGGCGTCTTGGCAATGAATTGCGGGTCGGTCTTCAGGAACTTGAGGAAGTCCTGGAACGAGCCCTTGAAGCCGCTTTCGGCCATCGTCCGGCCCATCTCGGCCTCGATCCGCGCGACCTCCTTGAGGCCGATCTGGTGGATCTCCTCGGGCGCAAGATCGAGGGTCGTATATTCGCGGATTTGGGCCCGGTAGAATGCATCGCCATCGGGCATGTCGCGAGCGGCCAGCGTCGTCCGCGCCTTGGGCAGATATTCGGAGCGATAGAAATCGAGCAGCTTGCGATAGGCGGGCTGGACCGCGTCGCGGATGGCCGCCTCGCCCTCAGCGCGCAACGCCTGTTGCTCCGATGCCGGTATGGTCGCGGGCATGGTGTCGAAGGGCTTGTGGAAGGGACTCTTGCCGATGTCGTCGGCGAGGAAGGCGGCGATCGACGCATCGCGTCCTTCAAGCGTCGCCCGCGGCACGCTGAAGCCGCGCGCCAGCCCCGCCCGCATGTTGGCGATCTGATCGTCGAAATAGCGCGGAATGTCCCGCATCCGCGCGATGTAGCGGCGGTATTCGGCCGCATCGTTCAAATGGCTCGAATCAAGATAGGTCCAGAATGAGCTGTCGCTGTTGAACGGCATCTCCCACAGCCGGAAGCGCGCATCGGAAATGGCGTTTTCGAGGATGGTGCGGAAAACCGCGGCATTAACCTTCTCCGCGGCGGACAGCTGCGCCACGGGAATCGCGTTCAACTGCGTCAACAGGTCCTGCAGATGAGCCGCTCGGCGTTGCTGGGTCGCGGGATCGATCCGCGGCAGGTAGCTGGCCGGCTTGGTCTCTCCATCGGCATTCTGGAGGACTCCGGACTCCTTCGCGTCCCACGCCGCATAGCCGTCGTAAAGCGCCTTCAGACGAGCATCCGCAGAAGCTTGCGAGGCAGGAGGAGGAGGAGCCGCAGCCGCCGAAAGCGGGACCAGCGAACCACTCGCCATCAGCAACGGGCCAGCCCACTTCAACGTCCGGATCATCCGTCCCTCCCCTCACTCGCGAGGCACGCTAGCAGCGCCAGCGCTCACGGCAACGCGGCAATGTCGGGCGGCACAAGGCGCCGCCTCGCGTCGACCGAGAAAAGCTTCGCCGGGGTGTAGAAGCGCAGCGGCCAGTCGCGCCGGCCCATCGGCGACAGCAGCAGCTCGTTGACTAATTCATGCACGGGGTGCGTTGCGTCGGCTTCGCCTAGAAACAATCGGACACCGTGGAGAAATGCCCGGGTGATCGTCTCGTGATAGCCTTCGGTGTCGCTGTTCACGCCGCCGACGCTCTCGTTGTAACGGCGGATGATGTCCGGCAGCTCCGTGTCCACATCAACGTCGAGGCGGTGGGTAAGCAGGTAGGTCGTCGCCGCGAGATGGGCTTCGTGAGTCCATTCGTCGCGCGGCAGCGTGCGTGCGAGCAGGCCCTCGCCGATATGCTCGATTTCGGCGGCGGAAGCGAAGAAGCGGGGTCGGTGATCGGTCATTGATCGGGTCCTTGTGGAGGGCCCGACCGTCGGCCGGGCCTTAAGCTGAAGTGGTTTGTGCGGCCGGTTGCGCTTGTTGTTGCGCTTGGCCTTGGGTCACCTTCGGGGCGGCTTGGCGCACGCCCTCGTCCACTTGGTCAGCAAACTGCGCGAAATTCTCCACGAATAGGTCGACCAGCCGTGCGGCCGTCGCATCATATTCGGCGGCGTTCGACCAGGTCCCGCGAGGATCGAGGATCGACATGTCGACGCCAGGCACGGCGATCGGGACTTCGAAGCCGAAGTTGGGATCCTTGCGGAACTCGACGTTGTTGAGCGAGCCGTCGAGGGCGGCGTTCAGCAGCGCCCGGGTTTCCTTGATCGGCATGCGCTTGCCGACGCCGTATTTACCGCCGGTCCAGCCGGTGTTGACCAGCCAGCAGTCGACTTCGCCTTTGGCGATCCGTTCCTTGAGCAGGTTTCCATAAACCGACGGATGCCGGGGCATGAACGGCGCGCCGAAGCAGGTCGAGAAGGTCGCCTGCGGCTCGGTGACTCCGATCTCGGTGCCCGCGACCTTCGCCGTGTAGCCGGAAAGGAAGTGATACATCGCCTGGTCCGGAGTCAGCCTGGCGATCGGCGGGAGGACGCCGAACGCGTCCGCCGTCAGCATCACGACGTTCTTCGGCAGCGGACCAAGATTGTCGGCCGAGGAATTCGGAATGTAATCGATCGGATACGCGCCGCGGCTGTTCTCGGCGAGACTGGGGTCGTCGAGGTCGAGCTCGCGCGTGACGGGATCGATCACGACATTCTCGAGCACGGTCCCGAACTTCTTGGTGGTCGCATAGATTTCCGGCTCGGACTCGGCCGAGAGACGGATCATCTTGGCGTAGCAGCCGCCCTCGAAATTGAAGACGGCGGTGTCCGACCAGCCATGCTCGTCATCGCCGATCAGCGTGCGATTGGGGTCGGCCGACAGCGTCGTCTTGCCGGTGCCCGAAAGCCCGAAGAAAATGGCGGTGTCGCCGTCCGGCCCGATGTTGGCCGAGCAATGCATCGGCATGATGCCCTGCGGCGGCAGGATGAAGTTGAGCAGGCCGAACACCGACTTTTTCATCTCGCCGGCATAGGCCGTGCCGCCGATCAGGATCAGCTTCTTCGAGAAGTTGACCGCGACCACCGTCTCGGTGCGGCAGCCATGCCGCTCGGGGTCGGCGCGGAAGCTCGGCAGATCGATGATCGTATATTCTGGCTCGAAGCGCGTGAGCTCGTCTGCTTCCGGGCGCACCAGGAGCGTGCGGATGAACAAATTGTGCCAGGCGAGTTCGTTGACGACGCGCACCCGGACCCGATGCTCGGGCTGCGACCCGCCATAGAGATCGGCGACGTAGAGCTGGTCCTTGTCGGCCAGCGCCAGCAGGAAATCTTCATGGAGGCGATCGAACGCCTCCGGTTCCATCGGCTTGTTGCCGCTGTTCCACCAGATCACATCGTCAGTCAGCTGGTCCTTGACGGTGAACTTGTCCTGCGCGCTGCGACCGGTGTGTTTGCCGGTGCGAACTACCAGCGGACCATCTTTGGCGAGAAGCCCCTCGCCCCGGCGCACGGCGTGTTCCACAAGCGGCGCGGTGGTGAGATTCCAGAAAATCTCCGCGCCCGTCGCAATGCCCTGTTTGTCCAGACCGCTACTCGGAACCCGATCCGTCACTTGTGAACGTTCCCTTCCCTTATATGCCAAAGCGGCGGCGGCCGAGGGGCCTGCCGCCGCGTGCAGTTTTGCCGGTTCCGATAAACCGGAAACACGGTCCGGTCAAAACGGCTCGGCGCGCCTTGTGTCACGTTTGGGCGCTGGCTAAGCCGCTGCGGGGGCAGTCGAGAAAGCCGCGAATGAGCCAAGTGATCGCGCTGGTCGACGATGACCGCAACATTCTGACATCGGTGTCGATCGCGCTTCAGCAGGAAGGCTTCGTCACCCGCGTCTATTCCGACGCCGCGACCGCTCTCAAGGCCTTCAGTGACACCATGCCCGATCTCGGCGTGTTCGACATCAAGATGCCGGGCATGGACGGGATGGAGCTGCTTCGCCGCGTGCGCGAGACGAGCACGATGCCGGTGATCTTCCTGACCTCTAAGGACGACGAGCTCGATGAAGCGCTCGGGCTCGCGATGGGCGCCGACGACTATATCTCCAAGCCCTTTTCGCAGCGCCTTCTGATTGCCCGCATCCGCGCGCTCCTGCGCCGTCAGGAGCTGGCTAAGAGCGAGGCCGCCTCGGCCATTCCGGAAGACGAAGTTCCGTTGCTCGAGCGCGGCCGGCTGACCATGGACCCGGCGCGGCACAAGGTGCGCTGGGCCGGCAAGGATGTGACCCTCACCGTCACGGAGTTCCTCATCCTCGAAACGCTGGCGCAACGCCCCGGTGTCGTTAAGAATCGCAACCAGCTGCTCGACGTGGCCTATCAGGATGACGTCTATGTCGACGACCGCACCATCGACAGCCACATCAAGCGCATCCGCCGCAAATTCCGCGCGAGCGACCCCGAGTTCGATGCTATCGAGACCCTCTATGGCGTCGGATATCGCTTCGACGAGCAATGACGAATCGGACCTCGCCCTGAAATGGTCGGGGCGGTTCAGCCTCGCCTATCGAATCCTCGCGGTGAACATTCTGACGATCGTGCTGGTCGCGCTGAGCACGCTCTATCTCGATGTCCTGCGCAACCGCCTCAGCAAGGAACGGGTGCGCCAGACCCGGATCGAGGCGACCGCGACTGCGCAGGCGATCCTCGCCGCCGGGCCCGAGGACCGCGAACCGATTCTCGCGACAATCTCGAAGTCGACCGGAACCCGGCTGCGGCTGTACGGGGCAGACGGCAAGCTGATCGCGGACAGCTGGCGGCAGACCGGTCCGACCTATGAACTGCAGGATCCGAGCACCCAGAAGTGGACCAAGGGCGTCGCTCGCGCGCTCGATCGCGGGTTCAACGCGCTTGTCGGATCTCCCCAAGTGGGCGACTTCGCCGAACCAACGGTCGATCGACTTCAGGCCTGGCCGGAGGCAGTCAAGGCCAAAGCGCTCAACAAGGCCGCCACGGCCGTGCGCAATGCGCCGGACCTAACGCCGGTGCTGTCGGCCGCCGTCCCCGCTGGCACCGGCGTGCTCCTCGCCACCGACAACGATCGCGCTTTCACTCGCACGGTGCGCAGTCAGCGCGCGGTAATTGTCTCGGTGATGACCGCGCTCATCCTGCTTTCAATCCTGCTGTCGCTGTTCTTGGCGCGCACGATCGTTCGCCCCCTGCGCCGCCTGGCGATTGCGGCGCACCGCGTCCGCCTTGGCCGCTCGCGCGAAGTCAACGTGCCCCGCCTCCCTTCACGCAGCGACGAGATCGGCCTGTTGGCCCGCGCCGTCTCCGACATGAGTCAATCGCTGAGGCAGCGGATCGATAATATCGAGGCCTTCGCCGCCGACGTCACGCACGAGCTCAAGAACCCCCTCGCGTCGCTCCGTTCGGCCGTCGACGGCATCGACCGCGTCGACGATCCGGAGCTCAAGCACAAGCTCATGCAAATCGCCCGCGATGACGTCCTCCGGCTCGATCGCCTGATCAACGACATTTCCGAGGCGGCGCGGACCGACGCCGAGCTGGCGCGCGCCCAGTTCGAGCGAGTCGACCTCGGTCCGCTGATCGAGCAGATCGTCCATGCCTGGGAGACGCGGAGGGAAACCGGCGATGCGCGGATTGCCTTCGCCCGGCCACGAATGAATACCGCCGTCGTCATGGGCAAGCCCGACCGGCTGGCGCGCGCAATCAACGCCATGCTCGACAATGCCGTCAGCTTCTCGCCACCGGGGGGGCTGGTCGAGATCGCCGCGGCCCGAGTGGGCGACGAGGTCCGCATCCGCGTCGACGATGAGGGCCCCGGCGTCCCTCCAGAAGCGCGCCAGGCGATCTTCAACCGCTTCCACTCGGTCAGACCGGAACAGGACGGCTTCGGGCGCCATTCGGGACTCGGCCTTGCGATCGCCGAGGCCATCGTCAAAGGCCACGACGGGGAGATCGACGTGCAGGACCGCGACGACGCGCCCTCCGGCGCTCGCTTCACCATCCGGCTTCCAGCAGCGGACCGCGAATGAACCAGGGCAGCGTTTCACGATCGGCGCGACTGTCGACCGAGAATGTACACGCGAGCACGGTCGCGAGCGAAGGGCGCGCAGTCCTGATCACCGGCCCCTCGGGCTCGGGCAAGTCCGACCTGGCGCTGCGGCTGCTCGATCGCGGCTTCACGCTGGTCAGCGACGACCAGACGATCGTCCGGCGCGACGGCGACCGGCTGATCGCCTCGGCTCCTCCCACGATCGCCGGAAAGCTCGAGATCCGCGGCATCGGCATCGTCGACATGGGGACGGTGAGCGACATTCCGGTTGCTCTCCTCGTGGAGCTGACGCTCGACATCGAGCGTCTTCCCGACGACAGCCGCGAGCGCCCGATCCTCGGCGTCGGCCTGCCGCTGATCAGCATCGACGCATGGTCGGCCTCGGCGCCGTCGAAAGTTGCGTTGGCGCTCGATCGCATGGGCCTCAAATTCTGATGTCGAAGCGGGGGCCAAGCCCGCTGCCCCGATTGCTGCTCGTCACCGGCATGTCCGGTGCCGGCAAATCCACGGTCCTCGACGCGCTCGAGGATCTTGGCTGGGATGTCGTCGACAATCTCCCCGCCGACCTCCTCGAAGGCTTTATCCATGGCGCCGGCGAATGCCGCGTGGTGCCGGTCGCGGTTGGGATGGACGTTCGCAGCCGCGGGTTCGACCCGCAGACACTGGCCGCGCGCGTCCGCGGCATCCCCGGCGTCGAGGCCGAGCTGCTCTATCTCGACTGCGCCGGCGGCGAGCTGATCCGTCGCTATGACGAGACGCGGCGAATGCATCCCCTCGCACTCGACCGGCCCGCCGAGGACGGCATCGCCCGCGAGCGCGCACTGACGGCCCCGCTCAAGGACGCCGCGGACAGCGTGCTCGATACTACCGACCTCAAGCCGGCCGACCTGCGCGACGAGCTCATGCGGCGCTACAGCGGCGATGCCGATCAACCGGTGCTGACCATTGCCTCGTTCGGTTTCGCCCGCGGGATTTCTCGCACCGCCGATTTGGTGTTCGACCTTCGCTTTCTGCCCAATCCGCATTGGGTTGATGAGCTGAGGCCGCAGACCGGCGAGGACCAGGCGGTCCGCGATTATCTCCGTGCCGACCCGTCCTGGTCCGAGACGATGGCGCGTATCGAATCGCTTCTCATCGATTGGATTCCCCGCTACTGGGCCGCGGGCAAAAGTTACGTAACCGTTGCGTTCGGATGTACAGGAGGACGCCACCGCTCGGTGGCAGCGGCAGTCGAAATGGCCGAACGGTTGCGCAACGCCGGATTTGCTCCGAATGTCCGCCACCGTGATCTCGCCTCGCCGCCCAGGGACACGATCGAGCGTCATCCGCGGCGAGAGGCTGAGGCAGGCGAGTTGAACGAATGATCGGACTAGTGCTGGTGACTCACGGCCGCCTTGCGGCCGAATTCGTCACCGCGATGGAACATGTGGTCGGCCCCCAGGAGGCGATCGAGGCGATCTGCATCGGTCCGGACGACGACATGGAAGCGCGGCGCAAGGACATCGCCGAGGCGATCGGCAAGGTCGAGCAGGGCCAGGGCGTGATCATCCTCACCGACCTGTTCGGCGGGACTCCGTCGAATCTCGCGATCAGCCTGATGAAGAGCGAGAATGTCGAGGTCATCGCCGGGGTTAACCTGCCGATGCTCATTCGGCTCGAGGGCGCTCGCAAGGTCATGCCGGTCCATGCTGCGGTCGCCGCCGCGCGTGAGGCAGGCCGCAAATATATCTCGGTCGCCTCGGAGATCCTCGGGGAAGCGGCGGCTTGAACGGCGTCAGCCGCGAGGTCCGCATCGGCAACAAGCGCGGGCTTCACGCGCGGGCCAGCGCCAAGTTCGTCAACCTCGCCAGCCAGATCGACGGTGAAGTCGAGGTCGAAAAGGACGGCAACCGCGTCTGCGGCACCTCGATCATGGGCCTGATGATGCTCGGCGCGGCGATGGGCGATACCATCACGATCCACGTCAAGGGCGTTCAGGCCGAGGAGGCACTCGCCAGGCTCGCCGCCATGGTCGAGGACCGTTTCGGCGAAGAATAATGGTTCGCCAGGTCACCGCATTCTCCAACGCAACGGTCAAGCGCCTCCGTTCGCTTCGCGAGAAAAAGGCGCGGCGTGCGGAAGGCTTGTTCCTCGCCGAGGGCCTGAGGATCATCGCCGAGGCGCGCGACAGCGGGCAACTGCCGGAGATTATCGCCTTCTCGCCTGAGGGCGCGAAGCATCCGCTTGCTGCCGAGATCATTGCCCAAGCCGAAGCCGCCGGCGCGGACGCGGTCGAGACAACCGCCGACATCCTCGCGAAGATGAGCGGCAAGGACAATCCGCAGATGCTGCTCGGCGCCTACCGCCAGCCGGACACGTCGCTCGACCGGATCGACCGTTCCACGGCCGACCTGTGGATCGTCGCCCAGGCACTGCGCGATCCCGGCAATCTCGGGACCATCCTTAGGACCGGCGACGCGGCCGGGGCCGGCGGGCTGATCCTCATCGACGATTGCGTCGACCCTTTCTCGGTCGAGGCGGTACGCGCCTCGATGGGGGCTTTGTTCACGCAACAGATCGCGACCGCGCGGTGGGACGAGTTCATCGCCTGGCTCCGCTCCGGCGAAGGACAGCTCGTCGGGACCAGCCTAAAGGCCACGGACGATTATCTCGACTCGAAGTACGAGCGGCCATGTTTCCTGCTCATCGGCAACGAACAGCAGGGCCTCCCAGCCGATTATGAGGCGGCATGCGACCTGCTGGTCAAAATCCCGATGGCCGGGCGCGCCGACAGCCTCAACGCGGCGATGGCGACGGCGGTGATGGCATTCGCGATCCGGTCCAGCTGGCGGTGACGGAACCGCAGCGCCGGCCCACGGTTGTTTCGATCATGAAAAGATGGATCGCATTGCCGCTTGCAGCATCACTAACCGGCTGCCTGACCGCGCCGCCTCCGCCGCCACCGCCCTATCATGCGATCGGCACCGAGCCCTTCTGGAACCTCCTGATCGACGAGCACGATCTGACCTTCACCCAACCCGACGCGGCGCCGATCACCCAGCCGACGCCCAAGGTCATCATCGGGTTCGCCGGCGAAATCTACCAGACCCCGCGGATCGGCGTGAACATCGTCCACGGCAATTGCAGCGACGGGATGAGCGACCGCACCTATCCGGACAAGGTCCAGGTCACGATCGACGGGCGTCAGTTCCATGGCTGCGGCGGGCTCTAGACTAGCGCTCCTCGGGCTGGTTTGCGCGGGGTGCACCAACCTCGTCTTCGACCAGCGCTCGTTCGAGGGGACGCAGTGGCGCATCACGACGATCAACGTCGAAGCAACCGACCCGTCGAGCCCTTATCCCATGTCCTTCGAAGGCGGCCGCATCCACGGTGGATTCGGCTGCAACGGCGGGTCAGGAGAATATCGCCTCGCCGCCGGCCAACTTATTGTTTCGCACGTGATCACGACGGAGCGCGCCTGCGCCGATCTTCACCGGCAGCAAATGGAGGAACGCGCCCTGCATGTGCTTCGATTGCCGATGCAGATCGGTCGAAATCCAAAAACCGGCGGGACGATTCTCAGCAACGGCGCCGGAAGTCTGGAGCTTGCTCCGGTGGTTACCGGTCGAAGACTATGATCATTCCGGCGCGATCTGCGGCGGGCTTTAGCGCCCACCCCGGGGGGTGAGTCAACTTCGTCAACTTCGCGGCATTCCCGCCGCGATTTCAAAGAGCTGACAGCGGACTGTCAGCCGAAACCCTATTTTGCAAACTATTCCGCAGCGATCTGCGGCGGGTCGTCCGCTTCGCCGCTTAGCTCAAGTTCTTCCTCGGCGTAGCGCGGGAGCGCCTCGACCGGCGTCAGGACATCGATGTCGCGCCGACCGGGCTCGATGTTGAGCTCGCGGAACTTGCGCGCCGTGACTAGTGACCGAGTCTCAAAGCTGGCGACGAAGCTATTGTAATTGTTGACGGCGGTGGACAGACCACTGCCAACCTTGCGCAGGTCGTCGGCGGCCTTGGCGAGCCGCTCGTAAAGCTCCTTGCCGAGCTCGCCGATCTGCCGCGCTTCTTTCGCCAGCCGCTCCTGTCGCCACACCGCCGCCACCGTCCGGGCAATCGCAATGAGGTTGGTCGGTGTCGCCAGTAGAACCTTTTTATTGAAGGCGTAGTCCCACAAGGTCGGGTCCTGCTCCAACGCGGCGGTCAGGAAATGCTCGCCCGGGATGAACATCACGACATAGTCGGGCGCATCCTCGAACTGCGACCAATAGGCCTTGGCGCCGAGCGCGTTCACATGGGCGCGGATCGCCGAGGCATGAGCGGTCAGGTGCGTATCGCGAACCGCCTCGTCGACCGCTCCGTAGGCGTCCTGATATTCGTTGAGTGAGACCTTGGCGTCGATTACCAGCGACTGGCCGCCGGGCACGCGAACGACCACGTCGGGCCTCAGCTTGCCGCCCTCTCCATCCGCCACACTCACCTCGGTCGCGAAATCGCAATGCTCGGAGAGGCCGCACGTCTCGAGCACGTTGCGCAGCTGCTGCTCGCCCCAGCGCCCGCGCGCCTTGGGCGCATTGCGCAATGCATTGACCAGCTTGGCCGCTTCGGCGGAGACGCGCTCGGTGCCGGTCCGCATCGCCTCGATCTGCCCGGACAGCATGCCGAAGGCGTCGCGGCGCTCGGCCTCGACCTTCTGGACGGTGGTCTCATAGCGTTCCAGGCGCTCGTGGACGGGTTGCAGCAGCGCCTTCAGATTCTGGCCGGCGTTCTCTTCCGACTGACGGAAGCGCTGGTCCGCGCGCTTGAGAAAGGTCTCCTGAGCTTCGGCGAGCAGCTTGTTGCTGATCTCAGAGAACTGCGCCGACAGCGACTCCTTTGCCTCGACCAGCTCCTGGATTCGGGCCTCGAAGCCGCGCTCACGTTCGAACTGCGAGGCCTCGAGCGCGGCGAGCCTGACCGCCGCATCGCGATTGGCGTCGCGTTCCTTCACGACCTCGTCGAGCTGGGAGCGCAAGCTTGTCACGGTCTGTTTGGCGCCGGCCGCCTCGCGGCTCGCGAACAGCCAGCCGATCAATCCGCCCAACAGGAGCGCGATCAAGCCGACTATGATAGTTATCGCGCCCATGAGACCGCGCCTCCCCGGAACAGAAGGCGAACTTTAGGGCGAATTGTCTTTTTTCACAATAGGAACCGCTCGCACCGGGGCCGGTTCTCCACAGGAATCTCGGGAGCTTCCAATGTCCATTCGCAAGATGATCGCCCTCCACCCCGACGTCCAGGGCCGGGTCAACCAGCCGCTCGGCGATGCCGCGCATCACCTGATGTATTGCGCGCGGATGTGCCTCAGCTGCGCCGACGCCTGCGCCGCCGAGAAGATGGACATGAAGCAGTGCATCCGCACCTGCCTCGATTGCAGCGATGTGTGCGAGGCGACCGGCAAGCTGGCGGTTCGCCGCACCGGCGCCAACGAGCAGGTCCTGCGCGAAATGCTCGAACTATGCGCCCGCGTCTGCGACGAATGCGCGGCGGAATGTGAGAAGCACGACCACGAGCATTGCAAGCTGTGCGCCCAGATGTGCCGCGAATGCGCCGCCGACTGCCGCGTCGCCGCGGAATCGCTCTAAAAGTCGGATTTCCCGAAGCGGGGAACGCCCTGGTTCACCCCGGGCGGATCGAGGACGCTGGCATCGAGCGCGACCGGCTCGCCGATCCAATGCGCCAGGCTCGTGTGGTCGGCGAGATCGTCGTCGGTCAGGGGATGCACCAGCGCGCGCAGGCCGGACGCTTCGATCGCCTCGATCACGGCCGATCGAGAGCCTTCGCGGAAGTGCACCTCATATTGGGGGATCGGATGAGGGCCGACGCCGCGGTCGGTCAGCTGGCCGACGAACAGGATCTCGGGTCGACTGGCAAAATCGTCGCGCAAGCGCTCGGCTGAAGGCCGTTCCTCGGCCGAATAATAGATGTGGGCGTGGTAGGGCGCGTCGCCGACAGCCATCAGGCCGCCGCCAGCTCTTTCCGCTGCTTGGCGAGCTTCTTTAAGATCATCTCGCGCTTTAGCCGGGACAGATGGTCGATGAACAGAACGCCTTCCAGGTGATCCATCTCGTGCTGCAGGCAGGTGGCGAGCAGCCCGGTGATCTCCTCGTCGTGTGACTTGCCATCGAGGTCGAGCCACCGCGCGCGAATGCGATCGGGGCGGTCGACCTCGGCATATTGGTCAGGGACCGACAGGCAGCCTTCCGTGTAGGGCACGTCGTGGTCGCTATGCTCGACGATCTCGGGGTTGATGAACACGCGCGGGTCCCTGACCGGCTTGCTCTCCGGGTCTTCCGGGTCGGCCGGTTCCTGGAGGTCGATCACCAGGATGCGCCTGGGCACGCCGACCTGGATCGCGGCGAGCCCGATGCCAGGCGCGGCATACATCGTCTCGAACATGTCGGCGACGAGCGACTTCACCTCGCCATCGACCGTCTCGACGGGCGAGGAGATCTGCCGCAGGCGTGGATCGGGAACTTCGACGATCGGTAGCAATGCCATGGCGGTAATTTAGTCTTTCAACCGAGGGGGTTCAAGCAATCGGACGCCGCGCTCTCAGCGCTTGGGCCAGCGTGCCTTCGTCGAGATAGTCGAGCTCGCCACCGACTGGAAGACCGTGCGCCAACTGGCTGAGACGGAGCGGATATTTCTCCAGCCGCTCGGCGATGTAGTGGGCGGTGGTCTGCCCCTCCAATGTCGCGTTCATTGCCAGCACGACCTCCTCGATCCCGCCTGCCGCGACGCGCTTGACCAGCTGGTCGATCGACAAATCCTCGGGCCGCACCCCTTCGAGCGCCGACAAACGCCCGCCGAGCACGTGGTAGCGGCCGGGGAACAGGCGCGAGCGGTCGAGCGCCCACAGGTCGGAGACTTCCTCGACCACACACAGCATCTTGTCGTCACGCCGCGGGTCGCGGCAGATTGAGCAAGGGTCGGAGGTGTCGACATTGCCGCAGACCGAGCAGGTCGAGAGCTTGTTGGCGACGTTCCCGAGGGCCGCCAGCAGCGGCTGCAGCGCATTCTCGCGCTTCTTCATCAGATAGAGCACCGCGCGCCGCGCCGAGCGCGGCCCAAGCCCGGGGAGGCGCGCGAGAGCCTGGCTCAGTGCTTCGATCTCCGGTGAGGCCATATTGCGCACTCCTTGACCGCGCGAAGGCAGCCCCGCAAGTGCGGGCGCGATGCGGATCGTCTTCATGGGATCGCCGGATTTCGCGGTGCCGAGCCTCAACGCGCTGGTCGAGGCCGGGCACGATGTCGTGGCGGCCTATGCGCAGCCCCCGCGGCCGGCCGGACGCGGCAAGGCCGATCGCAAGACCGCCGTTCAAGAGCGCGCGGAGGAACTGGGGATCGAAGTGCGGACGCCTCGCACCCTGCGCGATCCCGACGAGCAAGAGCGGTTTCGCGCGCTCGCCGCCGATTATGCGGTTGTTGCGGCTTATGGCTTGATCCTGCCCAACCCGATCCTCGATGCGCCCGAGCACGGCTGCATCAACGTCCACGCCTCCCTGCTGCCAAGGTGGCGCGGCGCCGCGCCGATCCAGCGCGCCATTCTCGCCGGCGACGCCATCAGCGGGGTGACCATCATGCAGATGGACGAGGGCCTCGATACGGGCCCGATGCTGCTCAAGCGCGAGCTCGACATCCGCGGCAAGAACGCTGGCCAAGTCACGGAGGAATTGTCGAAACTTGGCGCCACGGCGTTGATGCACTGGCTTCGCGATCGGACGTCTCCGGAGCCGCAGCCGGGCGAGGGAATCACCTACGCTTCCAAGATCGACAAGGCCGAGGCGCGCATCGACTGGCACAGGTCCGCCGAGAAGATCGAGCGGCAGGTCCTGGCGTTCACCCCCGCTCCGGGGGCTTGGTTCGAGGCCAATGGCGAGCGGATCAAGATTCTCGCCGCGGAAGCAGCGACGGGGAGCGCTCGCCCCGGCGAAGTGATCGGCCAGCTGACCATCGCCGCCGGAAGCGGCGCTATTCGGCCGTTGAAGTTGCAGCGGGCCGGACGAGCGCCGATGAGCCCGGCCGAGCTGCTCCGCGGCTTTCCCATCGCCGAAGGCACGCTCCTCCCATGACCCGCTGGCGGCTGACGATCGAATATGACGGAACGCCATTCATGGGCTGGCAGCGCCAAGAGCATGGGCCGTCGGTCCAGCAAACGCTGGAGGAAGCGATCCATCGTATGACCGGCGAGCTGGCGGCGGTCCATGCTGCGGGGCGGACCGATGCCGGCGTGCACGCCCTCGCCATGTCCGCGCACGTCGAGATCGCGAAGACACTGACCGAGCATCGCCTCCGCGAGGGACTGAACGCGCTCGTCCGGCCGCACCCCGTCTCTATCCTCGCAGTCGCGAAGGTGGCGGACGATTGGCATGCCCGCTTCTTGTGCATCGGCCGGCGCTACCTTTACCGCATCCTCGACCGGCGGGCGCCGCCGGCCCTCGATGCCGGCCGCGTCTGGCACGTCGCAGTGCCGCTCGATGCCGAAGCGATGCAGCAAGGCGCGGCCCATCTCATCGGACGCCATGACTTCACCACTTTCCGTTCGGCACAATGCCAGTCGGACAGTCCGGTAAAGACGCTGGATCGCCTCGACGTCCGCCGGGTCGACGAAGAGATCCACGTCGAGGCTGCTGCCCGCAGCTTCCTCCATCATCAGGTGCGGTCGATGGTTGGTTGCCTGGCGCTCGTCGGGCGCGACCAATGGCAAGCCGACGACATGCGCAAGGCGCTGGAAGCGCGCGACCGGTCGGCGCTCGGCTTCAACGCCCCGCCGCACGGGCTCTATTTCGTCGAGGCCATCTATCCGGAAGTCGGCGCAAACCGCTGATTATTCGGCGGCAATCGCCTCATATTCCTGGGCCGCGAGATATTTCTCCGCATCCAGAGCGGCCATGCAGCCGGTGCCCGCCGCGGTCACCGCCTGACGGTAGATCTTATCCATCACGTCGCCGCAGGCGAACACGCCAGGGATGCTGGTCCGGGTCGTCCCGTTCTCGACCTTGATGTAGCCCTCGCCGTCAAGGTCGAGCTGGCCCGCGAACAGCTCGGTCGCCGGCGAATGGCCGATGGCGACGAACGCGCCCTCGACCTCGACCCGACCGACTTCGCCGGTTCGCTTGTTCCTGATGTCGAGGCCGATCAGCGCGTCCGGATCACCGCCGCCGACGAACTCGACGACTTCGCTGTCCCAGATGACGTTGATGTTGGGGTTGGCGAACAGGCGGTCCTGCAGGATCTTCTCCGCGCGCAAGCTGTCGCGGCGATGGATCAGCGTGACCTCATGGCTGTGGTTGGTCATGTACAAGGCTTCCTCGACGGCGGTGTTGCCGCCGCCGATCACCGCGACCTTCTTGCCGCGATAGAAGAAGCCGTCGCATGTCGCACAGGCCGAGGCGCCCCGGCCCTTCATATGCTCCTCGGACGGAAGGTTGAGCCACTTCGCCTGGGCACCGGTGGCGATGACCAGCGAGTCGGCGAAATATTGCGCTCCTCCGTCGCCAGTGAGACGAAACGGCCGCCGCGACAGGTCGACGCTGGTGATGTGGTCCCAGACGATCTTGGTCCCGACATGCTCGGCCTGGGCCTGCATCTCCTCCATCAGCCACGGGCCCTGGATGACGTCGCGGAAACCGGGATAATTTTCGACGTCGGTCGTCGTGGTGAGCTGCCCGCCGGGCTGGATCCCCTGAATCACGATCGGGTTGAGGCCGGCGCGCGCGGCGTAGATCGCAGCGGTATAACCGGCGGGACCCGAGCCGAGCACGACCAGGCGCGTCGAAATGCTGTTCGTCATGGCGTCGATTTAGGGGCCGTTGACCGCCCCGGCAACGCTTCGCCCGGGTGAAGTGTTAAACCGCCCGGCGTCCGGCGACGAAGTTCCAGATCAGAACGATGATTCCGACCACCAGAAGGATGTGGATCAGCGCGCCTGCGGTGTGAAAGGCAAAGAAGCCGAGCGCCCACAGGATGAGCAGGATGATGGCGATGGTCAAAAGCATGTGCAGCCTTCCTCAGCAAGGGTGGAACGGCCGCGTAACGGTCGAGCGCAGAGCGCGTTCCGCCCTCCGCCAATTGACCCGGAAACAGTGGTCGCGACGAGCGGCTACGGACAATCGAAGCGGGTAATCGCTCGTCCCGCCTTCAACTCGCAGTAGCGCTGGTTGTTCGGATCGACGCACATCCGCCACTTCGTGCCATTGGTCTGCGGGACCCACGGCCCACAATTCGACGGGTCGGGTACCCTGGCAGAAAGGGTGAGAGCGGCGATCGCAAGCAAAGCAATTACACGCATGCTGGTTCTCACAGTCGAGAACGGCCGCGCTTTTCTTATCAAAAATCAGTCGGGTAAGCGAGAAATTCCGCCGCCGTAGCGGTCAGACCAGCCGGCTCTGCTTGAGCGCCGCTTCGATAAACCCCGCGAACAAAGGGTGCGGTTCGAACGGGCGGCTCTTCAGCTCGGGATGGAACTGAACGCCGATGAACCAGGGATGGTCCGGGCGTTCGACAATCTCGGGCAGCTGGTCGTCGGGCGACATGCCGGAGAAGATCAGCCCCGCCCCTTCCAGCGCGCCACGATAATGGACGTTCACTTCGTAGCGGTGGCGGTGCCGCTCGCTGATCAAATCCTGGCCGTAGATCGAGCGCACGACGCTGTTGCCGTCGAGCTTCGCTTCGTAGGCGCCAAGGCGCATCGTCCCGCCGAGGTCGCCGTCGACCGCGCGCTGCTGCAGCCCCTCCTCGTTCATCCACTCGGTGATGAGCCCGACGATCGGCTCGGAAGTCTCACCGAACTCGGTCGTCGACGCCTCGGCGATTCCCGCCTGGTTCCGTGCGGCTTCGATGCACGCCATCTGCATGCCGAGGCAGATGCCGAAAAAGGGAATCTCGCGCTCCCGGGCGAACTTGACCGAGGCGATCTTGCCTTCGCTGCCGCGCTCGCCGAAGCCGCCGGGGACGAGGATGCCGTGGAGCGGCTCAAGCTCCGCGACGACGTCCGAATCCGGATGCTCGAACAGCTCGGCATCGATCCACTGGATGTTGACCTTGGTGCGATTGGCGACGCCGCCGTGGATCAACGCCTCGCGCAGGCTCTTGTAGGCGTCCGGCAGGCCGACATATTTGCCGACCACGCCGATCGTCACCTCACTCTCGTAATGGTCGATGCGGTCCATGATGTCCTGCCACACGGCAAGCCCGGGAGCAGGTGCATCCGTGATCCCGAAAACGCGCAGGACTTCATCGTCGAGACCGGCTTCGTGATATTGCAGCGGCACGTCGTAGATGTTGCGGGCATCGAGCGCCTCGATCACGGCCGACTTGGGCACGTTGCAGAACAGCGCGATCTTTTCCCGCTCACTCTCAGGGAGCGGGCGATCGCATCGGCACAGCAGCACCTCCGGCTGGACTCCGAGGCTCGAAAGCTCGCGCACGGACTGCTGGGTCGGCTTGGTCTTGAGCTCGCCGGCGGCGGCGATCCAGGGCACCAGGGTGGTGTGGACGCTGACCGTATTGTCGCGGCCAAGGTCGTTCCTCAGCTGCCGAATCGATTCAATGAACGGCAGGCTCTCGATGTCGCCGACAGTTCCCCCGATCTCGCAGATGATAAAGTCGAGGCCGTCGGTCTCGGCGAGGGCGAATTCCTTGATGGCGTTGGTGACGTGCGGGATGACCTGGACGGTCGCGCCGAGGTAGTCGCCGCGCCGCTCGTTGGCGATGATGTCGCGATAGATCCGGCCGGTCGTGACATTGTCCGTCTGGCGCGCCGAAACGCCGGTGAAGCGCTCGTAGTGACCAAGGTCGAGGTCGGTCTCCGCCCCGTCGTCGGTCACATAGACTTCGCCATGCTGGTAGGGCGACATCGTCCCCGGATCGACGTTCAGATAGGGATCGAACTTGCGGATTCGGACCTTGAATCCGCGCGCCTGGAGGAGCGCCCCGAGGGACGCCGAGAGAAGACCTTTGCCGAGCGATGAGACCACGCCGCCGGTAACGAAAATGAACCGCGCCATGGGAGTTGAGGCTTACGGGGCTTCGCCCGTCTTAAGCAAGCCGGGCGGCAAAAAATTCTTGTGAATTTCGCCTATTGCGCGAGCGGGACGGCCGGAAGCTGCTGGTTCTGCGCCGGTTGCTGCTGCGTCGGCACCGATTGCGCGGGCGTCGCCGGCTGCGAACGCTCGAGCGGCGCGGCGGTCTTCGCCAGCGAGGTATCGATCTTGGCTGGCACCCGCGTCGCACCGGCGATCGCCGCCATCACGATCGACAGCACGATAAACAGCCCGCCGAGGACCGACGTCGACCGGGTAAGGAAATCCGCGGCGCCGCGCGCGGTCATGAAACCCGACGAACTGCCTCCGACTCCGAGACCGCCGCCTTCGGACCGCTGCATCAGGATGACGCCCACCAGCGAGCCGGCGACAAGGGTTTGAACGATCAGCAAGAAGGCGAACATGTCGGGCTTTCGAGAGATTTGGTCGCGGCGATCTAGGCGATCCCTGCCCCGCCTTCAACCGCCGACTGCGGCCGCGGCGACGATCGGCATGAAGTCGGCGGCCTTGAGGCTCGCCCCACCCACCAGCGCGCCGTCGACCTCTGGCACCGCGAAAATCTCGGCGGCGTTCGAGGCCTTGACCGATCCGCCGTAGAGGATGCGCACTCCGCGGCCCGCATCGCCGTAAGCGGCGATCAATCGCCGGCGAAGCGCCGCATGCATCTCCTCGATCTCATCGTTGGTCGGCACCTTGCCGGTGCCGATCGCCCACACCGGCTCGTAGGCAATCGCTAGGCGGGCGGCATCGGCATGGTCCGGCAGGGATGCCGCCAGTTGCGCCAGCACCGTCTCGACCGCGCCACCGGCTTCGCGCACCTCAAGGCTTTCGCCAACGCAGAGGATCACTCGCAGCGATGCCGACAGCGCTGCCTCGGCTTTGGCCTTGACCTCGGCGTCGGTTTCTCGCTGCGCCTCCCGCCGCTCCGAATGACCGACGATCGTCAGAACCGCGCCCGCATCGACCAGCATCGCGGCGGAAACGCATCCGGTGTGGGCGCCCTTATCGGCGTAGTGCACATCCTGCCCGCCGATCGCGAAGTTCGGCACCGCCCTCGACGCGCGCTCAATCAGGATGGCCGGCACGCACAGCGCGACGTCGACCGACGGATATCGGCGGGACGCGTCGTCGATCGCCTTGATCTCGGCCAGGTCGGACGACAGGCCGTGCATCTTCCAATTGCCGGCAACCAGCTTGTTCAACGCAGCTCCCCTCCGCTCGCGAGCGGGCACTAGCGGGGCGACTTGAAGCGCGCCAGCCCCGCCCCTAAAGCGCCCTCCACTCCCTTCATCATCTGGCTGTCATGATCACCAACTTTCGCCGCTTCTCCAAATCCAAGTTCGGCACTGGCATCGTCGCCTCCTTCTTCATCCTGATCCTCGCCGGTTTCGCGATCGGCGACATCCGGAATTTCGGCTCGGGCAATATCGGCTTCGGCATGGGTAGCTCGACACTCGCGAAGGTCGGCGACCAGCAGGTGCTCGAGACCGAGATGAGCGACGCCATGCAAAAGCGGCTCCAGGAGGTCCGGCGTCAGCGCCCGGAGGCCGATTATGCGACGATCGCCGGCGACTTCGACACGCTTCTCGATAGCCTGATCGACCAGCGCGCTTTGCTCGCGTTCGCCGACAAATACGGCATCCATCTGTCGAAGCGGCTGATCGACGGCGAGATCGCCCAGATCCCGCAAACCAAGGGCCTCAACGGCAAGTTCAGCGACCAGTCCTACCGGCAGTTTCTCGCCCAGCAGCGCCTGACCGACGCCGAGGTGCGCACGCTCATTTCCGGTTCACTGCTTCAGCGGGTCATTCTAACGCCAGTCGCCACCAACGCCCGTGTCTCGGTCGGGATGGCGATGCCTTATGCCTCGATGCTGCTCGAATCGCGCGAAGGCGAAGCGGCGGCGGTGCCGGTCGAATCCTTCCGCGGTGGGCTCAAGCCGACCGACGCCGACCTTCAGCGCTATTACGCGGCCAACCGGGGGCGCTACATGGTCCCCGAGCAACGCACGATCCGCATCGCGCGGATCGGCCCCGAGTTGGTCTCGGGCGTCGCCCCGTCGGACCAGGAGATCGCGGCCTATTACAACGCCAACCAGGCGACCTACGGCGCCAAGGAAACGCGAAGCATCAGCCAGGCCGTCGTTCCCGACCAGGCCACCGCCAATGCGATCGCGGTCAAGGCCAAGGCCGGCACTGCGCTGTCCGCCACCGCCAGCGCCAACGCCGCCACAAGCTCGCTCAAGGATCAAACCCGGCAAGCCTACGCCGCCGTGGCCGGCGACAAGGCCGCTGCCGCGGTCTTTTCCGCACCCTCCGGCGCCATCGTCGGGCCGCTTCAGTCCGATTTCGGCTGGGCCGTCGTCAAGGTCGACGGGGTCACCAAGATCGGCGGCAAGTCGCTCGCGGAGGCCAGGTCTGAAATCGCGGCCAAGCTGACCGCAGACAAGCGCAAGCAGGCGATCGAGGACGTCGTCGACAAGGTCCAGAACTCGGTCGACGGAGGCAATAATTTCACCGAGACTGCTGCCACCAACAAGATCCCGGTGACGACGACGCCGCTGGTCACGGCGGCGGGAACGACGCGGACCGACGCGGCCTACAAGCTCCCGCCCGAGCTCGCCGCGGCGCTCAAGACCGGCTTTGAGATTGCGCCCAACGATCCGCCGGAGATCGTCACCCTGCCCAACAGTCAGGGCTATGCGATGGTTTCGCCGGCCGAGGTCGTCGCGGCCGCTCCGGCGCCGCTTGCCAACATCCGCGACCGGGTCGCCGAGGATTGGATCATTGGCCAGGCTCTGCTGCGGGCGCGCGCCGCCGCGACCCGAATCGCCGCCCGCGCATCGCAGGGCGTTTCGGTCGCGCAGGCGATCAAGGAACTGGGTATCGCCCTTCCCGCCACCCGTCCGATGGCCGCGCGGCGGCTTCAGCTCGCCGAAGCCAATGGCCAGATCGCGCCGCCGATGCAGCTGCTGTTCAGCCTGACTGAGGGCAAGAGCCGGATGGTCGCCGACTCCAACGGACGCGGTTTCTTCGTCGTGAAGGCGACGAAAATCACCCCGGGCAACGCGCTGCTGCAGCCTGGACTCGTCAGCCGGATGCAAAGCGAGCTGCAGGACGCGCTCAGCCAGGACTATGCCCAGGAATTCATCGCCGCCGTGCGCGCCGACATGAAGGTCAAGCGCAACGAGGCCGCGATCAAGACGGTGAAGCAGCGGATCACTGCAAGCGGCGGTTGATCGCCGTAGACCGGGCCTCTTGACCGGCACGCGTTTGTTGCCTACACGTTCTCCGTTCGTTCCAACGGGGAGTGACCCGCATATGCTCACCGCAAAACAGCGCGAGCTGCTGCTGTTCATCGATGATCGGCTCAAGCAGGACGGGATTTCCCCCAGCTTCGACGAGATGCGCGAAGCGCTCGACCTCAAGTCGAAGTCGGGCGTCCATCGCCTGATCTCGGCGCTGGAGGAGCGCGGTTTCATTCGCCGGCTCGCCAACCGCGCCCGGGCGCTCGAGGTGCTGAAGCTTCCCGAGGTTCAGTCGGCGAAGGTGGTCCAGCTGCGGCCGGCGGCCCCGGCTCCGGCCAACGACACGATCGAGCTGCCGCTGCACGGGCGCATTGCGGCGGGCACGCCGATCGAAGCCCTGCAGGGGACCGAGACGTTTGCCGTTCCCGCTGCCCTGCTTGGGCCGGGCGAGCATTATGCCCTCGAGGTATCCGGCGATTCCATGGTCGAGGAAGGCATTCTCGACGGCGACTTCGCCCTGATCCGCAAGGCCGATACCGCGCGCGACGGGGAGATCGTGGTCGCCTTGATCGACAATGAAGAAGCGACCCTCAAGACCTTCCGCCGCGAGGGCCGCATGATCCGCCTCGACCCCGCCAACAGCCGGTATGAGGCACAGCGCTATGACGAGGCGCGGGTCCAGATCCAGGGACGCCTCGCCGGCCTGATCCGCCGATACTGAGGTGACCGGCGCGCGGATCGATTATGTCGAGCTGCCCAGCGCGACCGCGCATGAGCTGACGCGCGCCTTTTACGCCAAGGCGTTCGGGTGGACCTTCTCCGATTATGGCCCGAGTTATTCGGCCACCACGAACGGCACGACCGATGTCGGCCTGCAGGGCGATCCGGGTGATGCGTTATCCGCGCCGCTTCCGGTGATCCGCACCGACAATCTCGAGGCCGCGTTCGAAGCCGTGTCCAAGGCAGGCGCGACCATCGCCAAGCCGATCTTCAGCTTCCCCGGCGGCCGCCGCTTCCAGTTCATCGACCCCGGCGGCAACGAGCTCGCCGTGTGGAGCGAGACCTAGCGCTCGTTCTCCACCCAAGGGTGCGCGCCGACATGATCGGCGACGGTTTCGACCCGAGGAGTGTCGCCGAACACGATCGAGACGCCCCCCATTCGGGCCAGCGCAGGACGGTCGAGCTTGAGCCAGCGCGGCACGCACCCGCGCGGCAACCGCCGATCCGAGACGATCACATCCGCTTCGCCGCAGGCTCGAATGAAAGACTGCCAATCCATCAGATAATTCGAGCGGGTGGCGAGGATCCGCCAATCGCGGCCATCGCGATGGATGATTGCGACGCAGGCGTCGCGCGAGCACGCGCTGAACGGTCGAATGCCGAGCGCCAAAGGATCGCCGTCGAAGCCCGAGGCTTCAGCCAGCAGCTGGCGAACGAAATCGCCCGCGCGCTCTCTCAGCAGGAACGGGGTGCCGTCGCGGACGATCGCCAGATGCTTGCCATCGCCGGTGACGAGGAGGTCGGGCGAGGGCGCCGCAGCAGCCCCCGCCGCCCCGATCAGCGCCGGCACCAGGCCCCACCGCCGCAGCGGCGTGCTCCACAGGCACAGCCAAACGCCGCCGACGGCGATCAGCCCGAACGCCCATGCCGGCATCGAAGGTATCAGCGCAACGGCGCCTTTGGCCGAGGCCACGGCGTGGGCCAGGCGAATGAGGCCGTCGATCGCGACGCCGCACAGCAGCCACAGCGGCTTTCCCCAGCCTGCGACGTCAAGCAGCAGCGCGCCAGCCTCCAGCGGCATGATCACGAATGTAGTCAGCGGAATAGCAATGATGTTCGCACCGACGCCGTAGAGTCCCGAACGATGGAAATGAAACAGGGCCAGCGGCACGAGCGCCAGCTCGACCACCAGGCCGGTCGCGATCATCCCGGCCAGCGCCCGGAGCAGGCGCGCCGGCACCCCCTCATCGCGGCGCTGGAACCATCGGCGCGACCAGGCGGTCGAATGAAGCGCGACGATTGCAGTGACCGCGGCGAAACTCATCTGGAAGCTGGCGCCGGCCAGCGCCTCGGGCCGGAACAGCAGCACGACCAGCGCGCCGACGGCGATCAGCCGGATGCTGATCGCGTCGCGGCCGAGGGCGATGCCGGCGAGGATCAGCAGCGCCGCGACGCAGCTGCGCACCGTCGGCACCTGCGCCCCGGTTAGCAGCGTGTAGCCGATCCCCGCGAGTGCCGCGACCGCCGCCGCCGCCAGCACCAGGTTGAACCGGAGCGCGAGGCGCTCGCTCAACGCGAGGAGCTTCAGGGTCAGGAACATCGCAAACGCGACCACCGCAGCAATGTGCAGTCCGCTCACCGACAGAAGGTGGGTGAGGCCGCTCCGGCGCATCGCCTCGGCATCGTCGGCGCCGACCGCATTTTGGTCGCCGGTCGCCAGCGCGATCGCGATTCCCGCCGAACTGCTCGGCAGATGCTCCAAGATATGCTGTCTCAGTTCGGCCCGCATGCGGTCGAGCCCGTGCGCCTTTGCCGCTTTCGAGACGGTGACCGGGCCCATCGCCTTGCCGACGGCACCCAGCCCCTTGAACCAGGCGTCGCGCGAAAAATCGTAGGTCCCCGGAAGCGCCATCGGGGGCGGCGGCGCCAATCGCGCCTTGAGCCGGATCTCCGCGCCTGGAGCGATTCCCGCGGGGAAATCCGTTTCGTCGACGGACACGCGAACATGGGGCGGCAATTCCGGGTCGCTCGGCGCGAGGATCAGCCTGACAGGGTCCTTGGCGGCGAGAAAATCGACGCTTTCAACCCGTGCCGACAGATCGGTGACGATGGGACGCGCCAGCCTCGGCTCCGCCACCCGTGCGGAGCGCGCCCAGACGAGCGCGCAACCGAGCGTCGCGGCGAGCGCGAACCAGCCGAGCGCCCGCCCGGCTCGCCCGCTGACGAGGGCAAAGCCGGCCACGGCCAGCCCGGCACAGAGGAACAGGACGGCCGCCCATTGCGCGCGGACGTCGAGAGCGAACCAGGCGGCGATCCCAGTGCCGAACCCGACCACCAGCCATGGCGGAAGCTGCGCGCGTTCGGCCTCGAGGAGCTTCTCCAGCTCCTCGTGAAGCGCGGAAATACGCGTCTTCCAATAGCTCCGAGCACGCTGTGGAAGAGGCGCTTCCCCCATGCTAGGGGCGCTCGTCCATTGCATTGCAGCATGAGTTTGAGAGGAATGCGTGCTTGAGCGCAAGTGATAAGCCGGTGGTCACGCGGTTCGCGCCCTCCCCGACCGGATTCCTCCACATCGGCGGCGCCCGCACGGCGCTGTTCAACTGGCTGTTTGCGCGCCACCACGGCGGCAAGTTCCTCCTCCGCATCGAGGACACCGACAAGGCGCGCTCGACCGCCGAAGCGATCGACGCGATCCTCGACGGGATGCGCTGGCTCGGCCTCGATTGGGACGGCCACGAATATTACCAGTCGCAATTCTGGGCGCGCCACGCCGAAGTCGCGCACAAGATGCTGGAGCGAGGCCACGCTTATCGCTGCTACATGACCCAGGAAGAGCTCGCGGCGCAGCGCGAGAAGGCGCAGGCCGAGCGCAAGCCGTTCCGGATCAACAGCCCATGGCGCGATCGAACCGATGAAGGCGAAGGATCGCCCGTTATCCGCCTGAAAGCGCCGCGCGACGGCGAAACGATTATCGACGACCGGGTTCAGGGCCGAGTCACCGTCCAGAACGCCGAGCTCGACGATTTCATCCTGCTGCGCTCCGACGGGAGCCCGACCTACATGCTGGCCGTCGTCGTCGACGACCACGACATGGGCGTGACCCACGTCATCCGCGGCGACGATCATTTGAACAATGCCTTTCGCCAGATCGCCATCATCCGCGCGATGGGCTGGCCCGAGCCGACCTACGCGCACGTCCCGCTGATCCACGGGCCCGACGGTGCCAAGCTCAGCAAGCGCCACGGCGCACTCGGAGTCGACGCTTATCGCGACGAACTGGGAATGCTTCCCGAAGCGGTCGGCAACTACTTGCTCCGCCTCGGCTGGGGGCATGGCGACGACGAGATCATCAGCCGCGAGCAAGCCATCCAATGGTTCGATCTCGACCATGTCGGAAAGTCGCCCTCGCGCTTCGACTTCAAGAAGCTGGAAAGCCTCAACGGCCATTACATCCGCGAGGCCGATGACCAACGGCTTGCCGACTTCGTCGCGCCGCGGCTTGACCTGGCCGATGAACAGAAAGCGCTGCTCGCTCGCGCCATGCCCGAGCTCAAGGCCCGCGCCCACACCCTGCTCGAGCTCGCCGAGGGCGCGCGCTTCCTGTTCGCGCAAAGGCCGATTGCACCCGACGAGGCCGCGGCGGCGTTGCTTCCTCCGGAGGCAAGGGCCTTGTTGTCCTCGGCGCACGCCAGGCTGACCACCCTTGCCGAGTGGGATGCGGCGTCGGTAGAGGCGGCCATCCGCGAAGTGGCAGAAGCAGCCGAGGTCAAGCTCGGCAAGCTCGCTCAACCGCTCCGCGCCGCCTTGACCGGGCGCACGACCTCGCCCGGAATTTTTGATGTGCTTGCGTTGCTCGGGAAGGACGAAAGCCTGGCCCGGATCGCCGACCAGATGCCAAAGTGATCTAATGCTGGAGCCGAACGAATGACCGACAAGACCGTGACCCTGGCGATCGACGGCACGAACCACCCCTATCCCGTGCTCGAAGGCTCGGTCGGCCCCGAGGTGTTCGACGTCCGCAAGCTCTACAACGAGACCGGGATGTTCACCTACGACCCCGGCTATACGTCGACCGCCAGCTGCCAGAGCGCGATCACCTACATCGACGGCGAAAAGGGCATCCTGCTCCACCGCGGCTATCCGATCGACCAGCTGGCCGAGAATTCGACCTTCATGGAGGTCGCCTATCTGCTGCTCCACGGGGAGCTGCCGAAGAAGGTTGAGCTCGACGATTTCACCTGGACAATCAGTCGCCACACCATGCTGCACGAGCAGCTGATGACCTTTTACCGGGGGTTCCGCCGCGACGCTCACCCGATGGCGATCATGTGCGGCGTCGTCGGCGCGCTCAGCGCTTTCTATCACGACAGCACCGACATCACCGATCCCGAGCAGCGGATGATCGCTTCTCACCGGCTGATCGCCAAGATGCCGACGATCGCCGCGATGGCGCACAAATATTCGGTCGGCCAGCCGTTCCTCTATCCCGACAACAGCCTCACCTACACCGGCAACTTCCTGCGCATGACGTTCGGCGTCCCGGCCGAGCCCTATCACGTCAATCCGGTAATCGAGCGGGCGATGCGCCGGATATTTATCCTCCATGCCGACCACGAACAGAATGCGTCGACCTCGACCGTCCGCCTCGCCGGCTCGTCGGGGGCCAACCCATTCGCGTGCATCGCGGCCGGGATCGCGTGCCTGTGGGGCCCCGCGCACGGCGGCGCCAACGAAGCCGCGCTCAACATGCTGCGCGAGATCGGCCACACCTCGAACATCCCGAAATATATCGCCCGGGCGAAGGACAAGGACGACCCGTTCCGGCTGATGGGCTTCGGCCACCGCGTCTACAAGAATTTCGACCCGCGGGCGAAGGTGATGAAGGCGACCGCCGACGAGGTGCTGAAAGAGCTCAACATCTCGGACCCGGTCCTCGATGTCGCCAAGGAGCTCGAGCGGATTGCGCTCAGCGACGATTATTTCATCGAAAAGAAGCTCTACCCCAACGTCGATTTCTATTCGGGCGTGATCCTCAACGCGATCGGCTTCCCGACCGAGATGTTCACCGCTTTGTTCGCGCTTGCCCGCACCGTCGGCTGGGTCGCGCAATGGAACGAAATGATCTCCGACCCTGAGCAGAAGATCGGTCGGCCGCGCCAGCTTTACGTCGGCGCCACCCAGCGCAACTACGTGCCGGTCGGGAAGCGCTGAAAGGCTAGGGGCTGGGCAGCGTCAGGGTGAAGCGCGCGCCCGCGCCCGGCACGCTGTCGACCGTCACGTCGCCGCCCATCGATCGCGCCAGGCGCCGCGAAATTGCCAGGCCGAGCCCGGTGCCGCCCTTCCCGGCGTCGGCGCGCTCGAACCGCTCGAAGATGCGCTGCTGGTCCGCGGGGTCGATGCCCGGGCCTTCATCGGACACGATCACCGAGGCCGTCCCCGGCGTGCTGACGAACGACAGGCGGACGTGACCGCCGTCGGGCGAATGGCGGACGGCGTTGCCGATGAGGTTGACGAGGATTTGGATGACGCCCCGCTCCTGCCCGCTGGCGAACAGCGCATCTTTGCCATCGAGCTCGAGCCCGACATTGCGCTCCTCCGCCGCCGGTTCGACCATCACCACCGCTTCGCCGGCCAGCGCGGCCAGATCGATCGCGCGCTGGCCCTGCGTCGGGTCTTCGCTCATCGCGCGGACCACGGACAGCAGATGCCGCGCCGCGCTCGCGATGTCGTTGCCGTAGCTCGCATATTCGTTGCGCAGCGGCCCATCGGCGCGTTCGACGATGCGCTCGGCGCTCTCGATGATCCGGTCGAGCGGCGAACGAAGCACTTCATCGAGCGCATGATCGAAGGCGGCCGCGCTCGACTCATCGGCGGCTTCCGCCCGCTCCGGCCGGGCGGTTCCGCGGAATCCGGCAAAGCTGCCGTCGGCGGCGGTCACCACCTCGCCGCTGAGGATGATCGCCCGGCTCTCATCGGTCCGGCCCCGCGCGCGTTGCCCCGTAAAACCGCGCCGTGCGGCAAGCGCGCTGATCAGCGGCATCTCGCCATTCTCATCTTCTTCGAGCCGCAACAGGCGGGTCAGGGACGCTCCGGCGGCCTCGACCGCTTCGACTCCCAGCATTTCGCCGAGCTCGGACGAAACCGAGATGATCTTGAGCTCCTCGTCCGCCGCCCACTCGCTGGTAGCCGGTTCCGCGTCGGCGTGACCGTTTCCGCCAAGGAGCGAGCCAAGCCGCGGCGCCGCAGGAGCACGAAGCGTCCAGCCTTCGAGCGTCAGGGCGACCTCGTCGCCTTCGGGGACCGCCCGCACCGAAAATTCGATATCGTGGTCGCTCGACGCCGCGAATGCCGGGCGAACCACCGCGATGCCGAGCTTGCGCGCAAGTTGAGCGACCGCGGCAATCTGAGGAAGCGCTAACGTCTGGCCAAGCGTGGAGCCAGCCTCCTGCTGCAGCGCCTCGAGCTCGGGACCGGCGGCGATCAGCCGCCCCGCCTTGTCGACCCGGCCGAGCACGGCGCGCGGTTCAGAGGGAACGCTGGCCATCGTCCGTTTCCAGAATTGCGAGGGCCCGGCGATAGGCGGGATCGACCGTCAGCCAGGCGCGCGCCGCGGCCACCTGGTCGTCGGTCATGGTATCGAACAGACCGATCGCGCGGCCCACGTCCGTGAGGCCCAACAGGTCGCCGATGCTGGCGAGGAAGCCGGCAACCAGTTCGCGCCGCAAGGCACCCAAGCGGAACAGCGCGATGATCCGCTCCGCCGAGCCTGACAGAAGCTCGCTTGCGGCGACCGCGCCGGTAAGGCCGCTGCGACGCCCGAGCGCCTCGGCCACGAATGTGATCTCGCCCTCATGCGCCGCGGCGAGGATCAGCTCATCGTCAAGCTTACCGTTCTCATCGAGCAGACGGGCCAGCTCCGCGGTCAGCCCGTCGATCCCGCGCGCGGGGTCCTGGTCCGCCAATACCCGCTGGCACGCCTTGGCCAGCTCGGCATCCACCGCCGGCCCGCTCCGCGTCGCCGCCAGGCCCTGCCGAAGCACGGCTGCGACGGTCTGGACCAACGTCCGCGCCGATCCCGTCGTTAAATCGTCGAAAGCGACCAGGCATTGGCCGAAGCGGTCGCGCCGCCGCCCGCGCGCCAGGATCAATGCCATGGCCGCGGCGGACACCGCGCCATTCTCATGGCTCACCAGCCCCTGGAGGATTCGCGCGTCGTGACGGCCGCTGCGGGCCCGCGCGCCGGTGGTGATCCGTTCCTCGTCGGCGCGGCGTAGCAGCAACGCCATCAGCGCCGGCTCGTCCAGCAGCCGCGACCTCGTCAGCGTCTCGATGACGTCGAGGTTGCTCTCGTCGTTTGCGGCCGTCCAGCCCTTGGGCAGAGCCGAGCGAATTTCATCGGCGACATCCCCCACGAGGCAATGGAGCATGGCGGTCATCAGCGCCCGCTCCTGCTCGGTCAGGCGGGTCGTGGAATCGAGAAAGAAATCCGCGCGGACGGTGGACAAGCGGTCGCGCCGCGCCGCGTACGCGGGCGCGTCATGGTCGGCTGCCGGGGCAGCGATCGGCCATTCCTCTGGCAACATTGCAACCCGGCTTATCGGGTTTCCGTTAACTTCGCGTCAACTCGGGCCCGAAATGACGAACGTGCTGAACGACGAAGAAGGACACCGCCGCATAGGCCAGCAGCGCGATCAGGTACGCAGTCCAAGTGCCGGCAAGCGCGAACGGGATCGCCGCGAAAATCGCATTGCGGCGTGACAGCAGCCAGATTTCGCTTCCGACCGGGAAGATCGCCTTCTCGATCCGCGCCGCTTCGGCAAAGGCAAGCGCGGAGCCGGCGGTGACGAAGGCGCCCCAGCCCGGCACGTGCCGCGCTTCATACCAGGCCAGCGCGAGCACGGCGAGCCCGCTCGCTGGCCACAGAGCCAAGCGGCTCATCATGCGCGTCGGCAATGGCCGCAGGCGGAGCGAGGCGAGCCGCGAAGCCACGATGTCCAGCGGCGTCGACAGAACCAGCAGCCCGAGGCCCGCGCCAAGCCATCCCTTGGCGAAGCAAACTGCGCCGGCCAAGGTGAGCCCCAGGCCAAGCCAGATCAGCCAGCCTGGTCGCACCGCCGTTTCCATCAGCCGCTCGACCGCGAGCTCTTCGACTGGCGGCAAAAGATACCGGCTCACCCAATCGGTCCTCGCTCCGCGAGAGGCGGCAATCAGCATCTTCTGGAAGTCGGCGAGTTGTTCGGCCCGCTCGGCGAGCAACGGCGCGGCGTCATCGCTCACCGGAACCCGCAAGGCGCCCTCTTGCAGGGTCTTGCGCAACAATGTCGATTGCAGGTCCCAGTCGCCGAGGATCGCGGCCGTCGAGCCAAGATTTCGCATGTCGACGAGGGCAACTCCCGCCCAGCGCGACTCCCCGTCGATCCGCTCGAAGGCTGCGTGCTCCTCTGCGTCCGGGACCGTCGCCACCGCCGGCTCCGGTTCCTCGGCGAGCGCCGCGACCAGGTCTGCCGGCGGCGCAACGCCGTCGCCGATCAGGAGGATCATCGAGCCCGCCTCGAACCGACTGACCGCTTCCTGCACGTCGCTGACGGCGAACACCGATAGACCGTCGAGCCGCAGACGCTCGAACGCATCCTGCAGCGATTGCGGCACCCGCTCCACGACAACCACGATCGGCGCGGCGTCAGCCGCCGCGGCGCAGCGAACCTGATATTCGAGCAGGGTGCGGCCGGCGAGCGGAAGCAGTGCTCGGAGACCGCCCGAATCGTCTTCCTGATACGCTCCGATCAGCGCCCCGACCGCCATTAACCTCCCTCTCGCATGCGAAGCCTCTGTAATCGCTTTCGCGGCGCGTCAAAGGTGGTAAACTGCCGTCGCCATGACACCCACCCCGCAACGCGCCGAGCCGCTGTCTCCGGTCCCCGACCAGACTGAGATCCTCGAACTGGGCGGGAGCGACGCGCCCTTCGAAACGGAGTTCGATCCCGGCCAATGGGCGGCGGAAGCGCCGGTCGAGGTCCGCGGCGCCGGCGGACGGCAGGTGCTGGCGATCGCACTCAGCATGATCGCCGCGCTGTGGCTCGCCTTCACCGCCTGGTCCGCCGGGCGCTCGTTGGCCGGGCAGCCGCTGACTTCTCCATTGGTCGCGCAATGGGTTGCGGTGGCGGCCGGACCGCTCGCCCTGCTCGGCCTTGCCTGGCTGGTGTTCGGGCGCACGCGGCGCAAGGAAGCCGAGCGCTTCACCCAGTCGGTCATTGTGATGCGAACCGAGGCGCAGTCGCTCGAGGCATTGCTTGAAGTGCTGTCCCAACGGATCACCGACAGCCGCACCGAGTTGACGGTGATCACCCAGAATCTGATGCAACTCGGCGACGATGCGAGCAGCAAGTTTAGCGGCCTTACCCGCGAGTTTGACTCGAGCACCGAACGCCTCGCGCGCCATGGCGAGGCGCTCGACCGCGCCGCTGAATCCGCCCGCACCGACATCGCCGTCCTCCTCGACGACTTGCCGCGCGCGGAACAAACCGCGCGCTCGATCGCCGAGCAACTGAGGTCGGTCGGCGCCGAAGCCGGTGCGCGGACGGTGCAATTTGGCGAGCATGTCGGCAGCCTCACAAACCGAGCCACGGAGGCCGACCGGATCATCGGCGAGGCCACCGATCGGCTCGCCGCCCGGCTTGCCGAGATCGACAGCGCCGGCAGCTCGGCCGCACAAAAAGTCAACGAGGCGGAAAGCAGCTTCTCGGGCTCTCTCGATGCGCTGCTCGAACGCACGACCGCGACTCTCGAAAGCATCCGCAGCGGCATCGATGCCCAGGCGGCAGCTGTTGCCGCGCTGGTCGAGCAGTCGTCCGCGGGGATCGGCCAGACCGGCGCCGAAGCCGCAGAAGCGCTGGCGCTCAACGTCAATCACGCCAATACCGCGCTCGCCACCCTGTCCAGCAACGTTGCCGAACAGGACCGGGCGTCGCAGCGGATGATCGCCGAGATCGATCGCGGTCTCGCCATGATCGACCAACGCTTCACCGAGCTCGCCTCGAACGGCGACGAGCGGGCCAATCATTTCCTCAACTCGCTCGGCCGCGCCCGCACCGAGCTTGACGCTCTCGCCGTTCAGGCCGGCTCCCAGGACAGCGCCATTGGCTCCCTCGCCGAGCGCACGGCTGGATTGCGCGAAAGCATCGATCGCCTGGCAACCGAAGTCCGCGACCAGGTCGGCTCCGCGCTCGGCGAGGCGCACGGTCATGCCGAACGGCTGGCCGAAACCACCGCCACCATGAAGCCGGAGATCGGCTGGGTGCGTGACGCCGCGGTTGAAGCCGGGCAACGGATGAGCGCCACCGGCGAGGCGATCGCAGACCATCAGGACCGCTTCGCGGCGTTACTCGCCGCCGTCGACGGTGGAGTCGCGAGCTCGGAAGCGAAGCTTAGTGCGCTGACCTCGGCGATTGCGCAGGCTCAGGGTGAAGCCGCCAACCTCAGTGCGGAAACCGCGCCGGCGCTGGTCGCGGCCCTGGTGCAGGTCAAGGAGGCTGCCGGCCACGCCGCCGAGCGGGCGCGCGAGGCGATCGAAGGAGTGATTCCGGACAGCGCCGCCAAGCTTTCCGACGCATCGCGCGAGGCGCTCGAGCGGGTCATCCGCGAAACCATCGAGGACCGGCTGCGCGAGGTCGAGAACGTCGCCGCTCGTGCGGTCGACGCGGCTCGCTCGGCGTCGGACCGCTTGTCGCAGCAGATGCTCAACATCGGGCAGAGCGCGGCGGCCCTGGAGCAGCACATCAACCGCACCGGGCAGGAGCAGCGCGAGAAGGACAGCGAAGCCTTCGCGCGGCGCGTCTCGCTGCTGATCGATTCAATGCACTCGGCGGCCATCGACGTGCAGAAGATCCTGTCGGATGAAGTCGATGAGAAAGCCTGGGGCGCCTACCTCAAGGGCAATCGCGGCATCTTCACCCGCCGCGCGGTACGGCTGATCGGCGGCTCGGAGACGCGCTCGATCGCAGCGCATTATGAAACGGACGCGGAGTTCCAGAATTCGGTCAACCGCTACGTCCACGATTTCGAAGCGATGCTTCGCCGCGTCCTCGCCGAACGCGAGGGAGGAATGATCGCGGTGACCCTGATGTCCTCGGACATGGGCAAGCTCTACGCGGCGCTCGCCCAGGCGATCGATAAGCGCCGCTAGGCGCGGTAGAATTCGACGTCGCCGAGCGTGATCCAGCCGAATGCCCAATTGGCGTAATAGATCGCGAACAGCAGCGCGCCGACCAGCGCGGCTTTCAGCAAATGCCGCTTGAGATCGAAATGGTGCGGCGCGCTATCGGCCTGGCCCGGGACCTTGGGCGTTCCGGCCTCCTCATCGGTCTTCACCCCGAACGGAAGCAGCGCGAATGCCGCGAAAGCGAAGAACAGGAAATAGATGGCGACGATCGAGGTGAGCTTCATGCGGCGACTTGCAGCACCATCACCTCGACCACCGGCTTCTTGCCCGTCCACAGCGTGGCGCACCGCCGGACCGCGAGCCGCACCGCCTCGCGCATCCGGTCCTCATCGCCTCCCGGACTGAAGGCCCGGGTCGCCGCATCGGTCGCATCGGCAATGAAATCGTCACGGTCCTCTTCGACCGGCACCCCGAACGCGCGGACCAGCGGCTTGCCCGCAAGCTGACCATCGCCGCCAACCGGCACCGCAACCGTGATCAGCCCGCCAAAGCCCATGCGGCGGCGCTCGGTGATGGTGGCGCCGTCGGCCGGGAGGATCACATCGCCGTCGAGCACGAGCCGCCCGACCCGAACCTCGTCGACCTTCCTCGGCTCGCCGGGCGCCAACCGGATCACGTCGCCATTGTTCTGGACGACGGCGTGCGGGACGCCATGGCTGAGCGCGAGGCGCCCCTGTTCCGCCATGTGTCGCGCTTCGCCGTGGACCGGCACCACGATCTGCGGACGCACCCATTCGTACATCTGGACCAGCTCGGGCCGGCCGGGATGCCCCGAGACATGCACGTGCGACTGTCGTTCGGTGACGATCTGCACGCCGAGGTCGGACAACTGGTTCATGATCCGGCCGATCGCCGTCTCGTTGCCGGGGATGATGCGCGAGGAGAAGATCACCGTATCGTTCTCGGTCAGCTTCAGCTCGTGGTTGCCCGAGGCGACCCGGCCGAGCGCCGCCCGCGGCTCGCCCTGCCCGCCGGTGGCGATGATCAGCAACTCGCTTTTCGGCAGCCGCATCCCCTCGTCGAAGCTGACCGGCGACGGAAAGTCGCGGAGGTAACCGGTTGCCTGGGCAACGCGCAGGATCCGCTCGAGCGAACGCCCGGCGATGCAGACCCTGCGCCCGGTTTCGGTGGCGACGCGCCCGATGGTCTGGAGCCGCGCGGCATTCGATGCGAAGGTCGTCACCAGCACGCGTCCGCTGGCTTTCGTCGTTTGGGCAAGAAGCCCTTCGTGGACGCTTTCCTCCGATCCGGACGGCTTCTCCTGGAAGACGTTGGTCGAATCGCACACCAAGGCGAGCACTCCGGCATCCCCGATCGCGGTCAACGTTTCGGTGCTCGGCGCTTCCCCGATCACCGGGGTGTCGTCGATCTTCCAATCGCCGGTGTGGAAGATGTTGCCGAACGGAGTCTCGATCAGCAGGCCGTTGCCTTCGGGGATCGAATGCGACAGCGCGACGAAGCTGACCTTGAACGGGCCAAGCTCGATGCTTCCGCCGCGCTCGACGATGTTGAGCTTGACCTGGCCGGTCAGCCCCTCCTCCTCGAGCTTGCCGGCGATCAGTCCGGCGGTGAAGGGCGTCGCGTAAAGCGGGCTCTTGAGCTCGTCGGCGAGATAGGGAAGCGCGCCGATATGGTCTTCGTGCCCGTGGGTGAGGACGATCCCCACCAGGCGCTCCTGCTGCTTCTCGATGAACTCGAGGTCGGGGAGGATGAGGTCGATGCCGGGATACGTAGCGTCGGCAAAGGTCAGGCCGAGGTCGACCATGATCCACTGGCCTCGGCAGCCGTAGAGATTGACGTTCATGCCGATCTCGCCCGAACCGCCGAGCGCGCAAAACAGGAGCTCTTCGCCCGGAATCATTTCGCTTTTTGGATCGCCATCGCGTGCAACAGGCTCAACCCCTGGATGGTGAGATCGGGCTCAATCGCATCGAACACATTGGTGTGCTTGTCGAAGAGGATGGCAAGGCCGCCGGTGGCGATCACGGTCGCCGGTCGCCCGAGCTCACGCTTCAGCCGATCGGTCAGGCCCTCGATCATCGCAACATAGCCCCAGTAGATGCCGATGATCATCTGGCTCTCGGTGGTGCGGCCGATGACACTCAGATTGCCCTTTGGGGCTTCGATAGCGATGCGCGGCAATTTAGCCGCAGCATTCACCAAAGCGTCGAGCGAAAGGTTTATGCCTGGCGCGATGATACCGCCTTTGTAAGCGCCGGACGAATCCACCACATCGAATGTCGTTGCCGTGCCAAAATCGATTACGATCAAGTCGCCTTTGTGCTTGGCATGGACGGCCATCGCGTTGAGCACCCGATCGGCGCCCACAGCGTGCGGTTCATCAACGTCCAGCGCAATTGGCCAAGCGGCATTGCCCTGCCCTGCAATCATCGGCTCAACGTGGAAATATTTGGAGCTGAGCACTTCGAGATTATGCAGAGCGCGCGGAACCACGGTAGCGATGATTACCGCCTCGACATCGCTCTTCGAACGGCCCTCGAGCTCGAGCAGCTGGTGCAGCCACACGGCATATTCGTCGGCAGTCCGGCGCGGGTCGGTCGCGATGCGCCAGCGGGCTTTGATTGCGCCGCCATCGACCAGCGCGAAGACAACGTTGGTGTTTCCCGCATCGATCGCCAGCAGCATGCCGCGCCCTTAGGGCAAGAACTGGCGGCGGCAAAGCGATCAGGCGGTCTCGACCACCTGCTGGATGACCGGCGGCGCCGCCTCGCGACTCTGCGCCAAATAGGCATGGATCGCGGCAACGACCTGCGCGCCATCGCCGACCGCGGCCGCGACCCGCTTCACCGAGCAGGAGCGCACGTCACCCACCGCGAAAATGCCGCGGCGGCTGGTCTCCAGCGGCAGGCGGCCTTCGCCGACCTCGTCGCCCGTGAGAACGAAGCCGCGATCATCGCGCTTGAGGCCGGAGCTGGCGAGCCAGTCGGTATTCGGCTCGGCGCCGATGAAGGAGAACAGGAAGCGGGCGGGCCGCTCGGTTCGCTTGCCTGACGGATGTTCGACCCAGCCGACTCGCTCGAGCACGCCGTTCGAGCCCACGAGCTCGGTGATTTCGCAGCCGGCGATCACCTCGACATTGGGCTGAGCGGCGATGCGGTCGATCAGATACTGCGACATGGTCGCGCTCAACGGCCGCCGCGCGATCATCGTCACCCTACGCGCGCGATTGGCCAGGAACACAGTCGCCTGCCCGGCCGAATTACCGCCGCCGACCAGGACAACGTCCTTGCCCGCCGACAAGTCTCCCTCCAGCGGCGATGCCCAATAATGGACCGAAGCGCCCTCGAATTCGTCGAGGCGCGCGACGCCGAGCCGGCGATACTCCGCCCCAGTCGCGATCACGATCGAACGCGCCCTGATCACTTCGCCCGTGGTGAGGCTCAGGCGGCAGGGATCGTTGCCGCATTCGAGCTTCACCGCTTCGTCGGGGATCGCGATCTCCACCCCGAACTTCTGGGCCTGGCTGAACGCGCGGCCCATCAGCGCCATCCCGGAAATACCCGTCGGAAAGCCAAGGTAATTCTCGATCCGCGACGATGCCCCGGCCTGGCCGCCGAAGGAGCGGCAGTCGATCGCCAGCACCGAAAGACCCTCCGATCCGGCGTAGACGGCGGTCGCCAGCCCTGCCGGCCCGGCGCCGATGATCGCGACATCGTAAATGCGCTCGGAATTGATCGGACCAACGAGCCCGACGCAGCGCGCCAACTGGTCCTCGGTTGGGTTGCGGAGCAATTGCCCGTTTGGGCACAACACGATCGGGAGTTCTTCGGGAGTAACGTCGAAGCGCTCGACCAGCGTCTGCGCGCAGCTGTCGTCGCGCGGGCTCAGCTGCTGGTAAGGATGGCCGTTGCGGCGCAGGAAATTGACCAGCCGAAGCACGTCGGCGTTGGTGTCCTCGCCGACGATGACCGGTCCCGCGCCGGTTTCGATCAGGCCGACCCGGCGCAGGATCAATGCGCGCATCAACCGCTCGCCGATATCGGCCTCGGCAACCAGCAACGCTCTCAGGCGGTCGGGCGCAATGGCGACCGCTTCCACGTCCGTCAGCGCCTTTTCATCGACCAGGTACGGGCGCCCCGAGAGCTGGGCGAGCTCGCCCATGAAATTGCCCCGCTCGTGGGTGACGATATGTCGGTGTTCGCCGCCATGCGACTGGGTCACCTCGACTTGGCCTGACAGGATCAGCATGAGGCCCGGGCCAACCTCGCCGACCCGCGCCAGCATATCGCCCGCGCGATAGGATCGCGCCTCCCCGAACCGCGACAGGCGTTCGATCTCCTCGTCGCTGAATCGGAGAAACATCTGCGGCGCGCGCGTCGCGTAGGTGTTGGTCTCCTTAGGGTCGGTCATATGTCACTTTCCAGGGGTCGATCCGGCCAGGAATGCTTGAATCGCCGCCATTGTCGCTTCGGGTTGCTCTTCCATCAGCCAATGGCCGGAATTCGCGACACTGAGCGGCTGGACATTGTCAGCCACGAACGCGATCTCGTTGGCGAAGCCTTGCCCGAAGCTTTTCTCGCCGCCAATCGCGAGCACGGGCATGGTGAGCTTGCCCTCGGCCAGGAATTTCTGGTTGTCGGCGCCGTCCTGACGGAAGGCGGCGAACTGCGCGAACGCATCATGGATGGCATGGGGGCGCGAATAGAGCGCGGCGTAATGGGCGCGAGTTGCCTCGTCGATATGGCGAGGGTCGGCCGAAAGCTCGTTATAGAAGCGGTCGAGGTAGATTCGCTCGCGACCGGCGACGAGCCGCTCCTCATCCGGTCCGTAGAAATCGAAATGCCATGTTCGCCGGTCTTTGATCACATCATCCCAGTGACCGATACCCGGCAGCGGCGCGTCCATCACCACCCACCGCGTCACGCGTTGGCGGTTCTGGGCGGCGAACGCGTAGCCGACCATGTTCCCGATATCGTGGGTGACCAATGCCAGCGGTCCATCGAGCTTCAACGCATCGAGGACGGCGGCGATGTCCTGACCTTCGCTCTTTTTGTCGTAGCCCGTTTCCGGATGGGAGGAGAGGCCCATCCCGCGCAGGTCGGGTACGACGACCGTGTGGTCCTTAACCAGCCGGGCGGCGAGCGGAGCCCACATGTCGCCGCTGTCGCCGAACCCGTGGAGCAATAGGACGAGCGGTCCAGTTCCGCCGACGCGAGCATGAATCGTCGCGCCGTCGATCGGGATGTCGCGCGTCGTGAACACGGCTGGAAAGGGTTCGACCTTTGCCGTGGCGGGCGCAGGGAGCAACAAGCCTGCCACGGCCAACAGCAGCGCCATGTTTCTTCCCGCCATCATTATGCACTTCCCCCCAGGACTGGCCGGGCCGCCAGAAGACGGCCCGGCCATCACAGACTTAGTCAACGGGAATCGGCTCCGCCACCAACGCCGGGGCGGCCGCGCCCGGCACGCCGACTTGCTCACCGCGAAGGAAGCCCAGGATGTCCGAGTTGATCTCGTCCGGGTGGGTGGTCATGCAGCCGTGCGGAAGCGTCGAATAGGTCTTGAGCTGACCGTTCCTGAGCAGCTTCACCGCCAGTGGCGCGCTATCGGCGTAGGGCACGATCTGGTCGTCCTCGCTGTGGATCAGCAGCACCGGCACGTCGATCTGCTTCAAGTCCTCGGTAAGGTCGGTTTCCGAGAACACCTTGATGCAGTCGTAGTGGGCCTTGATGCCGCCCATCATGCCTTGCCGCCACCAATTGCGGATGACCCCCTCCTGCGGAAGCACGCCGGTGCGGTTGAAGCCGTAAAATGGGCCTGACGCGACATCGAGATAAATTTGCGCGCGGTTGCCCGCGACGCCCGCACGATAGGCATCGAAGGCCTCAATCGGAGTCCCGCCGGGGTTGGCCTCGGTTTTCAGCATCAGGGGCGGAATCGCCGAAATCAGGACCGCCTTCGAGACCCTCCCGGGCCTCGCCCGCGCAACATAGCGCGTGACTTCGCCGCCGCCGGTTGAATGCCCGATGTGGATCGCGTTCTGGAGGTCGAGATGATCGGTCAGCTCGGTCACGTCGGCGGCATAGGTATCCATGTCGTTGCCGGTATCGGTCTGCGTCGAGCGGCCATGCCCGCGGCGGTCGTGGGCGATCACGCGATAGCCCTGGCCAAGGAAGAACATCAGCTGGTTGTCCCAGTCGTCCGAGCTCAGCGGCCAGCCGTGATGGAAGAAGATGACCTGGGCATCCCGCGCGCCCCAGTCCTTATAGAAAATCTCGGTACCATCGCGGGTCTTGAACGTGGGCATAAGTTCGCTCCTGCGGAAACAGGTGCCGGCCGGGCAGGACCGGCGCTGAGTCTCGAGAAGAGTTCTTCGACTCGGTCGCGAAACGAAGTGGCGCCTACTCCCGCTGGCTGCGGGAAGCGAGAGCACGACTCGGCGATGGCGCAGACCCTTCCGTGACTGTCTTGCAGGGCGCCACGAGACTGTTACCTTTGCTCCCGGGGGACAGCATGGCCACTGCATGGGCGCGCGACCGCGCCACTCGCTTCTACGGAGGATATGCGCTGGTCGGGCTGACGGTCGTCGCGCTGGGCTTCAGCACGACCTATTTCCTGCCGATGGCCAGGCGCACTTTCGCCGCGCCGAGGTTCGTCCATCTCCACGGCGCCGCCAGCCTGTGCTGGATTCTGTTCGTGATTGCCCAATCGCGACTGGTTCGGGCGACCCGCACGCCCACGCATCGCCGCCTCGGCCGGGTCGCGCTTCCTCTCGCCGCATTGATTTGGGCCAGCGGAATCGCGACCCAGCGCTGGGCAACCGAGCGCGACCTTCCCGATCTCGGCACCGCGGCTACCTCGAGCCTGGCTGCAACGACCAGCGGATTGACGCTGTTCCTGTTGCTGGTGATCGCGGCATTGGCGCTCCGCCGCCGTCCCGATTGGCACAAGCGGCTGATGCTGCTTGCCACCATTCACGTGCTGTGGCCGGCCTTCTTCCGCCTCCGCCACCTGCTACCCATGGTGCCGCGGCCCGAAATCTGGCTGGCGCTCGTCCTCGCTTACTCGCCGATCCTTGTGGCCTCGATCCGCGACAAGGCGCGCTACGGCAAGATTCATCCGGTGTGGAAATTCGTCGCGCCTGCTCTGGTGATCGAGCAAGCGCTTGAGATCGCGACATTCAACAGCCCGCTGTGGCAGCGCGCGGGCCAGGCCCTTTACGCCGCGCTAAGCTAGGTCGACGTCGCCCGCGCGGATGATGTCGATCGCGCCGTCCTCCCGCTGCAGCCGCAGCGCGCCGTCGGGCTCGAGCCCCGCGAACAGGCCGGTGACCGTCTCTTCCTTGTTCACATGGACCGACAGCCGCGTTCCAAGGGGGTGTGCCCGCTCCTGCCAGGCCCGCCCCAGCGCCGGGATTTCGGTCGACCTCCACAGCTGCAGCAGCCGCGCGAGGCTGCCCGCCAGCAGCGGCGCGAAGACCTGCGGCGCGACCTTGCCGCCGAGCGCCGCCGCCTGGCGATCGGCGAGGGGGGGCGCGGAGGCGAGATTCACCCCGAAGCCGACCGCGACCCTGTCGCCGCTACGCTCGAGCAGGATGCCGGCGAGCTTCCTGCCTTGCAGCATCAGATCGTTGGGCCATTTGAGCACCAAGCCTCGGGCGGGAACGGCGAGTTCAACCGCTTCGATCAGAGCCAGTCCGGCGGCGAGCGAAAGGCTCGGCGCCGGCGGATCGGCTGCTTTCATCGTGACGAGGGTGCTGCCATAGAAATTGCCTTTGGCCGAGACCCACTCGCGGCCCTGGCGGCCCCTGCCCGAATGCTGCTCCAGGGCGACGAGCCAGTCGCCTTCGACCCGCTCTTGATCTGCGAGAATGTCGGCATTGGTCGAGCCGGTCGACTCGACGATCCGGATGCGGCTCAGAAGATCGATCCCGCTGCCCGGTCGGCAAGCCGTCCGAGTGGGCCGATCAACAGATAGCCGAGCGGCGAGACGATCAGTGCGGCGACGAGGATCAGAAGCCCCTGCACCGGCTCGCGAACCCGCGCGTAAGGCGCCGCCGGCTCGTCGAGGTACATCACCTTGACGATCTTCAGGTAGTAATAAAGTCCGATAACAGTCCCTAGGATGCCGGCCACGGCGAGCGCGATATAACCGCTGGCGATTGCGGCCTGGAACACGACCAGCTTGGGCCAGAAGCCGAACATCGGCGGGATGCCGGCCAAGCTGAGCATAAAAATAAACAGCGCGAACGCGAACGCCGGCCGTGTCTGCGCCAGTCCCGACAGGCTCTCGATGCTTTCGACCGGCCGCCCCTCGGCATCGCGCATCCACAGCACGCACAGGAAGGCGCCCAGCGTCATGACGATATAGACGGTCATGTAGAACAGCACCGCTGCACCGCCGCGAGGGCCACCGGCGGCAAGGCCGATCAACGCGAAGCCGACATTGTTGATCGACGAATAAGCGAGCAGCCGCTTGATGTTGGTCTGGCCGAACGCGGCGATCGCGCCGAGGAAGATCGAGGCGAGCGCGGCGAAGATGACGATCTGGCGCCATGCGTCGGTGGCGGGCGCGAGCGCGTCGAGACAGACCCTGGTCGACATCAGCACCGCGGCCACCTTGGGGGCCGAGGCGAAGAAGGCGGTGACCGGGGTCGGGGCGCCCTCGTACACGTCCGGCGTCCACATGTGGAACGGCACCGCGCTGATCTTGAAGGCGAGGCCGGCGAGCAGGAAGACCAGCCCGAACAACAGACCGAGCGACGGAGCGCCGCGCCCGAACGCCGCCGAGACGCCGGTAAAGTTCGTGGTTCCGGTAAACCCGTACAGAAGCGAGATGCCGTAGAGCAGGATGCCGCTGGCAAGCGCCCCAAGCACGAAATATTTGAGGCCCGCCTCGGCCGACCGCTCGTCGGTCCGGCGATAGGAGGCGAGAACATAGCTCGCGAGGCTGGTCAGCTCGAGCCCGACGTAGAGCGTGATGAGGCTGGTCGCCGACATCATCACCGCCATGCCCACGGCGCTGAACAGGATCAGCACCGCATATTCGCTCGCATGCTCGGTGCCGCGCTCGAACCACCCATGAGCGGCGATGATCGCGACCGCGGCCGAGGGGAAGATCAGCGCCTTGCCGAAGCTGGCGAACAGGTCCGCTGAGAGCAGCCCCTCGAACTCCGGCCCGCTGTGCGACGGGGCGCCGATCAGTGCGAAAGTGGCCCCGACGAGCAGCGCGACGGACAGCCAGCTGACGACCCCGGACAGCCGGCGCCCGCCGAACGCCGCAACCATCATCAACACGGTCGCGCCGATGCTGAGGATCAGCTCGGGCAGAAGCGGAGCGAAGCGGGAAATCAATGCATCGCTCCGTGATCCATGCTCATCCACCCCGGGCCAAGCTTGATCTTCGAATCACCCGCGGGGGCGACACGCTCGAGCCGGGTCATGAGCCGCCCAACATCGTTGCGGATTGGGTGCAGGAAGCTCTCGGGATAGATGCCCATCCAGAATACGCCGGCAATGATCGGCAGTAGCAGCCACCATTCGCGCGCCGACAAGTCGGTCATTGCTGCTGCGTCGGCATTGCGCTGGGTGCCGAAGCAGATCCGCCAGTAAAGGTAGAGCATGTAGGCCGCGGCGAGGATCGTGCTGAAGCAGGCGGCGATCGCTCCCCAAGTCGAAGCGCGATAAGTCCCGACCATGCTCAGGAATTCGGCGGGGAAGTTGCTCGTGCCGGGGAGGCCGATGCTTGCCATGGTGAAGATCATGAACAACAGGGCGTAACCCGGCATGTTGTCGCTAAGCCCGCCGTAGCGCGAAATTTCGCGGGTATGCAGCCGGTCGTAGACGACGCCGACGCACAGGAAGAGCGCCCCTGACACGAGCCCGTGCGCGAGCATGACCAAAAAAGCGCCTTCGATGCCCTGCTCGTTCATCGCAAACAATCCGAAGGTGACGAACGCCATGTGCGCGACCGATGAGTAAGCGATCAGCTTCTTCATGTCGGTCTGCACCAGGGCCACGAAGCTGGTGTAGATCGCCGCAACTCCGCTCAGGACGAACATCAACGGTATGAATTGCGCCGATCCGTCGGGGAACATCGGCAGCGAGAAACGGATGAAACCGTACCCGCCGAGCTTCAGCAGCACGCCGGCGAGGATCACCGAGCCTGCAGTCGGCGCCTGGACGTGCGCGTCCGGCAACCAGGTGTGGACCGGCCACATCGGCAGCTTGACCGCGAAACTTGCCAGGAAGGCGAGGAACAGCCATCTCTGCGCGTCGACCGGGAAGTCGTAAGCCATCAGGACCGGAATCGAGGTCGTGCCGGCCGTGCCGACCATGTAGATCATGGCGATCAGCATCAGCACTGAGCCGAACAAGGTGTAGAGGAAGAACTTGTAGCTCGCCTTGATGCGCTCGGCGCCGCCCCACACGCCGATGATCAGGTACATCGGGATCAGGCCGCCTTCGAAGAAAATGTAGAAGAGGAACAGGTCCTGGGCCGCGAACGAGCCCATGATCAGCGCCTCCATCAGCAGGAAGGCCGCCATATATTCGGGCACGCGCTTCTCGATCGCGCGCCAGCTCGCGCCGATGCAGATCGGCATCAGGAAAGCGGTGAGGACGATCAGCAGCAGGGCGATACCGTCGATGCCGAGCGCCCAGCTGACGCCGCCGCCCAACGGCAGCTTCTCGACGAACTGCCACTGCGCGCCGTCGGGGTCGTACTGCATCCACAGATAGACGCTGATGGCGAAGTCGATCAGCGTGGCGACCAGCGCTACCCAGCGCGCGCCCTCCGCTCGAACGAACAGACACAGCACCGCGGCGATGATCGGGATCGCGATCAGCAGGCTGAGCCACGGCGTCCCGGTCATTGCGCCCACCAGATCGCCCAGCTCGCGGCCCCGATCAGCCCCAGCAGCATCACCAGCGCGTAGGAATAGAGGTAGCCGGACTGGAAGCGCGTCGTGATCCGGTTGCCGATGCTCACCGCATAAGCCGCGCCGTGCGGGCCGAAGCGGTCGATCGTGCCCTCGTCACCGCCCTTCCACAGCAGGCGGCCGAGCCACAGCGCGGGACGCACGAAGATGACGTCGTAAAGCTCGTCGAAATACCATTTGTTGGACACGAACCGGTACAGCGAAGGGAATTGCGCGACGAAGTTCGCGGGCGCCTGCGGCTTCTGCATGTAGTTCCGCCACGCGATGTAGAGCCCGATCAGCATCACGATCGTGGGCGTCAGCTTGATCAACAAACCCGATTGGTGCGCGGCGTGGGCGAGGTGCTCGCTGAACGCGATGCTCTGGCGCCAGAACTCGGGCGCCCGTTCGGCATCGACGAAGATGCTGTGGAAGCCCTGCCCCGCGAATACCGCGCCGACTGCCAGCAGTCCGATCGGCACCAGCATGGTCAGCGGGCTCTCGTGCGGATGATAGCCGCCGCTGCCCATTGGCACCGGACGCGCGTCATGCCCGCTGTCGCCATGCTCCTCGTCCGGCGCATCATGATGGCCGTGGAGGGCGTGCTGGATATGCTCGGACGCGGCCCAGCGCGGCTCGCCGAAGAAGGTCAGGAAGATCAGCCGCCACGAATAGAAGCTGGTCAGCAGCGCCGCGAGCGCGCCCAGCCAGAAAGCGATCACGCCGGGCACCGAGCCGCTCGCCCACGCGCTCTCGAGGATCGCATCCTTCGACCAGAAGCCAGCGAAACCGACTGGGCCAAGGCCGACCCCGGTGATCGCCAGCGTGCCCGCGACCATCACCCAGAAGGTGATTGGGATCTCCTTCCGGAGCGCTCCATAATAACGCATGTCCTGCTCGTGGTGCATGGCGTGGATCACGCTGCCGGCGCCGAGGAACAGCAACGCCTTGAAAAAGGCGTGCGTGAACAAATGGAACATCGCTGCGCCGTACGCGCCGACCCCCGCGGCGAAGAACATGTAACCCAATTGCGAGCAGGTCGAGTAAGCGATCACCCGCTTGATGTCGTTCTGCGCACATCCGACCGTCGCCGCGAAAATGCAGGTCGCGGCGCCGACATAGGTGACGACGTGCATCGCGGTCGGCGAGGTCTCGAACATCGGCGACAGGCGGCAGACCATGAACACGCCCGCGGTGACCATCGTTGCCGCGTGGATCAGAGCACTGACCGGGGTCGGGCCCTCCATCGCGTCGGGGAGCCAGGTGTGCAGCCCGATCTGGGCCGATTTGCCCATCGCGCCGATGAACAGCAACACGCAGAGCAAGGTCATCGTGTCGACCCGCATCCCGGCAAAGCCGATGGTCGAGCCGATCATCCCCGGCGCAGCGTGGAGGATCGCCGGAATCGATACTGTTCCGAACACGAGGAAGGTGCCGAAAATGCCGAGGCTGAAGCCGAAATCGCCAATTCGGTTGACGACGAACGCCTTGAGCGCCGCCGCATTGGCCGACGGCTTGTGGTACCAGAAGCCGATCAGCAGGTAGGAGGCGAGCCCGACGCCTTCCCAACCGAAGAACATCTGCACGAGATTGTCCGCCGTCACCAGCATCAGCATCGCGAAGCTGAACAGCGACAGATAAGCGAAGAACCGCGGCTGGCTCGGGTCTTCCTCCATATAGCCCCAGCTGTAGAGGTGGACGAGGCTGGAGACCGTCGTCACCACCACCAGCATGACAGCCGTCAGCGCATCGACCCGAAGCGCCCAGTCGACCGTCAGGCCTCCCGATTCGATCCACTTCACCACCGGCACCACGACCGGCTGGGCGTCGCCCGCGATATATTGGAAGAAGATCGGCCAGCTGAGCAGTGCGCCGATGAACAGCGCCGCAGTCGTCACGACCTTGGCCGGCACCCTGCCGATCGAGCGGCCGCCAAGCCCGGCGATGATGGCGGCGACGAGCGGCAGGAAGACGATCAGGATGACCGCCATCAGCCCCTCATCCGGTTGGCATCGTCGACCGCGATCGAGCCGCGGCGGCGGAAGAAGATGACGAGGATGGCGAGTCCGATTGCGGCTTCGGCGGCGGCGACGGTCAGCACGAACATCGCCAGCACCTGGCCGGTCAAGTCGCCAAGATAGGCCGAGAAGGCGACGAGGTTGATGTTCACCGCAAGCAGGATCAGCTCGATCGCCATCAGCATCAGGATGACGTTGCGGCGGTTGAGGAAGATGCCGAGCACCCCGATCGTGAACAGGATGGCGGCGACGGTCAGGTAGTGCGTCAGGCCGATCACAGCTTCATCCCTTCGCCGACGCCAGGGTTGGCGTTGCGCACCGCGTCCTGGGGACGCCGGGCGACCTGGCGCCAGACTTTCTGTGGCCGGGTGTCGCGGCGGCTGCGATGGGTGAGGACGATCGCTCCGATCATCGCCACCAGCAGGATCAATCCCGCGATCTCGAACGGGAACAGGTAGCGGCTGTAGAGCATCTGTCCGAGAGCGACGATGTTGGGCTGGCCGGCCGCGGGAATGACTCGGCCGCTCATCGCCGGCCCCGCCTGCCGAGACCACAAAGCGGCGCCGATCTCACCGGCCAGCACCAACGCGACGATGATCCCGAACGGCAGGTTCTTGGTAAAGCCCGAGCGGAGCTGGGCGAAGTCGATGTCGAGCATCATGACGACGAACAGGAACAGCACCGCGACCGCGCCGACGTAGACGATCACCACCAGCATCGCGATGAACTCGGCGCCGAGGATCAGCATCAGGCCCGCCGCATTGAAGAAGGCGAGGATCAGCCACAGCACGCTGTGCACCGGGTTGCGCGAGAAGATCACCGCGATCGCCGGAACGATCGTGAGCGTCGCGAACAGGTAAAAGGCGATGGCTGCAATCAAGAATGGGACCCTGTCGGCGGCGCGTTATCGGTAGGGGGCATCGGCGGCAAGGTTGGCGGCGATCGCCTGTTCCCACTTGTCGCCGTTGGCAAGCAACTTGCCCTTGTCGTAGAGCAATTCCTCGCGCGTTTCGGTCGCGAATTCGAGGTTCGGTCCCTCGACGATCGCATCCACCGGACAGGCCTCGGCGCACAGCCCGCAATAGATGCACTTGACCATGTCGATGTCGTAGCGCGTGGTGCGGCGGCTGCCGTCCTCGCGCGGCTCGGCCTCGATGGTGATCGCCAGCGCCGGGCAGATCGCCTCGCACAGCTTGCACGCGATGCAGCGCTCTTCGCCATTCGGATAACGGCGCAGCGCATGCTCGCCGCGGAAGCGCGGGCTCTGCGGCGCCTTCTCGTAGGGATAATTAATCGTCGCCTTGGGCTTGAAGAAATACTTCAAAGTCAGGGCGTGCGCCTTGACGAATTCCCACAGGGTAAAGGCTTTGATGGTGCGGGAAATCATCAACAAATAGCCTCGCTTGCAGGCAGATTGGCATTTGCCTGCTCTATCGCGCGCGCTTCGTCAGGCGCAATCACTCTGGGGTCGCAGGGAGCAAACATCTCCGCTTCTTGGGGTGCGGAAAAGCGCGTCAGCATCAACCACCCCGACGTTAGGACCACAAACAGCAGCGACAGCGGCAGGAAAATCTTCCAGCCGAGGCGCATCAGCTGGTCGTAGCGGTAGCGCGGCACGGTCGCCTTCACCCAGCCGAACATGAAGAAGAACAGGCACATCTTGCCGATCAGCCAGATCCAGCCCGGGATATCGAACCACGGGATGAGGTCGATGTTGAGCGGCGGCAGCCACCCGCCCCAGAACAGGGTCGCGTTGAGCGCGCACATCAGGATGAGGTTGGCATATTCGCCGAGCCAGAACAGCGCGAAGCTCATCGACGAATATTCGGTCTGGTGGCCGGCGACGAGCTCGCTCTCCGCCTCGACCAGGTCGAACGGGGTGCGAAAGGTCTCGGCCATCGAGCTGATGAAGAACACCACCCACATCGGGAACAGCAGCAGATTGAAGGCGTAGGCGTTGACGATGCCGAGGCCATGACCGGTCTGGGCGAGCACGATCTGGCTCAGGTTGAAGCTGCCCGAATAGAGCACGACCGTAATCACCACGAAGCCGATCGACACTTCATAGCTCACCATCTGCGCCGCGGCGCGCAACGCCGAGAAGAACGGATATTTGGAGTTGGACGCCCAGCCGGCGACGATCACGCCATAGACGCCGAGCGAGCTTGCCGCGAGGATGTAGAGCAGTCCGACGTTGACGTCGGCGAGCACTAGGCCCGGCTGGAACGGGATGACCGCCCACACGATCAGCGCCACGGTGAAAGTGACGATCGGCGCGATCAGGAACAGGCCCTTGTTGGCGCTGGTCGGAATGATCGTTTCCTTGAGGAAGACCTTGAGCCCGTCGGCGAAGCTCTGCAGCAGCCCCCACGGCCCGACCACGTTGGGCCCGCGGCGAAGCGCTATCGCGGCCCAGATCTTGCGTTCGGCGTAAATGACCATCGCCACCGCGAGCATCAGCGGCAAAGCGATCAGCAAGATGAGGACGAACGTCGCAATGAAATACGCCCACCCGTACTGCATGCCCCAACCGACCATCGTTGCTGTCGGATGTACGAACAGGCTCACTCCGCCGCCTCCCGCACGTCGACGCCGTGCACCAGCTCTTCCGAGCAGCGCTGCATCGTCGGGCTATTGCGGCAGATCGCATTGGTCAGGAAGAAGTCGCCGATCGGGTAGCGCACCGGCCCTTCCACCTTCGCGCTCAGCTTCGGCGGCGCCCACGGCAAGTCGATCAAGCCGTCGCGGCCGAGCTGTGGATATTCGATAATCATTGCGGCGCGCAGCTGAGCGAAAGTGTCGAACGGCAGTTTCTTCCCCGCCAGCTCGCTGACCGCGCGCAGGATCGCCCAGTCTTCGCGCGCCTCGCCCGGCGGAAACGCTGCTTTCTCGCCACGCTGCACCCGGCCTTCGGTGTTGACGTAGGTGCCGTGCTTCTCGGCATAGGCCGCGCCCGGCAACACGAGATGCGCCTGCCGCGCGCCGGCGTCGCCGTGATGACCGATATAAACCTTGAACGCGCCTTCGAACCGGGTCGCGGGCATTTCGTCCGCCCCAAGCAGCAGCACCAGCTCGGGCGACGTCGCTTCGAGGTCCGCGATCCCGCCCTTCTGCGCATAGCCGAGGACCAGCCCCGCCATGCGCGACGCGGAGAAATGAAGGATGTTGTAACCGTTCCAGCCGTCCTTGATCAGGCCGAGCGTGTCGACGAGCGCAAGCGATGCCCCCTGCGCGCCCGCGGCAAGAGCTCCGCCGCCAACGATCACCGCCGGCCGCTCGGCCCGCACAAACCCGTCCGTGACGGTCTTGGGCAGGTCGCCGAGCAGCTTGAGGTCATTCCCCAGCCACTGGACCTTCATGCCGAGGTCGACTTCCGGCCCGATCGCGAAGACTTTGCCGCCCTTGCGCGCGACTTTGCGCACCCGGGTCGCGATCAGCGGCGCTTCCCACCGGATGTTCGATCCGACCAGCAGCACGACGTCGGCGTCCTCGATGCCGGCGATGGTCGAATTGAACGCGACGGCGCTGAGGCTCGACGTGTCGTAGTCGAGGCCCGTCTGCCGTCCTTCGATCAGGGTCGAGCCCTGCCCTTCGAGCAGCTTCTTCGCCGCGTACATGGTCTCGGCGTCGAGCAGGTCGCCAGCGATTGCCGCGACCTTGCTGCCCGCCTTCTTCAATCGCTTGGCGAACAGGTCGAGCGCTTCCTTCCAGGTTGCTTCCCTGAGCTTGCCCTTTTCGCGGATCCACGGCCGGTCGAGCCGGTTGCGGACGAGTGCGTCGACGTGGTGGCGCGTCTTGTCGTGGATCCACTCCTCGTTCACGTCCTCGTTGATGCGCGGCAGGATCCGCATCACCTGACGCTGACGGACGTCGAAGCGGATGTTCGATCCGACCGCGTCCATGACGTCGATGCCAGGCACCCGGCGCAGTTCCCACGGCCGGCTCTCGAAGATTTGCGGTTTTTGCAGCAGCGCGCCGACCGGGCAGACGTCCGCGAGGTTGCCGGACAGTTCGCCGCTCACCGCGTGTTCGAGGTAGCTCGTGATCTGGCTGTCCTCGCCGCGGTAGAGCATGCCGATCTCGTCGACGCCCGCGACTTCGGAAGAAAAGCGGATGCAGCGGGTGCACTGGATGCACCGCGTCATCGAGGTCTTGATGACCGGGCCCATATATTTGTCGTCGATCGCCCGCTTGTTCTCCTCGTAGCGGGTGAAGCTGCGGCCGTAGGCCATCGCCTGGTCCTGGAGGTCGCATTCGCCGCCCTGATCGCAGATCGGGCAGTCGAGCGGGTGGTTGATGAGCAGGAACTCCATCACGCCCTCGCGCGCCTTCTTGACCATCGCGGTGTCGGTGCGGATCGCTTGGCCGTCGGCGGCGGGCAGCGCGCAGCTCGCCTGCGGCTTGGGCGGCCCCGGCGCGACCTCGACCAGGCACATGCGGCAATTGCCGGCGATCGACAGCCGCTCGTGATAGCAGAAGCGCGGAATCTCCTTGCCCGCAAGCTCGCACGCCTGAAGCACGGTCGCGCCCTGCGGCACCTCGATCTCGACGCCGTCGACGGTGACTTTAGGCATCGTCGCCGTCCTTATCGTCGTCGCGCTCCACCGTGCGCGTGATCTGCGTGATGCGCGGCCCACCGCCGCGAGCAGCAAGCGCGGCGATGATCGCGATCGCCGCCGCGATAATGATTGTGATCTGCGTCGTGGTCATTTGACGGTTACGAACGTCGATGTGATCGAGCGTTGACGATACAGGGCCTCGGCAATCTGAAAGCGTAGCCATTGTAGCTTCCGCTGATCCGTCGGGAGGGCAACTCCACAGCTATCGGCGGCCGACCTCAATAACATGAATGCCGTCTTCTGCGCTTTGGACGCAGGCGCCGTGGCCACTAGCTGATCGGCGATGACGGCTGCTTTTGAGACGATGCACTTGGCGGGATCGATCATACCGCCATCACTTCCCAAATGAAGGGGCGGCGATGCTACTCCTCGGAAGTCGCGGTTGTAGAGGACCTCGATCAGCGCAGCGCGCAAAGTCGGCGCGTATATCGTCATATAGAGATTGGGTGAGCAATCAGTCGCACTATTCGTGGCAAGCTCCGCACCGATTTTTCGGACGTCCGGACTGTTTGCCGGCACGGCCAAGAATGCTTTCACGCCCTCAAGGTGCTCGTTCGCGATACATTGAGCGAAGCGCCGGATAGTTTCCTCCGACTGTCGCACGCTTGGAACCTGAAGAATCATTCCGGGCCATATCATCTCTGCCTTCGCACGTTTACTGGTGCCGGCGCCGGCGGGCGTAGCTACGACCGAAGCTGCAACAAGAACGGCGGCGAAACGATTGGTCATTCCGCCGCCTCCAGCATCGTGCGCCCGGCGCGCTCGGCAATCCGCCGCTCTAGCTCGGGGCGGAAATGGCGGACGAGGCCTTGGATCGGCCAGGCGGCGGCGTCGCCCAATGCGCAGATGGTGTGGCCTTCGACCTGCTTGGTGACGTCGAGCAATTTGTCGATGTCCGCGACCTCGGCATCGCCCTCGCGCAACCGTTCCATCATCCGCCACATCCAGCCGGTGCCCTCGCGGCACGGCGTGCACTGGCCGCAGCTCTCGTGCTTGTAGAAATAGCTGATGCGGCTGATCGCGCGGACGATGTCGGTCGATTTGTCCATGACGATCACCGCCGCGGTGCCGAGGCCGCTGCCAAGCGCCTTCAGCCCGTCGAAGTCCATCGGCGCGTCCATGATCTCGGCCGCGGGCACGAGCGGCACCGATGACCCGCCCGGGATCACGGCGAGGAGATTATCCCAGCCGCCGCGAATGCCCCCGGCATGGCGCTCGATCAGCTCCCTGAAGTCGATCCCCATCGTCTCCTCGACGGTGCACGGGCAATTCACGTGCCCGCTGATCTGGAACAGCTTGGTGCCTTCGTTCTTGGGGTTGCCGAAGCTCGCGAACCATGCGGGTGAGCGCCGCAGGATCGTCGGGACGACCGCGATGCTCTCGACATTGTTGACCGTGGTCGGGCAGCCGTAGAGCCCGGCGCCGGCGGGGAATGGCGGCTTCAGGCGCGGCTTGCCCTGCTTGCCCTCGAGGCTTTCGAGCATCGCCATCTCTTCGCCACAGATGTAGGCGCCGGCGCCGCGGTGAACGAACAGGTCGAAGTCATAGCCCGACCCCGCCGCGTTCTTGCCCAGCAGCCCAGCTTCATAAGCCTCGGCAACTGCGCGGCGTAACACCTCGGTTTCGTAGATGAATTCGCCGCGGCTGTAGATGTATCCAGCGCGTGCCCGCATCGCATAGCCGGCGATCAGCGCGCCTTCGATCAGCTTGTGCGGATCATGCCGGATGATCTCGCGGTCTTTGCACGACCCAGGCTCAGACTCGTCGGCATTGATGACCAGGAAGTTGGGTTTCCCGGGCTTGGGCTCCTTGGGCATGAAGCTCCACTTCATGCCGGTGGGGAAGCCGGCGCCGCCGCGGCCGCGCAAGCCAGACGCCTTGACCGCGTCGATGATTGGGTCCTGGCCGACGGCCATCAGACCCTTGGTATTGTCCCAGTCCCCGCGCGCCTCGGCCGCTTTCAGAAAGGGCGACTGGAAGCCGTAGAGATTGGTGAAGATGCGGTCCTTGTCCGCGAGGGGGCCGGTGTAGCCCATCAGCCGAGCCCTCCGCCCTTGGCGAGGAAGAACAGCACCGCAAGCACGATCAGCGCGATCACGCCGAACTTGATCATTCCGGTCACAAACCGGAAGGCAAGGAAGGCGAGCACCCCGGCGATGAGGATTCCGACAATCGTCATTTGAGCCGCTTGGTCCCGAATTTGTTCTGCGCGAATATCGCGATACCCGCGACGACCGCGACAATGACCGCGAGCTTGAGCAGATTGAGCACCAGCCCGATCACCAAGATGCCGATGATCACGGCGACGATCAGGCCGATCACTGCTCGCCTGCCTTCTGATCGAAACGCCGCTTCATCGAATATCCCCATCCGAGGCCGCCGACGACCGTCGTTAAAAGGAATACGACCCACACAATCCGCCCGTGAAGCGGCCGCCCCATCAGCGCCATCGCCAACGGGAACAGGACGGCGAAGCCGAGCGCCCACATCATGCCCGCCCGAACCGGATGCTCGCTGAAGAAATTGGGTTTGAGCAGCGCCATTACGCCCCCTCCCCGGCCGTCGCCGTCCATTGCGGGCGATAATCGTAATTGCGCTCGGCCATTTTCTTGAGCGTGGTCGGGCCGCCTTCCGGGCAGCTCGTCTGGCGTTCGATCTGCGGGCCGGGCCTGGGGGTCTGGCCGGCGGCCAGCGCGTCGAGGATCGCGCCCATGCTCGCGTCGGTCAGGTCCTCGTAATTGTCGTCGTTGATTTGGACCATCGGCGCGTTGGCGCAGGCGCCGAGGCACTCGACTTCGCTCAGCGTGAAGATGCCGTCCTCGGTCGTGTAGCCCTTCCTCAAGCCCCGCTTGAAGCAGGCGTTCAGCACATCATCCGAGCCGCGCAGCATGCACGGCGTCGTCCCGCACACCTGAACGTGGAAGCGACCGACCGGCGCCAGGTTGAACATCGTATAGAAGGTCGCGACCTCGAGCACCTGGACGTAGGGCAAGTCGAGCTCGCGTCCGACGAACTCCATCACCGGGATCGGCAGCCAGCCCTGCGTGTGCGTTTCGGCGCCGACCTGGCGCTGGGCGAGGTCGAGCAACGGGAGAATTGCGGAGCGCTGGCGCCCTTCCGGGTAGAAGGCGATGAACTCCTTCGCCATGCGCGCATTGTCGTCGGTCCAGCGAAACCCTTCCCACTGCGCGCGCTGTTCGGCGCTGTCGAGGATGCCTGCCTGCCCGGCCATCAGCGCGCATTCCGTCTTGAGAAGAACTGAAGCACCAAACATGTAGCTGCAGACAGAGCCATGCCGATAGGGGCGCAAATTGCGACAACGAAGGCCGCCTCTGCCGTTTGACCGCCAACAAGTAACATCATGACCACCGCGGCTAGCCACAGCAGGACGAAGGCGACCAAGGTGCGGCGGGCAACTATCAGCGCGCTCACCGGTCCACCTCCCCGAACACGATGTCGATCGCGCTCAGCACCGCGGTGGTGTCGGCGAGCATGTGGCCCTTCATCATGAAGTCCATCGCCTGGAGGTGGCTGAACCCCGTCGGGCGGATCTTGCACCGGTAGGGCCGGTTCGTTCCGTCTGCGACGAGATAGACGCCGAACTCGCCCTTGGGGCTCTCAGTCGCGAGATACACTTCGCCCGCGGGCACGTGATAGCCCTCGGTATAGAGCTTGAAGTGGTGGATCAGTGCCTCCATCGAGGTCTTCATCTCGGCCCGGCGCGGCGGGAACACCTTGCTGTCGGCGCCGATCGGGCCGGACGGAATTTCCTTCAGGCACTGGCGCATGATCTTGGCCGACTGCCGCACTTCCTCGACCCGGACCATGAAGCGGTCGTAGCAGTCGCCGCGCGTCCCAACCGGGATTTCGAAGTCCATCCGGTCGTAGACTTCGTACGGCTGGCTGCGGCGGATGTCCCACGGAACGCCGCTGGCGCGGATCATCGGTCCCGAAAAGCCCCAGGCGATCGCATCGTCGCGGCCGACCGTGCCGATGTCGACGTTGCGCTGCTTGAAGATGCGGTTGTCGGCAACCAGGCTGATCGCGTCCTCGAACAGCTGCAGCCGGTTGTCGAGCCAGTCGCCCAAATCGGCGAGCATCTTCTCGGGCAGGTCCTCGCGCACGCCGCCGACGCGGAAGTAATTGGCGTGCATCCGCGCGCCCGATGCCCGCTCATAGAATTGCAGCGTGTCCTCGCGCACTTCGAACAGCCACAGGTTTGGCGTCATGGCGCCAACGTCCATGATGTGGCTGCCGAGGTTGAGCATGTGGTTGGAGATGCGGGTTAGCTCCGCCATCAGCACCCGGATGTACTGGGCGCGCAGCGGAATCTCGAGGCCCATCAGCTTCTCGATCGCAAGCACGAAGCTGTGCTCCATGCACATCGGCGAGCAGTAATCGAGGCGATCGAAGTAGGGCAGCGCCTGCTGGTAGGTCTTGTATTCGATCAGCTTCTCGGTGCCGCGGTGGAGCAGCCCGATGTGCGGATCGACGCGCTCGACGATCTCGCCGTCGAGCTCCATGATCAGCCGGAGGACGCCGTGCGCGGCCGGGTGCTGCGGGCCGAAGTTGATCGTGTAATTGTTGATCGCCTCATCGCCCGGGTCGCGCGGATGGCCGAGCTCCGCGCCCTCGCCGATCGCGCCGACGTTCACCTCGACTTTGCGGGTGCGCACGTCGGTCATGCCTTCTTGGCTCGCGGCTTCTTGCTGACTTCGCCCTTTGCCTTGGCGACGCGCGGCTTGCGGGCTTCCTTGGTCGCCTGCTTGTCGGCCGGCGCTCCGCCGCCAGTTTGCGCGGGCTTCTCGGTCGTCTTCGGCGTCTCGGCCGGAGTCTTCACGTTCTGCGGCGCCGGCCCGCCCGGTGCCGGCATCGGGCTCGGCGCCCCGGGCGATTCCGCCTTCGCCTTCTCGTCGCCGGGCAGGACATATTCGGGCCCTTCCCACGGCATCAGGAAATCGAAGGTGCGGAAATCCTGCGGCAGCGAGACCGGTTCATAGACCACGCGCTTCTCAGCCTCCGAGTAGCGCAGCTCGATATGGCCGGTGAGCGGGAAATCCTTGCGCTGGGGGAAGCCCTCGAAGCCGTAATCGGTGAGAATGCGGCGAAGGTCGTCGTTGCCGCTGAAGCCGACACCATACATGTCGTAGACTTCGCGCTCGAGCCAGCCGGCGACCGCCCACAGCCCCGTGACGCTTGGCACCGGTGTTTCCTCGTCGGTCGCCACATGCACCCGAACGCGGTGGTTCCTGGTCAGGGAGAGGAGACAATAGACCACCTCGAAGCGCTCGGCGCGGTCGGGATAGTCGACCCCCGCGATCTCCATCAACTGCTGATATTCATGCTCGTCGCGAAGCGCCTTCAGCACCGCAACCAGATCGCCGCGATCGACATCGAACGCGGTCTCGAGCCCGGCGCGCGGGCGAGCACCGGCAAGCTTGCCGAGCGACGCCGGAGCATCGGCATAGCGAGGCGCGGCCGAGGCCATTAGCGTTCGATCGTCCCTTCGCGGCGGATCTTCCGCTGCAGCTGAAGTATCCCGTAGAGCAAAGCCTCCGCCGTCGGCGGGCAGCCGGGGACGTAGATGTCGACGGGGACGATGCGGTCGCACCCGCGCACGACCGAGTAGCTGTAATGGTAATAGCCGCCGCCGTTGGCGCAGCTGCCCATCGAGATAACGTAGCGGGGCTCACTCATCTGGTCGTAGACCCGGCGCAGCGGCGCCGCCATCTTGTTGCACAGCGTTCCCGCGACGATCATCACGTCCGACTGGCGGGGCGAAGCGCGCGGCGCGGCGCCAAATCTTTCAAGGTCGTAGCGCGGCATGTTCACATGGATCATCTCGACCGCGCAGCAGGCGAGGCCGAAGGTCATCCACCACAACGAGCCGGTGCGAGCCCAGGTGAACAGGTCCTCGGCGGTCGTGACCATGAAGCCTTTTTCGTTCAGCGATTGCTGAAGCGCCTCCAGGTGCTTCCGGTCGATGTCACCGGGGACGAGCCCGGCTAGCCGGGCGAGCTCTTCCTCGTTCGGCATGCGGTCTTCGTTGGGGCGCAGCATCACTCCCATTCGAGGGCGCCCTTCTTCCACGCATAAGCGAGGCCGAGCGCGAGCTCGATCAGGAACAGCACCATCGCGCCCCAGCCGGTCCACTTGGTGAAGCCAAGGCTGACCGCCCATGGGAACAGGAAGGCCGCTTCGAGGTCGAACACGATGAACAGGATGGCGACGAGGTAAAAGCGGACGTCGAACTCGGCCCGGGCGTCCTCGAAGGCGGGAAAGCCGCACTCATATTCGCTGAGCTTGGCGGGGTCCGGCTTATGCGCCCCGGTCAGCCGCGAAACCAGCATCGGCAGCACGACGAACGCCGTGGACAGGCCCAAAGCGACGATCAGGAACAACAGGATCGGCAGGTAGCCGAAGGCGACGCTGGCCAAGGGAAAACTCCGGGGCTCGAAACTTGGCGCGGGCTTTAGGACCTACACCCCTCTCCCGCAACCCGGAGAGGGCGTTACTTCGGCTTGCAATCGCCCGACAACGGCACCGCGATGATCGGCGCGCCCGAAGTCCGCGGTTGCCCCTGCTTGTCGACCGACGCCCAGCCTGAATCGGCGACGATCAGCAGGCGCTTGCCGTCATAGGCAATCTGGGTCGGGTCAGGCAGCGTCGTGTCACCGAGCGGCTGGGTGAACTCGATCCCTTTGTCCGTCCGCCTGATCGACACCAGCAAGCCGGGCGCGGCGCCATTGTAAATGCCGTAATAGGTCGATCCGCAGCGGACCAGGCCATCGATCCCGCGCAGGGGCTTGCCGTCCTGCCTCGGAAGGAGGGTTCGCTTGAAACTCGCTAGGTCCGCCACCGCGATACCCTGGCTGTAGTCGGCGACGAGGAGTTCCGTCCCGTTCGCGTTGAGCGCAGTCCCTTGCGCGCTCTTGCCGGCGTCCGGCAGCACCACTGCCATGATGCCCCGTTCGTTCTTGGTCAGGCGGAAGACCATGCCGTTCTGGCTGTCGCTGACGAACACCTGCCCGCGCGAAGCAGATACGTCGCCGGGATGGAACTCGCCGATGAACGGCGCAATGCGCGTCTGGATGCGGCCCTTGGTGTCGAGCGCCAACAGCGCGCCACGGTCGCACGCCTTGATCCCCGGAACCCCGGGCGGACAATCCGCCGCAACCCACAACCGCTCGCGCAAACTGTCCCAGGCGATGGCGAAGGGATGCAGGCCTTCGGGCAGGGTCGCGAGGGTGCGGCATGTCGCCTGGCACTCCAGCACCTGGCGGTCGAGAATGCTCGAGACCCAAATCGTCTTGCCGTCGCTCGCGACGCCTTCGACCAGGCGGTGCCTGGGATCGATGGTCAGGACGGTCTGCGGCTGTGCGGCGGCGGCTGCCAGCGCCAGCAGCCCGATCACCGGACCGCTCCGGCAACCAGTTTCTGCAGCTTGCTGTGGATCGCCGACGACCCGGCGACATATTCGCGCCGCTCGAACGAGCGGTCACCGCCTCGATAGTCGGTCACGAACCCTCCCGCTTCCTTGACCAGCAGCACGCCGGCCGCGGTATCCCATAGGTCGAGATCGTCTTCCCAGAAGCCATCCATTCGACCAGCGGCCACCCACGCCAGATCAAGCGCAGCGGATCCGAACCGGCGCACGCCCGAGACCTGCGGCCCGACCGCGGCATAGATCTTCGCCCAGCGCTCGGGATCGCCGCGTCCGCAATGCGGCATGCCGGTGCCGATCAGACTTTCGTTGAGGTCGCGGCGCGCCGACACGCGTAGCCGCGCATCCTGGAGCCACGCGCCCCTGCCCTTTTCCGCCCAGTAGCTGTCATCGGTCAGCGGTTGGTAGACCAACGCCTGCGTGATCTCGGTCCCGCCGCCGGCCTTCTTCTCCTCGACCGCGATCGAGATCGAGAAATGCGGCACGCCGTGAAGGAAGTTGGTGGTGCCGTCGAGCGGGTCGACGATCCACCGCGGCTTGTCCGGATTGCCGGCGATTTCACCGGCTTCCTCGACGAGCAGGCCCCAGTCGGGCCGCGCGTACCTGAGCTCGTCGACGATCGTCGCTTCCGACCGCTTGTCGGCCATCGACACGAAGTCGGCCGGCCCCTTGCGGCTGACCTGCAATTGCTCGACTTCGCCGAAGTCGCGCCTCAGCCGCGGCGCCGCCTTGCGCGCGGCGCGTTGCATGACGGTGATCAGGCCGGAGTGAGAGACCATAAGCTAGTCCGCGCGGCGGACATATTCCCTGTTGTAGACATCGACCACGATCCGCGTTCCGGCCGCAATGTGCGGCGGTACCATGACCCGGACGCCGTTATCGAGCTTGGCCGGCTTGTAGCTGGATGACGCGGTCTGACCCTTCACCACCGCATCGGCCTCGACGATCGTGCCTTCGACCTGATCGGGCAACTGAACCGAGATCGGCCGCTCGTTGTAGAGCTCCATCACCACGTCCATGCCGTCCTGGAGGAAGGCCGCCGGCTCGCCGATCAAATCCTCGGGCAGTGACACCTGCTCGTAGGTATCCTTGTCCATGAACACGAGCATGTCGCCGTCATGATAGAGGTACTGGTAGTCCTTGGTGTCGAGGCGGACGCGCTCGACGGTCTCGGCGGAGCGGAAGCGGACGTTGGTCTTGCGGCCGTCGATGAGGTTCTTCATCTCGACCTGCATGTAGGCGCCGCCCTTGCCCGGCTGGGTGTGCTGGATCTTCACGGCGCGCCAAATGCCGCCTTCATATTCGATGATGTTGCCGGGACGAATGTCCACGCCGCTGATCTTCATGGGATCGCTTACCTGCTAGACTGATTGAAAGAGCCTCGCAGCCCTAGCCGTTGGCCTTTTTCCCGGCAAGCAGGGGATAGGGATTGATCGGCGTGCCGTTCCACCACCGCTCGCCGGGAGCCATCTGGTTGATCGCGAAATGGAGGTGCGGGCCGGCCGCGCTGGCATCGCCGGTGTGACCGACGCGGGCGATCACCTGGCCGCGTTTGACCTGCTGCCCTTCGCTGAGCCCGGGCGCGTAGGCCGAGAGATGCGCGTAATAATAGGTCCACTTCCGGTCGGGCGAGCGTTCGTAGATGGTCAATCCGCCGCGAACGCTATTGAACAGCTTCTCGATGGTGCCGTCGGCGGCGGCGATCACCGGCGTCCCTTCCGCGGCCATGATGTCGATCGCGTCGTGCCTCCGACCTTGGCCCCTAGCCTGGTCGTACGTGTCGACGAGCTGATCCGTCCTGATGCCAACTACCGGCAACGCGAGCCCCGCGGGGCCGACCACGACCTGCTGCGCCACCACGACAGGCGCTTCCTGGTCCGGCTGCACGGTGACGATATTCCCGCTGCGTGCGACCGCGGGCGTTCCCTGCGGCACGAAATTATAGAACCAAATCCAGAAGGCGCTCGTCACTACGGCGGTGAGCAGCGCGGTTCCGATCAGCCGCAGCATCAGGCGACGAACACCGCAGTGAAGCCGGGCTTCATCATCCGCGACAAGCGCATCACATCCCAGTTCGTCAACCGCAGGCAGCCGTGGCTTTCGGTGTGCTGGATGGTCTGCGGCTCGTTGGTGCCGTGAATGCCGTAATGCTTCTTGGTGAGATCGAGCCAAGCGACGCCGACCGGCCCGTTCGGTCCCGGCGGCAGCTTCTGCTCGGCCTTGTCGTCGGCGACATCCCAGAATAGGTCCGGCTGATAGTTGAACGGCGGCAGGAAGGAATAGGTCGTCGCCTTCCACGTGCCCAACGGCAGCGGGTCGTGGCCCGAGCCCGTCGTCACGGGAAATTGCGCGATCAGCCGGCCGGCCGGCTTGTCGCCTTGATAGACCTTGAGCGTGCCGTCGCTCTTGTCGACCACCACATAATCGCCCTTGGGCTGATCGCCGCCGACGTTGAGCATGGCCATGAGCTGCACCTGCTTGTCATTGATAGCGCCGCCATAGTTGCGCGAAGCCGGCACGACGTTGGGCAGGCGCAGCGTCTGTCCCGGCCCGATCAGCTTGTCCGGACCATTGAGCGCGACAACCGTTTGCGGCGTGGTGTGGTAACGCTCGGCGACCTTCTCCAGCATGTTGCGATAGCCCATGAACTTGAGCTTCGCCTGGGCTTCAGGCTTCTTCGGAAACGGGTAGACGAACGGCCCGCCAACGTCGTCGCCGGTGAGCTTTACGTAGATCGTCGACACGCGGTTCTGCCGAAGCAGCGCGCTTCGCGTCGGGCCGTCGAGCTTGCCCGAGGCCTGAAGTCCGTTGGCTTCCTGGAAGCCGCGCACGGCCTGTGTGAAGGACGTTCCCTTCTTCCCGTCGATCACGCCCGCTGAAAAGCCCGCGGCGTCGAGCAGCACCTGGGCGTGGAACAGCTCGCCGTCGATCTGCGATCCCGGCGTTCCCGGCGCGACCCAGCCGCTGATCCGCGAAGGCGGCGGATTTTCGTGGCCTGGCACTGCCCAGGCACTCGCGGCGACGGCCGCCCCGATCAGGCCGGCCGAAAACATCAAGGCACGCAACGCAACTCTCCTCGTGAATGAAGGTTCGGCGTTGCAACGATGGAGCGTTCAACTGTTTCCAATGGCCGCGTCCACGTCGGCTGCTCGGGCTGGGTCTATCGCCACTGGAAGGGGAGTTTTTATCCCGAAGGCCTGCCGCAGAAGCGCTGGTTCGAGCGTTATGCGAGCGAGTTCGACACGGTTGAGATCAACGCCAGCTTCTACCGACTCCCGCTCGCCTCCACATTCGACAAATGGCACGACCAGGCACCACCGGGGTTCCGCTACGCGGTCAAGGCGAACCGCTTCATCACCCACATGAAGAAGCTCAAGGACTGTGAGGAAGCGCTCGACACGTTCGTAGATCTCGCGCAGCGCTTGAAGTCCTATCTCGGCCCGATCCTCTATCAGTTGCCGCCGAGCCTTCACAAAGACCTTCCGCGGCTCGAACCCTTTCTGAACCTCCTTCCAACCTCGGTCGAGCACGTCTTCGAGTTCCGCCACAACAGCTGGTACCACGAGGATGTTCTCGCCCTGCTCGACCGTCATGGGGCGGGCTTCGTCACTCATGACCTCGTCGGGTTGAAGACCCCTCGCTGGGCGAGCGGCCGGACTGCCTATGTCCGCCTCCACGGCACCGGCGGCAAATATCGCGGGCGTTATTCCGACGGCCAGCTGCACGAATGGGCCGAATGGCTCCTCGCCCAACGCGACGAAGGCCGCTCCGTCTGGGCCTATTTCAACAACGACATCGGCGGCGACGCGATCGAAGACGCGCGCACGTTGAAAGGGATGGTCGCGGACGGAGAAGGCGCTTAACCCTCGCTCCTTCTGAAGAGGGGGCCGTTCTCGTGAAATCAAACTATCTCGCGTTCGCCGTGGCGACGACCGCCATCTGCGCTTCTCCCACTGCCGCTCGGCCGATCGCCGTCAGTGACATCAACAACATTCGCGACGTCTCAGCGCCCGCGATCGACCCGAGCGGGACCTGGGTCGCCTACCAAGTCGGCTCGGTCGATGTAAAAGCCGACAAGGCCTTCACGCATCTCTGGATGACCTCGTGGGACGGCGCACGGACGCTGCAGCTGACCAGTCGCGAAAAGGAAAGCGAAAGCACGCCCCGCTGGAGCCCCGACGGGCGCTATCTCGGGTTCATTTCCTCGCGCACGGACAAGCACGACAACGACCAGCTGTGGCTGCTCGACCGCACCGGCGGCGAAGCGCGCCCGCTGACGAAGGTGGACGGCAGCGTAGTGGATTATGCCTGGTCGCCCAACGGCCGACAAATCGCACTAATCGTCCTCGATCCCGATCCTGAGCAATCGTCGGACGACGCCAAGGACGACGACAAGCCACCCAAGCCGATCGTCATCGACCGCTTCCAGTTCAAGCGCGACATCGAAGGCTATCTCTCGAACCGTCGCCAGCGGCTGATGTTGCTCGATGTCGCGAGCGGCCAGGCGCGCCGCCTCGTCACCGGCGACTTCGACGATTACCTCCCCGCTTTCTCGCCCGACGGCAGCCAGATCGCCTTCGTCAGCAATCGCGATAAGGACCCGGACCGCACCTACAACACCGATCTGTGGGTCGTACCGACGAATGGCGCGGCGCAGGCCCCGACCCGGCTCACCATCTTTGCCGGCGACGACAACGATCCCGATTATTCGAGCTACCCGGCCTGGAGTCCGGACGGCCGTAGCATCGCTTACATCCAGGGCGGTCCGGTCGAGCTTTTCTCTTACGGCACCCGGCATCTCGCCGTGGTGCCCGCCTCGGGCGGGGAGCCACGCGTCGTTACCGCCTCGCTCGACCGCAATGTCGGCAACCCGATCTGGTCGGCCGACGGCAAGTCGCTGCGGATCATCGTCGAGGACGACAAGGCCCAGTATCTCGCGAGCGTGCCGGCATCAGGCGGCGCCGTCCGTCGGCTCACCACCGGCAAGACGGTTGTCTGGGCGCAAGCCGAGGCGAAGGGTCATGCAGTCGCTCTCGCCGAGGACTTCGCGCGTCCGCCCGAAGTGTTCGCGCTCGACGGCACAAACCTCCGCCGCATCTCCCGCCAGAACGATGCCTGGTTGGCCGACGTCCAACTCGCCCCGGTCGAGGACACGGTGCTGCACAGCAAGGACGGCACCGAGGTCCATGGCTTTCTCGTCCGCCCGCTGACCGGCGCCAACGGCCGCGTCCCAACGGTCCTCCGCCTTCACGGCGGACCGCAGTCACAGTTTGACTACGGGTTCACCTTCGAATGGCAGTTGCTTGCCGCCAACGGCTACGCCGTCGTCGCTGCAAATCCGCGCGGCGGCACCGGGTTTGGGCAGGATTATGCCAAGGCCCTCTACGCCGACTGGGGCGGAGTTGCCGTGCCTGACGTGCTTGCCGCCGTCGATGACGCGGTCGCCCGCGGGATTGCCGATCCCAATCGGCTCGGCGTCGGCGGCTGGAGCTACGGCGGGATGCTGACCAACTACACCATCGCATCCGACCCGCGCTTCAAGGCCGCGACCAGCGGCGCCAGCATCTCCAATATCCTCGCCGGCTACGGCACCGACCAATATATCCGCGACTATGAGGTGGAGCTGGGCAAGCCGTGGGAGCATCTCGATGTGTGGATGAAGAACTCCTACCCCTTCTATCACGTCGACAAGATCGTCACCCCGACGCTGTTCCAGGTCGGCGACAAGGATTTCAACGTGCCGCTGCTCAACAGCGAGCAGATGTACCAGGCGCTGAAGAGCCGCGGCGTGCCGACCGAGCTGGTGATCTACCCGGGCCAATATCACGGGCTGAAACGGCCGAGCTTCCTCCGCGACCGCTATCAGCGCTACCTCGACTGGTACGCCAAGTATCTCAAATAATCAGAGTGCGAGTACCGGGCCGAATGCAGCGGCGGCGGCGCCCGGATCGTCGGTGCCCCACACCGCCTGGCATACGGCAATGAAGTCGGCCCCGGCCTCGACCAGCGGCCGCGCATTGTCCGGCGTGATTCCACCGATCGCCACGCAGGGGATTTCGAACACGGTCGACCACCAGCTCAGGATCGAAGGCTGCGGACGGTAATGCGACGGCTTGGTCGTGGTCGGATGGAAGGCCCCGAATGCGACATAATCGGCGCCATCCTCGCCCGCCTGCATCGCGAGGTGGCGGCTGTCGTGGCAGGTCCGTCCGATCTGCGCGTCCGCCCCGAGCAGCGCCCGCGCCTCGCGGATGTCCCCGTCCGACTGGCCGAGGTGCACTCCGTCAGCGCCAAGACGCTTCGCTAGCGCCATGCTGTCGTTGACGATGAAGGCCACGCCGGCCTCGGCGCAAATCCGCTGTAGCGGCTCTGCCAGCCGCGCCAGCTCATGCTCGCCGACGTCCTTGACGCGGAGCTGGAACGCCGTCGCGACGCCCGGCTCCAGTGCCGCTTTGAGCCGGTCCGGGAACGCTCCACCGACCTCCTGCGGGCTGATCAGATAGAGTCGCGACGGCTCGGTCCGCTCGGGCGGCGGAAAGTCGATCGGGTCGAAGTCGTCCTCGTCCATCGCGATCGCTCACTAGCGTGTTTGCACGGGGAGGCTAGTCGCCCCTATCGGGGGCCGATGCGAGACAAACGCAGCCCAGCCAGCCACGACCCCGCGCTGCTGCGCCGCCTCCTGCGCGCAAAGGACCGGATGGACGCCGCCAGCGATGAAGAATGGACGGTCTCCTGTCTCGCGCGCGTCAGCGGCGTTTCCGAGGCCCATTTCGCGCGGTCGTTTAAGGACGCGTTCGGAATCCCGCCGCACCGCTACTTGCTCACTCGTCGAATCGAGCGGGCCAAGGCGCTGCTCCGCGACACTGAGCGGTCCATCACCGAGATCGCGTTCGACACAGGCTGGAACAGCCTGGGGACGTTCGGACGCATCTTCCGCGACATCACGGGCGAGAGCCCGAGTGAGCTTCGGGCCCGCGAAAAAGCCGTCCCGCACCGCCTCGCGGACGTGCCTCACTGCTTCGTTAGCGCGGCCCACCGGCCCAACCTTACAATCGCAGTTTCGGAGAAGCGACGGCAGGAATCAGACAATAATGCGCTTAGGCCCAACCAAGAGGAGATTCCATGAGTCAGGGTGTCGGAGTGGCCGGTCTTTACGTCCGCGATCAGGACGAGGCCCTAGATTTCTATGTCGAGAAGCTCGGCTTTCGCGTCCACACCGACGCGCGGAACGGCAACTATCGCTGGCTGACGGTGCAGCATCCGGACCAGCCGAGCGTGCAGCTCGGATTATTCAAGCCTCAGCCGCCGACCGTCGACGAAGCGACCGCGCAGACGCTGAGCGAAATCGTCGCCAAGGGTGCCATGCCGCCGCTCATCCTCGTGGTCGACGATTGCCGCGAGGCGTACGAGCGGTTTCGCGCACGCGGCGTGGAATTCACCCAGGAGCCGACCGAACGCTTCGGCAATGTCGACGCGAACTTCCGCGACCCGTCGGGGAACGGGTGGAAGATGATCGAGGCACGGTAAGATGTGGGCGCGGTTCTACTCGACAAAGCCAGATGATTCTCGTCCTCAGTCAAAGGAGCCTCAACTGAAGTGGAGCAGCTGGTTCCGGCAGGTGCACCGCTGGTTGGCAATTCTATTCACGCTGACCGTAATCGCAAATTTCATCGCCATGGCGCTTGGCCAGCCTCCCGCTTGGATCACTTACTCGCCGTTGCCGCCCCTGTTCCTGCTGATGTTCACGGGCCTCTACATGTTCGGTTTGCCCTACGCGGCGGCGTGGCGCGAGAAACGACAGCCATCGTAGATTAGGCGAGCACCTTCTCGGTCGACGCCTGGTAGATCTCGTCGATTGCCGCGCCGAGGGTGCGGTCGAACTCCTCGTCACTCTGCTGAGCGCGGAGGTCCGACAGCAACGCGCGGCTGAAGCTTGCGATCATCCCGGGGTTCCTGGCCAGCTCGCGGCAGGCATCCTCGCGGCTGAACCCTCCGGACAGCGCAACCACTCGCAGCACCTTCGGATGACTGACCAGCGGGGCGAACGAGTTTGGCTCGGCCGGAATTGAGAGCTTCAGCATGACCCGTTGACCATCGGGAATCTCATCGAGCTCTTCGAGCAATGCCGCGAGCAACAGCCGGTCGCATTCGGCTCGCTCCGGGCTTTTGATGTTCACTTCGGGCTCGATGATCGGGACCAGGCCGTGCTCCAGGACCTGCTGAGCGACCTGGAACTGTTGCGCGACGAGGACCGCGATTCCACCCTCGTTCGCCAGATTGATGACCGACCGTTCCTTGGTCCCGAACACCCCGAGCTGCCGCGCGCGCTCGAGCAGGCCGCTGAGCCCTGGCATCGGCTTCATCATCTGGACGCCATTCTCTTCGTCCTCGAGCCCCTTGTCGATCTTGATGAAGGGCACGATTCCGCGGTCGATCAACGCCTGCGGGGTCGGCTTGCCGTCGACCGTGCCGTCCATCGTCCGCTCGAACAGGATCGCGCCGATCACCTTGCCGCTGGCGAAGCAGGGGGAAGTGATCACCCGCGAGCGCATCTGGTGGATGAGGTCGAACATCTCGGCGTCAGTCGACCGGGCGCCTTCTTCGATGCCATAACCCTGCAGCGCCTTGGGCGTGGACCCGCCCGACTGGTCGAGCGCGGCGATGAAGCCGTCGCCCTGCTCGATCTTGGCCGTCATCTCAGACTGGTTCATTCGTCACCCCGCAAGGATTGAAAGATCGGACCAATCGATCCGCTGATTGGGCACAATCGTGCCATAGAGATTCTTGTCTTCGATCGGACCAGGCTCGCCGCCGAGCCTCATGTAGAGCGAGCGGGCCCGCTGGTTCGAAGCGACCACGTGCAGGTACCCGGTCGGAACACCGTTGCGCAACAGCTGAGCGGCTGTTTCGCGCAGCATTGCCCGGCCCAGGCCCTGCGACTGCGCGGAAAACTGCACATGAAGGTTGTCGATGTAGCCGCCGCCTTGTTCCTCGACCCAGGTGGCCGCGAAACCGAGGATTTCACCGTCGTCCGCTTGCGCGACCAGCACCACGTCGCGATCCCCGATCTCCTGCGTCTGCCACCGATCGGCCATGATACTGCTGAGCGTTCCGTCGAGAAGATCATCGGGCAACACATCGCGATAGGTGTCCTGCCAGCTCGCAGTATGGATCGCCGCAATGGCATCCCGGTCACTGTCCCGCGCCGGCCGGATCATTGGCGTTCCAGGGCGGCGACGCCAGGAAGCGTGCGGCCTTCCATCCATTCCAGAAACGCTCCGCCGGCGGTCGAGACAAAGGTGAAGTCGCCGGCGACCCCAGCGAGATTAAGCGCGGCCACCGTATCTCCGCCGCCCGCGACCGAAACGAGCGAGCCTTCCTTGGTCAGCGCCGCGGCCGTCTTGGCCAGCGCGACGGTAGCTTCATCGAACGGCGGCGTCTCGAACGCTCCCAGCGGACCGTTCCACACTAGGGTGCGGCAAGTCTTCAAGACGTCCGCGAGGGCCTCGACCGCGGCCGGGCCGATGTCGAGGATCATCTCGTCCGCCGCGACCTCGTGCACGTTGCAGGTGCGCAGGCTCGGCGGGTTCGCTGCGAATTCCTTGGCCACCACGACATCATAGGGCAGGTGGATGGTGCATCCGGCTTCCTCGGCCCGATCGAAGATCGCGTTCGCCTCGCCGGTCAGCTCATGCTCGCACAGGGACTTGCCGACATTCACCCCGCGCGCCGCGAGGAAGGTGTTGGCCATGCCGCCGCCGATGATCAGATGATCGACCTTACCGACGAGGTGGCCGAGCACCGCGAGCTTGGTCGAGACCTTGGCCCCGCCGACCACCGCCGCGACCGGACGTTCGGGATCGCCAAGCGCGCGCTCGAGCGCCTTCAGCTCCGCCTCCATCGCGCGGCCGGCATAGCTCGGAAGGTAGTGCGTAATGCCTTCGGTGGAGGCGTGCGCGCGGTGCGCGGTCGAGAAGCTGTCGTCGACGTAAAAATCGCCGAGCGCGGCCATCGCCCTGGCCAGCTCCGGATCGTTCTTCTCTTCGCCGAGGTGAAAGCGGGTGTTCTCGAGCACGCCGATATTGCCCGGCAGCATGGTCGTGATCGCCCTCGCCGCCTCCGCGCCCTGGCAATCCTCGATGAACCGCACCGAGCGTCCCGCCAGCCGGTGGATCGGAAGCACCAGCTGCGCGGTCGACATGTCGGGTCGGATTTCGCCCTTGGGCCGGCCGAAATGCGACAGCAGCAGGACGATCGCGCCGCGATCGCTCAGCTCCAGCACCGTCGGCAGCATGGCCCGCAGCCGCGTGTCGTCGGTAACCTTGGCCCCGTCCATCGGCACATTGAGGTCGACCCGGACGAGGACCTTCTTTCCGGTCAGCTCCTCCGGCAGGTCGTCGAGGGTCTTGAACCCGCTCACGTCACCCCAGGCGCGCCATCGCCGCCGCGGTGTCGACCATGCGATTCGAGAAGCCCCATTCATTGTCGTACCAGCTGACCACGCGGACCAGCTTGCCCTCGATCACCGCCGTTTCGAGGCTGTCGATGGTCGAGCTCGCGCTGGTGTGCTGAAGGTCGATCGAGACCAAAGGCTCATCGGTGTAATCGAGGATGCCCTTGAGGCGCTGCGTCTCAGACGCGGCCTTGAGGATCTGGTTGACCTCGTCGCGGCTGGTGTCGCGGCCCGGCGTGAAGGTCAGGTCGACCAGGCTGACGTCGGGCACGGGGACACGGATCGCCGAGCCGTCGAGCTTACCCTTCAATTCGGGAAGCACCTCGCCGACCGCGCGCGCGGCGCCGGTCGTCGTCGGAATGATTGACATGGCCGCTGCGCGTGCCCGGCGCAGGTCGGAATGGATCTGGTCGAGGATCTTCTGATCGTTGGTGTAGGCGTGGACGGTCGTCATCAGCCCGCGCTCGATGCCCAGCGCGTCGTTGAGAACCTTGGCGACCGGCGCCAGGCAGTTGGTGGTGCACGATGCGTTGGAGACGATGACGCTGTCGGCGGTCAGCTTGTCGTCGTTGACGCCATAGACCACGGTCAGGTCGGCGCCCTTTGCCGGAGCCGAGATCAGCACCCGCTTCGCTCCAGCCTCAATGTGCTTCTCGCCGCCGGCTCGGTCGGCGAAGAAGCCCGTGCACTCGAGCGCAATCTCGACGCCGTTCGCCTTGTGCGGCAACTTCGCCGGATCCCGCTCGGCGGTGACGTGAATCCGCTTGCCGTTGACGACGATGTCATTGCCATCGGTCGTGACATCGCCGGGAAACAGGCCGTGGACGCTGTCGCGCTTGAACAGCCACGCGTTCGACTTGGCGTCGGCGAGGTCGTTGACGCTGACCAGCTCCAGCCCGCAATCGGGGCGCTCGAGGATCGCGCGGGCGACCAGCCGTCCGATCCGGCCGAACCCGTTGATTGCCACTTTGGTCATGCAATTTCCCTTTGTTTCATATGATCGAGGACCCGGGCCGCGATCTTGTCGGGGGTGAGCCCGAAATAGTCGTAGGCGTCCTTCGCCGGCGCGCTGACCCCGAAGCGGTCGATGCCGACCTTGAGGCCGTGAAGCCCGGTGTAGCGCTCCCACCCGAAGGTCGTGCCCGCCTCGATCGAGACGCGGAGGATCTGTCGATTGCTGACATCGGGCAGGACATCCTCCCGATATTGCCAGGGCTGGGCGTCGAACCGCTCGGTGCAGGGCATGGACACCACGTCGGTGCCGATCCCCTGCGCTTCAAGGAGCTCGGCGGCATTGAGCGCGATTTCGACCTCCGAGCCGGTGGCGATGAGGATGACTCTGCGCTCCGCCTGCGCCACCTTCAGCCGGTAGGCGCCGCGCGCACAGAGGTTCTCGTCCGCGGCGGTGGTTCGCACCTGCGGCAGATTCTGCCGGGTCAAGGCGAGGATGGATGGCCCCTCGCTCGCCAGCGCCAGCGCCCAACACTCGGCCGTCTCGACCGCGTCGGCGGGTCGATAGACCTGGAGCTGCGGCATTGCGCGAAGGCTCTGGAGATGCTCGATCGGCTGGTGGGTCGGGCCGTCTTCGCCAAGGCCGATGCTGTCGTGGGTCATTACGTAGATGACCCGGGCCTTCTGCAGCGCGGAGAGACGGATCGCCGGGCGCGCGTAATCGGTGAAGACGAGGAACGTACCGCCATACGGAATCACGCCGCCGTGCAGCGCCATCCCGTTCATCGCCGCGGCCATGCCGAACTCGCGAATCCCGTAATAGATATAGCGGCCGCCGTAGTTCGTATCCGTAAGCGGCTCTAATCCCTTCGTCTTCGTGTTGTTGGACCCGGTGAGGTCGGCCGAGCCGCCGATCGTCGCCGGAAGCGCGGGGTTGATCGCCTCCAGCGCCATCTCCGAGGCCTTGCGCGTCGCCACGGTCACCGGATTGGCCAGCAGCCCGTCGACATAAGGCTTGAGCCAGCCCTCGTCGGCCTTGCCCGCGATCCGCGCCAGGAACTCGTCCTTCTTGCCGCTCGCCTCGAGCCGCTGCTGCCATTCGGCATGGGGTGCGGCGCCATTGCGCCCGGAGGCGCGCCAGCTGCCGAGGACATCGTCGGAGACCGCGAAGTCACGGTCTTCGAGCCCAAGCTCCTTGCGCGCCGCCTCGACCTCGTCCTTGCCGAGCGCGGCGCCGTGAGTCGCCGCCGTGCCCTGCTTGTGGGGCGCGCCATAGCCGATGATCGTGCGGCAGCGGATCAGGCTCGGCCGCTCGTCGGCGACCGCTTTCTCGATCGCCTTGCTGACCTTGCCGGCGTCGAGCCCGTCGCATTCCACTGTCTGCCACCCCGCCGCCTGGTGGCGCGCGACGACATCCTCGCTCCGCGACAGTTCGGTCGAGCCGTCGATGGTGATCTTGTTGTCGTCCCACAACACGATTAGCCGGCCGAGCTTCAAATGTCCCGCGAGCCCGACCGCCTCGTGATTGACGCCCTCCATAAGGTCGCCGTCGCCGGCGATGACGAAGGTGCGATGGTCGACCAGCTCGTCGCCGTAAACCGCGTTCAGATGCCGCTCGGCGATCGCCATGCCGACGGCCATCGCGACGCCCTGCCCGAGCGGCCCGGTCGTGACCTCGACCCCCGGCAGCTCGAAATTCTCGGGGTGGCCCGCGGTGGGCGAGCCGAGCTGGCGGAAATGCCTGATGTCGTCGAGCGTCGGCCGCTCATAGCCGGTCAGGTAGAGCAAGGCGTAGATCAGCATCGAGCCGTGACCGGCCGACAGGATGAACCGGTCGCGGTCGGGCCAGCGCGGATCGGCCGCGTCGAACTTCAAATGCTTGGTGAACAGCGCCGTCGCCGCGTCGGCCATGCCCATGGGCATGCCGGGATGGCCGCTATTGGCGGCCTCCACCGCATCCATCGCGAGGGCGCGGATCGCGTTGGCGAGGCGGCGTTGGGTCGGCTGCATGTGGCTCCGTCGGTCGGGATCGGTCCGGCCATGAACGAGGCCAGTGACGGGACGCCCATTAGCGACCTTATTCCCGGCGTCAAAGCTTGCCGGGACTCGCTGACTTGCGTAGCGGGAGAGTCATGGACGATGCGTCGCTTTCCACCGCTCTCGACCGCGCCGAACGGGCTCTCGAACGGGTCGAGCGCGCCCTCGCCGATCGCCCGGCCCCGGCCGCCGGCAAGGACGAGGAGTTGCGCGCCCGGGTCCGCGAAGCGGTCGCCGAGCTCGACCAGCTGATCCGCGAGGCCGCCGTCTAAGTGGCCGCCTATGTCGACCTTACCATCGCCGGGCGGGCCTACCAGGTCGCCTGCCGCGAGGGCGAAGAGGAGAATCTGCGCGCCGCCGGCCGCCTGGTCGACGGCAAGAGCCGCGAGGCGCTGGCCGGGCTCGGCACTTTGTCGGAAGCGCGCCAGTTCCTGTTCGCGGCGCTGTTGCTCGCGGACCAGATCGTAGAAAATCGGCCGGAAGCCGCTGAGCCTCCACCCCCCGTGGAACCGGACCCGGAGCTCCAGCGCCGCGCCGAAGCGCTTGCGTCGCGCCTCGAATCGCTCGCCGACGCCCTTGAGCGCGAGGGCTCGAACGCCTAGATTGGGGCGGACGGGTACTGCCCGGTACGAGCCTTGAACATCCCTGAGGCTTATTAATCCAAGGGGGCTGTCCCTGCCTGGACCCTGGTCCGGATCATATGGCTCCCACCTGACGTTTGTGGCGTCAGAGGATTTCCGGCACACGGCCATGGTGGTCCCGTCACTCCCTCCCGGCCCCGGCGGCCCGGCGCATGCGCGCGCCGAGCTGGACCCGTTGTCCAAGGATTCGCTTCGCCGCGCCGCGCTGGATGCGCGCAAAGCCTTCGTCCGCACTTTGTCCGACGCCGACCGCGCCCGGCTCGAGCAGCGCCTCGCCGAGCATCTGACGTCTGTGTTCGCGGGAGTCTCGGTGGTCGGCGGCTATTGCCCGATGGGCAGCGAGATCAGTCCCGTTTCCGCAATGGAGGAAGCCCGCGCAGTCGGCGCAATCGTCGGCTATCCCTGCTTCGCCAACCCGGCCAAGCCGTTCAAATTCCTCGCCGGCGACCCACTCGAGCCGGGCCCGTTCGGGATCATGCAACCGGCCAAGCGCCACCCGGTGGTCGAGCCCGACCTGGTTCTCGTGCCCCTGATCGCGATCGATGGACGAGGCACCCGTCTCGGCCGCGGCAAGGGGCATTACGACCGCGCACTGGTGCGGTTGCGCAAGATCGGAGCGAAGCTGATCGGCGTCGGCTGGCCCTTGCAGCGCCTCGCCGACACGATTCCCGCGGACGCCTGGGACATTCCGCTCGACGGCTTCGCTTCCCCCGACGGCGTGGAGTGGTTCGGGCAACAGCCGCTGCCCTTCTAGAGCCTCAGGCCGAAGCGCGACCCGATTGCGGCCAGGGTAAGATAAAGCGCAATGGTCAGTCCGCAGCCGACCCCGAGGCTGAGCCAGAAGGGTGTCCCGTGGCGCAGGAGCCATGGCACGAGCAGGAACATCGGCAGCGACGGCAGGACGAACCAGAACGTCGCCTCGACGTGCGCCGCCATATTGGCGACGTCCGGCTTGTCGCGCCACAACCAGATCATGCCTAGGAGCGATACCAGCGGGAGCGAGGCGATGAGAGCGCCGAGCCCGGGATATCGCTTGGCGACTTCGGAAACGACGGCGATGATGATCCCGGACAGGGCGGCCTTGATCGCGAGATAGAGCATTTTTCTCAGTCCTCGAACGAAGTCAGGATCGGGCACGGTCCGGCGCCACCCGAGCCGCATTCTTTGGCCAGGCGGCGGAGTGCGTCGCGCGCACGCTGAAGTTCCAAAATTCGCGCGTCCAGCGCTTTCACTCGCGCGTTGGCGAGCTCGCGGGCGCGGCTCCGATCCTCGCTCGCGTCGAGGTCGAGCAGCTCCTTGATCTCCTCGAGCGTGAAGCCCGCGGCCTGGGCCTGGCGAATGAAGCGCAGACGGCGGACGTCGTCGGAGCCGTAGCGGCGCATCCCGTCGCCGCGCGATGGCGTCTCGAGGAGGCCACGGCGCTGGTAGAAACGGATCGTCTCGACCCCCACGCCGCCCGCCGTAGCGAGCTTTCCAATGCTGAGTGATTGCGGCGCTTGACTCTGTACCATGGTACGGAAGCTATATGGCGATTCGCTCGCTTCGAGCAACTTGAAAAACGGAGAAAGATGATGACCGATCGTAAGGACAAAAAGGCGGAAATGAATTGCGGCTGCGCGACCGGCGCGGGCTGCCGCTGCAACCCGTGCACCTGTAAGAATTGCAGCTGCTGATCGTTCGCTATTGAGGGGCGCCCTCGGCTATTCCGGGGGCGCCAAGCTATTTGAGGACTGTCCGCTGAGACATCTTTCGCTTTTGCTCGGGGCCGGCGCGCTCCTGTCAGCCGCGTCGGCGACCGCGCAGCATCAGCATATGCCCGGAATGACCATGCCGATGCCGGAGAAGAAGGCGACCAAGCCCGCGGCGAAGAAGAAGGCGGTCGGCAAGACGAGCCCAACTAAGGCGGCGGCGAGGAAGCCGGCGAACAAGCCCGTGCAACAGCCAATGCCGATGGACCATTCCCAGATGGACCATGCTCAAATGGGACAAATGCCGATGGAAGGCATGCCCCCGGCTGGCCACGCCGGACAGGCGATGGCGATGACCGGCGCGCTCTGCTCCTATCCGATGACCCGTGAGAGCTCGGGCACGGCGTGGCAGCCGGACTCGTCCGAGCATGACGCACTCCACGTCGTGAGCGGCGACTGGACGTTGATGGCGCATGGCGTGTTCAACCTCGTCGCCGACCATCAGTCGGGGCGGGGCGGCGACGACAAGATTTTCGCCAGCGGGATGCTGATGGGCATGGCCCGGCGCCCGCTCGGCAATGGCACGCTGCAATTCAAGGCGATGCTCAGCCCCGACCCGCTCATGGGCCGTCGCGGCTATCCGTTGCTGCTCGCCAGCGGCGAGACGGCCAACGACACCACCCGGCTGATCGACCGCCAGCACCCGCACGATTTGTTCATGGAGCTGTCGGCCTCGGTGTCCCAGGCCATCGGCAGCAACAGCAGCGCCTTCCTTTATGCCGGCTTGCCTGGCGAACCGGCGTTCGGGCCGCCGGCGTTCATGCACCGCGAGGCGATCATGGATTCGCCGGAAGCGCCGATCACCCACCATTGGCTCGATTCGACCCACATCAGCTTCGGCATGGTGACTGGCGGCATCGTTGTCGACCGGGTGAAGCTCGAGGTCAGCCGCTTCAACGCGCGCGAGCCCGACCAGCGCCGCTGGAACATCGAGACGGGGCCGCTCGATTCGACCGCGGTCCGGGTTTCATGGAATCCGGCGCGGACGCTCGCGCTCCAGGGCAGCTGGGGGCAGTTCAGGGATCCGGAGCAGCTCGAACCCGGCATCGACCAGAAACGCTGGTCGGCAAGCGCACTATGGGCCGACGAGATCGCGCCCGGCTGGAAGATGGCAACAACGCTTGCCTGGGGCCGCAAGACCGTCGAGCATCATAACGACGATGCGTTAGCCGCTGAAGCGTCGATCAAGCACGGGCCGTGGACAATCTTCGGCCGCGGCGAAATGACCGAGAACCGCGAGCTCACCGACCTTGAGCATGGCCCAGCCTATCGTGTCGGCAAGGCGTCGCTGGGGGCCATCCGCGACTTCCGCATCGCCGATCACTGGTCGTTCGGCGCCGGCGGACTGGTCGCGGTCAATTTCGTGCCCGATGCGTTGGCGGCGGCCTATGGCGGGCACAACCCGATCGGAACGATGGGTTTCGTGCGCGTGAAGCTGCGCTAGCTCGGCAACTGAGGTGCGGCGTCAGCTGACCTTGGTGTGCGTCAGCTCGATTTCGAGTTCCTGCACAAGGTCGCCGACCGCTTCGCCATAAGGCTGGCGATCGACCAGGCGCCCATGTTCGACCAGTCGGCGCCAATGATCCGCGGTATCCTTGTGGACCCTCCGCCCCCGCCAGCGGCGAGCGCTTGCGACCGCCGCGATCAGGTTCGAGCGAATTGAGCCTTCAATTCGCATCGCCGCGGACCTCCATGGTCGGTCGCATCTGTCCTTTATCCATGGCTTTTCCTTCCGGCGCGACGGTCATCGTGATCATGGGAATAGGCTTCGGCCCGGGCGCTGAAATTGGCCTGGAGCCCGGCCAGCAAATCCGCGCGGGCGGCCCACGATTCGGCGCTTGGCTCGAGCGTGCCACGCATATGGCCGTTCGCCGCTTCGGCCGCCCGCGCCCGGTCGGCCTGCGCCAGTGCGCGACACCCGTCCGCGGTGTCCTCGGGTTTCTTCGCTACCATAACGGCGTGCTCGGCCGATGCCGTTCGCGGGCTACGCCATCCTCGTCGAGCAAGTGGCTCTTGAGCGCGCGCCGGATCCGCTCGGCGCCGTCGCTGCTCATGCACACCAGCCGAACGCCGCCGCGCGGCAAGCGTTCGATCGCGGATACTCCGACCTTCTCCTTGAGGCATCGGGCGACGACTTTGCCCTCGTCGAGGCTCAGATAGAGCGTGCGGCTCATGACTGGCCCTGCCGCTTGGCCACAGCCAAAGCGTCGCGCGGGCACAGTGCCGGTCGCTCGAAAGATTCCAGGTAACGGTAATTGAGGTCCACGCGGCACTCCCACATCGGTAAGCGGGAGCACATCAAGTCTCTCAGTCGCGCGGGCCTACGGTCGGATTTTCCGCGCGATGACTCTGCTTACCACGGCGGCCGTTTTTTCCCTAATCAAAACCCCGGCTGCCGGCCTTTGCGGCGGCGCAAAAAAGCGCTGCCGACATCAGCCACAGCGCCGCGAAGATGCCGCTGAACAACAGTAGCTTGAACCCGCCATCCGACAAGCCCGCGATCGACGGCGCGGTGGCAATGGCCACGCCCAGCAAGGCCTGCATGATCGCCACGCCGAGCATGGTCCGGGCCATGCCTGCGGGCCGAAACCAAGCGGCGAACGCACCCACCGTGGCCGCCATGATCAGCAGGAAGAAACCGATGCCATTGCCATCGTCGCGAACGATCGTGGTCCACACGGTCGCGAACGACGTCACCAGCGCCGTGGCGACGCCTGCCCGATAGGCTCCGCTCCCGCTCGCCGATGCCGCGGCGCCGGCCGGTCGGCTCGAACCGATCATGGGCCTACCTCCTGATGACTGGCGGCTCGTCATGGCCCCAGTCGGGATGAAAGGCATGAGCAGGAAGTGAGGAAATGCTGAAAACGGCGAATTGGGGGGATCGCAGATCTTCAGCCTGGCCTACGAACGATTGGGGCATGGGCGCTGAGGCTTGGACAGCCAGCGGACGATGCTGCCGGGCTCCAGCGGTCCCGGGCCGGGCGCCGCCGTCAGGCCCAAGGTGCTTCCATCGGAAAGTTTTGCGCCCAGACGGTTGCGGAACACCCCGCGCACGATCGCGCGCCGGCGGCTGTCCGCCTTCGTCACCCCGGGCCACTCCGCCCAATGAACGTAGATCGCCGCGCGCTCCGCCCCGCGGCAGTAAGCGCCATAATCCTGATAGAGACCGAAGCTTCCGCCCTCCCAGAGCACCAGCCCCACGACCTCCACCGCGCGCCCGTCCCACGTGCCGGGAGCGGCGGCGATACTTGCGGGATTGACCTTGGCGATCGCGGGCTGCGCCGGCGGGACCGGAGCGCAAGCAGCGAGCAGGAGCGCGGCGGCGGAGACGCCAGGCGAGCCTCTGCCAATGCGATTGAACGGAGCTTTGATCGGCAAGCGTATCGGCATCGGCCACTCCCTGGCCGGGATTGTCTCACGCCGGCCGAGTGTCGGCAATGCCAACGCCGCTTCGGACGGGTCAGCTCACCAGGCTAAAATCGGTAATCTTCGCGACTAGGTTGTGCCCGCGCCAAACTTCGCACTGGCGCAACCCTTTCAGGGCGCGTGCCTGCCTGATCGCCTCTTCGTCCGTCGACGCAGCGATTTCCTGCACCTCGACGCTCTTGCCCTGCTGGTCCAGACAGTAGACCCGATACTCCGACATCGCCTCACCCCCGAGCCGGTACTCCACACCAATTTGCGAGAGATACCAATAACATGGATCAACCGCTGCCAATCTATGTCGGGGATGGCCGCTAACTTCGAGAGCCTTAGGAGATATAATAAATCAGCCCATCCAGCCTAACTGTGTTAAAGCAAGAAATCGCCACCGTATTACGGGCTGTCCTTGGCGACAGAGAGAGACTTGTGCTCCCGCCCCTGCAGCGGGAGACTGAGTTGAGCGAGACCTCCACATCACCACCGAGCGAGTCATCCCTCGCGCCGATGCTCCGCAAGCTCGAGTACCACGAACGCTTCAGCCAGGCTGATCGAGACGCGCTGCTGGCGCTGCCATTCCACATCCGAACCTACGATCGGCATCACTATGTCGTGCGCGAGCGGGACGTCGCGACGCACTCGTGCGTGATACTGTCCGGTTTCGCCGTCCGCTCGAAAATCGTGTGCAACGGAAATCGCCAGATCGTCTCGATCCACATGAAAGGGGAGATGGTCGATCTGCAGAACTCGCTTCTGAAGGTGGCCGACCACAGCGTGCAAATGCTGACGACGGGCAAGGTCGCGTTGATCCCGCGCGAAGACATCTTGCGCATCGCCTTCGAGCGGCCGGCGATCGGCCGCGCGATGTGGCTGGACACTCTCGTCGACGCTTCGATCTTCCGTGAATGGATCGCAAACGTGGGGCGGCGCGATGCCCGAACCCGGATTGCTCACCTGCTGTGCGAGTTCTCGATTCGCCTGAAGGTCGCCGGGATGGGCGTGGAAACCGACTATGAGTTGCCGATGACTCAGGAACAGCTCGCCGATGCGACTGGATTGACGGCGGTCCACGTCAACCGCACCATCAAGGGGCTTGAAGCGGATGGCCTGATCGATCGAGCAAATCCGCGTTCCATTTACATCGGCGATTGGCGGAAGCTGGCGGCGGCCGGCGATTTCGACAGCGGCTACCTGCACCTGGACCGCGGAGACGCAGTGAATTAATCTGCGTAAGTGGATGAAACTTAAATAGATCAGAAGCATTAGACTGGCATCGCGGAGCCGCCTCGAGCCAGCCGCGACTGAGAGACCTCGCGCGCTCCCCGCTCAAAAGGAGTGCGATGTTCGGCTCCAAGATCGTCTTGATCGTTGATGGAAATGCCTATCACGGGCTCGATCTTTCGTCGGCCATCGAGGAACGCGACGGATGCGTCGCCGGCCCGGTCGCATCGATCGCTGACGCCATCAGCATTCTCGAATCCGAGACCATCTCGGCGGCCGTGGTCGACTGGGACGATTGCGGATCGGCTGGCCCCGACGTGGTCGAGCTGCTGGCCGAACGGAGCATCCCGATGGCGGTCCTGTCGGCGAAGACGCTTCCCTCGCCGCTTTCGCAACTGGAGCTCCGCATCACGGTCCTCGTCAAGCCGGTCGATACCGCCTTGCTGATGGATGCCCTGCTCATCCAGATGGGATAGCCAGGGTCAAACCGCCGGCTAGGTGGTCACCGCCTTCATCACCGGCCCTTCGGCGGGGCGGCGGGCATAGATTCCGAACCCGGCGATGATGGCGTAGCACAGCGCCGGCAGGAGCAGCGCGAACTGAAGACTGCCGGACTTGTCGGCCAGCAGCCCGGTCAGCACCGGGACCACCGCCCCGCCGAAGATCGCGATGTTGATGATCCCGGACCCATCCGCCGCGCGCGGCCCCAGCTTCTCGCATGCAAGGCTGAAGATCGTCGGGAACATGATCGAGTTCATGAGGCCGATCGCAAGCAAGCTGTAGGCGGACGTCGTACCGGTGGTGTTGGCCGAAATGGCGATCAGCACGATCGCTCCCGCCGCGACCGTTGCCAGGATCTTGCCGGGACTCATGACGCGAAGCAGGTAGGAGCCGATGAAGCGGCCGACCATCGCCCCGCCCCAATAATACATGATCATCTTGCCGGCGTCGGCGTCGGTGATCCCGAGCACATCTTGTTGCATCAGGTAATTGACGATCAGCGAGCCGATCGAGACCTCCGCCCCGACATAAAGGAAGATGCACAGCGCGCCGAAGCCGAAGCGGGGGCGCCTGAGCAAGGAGAAGCCGGCCAGGGGCGAGCTGTGGTCATGCGTCTCGCCCGGCAGCTTGTTGCGGAACGACCACACGACGGCGGCGATCACGGCCAGCGCGACGGCCAGTCCGATGTAGGTGTGAACGATGGCGCGGGTCTCCGCCGTGCGATATTGGTCGAGCGCCACGCCCGACAGCTGCGCGGCGGTCACACCGGCGAGGCCGCCGAGAATCAGCGCCGAACCGACCCGTGGGAAGATCGTCGTGCCGAGGCTGTTGAACGCTTGCGCGAAGGTCAGCCGGCTGTGGACCGTCTTGGGCGGCCCGAGCAGGCTGATCAGCGGATTCGACACCACCTGGACGACCACCACGCCGCTCGCCAGCACGAACAAGGCGAACAGGAACAGGCCATAGGTCGCGGTCGCCGAGGCCGGAATGAACAGCAGGCAACCGACCATCATCGTCAGCAAGCCCGCCACCGCGCCGCGCATGTAGCCGATCTTCTTGACCAGCTGGGCGCCGGGAATGCCGATCACCAGATAAGCGGTGAAGAAGCAGAACTGGACCAGCATCGCCTGCGTGTAGTTGAGCGTGAACAGCTCTTTCAGCTTGGGAATGATGACATCGTTGAGACTGGTGATGCCACCGAAGATGAAAAACAGCGCCATCACGAAATATCGCAGGTTCGGCGCGTCGACGCCGCCCTCCGGCAGCTCGAGCGTCGACGTGTTGGCTTCACCTTCAGTCGGTTGGGTTGCGATGACCATCGAATCTTTCCCCTCGGTCGGCGGATGCGCGGCGCCTGTCAGGACGCATTTGTAATCGGTTTGAATCCTTGGGCAACCGCCGTTGTGAACGCTCTCTTGTTGCCCACCCGTGGGGGCTGGGGACGGCGCAAATTTGCGTGTAAAGGCGCGCCGATGGCTCACAATGCGCAACCTTCGGGCAGGAAAGCAGCCGGAATCGCCGCGATTCTCCTGCTCATAATCGTCTGGGCGATGCTCGTCGCAAGCCTCGCGCATTTCGTCGGGCGCTGGCCTGTTCTGGTTCAGATGACATTCTATCTCATTATGGGACTTGTCTGGATCATCCCATTGAAACCATTGATAAGGTGGTCGCAAACCGGCCGCTTCCGGGCGGCGCCTGAGCGGCGCGATTGAATCACGCGTGTTAGGGGACTATATCACTTCGCAATGACCGCATCGCTGGCCCTTTCCCCGCCCTTGGCGGCGTTCAAGGCTCGAGTGGGCGCTCTCAGGGCGCGCCCGATCGAGCTCTGGCGCGCCCATCCGCGCGAGGCGCTTGGCACGGGCCTGCTCGGCCTGATCGGCGCCGCGGCCATCGCCGGATCGGTCGGCTCGGTATCGGACGTCGCAACGCCGCAGGCGGCGCCCCCGGCTCCGCCGCCGCTGATCCTCAAGCAAGTGGCGCCACAGCAGGCGCTGCAGATCAACCAGGCGATTCCGGTCGCGGCCGGCCCCAATCCGGCCGCGGCGCCGTTTGCCTTCAAGGGCAATGCCGCCGCTCGCAGCCAGGCGCTCACCTGCCTCGCCAGCGCGGTCTATTACGAGGCCGGGAATCAGGACAGCGATGGCAAGCGTGCGGTCGCCCAGGTCGTCCTCAATCGCGTCCGCCACCCCGCCTTCCCGTCCAGCGTCTGCGGTGTGGTCTACGAAGGCTCGACTCGAGTCACCGGCTGCCAGTTTACCTTTACCTGCGACGGCTCGCTTTATCGCCGGCCCGACGCAGATGGGTGGAAGCGCGCTTATTCGGTCGCCGAGGCGGCGCTGTCGGGCGCGGTCTATGCGCCGGTCGGCTGGGCCACTCACTATCACGCCAATTACGTCGTCCCTTATTGGTCGTCGACGCTGGCCAAGAGCGCGATCGTCGGGGCGCACATCTTCTACCGCTGGGCCGGCGGCTGGGGCCTGCCCGCCGCGTTCAGCTCGGGCTACGCCGGGCGCGAGCCCAACGCGGTCACACTGCGTAATGCCGCACTCGCGGTCGAGCATGTTGTCACCGGGCCGGGCAGCGTCGCCTCGGAGATCGCCAAGATCCCGGGCGCGGAGCCGATCAAGCTGGCGCCGTCGATGCGCGGCGACAAGCGGGTCGCGGTGCGCTTCAACCTCGTCGCCCGCAAGGCGGCCGACGATGCGGGGCACGAGGACTACGTCAAGAAGTTCGACGCTTCCGACAACCTTAAATATGCCTTGTCGGGCGAGACAGCATCGACCGAGCAGCCTCTCGGCAAGCGCGCCGCAGCCCCTCCCCCGGCCGGAGGCGGCGCGCAGCCTTAATCGGCTTCGGGCGGTGGAGACGGCGGGACGGCCGGCGCGAGCGCCAGCTCGACCCGCAGGCGGATCCGGTCGAGCCGGCCGTCGATCGCCAGATTGTCGTTCGACAAAGTCTGCGCGCCGCTCCATTGGCGGCCGGTCACGGCAAGCTCGCTGAAGGGCCCCTGGTCGCGCAGCGGATCACGGTCCTGGAGGACGACGACGGCGTCGTCGAACGCCGCGCAGCGGTCGAGCTGGCCGAGGCTTGGCCTGAGCCGCAACTGATGGTGGCAATCGCGGGTCGCGCTTGCCAGCGCCATCTCGTCGCTTGAGTGGTTCAGCCGCAGGGCATCCTCCACTCCGCGGTCGACCGCGGCGAGCGCCAGCGGCTGCTCCATCGGATCGGAAGGGCGCTCCCTGCTGACTTTCCCGAGCGGCAGGCTGGGCACACCCTTGAGGCGGCTGACCGGCCCAGTCGTCAGGACCAGGATGAGGATCGCTCCGGCTGCCGCGATGGGAAGAGCGGCCCGGGTGAACCAGGGTTTGGCCGCCAGCCCCTCGAATTCATTGAATTCCAGCGCGTCCCGGGCCGCGGAACCGCGCAGCTGGCGATAGGCCTGGATGATCTCTGCGGCGCGATCGGCATCGCCCCCGGCGCGGTCGGGGTGGTAGCGTTTGATGAGGTCCTTGTAGGCCTGGTCGATGGCGGCGCTGTCCGCACCGGGCTCGAGCCCGAGCGCAGCATAAGCGGAGGGTCGGCCGGCCATGACGCCGTCTATCCAGCACAAGGCCGCGTGAAAAGTGGCGCGAGTGACGGGGCTCGAACCCGCGACCTCCGGCGTGACAGGCCGGCGCTCTAACCAACTGAGCTACACCCGCGTTTTTGGCGTGGGCGGCGACCTAGGTGGCGGGCTTTTCGGTGTCAACCATCGCGGGTTGGATCTCGCGCTTCTCCTCCTCTTCCTCCTCGTCCGGATCGCCGATGTGGGTCAGCGTACCATGCTCGAACAGGAAGCCAGCGATGTCGGGCGTCCCGGCAGCAGAGAAAATCGTCTTGAGGATGATCAGCAGCGGCACCGCGAGCAACGCGCCGGTGGTTCCCCACACCCACGCCCAGAAGGACAGCGAGACGAGGATCGACAGCGGGCTGATGGTCAGCCGGTGACCGACGACCAGCGGCGTGAAGATGTTCGCCTCGATCAGGTGGAAGGAGATGAATGCCGCCGGCGGGGCGAGCGCGCTCCAGATGTCGGGATAGGTCATCAGCCCGCCAAAGAAGAGCAGCAGCGCGGAGGCGATCGGGCCGAGGTAGGGGATGTAGTTGAGCACCGCGACGATGCCGCCCCACATCACCGGCGACGGCATCCCGAGCCACCACAGGACGGCGGCGGTCAGAGCGCCTAGCCCGACGTTGATCAGCGTGATCGTGCCGAGATAGGTCGAGGTCGCGTCGACCACCTGCTGAATCACCCGCGCCGTGGTCAATGCACCTTCGAAGCTGCCGCGGCTGACGATCGTCTTCTTCCGCATCGTCGTCCAGCCGGCGAGGAAGAAGAAGATCACCAGCAGCGCAAAGAACAGCTGGATCAGCAGGTGCGGCGCCGACGACGTAAGCAGGCCGAGCACGGAGTTGGGCGTCTCGATCCGAACGGTGCGTCCCTGCGGCTGGGAGATCGCGATCTGCGACGTCGTACGGTCGATGAACCGGTCGAGATTCTTGTACAGGTCGAGCACCGGCTGGAGCGCATCGCGAACCTTGCCGATACGCTTCGGCACCAGCGCCACCCAATCGGTCGCGGGAACCAGGATCGAGCCGATGGCGAAGATGGCGATGGCGAGGAAGATGATGAGGCACAGGCCCGCCGCCAGCTTCGATGGCACTCCGCGGCGTTCGAACCATTCGAGCAGCGGGACGAGCGCAATCGCGACCACTAGCGCCGCCGTCACCGGCATGAAGAATTCCGCGCCGTAGCGAAGCGCGAACGGCAAAGCGACGATGAGGCCGACGCCCGCGATCAGGGTCAGCGAAGCGAGCAAGCGGTCGCGCTTGACCGTAATCGTTTCCGCCAGCAACCGCGCCTCGTCCGAGGCCGGGTCGATTTCACTATGCTTGCGGGTCCGCGCGTCCATGGCGGGCACCTTATCGCCGGCACGGGGCTCCTGCCAGCAGGATGTCAGTATAGCGCTCCGCCGACAACCGGGAGCATACGGCGCGCCGCCGCGTTGTTGTGCCCGAGATGAAAACAGCCGACTTCTTTGTCGACCGGCTGAATGCCTGGGGCATCAAGCGGATCTTTGGCTATTCCGGAGACGGCATCAACGGCGTCATCGGCGCATTGCAGCGCGACGGGACGATCGATTTCATCCAGCCTCGTCACGAGGAGATGGCCGCCTTCATGGCAGTCGCTCATGCCAAATTCACCGGCGAGCTTGGAGTGTGCCTGGCAACTGGAGGTCCAGGCGCGACGCACCTCATCACCGGCCTGTGCGACGCCAGGCTCGACCATATGCCGGTGCTTGCCATCTGCGGCCAGGCCGAGTCGACGGTGCGCGGCGCAAGCTATCAGCAGGAGCTGAACCTCGACCGAGTCTTCTCCGATGTCGCCGAATATGTTCAGGAGGTCACGCATCCGGCGCAGCTTCCGCACGTCATCGACAGGGCCATCCGGCTGGCGCTTGCCCGGCGTGGGCCATCGGTCGTCATCATCCCGAAGGATGTGCAGGAACAAGCGTTCGAAGAACCCGCCCGGGCCCACGGATTCACGCGATCGGGACCGGGATACTCGCGCCCGGTGATCGTGCCGGCCGAGGCTGATCTGCGGCGCGCAGCGGACGTGCTGAACGCCGGCAACAAGGTCGCAATACTGATCGGCGCCGGCGCGTTCGGAGCCGCGGATGAAGTGATCGAAGTTGCCGAAAAGCTTGGCGCGGGCGTGGCCAAAGCGCTCCTCGGCAAGGCTGCCCTGCCCGACAATCTGCCGTTCGTGACCGGCTGCATCGGGCTGCTCGGCACCCGCCCGAGCTCCGACCTCATGAACGGCTGCGACACCCTGCTGATCGTTGGGAGCGGCTTCCCCTGGTCGGAATTCCTGCCCAAGACCGGCGCCGCGCGAGCCGTCCAGATTGACGTCGATCCGGCGATGCTGTCGTTGCGCTACCCGTGCGAAGTGAACCTGCACGGCAGCGCCGCCGAGACTCTTCGCCTGCTCCTGCCCATGCTCGACCGGAAGGCCGACCCCGGCTGGCGCGAGCAGATCGAGGGCTGGATGAGCGATTGGTGGCAGGCGCTCGAAGCGCGGGCCAAGACCAAGGCGCATCCGGTCAACCCGCAGCGGGTCGTTTGGGAAATGTCCCCGCGCCTGCCCGACAATGCGATCGTGACCAGCGACAGCGGCTCATGCGCCAATTGGTATGCCCGAGATTATCGCGTGAAGCAGGGGCAGATGGCCTCGCTGTCGGGCGGTCTGGCCTCGATGGGCGCGGCCGTACCCTACGCGATTGGTGCGAAGTTCGCGCATCCGGACCGGCCGGTTGTCGCACTCGTCGGCGATGGAGCGATGCAGATGAACAACATGGCCGAGCTCATCACCATCGCGAAATACGCTGAGCGCTGGCCGGACAAGCGTCTTGTCACATGCGTGTTCAACAACGAGGATCTGAACGAGGTCACCTGGGAGCAGCGCGTGATGAACGGCAACCCGCGCTTCGACGCGAGCCAGGACATCCCCGACGTGCGATATTCACGGTTTGCCGAGCTGATCGGACTCAAGGGCATTTACGTCGACGACCCGAAGGACCTCGGAGCGGCGTGGGACGAGGCCCTTTCAGCCGACACGCCGGTGGTGCTCGAAGTGAAAACCGATCCGGAAATCGCGCCATTGCCGCCGCACATCAGCTTCAAGGAGGCGAAGCAATTCATGTTCGCGTTGTCGAAAGATGAGGATGCCGGGCACGTAATCCGCGACACGGCGCGACAGGTCGTCAACGCCGTGCTCCACAAGCAGGATGCCGATTAGAGGTTAGGCGAATACCTCCTCGAGATCGGCTGGACCGTAAGGGTCTGGCCCGTAGCGATTCGGACCCCCGGTGCCTTCGCTGATTACGAAAAGGAAGACGGTAATGCCGACTCCAAGCCATGCGATTACAGCGACAACGATAATGGGCATCGGCATCGCCTCGAAAACGCCGACGGTCGTAGAGGTGCCGGTCATGATGAGGCCATAGGAAGGAATTTTCACCAGCGCCCACCAGCCATTTCGCTCGGTATCGTGAAGACGCCTGACCAGCACGGCGACACTAGGCAGGATGCAGGCCACTGTGAACGCCAAACCAAGAGGGCCAAGAGTGCCAAGGATGATGGTGTGAAGTACGCCTCCGTCGATGGCGCCCAATAGGAACCCGACGATCCCTACGAAAACGGCGTACCACCAATATTCCGCCCTCGGCGAACGACCACCAAAGTCCGCGTAGCGCCTAAAAGGGCGGATCGCCCATTCGACCGGATTCAAATTTTCCAATGGCTCTGCCCCCTTCGCATCCCGCACTAATCCTTCCTCGTTACTAACAACTGGTCAATTCCGCGGTGCCTGGCGGCGGTAGCTGAGCGCCTCGGCGATGTGGATCCGGCCGACCTGCTCGGTGCCGGCGAGGTCGGCGATGGTTCGCGCGACGCGCATCACGCGATGGAAGCCGCGGGCCGACAAGCGCATCGCGGCGGCCGCGTCGGCGAGGAGCTTGCGGCCGGGGTCGTCGGGGGTCGCCACCGAATCCAGCAGCTCACCGTCGGCTTCGGCGTTGGTGCGGACGCCATTGCCGTTGTAGCGCCGCGCCTGCAGCTCGCGCGCGGCGGCGACACGCCGGCCGACCTCGGCACTGCCCTCGGCGGGCGGCGGGAGCGTCAGGTCGGCCGCCGACACGCCCGGCACCTCGACATGCAGATCGATGCGGTCGAGCAGCGGGCCCGACACCTTGGCCTGGTAATCGGCGGCACAGCGCGGCGCGCGACTGCAGGCCAGCGCCGGATCGCCGAGATGGCCGCAGCGGCACGGATTCATCGCCGCCACCAGCTGCACACGCGCCGGGAAAGTTACGTGGGTATTGGCGCGGGCGACGCTGACCGATCCGGTCTCCAGCGGCTGGCGAAGGGAATCGAGAACCGGCCGCTGGAATTCGGGAAGCTCGTCGAGGAACAGGACGCCGAGATGCGCCAGGCTGATCTCGCCAGGGCGGACGCGAAGGCCACCGCCGACCAGCGCCGGCATCGAGGCGCTGTGATGCGGCGCGCGGAACGGACGCCGCCGCCTGATCTTGCCGCCATTGAGCTCGCCCGCGACCGATGCGACCATCGACACTTCGAGTGCCTCCGGCATTATGTAGCAGTCTCCGGAAGCCTGCCGTTGGTGCGATTGCTACATAATCGCCATGACAGACTACATGGTGACGGGCCTCGTAAAGAAGCGGGCCGAGCTAGCTTTCGACATTGAGCGGACGCACGAACGGTTGCGCGAGCTGGTCAATGCTCTGGAGCATATCGACGGGACGCTTCGGATCGTCGCGCCGGATATGGAGCTGGAAGCGATACGGCCCAAGGCGTTCCGCCCGCCCGACGATTGGGCGAAGCGCGGGCAAATGTCGCGCTTGGTGCTGTCCATACTGCGAACGTCCAAGGAACCGCTAACGACCCGCGAGATTGCCGCTCAGATGCTGCTGGAGCGGGCAATGGACGCCGAAGATCAACGTATGTTGAGGGTTATGACGAAGCGCGTTGGCGTTGCCCTGCGCGAGCAGCGGGACAAAGGCCGCGCGACTTCTGTGGACGGGCCGGGACAGTACCAACTTTGGATAGTGTCCTAATTGCCGCGCTATTGCATTGCCGAAAGAATTGCGTCTAAGACCCGAATCAGGTATTCACTGCATTGCGAATAATGACTTACGCATCGGATTCGATGGTGCGTGTTCTGTTAACGTGAACAAGTGAAGCTCGGATTCGTTGTGTGCCACGAATATTTGAGGACTCACTTTATGGCTAGCCGCCCCGAAAGCCCCGTAATCGTCAAAGTCCGGTTTGAAAGCCGCGACGATGGTGGTCTGCGCGCATACTCGGACTCGGTGCCTGGCTTTGTCCTGTCGCACCGTGATGCCGACTTGGTGCGTGCCGATGTCGAGCCTGCGCTCGAAACCATCCTGTCCGCCATGTATGGTATGCCTATGAGGGTGCTTAAGGCTACGCACGTCGATGACGATGCGTTCAATATGCCTGCGCATCTTTGCGGTCCGGTGCCTTACGTGGGACTTTCCCCGAACTGTTAATTGATCGCGCTGCGCCGGTTTCCCCGCGAAGAGTGGGAAGGGGTTCTCCGTAGCTACGGCTGTGAGCCGCTTGAAGGCGTTGGCCCGCTGAATACCGCCGAATGGTGGCGCTTCCCATGGGAACCGCATGTGCCGTTCACTGTCCCCGTCGATGAGGACGGTTATGCCGATCCGTGGGGATTCCAACGCCTGCTCTCGGATATGGCGAGATTGGCCCCGAAGGGTTGGGAGCCGCCCGACCTCTAGGCCGCTCGCTGCCAGTAGCCGGTCCAACTGCGGCTCTGACGACTTGCCATGACCGCTCCCGCGACCAGCATTGCCTGTCTGCCGTTGTCCACGCGGCGGTGATCTTCGCGCCATGCCATTTCGTTCGCATAGGCGTGGAGATACGGGCCGGCGATGTGGTGATGCGTCCCGATTTCGGCGCGACGAAGGCGAGAGAAATAGCTCTCCGCCTGATTGGTGCAAACGCCTTCGTCCATGAATGCAACCGAGTGGTTGACGCGCTTCGTATCCCAACCGGCATGGAGCGCATCCCAACCCGTGCCTTCGTCGGCGTAGATGGTGGCGAGGGTGCCGACGCGATCGCGAACGATCGGACAAGCGTCACCCTCGTTGGCGACCACGAACGGTAGCGAGCGGCCACTGCGGGAGCGCATGATAACGACGCACTGGCGCTTGTCGGAACGGTGCGCTTTCAGGCGGCGGTCCTTGCGATCTTCCTTGCGGTTTTCCGGGCGAACGTGGCCGCCAAAATAGCCGCCATCAATCTCGACAATGCCGTTCAGCTGGACGCTCGCTTGCTCGCGCGCCATCGCCTCGCGCAGCTTGTGCGAGAGAACGAACGCGGTCTTATATTGGCAGTCTAGGTCACGGCTCAGCTGGAGCGCGGCAACGCCTTTCGCGCCATTCACGAAGATCACGATAGCCGCGAGCAAGTCGGTGAACGACATTTTGCGGTTGGCGAAGATCGTCCCGCTCGTGACTGTGAATTGGTGCTTGCACCCGGCGCACTCAAAGTTGCGGCGCTTGGCATTCCTGTAGCTTTCGAGACAGCCGCAGCGCGGGCAAACAGCCTCGCCGTCCGTCTCTGCGAAACGCAGAGCCTTGAACGTCTCGTAAGCCTTGTCCTCGCTCATCGAGAACACAGCTTTCAGGCTCAGAGTGCGGGCCTTTGCCGAGAGGAGGAAGTGAATTGCCATCGTTTCCAGTGCCTATGCATCGGATATAATGGCATTGATGCACTCTAGGCAAGTGCAAAAGTGTTGTATATGATGGCATTTGCGACGAACGGAGTGGCAAATGCCGGATAATGCGAAATGGGAGGCGAAGGCGAAGGGTCTGCTCAAGGCCGAGCTGAAGAAGCGTGGGGTTACCTACGCGCAGTTGGTTGAGAGGCTATCCGCAATAGGGGTTCACGAAACCGAACCGAATGTTAGAAACAAGCTTGCTCGGGGCAAGTTTACGGCGGTGTTTCTAATCCAATGCCTAGAGTCTGTCGGTGCATCCTCGTTGCGTTTGTCGGATGGCTAAGCCTAGCCGCCGCCGACCCAAAGCAGACCGGTAATCAACCAGCCGACGCAACCAACCAGAACGTAGCCAACGCCCTCAACAATGTGGCGGCGGCGCTCCAGCGCCCGAATGAGCCCAAGGGTTATCAGGAGCCATGTAAGGAAGGCCAGAACAACGGTGCCAGCGACCTTTGCGCCCAATGGAAGGCCGCGGACGCCGCCCGCAATGCCGCTGATTACACTTTGTTGTTTGGTTGGCTGGGCACGCTGATTGGAGTGCTCACGCTCGGTGCCGCTGCCGCCGCCGCCTTTTTCGCAAAGAACGCTGCTGAGCACACCGAAGCCGGTGCAATCGAAGCGCGGCGGGCTGCTAACGCCGCCGAAAAGGGTCTGCGACATTCCGAAAAGGTGACGCGCGCCGAACTGAGGGCCTACCTGGCTGCCGAAAAGGAGAAGCTTAGGATCTCTGGCAATGAGGCTAGCATCGACGTGTTCTTGCGGAACGTTGGAAAAACCCCGGCGGAGGAAGTCGCGAGCGAGCGCCGACTCTACTTCATCGCTGGACGAAAGAAGCCCAGAATTTTCCCGAGCATGAATTACAAAACCGCGATGGGAACGGTTGGCCCGCAGGTCCCTGTGGAAGCCTACACCCCGATGCGACTGAGCCCCGGAAAGCTCCGTGCGATGCGCGCCGGGATTGGCCGCTTTGAATTGCATATGGCGATCACGTTCGTCGATATGTTTGGCGATCACTGGCGATACGAACAACATGTTGTTTCCGGCAGCCAATCGGTGGCAACCGGCGTGGTTTTCACGACAAAATGCACCACCGCCCCACATAAAGAACCCGCGCAAAAGGGACTGGCTCTGAAGGCTAAGAAGGGCCGCAAGAAGCGCGCCTAGACACCCGCTAATCAAGCGCGGCTCGCGCCGCTAGGCGCGCTCCCTTTCCGGAGACTGCTACATAATGCCGAGTGCCTCGGACGGCTGCAGCGGCGGGAGGATGCCGGGCAGGCACGCGGCGAGCAGCGATTTGCCGGCGCCGGGCGGGCCGCTCATCAGCAGATTGTGGCCGCCCGCGGCGCAAATCTCGAGCGCGCGCTTGGCGACCTCCTGCCCTTTGACCTGCGCAAGATCAGGGCCGCCGTCGGGCGGCTCGGCCTCTGCGACGGGCGGCGCAGGCAGTAGCGCGCTTCCCTTGAGATGCGCGAGCAAGGCAAGCAGGTCGGGCGCGGCGATGACGTCGAGCTCACCGGCCCAGGACGCTTCACTGCCTTGCGCAACCGGGCAGATCAGGCCCTTGTCCTGCGCCGAGGCATGGATCGCGGCAAGCAGCACGCCCGGCGACGGAGCAACCCGGCCGTCGAGGCTGAGCTCACCGACCGCGACATAATGCGACAGCGTCTCGGCGTCCGTAGCCCCGATCGCCGCCAGCAGGCACAAAGCGATCGGCAAATCGAAGTGCGAGCCTTCCTTGGGCAGATCGGCCGGCGACAAATTGACGGTGATCCGCTTGGGCGGAAGCGCGAGGCCGATCGACGCCAAGGCCGCGCGCACGCGCTCGCGGCTCTCGGCAACTGCTTTGTCCGGCAGCCCGACGATAATGAATGCCGGCAAACCCGACGACAGCTGGACCTGAACCTCGACGGCGCGCGCCTCGAGGCCGAGATAAGCGACAGTGGCGACGGTCGCGGCCATCAGGCCCCGTCCCCACAAAACCCGGCGCTGGTCAGACTTCCCCCTAGCTCGGCGGAGCGAAGCTAGCCCGCGGTGGACCATAACTGCAAGCCGCTTGCGTCAACCCAGGTGTGTCACCACATCAATACGCATGATTTCGCGCGAGCAATGGCGGAAGCTGATCGACATGCCCGTGGTCGAATGGGGGCTGTTCGCGCTCGGCGTGTTGCTGGTCGTCGCCGGCCTCGTCCTCGCGCCGCTGCCCGGTCCGGGCGGCATCTTCCTGATTGCGCCCGGAGTCGCGCTGATCCTCAAGACCAGCATGTGGGCCAAGCGGCGCTATGTCCGTCTGAAGCGCTGGCAGCCCAAGGCCGGACGGTGGATGGACTGGGGCCTGAGACGCCGCAGCGCGCTGCGCCGCGAAGCGCTCCGCAAGGCCGAACAAGGCGGCGCGGCCGATTGACTTCGGCTGGCCTCTCCTCTATCGGCGCGCTCAACAATGGCTGCCCCTGGGCGGCCCTTTTTCTTTGAATTCGAACTTAAAGGCATGAGCGATGAAGCGCACCTTCCAGCCGAGCAATCTGGTCCGCAAGCGGCGGCACGGGTTCCGGTCCCGCATGGCGACGGTCGGCGGACGCAAGGTGCTGAACGCGCGCCGCGGCCGCGGCCGCAAGAAGCTCAGCGCCTAGTCACGCTGAGGAAACGCGCCGACTTCCTCGCTGCCAACAGCGGGAAGCGGGCATCCACCCCCGGTTTCATCCTGCTGGTTCGCGATCGCAAGGACGCCGATCCGTCGATGCGCGTGGGCTTTACCGTGACCAAGAAGATCGGCGGCGCGGTCGTCCGCAACCGCATGAAGCGGCGCTTCCGCGCGCTTGCGCGGGAGATCGTGCCAGCGAAGGGCGTGGCCGGGTCGGACCATGTCATGATCGGCCGTGCCAATGGCATCGAACGGGATTTCGAGCTGCTGCGTTCGGAGTTTGCGAACGCGCTGGACCGGTTGCGCGCGTGATTGCCCGCCTGATGATCCTGATCGCCAAGGGCTGGCAGAAAGGGCCGTCGCAGATCCTGCCGCCAAGCTGCCGTTACCAGCCAAGCTGCTCGGCCTATGCGATCACCGCAATCCAACGCTATGGGGCGGCGCATGGCGGGTGGCTGGCACTCAAACGCATCTTGCGCTGCCATCCGTGGGGCGGCCAGGGCCATGACCCGGTACCGTAAGAGGATCCTACACCAGTGAACGACAGCAAGAATATGATCCTCGCGGTGGTGTTGAGCGCGCTCGTGCTACTCGGCTGGACGTGGGCGGCGAACAAATATTTCCCGACCGCCAACCCGCCGAGCACCAAGATCGAGAACGGCAAGTCGCAGCCGCTTCCGCAGCCGCAGGCGCAGCCGGCCGGCCCTACGACGCCCAAGACGGTTCAAAGCATCGCCGCGGCGCTCGGATCGGGTCCGCGCGTGCGCATCGAGACGCCCTCGCTCCAGGGATCGATCAACCTCAAGGGGGCGCAGATCGACGATCTGCTGCTAGTGAAACAGCGGCAGACGATCGCCAAGGACTCGCCGCCCGTGCGGCTGCTGTCGCCGCTCGGAACCCCGGGCGCCTATGTGGCCCAATTCGGCTGGACGGCGCCCGACGGACAGGCGCCCGGCCTCGACGCGGTGTGGTCGACGGACCGCGCGACTTTGACGCCCGGCGAACCGGTGACCCTCAGCACCCAGGCACCGTCCGGCGCGCGCTACCAGATCAAAATCGCGGTCGACGCCGACTATCTGTTTACGGTCCAGCAGTCGGTCGCCAATGCGTCGACGCAGTCGCTGAGCGTCCGTCCGATCGGCCTCGTCAGCCGCGCGACCAAGTCACCCGACCCCGACAGCTGGACCAATCAGGTCGGTCCGATCGGGGTGTTCGACGACAAGGCCAATTACGACGTCAACTGGAAGGACCTCGACGAAGGCAAGTCCGAAACCTTCACCGGCGCGAGCGGATGGCTCGGCTTCACCGACAAATACTGGCTGACCGCCCTGGCCCCACAGGGCGCGCTGAGCGGCGAGTTCCGCAAGAGCGCCCGCGGCGGCTATCAGGCCGATTACGCACTCGCATCGTCAACCATCGCACCGGGAGCGACGCAAACGACCACGACGCGCTTCTTCGCGGGCGCGAAGGAGAAGCCGCTGCTCAATCGCTACGAGACGGCGGGCATCCCGCGCTTCAGCTATGCGATCGACTGGGGCTGGTTCCACTGGTTCATGATCCCGATCTTCGACCTGCTGCTGTTCCTGTTCCGCACGCTCGGCAATTTCGGGGTCGCGATCATCTGCCTGACGCTGATCGTGCGCGCGATCATGTTCCCGATCGCGAACAAGCAGTTCCAGTCGATGGCGGCGATGCGCAAGGTCCAGCCGAAAATGAAGGCGATCCAGGAGCGCTTCAAGGACGACAAACCGCGCCAGCAGCAGGAGATCCTGAAACTCTACCAGCAGGAAAAGATCAATCCCGCCGCGGGCTGCCTGCCGATCCTGCTTCAGATCCCGGTCTTCTATGCGCTCTACAAGGTGCTCCTAGTCAGCGTCGAAATGCGGCATCAGCCTTTCGTGGGCTGGATCAGGGACCTGTCCGCGCACGACCCACTGACGCCGGTCAACCTGTTCGGGCTGCTCCACTTCACGCCGCCGGCGTTCCTGGCCATCGGCATTCTCCCGATCCTGGTCGGCGCGACCCAGTGGCTGTCGATGAAACTGAACCCGCAACCGATGGACCCCGCGCAAGCGCAGGTGTTCGCGCTCATGCCGTGGTTCCTGGTCTTCATGATGGCGCCGTTCGCCGCGGGCCTGCAGCTCTACTGGATCACCAACAATTTGCTGACGATCGCCCAGCAATGGTGGCTGTACCGCAAGTACGGTCTCCATTTCTCCGACACGCACCCGGTTCACGACTGATGACCGACGACGGCGAACTTGGGGAGCGCGCGCGCAAGCTGTTCGCGGGACCGATCGCGTTCGTGAAGTCGGCGCCCGAGCTCAAATTCCTGCCCGATCCCGACGTGCCCGAGATCGCCTTCGCGGGGCGCTCGAACGTCGGCAAGAGTTCGCTGCTGAATGCCTTGACCAACCGCAAGGCGCTGGCGCGGACGTCGAATACGCCGGGGCGCACACAGGAGCTCAACATCTTCGACGTCGGCAGCCCGCCGCAAATCCGGCTCGTCGACATGCCCGGCTATGGCTTCGCCGACGCGCCCAAGGATCTGGTCCGGCGTTGGCGCTTCCTCGTCAACGACTATTTGCGCGGGCGGGCAGTGCTCAAGCGTGCGCTTGTGCTCGTCGATTCGCGCCACGGGCTCAAGGACGTCGACCGCGACGTGATGCGGATGCTCGATGACGCCGCGGTCGGCTATCACCTGGTGCTGACCAAGGGCGACAAGGTGAAGCCCTCGGCGCTCGGCGCACTCTATGAAGCCACGATGGTCGAGGCGCGCAAGCATCCCGCCGCGCACCCGGCCATCTTCACCACGTCGAGCGAAACCGGTAGCGGAATCGCCGAGTTACGAACCGCGATCCTCGAAGCGGCAACCATCTAGGGAGCTTACCTTGTTCAAGCTCATTATCGGCAACCGTGCCTATTCCACCTGGTCGATGCGCGGCTGGCTCGCGTGCAAGCAATCGGGCGAGGAATTCGAGGAGCTGGTCGTGCCGATGTTCGACTCCGAATGGGAGAAACGCCGCGAGGGCGACGAATTCGCGCCGTCGCTGGGCAAAGTGCCGATCCTGTGGGACGGCGATTGCGTGGTGTGGGACAGCCTGGCGATCATCGAATTCCTCGCCGACCGCTATGGGCGCGAGCTCTACTGGCCGGAGGAAGACAGCGCCCGCGGGATGGCCCGATCGATGGCGGCGGAAATGCATTCCGGCTTCGCCAACCTCCGCCGCGAGCTGCCGATGAACGTCCGCAAGAGTTTTCCCCCGATCGACCTCAGCGACCCGATGCGCGACGAGATCGACCGCATCCTCCAGCTGTGGGCGCAGGCTCGGGCGCGCTTCGGCGGCACCGGCGACTTCCTGTTCGGCGAATGGTGCGCGGCGGACATGATGTACGCGCCGGTCGTCACGCGCTTCATCACCTACGGCGTCGCCGTGCCGTCGTTCGCGGGGGTCTACATGAAGGCGGTGCTGTCCCACCCCGACGTCGCCGAGTGGATCGACAAGGCCCAGGACGAGCCGTGGGTGATCGATCAGTATGAGGTCGACAAGGCGGCCTAATAAGGCGAGCCGTCCTTGTGCGTGTACTTGCCGTCTGCGCCGACCATCATGTCGATGTCCGAATAATAGCAGACGTCGGCCGGCGGCCGGCCAATCGCAATGAGGCGGCACGGCCGATCCGAGCGGTTGATCAAATGGTGCCCATTGGCGACGCCCTTGGCGAAGACCGCGACATCGCCCGGCCGCATCACCGTCTCGCCCTCGTCCTCAACGAGCACCGCCTCGCCTTCGAGCATCACGACCAGCTCGTCCTCGCCGACGTGCCAATGACGCTGGCTCGACCAGGCGCCGGGCTCGAGCGTCGCAATGTTGGCGCCGAAATCGGTCAGCCCGAACGGCGCCGCAAGCCGCTGCGCCCAGCGGCCGCGGACTTGCGCGTCGTGCGGGCGGCGGGTAGCCCGTCCGCTGAACCTTCTCGACGCTTTCGAGATCGACCTTCGGCATGCTGCACCTCCGCTCGCCCGCCGTTACAGACGGCGGCGCGGCTGCGCTAGAAGGTGCCTTTGACCGACAGGTTGAACAGCGGCCCGACGAGCTGGTCACGCTTGTCGAAGAAGGAGACCGGAAAGCGGTCGCGATAACCGGTGTAGACGACCCGATCGAGCGTATGTCGGCCGTTGAAGACGTTGTCGACCGTTGCCCTCACGGTCATCCCGAAGACGTTTTTGTGCTCGACGTAGAAGCCGGCGATCGTCGGGATATCCTGCGCGTCGTAAACCTCGGTGGGGTAGTAATATTTGGCGTAGTGATTGCGCTGCACGTAAACGCTCCACGCCCAGGCGGTATGCGGGATGTCGTGCCGAAGCTGGGCGATTGCAAAAACATCCTGCACGCCGCTGATCGACCGCTTTTCCCGAGTCAGTGGATCGCGGACCGAGGTCCATTCGCGAAGAAGGGTGAGGTCGAGCTTGGCGCCGGTCCAGCCGATCGGATCGAACTGGATCGTGCTGGTGCTCTCGAATCCGTAGCGTTTCGCGCTTGGCAGGTTCCCGACGCCCTGGCCGTTGTTCGGCAACGGGATGCGATCGATGATGTCCTCGACTGCATAATACCAGGTGCGCAGCCGCGTCTTGCCCCACGGACCAAGGTCGCGTCCCACTTCGACCTCGCCTTCCCAGCTTTGTGGAGGGACCAGGTCGGGATTGCCGCTGTTCTCGCGGTCGTTCGACAGATTAGGCTGGTCGAGGAAGTCGTAGAAGCTGATCTGGCCGACACGGCGGCGCAGCTTCAGGCTGGCGTCCCAGCCGTCCGCCGGTCGCCAGCCCAAGGTCACGCTTCCCTTGGGCCGGAAGAATTTACGCGGCGGCAGGTCGCCGTCGACTCGCTCGAGTTTGGAGATTTCCGCCCCCGCCGCGACCTGCAGATCGAGATTGGATGTCAGCGGCCGGCTCAGCGTCCCGATCGCTTCATAGCGGACTTCCTGGACCTTGCCGCTTCCGCCGGGAAATTCGACCTCCTCGAATTCGCCGTCAGGCGACAGGCTGAACAGGCGTCCGATCTGGTCGAGGGAGTTGAACGCGCGCTCGAGCGACAGCTGCCAGTCGTTCCTGCCACCCTTCCAGCCATATTCGGCGCGGCCGATCATTTCCTTGATTCGCGTGTTGCGGTCGAGCCGCGTCCCGGTGCTGGGATTGCCGTTGTCGAAGCGCAGGATCTGCGTGGTGACCAGCGGCTCGTGCTCGAAATGATAAAGGCCGATCGTCTTCAAGCGGCCCGGCCCGAGCGCGAACTCATAATCTCCGTTCCAGTCGAAGAAATAACCGTCGAGCTTGGTGATGGTCGATCGCCGGCGGGTCTCCCCGGTGACGAAGTCGCGCCGGTCCCGGATGTGGGTCGGCGACCAATAGGGGTTGTAGCCGACCGTCATGTTGCCGATCGACGTGCCCGGCCCATGGAGGGTGAACTTGGCCTCCGCGTTCGCATTCTCGGTCTCGGAATGATAGATTTCGTTCCGCCGCTCGGTCAGCACGTGGTTGGCATCGTAGATCAGGATCGGACCACCGAAGCCGCCGCGCCCGGGGTTGTTCTTGAGCGAGAGCGTATAGTCGACCGGCCCACTCCTGCCGGAATAGCTGACCGATCCGCCGAGCAGCTCGGGCTTGGCGAAATGCGCCCGGAAGCTCGGCTCCCAGTCGAACTGGCCCGAGGAGGCCGTCGCTTGCTTCAAGACGATGTTCGCCACCTGGCCCGATAGCCCGGCGATGCCGAGGCTCGCGGCGTCGACGATCTCGATCCGCTCGACATTGGCGGCGGGCACCTTCTTGAGCTGATCGACGGCGCCGCCGGACTTGTTGGCGATTCGCTCGCCGTTGATCAGCACGTTCTCCGATGCCTGACCGAGGCCTCGCTCGGTCGTGTCGGCGGTGCGAATGGTGAAGCTCGGCACCTGGACGAGCATGTCGTAGGCAGTCTTGGGGGCGAAGCGCGCGAAGTCCGCCGTGGTGTAGATCCGTTTCCCGGCCACTGGCGTCGCCACCGCCGGCGAAGCCACCGCCGGATCCGACGCAGGCACGGGCGTTGCAGCCTGGCCGAACGCGGGCGCGGCAAGGACGCTTCCGCACAGCATGACCCCACGCAACCGACCGAACACGAGCATGGACTTCCCCTGTTTCACTAGCACAATCGCCAGTGCTACATTTGTAGCGTGCTACATTTGTAGCGTCGACGCAAGCCCTATTTCGATGAACCGACCAATGACTCGGTGAACCGTTCCGCTCGGGCCGAACTTGCCTCGACCCGAAGGCTTGCTACGGCTCCCCCATGCCCCCCGAGATCGATCCCGTCGCCTTCGCCTCAGAGCTTATCGCCTGCCCCAGCGTGACGCCGGCGAGCGGAGCGGTGTTCGACACGCTCGAGCGCGCGCTCGCGCCGCTCGGCTTCGAGGTCCATCGCTGGGTGATGGGCGAAGCCCCCGATGGGCCGACCGAGAATATGGTCGCGATCCGCGGGTCCGGCGGCCCGCATTTCGGCTTCGCCGGCCATCTCGACGTGGTGCCGCCGGGCGATGGCTGGAGCGTCGACCCGTTCGCCGGTCAGATCGTCGACGGAGCGCTCGTTGGCCGCGGCGCCAACGACATGAAGAGCGCCATCGCGGCCTACGTCGCGGCGCTGTCACGGATCGAGCAAGCCGCGGGCACGCTGTCGCTGCTGATCACCGGCGACGAGGAAGGCTATGCCGTCTACGGTACGCCGCGGATCATCGACTGGCTCAACGAGCGCGGCATCCGCCCGGACATGATCCTGATCGGCGAGCCGACCTCGGTCGACCGGCTCGGCGACACCGTGAAGATCGGGCGGCGCGGCTCGGTCAACATGTGGATCGACGTGCCGGGCGTGCAAGGCCACGTCGCCTACCCGCACCGGACAACCAACCCGATCCCGCCGCTGGCGCGGGTCGTCGCCGCGCTCGAGGCCGTGCATCTCGACGACGGAACAGACACCTTTCCGCCATCCAACCTCGAATTCACCGGCATCGACACCCCGACGCATGCCAGCAACGTCATCCCCGGGTCGGCGACCGCGCAGTTGAACATCCGCTTCAACAATCTTCAACGCGGCGCCGATCTCGTCAAAATGGTCGAGGAAATCGCCGCGCGCGAAGCTCCGGGATCGGAAGTCCGCGCGCGGATTTCGGGCGAGGCGTTCCTCACGCCGCCGGGGCTGCTTTACGACGTGATCGTCGCGGCGATCGAGGAGGAAACCGGCCAAAAGCCCGAGCTGTCGACCAGCGGCGGCACGTCGGACGGGCGATTCCTGATCCAGCTCTGCCCGGTGGTCGACTTCGGCCTGCCCAACGCGACCATGCACAAGCTGGACGAAGTTGCGGCGGTCGAAGACATTCGCGCACTGTCGCGCATCTACGAGCGGGTGGTGCGGAAAGTGCTGGGCTAAGCCACCGACTTAACGCTGCCGCGGTCGGCGTTGCCGATCCAGTCGAGGAACTCGGCCTCGAACATCGGCGCGGCGAACAGATAGCCCTGGACGGTGTCGCAGCCCATGGCGCGGAGGATGTCGCCCTGAGCGACGGTCTCGACCGCTTCGGCCACGACTTCGCAGCCGACGCCCTTGATCAGCTGGATGACCGCCTGGACGATCACCCGGGCTTTCTCCGACGATTCGATCTCGGCGATCAGCGACGGATCGAGCTTGACCCGATCGAGCGGCATCGCCTGCAGCCGTGCGAGGTTGGAATAGCCGGTTCCGAAGTCATCGATCGCGATGCGCGCGCCATCCTCTCGAAGCGCGCCGATTTCCTCGAGCACCGCCTCGCTGACCCGCATTGCGACCGTTTCGGTGAACTCGAGCTCGATCATCGACAGGGGCACGTCCGCGTCCTCGAACGCGGAGCGCAGCCGGAGGAAAAAGTCGGGGCGATCGACCTGGCGGGGGCTCACGTTGAACGCGAGGCGCCCCTTGAAGCCGGTGCGCCGCCAATCGCCGAGGACGGAGGCGACCTCGGCCATCACCCAATCGCCGATTTCCGAAATGACGCCGGTCCGTTCGGCCACCCCGATGAAGGTGCCGGGCAGGCGCAGGCCGTCGCGCGGGTGGTTCCAGCGAAGCAGCGCTTCGGCGCCCACGACCACGCCCGTCACCAGGCTCATCTGCGGCTGGAACGCGAGCAGGAAATCGCCGCGCTGGACCGCTTCGGTCAGTGCTCGCTCGGTGTCGATCCGCTCCTGGTGCTGGGCCGCAAGCTCGGCGTTGAACAGGCAATGCTGCCCGCCGCCATTGGATTTGGCCTGGTACATGGCGATGTCGGCCGCGCGCATCAGGGCTTCAATGGTGGTCCCGTGATCGGGCGATACGGCAACGCCGATGGACGCGCCGATGTCGACGCTATGCGAAGAAAGCTCGAACGGCTCGGAGACCGCCTGCGCCACCCGCCGCCCAACCCGCTCGATCGCGGCAACCGACTCGATGGCGGGGAAGAAAATCGTGAACTCGTCGCCGGCGAGCCGCGCCAGCAACGGTCGCGTCGCCGCGTTGCCGACGAACTCCGTGTTGACGCAGACCCGTAACCGGTTGGCGACCATGATCAGCAGCTGGTCGCCCCGTGCGTGGCCCAGGCTGTCGTTGACGTTCTTGAAGCGGTCGAGATCGACGAACAGCATGGCGCAGCTGGCGTCGGCCGGCGCTTCGCCCAGCAACCGGTCGGCCTCGGACCGGAAATGCAGCCGGTTCGGAAGCGACGTCACCGGGTCGTACATGCCGAGGGCATGCGCGTTCTCGATCGAGGTGCGAACCTCGGCGAACAGCGTGTCCACCGCGGTTGCCAGCTTGGGCATGGTCCGGCGCAGCGCGGGCGGGGCCGGCGACGTCAGGTCCCCTTGCTCCACGGCAAGCAAGCGGTCGCCGAGCGCGTTCAGGGCCCGGGCGCTCTCGCTATTGGGCCGCTCCGACGCGATGTAGCTGATCAACAGGCAAAACGCCCCGGCGGCGAGCGCGGCCAGCAGCTTGGTGTCGAACTCGGTGATGTAGAGGAAGGCGGCGAGCGAGAAGAGGAAGGAGGCAAAGCCGGCCACACACGACAGGATCGCGTTGCTGATCTGTTGGGCCGTGCCAGCTTTCATCGAACGTCAGCAACCTCGCGCGGATGGCGTGCCCGCCTATCCGCTCGCGTTACGCGCGAGGGGTTAAGAAAAAGTCAGTGGCGCCTGAGCACGATGTAGAGGCTGCCGCCGCCGCCATGGCGACGATGCGCGCCCCGTACCGCGGCGATCGCGGGCGCATGGCGCGACGCCGCGAGCCAATCGTGAACCGCAGCGCGGATCCTCCCGCGCTGGACCGGCGGATCGCCGGCGCGATGATGGCCGGTGATGAGCAGGACGATCCGCGCGCCATTCGCAATCGCGCGCTCCAGCGTGCGGTCGATCGCGGTCCATGCAGCGTCGAGGCTCAGCCCATGAAGGTCGAGCGTGACGTCGGGCTGGACGGAGCCGGAAAGAAGCCGGCGGTCCCAGCCGCCGTCGAGGGTCGTTCCGAGAGATGTCCGGGACGGGCCGACGGCGTTGCTGCGCGGAGGTTTGGCCACGCTTGGCTTGGCGGCCGATAGTGCCGGTTTATCAACGCTTTGGGGTTCGACCCTATCGCGCGACAGCGGCTTGATGGTCGCGGCGACATGGACCACAGCTCAGCTTCGTCAGGGCTGAGCGGACGCACTGCCCGCCGCTCCCTTGGGAACGAGAATCAGCGCCTCGCCGGATGCCGACATGCCCCCGGCAATCGCGACCGCCTCCGGCCCCGCCCCCCAGAAGGTGTCGAAACGGTTGGAGCCCTTGATCGCCCCGCCGGTATCCTGAGCGACCCACAGGCCGGTCGCTTCGGCGCGGTCCATCTTGAGAAAGACGGGTGCGCCGAGGGGAACGTAATTGGGATCGGCGGCGACGGTGGCGTGCGGCGTGACGGCGACATTGAGCGCGCCGAGCGGACCTGGCCCGGTCAGTTCCTTGAAGAAAACGTACGAGAGATTCTCGCGCATCAACGCCTTGCCGGCCTCGGGATTGGCGCGGATCCAGTCCTTGATCGATTGCATGCTGGCGCCGCCTGGCGGAAGGATCCCTCGGTCCCGCAGCAACCGCCCGACCGCGACATAGTCGCGGCCATTCTGCCCAGCATAACCGACGCGTATCACCGTCCCGTCGGGAAGGCGAATGCGGCCCGAGCCCTGGATCTCGAGGAAGAAGAGGTCGACCGGATCCTTGGCCCAGGCCAATTCGAGCCCCCTACCCGCCAGCGCGCCGTCCTCGATTTCGGCGCGAGTGAAATAGAGGACGCAGGTGCCGGTCTGATCGACCCTGCCGCGGCCCGTGGTCCCGTCGGCCTTGGTGCAGCGGACGAGGTCGGGGGGCAGTTGATAGAGCGGGACATAGCCCGGCTCGGGCGTTCGCGAACCCTCGATCTCCGGCTCGTAATAACCGGTGGCGAAAGCGCGGCCGTCGCCGACCTTGAGCCAGTCGAAGCGGTAGAAGAAGAAGCCCGGGGCATAATCGGGAGCGAGCGACGCCGCCTCGGTGCACACCGCATTCCAGCTGCCGGGGCTGGTCAGCTGCGACTGGTCCTGGCGCCGCATCAGCGCCGGGCAGCTCGCCTGAAAGGCGGCGAGCGCTCTCCGCGCCTCTTCGGCTTTCAGCGTGCGCGGCGCCTCGACCTTGAAGCCGGTTGCGCGCGCCGTCGGTCCGATCGGGCTAGGAGTCGGCGGCGTTGGACCGGGGGTCGGAACGGGTCGAACCGGGACTGGAACGGGTGCCGGCGGGGGAGTGGGGGCTGGCGGCGGAATGGTCGCGCAGGCCGCAAGAATGAGGAAGGTTGCGAGCGCGAATGCCCGGATCACGCCGGTCACTCGTCCTCGTCGGTCTCGATCAGCACCCAGTTCGGATCGCGGGTGGAAAGGTCGCGGCGGAAGGTCCACAGGTCGCGGGTCTGGACCGCGTCGCTCATCGACCCCGCGACCACGTCGCCGCCTGCGTTGCGAGTCACCGCCGCGATGTCGGCCTCGAAGCGGACGGTGAGGACGGCGATGTTGCGATCGACCGTCGCTTCGGAAATCACCGATTGCTCGATCGCCACCAGGCGGTTGTCGAGGACCAGCCCGTCTTTCCGGCGCTGCTCGACGGCGCTGGAGAAGGTTTCATAGACGTGATCGTCGACGTGGCTCCGGACCTCGTCGAGATCCCCCTTCCAGAAGGCCTCGAGGATCATCTTGTAAGCAGCCTTGGCGCCTTCGAGGAAGCGGGCGACGTCGAATGCCGGGTCGGCGGCGAGGATCGCGCGAACCCCGGGTCCGGCGGTCGGAACGAACGCCATGTCGCCGGCATCGGTCGCTGCCGGGGTGGTTACGGCCGGCTGGCTGACCCGCGCCTCGACCCGCGCATCGGGGTCGGCTGGCTTGAGGATCGGCTGCTGCTCATGCCCGGTGCGCTCGCCCAGCACGCTATAGAGGCGCAGGCCGACAAACAAAGCGACGAGGGCGAGAATAACGATGACGGTCAACTTGCAATCCTATTTCGATCCTGATGCGCAACATAGTGCGCAACGGGTTTAGATTCCAACACCGGCAACGCACGAACCCGCCATTGCGCCCCATTTGTGCGGCTGCTAGTCGCCCAGCCCGACGCGCCGCCCTCTCGAAGCGGCTCCCGACACAACTCAAGGCTTTGTAAGGACAGCATGAATGGCGGACCAGGAACCGACCAATGACGGCAATGGCTCGGGCGAGCCAGGTGAAGAGCCGCAGGTCTCGGTACTCGCGCAATATATCAAGGACTTGTCGGTCGAGAATCCGAGCGCGCCTCAGGTCTTCCAATGGCAGGTTCAGCCAAGCGTCGACGTCCAGTTCAACATCAACGTCGAGAAGCTCGGCGACGACGTTCACGAGATCGTGCTCAAGATGGAGGTCTCCGCCCGCTCGGAGAATGGCGTCCATTTCGTCGTCGATTTGAGCTACGGCGGGCTGTTCGGCCTGCGCAACATCCCCGAGGAAGCGCTTCCGCCGTTCCTGCTGATCGAGGCGCCGAGGCTGATCTTCCCGTTCGCGCGGCAGATCGTGTCGGAAGCGGTCGCCAACACCGGCTTCCCGCCGCTGTTGCTCGACCCGATCGACTTTGCCGGCGCCTATCTCGCGCAGCTCGAGGCGTTCCAGGAACAGCAGGGCGGCGAGAGCAACGGCTCGGGCCAGCCGGCGCCGTCCGAAGCTCCCTCGGAATCCTGACGCCGGCGCGGCCGAGCGAGCGATGAACCTCCACAAGGCCACCGGGACCATCGGCGGGCTGACGATGGTCAGCCGGATCGCCGGCTTTGCGCGCGAGATGCTGATGTCGCGCGTACTCGGCGCGGGCTTCTACACCGATGCCTTCTACGTCGCCTTCCGCCTGCCCAATACCTTCCGGCGGCTGTTCGGCGAGGGCGCGTTTTCGGCCGGGTTCGTGCCGCTCTACAGCCAGCGCCTCCAGTCCGGCGGCGAAGGCGAAGCTCGCAACTTCTCCGAGGAAGTGCTGGCGGTTTTCCTACCGACCTTGATCTTGTTCACGATCCTGTTCGAACTGATCATGCCGCTGTTCATCCTCGCGATTACGGGATGGCACGGCGATCAACTGGCGTTCGGGACGTATCTCACGCGGATCACCTTTCCCTACCTGCTGCTGATCAGCCTGGTCTCGCTGTTTTCCGGAATCCTCAACAGCATCTCGCGCTTTACCGCGGCGGCGTTCGCGCCGGCCTTGCTCAACTTGGCGATGCTGGCGGCTTTAATCTTTGTGCGTCAGGGTGGCGCCATCACGGCGACGGCCGTTGCCGGCGCCGTGACCGTGGGCGGCGTGCTCCAGCTCGGCCTGCTAGTGGCGGCCTGCAAGCGCGCCGGCATCGTTCTCAAGGTCCGCAAGCCGCGGCTCACCCCCGGGGTGAAGCAGTTCATCAGGGTGGTGCTGCCCGCCACCCTCGGCGCCGGCGTCTACCAGGTGAGCGTGTTCATCGACACCTTCTTCCTCGCCCGCATCGGCACCGGCGCGGTCAGCTGGTTCAACTATGCCGACCGCCTCAATCAGCTTCCCTTGGGCGTGATCGGCGCCGCGATCGGCACCGCCATCCTCCCGCAAGTCAGCCGCCACGTCGACATCGGCGAGGCCGGCAAGGCGGCCCGCGTCCAGGGACAGGCGGCGGAGCTGGCGATGCTGCTGTGCCTGCCGGCCGCGCTGGCGCTGGCGGTCAGCGCCCTGCCGCTCGTCTCGGCGATCTTCGAGGCAGGCAAGTTCAACGCTCGCGACGCGCATTTCACGGCGCTCACCTTGTCGATCATCGCGCTCGGCCTGCCCGCTTACGTGCTGGTGAAAGTTTTGACGCCCGGCTTCTATGCCCGCCGCGACACCGCCACTCCGGTCAAGATCGCCCTGGTGGTACTCGTCGTCAACGTCATCCTCAACTTCGCGTTGATCCCTTCGTTCGGGATCGGCGGGCTCGCCGCGGCGGTTGCGCTCAGCTCGTGGCTCAATTGCGCAATTCTCTATGCCCTCTTGCACCGCCGCGGCCATTTCCGGCTGGAAAGATGGCTCGCCTCGCGCCTCGCCCGGCAGCTGATCGCCGCAGCGGCGATGGTCGCCGCGCTTGTCGGCATCAAGATGCTGCTCGGCAGCTGGTTCACAGGCTCGCTCGGCCACCGGCTCGTCGGAGTGGTTGCCGTCGTCAGCGGCGGCATGCTCGTCTATTTTCCGCTGGTGTGGGTCCTCGGCGGCACCGACCGCGAGGCGTTCAAGTCCCTGTTGAGGCGACGGAGGTCCTACACCGATGCCGGCTGATTCGCGGCCCATGCGCGTCGTCTCGGGCATCCAGCCAACCGGCGACTTGCACCTCGGCAATTTGCTCGGAGCGATCCTGCGATGGGTGAGGATGCAGGATGAGGCCCAATGCCTGTTCTTCCTCGCCGACCTCCACGCGCTCACGGTCGAGGTTGATCCGTCGCGCCTGGGCGCGAGTGTCCGCGAAATGGCGGCGGCGCTGATCGCGAGCGGGATCGATCCGAACAAGTCGATCGTGTTTCGCCAAAGCGCCGTGGCGGCCCACCCTGAGCTGGCCTGGATCCTTCAGGGCACGGCCCGGATGGGCTGGCTCAACCGGATGACGCAGTGGAAGGACAAGGCAGGCAAGAACAAGGAAGGCTCGTCGGTCGGCCTGTTCACCTACCCGGTGCTCCAGGCGGCGGACATCCTGCTCTACAAGGCGACGCACGTGCCGGTGGGCGAGGACCAGAAGCAACATGTCGAGCTGACGCGGGACATCGCGCTCAAGTTCAACACCGACTTCGACGTCGACCTGTTCGTCCCGCCCGAGCCCTATATCGGCGGCGGCACCGCGGCGCGGGTGATGAGCCTGCGCGACGGCAACATGAAAATGTCCAAGACCGATCCGTCCGACATGAGCCGGATCAACTTGACCGACAGCGACGAACTGATCGGACAGAAAATCCGCAAAGCAAAAACCGATCCCGAGCCGCTGCCCGATGACGAGTCCGCACTCGACGGCCGCCCAGAGGCCAAGAACCTCGTCGGCATCTACGCCGAAGTCACCGGTGACAGCGTCGAACAGGTGCTGCAGCGCTTTGCCGGTCAAGGCTTCGGCGCGTTTAAGCCGGCACTGGCCGACGCGCTGATCGCGCTTCTCGCCCCATTGCGCTCCCGTCTCGAGGAGTTCCGGAAAGATCCGGCCGAACTCGACCGCCTGCTTCGCAGCGGCAGTGAACGGGCGACAGAGATCGCGGCACCTACGCTTGCGGCTGCATATGACGCCGTCGGACTGACGCGCTAGAAACTCGCTTCATCGACGGTTCACCGCTGTTAGTGGTATAACACCACTGATATTCAACAAGTTTCCCGATTCGAAGGGGTGTGGGTATGCGTATTTCCAAGCTTGCAGCGACGGCTTTTCTCGGCGTCGCGGCGCTCGGCCTGTCGGCCTGTGCCAATACTTTGAACACCGAGGTTTCGCGCTACCAGGCGATGCCGGCGCCGCAGGGCCAGACCTTCGTTGTCGTGCCCGGTGAAGGCATGGCGGCCAACGGCGGGCTCGAATTCCAGCGCTATGCCGGGATCGTCGCACAGCAGCTGCAAGCGCGTGGCTACACGCCCGCCGGCAGCCTCCAAACCGCGTCAATGACGGTCCAGCTGGGCTACGGTGTCGATCGCGGCCAGGTCCGGATCGAGTCGGACCCCTTCCCGCGGTATGGCGGCTATGGCTTCGGCAGTCCGTTCTATTATCCGCGCTTCGGCTTCCATTCGCCCTTCTATTACGGGTGGGACGATCCCTTCGGGTACGGCGGCTATGGCGGCCGTGGCATCGACAGCTACGTCGAATATCACAGCCAGATCGACCTCCACATCCGGGCTGCGGGGACCAATACGCCGCTGTTCGACGGCCGTGCGCAGGCACGCTCCCAGACCAATCGCCTCGACGTGCTGGTGCCGAGCCTGGTCGAAGCCTTGTTCACCGGGTTCCCGGGCCGCAACGGCGAAGTGGTGAAGATTACGGTTCCAAGGCCGCAGCCAGTACGCGGCTAAGCAGACCGACCGCAAAAGCAGGCCCGCTGGAGTGATCCGGCGGGCCTTTTCTTTTGGGCGCAATCGGCCGGACGCAAGCGGAGGCGGTCGCTGTTAGCGACTCCCAAGCCTTCAGGAGATGCGTCGTGACCAAGCCTGCGTTCGTTTCGCCCGCCCGTGCAGTCGCCGAGGCGTGCGCGGCAAATCCGCTGGCGATCCTGATCCCCTGCCATCGCGTCATTCGCGCGGACGGCTCGCTCGGCGGCTATCGGTGGGGCGCCAGGCGCAAGGCGAAGCTTCTCATCGGCGAGCGGAACGCAGCGTGACGGACCTAGCAGGGTTCAACTGTGAGGCGGTCCGCGACGGGCTCGACGGCCGCGGCTTCCACATCATTCCTGGGCTTATCGCGCCGGACGCCTGTGAGTCGCTGTCGGCAGGTTACGAGTCGGACCAGTACCGAAGCACCATCGTCATGGCTCGCCACGGTTTCGGACGCGGGGAATACAAATATTACCGCTACCCGCTCCCGCCGCTGATCGCCGAGCTCCGGCCCATGCTCTATGAACGGCTCGTCCCGATCGCCAACGGATGGCAGGAGGCGCTCGGTTCTCCGATCCGCTATCCCGACCGCCACGAGGATTTTCTGGCGCGGTGCCGAGCGACCGGACAGACGCGGCCGACGCCATTGATCCTCCGCTATGGTCCCGGCGACTATAATTGCCTGCATCAGGATGTGTACGGCGGAAGCCTGTTCCCGCTGCAGGTCGCGGTGCTGTTGTCGGACCCCGCACAGTTTTCAGGCGGCGAATTCATCCTGACCGAGCAACGGCCACGGCGGCAGTCGCTGGCGCGGGTGGTTCCGCTCGGTCAGGGCGACGCCGTGATCTTCCCGGTCCGCGATCGGCCGGTTCGCGGCTCACGCGGCTACTATCGCGCGCAGCACCGGCACGGCGTCAGCGAGATCCGCTCCGGAAGTCGCCACACGTTGGGAATCATCTTCCATGACGCGGCTTGACCGCCGCGCGGACTAGCCCTCGAGCTGGCGCGTCAGCAGGCGGATGTCGGCGTCGAGCTCGGCGTCGCTGGCGCGCAGCTTCTCGATCTGGCGGACGGCGTGGATCACGGTGGTGTGATCGCGGCCGCCGAAGCGCCGGCCGATGTCCGGCAGCGACTTGGGCGTCAGCTGCTTCGACAGATACATCGCGACCTGGCGCGGACGCGCGACCTCGCGCGCCCGGCGCGCCGAGGTCATCTCTGCCTTGCGGATGCGGTAATGCTCGGCGACCTGGGTCTGGATTTCATCAATGGAAATGCGACGCTGGTTGGCGCGCAGCACATTGGCCAGCACTTCCTCGACGAACGCGACGTCGATCGGCCGCCCAGTCATCATCGCATAGGCGCCGATGCGGTTGAGCGCGCCTTCGAGCTCGCGTACCGAGGACGTCACCCGGCGGGCGAGGAAGTCGATTACCGGACGCGGCATTTCGACGCCGGGAAGCACCTCCAGCTTGGCGACGATGATGTTAAAGCGAAGCTCGTAATCCGCCGCGTTGATGTCCGCGACCAGACCCCAGGACAGGCGCGACAGGATGCGCGGGGCAATTCCGTCGAGGTCCTGCGGAGCGCGGTCCGAAGTGATCACCAGCCGCCGCCCGGCGGTGATGATCTCGTTCATTGTGTGGAAGAATTCCTCCTGCGTGGAATCCTTGCCGGCGATGAACTGGACGTCATCGATGAGCAGCAGGTCGGCGCTCCGGAGGCGCTGCTTGAACCCGATCGTGTCGTTTTCCTTTAGCGCCCGGATGAACTCGACCATGAACTTTTCGGCCGACATCGAAACGACCTTGCTGCCCCGGTTGTGGGCGACGAAGGTGTGGCCGATCGCATGCAGCAAGTGGGTCTTGCCGCGGCCGGTGCCGCCATGGATGAACAGCGGGTTGAAGCTGACGGTCTGCGACGTCGCCAGCGTGCGGGCAGCCGTCGCGGCGACTTCGTTGGCCTTGCCGACGATGAAGGTCTCGAACCGATACCGCGGATCGAAGTTCGGCGCGTTGGGATCGCGCTCGGACGGCAACGGGCTTTCGTCGAGAATGAGTAGCGGGGCCGGCCGCGGCGCGTCCGATGCCGCGACCACCCGCACTTCGCGAACCACCGGAAGCACGGTCTTCCAGGCCAGGGACAGGCGCTCGCCGAAATGCGAGCGGACCCAGTCGGCCATGAACTGGCTCGGCATCACGAGATTGAGTGCGCCGCTGTCGGGATCGAAGGTCCCAAGCTCGGCCGGCTTCAGCCAGCCGTCGAAGGTGCGAACGCCAAGGTCACGGCGAAGTCCGGTGCGGATGGAGTCCCAGGCCGCCTCGAGCGGTGCGGCGACCGCTCCGGCAGGCTCGTCAACCGAATTCGCAACAACCCCCTGCACTGTTCCGCGCCTCCCTCGTCTAGCCCCCCGTTCGAAGGCAAAAGGAAAGCGCTGCGCCCGAACCGAGTCGCGCGCTCAACGCTTCACTTCTCTCTTGCCCACGGCGCGGATTCGCGCCCGGAAGGATCGGTTTTGAGAGTGTCGGCCCAAGCTTGCAAGTGCCGTTTTTTCACGAAAGTGAAATAATGGCCCTTGACATAGGAATTGGGCCAATCATGGCCGAAAGTCGCGCAAAACTGCGGTTTTTAAGATTATTTCCGCGTTAACGAATGCGCGAATCGCCGGAATTGCTGCATTTTTTTGACGGTCCCGAAACGAAACGAGCCGCCGGTTTCCCGACGGCGCGTTCGCTATTTCGTTAAGCCCAGCTTTTAGCCGAGCGACGCAACCCTCTTGGACAGGCGGGAAAATTTGCGGGAAGCCGTGTTCTTGTGGATGACTCCGCGAGCAACGCCGCGAGCCATCTCCGGTTGTACCATTTTGAGAGCTTCGGCGGCGTCGGTCTTCTTGCCGGCCGCAATCGCCCACTCGACCTGCTTGATGAAGGTCCGGATGCGGCTGATTCGCGAATGGTTGATGGTCTCGCGGCTCGCGTTGCGCCGGATGCGCTTTTTGGCCTGCGGCGTATTCGCCATTGTGATCCTCTAGCTCAATGAAAAACGGCGCGCCCCTTGGGGGTCGCACCGAAGTGCCGGCTCCCTACCCGCAAAGGCCGTGAAGGTCAACGCTGGCAGCGAGGGCAATGGAAGGTCGAGCGGCCGCCTTGGACGATCCGCTTGACCGTTCCACCGCAAGCGCAAGCTTTGCCCTCCCGGTCGTAGACCTGGAAGGTCTTTGAAAAATAGCCCAGCTCGCCGTCGGGTGAGGCAAAATCGCGCAAGGTTGAGCCGCCCGCCGCGATCGCTTCGTCGAGGACCGCCTCGATCGCCGGGACCAGCCGCCGCAATCGCTCGAGCGAGACCGACCGGCCGGCGCGGCGCGGATGGATGCCGGCCCGATACAGCGCCTCGCAAACGTAGATGTTGCCCAGTCCGGCGATGATGGTCTGGTCGAGCAGGAGCAGCTTGATAGCGGCCGATCGGCCCGTCAGGCGGCGCTTCAGGTCCCGCGGATCGATGCCGAACGGCTCGGGCCCGAGCGCCTTGAACGGCGGCCACTGCGCAAGTTCGTCCGTTCGCACCAGGTCCAGCGATCCGAAGCGCCTGGCATCGTTAAGCGCGACTCGCCTTCCCTCATCGGTCGCGATCAGAAAGTGGTCGTGCTTGGCAAGCTCGCCCGGGTCGACCCGCCAGTGCCCGGACATGCCGAGATGGAAGACGAGCGTGTCGCCGCGGTCGGTGTCGATCAGCCCATATTTGGCGCGGCGGTGAAGCCCGGTGACCCGGGAGCCGGTCAAGCGCTGGCCGAGATCGACCGGCATGGCGCGGCGCAGATCGGGCCGCCGCGCTTCGACGCTCGCGATGCGACGTCCGTCGAGCACGCGCGCCAGTCCGCGAACGGTGGTCTCGACTTCGGGAAGCTCGGGCATAGGCGCACGATATGGCGGACCGCTGCCAAGCCCGCTAGAGGCGCAGGCCCATGAGCGACCAGGTCAATTTCGGCGACGAGCTCGTCAGCCCCGAAGAGAAGACACGGCGAGTCGGCGCAGTCTTCAGCTCGGTCGCCCGGCGCTACGACCTCATGAACGACCTGATGTCGGGCGGGATGCACCGGCTGTGGAAGGACCGCTTCGTCGCCCGCGTGAAGCCGCGCGCCGGCGAGACCATCCTCGACATGGCCGGCGGCACCGGCGACGTCGCATTTCGAATGGCGCGGCGCGGGTCGCACGTAACGGTCGCGGATATCAACGCCGACATGCTCGAAGTCGGCAAGCGGCGCGCTGAAGGCCACCGCCTGAGCCTATCATGGCAGGTCGAGAATGCGGAAAAGCTGAGCTTCGCCGACGGCAACTTTGACGCTTACACCATCGTGTTCGGCATCCGGAACGTGACCGACATCCCGGCAGCGCTGCGCGAGGCGCATCGCGTTCTGAAGCGCGGCGGGCGCTTCTTCTGCATGGAGTTCTCGTCCAGCGACTGGCCCGGGTTCGCCAAGCTGTACGAGACCTGGGCCGGTAAGCTGATCCCGCGCCTCGGCAAGGCGATCGCAGATGACGAGGACAGCTATCGCTATCTCGTCGAAAGCATCCGCCGCTTCCCGCGTCCGGCGGCGTTCAAGGCGATGGTGACTGAGGCGGGCTTCGTCCGCGCCGCTGCGGAGCCGATGCTAGGCGGACTCGTGACCATTCACTCAGGCTGGAAGATTTGACCACTTCTGTCACTCATCTGTGGCGTTTGCTGAAGTGGGGCCGGACGCTGGCGCGTCATGGCGCGCTGCAGGGCATCGAGGAAGACCCGATGACCCCGCGCCCGGTGCGGCGGCTGGCGCGGATCGCCCGGCTGGGCGCGCGAGTGCCGCCCATCCCCGATTACGCGCGCGCGCTTCAGGACATCGGCCCGGCGGCAATCAAGCTCGGCCAGGCCCTTTCGACCCGACCGGACCTGGTCGGCGAGCGCGCCGCCGCCAATCTGTCGCAGCTGCAGGATGACCTGCCGCCTGCCCCGTTCGCAGCCATTCGGCAGACCATCGAGGGCTCATTCGGCCAGCCGCTCGAAGCGATCTATTCGCGCTTTGACGAGGTGCCGATCGGCGCCGCTTCGATCGCGCAGGTCCATCGCGCGGTCACGACCGACGGCCGCGAGGTTGCGGTCAAGGTCCTGCGTCCGCACATCGAAGAGGAATTCGCCCGGGCGATCGAGACCTACGAATGGGCGGCGGCCCACGTCGAGCGCTACGGCGGCGAGGCGGAACGGTTGCGCCCTCGCCTGGTCGTCGCCCATTTCCGCCAGTGGACCGCTCGTGAGCTCGACCTTCAGCGCGAGGGCGCCTCGGCTTCCGAGCTGCGCGAGAACATGGTCGCCGAGCCGGGTTACTACATCCCGGAAATCGACTGGCGGCGGACCGCTCGCCGCGTGCTGACGATGGAGTGGCTCGACGGGATCAAGCTCAACGACCGCGAAGCGCTGATCGAGGCGGGTCACGACTGCAATGCGCTTGCCGCGATCCTCGTCCGCGCCTTCCTGCGCCAGGCCGTGGTGGACGGCTTCTTCCATGCCGACCTCCATCACGGCAATTTGTTCGCGCTGCCCGACGGCCGGATCGGAGCGATCGACTTCGGGATCATGGGGCGGATCGACCGCCGCGCGCGCGTCTGGCTTGCCGAAATCCTCTACGGCCTGATCACCGGCAATTACGACCGCGTCGCCGAAATCCACTTCGACGCGCAATACGTCCCGGCGCACCACAGCGTGCGCGAGTTCGCGACCGCGCTGCGCGCCGCCGGGGAGCCAATCCGTGGGCTGCCAGTCAAGGAAATCTCGGTCGGGCGGATGCTCGAGACTCTGTTCTCGATCACCCGCGACTTCGACATGCAAACGCAGCCCCACCTGCTGCTGCTGCAAAAGACGATGGTGATGAATGAGGGGGTCGCGACCGCGCTCGATCCCGACATCAACATGTGGGAGACGGCCGAGCCGTTCCTCAAGGAATGGATCCGCTCCGAGCTGGGGCCGGAAGCCTATTATGCCGACCGCATCATCGAGGTCGTCCGGGCACTGAAAAAGATCCCCGAGTTGATCAACCGCCTCGACGAATATTACCCGCCGCGCGGCGCCGCCCCGCCAGCCCCGCCGCTACCCGACATTGCAGTGATCGAGCGGCGAAATTGGCAGGGCTACGCCATCGCAGGAATCATCGGCGCGGGCATCGGCGCCGTGCTCCTGTTTGTGCTAGGATAGAGCGATGGCAAAGGTGCTCCTCATCGTCGGCGGCGGCATCGCGGCCTACAAGGCGCTGGAGCTCGTCCGGCTGTTCAAGAAGGCCGGCCACGAGGTGACGCCGGTACTGACCAGGGGCGGCGAGCATTTCATCACCGCGATGAGCCTGGGAACGCTGGCAGAAAGCCAGGTTCACACATCGCTGTGGGAGCTCAAGGACGAGGTCGAGATCGGCCATATCCAGCTTTCCCGAGCGGCCGACTTCCTGCTCGTCTGTCCCGCTACGGCCGACCTGCTCGCAAAAATGGCGGCGGGCATCGCCGACGACCTCGCGACGACGCTGTTGCTGGCGACGGACAAACCCGTGGTGGTCGCGCCGGCGATGAATGTGCGGATGTGGCTCCACGCGGCGACGCGGCGCAACGTTCAGCAGCTGGTCGAAGACGGGGTCAAGGTGATCGAGCCGGCCGAAGGGGACATGGCCTGCGGCGAATATGGCCGGGGGCGGCTGCCGGAGCCGCAGGAGATCATGGACTGGCTTGGCCAGCACGGCTTCCTCGGCGGAAAGTGACGCTCGCGGGCAAGCACATCCTCGTGACCGCCGGCCCGACGCACGAGCCGATCGACCCCGTGCGCGTCCTCGCCAACCGTTCGTCAGGGCGACAAGGCTTCGCCGTTGCCGCCGCCGCCGCGGAGGCTGGGGCACGCGTGACGCTCATTGCCGGACCGGTCGCGCTCGAAACGCCCACGGGCGTCCAGCGGGTCGATGTCGAGACCGCGGCCGAGCTGGCGGACGCGGTGTTTGCCGCCCTCCCCGCCGATGTCGCGATCCTCGTCGCCGCGGTGGCCGACTGGCGGGTCGAGCCGGCCAGCGCCAAGCTCAAGAAGGGCGACGGGCCGCCGACGCTCGCGTTCGTGCCGACGCGCGACATTCTCGCCGAACTCGGCGCCAGCACATCGCGGCCCCGGCTGCTCATCGGCTTCGCCGCCGAGACCGAGCGGGTGGTCGAGCAGGGGATGGCAAAGCGGACCGCCAAAAAGGCCGACTGGATCGTCGCCAACGACGTGTCGGGCGACGTCATGGGCGGAGCGCGCAACCGCGTGCACCTGATTACCGCGGGCGGCATCGAAGATTGGCCCGAAGCGGCTAAGGAAGAGATTGCCCGCCGTTTGGTCGAGCGCGTCGGCGAGGAGATTGGATGATCGAGATCAAACTCACGCGGCTACCCCATGGCGACGGCCTTCCGCTGCCGACATATGCGACCGAACATGCCGCCGGCCTCGACGTTTGCGCGGCCGAAGATCTCGTCCTCCGGCCCGGGCAACGCCATGCCGTGGCGACCGGTTTCGCGATCGAGATCCCGCACGGTTATGAAGTCCAGGTCCGGCCGCGCTCCGGCCTCGCGCTGAAGCACGGCATCACCTGCCTCAACACGCCAGGCACGATCGACAGCGACTATCGCGGCGAGGTGAAGGTGATCCTCGCCAACCTCGGCGCCGAACCGTTCGAAATCCGGCGCGGCGAACGGATCGCCCAGATGGTCCCGGCTCCGGTGCTCCGGGCAAATTTCATCGAGGTCGAAGCGCTGGCCGAGACCGCGCGCGGCGCGGGGGGGTTCGGAAGCACCGGCCGGTGACCGAACTCAGCGACGACGAGCTGGACCGTTACGCGCGCCACATCGTCCTTCCGCAAATCGGGGGCGTGGGCCAACGGCGGCTCAAGGCGGCGCGAGTGGTCGTCGTAGGAGCCGGCGGCATCGGTAGCGCGGCGATTCCCGCTCTCACTGGCGCGGGGATTGGACGGCTGACCATTGTTGACGACGACGACGTCGACCGCTCCAACCTGCAACGACAGTGGCTGTTTCGCGACGACCAGGTCGGCCAATCCAAGGCTGAGCTCGCGGCGGGGTTTGCCGGGTCCGTCAACCCGACGATCGAGATTCGTCCGGTGCGCGAGCGCATCGATGCGACCAACGCCGACGAATTGCTCGGCGGGCACGACTTGATCCTCGACGGCAGCGATAATTTCGCGACGCGACTGGCGGTATCGGATTCCAGCCATCGCCTCAGGATTCCGCTGGTTTCGGCGGCCGCAGCGCAATTCCAGGGCCAGGTCGGCCTGTTTCGCGGCTGGGAGGCCGGCCAGCCCTGCTACCGCTGCTTCGTCGGAGACGCGTTCGACAACGACGATTGCGACAATTGCGCAGACCACGGGGTCCTCGGCGCGGTAAGCGCGATCGCGGGCAGCTTCGCGGCCCTGCTCGCTCTTCGACAAATCGCCGATATTGGGGACGAAGGGGCGGGAAAGTTGTTCCTGTTTGACGGACTTTCCCTTAATTTCAGACCCATTAGAATTCCCAAGGACAGCGCTTGTAAAACTTGCGGGGGAAACGATGCGCAGAGTTCATGATCTCGATGCGAAGGATCGCGAGATCCTGGCATTGCTCGAAGTCGACGGCCGCCGATCGAGCTCGGAGATCGCTCGCCTGACATCGCTGTCAGCCCCGACCGTGGCGGAGCGAATTGCGCGCCTCCGCGACATCGGCGTCATCCAGGGCTTCACGGTGAGGATCAATCCGGCGAAGGTCGGCCTGCCGATCTCCGCTCTCATCGAGTTCCAGCCGCGTGCCAACAATGACGCCGAGGGCATTGCCGCGGTGTGCAAGCACCAGGCGGTATTCGCTTGCTACCGAGTCACCGGGCCCAGCCTGCTGGTGCTGATGGTTCGCCTGGCGGACAATGCGTCCCTGACCGAGTTGCTGCGGGAGTTCACCCGCTTTGGCGACACCAAGACCGCGGTGATCCTGTCGACCGACATCGAGGAGCGCCCGATCTTCGCGGACTCGACGCACGAGACAGCGGCTTAAATTCTCGTCGTCAAAGGCGATTTAACCTTCGATCCCGTGACCTTAAGGCCAGTTTTCCCGACGATCCCGCATGGATGATCGGCGGCCCTTCAGCCTAGCCTGAGGCAGGTCGAACAATCATCGAGGATCGAAATGAGCGCAGCATTGCGTGGCCTCGCGGCGTCAGTTGCGTTGCTTTCCGTCACCGCGCTGGCGGCGCCGCAGTCTTCGCCGCCTACCACCACCATCAGTCAAAGTCCGCAGGCCGTCGCGGACGATCTGCTCGCCGCGGATCGCGGCTTTGCCGCCGCCGCCGCCGGCAAGCCGGCCGGCGACGCCGTTGCGGCGATGCTCGATGATGACGTGGTCATGTTCATCGTGCCCCAGCCGCCTTTGGCGAAAGGGCGCTCCGACGCGGTCGAACTTCTTGGCAAGGCGTTCGCCGCCGATCCGTCGAGCCTCGGCTGGGCACCGGTGCGGGCGGGCGTTTCCGCGGACGGGACGCAAGGCTTCACTTATGGCTTCGCGACCCGGACCATGGCGGGCAAGCCCCCGGTCCTGGACAAATATGTCGCCTATTGGATCAAGCGTCCCGCCGGATGGCGCGTCGCGGCATTCAAGCTGGTCCCGCGCGACGAGGGCCCGGTGTCGACCGACGTCAGGCCCGCGGCCGTTCCCGAGCGGTTGGTCGGAGTCCCGGCCGATGCTGCGACCATCGCCGCCTATCGCGCCGATCTCGACAAGACCGAGCGCGCCTTCTCCGATGAATCGCAGGTGGTTGGCCTGGGCGCCGGATTTCGCAAATACGGCAGCGCCGATGCGATGAACGTCGGCGGCGGCGCCGATTTCACCTACGGCAACGACGCGATCGCGGCGGGGTTCGGGACCGACAAGGGTAGCCCACTGCGCTGGGCGCCGGACGGCGTGCTTGTCGCCTCGAGCGGCGATCTCGGAATCACCTACGGCTATCTCGAGCGCAACGGCACGGTTCCGCCTGGCCGCCTCGCTCGCATCCCCTGGTTTACGGTGTGGCGTCGGGTTTCGCCCCAAGTGCCCTGGCGCTACGTCGCCGAGTAGGTACGGCCTCCTAGCCGGCGACGGAGTCCCGCGGGCATTCGTGCTCGCGGGACTTTCTTTCGATGGAACGGCAAAGGCTTCGACGACGAGGCGAGCCGCCGCCAAAAGATTTCGCTAAGGTCCGTGCAAACAGGAGCGAACAACGATGGTCTCAAGACTATTCCCGCTGGCATGCATGGTCGTCATCGCGGCTCCTGCGGTGGCGCAGGAACCGCGCACGCTCGCGTCGGAGCTGATCGCTGCCGACCGCGCTTTTTCCAATGCCGGCGCCAAGGCGAACATCGTCGATTCGATCAGCGCCATGATGACCGAAAACGCCGTGATGCCGACGCCCAAGCTCGATTTTGCGATCGGCAAGTCGGCCATCGTCGAGGCGCTCAAGAGCAACCCCGCGAACGCCGCGGCGAGCGCCGAATGGTCACCGATCCGGGCGGGCATCTCGGCCGACGGCACTCAGGGGTTCACCTACGGCTTCATGTTCATTCACGATGCCGGGAAGCCCGATCGCCGGGCCAAATATCTCGCCTATTGGGTGAAGCGGCCGGAGGGCTGGCGAGTCGCCTTCTACAAGCGTGCCGGCAGCGCCGACGGGGACATCACGACGCGGGTCGATCCCGCGCTTCCCGTGGAGATGGTCGCACCAGACCCGCAACGGCTGCAGGACAACCTGGTGTCGCTCAAGGCCGCCGAGCAGGCCTTCTCCGACCGGGCGCAGGAGATCGGCGTCGGACCCGCCTTCGCCGAGTTCGGATCGGAAGATGCGATGAACATGGGCGGCGGCTCCGACTTTACGTTCGGCAACACCGCGATCGCCAAGGCGGCCGGCGAAGGAAACGCGGCGCCGATCACCTGGGGACCCGACAAGGGCGCGCTGGTCGCCACGAGCGGTGATCTCGGCGTGACCTGGGGGTTCATCCGCGCCAAGGAGCCCAAGGCGGGCGAGCCGGCGGCATTCCCGTTCTTCACCGTGTGGCGGAAGGCCGCTCCGGACCAGCCCTGGCGTTACGTCGCCGAATAAGCGTCAGGACTTCTTCCGCGCTCGTCTGGCCGGGCGCTTCGAAGGACCCTTGGCGGCTTTTTCATCGATCAGTCGAACGGCTTCATCGAGACTGATCGCCTTGGGATCGGCGCCCTTGGGCAGGGTCGCGTGGGTCGTGCCGTCGCTAACGTAGGGCCCATAACGGCCTGCCATCACCTTCACGTCCTTACCGTTGGCGTGCTTGCCGAGGACCGCGATCGGCTCGCGTGAAGCTCCGCGCTCCCGCCCGCTACCCGAAGCCGCGTCGGCGAGCTTCGCCACCGCCGCGTTCATGCCGGTCTCGAAGACTTCGGCAGTCGAGCCGAGCTTCGCATATTTGCCGTCATGTGCGAGGTATGGGCCGTAACGCCCGATCGACGCGGTGATCGGCTTGCCCGTCTCGGGATGCGGCCCGATTTCGCGCGGCAGCGACAACAGGCGCTCGGCGACTTCGGCCGTAAGATCCTCCACGGGCACGTCCTTGGGGATCGAGGCGCGCTTGTCCCCGCGCTCGACGTAAGGCCCGAAGCGCCCGGTCTTTAGCAGAATTCCTTCGCCGAGCTCGGTTGGCCCGTCGCTCTGCGCCTGATCGCCGCCCTGCCCGAACTTCTGCGTATATTTGCAGTCGGGATAGTTTGAGCACGCGACAAAGGCGCCGAACCGTCCGCCGCGCAGGCTCAGCCGGCCGTTGCCGCATTGGGGGCAGGTTCGTGGATCGCTGCCGTCGGCGCGCGGCGGATAAAGCCAGGGCGCGAGGAATTCGTCGAGCGCCGCGGTAATCTCAGACGGCTGCTGGTCCATCACTTCGCCGGCCTTGGGCCGGAAGTCGTGCCAAAAGTCGTCGAGCAGCTTCTGCCAGTCGAGACGGCCGCCGGAGACGTCGTCGAGCTCATCTTCGAGCTCGGCGGTGTAATCGTAGCTGACGTACCGCTCAAAAAAGCGCTCGAGGAATGCCGTCACCAGCCGCCCGCTCTCCTCGGGCACGAAGCGGCCCTTTTCGACCCGCACATATTCGCGGTCCTTGAGGGTCTGAAGGGTCGACGCGTAGGTCGAGGGCCGGCCGATCCCGAGCTCCTCGAGGCGCTTGACCAGGCTCGCTTCCGAATAACGCGGCGGCGGCTGAGTGAAGTGCTGAGTCGCCTCGACCCCGGTCTTCGCCGGCGCATCGCCCTCATGAAGCAGCGGCATCCGCGCGCCTTCCTCGTCCTGCGGATCGTCGCGGCCCTCGTCGTACAGCGCCATGAAGCCGGGGAAGAGCATCACCTGCCCCGTCGCCCGAAGCACCGCCCTGCCCGGCCCGTCGGTCAGTTCCACCGTCGTCCGTTCCAGGCGCGCCGAGGCCATCTGACTGGCGAGCGCGCGATTATAGACCAGCTCGTAGAGCCGGGCGTGATCGCCGGACGCCCCGCGAGACCGGTCGAAATCGGTCGGCCGGATTGCCTCGTGCGCTTCCTGCGCATTCTTGATCTTGCTTTGATATTGCCGAGGGCGGTCGGGCACGTAACCCGCATCGTACCGGTTCGCGATCGCACGGCGCGCGGCACTCACTGCCTCGGGTGCCATGTCGACCCCGTCCGTCCGCATATATGTAATCAACCCGTCCTCGTAGAGCGACTGGGCGACGCGCATCGTATGACTCGCGGCAAAGCCGAGCTTGCGCGCCGCTTCCTGCTGCAGCGTCGAGGTGGTGAACGGCGGCGGCGGGTTCCGCGAAAAAGGCTTGGTCTCGGTTGAGGACACGGTGAAGCGCCCTGCTTTGACCACGGCTTTCGCGGCGTCGGCGTCGCCGCGGTTGCCGATGGTCAATCGTTCGATCCTGGTCCCGTCGAGCTGGACGAGCCGTGCCGCGAAGGCCTGGCCGCCGGCTTCGAAGCTGGCGCCGACGGCCCAATATTCCTGCGGCCTGAAGATCTCGATCTCGCGCTCGCGGTCGACGATCAGCCGCAGGGCGACCGACTGCACCCGTCCCGCCGACTTGGCGCCCGGCAGCTTGCGCCACAGGATCGGCGAAAGCGTGAAACCGACGAGATAGTCGAGCGCGCGGCGGGCGCGGTACGCATCGATCAGATTCTCGTCGAGCCCGCGCGGCTTTTTCATCGCCTCGGTGACCGCCGAATTGGTAATCGCGTTGAAAGTCACCCGCTCGACCTTGGCGGGAAGCACCTTCCTCTGGCGAAGCACTTCCTGCACGTGCCAGCTGATCGCTTCGCCCTCGCGGTCGGGGTCGGTGGCGAGAATCAGCACATCGGCGTTCTTCGCTTCATCCGCGATCGCCTTGAGCTGCTTGGACCGGTCGGGCGAAACTTGCCATTGCATCGCAAAGCCCTGGTCGGGATCGACCGACCCATCCTTCGGCGGCAGGTCGCGCACGTGCCCGAAGGAGGCGAGCACGCGGTGCCCGCTCCCCAGATATTTTTCGATGGTTTTCGCCTTGGCCGGCGATTCGACGACGACCAGCTTCAAAGGATGTCCTCACGCATACGCGTAAAGGTGGGGTCGCGAGATTCCACTCGTCAAGCGGGCCTGAGGCTGACCCTGCCGCCGGCGTGCCGGTCGAGCCGTCCGGCGAGGTCGAGCTCGAGCAAGGCCATCTGCACGGCGCCGCTCGAAGCACCTGACAGGCGGATGATCTCGTCGACCGGCACCGGCGACGGGCCCAGCAACGACTCGATCGCATCGAGTGCATCGTCGCCGTTGAGCTCCTCGGCCGGATCGTAGGGGGCCGGTGCGGCGCGAACGCTGCTCGCCGGCAGCCGGATCGCCTCGATCACGTCGGCGGCGGTCTGGATCAAGGTGGCGCCGTCGCGGATCAGCTGGTTGCAGCCCTGGGCGCGCGGATCGAGCGGCGAGCCCGGAACCGCCATCACTTCGCGCCCGGCCTCGGCGGCGAGACGCGCGGTAATCAACGATCCGGAGCGTGGGGCTGCTTCCACAACAACGGTGCCGACGCTGATCCCGGCGATGATCCGGTTCCGTCGCGGAAAATCGCGCGCGCGGGGCTCGAGACCCGGCGGACGCTCGCTGACGACCAGCCCGACCTCCCACATCCGCCGCTGCCGCTGCTCGTTCTCGGGCGGATAGAAGACGTCGATGCCGCCGGCCGCGCAGCCAATGGTGCCCGTGTCCATCGCTCCGTCGTGGGCTGCGGCGTCGATGCCCCGGGCGAGGCCCGACGCGACCACTATCCCCTGGCTGCCGAGATCATGAGCGAGACCGCGCGCAAAGCGGCACGCCGCCGCCGACGCATTGCGTGCGCCGACCATCGCCACGGCTTGCGCTTCGAGCAGGCTGAACTTCCCCTTGGCGATCAATAGCGGCGGCGCGTCCTCGAGTTCCGCGAGCATGCGCGGGTAAAGGCCCTGCCCGAGCACCAGATAGCGCCCCCCGAGCTTGTCCACGCGGGCGATTTCGCGTTCGGCCTGGTCGCGGCCCCACAGCGCGGGGACGTGACCGCCCCCACGCCGCGCCAGATCGGGCACCGCCCGGAGTGCGGCCGTGGCATTGCCAAAGCGGGCGATCAACTGGCGATAGGTGACGGGCCCGATGCCGGGTGACCGGACCAGTCTCAGGCGGTCGACGAGGTCTTCGATCCTATGCGTGGCTCGGTTCCTTTCCGGAGGCGGACGATGTTCTCGCGGTGCTTCCACAGGACGAGCAACGCGAAACCGAGCAGCATTGGAAATAGGGCATAATCGCCGATGACGGCGGCACTGACTGGCACGCTTAAGGCTGCCCCCATCCCGGCAACGGACGAGATTCGGGTCGTCCGCAACAGGAGCAGCCACACGGCGGCATAGACAAACGCTGCCGGCCAAAGCAGCGCGATGAGAATTCCGAACAGGGTCGCGGCTCCTTTGCCGCCGCGAAAGCGCAGCCAGAACGGGTAGACGTGTCCAACGAGCGCGCCAGTGGCCGCGAACGGACCGGTCTCGTCGCCGAAAAAATATTGGCAAAGAAAGACGGCCGCGGTCGCCTTGAGGCAGTCGAGGATTAGTGTCAGTGCGGCAAGCGGCTTGCTGCCGGTCCGCAGCACGTTGGTCGCCCCGATATTGCCCGAGCCGATAGTCCGCAGATCGCCCTTGCCGGCGATGCGCGTCAGGATCAGCCCGAACGGGATCGACCCGAACAGATAACCGAGCGCCAAAGCGAAGAGCATCTCGCGGGTCATTCAGCGAGTGGTAGCAAATCAATGCGGTCACGCAATGAGCTGTCATTGCGACCCCGGCGGAAGCCGGAGGAAGCGATTCGGTCCGCGCAAATGGATTGCTTCGTCACTGCGCTCCTCGCAATGACGGTGCCATGGACCCTTCGGCCCCCCTCCTGTTTTTCGATTCCGGTGTTGGCGGGCTGTCGGTGCTCGCCCCGACCCGCGAGCTGCTGCCGAACGCCCCGATCGTCTATGCGGCGGACAGCGCCGGGTTCCCTTATGGCAAGCGCAGCGAAGCCGAAATCGCCAGCCGCGTTCCGGCGCTGCTTGGGCGGCTCGTCGAGCGGTTCCATCCGCGGCTGGCGGTAATCGCCTGCAACACCGCTTCGACCATCGCCCTCGACCACGTCCGCTCGGCGCTGGACCTGCCAGTGGTCGGCACCGTCCCGGCGATCAAGCCGGCCGCCGAGATGTCGAAGACTCGCGTGATCGGAGTGCTGGGCACCGAGGCGACGGTGCGCCAGCCCTATGTCGACGACCTCGCCGCGAGATTCGCGGCGGATTGCACGCTGATCCGCCATGGTTCGCCCGAGCTGGTCGAGCTTGCCGAGGCGAAGCTTGGCGGCGAAAATATCGCTGTCGATGCGGTTCGCGTCGCCGTTCGGCCAATGTTCGATGCGCCGAACGGCGAGAAGATCGATACGGTCGTGCTTGCCTGCACCCATTTTCCGCTCCTTGCCGACGAACTGCGCGCCGCCCTCCCGGACGTTGCCTATGTCGATGGCGGGCCAGGCATCGCCCGGCGCATCGCTTATCTGACGCGGGAACAGCCGTGGCCCGCCGAGCATCGCCCCGGGGTCGCGGTCTTCACCAGCGCGGCCCGCCGCCCACTCGACAGCGCCCTCGCCAGGTTCGGCCTGAATGAAATCCTGATCCTCTGAATTGTTGCGAGTCGTTCGCAATGGAATTGAGAGGGAGCCGAGGCTAAAGGCGCGGCGAGCGAAGGGTTAGCGTTGGACTACGACCGCATCTTCAGATCCGCCATCGACAGGCTGCACGAGGAAGGGCGCTACCGCGTCTTCATCGACATCCTGCGCACCAAGGGCAGCTTCCCCAACGCCCATTGCTTCGGCGGCAATGGACCGAAGCCGATCACCGTCTGGTGCTCCAACGACTATCTGGGCATGGGCCAGCATCCCGCAGTGGTCGAGGCGATGGACGAAGCCCTGCGCACCGTCGGCGCCGGCTCGGGCGGCACCCGCAACATCAGCGGCAACACCCACTATCACACCGAGCTGGAGGCCGAGCTAGCCGGTCTTCACGGCAAGGACGGCGCGTTGCTGTTCACCTCCGGCTATGTCTCGAACGAAGCGGCGCTGTCGACGCTCGGCAAGCTGCTCCCCGACTGCATCATCTTCTCCGACGAACTCAATCACGCCTCGATGATCGCGGGGATCAAAAGCTCCGGCTGCGAGAAGCGCATATTCCGCCACAACGACCTCGATCATCTGGAAGAGCTGCTGGCCGAGGCAGGCGAGGACACGCCCAAGCTGATCGCGTTCGAGAGCGTCTATTCGATGGACGGCGACATCGCGCCGATCGCCGCGATCTGCGACCTCGCCGACAAATACAACGCGCTGACCTATCTCGACGAGGTGCACGCCGTGGGCATGTACGGCGCTCATGGCGGCGGGATTTCCGAGCGCGAGGATGTCGCGCACCGCCTGACCCTGATCGAGGGCACGCTCGGCAAGGCGTTCGGCGTCATGGGCGGCTACATCGCCGCCGACCGCACGATCATCGACTGCATCCGCAGCTACGCGCCGGGCTTCATCTTCACCACCTCGCTGTCGCCGGTGCTCGTCGCCGGAGCGCTGGCCAGCGTCCGCCACCTCAAGGCGTCAGCCGCCGAGCGCGAAGCACAGCAGCAATCGGCGGCGATGCTCAAGGCCAAGTTCGCGGCCGCGGGCCTGCCGCTGATGCCGAGCGTGACCCACATCGTGCCGCTGCTGGTCGGCTGCCCGGTCAAGGCGAAGCGCATCAGCGACATCCTGCTTGCCGAGTACGGGCTCTACGTTCAGCCGATCAATTTCCCGACCGTGCCCCGCGGCACGGAGCGGCTGCGCTTCACCCCCGGCCCGCATCACAGCGCCGAGATGATGGACGCGCTGACCGGCGGGCTGGTCGAAATCTGGAGCCGCGAAGAAATCGCTCTCGCCGCTTAACGCCCGTGTCATTGTTGGCCTTCAGAACTTGTGGTGGATGGCCCGCGAAAGCGGTGGCGTGTCGGTCACCTCCGGTGGGGGAAATCCCTCAAGGTCGCCCTGAAGGATCGGTTCTCCGCGGGCTTCCTTATAGGCACTCCCGATCATTGGATCGAAAAATAGTCCCTGCAGATTGGCTTTGATGACCGCCGTATCCCCGAATGTTGCGATCGATTTTGAAAAATCGACTCTCTTGCGGGCATTATCGAGCGACACGCCAGCCTTTGCGAGCGGGCCGACCTGCGCCTGGAGGTCGCGGATCGATGCGATCAGCCGGTCGAGATAGCCAACGCCGGTCATCGGGTCCCCATGGCCCGGAATGAGCGTCTTGAATCCCAAGGCCTTGAGCTTGCCTAGAGTGACGATCCAGTCCGCCGGGTAGCTCCCGAAGCCAAACGGATAAGGCGACACGACGATGTCGCCGCTGGCGACGATCTTCTGCCTCGGCAGCCAGGCGATAGCGTCGCCATCAGTATTCGCGCGCCCGAGGAACAGCATATGCACCGGCACGTCGCGGTCTTTGATCACCAGCTCGTGCTCGAACGTTTCGGTCGGGAGAACGAGATAGCTGCCGACAAAATCGCGAGTCATCTCATCAAATTGACCCAACGCTCTCTTGATCCGCTCCTTGCGGTCGGGCGGCGTGGTGGGGTCGTCAAGCAGCTTGAGGTAATCCGCCTTGTTTTTCTCGGCGAGGTTGGCCGTCGCGCGATCGAACTTCGGGTCAGGCGTATAGCCAATGTCATAGGAGGCGGGGCCTCGGATCCCCTCTTCGGTGCCGCGTGTCGAAATGATTCGAACTTTCGGATAGGCGTCGCGGATCGCCGACAGGCCCTGCGGATGGTCCCCATGCCAGTGGGTAATCATCACCGCTTTGATCGGCCTGTCCGCGAGGGATTTCGCGTAGCGCACCACTGCGCGGCCGTTGCCGGCGTTGCCGCCGCTGTCGACCACTACGAAGCCGTCGCTCTGCTCAATCAGGACGACGTTGCCGCTCAACGCTGCATACCAGTCTTTGGGCAACGTCAGCAGGTGGACCTTGGGATTGATCTCCTGCGCGATGAACGGGCGAATGTCGGGCGTCGACGACACGGCCGTTTCCCTGGGCTGAGCAATCGCGGTCGCCGACCCGAGCATCAAAGCAATCGCCGGGAGTAGAATTCGCATCGTCCATCTCTCTGTTCAATTATTGCATAAGAGTTGAACTAGTGAGCTGCACCTGTCCAGCAAAGCTCGACGGATGGGAGCGTCCGTTAGACGGGTGGCGGCACTGGCGAATCTTATGGCGTTGCCCTAGGCGTTGCCCATGCGCATCGCCCTCACCGCCGATCATGCCGGCGTCGATCTCAAGGACGAGCTCGCGGCGTGGCTCAAGGAACAGAACCACGACGTGCTCGACCTTGGCACGAACAGCCATGAAAGCGTCGATTATCCGCGATACGGCGCGATGCTGGCCGATGCGCTGGCGGAGGGCCGGGCCGAGCGCGGGATCACCGTGTGCGGGTCCGGCATCGGGGTCGCCATTGCGGCCAATCGCAATCCGGCCTGCCGCTGCGCGCAGGTCGGCGAGCCGCTGTCGGCCGCGCTCGCCCGGCGGCACAATGACGCCAATGCGATCGCGCTGGGAGCGCGGTTGATCGGCGTCGAGATGGCCAAGGCCTGCGTCACGGCCTTCCTCTCCGCCGACTTCGAAGGCGGCCGTCACCAGCGCCGCGTCGACCAGCTTGCCGCCCCCTCCTCGCAACGGGAAAATGCCTAATGGCCACCGCCGCCGACCTCGAGCAGCAGCGCAGTTACCGCGTTCCGCACGGCTTCTTCACCAGCGGCTTAAGCGAAGGAGATCCGGGGGTCGAAGAGGGAGTTCGCGCCGAGCTTCACCGCGAGCAGACGCAGATCGAGCTGATCGCGTCGGAAAATATCGTCAGCCGGGCCGTCCTCGAGGCGCAAGGCTCGGTGCTCACCAACAAATATGCCGAAGGCTATCCCGGCCGCCGCTATTATCAGGGTTGCGCGCCATCCGACGCCGTCGAGACCCTGGCGATCGAGCGCGCCAAGAAGCTGTTCGGCTGCCAGTTCGCCAACGTCCAGCCGCATTCGGGCGCTCAAGCCAATGGCGCCGTCATGTTGGCGCTCGTGAAGCCCGGCGACACGATCATGGGCCTCAGCCTTGCCGCCGGCGGCCACCTCACCCATGGCGCCCCGCCGGCCCAGTCCGGCAAATGGTTCAATGCCGTGCAATATGGCGTTCGCCAGGACGATCATCTCGTCGATCTCGATGAGGTCGAGCGACTGGCCAAGGTGCATCGGCCGAAGTTGATCATCGCCGGCGGCTCGGCCTATCCCCGCCACTTCGATTTCGCCCACTTCCGCGCCATCTGCGACGAAGTCGGGGCGCTGTTCCTGGTCGACATGGCACATTTCGCCGGTCTCGTCGCGGCGGGCGAGCACCCCTCGCCATTCGGTCATGCTCATGTCGTGACGACGACCACCCACAAGACCCTGCGCGGACCGCGTGGCGGTATGGTCCTCACCGACGACGAAACCATTGCCAAGAAAATCAATTCGGCGGTCTTCCCCGGGCTCCAGGGCGGACCCTTGATGCACGTCATCGCGGCGAAAGCGGTCGCGTTTCACGAAGCGCTCCAGCCCGAGTTCAAGGATTATGCCAAGGCGGTGATCGCGAATGCCCAAAAGCTCGCCAATCGGTTGAAGGAGCGCGGCGCGGATCTCGTCGCTGGCGGCACCGACACGCATCTTGCCCTCGTCGACCTTCGCCCGCTCGGCCTCACCGGCAAGGACGCCGACGAGAGCCTCGAGCGCGCCGGAATCACCTGCAACAAGAACGGCGTACCGTTCGACCCGCTTCCACCCGTGCAAACCAGCGGCATCCGCGTCGGCTCGCCCGCAGGCACCACGCGGGGCTTCGGCGAGCGTGAGTTCTGCGATATCGCCGACATGGTCGCCGACGTTCTGGACGGACTCGCCAAAAACGGGCCAGACAACAACGGAAGCATCGAGCGCGACGTGAACGGGCGTGTGCGGGAGCTTTGCGCGCGCTTCCCGATCTATCAGGGATAGCGGATGCGCTGTCCATTCTGCGCGCATGAAGACAGCCAGGTTAAGGACAGCCGGCCAAGCGAGGATGGCGCGGCGATCCGCCGCCGCCGGCAATGCGAAGGCTGCGGTGCGCGTTTTACCACCTTCGAGCGGATCCAGTTGCGCGACCTGACCGTGGTCAAAAAGGATGGCGAGCGCGAACCATTCGACCGCGAGAAACTCGCGCGCTCCATCGCCATCGCGTGCCGCAAGCGGGACATCCCGACCGAGCGGCTGGACCGGCTCGTCTCGTCGATCCAGCGCCAGCTCGAAACCCGCGGCGACGAGGTCCGGGCAAGCGAGATCGGCGAGGCGGTGATGGACGGGCTCAAGGCGCTCGACCACGTCGCCTACATTCGCTTTGCCTCGGTCTACAAGGACTTCAGCGAGCCCGGCGATTTCGCCGAGATCGCCGGCGCGGTCGGCGATGGGAGCTGAGCCGCCCGTCATCGTCCTGGTCCGCCCCCAACTGGGGCAGAATATCGGCAAGGCGGCGCGGGCGATGCTCAATTTCGGGGTGACCGAGATGCGGCTGGTGCGGCCGCGGGACGGCTGGCCCAACCCAGACGCTGGCCCTGCGGCCAGCGGGGCCGACGTGGTCTTACAACGCGCACAAGTGTTCGACACGGTCCAGGAAGCGGTCGCCGACTGCTCGATGGTCTATGCGACTACGGTTCGGCGCCGCGACCTGGTGATGCCGGTGCTCACCCCGGAGCAGGTGGCCGAGAACGCCACGGCTGCTGGCCAGCGCACCGCGATCCTGTTCGGCGCCGAGCGCTCGGGGCTCGAGACCGAGGAAGTCGCGCTGGCGAACGCCATTGTGACCGTTCCGATCAATCCGGATTTTGCCTCCCTGAATCTCGCCCAGGCGGTGATCCTGCTCGCCTACGAATGGTCGAAACGGTCGGAGCTCGCGGTCCCTCCAGCCAGAGAACTCGAGCTGCCTGCACCGCACGCGGAGATCGAGGGGATGATTGCGCAGCTCGACGAAGCCCTCGTCGAAAAGGGCTATTTCCATCCCCCCTCGAGGATGCAGGCGACCCGCAACACGATCCGGACAATCTTCACCAAAACCGGCTGGTCGTCACGCGAGGTTAAGGCTGTTCGAGGGATTTTCCGGGCACTTATGGGGCCGCCGCGCCGGCGGTGATTGGCGCAGGCCAACGCATGTGGCATTGCTGCGGCCAAGGATTTGAGGGGAATCTCATGCTCGCTCTCGTGACTGCTCTGGCCGCCGCCGCACAGGCCCCGGCGGCGCAACCGGCGCAAAAGGACGCCGACCCGATCATCTGCACCCGGGATAATGTCGGCTCGGAGGTCGGCACGCGCATGCGCCCGAAGAAGGTGTGCATGCGCAAATCGGACCGCGACTTCATCGACAAGCAGGAAAAGGACTCGATCCAGCACCTGGTCAACGATGGTAACGCCCGGATGGCAACGCCTTCGGAGAGCCCGCGCTAAGCGCTGGCTTCTTGAAATACTTGTCGAGTTCGGCTAGGCGCGCCGCTCGCAATTGATCCCGCATGCCCGGTGAAGCGGTGATCGCGCCAAGCGCAATGCCTGGCGGTGCGGTTCCGGGCGCATCGATAACGCGAATTGGAGAAGTACAGTGTCGAAGCGCAGCAGCGCCAAATACAAGCTTGACCGCCGCATGGGCGAAAACGTCTTCGGACGGCCCAAGAGCCCGGTCAACCGCCGCGAATATGGCCCAGGCCAGCATGGCCAGCGCCGCAAGAGCAAGATTTCCGACTTCGGCATCCAACTGCGCGCCAAGCAGAAGCTGAAGGGCTATTACGGCGACATCACCGAAAAGCAGTTCAAGAAGAATTATTTCGACGCCAGCAAGATGAAGGGCGATGCTTCGCAGAACCTCATCGGCCTGCTCGAGCGCCGGCTGGACATGGTCGTCTATCGCGCCAAGTTCGCGCCGACGATCTGGGCGGCGCGCCAGCTGGTCAACCACGGCCACGTTCGCGTGAACGGCGTGAAGTGCAACATCGCCTCTCGCCGCGTTGATGTCGGCGACGTGGTCGAGCTTGGCGCGAAGGCGCAGGAGATGGCGCTGGTGATCGAGGCCCAGAGCCTCGCCGAGCGCGAGATCCCAGATTACGTCGTTCCCGACGGCACCTCGAAGATCACTTACACCCGCGTGCCCAAGCTCGACGAAGTGCCCTATCCGGTCCGGATGGAGCCGAACCTGGTGATCGAATTCTATTCGCGCTAGTCTGCGGCATCACGAACACAGACGAGGGCGGCCCGCAACGGCCGCCCTTTTCGTTACGGCGCCTTCGGGTAGGGAATCAGCAGCCAGCGCTGGAACAGCGCCATTTGCGCCGGGGTCTGGTTCGCAACCGGGACGACGGCGAGGTATTTCCACTGTCCGAGCATCACGCCCCGATTAATTCTCGTGCAGCCGTCGTACCAGCCTGCGGCAGGAGCGGAATGGCCGATCGACGAACGGCTGGTCGAGGCCTATCTCAATGCCCGATCGTGCGATCGAGCAATGCCCCGATTTTCGTCAGCAATTCGGTCCGGACAGTTGAGTCCTCAAGGCTGTGATAAAGCCCTTTGAACTCCAGGTAATCGACCGATTTCCCGGCGCGGCGCAGGGCTGCCGCCATGTCGCGGGAGTGATCCACGAACACGTTGTTGTCCATGTCGCCGTGAGCGAGCAGAACCGGCGCTTGAAACGCATCGGCATGGCGCAGCGGCGAGCCTTCATCGATGTGGAGTCCGGAGCCGACCAGGTCTGCGACCATTCGGCCACTCGTATAATGATCGGCGTCGCGCTTGAGCTTGCCGAGATCGGTGACGGGCGCGACTGCAACCACCGCCTTGTAGAGGCTCGGCTCCGTGACCGCCGATTGCAGCGCCGCATAACCGCCGTACGACCAGCCGACGATCGCCAGGCGATTGGGATCGGCGATACCCTGGCTCGAGAGCCAGCGGGCCGCGGCCGTCACATCCCCGATCGAGGTCCTCCAGGCCTTAAATCCCTTCTCGCCGAGCCAGGTATCGCCGAATCCGGCGGAGCCGCGATAGTTAGGCTGGATCACCGCATAGCCGCGGGCCGCGAGGAACTGCGCGAGCCAGTCAAACCCCCACTCGTCACGCGAGCTAGGTCCGCCATGGGGCAAAACGACGGCTGGCAATCCCTTGCCGCTGCTTCCCGGTGGAAGCGTCAGATATGCCGGAATTTGGGTGCCGTCCGCCGCTGCATAGGTCACCGATTTCACCGACGCGAGCACTCGCGTGGCCAGCTCGGGACGAGCAGGCATCACTTCGCCGAGCGACTTTCTGGCTTTGTCGAACAGGTAATAATGGCCGGGATCGGAATCGCTTCCGGCAAAGAACAGAACCTTGTTGCCGTCCGCGCTCGCGGTCACGAACTGCACCAGCGGCAGGCTCGGAAGCGCTTTCGACAGCGCCTTTGCCAGCCGGTCATATTCCGGGTCGAAATAGACGGTGCGCCGACGGTCGTCGGCGTAGGTGTAGCCGATGACGCGCTGACCATCGCCGATGCGAATGACATCGTCGATGTCGACGTTCGGGTTCGACGCGATCGGGTCGGCCGTCGAGCTGCCGTCGAGCTTGACCCTGATCAGGGAGAAGCGGCCGTCGATCTTCTTGAGCGCGTAGAGCGAGTCGATCGTACTATCGATCGCCAGCGGCTCGAAGTCGTCCTGCTGGTAATCGACGAGCATTTCCCAATCGCGCGAGTTCGCCGTTCGATACTGATAGCGAAGCCGTCCAGTCGGCCGACCATCGCGATCCACTTCCGGGATGGCCATGATTCGGACCCGGCCGTTGCCGTCGCTCATGAAGTCGCCGATATTTATCGAAGGCCGCTCCACGATGTCCGTCTTGAGGCTGGCGAGGTCGACCTTGACCACGCCGAGGCCGTCCGCGGTGCGCACGACGTTCGTGTCCATCTTCCCTTCCTCGGGCACGAAATCGCGCGTCATCAGCACCGAATTGCCCTGGCCTGGAAGCCAATCGATGATTCGCCCGTCGAATTGGCGGGCACGAGCGTCGTAAGCCGAGCTAGGCTGTCCGAGCGACTTTACGTTCAAGCCGTCGGCACCGAGGGCGATCATTCGAGAATAGCCGAGGAGATGGCCGTCATCGAACCTCGCCGCGAAGTAGTGGCAGGCGAGGCGATCGTTGCCCCCGAACGCGCACCAGTTCAGAATTTCGGGATCGGCGCTCGATTTCAGGATCGGCTTGGAAATTCCGGACGTCAGGTCGGCAACGAATACCACGGAGACACGGCTCGGCCCGGGACCAACGTAGACGACGTGGCTCCCGTCGGGCGACAGGTCCATGCTCTGGGCCGCTTCACGAGCACCGAATGCCGCAGCGTCGGACGCGAGGCTGTTCGATTGCGCCGTCGCGGGGACGGCGAATAGCGCGAGCGCCGCGGCGCCCGCCCAAATAGTCTTAGAAATCACGCGCATCCCCCGATCCGATCCGGCGGAGAGAACAATGCAGCCATCGCCGCAATATTCAAGCGCTTGGCGGTATTTCGCATCGCTGCTAGCCGCTCCGCGATGAACCAGCCGCCGCTTCCCGAATGCGCGCCTCACGAGGCGGTGTGGATCGGATTCCCGAGCGATCCGGAATTGTGGCTTGGCGATCTGAAGCCGGCGGAGCGCGAAGTGGCGGCCTTCGCGCAAGCTATCCATGCCAATGGCAAGGGCGAGACCGTCCGGTTGGTGGCAGCACACGAGGATGCTGCCGAGAGCGCGCGAAAGCTCGCACCCTTCGCCGAGGTGTTGGTTGAGTCGTTCGGGGACATCTGGCTGCGCGATACCGGACCGATCGTCGTCGGGTCGGCGAAGAGCCGCCGGGCGCAGGGCTTCGGCTTCAACGGCTGGGGCGGGAAATACGATCTCGACGGCGATCAGGACATCGGCGACCGTCTTGCCCGCAGCGCTGAGCTGCCCTTCGCTAAGGCGGACTGGATCCTCGAGGGTGGAGCGATCGACGGCGACGGGTCCGGGACCGTGATCACTACCGAGCAATGCCTGCTCAATCCGAACCGGAACTCGCTGACGCGCGGGGAGACGGAGATACGATTGCTCGCGGACCTCGGCTTCGAGCGCGTGGTGTGGCTGGGCTCGGGCTTGATGAACGATCACACCGACGGCCATGTCGACAATCTTGCCCGGTTCGTCGCGCCGGGACGAGTCGCGATCCCGACCGCGGCCAGGGACGATCCCAATGAAGCGGTCTACAAAGACGCCGCGCGCCGCCTGAAGGCCACGAGGCTCGACGTCGTCACTTTGCCCTCCCCCGGCGCCGTCCACGACGAAGACGGCGAAATCTTGCCCGCGAGCTACATGAATTTCTATATCGGCAATGCGGTGGTGGTCGTCCCGCAATATGGAGCGGCCAACGACCGCAATGCCGTCGATGTCGTCCAGGCGCTGTTCCCGGACCGCGTTGCAATCGGCCTTCGCGCCGACCACATCCTCACTGGCGGCGGAAGCTTCCACTGCATCTCACAACAGGTTCCAGCATGAAGCTCACCGTCGCTGCCCTGCAGCTCGCTTTCACCGACGACACGGTCGCGAACATCCGCGCAGTGAGCGAGCTGGTGCGCGAAGCGGCGAGCAAAGGCGCCGAAGTGGTGCTCCCGCCCGAATTGTTCGAGGGCCCCTATTTCTGCCGGGTCGAGGACGAGAGCCTGTTCGCCAACGCGCGCTCGGCGGCGGAGCACCCCTCCGTTTTGGCGATGCAGGAACTGGCGAAGGAACTGAAAATCTGGATCCCGACCAGCTTCTTCGAGGCCGACGGGCCCCACCACTATAACAGCCTCGCAATGATCGGGCCCGACGGCAAGGTCGCCGGAATCTACCGCAAGAGCCACATTCCGGATGGCCCCGGCTACGAGGAGAAATTCTACTTCCGCCCGGGCAACACCGGCTTCAAGGTGTGGGGCGGGCCGCATCTCTCGACGCTCGGCGTCGGCGTTTGCTGGGACCAATGGTACCCTGAGACGGCGCGCGCGATGATGCTGATGGGCGCCGACATCCTGTTCTACCCGACCGCGATCGGCACCGAGCCGCACGACCCCGACCTCGACACTTCGCGCCTGTGGCGGCGTGCGATGATCGGCCACGCGGTGTCGAACGTCGTGCCCGTCGTCGCCGCCAACCGCATCGGCGCCGAAGGCGACCAGCGCTTCTACGGCCATAGCTTCATCTGCGACGAGCGCGGCGACATGCTCGCGGAGTTCGGAGCCGAGGAGACCGGCGCGCTGGTCGCGACGCTCGATCTGGCGGCGGCGAAAAAACACCGAGCCGCCTTCGGCTTCTTCCGCGACCGCCGACCGGAGCTTTACGGGCGGCTCACCGAAGACGTCTGAGCTCCACCGCCCGCTCGAACACGCTTTCGAACATCGCCGCATCGAGCTTGCGCGTGTTCTGGTTGTAACGTGAGCAGTGATAGCTTGAGAGCAGTACCCGCCCGTCCGGGGCAACATTCTCCGCGCCGTGGCCGAACTTGGTTGATGACGGCGGCAGGCTCAGCGCTCGCGCAGCGGCGACGTGAGCAATCTGGCCCAACGCGACCACCACCCGCACGTTCGTAAGCACGGCCAGCGACGCATCCAGATAATGGCGGCAGGTCGCGATCTCGCGCGGCTCGGGCTTGTTCGCGGGCGGCAGGCATTTAACGGCGTTAAGGATTACCGCGCCCTTGAGCTGCAGCCCGTCGTGCGGGTCGGCGCGATACTTGCCCTCGGCCAAGCCAAACTTCAGCAGCGTCGCGTAGAGCAGCTCGCCGGCGTAATCGCCGGTGAATGGCCGGCCGGTGCGGTTGGCGCCCTGCTTGCCGGGCGCGAGGCCGACGATCGCGAGCCACGCCTCGCGGTCGCCGAACGCCGGAACCGGTGCGTTCCACCAGCCGGGATGCTCGACCCGGCATTCCTCGCGAAAGGCAACCAGCCGCGGGCACAACGGGCAGTCGCGCGGCGCCTCGGCCTCGGGGATCGGCGACAAATCGGCGGGTTGGGCCATGGGCTCGTCATTGTGAGAAGCGAAGCGACGAAGCAATCCAGTGGCGCGAGGCTGGATTGCTTCACTCCACTCGCAATGACAGGGCTGCGGCGTGTCTTACCTCTATGCCATCGCCATCGGGTCGAACCGGCTTCACGGGCGCTTCGGCCGACCGGCGGGAGTGGTCGAGGCGGCGATCGCGCGGCTCGATCAGGAGTTCGGGCTGTTCGACGCCTCGCCGATTGTCCTCAACCCAGCAATCGGCGGCGCCGGGCGCGATTTCGCCAACGCCGTCGCTTTAGTCGAAAGCGACCTCGAACCGCCGTCGATGCTGCGGCGCCTCAAGGCCATCGAGCGCGAGTTCGGACGACGGCGGGGCAAACACTGGGCGGCGCGGGTGCTCGACCTCGACATCGCTTTGTGGAGCGGCGGCCGGTTCCGCTCGCGCGGCCTCCGCATCCCGCATGAGGGGCTCGAGAGGCGGAGCTTCGTGATCGAGCCATTGGCGGCGATCGCACCTGGCTGGCACGTGCGCGGCGCGCTTACGGCCCGCCATTTCGCCGAACGCCTCGGCCGAAGGTCGCGCGTCTAGATTCTCCGGAACACCGTCCTCGCAGCAGCGGCTGCTGCTAGTCGACGCCCCCGCGGCGTCAACTGGACCCGGTTCATCCCTGGCGATCCGACAATCGGCTCGAGCTCGACCGCAACGGAGCTGTCCTCCACGCGATACAGGGTATTGGCGACGATCAGGAACCCCCCCGGACGGAGGCAGGCCACGAGACCGCGAACGCCGGCGTCGAAGCGCGCGAACGGGTAACGCGCCGCAAGATGCTTCGCTTCCATCTCGTTTTTCAAGCCGCGAGGGTCCCTCTGAAGCACCGAGAGAGCAAAGACGAGGTCGAACGAGCCTGTGATCGACTCCGGTGGAATCACCCTTGTCTGAGCGTCCGCGGCGACCCGATGTTGCGCGATTGCGCGCGATCGGGGGTTGATCTCGGCGCCGACGATCTCGGCATGAGCGAAACGGCCCCGGAGCGACACAAGCTCTTCACCGGTCGAACAACCGAAGGATAGGATCCGCCGCGCGTCCGGCTCCAGCTCGGCGGCAAGGTCGAAGAGTGCGGGGTAGCGGTTGAGCCACGTGTACGGGGCGGTTTGGTGGAGTTCACGGCGATACACCAGCCGAGTCCACAGGCGGGCGCGACCCTCGGCCATGCGCAGGAGCCCAGCCGCATCGATCGCGCGCACCCACAGCGCACGGCGCAGGCGGGCAGCCTTGATAATCGGCGAAAGCCGCGCCCGGAGGTTCATCGTGCCAAGCTGCATGAACCCGGCAGTCCGAGCAACCTCGCCTACCGCCTCGGCCGTTAGCGCTTGCGATAGATCGAGGGTGCCGACTGGGTCGCCAGTCGACGATTGTCAGGGCCGAAGAACGGTCCGCACATCGGCGGTGAATCGGAGAGTGACTCGAGCTGGGGCGCCGCCGAGCTCTGTTCGACGAGGTAGTGCGTATGCATGGTGCACAGCAGGCCGCCAGCGCGCAGGTGGCCGACCAGCTCGCGAACCATTTGGTCGAATTTCGCGAAAGGATAATGCGCCGAGAGATCGTCGACACCGGCCTCGTCCACCCAATGCGGCCCACGCTGGAGGACGGCGAGCGCGAAGATGACGTCGAATTCTCCGCTGACTGCGGTCGGCTTGACCACGCTCGCCTGGAGGTCCGAAGCCAAGCGGCGGACCGCGACTCGTCGTGATCGCGAGTTGATTTCCGCGCCGATGATCTCCGCCGCGCCGAACCGCCGCCTCAGCGAGATCAATTCCTCGCCGGTCGAACAGCCGAACGATAGGATGCGCCGGGCATTCGGCATCAGCTGAGCCGCGCGGTCGAACAGCTCCGGGTAGCGCTCCTCCCACGTGTCCGGTGCGGTTTGATGGACCCGTTGCCGATGCACGAGCCGCGTGCACAGCCGCGCCCGCCCCTCCCCGGTGCGAAACAACCGCGTCGTGTCGAGCAGTCGGACCCATGCAGCCCGGCGCTTTCGGCCCGCTTTTATGGCCGAGCGAAGCTGTGCGCCGAAATCCATTCGCGAGTGCTGCCCAAGCCGCGGCCTGGACACAAGCCATTGGCCCGCTTGCCGACACGCCCCCACGCGGGTAACCGCCCCTCGAAGTGGGCCCTTAGCTCAGTCGGTAGAGCAACTGACTTTTAATCAGTAGGTCGCTGGTTCGAATCCAGCAGGGCTCACCAGCTCAGCCCTTGTTTGGGGGACGACCGGTGTCGGGTGCAGCGTTTCAACAAGGCTCGCGAGCCCAGGCTGAAATCCCCTCACAGGTCCTGATGGCGCGTGAAACGCGTGTTGCCTACGGGATTGTTCCGCACGCCCTCTTTGACGATCCCCTCGAAGAAGCTTGCTGGCGGCTGCGCGATGACGAGTTCCTGCTTCGCGGCGAAGGCCAACATTATTTCCACTATCGCCGTGGCGAGGGCGTCACCGTCGAGCGCGGGCCAGGGGTCGACCTCAGCGAAGAATCGCTGTGGCTGAACGGCAGCGTCTATGCGGCGATCGCCAGCATCAACGGTCTGCAACCGATCCATGCCTCCGCGGTGGCCTTCAATGATCGGGTCTATGCGTTCACGGGCCCCGCAGGCTCCGGCAAATCGACCCTGATTGCCGCGCTCGGCAGCCTGGGCTTTCCGATGTTCTGCGACGACACCCTCATCCTCGACTTGTCCGACCCCGACCGAATTCTTTGCCTGCCCGGCCACAAGCGGCTGAAACTGTCGGAGGAGGCGTTGAGGCTTACCGATGCGGTGCGCGAAGAAGAGGTGTCGCGGACCGTGGCCAAATTTTACGCGACGCCCGCCTCCGGAAGTGTCGAAATCCCCTTGCCGCTTGCGGAGCTGATCTTTCTCGAAGACGGTCCCCAAGCCGCCATCGACAGCATTTGCGGTGGCGACCGTGTCATCCGACTCCAGGACGACCATTACACAGCGAGGTTGTTCGAAGCGGCCCGTCAATTCGATATCCCGGGTAAGTTCCGGCATTTGTGCTGGCTCGCCGACCAGATCGAAATGAGCTGTTTCGTCCGCCCACGCGGCAGAGATCGGTTTCGGGATACCGTAATACTTGCGGCCGACCACCTCCGCGCTAGGGGAAGCGAATGATTGCGGTCACCAAGCGCTTCGAACGCTTCACTGAAGCGGATAAGGGCGAAGAAGTCTTCCTCGTGGACAACCATAATGGCGAGGTCTTCTCGTTGCCGCAGACGGCGGCCAGCATCTGGTTGTTGATCGACGGACAGCGGGATCGCGCCTCACTTGTCGCGGCGATCGCTCGCAAGCATGGCGTCGCGGAGACGGAAATCAGGGCTGATGTCGATGAGTTCCTGACCGACCTTTTAGAGCTAGGGCTGATTGGCGAAGCCTGAGACATGGCGCGGCCGGCTCGGAACGGTGCGCGCGATGGCTTTGCTTTGTTGGGCGTGGGTCCTTGTCCACTGGGTTCCGTTCGCAAAGTGGCGCGGAATGCTCGGTAGGACGGGCGAACCAGCTCGTCTGCCCGAAGATGCCTGGCGTCTCGCCGGACAGGTCGAGCGCGCCGCGACCCGACTGCCCTTCGCGATTCGATGCCTGCCTCGGGCTATGGTGCTCAGCTGGACCCTGCGCAAAGCGGCGATCGGCCACGCGCTGGTGATCGCCGTTCGCCCGCCAGCGCTGCGCGAAGGCTCCGATGCGCTGCACGCCTGGGTCGAGATCGATGGAACGCGTTTGATCGGAGATCTTCCAGGCCCGTGGATTGAGCTGGTGCGCCTCGGCCAAACGAGCGAGGAAACAAGCGGCGTCGACCGGCGTTAGGCCTTGGTTGAATCTGAGTCGTGACTTGATTAATGCCGTCAGCGGCCGCGAACTTTGCTCGGTCCGTTTAGCGTGGGAGCCGGTTGTGCCGAAAACTGAGACAAAATCCGGAACGTGGGTGAAGCCGCAGGTCGTACGCCTGGGCAAGCTCAAGAATGTCGCCGGCCCGAACAATACCGGAGGTCAGGGCGGCAAATCCTGAGGACGCGCCTGTTTGCCGAGCGGTAACCGCTCTGCTTTGGCCGTCCCTATCAGTTGCCTGACCTTAAATGCTCGCGCTCGCTTGGCCGTGGGACAGCGCGCGCACTCCTAATCCAAAGCCTTCCAGCCGACTTGCATCATCGCTGTGCGCCGGAATCGGCGGTCACGCCGGCAGTGCCGACAGCGGAGCCTTGCAACTTGCCTACCGTCCGTTGCGAGGTGCCGCCGCCCAGGCTCGCGCGTGGCGGCCGGCGCAGTTAGCGAATGGCCAGCTCGTCCTGTTCCACGGATATTTCGACAATGCCGCGGCGATTGCGCATGAACTCAGTGTTCTTGGGCACGACATGGCGACGCTCTATGGCCTTGCAGTCGATCGCTGGGGCAATGAAGCCGACCTCAGGATCGTCGGGGACTATTGCACGATTATCGCCGATCCTGGGCGATCTCGGCTGCGTCTGGCGCGCAGCCCGCTAAGGGCCCCTCCCCTCTATTATTTTCATTCGGACGAGCTGACGGCCGCGGCGTCCGTTCCCCGAGCGCTGTTCGCGGCGGGCGTCGAGCAGAAGCTCAACGAAGCTCATGTTGCCGACAGCGCGATGTATAATTTCACCGACGAGGAGGCGAGCTGGTATCGAGACATCGCTCAAGTCCCGGTTGGGTCGGTGGTCGAGCTCGAACGCGGGCACGCGCGGCGCTTGCGCAAATATTACAACCTCGTCGACCTGCCCTTTCACAATAATATCGCCGACGAAGACGCGATCGTGCGTGCGGGCGAATTGCTCGATGAAGGCGTCCGCGCCTGCTTGGCCGGCTTTGGCAATCCGGGATCAACCGTGTCCGGCGGCCTCGATTCGCCGCAGGTGGCTGTCCGGGCGGCCAAGGCGCTGCCTCCCGGCCAGAGGCTTCCAACTTTCACCTTTCACCCAGAGCCGGGCTTCGACCGTCGCGTCCCGCGCTGGATGATGGGCGATGAACGGCCGTTCGTGAAATCCCTGGCGGCGATGCACCCCGAGTTGGACCCGCATTTCACCGCGAATGACGGAATCGACCCCAGTCATCGCTGGCAGGAACTGTTCCACCTGATCGGCGGCGCTCCGGCCCCGATGGCGACCATGTACGTCTATCACGGCATCCTGAGCGAAGCGCAAAAGGCCGGATGCGACGTCGTCCTTCTCGCCGAATGGGGGAACCTGACCTTCAGCGACAAGGGTGAGTGCGGCTACGTCGAATATCTGTTGAAGGGCCAATGGCGTCAGTGGTGGCTCGCGCTTACCCGGCCGTCGATTCACGAGGGGCATATTCTGCGGCGCATCACGGCGCGGAGCCTCTCCGCCCTGCTGCCGCATGCGCTGTGGCGGCCGCTCAGGAGAATTTCGCTCGGCCGAAAGAAGCTCGGAATTGAGTTGATGCAAACCTTATCCAAGGCATATCGCAAATCCTCGGGCGCGGAACGGCGGCTGCGCCAGTCGGGCTTGATCGTCGACCGTTACCAGCCCCGCAGCCGCCGCCATTCGCGCCAATTCCTCGCTCAAAACGACGCCTGGACGGCGGAAGTTTACCAAGGCTTCGAGCAGATGTACGGAATCGCGCTGCGCGATCCGACCGCTTACCGCCCCTTCGTGGAATTTTGCCTCGGTCTCCCGACCAGGATGTTCATGCGCGACGGTGAAATCCGTTGGCTCGCTAAGCAGATGGCGAAGGACATCATGCCCGAAGCTCAGCGCACCAACCCACTGTTTGGCTGGTGGGACGCCGACTGGCACCTTCGCATCGGTCGCCGCCGCCAGGACTTCCTGGAAGAGTTCGATCGGCTCGAGAACGACGAGCGGTTCGGGAAGATGTTCGACATTCCACGACTGCGCGCCGCGCTCGAGGATTGGCCCGAGCAAACCGAGACGGATCCGCAAAAGGCATTTGCCCCACAGCTGGCGGTGCCGGCGGCGCTGTTGACAGCCCGGTTCGTGCAGTACGTCGAAGGGCGCAACGCGCCCTGACGCCGCTCGTGTCGGCCGCTGCCGTCGGCTAGGCTCCCCGCATTGTGAGCTATGGCGAATGCAATCCTTCTCAGGAATTCCGCGTCGTCGTCGAAGCGTGCCAACGATCGTTTGCAGCGGATACGACAGAACTATCTTCGGAAGTTCCGGGAAACCTGGATTGGGAACTGTTTCTGCGGTTGGCCCGGTTCCACCGCGTGCAAGGCCTCGTTTGGAGCTCGCTACAATCAGGCCGTGATCCGGTGCCTGCTCCAATTGCCGAAGCCTTCGCCATTGATGCCCGAGCGATCGCGGTCGCGAACCTCAGGGCGGCAATGGGCTCGAGGGCATTGCTCGAAGCCTTCGCGAATGCACGCGTGGCGCTGCTGTTCGTCAAAGGGCTGACGCTCAGCACGCTGGTCTACGGGAACATAGGGCTAAAATCTGCCACCGACGTCGACATCCTGGTCGAGGAAGGCGCTGTGGCAGGGGCGGGAGAGATCTTGCGCAGCTGTGGCTATCAGCCCGTCGTCCCGTCCAATGACGCCACGTTGGTCGACTGGCACAAGCTCAACAAGGAATCGGTGTGGGAGAACGCGGAAGCCGGGCTGCACATCGATCTGCATTCGCGCCTTGCAGACAATCGAAGGCTGGTCCCCCAAGTCGACGTCCACTCGCCCAGCCAGGTCGTCGAGGTGTCGCCCGGACTTCATCTCCCGACGCTCGCGCGCGACCCGCTCTTCGCATATCTTTGCGTGCACGGGGCTTCGAGCCTGTGGTTCCGCCTCAAGTGGATCGCCGACTTCGCCGCCTTGCTCCATTCATGCGGCGCTGAGAAGGTCGTACCTCTCTATCGCCGAGCGCAGGAGCTCGGCGCGGGACGCGCTCCGGCTCAGGCGTTGCTGCTGGCCGACGCGCTGTTCGGCAGCCTGGAGGCGCTTCCCGCGCTGCGCGAAGAACTGCTCAGGGATCGCGTCAACCGATGGCTTGTCGGCAGGGCCATGAAGCAACTGGTCGGGCGGGCCGAACCGGTCGAACCGACGTTCACTCCGCTCGGCACGCTGCCGATCCACCTGACTCAGTTCGGATTGTTGCCGGGCTGGGCTTTCAAGACTTCGGAGCTGGTCCGGCAGGCACGTACGGGTCTCTCCTAACGCCGCCTCCTGGCCGCGCCGAAGAGGCCGGGCGCGACACGGACCAGTACAGCCAATATCGTCGGCAGAAGCATGGTCAGCAGCAGGTCCTTCGCGCCCTCGCCATATTGCTGGCCGGGGTCGGGCCATTTCTCGGTCCACAGATCGACCGTCTCGTTCCAGGCGATCACCGCAAGCAGCCACAGCCACGGCCAGCGCGAGGAAAGAGGACGGCGCATTACCGCCGCGATCACAACCCAAACAATGACCCCGAAGATGATGTGCAAGGCGTCATGCTGGATCGCGATGGCATGCTCGACGAACAGCTTCCCCTGATGCCAGAAGCCCATCGCGCCAGTGACCGTGGTCCAGACGGGTCCGGCGCGGCTCACTTGAGGACGATGTGGCGCGTCGGCCGCAGGTCCGATTTCACTGAGGCCAACGGTGCGCGCCGGTCGGCGAGCAAAGCGAGGCACATGGCGAATGCCGCGCTGATCGCCGCGGTTCGGAGGGGAAAATCGACCAGGCTGTGAACGAGGATCGCCGCCGACGCGATTGATGCCGCGCGGACATAGGGGCTGGCATCCGCCAATCGCCACGCGCGCCGCACCGCCGCGCCCCACCACAGCAGGAATGCGACGAGGATGGCGATTCCGGGCAACCCGGTCTCGAGAGCCAGCTCGGCATAGTCGTTGTGGCCATGGACGACATAGGTTCGCGTCACCCGGTCATGATCCTCGTACAGGTCGTAAACACGGCGAAACGTACCGATGCCCGATCCGAACGGCAGGAAATTTCGCGTCGCTGCGACCGTCGTCTTGAGGATTTCCTCGCGCGACGTGACCGAAGTGGCCGCCTGGGCATTGAACGCCTGGCCGCGGATCGAGCTGAGCTCCAGCGCTCCGAATGCCGCGGCGAGACCCACGATCGACAGCAGGATCGCCACGCCTCGAAGCTTGCTGGCGGATGGCATCAGGATCGCAGCGCTCGCCGCGAGCACCGGCAACGCAAGTAGGTAACCAGCCATCGACTGATTCAGAATGATCCCGACGACGACGACCAAAGCCGCCCCGGCGCAGACGGCGAGGAGCGCGGAATAGCGCTGTCCGCCCAGCCGCCGGCCGGCCGCAACCAGCGCTGTCAGGAAGGGAAGGCTGACGACCAGCAATGTCGCCATGTGGTTGGCGTTGGCGAAGAAGCCGGTCGCCACCCCGAAATTGGCCTCGTCGAAAAGATACCAGGACGAGCGCTCCGGGTCCCCGCTCGAAACCTGGAGCGTTCCGAGGAGGATCCCGCAGAAGGTGGCGGCGATGAGCGCCGCCACCAGCCATGATGCGCGGTAGGCCTGCAGCCGGACGATCGCGCAGAGCATCCCAAGCGCAGGCAAAAGCGCCATCAGCGCGCTCAGCGTATCGTAGGGAGCCAGCGAGACCGGCAACGCCGGAATGGGCGTGCCGAGCAGCGCATAGTCCCTCGCGAGCGCGGCTCGGCCGCCGAGGGACGGCCACACCGAGGCGGGAAGCGGGATGAGCTGGAGCGCGACCAGCGCCAGCCCGGCAAGGATAATGCCGAACAACCAGCGCGCGGGCGGCGCGAGCGCCGGCGCGTCCCGCGCCGTCGCCGCCCAGGCGATGAGCGCGATCCCGATCAGTTGCAGCACCATGTTGGCCCAGATGCCCTGGGCGCTTCCCCCGGCGATCAGGCACAGGAAAAGATAGACCGGGGCAACGGCTTCGCGAGCACGGCTAGCCATTGGCGCCAGCCTTCACCAGAGTCAGGTCGCTGATAGTAACCTCGACCTGGCGCGGAATGTCGGAGGACGATCCCGACAGCTCCAGCTTCTGAGCCGCGCAGCCCGCCGGAACCTCAAAGATCAGCGGCCGGGCGACGAGCGTGTCGAGGCGAGCGGATGCGAGCGGCCCTTGCGCCGAAGCGCAAACCAGGGACCAGCGCAACGATGCCGCCTGGGAGCCGCCCCCCGCGATGCGCATCGCCAGCCGGTAGCGGCCGGGCGGCAGGATCAGCAGCTGGCTCGCGAGCGCGCCGTCCTCCTGGCCATAATAGATGACGTGAAGGCGCCCGCCCGACTGGCGCTCGGCGAGCCCGACCGTCGAGGAGGTCAGCGACCAGTTGAACGGCGGCGGCGGCGCCGCGGCGGCGAACCCGGCATCGAACAACAAGTCAGCCGAACCGGTCCGCACCCCGGCGACGTCGGCCCAGATCGCCCGCGCCTTCGCAAACTGCCCGTCGCTGACGAGCGTGCTCAAGAGCTTCGGCAGCCAAGGGCTTTGCGCGTTCCGGTGCGCCGGATCGGCGAGCGCGAGAATCGCCGAGCTATTGTCAACATCACCGGCGAGCAGCTGCAGCGTCGAGTTCTGCAGCTCCGGATCCGTCCGGAATAGCGCCCGGATCTGCGGCCACCGCGACGGATCCCGCGCATAGGACGCAAGATAGGGCGTGACGCTGACGACCCCGTTCGGCGCAAGCCGCGCGAGGGCCGCGAATTCGGTCAGCCCGCGCCGGATGTCGCCCGCGCGCAGATAATATTCGGCAAGAAAATAGCGGGCCGGCAGCGACCGCGGGTCGCGCCACTCGGCCGCCTGGAATGCGCGTTCCGCGGCTGAGCTGTCGCCAGCAAGTTGAGCCTGGACGCCGCGAACCAGATACGGCTGCGCCGCGAGCGGCGCCCCGGCCGCGGCGGAATAGATTCGCCGCAGAACCTCCGGCCCCACGCTTTGTCCACGATGCGCCGCGGCCCCAATCGCGCTCATTCCGAGCGCAACAACAGCCTCCGGATGGCTCGGCCAGGCGCGCGCCGCCTTCGCGGGATCGGATTCGACGAAGGCATGGACCGCGGCATTGCGAACCACTTGTCCGGCCAGCAACAAAGCGGCCACGAGCGCGATCCCTCGCCGCGCCCAGCTCAATGGCTTTGCCCCCACGCTGAGGTCAGCTGTCACTCCCCTGCGGGATCATCAGGATTTCGGTCCGCTTGCCGCCGACCCGTCCGTATCCATAGCCGTAGCCATAGGAGCCATAGCCGTAAGTCCCACCCCGCGCGCTCGACTTGGTGAGGGTCGCGCCGAGCACATGGGTTCCCGTCGCCTCGAGCCGGTTGAGCGCCTCGATCGCCGCGCGGGTGCGCGTCTTTCCGCTTTCGACGACGAACAACAAGTTGCCGGCCGCGGCGGCAAGCAGCGGCGCGTCGGCAAGGCCGATCGTCGGCGGGCCGTCGATGATCACGATGTCGAAGCGCTCCGAGGCTTCCGCGACGATCTTGCGGATTCGCCCGGTCGATAGAAGATCGGCGGGGTTCGGCGGAACCGGGCCGCTCGGCAACAGCCATAAGCCCGGATGCTGAGTCTCGACGACATGGCTGGTGACCGGATCATCGGTCGTTAGGAGTTTGCTCAAACCGACATTGTCGTCGGCCGCTTTGAACGCCGGTTTGCGCAAGTCGGAGTCGATCAGCAGCACCGATTTGTCGCGTCGCGCGAAATTCTGGGCGAGCGCCAGCGCCGTCGATGACTTCCCTTCACCCGACCGCGTGCTGGTCACGACCAACACCTTCGGCATGCCCGATTCCGTGCTGAATCGCAGTGCCGCAACGATCGCCGAATAGGCCTCCGAGACGATGGATGTCGGATTCTTGAGGTCTTCGATGAAGACGTCCTTGGCCGCGGTCCTGGGCACCGCGCCGAGGCATGGTAGCGCCAGCTTCTTGCGAACGTCCTCGCGCGTCTTGATCGTGTCATTGAGGAATTCGAGGCCGACCGCGCCGCCAACGCCCGCGAGGAGTCCAAACCCAAGCCCAAGGAGCAAGTTCATGAACAGGTTGGGGCGGAACGGAAAGGTCGGCGCGTCGGCGCGATCGACGATCGACACCGGGGCCATACCGACGCCGCCAGCCACACCGATTTCCTTAAACCGCTGCAGCAACGCGTCGTACAGGCTGCGGTTGGTGTCCACCTCCCGCTGCAGGATGTTGTACTGAATGCTTCGTCCGCGAAGGTCCAGCACGGCACCCTTGAGCTGGTTGACGCGGGCCTGCAGCGCGCTCTCGCCCGACAAGGCCCCACGATATTCAGCCAATAGCGAGTTGTTTCGACCCGACGAGATTTGGGCGCTGGTGCCCGCGATCTGCTTGCCGAGCTCGTCGATCTGCGCCTTGAGGCTTTGCATTTCCGGATGCTCGGGCTTCATGAACGTCCGCTTCTGTTGATACTCCGCCTGAAGCGTCGCGAGCTGCTGTCGAAGCTGGATCGTGCTCGTCGTCACATCGCTGGTGGGGCCCACCGCCAGGGACTGTCGATAGAGACCCTCGGCAGCCACCCGGCGCGCCGTCGCATCGGCCAGCGCCTTGTTGAGAGTGATCAGGGATTCGCCCTGCAGCGAGCCGGCATCGCCGCCCGCCGGCTTGCCGTCGGGGCCGACGGATGTGGTTATGATCCCCTGCGCCTGGGCGTAGGCCGTCAAAGCGCGTTCGGAGCGCTCCAGATCGCTCCGAGTCTTGGAGATCTGCCGCTCGAGGAAGTTGCGCGCGTAGGCAGACGCCTCATAGCGCCGCTGGAGCGCCGTGTTGATGAAGCTGTCCGCAATCCCGTTAGCGACGAGCGCCGCCAGTTGCGGCGATGGCGAGTCATAGCTGAACTTGATCAGTTGGCCGTCTTCGGGCGCCGTCACCTTCAGGCCTCCCTGAACCGCCGCAGTCGCGGCGCGAAGACGCTGCGAGGCTTCCATCGATTGCGACACCACATCGGGATTGTTGGCGAGATTCAGATCCTGAGCAGTTCGCTGCGAGACGCTTTTGCTTGATAGCAATCCCACCTGAGTCGCGACGAAGTCATAAGGATTGACGGTCGAGGCCTCCCGCTCCTTCGTCTGTTCCTCACTGACCGCCACGGTCGGCGGGTTTGCTTCGAGCGTCACCGAGGCGCGATAGATGGGCGTCGTGAGCAACGTCACGAGGGTCGCCAACACGATGCCGACCGCGATCGCACTGAGAACCAGCCAGCGCCAATGGTAGATGATCCGCACGACGGTTGCGAAGTCGAGCAATTGGGACGCCGAATAGGACCTTTGGCCGGGGCCCAGCCGGGTTGCAGCGTCTGGGTCGTATGCGCCGAGCGCCCACGGCCCTTCGTTCGGTACGGCTATATTGGTGTTCACCGCAGTTCGCCTTGCTGCGCTTGCCTCGCGATGCTCATCAGATCGGCCCGAAGATCGCGAGCAGCGGAATGCTCTGGAATAGCTTCTTTTGAAGGGCTTTGACCGACGATCCGTCGACCACAATGATGTCACCGGCATAAACGGCCGGGTCCGGCGACTGGCCGCGGCGGATGGCGACGAGATCGAATGCCGCGGCCTGCCGGGTGCCGCCGATGGTCCGGAATACCGCGACGCGGTGCGGATTGGCATCCTCGCTCGTGCCCTTGGCCAGCGCGACCGCCTGCATCAGCGAAAGGGTGCCGAGCGCTGGGAAAGATCCTGCTTCCTTGACCGCCCCGTCGACCGTAACCAGGCGCCCGACCGATTTCTTGACGCCGACGCTCACGTCGGGATGCTCGAAATATTTCTCGCCGAGCTTGTCCGTCAGCGCGGCGTCGAGTTGAGCCGTGGTCAGGTTCGCCGCGGCGACTTCGCCGATCAGGGGCAAGGAGATATGTCCGGCCAGATCGACGTCATAATCGTCGCTCAGGTCCTTCGAGTTGAAGACCTTGATCGTCAGCTGGTCCATCGGCGCGATCCTATAGCCTTCACCGAGCGCCTGGATCCGCGGCTCGTCCGGAGCCGCGAGCGCGCGGTCGTACGGGATCGGACCGCCAGCGGTATCGGAACAAGCTCCCACGATCGATGCCAAGACGAGGCACGCTGCAGCCAGTGCAGAGCGGGGACGGGAGAGAGCAGCAAACACGGCCGTTCCTTACAAAAACGCGCTTCCCCCGTAGCGCCTCTATCCGAACCGGAGGCGAGTTAGCACCAAACTGGATCAAATCAATCCGTGGGCTAAAGGCTCCGCCGCTGCCGTCGCTTTCGTGTCGAGATACCAACGCTTGCCGTTTTCGATGGCCAGAGCGGTCAAAACGCCGCTGTGATAGGCGCCGGTGTCGATGCCGATCCGGTTCGGCCTCTCGTCCACCTCGCCGGTGATGGTATGGCCGTGGACGACGACGAAACCGTGATCGCTGCTGTCGTGAAGAAACGGCTGCCGGATCCACCGCAGATCCGACTGCAGCTGCTGCTCAAGCTCGACCCCGGGGCGGATGCCGGCGTGGACGAAGAGGTAGTCGCCGAACCGGCAGCTATCCACGAAGCTGCCGAGGAACTCGCCATGCGCCTTGGGAATGGCTTCGCGGACGACTTCGAGTTGGGCATCGTCGTCGCGGCCGATGAGCTCGCCCACATCGACCCCATAGCTCTCGAGGCATTCCGCGCCGCCGAACCTGCGCCAGTCGTCGATCAATTTCGCGTCGCCGGCGAGGATCCGCAGCAGAACTTCTTCGTGGTTGCCGAGGATGAAGGCGGTTCGAACGGCGGGACGGCGGTACGTCCGCAGCCGTTCGATGACCTGGGCCGAATGTGGCCCGCGGTCGATGAGGTCCCCGACGAACACGAGCATGGTCTTGCGCGACGGCCGCTCGTCAAGGTCGGCGTGAATCCTCGCCAGAAGATCTTCGAGCAGGTCGAGCCGACCGTGGACGTCGCCGACCACATAGGCGCGCTGCCCGCGCGCGCCGCTCGGTGTCGGTAGGTTTCGTGACGAGGAATTGAACATGCGATCCTTAGCTTGGTGAGGCGCCGAGCCTGGCCAGTTCATCCAGATAGGCCCGGATAACGACAGCTTCGCTAAATCGCTCCTGAACGAGTTGGCGGGAGGCCTCGCCCATCGCCCGGCGTTCACTCTGCGGCAGTTCCGCCAATTTGCCCATCGCTTGCGCCAGCGAGCCAGGGTCCCGCGGGGCGCATAGATAGCCGTTGATGCCGTCCGCGACCACTTCGCGGCACCCGGGCACGTCGGTCGCGATCAAAGGCCGGCCCATCGCCGCGCCTTCGAGCAGCGAGCGGGGTAGCCCTTCCCGATACGACGGCAGCACAACGGCGCTGGCGGCAGCGATCTGGGGCCGCACATCGTCCGTCGTGCCGAGATATTCGACCACGCCGTCGGCAATCCAGCCGTCGAGCTCCGCCCGCTGGATGCCGGTGCGATTGCCTTCGTCGATCGGCCCGAGCAGCTGGAAGCGCGCTTGGGGCATCTGACGGCGGAGCTGTCGAGCGGCGGCGACATACTCTCGCACCCCCTTGTCCCCGAGCAGGCGCGAAATGAGCAGAAAGACCGGAGGTCCATCGGGTTGAGGCGCCGGTGCGAAGCGCTCGAGATCGATCCCCGAGCCCGGCAGCAGCTTCGTCTGCTGAGGTCTGACGATGCCCAGGTCCACGAACAATCGGCGATCGTCCGGATTCTGGAAGAATATCGTGCCGCACTTGCTGAACGCTCGCCGGTACAGCCTCGACACCAGCATCTGCAGTAGGCCGCCGCGGATGAACGCCGTGCCCAACCCGCTGACGTTCGGAAATGCCGGAATGCCCAGCCCGCTCGCCGCCAGCGAGCCGTAGATGTTGGGCTTGATCGTAAATCCGAGGACGGCAACCGGCCGGATCTGGCTGAACAGCTTACGATAGGATCGATACAGCTGAAAATCGGCGACCGGGTTGAGCCCCGAACGATCGATGCCGAGCTCGACATGTTCGATGCCGAACTCCGCCATGCGCCCTTGCACGGCGGCCTCGGCGGGGGCGACGACCACTGGCTTGTAGCCGGCCTCCTTCAGCGCGCGGATCAGTCCGGCGCGAAAGTTGACGATGTTCCATAGGCCGTTCGCCGTCAGGACGACGTTGCGCGGCGCTGCGGCCACGCCTCAGGCGCTGAGCAGCTGGAAACGCGGAATGTCGACGTCGAATGCGGTCCCGTCCTCGTCGACCATGCGGTAATTGCCGCTCATCGCGCCCGATTCCGTGTCCAGCGGGCACCCCGAAACATAATCGAAGCTGCTGCCCGGCGCGATCAGCGGCATTTCGCCGACCACTCCCTCCCCGACAACCTCGTGCACCGTGCCGCGGCCGTCGACGATCGACCAGCGACGCGAAAGCAGCTGCACGGCGCGATCGGAGCCATTCTCGATTCGCACATGATAGGACCAGAACCAGCGGTCGGCGCTGGGGTCCGACTGTTCGGCGAGATAGCTGACCGCCACCCGCACCGCGATTCCGCGGGTCAGGGCGACGTTGGGGAACAGCATGGCAAGGGCGTCGGCGGTCACGGGCGGAGCCTAGGCGAGACCACCGGCGCGACGCAACCGGTCGACGAGCCGTTGGCGCGCCTCGAGGATCGGCTTGGAGCGGTCGGTCAACAGGTCGCGCGCAAGGAAATGGCCGCTAAGCTCAAGGCCTTGCGCGATCTCCGGCCATGATCCCTGCCCGCCGGCGCGAACGAACGGCGGCAGCGGCAACAGCTTTTCCGCATATGGCTCGGCCTCGGCGGCGCTGACCGCCCGCCCGGATTTTGGGCTGACCGCGACGAGATCGTCGTTGGTGCCGGTCACGACGCAGCTGTCGAGGTCGAGGCCGAAGCCAAGCTCGGCCAGAAGCAGCAATTCGTAGCGGACCAGTGCCGCGCCCCAGCCGACCGCGGACGGCGCCGCTTCAATGGCGTCGAGCAGGCCCTCGAGAGCGTCATAGAGGGGCGGATAGGCCTGGCCTTCGGGCAAGGCGGTCGCGGTCAAAACCGTCGCCCACTCGATTGCCGCCGCGAGCATGGGCTCGGACAGCAGAGGGCCGCGGCTGTGAACGAGTTCCACGCTCGCCTGGGGCAGCTGCGCATCGGTCCGCGAGGAGAGCGAGGCCTGAACCACGTTTCCGGCCATGAGCACCGGCCGCATCCGCCTCCCCCGCGCGCCCCGCACATAAGCCGCTTGCAGACCATCGTCAGGGGTCATGAGTCGTACCACCGCTCCATGCTCGCCGTGGCTGCGCAGCGCGCAGACAATTGCCTTGGTCTGCAGCCGGATCATCCGCGCGGGTGGAAATAATCGTAGAGCTGACGCGCCATCGCCTGGCTGATCCCCGGCGCCTTCTCGAGATCCTCGAGCGCCGCGCCCTTCACCGCCCGCGCGGTGCCGAAGTGCATCAGAAGTGCGCGCTTGCGGTTTGGACCGATGCCGGGGACCTCGTCGAGCGTTGACGTGGTCAGGCTTTTCGCCCGCTTGGCGCGATGGGTGCCGATGGCGAATCGGTGAGCTTCGTCGCGCAAGCGCTGGAGATAAAACAATAACGCCGAGTTGGGCGGGAGCGTAAGCTCACGTCCGCCGGGCATGTGAAAAGTCTCGCGCCCCGCATTCCGATCAGGCCCCTTCGACACCGCGACGACCGGCACATCGTGGACGCCCATGTCCTCCATCACCTCGCACACGGCCGAGAGCTGGCCCTTGCCGCCGTCGATCAGCAGCAAATCGGGCCATTCGCCGCTGGCCCGGTCGGGGTCCTCCTTCTCGAGTCGGGTAAACCGCCGTCCGAGCACCTCCCGCATCATCGCGAAATCGTCGCCCGGCTGGGTTTCCGGGCGCTTGATGTTGAATTTGCGATAGTTGTTCTTGCGGAACCCCTCCGGCCCGGCGACGATCATCGCCCCGGTCGCATTGGTGCCCATGATGTGGCTGTTGTCATAGACCTCGATGCGCTTGGGCACGTCGGCGAGGTCGAACAGATCGGCAAGCTCGCGCAAGATCTTCCCCTGCGTGGTGGTCTCAGCCATGCGGCGATCGAGCGCTTCTTCGGCGTTCCGCGTCGCCTGCTCCATCAGCCGACGCCGGGCGCCGCGCTGCGGCTGCTCGATCACGACCTTGCGTTCGGCCCGCTCCGACAGCGCCTCCTCCAGCAATTCCCTGTCCGGTAGTTCGCGATCGAGAAGAATCCGCTTCGGCGGCGGCATGTCCTCGTAGAACTGGACGAGAAAGCTAGACAGAACCTCGGCTTCCGGAACGTCGTTGGTATGCGCTGGAAAGAAGGCGCGATGCCCCCAATTCTGACCGCCACGGATGAAGAAGGCCTGGATCGACACCGTCCCCGCCTTGCACGCAAGCGCGAACACGTCGGCGTCGCCGAGCCCCTCGGCGTGAACGGTCTGGCTGCCCTGGATGTAGGTCAGCGCGCGCAGCCGGTCGCGATAAACGGTGGCGAGCTCGTAATCCTGGCGCTCGGCGGCGATCGCCATCTGCTTCGACAGCCGCCCCTGGACGTTGGTCGACTTGCCGGCGAGGAATGCCTTGGCGTCCTCGACCAGCTCGCCATAGTCCGCGTCGCTGATGCGCCCTACGCACGGCGCCGAGCAGCGTTTGATCTGGAACAGCAGGCACGGCCGGCTTCGGTTCTCGAAAAAACTGTCGGAACAGCTTCTTAGCAGGAACAGCTTCTGCAACGCATTAAGTGTCCGGGTGACCGATCCCGCGCTCGCGAACGGGCCGTAATAATGCGCCTTCTTAACCCGGCGCGCGCCGCGGTGCTTCTGGATGCGCGGAAACGCATGATCCTCGCGCAGCATGATGAAGGGGAAGCTTTTGTCGTCGCGCAGCAGCACATTGTAGGCGGGCCTGAAGCGCTTGATCAGCTGCGCCTCGAGCAGCAGCGCCTCCGCCTCCGTCCGCGTGGTCACGATGGTCATCGACCGCGTCTGCGACACCATCCGCTGCAGCCGCTTGGGCAGCTTGGTGACCTGTGTGTAGTTGGTGACCCGGTTCCTCAGCGCCCGCGCCTTGCCGACATAAAGCACGTCGCCGCGCGCATCGTGCATCCGATAGACGCCCGGATTTCGAGGCAGCGTCTTCAACACCTCGCGGATGGCGGCCACGCCCCTCTCGAGGTCAGGCTGATCCGAGCCCTGGACGGCATAGGTCGCCCGCTCCTCGTTGAAGCGCTCGGCGGCTCGCGGATGGTCGGGACGGTCAGCCTTGCTCACAAAGCGGAGATAAGCGTTCGCGCCACAAGGCGCGAGGGGGTCAGGCGGCGGCCCGCGCCTCTTCGTGATCGCCCAGCATCCAGTCAACCGCTGCGCGGGCATGACTGGCGGTCGTGTCGTAGACGGGCAGGACGTTGGCGCGGACGTCGACGGCCAGCACCAGCTCGGTGCAACCCAGCACCACCGCCTGGACCTTCTGCTTCTGGAGCTCGGTGATGAGGGTCTTGAGCTTGCGCTGGCTGTCGCGGACGACGCGGCCCGCAGCGAGCTCCTCGAAGATGATCCGATCGACCTCCTGCATCCAACCCGCGGCGATGGGCGCCAAGGCGATTCCGCGCGATTCAAACCGGGTCCGAATGAACGGCTCCGTCATCGTGAACCGGGAACCCAGAAGGGCGATTCGCGTGCGCCGGTCGGCAACCAGCCGCTCGACGGTCGCATCCGCGATGTGGAAGATAGGAATACCCACCTGGGCCGCGACGGCATCGTAGCATTTGTGGACCGTGTTGCAGGCGATGATCAGGCCCTCGGCGCCGCCGGCCTCGAGCCGGGTCGCGGCATCCAGCACCGCCTTCGCGATCCCGTCCCAGTCGCCGCCGCTCTCCATCGCGGAGATCTGAGCGAAGTTGAGGCTTTCGATCGTCAGCGTTGCGCTGTTGAGTCCGCCAAGGCGCTGGGCAATCGCGCGGTTGATGTGGTCATAGTAGAGCGCGGTCGACGACCAGCTCATCCCTCCGATAATGCCCAGCTTGCGCACCTTGCGAATACCCCCGATCGCTTGAGACCCGCCGACAAGAATCGACCCGTTCAGCTTCTCTCCCCACTTAGGGCTTCCGGCAAGGCGTAACGGTTGAGTTTACGGTAAATGAATGAGATTTCGCCGGATGGTTGCAAGAGCTTGCAATGAAGCTGGTCCAGCGCCGAAAGAGCCGCGCATGACGAGCGAGAGCCAGACGAGCAATTCGGTCTTGCTGGTGCGGCCCGCACGCTTCGGCTTTCACGCCGAGGCGGCGGCCTCGAACGCCTTCGCAAGCGCTCCCGCCGGCGACGTGCAGGCGCAGGCTCTGGCCGAGTTCGAAGGGCTGGCCCGCCGCCTCATGCAGGCCCGCGTCAACACTTTCATTCTCGATGACGAGCCCGAACCCGCGCGACCCGACGCGGTGTTTCCGAACAATTGGGTCTCCTTCCATAGCGACGGCACCATCGTTCTTTATCCGATGGCGACCGAGGCACGGCGCCCGGAGCGCAATGTCGAGCGACTGACCGAGCTGCTCACGGCTTCGGGGTTCGAAGTTCGCCGCACGGTCGACCTGACCGGGCATGAGCAGACGTCGCGCTTTCTCGAAGGCACCGGCAGCCTCATCCTCGACCGCCCGCGACGCCAGGCCTACGCCAGCCTCAGCCCGCGCACCGACCGGGAGGCAATCGCGGACTTCGACGGCGAGCTCGACTATTCGACGTTGGTGTTCGAAGCCACCGACCGCGGCGGCCGGCCGATCTATCACACCAATGTGTTGTTGAGCCTCGGCACGCATTTTGCCGTCCTCTGCACCGAGGCGGTCGCGCAGGCCGCTCGCCCGGCACTCCTCGCCGAGATCGAGGCAAGCGGGCGGACCCTGATCGAAGTCGATTATGATCAGATGGGCAGGTTCGCCTGCAACCTCATCGCGCTTCACAACCGCGACCGCGATCCGGTGATCGCCTTGTCATCGGCGGCGCTCGACGCCTTCCGGCCCGACCAAAGGCGCGCACTCGAAGGGTTCGGCGAACTGGTCGACGTTGCCATTCCGACGATCGAGGCGGTCGGCGGCGGCAGCGTGCGCTGCATGATCGCCGACATCCACCTGCCCCGTTTCGGCGCGCGCTAGAGCGCCTTGACGATTTCCTCGACCATCTTCTTGGCGTCGGCGAGCAGCATCATCGTGTTGTCGCGGTAGAACAATTCGTTGTCGACGCCGGCATAGCCGACGCCGCCCATCGAGCGCTTTACGAACAGCACCGTGCGCGCTTTCTCCACGTCGAGCACTGGCATGCCGTAGATCGGCGAGCTCTTGTCGGTCTTGGCCGCGGGATTGGTGACGTCGTTGGCGCCGATCACGAAGGCGACGTCGGTCTGCGCGAACTCCGAGTTGATGTCCTCGAGCTCGAACACCTCATCGTAAGGCACATTGGCCTCTGCGAGCAGCACGTTCATGTGCCCGGGCATGCGGCCCGCGACTGGGTGGATCGCATATTTGACCCGCACGCCCTCCTTCTTGAGCCGGTCGGCCATTTCCTTCAGCGCATGCTGCGCCTGGCTGACCGCCATGCCGTAGCCGGGGACGATGATCACCTGGTCGGCCTGCTTCATCAGGAACGCCGCGTCCTCGGCCGAGCCGCGTTTGAAGGGGCGATCGATCGCGTCCGCTCCGCCCGCGGCGGCAGCCCCGCCGAAGCCGCCGGCGATCACCGAGATGAAGCTCCGGTTCATCGCCCGGCACATGATGTAGCTCAGGATCGCGCCCGAGCTTCCGACCAGCGCGCCGGTAATGATCATCGCGCTGTTGTGCAGCGTGAACCCCATCGCCGCCGCGGCCCAGCCGGAATAGCTGTTGAGCATCGAGATCACGACCGGCATGTCGGCGCCGCCGATCGGGATGATCAGCAGGAACCCGATGGCGAAGCTCAGGCCGACCACCGTGAAGAACACCCACGGCGCCTGATCCTGGGTGAAGTAAGCGATCAGCCCGAGGATCGCGACCAAAGTGCCAAGATTGATGACATGCCGCAGCGGCAGCAGGATCGGCTTGCCCGACATGTTGCCGTTCAATTTGAGGAAAGCGATCACCGAACCCGAGAAAGTGATCGCGCCGATGGCAACGCCGAGTCCCATCTCGATCCGGCTGACCGGGAAGATGCTGATGATCGACGGGCTAGCGATGGGCGTGATCCGCACCGCAATCCCGAATGCCTCTGGATTAAGGAAAGCCGCCGCGCCGACAAGCACCGCCGCCATTCCGACCAAGCTGTGGAAGGCGGCGACCAGCTGAGGCATCGCCGTCATCTGGATCTTGCGGGCGGTGATGAGGCCAATGCCGCCGCCGATGGCGATGGCCACCAGAATCTCGCCGATCGTGGACAAGTTCCAGTTGAGCCCGTGCTCGATCGTGGCTGGATTGGCGTACTGGTCAACGGGTACGTGGGTGACCAGCGTCGTCACCACCGCGATCGCCATGCCGATCATGCCGAAACGGTTGCCGCGGCGGCTGCTCTCCGGACCCGACAGCCCCCTCAGCGCGAGGATGAAGCAGACCCCTGAAACCAGATAAGCGAGAAGTACCCAGGCGGGCGTCGCCGCCGCCTCATGCATCCTTGCGCTCCCGCTTCTTGTACATCGCAAGCATCCGTGCGGTGACCGCGAAGCCGCCGAAGATGTTCACGCTCGCCAGCGCCACCGCGACCAGCCCGAGCCATTTCGAGCTCGCGCTCCCCGCGGCGGCGGAAGCAATCAACGCCCCCACCACGATCACGGAGGAAATGGCGTTGGTCACGCTCATCAGCGGCGTGTGCAGCGCCGGGGTCACCGACCACACGACATAATAGCCGACGAAGCAGGCGAGCACGAAAATCGACAGGATCGAAATGAAGTCCATGACGCCTCCGGCGAAAGCTGCGCTTTTCTGGCGGCTTGGTCCGGCGCTGTCGAGTGGGCTGCGGCCGTTAATCGAAACGCGGTTAGCGATTTCCTAACCTTTCGGCGCGCATGCGTGACGCGGGACAGCGGGAAGGAAGCGCGCAAGGTGCTGAAGCGCAGGACAGTCACCGTCGAAGGCTCGCTGCCGCGGCTATTGCTGTGGACGGCAATCGTGGCGATCCTGTTGACTCTCGCCGGCCCGACCGAGCTGTTCGAAAATCCGCTCCGCGTTGGGCGCAACCATTTCCATCCTCATCGCGCGAGCGGCGACATCGTGCTCGTCAGCATCGACGATCGGTCGCTCCGCGACGTCGGGCGCTGGCCGTGGCCGAGGCGCTACCATGCGACGCTGATCGACCGGCTGACCGCCGCCGGGGCCAAGCGCATCTTCTTCGACATCACGTTCGAGACCCGCAGCAATTCGGTCGACGACAATCTTCTCGCCACCGCGATCGAGCGGTCGGGCAAGGTGACGCTGTCGGTTCGCGGGCAATCGGGCCCTCGCGGCATCGCCCAGCAAACGCCGGGGCCGCTGCCGATGTTCAGCCGCCACGCCAAACTCGGGTCGATCGCGATCGATTACAATTTCCAGAATACGATTTGGCAATTGCCGCATTCGTCGCAGGTCGGCGGCTCTCGCTTGCCGTCGTTCGCGGCCGCACTCTCTGAGTCGAAGCCAGGCGTGAACAATTTCACCCTCGACTATTCGATCGATCCCAAGTCGATTCCAACGATCAATTCGGCCAGCCTGCTGTCCGGCAAATTCGATCCGAAAATGGTTGCCGGCAAGGACGTCATCATCGGAACGAACTCGGAGATTCTGGGCGACCAATATTACATCCCCGGCCTCGGCAAGATGGGCGGCGTTTTCGTTCAGATCATTGGTGCGGAGACCCTGAAAGCCGGCACGCCGATCGATCTCGGCTGGCTGCCGACGCTGGCTCTCGCGCTTGCCTTTACGGCCGGTGCCGCATCGCGCCGCAAGCCGGCGCACCGTAATCTGATGTTCGGTGCAGGATCCCTCGTTCTGGTCATCGCCCCGGTTTGGCTCGACAACTATCATATCTTCATCGACGTCGTGCCGGCGCTGTTCGTGGTGCTGACCATCTGGACGGTGCTTAGCTGGCGCGGCCTGCGCAAGCGCGGCCTGGTCAACCCGGTCTCGAACCTGCCCAACCTCAATGCCCTTCGCGCCAATCGCGACGGCCGCAAGCAGGCGCTGATCGCCGCGCGGATCCTCAACTATGAGGAAATCGCGGCGACCCTTCCAGAAAACAGCGAACGGCAGCTGATCGAGCAGATCGTGTCGCGTCTGACCGTCGGAGCTCCCAAGCGCACGCTCTATCAGGGCGACAACGGAATCTTTGCCTGGTTCGAAGACTCGACGGCCCCCTTCGGCAACCACCTTGATGCGCTCTATTCAGTGTTCCGCAATCCGGCGCGCATCGCCGGCGCGCCGCTCGACCTCGTGATCTCATTCGGGGTCGAGCTCGGTAGCGGACGGTCGCTCGACAATCGCCTCGCCAGTGCGCTCGTCGCGGCGGAAGAAGCCGCGCACGACGGGCTGAAGTGGAAATACCACGACCCGGGCACGCTCGAGGACGCCTCGTGGAAACTGTCGATGCTCAGTCAGCTCGACAGCGCGATCGACGGCGGCCAGGTGTGGGTTGCGTACCAACCCAAGCTGGAGCTTTCGAGCCGCCGTATCATCGGCGCCGAGGCGCTTGCCCGTTGGACTCACCCGGAAAAGGGGCCGATCGCCGCAACCGAATTCGTCGCCGCGGCCGAACAGCACAATCGCATCGGCAAGCTCACCGATTTCGTCCTCGAGCACGCGGTCGGGGCCGCCGCGCAGATCAATAAGCGCGGCGTCGAGTTCGGCATCGCAGTGAATCTTTCGGCCCGGCTGCTTGCCGACAAGGGCTTCACCCTTCGGCTGTCGGCCTTGCTTGCGCGGCACGGCCTGCCCCCGGAACAGCTGACCCTGGAATTGACCGAGACCGCCGCGCTCACCGGCAGCGGAGAGGGAATCGAGATGATTGCCCGGCTGCGCGACCTTGGCGTCCGCATTTCGATCGACGATTACGGGACCGGCCTGTCGACCCTCGAATATTTGAAGAAGATCCCCGCCAACGAGATCAAGATCGATCAGAGCTTCGTCAAAGGCATGGTCGATAATCGCAGCGACCGCCTGATGGTTCAGTCGACCATCGGCCTCGCTCATTCGCTCGATCGCAAGGTCGTCGCCGAGGGCGTCGAGCATCGCGATATCCTCGACTTGCTCGTCGAGATGGGCTGCGACGTCGCTCAGGGCTTCGCCGTCGGCCGGCCAATGAGCATCGAATCGCTGTCGAAGCGCATTTCGTCCGAGCGGAAGCGCAGCGCAGCCTGACGGCTGCAATCCCTTAAATAACCGCAAGTCAAAGCATGTACCGCCGGTCAGTATTCTTTGGCCGCGACCGTTTCTTGGTAAATGATTTGCTAACCATAACGATTAAGGTTAACGTTCCCTCCATCTGCCGAATCAGTTTGGAACCAGGGGACGTTGAAATGAAGCGCAAGACTGAGACCAGAGGTGTTCTGTACGACATCCTCGCACGGATCTTCGGCGGCGGCTCGGGCAACACCGGCAGCGCCGGCTAAGACTTCCGTCGGTTCGATTTTCGAGCCGAGAGTCAGTAACTTAAGGCGCCTGTCCTTGGTGGCGGGCGCTTTTTGTTGTCCGCCGCAGATCACGGCAGAGCGCGCGCTCGTCATCGACCGTGCAGGCCGCTAGGCGGTGACCCATGCTCAGCCAAGCCCAAGGGATCCTGCCGATTCGCGCGAATCGCCCCGGACTTCACGAATTTACCAATGACGTCCGCGATTGGGTCGCGACCACCGGCATCCGCGACGGTCTCTTGACCCTTTTCTGTCGGCACACCTCGGCATCGCTCCTCATCCAGGAAAATGCCGCGCCGGCGGCGCAGCGCGACCTCGAACGCTATTTCGCTCGCCTCGCCCCGGAAAGCGGGGCTATGAGCATGACGACGAGGGTCCGGACGATATGCCGGCTCACTTGCGAAGCGCGCTTACCGCGACCCAGCTCAGCATTCCGGTTGCTGGCGGCCAACCCCTGTTCGGGACCTGGCAGGGCATCTTCCTGTTCGAGCACCGCAGCAACACGCCCGAGCGCGAAATCGCGCTGCACCTGATCGGCGAATGAGCGCTCAATCCGTCCAGGCGTGGCTGGCGGTGAACGCGCCCGACCTGCGCTATATCGAGGTCGAGGCGAGCACCGCGACCGTGGATGCGGCAGCCGAGGCGTTGGGTGTCGAGCCCGGCCGCATCGCCAAGACGCTTGCCGTCCGCGTCCGCGACGATCTGTTCCTGCTGGTGACGCGAGGCAACGCCCGGCTCGACAACCGAAAGTGCAAGGACGCGCTCGGCGCTCGGCCGCGGATGCTTGGCCCCGAAGAGACCCTCGCAGCGACCGGCCATCCGGTCGGCGGCGTCTGTCCGTTCGCACTCACGCGACCGCTACCCATCTACCTCGACGAGTCGCTCAAGGCGTTCGATGTCGTCTATCCGGCGGGCGGATCGCTCAACACTTCGGTCGAGGTGCCAACCGAGCGACTGTACGAGCTCGTCGGCGAGCGCTGGGTCGACCTATGCCGGCTGCCCGAGGAAGCGGTCGGCGAGTAGTTCGCTTGGGTCGACGTCCGGTATCGGCCACGGCGTTCCAACGATCAGCGATTCGACGATTGCCGCCATCGCCGGCGAAGTCTGCAGCCCGAACCCCCCTTGCCCGGCAAGCCAGAAGAAGCCGTGTGCGTCGATCGCAAAATCGACCGCCGGCTTCCGATCGGGTGTGAAGGTACGCAGGCCCGCCCAGCGGCTGTGGATCCGGTCGACCTTGAGCGTCGTCCGCTCCTCCATCCGATGAGCGGCGAGCGCCACTTCATATTCGTCCGGCTGCGCATCGCAGGGATCGCTCGGCACTTCGTCCATCGGCGAGGCGAACAGCCGCCCGCTCTCCGGCGCGAAATAGAGCTCTTCGCCGACGGTCTTGGCGAACGGCAATTCCTCGAGGATGGTCCCGGCAGGGGCATCAAATGTGATGATCGTGCGCCGTTTGGGCTCGAGGCCGAGGGGCTGAACGCCGGCGAGCCGCGCGACCTGGTCGGCCCATGAGCCCGCGGCGTTGATCAGGATCGGCGCGGAATATTTATCGCCCTTGTCCGTGCGGACGCTCCACACGCGGGCCTGATATTCGATCGCTGCCGCTCTCGAACCGGTGTGGAGTTCCCCGCCGCGGCTTCGCAGCTGGCGCAGGTTTCCCTGGAGGAGCGCGTGCGGATCAAGCCGAATGCCATTGCGATCGGCGAGGCCGTGGCGCGCATCGTCCTTCAGCAGCGGGCAGAGCTCATGCACGCCCCGCGAGTCGAGGCGGTCCAGCGTCGCGAACGGTGCGATATCGGCTTCGAGCGCGTCGAGATCGGCAAGCTCGTCGTCGCGGGCATGGATCAGCACCGGCATCCGCCGTCCGAGCGGGATATCGCCGAAGCCGTCCGGCGGATTTTCGAAGAAAACCCTGCTGGCTTGCGTCAGCGCGCGGACCACGCGATCGCCAAGCGCATAGTGGACCATCGTTGCGCTGCGGCCCGACGAATGAAAACCGATCTGCTCCTCGGCTTCGAGCACGACGACCTGGGCATGTTCGGCGAGCATCGCGGCCGCCGACAGCCCGGCGATTCCGCCGCCAATGACGATAATGTCGAACCTAGCCGTCAATGCGCGCTGCGGAACAGGCCCGCCTGGATGTGGTCGAGGGCTTGATCGAAATGGCGCAAATCCTCGAAATCGAGTTCGCAGCTGTCCCAATCGGCATGCGTGGTCCGCAGGGGCCACAGCGCGGCCCCGTCCTTCCAACCCCAGCGTTCGAACAATTTGGCGAGACGGTCGAGGCGTCGACGATGAACAGGAGCGCGGTCGTCCGCGCGAAAGTCCACCTCTTCGAGCAAGCAGCGCTCGCTATGCGCGGCTTCCGCGAGATCTTTTCCGAGATTGGCGGGCTTGACCGGCGCGGGCATGCGCGAGAGGTCGACGAGCAGCAGCTCGACCTCATCGTCGGCGTCGTGCAGCCTGTCGGCCGAGCAGCCGATGCCGAGGTCTGCATTGCGGTGGTCGCGGTACCATTTGGCCTCCTCCAGCGAAAAACGCTTGTCGGCGGCCTCGACGTCCCTGCGCCGCAACCGCAAAGCGCGGGCACGCACGCGCTCATAGCGCGGCCGCTCCTCCGCCGAGAGCTTCGGTTCGTCGTCGATGTTGCAATATTCGGGGTCGCTCCATTCGCGGCCCCAGCGCTGCTCAACCAGCGCCTTCACCAGCTCGGACGAGGTGTCCGGCGGCGCGATCGGGCGAGTCAGCAGTTGCTCGATCGTCTGTCCGAGCGACTGATCGAACGCGCGGACTGCCGTGGAGAAATATTCGTAGGTCTCGTCGACGCCCCCCGGCGGGCATTCGTGGGCGAGGTCGGGCTCCGACGCTTCCCACAGGCGCTTGGTGCGCGTTAGCGCCTCGTCGAATCCCAGGGCCGCGGCGTCGTCGCGGGTGCGGATCAGCGTCTCGCTCGCCGGCATCTTGTAGATGGGATTGAGGTAGGGCTTGAGAAGCGCGCAGCGCTCCGCTGTCAGTGCCTTGGCGAAAGCCGCTTGAAGCGCAGCGGGTTCGCCCGCCTGCGGCATGTCCGCCGCATTTGCCGTCGCGGCGATCGAGGCGAGTGCCGCAAAGATCCAAGCGCGCCCCGCAATCCAACGGGAGTGCGGCGCCATCGGCCTAGCTCAGTCTCTCGTGGACGACTTTCCCGCCATGGGTCAGCCGGATGCCCTTGACCAGCTCATCGTCGTCCGGAAGCACGGGCTTGTTTTGGTCCTTTTCCCAGAAGGCCGAGAGGAAATTGTAGAGGTTGCGGGCAAACAGCGCGGAGGCGTCGGCGGCAAGGCTTCGCGCGAGGTTTGCGGCGCCGATGATCGTCACGCCATGTTTCTCGACGGTCTCGCCGGCAACCGTGCCTTCGACGTTCCCGCCGGCGCCCGCGGCCATGTCGACGATCACGCTTCCCGGCCGCATGCTCGCGATCTGCGCGTCGCTAATCAGGCGCGGCGCGGGCTTGCCTGGGATGAGCGCGGTGGTGATCACGATATCCTGCTTGGCGATATGGCCGGAGACCAGCTCGGCCTGAGCTTTCTGATACTCGGGCGACATTTCGGCCGCGTAGCCGCCGCTTCCCTCACCCTCAATGCCGGCGACATTCTCGACGAAGATCGGCTTGGCGCCGAGCGACTGGATCTGTTCCCTGGTCGCCGAGCGCACGTCCGTCGCGCTGACCTGGGCGCCCAGTCGCCGCGCGGTCGCGATCGCCTGCAATCCAGCGACCCCTACCCCCATGACGAACGCCTTGGCTGGGCTCACCGTGCCCGCGGCGGTCATCATCATCGGAAACGCACGCTTATAGGCATTGGCGGCATCGACGACCGCCTTGTAGCCGGCGAGGTTCGATTGCGACGAGAGGATGTCCATCGACTGGGCGCGCGTGATCCGCGGCATCCATTCCATCGCCAGCGCGTCGAGTCCGGCCTTGGCATAACCGTCGACCGCATCCCGCCGGCCCGCCGGATCGAGAGCGCCGACAAGGAGCGCTCCCGGCGCGGCCCCGGCCAGATCCTTGGCGTCCGGCCCGTTCACGCACAAAATGACGCCGGCGCCCTTAAGGACTTCCCCGCGATCACCGAGCTTGGCGCCTGCCGTCTCGAACTCGCTGTCCGGGATCGACGCGCCTGCGCCGGCGCCGCGCTCGACGGCGACCTCGGCGCCAAGCGCGACGAATTTCTTCACGGTCTCGGGGATTGCGGCGCAGCGGGTCTCGCCCGCCCCTTCCTTCAAAACCGCGATCTTCATCCCGTGTGTCAGACCGCTACAGGATCATCAGGACGATAAGCGCGATGACCAGGCAAATCCCGGCGCCCCATTTCAGCATGCTGATGAAGCGGGTGTAGTCGCGGACATGGATCGCGACGTCTTGCGTCGGAGGATTAACCAGCAGCGAGTCCTCGTCGGCCATGAACAGTCCCTTCGCGATTACGGTCGCAGGTCCATAACAAGCCGATGCGCGTCGCCCAAGCCCCGAACGCCGGTTGGCCTTTAAGGCGACCTTTACTCCTGTCCGGCTAGGCTTCGCCAAAGGGCCAGGCATGCGCGAACAACAGATCCGATCGCTACTCCTTCTCGACGCCAACGTCGACGAGCGCCGACTCGTCTCGGCGATCGCCTCGCGCGCGGGCTGGACCGTCATCGGCTCGGCCGACGCGGATGCCGCGGCCGCGCACCTCAAAGGTTCGCACGGGCGCGAGGTCCAGGCCGCTTTGCTCGGCAGCTGGAACAGCGATCAGGGTCCGGGCCTAATTGCGACTCTCCGCGCGCAACGAGCGACTCTTCCGGTGATTGTTCTTTCCAGCGGCAACAGCGTCGCCGACGCGGTCGAAGCGATGCAGGCGGGCGCATCGGACTTCCTCGTCCGCCCCGTCGCTCCGGAGCGGCTGATCGAGGCGCTCACCGCGAATTCCGACCGGCGCAAGGCCTCGGGCGAGCTCGCTCCGGTCTCGGAAAAGCTGGCCCCGGTGTTGTCGCTCGAGCAACTGGTCGGCGCGGCCCCGGAATTCCGAGCGGCGCTGGCGGTTGCCGCCAAGGCCGCGCGCAATCGCCTGCCGATCCTGATCCTCGGCGAGGCCGGGACGGGCAAGGAGACCCTGGCGCGCGCGATCCACGCCGCAAGCCTCCGCGCCAAAGGGCCGCTGCATTCGCTCGACTGCAAGGCGATTCCGGCGAACATCATCGACAGCGAGCTGTTCGGCCATGAGAAGGGCGCCTTCCCAGGCGCATTCGGGGCGAAAACCGGCCGCATCGTCCAGGCCGACGGCGGCACGCTCCTGCTCGACGACATTACCGCGCTTCCGGCCGAGACTCAGGAGATGCTCGACCGCGTGCTCGCGACCGGCGAGGTCCGGCCCGTCGGGCTCAACGGCAGCTACTCGGTCGACGTGCGCATCATCGCGACGGCCGGCCGCCCGCTGCCTGAGGATTTCAATGCCGGTCTCGCCGAGCGGATCGGTGCGACCACGGTTACCCTCCCGCCGCTGCGCGAGCGAAGCGGCGACATTCCCTCGCTCGCCCGTCACTTGCTCAACCGCCTTGCCGAGCAAACCGGGATGCGCACGCTGTCGATCGGCAATGACGCGCTCGCGCTGTTGATGCGCTACGGCTGGCCCGGCAACGTCCGCCAGCTCGCCGGCGTCCTCTTCCGCGCCGGCCTCCACTGCGACAGCGGATCGCTGACCGCCGAGCACTTCCCGCACATCGCGATCCAGTCTCGCTTCTCCGGACGGCGGACCGATTTCTCGCCGAGCATTAGCCATACGCGCAGCCAGGAGGCGCTCGCCGGCTCGCCGGGTATCACGCTGTACACGAGCGAAGGCCATCTGCGTCCGCTTGAGGAAATCGAAGCCGACATCATCCGGCTGGCGATCGGCCACTATCGTGGGCGCATGACCGAAGTCGCCCGGCGCCTCGGGATCGGCCGCTCGACGCTCTACCGCAAGCTCGGCGACCTCGGCATCGACACCGCCGCTTAGACCCGCGGCGTCAGCGCCTGGTCCCTGAGGCCGCGCCACACGCGGAACGCCTGGACCGTTTCAAAGACATCATGGGCGCGAACGATATGCGCGCCCTGCTCGGCCGCCTTCAGTGCGAAAGCGATGCTTCCGCCCAGGCGCCGATCGACCGGCGCTTCGCCCGATAGCGCGCCGATGGTCCGCTTGCGGCTGGCGCCAACGACCACCGGACAACCGAGCGAATGGAATAGTGCGAGGCCGTTCATCAGCTCGAGATTGTGCGCGACGTTCTTGCCGAAGCCGAAACCGGGATCGATGAGGATCTTGTCGCGCGAAATACCGGCGGCCTCGGCGGTTGCGACGCGTTCCTCGAGCCACAAATAGACCTCGACCAGGACATCGTCATACCGGGGGTCGTCCTGCATCGTTTCGGGCGCGCCCTTGTGATGCATCACGACCAGCGGGACGCCGGCCGCCGCGATGACCTCAGCCGCGCGATCGTCGTACGTGAGCGCCGACACGTCGTTGATCATTCGCGCGCCGGCTTCGAGCGCTGCCGTCATGACGTCAGACTTGCGCGTGTCCGCGGAGACCGCCGCGCCTGCGGCGGCGAGCTGGCGGATGACGGGCGCAATCCGCTCGATTTCGTCGCCTTCCCACACCGGCTTGGCCCCCGGCCGGGTCGATTCGCCGCCGACGTCGACGATCGCCGCGCCGTTCGCCATCATGTCCGCCCCCGCCTCGGCGGCGCTCGACGCATCGGGGAACTGGCCGCCGTCGGAAAAGCTGTCGGGCGTGACGTTGAGGATCGCCATCACCTGGGGCTGGTCGAGGCGGACGGTTCGCTCGCCAAGCGAGAGCGGAGCACCCGCGCTGGTCAGGGTCGTCCATTGACGTTCCAGGTCATTGTCGAAGCGCTTCTCGATCTCGGCCACCGGCAGCAGCTCGGCGGATACGCGGCGATTGCCGTCGATCCCGATCAGCTCGACCATTGCGAACCAGCTCAAGCCGCCAGCGAGGCGCGCGACCTTGCCGTCGTGTCCGAACGGCGAATCGACGAAGCCCGTCGGGCGGAGGAGCGTGCGCATGCCCGCGCTATAGTGCGGAGAGATATTGTTGACGCAAGGCATCGAGCGGCTGCAGCATCCCGCCCTGCTCGACATGCCAGAAGGTCCACCCATTGCACGACGGGGCGCCCTGCAGCGCCGCGCCGACCTGGTGGATCGACCCCGACTTTCCGACGCCGACGATGGAGCCGTCAGCCCGGACGCTCGCGCTCCACCGGCGCTTGCCGTCGATCAGCGCCGTTCCTGGCGGAATCAGCCCACTCTCAACGAGCGTTCCGAAAGCGACCCTCGGCTGCTCGCGCTTGTCGGGTACCGTCTGCATCGCGCTTTCATCGAGTGGGAGGGTTGAAGCGATGCGTTCCCGAGCGACCTTCACATAGGCCGTTTCGCGCTCAATCCCGATCCAGCGACGGCCGAGCCGCCGCGCCACCGCGCCGGTTGTGCCGGTCCCGAAAAAGGGATCGAGCACGACATCCCCCGGCTTGGTGCAGGCGAGCAGGATCCGGTACAGCAAGGCCTCGGGCTTCTGGGTTGGATGCGCCTTGGCGCCGTCGGCGCCTTTGACCCGCTCGGGCCCGGCGCAGATCGGCAGATACCAGTCCGAGCGCATCTGCAGGTCTTCGTTGAGCGCCTTCATCGCGCGGTAGTTGAAGGTGTAGCGCGCCTTCTCGTCCTTGGCGCACCACAGCAGCGTCTCGTGGGCGTTGGTGAAGCGCGTGCCCCGGAAATTCGGCATCGGGTTCGACTTGCGCCAGACGATGTCGTTGAGGATCCAGAATTCCGCGTCCTGAAGCAGGGCCCCGACGCGATAGATGTTGTGATAGCTGCCGATCACCCAGATCGTGCCGGTGTCCTTGAGGATGCGCCGCGCTTGCTCGAGCCAGTCGCGGGTGAAATTGTCGTAAGTGGCCAGGCTGTCGAACTTGTCCCAATCGTCGTCGACGGCATCGACGCGCGCGCCCTCGGGCCGGAACAGGTCGCCGCCGAGCTGCAGATTGTAAGGCGGATCGGCGAAGATCATGTCGACCGAGCGGTCGGGCAGCTTCGACATCTCGTCGATGCAATCGCCCTGGATGATGACGTTGAAGGGCAGGATTTCGCGCGGCCCAATCGCTTTTGGCCGCAACGAGCCCTGCCCTTCCGCAATGCGGGACACGAGATTCATTCGGACACTGCCCCCCTTCGAACGAACGAAGGTGAGTCAGGCGGGACTCGCGGTCAAGCGAAGAAGCGTTAACGAAAGCCTACAGCTAGGCAGCCGAGCGTGGCTGTTCCACAAGATGTTGAGTCTGCGCCACCGGCCCGGACTCAACTGCTGGTGGGTGTGGCGCAAAGGACTCGCCCGTCCCGATTTCGGTGAAGACCAGCTCAGGCTGCGCTTTCCGCGCCTCGATCTCGCGCACCAGGCCGAAGCTGCGGCGGTGGAGCGGAGTCAATCCGATGTCGTTGATTGCGCGGCGATGGTCGGGAGTCGGATAGCCGCGGTTATGCTCCCAGCCGTAGCCCGGATACTGGTTCGCATAGTCCACCATCATGCGATCGCGGGTGACCTTGGCGATAATCGAGGCGGCCGCGATCGAGCGGCATTTGGCGTCGCCGTCGACGATTGCCTTGGACGGCCGCTGCCACCGCGGCGTCGCATTGCCGTCCACCAACACCCATGCCGGCTCGAGCCCCAGCGCCTCGACCGCTCGCGTCATCGCCAGCATTCGCGCCCAGTAGATGTTGATGCTGTCGATCTCTTCGACCGTGGCGATGCCGACGCCCCAGGCGGCGCATTTGACCAGCCGTTTGTAGATCGCCTCGCGCTTGGCGAGCGGGAGGTTCTTCGAATCGTCGATCCCGCGTGGGAAGCTGTCGCGGTTCAGGATGCAGGCGCCGGCGACGACAGGGCCCGCGAGCGGCGCACAGCCCGCCTCGTCGACGCCGGCAAGCGGCTGCGGGTAATCGAGCTCGAGCTTGAAAGAGCAGCGCCGGGGCATAACGCCTTTATTCGTCATTCCCGCAAAAGCGGGAACCCAGTTTTTTGCCTTTTGCTGGGTCCCCGCTTTCGCGGGGATGACGAAATGTGTGGATTAGTCTTGCATCCGCCACGGCGGAAAGCGCCGTGCCTCACCCGCCTTGTAGAGGAAGATGATGTTGCCGTCGGGGTCCCGCAGCCGCGCCTCGCGCCACATCCATGGTTGGTTTCGCGGCCCATGCTCGAACGCCAGCCCGCTCCGCGCCAGCTGCTCCACCCGCTCGTCGAGATCATCGCACTCGAGATAGACCGCGGTGGTCGCGACGATTGTCTCGTCCGGGTCGATCTGAACCGAAAAGGTCGCGCCGCCGGCGGTCTCGAATCGCGCATAGTCGGGCGGATTGTCGACGATCTGCTTCAGGCCCAGCTTGCGATAGAATTCCACCGAGCGCTGATAATCGGTGCCGGTCACCGTCACCTGGTTGAGCCGCGGCCCGGTTCCGGCGTCGAGCCGGACTCGCTGTTGGCCCATGGGTCCTGCGCCACGCCCCAGGCCCGGCGCCTCGTAGAGCGCGACCCGGACGAACTCGCGCGCTCGCGCGACTGCGTCGGCGAGGCTCGATCCTTCCGCAAGAAACAGCGCGATCGCGCTCGCCAGCGTGCACCCGGTCCCGTGCGTGCTGGTGGTGTCGATCCGCTGCCCCTGCCAGCTGGTCATGTTGTCGGTCTCGATCAGCGCGTCGGCGAGCGCATCGCCTTCCTCGTGCCCGCCTTTGATCAGCACCGCGCATCCGTGCACCCCAACGAGGTGAAGCGCGGCGGCCACGGGATCGTCTTCGGACGTCAGCCGCTGGAGTTCCGGCAGATTGGGCGTGGCGATGGTCGCCACATCCATGAGCTTCCCGAACGCCGCGACGGTCGCATCATCGGCCAGGGCAGCACCGCTGGTCGCCACCATCACCGGATCAAAAACGATCGGGATGCCCGGCCGCTCATCCTTGAGCCGCTCGAGCCGCGCCGCGACCTGGGTCGCGGCAAAGGCGCTGCCGATCATTCCAATCTTGACCGCGTCGACGCCGATATCGTCGATAACCGCATCGATCTGCGCGAGGATGGTCTCGGCAGGAACAGGATGGACCGCGGTCACACCGGTCGTGTTCTGAGCGGTGATAGCGGTTACGGCGGTCATTGCATGGCCGCCGAGCATGGTGATCGTCTTGATGTCGGCCTGAATCCCCGCGCCCCCGCCCGAGTCCGAGCCGGCGATGATCAGGATACGCGCGGTCGAGGCCATACGAGCTGCCTTCGACCCGCTCCCCGGGGCGAAGTTTTCCATGTGCACGGTAACGTCGTTTGGCCGACAATTACGAATAAAAGGTTCACGCCGCGGCCTGCACAGCCTCGCAGATGTCGTCGACGACGCGCTCGACCAGCGCCGGATCGTCGCCCTCGGCCATGACGCGGATCAGCGGCTCGGTCCCCGATTTGCGGATGAGCAACCGTCCCTTGCCCTCGAGCTCGGCCTCTGCCGCCGCGATGCGCTTGCGAACGCTGTCCGCCTCCAGCGGCTCACTGCCGGTCCCGAAGCGAACGTTCTTCAACAGCTGCGGAAGTGGCTCGAACTGGCGCAGAAGCTCGCTTGCCGGCGCCTTGGCTTCGACCAGGGCCGCAAGAACCTGCAGACCGGCCACCAAGCCGTCGCCGGTCGTCGCATGGTCGGCAAGGATGATGTGCCCCGACTGCTCGCCGCCGACATTGCAGCCGCTCTTGCGCATCTCCTCGAGCACGTAGCGGTCGCCGACCTGCGTGCGCACGAGCTTAAGGCCGGCCTGATCGAGCGTCCGCTCGAGCCCGAGGTTGGACATGACCGTGGCGACCACCGCGCCGCCCTTGAGCTCGCCGCGGCGGTGCAAGCCGAGCGCGATCAGCGCCATCAGCTGGTCGCCGTCGACCAGCTGGCCCTTCTCGTCCGCGACGAGCAGGCGGTCCGCATCACCATCCAGCGCTAATCCGATATCCGCCCCGCTCGCCACAACGGTTTCGCGCAGCAGTTCTGGGTGGGTTGAGCCGCAACCATCATTGATGTTGAGGCCGTCCGGCTCGACCCCGAGCGGGATGACCTCCGCCCCCAGCTCCCACAAAGTGTCGGGGGCGACATGATACGCCGCGCCATTGGCGCAATCGACGACGATCTTGAGGCCGTCGAGCCGTAATTGCTCGGGGAACGTGTCCTTGGCGAACTGGACGTAGCGCCCGCGGGCGTCGTCGATGCGCCGCGCGCGGCCGATCGCGGCCGACTTGGCGAGCTTCGGCTCCTGCTCCATCCGCTTTTCGATCGCCCGCTCGGTGTCGTCGCTGAGCTTGTAACCGTCGGGCCCGAACAGCTTGATGCCATTGTCGGCGAACGGGTTGTGCGAGGCGGAGATCATCACCCCGAGGTCCGCGCGCATCGATCGCGTCAGCATCGCCACCGCCGGCGTCGGCATCGGACCGAGCAGGACGACGTCCATACCGACGCTGGTGAAGCCGGCAACCATCGCCGATTCCATCATGTAGCCCGAGAGACGCGTGTCCTTGCCGATCACCACGCGGTGGCGGTGATCCCCGCGCAGGAAATGCGCGCCCGCCGCCATCCCGACGCGCAGCGCCGTCTGCGCCGTCATCGGCTCGGCGTTGGTCGTGCCGCGGATGCCGTCGGTCCCGAAGAATTTGCGCGTCATGCGGCCCTCATAGCCGTCATTGCGAGCCGCGCGAAGCTAGTGCCGGTATGCCTCCGGCAGGTCGCGGCGCGGGAGGTAACGATAGCGCTCAAGCAGGCGCGTCTGGTGGGTGTCGAGCGGCTGGCGCACACCGTCGATGTACACTTGCTCGGCCGCGCTTGCGCCCTCGAGCGGGTCGCCCGACCAGATCACGAGGTCGGCGCGCCGGCCCGGTGTGAGGCTGCCCAGTTCGGCGCTCATGCCGATCGCCTGGGCGGGCTTCGAGGTGATCATCGCCAGCGCCTGGCCCCAGCTTACGCCGGCTGCGCCGGGGATTTTCTGGAGGGCGACGAGGTTGCCCGCATACTGCCGCTCCATGAACAGATTCCGCGTGTCGTTGTCGTCGATCATCCCGATCGACACATCCACGCCGGCGGAGCGCATGCGGCCGACGTTGGACTGTGTCGCGGCGAGCTGTTCGAACGTCGCGGGAAGGTCATTCACCGCGGAGGCGATCACCGGAACGCCCGAGCGGGCGATCTGCTCGGCCACCGTCCACCCCTCGCTCGCGCCGACCAGCACCAGCTTTAGCGACGGGAACTCCCGCTTCAACGAAAGCACCTGCAGGATATCGCTCGCCCGCTCGACATGGACCAGCAGATACTGGCGCCCCTGCAACACGGGCACGAGCGCTGCCGCATCGAAGCGGGTCAGAAGGATGTCCTCGCTGCGCCGCGCATCGGGCCCGTAGACCCGCGATTCATTGGGATCGCGGACGACCGGGCGGTCGAGCTCGCTCGGCGCTTCGCCGGTCGGCCCGGCAATTGCGGGTGCGTAGCGGCGCAGCTCGGCCGCCTCGCGCAGCGCGTTACGGAAGAAGACGTGCGCCGAGCCGCGCGATCCACCGGCCTTCTCGGCGCCGCTCTGGCCAAGCTCGACGAACTGGAACTTCCGCGCCGCCGTCACCGGGCTCATGTCCGCGCCAGTGTCGATCACGGCCCCCTGCCCGCCGAAGATGCTGCGGCCGGCCTGCGGCACGACGATGGCGCGGGTCACGCCATCGGCGCGATTGACGGCGATCGTCGTATCGTGCGGATTGACCTCGGTCGACGCATCGATCGCAGCGCTGAACGGGCCATTCGCGGTCGTGTCGTCGGCGCCCTCGGCTGCGAGGTCGACGTCGGCCAAGCCGAGGCGGGAGAAGCCGGCGATGATCCCCGGAGTCACCCACTTGCCGGTCGCATCGATGACCGGCGTGCCGGCGGGAAGCTTCATCCGGACGTCGCCGGCGGCGACCACGCGGCCGTCGCTGACCACGACCATCCCGTTGGGGATGGGTTCCGAACCATCGCCAAGCGCGACCGTCGCGCCGGTGATGGCGAAGGTCTGCGCAGCGGCGGGAGCGGCGGCGGCCAGCATCAGCGCGGCAAGCGTCCGGCGGATCATTTGGTGTCTCCCTCGCCGGGCTGGCCGAGCTCGAAGTCGCTCACCGGCCGCTTCTTGGGATCGTTGGCATCATACATTTCGGCGCCGTCGATCCACACCTGCGCGGGCCGCGAATAATCGCTGAACGGGTCGCCGTTCCACAGAACCACGTCGGCCATCTTGCCGGGTGTCAGCGTTCCGGTCCGATCGAGAATGCCGAGCGCCTTGGCCGGGTTGCGGCTGAGCCATTCCCAGGCGACCGCTTCGGACAGCCCGGGGATTCCCGCGCGGATACCGTCGGCCAGTGCCTTCGACGCCTCCTGGTTCAGGCGCTGGATGTAATTGGCGTCATCGGAGTGGACGATCGCGCAGGCCCCGGCGTTCTGGACCAGCGGGATGTTCTCCTTGATCGCGTCGTAGGATTCCATCTTGAAGCCGTACCAGTCGGCCCACATCACCGCGCAAATGTCGTTGGCGGCGAGGAGATCGGCGATCTTGTACGCCTCGACCGCGTGGTGGAACGCGGTAATGTGATAGCCGAACTCCTTCGACATATCGATCATGTTGGCCATTTCGTCGGCGCGGTAGCAGTGGTTCTGGACCAGGATCTTGCCGTCGAGCACGCCCTTCAGCGTCTCCATCGCGAGGTCGCGCTCGGGCATGTCGCCGCCCTTCGCGTAATATTTGTCCCACTTGCGCTTATAGGCGACCGCCTTGATCCATACTTCGCGGGCGTAAGCGATGTTGCCCATGCGGGTCTGCGGCATGCTGCCCTTCGACCCATAGACCCGCTTCGGGTTCTCGCCGCACGCCATCTTCAGCCCATAGGGCGCGCCGGGGAACTTCATTCCCTGTGCCGTCCGCGCCGGCACGTTCTTGAGTACCACCGAGCGCCCGCCGAACAGGTTCGCCGAGCCGGGCAGGATCTGCAGCGTGGTCACGCCCCCGTTGACCAGCGCGCGCGAAAAGCCCGGGTCCTGCGGCCAGACGCTGTGCTCTGCCCACACTTCGGGCCGCGCCGGCGATGTTGCTTCATTGCCATCGGAATTCGCCGACACGCCGGGCGAGGGATAATCGCCGAGGTGGCTGTGGACATCGATGATGCCGGGCGTAACGAACTTGCCCGTCCCGTCGATCTCGCGCGCTCCAGCAGGTGGCGCGAGCTCCGGCCCGCCAACGGCGGCGATCGCGCCGTCGGCAAAGACGATCGTGCCATCGTTGATTTGCTGACCATCGCCGGTGAACACGGTGGCGTGCCGGATAACTGTCGGGACGCCGGGGTAGCGAACGTAGGTCGAGGGATAAGGGTCTTCGTTGATGCGGATGGCTGCGGCGGGCTTCGGCGGCGGGTTGAGCGCCGCACAGCCCGACACGAGCATCGCCGCGGCGAGCGCGGCTGAACCCCTATTTGACACCATGCATCCACTTCTGCAGCGGCCAGGAGAGCAGAAAGAGCAGCACGCCAAGGCCGATCGCAATCCACGCGATCGTCGTGAACGTCGCGAGATAGGTATCGAGGCTGACCTTGAGGTTGGTTACCTGCCCGCCGACGGTCTCGACGCTCGCGAACTGGGCGACGACACCTGCGAAATATTGCGCGACGGAGATCGACAGGAACCACACGCCCATCATCAGTCCGACGATGCGCGCGATCGACAGCTTGGTGATCATGCTAAGGCCGACCGGCGAAATGCAAAGCTCGGCGATCGAATGGATGACGTACAAGCCGGCAAGCCACCACAGCCCCACCTTGAAGTCAGAACCCGCGAACGTAGCGCCCCAAACAAGGAACAAGAAGCCGACGCCGACGCCGACCAGCGCCAGCGCGAACTTGACCGGGATCGACGGCTCGAGATTGCGCTTGGCCAGCACACCCCAGAGGATGCTCATCAACGGTGCCAGAACCACGATCGATATCGGATTGAAGTTCTGCGTCTGCGGAGCGGAGATTTCGAACCAGCCGAAGACCGAGCGATCGGTGTTGCGGTCGGCGAACAACGTCAGCGACGAGCCGGCCTGCTCGAACAGGGTCCAGAAGACGACGTTGAACACGATCAGCACCATCGCCGCGACCATCATCTGGAATTCGGTGCGGGTGCCCTTGGCGTACGACCAGATCAGGATTCCGGGAACACCTAGGAGGAAGGTGCCAAACAGCAGTTTGCCCATCAGCGACAATGACAGGATGTAGCCGATCAGACCCGATCCAGGCTCCGGCTCCGGCGAGTTCATGAGATTCATGAAGAGAAAGACAAAGACGGGAATGGCAAGGATCGCGAGGCCGTAAATGATCAGCGCTTTGTCGCCTCCCTCGCGCGTCGGCGTCTCACCGTAGCCGGTAAGTCGCCCGCCATCGAACTGCATCAGCAAATAGCTGACCAGCATGCCGATGCCGGCGAGCGAAAAACCCGCCCACCAGCCGAGCCATTCGGCCAGAATCGGACAGAAGAACTGGCCAAGGATCGAGCCCAGATTGATGCCCATGTAGAAAATCGTGAAGCCGGCATCACGGCGGCGGTCACCTTGGTCGTAGAGCGCTCCGACCATGGTCGAGATATTCGGCTTGAAGAATCCGTTGCCGACCGAGATCGTGGACAGAGCGATCAGCAGGATGGCGATGAGCATCGGGCTCTTGTCGCTCTCGTCCTGCATTCCGCCCTTGGGCAAGGTGCGTGCGACATGCCCGTCGGCAGCGAGCAGGCTGATGCTGCCGTCATTATTGCCTTGAACTTTAAGCCGCTCGCCCGAGGGCTGGGCGATGTAGCGCGCCTCGTTGGCAGCGCTGCTTGGCCGATCGCGGAAATTGTCGATCTGAACTTCGTAGCGCTGACCGTCGATGACCGCGTAGGGCTTCGACGGCTGTCCCCCGAACGCGAGGGTCAGATAGCCGATCGCCATCAGGATCGCGCCGAATTTCACAGACCGTTTCGATCCGAGATACTGGTCGGCGATGAACCCGCCGATGAGCGGCGTCAGGTAAACCAGCGCGGTATAGCCGCCATAAAGGCCAGTGGCGGCGTGATCGCCGAGAACGAAATGCTTGGTGAGGTAGAGCGTCAGCAGCGCCCGCATGCCGTAATAGCCGAAACGCTCCCACATCTCGGTAGTGAACAGCCGCGCGAGCTGGCGCGGATGGCCGAACCATTCGCCCTTCCTGGCGGGATTCTCGTGGCTGATGTCGGGCGAGCCCGGTTCTTCGATTGCCGGCGTGTCGACCATCTTACTCTCCCCAGAGTGCCCCAGCCGAGGCGAGGCGCACCCTAACGGGCAAAATGCACTTGTGAAGCCGATTGTTGCGGCACCGCGCCGCCGCTATGCGCCCCGTCGATGCTCAACGACCGTTCGACGATCCTTTCGCTGCTCGAGACGCGACGATCCGGCAAGCCGCGCGAGCTCGTCGGCCCCGGCCCAACTCCCGAGGAGCTGGAACGGATCCTGACGATCGCGGCGCGGATTCCGGACCATGGCGCGCTGACGCCGTGGCGCTTCGTCACCGTCGCAGACGATCAGCGCGACGCGCTTGCAGCACTACTGCTGAAGGCGCTGGAGGAGGACAATTCCGAGGCAACCGCCGCCCATCGCGAGAAAGAGATCAACTTCGCTCATTATCAGGGCCAGCTGGTCGTGCTGGTGTCGGCGCCGGTCGAAGGCCACAAAATCCCAGTCTGGGAGCAGCAATTGTCGAGCGGCGCCGCGGGAATGAACCTGCTGCTCGCCGCCCACGCGCTCGGCTATGTCGCGGGTTGGGTGACCGGCTGGCGCGCCTATTCCGAGACGGTGCGCGCGGCATTCTGCGGTCCGGGCGAGCGAATTGCCGGGTTCATCTTTGTCGGGCACCCCAGCCGTGAGCTGGATGACCGCGAACGGCCGGATCTGCAAGCGGTCGCACAAGCCTGGACGCCGCCGGAGCGCTGATTATTCGATTGAATTTCCTGCGCAGCGCTGTATTATTACAGCATGACGCTCGGGAAGCAGCATGAGAAGCCGGTTTACGTCCGCCTCCGCGAGACGATTGCCGATGCGATTCTCGCCGGAAAATTCAGCGACGGCGACCCGCTGCCGTCGGTGCGTGCGCTGGCCGCCGAGGAGCAGGCCAACCCGCTGACAGTCGCCAAGGCCTACCAGGGTTTCCAGGACGAAGGCCTGATCGTGGTCAAGCGGGGCGTCGGCATGTTCGTTGCGCCGGGCGCCCGCGCGCGGCTGCGCGATTCCGAACGCTCGCGCTTCCTCAAGGAGGAATGGCCGGAGGTCCGGGCGCGCATGAATCGCCTTGGAATTGACCCCGCCGGCCTGATCGAGCGCGAACGCGCCTGATATTTCCGCAGCGGCCGGAATCCTCTAGCCGCGTCCGATGAAGACGCGGGTCCTTCCTTTTAACGACAGGAGCATTGCCGAGGCCGCCCGGCTGATCCTCGCCGGCGAGCCCGTCGCGATTCCTACGGAGACGGTTTACGGGCTCGCCGCCGACGCCACGAATGCGCAAGCCGTCGCCCGCATCTACGAGGCGAAAGGCAGGCCGAGCTTCAACCCGCTGATCGTTCATGTGATGGACCGCGCGTCCGCCGAGCGCATCGGCGTCTTCGACCAGCAGGCACGGGCGCTCGCCGATGAATATTGGCCGGGGCCGTTGACCCTGGTGGTACCGCTTCGCGCCGACGCGGCCATCGCGTCGATCGTAACCGCGGGACTGCCGACGGTGGGACTCCGGGTCTCATCGCATCCGGCGATGCAGGCTTTGCTCCGCGCCTCCGGCCGCCCGCTCGCGGCGCCGTCGGCCAATGCCAGCGGATCGATCAGCCCAACCCGCGCCGAGCACGTCGTAAAGAGCCTCGGCGGGCGAATTCCGCTGGTTATCGACGCCGGCGCCACGGAGCGCGGCCTGGAATCGACAATCGTCGCCGCGACCGGCGGTCCGTTGCGGCTGCTTCGGCGCGGACCGATCGAAATCGCCGCCGAACAGGCTGCCGGGCCGACGATCGAGGCGCCGGGTCAGCTCGCGAGTCACTATGCCCCGTCCAAGCCGCTCAGACTCAACGCCGAGACGGCCGAACCCGGTGAATTTCTGATCGGCTACGGCCCGATTGCCGGGCACTCGACGCTGACCGCGTCGGGCGACCTCGTCCAAGCCGCCGCAAAACTGTTCGAGCTGCTCCATCAGGCCGACGCCTCGCGCTTTGCTGGTATCGCGGTAGCTCCGGTCCCGGATCAGGGGCTCGGCGCCGCGATCAACGACCGCCTGCGGCGCGCCGCCGCCGTTTAAGCGGTCGCGGCCGCGCTCTTCGCACGTGCCTGGAAGCTTTTACGCAACTTCTGCAGCTTGGGTGGGATCACGGCGATGCAATAAGGGTTTCGCTGGCCCTCGTTCGCCCAATAGTCCTGGTGGTAGTTCTCGGCCGGATACCATTCGCCCAAAGGCTCGATCGCAGTGACGATGCGGTCGCCATGGTCGGCGTTGTTCCGCTCTATCGCGGCCTTCGCCTTCGCCTCCTGCTCCGCGTTCAGCGGGAAGATCGCCGAACGATATTGAGTGCCGACGTCGTTGCCCTGGCGGTTGAGCTGGGTCGGATCGTGGGTGGCGAAGAAGATGTCGAGCAGGTCATCGTAGCTCAACTGCTCATTGTCGAAGGTCACGCGGATCGCTTCGGCATGCCCGGTGTCGCCGCCGCATACCTGCTTGTAGGTGGGATTGGCGATCGTGCCGCCGGTATAGCCGCTCTCGACCGATTTGACCCCGACAACGTCGAGGAACACCGCCTCGGTGCACCAGAAGCATCCGCCCGCGAGGATTGCGATTTCGTCGGCCATCATTGCGCTCCTATAAGAGGAACGGCTGAAATAGGTGGCCTCAGTGGCTTTGGTAAGACGCCTTCAGGCTGGCAAGCTCGAGCCTTTTGCCGACCCACTCGGCGAGCTCGTCGAACTCGAGCGGCTTGTCGAACACTATGCCGGCGCGGCGATCGGAGTACCAGCGCACCTCACCCTTGATCGGGCGGAGGCTTTCGACCACCACCACCACCATCTTGCCGACGCAATATTCCTCGATCGGCTCGACCTTCATCCCGCCCAGCGAAATGTCGTGAACGTCGACACTGTAATAGAGCTTGCCGACCTTGACCGAGGCGCGGCAGCGGATCTCGAGGCGCGGCGGCCGCAAGCGGAAGCCATGCCGCGGCTTGCGGCCGGCCAGCAGCTCGCCAAGGTCGAGATTGTGGTCGAACTTCAGGCCGACCAGGTCGTCCCGAGTCCACACCGCCCGCGCTGGGATCGTTTCCGATGACAGTTCGAGGCCGACCATGTCACCCACCGACGGAGGCGAAGCGACAAACGCCATCAGCCCGCCAGCCGAAAGGTTTTTGATGCGAATGAGCTGCTGCTCGCCTGACGCCGTGGTCATCTTGCCGACCCGCAGCATCGCGGAAACGCGCTCTTCGCCACGGCGCTCGGCCGGCCGCGGCACCGCGGTCGACAGCGAAACCGTCGTCGATTCGAACGCGCCGTCGTTGACGTCAGCGTTCGAACTGGCCGATTTCCTGCGGATCAGCGAAGCAAACATGGTTCTGCGTCTCCAAGCGCGCACGAACGCACCGCGCCAAAATGGGACTTTAGGGACACTAGGGTTAAAAGTGCGTTTCCAGCGTTGACCCGAAGGCGAATTGAGGCGCACTCCGCGTTGCGAGGGATAGAGGGAGCGCGAATGACGCAGCCGCGGTTGCTGCTGATCGATGACGAGCCGGCGCTGGCGCAGTTCCTCGCGACCGCTGCCGAGGACAGCGGCTTTGAGCCCCGGATCACCTCGCGCGACCAGGACTTTCGCAGGGAGTTCCTTGAGGACCGTCCGGACATGGTCGCGCTCGACCTTGGAATGCCCGGGATGGACGGGGTCGAGCTGCTGCGCTTTCTCGCTGAGCACAATTACACCGCACCCGTGCTGATCGTCAGCGGGTTCGACCGCCGCGTGCTCGAATCCGCTTTTCGCCTCGGGGAAGCGCTCGGCCTCAACATGGTCGGACCGCTCGAAAAGCCGGTGCGGCTGGAAGAGCTCGAGATTGTCCTGGGGCAGCTTCGCGCGACGATGGTGCCGTGACCAAGACGTCCGACAAGGCGATCGTCGCGGAATTGTCGCGCGCAGTGGAAAACCAGCAGCTGCGGCTGGTCTACCAGCCCAAGGTTTCGCTGCGGGATGGCGGCCTAATGCGCGTCGAGGCGCTGATGCGCTGGGACGATCCGCAGCTCGGCACGGTGGAACCATCGCACTTCATTCCGCTCGCCGAGCAGCACGGGCTCATCGATGACCTGACATTATGGGGACTGCGAACCATCCTCCGGCAGTGGGTCGATTGGCGCGACGACGGGCTCGACACCAGCATCGCCTTCAACATCTCCGCGCTCAGCCTGCAGCATCTCGACTTTCCGGATCTGGTCGAGCGGATGTGCCGCGGGCTCGACGTGCCCACCGATCGCCTCGTGCTCGAGCTGACCGAGGGCGCGACCCAACCGCTGGTCAAGCTGATGGACACGCTAACGCGCTTTCGGATCAAGGGCATCGGCCTCGCCATCGACGATTTCGGCACCGGCTATTCCTCGCTGATGCAGCTCCGCCAGCTGCCCTTCTCCGAGGTCAAGATCGACCAGGCCTTCGTCGCCGACGTTCACCGCTCGCGCGACTGCCGGCTGATCATCCGCGGCATCACCGATCTCGCCCACGGCCTAGGCCTCATCGCCACGGCGGAAGGCGTCGAGACCGTCGAGCAGCTGCGCGCCGTGCAGGAGCTCGGCTGCGATCTCGTGCAGGGCTATCTGGTCGCGCCGCCGATGGACCCGGACCAGCTCAAGCCGTGGAAGCAGGAATTCCGTCGCCGCTGGCCCGCGCTGATGGCCGACGACAATTTGGCGCTATGGAGCGATGTCGAAGCGGATGCCCTGGGCCAGAGGTAAATCGGCGCCGTAATTCACCGTATTGGTCTGGCGGCGCATGTAGGCTTTCCAGCTGTCCGAGCCGCTTTCGCGCCCGCCTCCGGTCTCCTTCTCGCCGCCGAACGCTCCGCCGATCTCGGCGCCGGACGGCCCGATATTGACGTTGGCGATGCCGCAATCGGAGCCAGTTGCCGAAACGAAGCGCTCCGCTTCGCGCACGTCGTTGGTGAAGATCGACGACGACAGGCCCTGCGGAACCGCATTGTTCAGCGCGACCGCCTCGTCGAAGTCGCGATAGCGCAGCACATAGAGGATCGGCGCGAAGGTTTCCTGCAGCATCGGTCCGTCCTGCGCCTCGACCTCAACAATCGCCGGGCGGACGTAAAAGCCGCCGGGCACGCCATCGACGCGCTCGGCCTTGTCGCTGAGCACCTGGCTCATGCCATCGAACGCAGCTTGATCGATCAGCGGCCCGATGAGCGTTTCGGACGAGCGCGGGTCGCCGATTTTCACCTGCGCAAAAAACTGGCGAAGGCGCGTCACCAGTGCCTCCGCGACGCTCTCGTGGACGATCAGCCGTCGCAATGTGGTGCAGCGCTGACCCGCCGTCCCGGCGGCCGAAAACAGGATCGCGCGCGCGGCGAGCTCGAGGTCGGCGCTGGGACAGACGATCATGCAATTGTTGCCGCCAAGCTCGAGCAGCGCGCGGCCGAAGCGCTGCGCGACGCGCGGCCCGACCGCCCGCCCCATCGCGGTCGATCCGGTCGCGGAGACCAGCGCGATCCGCGGATTATCGACCAGCGCCTCGCCGACATCGCGCTCGCCCTGGACCAGCTGCACGAGGCCATCCGGGGCGCCGCCGAACCTGCTTAAAGCGCGGCCCATCAGCACCATCACTGCCTCCGCGCAGAGCGGGGTCTTCTCGCTCGGCTTCCAGATCACTGGGTCGCCGCACACCAATGCAAGCGCCGCATTCCATGCCCACACCGCGACCGGGAAGTTGAACGCGCTGATTACCAGCACCGGCCCGAGCGGGTGCCATTGCTCCATCATCCGGTGGTTGGGCCGCTCGCTGGCGATGGTGAGGCCGTAGAGCTGGCGCGACAGGCCGACCGCGAAGTCGCAGATGTCGATCATCTCCTGGACCTCGCCGAGGCTTTCGGCGTGGATCTTTCCTGCTTCCAGCGTGATGATCCGCGCGAGGGGTTCCTTGGCCGAACGCAGCTCATCGCCGAGCAGCCGCACCAGCTCCCCGCGGCGCGGCGCCGGAACCACGCGCCACTCGAGGAATGCCCCGGAAGCGAGCCCGCAGGCGCGATTGGCGTCGCCAACCGCAACCCGGCCGATCTCGGCTCCGTCGATCGGCGACCGGCTGACGAGATCGCCGGAGCTGGCGATGCCGAACTGCGCGAGCAAGTCGGCGGCTTCCTCGGCCGGGCTCATGCCAGCAGCTCCTTCGCGCGGGCCATGGCCGCGACACCGGCATCGATCGTCTCGTCCTTCTTGCCGAAGCACAGGCGCACGAGATGACGCGGCGGTTTGTCCTCCGCGAAGGCGGATAGCGCGACGACCGCAACGCCTGCCTTTTCAACCGCTTCCGCGGCGAAGCTCTCATCGTCCAGGTCGATTCCCGAGGCCTTGAGGTCGACGCACAGGAAGTAGGTCGAGGCCGCGTCGAGAACGGTGAAGCCGGCGCCGCGCAGACCGTTTGTCATCTTGTCGCGGGCGCGGGCGAAGCGCTGCTTCATCGGCTCGATCCACGCATCGCCTTCGTCCAGCCCGAACTCGACGGCGGCTTGCAAGTTCGGCGCGGTGCAGAAGGTCAGAAACTGGTGCGCTCGGGCGACGACGTTGGCGAGCTCGGGAGGAGCGACCATCCACCCAACCTTCCACCCGGTCAGCGAGAAGATTTTGCCCGCCGAGCCGATCTTGATCGTCCGCTCGGCCATGCCCGGCAGCGACGACAGCGGCGTGAAGCGTTGGCCATCCAACACAATATGCTCCCACACCTCGTCGCTGATGACGATGAGGTCGTGGTCTCGTGCGACCGAGGCAATCGCCTCGAGTTCCGCACTGTCGAACAGCCGTCCGGTCGGATTTTGCGGGTTGTTGAAGATGATGGCGCGGGTCTTGTCCGTCACTGCGCGCTCAAGTGCGTCCCGCTCGATCCGCCAGGCCGGCGGCTGGAGCGCCACTTCGCGCGGCACCGCGCCGCCGCGGCGGATCATCGGCGCATAACTGTCGTAGGCCGGGGTCAGGATGATGACCTCATCGCCGGGCTTGATGGTCGCCAGGATCGCCGCGCCGAGAGCCTCGGTCGCGCCGCTGGTCACGCAGACGTGATCCCCCACCAGATTTCCGCCGTAATGGCGATTGTAGTGCGCAGCGACCGCTTCGCGCAGCGGCATGATCCCGCGCGACGGCGCGTATTGGTTCGAACCTTCCTTAACCGCCTTCGCCGCGGCCTCGAGGATCTCGTCAGGCCAGCCGAAATCGGGGAAGCCCTGTCCGAGATTGACCGCGCCGAACCGCGTGGCCAGGCTCGACATGCGCTCGAAGACGCTGACGTTCATCTGTTCGTAAAGCGGGTTCATGAGCGCGCCCATAGCGTGGAGATGCGCTCGCCGCGAGGGAGGAGCGCCGTGGCGGCTAGCGCTCGTTGTCCCAGATCATGTGGACGATGCGCCAGCCGCGCCCGGCGTCGTTGAACAACTGGATCGAATTGATCCCGCGCCGTTCCGCATCGTCGTCATCGGGGGAGCGCCGGGCTTCATAACCGCTCCATACGTGGGCGATGTTCCCGAAGCGGTCGATGCGCCGGCTGGTCTCGACCTCGTAGAATGGATTGTCGGCGAAGAAGGGCGTGGTGTTCTGACGATATTCGTCGAGGTTCATGCTGAGCTTCTGCGGGCGGCCTTGTTCGTCGACCCAGGTCCGAACCTGCAACGCTTCGGGCAGGAAACAATTGTCCTGGCGCGACCAGTCTCGCGTCCCCGCCGGGCCGGAGATCATCGCGTACATCTCGTCGACCACCGCGCCGATTGCCTCTTCGTCCGTCATCACACCCCCGCTCTTCGTTTGATAGGGGAGCTAAACTTGAACAGGTCGGATGACAAGAATCGGCTTGATCAATGCGTGACGGGCGGACAGGCGAGCGGTTCGCCGACCGCTTCGACCCGCGCCGACTGGAGCACGAGCGCGAGGCCGGCCGAACCCTCGATCCGCAGCGGATTGGCGACGCTGGCGAATTTGGCGCCGGCGTCGGCAAAGCAGCGCAGCGGGATCTTCACGGTGAAAGGAACGCCGGCTTTCTGAGCCTTCAACAGGTCAGTCGCATCGAGCGGGGTATTGTCGACTGCGATCCGAACCGGGCCGCTGCCCATCGCATCAATACGTCCGTCAAGCCTGATCGCGAAGGCATTGTTGAGCTGCCGCGCGAAATCCGCACCTTGACCAACGATGCTGATCGAGGCGGGGCCCGCCCACGAGAATCGTCGGGCGTTCTCCTGCGCGCCGAGGTCGATTGGTTCCATCGACAGAGCGCCGCCGAGCGATTGCGCTTTACTGTCCGAAACGGTTCGGCCTCCTGCGGAATCCGCGAGATTAAGCGCCCATGGTCCAGCCGCCCGACCGTTGGCGAACAGGTTATTGACGTCGATCGCCGCGGCAAGATTCATCTTCGGATCGTCGGACAGGGTGCCGACATGCCTTGGATGCGCGTAGCTTAGACCGTAGCCAACCTTGAACAGGGGTTCGGTCACCGGCGAGCGAGCATCTGCCGGCCAGGCGAACGGAAGTGATCCGGTGAAATCGCGCATCGCCTTGCCGGCGGCGCCCTCCACAAGAACGTCCGCAATGCCATTGGCCTGCGTGCCCGGCAGCCAAGCGGCGACGAACGCCTCCGAGCTATTGATTTCGCGCGACACGAACAGCGGGCGTCCCGACAGGAACACCGACACAACGGGAACGCCGGCGGCTTTTAGCTTCTTGAGAAGATCGAGATCCTGATCGTTGCCCGGATGATAGGCCAAAGTCGGGGTGTCGCCGAGAAATTCGGCATAGGGCTTCTCCCCAAATACGACGATCGCGACGTCGGGCTTGTTCGCGAAGCTGCCATCGGTCGACAAAGATGTCTTGCCGCCTGTCCTGGCCACCGCGTTTCGAATCGCAGAATACACTGTCTGCCCGTTGACGAAGTCCTTGCTCGTGACATCATCGCCTTGCCAGCTGACCGTCCAGCCACCGGTCTGCATTGCAATATTGTCTGCGCCCGGGCCCGTGACGAGGACGTTGGCACCACGCTTGATCGGCAACACGGAACCTTCATTCTTGAGCAGCACCAGCGACTTGGCAACCGCTTCGCGCGAGATCGCTAGATGATCCGACCGTCCGTTCTGCGAGGGATCGAAGCGAGTTACGGCACGGCCGCCGAGCAGCCCCAATTTCACCTTGACCCGAAGAATTCGGCGAACCGCGTCATCGAGGCGAGTCATCGGAATCTGACCGGCCCGGGTTTCCCGAAGCAGGCTTTCGTACAGCCCCTTCCAGCTGTCCGGCGCCATGTACATATCGAGGCCCGCGAGCAGGGACTGTGGACAATCGGTGACCGTGCAGCCGGCAATCTGACCGTGAGCGTTCCAGTCGCCCACGACCACGCCTTCGAACCCCATGCGATTCTTGAGGACACCGGTCAGGAGGCTTTCGTTGCCGACGTGCTTGGTCCCGTTCCAGCCAGAGAAGCTGACCATCACGGTCAGAGCTCCGGCGTCGATCGCGGGCGGGTAACCGGCCGAGTGGAGGGCAATCAGCTTGTCTTCGGAAATCTTGGCGTCGCCCTGATCATGACCCTCATCGGTGCCCCCGTCGGCAATGAAGTGTTTGGCACTCGCCGCGACATGGCGCGGATCAACCGGAACGCCCGGGCGCAACGGTCCCTGAAGTCCCAGCACCATTTGCCGCGCGTAGTCCGCGACCAGTTTGGGGTCGGACGAATAGCCTTCATAGCTTCGCCCCCAACGCAGATCCTGCGGGACCGCCAAGGTCGGCGCAAATGTCCATTCGATCCCGGTGCCCGCGACCTCGGCCGCGGTGATCTCGCCAATGCGACGGATCAGCGCTGGGTCGTGGGTGGCTCCCAATCCAATGTTGTGCGGGAATATCGTCGCATTAGGCAGATTGCTGTTCCCATGAACTGCATCGAACCCGAACAGGATCGGAATGCCGACCCCATTGGCCGCCGGCTTCGCCGACGCGGCGCGAAAGCTTTCGATCAGCTGGTGCCATTGCGCCGCAGTCGCGCGTTCATTGCCGTGCGGGCCGCTGTTGCCCCCGGCGAGGATCGACCCAAGCGGATATCGGGCAAGATCGGCGGGCGTGATGGTGCTGATATCGCCCTGCACCACTTGGCCAACCTTTTGCTCGAGCGTCATCTTCGCGAGCAAGTCGGTAATTCGTTTCTCGGTTGCAGAGTCGGTAATGGTCGCCGGGCTGTGCGCGGCGGGCCATCGTGCCGGGTGCGCAATCGCGCTTGGCACCGGCTGTGCCGGACTTGCCGCAGTCCACGCCAGCAGCGCCGCCAACAGCAGCGCAGGCCGTCCGCCGTTCATCGCTGTCCCCTCACCCGCTTGTGAACGTTATCAAAGAGAGGAATCGCACGGGAATGCCGCGAAAGCAAGGCTCAGTCCAACCGCTTCAGCGTGAACAGCAGCGCCGCGGCGGCCGCCGCGAGAACGGCGAGCACCACGAACAGGCCGGCAAAACCCCGCGCGGGCACGATCGCGATCGTCAGCCACGGCATGATCAGCGAGGGGACGGTGTTGGTGAGGTTGAAGATGCCGAGATCGCGGCCGCGGTGCCGAGGGTCGGGCAATACGCGCAGCGTCAGGCCGCTGTGGAGCGACAGGAAGACCGTCGTCGCCAGCCCGAACAGGACATAAGCAGCCACAGCCTGGTTGACGTTGGCGGCGGCAGACATCGCCACGAGCCCCGTCGCCGAGGCGCAGGCGCAAATCGCCAGCGGTCGTGCCGGACGAGCGCTGAGATCCGCGCGCCGGCCGACCAGGATGGCGATCGGCAGCGCGGCCACGAGCACCGCGCCGAACAGCCGGGCGATGCTGCTTTCATCGACCCCTGGATCGAGCGTCCGGAAGTAGATCAGCAGATAAGCGAACAGCGCCGCTTCGGCGATCTGCACGAGCAACCGCGCCAGCCACATCCGCGCCGCGAAGCGCCGCGGCGGCCCCTGCTCCCGGTCGCGGGGCGGTTCCGGCGCCCTCCCGACGAGCAAGATCACCGGCGTGACGCATGCTGCGACCATCGCCGCGACCAGCCACAGCCGCTGGTTGGCGTTGGCGAGGCCAGGCACGGTCGCGATCACGCCCGACAAAGCACCGAGCGCCGGTGACAGGGCCATCAAACCGCCGAGGAATCCGGTCTTGTGCCGCGGCACCCGGTCGGCCGCCCAGGCGGAGAGCGGGCCGAGCATCATGTTGAGCGCCAGCTGCCAACAGACGACCAAGGCGATGATCGACACCGGCTCGCGGCCGAGCGGTACCAGGACCAGCAAGGTCAGGCTGATGAGCAGCCCGGCGGCAACCCACGGCCGGCGATCCGAGCTGCGGTCGCTGAGCCATCCAAACAGGATGTTGCCGACGCTCGCCGCAACCGCGCCGAAGAAGGTGATCAGGCCGAGCACCCGGACACTGTCGGCGCCCGCGATTCCAACCACCCGAAGCGGCAGGAGGATGGTCAGGAACGGGACGTAAGCGACCGACCCTCCCGCCCAGGCCAGCGCAAACAACCACAGGAATCGCGAACCCGTTTCCGGCCGCGGGTCGGCTCTCACCGCGGAGATGGGTTGGGCGCTGGCCCCGTCGACTGCCGCCGCACCAGCGCCGCCGGGATCACCACCGGCTGGTCGGGCAGATCGGTGCCGCGCTGGGCATCGATGATCAGCTCGACGGCGCGCGAAGCGGTTGCGGCGATCGGCTGGTCGATCGCGGTCAGGGTGGGGACGGCGAAATGCACGATCGGCGTGTCATCGAAGCTGATGATCGAAAGATCGGCCGGCACCGACAGCCCCTGTTCGCGCGCGACATCCAGCGCCGCCAGGGCCATCTGGTCGTTGCTCGCGATGATCGCAGTGACCGGGTCACGGAGGCCCAGCAAATGGCGCGCCGCTCGCTCGCCTGAAGCGAAGCTGAAATCGCCTTCCGCCAGCAGGTCGCGGATATTGAGCCCGGCGGCGGCCATCGCCGCCTTCCAGCCGTCGACGCGCCACTGGCTCAGCGAATATTCGCCGGAGCCGCTGACAAAGCCGATGCGCCTGTGGCCAAGCTCGATCAAATGCTCGGTCGCGAGGCGGGCCGCGCGCTCGTCGTCCATCGTCATCCGGATGCCCGGTCCCGCAGCGATCGAGCCGATCCGCGCAAACGGGATGTGCTGGTCGTCGAGCAGCCGCGTAATCAATGGATTGTCCGAGTGCGGCGGCGTCAAGATCACGCCGTCGGGCTGAAGCGCGGCGATCGTCGCCCGAAGCTCGCGCTCGACATGGTCGTTATGCGTATCGACGAGCTCGATCATCATCCGGTAGCCGAGCTCGGCGCACTTCAGCATTCCGCCGAGCAGCATCTGGTCGACCCAGTCGACGCCCTGGCGCGAGCTCCAGTCGGCGATGGTGCGGTCGCGGTCGTTGAGCGCCAGGATCAAATAGGATCGCGAGCCGCTCATCCGCTGCGCCGCGATCGACGGCACGTAGCCGAGCTTGTCGATCGACGACTGCACCCGCGTCTTCATTTCGGGGCTGACGTTGGCGCCGTCGTTGATCACCCGGCTGACCGTCTGCAGCGATACCCCTGCATCGGCCGCCACATGCTTGATGGTCACCGCCTGGCGGCGGCGGCCGCGCGGCCGGGCGCCGGGATTATCGTCCGCCATGGCCGTTACGCCGCGCTTGCGCTCGCCGCGCCGCAATAGCGGGCAACATAGGCCGGATGGTCGGGCAGTCCGGCGACGGTCTGCGCGACATTGTCGCGAATGGTCGACAACAGCTTGGTCATCTCGACATCGCTAAGCTTGGTTGCGATCGGATGATAGGACCTGGGCATGATCCCCTGCCCCATCATCACCTGCACCCAACTGTTCTCGGCGAACAATTCTTCGTTGCGGCGGAACACCCGGCCGGTTTCGCGGAACAGCTCGATTTTCTGCGTCAGGCTGTCGGGGACCTCCATCTCTGCGCAATAGCGCCAGAACTCGCTGTCGCGCCGGTCGGTGGCTTTATAATGAAGGATCAGGAAGTCGCGGATTTGCAGATAGTCCTGAAGCATCTGATCGTTGAACTCCAATATGTCGCGCTCGCTGACCTCGGCGAGCGGAAGCATTCGGATGAGGCGCAGAACGGCGCGCTGGATCAAGTGGATGCTGGTCGATTCCAGCGGTTCCATGAACCCGCTCGACAGACCGACCGCGACGCAATTCTTGACCCACTGCCGCGGTCGGACGCCAGCCTTGAATCGGAGCACGTTGGGCTGGGTCAGCGTGTCGCCTTCAATCTCGCCGAGCAGCCGCTCGAGCGCGGCGTCCTTGTCCATGTAACGGCTGCAAAAGACGATCCCGTTGCCGGTCCGGTGTTGCAGCGGGATCCGCCAGCGCCAGCCCGAATCGTGAGCGATCGCCAGCGTGTAGGGGGGCGCCGGACGAACCGAGCGAGTCTGGATCGCAATCGCGCTGTCGTTGGGAAGCCAATGAGTCCAATCCTCGAACTGCGAGCCGAGCGTGCCGTCGATCAGCAGCGCCCGGAAGCCGGTGCAATCGATGAACAGGTCACCTTCGATGCGCTGTCCGGATTCGAGCTTTAGCGCCGCGATGTCTCCGCTCGTCGGCTCCAGCTCCACTTCGGCGATCTTGCCCTCGATCCGCTTCGTGCCCTCACCTTCCGCCATCGCGCGCAGGAACTTCGCATAGAGCGTCGAATCGAGCTGATAGGCGTAGTTCATGCGGTCGTCGGGCAAATGCGCGAACTTGCCGGCGTAAGCTGCGGAAAGCTCCAGGCAATAATCGTCATAGGGCTCGTCGTGGCCGCGCTCGAGCCCGTTCAGCCAGAAATGCTGGAAGCCCGCGCTCCAATGATCCTTCCCGGTCGACCCGAAGCTGTGGAAGTAGCGATGGCCGATCTCCTTCCAATTTTCGAACCCGATGCCGAGTTTGAACGTCGCCTGGGTGGCGCGCATGAAATCGGCTTCATTGATGCCGAGCAGCCGATTGTAGGTGACGAGCGGCGGGATCGTGCTTTCGCCGACGCCGATGGTCCCGATCAGGTCGGATTCGATCAGCGTCAGCTCGACCGCATGCCCAAGCGTTTTGGCGATCGCGGCGGCCGTCATCCACCCGGCGGTGCCGCCGCCCGCGATCACGATGCGCTTCAGCGGCCAATCGGTCACCGCGACAGGCTTCTCAACAGATTGGCCCGGATCCGCCCGGCCTGCTCGGCATCGAGCGGGGCCAGAATGCCGCGCGCTTTTTCCGGAATATGGGCAGCCGCCGCCGCGGGATCGCCGAACACGTAATAGTCAAACATCTGCCCCCACAATTTCTTCTCATCCTCGGGTAAGTCGCGGATCGCAAGCAAGGCATGGTTGAGCGCGTCCTGCGGCTGGGCGAGGAAGCGCGGCGTGTCGCGCCACCAATAATTGACCAGCACGTTGAACGAGGCGAGCGCTTCGACGTGGTGCCACCACATCGATGGGATGAAGATCGCGTCGCCGGGCTCGAGTTCGGCAGCCTGCGCCGTTTTCAGAGCCTCGCGAAAGCATGGGAAAGCGTCGAAATCGGGCTTGCGCAGGTCGACCATGCTGACCGGCCTACCCGCCGGGGTGAAGTCGACCGGTCCGACGTAGAGATTCGGGAATTGGTCGGGCGGAAACAATGTGAAACGCCGCCGGCCGACCGCGCAACAGGCGAGGTTGTTCGGAAAGTCATTGTGCGCGGCGACCCGGGTTTGCGTTCCGATCCAGATACTCTCGATCGGCTGACGGTCGCCGAGGTCAAGATGGTTCGCCTCGTGGAGACCGTCGAAATACCCTTCGACGTCGATTGAGGAGAGATAGATCGCCGGGGCGTCGCGCTTGCCCTCATTGGCGTCGATCCCGGCGAAAATCTCGGCCAGCGCGGCACGCCCTGTGCGGAAGTTCATGCCCATCGCTTCGTCGTAGAATAAGCGGTCGCCGCTGCCCGGTTCGCCAATGTTCACGGTGAATGCACGGTCGCGTTGGTGGCCGAGCAGATAAGCGCGGGCCGCCGCCGCGCTCTCCAATCCCGCTTTGACCAAGGGCCAGTCGGCGATGAGGCCACGCACTACGAACGGCGCGTCGGCTTGCTTGAGGCGCGCATCGATCTCGTCAGGCGGCACGCGTTCTTCCGCGACGTGCCGCAGTGGTTCGGCCGTGGACGCCGCCGCGTCAGCCATCGCCGAGCCTGCGGTTCTTCCGCTCGACCAGCGCGGCGAGATTGGACAGCGACGCCAGCGCCATGAAGATCGGCATCAGATAATCGGCCGAATGAAGCTCGGCGAGCGCGCCGGGCTCGAGCGCGCGAAGTTTCTCCTCGTCGATCAGATGATAGCCGACCAGACGGTGGCTCGAGCCGTCGCGCAGCTCGACGTCGAACGAGAATGGCTCGAGCAATTCGTAGCGTTCGAGCGCGGCAAAGAAATCGGCGCTCGACCGATATCCCTGATCGAGCTGATCAAGTCCCGTGATGATGCTTTCGAGATAGGGTGTCGGGCGTCCATCTTCGTCGAATGGGCGAAGCCCCTCCTCGTCGGCGCCGGCGATACGCTTATGCTCGAGGTCCACGTGAACTTCGGATGCGCCTTCGTCCTGCGCCCGACCGATCAGAAACGGCTGGATCGAGAGCGCCAGCGGACGGTAGCGGGCATCCCAGCGGCCGTCATTCAGGAACAGATTCTCGCCATTCTCGAAGCCGAACAGCGCCAGCGCCGAAAAGTGCCCGCTGTCGAGATCGCGGCGGAACAGGATCGGAAATTCGTTCTGCACCCGGCGGAACTCGCTCGGCACCGTGATGCACGCCATGACTGCGTCGCCGAGCTCGGCCGCGGCGCCGCCGCGGATGCGAAGGTCGCGGTGGGCGCGGCTGTCGAGAACAACGTGGCTACTCATCCCTGGATGGCTTTCTCCGGACTTGCGGCGGCCCGCGCCGCGGCGTTCAGCAGTGCGCGGTTGGGCGGAAGCGCGGTTAGCAGCCCGCGCGCCCGCTGGCGAACTTGCTCGAACTGGCGGCGCATTGCCGCGCCGACCTCCGGAAGCGCGCCTGGAACGGCGCCGCCCATCCCGTAATAGACATATTGGTAGCTCGCCGCCGGGAAGATCTCATTGGCGAGCGGCAGATCGTAAGCCGACGGCGGCTGGTCGCGCCACAGCAGGATCAGATCGGCGAGGCGCGGCGGAACGGTCTCCGGATCGCGCTGTGCGCGCCAGTAAGGCTCGTCGCGCCGGCTCAGCAGATAATGCAGCTTCAGGAACTCGACGACGCGGTCCCAGCGGGTGCGGAACAGCTCGTTGAAGCGCGCGGCGTGGATCGGCATCGTCTCCTGCCTCGCCGGGAAATTGTCGACCAGCGCGTTCATCGACAGCTCGATCATCACGATCGCGGAAGCTTCGAGCGGCTCGATGAAACCGGCGCTGAGCCCGATGGCCACGCAATTGCCGCGCCAGAATTCCGCGCGATGGCCGGTCGGGAAGGACAACGCGCGCGGGTTCAGCGCCTGCGCCGCTTCTTCGCTGACCGCACCCGCGACATAATCGCGCAGGATTTCGTGCGCCCGCTCGTCGTCGAGGAAGCGCGAGGAATAGACGCAGCCGATCCCGCGCCGCGTCGGCAGCCCGATGTCCCACAGCCAGCCGGCTTCGTGCGCCGTGCCGATGGTCTGCGATTCGATCGGCGAATCTTCTGCGACCGGTACCTGCGCGGCGAGCGCGCGGTCGTTGGCCAGGATCGCTCCGCGATCGATCCACTCGACACCGAAATGCTTGCCGATCAACAGCGCGGCATGGCCCGAGCAATCGATGAACAAGTCGCCCTCGATCCGCTCGCCGCCGCGGGTCCGGACCGCCTCGATGAACCCATCCGCCCGGGCATCGACGTCGACCACTTCATCGCGAAGGTGGGTGACCGCCAATTGCTCGACGGCGTGCCGCGACAGCCGCGCGGCCAGCTTCGCCGCGTCGAGGTGGTAGGCGTAGTTCAACGCCCCGGCGTAAGGCGGCATCGTCCGTTGGCGCGGCGCCAGCCGGGCCTGGCAGATCGCCGGTTGCGACGAGACCGCAAAAGCGAACGGAGCTCCCGGCGCGAGCTCGCGCCACGCGCTGACCAGGTCGAGCGCGTCACCGTCGGCCGGCGGCGTGAACGGGTGGTAGTAAAAGTCATCCTCGTCGCCCGTCACCCAGCGATCGAACCGCGAGCCTTGCTTGAACGCGGCATCGCACGACGCGAGCACGTCATCCTCGTCGAGGCCGATACCGGAAAGCGTCGCGCGCATCGTCGGCCAAGTCCCTTCGCCAACGCCGATGGTCGGGATGTTGGGCGCTTCGATGAGCGTGATCGACAGGGCTCCGGAGGCACCCTTCCCGGCCTTGGCGGCGAGCAGGCAAGCCGAGAGCCAACCGGCCGTGCCGCCGCCCACGATGACGACGCGAGTCATCGGTAAACCTCCGGGCTGTCCGACATCCTAGAGCTCTCGTCCCTTCCCTTGCCAGAGTGCTTACGAAAGGGAGGCAAACACCCTGGCATGGGAGAGACGAAAGTTAAACCTCAGCCCCCGCGTTCTGGAGCCGGCGGCGGCGGTGGCGGTGGCGGCGGTGGTGCCGGGCAGGCGTCCGCCGCCAGGATCACCGAACCGTCCGGGCACGTCTGGGTCGCCGGAGGCGCAGGCGGTGGCGGTGGAGGCAGTGGCGGAGGCGGAGGCGGCGGGGGCATCGGCGGTGGGCCGCCGCCAAAGGCAAAGCGAACGCCCGCCGAGTATCGCGCGAAGCCCGGCGACACGAACGTCACATTGTTGACGTGCCGCATATGCGCCCGGCGCTTCGATTCCGTCAGATTGATGCCTTCGACGAACGCCGTAACGCCCTTCATGAACTCGTAGCTCGCGCTTCCGTCGAGCTGACCGTAAGCCTCCGTGTAGGTTGGGTTGCGGCCGAGGCCGCTATCGCTGAGGAACTTGTCGCGCCAGTTGTAAGCGAGGCGCGCCTGGATCCCGCCCTTGTCGTAGAAGACCACGGCGTTGGCACTGTCGCTTAGGCCCGCGAGCGCGAACTGGAATACGCTCGCCGGCAAGGCGTTGTTAAATTTCGCGCTGCCGTTGACGATCGTATAGTTCAGGATTGCGCCGAACCCGGTGTTCCAGAAGCTGTGCTGGACGTTGAACTCCCAGCCGTCGATCTTCGCCTTCTGGTCCGAGTTGGTTGGCGTCACGACCTGGAAATTCAGCAGCGGGTCTTCGGGTAAGCTCTGGATCAAGGTCTGCGTACCCGAGATGATCACCGTGCTTGGATAATGCAGTGCGATATACGCCCGGATGTCTTCCGGAGTGACAGCCCCCGCTGCAATCGCTGCATTGTAGCGGGGTCCGCCAACCGGCGTGTGCAGGTCGAATGCCGTCTGATCGACGCGCGTGTTGGAGATGTAATTCGACACATCCTTGTGGAAGTAGCCGACCGACAGGTAGCTCAAAGCACCGTAGTACCACTCGGCCGATAGATCGATGTTCTTCGATTTGTACGGCAGAAGATTTGGGTTGCCCTGATTGCCGTCGCCGCCACCTACGCGGAAAAGATTGCCAAGCGTTAGGCCGCCTTGCATGCTCTGATAGTCGGAGCGGGTAATCGTGTGGCTGTAGGAAGCGCGAAGCTTGACGTTGTGGATCGGTTCCACGTCGAAATCCACCGCCGGCAGCCATTCGTGGTATTCGCCTTTGAGAGTCGTGAAGGTGCTGTCGGGGCCAGGGATCAGATTGAATTCATTGGCGGCTACCCATTGCGTCCCGATCGGAACCGGGACCAACGCTGAAGAATTAATTTTTGTTCGCTCATAGCGAACACCGGCACGCAGATGGGACGGACGTTGGAACAGGTCGAATACCATGTTCGCCTGCAGATAAGGCGCTAGCGTCTTCTCCGTGATCCGGCGATCGGTGGAAAATTGCGCCAGACATCCGTCGCCAGTCGGCTTTCCCGTCAGCGGATGCGTACAGGTGCCATAAAGGCCGTTGATCAGGCCAACCATGCGTTCGAAATCGAAGCTGTAGAAGGACTGGATCATCGCCGGGTCATTATGGCCTGACAGACCCGGGAATTTGTCCGGCAACGTCTGCAGCGTGAAGATATCGTCGGGAATATCCGACGCCGGGCCGGCCCCGCCCCACGTATCGTTCTGAAGAACGCCGAACGCGGAACGGATCTTGCTGTCGACGTACGACACACCGAAATCGACGCTGTCGAGGAATGAGCCGTCGAAGTCCCAATTGCCCTTGAGCTGGCCCTGGTCGATGCGGTCCTTGAAGTAAGCGGTCCGGAACGCGTTTCCGGTTGGGGTAATATTGGCCGGGTCGAGCTCGTCGACTCCGGGCGCCATCGTCACGTTGATGATCGGTAGGTCGTTCTCATAATTGATGTTCTGGTTCGCGATGCCGAACACGGCATTGCCGACGGACATGTTTGATCCGAACTTGTTGGTCGGTTTCGATTCCGCGGTTGAATGGTGGGCATCGAGCTCCAGGTGAAGCCGGTTGAAACCATCCCACGCGAGGTTGCCGCCTAGCGATTTGTTGACGGTGCGATTGGCCGTCAGCGACCCGCTGTACGACAAGTCCTTGCCGATGTTGCAGGCGTTTGGCGTCGGGGGCGATGGCGCCGTGCAGCCCGGATCAGGCGGCGCGAAATTTTCCGAATAGATGATCGGTCCGGCGACCGGACCGTCGGTCCATTCGCTGGAGACGTCGCCGAAGTTGAACCACACGCCGACGTTGCTGTTGCGGATTTCGACCTTGTTCTGGGAATAAGTGTAGTCGAGCGTGCCGGTGAGATTATCCAATGGCCGGAATTGGAGGACCGCCTGGCCGTTGATGCGCCGGCGGTCGATGTCGTTGAGGTCGTAGGACGCGTTCTGCTGGACTTGATAGACGTCGGTCGGCCCAGGCCGATTTACCTGCTGATCATTGTTTGGCAGCGAGCCCCAGTTGTTCTCCGACCCGAGATAGCCGTCGCGCCAACCGACATTGGCCTGGTTCGTGCTCGATTTCCGCCGCTGGTAGGATCCGGTCACCAAGATGCCGACGCGGTTGTCGGCGAAGGTGTCGCTGAAGATCCCGGAAAATTCCGGAGTGATATCGTTGTGGCCGTTCTGCGACGTGTCAAGGACGGCTCTTGCGGAGAGGCTACCGCGCATGCCCGGACGGTCGAGCGGACGCGGAGTCAGAATGTTGATCGTCGATCCGATGCCGCCGGTCGGCAGTGTCACTCGGCCCGATTTGTAGACTTCGACTGCGGCAATGCCCTCCGAAGCGAGGTTACCGAAGTCGAAAGCGCGCGAATTGGGCGCCTCGGCACCGTTATTGCTGAGCGATGACGTCGGCATTTCGCGGCCGTTGAGCAGGACGAGGTTATATTCGGGACCGAAGCCGCGAACCGTGACGAACGACCCTTCGCCGTTCGAGCGGTCGATCGAGACGCCGGTGATGCGCTGCAGCGACTCGGCGAGGTTGGTGTCGGGGAACTTGCCCATCTCCTCGGCCGAGATGGCGTCGACGACGCCCTGCGCGTTGCGCTTGATGTCCTGCGACTGCCGTAGCGAGGCGCGGATGCCGGTGATGACGATGTCGTTGCCGGTGACCCCTGGCGGCGCGTCCGCGGTGGTCGTGTTGGCAGTCGTTGGCCGTTGCTCTTCGGTCTGCTGAGCCTGGTCGACCGGCGGCGCGGGCGGACCGGCCGTTTGCGCCTGTGCCAAACCCGGAACGAAGGCGACGACCGAGCCGCCGACCATCAAACGATACAGTGCGCGCTTATGCAAAGCAGCCATGCCGCCGTCTCTCCCCATTGTCGGCGGTCGCGTCTCTTGGCGGACGCTTACCCCCATGTGCATGCTGCGATGTGAACGTTCACTTTGTCAAGCCATGAGTTAAATTCTAACGTGCCTTTTCGGCCACGGCTCTCAACGGCCGTGGCTCAACCTGCTGATTAAAATAGCTTCTCGTGAAAGCGCGGACCGGGCGTCAAGCCAAGCCCTGTCGAGCCGTTACCCGAGGAGCGCGGGCGCTGGTTTCCCTGATCGATACGTCACCTGCATGCGCCGCCATTGGGCCAGCCCGTCCAGCCGGGTCCGCGAACGAACCGCCCAGGCTTCGCTCCCGTGTGCTTGCCGTTCTTCACGACCTGGATGCCGTTGACGAACACGTCCCCCACTCCGGTCGCCAGCCGCTGCGGCTCAACGAAGGTCGCATGATCCTGGACCTTGGCCGGATCGAACACGACGACGTCGGCATGATAGCCGGGCTTGAGCCAGCCGCGCTGCTTTAGCGCCAGATTGGTCGCGGGAAGCGCGGTCAGTCGGCGGATTGCGTCGGGCAAAGCAACGGCCTTTTCGTCGCGCACATATTTGCCGAGCAGCCGGACGAAATTGCCATAGGAACGCGGATGCGTGCTCGACTTCAGGAACACGCCTTCGGGCGCGCGTGACTCGCCGTCCGAACCGAAGCTCATCCACGGTAAGCCGACTTCGCGACGGACGTTGGCTTCGCTCATCTCGAAATAGACGACCTCGATCCGGGTGCCGTCCTCGACGATCAGGTCGGCGGCGACTTCCTCGGGCTTCTCGCCGCGCTGGCGCGCGACCTCGCCCAGGGTCTTGCCGGTCAGCGGCTTCAGCTTGTCGGTCTTGAACCCGATCAGCAGCACCTTTTCGGGGTCGCTGGTCACCAGCTCGGCGGTGTCGTCGGCATCCGGTCGATGCATCTCGGCGAAAGCGCGCTGCCGCAGAGCGGGATCCTTGAGGCGCTTGATCCATGCCTCGACTCCGCCATCCTGCATCCACAAGGGAAATGCGGCGTCGAGGCCGGTCGCGCTTGCCGGGTAAGTATACATGTCGGCGGTGATGCGGAGCCCGGCGGCGCGGGCCTGGTCGACGCGGGCGATCGCGGCATCGAGCTTGCCCCAGTTCTTCGTGCCAGCCTGCTTGAAATGATAAATCTCGGCCGGAGCGACCGACTTCCGGGAGATTTGCACCAGCTCGTCGATCGCTTCGAGGAGCTTGTTGCCCTCGTCCCGGATATGGCTGATGTACATGCCGCCGCATTTCGCGGTCTCGCTGGCGAGCGCGGTGAGCTCGGGAGTCTCGGCAAAGCTGGCCGGGGCGTAGATCAGCGACGAGCCGACCCCGAGAGCGCCCTCCTTCATCGCCTGGCGGACCAGCGCGCGCATGCGCCTGAGCTGCTCCGGCGTCGGATCGACGTCCTTCTCGCCGAGCTCGTGCTCGCGCACCGTCGTCGCGCCGACGAACGAGGCAACGTTGGGTGTGACACCCTTGTGCTCGAGATATTCGAGATACTGGCCGAGCGTCGTCCAGCGGATTGGATATTTGATGTCGGTCTGGCGCGTCACCGCGAGCCGCTTCATCGCGGGATTCCACGGCCCCATCGAATCACCCTCGCCCATCACCTCGAGAGTCACGCCCTGAAGCGTCTCGCTCATTCCGCGACCGTCGGCGATCAGGTCCTCGTTCGCCCAGCTCAGCATGTTGATGAAGCCGGGCGACACCGCCTTGCCACTGGCGTTGAGGATGTGCGCGGCGCGTCCGGGCGCGTGCGGTCCGACATAGACGATCTTGTCGCCTTTCACCGCAACGTCACCAACAAAAGCCGGTTGACCGCCGCCGTCGTAGATGGTGCCGCCGCGGATCAGCACGGAATAATCCGACCCGGCCGCCCGGCTTGCGGGTGCCGCCGAGGTCAGCGCGACCACAAACGGCACCAACGCGACCGCCGCAGCTTTTTGCATATGCGTTTCCTTAGCGTTTCACGCGGCCGTGGCTCTGCTTGAGCAAATCGTCGAGCTGCGCGGAAAAATCGAACCCGTGGACGGCTTTGAGGATGATTGCCCGGCGGCGCAATTCCGTCTGATAGGCCGGGTCGCGGTAGATCGCCGGGTCGGGATCCACATCGGTAAGCGGCCCCAGATTGAGAAAGCCGTCAACCAGCTGGTCCGCGGGCGGCCAGTCGACCTCGTCGAGCGGGCGTTCGACGGCGCGATCGCCCTCCTTCATCGCCACCGTGTCGTCATGCGGCATCAGATCGCGCAATGGGCGCTGTCTGCCGCGAAGCAAGGCCAAGCTCGGGGCGGCCGGCAGAAGACCCTTCGCCGGATGGTCGACGTCGGGCAGAAAGACGAACGACGCGAGCGACCCCGGATGATGCTGTTCGATGATCATCGCCATGCGTGGCTTCTCCGTGCTTCCCGCCGGCAGCGCTTTCCACAGATGCGTGTCGCCGAAGATGAGCAATGCGCGCTGACCCTTGGCGAGCACCTCGCGCTCGATCAGTTGCGCGGCGAATTCGTCGCGGACGCGGTACGGACGGTAGTCGGCGGCGGTGTGGACATTGCCCCAATCGATCGGCGGATCAGCCAGCAGCACGCGAAGCGGGTGGGGACAGAGCTTGCGGCGATTGAGATCGCGGACCGTGTCGAACAGATTTTCGTAAAGCGGCGAATCCCACACCAGCCACTGGCCGGTGTCGCGCCAGATGCGCCTTTTCTCGGCAAGTGGCACCCGCGTCCCCAAGACATAACGGTCGGCAATCGACTGAAGCGCGGAATTGCCAAATTCGACCGCGACCGCGTCGATCTTGCACGATATGCGCGGATCGCTGAGCAGGGCCATTTGCAGCTGATGCGCTTGCTTCTGGCGATGCGTGCCGTCGCCGATGCCGACCAGCGGCCGTGTTTCCAGTGCCATCGCGACCTTGGCGATGATCGGCTCGAACCGTGACGGCGCGGCGGCCACCGGCACGGCGGCCAACCAGAATATCAGTGCGGTGAAGAGGCGCCTCACTCGACCTCCCGGTCGACGATCGCGGTGTGCATGCGCTGCGGCAGGTCGCCGACGGCGATCCGTCCGACCTCGCGCAGCGCGGCCATGTCGATCACCGAGATGGTGTCGTCCTTGCGGTTGCTGACGTAGGCGAAGCGTTCGTCCCGGCTGAGCGCGATCCAGTTCGGCTCACGTCCGACCGGAATGTCGGCGAGCACCTTCATATCAGGGACCGCAAAGATCGCCACGTGCCCGGTCATCGAGCCGGCAGCGAGCAGCCGCTTGCCGTCCGCGGTCAGCGCGAGTCCGTGATCCACCGTATAGGGAAAAGACAGTGTCGTGCCGGGCGGCAACGGCGTCGGCATTTCGACTTTCCGGGCGATCCGGCCGCTCGCAGTATCGACTACGTAAAAGCCGCTCAAGTTGGAGGTCTGCACGTAGAGCGTTTTCTCGTCGGGTGAGACCGCGAACGGGCGCACGGGCCGGTCGAACTCATAGGTGCGAACGACTTCGCCTTTGGCCAGGTCGACGACCATGATTGCCTGGTTCCACATGTGTCCGACGTACAGCCGCTTGCCGTCGGGCGAGAGGCGCGTCGCGTGCGCGCCCATGCCGATGTCGACCGAACCGACGATCTTGCGCGCGGCGAGGTCGACGATCTTGAGCTCGGTCCCGTTGAAGATCGGCACGTAGAGAAGGCGTCCGTCGCGCGAGACGGTGATGTGGTTGGGAACGCCGCCGACGGGAACGGTGAACAGCACCTTCTCGGTCCGCGCGTCGAGCGCCACCACATCCTCGCTGTCGAGCCGGTTGACGAGCAGCATCGAGCCGTCGGGAGTGATCGCGACGTCGTCCGGATGATGGCCGATCTTCGAGGCCGGGATGGTGCCCACCAACTTGTTCTCGGGCACCGCGATCACCGACACGGTGCCGGCGGCGCTGTTCTCGACGTAAAGATATTCGTGCGGCTGCGCGAAAACCGGCGCGCTGCACAGGACCAGCAGCGCCTGAACGATCCGCCAGAAGATTCTCATCCCCCTCCTCCTGCGACGACGGCCAACCCGTCACCTCCGTCCCCGGCCTTCAACCTGCGCAAAACCGCGCCGCTTTTGAGGTCGACCTCTGCCACGGTGTTGCGCGCAGTTTCCGCCACGTAGAGGCGCTTGCCGTCGCTCGAAAACGCCAGCGTCACCTGCTGCGCCGCTTCGTTGCCGCTGATGCGCAGCTGCCGCAGCAGGCGGTGCGAACGCGCGTCGAACTCGCTCACGCTGCCCGCCCCGGTATCGGAGGTATACATGCGCCTACCGTCCGGCGCCGCAGCGACGCGGATCGGCATCCGTCCGGTCCTGAGGCTCGCCACGCGCCGCATCGTGCGTGCATCGTAGACCAGCACGCGGGCATTCTCAAAGTCGGCGACCCACAGTTCGCGCCCGCTTCGGGTTAATGCGATTCCCTCCGGCCATATGCCGGCGCGGACGTTGCGCAGGTCTACGCGACGCTTAAGGTCGAGCACCGAAACCGTGCCCGACTCCCGATTGGCGGTGTAAAGTCGCCGTTCGTTGGGCGAGACCGCGAGTAGGTGCGTGCCCTTCTGCCGGGTAGGAATGGTCGAAAGCGTGTCGCGCCCTATTGGGTCGATTACGGCGACCGCGTCGCTCGCCTGAGTCGTCACGACAATGCGGCCATTGCGCAGCCAGGCAATGCCGTGCGGTTCGGCGTTACGGCCGAGATCGATCGTCCGCAGCCGCGATCGCGACGCGATGTCGAGGATGTCGATGGTGTGGCCGCCGTAGGCGACAACCGCGACGCGATGCCCGTCGGGCGAGGCCGCAAGCTCGTGCGGCGTGCTCCCGGTCTTGGCCCGGCCAAGCTCCGCGGCCCTTGCCAGGTCGATGAAGCTGACCGTGTTCTCGCGCTTGTTCGCCACAAGGAGCAGGTCGCCGGCTTGCGCAGCGTTCGGCGCGAGGCCGAGAAGCGCCGCCGACAGAACGGAGAGTAAGCCTCGCCGCATCTTACCAGATCCGGACCCGTTGGGCCGGCGGCAGGTAAAGCCGTTTGCCGGTTCCGACTCCGAACGCCGGGTACCAGGCGTCGACGTTGCGCACCGTCGCGACGCGTTGCTGCACGGGCGAATGGATGTCGGTCATCAGCCGCTGGAGCAGGACCGGCCGGCGGTACACACAGCGCCAGATCTGCGCCCAGCCGAGAAAGAAACGCTGGTCGCCGGAGAAGCCGTCGAGGACGGGTGCCGGGCTGCCGTGCAGGGAGGTTTTGTAGGCGTCATAGGCGATGGTGACGCCCGCGAGGTCGGCGATATTCTCGGCAAGCGTGACCTTGCCGTCGATGTGCTTGCCCGGAAGCGGCTCGTAACGGTTGTATTGGGCGACCAGCGTCGCGGTCAGAGACTTGAATCGCTTGACGTCGGTCGGAGTCCACCAGTCCGACAGCCGGCCGCGCTCGTCATAGCGGGCGCCCTGCTGGTCGAATTCGTGGCCGATCTCATGCGCGATGACGGAACCGATCGCGCCGTAGTTCACACCAGCGTCGGCGTCGGCGTCGAAGAATGGGGGCTGCAGCAGGCCGGCGCTGAACACGACCTGGTTGGTCTTGTGATTGGCGTATCCGTTGACGCCCATCGCCGGCAGCTGCGTGTACCATTCGGTCTTGTCGTACGGGCGACCGAGCTTGTGCAGCAGCCGGTCATATTCGAAAGCGTTCGAGCGCATGACATTGCCGGCAAGGTCGTTGCGCTGGATCGCAAGCTCGGAATAATCGCGCCAGTGCCGGGGGTAGCCGATCTCCATGACCAGCGCGGCAAGCTTGGCGCGTGCCCGCGATCGAGTCTTGGGGCTCATCCAGCGCAACCCTTGCAGGTGCCGATCCCAGGCATCGAGAACGTTGCGCACCAAGGCGTCCGCTTCCGCCTTCGCCTTGGAGGGAAAATAGCGCTCGACGTAAATGCGGCCGATGTCGTCCCCCATCGCCAGCGCAACCGTGTCGCTCGCGCGCTTCCACAAGGGTTGGTTCTCCGATGTACCCTCGAGCGCCTTGCCGTGGAACTCGAAGGCAGCATCGACGAACGGTTGCGCCAAATAAGGCGCGAAGGTGTCGAGCGTCCGCAGCCTCAGATAATCCCTGAAGACGGGCACGGGCGTTGCCGCGATCAGCGCCGCGGAGCGGGCAATCGCGTCCGGCTGCCGGGCGATCAGACGGCTGTGCGACGCCAGGCCAAGCGCATCGAACAATGCCGGCCAGGCGAAGGATGGCGTTGCTTTGGCAAGCTGGTCCGTGGTGCGCGGATTATATTGGGAGTCCACGTCCTGTATGTCGACCAAGGGCGCTTGCGCCTTCGCCAGGGCCGTTTCGAACGCAAGCACGGCATCGGCGCGCGGAATCGTCTGGGATGCGCCGGCCAGCGAGAGGAGGCGGATCAGATAGGCGCGGTAGGCGGTCCGGTGCGCGGCAATCTCCGCGTCATTCGACAGATAATCGTCGCGGCTAGGCAACCCCAGTCCGGCCTGTGCCAGCTGAAAGGCGGCGGAGTCGGGATTCTTGTCGTCAGCCTCGACCCACACCTCGAACGGGCCGGTGACGCCGGAGCGCGCGAGACGCCCCATGACCCCGGCAAGCTCCGCCGGAGTTGTGGCGGCATCGATCAGGCCGAGCGTCGGCGCGATTGGAGTGAGCCCGCGCGCATCGACGATCCGCCGATCGAGGAAGCTCGCGTAAAAATCGCCGATCTTCGAACCGGGCTCACGGGCGACCGCTTCGAGGATCGCACGAGTGCGTTCCGCCGATAGCTGCTCGAGCCTCGAGAAGACGTCGTTGACGCCTTGGTCGGCGGGGATCGCGGCGTGTCGCGCCCAGCCGCCATTGGCGTAGCCGAAGAAGTCGTCGCCGGCCCGGATCGAGCGGTCCATGCCGGCAAGGTCGAAACCCCAGGCGCCGATTTCAGGCCCACCCGCGACCTGAGGAATCGCCGCCTGTCCACTCGAGCCGTTGGGGCTGTGCTCCGAACGGACAGGCGGCGTCCACACGAGCGCTGCGACCACGGCGATGGCACCAAGCGCCGGCATCGGGATCAGCTGACGCCAGCCGCCTGTAATCACCTCAAAACCGCGCAACTGCGCCCGCATAGAAGAAGCGGCCGATGCTATCGTAGATGCTGCCCTCGTCGGAGACGCCGCTGATCGACGGCGGCGGCAGTCGATTGGTCAGATTGTCGATGCCGACATAGAAATTGTAGCGGCGGCCGACATCGAAGCCGAGGTGGATGTTATGGTACCACGCCGGCCGGAAATATCGGATCGGATAGGCATCCGCATCCTCGGGTGGGCGGCCCTGGATCGAGACGATGTTCTCGATCGCTCCGGGCGACATCTTGCCGATGTATCGCATGCGATAGCCGAGCGTGACGGGGCCGCGCTTGAGGTTCAGGTCCCAATTGAACGCATTCTTGGGATTGCCGAGCTCCAGCAGATTTTGGTCCGCCCGGTGCGGGTCCTCCGGGTTGAGGAAGGAATCGTTTTGAAGAACCCGGGTGTAGACCAGCCGCGTGTCGAGCAGCGCCAAGCCAGGGACCTTGCGCCGGTAATGAGCTTCGACGTCGATGCCCCGCACCTTCAGCGCGGCATAGTTCAGCGGCACCAGGCGCAAGCTGTTGTTGATGATCTGCCCGGGAATTTCGTCGGTCGGGAGGGTCGCGCCCGTCGTGTTGCGCTGGAAGAGAGCGCAGAACTGGTTGTCGATGTTGGCCGCGTCGTAACAGGAATTGAGGATTGCCTGGACGCTTGGCGTCGTGATCACGTCCCGCACCTTGATGTCGTAATAGTCGACCGAGAGCGAAAGGCCGGGGACGAACCGCGGCTGCGCGACGGCACCGATGGTCAGGGAGTCGGACGTTTCGGCGCGAAGGTCCGGGTTGCCGCCCGAAAGGTACGGGAAGGACGAGATGTAGGTGAAGTCGAAGTCCGCCGGAACTCCGGCGGCACGGCAGTTCGCCGCCCGGTTCGCAGAACCGGAGGCGATATTGTGGCGGGAGCACGGATCCTCGGTCAGTCCCTCGTTGACGAAGTTCTGACCAAGTGGCTGGTAGATTTCGACGAGGTTGGGAGCGCGCACGGCGCGTGACTGGTTGACCCTGAAGCGGAGGTCGCGGACCGGCGCCCACTCGACCCCGGCGTTCCACGCGAACACCGAGCCCGTCTTGCCCTTGTAATCGGCGAGACGACCGGCGCCGTTCAACGTCAGTTCCTCGAAGAACGGCCGCTTCGCCAGGATCGGCACGCGAAGCTCGCCGAACAGCTCCTTAACTGCGAACGCCGGCGGTTCGAACGGCGGCGCCGGCGTGTTGAAGGTAATTCCCGACTGGAGCAGCTTATCCTGAAGGTCACGGAATGTTTCGCGACGGTACTCGCCGCCGACGACGAAGCCGACGGGTCCGCCCGGAAGCTCGAACCATTGGCTGCTGTCGCCGGTCAAATAACCATTGGCAACGAACTGGGTGATGCGCGCGCGCGATTGGGTCGTCGCGAGAATATAATCCTTCGCCCCTTGCGAGATATTGCCTTCGCCGAAGGGATTGAGTGGAACGCACTGGGCGACGTCCTGCGCGAGCTCGCCCTGAGCGAATTCCGGATTTTCAGCGAATTCGTAAGCCACCGCCGCCGACGGATCGATCTTTGAGCGGCAGACGATCTGGCCCGATACCGGGTCGCGGACCGCGTCGATTGCAAGCAGGTAGCGCTGGATATTGACGTTGCCGGTGTCGGTTGTGCGTGTGGTGACACGCCCGGCATTCCCGGACAGCTCATAGGCCCAATCGCCGTTGAAGGTGCCGCGGACGCCACCCACCAGCCGGTAGGTCTGGCGACGGTCGTTCTGGACCACCGCCCCTAGGTCGGCGAAGTTGCGGCCGAAGAAGAAGGGACTCTCCTCTCCCGGGGCAAGGCCGAGCGTCTGCCGGATGAAGCCGCGCGCCTGATCGGTCAGAAACGGATTGTCGGTGCTGTAGGTCTCGCGCGGGCCCCACAAGCCGGCGCTGAAGAAGGAGCCGAGCGAGCTGCCGAAAGCATCGACGCGCACATATTTCGCTTCGACGAAGGGCTCGAAAGCGTCGCTAACCGTGAAATGGGCGAGCAGATTGAAATTGTAGCGGTGGACGTCGGGCGAATAGCCCAGCAGCTTGCCTTCCAGCAGATTGGAGCCGTTGCCACCGTTGTAGAAAGCGAAAGGCGGAAGGCCGGCGCGATCGCCGGTCTGGAGCAGCAGATTGCCGTTGGATTGGAAATTGTACGCCGGGACGTTGCCGTCAGGCCCGGGTTCGAAGACGATGTACTGGCCGCCGTTGCTGAAGCCGATGTAGCGGATGTCGCGAAACAATGTGCGGTCGGGAATGCCGTCGCTGCCGTTCGGATCGCCGGGCTCGTCGAAATCGGTCTGCAGGTAGAAGCTCAGGTTGCGGTAGGCGGGCCGGTCGGACGCGTACCAGTCATCCTGGTGCGAATATTCGAGATTGGCGGCGATATTGCCCCGCCCATCGGCGAAATTCTTTCCCGCGAGCGCGCTGAGATATTGCTGACCGGCGTCGCCATGCTTGCTGATGCCGCCTTGCCCGCGGACCTGGATTCCGTCGTAATCGCGCTTCAGGATGAAGTTGACGACGCCAGCGACCGCGTCGGAGCCGTAGACGGCGGAGCTGCCGCCAGTGACGATGTCGACCCGGTCGATCAGGTCGGTCGGGATCGTGTCCACGTCGACCGCGGTCGTGAACGGTCCGCCCGGGATGTGTCGGCGGCCGTTCTGAAGGACGAGCGTGCGGTCGATGCCCAATCCGCGCAGGTCGAGCATGTTGAGGCCGGCGCCGCCGCCGATGCGGGTCGAATTGGACTGCGACACGGTGCTTCGCATCGACGGCAAATCATTCAGCGTTTCGCCGATCGACGTTCGTCCGGTGCGAAAGAACTCCTCCCCGGCGACGGAGGTGATCGGGGTCGGGGACTCGTCGTTGGGCCGCCGCACGCGCGAGCCCGTGACCACGATCGAGGCCGCGTCAGTCGCGGCGCTTGCGGCCGCGATGGGAAGGCCTTGGTCCAAAGGGCGGGCGTCGGCTCCTTGGGCGCGAACGATCGCGATCGCCCCCGAAGCATCCACCCGAGAGCTGAACCCGCTGCCCGATAGCAGCGCCTGGAGCGCGGCATCGGCGTCGAGACGTCCTGTCGCGCCCTGGCTCTGCGCCTGGCGCACGTCATCAACGCGATAAATGAGCTGCCGGCCCGACTGACGGGCATAGGTGTCGAGCGCGGTCTTCAGGCTTCCTGGAGAAATATTGAAGGTTCGCACCTGTGCTTGCGCCGGTGCCGCGGCTGCAATCAGCGCCGGCGCGACGAAGGCGGCGAACCAAATTTTTCTGTCGTGCACCGGCTTCCCCTCCCGCCGACGATTTCTCCTCTCTTGGACACTCGGTCAGAGCAAAGCCGTAATGTGCGATCAGCCCGACACGAAAATTTTGTCCGGGGTTGAACGAACCTTGAGGCCGTAGGCATCGTCCAGCAGCCTCGCGAAGGCCTCGACGTTTCTCGCGTCGAAGCTTCCGCCAATTCGGATGTCGCCCGTGCGCGCATACTCGATCATCAATTCCTTGCGGTTGTAGCGGTTGAACTCCGCGGCCGCGTTCGAAAGCGTGGTCGAATTGAATTGCAGCCGGCCGCTGCGCCACGCGAGCTCCTCCTCCACATTCTGCTCGGAGTCCGCCTTGACCAGCGTCATCGAACCCTCACCGACCGCGGTGTCGCCGGTGGTGATCGTCGTCGAGCGCGAGGCTGAAACCGGTCCGGCTTCATCGATCCGGACGCGGCCTTCCACGACAGAGACGAAGACCTTCGGCCCGGACCGGCGGACGACAAACTTGGTCCCGAGGACGGTGACAGTCCGCGGCCCCGCGAACACCACGAACGCTTGCCCAGGCATCTTCGCGACCTCGAAATAGGCCTCGCCGCGATCGAGCCAGACCCTGCGCTGCGAACCGTCGACTTGGGTCCGGATGACGGTTGCCGTGTTCAGCTCGATCTTGCTTCCGTCGGCGAGCCCGATAATCCGGTGACCTCCCACTTTCGTCTCGAACGACGCGACGCTCGCCGTATCCCGCGGGGTCCAAGGCGTTCCCCGGCCTACCACGACGATCGTCGTGAAGACCAACAGGACGGAGGCGGCTGCGGCCACCGGCCGCCACCAATTTCGCAGCTCGAACCTCGGATGGGCGAGTGCCTGCGCCGAGCCAAGCGCGCAAATTCGGTCGGCGCCGCGCCAGCCGTGCTCGAGCCTCCAAAAAGCCGCTTTGTGAGCCTCGGACTCGGCCAGCCAATCGTCGAGCAGCCTTTGCTCCTCCTCGCACCAACTGGGCTGCTCGGACCGCATCAGCCAATCGGCCGCTCGTAGCTCGATTTCCCGCGCGCGGCTCATTGCGACTTCGCCTTGCGAACGCCGAACAACGCGCGACGGGCGACTTTTCCGGACCCTCCAAGCATGTGATCGGTGAGTGCGCGCATTCCCTGGGTCAGCTGCTTTTCAACGGTGTGGACACTGATCCCGAGGCGTTCCGCGGTCTCGCGCGTCGATAGCCCCTCGAGCTTCCGCAGCATCACGACTTGACGGCATCTGGGCGGAAGCTTCCCGAAGCCGGCCTCGGCGCGACGAAGCTCATCGCGGGCGCTGAGCTGAGTTTCCGTGGACCGCATTTCAAAGCGATGCTCGACCACGGCCATGTCGGCGACGAGCTCGAACGACACGACCTGCGCCCGCTTCGCGCAATTGATGAGATGGTTGCGCGCGACGGTGAACAAATAATGCCGCGCATTCAGGGGAACGCCGGAGCGAGCGCCGATCAGGATCCGCTCATAGATGTCCTGCCTGAGATCGGTCACCTCCGAAGTCGTCCTCCAATTGCGCCGAATGAAGTGCGTCAGGGCGCGTTCGAGCGGGAGGATCTCGTCGCAGAACCAGGCCTTGAGTATTGCGTCCTCGACCATTTCGGGCAGTCGCCTCCGCTTGCCGCACGGCGTTATGATGCCTGAGACAAGCGGCGCCACCCTATCCGTTACGCTTCGGTGGCGAAAGAAATCACGGGAAAGGCGCTTCTCGGCGGTCTAACCCCATCAAGCGCGCCGCCTGGGTGCGCGGATTAGGAGGCTTGCTGAACCCGGTGCGCATTCACTTGAACTCCAACGCCGCTGCCCGCGACCTTCCCGCTCCCGCGTGGATCGATCCCCATCTTTCGCTGCGCAGAGCGGAGCTGGCGCGCCGCGAAATGCAAGCCTGGCCCGGCTACGCGCCGACGCCGCTGGTCAGGCTGAGCGGCCTTGCCGATGCGCTCGGCCTCGGCGCGATCTGGTTCAAGGATGAGGGATCGCGCTTCGGGCTCGGCAGCTTCAAGGCGCTCGGCGGAGCCTACGCGGCTGGCCTCGCAATCCTTCGCCGCCTTCGCGAGCTCGGCCTCGCTTCGCCCGCCACTACGCTTGACGAAATTCGCGCGGGCCGCTTCGCCGGCGTGGTATCGGGCCTGACGCTTGCCACCGCGACCGATGGAAACCACGGCAAGTCGGTCGCCTGGGGCGCCCGGATGTATGGCGCGCGATCGCGCATCTACCTGCATCGGAACGTCAACGCGGTCCGGGAGGCCGCGATCCGCGACCTTGGGGCGGAGATTGTCCGAGTGCCGGGAAATTACGACGATTCGGTTCGCGCCGCGCGCGCCGACGCCGACGAGAACGGATTCCTGATCATTTCGGACACGAGCTACGACGGTTACGTCGAGACTCCCGCGGACGTGATGCAAGGCTATACGTTGATGCTCGACGAGGCCCTCGCCGACCCAGCGGTCCGGCCGACGCACGTGTTCGTGCAGGCGGGAGTCGGAGCGCTCGCGGCGGCCGTCGCGGGGCACCTCTGGCAACGCCTCGGTCCCGGTCGCCCGCGGGTGATCGTGGTCGAGGCAGAAGCCGCGAACTGTCTCTATCGGAGCGCCGAAGCGGGACGCGCGGTCGTGGTCGAAGGCGATCATCCGACCATCATGGCCGGCCTCGCTTGCGGTGAAGTCTCCATGCTCGCCTGGCAAATTCTCGAGACGGCGGCAGACGCCTTCGTCACGGTCGCCGACAGTGACGCAAAGGCTGCAATGCGGCGCCTTTACCGGCCCTCCGGGAGCGATCCATCCATCGTCGCGGGTGAATCCGGCGCTGCCGGACTGGCAGGTTTGCTCGCCGCGGCGGGCTCGGAAGCGGCCCGTGAGCAGCTCGCACTCGATCGCGATGCGGCAATCCTGCTGATCGGAACCGAAGCCGATTCCGACCCCGACAGCTTCGATCGGATCGTCGGCCGGGAGCGGCCCCAAGCTGCGGAATGAAAGTGCGGAACGGGCTGCGAGTGAGTGAGCTCAGCGCTGGCTGGGGCGGCAGGATTCGAACCTGCGAATGCCGGTACCAAAAACCGGTGCCTTACCACTTGGCGACGCCCCAGCAGCGGCCGCATGTGCGGGAGAAGGCGGGCTTATAGCCGCCATCGCGCGCGAAGGAAGAGGCGCCGCCCCACCACCGCCATTCGTCGAATGAGCGATTGCGCCCGCCTTTGAGCACGGTAACGATCCGGTTCTCGTTCGAGTGGGGAATACAACATGAAAAATCGCTTGGTCGCCGCGCTGCTGGTCGCGACCGCTTTCGCCGGTTCGGCTTCGGCGCAAAGCACTGCTCCTTATTACCCGCCCTCCGGGTTCGACCTGACCTCGATCGACCAATCGGTCAAACCGGGCGACGATTTCTTCCAATATGCGAACGGCAAATATCTCGACCGCTCGGCAATCCCGGCCGACCGTCCGACGGTGTCGCGGCGCTTCGAAATGACCGATCGCATGGAAGCGAACCTTCACCAGCTGCTGCAGGAAGCGTCGAAGGACGTCGGCGAGCAGCCGGCCGACAATCGCGGCAAGGCGGGCGCTTTCTATTATTCGTTCCTCGACGAGCCGCAGATCGAGCGGACCGGCATCGCTGCCATCGCTCCCGAGCTCGACGCCATTCGCTCGGCCACGAGCCCAGCCCTGCTCGCCGCGCTGATGGGCCAATCGGCCTACGACTTCTATCCGGCGATTGCCGCGCCGTTCGTCGACAGCGACCTCAAGGCGCCCGAACGCTACGCCATCTATGTCAACCAGTCGGGCCTCGGCCTGCCCGACCGCGATTATTATCTGAAGCCGGAGTTTGCGGCGCAGCGCCAGGCTTACGCCGACTATGCGACGCAGTTGCTGACCCTGATCGGCTGGCAGGGTCCGGCCAACGCCGCGGCGCAGGCGATCGCGTTCGAAACCCGGCTCGCCGAGGACAGCTGGGACAAGGCCCGGCTGCGCGACCTGACGACGCAATATAACCCGCATGCGCCGGCAGAGCTGGCCGCGCTTGCCCCCGGCGTGGATTGGGCCGCGCTGCTCGCCAATGCCGAGCTCGGGGACCGCGACCGGCTGATCGTCGGCCAGCCCGACGCCTTGACCAAGCTCGCCGCGACTTACGCCGCGACTCCGCTCGATACATTGAAGGCGTGGATGGCGTTTCGCGTTGCCGATGCGGCCGCGCCCTATCTTCCGAAGGCATTCGAGGAGGCCCGGTTCAATTTTCGCGACAAGACCCTGCTCGGGCAGGCGCAGATGGCGCCGCGGTGGAAGCGCGGCATGCGTGCGGTTGCCGGCGGCGATTGCGGCGTCGACCCCGCGAGCTGCTTCGGCACCTTCAACTGGGGGGTCGGAGAGCTTTATGCCGGGCGCTATTTCCCGGCCGAGACCAAGCAGCGGATCGAAGCGCTCGTCCAGGACATCAAGGCCGCTTACCGCAACCGCATCGAGCATCTCGACTGGATGGGACCGGCGACGCGGGCCGAGGCGCTGAAGAAGCTCGACACATACACGATCAAGGTCGGCTATCCCGATACGCCGCGCGACTATTCGAAGCTCGTTATCCGGCGCGACGATGTGGTCGGCAACGTCCGCCGCTCCGCCGCGGCCGACTGGCAGTTCTATGTCGACCGCAGCAAAGAGCCGGTCGACAAGGGCGACTGGGGCATGACCCCGCAAACCAACGACGCGTACAACGGATCGCTGCGCGACATCGTCTTCCCGGCGGGGATCCTGCAAGCGCCGATGTTCGATGCCAACGCCGACCCAGCCTACAATTACGGCGGGATCGGCGGCGTCATCGGCCACGAACTGACGCACGGCTTCGACGATTCGGGCCGGACGATCGATGCCGCCGGCGCGCTCCGCGATTGGTGGACGCCCAAGGACGCCGCCGAGTTCAAGCGCCGCGCCAAGATCCTCGGCGATCAATACGCCCAGTTCGAGCCGGTGCCCGGAGTGCACATCAAGCCCGAGCTCACGATGGGCGAGAACATCGCCGACCTTGGCGGGCTGACGATGGGGCTCGACGCGTATCATGCCTCGCTTCACGGAGCGAAGGCGCCGGTCGTCGACGGGATGACCGGCGACCAGCGGGTGTTCATGGGTTGGGCGCAGGCCTGGGCCGGCAAGATGACGCCGGAAGCGATCCGCAACCTCACCACCAGCGACCCGCACAGCTATCGCAAGTATCGCGTCAACGGAGTCGTCCGGAATATCGACGCCTGGTACGCGGCGTTCGGCGTCAAGGCCGGCGACGCGATGTATGTCCCGCCGGAAAAGCGCGCGCGTATCTGGTAAGGGCCGCGGATGGCCGAGCCCGCGATTCGCGATTTCCACGCGCACATCTACTTCGACGAGGACCAACTCGAGCGTGCGCAGGCGCTTGGGGCCGCGGCACAGGCGAAGTTCGGCGTCCCGGTCGGCCACTTTCACGTTCGCCCGGTCGGCCCGCATCCGCGCGGAAGCTGCCAGCTGACCGTGCTGCGCGATCATTTCGGCGACTTCGCGCAATGGATGGCGCTCAACCGCGACGGCCTGACGATCTTCGCCCATACCAGCACCGGCGAGGATCTCGCCGACCACACGCAGCACGTGATATGGTTCGGGCCGAGCGAGCCGCTCAACCTCGCGATCTTCGACTAGGCCGCTGCCGGTCGATTTCGCTGCGGCCACAGCGCTCCGCCAACCACGAAGAGCGGAACGATGCTGAGCAGGAAGGTCAGATGGTACCAGACCGGAAACCTGTTCCACAGATTGATGTGGACCGGCAGGAACATCGCGAGCACGATCGCGCCGGATATCCACGGCGCCCACTTGCTCGCGGGCGCGATCCAGCGCGTGACCGCGCCCGCGGCGAACGAGGCGATCGCTGCCTCAATCAGTCGCCCGGCTTTCATCGCCGGGGTGAACAGCAACGTCGCTTCGGCCGCGTGATAGCCGGGAATTGCGGCGCGAAGGCCGAAGTTGAGAATGGTCACGACGGCGGTCCATGCCACCAAACCGCCGACAATGCCCGCGATCGTCCTTCCCATTGCCGACCTCCCCACTCTGTCCAAGGGCTAGGTGTTCGCGATGCGCCCGTTGACCAAATCGTCGTAATCCTTGGCGAGCTGACGGGAAAGATCGCCGACTTCGAAGTTCCACGGGCCGGCTTCGCGGATGAAGGTCACTTCGGCGGCGCTGCCGGTAATGAACATCTGCTCGAAGCTCTCCAGCTCCTCCGGCCAGATCGCGCGCTCGATAACCTCGACCCCGCGCTTGCGCGCGAGGTCCATCACCGTCTGCTTGGTGATGCCATTGAGGAAGCAGTCGGGCGTCGGCGTGAGCAGCGCGCCGTCGCGAACGAAGAAGGCGTTGGCGCCGGTCGCTTCGGCGATCTGTCCCCGCCAATCGAACATCAGCGCATCGTCATAACCGCGTGCCTCCGCATGCTGACGGGCGAGCGTGCAGATCATGTAGAGGCCCGATGCCTTGCTGTGCACCGGCGCGGTATAGGGCGCGGGGCGACGATAGGGGGCGATATCCAGCCGCAAGCCCTTGGCCGCGATCGCCTCGTCGAAATACTTGCCCCAGTCCCAGGCAGCGATCGCGACGTGGCAGCCGGAGCCGCGCGCGGTGACCCCCATCTGCTCCGACCCACGCCACGCCACCGGGCGCATGTAGGCGTCGACTAGATTGTTGGCCTTGAGCACGTCGATGCACGCTTCGTTGAGCTGATCGACGGTATAGGGAATCTCCATGCCCAGAATACTCGCACTCTTGTGCAGCCGCTCGCTGTGCTCGCGTAGCTTGAAGATCTCGCCGTTATAGGCGCGCTGCCCCTCGAACACCGACGAGGCGTAATGGAGCGCGTGGGTGAGGACGTGAACCTGCGCGTCGCGCCACCCGACGAGCTTGCCGTCCATCCAGATCCAGCCGTCACGGTCGTCGAAAGGGCGCGGGTCGACCATCGGTAATCCTGCTGTGGGTGCGTGTCGGGCGCCTAGGACAGGCGCTCGGGTTCGGCAAGCGCAGCAAGCTTGGCCTCATTGGCCATTTCGGTGCCTCGCCGAGCCGCGGCGTCGATGGCCAGCGCAACCAGCTGATCGAGCACCTGATCCTTGTCGAGGACCGCCAGGCCGGCTTCGGTCGTCCCGTTGGGACTGGCGACGCGGCGGGCGATCGAGTCCATTCCTTCATTGCTCGCGGCCGCCATCCACGCCGTCCCGAACACGGTTTCGAGGGCGATGGTGGACGCGATCTCAGTGCTGAGCCCGCGCTGCTCACCGGCCTTGATCAGCGCATCGACAAAGCGGGCGACATAGGCCGGTCCGGCGCCGGCAACGGCCCCGACCGCTGCGCATTTGGCCTCATCCGTCATCCACGGCGCGAAGCCGAGCGGCGCGACGATGTTGGCAACCTGCTGACGCACATCATCGTCGGCATCCCTGCTGAACAGCGCGATGACGCCGCGGCGGACCGCGACCGGCAAGTTCGGAAGCGCGCGAACGATCGCTCCCGCCTTCGGGAACCGCGCTTTCAGGCTATCGGCTTCGGCGCCGGCAAGCAGCGAGATGAGAACCGTCTTCGACGTCAGCCACGTCTTCAGTTGCGGCGCAATTTCGTCGAGTTTCTGCGGCTTGAACGCCAGAACGACGAGCTTCGGCGCTGGTCCGGCGTCGGCAAAGCTGGTGACCACGCGAACGCCGTCGACCGCTTTCCCGCTCGGCCGGATCACGACCAGGTTCGAGAGCGAGAGACCGGCGCTGCGCCAACCGTCGATGATGGCGCCGCCCATGTTGCCGCAGCCGACGAACCAGGTCGGCGAAGGAAGGACTGGAATTTGGGTCATGCTTCTCCGTGTGTGTCGATGAGGGCCGCGGCGATCGCTTCGCCGGCCGATTTGTCGCCCCAAAGGACGAATTGGAAGACGGGATAAAAGCGCTCGCACTCTTCGACTGCGGCTTCGGCGATGGCTTCCGCCTGCTCGAGGCTGAGACCGTCGTCCTCGCGGGTGTCGAGGATGGTCGAATGGCGGAACACGACGAGGCCGGAGCCCGACCACATTTCGAAATGGCCGAGCCACAATTGCTCGTTGATCAGGCTCAACGCCTCGAAGATCGCGGCGCGCTTCTCCGGCCCGACCTTGATGTCGGGAAAAGCGAGGAACTGCAGCACCTGGTCTTCGGGACGCCACACACCGCGCAGCTCATACTGCGCCCAGCTGCCGGTCGCCGAGGCGACGATCTCGCCCTCGGCGGTGCGCTCGCAAGCCCAGCCGCGCGCCTCGAAATAGCTCTCGAGTACCTCGATCGGAGCGCCGTCGTCGCGCTCCTCCTGGATTTCCTCTTCGCTCAGGAGGCTGCTCCCGACTTGGGCTTGGTGGCGCGCTTCGGCGCCGCGGCGGGCGTGCCGACCAGCTTCGCTTCGAGCGCCGCGATCCGGCCTTTGAGCATGTCATTCTCGTCGCGCGCCGCGGCGGCCATTGCCTTGACCGCCTCGAACTCGTCGCGGCCGACGAAATCCGCGCCGCCCATCCATTCCTTGAACTTCTCGCGCGCGCTGGTCTCGGCCTCACGGCCCATGCCGGCGAAGGTCCCGGCCATGCCGTTCACCATTTTCACGAAATCGTCGAACAGCCGGTTCTCGGACTGCATGGAGGTTCTCCCTTTCGGCGCGGATTTAGGGATTTGGTCGCGATTCTGCCACCCTGCCCTCGCCAGCTATCCCCAACTGCCTGAACTATCCCCAATTTTCTCGGCGCCAAGCAGGAACTCGACATTGCCTTCGGGGCCGGTGATCGGGCTTGGCGTGACGCCGCGCACAACCCAGCCCTGCGAAGCGACCCACGCCGCCGCGGCCTCGCAGACGCGCTCGTGTACGACAGGATCGCGGACCACTCCGCCTTTGCCCACCTCCTCGCGTCCCGCCTCGAACTGCGGCTTGACCAATGCGACCAGCTTCGCGCCGGGCTTGGCGAACTTCAGTGGCGTCCCGAGCACCTTGGCGAGGGAAATGAAGCTCGCGTCGCACACCACGAGGTCGACCGGCTCGGGCACCTGCTCTCGCGTCAGGTAGCGGGCATTAATCTGCTCGAGCACGACCACTCGAGGATCCTGCCGCAGCTTCCACGCGAGCTGGTTGGTGCCGACATCGACCGCATAGACCTTGGCCGCACCCCGGCTCAGCAGCACGTCGGTGAACCCGCCGGTCGAGCTGCCGATGTCGAGCGCCACCGCGCCCGCCACGTCGAACCGGAAATGGGTCAGCCCATGATCGAGCTTGATCCCCCCGCGCGACACCCACGGATGATCCTTTCCGCGCACTTCGAGATGCGCGTCCTGCGCGAGCATCTCGCCCGCTTTGGCGACCTTCCGCTCCCCGCTGAACACCGCCCCCGCCATGATCAGCGCCTGCCCCCGCGTCCGGCTCTCGGCCAACCCTCGGCTCACCAGAAGTTGGTCTGCACGGACCTTGGCTACGCCCGTACCTCCTCGACGCCGGCGCTGTTGATGCGCAGCGCCTTCAGCACGGTCTCGACGATGTGCGGCGCGTTCAGGCGCGCTTCGTCGTATTGCTTCTCGGGCTTGTCATGCTCGAGGAAGGCGTCCGGCAGGCGCATGGTGCGGATCTTGAGGCCCGCGTCGAGCAATCCCTCGTCGCTGGCGAGGGTCAGCACGTGGGCGCCGAGGCCGCCGATGGACGCCTCCTCGACCGTCACGACCACCTCGTGCGTGGTCATCAGCTTGCGGATCAGCTCGGCGTCGAGCGGCTTGGCGAAGCGAAGGTCGGCAACTGTCGTCGACAGGCCCTTGGCCTCGAGCTGATCGGCGGCCTTCTCCGCCTCCGCCAGCCGCGTCCCCAATGAGAGGATCGCAACCTTCTTGCCTTCGCGAATGATGCGCCCTTTGCCGATCGCCAGCGCCTGCGGCTCAACCGGCAGCGGCAGGCCCCGGCCCTCGCCGCGCGGATAGCGCACGGCGATGGGCCCGCTGTCGTGCAGCGCCATGGTGTGGACCATATGGGTGAGCTCGACCTCGTCGGCGGCCGCCATCACCACGAAATTCGGAAGCGTGCAGAGGTAGGCGAGGTCGAAGCTGCCCGCGTGCGTCGCCCCGTCGGCGCCGACCAGCCCCGCGCGGTCCATCGCGAAACGCACCGGCAGATTCTGGATCGCGACGTCGTGGACGACCTGGTCGTAAGCGCGCTGCAGAAAGGTCGAATAGATGGTCGCGAACGGCTTGTAGCCTTGCGCGGCGAGGCCGGCGGCGAAGGTCACCGCATGCTGCTCGGCAATGCCGACGTCGAACGTCCGTTCGGGAAACGCCTCGGCCACTTTGTCGAGCCCCGTGCCCGAAGGCATCGCCGCGGTGATCGCGACGACCTTCTCATCGCGCATCATCTCGGCGGACAGGGCCTTCGCATAAACGCTGGTGTAGCTCGGCGCGCCCGCGGCCGCCTTCGCCTGCACGCCCGACACGACGTCGAACTTGACCACGCCATGATATTTGTCGGCGGCATCTTCGGCCGGCGCGTAGCCCTTGCCCTTCTTGGTCACGACATGGACCAGCATCGGCCCGATCTCGGCGTCGCGGACATTCTCGAGCACCTCGACCAGCGCCCGCACGTCGTGGCCGTCGACCGGCCCGACATAATAAAAGCCGAGCTCCTCGAACAGCGTGCCGCCGGTGACCCAGCCGCGGGTATATTCCTCGACCTTCCTGGCCCAGTCGTGGATCGCGTCGGGCATCGCCCGAGCGATCTTCTGCGCGACCTTGCGCGGCGCCAGATATTTGTTCGAGCTGACCAGCCGCGCAAGGCTGTTGCGCAATGACCCGACCGGCGGCGCGATCGACATGTCATTGTCGTTGAGGATGACGATCAGCCGGTTCCCGGCCGCCGCCGCATTGTTCATCGCCTCGTACGCCATGCCGGCGCTGAGCGCGCCGTCGCCGATCACCGCCACGGCCTTGCCCGGACCGCCTGACAGCTTGTTGGCGATGGCGAATCCGAGCGCGCTCGAAATCGACGTCGAGCTGTGCGCCGCGCCGAACGGGTCGTATTCGCTCTCGCTGCGCCGGGTGAAACCGCTAAGCCCGCCGCCCTGACGGAGCGTGCGGATACGGTCGCGCCGCCCGGTCACGATCTTGTGCGGGTAGGCCTGGTGACCGACGTCCCAGATCACTTTGTCGTTGGGCGTGTCGAACACATAGTGGAGCGCCACGGTCAGCTCGACCACGCCAAGTCCGGCGCCGAGATGCCCGCCGGTCACCGACACCGCCGCGATCGTCTCCTGGCGCAACTCATCGGCCAACTGGGGGAGCTGCTCCTTGCTCAACGCGCGAAGGTCGACCGGATAGTGAACCGTGTCGAGCAGGGGCGTGTCGGGTCGATCACTCATCGCAGCAGGCACTTACGCGGCGAGAGCAGCGAAGTCATCAACGTGCGGCGATTTCAGCGATTGCTCAGGAAATGCTCAGGCCAACTGGAGGCTGAGCGGGGCCGGTCGTCCGCTTGGCGTCGGCGATCTGACGCACGAAGTCGGCGTGGGACGGCATCGCCTGCACGCCCGCCGCGATCAGGCTCCGGATCTGCGGCAGGTGGCTCGCGATAACGTCCGTCGGAAGGCCGAGCATCAGCGGGTCGAAGGTCTCAGCATTGTGGCCTTGCCCTTCGAACACGGCGGTCCAGCTGAGCGGGCTGAAAAGCTCGTCCTCGGTGCGAAACACACGACCGTAACCGCGATAGAGCTCCATCTTTTCTACAAGGCTGTCGGGGAGCGCCATCTCCCGGCACTGATCCCAAAGCGGCTGTCCGTGCCGCCCGTTGGCGGCATAGTGAAACACGATCAGATCGCGGACCTGTTCGAATTCCCTGGCCGTCACCTTGTTGTAGAAATCGATGTCGGCCTGCCGGAAGCTGCGGTCCGGAAACAGGTTGAGCAGCTTTTCGATGCCGGTCTGGATGAGGTGGATGCTGGTCGATTCGAGCGGCTCGAGGAAGCCGCTGGAGAGGCCGATCGTGACGACGTTCTTGTCCCAGAACTTCTGCCGGCGGCCGGTGCGGAACTTGACCAAACGGGCGTCGCCGGCGGGTGCGGTGGGGAGGTTGGAAGCGAGCTCGGCGGCGGCTTCGTCGTCGCCGATGAACCGGCTGCAGTAGACGTATCCATTGCCGGTCCGGTGTTGCAGCGGAATGCGCCACTGCCAACCGGCGTCTCGCGCGGTCGCTTGGGTGTATGGCGGCAGGTCGGGCATCGGCTCGGACGGCATCGCCACGGCGCGATCGCACGGAAGCCAGTGCGACCAATCCTCGTAACCGACCCCCAGCGCGCCTTCGATCAGCAAGGCCCGAAAGCCGGAGCAATCGACGAACAGGTCGCCTTCCAGCTTTTCGCCGGCTTCGAGCAGGATGGCCTCGACGAAACCGTCCTTGCGGAGCTGGTGCCCGACAATCTTGGCATCATGGCGGACGACGCCTTGCTTCTCGGCGATCTCGCGCAGGAATTGCGCGTACAGGCCGGCGTCGAAATGGAAGGCGTAATCGACCGGCCGTTGCATGTTCGTAGCGCGGAACGTGCGATGGAACTTGCCGGCGTGCGCGGCTTGCGCAGTGATCGAGTAATCGTCGTACTCACCGGCGTCGATACCACGCTCCGCGCGCAAGCGGCGCCAGCGGTGGACCAGCGCCAGGCCCGGGCTGAACCCGAGCGGCCCGAACGCGTGAAAATAGGCGCTGCCCGGCGTGGTCCAGTCACAAAACTGGATCGCCGCCTTGAACGTCGCCTTGGTCTTTCGGACGAATTCGTCCTCGTCGATTTCGAGCAAGCGGTTGATCTGCCGGATCGGCGGGATGGTTGCTTCGCCGACCCCGACAATGCCGATCGCGCTGCTTTCGACGAGATGGATTTCGCAGAAGCGGCTCTGCGTGAGCTTGGCGATGGCCGCGGCCGACATCCACCCGGCGGTGCCCCCGCCGACGATGATTACCTTGCGTATCGGCGCGGTGTCGGGGCGATCGCTCATCGCGTCAGGGACTACGCGGCGAGAGCTGCGAAGTCACCAAGGTGCTCGGAAGCAATTTCAGGTGACGCTCAGGCCGGCGCGGCCTCCGCTTCAAGCACCGCATCGAGCAGGCCCGGGAAGCGGGCGTCGATCTCGTCGCGGCGCAGCCGGTTGATGACCATCGTTCCCTGCTTGCGGCTTTCGATCAGCCCGGCGCCGCGCAACACCGTGAAGTGGCTCGACATCGTCGCGCGCGGTAATTCGTCGGGCGCGGCGCAATTGCAGGCGAGACCATCGGCATCGCCTTTGCGGTCCTCATCCAGGCGACGCACGATCGCCAGCCGCGTCGGATCGGACAAGGCATGGAGGACGCTTGCCAGGGGAACGTCCTTCAGACTGGGATGAATGAACCGGGCCACGTGGTTGATATAGCGAGAAAGTCCCAATTTTCCAAAATTCCGTTGTTCGGATATCTTGAACAATGATCGCGACACTCCCACTTCTCCGTCACCAAAAGGGAGCTATTCCATGTCCAAGCCACTTGCCAACAAGACTGCCCTCGTCACCGGCGCTTCGCGCGGCATCGGCCGCGCGATCGCCAAGCGCCTGGCCCGTGACGGCGCTCACGTGTTCGCTCACTACAACCGTTCGTCGAATAGCGCCGAAGCGCTGGTCGGGGAGATCGAGGAGGCCGGTGGTTCGGCCGAAGCGATCGCCGCCGACCTCGAAGACGTGAAGGCCGTCGACCGGCTCGTTGCCGACGTCAAGGACCGGCTCGGCGGCCGCAAGCTCGACATCCTCGTCAACAATGCCGCCGTGGCCGAGTTCGTCGCCTTCGCCGACACCGATACCGAGACGCTCGATCGCCAGCTTGCGATCAACGTGCGTGCACCCTTTCAGCTCACCTCCGGCCTCGTCGACTCCCTCGCCGAGGGCGGGCGCGTCCTGTTCACCAGCTCGGTCGTCGCCAGGACCTATTTCCCTGGCGCTCCGGCTTACGCCATTACCAAGGGAGCGATCGACACGCTCACCCGACACCTCGCCGGCGAGCTCGGCGAGCGCGGGATTCGGGTCAACGCCATCGCCCCCGGCGCGACCGAGACGGACATGGCCGAAAGCTTGCTCGGCAGCGACGAGGGCAGGGCGCAGGTGACGTCGCTTCAGGCGCTGAAACGGATTGGCCAGCCCGAGGACATTGCCGGTGTCGCAGGTTTCCTCGCCGGTCCGGACAGCGCCTGGGTTACCGGCCAGGTCATCGACGTCTCGGGTGGAATCAAGCTCTAGATCGCCGGCAAACAAGGAAAAGAAGGGCGTCGCGGTTCGTCCGCGGCGCCCTTTCTATTCACCTTCGCAGTCGCCACAGGTGCCGCGCACCTCGATCACCGGGCGCGGGGCCGAGAAGCCGGCGCTCTTCGCGGCCTTGCGCACCCCGCCCGACAGGCTGTCGTCGTCGATGTGCACGGTCTGCCCGCAGGTGTCGCAGATCAGGAAAATGCAATCGTGCAGGCAGTCGGGATGCTGGTTGGCGATGTAGGCGTTGGCGCTCTCGACCCGCCGCGCGAGATTGGCGCCGACGAACAGGTCGAGGATCCGATAGACGCTGTTGGCAGCGACCCGGCGACCCTGCGCCTTCGACACCGCCTCGGCGACATCATAAGCGCTCGCCGGCTTGTCGAACCCCGCCAGCGCGTCGAACACCGCGGCGCGCATCTCGGTCCACTGCTCGCCCTCCTTGGTGAGGCGATCGCGCGCCGCATCCTTGAGCGCGTCCCCTTGGTGGAGTTGATGGTCGTGATGGGTCATGGTCAATGCCTGGAATAGACCTCGCCCGGCATGCGGGCAAGCAAGTGGATCAGTCCGCCGCCATCGCGTTGAGGCGGTGCCCGAGCGCGAGAATCATGACGCCGACGACCGTGTAGGCGGCCTCGTTGCCGTCGTGCGGAAGGGTCAGCGCGCCGGCCATGACGCCCAGGCCGAGCCCGCCGATCGCGCTCGGCATCATGAAGCCGTGCTCGAAGATGCCGCGGCCGAGCGCGATCGACCCGAATATCATCGCCAGCGTCAAACCGACTTCGTGGATGATCGGCGCGCCGAGGAACCCGCCCGCGGCCGAGACCAGCGCCAGCAGCACCGCGGTCGCAACGCAATGCACCAGGCACAGGCCGGACAGGCCCACGGCGATCCGATCTAGCCGGGTGGTCGGAATCGACAGCTGGAGCATTGTCGCGGCATATAGGCCAGGCTCGGCGAAGATACAACATAACATTGTCAAATCGGCGACACTTGCTCCTCGCCTCGCTGCACGCGATTAGGCGCTCGCCTATGGACTCCGCCTCCGCCCCGTCCGCCCTCGCCGCGCGATCCCGGCCGCGCGCGCTCGCGAACCTGTTGTTCGTGGTCGCGGCGATGGTGTTTGCGATGGTCGTCGTCGGCGGCATCACGCGCCTGACCGAAAGCGGCCTGTCGATCACCGAGTGGAGGCCGGTGTCGGGCGCGATCCCTCCCCTCACCCATGCCGATTGGGAACGCGCCTTCGCACTCTACCAGCGGATTCCCGAGTACAAAGAGATCAACGGCCCGGCCGGCATGACGCTGGCGCAGTTCAGGCACATCTATTGGTGGGAGTTCGTGCATCGCCTGCTCGGCCGCCTCATCGGCGTCGTGTTCGCGATTGGGCTGGTCGCCTTCGCGGCGATGCGGGCGATCCCCAAGGGCTATGGATGGAAGATGATCGGCCTGCTCGTGCTCGGCGGCCTCCAGGGCGCGCTTGGCTGGTACATGGTCGAATCCGGGCTGCAGTACCGCACCGACGTCAGCCATTTCCGCCTGTCCGCGCATTTGCTGCTGGCGCTGGCGATCATGAGCGCGCTGATCTGGGTCGCGCTGGACCTCCGACGGATGGCCGCGACCGGCGCGGACCAGCCCTCGCGCCTCACCGCCCCGGCGACCGCGACGCTCGTCATCCTGTTCGTGCAGCTGATGTTCGGCGCCTGGGTGGCGGGGCTCAATGCCGGCCAGGTCGCACCGACTTGGCCCGACATGCAGGGCCGCTTCTTCCCTCAAGGCGTCGACTGGAGCCGGGGCTTCGTCTGGGCGCTGACCAACGATCCCTATCTCGTCCACTTCGTCCACCGCTGGTGGGCGTGGGTGGTCGTCGCGGCGATGGTCGTCTTCGCCCGCAAGGTCCGCCGGGTCCCGGGTGCGCGGGCGGCGTCGATCGCCATCCACTCGACGTTTGGGACTCAGGTCCTGCTCGGCATCCTCACCGTGCTGTCGGGCGTCGCGATCTGGCTCGCCGCGCTTCATCAGGCGGTCGGCGCGCTGCTGCTCGCTTCGACAATCTGGGGCGCACATGAGTTCGGGAAGCGACCGTGAGCGTCGTTTCCGTCTACGCCATCTTCGCCAACGCCGAAGAAGCCGAGCGCATCGGCCGCGCCGTCATCGAGGAGCGGCTCGCGGCCTGCATCAACATCCTCGCCCCCGTCCGGTCCATCTACCGCTGGCAGGGCGAGATCGAGAGCGCCGACGAAATTGCCGCGATCCTCAAGACGACGGCGGAAGGCGCGGATGCGCTGATTGCCCGCATCGCCGCCCTGCACAGCTATGACGTGCCGTGCATCGTGACCTGGCCGGTCGATAAGCTCCTCGCCGGCTACTCCGACTGGGTCGAGGACAACGTTCGCTAACGGCCCTTCGCGCTCATCTTGAACGGGACGTCGTCGAGTTTGCGCCGCAGCTCCTCGATCGATGCATCCTCCGTCTCCGTATAGCGCGCTTCGAGATCGGCTTCCTCGGGCGTCATCTCGCGGAAATAGGTGATCGTCAGGCGCTTGCCGAACACATCGTCCCCGCGGATCTTGAGCTCCGCCTCGCAGTCCGGCGGTAGGTTGTCGCGGACCGTCTCGAGATAGCGAATGAGATCGTCGAGCGAGGTATATTCGCTGATGTCGATATGATCTTTGACGCGTCTCGGCACGGCGATGTGTCTCCGACAGGATCCCGGATGTGCTGCTGGAACGCCCGCGTGACTAAGGCGCAGGCGCGCCGGAAGCAACGCGCAATCGATCCGAATTCGTCCTGCCGAGCCGAGTTGGCGCGCCTGAGCGACGCGCCGTTGCTCGGTTAAATTACGCCCAGCAGCCAGAGTACCAGGATCAGGATCAAGATGCCGCCAAGACCGATATACATCGTCGTTTCCTCTGTTATTTTTCGTTCACGCAAACAACGGCATGCGTCTCGGCAGCGTTCCCGTTGTTGCGCGGGCGTCACGAGCAAATGCGAAGATTATTCGCTGTCGTCCTTCGTCCGCTTGAGGTCCCGCCGGGAGGTAATCATCCCTGGAATCAACGGCAGCCAAAGAATGAACCCGCGAAACAGAAGGGTCGCCGAAATCGCGGCTTCGAGCGGGATTCCCATGGCGCGCAGCGTGCCCACGCTCACCGCTTCGAACGAGCCAAGGCCCATCGGAATGGGCCCGAGCGTGGTGACGATCGAGGCCATGATGAACCCCGCGAACGCGGCAGCGAACGGGGCCTTCACGCCCAGCGCGAACAGGCAAAACTGCATGGTCCACGCGTCGAGCGCAAACTGGGCTCCGTTGAGCAGGGTCAGCTTCACGATCAGGCGGCGATCGCGAACGAGCGTGGTCGGCGCCTCGCCCATCATTTCGGAGAGCTCGCGTAAGGCGCCGAAGCGCTCGAGCCAGCCGGGAAGCGCGCCCTCGCCCTTTTTCTGCAGCCAGAAGGCGAGCGCCGGAATGGCGGCGGCGAGCGCGAAGAAGGCGACCATCACCCCCGCGACCAGGCCGCTGGCATTGCCGTGCAGAAACAGCAGTCCCAGCACCACAACCGCGGCGACGGCATAGGATGCGTAATAAGCGACGATTGTCAGAATTACCGCCGCGACCGCAGTTCCACGGCTCGTGCCCAGAGCCATCAGCCGGTCGGCAACGACGACATTGCCGCTCATGCCCGCGGTAGGCACCGTCTGGTCGGCGAAATGCTTGGTTATGGTCAGCCGCAGCAGGCGCCGCAGCGGCACCGGGCAGCCGCCTGCTCGAAGGACGAGAGACCATTCCCAAGCCAGCGCGACATAGGTCGCGAGCTGAAGGAGGAGCGCCGCCAGCAGCCACAGCGGCTCGGCCCGGGCGATCAGCTCGGCGAATTTCTTGACGTCGCCCCAGTGGAAAACCGCGAAGACGAGCGCGCCGGTCAGAAGCAGCGCGAGCAGCCAGTTGCGCCAATGCGCCGCGAGCCCGATCTGCCGATCAGCGCCGGTCGATCGTCGGTTGCGGGCTTGAGTTGCGCGATCGGCCATTCGCCGGTGGAAACGCACCTCGCGACGCGCGAGTGCCATCGCGACGAATATCAGGCTCGACTCGTCAAAGGTATTATTTTACCCGCTAGCAAATCGCCGCTTTTCCTTGACTTTCCCGCCCTTCTCCGCAAATAGCGCGGTCACGGCGGCGCCCTTGGTGCCGCTTTTCTCATTTGAAGAGGTCACCCGCCATGAAGGCGCTGATGAAGACGACCAAGTCGGCCAAGCCGGCCGAGGTCGACAAGAAATGGCATCTGATCGATGCCGACGGGCTCGTCGTGGGCCGCCTCGCGACGATCGTCGCCAACATCCTGCGCGGCAAGCACAAGCCGAGCTTCACTCCGCACGTCGACTGCGGCGACCATGTCGTCATCGTCAACGCCGACAAGGTCCGCTTCACTGGCCGCAAGCTGCAGAACAAGATCTACTACAAGCACACCGGCTATGCCGGGGGCCTGAAGGAAGTCACCGCCGACAAGATTCTCGAGGGCCGCTTCCCCGAGCGCATCCTGGAGAAGGCCGTCGAGCGGATGATCCCGCGCGGGCCGCTCGGCCGCGACCAGATGCGGGCCCTGCACCTCTACAACGGCACTGACCATCCGCACGCCGGCCAGGACCCCAAGGTCCTCGACGTCGCTGCGATGAACCGCAAGAACAAGGTGGGCGCATAATGGCCAAGAAATCCCTTTCCGACCTCGGCGAGCTGACCAACCCCAAGCCTGAGGTTGCCGCCGCCCCTGAGCAGCCCGCCGCTGCCGAAGCGCCGGCCGAAGCAGCGCCCGAAGCGCCTGCCCAAGCGGAACGCGGATCGTCCGGTGGGCACGGCCGTCGCGGCCGCGAAGAAGCGGTCGACGATCACGGCGTTTCGACCCAGGGTCCGCAGATCGAAGCGATCCTGCGCGAGCAACAGCTCGACAAGCAGGGCCGCGCTTATGCGACCGGCCGCCGCAAGGACGCGGTCGCGCGGGTCTGGCTCAAGCCCGGCTCAGGCAAGATCGTCATCAACGGCCGCGAACAGGAAGTCTATTTCGCGCGCCCGACCCTTCGCCTGATCATCAACCAGGTGTTCGACGTCACCGACCGCAAGGGTCAGTATGACGTCGAGGCGACGGTCAAGGGCGGCGGCCTGTCGGGCCAGGCAGGCGCGGTCCGCCACGGCATTTCGACCGCTTTGACCCGTTACGAGCCGGCGCTGCGCACCACGGTGAAGCGCGAAGGCTTCCTCACCCGCGACCCGCGCGTCGTCGAGCGCAAGAAGTACGGCCGCGCCAAGGCCCGCCGCAGCTTCCAGTTCTCGAAACGCTAGAGTCTTTCACGAACCATTATACGAGGGGCGGTTGGGGCTTTTTCCCAGCCGCCCCTTCCTTTTGCTCTAATTGCAAACTCTAGCTTGAGCGCGGCGCAATGGTGGCTAGTCTCCGCTCTGTGCCGCGCTTGCTGCTCTCGATCCTGTTGCTGCTGGTCGCCGTCGCCCCCGGGACCGCGAAACCGGCAGCCGACGCGATCCTCATTTACTCCGGCACGACCGGATACCGGCACGAATCCATTCCTGCTGGAATCGAGGCCGTTGCCGCCTTGGCCAAACAGCGCGGACTGTCTGTGGTCGCGAGCGAGGACCCCGCCATCTTCTCGCCCGCCAGCCTGAAGCGCTTTCGCGCCATCGTCCTCCTCAGCTGCACGACCGATCCCAAAAAACCGGAGTCGGAGTGGCTGGTCGGCGACCGCCGCACGGCGTTGCAGCAGTTCGTTCAGGATGGCGGCGGCATCCTCGCGATCCACGCGGCGGCGGATTCGCATTATTTCTGGCCGTGGTACGGCAAGATGATCGGCGGTCATTTTCAGCGGCACCCGGCCGGGACTCCAAGCGGAACCGTGCGATCCGTGGCGCACGGAAACCCACTGCTATCCGGAGTACCGCCGACCAAAACGCGGTCCGATGAATGGTATTATTTCGACGATTACGACCCGACATCGCAATTGCTTGTGGTGCTCGACCCAGCCTCGATCGGCGAGCAGGACGTCAACCCCAACCCGATGGCCTGGGCGCGCCACGTCGGCCGCGGGCGCGTCTTCTACACCGCGATGGGCCACACCACGGAAAGCTATTCGGATCCCTATTTCCTGCGCTTGATCGCCAATGGGCTCGACTGGGTACGCAAGCCGCGTTGATCGTTACCGGCCATAAGCCTCAGGCTAAATGTCGCGGCGTTCGAAGGCTATTCCGAACATGGTCAGGGTCTGCGGGCGCAACTCGAAGAAATCGGCGAACTCGGCACGTTCCGGCGACCAATCGGCCTTGCCGACGCGCCACAAGTTCCCGCCCAACCGAGTCAACGGCATGTCGGTGCCGACCCACAGCCGGCCGCCGCGCTCCACGATGCGCATGACGCCGCCATATGGGCTGTCGCTCACGAAACGGCCGGCGAGTTGCGCCAGCTCGGGATTGGACGGCCTGATTTTGCCCCCTGCACCCTGCCGCAGGAACATCTCGCTTCCCCAGCTGGCGCCGACGATCCGGCCGCCGACGCGCTCGAACCAGATCGCATAGTCGGCAAAATCGGGATGAGACGTGCGGAACAGGTCGTCGTTCCAGGACTGCAGGGGGGCCTCGCGTCCGCCCGAACGCAGCACGAGCGTCCGGCCGGATGCCACCGTGAAGTTGCGGTCGCCGGCGTCATAGCGTCCGGCGAAGGACGCCGGATTGGCGAGTTCGGGCTCGAGGGCGGGTAGCGAAGGCAATGGGCGCCCCGCGCGCGCCGCCGCCACCGCCTGGACCGCGAACAGCGTCAGCTTGGTCGGGCGGTAGTCAGCCCAGGCACTGATCGTCGTGCCAGCGAACGCGCCGATGCCGGTTGCCGCGTCGAGGTGGAACGCGGCCGAGCCGAACGGCCCGCCCCCGGTATGATGGATGTAATTCGAACCGGCGTCGGTCACATGCATCAGTCCGTTGCCGTAGCGCATGCCCCCCTCGCCGCTCGGCACGAAATGGCGGGTGTAGGCGAGAGCGTGCTCAGGCGACAGGCCGAAGCCGACTCGGCCCTGAGCGGCGCCGGCGAGCGAACGCAGGTATCGGGTCATGTCGGCCGCCGTCGATGCGACGGAACCGGATCCTTCGCTGATTTCCAGCCAGGGAGCAGGGCGCAGGGCAGAGCCGCGGACATAGGGCCGCGACAGGTCGAACGGCTCGTATCCCTGGGCGGAAGCGAGGCGGTCGGCGGCAGTGACCGCACCACGGCTCCGGCTCATGCCGAGGGGCGCGAGCACCCGAGCCTCGATCAATTGCCGCAGCGGTGCGCCGGCGGCTTCCTCGGCGATCCGACCGAGCAGGATATATCCCACATTCGAATAGGACCAATGCTCGCCGGGCTTGAAGCCCAGCCACAGCCGGCCGGCGGACGGATGCTTGGGGCCGTCCTCCGGCAAGCCGGAATCGTGGTCGAGCAGATGCTGGACCGTAATGACCTCGGCGGGCCACGGGGCGTCGGGCAACAGGGGGCGCGCATCGCCGTCCAGGCGGAGCTTGCCCTCGGCGGCGAGCTGATGAATCACGGCGGCGGTGATCGACTTGGTGATGGAGCCGATCTGAAACAGCGTGCCGGCGGCGATGGGCCGGCGCGTGTCGAGGTCGGCAAAGCCACGGTCGATGGTCGTGGACCAGCCGTCCGGCGTGGCTACGGAAAGGGTGACGGCGGGAAGCGTAAAGAAGCGGCGGTGAACCTCGGTATAGTCGCCGATCGCGGCAAGGGCTTCCGCCACTCTGGATGTCGATACGGCGCCGTTCGCTACGGCAGAATGGCCCGCCGCCGCTACGCAGAGCACTCCCGCGGTGAACTCGCGTCTGTTGGCCTGCATGGCGAACTCCCCCGACTGGGGTGATGTCAAACAGCCGCTCATGCCGTCAAGCCAGTCCAGTGGCGTGCGGCAGCCGGCTGTCGGTTGGCGCACTTCTCGGCGGCGCTCGCCCACCGTCTCTCAGGCGCTCCTTTTCCTTTTGCGCGCAAGTTTTTGGAGGCGCGTTCCGCCAAGCTCTCTAACATCCCGGCATGAACGACGGCGATTACGTGCTCGGCACGCGCGACGATGAGGTCGAGCGCCTCGGACTGCAGCACCGCGTCTGGCGCGGCCGCGTCCTCGAAGCGTTCCGGCGCGCGCGAATCCGCTCTGGCCAAAGGGTCGTCGACGTCGGCGCCGGCCCCGGGTTCGTAACCGCCGATCTCGCCAGCCTCGTCGGACCGAGCGGCAGAGTGATCGCGCTCGAGCGCTCGCCGCATTTTGTGGACAAGCTACGCTCCCGCGGCCTCGCCAACGTCGAAGTGCGCGAGCATGACGTGTCGCAGCAATTCGGCCTCGGCGGAGCGGACGCGAGCTGGTGCCGCTGGCTCCTCTCGTTCGTGCCCACGCCCGCCGCGACCGTGCGCCATATTGGCGACGCGCTGAGGCCCGGCGGCATCGCCGTCTTCCACGAATATGCCGCGTACGAGACCTGGCGGATCATGCCGCCTAACCCGCTCCAGGAGCGCTTCCGTTCGCTCGTGATGCAAAGCTGGAGCGAAAGTGGCGGGGAGCCGGACGTCGCCCTGTGGCTGCCCCAATGGCTCGCCGAGGCCGGCCTCGAAATTGTCGAGACTCGCATACTCGCCGACATCATCACGCCCGCCGACGAAACCTGGCAATGGCCGCGCGCCTTCATGGAGACCGGCGCCCGCCGCCTGCACGAGCTGGGTTACATCGAGGCGACGGAGGTTGAGGCGATGGCGGTCCTCCTCGATGAGCCGCCCGAGGGCGCGCACATGCTGACGCCGCTCGTCGCCGAGATCATCGCGCGCAAACGCTGACGCTTCCGGCCGGCAGGATTGCCGGTTAGGCTGCGGTCATGCGCCGCCTGATCCTGCTCCTTTCCGCTCTGCTCCTGCCCACCATCGCCGCGGCCGAGCCGGTCCTGCTCCGACCGTCACGCGTGTTCGACGGCGTGAACGTCGCGCCGCACGAAGGCTGGCAGGTGCTGGTCGACGGCGACCGCATTGCGGCCGTCGGGCCGAATGTCTCTGCACCGGCCGACGCCCGGATCATCGACCTTCCCGGCGCAACGCTGATGCCGGGCCTGATCGAGGGCCATTCGCACCTCTTCCTTCACCCCTACAATGAGACACTCTGGGACGATCAGGTGCTGCACGAGCCGCTCGCGCTGCGCACGGCCCGCGCGGTCGTCCAAGCCGAACGCACCCTCGACGCCGGCTTCACCACCGAGCGCGATCTCGGCACCGAGGGCGCCGGATTCGCCGACGTCGGGCTCAAGAAAGCGATCGATCAAGGCATCGTCCCCGGCCCCCGACTGCTCGTCTCAACCAAGGCGATCGTGGCGCGCGGCGCCTATGGTCCCAAGGGCTTCGAACCTGGCGTTTCCGTCCCGCAGGGGGCGCAGGAAGTGGCTGGCGTCGACGAAATCATCCGCGCGGTGCGCGACCAGGTCGCGGCCGGCGCGGACATCGTCAAATTCTACGCCGATTATCATTGGGCCAAGGGCGAGCCGAGCCGCCCGACGCTCAGCCAGGCAGAGCTGAATGCCGGGGTCGCCGCCGCGCACGACGCGGGCCGTCTCGTTGCCGCTCACGCCACCACCGCCGAAGGCATGCGCCGCGCGATCCTCGCCGGCGCCGACACGATCGAGCATGGCTATGCCGGCACGGCCGAGGTGTTCAAGCTGATGCACGACCGCGGCACCGCGCTCTGCCCCACCATCGCGGCGTCCGAGGCCTATGCCCGCTATTTCGAGCATTGGGATGGCAACGAGCCGGCGCCGGAGAGCGTTCAGGAGAACCGCCGCTCCTTCGTCCTCGCGATGAAGTCCGGCGTTCCGATCTGCATGGGCGGCGACGTCGGCGTCTTCACCCACGGCGAGAACTGGCTCGAGATGGAGGCGATGCAGCGCGCGGGAATGCCCGCCGCGCAGGTGATGATCGCGGCGACGTCGGGCAACGCGCGGATCCTTCACCTGACCGACCGCGGCGAGGTAAAACCGGGCCTGCTCGCCGACCTCATCGCCGTCGACGGCGACCCGACGCAGAATGTCTCGGCCGTTCGCCGAATTCGCCTCGTCATGAAGGGCGGGCAGGTCGTCCGGGCAGCGCAGTGAAGGCGTTCACCCGAGCGGTCAGCCCGCGCATCGCCGAGTGCGAGCTGACGCACCTCGACCGCGTCCCGATCGATCCGGCGAAAGCGGTCGCGCAGCACGCGGCTTATGAGCGAGCGCTCGCCGATGCGGGCTTCGAGATCGTCCGCCTGCCCGAACTCGCCGACGACCCCGACGCCGTGTTCGTCGAGGACACGGCGCTGATCCTCGGCGACCATGCGGTGATCACCCGCCCGGGCGCGGCCTCGCGTATCGGCGAGGTGGATTCGACCGCCGCAGGCCTCGCGGATTATTTCGAACTGCACCGCATCGCGCACGGACATGTCGATGGCGGCGACGTGCTCCGAATCGGCAAACTCCTTTATGTCGGCGTTTCGACCCGAACCGATCGCGCCGGGATCGACGCGCTGGCGGCGATTGCCAACGCCATCGGCTACGAGGTCGCCGCGGCCGAGGCCGGCGCCTGCCTGCACCTCAAGACCGGCGCGATCTACGCCGGCAACGGCGTGCTGCTCTACAACCGTCAAGCGATCGACCCCGGCCAATTCGCTGGGGTGGAACCGCTCCCCGTCGATGAAGCTGAACCCACAGCCGCAAATTGCGTGCGCGCCGGCGACCGCCTCATCCTCCCGGCCGGCAATCCCCGCACCGCCGACGCGCTGCGCGGGCGCGGATTTAAGGTCGTTGAAGTCGACGTGTCCGAGCTTCAGAAAGCCGAGGCCGGCGTCACCTGCATGAGTCTCATCGACGACCGCTAATAGTAAGCGTTGACTTACGGTAAGTACTGTCTTACCATCGTGCCATGAACGACCGGATTTTCGCGGCGCTGTCCGATCCGACCCGGAGGGCTGTGTTCGAGCACATTGCCGAACGCCCCCAATCGGTCGGTGCGCTCGCCGCTTTGCTTCCGGTCAGCCGGCCCGCGGTGTCCCAGCATCTGAAGACGCTGAAAGACGCCGGCTTGGTCACCGACGAAGCCCGCGGGACCAGCCGCATCTACCGCGTCGACCCTCAGGGGCTCGGCCCGCTGCGCCGCTGGCTCGACCAGCAATGGGACCGCAGCCTCGCCAATTTCAAACGCCTTGCCGAACAGGAGCACGAACGATGAACGACACGGCCCAGCGCATCGCCCCGGCCGCGATCCGCAAGACGATCGAGGTGAACGCGCCGATCGACCGCGCCTTTCAGGTGTTCGCGGCCCGCATGGGTGACTGGTGGCACAAGGAGCACAGCATCGCCCGAGGCACGACCCAGAAGGACGTCGTCATCGAACCGCGTGCCGGCGGCCGCTGGTACGAGGTCGGGGCCGACGGCTCCGAGTACGATTGGGGCAAGGTCCTTGCCTACGATCCCCCTCGCCGCCTGGTCCTCGCGTGGCAGCTGACCTGCGAGTTCGCCTACGACCCCGACTTCGAAACCATTGTCGAGGTCAATTTCGAGGAGCGCGACGGCAAGACCGTCGTCCATTTCGAGCATCGCGACCTCGAGCGCATGGGCGCCGACGCCGTCGAGCTCTTCGAAAGCATGGACGGCGGCTGGGGCATGCTCCTCGACCTGTTCAAGGCCGAAGCCGAGCGCGGCTAGGCCAGCGCCTCGGCCTGATCGAGCACCTTCGAGAAGCTGCTGACGATCAGCTGGTACGGCTCGGCGGTCGCCATATCGAGACCGCCCAGCTTCAGCAGACTGTAGCCATAGTCCGAACCGCCCGAGCGGAGCACCGCGAGGTAGCGGTCGCGGTCGGCCGGCGTGCCGTGCATGATCTTCTGCGCGAAGAAGTTCGCCGCGGTGATCGAGGTTGCATACTGCCAGACGTAGAGGCCGAAATAGAAGTGCGGGATCGCCGACCACTCGCTGGCATAGTCCGGCTCGATGCGGACGTTGGGGCCGTGGTAGCGCTTGAGGAGGTCGAGATAGAGCCCGGCCATCTTCTCGCCCGATAGCCCTTCGCCCGTGGTCCCGAGATCGTTGATCGCCAGCTGGAACTCGGCGAACATCGACTGACGGAAGAAGGTCCCGCGATAATTCTCCATGATCTGGCCGAGGTAGAACAGCTTGTCCTCCCTCGTTTTCGCCCGCTCCACCATCATGTTCGCGAGCAGCAACTCGTGGCAGGTCGAGGCGACCTCCGCAGTGAAGGTCGGATAGTTCGCCAGCTCGAACGGCTGCGCCTTGTTGGCGAGCATCGTGTGCATCGCATGGCCCCATTCATGGGCATATTGCGACACGCCGTCATATTTGTTGGTGAGGTTCAGCAGCAGGTACGGGTGAACGTCGAACCCGCCCGGGTCCATGTACGCCCCCGAGGCCTTGCCCGGCCGCGGGAACGGGTCGACCCAGCGCTTGGCGCTCGAATCCAGGAACAGCTTCACATAATCGGGCCCGAGCGGCTTGATTGCCTCGCTCGTCAGCTGGCGCATTTCGGCCAGGCTGTAGGTCCGGTCCGATTTCACCAGCGGCGGATAGATGTCCCAATAGCCCATGTCGGGCAGCCCGAGCATCCGCTGACGCAGCGCGAAATAGCGGTGCAGCACCGGCAAGCCACGGTTGGTCTCCGCGATCAGCGACCGATAGACCGGTTCGGGAATGTTGGATGCGCCGAGCGCCGCCTGGAGGGCGCTGTCGTAATGACGCGCCTTCGCACTGAACAGCGCGCCCTTGACCTGTGCCCCCAGGGCCGCGCCAAGCGAATTTTCGAACGCCTTGTAGCTCGCCCAATATTTGTCGAAGACCATTTTTCGGTCGGCCCGGTCGGGCGCGCTCCGCGCCTGCGTGTAGCCCTGATCGTCGAGCCTGACCTCGCGGCCGTCGCTGAGCTTCACGGTCGGCCGCGGAATATCCGCCGCAACCAGCTGGTCGCGGATGTCCTGCGGCCCGGCGAGCGGGGTTCCGGCGGACGCCAGCAGCTGCTCCCCGCCGGGCGACAAAGTATGCGGCGCCTGGCGCAGCGTGTCGTGCAACCCGAAGGCGAATTTGTTGAGGCCGGGATCGGCCGCGATCAGCGCGTCCACCCGCGACGCACCAAGCGCGACGATTTCGGGGTTAGTCCAGGCGGTCGCTTCGCCGATTGCGGTGAACACGTCCTGCGCCTTCTGCTTGCGCTCCTGGTTGGCCGCGACGCGCCGATCCTCGTCCGCTTTCAGGGAGGCATAGGTGTACAGCCGCGACGTCCGCCGGTTGATGTCCGACTGTGCCTGCAGCGCTGCTTTCAACGTCGCCGCGCTCGAACCCAGCTTGCCCTGGTATGCCTTGAGCGCCGGCACGTCCTTCAGGATCGCCTGGCGCTCCGCCTCCCACGCCGCATCGGTCGGGAATAGATCCTTGAGATCCCACGCCGCGGTCGCGGAAGCTCCCTCCGCCGCCTGTGCCAGCACTTTCGTCGGCGTTGCAGCGGTAACGGCGCTGGCAATGACTCCGGAAACCAGCATTTCACGGCGTGACAGATCGAACATCGCGCGAATCCCTCCCCTCGCAAGAGGAGGGTGACTTGGCACGGCTTATGGCGCCGCGCCAGCGGCCGTTCGACGAAGGGCTGTTAGCGGTTGACTGCCGCCATCGCCTGCTCGGGATAACGCGGCCCCGCCGCGGCGCCGGGCGGCAGGATCTCGTCGAGGCGCTTCAGGTCCTCGTCGCTGAGCTTGACGTCGAGCGCGCCGATATTCTCATCGAGATAGCGGCGGTGCTTGGTGCCCGGGATCGGCACTACGTCCTCGCCCTTGGCCAGCACCCAGGCGAGCGCGAGCTGCGCCGTGGTGCAGCCCTTCTCCTGCGCCAACACCTCGACCTCTCGAACGAGCTGGATGTTCTTTTCGAAATTCTCGCCCTGGAAGCGCGGGTGATTCTTGCGAAAATCATCGTCGGCGAAGTCGCTCGGCGACTTGATCTGGCCGGTCAGGAAGCCGCGCCCGAGGGGCGAATAAGCGACATAGCCAATGCCGAGCTCGCGGACTGTCGGCAGCACCTCGGCCTCGGCGTCGCGGCTCCATAGCGACAGCTCGGTCTGCACCGCGGTGATCGTCGAAGTCGCGAATGCCGCGCGGATCGTCCGCGGCGCGGCTTCGGACAGTCCGAGGTAGCGCACCTTCCCCTCCCGCTGCAGCCGCGCCATCTCGCCGACCGTGTCCTCGATCGGCACCGACGGGTCGACGCGATGTTGGTAATAGAGGTCGATCACCTCGACCCCTAAGCGCTCCAGGCTCGCCTCGCACGCCGAGCGTACGTAGTCGGGGTCGCCGCGGACGCCGAGGAACTCGCCATTGGGTCCGCGCACGTTGCCGAACTTGGTCGCCAGAAAGACCCGGTCGCGCTTGCCCTTGATCGCCCGCCCGACCAGCTCCTCGTTGCGGCCGACGCCGTACATGTCGGCGGTGTCGAGGAAGGTGACGCCGCGCTCGATCGCATGATGGATGGTGGCGATCGATTCGTCCTCGCTGCCGCCGGCATAGAATTCGCTCATGCCCATGCAGCCGAGGCCGATGGCGGACACTTCAGGTCCGTCGCGGCCGAGCCGCCGCTTGCCGATCTCGAACATTGTCTTCTCCCTTTATGTGCTGAGCCGCGCCCGCGCCTCTGCAACGTCAAATGGGATCGCGATCCGCTTGTGACGAGATGTCGTGCCGGAAAGTATCGACAGTTCGCAACGGCTGACCCCAAGCGCCTTGGCGAGCAAGGCGATCACCGCCTCGTTCGCCGCGCCGTCCGCCGGCGCGGCGGCGACGTGGACCTCGAGCTCCTCGCGGCCGTCGGCGCCCGCTCGCCACCCGCGAAAGCCGGGCCGGGACGAGCGCGGCGTGATCCGCACGGCAATCACCGAAGTCATCGCCTCAGGCCGATACTGCCAGGCGCTCGTCGAACAACTGCCGCTCGCGCCGGACCTGAAGTGGCGTCCGCCCAAGGACCGCCGAGAAGCTGCGGTTCATGTGGCTCTGGTCGCAAAATCCCGCGGCAACGGCGATCTCGGCCAGCGGCAGCGGCGAGTGACGCAGCAACGCGGAGGCTGTCTCGACGCGCCGGCGGCGCCTCGTCTCCGTCACGCCCTCCCCCATCGCCGCGCGATAGGCGCGCGCCAGATAGGCCGGATGAAGATCGAGCGTGCGCGCGATCTCGGTTGCGCCTCCCGGCTCGTTGTCGCCGAGCCGTTCGCGCAGGCCCGCGACCCAGCCCGGCGGGGACTGCGCCTCGGCCATCAGCGCGAAATTGAGGAACTGGGCGGTCGCTTGCCCGAGCGCGGCTTCGTCGGCGCTGAGCGCGGCCACCACCTGCGACAGCCGCCTCGAGGCAAGCCCCACCGGCCCGCCGCTCCACAGCAGCGAGCGGTCGAGCCGGTGGTTGAACCCGTGCAGCCGCAGCCAGGCCGGGTCGAACTCGATCGTCAGCGTCTCCAGGCCCTCGGCCTCGACCACGTCCGCGTGAGGCCGTCCGGCCGGATGAAGAACCGCGCACGGGCCGGACATATCGGCTTCGCCGCCATCGTATTGCTCGCGATAGCGGCCGGCGGTGTAGAGCCCGATATACGCCCAGTCGTGACTGTGCTCCTCAATCCGCTGCTCGCCCGGATGGACCACCCGCAGCACCCGCGCTCCGGCAAAGCGGTGGAGCTCGATCTCCAGCCCATTGAAGTTGGTCGCTCGGTTCACCTTCGAATCGTCCAATATTCTATGCTTCGACGACGCTAAATTTGTAGCTCAACCGAGTAAAGGACGGTCGGTGATGCGTGTCGGTGCAGGCTTGGCGTTGGTCGAATTTCTTCTCGCTTCGGCTGCGTCCGCGGCAACTCTCGGCCAGGGCCGCTCGGAATATGAGCTCAATCACGTCGCCAAGGCGGAAGGCGTCTATGCGAGCATCATCGCCGACCCCGCCGCTCCCGCTTCGGACAAAGCGGGCGCCGAGCGCGAACTGGCGCGCGTCGCATGGCTCGTGGACGGCGATGCGCCGCGAGCGCTCGAGCATCTCGACGCGGCGCTCCACCTCGGCGACAAGCCGTGCGACAGCGCCGAGCTCAAAGCGCGCGTGCTGCGCGAATCCGGCCGCTTCGATGAGAGTATCCGCGAATCCAATGCGCTGCTCGCCGCCTGTCCCGATGCGGCCGAGCGCGACGCCATCCGCACGCACCTCATCGGCGCGCGGCTCGACCTCGCCGCGAAAACTCCGTCCCGAAGCGCTCAACTGCTCGCGGAGGCGAAGACCGAGGAAGCGCAATTCACCCCCGACGCCGACATTGAAGCTGCGCGCGTTCGCCTCGAGACCGCGCTTCTCACCGACGACGCCGCTGCAGCGCTCGCCGCGTGGAAGGATTATTTCTGGATCGAGGACAGCGACGCGCCCCAGGCGCTGCAGGATGCCGGCGCGACAGCGCTGTTCGTCAACGGCCTGCGCTCGGGTGCCACGGCCGACGATCGCCTGAAGCTCACCGAGCTTCTCGTCCGGGCCGGTTTCGCGCAGTCGTCGCAACGCTTTGCGGCGGTGCACGATTTGAACAGGATCGAAGCCGGCAACCCGACATGGGAGCGGGTGCAAACCTATTGGGCGGAGCGCGCCAAGCTCGAAGCGAAGCTCCTCGAGCTCCATCGCGCCATGGCTCGCGGAAAGAGTGACAACGGCGGGGTGCTGGCTGCTGCGAAAGCCTTCACTGCGGCACTGATGACAGCGGCGGGAGCGACCGGCGATCCGAGTGAAGCGCTGCGCAAATATTACGGGATCCTGGGAACGGCCGGCCAAACCAACGGCTATCCGAGCATGCACGGCGGCCACGTGATCGAGGACCGCGACGACCAGGTCACGCAATATGGCCACACGGCCAAGATCCATTTCGTGGCCATCGACAACATGATCTCCAACGGCTTCACGTCGTGGCTATGGGATGGCTCGGCCGCGGTCGGAGGATGGACCGCCAATGGGGTCATCGTCCAGGTTCGTCCGCGCTATGTCCAATCACCGCTGACGGCCTTCCAGCAAACCCGGGACAGCGAGGCTCGGCGCACGCTCATCTCACGCGGCAATCAACGCTCCGTCGAGGACATCGCCAAGCTGAAGCAGCGGGCGGTCGCGACGCTCGACGGCCTCGGCAGCCGCCTCCAGCTGCAAGTCGTCGACCGCGTCGCCACGGTCGCCCGCACGAAATCTCACGACGACGCCGGCTTCCGCCGAGCCTTCCTCGCCGAATATGCACGCGCCAATTTCAACCAGTCGATCTACGTCCATGAAGGCCGTCACGCGATCGACGAGACGCTCGGCATCAAGGTCGAACAGCCGGTGCTCGAATATCAGGCCAAGCTGTCGGAGCTCGCGTTGACCGATTATCCGCGCATGGCACTCGGCAACATGGATCGCAGCCTTGAAGGCGATGGGCCCCACGACGTGGCCGGCGCCAAAATTTTCGACCAATATCGGCGCTGGATGGAAGCGCACACCGACCGGATCCTGGGTTACGACGCGGCCGTTCCGGTTCTCGCCCAATTCGACAAGCTCAGCGACGACCAGATCCGCGAGATCGCGCGCTCGCTCGACCCGCTTCCCAACGGCAAGTCGTCGCCGGCCAAGCTCAGCGAGCTTCCCTAAGCGGCTAATCGCCCCGTGCTGTCCGCCATCGAAATTGCCGTGGGTGCTACAATTGTCGCACCGGTCGATGTGAAACTGCTCTTGGTCGAATTGTTCGCTGTTGCAGTGCCTTGCGCGCGCATCTTATCCGGCACGATCGACAGGATTGGGCGGAGGCGTCATGAGAATAGTTCGGCTGATTGCAGTTGCCTTGGCACTAATCGCGGCAGCACCAGCGCCAGCGCGTACTCCACAATTCGAACTCGATCGGAACGCGACGCTGGAAACGCTCCAGATCATGGTTTTGCTGGCGCCCTCGTGGAAGGTGCCGAACGTGGGCGTCCGCCCCTTGGCGGACAAAGAGAAGGCGCATTTCGCCCGCTACGCTTCGCATCCTTCTATCCAGCTGCTCGACAAAATGATGCGGGCGGAAGGCAGCGGCTGGATAAACTGGCTTCAAATTTTGAACATTATGGCCGTCTCTTCCGAGAAGCCGGTTCCTCATGCGTCCTTCGATCGCAATCGGATCGGTTTTCCGGATTTCGAATTCCCGAAGCAGAATATCGCTTCAGCCGTTCAACTAATGAATGCCGTAAACCAATTTTACCGGGACGCTCATGTGGAGAACTTCCTCCACGAATCGCGACTGGCCTACGACTGCGCCTTTGCCGAAGTCCAAAAGGATTTGCCGCCGCCGTCCTTGTTGTCGGCAATGGAGCGTTACTATGGCACCAGCCTCAGCCGTTACGCGGTCCTGCCATCCCCGCTTGAGAACAATTTCGTCGATATGAATGTGCGGGTGAATACCCCGCAAGGGATTCAGACATTCATGATCGTTGCTCCCAATCGACACGCAAAGACGGCTGAAGAGTATGGATGCGGCTTCGAAGAGGGCAAAGACACCAAGTGGCTAGTCATCCACGAGTTTGGACATTCTTTCGTCAATCCGCTTCTGGAAGCGCCGGCGGTGAAGACCAAGATCAACCAATATGCTCACCTCTATTCCCCCATAAAGGACGAGCAGACATCGCAGGGCATGCCCGAATGGTTCGGCACAGTGATCGAGCATGTGGTCAGGCTCGGCGAGATTCGAATCTTGGAAAGTGTCGGTGACAGGAACGGAGCGCAACAGCGCCGCCTTGATTACGTGTTCGACCGCGATTTCGTCTACCTCCCGTTGCTTGAGGATCGGATCAAGGAATATGAGGCGGACCGCACGAAATACGCCACGTTTCAGTCGTTCATCGATCGACTAATTGGCGCCTTTTCCGATGAACAACCCGTCAGCAAGCAATAGACGCCGGCAGCTTAATCCATCGCCGCATGCTGCGGCCCGCCGCTGCCGGCGCGGTTGCCGCGGCGCATCAAAAGCAGCAGCGGAAGCACCGCGAAAGTCACCAGCATCATCAGCTTGAAGTCGTCCAGATAGGCGATGAACAGCGCCTGCCGCGTAATCTCGCCGTTGATGTAGGCGAGCACCAGCGGGCCGGCGGTCGGGATCGCGGTCTGGATCAATGTCGAGTTCGCCGTCGGGATCGTCTGCTGGGTGATATGCTGGGCGAGATCGGCATGCGCGACCTGGGTCATCCGCACGAGCTGCGCCCCGACTACCGAGATGCCGACCGACCCACCGATGTTGCGGGACAGGTTGAGCATCGCGGCGGCGGTCGTCCGCATCCGCGGTGCCAGCGTTTCGAACGCCAGCGTCTGCAACGGCACGAAGATTAGCCCAAGGCCGAGGCCTTGGACCACACCGCTAACGATCACCGGTCGCGCCGGTTGGTCGATGGCGAAGCCCGTCATCATATACAGCGAAACGCCCATCAGGACGACGCCGATGCCGACCAGCACGCGCGAATCGAACTTGCCGACCAGGCGCCCCGCCAGGAGCATCGAGATCAGGGTCCCTACCCCACGCGGAGCAGTCAGGAAGCCGGACTGGAGCACCGAATAGCCGTACATGGTCTGCAGCAGTGGCGGCAGCAGCGCGAGGCCGGCGAGAAGCAGCACCCCGGTCACCGCCATGAACACCAGCCCGGTTGCGAAATTGCGGTCGGCGAACATCGAGCGCTCGAACAGCGGGTGCTTCGCCGTCACCATCTGAACGACGAACATCCAGCCGGCTCCGATCGCGACGCCAAGCTCGATGATCGTCTCCCAGCTCTGGAACCAGTCGTTCTGCTGGCCGCGATCGAGGAACAACTGCAGTGCGGCCAGCGCAATGCCGAGCAGCGCGAAGCCGAACAGGTCGAACTTGCGCTCGTGCGTCTCGGTCTTGGGCATGAAGCGAAGCATCAGGAGCGCGCAAATGATGCCAACCGGCAAATTGACCAGGAACACCCACCGCCAATTGTAATTGTCGGTCAGCCAGCCGCCGAGCACCGGGCCGAGGATCGGGCCAATCATCACGCCGCCCCCGAACAGCGCCATCGCCTGGCCCTGCTTGTCGCGCGGGTTGATGTCGAACAAGGTCGCCTGGGCAAGCGGGACGATGAACGCTCCGCCGATGCCCTGAAGGCCGCGGAACAGCACCATTTCAGGCAGCGAGGTCGCGGTCGCGCACAGGACCGACGCCACAGTGAAAAGCACGACCGAGATCAGCAACAGCCGCTTGCGCCCGACCTTGTCGGCGAGCCAGCCGCTGATCGGCAAAGCGATCGCAGAAGCGACGATATAGCTGGTCAGCACCCAGTTGATGCTGTCCTGCGTCGCGCTGAGGCTCGCCTGCATGTGCGGCAGCGCGACATTGGCAATGGTCGTGTCGAGCACTTGCAGCAGGACCGCCATCATCACCCCGATGGTGACGATGATCCGCTCGCCCGTAGGGAGCACATGGGTCGGGCTGTTGTCGGGCGTGCTCGCCACGAATGCTTACTTCTTGGTCTGGTCGAAATAGACGGTCGCGTTGACCGACAGGCCGGCGATCATTGGCCGCTCCGGATTGCCGTCGAAGGCGATCCGCACGGGCACGCGCTGGGTTACCTTGACCCAGTTACCGTTGGCATTCTGCGCGGGGAGCAGCGAGAATTCGCCGCCCGTTCCCGCGCCGATGGTCTGCACATGGGCTTCGAACTTCCGGCCCGGGTAAGCGTCGACCTCAATCCTGGCCTTCTGGCCGGGTACCATCTTGCCGACGTCCTTTTCTTTGAAGTTCGCCTCGACCCACGCAGTCTGGCTATGAACAAGGCTCAGCACGCCGACCCCGGTCACGGCCATCTGGCCGACCTGGAGGTTGTCGGCATTCTCGACCACGCCATCCATCGGGGCGTGGATCTGCGTGCGCTCGAGGTCGAGCCGCGCCTTGTCGACCGCGGCCTGCGCCTGCGCGATTTGAGGCTGGTCGCCGCCCGGCGCGAGCGCGGCATGGGCGTTCGCCGCCCGCGCTCGCGCATCGGCGAGGTCCTGTTCGGCGGTCTTCACCTCGTTGAGCGCGTCGTCGTAGTCGGAGCGGGTGGTGAAGCCCTGCTTGAGCAAGGCTTGCTGACGGCCGAGCGCATTTTTCTTGATGGCCAGGTTGGCCTGCTCGCCGACGATGTCGGCGCCGGTTCCGGCCGCCTGGGTCTGCAGCTGGCTGGTCTGCAGCCGCGCGGTCGCGAGCTGCGCCTGCGCCTGCTCGAGCGCGACCTTGAACGGCGCCGGATCGATGCTGAACAGCAGCTGCCCACGCGTCACCCGCGCCCCGTTCCTGACGTAGACGTGCTGGACGGGGCCAGCGACCTGCGGGCTGACCGAGACGATGTCCTGCTTCACTTGCGCGTCGTCGGTGGAGACGCTGCCGCCGCTGGTCAGCCAGTAATAGGCCCCACCGAGGATCAGCAGCGCCGGCACGATCAGCATCAGGACGGTCCGCAAGGAAACGCGCGCGCCGATCTTGCGCTTGACCTTCGGCGCGTCGTCCGACGCGGTGCCGGTCATCGGTTCGGTTGCCATTTTGTTCATTGATTCAAAGCCCTGCTGATTGGTGCTGACCGGGTGACGTTCTCGCGCGCCTGCGCAAGCACGCGGCGGGTCGTCGCGATGTCTTTCGGGTCGATTCCGGCAAACGCTTCCTCGACCAGCTCGGCGGCAATGGCCTTGAGCTTTACGACGAGCGGCTGTGCCGTGTCGGTGAGTTGAAGGCGCCAGGCGCGGCGATCGGCGGGATCGGCGGCGCGCTCGACGTAGCCGGCCTCCTCCAGCCGGTCGATCATTCGCGTCAACGTGATCGGCTCGATATCCAGAATGTCGGCAAGCTCGACCTGCCTCAGTCCCGGGTTGCGGGTCAGGCGCAGGAGCACCTTGGCCTGCGCCCCGGTAATGCCGAGATGCGCCGCACGCCGGGCGAAAGCCCGCTTCACCGCATGCGCGGTCTCGCCGATTTCATAGGGTAAGGTTTCCATTTGAGACGGATATAGTAAGTATGCTTATAATGTGCAACGCCGGAATCGCCGTCATGTTCCAAACGGATTTTTCGGGGTGCGTTGACGGCCCGCGGAGGGCGACCTAACTCGGCGGCGCCAAGCGGGTATGATGTAATGGTAGCCTGTCAGCTTCCCAAGCTGAACGCGCGGGTTCGATTCCCGCTACCCGCTCCAAAATTCGAGCATCGGGGGGATGCTTGAATTTTGGAGCGCCGCCGCGGAGCGGCGGGGCGACTATAAGAACAGGCTCGCGTGGACCTGCGACAGCACGTTGAGCGCCAACTCACTATCCGCATCGCAGCAATATTCGACACCGGCGATCGTGCCCGTGTTGTTATAGCCGTCCAGCGCGGAATGCATCGCCGCCGCACTGACCGGAAGATCCTGCCCTTGAGTGACTGCATTCTGCCAGCTCGCCGAGCTCGGGGCGATTCGCGCGTCGAATTGGAACGTCGATTGGCTGTCCCCGTCATGATAGCTGTTCACGAGGTTCTGCGCGGCAGTGCCGTTGGTGGTGCTGGCGAACTGCTGGAACCAGTCGATCGCGGCATCGAGGTACTCCTTCGGCGAGTTCGTGCCGTCGCCGGAATTGACACCGCCGATGCAGTTGCCGGTGTCGTCGCCCGGGTTGTTGGCGAGATAATTCAGCCACGTCGCCACCACATCGCGCCCAAGCATGTAAATGCCGTCGGCGGTCTTGCCGTCAGCAATCTGCTTGCTGGATGCATTGATCAGCGTCTTTGCATCGGCAAGGCTGATGAAGACGGTATCCTCACCCGCGTCGGTGATGCCGTTCTTGTTGTAATCGCCGATCAGCAGACCCTTGGTGAAGGCGTCGCTGCTATTGATGACGTGGTCGCCATTGGTATCCGACAGATACACTTTGTAGAGCAGCTCGCCGCCGGCAAACCCAGGTGTGCCGGCCTGATGCGGCTCGTTGGGCGCAGTTCCCCAGCCCGCGCCCTTGGCATCCCAGAACGTGCCCCACTTGGTGCTTGCCCAGAAGCCCGGCGTGCGGACGCCGACGCAATCCTCGTCCTCGACGACATAATAATTTGCGTCGTCTTCGGCCAAGACGGTCGTATCACTGATTGCCGATACCGCTTCGACGGCCGCCGTATTCTCATGCTGGCCGAGGGCGGAATCCAGCGAATAATAGACTGAAAACGAATCTCCTGCCGCCAGGACGAAATCATCCACCGTGGCGAAGTTGCCATCGGCATCATCGAGGGTGCCGTCCAGGTTTTGGTCGTAATCCGACCATGCGCCGTCGATGGTCCCGTCGTTGTCGATGTCGATCTGGGCATTGACCAGATTGTAGTCGATCACCTCGTTGGTCTCGACGCCATTATGATCGACGGTGTCCGATATCGAGATGCCGGACAGGGCTTCGTTGCCGGTATTCGAAACGACGACCTTGAAGTCGACCGTGGTGCTGGCGCTTGCCAGCGGTCCGCTCGGATCGTTCGCATCGACGAAGGCGCCGCTGACATCGGTCTTCACATATTTCGTAATGGCGATGTCCGGATTCGGCAGGAAGTTGGCGAAGTCGAGCCCGGTCTGGTCGGTGCCCGACGTGCCGGTGATGGTGTAGCCGGCA
>NZ_KK211162.1:0-516857 GCF_000620665.1 Sphingomonas sp. URHD0057 | reverse complement strand
TTGTCGATGAAGATGGTGACGCCGCCAAGGCCGACGTCGCCGTTGGTCGCGCCGTCGCCGTTGGCGTCGGTGTATTTCGTCCCCGAGATGCTGAACGTCTCGAAGTTGCCGAAATTCATTTGCTCCGTCACGCCGAAGTGCCCGGAGATATTGGTCGAGCCGGTAAGGTTCAGATCATTCCCGGAGAAGGTGAAAGTCGTGGTGCTGTTGGCGGTGGCGTCGCCGTCGTACGTGTTGACGAAACCGGTCTGTCCGTGTTCGGTCAGTGTGATCGTGTAGGTTTCGTTCTTGTCGGTGCTTGCCGGGACAAAGATCGAGTAGAAGCCGGCGGGATCGATAATTCCGTCACCGTTGACGTCCGTGGTACCGTCCGACGTGACGACCGAGCCCGTCAGCGTGACGGTCTGTTTGTGCGCACCCTTCCCGGAGACATAGGTGATCGTATAATCGATCGTCCATCCGGCGAGCCCGGTTTCACCGGCGTTCCACAGGCCGTCTCCGTTCGTATCCCCGAACTTGAAGCCGCTGATGACCCCGCCGGTCTGCTTCGAAACTGACCATTCTTCAAAACCGTCGTTCGCGGTGTAAGTGCCGTAGATGGCGCTAGCCACGTCGCCCGTGTCGCTCCCGTTGTCGGCAAGAGCCGTGTTGGCGGGATCGTCGAGCGCCGTAAGCCCGTCGGTACCATCCAGGTTATCGGCGGCGCCGAACTCCGAGTAGAGCGTGACATAGGTGACATCAGGATCGGCCCCACCGAAGTTGCTCACCGGCACATAAAAGAACATGTCCGAGCTGCCGCTGCCGGACGAGAGGCCGGCATCGAGCAGGACACTGTGATTGCCGCCGGCATCCATGTCGTAGACGAGGGAGGCATTGGCGGTGAACCAGGCGCCGCCGACCGTCCCTTGCGCCTGTCCGGCCGAAACGTCGCTCGAGTAGAGCTTTATTTCATCGAGGGAGAGCAGCGACGAGCTGTTGAGCTGATTGATATCGAGGCGGAATTCGTAATAGTTGACCCCGTCAATCTGAACGATTGGCACTGAGTTCAGGACGATCGATGTCGTAAAATTGGGTGACGTGTTTTCCTCGTAGGACAACGGCCGGAACGAGGTATTGTATCCGTTCTCGTGGCCGTCGCCGCCGCCGGGGTCCTGAACGCGAACGATGGCCTGGATCAGCCCGGTGCCCGACGAACCGTCCGGCTTGTTCTGAAAGAACAGCGCGTCGTTGATTTCCGCGCTGTCGCCAGTCGCCTTGGTCAGATCGTAATACGTCGTGCCGTTGGTGCTGCTGTAGGATGATTGTCCGGTCGCCGTGCCAGCCATGCCCCATACTCCCCTCGGTAACGCCAGGCGCATCAACCGCATCCGATCGGACCCGGTATCGCCCACCCAAAGGCACGGTGACGACGCAGACTGGCTGCCCGCTCACCTGTGGGTGGAACGGTGGACTAGCGTGTGAATATTTCGACTCGTAACCGCACACCTGTAGACCTGGGTTAAGAAAAAATTAACGTTACCGAAAGTTAATGTCGTGGATTTTCAGCGATTTGCCTTCGGCAACGGCCCATTTCCGATCCAACTCAAACCGAGATAAGAGTCGACTTCGTGGCTCGCCTCACCATCATCGCGCTTTCGCTCGGTTGTGCGCTGTTCGCGTCTTCGCCTGCCGCGGCCGCTCCAGTGGCTCTCGTCCTGACCGGCACGACCACCGAAGGCGGGGTGCCAAACCACTTCGCCGAAACGATCGATCTCGCGACTGGGCATAGTAAGCGAACTCAGCAAATGGGAGGGTCGCAATCGCAGTCCGGCTTCGACGGGCAATTGTGGGAGCAATCCAACGGGATCGTGACGGTTTCCAATCTCCCGTCCGCGACGGCGCGAAGCGCGACGTCGGCCTGGGTCGGCCGACAGGGGTGGCGCGAGCGGCGGATGCCGCGTGCGGGGTCCGCGCGCCGAATCGTGCCGCCGGGAGGGAACCCGGTCGCCCTCGATTTTGACACTGCCACCGGACTGCCGCGGACGGCGACGATCGACGGCGATTGGGGCCCGATCGTCGTGACGTTCACCGATTGGCGCAAGGTCGGGCCCTTTACCTATCCGTTCCGCCGCGAAGAAGTCTCGTCGGTGGGCGAGCACACCATCGTTCAACTTGAAACGGCGAAACTCGTTGATTCGCTGCCGAAGGCGGGCCTTTCGCGCCCGTCGTGGAAGTCCCATGCCGAATCGCTCCCACCGGGCGGAACGGCAATTCCCTTCGCGGCGATCGGGGCGAAGAAGTCTCACATTCTCGTCGAGAGCAGGATCAACGGGAGACCTGCCACTTTGGTCTTCGACACCGGGGCCGCAAACTATCTGACGACCGAAGCTGCGCCGGCGTTCGGAATCGAGGTGACCGGCGGCGTGAATCTGAGTGGCGTCGGCGAAGCGAGCTCGGCGGGCGGATATGCGACCGTCGACCGCATTGCGCTCGGCGCCGCGGTCTTGCGCAACGAAACCCTGGTCGTCGGTCCCTCGCCCTTTCCCCCGTCGAACGGAACTTCGGCGACCGCCGCCGGCTTCACCGGCTTCGAGTTCTTTGCCGAATATGTGACGACGATCGACTATCCCGCGCAGAAAATCCGATTTGCCTCGACCCTTCCGAAGGCGGCCAAGGGCCTTCGTGTTCCCTTCTACAATGACGGCTCGCACATCTATGTCCGGGCAAAGATTGACGGGGTTGACGGAATGTTCGGGCTGGACACCGGCGACGGTGGGACCGTCATCATCTTCCCGGCCTTTGCTGCACGCTTCGCGATTCACGGAGCGGCGGGGAACGCCGCTACCAGTGGCGGCGGCGTCGGCGGGTCAGTCAAAGCGCAGCCAGGTGTGCTCGATCGCTTTTCCATGGGTGGACTGAACTTCGATCGGCTGCCGGTTCGGTTCAGCCAAAACAAGGGCGGCGCATTTGCGTCGAAGAGCCTCGCTGGGAATCTCGGCGGAGGCATCCTGCAGTGCTTCCGCATCACGATCGACTTCCCCGCCCATCTTCTCGTGCTTGACCCGGTCCCGGACTCGCCGCGATGCGCCCCGGGTGGGAAGGTCAGCCGCGCCTGACCTATTGGGCTGGCGCAATGCGAGCTCAGATCCCGCCCCTCACGGGCTCGAAGCCCGCCTCGGCCAGCCGCCGCGCCAGCTCCTCGGCGGTCGACCGCGCCAGACCGCCATCGTCCGAGCGGACCACGAAGTTCGCGCCATATTGGCCGTCCTTGAAGAACGGATAGCTGCCGATGGCGACGCCCGGATGCGCCTGCTCGGTCTCGCGCAGCAATTCGGCGACCTCGCTTTCGGGAGCGCGCGCGCCGACCGTCACCGAGACCACCGGCCGTCCCCCTTCCAGCGTCCCGGTCAGCGCATCTATCATGCTCGCCGCGATGTGCGGCACGCCGGCGAGGATATAGACGTTGCCGATCCTCACCCCCGGCGCGCCCGAGCTCGGATTCGCGATCAGCTCGGCGCCTTCGGGCACCCGCGCCATCCTCAGCCGCGCTTCGTTCAGCCCGCCCGGCCGGTCGCGATAATAATCCTCGAGGATCGCCCGCGCTTCCGGGTGGACGATGACCGGCACCTCGAACGCCGCGGCGATCGCATCGACCGTGATGTCGTCGTGGGTCGGGCCGATCCCGCCGGTGGTGAACAGATAATCGTGGCTCGCGCGCAATTCATTGACCGCCTCGACGATCCGCTCCGTGACGTCGGGGACGATGCGCACTTCCGCCAGCCTTATGCCCTGCACGTTGAGCCAGGTCGCAAGCTGAGCGACATTCTTGTCCTGAGTCCGCCCCGACAGGATCTCGTCGCCGATCACCGCCAGCGCCGCGGTCCAGACTCGTTCTTCGCTCATCCAAACTCCGTTCGTCCCGAGCTTGTCGAGGAACTGCCCTTACTGGCCGCGCCTGAGGAAAAGAACAGTCCTTCGACTTGGCTCAGGACGAGCGGTTGGGTTCGGGCCGCTCCCGGCCTATATTCGGCCGATGACTCAATATATCACCGTCACCGACGACGACCGCGTCGAAGCCCGCAACGGCGTGATCAAGCTCCACGGGCCCGACGGCTTCGCCGGCATGCGCAAGGCCGGGCGCCTCGCCGCCGACATCCTCGACGCGCTGGTGCCGCATGTCGTGCCCGGCGTGTCGACCCAGGACCTCGACGACATCGTCTATCAGATGACGGTCGAGGCGGGAGCGATCCCCGCGACCCTCGGCTATCGCGGCTACACCAAGAGCTGCTGCATCTCGATCAACCACGTCGTCTGCCACGGCATCCCCGGGGACAAGACGCTGAAGGACGGCGACATCGTCAATATCGACGTGACGCCGATCGTCGGCGGCTGGCACGGCGACACCAGCCGCATGTACCTCGTCGGCGACGTGCCCTTGAAGGCGAAGAAGCTGATCGACGTCACCTACGAATGCCTGATGCTCGGCCTCGAGCAGGCGCGGCCCGGCAACCATCTCGGCGATATCGCCAATGCCATCCAGCGCCACGCCGAAGGCCAGCGCTACAGCGTCGTCCGCGACTTCTGCGGGCATGGCGTCGGGCGCCTGTTCCACGACAGCCCCGAGGTGATCCACGCCGGCCGCCCGGGTTCAGGCCCCGAGCTCAAGCCCGGCATGATCTTCACCGTCGAGCCGATGATCAACATCGGCCGCCCGGACGTGAAGGTGCTCGAGGACGGCTGGACCGCGGTCACCCGCGACCGCTCGCTGTCGGCCCAGTTCGAGCATTCGATCGGCATCACCGAAGACGGCTGCGAGGTCTTCACCAAAAGCCCGAAAGGCCTCGACAAGCCGCCTTACGCTTGATGCCCGGCGGCGCCCGCCCACCGAGCCGGATGGAGGCGGAGGCCGAAGAGGCGGCGCTCGTCGCGGACCGTCAATTGCGCGAATATCCGCCGCTTCTCGCCGACATCGGCGCAAGGCTGCGGCAGCTGGACCCGCAACTCGTCATGACCTGCGCCCGCGGCAGCTCCGATCATGCCGCGACCTATGCGAAGCATCTGATCGAGATCGAAACCGCCACTCCATCGGCCTCCCATTCCCCGTCGGTCTCGTCGATCTTCGGCGTAAAGTGGCGCAGCCTCGACCGCGTCCTGTTTCTCGCCGTATCCCAGTCGGGCCAAAGCCCCGATCTGGTGCTGTCGGCGAAAGCGGCGCGGGAAGCCGGAGCGCTGGTCGTGAGCATCGTCAATGCCGAGTCGTCGCCCCTCGCGGCGGAAAGCTGGGCGACCCTGCCGATCCTTGCCGGCACCGAGCACAGCGTCGCCGCGACCAAGTCCTACATCGGCTCGTTATTGGCCGTCGCCGCTCTCGTCGCCGAGTGGACCGGCAGCTGTCCGCTTCAAGAGGCGGTGCGGTCATCGCCGCAGGCTCTTCGGGGGGCGTGGAGCCTCGACTGGAGCGCGGCCGCCGACGCGCTGCTCGACGTCCGCGACATGTATGTGATCGGGCGCGGGTCGACGCTGGGGATCGCTCAGGAGACCGCGCTCAAGTTCAAGGAAACCTGCGGTATCCATGCCGAGGCGGTCAGCGCGGCCGAAGTCCGGCACGGGCCGATGGCGATCATCGGCGCAGGCTTTCCGGTTCTGGTTCTGGTCCCGAACGACGCCTCTCGCGCCTCGGTAAAGGCGATCGCGGCCGACCTGGTCGCGCGTGGGGCGCAGGTCCTCGCCGCCGGCTCCCATGTCGAGGGCGCGATCAATCTCCCGACCGTCCCCGATTTGCATCCGGCGCTCGCACCGGCGGCGTGCATGATGAGTGTCTACAAGATGATCGCGGCGCTCAGCGTTGCCCGCGGCCTCGATCCCGACGCCCCGCCCTATCTGCGGAAGGTCACGGAGACCCGCTGAATGATCGCTTTGTGCCCCTCGCGCATCCTCACGCCGGTCGGGTTCGAGACCGAGCGCTGCCTGTTGATCGAGGATGGGCGCATCGTCGATGTGGTGCCGGAGTGCCCGCCGAACGTCTCCCGCGAGAACTTGGAAGGCGAACTCGTCCCCGGGTTCATCGACCTCCAGGTCAACGGCGGGGGCGGCGTGCTCTTCAACGACCAGCCCACCATCGAAGGCATCGAGGCGATCGGCCGCTCCCACCGCGCGTTTGGGACAACCGGTTTCCTGCCGACGCTCATCACCACCGACCTTGAGGTGCTGGACCGGGCCATGCGCGCCGTTGAAGGCGCCATCGCCAGGGGCGTGCCGGGCGTCCTTGGAATTCACATCGAGGGCCCGTTCATCAATTCCGAAAAGCGCGGCATCCATGATTCCACCAAGATCCGGCAGATCGACGACACCGCGGTCGAGCTGCTCGCTTCGCTCAGCAACGGCGTGACTCTGGTCACGCTGGCGCCCGAGCTCGCTCCGGCCGGCGTCATCGCCGCGCTCGCCGCACGCGGGGTCGTCGTCGCCGCCGGACACACGGCAGCTTCGTACGAGCAAACGCGCCAGGCGCTTGACGACGGGGTGACCGGCTTCACGCATTTGTTCAACGCGATGAGCCAGCTGATCGCACGCGCCCCCGGCGCGGTCGGTGCTGCGCTCGACAGCGACGCCTGGTGCAGCCTCATCATCGATGGCTTCCACGTCCATCCGGCGTCGCTGCGAATTGCGCTGGCGGCAAAAGGGTCTGACCAGCTCGTCCTCGTCACCGATGCGATGGCCACCGTCGGCTCCGCAGAAACCACGTTCATGCTCGGCGATCGGCCGATCCACGTCGATGATGGGCGCCTCGCCGCCGACGACGGGACTCTCGCCGGCTCGAACCTCGATATGGCCACCGCCGTCGTCAACGCGGCAGAGGCGCTTCAAGTCGATTTGGCGACAGCGATCAGGATGGCCAGCCTCAATCCCGCTCGAGCCGTCGGCCTTGAGCAGACAACTGGAGCGATCAGTCCCGGTCTCAGGGCCGATTTGGCGCTTCTGAACCCCGATGGACGGGTCGCGCGAACCTGGATTTCGGGAATCGCCAGCGACTGATGCGGCTCAAGGATCGCGCGAGTGGGCCAGCAGCAATGCGCCATCGAGGCCGTTGCCGAGCGGTTCGCGGAGGCGCTTGCGAAGGCCGGCCGCGAGCCAGTCGTAGAGAACTTCGGAAACGCCCCCCATCAGGCAGCAATGGGGCGCTCCGCGTTCGAACAGGACTCGAATGAGCCGGTCGACGCCTCGCGCGGCTTCTTGGACGATCGGTTCGGCGACCGCGTCGCCCCGGCTCGCATGCTCCATCACGAGTGGAGAAAAGACCGCGTAATCGGTCGCCGTGGCGCTATCCATCCAGGTCACGATTTCGCCGGCGGAATCGGAGAATCGTTCGAGAATCTCGCGGGTCATCGCACTGTGGGCAATGCGGCGGTCGCGTGCCCACAGGCTCTGCTGGATGGCGCGCAGGCCGAGGTCCGCACCGCTGCCCTCGTCGGAAATGGGAAAGCCGTACCCTCCGACGATGACGGTCTCGCCGGCAACCCGGGCAAAACCGATGCTTCCGGTGCCGACGATGACGATTCCGCCGTCGCCGCCGGCGTGGGCGCCCAGGCAGGCGATCGCGGCGTCGCTCGCAAACGCAATCGAAGCGAATGGGAAGTGGTGCGCCTGCAGGGCCTCGAGAGCGCCGCGCCGGTTGAGGCCGGCAATGCCAAGACCCGCCCGGATCGAGCCGACCTCCGCCTCCGACAAGCCGGCCGCTTCGATCGCGTGAGCGCAGGCGCTCTCGACCTCGCGCAGCGCGTTGTCGAAACCGATCCGGGTATTTGCCGGCCCGGCTTCGCCGGTGCCGAGCGTTTCGCCGCTGCCGGACACCAGTCGCGCCGTCGTCCGCGTGCCTCCGGCGTCGATTCCAAGGTAGAAGCCCATTCCAGCCTGTCGCTATAGCCGGAACGGCAGTCGATCAACCGAGCCCGCAAGATAGGAGAGCGCGTTGCCAACGAAGCCGCTTGATCTCTGGCCGACGACCGATGTCGTCCGCGCGATGTTCGACGGCCAGCTTGCGGCGGCCGCCTCAGTTAAGTCCCAGATCGAGCCCATCGCGGGAGCCGCCGAAGAAGCCGCCGAACGGCTGCAGCACCCTGCCGGGCGTCTGGTCTATGTCGGCGCGGGCACCTCCGGCCGCCTCGCCGTTCTCGACGGCGCGGAGCTCACGCCGACCTTCGGCTGGAGCCCGGACCGGATCGTCTACGGCATCGCCGGGGGCCTGGCCGCGCTCAGCCGGAGCATCGAGAATGCCGAGGACGACGAGGACAGCGGGCGCGAGCTGGCAAGGTCGGCGGCGCTCAATGCCAACGATGTCGTGATTGGCGTATCGGCCAGCGGCACCACGCCCTTCACGGTCGCCGCCGTTAGCGAGGCGTCCACGCTCGGCGCGCTCACCATTGCGCTGGCCAGCAATGCCGGAACTCCGCTGCTCGTTGCGGCCAGCCATCCGATTCTCCTCGACACCGGCGACGAGCTGCTGTCGGGCTCGACGCGGATGAAGGCGGGAACGGCCCAGAAGATCGTTCTCGGCATGCTGTCGACCGCGATCATGCTGCGGCTCGGCCGCGTCCATGACCGCTTGATGGTCGACATGCGGGTCTCCAACCGAAAGCTGCGCACCCGCGCCATCGGCATCGTCGCGCAAATCAGCGGCGCCGACCCGCGCGCCGCCGAGGCCGCCCTCGAGCTCACCGAGAACAACATCAAGCTGGCGACGCTCGTCGCGATGGGAATGACCGTCGAGCAGGGCGCCAGGATGCTGGCGGACACCGGGAATAATCTCAGGGCAGCGATAACGCGCCTAGGCCAGGCCTAGCATCCACTCGGCCATGGCATCGAGCGCTTCGGCCTGCGCCGCGTCGTTGGTTCGCCCGCTGCTGACCAGCACCCGCAGCCCGTGATCGCCGCCCTCGACGGTGTGAAGCGTCGCCCGCTCGCCGAGGCCCGCGACCAGCGGCTGCAGCAAATGCATCTCCGCGAGAGCATCGCGCGAGCCGGACACGAACAGCATCGGGATTTCGATCCGCTCGAGATGATCGGCGCGCTCGTTTCCCGGCTTGCCGGCGGGATGCAGCGGAAAGCCCAGGAACACGAGCCCGCGCACGCCCGGCAGCGGTGAGATCGACTGCGCCTGCGAGGTCATCCGCCCGCCATACGACCGCCCCCCGGCGAACCGCGGCAGTTCGGGCGCGAGCTCCGCGGCCTTGGCGACCGCCGCCCGCACCGTGGCATGGGCGATCCCCGGCGGGTCGGGGCGGCCCCCCCCTTTCTCCATGTACGGAAACTGGAAGCGCAGCGTCGCGACCCCACGGTCGGCGAGCCCTTGCGCGTTGGACGCCATGCTCGGGTGGTTCATGCCGACGCCCGCGCCATGCGCGAATACGTACAGTGCTTTCGCCTCGGCCGGCCGCAGCAGCAGCGCCGAAACCTGGCCCCCAACGACCGGAATCGCGAGCCGCGTCTCCATCGGCGCTAGGCCGCGTCCCACCGCGCGGTGAGTTGGCGCGCAGCCTCGACGTCGGGCGGGAAATCGACCTCGCCCCATTCCTCGCCGTGGATGTCGAGCGTCCACACGTCGCTCGATTGCGCGATGTGGTTGATGACTCGGAGGTACCAAATGGTCGTGCCCTCGGGTGTGCGCATCGCCTGCTCGATCGCCTCGCGGAACTGCTCGGCGCCGCCCGCGCGGAATGCGAGCAGCCCGATCGACTCGGCGTTGACGCCCTCGCTGATCCTTTTGCCGATGACCTTCAGCCGCCCGTCATCCTCGACCACCTTCATGTCGTCGTCGTCATAGCCGTCCGCCTTGCGATCGATGGTCACGCAAATGCCGCTGCGGTCGTTGCCGACGGCCCTCGCCATCAGCGCGCTCGAGACCAACGTATCGCCGTTCCACACCAGGCAATCGCCGCTCAATTCCTCGCGCGCCATGAACAACGAGCCGGTGTTGTCGGCGACCTTGTAGAAGGGGTTGAACACGGTGCGCACGCTTGGCCCCCCGCTACGCCGTGCGATCGCCTCGTCGACCAGCTCGTCGTGGAAGCCGGTCACCACCACCGCCTCGTGCACGCCATTGGCCTCGAGCGTGTCGAGCTGGCGGTCGAGCAGGGTCCGCCCGTTGAAGTCGATCAGGCACTTGGGCCGGCCGTCGACGAGATGGCCGAGGCGCGAGCCCTGGCCGGCGGAAAGAATGATGGCTTTCATTTCGCGTGTCGACTGCCTTCCCAATGCGGCGACGATTGGGCATTAGCAAATCGGCCAATCGCGTAAGGACTTCCCCGGTGAAGAAGATCGAGGCGATCATCAAGCCGTTCAAGCTCGACGACGTCAAGGACGCGCTCCACGACGTCGGCGTATCCGGCATCACCGTGACCGAAGTGAAGGGCTTCGGCCGCCAGAAGGGCCATACCGAGCTCTACCGCGGCGCCGAATATGTGATCGACTTCCTGCCCAAAGTGAAGGTTGAGGTGGTGGTCGAGGACAGCCTCGCCGACAATGTCGTCGAGGCGATCGAGAATGCCGCCCGCACCGGGCGCATCGGCGACGGCAAGATCTTCGTCATCGACGTCGACCAGGCGATCCGCATCCGCACCGGGGACCGCGGCCCGGATGCGATTTAGAGCCGCCACCTGATGCTCGACGAACGCCTGGCTTCCATGTCCCCCGATGAGCTGCGCGGAGCGATGCGCAGCCTCGGCTACCGCACCCAGAACGATCTCGCCCAGGCGATCGGCGTGTCGCGCTCGGCGGTCAGCCTGTGGCTCGAGGGCAAGGTCGGCGTGCCACGCCCCGTCGCCATGCTTCTGCGGATGCTCGTCGCGGCCCAGCGCCGCGTCTACTGACCCCTCGATGCTCGCACTCGACGACCAGCAGCAGGCGGCGCGCGACTGGTTCGAATCGCTCCGTGATCGGATCTGCGAGGTGTTCGAGCAGATCGAGCGCGAGGCGGGCAGCGACGCGGCGTTCGTCTACACGCCATGGGACCGCACGGACGCCGACGGCGAGCCCGGCGGCGGCGGCGTCCGCGGCCAGCTGACCGGCGCGGTGTTCGAGAAGGTCGGGGTCAACGTCTCCACCGTCGGCGGCCAATTCTCGCCCGAGTTCGCCAAGTCGATTCCGGGCGCCGAGGACGATCCGAGTTTCTTCGCCACCGGCATCAGCCTCGTCGCCCACATGGCCAACCCGCACGTCCCTGCCGTGCACATGAACACGCGCTTCCTGACCACGACCAAGCGCTGGTTCGGCGGCGGCGCCGATCTCAACCCTGCCATTCCCTATCAAGAAGACACCGAGGCGTTTCACGCCCGCCTGCGCGCCGCCTGCGCCGCCCACGACCCGACCTTCTACCCCCGCTTCTCGACGTGGGCCGAGGAGTATTTCTGGCTCCCCCATCGCGGCGTCCCGCGCGGCGTCGGCGGCATCTTCTACGACCATCTCGAAGGCCATTTCGACGCCCATTTCGCCTTCACCCGCGAGGTCGGCGAGGCGTTCCTCGACATCTTCCCGCAGCTGGTGCGCAAGCGGATGAACACGCCATTCACCGACGCCGACCGCGAGCGCCTCCTCGAGTTCCGCGGCCGTTACGTCGAGTTCAACCTGCTTTACGACCGCGGCACATTGTTCGGGCTCAAAACCGGCGGCAACATCGACGCCATCCTGATGAGCCTCCCCCCGCTGGCGAAGTGGAAATGAGCTACGAGCCTGTCGCCGACAACGAGCTCGCCGCCGTCGTCACTTATCTCGAAATGCGCGAGAAGCCCGCGCTCGAGATACCGACCTCGACCCTTCAGCTGCGCCGCCTCGGTGACCCGACGCCCGACCAGTATCGCGCATTGTTCCGCAAGGTCGGCGCGCCGTGGCTGTGGTTCTCGCGGCTCGTCATGGACGACGAGAAACTAAGCGCGATCATCCACGACCCGAACGTTGAGCTGTTCGAGGTCGCCGCTGTCGAAGCCGTCGTCGGAATGCTCGAGCTGGATTTCCGCGAACCGGGCCAATGCGAGCTTGCCTTCATCGGCCTGATGCCTGGGCTCGCCGGCCAGGGGCACGGCAAGTGGCTTCTGGCCGAGGCCGTGCGCCGCGGCTGGCGGGACGGCGTCACTCGGGTCCACGTCCACACCTGTTCGCTCGATCACCCGGCGGCGCTGTCAGCCTACCGCCGCGCCGGGTTCACGCCGTGCAACCGCGCGGTCGAGCGCTTTCCCGACCCGCGCCTGCGCGGCATTCTGCCCATGGATTGCGCGCCTCAGATCCCGCTGCTCGGCACGCTCGCCTGAACTCCGCCTCCACCTGCCAGCTGGACGTAGATCCGCGCCAGCATCACCGCGCTGACGACCGAAAAACTGGCTTGGATCAACGCCAGGACGAGCGAGCTCAGCAGCGCGGCGAGGCTCCCGGCGCTCGGCGGCCCGAACAGCGCCGCAACCACCGAACCGAACACGATCTGCCCCGCGACCAACACCAGCACGAGGCACAGCAGCACGGCGGTTACGAAGGCCAGCAAACGCCAATAATGGCCGCGGCCCAGGGCCCAGCTGCGCGCGATCAGGTGAAGTGAGCCGCCGTCCTCGATCGCGGCGACGGGGACGGCGAGCTGGATGATGGCGAAGGTCAGCAGGGTGACCAGCACTAGCAGCATCATCACGCCGAGCGGAGGCTCGTTGCCGCTTCCCGGCGCGACGATGAGCCCGAAGGCGGTGAGCAGGATCGCGATCAGCAAAAGCAAGACGAATAGCGCGACGATGACTATCAGCATCGTTCCAAGCAGGACCGGTACGCGGGCGAAGCCGCGGCGGACCGCCGCTCCGACGCTGGTGGACGGCCCGATCGCCAGCCGGTTGAGCGCGACTTGCGCGGCGAACCCGATGACCGTCGCGACGAGCAGGATCGCCCACACATAGCCGGGGGCTTCGGCCGGGCTGCGCGGCGCGAACAGCCCGCCCACGGTTTGCGGGAGCACGATCAGTGCGAGGGCGACGCTGCCCAGCAGCTTCCCGTCGCGGGCCAGGACCGCCTTGGTTTCCTCCCAGGCCTGCGAGATCGACAGTTTCGCCACGTCCGTCCCCATTCAATTGCCGCCGCCTTATGCGGAGCCTCTGGCGATCGCGCAACGCCACTTGCCCTCGTCCCGCCTCCGGACCATCTCGCTCGCCATGGACCTCCCTGCGGACATCGAATGGCGCATTTCCGACGCGCCTGTCCCCTACGCGGAGGCACTTGCATTCATGGAGGAGCGCGCCGCCGCGATCCGCTTGGGGGAAGCGCGCGAGTGCATCTGGCTGCTCGAGCACCCGCCGCTGTTCACCGCCGGGACCAGCGCCGATCCCGCCGAGCTCTTCAATCCTCGGGGCTTCCCGGTGTTCGATGCCGGGCGCGGCGGCCGCTACACCTATCACGGGCCCGGCCAGCGCATCGGCTATGTCATGCTCGACCTCGACAAGCGCGGAAAGGACATCCGCCGCTTCGTTCATTCGCTCGAACAGTGGATGATCGACGCCTTGGGGCAGCTTGGCGTAAATGCGCACCGCGCAGAGGGACGGATCGGCATCTGGGTCGGCGAGGGCGTGGACGAAGCCAAGATCGGCGCGCTCGGCGTCCGGGTGAAGCGCTGGGTGACCCTGCACGGCTTCGCCATTAATGTTGCGCCCGACCTTTCCCACTTCACCGGCATAGTGCCCTGCGGAATTGCCGATTTTGGGGTCACCAGCCTCGTTGAATTGGGGAAACAAATCCCTCTGGCGAGTGTTGATGCCGCCTTGAAGCGCAGTTTATGGTCTTTTCTCAAGGCTTTGGAACAACCGTGCAAAGTCTCTTGATGCAAGTGAGCGCTTCAGACTATTGTCCGCGCGATTTGCGAAGCGGGTGACCGCTGCAGATCGCAATAAATAGGGAGTCTTGAATGCGTGCTCTTATCCTGGTCGCTGGTGCGGCCCTGGCGGTTGCGGCTTGCAGCAGCAACGAATCCGCCAACAACACTATGAACGTCGACGAGAATCTCACGGCGACGGACATGAACGCGACTGACATGAACGCGACGGACATGAATGCGACCGACGCGAACCTCTCGATGAACGCGACGGACGTGAACGCGACCGACGCGAACGCGACCAACGCGGCGTCTAACAACGCGATGTAATTCGACGCCTCCGTTCGCGGAGGCGTTGGCATTTGAAGAGGCTGCCGGTTATCCCGGCAGCCTCTTTTTTTGGATCACGTGATTCTTCCGGAGACGATCATGCGCGCCATCGCCCTTGCTGCCGCTGCGGCCCTCGCTCTGAGCGCTTGCGGCAGGAACAACCAGACCGACGCCAATCAGGCCGGCGATGAAGGGCTGACGGCGGATAGCATCGTCTCCAACGACGTCACGGCGATCGACGCCGTCACCGGCGACGCCGCGAACATGGCCGCGGACGTCGACTATCAGGACTTCGGTAACAGCACTGGCGGCACGAGCGAATCGCGGCCAGGGACTGCTCCGTCGAGACCTTCCTCGACCTCGAACACGGCGAAATCGCGCCAGCCGGACGAACCCGCGGCGGCCGCACCGGTGGCCAACACCACGGAAAACGGCGCCGGCTAGCGCCTCAGGGCAGCCCGACGACCTTGTGCGCCTGCAGCGACAGGCGCCAGCGCGGCCGCTCCATCGCCAGCTGGATCGCCGCATCGAGGGCCGCCTGGCGCTCTTCGCAATCCATCGGCTGCACCAGGAAGTGCTCGAAGTCCCAGCGCTCGAGCGCGGCCGGGTCGATCCCGGCCTGCGGCCACACCAGCTTCAGCTCGTTGCCGCTCCGTTGCACCACCTCGGTGCCCCCCTTGGGGCTCACGCACAGCCAGTCGATGCCCGGCGTCGCGACGAGCGTGCCGTTACTTTCGGCGGCGATTCGGAATCCGCGCTCGTGGAGAGCCTCGACCAGCGCCGCGTCGAGCTGCAGCATCGGCTCGCCGCCGGTGATCACCACCAGCCGCCGCTCGGCGTCGCCCCAGATCGCGGCAGCATGGTCGGCAAGCTCCGCGGCCGTCGCGAACTTCCCCCCGCCGTCGCCGTCGGTGCCGACAAAATCGGTGTCGCAGAAGCTGCATTGCGCGGTCGCCCGGTCCTGCTCGCGGCCCGACCACAGATTGCATCCGGCAAAGCGCAGGAACACCGCGCGGCTGCCGCTTTGCGCTCCCTCGCCTTGCAGCGTGAGGAAGCATTCCTTGACCGCGTAGGTCATGCGTAAAGCGTCGGGTCAGCGAGGCCCGCGTCGGCGAAGCCCTTGGCGCGGAGGCGGCAGGCATCGCATTCGCCGCAGTGGGCGCCGTCGGGCCGCGGGTCGTAACAGCTATGGCTGAGGCCCGCGTCGAGCCCGAGCCGCTCCGCCTCCCGCGCGATGTCGGCCTTGGTCTTATGCTGCAGCGGCGCGTGGATCGTGAACGGCGCACCTTCGACCCCGGCCTTGGTGGCGAGCGTCGCCAGCCGCTGGAACTCCTCGATGAATTCGGGACGGCAGTCTGGATAGCCCGAATAATCGAGCGCGTTGACCCCGATGAAAATGTCGCGGGCGCCGCTGGCCTCGGCGAGGCCGAGTGCAAGGCTGAGGAAGATCGTGTTGCGCGCGGGCACGTAGGTGACCGGAATGCCTACACCCACACCATCCTTGGGCACGGCGATGTCGTCCGTAAGCGCAGATCCCCCGAACGCACGCAGGTCCAGCGGAAGGACGACATGGCGGTCGGCGAGCCTGGCGGCGATGCCGTGGGCCGCATTGAGCTCGATACGGTGCCGCTGGCCGTAGTCGATGGTCAGCGCGATGACGGAAAATCCGCCCTCCCGCGCAAGCCCCGCGCATACCATCGAATCCAGTCCGCCGGATAACAGGACGACCGCTTTTTTCATGCGCCGGGCGCTCTACGGCCTGATCACGAACAAAAGAAGGGCCGCCGTCCCGGGGACGAGCGGCCCTAGTTATCGGACGAACTCGCCCGATTGGGAGGAAAGCGTGCCAAATCCGGCACGCAAGTCCTTTACGATGCAATGGTTAAACGTCGCCTTAATGGCGTGCGGCGGTCTGCTGCGACGGACAGTCGCCGATCCGGCGCGCCTGGGCGACGTAGTGGAACGGCAAGCCGTCCGAAATGCCTTGGGTGTCGATCCTCAGCGAGCGCGGCGTGACCAGCCCGATCTCGCTCCGGCCGAACCCGCCGTCCGGGCAGCTGTATTCGATCGTCGTCACCGTCGCGGCGTCGCGAATCACCCGCCGCGTGCAGCTCTGCTTGCGATGCTCGAACTGGCCGAGCGCGAGCACCTCGCTGACGCATTGGCGAGCGGGCGTCTTCATGCCCGGGACGCCGCTCACTTCCCACAGACCGGGCATGGTCTGCGCGAGTGCGGCCGGCCGCGCGGCCGCGCCGAGCATCAGCGCTACAGCCGCTCCGGCGCCGATAACGGCCAGAATCTTCCCGAGTCTCATGAGCGACACTTTAACATACGGCCGTTAACGGAGCAGCCGTCAATCGACGGAAAATTCGTTGAGGCTCATCGAGAAGCTCGATGAGCAGAATTCGCAATCGACGCGGATCAGGCCGTCTTCGCCGACCATCGCTTCGCGTTCGTCGGGCGGGAAGCGCGCGATCACCGAGCGCACATAGCCCGGGTCGCAGCGGCAGCCGCGGGTCAGCTGCACGGCATTGAGCGTCCGCACCTCGTCCTCCTCGTGGAACAGGCGCCACAACAAATCGTCGAGGGGAAGCGCGGGATCGGTCAGCTCCTCGGCCTTCACCGAGCCGGCGAGGACCGCGACGTGCGGCCAATCGGGATGGTCGAGCCGCGTATGCAGCCGGTCGCGGCCCTCTTCCCCTTCCGGCAGATGCTGGAACAGCAGGCCGCCGGCGACCCACTGGCCGTCGCGCTTGTCGACCGCGAGGCGGACGAGGCTCGGGATTTGCTCGGATTGCGCGAAGAAATTCTGCGCCGCCTGGGCCAGGCTGTCGCCCTCCAGCGGGACGATGCCCTGGTAGCGCTCGTTCATCACCGGATGGTCGAAGGTGATCGCGAGATAGCCCTTGCCGAACAGCGCGAACAGCGACGGGTTCGGGCCCGCCTCGGCCAGCCGTTCGGGATCGTGGCGGATGTAGCCGCGCAGCTCGCCGCGGAGGTAATCGCAGACCATCAGGTCGACGATGCCGTTCTCGGTCTGCGCCTGGAGCGTGACCTGCCCTTCGGCTTCCTTGAGCAAGGAGCCGAACAGCGCGGTCAGGACCAGCGCCTCGGCCATCAGCCGCTCGATCACCGGCGGGTAGTTATGGCTGGAGAGCACGGCGTCGACCACGCCCGTCAGCCGCGCGATCCGCCCCCGCGCGTTACGCGCCGGGATCGCCACGCCGAGCGCGACGTCGGTATTGAGCTGAACTGACGGCATATCGAAAAGATAGGAACCCCCGCGCACAGGGGCAACCGGCTTCCAATTTCAGAAGATGAAATCACCTCCGGTCAGGCTCACGTGGCCCGAGAGCTGAATGACCATATCGGCCGTGCGATCGCCGTCGACGTCGAGGGAGATGCTGGTCGTGTCCGTGGCTTTGTCCCAGCTGGTGGTCAACTGCCCTGCCTGGCCGCTGAACTTGTTGACCAGTTTGAAGGCTTGGTCCCCGGCGGCCGTCGCATCGGCGTCGATGGCGGAAAGGTCGATCTTGTCTCCGTCCTTCTTGCCGGCGAAGTCTGTGATGCGGTCCGGTGTGAGGGGCGCGGAGTCGGATATGTTGGTCAACGTGAAGCGGTCCGCTCCGACGCCGCCGGTGAGCATATCGCCGCCGCCGCCGCCAATGAGCGTGTCGCCGCCGCCGCCGCCAATGAGCGTGTTCGCGGCCGAGTTGCCGGTGATGACGTTGGCCAGACCGTTGCCCGTGCCATTGATCGCCGCCGCACCAGTCAGCGTCAGATTCTCGACATTGTCCCCGAGCGTGTAGCTGAACGAGCTGCGCACGAGATCCGTGCCCTCGCCCAACTTTTCGATCACCTGATCGGTCCCGGCGTAGACGATGTAGGTATCGTCGCCGGTGCCGCCTTCGAGCACGTTATGGCTGAGGACATCCGCGCCCTCGAGCGAGAGTGTGACGTCGATATGCGCCTTGGCCCAGGGGTTGAAATCCTGAAAGATAACGACTTCCAAATAATAAGTGCCCGCGTGGGGGAAGACGATCGCATGTGCGGGATCTCCGTCCCACGCGACCTCGACGCCGTTCGCATCCTTGATGTGGAACTCAGCGACATCCGACAGCTCGTTATCAACTGTAAAATCGATGAACGCTTGGTCGCCCGCCTCGCCAACGGTGAAGGAATAGAAGCCGCCGGCTTTCGGCCGCGCTCCCCACAATTCGCTGACATTGGTTTCAACCGAGTCGATGTGAATGTTGACGCTCGGCAGATCTGATCCGGCAGAGAACAGGTGGTCCAGCGACACCGCATCGTCGTTCGAATGACCGCCCTCGCCGATTGTGGTGACGGACGAGGCTCCCGGCGCGCCGGCGTCGAGTGTGTCGTTGCCGCCGCCGCCGCTCAGATAATCGAAGCCGGCGCCGCCGAACAGCTGGTCGGCGTTGGCTGAGCCGGTGAGGAAGTCGGAAAACTGGCTGCCAGTGATGTTCAGCGCCTCGACGTTGACGACCTGGGGGCTTGCCAATGTTTGGGCGCCGGAGATCGACTGCGACTTGGTCGCCGCCGAATAGTCCAGCACCAACGTATCGAAGCCAGAGCCGCCGTCGACGGAGTAAACTCCGGCGCGATTCACGCCGCCTTCGATGTAGATGAACGCGGCATCGGAACCGGGATTCAGAATGTCGTTGCCGTCGTCGCCCCACAGGCGGTCGATTCCGTCGCCGCCGTTCAGCACGTCGTTGCCGGCGCCGCCATGGAGCGCGTCGCTACCCCCGCCGCCGTTCAGCGTGTCATCGCCACCAAGGCCATTGAGCGTTTCAGCAACGCCGGTGCCGTTCAGCGTTTCGCCGGAATTGGTCCCGTTCGTGACCAGAGCGTCGCTCCAGAAGAAGGTCTCCGTCCCTCCCGAGAGCCCGCCGAGACTCCAGGAATCGGCGCCCGAGACGCCCTGTTCGGTGAGTAGCACCTGGTCGTTGACCCGGGTCACGTGCTCCCACAGCGGGATGGTGGCAGGCGTAGCTATGGGAAAGCCGCCGAACGTCACATAGTCGGTGGGGAAGGTGGATAGATTGGAATAATGGCTCGGGTCGGCAATCCAGTCCTTCTGGGCCTGCGTCGGCGCACCGTAGGTGATCAGGCCTACGCCCCAGATCGTGTAAAGCCCGTCCTCGGTAGTGTAATAATCCTGCTCGGGCGGATCGGGCGGGTCCGCGGGCGGAATGAACGTGTACGTGGCCAGTAGGTTGATTTGTCCTGTCGGGATTCTTGGCATGGTTGCCCCCCTGCGACTCGTTAAGAACCGGTATCACTGTCAATGGTTTAACGCTACTTATGCGCCTCGAACGGCAGGGAGCGTCGGGGGCGATGCGGTACAGTGCGTTCATCAGCTACAATCATCGCGACCGCGACTGGGCGGTCTGGCTGCACCGGGCGCTGGAACGCTACAGCGTACCGAAGCGGCTGTGGGGCCGCCCGGCGTCGTGGGGGAAAATCGGCAATCGACTTCCGCCAGTCTTCCGCGACCGCGATGAGCTGGCGACCTCGTCCGATTTAGCCACGTCAGTCAAGGAAGCACTCGCCGAGTCGGCCTTCCTCATCGTTGTCTGCTCGCCCAATTCGGCGCGGTCGAAATGGGTCGACGAGGAGATCAAGACGTTTGTCGCCGCCGGGCGCGAAAAATTCATCCGGCTGATCATCGTGGCCGGGGAACCGCATTCGCGAGATCCGGAGCGCGAATGCCTGCCACCGGCGCTGGTGCGGGACGGCGCGCCGGAGCCGCTGGCAGCGGATGTGCGGAAGGAAGGCGACGGTAGGCAGGCGGCGAAGCTCAAGATTCTCGCTGGAATCCTCGGCGTCCCATACGATGAGTTACGCCAGCGCGAAGCCGCGCGCCGGCAGAAGCGCCTCGCGGCGATCGCGGTCGCAGCCTCGGTCGGATTCCTTGTAATGGCCGGCCTCACGATCTTCGCTTTCATCTCGCGTGCCGAGGCTGTTCAGCAACGCCAGCTCGCGGAAAAGCGGACGATCACGGCGGAACGGACGCTCGGCTTCGTGAAAGACATGTTCAAGCAGGCCGATCCCGAGGATGCGAGCGGTGCATCGATTACCGCGCGCGAAATCGTTGACCGTGGCGTGGCGAAGCTCGATTCCCCGGAGCTAAATCGCGAACCGATGGTCAAGGCCGAGCTCGGCGTGACCCTGGCCGACGTCTACGGCGCGCTCGGTCTTTACCGCCAGAGCGATGCGCTTGTCCGCCGCACTTTCGCCATCCGCCACGGCGAACCGGCCACGCTCGCCCGCCAACTGAATGCGCTTGGACAATCACAGGTTCGGTTGGCCGAATATGAAATGGCAGAGGGGACCTTCAGGAAAGCGTGGGCGCAGGCCGGCAACGCCAGCGCGTCCACCCGATCTCTGATCCTTGTCGGTCTTGGGCTAAGCTTGTCCAATCAGGAAAAGTATAGAGAAGCGGACCAGACCTTTAGACAGGCGCTTCGCATCGACCGCACGCGGGACGATCCCGTCTATGTCGCCTACGATCTCGAAGCGCTGGGGCAGAACCAATTCTACCAGGGCAATCTCGAGCAGGCTAAGCCGTTCATCCTCGAAGCGCTCAAACTCCGGCGCGACTCCCAAGGGGCGCTGAGCCCGGGTGTCGGCGACAATCTCAGCTTGCTCGGCCAGATCGCATACATGCGCCACGATCTACCAGCCGCCGAGCGCTATTTCGCTGGCAATCTCGCAATCGACCGGAAAGTCCTCGGGCCAGATCATCCGGATTCCGCAGCGACAATGAATAACCTCGCGCGTGTCCTGCTGGAGCAACGGCGGTATAAGGATGCAGCGCCGCTGCTCGAGCACGCCGTCGCGGTCGGCGAGCGGGAGCGCGGCGAGGGCAGCGCCAACATGGCCTTCCCTTATTCAAACCTCGCCATCGTCCGCAGCCACACCGGGAGGCTACGCGAGGCCGAGACGCTGTTCGGCAAGGCGATCGCCATTGCTCGCAAGAACAAGCATCCCAGCCTTGGCCCGACCCTCGCTGACTTCGCGCAGCTGATGTGTTCGACCGGCCGGACGGCCGAGGGACTCAAGCTTCTCGACGAGGCTGCGCCAGTCACGCGCGCCGACTATCCCGACCGTTCGTGGTCGGCCTGGGTCGACAATGTGAGAGGCGAATGCCTTATTCGCGCCGGACGAAAGCAGGAAGGGAAGGAAGCGATCGCGAAAAGCTCGCCGCTAATCTTGAAAACCTGGCCCGCGGGAACCTTGTTCGCCGTTGAAGCCCAACGCCGAGCAAATCTCGCAATGTAAGTGTTGCCCGGAGCAGCGAGTTCTTGGCCGCGAGCGACGTTCGCCCACCGACCGAGTCGCGGCCTTAAGCCGCCGCGGCCGGCACCTCATATTCCGCGGCCGCCGCCGACAATGCCTCGACGAACTCGCGGATATGTTCCTCGGTGATGGTGAGCGGGGGCAGCACGCGCATGACGTTGTCGCCGGCGGCAACCGTCAGCAGTCCGCGCGTCCTGAGGTAGTTCACGAACGCGCGGCTCTCGGACTTCATCTTGATGCCGAGCATCAGGCCGACCCCGCGGACGCTGTCGAACAGATGGTCGTGATTGGGAATCATCTGCTCGAGCGCCGAGCGCAGCCGCTCGCCCTTCTGCCGCACCTCGGCCAGGAACTCCTCGTCGGCGACAATGTCGAACACCGCCTGCCCGGCGGCCATCGCCAGCGGGTTGCCGCCATAGGTCGAGCCGTGGGTGCCGATGACCATCCCCGCCGCCGCTTTCTCCCTGGCGAGGCAAGCGCCCATCGGGAAGCCGCCGCCGATGCCCTTGGCTGACGCCATGATGTCGGGCGTCACGCCGTAATGCTGATAGGCGTAGAGCTGCCCCGAACGCGCGACTCCGCACTGCACTTCGTCGAACACCAGCATCAGGTCGTGCTCGTCGCACGCCGCGCGCAGGCCGGCGAGGAATTCGTGGCTCGCCGGGCGGATGCCGCCCTCGCCTTGGATCGGCTCGAGCAAGAACCCGGCCGTGTTGTCGTCGATCGCAGCCAGCGCCGCGTCGAGATCGTCGAACGGTACCACCTTGAAGCCCGGGAGGAGCGGCGCGAAGCCGTCGATCATCTTGGCCTGGTCGGTCGCGCTGACCGCCGCCATCGAGCGGCCGTGAAAGGCGTTCGAAAAGCTGATCAGGTCATGCTTGTGGGGGTTGCCCTTGGCGTAATGGTAGCGGCGCGCGGTCTTGATCGCGCACTCGATCGCCTCGACCCCCGAGTTGGTGAAGAACACCGTGTCGGCGAAGGTCAGATCGCACAGGCGCTTGGCGAACGCCTCGCCCTGCGGCGACCCGTAGAGGTTGGAGACGTGCATCAGCGTCGCCGCCTGGTCCTGGATCGCCTTGGTCAGGTGTGGATGGCCGTGGCCCAGAATATTGACCGCGATGCCCGCCGCGAAGTCGAGGTACTTCTCGCCCTGCTCGCCGTAGAGATAGACCCCCTCGCCGCGGACCGGGCGGACCGGCGAACGGGGATAGACGGGCATGAGCGGCGTGATGGCCATTGCAGTACGGCTCCTGGGCGATGTTGGGTGCGGCCCCCCGGCCGCAGATGGGCGGCGCTATAGCCAGCGGCCTTGCCAAAGTAAAAGGCGCGCCGGTTGCCCGGCGCGCCTTCTCTTGGAGCCGTTCGGGACCGCTTAGTAGCGGCGACGGCCCGGACGGTTGTTCCAGTCGCGTGCTTCGCGCTGCACGCGGATTTCCAGGTTGCGGATTTCCCGCTCGAGGCGCCGGGCCTCGTTGCGCTGGATGCCATTGCGCGAGGCGCGGAAGATCCGACGCTGCAGGTTGTTGGCCTGCTGGTCGAGGCTGCGCGCCTCGCTGAACGACAGGATGCGCCGGCTTTGCATCACGCGAACATCGTTGCGGATGCGCTCCACGCGCTGCTGCATCGAATTCGCGAAATTGTGGAAGCTGAACGCATTGCCGTAGCTGTACGGCTGGTAGTTGTAGACCGGCGGAGCCCACTGGGCCGAGGCCGGTACAGCGAACGCCAGCGCCGAGCCGGCGGCGACGATCGGGATCAGGAACTTACGCATATTGGCTCTCCTTGTTGAGCGATTGTGGGAGGTTCTAACGCACGAGCCTTGTTTGGGTGCTGAACGCGCCGGTCGGCTGCCGTTCAGTCGTCGCGGTCGTGGCCCTGATCGTCTTCGTAGCGATCGTCGCGGCCGTCACGGTCGCGGTCGCCGTAATAGCCGCCGTTGTTGCCGTTATAGCCGTTATTGCCGTTATAGCTGCCGCGGCCGTAGCGGGCGTTGCCGGCGAACTGGACGCGCTGCTCGAGCCGGGCCAGCCGGGCCTGGATCTCGTTCAGCTCATAGGGGTTGAGACCATAGCGCGAGGATTTGCGGATCTGCTTCTCGAGACTTCGCGCTTCCTCCTTCAGCCCCTTGGCGGAATGGCCGCGGCCGTTGCCGCGGTCCATCCAGCGGATGCGGTTCTGCAGCGCGTCGATCCGCTGCTGTAGCTGCTGGACCTGGCCGAAGCCGTTGTTGCCGTAGCCGTTGTAGCCATAGGCCTGGCCGCCATACCCATAGGGCTGCTGGGGCTGCGGATAATATTGGGCCGAGGCCGGGCTCGCGAACGCGAGAGCCGAACCAGCGGCAGCAAGAGCAATCACCAACTTACGCATTACGACTCTCCTTGGTTGAACTAATGTGATCTCACCGCGGCTCGCCGCGATCGAACGGGTCATGCCAGCGGTCGACGGACGAGCCCGTGTAGCGGTCGAAATGTTCGTAATCGCTGTCGTGGCGGTCCACCTCGTAGCGGTCGCGGTCGCCGTCGACATGGCGCGGCCCGCCCTCGACGTGATGGCCCCAGCGGGCATCGTCCATGGCGTAGCGCACCCGGCTTTCGATGCGATCGAGGCTGTATTCGAGGTCGCGCAGGTCGCGGCTGCTCATGCCATGCAGCCGCCGAGTGAGGCTGCGCGACTGGTCGCGAAGGTCGAGCGCTTCTTCAGAGCTGATCAGCTGCTCGTCGCGAAGCATCGCGATCCGCGCGTTCACGCTGGCGATCCGGGCGCTGAGGGAGTTGGCGGCGCTATTGCGATGGAGGGCGCGCGCCGGCGGCTCCGCCCGGTTCTGCGCGACGGCGGGGGCCGCGGCGGCAAGCGCGGCGGCGAGCGCCAGAATTGAAATCGGTCTCATCATCATGCGGGAGAGAGTGCGCCGAGTCGCTTGAGGCACGGCTGAACGCCCGCGTTATCCGCCGTTCAACAACATTAACGCCATAGAACCCTGCGTTGTCAGATACCTTTCATCCGACGCAACCGCAGTCGATCATATGCGATGATCGCACATCCGACGATCGCCGGGACGATCGCGATTTTCGCAACTTCAATCGACTCGGTGCCGCCACCTAAGCCCGAGTAGGCGACCAGGCCGACCGCGAGGGCAACCAAGACCCAGCCATAGATTTCTTCGGTTTGGGGACGGCGCTCTCCTATTTTGGCGACCAGACCCGGGACGCTCTCCGGATGGTCGCGGAGAGCGGACTTGATCAGTCGGCTCAGAACCGCCGTCTCAAGCAGTCGAATGATCGCGAGAATGATGATCGTGAACAGGAGAAGCACGAACATCGGTAGCAACAGATCTATCATCAAAGCCCCCGCCAAATTTAGTTCTTGATCTTCCATCCGCTCTTCAGCAGCGCGTAGCACAGCGCCCACAGCGCGACGTTCACCGCCAACAGCGCGATCCCGCCGACCATCAGCGGCGAATCGCTGACGCCGAGGAAGCCGGCGCGAAAGCCCGAGATCACATAGAAGAACGGATTGGCATGACTCACCGCCTGGAACTTGGGCGCGAGCTGGTGGACCGAATAGAAGGTGCCGCTCAGTAGCGACAGCGGGGTGACGACGAAGTTGGTCACCGCGGCGGCATGGTCGAACTTCTCCGCCCAGATCGAGGTCAACAGCCCGAGGAACGCCAGCAGCAGCGAGCCCATCAGCCCGAACCAGATCACCAGAGCCGGATTGTGGACGCTGACCGACACGCCGGGCCACAGCAGCATCGCCAGCCACACCGCGCAGCCGACCAGGACCGCGCGCGTCACCGACGCTCCGACCAGCCCGGCGATCAGCTCGCCGGTCGACAGCGGCGGCATCAGATAGTCGACGATATTGCCCTGGATCTTGCCGACCAGCAGCGAGAAGCTCGAGTTGGCGAAGGCGTTCTGGATCATCGCCATCACGATCAGGCCCGGCGCCAGGAAATTGGCGAACGGCACGCCCATCACGGTGCGCCCGCCGCGCCCCAGCGCGATGGTGAAGATCGCAAGATACAGCAGGGTCGTGATCGCCGGCGCCCACACGGTCTGCATCTGGACCTTGAAGAACCGGCGCACCTCCTTGATATAGAGGGTCTTGAGGCCTCCCCAATTTACGCCTTTAAGCTGCGGTACGCCCGGTTCGTGGCGCATCCAGTGGCGAGCTTGGTCGTTCACGGGTGAGGCGCCTATCGGCTGGGAAGTGACCCGGCAAGTTTGGAGCAATATTTAACGATGTCGTGGACCGAAGAGCGCATCGAGCGCCTGAAAAAGATGTGGCACGATGGCGCCACTGCCAGCCAGATCGCCGACGAGCTCGGCGGAGTCAGCCGCAATGCCGTGATCGGCAAGGCGCACCGCCTCGGCCTCGAGCAGCGTCCCTCGCCGGTCAAGCCGGGCGAGGAGAAGGAAGCCAAGGCGAAGGCTGCGCCCGCCCCGGCTCCCGCCGCGTCAAAGCCCGCGGCCAAGGCCGATTCGCCCGCGCCTCGCGCCAATTCAGCCGCAGCATCGGGCGCTCCCGGCAGCGCGCCGTCGCCGCAACGCCCGACGCAGGAGCTGCAATATCGCTCGATTGGCCCCGGCGGCTTCATCCGCCAGGGCCCCGGCGATCAGCAGCCGCCGATCCCGCCCGCGCCGCCGCGCCGCCTGATACCGGCCAAGCCGAGCCCCGAGGTCGCCGACAAGACCAGCCTGCTCGATCTCAACGACCGCATCTGCAAGTGGCCGATGGGCCACCCCGGCGAGCCCGACTTCCATTTCTGCGGGCAACAATCGAACCCCGGCTTCCCTTATTGCGTCCAGCATTGCGGCGTCGCCTACCAGGCCCAGCTCCCCCGCCGAGACCGCCGCCCGCCGCCACCGCTCCCGTTCGGCGGGCCAAGGGTTCGTTAGCGCTTAAGCTCCTCCCTATCGCGCAGCGGTGGGGAGGGGGACCGTCGAACGAAGATTCGATGGTGGAGGGGGTATGATCGACGTCACGTGATTCACTCGCGTGACGGCTGCGACCCAACGTCTGAAATGGGTGGAAAGCTGACATTACGACGCCGCTGCGTGAGCGGCGCGGCGCGCGACTACAGCAACTTCTTGACCTCTTGATTCATAAACATAGTGAGCTTGGCTACGGTTTCAGTTGTTAGTGCCTGATTCGCCTTAGCCTGATCGAGCGTCGACTGTTTAACGCGCTTGAGCTTTTCCTCCACAGCGAGGGACTGGTCGCCTTGGACCTTCGCAAAGAGTTCGGAGTGTTTCTTGGCTGACTCATAAATCGCAGACGTGTGATTCACCATGATCTGCTCAGCTCCTGGAAAATACATCCACAGCAGCGCGTTAAGGCGATCAAATTTGACGTCGGGCGAAAAGCCGGGAGGCCCCTCGAGAGTGCCCTGAAGATCACGAAGGGCGTGGAGGAGAGCGGCCTTGGATACATCCTGAACCGCGCTGAGCTCGGCATAAATTTCTTCCGCCTTATCTCGAAGCCGCTCTTGTTGTTGTTGGGCTCGATCCTCGGCCTTGTCCTTGTGCTGCAGAAGCCACCCAAACCAAATCCCAGCAGGCGCCAAAAGGACGACAAACGCCTTTTCTAAGAAGCTGAGGACAAGCGTGAGATCAAATTGCATACGGCCTCTGTTACTAGATTCAGTAGCTCCGAGTCTGCTTTGGGTCGAAGGCAGACAAACCGCCATCTAACCCTTCAAAAACTCGCGCGTTACGTCACTGAACATGCGCCACGCGGGCTCGCTCTCCAGCAATATGTGGTTGCGGCTTTCGAGTGGCACGAACGCCGCGCCGGGGATTCCGCCGGCCAACACTTCGCCCTGGCCGAACGGCACCGCCTGGTCCTCGCGCGAATGAAACACCAGCGTCGGCGTCCGCACCTGCGGGAGCAGCTCGCAGACGTCGAGCAATGACAGCGCGCGCTGCAGCCGCACTGCATTCTCCGGCGACGCAGACAGCCGCTGCATTTCATTGAACCAGCCCATCTGCTTGGGGCTCGCGCCCGGCACATAATGGTTGGTGAACAGCTGGCGATAGGCCGGGTTGTCCGCGCCCCAGCCCATTTGAGTCAGCGTCAGCATCGCCTCGCGCCGCGCGACCTCGGCCGCATCGGCGCGCACCGCCCACCCTTCCGCATAGCCGTTGCAGATGACCAGCCTGCGCACCCGGTCCGGGTTGCGCACCGCATAAGCGATCGCCACCGCCGCGCCTTGGCTGATCGCCAGCAGGTCGAACGCCGCGAGCTCCAGTTTGTCGACCACCGTCGCCAAATCGTCGACGAACGCGTCGAGCGACAATTCGGGCGTGTCCCAGTCGCTGAGACCGTTGCCGCGCTCGTCGTAGCGAACCAGGCTGCCGCAGCGCGTGAACTCCTGGATCCAGTGCTGCCACAGCGGGCTGTCCCAGTCATATTCGATATGGTTGAGCCAGTTCGCCGTCTTGACGATCGGCGGGCCCTCGCCGGTGATCGAATAGGCGAGCCGCGTCCCGTCCCGTGCATTGCAATAGCGGACCTGCTGCGGCGGCAGGGGCTGCGGCGTCGCCCGCTCGGCGAGCGCCTGCTCCTGCTCCTCCATCCGCCGCCGCCAGCTCGCCGGGGGCTCGCCGAACTCGCGCTTGAACGCGCGGTTGAACGCCGCCTCGCTAGCGAAGCCGACGGCGTAGGCGATGCTTGCGGTGTTCTGGTCGGTCTCGCGCAGCAGGTTCTGGGCGATGCGCATCCGCCAGCGCGCGCAATAGCGCATCGGCGGCTCGCCGATCAGCTCGGCGAAGCGCTCGCCGAGCACCGACCGCGACACGCCGGCCGCGCGCGCCAGGCTCTCGACGTCGAGGTCCTCGGCATAGCATTCGTGGATGATCGACAGCGCCTTCGACACCGCCGGGTCGGCGAGCCCGCGCAACCAGCCGTCCGATCCCGGCGGCAGGTGCTCGACATATTCGCGGACCGCCTGGGCGAGGAACAGCTCGGCCTGACGCGCCACAATGTCGGGCGACGGCTGCTCCTCGGCGAGGAAGCGCATCGAGCTGTCGAGCCATTGCGCTTCGCCGCCGCTGGCGTTCAGCGTCAGCAAGGGCGGCAGCGCGTCCAGCAACGGATGGCCGGCGCTCTTCGCGGTGCCGAGGAAGCCGCACCACACCTCGGTCTTGCTGCCGTCGGTGCCGCTCTTCACGCGATGGACGCCGTCGGCGGTGACCCAGCCGACCTGGCTTGCATCGGCGGGCTGGAGTCCGCTCCGGCTCGACAGCAGGTGGGGGTCGTTGCGCGGCAGGATCGCGATTCCGCCCGCCTCGACCATCGTCGGCGGTTGCCCGTCGACCTCGACCAGCATCTTTCCCGAGCGCACGTAATGATAGCTGATCAGCGCATCGGGCTCGGGAAAGAACGGCGCGAAATGGTCCGGCGTGAACTGCGCCAGCACGCAATAGTCGCCGCTGAACTCGCCGTCGATGACGACCCCGCCGCTCAGGCGAAGCGAGCTCAGGATCTCGTCGAGAATGTCCATTTGCGGGTGCGTTCCGGCGTTTCGGTCAATTTATACGGCGGCGCAATCATTTTGCCGAATCGGGTGATCGCCTAAATCCTCTTTCGTCAAATCGGAAGAGATTCCTTTCCCTCGGAAAGCAGCGCTTTTCGAGACGGGAAAACTCATCCGAAAAAAGGGAAGGTGACAAGAGATGACCGACGCCAATTACGAGCTCCGTTCGCGACAATTCGTCGCGATGGTCTTTGCAGTTCTTTCCGGAATGTCTGCGGTTTCGACCGCGGTGCTGCCGGCTTTGCTTCACTCTTAGGAATAGAAGGAGTCCGGGCCGTGTATCACGACTTCAACTACAAGATGACGCTGGCGACCTCGCTGCGGGCGCAGTGGATGCTCGACGATGTGCTGCGCGAGGACCAGGACCTGGATTTCTCGCGCCACTTCCTGCCCGAGAGCCTGGCGCGCACCGCGGTGGTCGCCTCGCTCGACGGCGATGAGCAGCGCATCCTCAACCAGATCAGCGCGCATCAGTATCTGTCGATCTTCGCGATCGTCGAGGAATTCATTCTCCCGTTCCTGATCGATCACTCGCGCACCGCGCTGCACGATGACGACGACTGGCGGGTGCGGGCGCTGCTCAACTTCGCGACCGAGGAAGCCAAACACATCCATCTGTTCAAGCGCTTCCACGCCGCCTTCGTCCGCGGTTTCCCGGTCGAGTGCCGGGTCATCGGTCCCTCGGAAGCGATCGGCGCCAAGGTGCTCAGCCATGACCCGCTCGCGGTCGGCCTCGTAATCCTGATGATCGAGTGGATGAGCCAGAGCCATTATTTGGGCTCGATCCGCGACGATCGCGATCTCGACCCGTTGTTCAAGAGCCTGCTGCGCCATCACTGGATGGAGGAAGCGCAGCACGCCAAGCTCGATACCTTGATCGTCGAAAAGCTCGGCGCCGGCCTCAGCGACAAGAAGATCGATCGCGTCATCGATGAATTCTTCGAGATCGGCAGCTTCCTCGACGAGGGCCTGTGCCAGCAGGCGCACTTCAACATGGATGCGTTGGAGCAGATCATCGGCCGCGTGCTTCCCAACCGCGCCGACATCATCAGCCAGCAGCATCAGGCCGCGCGCTGGACCTACATCGGCTCGGGCATGGTCCACGAGCGCTTCAAGGCGACGCTCGAGGGCCTGTCGCCGCGCGCCGCCGAGCGGATTGCCGAAGCCGCCCCGCTGTTCGCCTGAAACCCGATCAACCCAAGGAGTAATTTCAATGCTTGATACCGTGAAATCCCGCGTCAACGGCCTCGACCTCGCTGCGCTCGGCGACGTCGTCGAGGCGATCGAGAAAGACGCCGGGCAGGCCCAGGTCGGCTTCGACGTCGTTACCCGTTGGACCGGCCAGACCCGCAGTGAGACGATGGTCGAGGGCTACGACCTTGCCGGCAACCGCATCGCGCGGCGCCACAAGATCGTCGCCGACGAGCCGTGCGAGCTGCTCGGCACCGACAGCGCACCCAACCCGCAGGAGCTGCTAATGGCGGCGTTCAACGCCTGCATCACCGTCGGCTACGTCGCCGGCGCCGCGATCCGCGGCATCACTCTCGACAGCCTTGAGATCCGCACCCGCGGCAAGCTCGACCTGCGAGCCTTCCTCGGCCTCAGCGACGAGGTTCCGGCCGGCTACACCGATGTCGATTACGAAGTGCGCATCGCGGGCGACGGCACGCCCGAGCAGTTCGAGGAGATCCACCAGGCGGTGATCAAAACCTCCCCCAATTACTTCAACCTGAGCCGGCCGATCCGGATGAACCCGACGCTGACCGTCGGCTGAGCTCGAAGGTCCCGGGCGCGCGAACCCCTCCCTCCCCAGCGCGCGCGGGACCGCTTCCCCCGCAGGACCAGAACGACCATGAAATACGAGCTGATCGAGATCACCACCCGCGCCAGCGCCGCCGAGTTCGGGCTCATGCCCGACCCCGAGATCAACGTCTTCGACGGCCTTCACCCCGGCCAGTCGGCCGAGGAGGTCGCCCAGGCGATCCTCACCACCGCCGCCGAAATCCACTTCGCCGAGACCCGCTGCTGGTAACGGCAGCGCGCGCCGGTGCCTCCCTCAGGCGCCGGCAACAGGAAAGGCCCCGGGGTCCGTTAGCTCCGGGGCCTTTTTCATGTCCGCTCGAAACTGGGCTTATCCGCCGCTGCCGATCCACTCCTGCTGCGCGCGCAGCCAGTCGACGCGCTGCTTCGCCCAGCCTTCGGGGGACAGCGCCTGCTCGTCGACCAGCCAGCGGTCGTGCATCGCGCGATAGTCGGCGCGGCGCGGGTCGTATTGCTTGCGCCAGGCGATGAGGTCGGCGCTGATCGCGGCGCGGATCTTGCCGCGGTCGCGCTCGGTCAGCGGCCGCCCGACCAGCGCCTGGGCAGCGGCGATGCGCCGTGCGAGTTCCTGCTGGTAGTCCGCCTCGCCCATGCGGCCCTGAGAATCGTACTTTCGGGCCCAGCCGCCGCCGCTGCCGGGAGGGTCCGAGGCGGTATCGCTCGGCGGCGACACCGTTCCCCGGCCGCCGGTGTCGCCCGGGCCGCCCGACTGCGCCGTCGCTGTTCCCGCCAGACACAGCGCACCGATTGCGATTGCAGCTTTCCTCATCGATTACCTCCAGCGCAAACCTACCACGCCCTCATCTGTGGATAAACCGCCGCCGCTTTCTTGGCAGTCCGAGAATCCGGCGCATATACCTCTCTCACCCATGGCCGACCTGTTCTCCTCTTCCGCCCCGTCGTCGCCCGACAGCTACGATGCGTCGGCGATCGAGGTGCTGGAAGGGCTCGAGCCGGTCCGCCGCCGCCCCGGCATGTATATCGGCGGCACCGACGCCCGCGCTCTCCACCACCTCGCCGCCGAAGTCATCGACAATTCGATGGACGAAGCGGTCGCCGGCCACGCCTCCCGCATCGAGGTCACGCTCGACCCCGGCAATCGCCTGACCGTCACCGACAACGGCCGCGGCATCCCCGTCGACCCGCACCCCAAATATCCCGGCAAGTCGGCGCTCGAAGTGATCATGACCACCCTCCACTCGGGCGGCAAGTTCGAGGGCAAGGCGTACTCGACGTCCGGCGGCCTCCACGGCGTCGGCGTCAGCGTCGTCAACGCGCTGTCGATCGAGACCGTGGTCGAGGTCGCGCGCGACAAGAAGCTCTACCGCCAGGCCTTCTCGCGCGGGCTCGCCACCTCGAAGCTCGAGGAAGTCGGCGCCGCGCCCAACCGCCGCGGCACCAGCACCAGCTTCGTCCCCGACACCGAGATTTTCGGTGCCGACGCGGCGTTCGATCCGTTGCGCATTTACCAGCTCGCCCGCTCCAAGGCGTACCTCTTCGCCGGGGTCGAGATCCGCTGGCGCTGCGATCCGTCGCTGACCAGCGTCGACGTCCCCGAAACCGCCGTCTTCCAGTTCGCCAACGGCCTCGCCGACCATCTCGCCGAGCAGCTCGGCGACCGCCCGGCCGTCACCAACCAGCCGTTCGTCGGCAAGCAGCCGTTTCCAAACGACCAGGGCTCAGCCGAATGGGCGGTCGCCTGGCCGCTCTACAGTGACGGCAGCGAAAGCTATTACTGCAACACCATCCCCACCCCCGACGGCGGCACCCACGAAGCGGGCCTGCGCGCCGCTCTGACCAAAGGCATCCGCGCGTTCGGCGACCTCGTCGGCAACAAGAAAGCCAAGGACATCACCGCCGACGACGTCTTCAACGGCGTCGAGCTGATGCTCTCGATCTTCATCCGCAACCCGCATTTCCAGAGCCAGACCAAGGACCGCCTGACCAGCCTCGAGGCGGCCCGCTTCGTCGAGGCCGCGGTCCGCGATCACTTCGACCATTACCTCGCCGACAACATGGACCGCGGCCGCGCGCTCCTCGGATCGATCGTCGAGCGCGCCGAGGAGCGCCTCCGCCGCCGCGCCGAACGCGAAGTCCAGCGCAAGACCGCGACCAGCGCGCGCAAGCTCCGCCTCCCCGGCAAGCTCACCGACTGCTCATCCGACAACCCCGAAGGCACCGAGCTGTTCATCGTCGAGGGCGACAGCGCCGGCGGCTCGGCCAAGCAGGCGCGCAACCGCAAGACCCAGGCGATCTTGCCCATCCGCGGCAAGATCCTCAACGTCGCCTCCGCCACCGCCGACAAGATCCGCGCCAACAGCGAGATCGCGGACCTCAACCTCGCGCTCGGCTGCGGCTCCCGCGAAAAATTCGTCGAGGATGCGCTGCGCTACGAGAAGATCATCATCATGACCGACGCCGACGTCGACGGCGCCCACATCGCGACTCTGCTGATGACCTTCTTCTTCCAGGAAATGCCCGAGCTCGTCCGCCGCGGCCACCTCTACCTCGCCCAGCCCCCGCTCTACCGCCTGACCAGCGGCGCCAAGACGTTATACGCCCGCGACGACGCCCACCGCGCCGAGCTCGAAGTGGCCGAGTTCAAAGGCAAGAAGGTCGAGGTCTCGCGCTTCAAGGGCCTCGGCGAAATGAACCCCAACCAGCTCAAGGAAACCACCATGGACCCGGCGACCCGGTCCATGCTCAAGGTCACCCTCCCCAGCGCCTACGAAGACCGCCAGCCGGTCAAGGACCTGGTCGAGCGCCTGATGGGGCGCGACCCGGCGCCGCGGTTCGAGTTTATCCAGAGCCGGGCGAGCGCGGTCGAGGATGATGCGATCGATGCGTGACCTTCTTCGTCATTCCCGCGAAAGCGGGAACCCAGCGCAACAAAAGCAACTCGTCATTCCCGCGAAAGCGGGAACCCAGCTAAACAAGCACCGCTTTTCGTCATTCCCGCGAACGCGGGAACCCAGCTAAACAAACAACATGCACGCTGACTTTAAGCCCTGCGTCTATCTGCTCGCATCCAGGCGCAACGGCACGATCTACACCGGCGTAACCTCCACCCTCCTCGCCCGCATCCATCAGCACCGCCACGGCCTCGTGCGCGGCTTCACCCGCGACTATGGCGTAAAGCTGCTCGTCTGGTTCGAGCAACATCCGACGATGGAATCCGCGATCACGCGCGAAAAGCGCATCAAGAAATGGAATCGCGCGTGGAAGCTGGAGCTGATTGAAGCCGATAATCCTGAGTGGCGCGACCTGGCAGAAGATTTCGGTTTCGCTCCGCTCAAATCTTAAACGTCATCCCCGCAAAAGCGGGGACCCAGCGTATGATGCCCGCAACAGCTGGCAGACTGCTCCCGCAGCCTTTGGACCCGCTGGGTTCCCGCTTGCGCGGGAATGACGAAAGTATGGTCGCCACCATGGACCCGACGCCCCGGTCCATGCTGAAGGTGACGCTTCCGAGCTCCTACGAGTACCGCCAGCCGGCCAAGAATTTGGTCGAGCGCCTAACGGGCCGAGTGTCGCCCGCTGACCACACCGCCGTTATGACGGAGCCGTGTGCTCCAACGCCGTCATTATCCCGTCAACAAATCGAAAAGCGCATTCAAAAATACTATCTGGGGTGTTCGGCAGGTCCTGACCCAAACCCTCAATTTTGAGAATGACCCAAAGGTGCATCCCATTCGTGATCCGCTGCGGGCCACGATAAAACTCGTAACTGTCGGCATCCCGTGGGGTTTCGAAGACGCGCTGCCTTCCGTCCTCGTTCAAGATTACAGCGTCGACCCCGGCGTCGCATACCATCAGCTCCCAATGTTTGCCCGAATTAGCAATTTGTCGAACGGCATGAACATGGTTCGCTTCAAGTCGAAACTTCCGCCGCGCAACTGCCAGAACGCCAGCCATATCGGCGCCGATCTTATCCTCGATTTTCGCCAGTCCTGTCGCGAACTGCTCGTCGCGCAAATCTCGCGGAAAATGGAGGCCGGTGTCTCGCGACTGTCCGTTGTTTCGAGCGATTGCTCCCACGACGTGATCGAGGGTCGAGATTATGTTCGAAGCAGCATCGGAAAGGATCGGTTTGGCATCGATCAAACGCGCACGATTGACGATTACGCGGTACGTCCATTCGTTTGATGTTCTGTCGAAAGACTCTTTGATTTCCCACAGAGTAGACAGGCCTTCGCCGTGGACGGCCTTCTTGTATTCGTCGTAATGCCGTCGGGCACGCGTAAGGAGCGCCTTTGCGTCGCTCAGATCGAGCGGACAACTAACCTGACTCATAGCAGCGCAGAGCTCCCTAAAATCTTCATTTGGGCGGTGAGTTGGCCCTTCGCTCTATGGTCAAAAAGCTCCTGGCAGCGCCGATGCGCGCGTATGCGCTGCGCATCTTTGTTAGAATCTTGTCGACGTCGGCCTCCCCGATTCCTTTCGCCGCGTAGAACTCGCGGGAACTTCGTGGACCGGCTGCGTCACCAATTTGCCATCTCCCGTGAGCAATCTCATTTCGCTGATCCGCTAGCGGTCTTATCTTCCGAAGTGTGTCTTCGACGAATTTTCGCGTAGTTCCGCCGACCCAACCTTGAGCGTCCAATACAGCTTGAAGGGCATCGAATTTGAGTTGTGAATTGTATGATTTCATCAACTTACCGGTTGCCACAATACTTAGAGGCATGAGCAGGACGGCGACGGCTGCTTCGACCTCAAACTCAATCTTGTTCCAGAGCAGAATGCACTCTCCGATTTTCCTCAGGAGGGTTTCGCTAAGCCCATAAGACAGCTCCTTCCCTGCCTGTTCGTTCTGCTCGATTATTTGGCGTCGAAGGTCTTCAGTCAGTTCCATGCAGCAATCCTTACACGGCTAGGTACACTGCTGACAGACAGAGGATTCCGACACATTGGTGACCACAGCTGGGGCGCTAAGCGCCGACCGAGGTTTCAGCGTGCCGATATTCAAATATTTTACCGGGGAAGCGCACGCATTGGCGCTCATCAACAAGGGCGAATTGATGCTGCAACCACTCTCCCACTTTCGGGGTCGGGAAGCAGACGGGTTCGTGGCGACCCGCGTGACGGCATTCTGACCTATGCACCGCAAGGCGGTCTGGTCATGAATATGGAGGATGGGCGAATCGTCACCTTGAAAGGCGGAAGCTTCAACTCCTCCGTCAATCAGAACGACATTTTCGTCTACTGCGCCAGCAATCAGCTCTCTGCGGAGTTGGCTAAGAAATTCGGTTCCTTCTGCGTCGAGATACCAGACCCAGAGATGCTGGCGCGACGGTTGAAGATGCGCGCGAACTCCTCCTCGCAATTCGACTATGAACAAGTGGTCTGCGGTAAGGTCGAGTACAGAAGGCATAGCAAGGAACCTGGAGCGGATTGGGCACTTCCCGAGCGGCTTGTCCTCATCAAGCCCGAGGACTTTGCATGGCAAGACGAGTTCAGGATCGCAGTCGGAAAGAGGAACACGATGAACGTGGAGAATGTCGGGCTAACAATCCGGACAGGACCGACAACTCCCGTGTTCGAGCCGGTTCCCGCTCCGATTTTTCTTAGGCTTGGGAAGCTGCTTGATCTGGTCACGCTCCATTGTTTCTAGAAGCGATGACCACAACGGACCGCAGTCCCTCCCTAGCCGACCATCCAATGGAGGGCAGCAGCGGCCCCAAAGATCGCAAGGTGTTGCGCCAGCGTCATGACCAAAAGTTTGACGTTCGGACCGACCATCGACGTTCCCGGAAACCCTGTTCCACCTATCGGCAATCCGTTCCGCTCCCGAGCTGCGCGCAATCTGGCGTTGAAGCGCATCACGTACAGGCCGATCACAGCGAGTGGCACTGCCAGCCAAGGCCAGAATAGGAACCAACCGGCAATTGCCGAACCGAGCCAAAGCCCAATAAGAATGAGTACCAACGCAGCCCCCTGAGCCCTCAGGCTTTTGTAACACTGAAAGACGAGTTTGAAAGGCCATCTGAGTTCCAATATGGTTCATGGACTACGAATCAGATGAACCACAACCATCGCCCCGTCCCTGCTCAACCCCGCATTCCGCGCCGATCGCCTGGTTGAAGACGCGTCCTGAGCAAGTCGAAGGAGCCTGCCCTGAGCTAGCCGGGCACGCCGAAGAGGACGAACCCGCGATGACCCGCGAATCGCGCGCCACAGCCACCCCGCTCGCCGAAGTCGTCGACCACCTCCGCGCCAACCCCGAAGCACTGGCCGAGTTCGTCGCCAGCCTCGCGCCCGAAGGAACGCGCCATGACGGCTGGACGCCGTTCGCGCGCAAGCTGTTCCTGCAGGTGTTGGCTGAGACCGGGCGCGTCAGCCTGGCTCTGGCTTACACCGGGCTCAGCAAGCAATCCGCCCACGCGCTCCGCAACCGCGATCCCTTGTTCGCCACCGGCTGGGACGCCGCCGCGCTGATGGCCCGCAATCCGCTCGCCGACGACATAATCGAGAAAAGCCTCGACGGCGTGACCGATACCGTCACCCGCAACGGCGAGGTGGTCGCGCAGCGCCATCGCTACGAAGGCCGCCTGTCGATCGCCGTGCTTCACCGCCTCGACAAGCGCTGCGACCGCGCCGAGGAGCAAGGCTCGGCGCACCTCGCGGTCATGCGCCGGTGGGACGATTATCTCGACCTGATCGGCAAGGGCGACGCGGCTGGCGCCCGGGCGATATTGGAATCGCCGCCGCATGGTCAATTTGGTCAACTTCCCGAGAGCGAAAATCCTATCCCCGAGCCGCCCGGCTTGGACCCCTGGGACAGTGTCTGGCAGCGTGACGATGGCGCTTGGATGACCGACTTCCCGCCGCCGCCCGGCTTCGACGGCTATCAGAGCCGCGCGTGGGACGGCTTCAACGCCTACGAGCGCGAGTGCACGCCGGAGGAAGCCGAGTTGCTCGACGCCCACCAGGCCGCCGCCGAAGCCCAAGAGCAGGCCGAGCTCGCGGCCGATGCCGAAGCCGAGCGCGACGGCTTCCTCGCGACGCTCCGCAGCCAACTGGTGCCGGTCGGTTCGGACGCGGGTCGAGGGCAAGCGACCGTCTCCTCGCCAACTCCAATCAATTGATTTTCCGCCGCAAACGCCTATGTAGGAATTGCTACCAGTCGCATCAGTCGGTCTGCGGTGCTTTGCGGCTCCTTTTCCTTCTCTCGCCTCTCATAGCCATGGGGGCCGATTGGCGGTCCGCCACAGAAGGAAATATCAATATGATCACCGGAACCGTGAAGTTCTTCAACATCGACAAGGGCTACGGCTTCATTCAGCCCGAGGACGGAAGCACCGATGCGTTCGTTCACATCAGCGCCGTCGAAGCTTCGGGGATGCGCACGCTCGACCGCGAGCAGCGCGTGACCTACGAAATCGAAACGGACAAGCAGGGCCGCTCCAGCGCGGTCAACCTGCAGAGCGCCTGATCGCAGTCATTCCCGCTCCGCGACCATCGCGGACCGGGCCCTGCCCTCAGAAGGATCGCGCGCCATGTCGACATTAGAGTTTTATACCGAACGCGCGGCCCAGTGCCGTGCCGAAGCCGAACAGACCCGCCTGGCCAACGTCCGCGACCGCTGCCTCAGCGCCGCGTCCGCCTGGGACGACATGGCCGACCGGCTGCGCCGGACCCAGACCTATCGGGTCGAGGATGCGGCGCGCAAAGCCGAGCAGGGCCGGGCCGGGTGCGGCGTATGAGCAGGGCCATGCAACTCGCCATGAGCGAGAGCGAAGCGCTCGCCCACTGCCTCGCGTCGAAGGTCGGCGTGTCGGCGATCGAAGCGCTTCCCGAGGGCGGCGTCCGGCTCGTCTGCAACAGCGTCGACGGGGCCGAGCTGATCCGCCGCAAGTTCAAGCGGAAGATCATCGGAATCGAGCGCGCGCGGGCGCGGCATCGCCCCGCCCAGCCGCTCTGGTAGAAGAGATCGAGATGACGCCCGAGCAGACCTGGAAAGATGAAGGCGGGCACATGAGTTCGACCGCGGGCCGCGTCACGCATGTCGCGGGCGCCGCGCTGCCGTTCGTCGCGGTGCTCGCGCACCAGGGGAGCGGCGCCACCGAACATGGCTTCGGCACGATGCGCGAGGCCGAGGCCTTCATCAAACGCAACACCCCGGTCCCCACCCGCAAGCTGTCGCCAATCTACGATCGGCCCGCCGCCGACTGAGGATTGCTCAGACTTGGTTTCGTGTGTCGGCAGGTTTCACCGATTCCCCGCGGCTAGCGAGGCTGAAGATTTGCTCCTATTTGAGTGTTGTGGACGACGAGACTGCCAACCGCATTATAGATCTCCAGGCAGAAATCACTGCCCTGCGGGGGGCTGTTCGGCTGCTCATTCAGAACATTTATGGCGGCGATGATCGCACACTGGCGATCATTCGCGAGGAAGCGCTTCGAGGAGACGATTTGAAGGTCTACGACAAGGAACCTGGCGACCGCGGAAGCCGCTATCGTGAGGGCGTCCGCGAGGCCGTCGCCAGCCTGCTTGATCCGTTCCAACCGGACGACGACGAAGCTAGCCGGCTGGCAAATCCTGCGCCTGCCAAGGCGAAACCTCCCGGCTAGTGCATCCAGCTAGCGGGTAAGGCGTGGGTGCGAGCGCCAATAAGGTTTGCTACGCCCGCGCCATGCACGGCGTCGATCGCAGCATCAAAAAAGGCCTGCGCCAGTTCCTCGACCCGGAGCAGCAGCGCAATTGGCTGGAAGGCAAGGCAACTCCGGCCGACGCCGACGAACGCTCCCAATCGCTCGAACAGCGCTTCAAATACGCCGCGCGGCTCGAGAAGCTGCTGCGCCGGCCGCAGGCGCAGGACGTCCTCGAAATCCTCAAGATCTACGGCGCAACCTGCATCCCCATCCCGCGCACGACCGAGCGCCGTTACTGGTCGGTCTCCTGCCTGCCGACGAGCCCCGACAAGCCGCTGGTCAGGGTCAATGCAGGCTGGATGGAACTGTTCGCCTTGCACGCCGAGGCGGATGATCTCCGCGCCCGCATCATCCTCCATCTCTCCGATTTCACCACCGACGGGTCGCCCGAGCCCGATCATCTCGACCAGGCCTTGCTCGAGCATTGCGTGGCGAGACCCGAAGACGTCGGCCACTTCCACTGGAAAGCCGACACTTTCGGCGCGAAAGTCCGCGGCGCCGCCTCGATCCGCACATTCCTCGCCGCCCCCCACGCGCTCCGCGCCATCCGCCGCTTCAACCTCACCCACATGAACCGCGGCCGCAATGCCTATCAGGCAAGCCACTGCTACAGCCTCGCCGATGTCATGCTTGGAGAGGACGACCAATGACCCCGACCATCACCGCGTTCGAAAGCTCGCCCGATCGCGGCCGCGGGCTCGCCCGGGACATGGCGGTGCGCTGGGCGCTCGAAGAGGTCGGCCAACCGTACGACGTCCGCCTCGTCTCGTTCGCCGAGATGAAGCAACCGGCGCATCTCTCCATCCATCCGTTCGGGCAGATCCCGACCTACGAGGAAAGCGATCTCGCCTTGTTCGAATCGGGCGCGATCGTGCTCCATATTGCCGAGCGCCACGCCGGCCTCCTGCCCGCCGACGCCGACGCCCGGGCGCGCGCGATTGCCTGGATGTTCGCCGCGCTGACGACCGTGCAGGCGCCGATCGTCGAGCGCGAAGGTTTCATCCTGCTCGAGAAGGACAGGCCGTGGTTCGCCGAGCGCCTGCCGCTGCTCGACGGCCGCGTCCGCGACCGTCTCGTCCAGCTCTCGGCCCGGCTCGGCGATGCCGACTGGCTCGACGGCGGGTTCAGCGCCGGCGACTTGCTGACGGTCAACGTGCTCCGCCGGCCGGCCGGGGCGAACTTCCTCGGCGAGTATCCCAACCTCGCCGCTTTCGTCGCCCGCGGCGAAGCGCGCCCCGCCTTCAGGCGCGCCTTCGCTGACCAGCATGCGGTATTCGCCGCGGCCTCGGCCGGCTCGTGACGTGACTCAAGACTCGACTAATTTGCAATCTGTGTTAAGCTTTCGGCCGTCGCGTTCCCCAAGGGGCGATGGGTCGAAGGCGACACCTAAAAGGCGGCTCGGCGGACTCTGTCCACCGGGCCGCCTTATTTTTCACCGTCCTCAGAGCGGCGTCTGGTTCGCACAGGCGACGTCATATTGCGACACCGACGCCGTATTGCGCGAATTCTGCGGCTGGGAGCCCGCGTAATGCGTGCCCGCCGTGCTGTCCTCGCCGGTGAACGGCGAGCCGCCGCCGGGCGCGCTGCCCGAATGGCCGGGGGCCGCGCCGAGGCCCTCCAGGATCAACTCTTCGCAATCCTGGCCCGGCTGCCCGGCGGCGTTGCCGCTATTCGTATGCCAATAACCGGTGCCATTATTCTGGCCGTTGCCGGGCGCGCCCTGTCCGAACGCCACGGCAGGCGCGAACAGCATGGCCGATGCTCCGGCAAAAGCGATAAAGCGTTTCATGATTTTGGGCTCCTTGGTCTGCCCCCCTCTTTGGGAACGCAGCTACAGGTCCGGCGGCGAGCCAACCGAGCATCGGTTAGCGTCCCCCAGGACGCAAAAGGTTCATGAACTTTGACAAGCCGTGTCGGATTTGAGGCGATTGCGGCCGTTTACCGGCTTTCAAGACCGGCGATTAGGCCACTTACTGCGCGAGCGGGATGATCACCCGCTTATTGGCTTCCGCGGGCGGGGTATCGATGGCCGCGCAAATGGACGGCGTGAACTTGCCGCCGGGCCACACCTGAGGCGCCATTTCGCGGAAGCCCTTCTCGTCGGGCCTGAACCCGTATCGGCGCGCCATCGGCAGCGCCTGGGCGATGTTGAGCTTGGCCTCATAGTTGAAAGTCGCGGCGTCCTGGAGCGCGCTGCGGATCGCCGCGCGGTCGCCCGCCGACAGCGCATCGGCTCCGAACTGCAGCGCCCGCAGCCTGCCCCACGGCACGCGCTCCGCCATCTGCCACTCGTCATATTTGCGGATCCGCCCCACCACCGCGCCCATCCGGTACTGCTCATCGCCCGACAGCAGCGCGAGCCGCCCAGCGGACAGCGCCGCATCGTAGCGGCTGAGCTCGATCTCGATGACCGGCGACTGCGACACCCAGCTCGGCGTCACGAACGACCCCGTCCGTTCCCACTGAATGACGATGCCCCGCACGTCGCTCAGGCGACGGTCGATGCACGGCTCGGCCGCCTGCCGCAGCACCATGCTCATCAAGTCGCTGTTGAGCTCATCGGTGATGTCGGCGCGCGTCTCCGCGGCAATGCTGCGGTCGTGCAGCGCTTCGGCAACCTGCTGCGCGCCAAGCGCAATCAGCACGCCGAGCGTGACGATCCCCAGCTCCCAGCCCACCGCGTTCCACCCGTGCGGAGGGGTGAGCTTCAGCAGCCTGAACATGCGCACCCCCTCGGCGGACAGCCTAATCCTTTGGCGACCGAACGTCATCCCGCCCCAAATTAATGGGCACGACCGTCAATTAACGCAGGTGATTCAATCCCTGTTGATCCGGTGATAAAGACACCAGCGATTTTGGGGGCGGCGAGCATGCCTACAGACCTCAGCTATTTCCTCGTCCGCGCGTCGGAAGAGCGGACTGCGGCGTTGCGGCAGCCGGATCCGCGGGTCCGGCACGCTCATCTCGAGCTGGCGGAGCGCTACGAGGAGCGCGTGCGCGAAATCGTGACCCGCGAAGAGCCGCTGTTTTTCCCCTCGCGGCGTAACGGCTAGTCCGCGCTTCCCGACGGGAGAACCGCGATCGCGGCCTGCCGGTCTAGAAAATCGTCAGCCGGCCGGACGGCGACGAGCGGTCCGGGAGCGGCGGCGGCCCGCGCCCCTCCGCGCACTTGCGGTAATATTCGGCGAGCCGCCGATGGGCATCCTTGGCGGCTTCGTCGTCTGCGCTCGCGGCGCGCGCCTCTTCTTCGATTGCTCGCGACAGCAAATAGGCCAGGTCGATGGGCATTGAGCGAGAACCGCCGGCGGGCCGTTCCAGTTGCGGATCGTCACTCATGTTATTGAAATTGTTAGGATTTGTCGGCTACCCGACAAAAGCTGGCGCTGCTATTCGGCGGCGGCCCACGGGAATACCGGCCGCTCGGCCACGAGCGAGGCATCGAGCTGGCTCGACACCACGCACGCCTCGACGGCTTTCAGCCGCTGGAGGAACGCATCGGCCAGGACCAGGCGGCGCGCCCTCGCCGCTTCGGTCACCGCGCGCTGCGCAGCGGCCATTTCCTCATTCGCCCGCCGACGAAAAAAGCGCAGATCGGATTCCATTCGCCCCCTCCCCGAAGCGTCGACTGCCGAGTCGTTGAATGGGAATTTAACAGCAGTTGCCCACAGGTCGAGTCCGGTCCGCACGCGACGTGCGCCGTTACGGACCCGTGTATGGAACGGGTCTTTCGTTGATGGCTTGAACCAGGGTCAGCGGGCCGCGGACGATATAACTCCAATGCTCGCTGTCGAGCTTGTCGAGTATCCACGCGCCGGTGAGTCCGCAGACCAGCCAAACCGCAACCGCAAAGACGACGAACGCTTTCATCGCGTTCTCCCCCGTTACCGAAAGTTAGTCATGGTTCGGGGGCAGTGTCAAAGCGAGATACTCACTGCCCGGCGTGAATGCATGTCGAGCAGGTAGCCGGGAGAAGATGGTCGCGGGCTATCCGTGCGCCTTCGGCAGGCGCTGGAACGCGAAACCGGGGGCCGAAAGAGCGGGTTTCGCGGGTGGGAGCTTGACTGTGATCGAATTGTTGAAGGCAAGCTCGGGTTTGGCGCCGCATCCGCCCGCGGCCAACGCCAGCGCGGCCAACGCGAGCCGGGTCACTCGTCGCCGTCCGGCTCGTCCGCCGCATCCGATTCACCGTCCGGCTCATCGAGCGCTTCGGGCGCCTCGAACGGGTCCGGCTCCACGTCGGTGAAGTCGGCCACGGGCTCGGCCTTGAAGCGGGCTGCAACGGCGCTCAAGCGCGCCGCGGCCGCCCGGTCTTCATCGGTCGGTTCAATCGGCTTCGTCCCAAATACCCTCATGGACGGTGCTCCCCTTTTTCAAGCCACCGGACCCACGCCGCGTTCGATATTCTTACGCAAATGTTGACGAAATGCAGGATTGTCGTGGTTAACGCCAAGGCAGGACGGCGGGACCAAACCCGCGATCGATGCGTGACACGACGCGCCGTATCGAGTTTAATCGCAGCACCTTAGGAACGAAGGCGGGGCATGCTGGACTTGACCGAAGACCGAAGCCCAGCACTGGCGCCCGCCGGGAATTCGTTCGCCCGCGACGGCTTCCTCGGCCCGATCCGCCTGCTCGACGAGCGGCAGTGCCGCGCGGTGGTCGCGCATCTCACGGGCCCCGACCGCCCTGCTCCGGCGGTGTGGAAGAAAGGCGGCGCGGTCACCGACTGGCTGCTCTACCAGCTCGGCTCGAATCAGCAGCTGATCGAGCTCCTGACCCCGCTGCTGGGCGACGACATCATCCTGTGGGGCACCAAGCTCATCTTCCGTAACCCCGGACACATTCACACGTGGCACGTCGACGAGGAGACCGAAGCTCCCGACGGTCGGTTCGTCACCGCCTGGATCGGGCTTCACAACACTACCGCCAACTCGGGCATCCGGATGATCGCCGGATCGCATCTCTGCCGCCGCACGCTCAGCCAGTTCCAGGCCGACACCGGCGTTTCGAGGGAGGACAGCTCGACCGAGACGGTGCTCGGGTGGGCACAAAGCGAAAATCCCGAGGCGCGGATGGTCGAGCCCGCGGTCGCCGACGGCGAAGCCATATTGTTCGATGGGCGCATGTGGCACGGCTCGCACAACCGCCTCGAATCCGAAGCGCGGTTCGCGCTCATCCTGCACTTCGCCGCGGCCGACTGCCCCGTTCGCATTCCCTCGGAAACCGAACCGCAGCTTGCACCGGCGATCCTCGTCCAGGGCAATGCGCCGCCGGCGACCAACTGGCTGGTGCCGCCGCCGATGCCGCCGGCGGCCAAGCCGCTGCCCGCGCTACCGTCGCTGATTCACGCGATCGGCCTGCCGCTCGCCGAGAATGTGGAAGGAGGGTGGCAGCACTATCCGTTCTTTTCCGGCTCCACGCCCGTCCTCGAAAGCATGACATGCCATGCGGCGGTGCTGAGCCCGGGTTATTGGCCCCATCCGCCCCACGCCCATCCGGAGGAGGAATTGCTGATGGTCCTCGACGGCGAGGCGGATCTGCTGGTCGCCGACAAGCCAAGCCACGAAGGCGCGCGGCCGATCCGGGTGAAGGCAGGGGACTTTGCTTATTACCGCGCCTTTCAGCATCACTCGATTCGCAACCCTTCGAATGCGCCGGTGACCTACATGATGTTCCGCTGGCACGGCCGCACGCCCGCGGTCGGCGGAGCGCGCCTTCGCTCGGGCGTGTTCCGCAGCCCTGCCCCGGCCGAAGCGAACGGCTCGCGGCCGTTTGTCGTGCGCAACCTGTTCGGGGCGCCGACCCGCTGGCTCGGCAAATTCCACTGCCACACCTCGCGACTCGAGGTCGGCGGCAGCTATGCCGCGCACCGCGACGACTATGACGTCGCGATCCTCATCCAGTCCGGCCGGGTGCGGACCCTGGGCCGGGACGCAGGGCCCGGATCGTTGATCTATTATCCTAAGGGCGAGCTGCACGGCATGCGCAATGCCGGCGACGAGCCCGCGCATTACATCGTGTTCGAATTCCATGGCGCCGCTCAGGCACCGAGCTTGCGCTCGGCGCCGCCGAAACAGGGTTGCCTGATTCCCCCGGACGGCAGCTCGCCGGAAGCGGATGGCGAGCTAGTCGCCTGACGGGACGGGGCGCTTCTTCGTCCCGGCGAGTTCCTGATCCATGTAGCGAATCTCGGCCGCTGCGGCGCGGTCGCTGATGGTCCAATCCGGATGGAGCGCCCTGAGCTTGGGCGCTACCGACTGGGCCAGCGCATCATCCTTGAGGCCAGCCGCTCTACCTTCTCCCACCAGTCGCTGGAGGTTGAGCAAATAGCCGCGGAATTCCTCGACGTCCTTGACGTTCGCGACATCGCCATGGCCCGGGACGAAGCGGATCCGCGCCGCGCCCGGCATGCCCAGGAAATCCGCATCCGTCGCCGCCCATTCCTTGACCGAGCCGTCGATCAAATTGGGCGGGATCTTCCGCCACAGCATGTCGCCGGCGAACAGCACGTTGGCGTCGGGGATGAAGATGGTGAGGTCGCCGCCGGTGTGGCCGAGCACGGTCCGCACCATCACCTTGCGCGCGCCAAGCCACACCGTCAGGTCCGTGTCGGTGACGAGGTCGGGCAGCGGCAATGCCTCGATCCGGCTTCTCAGCTCGGGCGTGATGCGGTCGCCGAACAAGGCGAAGTTGTTGGTGCGCACCCACCCGCGAACGTTCTTGTGGGCAATGATGATGGCGCCGGCGTCGCGCAGCACCTGGTCGCCACCGGTATGATCGGCGTGATAGTGGGTGTTCACGACATAGCGGATCGGCTTGGGCGTCAGGCGCCGGATCTCGCCGACCAGGGCGCGCGCGGCATCGATCGTAAAGAAGGCGTCGATCACGAGCACGCCCTCGTCGCCGATGACGAAGCCGGCATTCGACCCAGCCTGGTGCTCGGGCTCGATCGCCGCGTAGACGCCGGGACCGACTTGCTTGAGCGTGAAGGGAAGCGGCGCGGTCTGAGCCGACGCCGCGCCGCTGAGTGTGAGAAGGACGGCGGCGACGACGAGAAGCTTCACCATGAAGACAGAGTGAAGCGGAACCGCCGGCCGCGCAATGATGCTAGGCGCTCTCGGAAGTCTCGGCCGGGCCGGCGGTCAGAAAGTCCGGCGTCATCATCGTCACGGATTTTGGCGCCGGCTTCGTTGGCTGGAGCAGCCTGAGGTCGAATTTCTCCGCAAACTCGACGCCGAACTGCGTGCCCTCGGCCCAACGGACGCTGGCGTCGAGCAAGCCGCCGGCGGCGAAGTCGAGCTGGATCGGGGCCCCGACCGGCATTTCCTCGCGGCATTCGACCAGCGCGCCGCCGCTCGAGATGTTGCGCAGCCGCGCGCCGATCACTCGCCCGGCATGATGAAGAAGGGTGGCGCGGATGATCCGGATCCTCGGCTCGCGCTTCTCGAGGTGCGCGTCGGGCCGCTCGACCGCACCCTTCGACGCCAGCTCCCGCGCCTGCTCCGCCGGCATCGGCTTGCCGAAAATATACCCTTGGACGAGCGAGCAGCCGAGATCGCGGACCAGCTGCAGTTCCTCGTCGGTCTCGACCCCCTCGGCCGTGGTCTGCATCTTGAGGTCGGAGGCGAGCCCGACCATCGCGCGGATGAGCGCGGCGTTGCGGCTGGTGGGATCGGACGCGCCCCGCACGAAGCTCTGGTCGACCTTGATCTTGTCGAACGGGACGCGCTGCAAATAGCTCAGGCTCGAATAACCGGTGCCGAAGTCGTCGAGCGCCAGCTTCACGCCGATGTTCTTGAGGCTGCGGATCATGTCATCGACGTGCTCGTCGTTGCTGAGGAACACGCCCTCGGTGATCTCGAGCTCGAGCCGATGCGCGGCAAGCGCCGCCTCGCCAAGCGCACCCCTGACGGTTGCCGGAAGCGACGGCGACTTGAACTGGACCGGCGACAGATTGACCGCGACCGAAATGGTATCGGGCCAGTTCGCTGCTTCTTTACAGGCGGTCTGGAGCACCAATTCGCCGATTTCATCGATCAAGCCGATCTCCTCGGCGAGGGGAATGAAGATCGCCGGGCTGATCGGCCCCTGTTCCGGGTGGTCCCAGCGAACCAGGGCCTCGAAGCCGGTGACGGCTTCGCTCATCGCGTCGACGCTGGGTTGGAAGGCAACCCACAGCTGACCCTTTTCCACCGCGACGCGAAGGTCCGATTCCATCAACTGGCGTTGGCGGGCCGCCTCGTGCATTTCGGAGGCAAAGAAGCGGAAGCAGCCCTTGCCCGCCGCCTTGGCCGCATAAAGCGCGAGGTCGGCGTCGCGCATCAAATCGTCCGACGTGCGGTCGTCATAGTCGGAAGTGACGATGCCGATCGAGGCGCCGATCGAAACCGCGGAGCCGTTGATCGTGTAGGGCCGCGACAGGCTGCCGATGATCCCTTGGGCAAGCTTCGACAGCTCATCCTTCGAGGACATGGACGGAAGCACGACCTCGAACTCGTCGCCGCCAAGGCGCCCGACCTGCCCGAGCTCGCCGACTTCGTCGGTCAGCCGCAGCGCCACCAGCCGCAGCAAAGTGTCGCCGGCAGGGTGGCCGAGCGTGTCGTTGACCGCCTTGAACCGGTCGAGATCGAGGAGGAAGATCGAGCACCGATGCTTGCGCCGAACCGCTCCGACCAGCGCGTCGTCGAGCGCCCGGCGCAGCGCCTGGCGATTGGCGAGCCCGGTCAAGGCGTCCTGGCGTGCGAGCCGGTCCAGCTCCACTTCGGACTGGCGCATTTTGGTCAGGTCGGAGGCAAAGCCGCGAAATCCGAAAAAGCGGCCCACGTCATCGTGAACCGGCCGGCCGGAAATCGACCACCAGATTTCATTCTTGGTCTTGGCGCGGACGATCAGGTCCTGAAAGGCGACGTGCGACGAGAGGTAGAAGCCAAGGGTTCGTTCCGACGTCGCGGAGCCATCTTCGGTCTCGGTCGAGACGAGGTCGGTGAACGGCCGGTCGACCAGGTCGCTCGGCTCGCGTCCCAGCGCGCGCGCGACGGACTCGCTGATATAGGACAGGGTTCCGTCCCGCGTGGTTTCCCAGAACCAGCCCTTTTCGCTGTTCTCGAATTCCTGGATGAGCCCTTCCGCGCGCGCGGACTGCGGGCGCGACTCTTCGTGGCCAGAATTGCCCCCCGCTCTCAAGATCCGGTCAAAGGCTCCCACGCAAAGTTCCTCGTCCGCCAACGGCAATGCGCCGATCTGGTTTAGATTCGGTTGAATTTCGGGAATAAGCTCGCAGCGATGCCATTATCCGACCGCCCGCCGTCAGTCTCTCGCGCCTCGATGGCGGTCGCGGCCTTCTCGACCGTTGTCGAATGGTACGATTTCACCCTCTATCTTTACTTCGCGACGGTGCTCAGCCGGGTCTTTTTCGGAGGCGGCGCGCAATCGCTCCTGATTACGCTCGGCGGCTTCGCCATCGCTTACCTGATGCGCCCCTTTGGCGCGGTCGTGTTCGGCCATATCGGCGATCGGATCGGGCGCCGGCACATGCTGCTCCGCTCGGTGGCGATGATGACCGCGGCGATGCTGGCAACCGCCCTCCTCCCGACCCACAGCCAGATCGGCGCCGCCGCCGGCTGGCTCCTGATCCTGCTGCGCTGCGTCATGGGCTTCTCGGTCGGCGGCGAATATACGGGCGTCGTCGCTTATCTGCTCGAAGGCGCCCCCGAGCGGCGGCGCGGACTCATTGCTTCTTCGGCGTCGGCAGCGAGCGAAGTCGGCGGACTGCTTGCCGTCGGCGTGTCGGCACTGACCGTCGCGTGCCTGAGCGAGGCGGACCTGCAGGCGTGGGGATGGCGAATCCCTTTCTTCTTCGGCGCCGCGCTTGCCGGGAGCGTGTGGATCGCGCGCTCGACCATGCAGGAATCGCCCGAGTTCGAGCGGCAGCAGGCCGCGGGCACGGTGCCCGAAGTCCCCTTCCGCCACGCACTGACCAACCACCGCGCGGCGATCGCCCGCTCCTTCGCCATCTCCGCGCTGGGATCGATCACTTATTATGTCGGGATCACCTACGTGCCCGCCTTCCTCACCTCGGTCGGCTCGCTCGGCGAACGTGACTCGCTGTGGCTGTCGACCGCCGCCGCGGTGATCGTGATCGTGGTGACGCCCTTCACCGGGCTGTGGTCGGACCGGATCGGGCGCAAGCGCGTGCTGATCGTCCTCTCGCTCCTGAGCGCGTTGCTGCCGATCGCCATGTTTTCCCTCATGGCAAGCGGCACTCGCCTTCAGGCGCTCCTCGGCGCGCTCGTCCTTGCGGCAGTCGCCGGAGCGTACAGTGCGGTTGGAGCCGTGGCGACCGCCGAGCAATTCCCGGGCGAAGGCCGGGTCACGGGCCTCGCGCTCGGTGCAACCATGGCGACGGCGCTGTTCGGCGGGCTGACGCCGTGGCTGGCGCAATGGCTGATCGAGCGCACCGGGTGGACGATGGCGCCGGGCGCGATGATCGCGCTGGTTGCGCTTGGCGTGCTGCCGGTGTTCCTGACAATGCGCGAAACCGCGCCGGCGCGCGCTGACTTCAGCGGAGCGAGCTGACCTTCGCGTTCGAAGTGCTGCGTTTGAGCAGCGCCGGGATGACCTCGGGGCGATCGGCGAAGAACGGCATGTCGGCGAGCTCGGAGGAGAGGATCACCGCGGTTTTTGTACTGCCGTGCCTGGCAAATTCGAGCAGGACATTGTGAAGTTCCGCGCCATCGACCGCGTGGACGATCAGGATCAGCATCGCCGGGCCGGTCACCTTGAAGCAGGAGCGCACCGCCGGATGGCCGACGACCGCCGCCATGGCCTTGGCATCGCCATTGTCGTGCGGCTCGAACTCGACGATCGCGGAAACGGCGAGGCCGAGCTTGCCCGGATCGAGCCGGATCGTGAACGCCTGGATCAGGCCGATGTCGCGCATCCGGGCAATGCGTTCGGCGGTAGTCGGTCCGGACAGGCCGACGGCGCGCGCAATCTCGGCCGTCGGGCGGCGCGCGTCCTCCTCGAGGATCGCCAGGATCTGCCGATCATATTCGTCCAGCTGCTGAGTACGCCGCCGCGGGACCTTCTCTTTCAACTCCATCGAAGCAACTTTCCCTCGAGCTTCAGTCGCTGAGCCGGCCGAAACCGTTCATCTGGCGCCCCAGCCGGTCAGCATCGTCTTGATCGTCCGGAACAGGATCAGGAGGTCGAGCCAGGGCGAGAAATATTTGATGTAATAGAAGTCGTACTGCAATTTGCGGTGCACTTCGCCGACCTCGGCGACATGACCTTGATTGACCTGGGCCCAGCCCGAAATGCCGGGCTTCACCACGTGGCGATAGCGATAATAAGGTATCTCGCTGGTGTACCAGACAGACAGAACCTCGGCCTCGGGGCGCGGGCCGATCCAGCTCATCTGCCAGCACAGGATGTTGAAGATCTGCGGCAGCTCGTCGACGCGCAAATAACGCAGGCACCTGCCGACGCGCGTGATGCGCTCGTCTCCATCGCTGGTCATCGCCGCGAGCCGCTCGTCCTCGACCTCGGCCGGGCGCATGGTGCGGAATTTGTAGACCGTGATGCGCTTGCCGGCATGGCCGACGCGCTTCTGCCGGAACAGGACAGGCCCCGCGCTTTCGGCGCGGATGGCGGCGGCAATGACCGCCATCACCGGCAGCGCGATCGGCAACAGTAGCAACGCGAACAGAAAGTCGATCAGGCCCTTAAGGTGGAAATAGCCTCGCGCGGGAAGCAGCGAGCCGAAGCTGTTCTCGGACAAATGCTCGAGCTCGACGCGTCCCGTCAGCGATTCCGACAGCTGCTTGACCTGGTAGACCATGCGCCCGGCCAGCGCCGCATCGGCGAGGAACGCTTCCCATTCGTCGGGCAGATCCTCGGAGAAATCGGCGACGATCGCATGGCAGCCGCGCGTATCGTGGAGCCGCGGACGGCTGAGCATCTTCCACTCGACGCCGTCGATCAGGGTCAGGCCGTCGATCCCGCCGAACGGCACGACCGCGAACCGCCGGCGAACGCCCCGCTCCGCATAGACGTAGAGCGTGTACAGCCAGAAGACGTGGAGCAGGAACCCGGCGAGCAGCGCGAGGCGGTCGTAGGGGAAGCGCGTCAGCACGAAATAGACGATCGTCAGGCCGTGGCCGGTCAGCGCCGACGGGAAGATCACATAGCTTCGGCGGATTCCGGGATAGGTCTCGATCGACAGGCGCATCCAGAATGCGATGACGATCGCGATCGCGTTGCCGATTAGGGTGTTGACGCTCGCCGCCTCGAACAGCTCGCCCGGCAGAATCGGTCCGCGCGCCAGCCACGGGAGCAGCGCCCCGATGACCAGTGCGCCGGCGAACTGGAAGCGCTTGCGCACCAGGATCGAGCCGTCACCCACTCGCGTCAGCCGGTCGTGCCGCATCATAGGGTCCAGCGATCGATCGCGCCGGCGAAGCTGCGGTCGCGCCACATGCCCTTCAAGTCGGCGAGCGTGCCCCCGTCGGCGACGAGCGCGACGAGGCGGTCGTTCGGCAATCCGCGATACTCGTCGTGGGACACGGCGCCGACGACCAAGTCGTAACGGCGGCCGTCGGGCTCGCAGACCTTCAAGCCGAATTCGCGCTCGACCTCCTCAGCCGGCGCCAGCGGGTCGGCGACCTCCACGTCATAGCCAAGCCACTTCAGGCGCTGGACGAGATCGACGCTGCGGCTGTTCCGAAGGTCGGGCACATTCTCTTTGAAGGTCAGGCCGAGGACGAGCGCGGTGCCGGCCTTGCGCCTGCGGTCGTGCAGCGTGTCGGCGATCCACGCGCCCATCCCGTCGTTGGTCTGGCGGCCGGCGAGGATCACCTGCGGATCATGGCCGACCTGTTGGGCCAGATGGCTGAGATAATAAGGGTCGACGCCGATGCAGTGCCCGCCGACGAGCCCCGGCTCGAAGCCAAGGAAATTCCATTTGGTCCGCGCCGCGGCGAGCACGTCCCACACCGAAACCCCGATCTTCGAGAAGATCTGCGCGACCTCGTTCATGAAGGCGATGTTGATGTCGCGCTGCGCATTCTCGATCGCCTTGGCCGCCTCGGCGGCCTTGATCGAGGCGGCGCGGAAGACATTGCCGCCATTGATCGCGCCGTACAGCCCGGCGAGTTGCTCGACGACCTCGGCATCTTCGCCGGCGACCACCTTGGCGATCTTGTCGATCGTATGCGCGCGGTCGCCCGGGTTGATCCGCTCGGGGCTATAGCCGAGGCGGAAGTCACGCCCGCGCTGGAGACTACCGGCGCGCTCGATCTCCGGCCCGCAAATGTCCTCCGTGACGCCGGGATAGACGGTGCTCTCATAGACGATCGTCGGCCGCCGCGCCGGATCGATCACGCCCGCGATCATCCGTGTCGCCGCCACCACCGCGGTCAGATCGGGGCGATTGGACCCGTCGACCGGGGTCGGCACCGTGACGATATAGACGTCGCCGCCTGAGCAGTCCGGCGCGTCGCTGGTCACGGTCAGCGAGGTGCTGCGAAGATCCGCTTCATCGACCTCGCGGGTGCGGTCATGGCCCTGGCGAAGCTGCGCGATCCGCCCGGCGTCGATATCGAACCCGACGACGTCGAATCGCCGCGCGAGCGCGATCGCCAGCGGCAAGCCGACATAGCCCAGCCCGATGACAATTATGCGCGGATCGTTCGGCATCAGGCCCCCTATACGCAATCAGCCCAATTCCGATGCAATTTGGTCCGGATCGGATTGATCAGGACGGATTGAGCCGGCCGCGACCGACGCCGAAGTAATCGAGCCCGGCCCGTTCGGCATCGCCGCGATCATAAACGTTGCGCAAGTCGACGAGCGTCTTGCCGCGCATCGATCGGGCGAGAGTGCCGAGGTCGAGCGCGCGGAACTCGTCCCATTCGGTCACGATGACCACCGCATCGGCATTCGCCGCGGCCGCTTCCGCGCTGTCGGCGAACTCGATGCCGTCGAACATCGCCTCGGCCTGGAGCCGGGCTACCGGATCGAAGGCGCTGATCTCGGCGCCGCGCTCGATCAGGCCCTTGATCAGCGGGATCGACGGCGCCTCGCGCATGTCGTCGGTATTGGGCTTGAAGGCCAGGCCGAGCACGCCGATGCGCTTGCCTTTCACTTCACCGCCGAGCGCGCGGGCGACGCGCTCGGCCATGGCGATCTTGCGGTCGTCATTGACCTCGACCGTCGTCTTGACGATCCGCTGAGCGACGCCGACGCCTTCAGCGGTCTGCAACAGCGCCAGCGTGTCCTTGGGAAAGCAGCTGCCGCCATAGCCCGGACCGGCGTGCAGGAATTTGGGTCCGATACGGTTGTCGAGCCCGATGCCGCGAGCCACGTCTTGGACATCGGCGTCGACCGCCTCGCACAGATCGGCGATTTCGTTGATGAAGCTGATCTTGACCGCGAGGAAGGCGTTCGCCGCATATTTGATGAGCTCGGCGGTGCGCCGCGCCGTGAACAGGATCGGGGCGCGGTTGAGGAACAGCGGCCGGTAGATTTCGCGCAGCGCTTCACGGGCGTGCTCCTCTTCGGCGCCGACGATGATGCGGTCGGGATGCTTGAAATCGGCGATCGCCGCGCCTTCACGGAGGAACTCCGGGTTCGATGCGACCGACACTTCGGTGACGCCTTCCTGCCTGAGGATATTCTCGATCTCGTCCCCGGTGCCGACCGGAACCGTTGACTTGGTCACGACGACGGTTCCCGGTGCGATCACCTTGGCCAGTTCGCGAACCGCTTCGAACACGAAGGTCAAGTCGGCGTGGCCGTCGCCGCGCCGCGTCGGCGTTCCGACCGCGATGAACACTGCTTCCGCGCCCTCGACCGCGGCCGGAAGGTCGGTAGTGAAGGTCAGCCGCCCGCGGGTCGCATTGGCCTTGACCAGCGCTTCGAGGCCCGGCTCCCAAATCGGCATCACGCCGCCGTTGAGCCCGTCGATCTTCCCCGTGTCCTTGTCGACACAGGTTACCTGGTGGCCAAAATCGGCAAAGCACGCGCCGGACACGAGCCCGACGTAACCGGTGCCGATCATCGCGATGCGCATGCTTACTCCTGATTTCGCTGCGCGGGCGCTTTAGCCGCCGCGCCGCGCAATGAACAAGCGCCGCCTCAAGCTGCGCTTATGACCTCCACGAGTCTTTTTGTGAGCCGCCGCCGCGGCGCTTCGTTAAGCTTCAGCCATGGACCTTGATCTCGACCGCACCGTGCTCCTGCCAATCGACCTGCAGCAGGGCTTCGACGCCTCCTACTGGCCACGCCGCTGGAACAAAGCCATGGACGCCAACGGGCTCGCTCTCATCGCCGAGTGGCGAGCCAAGGGGCGACCGATCATCCACGTCCGCCACGATTCGATCGAGCCCGGCTCGTCATTGACCCCGGGCACGCCGGGAAATGCCTTCCGCCCCGGCTTCGGCCCGCAAGGCGACGAGCCGCTGATCACCAAGAGCGTCAACTCGGCCTTCATCGGCACCGACCTCGACCTTCGCCTCAAGCGGCTTGGCGCCAGGCACGTGATCGCCTTCGGCATTTCGACCGACCAATGCGTCTCGACCACCATTCGAACCGGGGCGAACATGGGCTGGGACATGATCCTGGCCGCGGACGCCTGCGACTGCTTCGACCTGCCCGACGGCAAGGGCGGCACCATCCCCGCCGAGCAAATCCACGCGGCGCACGTCGCCACGCTCCTCTTCGAATTCTGCCGCGGCTATTCGACCGAGGAACTGATCGGACAGCGCCAGGCCGCCTAACGCCTAGTTTTCGCCGCAAAATCCCTATATGGGCGGCGCCCTTCCGATGAACGTCACCACGCTCCCCAAGCCCCCGCGCGTCGGGCTGGTCTCGCTCGGCTGTCCCAAGGCTTTGGTCGACAGCGAGCGGATCATGACGAAGCTGCGCGCCGACGGCTACGCCATGTCGCCCGATTACGCCGGCGCCGACGTGGTGCTGGTCAACACTTGCGGCTTCCTCGACAGCGCTAAGGAGGAGAGCCTCGAGGCGATCGGCGAAGCCATCGCCGAAAACGGCCGGGTGGTCGTCACCGGCTGCATGGGCAAGGAGGCGGACGTGATCCGCAACCGCTTCCCGCAAGTGCTCGCGATCACCGGCCCGCAGCAATATGAGGAAGTCGTCGCCGCGGTCCACGACGCCGCGCCGCCGGTCCCCTCACCCTTCATCGACCTGGTGCCGCCAGAATACCTTGGGCCCGGCCTCAAGCTCACCCCGCGCCACTACAGCTACATAAAAATCTCTGAGGGCTGCAATCATCGCTGCGCCTTCTGCATCATCCCCAGCATCCGCGGCGATCTCGTCAGCCGCCGCCCCGACGCCATCCTGCGTGAAGCCGAGAAGCTCGTCGCCGCCGGTACCAGGGAGCTGCTGGTCATCAGCCAGGATACATCGGCCTACGGCGTCGACATCCGCCACCAGCCGCGCGAGTGGAAGGGCGAGCCGGTCCGCGCCCACATGACCGACCTTTCGCGCGAGCTCGGCAATCTCGGCGCATGGGTCCGACTCCACTACGTCTACCCCTACCCGCACGTCGACAACGTCATCCCGCTGATGGCCAAGGGGCTCGTGCTCCCCTACCTCGACATCCCGTTCCAGCACGCGTCGCCCAACGTGCTCCGCCGCATGCGCCGACCCGCCAACGACGCTAAGGTGCTCCAGCGCATCCGCGGCTGGCGCGAACAGGTGCCCGACCTCGCGATCCGCTCCTCCTTCGTGGTCGGCTTTCCCGGCGAGACCGAGGAGGATTTCGCCTACTTGCTGAGCTGGCTCGAGGAAGCGCGGCTCGACCGCGTCGGCGCCTTCAAGTTCGAGGCCGTCGAAGGCGCCCCCGCGACCTCGATGGACGATCAGGTTCCCGCGGACCTCAAGCAGGAGCGATACGAGGCGGTGATGGCGCTCTCCGCGCGGATCAGCGCCGAGAAGCTCGCCGCCAAAGTCGGCTCGACCCTCGACGTGCTGATCGACGCCGTCGACGCAGAGACCGGCGGCGCCACCGGCCGCTCCAAGGCCGACGCGCCCGAGATCGACGGCGAAGTCCATCTCCGCGGTGCCGGCGGCCTTGCGCCAGGCGACATCGTCAGCGCCCGCATGGAGGACTCTGACGAACATGACCTTTACGGGGTGCCTGTCGCCTGATTTTAGGTTGGTCGGTTGCGGCGAGCTGCGACCCACAGAGCCTGCGCAACCCACGCGCGTCCCTCATGCGTCAATAAGCCGCGAGCAACCGGAGAAAGCAGCAGGCGATCGATGCCGGCACCGGGTCCTTTCCTCGGCGCCGAAGCCAGACAAAGCCCGAGCCACATGCGAGCGCAAGCCAGTGCAAGCCCGTCGGAATCATAGACCCGCGCCCGCTGGTTCGCGTCGCGCAGCTTCGTCAGCCAGTCTTCAGCCCACGCTCCGAAACCATCGGGTAGCAAATGGTGTTTGGCGCGGCCCAAAGTGATGTGCCGATCCAGATCCTCGTCCGTCGGGTCAAGCCCGAGCTTGCCGAGCAATTCGCGGAAGAGGACGCGCTTCCGGCTCCTGACGAGATCGCTTTCGATCTCTGCGATCTGGCCGGCATGGAGGCGGCGATCGACGAGGATATCGGGCATGCTGGCGATCCGATTGCGCTGCGAAGCGCGGATGAACATGTCGAGGTCTTCGCAAACCGGGAATTCGGCGCGGTAAGGAAACTGCTTCAACGTTGCCGCCCGTCCCATGACCGTCGACTGCGCGAGCGCGGTCCGAAACAGCAATCCCGGAGCCAAGGCCTCAGGCGTAAACAAAGGAATGCGAGCGCGGCCCGACCGCCGGCCGTGCCAATCCATTCGCCCGGTACAGCCTCCGACGAGCGCGACCTCCGGATGGTCGCTTAGAAACCGGACCTGATGCGCGAGCCGGTCCGGGCGGGCAGTGTCGTCGCTGTCGAGCCAGGCGATGAATCGGCCGCGAGCGGCTTCGAGTCCGGTGTTGCGCGCTGCCGGGATGCCCAGGTTCCGATCATGGCGGATGACGCGCACGCATCTTCCCCCGGCCCCGAGCGCGGCCTCGGCTGAACCGTCGCTGGAGCCGTCGTCGACCAGGACAATTTCAAGGTCCTGCAACGACTGGTGAACGACGCTGGAAATCGCATCGCCGATCACCGGCGCCCGATTGTAGACCGGCACGATCAGGGAAACTAACGGGGAAGGCATTGCAAGACACTCGAAGGTTCAGGTCAGCGGCGCGCAGATGGAAACGGAGCCGGACCGACACAATCGACATGGGGAATTTGTAACGGACGTTGCGCTGGCGCCTGGTCTATTCCACCGGGCAACATGGGGAATTTGTAACGTCACTGTCTTGGTCGCCGGTCTATTTCAGCGGGGCAAGTTTCAGGATAGAATGTGGCCACCGCAAACCGTGCAGTTCATCGGCCGACCCCGGACCCAACGGTCTATTTCGGGGGATCGGACCGCGCGCCCCGCTTCCTTCGCAATCTCCTGGAACAGCGGATTGACGCCGTGCCAGAGGGCGGATCGATCCTATGGGCGACCTACTACTTTCGTGATGAAGCTTTGGCGGAAGCATTGGTACGAGCGCATCGACGCGGCGTTCGCCTCACTCTCTGCATAGAGGGGAAACCGCGCACAGGATCAGCGAACGAAGCCGTGATTCGCCGCCTGAAAAGCGCGATCGGCGACCGGCTCCGGGTAGTCCATCACCCGATCCCGCTTCATCTTCATGGCAAAATCTACGGCTTCTCGCATCCGCGGCCGGTGGCGCTGCTTGGATCCTTCAACCCGTCGGGAAACGACCCGGAGGATTCGGCGATTATTGCCAGGATCGGCGATCAGGACCGGGGCGACAATCTGCTGGTGGAGATCGCCGACCCCGTCGTCGTGACAAGCCTGTTCGACTGGGTCCGCTCCCTCCATCGAAGCCCGCTTGCGCTCCAGTGGCGAATGCGCGCGCAGCCGAACGACATTAGCGGCGCGACGTGCCAGCTGTTCCTGTTCCCGCGGCCCGGAGGTGACGTGCTGACCGAGCGCCTCGAGGCGCTCCCGGAGCGATCAACCGTGCGAATTGCGGCCTCTCATATCCGGGATCGCTCAGTCGCGAAGGTCCTCGATAAGCTGGCCCACCGCAATGTGCATGTGGAAGTGATCACTGGCGGCGCCGGGCGGCGCTCGCCGCGCAGCATGGAGCGGGAACTGTCCGAGGCTGGAGTTTCTGTACGCCGGCTGGGCGATTGCGCGGGCGCGCCGATGCATTGCAAATTCATCCTCGCGCAAAGCGGCGGTGAGCGGTGGTCGGCGTTCGGCAGCTACAATCTCACCAAGACTTCGCGCTGGCTCAACTACGAGACATTGCTGCTGTCGCGAGATCGCGAGGTCTGGGCCGAGCTCGATCTGCACTGGAAGGAACTGGCCGCCGCTTGCGCCGCAACCTAATGGCCACGTTATGGCCCGTCGCAGCGCCCGCGTGAATTCGGCATCGCCGTCGCTTCGCGTCGGCGTTCTCATCGGAGCCGAGCCCTATCAGGCTCACCATGTCGCCGACATTGCGTGGCAATTGGCTGAGCGTCCCGGTGTGGTGGTGGACCTGGTGTCGTCCTTACCCGCGACGTTCGACGAGCTCGACCGGCTTGCGCGCGACGATCGCGATCTCGGGATTTCCCGACGACTCCTCAAGACTCCGGCGTGGGTCGCGGCACTGCAGCGATTGTCGGTCCTCGGAACGCTCAAGACCCACGTTATGCGCGACAAGCGAAACGTCGCACTGCTCGCCGGCTACGACGCGATCGTGACCCCGACCGACCATGCCGGCATCCTCCGCTCGGCTCTGTCGCCGCGCACCGCGATGATTTACGTCAATCACGGCATTGGCGGGCGCGCCGCCTCGTACAGCGACAAATATCTGAAGTTCGATTTCGTGGTCGTTGCCAACCGCAAGGACGAGCAACGGTTGCTCGACACCGGCATGATCCGGCCCGGCCATTACGTCGTCGCAGGATATCCCAAGTTCGAGGCTGCCGAGCGCCTCGCCCAGCGGCGAGACCCGCTGTTTCGCAACGACCGGCCCGTCGTCCTGTTCAATCCGCATTCGAAGCGCGCGCTTCGCTCGTGGGAGCGCTTCGCGCGCCCGCTGATCGATCATGCCGCGCGCACCGGCGAATTCAACCTGATCGTCGCTCCGCACGTCAAGCTCTTCAACCGCCGGCCGCGGTTCCTGTGGCGGCGATGGGAGCGGCTGGCCGTGCCGGACCGGGTGATCGTCGACCTCGGCTCCAGCCGTTCGCTCGACATGAGCTACACCAGCGCGGCGGACATCTACGTCGGCGACATCAGCAGCCAGCTGTACGAGTTCCTCGATCGCCCCAAGCCGTGTGTTTTCCTCAATGCCCACGGGCTCGATTGGCGCAGCAATCCCGATTTTCCCAATTGGGACCTCGGCGACGTCGTCGAAGCCCCGGATCAGGCGATCGACGCCATTCGCAATGCACGCGCGCGCCATTCGCTCTATTTGGCGAAACAGGCGTCGCGCATCGCGGAGACAATCGACCGCGCGGCCGGCGCCGCCGCACAGGCAGCCGACGCGATCCTCGCATTTTTGAGACAACGCACGGGATGACCGAGAAAGTTTTCTTCGTGATTTCGGACCTCGGTACCGGAGGAACGGCGCGGGCGACCACGCTTGTCGTCAATGGCCTGGCCGAGGCCGGCATCGACGTCGCCTTGGTCGTTGGCCAGCGGGGCGGTGTCCACGAGGCGATGCTCGAGCCGCGTGTTCGGCTGCTGAGCTTGGATCTGATGGCTCGGCGCGGCGCAATGATGTTGCTCGGCGTCGGCAGACTGGCTCGCTTGCTGCACCGGGAGCGGCCGACGAAGCTGATCTCGGCCGGCAATCACATGCACGTGCTGGCCGCGACGGCGCACGCGCTGGCCCGCGTGCCCGGCAGCGAGCTCATCCTGAAGATGACCAATCCGGTCGAGCGGCCCGGCACCGGCCGACTTAAAAATGCGGTCCGGCGCGGTTGGTATGGCCGCGCATTTCGCCAGGCGAGCAAGATCCTTCTGATCGCCGAGAGCGCTCGCGGCGAGCTCGGCATCGACGACCCGGCGACCGCCCGGAAAGTGCTGGTGGTCGACAATCCCTATGTGACCGACGCGATGATTGCCGCGGGCGAGCAGCCGCGCCAAGCCGAACCCGGCCGGCTCCTCGCCATCGGCCGCCTCGTGCCACAGAAGAATTATGGACTGATGCTCTCGGCCCTTGCCCGGATCGATGCTCCCGACTGGTCCCTCGACGTTCTCGGTGACGGTCCACAGCGTTCCGCGCTCGAGCGCCAAGTCAGCGACCTTGGCATCGGCGGCCGCGTGCGCTTCCACGGGTTCGTCATGGATCCCGTGCCCTTTCTGCGACGCTCCGCGGCCTTGCTGCTGAGCTCGTCATGGGAAGGCCAGGGCGCGGTGCTGCTCGAGGCGCTGGCGTGCGGCTGCCCGGTGGTCGCCACGCGATCGAGCTCGGCGGTCGGCGCGGTCCTGGGCGAAGGCCGCTACGGGCGCCTTACCCCGCCCAACGACGTTCAGGCGTTCGCCGACGCCGTGCGCGCGGAACTGCGGCAGCCATCGCGGATCGAGGGCGTGCGCGCATGGGTCGAGCGCTATCGGCTGCAGGCCGGCGTCGACAGTCACGCGCGGGCCCTTGGCCTTGTCGCCCGCGAGGGCGTGCCGCGCTAGGGACCGCTCATCCGATCGATCAGGTCGAATTTCGCCGACAGCGTCTTCAGCTCGGCGTTGCTGACGCTGAACTCACCCATGAACGGGCGATCGACGACGAGGATGAACAGGAACACCAGGCCGAGCGCGATCGAGATCCCGGAGACCATCAGGAGGTTGGTCCGCGTGCGCGGGAATGTCGCGGTATAAGCGACGATCAGCACCGAGCCGACCAGCCCCACGATCCACAGGATCACCGGCATCCCGGATTCGCTGTGGATCAGGCGGTCCCGCCTCAAACCGACCAGCTCGTTGAGGTTGCGGAAGACCTCGGCGAAGATCGCGCTCTCGCGCTCGGTGCCCGGCTGGAGCCGGCCGATTGCGCTGAACAACCGGAACAGCTGGACCTCGGTCCTTCCGCTCGGCTTGCCCTGCGCGAGGAGCGGCCATTCGTCCTTGAGGATGCTGGCGGTGTAGGTCCGCAACTCCTGCCGCGCGGGGATGGTCGCCTCGCCATAAACCGCGAGGTCGCGGTAGAGCTCGGCCGCCGACGCCGCCTCCCGGTGCACCGCATTCTCGGCGTCCGCGAAGTCCTGCCAGACCTGGACGCCGGCAAATGCGATGAGGATGCCGATATAGGCCGCGACCACCTGCATCAGGCTGACCGCGGCCTCCATCTCGTCGTCGGACGAGTGCAGGCGAAAGGCGTGGCGCAGGCCGAAACTGCTGCCGAGACCGACCGCCAGCGAAAGGCCGAGCACGAGCATTGTCGCCGCCCAGATTGGCAAGCCATAGAAGAACCCGACCATCCCACCCCCGCTCGGCCAACACGGCGAGCGGAGCCTATCAGCCGCTCGTCATGGCTCCAAGGACGTTGCCGTCAGCGCGAGGCGGAAGTTGGAGCGAGCGTGCGGCTCATCTCGATCTTCTCGCTGCCGGGGAAGTTCGGCTCCCAGCCCGTCGCGATCTTGCGCATCAGCGACGTCATCACCGTGGTTTCGCCAACCTTCCAGAAACGTTGGCGGAACTGGGACTGATTGCCGTCTGCGCGCGTGAGGAGGACATCGCGAACGATCGACCCGTCGGCTTCCGCGTGCATGGTCCCTTGCTCCTGGGCTCCGGAGCCGGGCTCGCTGGTCACCACATAGTCGAGGTTTTTGGTCTTGCCGTTCCACACCGCCATGCCCTCGAAATGCACCGCCTCGGGCTTGCCGCCTTCGCGGGTCAGGGTGGTGTAGAAGATGTACGATTGCTTCGGGCCGTATTCGAATTTCTGATGGATCGAGATGTCCGGGCCGCCGCTCGGCTTGGAATACCAGTCCCCGATGAGGAACTCGTACGCTCCATACGGGCTGGCGATCATGGTCGGGGCATCGATCCGCATCTGTGGTTGGGGCGCCGGCTGTTGGGCGGCGGCAGGCACGGCCAGCAAAGCCGTCGCAATCGCAATCGAGAATCGCATCCTTGTCTCCTGTCGAAAACTCGTCGCTTCGCTAGCCACACGCGCTTAGGAAAGGGCCGCGATTTCGATCAGGGAACGATCAGGCGGACATTGGGCATGAATTGTCCGGCACATCCGGCACGGCGCAGCGACCAGACGCGCGCCCAAATCATGAAGGCGTTCACGCGCCTGGTGTTCGCCCACGGCTTCGAAAGCGTCTCGGTCAAGAAGGTGGTCGAAGAAGCGCAACTGGCCCGCTCCACTTTCTACGAGCATTTCTCCGACAAGGAGGATGTCTTGCGCGCCTGCATGACCCGCATATTCGCGGTCGTCGCCGACTGCATCGCGTCCGACCAGCCGCCGGGCCGGCTGGTGGAGGTGCTCGAGCATTTGTGGTCGAACCGGCGCCTGACCGACGCGATCTTCTCGGGCCAGGCGCGCAAGGTGCTTTCGCGCAACCAAACCGACCTCATCGAAAGCCGGTTGAAGACGATCGGACCGCAAGGGCCGCTTCCTTCCCGCCTCGCCGCGATTCATCTCGCCGAGGCGCAATTGTCGCTGGTTGAAAGCTGGCTGCGCGGCCACGCCCACGCCGCGCCCGACGATCTTGCGGCCGCGCTCCACCGGAGCAGCCGCGCCTCGGCGCTGGCGCTTCTCGGTGCCGATTAGAGATGCGCGAACCGGTGACGTTAACGCCACCTCAACCGTAAAGTCCTAGCCTGCTTGAACTGGATGGCTCGGGTCTCGCTCGGCGAAATTCGAACTGTCCCGGAGGCTCTTGGCCGCAACCGGCCCTTGATCAATCGGGAGTTGCGCGTGTCGACTGGTCACCGCTTTGTGATGCTCGATGGCTTGAGGGGCGTTGCGGCGCTGATCGTCGCCTTCGGCCACATCAGCGAAGTGCTCGGTTTCGGCGTGCTTCCCCACGCCCATTTGGCCGTCGATTTCTTTTTCGTCCTGAGCGGCTTCGTCATCGCCCAGGTCTACGAGGCTAGACTGCAGACGACCATGACGCCGGGCGAGTTCTTCATCAGGCGCGCCATCCGTCTGCAACCGATGGTGATCCTGGGCGCGGTCCTGACCGCAACCATCGTCATCATCGAGGGCTGGTCGGGCACGGGCACGGGCGCTGGAGCCATCCTGTGGGCCCTGGTCGCGGCCTCCTTGTTCATTCCGTTTCACACGCTTTCCGCGCCTGCCGCGTTTCCGCTCAACGGGCCGGTGTGGTCGCTCTTCGCGGAATATTGGGTCAACATCCTCTATTCGTTCATCGCGCCGGCTTTGACCCGTGTCCGGCTGCAAGCTCTGCTCGTGGCCGGGCTCGGCATCCTGCTCGTCTTGTTAAGCATGAGCGGCGGGATCGGCCGCGTGTGGGAATCGGACACGATCGGCCTTTCGGCGGGACGCGTGCTCTACCCATTCTTTGCCGGCGTGTTGGTGAGCCGCGCGTTCCGCGACGGCAGGCTGACGTCACTCAGGCTGTCGCCCGTGATGGCGGTGACAATTCTGTGCGCGGTCCTGCTCGCGCCTCCGACCAGGTTCGACGCCGCGTTCGATTTCGCTTCGATCACGATGGGAATGCCGCTGTTGGTCGCCGCGAGCACGAACGACAATCTCTATGGGATTGCGCGACGGACGATGTTACTGAGCGGCGTCCTGTCCTATCCCATTTACGTCCTCCATTTTCCGCTCGCGTTCCTGTTGATCGTGCCGTTCCTGTTCACGGTGGTGGCGAGCGGCTTGGCCGGCCCCGCGCTGGCCTTGTTCATGGTGACGCTGGTTGCAACGTCCTATCTGGTGTTGCGCTACATCGATGAACCGCTGCGTGCCTGGCTGACCGCGCGCTCGAAGGCGCATGCCATTGGCGCCAATACCGCGCATTCTCGAGGCGGTTGAGCCGCGGAAGCGGGACGGCGAGTGTTTCGCCGCCCCGCCCGCACGCAACCGATTATCCGCGTATTTGCCCGCGTCCCGCAGCCATCACGCTGTCGGCGAGGCTGCCGAGAAAGACGCCGCCGAAGAACGCCAGGACACCCGTGCCGACCAGGCCCGGATTGGGGAAATCGGGACCGATGACGGTCACCGCCCCGATGCCGCCGATGGCCCCGATCACCCCGCGAACGAGGTTGCGCCACCAGGGCTCGGGATCGGGGATCGGCGGCCGGCCGCCATGGTGGATCAACCACCACAGGAACCAGCCCGGCCACATCGTGCCGCACCAGCCCATCATTGCTGCAAATGCCATGTTCATGCTCGTCCTCCCTGCGATTTGGAGTGCAGGGGGCACCGAGCAATCCCCCGCCAACGCTATACGCGATCCGACGCCGGGCGGCAAAACTGCCCCTCGCTGTCCGGTCCGAGACTGGCGATGCGGAGATCAGACTGGGCGGGGCGCTGACGTCCGCAACGGGCGGAAAGCAGACGTCAGGTCATGCTTGATGAAGCACAAAGGCCACGCCCGTCCAAACGACAACGGCGCCGATCACGCCGACCAACACCCAAAACAGTTTGGGCGACTCCCGGCGCACGACCGCCCCATGCTTGCTGTAGGGGATTTTCTGCCGATAAATCGACCGACCAAAAAATGCAGGCCATACCATTGAACAAATTGATGTTGGCTTCGATCATCCCGCTAACATCGCCGGAACATCGAATGTCCGCAATGGGTGGAAAGCAGACACTGATGCAGAGCAAATTGATCGTTGTCAGTGTCAATCGTCCACCGACCTTTTTGACCCTCGCCCGTAACATCGAGCAGAGCAAGCAGATCACCGCCCACGAAAAGACCTACCGCGTCGCTCTTAGGGTTCCATTGGACATCTGAGCTTTCATGTCGCGACCTCAAAAACAATGCATATTCTGCACCAATCCGGCCAACAGCAAAGAGCATTTCTGGCCTGAATGGATGCACGAGCTCCTACCACAATTGCCGGACCCGCGTCACAATCGGAAGGCGTATCATTATCACCCAAAGGTCGGTACGATTGAGGAGGGTGCATCGCATCGCCCTGGTGCGCTCCACACGATTAAAATCCGCGCCGTTTGCGCCACTTGCAACACGGGTTGGATGAGAAATCTCGAAGAGGCAGCACGACCATTTCTCACGCCGTTGATTAAGGGGTCACTGATTGCGCTAGGAGTTGAACAAGGCACTATAGTTGCACGATGGGTCGCTCTAAAATGCATTGTCGCAGAACACGCCTCTCGCGACACTACGCTCACGCCGGAAACTGACCGCTTTGCATTACGCGACAGGGGAGCAATTCCGGATTACTTCCAAATCTATTTAATCAACCACAACATCAAACACGGGATTCGTTATAACCGTCACAGCGTCGGCATTTCACTTACAGGGCCTGTTTCTAATCCACCGCCTTGGGGACGCCCCAAGAACGTACAGTCGATCTCGTTCTTGCTCGGGCGTATCCTCGTTCACCTTAACGCCTCTCGAATTGAAAACTACACCATAGAGAGCCGTTACCGGACCTTCCCAATCAATGTCTGGGAGACGTGTCGGCTCTGGCCTTTCGTCGGCAACAACATGGTCTGGCCTCGCCGGCCTTTGCTGGATCGGGGCGGTGTCTCCAGCGTCTCTAGTGCTTTGGAGATCGCTCTTTCCGGACCACGATCACGTGGGGTGACAACCCTCCAGCGCGCTCGTGACGGATAGCCTAATCGGTCATAGACTGCGACGGCGAGATCGATCCCGACGAAGCGATTGAAACGCTCGACTTCCAGCTCGATGACCTTGTCGACGAAGCCGCACTTCCCGGCGGCGTCGGCGAAACCTCGCGCGCGATCGATGGCGTCAACTTCGTCAACTTCGTAGGAAATGACGGCGACCAGGATGCCCCTCTCCTCCGCGGGTGAGGGGTTGGGGAGAGGGGGCGTGGAGGGTAAGGGCTGCCCATGACCGATTTCGCTGCCCTCCTCGTCGCCGACCGCGGGCAAAAGGCTCGCCCGATCCACGTCGTCGACAAGCAGAGCTTCGAGGGCTGGGCCAAGAAGCGCCCGGCCGAGGACCGCGCGCTGCTCGCGGCGCACCGCTTCGACGGCAAAACCGGCTTCGCCTTCGTCATCCTGCCGCGCGGCGGCGACTTCGAGGTGGTGAGCGCCGTCAAGGACGCGAAAAGCCTGTCGCCGTGGTGCCTGGCCAAGCTCGGCGCGAGCCTGCCCGAAGGAACCTACAAGCTGGCGGACGGCGATCCGGGCGTGGCGGCGCTCGGCTGGCTGCTCGCCCAATATCGGTTCGATTCCTATCGCGCGAAGGCCGACGAGCCCGAGCGCGGCGCGCGCGTGCTGGTGAGCGGCGAGCCGGCGCGGATCGAAGCCACGGTGCGCCTGGCCGAGGCGACCGCTTTGGTCCGCGATCTCGTCAACACGCCGGCGGGCGACCTTGGACCCGCCGAGATCGAGGCCGCGGTGCGTGACGAGGCCAAGCGTTCGGGCGGTCACGTCCGCGTCACCGGCGGCGATGAGCTTGCGCAAGGCTATCCGCTGATCGCCGCGGTCGGCCGCGCGGCGACGGCCGAGCGCGCGCCACGCCTGATCGAGCTCGAATGGGGCAAGGCCGGCAGCCCGCGCATTGCGATCGTCGGCAAAGGCGTGTGCTTCGACAGCGGCGGGCTCGACCTCAAGCAGCCGGCATGGATGCGGAACATGAAGAAAGACATGGGCGGGGCGGCCCATGCGCTGGCGCTGGCGCGGCTGGTCAGCATGGCCCGGCTGCCGGTGCGGCTGCATCTCGTCATCCCGGCGGTCGAGAATGCGGTGTCGGGCGCGGCCTACCGTCCCGGGGACATCGTCAAGTCCCGCAAGGGCGACTTCGTGGAGATCGACAATACCGATGCGGAAGGCCGGCTGATCCTCGCCGACGCGCTGACTCGCGCCGCCGAGGACAAGCCCGAGCTGATCGTCGATTTCGCGACTCTGACCGGGGCGGCGCGCACCGCGCTCGGGCCCGATCTTCCGGCGCTGTTCGCCAACCGCGACGACCTCGCCGCCGAGCTCGAGGCATCAGCCCGCGGAACCGACGATCCGCTGTGGCGGATGCCGTTGTGGGATCCGTATGCCGAGCTGCTGAAAAGCGATGTCGCCGACCTCGCCAATGCGTCGAACTCGCCGATGGCCGGCTGCATCACCGCCGCTCTGTTCCTCAAGCGCTTCGTCCCCGACGACATTCCCTGGGCCCATCTCGACACCTATGCGTGGCGCGATTCGGCCAAGCCGGGGCGGCCGAAGGGCGGCGAGGCGCTTGGACTGCGCGCGGTGTTTGGCCTGCTCGAAGCGCGTTATCCGCCTCGCTGACGTTGCCGTTCGCCGAAAGTTCCGGGTCTTTTCGGCCAATTCGCTGCAACATTTCGCGTCCTTACCGGTTTAGTTCGACGCTACGCGGCACGGGATGGAAACGAGGCAGCTATGGGCGAGGTATCGCTAACAGGCTGGATGAAGGCGCTTATCGCCTACGTCCGTTCGGGCGAGCCCGATTTGACCAATCGCCAGATGGCGTTGTTGATGATGGTCTACCTGACTCCGGGCCCCCATACGGTGCGTGGCCTGGCGCGCGTCCTGGGCGTGTCGAAGCCGGTCGTCACACGCGCCTTGAATACGCTCGGCGCGCTCGGCTATCTCCGTCGCGAACGCGATCAGGACGACCGCCGCAACGTGTTCGTCGTCCGCACCAATAACGGGGCAGATTTCCTTGAAGGCTTCAAGCGTAACCTCCGCGAAGGCGACGGCGGGCAATCCACGGCGCACCGGCCGATCATCGGCCAGGCCCACGCCTACGCCCATCAGCGCTGAGGAAGTCTCGCTTACCGGGCCGTCGAATCCGCCCGACCGCCGGTTCCACGCCTTTCGCAAGGACCTCGCCGACGTCGCCCTGATCGATTGCGTGATCGCTTCGCATTATGCGGAGCCGGTCGAGCGCATTGTGACTCACGGAGCTCCGCTCCGCGAAGGGCCGTCCGACGAAGCGGACGCCGTCCGCGAGCTAGTTCCGGGCGAGCCGTTCGCGATGCTCGACGACAGCGTCGGCTGGGCGTGGGGCTATGCCGGCGAGGAGCGGCGTGTCGGCTACGTGCGGAGCGAGGCCCTGTCCTGAACGCCCGCTTTTCCATCCGCGCGTCCATTTCGGCCGCGCCCGGATGATCGGCCGCTCGACCAGGAAGTAGATCGCGATCCCGGCGGCGGCCGACAGGACGAGCCCCCCGATCCCGTGGAATTGCTTGAAGATCAGCTGATGGAACAAGTAGATCGAGTAGGAAGCATTGCCGATGAGCACCGGCAGATCGAAGGCGCGGCCTGACAGCCGCGGCTCCAGCGAGCGTAGGCCGTACACCAGCAAGGACGCCGGAACGCCCCAGCAAATGACCCGCAGGATCGCGCCCCCGCCGAACGACTGATCGTAATAGGTGTCCGGAGCGACGGCGAGCAGGATCAGGCCCAAGGCAGCCGCAACTGCACCGAAACTCGCTCGGCTTGGCATCTGCGCGATGGCGACCCCAAGCAGGAACTCGAACGCCAGCGGGCTGCCGATGAACCAGAACAACAGGTTGTTCGTGGTCAGGCCGAGGATGAGGCACAGGCCGAAGATCAGCAACGGAATGGAGGCGCGGCTCGCAATCGCCACGGCAAAGCCGGCGTAGAACAGCAGCTCGAAGCTTAATGTCCATCCGACGCCCAGCGCCGGTTCGACATATTGGCGGCCGTAGACGGGCCACAGCGTCAGGCTCCGCACGAGGCCGAGCAGGCTGACCGGCTCCATCAACAGCCACGGGAGGACGGCGATGAGCCACAGCGGATAGATCCGCCAGGCGCGGTCGGCGAGGAATTGCCCCGGGCTGCGGCCGCCGGCGCAGGTCGCCATGATGAAGCCCGAAATCACGAAGAACAGGTCGACGCCGGCGGCGCCGAGCTTCGTGCCCCCGGCAAAGGCATGATGCGCCACAACCGCCATCGCGGCGACACCGCGCAACACTTGGATCGACCGCAACTTCACGACTTTTCCCCGCCACAGCGCTCGGCGGGGTCAAGTTTAAGGTTCAGCCCCTTAAGAAACGCTCTACCGAAGGGACTGCCGGCTAAAGGACGAAGTTCAACCAGAACAACTGGTAGAGACTGCTGAGCACGAGCACGGCCAGCACCGCGGCAATCGCCCAGTCGCGCCGCGGCTTCCTTGGTCGTCGCGCAGGGAACAACAGCCAGCCGGCAAGCGCTGCCAAGAGCAGCGTCCCGATCGCGCTCTTGTTGAGGAAGGCGGCGACGGACGGGCGCACGTGTTCGGTGCCGCGAACAACGGTGTCGCCGTGGGGGCTCATCATGAACGCAATGGCCCAGGCCATGACCGTTGCGAGCAGGATCACGGTGCCGAGAAACAGACGTGCGCGACCGATCCCCCGGTTGCTCACATTTGTCCTCTTGCCTTGCGAAGCGCGAACCATTTGGCGACGTTCGCCTGTTGCTCGGCCAGAGTCGCGGCGAAGACATGCCCGCCGGTCCCGTCGGCGACGAAATAGAGCGCCTTGGTCGGCGCCGGATGCAGCACCGCCTCGATGCTCGCCCTGCCGGGATTGGCGATCGGACCTTGGGGCAGACCCTCAATCCGATAGGTATTGTATCCGTTCTTCGCATTGAGCTCGGACTTGAGGATGCGTCGGCCGAGCGGCTTGCCCTTGGTGACCGGGTAAATCACGGTCGGGTCGGCATCGAGCTTCATGCCGATCCGCAGGCGGTTGCAATAAACCCCGGCAATGGTTGGGCGCTCGGCCGGCTTGCCCGTCTCCTTCTCGACGATGGAGGCGAGAATGACCGCCTGCTCCTTGGTGACGATCGGGCAATCGGTGCTCCGCTCCGGCCACAGCTGCTCAAGCGTCCTGGTCATCGCGGTCTGCATGCGTCTGACGACCGCGGACCGCGCCTCGGCACGCTCGTACCCGTAGCTGTCGGGGAGCAGCGAACCCTCGCCGATCGGCGGCGTGGCGCCGGTCAGATATGGGTTTGCGGCGAGCTTCTCCGCGACGCTGATCGCGGGCATTCCCTCCGTGACGGTGATCAGCCGCTGCACCGGCCGGCCATGCTGCAGCAGTTCGAGCAAGGCAGCGCCGCCGGTGCCTGCCGGAACCTCGAATTCCCCGGCCTGGATCGGGTCGGGGGAGCCGAGCAGCCGCGCCATCGCGCGATAGGTCGTGCAATTGCCGGGTACGAGATATTTGCGCTCCAGCCCAGGGCAAAGGCTTGTCAACGTCGCGCCTTCTTCGACCATGATTGTCGTCGGAGCGCTGGCTCCGCCGCCAAGCCACAGAAGGTAGATGCCAAGAAGGGCCGCGACGGCAAGTGCCGCGGCGGCGGCGGCGAGTTTCCTCACACGGCCTTCATGATCAGCGAGGCGTTGGTCCCGCCAAACCCGAAGCTGTTGTTCAGCACTGCGCGCACCCGTCGCTTCTTCGCCTTGTGTGGAACCAGGTCCACGCCTTCGGTCCCTTCGTCCGGGTCGTCGAGATTAAGCGTCGGAGGAACGATCTGGTCGCGAATTGCGAGAATGCAGAAGATCGCTTCGACCGCCCCGGCGCCGCCAAGCAAATGCCCGATGGCCGATTTGGTGCTGCTCATCGAGGCGCCATGGAGGTCGTCGCCAAGCACGCGTTTGACCGCAGCCAGCTCGATCGTGTCGGCCATGGTCGAAGTGCCATGGGCATTTACGTAATCGATGTCCTCGGGCTTCATCCCAGCCTTCTTGAGGGCCATTCGCATCGCCAGCTCGGCGCCCCGGCCTTCCGGGTGCGGCGCAGTCACGTGATACGCGTCGCCCGATAGGCCATAACCGACGACCTCGGCATAGATCTTGGCGCCGCGCGCCTTGGCATGCTCATATTCCTCGAGCACCACCACGCCTGCACCCTCGCCCATGACGAAGCCCTCGCGGCCCTTGTCGTAGGGCCGGCTCGCTTGCTCCGGCCGATCATTGAAGCTCGTGTTGAGCGCACGCGCCTGGGCGAACCCGGCCACACCAAGCGGGTTGATCGTGCTCTCGGCTCCGCCGGCCAGCATAATGTCGGCATCGCCATCCTTGATCATGCGCGCGGCGTCACCGATTGAGTGTGCGCCCGTCGAACAGGCGGTGACCACGGAATGGTTGGGTCCCATCAGCCCATATTTGATCGAAACCTGGCCGGAGGTGAGGTTGATCAAACGACCGTGGACGAAGTGAGGGCTGACCCGTCCCGGCCCTTTTTCCGCAAGCACCAGCGATTCGCTTTCGATTCCCGGCAAGCCACCAATGCCCGAGCCGATCGAGACGCCCGTGCGCTCCTTGAGATCCTGATCCATGTCGGTCAGCCCGGCATCCTCGAGCGCCTGTCCGGCGGCGTCGATCGCATAGACGATGAACGGATCGACCTGACGCTGGACCTTGTGATCGACGCGTTTGTCGGGATCGAAACCGTATGGATGGCCCTTGGGCTTCACTTCGCCCGCGATCGTGGCCTTCTGGCCGGTGGTGTCGAACCGCGTAATGGCGGCGATGCCGCTCCTGCCCTCGATGAGGTTCTTCCAGGTCGTCTCGACGTCGGCACCAAGGGGCGTCACCAGACCGAGACCTGTCACAACGACACGGCGCATTGTCAGCCTCCAAAAGGAACAGGCCCAAACCCGTTCGGGCTGAGCCTGTCGAAGCCCTGTACTGTCTTCACAACGCCCTAAGTAGGAAAAGGCAGCCCCTCGACAAGCTCAGGGCGAACGGATTGTGTCGATCAGCCCTTGTTCTGGTCGATATATTCGATGGCGTCGCGGACCGTCGTGATCTTCTCGGCCGCGTCATCCGGAATCTCGACCCCGAACTCTTCTTCGAAAGCCATCACCAGCTCGACGATGTCGAGGCTGTCGGCGCCGAGATCGTCGATGAAGCTCGCGTCCTCGGTGACCTTATCGGCCTCTACGCCGAGATGTTCGACGACGATCTTCTTCACCCGATCGGTGGTCTCGCTCATGGAAAGCTTCCTCCGTTAAGTCTTTCGCGATGCCCTAGCGGTGCACCTTGAACGCTGCAAGTGGCGCGGAAAACCGCGGATCGCTACGTTTGACCCATGCGCGCACGCAATTTGACAGCTGGAGAGGTCGAACTGATCCGCTCCGTGTTCGGAATTGCGATCGATACGGCGCGTGTTCAACTGTTCGAAGGCAAATGGTGGCCGTTCCAGCCGCGACGGACGGCGATGGCGCCGATGGGAAACATTTATTTCCACCCCAACGGGGGCGGCTGGTCGAATGATTTCGCGAAGGAGCCGCTGCACCGCCAAGGCTTCTTCATCCACGAAATGACCCATGTCTGGCAGGCGCAAAAGGGCGGCCGCTTCTATCTGCCGCTGATGCGCCATCCGTTCTGCCATTACCGCTACGCGATTGAGCCCGGCCAGCCGTTCGATCGCTACGGGCTCGAGCAGCAGGCCGAGATTGTGAAGGACGCGTTCCTCGCCCAGCACGGCGGTAGCCCGAGCATCTGCCCGCCGAGCGATCTGCTGCCGTTCCGAGAGCTCGCATGACCGAGCATGTCGCAGTCGTCGGCGCGGGTGTGTTCGGCGCCTGGACCGCGCATCATTTGCTCCAGGCGGGCCACGCGGTGACTCTCATCGACGCCGTCGGTCCGGCACACAACCAAGCCTCCTCTGGAGGTGAATCGCGTCTCACCCGGGGCGCCTACGGCAGCGACGAAATCTATACGCGCATGGCGATGGACTCGTTGCCCCAGTGGCGGGCGCTCAGCGCCGAGGCGGGATTGCCGCTCTTCCATCCCTGCGGGGTTCTGTTCTTCTTTCCGGGCGAGGAGTCGTATCTTCGCGACACCCTCGAGGTTCACCGCGACCTCGGCCTTCCGAGCGAAGTGCTGAGCCGGTCGGAAATGGCCGCCCGCTTTCCGATGTTCGACTTCAGCGAAATCGAGATCGGCGTGTTCGAGCCCCGATTCGGCGCTCTGATGGCGCGCCGCGCCGTGCAGACGTTGGTCGAGCGCTTCGTCCGGGCCGGCGGCGGTTATGTCCAAGGCTTGGTGGAGACGCCCGGTCCAGCCGGCGCCCGCCTCGCGCAGGTCCGGCTTTCATCCGGCGAACCGATTTCTGCCGACCGCTTCGTGTTCGCTCTCGGACCGTGGTTGCCCAGACTGTTCCCCGATGTCGTCGGGTCGCGCATTCGCGTGACCCGCCAGGAGGTCTTCTATTTTGCCCCGCCCGCCGGCGACCGCAGCTTCGAGCCCGCGGCCATGCCCTGTTGGGCGGATTTCAACCATGGCGACATGTTCTACGGCTGTCCCGACCTTGAGGGCCGAGGCGTCAAGTTCGCCCACGACCGTCATGGCCCGGAAGCCGATCCCGACACTCAGGACAGGCGCCCAAGCGATGCCGCGCTGAACGAGATCATCGCCTTTCGCGGCCGCCGCTTCCCAGGACTGCTGGGCGCCGTCCTAACCGCCGCCGAGGTCTGCCAATATGAGAATAGCTCCAACGGCGATTTCCTGATCGACTTCCACCCGCGGCTCGACAATGTGCTTCTGCTCGGCGGCGGGTCCGGGCACGGGTTCAAGCACGGGCCGGAGGTCGGCCGCTACGCCGCGGCGCGGCTAACCGGCTCGATCACGCCCGAGCCACGCTTCTCGCTCGCCACCAAGGGCAAGACGCACCATCGTGAGGTGCATTGACCTATTTGAAGTCGAGAGTGGCGCCCGCAAAAAAAAAGCCCAATGGATCGTAGAGCTGTGGGAACGTGTTGCCGTTACAGCCAGCGGCGCAGCCGGCGAGCGTCGCAGTCACAATGGGAGGCGGCTTGTCGAAGATATTGTTGACGCCGAGGCGCAGCCCATAGTTCGAGCCGACATTGAACAGCCCCCCCAGGTCGAAATAGTCGTAGTCGGGCAGCTTGGCGTCCCTGTCCGTGAATGGAATGTCCGGGCGATATTTGATCGACGCGAGCCTGGTGCCCCCGATGTGCCGCCAATACGCCGACAGCGACACGCCGCCGCGCCGCCACGTCAGGCGCGCGGTGTGCCTCCAGCGCGGCAGCGGGATACCACATGGAAAGCCATAATAGCCGGCGCAGTTGCGAGGCGTCGACAGACCGCCGTTATCGATCACATTTCTTTGGAGCCGGCTGCCGAGAAACTCCAGGTTCGCCGATCCGAAACGCCCCAGCTTTCTGGAATAATTGACTCCGATGTCGATGCCGCGAACGTCGAACGATGCGACATTGGCATTGCGGTCGTCGATGAATCCCTCGGGAGTCAGCCACAGCGACCCGCTCAAGTCACGATGGATGCGACCACAGAACAATGGATCGCCGCTCGCAAGGCAGTTTTCGATGATTGGTCTCGCGCCAATTTCGGCGACCGCTCCCTTAACCCGAATGTCGAACCAGTCGATGGTCGCGTTGAAGCCGGGGACGAAGCGCGGCTCCAGCACAACGCCCAGTGTACGGGTCGTGGCCGTTTCCGGCTCTAGCCGCGCGTTGCCGCCGGCGAGGGCCTGATAGCCGAAAGAGTCAGACGGGATCGCGAGGACATGCCCGTATTGGGCGGCCGTTACCCCCGTGCGTTGACATTGCTCGAGGGTGGCTTCGGGAGAAACACCGGCGCATGGGTCCTTATTGATCGTGTAGAACACGGTTGGCGCGAACAGCTCCACGATATTGGGGGCTCGCACAGCGCGCTGGTGACTGGCGCGGAATCGGATCCCGCGCACGGGTACGAAATCCAGCGCAAGCTTGTAGCTGTTGGTGGAGAAGCGGTTCTCGGGATTGCTATACCACGATTGGCGATAGCCGCCCTCCAGGGCGAGCCGCTCAATCAGCCGGTGCTGGATCAAAGGGATTCGTGCCTCCCCGAACAGCTCCTTGACCTCAATCGAACCGCTGTAGGGAGACATAGGTTCAGACCCGGCCAGATCGCCGCTTTGATAGAATTGGTCCGGCCGAAAATCGATGAAATCCTTGCGATACTCGGCGCCGAAGTTGATTGCCGGACCATCCTCGGCCCACGGACTGCGTACTCCCCATTGTTCGAACTCTGCGGTGAGATTGCCGGACGCAATTTGCTCGCGCACCAAGCCTGCGCGCTGCGCCGCCTGTGCAAGATACTTGGTTGCTTCCGGAGTGACCGCACCAAATGCGAAAATATCCCATGGCACGCACGCCGGGTCTTCGCCGGTGAGAACCGAACGGCAGACGGGACGTCCGGTGGAGGGATCGGAAATCACGTCGAGCGAGCGCCCGATGCGCGTGGCGGAAAGCTCGTTAGTGAAAGCCGCGCTGAACTTGACGCGGCTGTAGATATAGCTTGCATCATAGGCGAGGCCCGGACGCAGGTCGCCCTTGATGCCGCCGACGACGCGCAAGTTCTCGTGCCTGAGGTCGTCACGTCTGGGGCCGCCCTCGACATTGCGGCGACCGATGAACAGCCACCCGCGATAATAAGTCTTCCCGGTTACGGGATCGGTGAAGGCGGCCCGGCTTCCCCCACTCTCTTCGCCGATGAAATTGCCGGCGGAGCAAACCAGCGAGCGTTGCTGCTCGGACAGTAGCGGACTGTCGCAATTGATGTTCGTGGTGCCGAAGAAGTTCCCCGACGGCGCAACCTGAACGGTGGAGCGGTCGTCCATGTACATCACTTCAACGAACGGCTTCACCGCATCGTTGAATTCAAAGTCGGCGAAAGCCCCTGCCGTATAGCGCCGGTCGGGACGCTGGTAGAAGTTCCACGGCGCAAAGCTGAATGGGACAAACCCGGGCTCGAACGTTCGATCGGGGCCGATTTGGTACGTTCCGGAGAGAGTTTCGAAAGTGCCGGGGAAAGAGACCTGCAAACCGCCGCACTCGAGAGCGTTCGGATCGAACTCCTGCGTGCCGATTGTGCAGGCGCTATAGTCGCGCCTGTCCTCAGTGAGGCTTTGAAGCTTTCGGTAGCCGGCATAGACGATGGCGTGCCCGCGGCCATCGAGAAAGGCCGTCCCATAGGCGGCGTTCACGTCCCACCGTCCGCCGTCGACGACACTCCCGCGCGGAAACTTCAGTCCCTCCTCGACCAGGACGTCCCTGATCGGCGGCCCGATTCGGTTGTCATGCTGAAAGAAGCTGGCCTGGCCGTCGACTCTCAGGCCCTCCAGGCGCGTATCCAGGATGAAGTTGACGACGCCAGCGACGGCATCCGAACCGTAAACGGACGACGCGCCGCCGGTCAGGACCTCAACGCGCTCGATCAGCGCGCTCGGGACCGCGTTAATGTCGGGGGCGATTTCGCCTGGATCGCCGGGGATCAGACGCCGCCCGTTCAGCAAGACGAGCGTCCGCGCTGCCCCCAGTCCGCGCAGATCCACCGTGGACGTGCCCGTCGCGCCGGCCGATGTGAATGCGCCCTGCGAAGGGCTGACCATCGGAAGCTGATTGAGAAGCTCCTCGGTAAGGATGACGCCCTCGAGCTTGGCTTCTTCCTGCTGGACAACGGTGACCGGGCTTACCGCGGTAAGGTTCCGACGCGGAATCCGTGAACCGGTGATGACGATCGGCTGGGCGGTCGCCTGGTCGACGTCGGTCGGTTGCTGTTGCTTCGGCGGCGCTTGCGCCTGCAGCGCGAACGCGATGGCGCACAGGCCAGCGGCGCGCCATTGCGATTTGCCCCCCATCATACCCCCTTGGAGGGCGATCGGGCCCGAGCTCCCGACGCTCCCGCTCGAAGAGGCCAAGAGCATATACGAATTTGTTCAAAACGCCGATTGCTAACCGTCTTTTTAAATCAACGGCCTGGCTAACGCTTCAAGAGTTGTGCGCAGATCGGCTCCGGCCGCTTGCGGCAGAAGTCGGGAAGCCGCCCGCTGCGCCAATAAGCGAGCAGGCCGACACGCTGCGCGAGCTGCAGATAGCGCGGGTCGCCGCGCATCGGCGCGGCCGCGGGCGAGGTGATGAACTCGGTACCCCCGCCGCCGTCAGGTTCATCGAGCCAGATGCGCTCGGTTTCCGCCGGAGTGCGGCCGATCCGCGTCGGATAGAGCTTGTCCGCCAGCCCAAAAGCGCTGTCCAGATCGCCGACCGCCGAGAACGCGAGCATGCAGCGGATCTTGATCAAAAAAGCGTCCGCCCCAGCGCAGGTTCGCGTCACGGCCGCGGGTGACTTCGACCGGAGGGCGGCGACGAGCGCGGCACTGTCCCGGTATCCGGCAGGAAGAGGTTCCGCACCCACTTCCTGCTCGATGCGGCGGATCGCCTCAAAATCCCCGCGGTCAAGTCTTCCGAACATGCGGTTCCGAAAAAACATGTCCTTGCGTCCCGGCCACCAGCGGACGCCCTGCCGATACAGTTCGCGGGCATCGTCGCTGTGGTCCGCGAATTCGAACATCTTCAGCATGTCCGCAATTTTGAAGTGATCGTACGGATTGTGCGTGTACGACAGTCTTGTGAGTTCAACCGCCTGATCGAAGCGCCCGACGTTCCGCATGAGGGCGGAAAGGAAGCCGTTGAGATAAGGCGCGTCCGGATCGACGCGTTTGCCGGTGCGCAGCTGATCTTCGCATTCGGCCAGCCGGGTCTCGCTATGGAGTAAGCACGACGTGGCATAGGTGTCGCCGAATTCGGGAGCGAGCGCGAGCGCCCGCTCGGCGGCTTGCCGCGCCTCGGTCACGGCCTGCGCCCGCTCGTCGCGCGGAAGCTCACCCAGCACGAACCCCGTGAAAAAGGCGACGCCCATTTGCGCGTTGGGGTTGTCCGGCGCCTTCGCGACTACCCGCTTCCGGATTTGGTAAGCTTGGAGCTGGTCATCGGTCTCGGCAAGAAGCTCCGCCATCAACGCCGGGTCCATCGGATGCCGCCTGTCGAGAACCAGCAGCACTGGTCCGTCGAAAAAGGCTGCCATTTGGGCACCAATCCGCTCAGGCAGGTAGCGGATATCGTTGGGTCCGGCCTCGAACCGGCTCGTGGATACTGTTACCCCCTGGGCCGCCTCCTCCAGGCGGATGGTTGCCACGACGCTCTCGCCGTTCCTGCTCAGGTCGCCCGAAAGCATGAAATCACCCGCGGAACGTCGGTCTTGGGGTACCGAGCCGATCAGCCGGACCGGAATGCCGGTTTGCGACAAGGTATGCGACAGCGAGTCCCGAGCCTGCCGGGCAAGATCGTGAAGCTCGGCGTCGGACGATGGCGCGGTGAAAGACGCGAGCGCGATCGTCGGCTTTGGCAATGGTCCCCCCATCGGCTGCCGATTGGTCAGGAACATTGCTGTCGCCGCGGCGATCATCAACACTGCGACCAGTGCGCCAATCGTCCACGAGGCTCTGCGTCCGGGCCAGGCGAACGCGCGCTTTTGCTCGGCTGCGAAAGCGAAGGGCGCGGCTTTGCCCTTCGCCTCCAGCCGGCGAGCGACCGACCGAAGCAGCTCTGCCGTGCGATCGTCCCGCTTGCCGCCTTTCCAGCCGGCCAGATCCAGCGTGTGAAACTGGCGAAAACCCATCGGCGGCAAGCATCCGTCGATGCTGACGGGGACGAGCCGTCCCGTGTCACCTCCCACAGCTGCCTCATCGCGCACCCATCGCGATTTTACCGACAGCATCGACCAGGCGACCAACACGACATCGGCCTTGTCGAGTTCAGCTTCGATCTCGGCGGCGAATTCTTCCCCGCCGTCGATGTGACGATCCCACCAGACATTGTGACCAGCTTGCTCGAGCGCTCGCGCGAGCGCGTCGGCGCAGGCGCGGTCCTCTCGTGCGTAGCTGAGGAAGATGGCCCCCAAATGGTCCTCCACGGAAAAAACTGCGCGCCAAGCCCCGGCGAGTCAACGCGTCCCGACGACAGCCACCTGCAGGACTAGTCCGGCTTCTTCGCGACCCCCACAAGCGCGGGGCGCAGCAAGCGCTCTCCGAGCATGTAGCCCGCCTGCATCTCCTCGACGATGACGCCCGGGGCGGCCTGATCGGTCGGGATCTCCATCATCGCCTGGTGGCGATTGGGGTCGAGCTTCTCGCCGACCGACTTGATGCGGCTGACGCCGTTCTTGGCGAACACGGACTCCAGCTCGCGGGCGGTCGCCTCGATCCCGGCCAGGAACTGGCTGGCGACCTTGTCGCTGCGCAGTTCGTCGGAGACCGCGACCAGGGCGCGCTCAAGATGATCCTTGATCGCCAGCATGTCCCTGGCGAACCCGGCCTGGGCATAGACCGAAGCTTGCTGCTTCTCTTGCTCGAGCCGACGCCGCACGTTCTGGATCTCGGCCGCGGCATAGAGCGCTTTGCTGTTCGCTTCCGCGAGCTGCTTCTCGAGCTCCGCCACATGGTCGTGCTCGGCGACCTCCGGCGACTCCTTTGCAGTCGTGGCGCGGATTTCCTCGGCCTCTTCGTGCAGCTTTTCGTCTTCGGTCATGCCATCAATCTCGTCAGTGCTTTCGCGGTGAAATCCACCATGGGGACCACGCGGGCGTAGTTCAACCGCGTCGGGCCGATCACGCCGACAACGCCGACGACCTGACCCTGGCTCCCACGATACGGCGCGGCAATCACCGAGGAACCGGACAAAGCGAACATCCGGTTTTCGGAACCGATGAAGATGCGGCAGCCGGGCGCGTCGCGCGCTCCTTCGAGCAGCCGGGCGATTTCCTGCGCTTCCTCCAGCTCGTCGAGCAGCATGCGGACTCGATCGAGATCCTCGGCGGCGCCTGGATCTATCAGGTTGGCTTGTCCGCGAACGATCAATACCGGGCGGCGTGAATGATCCTGGCTCCAGGCCGCGAGGCCGGAGGCGACCAATTCGGCGGCGGTGGCGTCGATCGCTTCCTTGCGCTCGCGAATTTCGGCGCGCAGTCGCGCCTGCGCCTCATCCAGCGTCAGGCCCGACAGCCGCGCGTTCACGAAATTGCTGACCTCGGTAAGCGCGTCGGACGTCGTCCCGTCGTCGAGCGGGACGATGCGGTTCTCGACGCTGCCGTCGGCGCCGACCAGCACCGCCAACGCCCGGCCGCGATCCAGCGGAACGAAGCTCAATTGCCGCAATATGAGTTCCTGCTTCGGCGCCAGCACAATGCCGGCGCAAGCCGACAGGCCGGACAAGGCCGCCGAGGCTGCGGCAAGCGCATCCTCGATCGGCTGATCGCGGACGATCTGCCGCTCGATCTCCATCCGCTCGCGCGGGTCGGGCGCAGCGGTCTGCATGATGCCGTCGACGAACAGGCGCAGCCCGCGTTCGGTCGGAATGCGCCCGGCGGACGTATGCGGATGGGTGAGCAGGCCACGCTCCTCCAGCTCCTGCATCACGCCCCGGATCGAGGCCGGCGACAGATTGATCGCGCCGGCCAGCACTTTTGACCCGACCGGCGTGCCGCGCTCGAGATACGCCTCGATCACTCGGCCAAAGATGTCGCGCATCCGGTCCGTAAGTTCAACGATCGGCTCGGCCATATTAGGCATCTAGGATTGGCGTGGCGCGCGGTCTAGGGACGCACCGCACCATTATCAGGATGAAGGAGTCTGAATGCGCCCCTCCGGACGCGCCCCCGACCAAATGCGCGAGCTGAAATTCGATCCCGGATTCACTCGGCACGCTGAAGGCGCGTGCCTCGTCAGCTTCGGCGACACCCGCGTCCTCTGCACGGCAAGCGTCGAGGACAAAATCCCGCCGTTCCTGCGTGGCAAAGGCCAGGGCTGGGTCACGGCCGAATATGGCATGCTGCCCCGGGCCACGCACACACGCGGCAATCGCGAGGCCGCGCGAGGCAAGCAGTCGGGGCGGACGCAGGAGATCCAGCGGTTGATCGGCCGCTCGCTGCGCGCCGTGGTTGATCTGACCAAGCTCGGCGAGCGCCAGGTCATTGTCGATTGCGATGTCATCCAGGCCGACGGCGGCACTCGCACGGCAGCTATTTCGGGCGGCTGGGTGGCGCTCCGCATTGCCATCAACAAGCTCCTGCAAAGCAAAGCGCTTCCGGTCGATCCGATTCGCACCCAAGTGGCCGCGGTGAGTTGTGGCATCCACAACGGAACGGCGGTGCTCGACCTTGACTATGACGAAGATTCGACCGCCGGCAGCGACGGCAATTTCGTGCTGACGGCGGACGGCGCGATCGTCGAGGCGCAGCTGACCGCCGAGGGCGAAACCTTCGACGAAGAAGGGCTGCTGCGCCTCCTCCGCCTCGCGCGGATCGGCTGCTCCGACATTTTCGCGGCGCAGATCAAGGCCAGCGCATGAGGCCGATCGGCGACAAGCTGGTCATCGCGACCCACAATCTCGGCAAGCTGCGCGAAATCGCGGCGCTGATCGAGCCGCTGGGAATTTCGGTGGTCGGCGCGGAAGAGCTCGGCTTGCCCGAGCCCGAGGAGATCGGCAACAGCTTTGCCGACAATGCGGACCTGAAGGCGCGCGAGGCCGCCGATCTGTCGGGCTTGCCCGCGCTCGCGGATGACAGCGGCCTGTGCGTCGATGCGCTTCATGGGCGTCCCGGCATCTTTTCGGCGCGGTGGGCCGAGGATGAGGACGGCAACCGTGACTGGATGCGCGCGATGGAGAGGGTCTGGCGCGAAGCCGAGGCGACCGAACCCGAGGCGCCCCCGGCCGCCCATTTCGCCTGCTCGCTGGCGATCGCCTGGCCGAACGACGGCCAGGCCGAGACGTTCGACGGGCGGGTCGACGGGACGCTCGCCTGGCCGCCGCGAGGCGACCGGGGCTTTGGCTACGATCCGATGTTCGTACCCGTGGGCTACGACGAGACATTCGGCGAGCTCGAACCCGAGTTGAAGCATTCCATCAGCCATCGCGCGGTGGCATTTCGCAAGTTCGTGGAGGCGCTCGAGGAATGAGCGCGGAATCCCTGGCGCTGTACGTCCACTGGCCGTTCTGCGTCAGCAAATGTCCCTATTGCGACTTCAACAGCCACGTCCGCGCCGCCATCGACCAGCGGCAATGGCGCGACGCGCTGCTGGCCGACCTCGCGCACGAAGCGCGACTTTTGCGCGGCCGAACCCTGACCTCGATCTTCTTTGGTGGAGGGACCCCTTCGCTGATGGATCCGGCAACGGTCGAAGCCGTGATCGATGCGGCAATCAGGCATTGGGAGCCCGCCAAGAACATTGAGATCACGCTTGAGGCCAATCCCAATTCGGTCGAGGCGGACCGCTTCGCCGATCTGGCGTCGGCCGGTGTGAATCGTCTGTCGCTCGGGCTCCAGAGCTTTGACAATGCGGCGCTTGCCTTCCTCGGCCGAGCGCATTCGGCCCGCGAAGGATGGCGCGCGCTGGAAATCGCGCAGAAACGCTTCCGCCGCGTGAGTTTCGATCTCATTTACGCGCTGCCCGGCGAGACCGAGGCAGGTTGGGCGGCAACGCTGGCCCAGGCGCTCAGCCTCGGCACCAGCCACCTTTCCCTCTATCAACTAACGATCGAGCCAGGCACGCGCTTCGCTGCTCTCCATGCCGCGGGCAAGCTCGAGCCGCTCGACCCCGATGCCTCGGCTGCATTGTTCGAGCTTACCGACGAGATGACGGCGACGGCGGGCTTGCCGGCCTATGAGATCAGCAATCACGCCCGCAGCGGGCGCGAAAGCCGGCACAACCTCACTTATTGGCGCTACGGAGATTATGCCGGCATCGGGCCAGGCGCGCACGGCCGGCGCTCGGGCATGCGCACCGTCAGGCACAAGAAGCCCGAAAACTTCCTCAAGGCGATGGCGCGCAACTCGAGTGGAATCGCCGAGGAAGCGCCATTGTCGGCGGTCGAGGCCGCGGATGAAGCGCTGGTCATGGGGCTCCGCCTGCGCGAGGGAATTGACGCTCAGGCGATCGCCGAGCGTTTCGGGCTCGAGGCGGTGGTCGACTGGGGCCGGGTGGCGCGGCTCGCCGAGTCCGGCCACCTATTAAGGAAAGACACGCGCATCCGCCTAACCGGGAAGGGGCGCCTGGTGCTCGATCATATCCTCGGCGACATCGCCGCGGTCGAGACTAAGGCTTCGGTTGCTGCGTAGCGCTCGCCGGCGTTGCCTGTACCGTCGGAGCGGATTTGGGGGCCGGCGCCGCAGCAGATTGCTGCGCATTCTGCGATGCGAAGAATTGATATTTGTCGACCGAGGTCGCGAGATAATCGTCGACCGTCATATTGGCATCGTCCGCCGCCGCTTTCTTCGCCATCCCGTTTTTCACGCGGAAAGCAACGACGGCGCCTTTCAAGGAGCCCATCTGAGCGCTGCAAGCATTGCGTGCGTAAGCTTCAAAGGCGTCGCCGGCGACTTTTTCTTTTCCTGCCTTGTCCGACGCTTCCCTGAGGCAGCCGCGAAATGCGTCCGTCGGACCATTGATCGTCGCCTGCAGCATCGTCAGAGTGATTGCCCAGGCGCCCACTAATGCAATCATCGCACCCTCTCCCACGGCACGAGCTGAAACACCGGCACGTTGCTCCATTTTTGCAAGGTTTGGAAGAGCTTATTGGTAGGTGCGAATGAAAGTTCCATTGCCTCCCGGACTGCATATCGTGGCCACTCCAATCGGCAATCTCGGCGACTTTAGCGAACGTGCGGCAGACACCTTGCGCGGCGCGGACCGCATCCTCGTCGAGGACACTCGAGTCACGGCAAAGCTTCTCGCTCACATTGGCGCGAAGGTGCCGATGACACGCTACGACGACCATAGCAGCGAGCGGGACCGCGACGCCATCGTCGCCAGGCTCGGCGACCAAGCCATCGCGCTGGTCAGCGACGCCGGCACCCCGCTGATTTCCGATCCCGGCTACAAGCTGGTGCGCGCGGCCCGAGCCGCCGGCCATGCGATCCACACCGTTCCTGGGCCGAGTGCGGCGATCGCCGCGCTGACGCTTGCCGGTCTGCCGACCGACCGATTCCTGTTTCTCGGATTTTTGCCGGCGAAGGCCAAGGCGCGCGCCGATGCGATCGCGGAGATCGCGGACGTGCGAGCGACGCTGGTGCTGTACGAAAGCGGCCCCCGTCTCGCCGGAACGCTCGCGGCACTCGGTGATGGGCTCGGTGACCGCGACGCCGCGGTCGCCCGCGAGATCACGAAGTTGCACGAGGAGTGCGTGACCGGCACGCTCGAACAGCTTGCCGAGCGCTATGCGGCCGCTCCGGCCCGCGGCGAAATCGTCATCGTCGTCGCGCCGCCGCTGGAGACGCTGCCGGCGGGCGACGACGAGCTCGATGACGCGCTCGACGAAGCGCTCGGCCGGCTGTCCCCTTCCCGCGCCGCCGCGGAAGTTGCGGAACGCCTCAAGGTCCCGCGCAAGCGCGCCTACGCCCGCGCCCTCGAGCGCTCCCGGTGAACCGCCAGGCGGCCGAGAGGCGCGGCCGCGGCGCCGAGACGCTGGCCTGCTGGTATTTGCGGCTGCACGGCTGGCGCATTCTCGCCCGGCGGGCGCGGGTACCGGGCGGCGAAGTCGATGTCATCGCCCGCCGCGGGCGGACGCTCGCGTTCGTCGAGGTGAAGGCGCGCGCCAGTCATGACGCCGCCGCGATGGCGCTCGACCAGTGGCGCTTGCGGCGGGTCGCCGCCGCGGCCGAGCGACTTGCCCCCCGCTACCTGCGCGACGGAGACGACGTCCGCATCGACGCCCTGTTCATCGTGCCGCGGCGCTGGCCGCAGCATCTCGTCAACGTCTGGCAAGGGTGACAACGGGGCTTTGACTGCCTAGGCGGCAAGCCATGCCGCTGCGCGTCGCCGTCCAAATGGATCGCCTCGAAACGATCAACATCGCGGGCGATTCGACCTTCGCCCTCATGCTTTCGGCGCAGGCGCGTGGCCACAAGCTCTACCACTATCTCGCCGAAGACCTGACCTGGCAGGACGGGCGCCTTTATGCCGGTGCCCATGAGGTCAGCGTGAAGGCGGTTCCCGGAGATCATTTCCGCATCGGCGAATTTGCAATCCTCGACCTCGGCCGCGACGTCGACGTCGTGCTGATGCGCCAAGATCCGCCGTTCGACCTCGGCTACATCACCGCGACGCATCTGCTCGAGCGGATTCAGTACGAAACCCTGGTCGTCAACGACCCGGCGGCCGTTCGCAACGCGCCCGAGAAAGTCTGGGTGCTCGATTTCGCACAATATATGCCGCCGACGATGGTGACGCGGTCGCTCGGCGCCGCGCGCAAGTTCTTGGCCGATCATGGCGAGATCGTAATCAAGCCGCTTCACGGGAACGCCGGAAAGGCGGTGTTCAAGGTCGGTCGCGACGGCGCGAACCTATCGGCGCTGATCGAGCTGTTCAACGCAACCTATCGCGAGCCGCACGTGCTCCAGGCCTTTCTTCCCGAAGTGGCCGAAGGCGACAAGCGCATCGTCCTCGTCGACGGCGAATTCGCCGGGGCCATCAATCGCCGGCCGGCGCAGGGCGACATCCGCTCCAACCTGGCTGCGGGAGGGACCGCCGAGGCGGCTGAGCTGACGGACACCGAACGGGAGATTTGCGAAGCGCTCCAGCCCGAGCTTAACCGGCGCGGCCTCCTGTTCGTCGGGATTGATGTGATCGGCGGGAAGTGGCTGACGGAGATCAACGTCACCTCCCCGACCGGCATCGTCGCCATCGACAAGTTCAACGGCACCGACACCGCCGGCCTGATCTGGGACGCGATCGAGCAGTGTCTCGCCGCGTAACTATTTAATCCAAAATGGTTATTTAGCGATCGCTTTACCAACACCGCTTAGCAGTCGCCGGGTCGCGGCTCGGCGGTTTCCCACTAATCCGTCGAGCCGCGGCGAGTGCGTCCACGACCTCACGCACGGGGGTGGGCGTGGCGATAGACGTCCAACAGGCGCGCCGCGTCCACCGCCGTGTAAATTTGGGTCGACGATAGGCTCGCGTGGCCGAGCAGCTCCTGCAGTGCACGCAAGTCCACCCCCCGCGCCAGCAAATGCGTGGCGAAGCTGTGGCGCAGCGCATGCGGTGTCAGGCTGTCCGGCAGCCCGAGCCGTTTGCGCGCCGCCGCGACCGAACGGCGTACCAGGTCCGCGTTCAGGGGCCCGCCCCTGGCACCCACGAACAACGGCGCGTCTCCGGCGACCGGATACGGGCATTGACGGGCATAATCCTCGACGGCTTCCTTCACGGCCGGGACGATCGGCACAATTCGTGTCTTCGAGCGCTTGCCGGTGACGCGCAACGTCGCGCCGATCGGAAGCATGCGGCAAGTCAGCGAGAGCGCCTCGGCAACGCGTAGTCCGGCTCCGTACAGCAACAGCAGGATGGCAAGGTCGCGGGCGCCGATCCAGGGCGCGCTGGCATGCTCGGCCGCGTCCTGGGCAAGCCCCATTGCATCTTCGGGCGCGGCGGGCCGGGGAAGCGTCCGCGGGCGCTTGGGCGCGCGAGTGCGCGGCAGCTGGCTATGGCTCCCGGCCTGCTCCCCCGCATATTTGAGGAACGCGCGCACGCCGGACAACTCACGCGCGGCCGACGCCGCCCCGAGGCCTTCGGCGCGGCGGCGGGCAAGGAACGCACGGAGGTCGCTGGCCTTGAGCTCGAGTAGGCGATCGCGCGCGACCGCCCCGCCGAGATGCTCACCGAGAAAATCGATCAGCCGATGCGCCGTCGCGACGTAGGCCCGCACCGTGTGCGGCGAGCGGCGGCGGTCATGCTGCAAATATTCGGCCCAGCGCGCGGCGAGCGCGCGAACATCGGGCGAGGTCAGGACGGTTGCGGGTTCACCAGCCACTTGCGGATCATAGCCGCAAGGCTGCGACCGAGGAACATGAGCAATTCACTTCCGTGGCGGGCATCGAGGCTCAGCTCGGCGCGCTGGCCGAGCGCCAGCAACCCCACCGGCAACGGTGGCTCGCAGTCGATCCGGATCAGCGCCTCGGCGCGGATCAGGTCGCACGCGGGGCCGAACAGGGGATGGCCGCGTTCGACCGCGTGCATCTCAACCCCGTCGACGCGATCGATCGCGCGCTTGAGGATTTTCGGGTCGACAATCTGAACCCCGCCCCCATCCGCCCGGAAGCCCTTGTCGCCGACGATCAGTGACAGCGCGACCGCGTCGATCCTCAGGATCAACGGCCATTCCTGGGTCACCACATGAAGCAGGGCATCGATGCTATCGGTCTCGACGGCGGCAAGGACTGCGGCGTGGATCGACGCAACCGCGCCCGAATGACCACGCGCAAAAGCGATCAGATCCTGGTTCGCCTCCTCCACCGCACCGAGGCGCTCACGCAAACGGGCAACCGCCCGTTCCTCGAAGGGGATGACCGTAGCCATGGGCGCAAGAATACCCCGAGAGCGGTTAATTTCCTATCTCAGAGCGGCCCGCGGCGATGTTTGATGAAACTCAGCCGGCTTTCGCGCGCGACCGCCGCTTAGGTGCTGACTTCGCCACGGCTTCCTCGGGCTTGTGGAACACATATTCGGCGCACCCCGAGCCGAACAAACCTTTCAGGCGAATGCGATACGGCACGGTCTGCCGATGCTCGAAACCCAGCTTCTTCATGAATGAAATGACTTCCGCCGGAGCCGCGGATTCGTAGGGAAAGCCGCCGAGCCAATCGTGCGCATCATGAGCGATACTCATCCCACGCTCGTTGCCTTCGCGCCAACGCCGCACCGGATTATGTCCGGTTAGCAGGAGCGCGGCCGCCCACGCCGCGTGATAGCCAATGCGGATAGTAACTTGAGCCGGTTTCGGAAGCAGGCTGTAGAATCTCTTCTCGCGCTTCCAGAAGCCGCACAGCGGGGTCTTTTCGTAAAGCGAGATGGCGAATGTCCCCCCGGGCTTGACGAAGCTCGCCGCCGTTTCGACCGCGCGCCACATCGCGCCGGTGTGGTGAAGGACGCCCCACGAATAGACGACGTCGAACTTGTCGTGGACGTGGTCGGGCAGTTCGAACACGGAGATCCGCTCGGCCCGCCAGTTGTCGCGGCCTTCCCCGGTCAGCAACTTGCGGGTGGTCGCGACCGAATCCTCGTCGATGTCGACCGCTACCACTTCCTTGGCGCCGAGCCGCAATGCACTGACCGAGAACAGCCCGGATCCAGACCCGATGTCGAGGAAGGTCTTGCCGGTGAGGTCGCCACACAGGCTCTCCACGCTTTCCCGGGCGTCGGTAATTCGCCGCTCATCGACCAGCTTGGAATAATCCGCCCAATTCTGGCCGAAACGGAAATGGGTCGAAACATCGAGAAGATCAGTCATTCGCCCGCCCTATCAACGTCTCGACGAATGACAACCGCCGACGCGACCTCTTCGCCAAACGCAGCTCAAGTCACTGTGCTCGCATGCAAATCAACCAGCAGCGCCCGGTAGGCAGCAAGCGATGCCTCACCCGACAATTCCCTCGCCCGATCCCGCCCGATTTGGGGGGCGGAAGGTTCGTCGAGGGCCTTCTCCATCGCGGTAGCCAACGCCTGGGCGTCGCCATTAGCGACTAGGGTGCCGAACCGGCCGCCATCGAGAAGCTCGTCGGCTCCCGTCGTCCGCGTGCTGACGATCGGCAGGCCCGCGTGAAGGGCTTCGACGAGGACGTTGCCAAAGGATTCCTCGCGCGACGGCAGGACGAACAAATCGGCCGACGCGTAGAGCGGCCAAGGGTCCGCGACATAGCCGGGAAACAGAATTCGCTCCCCTACCCCCCGTTCGCGCGCCAGCGATTGTAGCGGTTCCAGAAGCGGGCCGTCTCCGGCGATCATCAGTTGCGCATTCCGGTCATCGGCCAGGCGGGCGAAGGCCAATATGAGCAGCTGGTGGTTCTTCTCCTCCTTGAGCTTGCCGACGGTCAGGATGCGTGGGCCCGATCCCACCCACATCGCTTCGGTGTCCGGCGCCGACCGAAGCTCTGAGGGAAGTTCGACGGGATTGTGAATGACAGTGAACTTGCCGACCGGAATGCCCGACAACTTAGCGAGGTCGCGAGCAGCCCCGGCAGAGACGGCCACTCGCGCGTCCGCCAGGGGATAGAAAAGGCGCGTCGTCAACCTAAGCGCAGCTTGCGTCGCCTTCGAGCGATAATGATCGGAGAGGACGGAGTGGTCACTAACGACCACATGCGTCCCGACACGGGCAATCTTTGCGGCGAGGATGCCGGCAATGGTCAGCGGCCACATCCGGACTTGCATCGAGCGAGGCCTGTGCTGCCGGAGATAGCGGACCAAAGGACGAATCGCACCGCGGATCCGGCCCGCTCCGAGGTCGAACACGCGGGCCTGCGATGGCAGCTGGTCGAGCAGTTCGCCGCGCTTCTGCATCAAGACGAGATCGACTGCCTGGCCCTCGTCGATGAAGTTCCGGATGAGCCGTAGGGCGATGCGTTCGGCGCCGCCGTAGCGCATATCGGGCAGCACGAAGGCGACGGGCCGATTGTCTCTTTGCACTTGATCAGCTGCCGCTGATGCGGAGCGCAAGATGATCGGCTTGCGGTGGGGGCCGCGCTTCCGAATTCCACGACTCGAACCAGGCCTGGAAGCAGAAAATCAGCCACAACAGCGAATAGTTGACCGGCTTGCCGGCACGATAGCGGTCCAGCAGCGCAAGCAGCTTCGAGCGATCGAAGACATCCGAGCTGACGCTTCCCAGCATGTCGATGAACTCGCGCTGGTAGAAGTCGCGGATCCATTCGCGCACCGGCACCGCGAACCCGCGCTTGGGCAGCCGACACAGGTCGTCGGGCAGGTAGCGCGCCAGCAATCGTTTCAGGAGATATTTGGTCTCGCCATTCCGAATCTTGAACTTCGTCGGAAGCCGGGCGCCGAATTCGATCAGCCGTTGATCGAGAAACGGCTCCCGCCCCTCGATGCTATGGAACATGGTGGCCCGGTCGACCTTCACCAGGTTGTCGTCCGGCAGATACCGATCGAAGTCCCACTGGGACATCAGCGCCAGCAGGTCGCCCGATGACGATGCGGCCGATGGTTCCTGAAACGCTGGGATCAGATCGGCAAGCTCGCGCACGGACGAGTCGATGCGCATGTTCTGGTAAAAGGCGATGAAGTCTTCGTGCCGCAACAAGTCGGCGTAACGCGCGAACCGGCCAGAGCCTGCCGATAGCCCCGCCCCGTCGGCGCCGGCAAATGCTGCCCGCGCCGTGAACCGACCAGCGGTCCCGATCCGGCGCGATTGGGTCCAGCGGTCGAGGAACTGGGTGTAGCGCTCATAGCCGCCGAACAGCTCGTCCCCGCCATCCCCGCTCAGCACCACCTTCATCCCCGCCGATTTGGCGAGCCCGGACACGAAGCTGGTGGGAACGCCGGACGTGTCGCCGAACGGCTCGTCGTAGATGCAGGCGAACTGGCGCAGGATTTCGAAGCCTTGTGCCGCGTCCAGCCGCGCCTCCGTATGATCGGACCCGATATGTTCGGCGATTCTCCGCGCGTCCGGCGATTCGTCATAGTCCGCTTCACCGAAGCCGACGGTGAACGTGTGGATTCGGCCGTGATGCTTGCTGAGAATGGCGGCGACGAGGGAGCTGTCGACGCCCGAGCTCAGGAACACTCCGACGGGGACGTCGGCGACCATGCGATAGTTGAAGGCGCTGATTGCCAGCGCTTCCAGCTCATCGAGGAGATCTTGCTCGGTTCGACCTTCCCAGGACTCATCAGGCTCGAAACAGGCCTCCCAATAGCGATGCCGCTCGAGCCGGCCCTCGTGGAGCTTGAGATAATGTGCCGGCGGAACCTTGCGGATGTCCTCGAGGATCGAAAGCTCGCTGCCGATATATCCGAAAGCGAAGAACTCGCTCAGCGCAGCGTTGCTGATCGCGCTCTTTTCGGAAGCGGTGAGATATGGCTGGAAACACTTCAACTCGCTTCCAAAGGCGAGGCGGCCGCCATTCCAATAGTAATAAAGCGGCTTCACCCCCGCCCTATCGCGGAACAGGTAGAGCGCGCGGTCGCGGCGATCGTAGATCGCCATCGCGAACATGCCGATGAAGCGCTCGACGCAGGCCGGGCCCCAACGGCGGAATGCCTTGAGGATGACTTCCGTGTCGGATGCCGAGGCGAACCCGTCGCCCAGTCGTTCCAGCTCAGCACGGATCTCGCGATAATTGTAGATTTCGCCGTTGAAGGTGATGACGAGGTCATCGACCACCATCGGCTGATGACCGCCGGGCGAGAGGTCGATGATCGACAAGCGCCGGTGGCCGACCCCAACGCCATCCTCCAGGAAGTAGCCTTGGTCGTCCGGGCCGCGGCGGCTCACGCGATCGGTCATCGCGCGAAGCATCGCCATGTCCGCGCCCGGGTCGACAAATCCCGCTATGCCGCACATGTGTCGGGCTGGATAAGGGCGGTGTTCGAATAAGCAAGCTGCATGACGAGGCAGGATTCCGGCGGTGACCGGCGGGACACCGCCAAAGTCCTCTACATCACGTATGACGGCCTGACCGATCCGCTCGGCCAATCGCAGGTTCTGCCTTACCTGCTTGGGCTAGCGGCGCTCGGTCACCGAATCACGATCCTCAGCTGTGAAAAGGCGGCCGCTTTCGACAACGACGGCGAGGCGATCCGACGCGTATGCGCGGCGGGAGGGATCGAGTGGGCGCCGTTGCGCTACCACAAGCATCCGCCGGTGGTCTCATCGGCCTACGATCAGGCGATGCTGACCCGGACCGCGGCGCGACTGCATCGGCAGCGCAGGTTCGATTTCGCCCATTGCCGAAGCTACATTCCCGCCGCGACGGGGCTTCACCTCAAACGACGCTATGGCGTCCCCCTGCTGTTCGACATGCGCGGCTTCTGGCCCGAGGAGAAGAGCGAGGGCGGAAGCTGGAACTTGCGCAACCCGGTCTTCCGGTTGGTCTACCGCCACTTCAAGCGCCTCGAGAGCCGGCTGCTGAGCGAAGCGGACGCCATCGTCAGCCTGACCGAGGCGGGCAAGACCGAGCTCCTTCGCCGCCCCGAACTTCGCGGCGAACCCAGGCGGATCGAAGTTATCCCCTGCTGCGTCGAGGTCGACCATTTCATGCTCGCCGGGCCGGAAAGCCGCGGCGCGGCGCGCTACGCGCTCGGCATCGCAGATGATGCGTCGGTTCTCGCCTATCTCGGATCGCTCGGCGGGAATTACATGCTGGGCGAAATACTCGACTTTTTCCGGGTCTATCGGACACGGCACCCGGGGGCGCGCTTCCTGTTCATCACCCGGGAGTCCCCGCAAGCGATCGAGGATCGCGCGGCGAATCTTGGCCTCGACCCGCGCGACCTCGTGATTCGGGCCGCCCAGCGCGACGAGGTTCCCCGCCTGCTCGCCGCCGCCGACCTCGGTATCGCCTTCAAGCAGCCGTCCTTTTCCGCGCTCGGCTGCTCGCCGACCAAGCTCGGCGAGATGCTGGCGGTTGGCCTTCCGATCGTCGCCAATGCCGGAGTCGGCGACGTCGCCCAGACGTTAGAACAAACCCGCGCCGGTGTAGTGGTCGGCGGCTTCGACGAGGATAAGTACCGGCAGGCCCTTAACGAAGTGGAACGCTCCAGCGTGCAACCAGACGACCGTCGGCAAGCCGCCATCGATTGTTTCGACGTCAAGCTCGGGATCGGCCGCTACGACGCGATCTACCGGCGGCTTCTCGCGCCCGTTGGCAACCAAGGGGCGTGCCGTTAGTTGCGGCGGCTCAATTACCACGGGAAGAGTGCGACAGTGCCCAAACAGCGTATCTTCATTTCGGGCGTCGCCGGCTTCCTTGGCAGCCACCTGGCCGACGCCTTCCTCGCCGACGGCCACGAGGTCATCGGCAACGACAATATGATCGGCGGCTATCTCGACAACGTCCCCGACGGCGTCGAATTCTACCAGTTCGACTGCAACGATTTCGATAAGCTCCGCCATCACATGAAGGGCGTCGACATCGTCTATCACTGCGCAGCGACCGCTTATGAGGGGCTGTCGGTCTTCTCGCCGCACCTGATCACGCAGAACATAGTCGGCGCCTCGACCGCGATGATCTCGGCGGCGATCGCGAACAACGTGCGGCGCTTCGTCATGTGCTCATCGATGGCCCGCTACGGCACCAACCAGGTGCCGTTCACCGAAGACATGGTGCCGCGCCCGCAGGATCCGTATGGCATCGGCAAGTACACCGCGGAGCTGATGCTCCAGAACCTCGCCGAAACGCATGGCATGGAGTGGGTGATCGCGGTCCCCCACAACATCTACGGCCCGCGCCAAAAGTACGACGACCCCTACCGCAACGTGCCGAGCATCTTCATCAACCTGATCCTCCAGGGGCGGCAGCCGGTGATCTACGGCGACGGCACCCAGAAGCGCTGCTTCAGCTACGTCACCGACGACATCGACCCGATGAAGCAAATGGCGTTCGACCCGGCCTGCGCGGGCGAGATCATCAACATCGGCCCGGACGACGAATTCGTCACCATCAAGGAGTTGGCTGAGATGGTCGGGCGGCTCATGCAATTCGACCTGACGCCGAGCTTCACCAAGGGACGGCCGCGCGAAGTCGAGCTTGCGAATTGCTCGGCGGACAAGGCCCGCCGGCTGCTTGGGTACGAGCCCAAGATCAGGCTCGAGGAAGGCGTCGGACAGATGATCGACTGGATCAGCCACCGCGGCGTCCGCCCGTTCAAATATCACCTCGAGCTCGAGATCGTGAACGAGAGCACGCCGGAAACCTGGTCGAAACGGCTATTCTAGGGGCGATGAGCGCGGCTCAACTACCGGAACGGCGCCTGCTGGTGCTTGCCAGCAAGCCCAGAGGGCTCTCGCCGAGCCAGCGGTTCCGGCTCGAACAATGGGCTCCGAGCCTAGCCCGCGACCATGGCATCACGCTCGATTTCGCGCCGTTCGAATCCAAACGGCTCGCGGACATCCTCTACAAGCGCGGCCACTACGCGGAGAAGGCCTGGCTGGTCGCGGCGGATTTCGTGCGGCGCTCGACGGTCTTGCGCGAGGCCCGGGACTATGACGCCGTGGTCATCCATCGCGAGGCGGCGCTCATCGGCCCGGCCATTTACGAGCGGCTGCTCGCGTGGTCGGGCAAGCCGATCATCGTCGACTTCGACGATTCGATCTGGTCGCCTGCGCAACAGATGCGCCACGGAATTTTTTCTCGGCTTCATTTCTTCGGAAAGACCCGAACAATCTGCGGCCTGGCGACCGCAGTCAGCGCCGGCAACGAATTCCTCGCCGATTACGCCCGACGCGTGAACGATAGGGTGTTCGTCGTCCCGACGAGCATCGACCTGGAGCGCTACCCCATTCAGCCGGAACCCCTCGCCGACCGACCGTTCGTGGTCTGCTGGACGGGCTCGACCAGCACCCTGGCTCACTTCGAATTCGCCCGCGAGCCGCTCGAGCGGCTCGCTCGCCTCATCCCGCTCGTCGTGAAGGTCATATGCAACGAGCCGCCGACGCACCCCATCGCCGGCGCGGAAATGCGTTTCGTCCCATGGTCCGAGGAGCGCGAGGCCGAGGAAATCGGACATTCGCACGTTGGCATCATGCCGCTACCGGACGACGAGGTGACGCGCGGGAAATGTGGCCTCAAGGCCCTCCAATGCATGGCCACCGGACGACCGGTCGTGATCTCCCCAGTAGGCGTCAACAACGAGATCATCGAACATGGACGCAATGGCTATCTTGCAGCCGACGCCGATGGTTACGTCGAAAGTCTACTAAGCCTTGCGAACTCGACGGAGCTGCGCCGGCAAATGGGCGCGGCCGCGAGGAAAACGGTGGAGAAGTCCTATTCGGCGAATGCGGTGGCGGCACGGTTCGCCAAAGTGGTGCGCAGCGTCACCGAACACTGATTGCCAGCTGGTGCCCCTGGTCCGACTCGAACGGACACTCCGGTTAAGGAACTCGATTTTGAGTCGAGCGCGTCTACCATTCCGCCACAGGGGCTCCGCGGCTCGGCCTAGCTAGCGGTCGCTCAGCGGCGTTGCAAACGGTCAAAAGCTCCAGAGATGGTAAGGCACCCAGTAGCGGGCGTGGTGCGCGTAATTCAGCCAGGTGAATTGAACCGTCGCCAGGTAGATGATGATCAACAGGGTGCCGACGCCCTCGGTCGCGAAAACGCTCTTGGGTCGCGAAAGCACGGCGAGCTGAAGGGGAATGATGTAAAGCGCGATCCGGTCCAGCGCGGCGCTCGACGGAAGCAGCACCAGCACTGCCGGAAGCCCCAACGCGACCAGGGCGAGGTTGCGCCAGATGCGCCATTCAACCGTCGAGAAACCGAGCTTCGAGCGTCGCAGGAAGAGGAGGACGGCCGGGAAGAAATCCATCGCGATCCTGACGCCGGCGCCTTCGGAGGCGTATCGCGCGTCGATGTAGTTGGAGATGTATCGATCGAGCGAGTTGGAGAGGAACAGGTAATAGAGGAGATAGGCGAGGATCACGCTCACCAGCAATTGGATGAAGCGGGCCCGTTCGTTGCCGACGGCAATGAACGGCAAGGCGATGATCGCGGTGCGATGAAACATCGCGGCGAGAACAACGTAAATCCCCACCCGAACCACTGACGTTGTCCGGATGTAGGACGCCATCGCCATCAAGATGAAGCCGATGCTGACCGCCTGGCGCGTATAGCCCATGGCAACGACGATGATCAGGTACGGGACGGCGACCAGGACCGTCAGCCAAGGCCGCGCCTGGACTTCCGCAAAGCGGCAAATTCCAATGGCGACGATGATGCCGCAGACGAGATTGACCAGCCACAGGTCGGCACCGAGCCCCTGAACGACAATGTTCAGCAGGTAATAGCCGGGATCGCCGATCTTCGGGATGTCGGCGAAGGTCTGGAATCGCGTACTGTAGAAGATTTCGGCGTACGATCGCCAATCGGCGCCAACCTTGAACCGAAAGCCGATCAACAGAGCCGTAAGGAACAGGCCGAACCTCAGCAGGCCCTTGGACACCCCAGCATAAATGCGCGCATTCGGCTGGCCAGAAGCGGCGACGGCGGCGCTATTCGCTTGCTCGATCAGCGAGCCGGAGGCGAAGTAGAGAAACAGGCACCAATAAACGAGCAAAGCCGCTTCCCCCCACCGTACGAACGGTCAATTGCCGCCTGGGACCGGCAATGACAACAGCGGCTTTGGGAGTTCAGTTCCGCAGCGCTTCAGGCGGCCGGTTCAGTCGCGCGAGCCTGGTGTCGAGCGCGCTATGCTCGGGCATGACCACCCGGAGCCGGCGATTGGCAAAATCGATCGAGACCTTCTTGAACGCCCGGATCGCATTCATGCCGAGCAGCATCGCCGGCCGATTCTCGAGCCGCAGCTGCTTGAACGTGTGCGCCGGCGCGAAAACGACGGCGAGATCGCTGAGAGTCACGCCGCCGATCTGGAGCTTGCGAATGAAAACCACGTCGCCCAGCAGTTTCTCTCCGGTGACCGAATCCATCTGAACCTGGCGCACGCCCTCGATCGAGTTGTCGGCCTCGAGCTGGCGGCGCAAGGCCGCATTGCCGATGCTCAATTGTGCCCCCGTGTCGAGCACGACGGTCACCGGGCGCCCGTTCGCGACCGCCTCCGTCAGAACGAGACGGCCATTGCGACGGTTGGCCCGAATCACGATCGTTCCCGGCTCATCCTTGAAATCGGGAACCGCCGCCGGGACGATCGACATGGTTTGCGCATCGAAATCGAACAATATGCGCTGGGCGCGAAGCGAATCCACGCCGAGGATGCCATCGGCGCCCATGTTCGCGCTCTCGAGCAGCGGCGCATCATCGATCCGCACCGGCTTGTGGGTAAGCAAGAGGCTTGGAACCATCGCGGTGCTGACCCTGGACACGCCGGCGACGCTGTGCAGCGCTGCTTTCTGGCCGCTTTGAAGCCCGAGCTGAGCGGCTATGTCGCGGGAGATCGCCGTCCGATCGGCGCCGGTATCGACAAGAAAGTGGTACGGACCGATGCCCGACAGCAGGACGGGGACCGTCATGCGGTCATAGCGCTCATTCCGGAATTTGACGTCCTCGGTCTGAGTCGTGGTGTCGATCTTGGCGGCGGAAACGGTCTCTACCTGAAGAATTGCCGGTTCGGCCCCAATGGCGGGGGCTGCCGACAACAGCGATAAAGCAAATAGCGGACAAACCCGCATCGCGCTCTCCCTGTCGGGAGCCTACGCCCGATGCGCTGATCCGGCAAACCTACTCGCCGGGCCGGTCAGTTCCGTTGCTGTCCATCCAGTCTTGAATCCAGCGCCGTTCTACCTGCGAGAGTTGGTGCCGCGTCACGGCCGGCCGGTTGAACAGCTCGGACGGCAGCGGCTTAGCCTCGCGGCGCGGCACGTGACGGAGCACTTCCGCAGGCTCGAGCGGCTTTTCGAAAGCAACGCCGGCGTGGCTTCCCTGGACCCAGGCGATCCGCGCGCGGACTCGAAGATCCTTCCGGCAAAAGGTTACGCTTGCAAATTCTGGCAGGCTTTCCGCGCCTTGGACCAGTGCGCCGTCGCTCGACAGATTACGCAGCTTCACCTCGTGCACGGCGCCGCCAAGCTCAATCGTCGCCGTCAACAGGACCGGCGAACGTCGCGAGCGTCGATTCTGACCGATGCTGCTTTCGTCCATTCCACGCGCATAGCGCGCGTTTGGTAAAGCTTGGTTTAACGCGAACCGTCTGCCCGGCGAAACAGCAGCATCAAATTGTTGGCCGGCATCGCCCGAGTGTCCTCAAGCGCGAGGCTCCTCGATTGCGCCGCTCTCACAAAATCCTCGACCCGGCGCAGGCCCCATTCCGGATCGCGTCGCTTAAGGTTGTCGTCGAACTCGACATTGCTCCGCGCGGTTGGAATGTTGTCCTTCAGCCAAGGGCCGTAGAGAATGAGCGGGCCACCGATCGGCAGGAGGCGTCCAGCGCCCGCAATCAGCCCGAGCGCCGAAGTCCACGGACTGATGTGCACCATGTTGATGCTGAGGATCGCATCGGCCCGTTCGATCGGCCACGCGGCCGCTGCGGCGTCGAGGGCGACCGGTTCGCGAATGTTGGGCAATGCCGCTGCTGCGCGCCGGGCGCGGATCGAGTCGAGGGCGTCAGGGTGCAGGTCGCTCGGCTGCCATTCGAGCCCCCCGAACCTTTCGGCGAAATGGACCACGTGCTCGCCGGTCCCGCTGGCAATCTCCAGCACCGTCCCGCGCTCAGGCAACCAGTCGGCCAGCACGGCCGCGATCGGCTCCCGGTTACGGAGCGCCGCTGGAGCGGACAGCGGACCGCCAGCGCTCGGCGCCTCGTAGAAGCGCCTCTCATCGCTCATTGGGCCGCTGGGATTTGCCGCGCCCTCAGGAACAGTTCGAGCCGCGTCGCCGACAGAAGCCCGAGTGCAAAGCCGATGAAGGCATCGGTCAACAGCATCGCGCCGCTGCCAGGATGGCCCACGGCGGTGTCGCCGAAGATGGCGCGAGCGCCGAGCTTCAGAACGACCAGCGCCGCCAGCAGGACGATCGCGATGGGCGAGGCCTTCTGACGAAGCTCACCGCTCTCGGCGTCGCGATGGATGCGGATCAATTTGCCACGATGCCAGCCGATTGCGGCACCGACGCCGATCCCGAGGACGGCCAACCCCCAGCCGATCGGTGGCGGCGGAAGCGCCACCAGCATCGACCCCGCAAGCAGGAGATAGACGACCGGAACGACCCACAAGGTTTCAACCTTCAGCGGCCGCTCTTTGCTCATCGACCGGAATCGCAGCGCGAGCACGACCGCGATGATGACGAACGGCACGAGCGCCGTGACCCAATTTCCCCCCGATTGATGCACTCGGCTACTCCCTACTCGGCGGCCTGAGCGGCGCCCTGCTCTTTGTATGTGAGGACCGGCTTGCGTGCCGCAAGCGTTTCGTCGAGGCGGCGGCGCGGGGCGTGGACTGGCGCGGCCTTCAGGCTCTGATCGCCGGCCTTGGCGCGCCCGGCGATCGAGCGGAGGGCCGTGATGAACTGGTCGAGGCTCGCCTTGGACTCGGTCTCCGTCGGCTCGATCAGCATGGCGCCGTGGACGACCAGCGGGAAATACATGGTCATCGGATGGAAGCCTTCGTCGATCAGCGCCTTGGCGAGGTCGAGCGTGCTGACGTCGCCAGCGAAGCCTTTGTCAGAGAAGATCGCCTCGTGCATGCACGGGCCGCTCGTCGCGAAGGGCGCGTCGAGCACGTCTTCCAGGCTTCGCAGGATGTAATTGGCGTTGAGCACCGAATCCTCGGCGACTTGTTTCAAGCCATCCGCTCCGTGGCTCAGGATATAGGCCAGCGCCCGCGTGAACATGCCCGTCTGGCCGTGGAAGGCGACCATGCGGCCGAAGGTCCGGCCGTGATGCTCGCCCGCGGTCTCTTCCTCGACCAGGCGGAACTCATCACCGTTGCGTTCGACGAACGGAAGCGGCGCGTAAGGCGCCAGCGCTTCGGACAAGACGACCGGACCCGAGCCCGGCCCGCCCCCTCCATGCGGGGTCGAGAAGGTCTTGTGGAGGTTGATGTGCATCGCATCGATGCCCAAGTCGCCGGGGCGGACCTTGCCGACGATCGCATTGAAATTGGCGCCGTCGCAATAGACGAACGCGCCCACGGCATGCACCGCGTCGCTGATCGCCTTCATGTCCGGTTCGAACAGGCCGCAGGTGTTGGGGTTGGTGATCATCACCGCCGCGACATCGGGACCGAGCCGTGACGTCAAGGCGTCGAGGTCGACGCGTCCTGCCGTGTTCGCCGGAATGCTCTCGACCCGGTAGCCGGCAAAGGCCGCGGTCGCCGGGTTGGTGCCGTGCGCGCTCTCGGGAACCAGCACGACCTCGCGCTTGTCGCCCCGCGCTTCGAGAGCTGCCCGAATGCACAGCAAGCCACACAACTCACCGTGCGCGCCGGCCTTGGGGCTCATCGCAACGGCAGGCATGCCGGTGAGGGCGAGCAGCCATCGCGCCAGCTCGTCGACCACCTGAAGCGCGCCCTGCACGGTCTCCTGCGGCTGGAGCGGGTGGACGTCGGCAAACCCTGGCAGCCGCGCGACCTTCTCGTTCAGGCGGGGATTGTGCTTCATCGTACAGCTTCCCAAGGGGAAGAGGCCGAGATCGATCGCGTAATTCTGGCGGCTGAGGCGGGTGTAATGGCGGACCGCTTCGGGCTCCGAAAGGCCCGGCAATCCGATCGGCCGCGACCGCTCGAGGCCGCCGAGCCGGGTTTCGACCTTTGGCAAGTCCGCGAAATCGACGCCGGTCGTCTCGCTTGCATCGATTTCGAAAATCAGCGGCTCTTCGAGCATTAAGGCACGGTTGCCGGTGACGGTCTGCGCTTCGCCCTGTTCGTTCGCAGGCGCAGACGGCCGCCAGCCCGAAGGATTGACGGTCATCGGGCGATCTCCTTCAGCGCGGTCTCCAGGGCAGCCACGTCCTCGTCGGTGACCGTCTCGGTGACCGCGACGACCAACCCGTTCTGCAAGACCTCGACGGCTGGGTAGAGGCGGCCGAGCGATACGCCGCCGAGCACGCCTTTTTCGACCATCGCATGGACGGCCGGCCGAGCCTCGACCGGCAGCTTCAGCGTAAACTCGTTGAAGAAGCTGTCGTTGACCAATTCCACTCCTGGAATCGCAGAAAGTCGATCCGCGGCCTCGCGCGCGCGCGCGTGATTTAGTGACGCGAGTTGCCTCAGCCCCTTCTCGCCTAGCAAGGTCAGGTGGGCGGTGAAGGCAAGCGCGCACAGCACCGAGCTGGTGCAGATGTTCGAGGTCGCCTTCTCGCGGCGGATGTGCTGCTCCCTGGTCGAAAGCGTGAGCACGAAGCCGCGCTTGCCTTCGGCATCGACTGTCTCCCCCGCCAGCCGCCCCGGCATCTGGCGGACATGCTTCTCGCGGCAGGCGAACAGGCCGACATAGGGCCCGCCGAACTGTAGCCCGACGCCGATGCTCTGGCCCTCGCCGACAACGATGTCGGCGCCCATTTCGCCCGGCGATTTAATTAGCCCCAGTGCGACCGGCTCGGTGACCACTGCGATCAGTAGTGCCCCGGCGGCATGCGCAGCTTCCGCAATCGGCGTCAGGTCGGTGATCCGGCCAAGAATGTCGGGATATTGGACGACGACAGCATTGGTTTCATCGTCGATGCTGGCGATCAGGCGAGCGGCGTCCGTTTCGGCATCCAGCTCCGGAAACGCGGTCTCGAGCCGGTCCTCGGTGAACTTGGCCATCGTCTTCGCGACGCTGACGTAATGCGGGTGCACACCCGACGAGATAATCGTCTTGTTCCGCCGCGTGATGCGGTGGGCCATGACGATCGCTTCCCACATCGCGGTTGAGCCGTCGTACATCGAGGCGTTGGCCACCTCGCAGCCGAACAGGCGCGCGACCTGCGACTGGAATTCGAACATCATCTGCAGCGTGCCCTGTGCGATCTCGGGCTGGTAGGGCGTGTAACTGGTCAGGAACTCGCCGCGCTGGATGATGTGGTCGACGCTCGCGGGAATGTGATGCTTGTAAGCGCCGCAGCCGAGGAAGAAGGGGACGTCGCCCGCGACCATGTTCTTGCGCGACAGGGCGGTCATGTGCCGCTCGACCGCCATTTCCGACGCGTGCATCGGCAGGCCCTCGATCGGGCCGCTGAGACGCGCGGCCTCGGGCACGTCGCGGAAAAGATCGTCGATCGAGCTTGCGCCAACCACCCGCAGCATCTCGCTGCGATCGGCGTCGCTCAGCGGCAAATAACGCATCAGTCGGGCTTTCTCATGATGAAGCGGAGACGAACGTAGTCGGCGACATCGGAACCGACGTGGTCGGCAATTGCGGAGGCGATCGAGACGCGCTCCTCATCGGGCACGCCGGCGCGGTCGAGCCAGCCCTTGCGGAAGGTCATGACCCAGGCGGCAATGCCGTGCTCGATGGGAGTCGGACGCTCGATCAGCCGAGCGTCGATCTCGCGGAAGCCGGCGCGTTCGTAAACTTCGGCGAACTCTTCGGGCGAGGCGTACCAATTGCTCGCGTCGACCGGCGGCGGATAGCCCCGGAGGATCAGCTCCTCATCGAGCGCCTCGCGCAGCTTCTGAATGTTGCCCTCGCCGCCCATCTCACCGGCGAAGCGCCCGCCTGGCTGGAGCGCGAACCAGATCGCGCGCGCTGCGCGTTCCTTGTCGAGGACCCAGTGGAGCGTGGCATTGGAGAAGGCGGCATCGAACGATTCGCTGAACTTCATGTCGGCGGCGTCCATCAGCCGCGCGTCGAGCCCCTTTTCGCGTGCCGCGCCGATCATCTCGAGCGAATTGTCGATCCCAACCACAGTGGCCCCGCGCTCGACGATCTTGACCGTCAGCGTGCCGTCACCGCAGCCGACGTCGAGGATGTGCTCGCCCGGCTGGGGGTCGAGCAGGTCAAGGGCAGCGCCGCCAAGTTCGGCAACGAAGCCGCCAACCTTGGCATAGTCGGCCGCGTCCCATTTGCTGGTCGAGATTACGGTGGGCTTCAAAGCGTCTTCACCCACTCGCGATAGGCGCCCTCGTCCATCAGGCCGTCGAGCTCGCCCGTGTCGTCGAGCCTGAGCTTGAAGAACCAGCCGTCGCCCTCGGGATCGCGGTTGATGACCGCGGGATCGTCGGCGATCGCGGCATTGCCCTCGATCACCTCGCCCGAAACGGGGGCGTAAACGTCGGAGGCTGCCTTCACGGATTCGACGACCGCGGCTTCCTGGCCCTTATTCAGGCGCTTTCCGGCTTCGGGCACCTCGGCGAAGACGATGTCGCCCAGCGCCTCCTGCGCATGGTCCGAAATGCCAACGGTCGCGGTGTCGCCGTCGACCCGGATCCATTCATGGTCTTTGGTGAAATAGACGGTCATCAGGCGGCTCCCTTGCGGTGATAGCGGTGGGGGACGAAGGGCATCGTGGCGACTGTGGCTTCGAACAGCTTGCCGCGCTGCTCGAGCTTTAGTGCCGTGCCGACCTCGGCGAACGGCGTTGCCGCATAACCCATGGCGATCGGCCGTCCGAGCGAGGGTGAGAAGCCGCCGCTGGTGATCCTGCCGATCTCATTGCCTTCGCCGTCCAGCACGAGCGCGCCTTCACGCACCGGCTGGCGCCCGTCGATAACGAAGCCCACGCGCTTCTGCGGCGGGCCGTTCTCCAACTCGGCGAGAATGCGCATCGCGCCCGCGAACCCGCCTTCGGCGCGGCGGCGTTTGTTGATCGCAAAGGTCAGCCCGGCCATCACCGGCGTCGTCTCATGATCGATGTCGTGGCCGTAGAGGGGCAGGCCGGCTTCGAGGCGCAGCGAGTCGCGCGCACCGAGGCCGATCGGCTTTGCTGCATCGTGCGCGACAATCGCGTCGGCAATGTCTGCGGCGGCGACGGCGGGGACCGAAATCTCGAACCCGTCCTCGCCGGTGTAGCCGGACCGGCTGATCCACAGATTGTGCCCCTGCCAATTGAACGGCGCGCCCTGCATGAAACCGAGGTCGGCGACGCCGGGAACAATCGTTTCGAGGACTTCGGCGGCGCGCGGCCCCTGAAGCGCGAGGAGCGCCTGTTCCTTCATGTAATCGACGACGACGGTCGCTGGCAGGCGCCGCCGCAGATAGTCCATGTCGCCGTGCTTGGTGGCGCCGTTGACGACGACGTAGAAGTCCTCGCCGCGGCGCGTCGCCATCAGGTCATCGACGATCCCGCCATTGTCCTCGAGCAACAGCGAATATTTGGGCTTCATATCCGGGGCTGACTGAAGGTCGCCCGGGAGCAGCTTCTCGAGCGCGGTATCCGCACCCTTCCCGTGCACCAGCAGCTGGCCCATGTGACTGACGTCGAACAGGCCGGCGTTTTCGCGCGTCCAGTTATGCTCGGCGATGATGCCTTCGTACTGGACCGGCATTTCGTAGCCCGCGAACGGCACCATTCGTCCGCCCCTGGCGCGGTGCCAGGCGTCGAGCGGGAGCTTGTCGAGTGGATCCTGGGTTACTTCCGCGCCGCCCTGGGGATCGCCGCTATACGGCGTGCCCCGCGCTTGGGTCTCGTCGGTCGGGCCGCTGTGGACTTCCTTGCTCATTCATGCGCTCCGGCAAATGGTGCGACGGCCAAGGCGTCTCCCGACGCTTCAGCTGCCGCCCCCGTCTGTCCTTAGCGCCTGAGAGCTTTGCCCCTTCGGCGGCCCACTGCGGTGGGCTCTTTCCAGACTGTCAGGCGCGCGCGGTCCTTTGGCCTGAGAGATTCCGGGGGCGGTTGCTCCTTCGGCGCCGTCTAGGACGGACTCTCCCGCGCGGCCTCCCGGCATCCCTGCGGACACCGGCGACGCGGCACGCCTTGGCCGCGCCCACGCGCCGAGTCAACGCGTGGCGTTGTAGCGGATCTGCTCCTGCGTCAGCTGGAATCCGACGAGATGCTCGAAGGTTGCGTTGGCCACCGCCAGGCGGACCGCTGGATCGGACAGAGGATCGAGCGCGGCCTGCGGGTCGCCGGGCTTGCGCTCGCGCGTGATCGCGGCGCGAACACTCGCCGGAAGAGTCGCCGCGCCGCGGTTGACGCGCACCGTCGTCTGAATGCGCGTCCAGCCGTGAATGTCGCCGGCAGCGAAATTGACCGCGGCCTGGCCGATCTGCTTGGCGACCACCCTGGTGCCGCCCTGCAGCGCGACGTCGAAATAGGGGAGCAGGACCTGGCGCGCCGAGCCGGCATCGCGCCGCAACGCAACGACCGTGAAGGTGGCGGTCGAGACGACGTCATTGCCCGCGTCCTGGCAGGTCCCGCGGACATCCGTGACCGTCGCGGTTACGTCGATGGCCCGCGAATCCGTGCTGCTCGGCGGATTGAACAAGGTGATGTCGCCGGTCCCGGACGGCACGCCGAGGATGGGGCAGGTGCTCCGCACGGCGTAGACACCCTGCGTTTCTTCATCGATGTCCCCGGTGTGGCGGCAGCCGGCGAGCATGGTCAAGGCGAGCAGGGCGGTGAGGCGAAGCTTCACGAGTGCGAAATCCTTACGAGATCGGAATTGGTCTGCGCGTTCATAGGAAGGGCCTTCTATGGCTGCAAGCGAAGGCTTACATGCCTTTCCCGATGCTGAACCGAGCGCCCTCTCTGCCCCCACTGCGCGTGCTGATCGCGGCTCCGCGCGGCTTCTGCGCTGGGGTCGATCGCGCGATCCAAATCGTCGAGCTGGCGCTCGAGCGGTTCGGCGCGCCGGTCTTCGTGCGGCATGAGATCGTCCACAATCGCTTCGTCGTCGACCGATTGCGCGAAATGGGAGCGGTGTTCGTCGACGAGCTGGACGAAGTCCCGGACGACCGGCCCGTCGTCTTCTCGGCCCACGGTGTTCCCAAGTCCGTCCCGGCGGAAGCGCAGAACCGGAGCCTCACTTACGTCGATGCCACCTGCCCGCTCGTTTCCAAGGTTCATCGCCAGGCCGAGCGGTTGATTGCGGAGGGCCGGCACATCCTGTTCATTGGCCATGCCGGTCATCCCGAGGTTATCGGCACGTTCGGCCAGGTGCCGTCGGGGTCGATGACGCTGATCGAGACCGTCGAGGACGTCGGAAGGCTGGAGCTTGCCGAGCCGACCACCCTCGCCTTCCTCACCCAGACCACCCTTTCGGTCGACGACACCGCCGCGATCGTCGCGGCGCTCAAGGCACGCTTCCCCGAAATCCGAGCGCCGCGCAGCGAGGACATTTGTTACGCCACCTCGAATCGCCAGGCCGCGGTCAAGGCGATCGCGCCGGAATGCGACAAGCTGCTCGTGATCGGTTCTCCAAACAGCAGCAACTCGCTTCGCCTGGCAGAAGTCGCGCAGCGGATGGGCGTGCCGGCCCGGTTGATCGAGCGCGCAAGCGACATCGATTGGGACTGGCTGGGCGAGCCCAGCACGCTTGGCCTCACCGCCGGCGCCTCAGCTCCGGAGCTGCTCATTCGCGAAGTGGTCGATGCCCTGGGCTCACGCTTCGAAGTCACCGAGGAACAGGCCGACCATTCGCCCGAGCGAATGATCTTCAAGCTGCCGCGCGAGCTCGTTGCCTGAAGTGACGGATCTGCCCGAGGTCGAAATGTTCACCGACGGCGCGTGCCGCGGCAATCCTGGACCAGGCGGCTGGGCCGTGCTGCTGCGGATGGGCAAGAAGGAACGCGAAATTGCGGGCGGCGAGCCCCTCACCACCAACAATCGGATGGAGCTGCTCGCCGCGATCCGCGGCCTCGAAGCGCTCAAGCGGCCGTGCCGGGTCGGCTTGCACACCGACAGTATTTACGTGCGGGACGGCATCACGCGCTGGGTCCACAAATGGCGTCAGAACGGCTGGCGCACCTCCGACAGAAAGCCCGTGAAGAACGCGGATCTGTGGCAGGAGCTGATCGACGCCGCCGCGCCGCACCGGATCGAATGGCACTGGGTGAAAGGCCATAGCGGACACCCCGAGAATGATCGGGTCGATGCCCTGGCGTGCGCGGAAGCCGACCGGCAACGACCGCGGCAACCTAGCTAAAGTTAACTTGGAATAGCCGGGCGCTCAGTGTCTTACCGCTGGATCACCGACTCTTTTCAACCCTGTGGGGGGGCGGTGGGGGGAGATCTGGCACGTGATCTCCCCCAACGGCCATTCGATCATCGCCTGAAGCGAGCCGGGGAAAAGGCGCCCAGGCCGATGTGCGCGACCGTTGGATCGGGCGGCTGGCCGAGCAGAAGGGACGCGGCGAGCCTTCCCGCGGCCGGCGAAGTCTGGATTCCGAACCCGCCCTGCCCAACGCACCAGAAGAACTGCGGCATGGCCGGGTCGAAGCCGTAGACCGGCAAGCGGTCGGGAGCGAAGGTCCGGAGACCCGCCCAGCTTCGCTCGACCTGCTCGACCGGCCAATCGACGACCTCCTGAAAGCGAGCGATGGCGATGGCGATGTCGATTTCTTCGGGCGCGACATCGCCGGGTGCGCTCGGAATCTCATCGTGCGGGCTGAGCCACAGCGTTCGGTCGCCTTCGCCCTTGAAATAGAATGTCCCGCCAGCGTCGTTGACGAGCGGCAGGCCCTTCAGTCCGGAGCGCCCGACCCGCAACTGGACCATCGTTCGGCGTTTGGGTTCGAGCCCGAGCGGCGCGACATCGCAGCGCACGGCGACCTCGTCTCCCCAGGCTCCGGCCGCGTCGACGAGCATCGCGGCGCGCAGGTTCGAGCTGCCGGCCAGGGAGACCGACCACGCGCCATCGGACCAGCTGGCCTGCTCGAGCCGCGAATCGGTCGCGACCGTGCCGCCCGCTCGCCGGAATTGACCAAGAAAAGCGCCATGAAGCGCCGCGACATCGATGTCGGCGCACCCAGGCTCGAACAATGCCCTGGTCCAGCGCGGGCGAAGTCCGGGCACCATCAGCTCCAGCGCCTCCCGCTCGATTCGGAGGGCGACGACGCGGTCCGGCACTTCCGGCCACGGGCCATCGGAAAGACTGAGGCCACCCCGGCGGAACAGGAAGCCGCGCTCCGAGAAATCGCTCGGCGGCCGCTCTAGAAACGGGCCGGACGCAATGGTCAACTCCGCGATCGCGGGGCCGCCATAGCTTTCCAGATAAAAGGCCGCGGATCGTCCCGTCGAATGGAAGCCGCATTGATCTTCCGCTTCGACGATCAAGGTCCGGCGCTTGGCCGCGACCTCTGCTCCAAGGCTCGCTCCGGCAATCCCTCCGCCGACGATGATGATGTCGAAATCATTCATTCTCGAGGCCGGTTACGAATTGGAAAGCCGTACCGTCTAGTGGGTTAGGCCATGTTCAACGGCGCTTTCACGGAAATCCTGCTCGCTTGCCTTGCGGCGCTGCTCGTCATCGCCGCGGTGGTCGACGCCAGGACGTTCACGATTTCGAATCGGCTGAACCTGACGGTCGCGCTGCTCGCGCCGCTCTATTGGCTGTCGGTTGCACTTTCGCCGTGGCCCGGCGTCGCAATCCAACTCGCGGCCGGAACCGCCGTCTTCGCGATTCTCGCGGGCGCCTTTTACGCCGGCATGATGGGCGGCGGCGACGTTAAGCTGGCCGCTGCACTGGCGCTCTGGTTTCCACCGGGAATCACCGTGAAATTCCTTGTGCTGATGTCCATCGTGGGTGGCGTCCTGACACTCGCTCTGCTGGCCTGGCATCGCGCCAGGCAGCGCGAGGGCCGGCCCGAGATTCCGTACGGGGTCGCGATCGCTTGTGGCGGTCTGGCGATTCTCGCCCAACGCTTTCTTAACCAATTTGCCTGATGTCTGTGACTGATTTCGGGGCCCTTCCAGGGGAGGCGATCGCGCCATGAATGTAAAGAAGCTCGCTCTGCTCATTGGAGCTTTGGTCATTGCGGTAGTTACCGCGGTGATGGCCAAGAACATGTTTGCCGGCGCGGGAGCGCAACAGGCGGCCGCTGCACCAGCGGTGCCGCTTGGACCTAAGATCCTGGTCGCTCGCAAGGCGCTGGCCGTCGGCACGATCATCGATGCCGAAAGCCTCACCTATCAGCCTTGGCCCAAGGAACTGATGCAGAGCGCTTATTACGTCGAGGGTGGTGCGGACAGCGACACCAAGACGTTGCTCGGCACCGTCGTGCGTTATCAGATCACTGCCGGCCAGCCGCTCACCCGCGGCGCGCTGGTGGGGCCGCGGGACCGAGGCTTCCTCGCCGCGGCGCTTGGCCCGGGCATGCGCGCAATCACGGTTCCGGTGAACGTGTCGACCGGCGTCGCCGGCTTCGTCTTCCCGGGCGACCATGTCGATGTCGTCCTGACGCAGAACGTCGAGGGCGGCGGCGATGGTCCGGCACTCAAGGTCTCGGAGACCATCATCCGCAACGTCCGCGTCCTGGCGACCGACCAGCGGATTACCGACAAGGACAAGGACGGCAAGACCGAGGTCAAGACCTTCTCCAACGTGACGTTCGAAGTGACCCCGCGGATCGCGGAGAAGCTCGCCGTCGCGCAGAGCCTGGGTACGCTGTCACTGTCGCTGCGCTCGATCGCCGACAATACGGCCGACCTCGAACGCGCCGTCGCCTCAGGGGAAGTCAAGGTCCCGGCCAATGCCGACCCGGCGCAGGAAAAGCAGATGCTGCTCGCGATCGCCAATCGACCGAGCGACAACAACACGACGTACACCACGGGTGGCGACGTGTCGCGCTTCCAGCGCCGCTCGGTGCCGGCACGCGCTTCAGACAAGGCCGATCAGGCGATCGGTGCGCTCAGCAGTCTCGCGAGCGCAATTCGCGGTGGGCCCGCACCCGCCGCCGCAGGGGGAACTCCGGCTTATTCCGGACCAGTCGTTCGCGTCGCACGCGGCAACAATGTCACCGTCGTTCCGGTGGGAGCTCGCTAAAATGAATAGTCGTAAAACCATTCGCCGAGCGCGCCTCGGCACCGCTTTCGCGGCCCTGGCGATCGCCTTGGCCTCGGTCAGCGCGACTGCTCCGGCCGTCGCCCAGCCGAGCGCTGCCCGGCCGTCGGAGTCGCTGAACCTCAGCCAGGGCACGGGCACAATGGTCCGCTTGTCCGATCCGATGTCCGACGTGTTCGTCGCTGACGACAACGTCGCCGACGTCCAGGTCCGCTCGCCGAACCAGCTGTACATCTTCGGCAAGAAAGGCGGCGAAACCACCGTCTACGCAACCGGCAAGTCGGGCCGCGTTGTCTATGCCGCTAACGTCCGCGTCGGCAACAATTACAGCACGGTCGGCGAAATGCTGCACCTGGCGATGCCGGAAGCGGCCATTCAGGCCACTCCGATGAACAATCTCGTGCTGTTGACCGGCACGGTTGCCAATCCGGAGGACGTCGCCGAAGCGCAGCGGCTGACCCAGGCCTATGTCGGCGAGGGTACGCAGGTCGTGACCCGGCTTCGCTCGGCAACGCCGCTTCAGGTGATGCTCAAGGTTCGCATCGCCGAGGTCAATCGCTCGATGCTCAAAAAGATCGGCGTCAATCTCCTCAACCGCGACAGCCGTTCCGGCCACCTGTTCGGCATCGGCCGCGGGAGTCCCGGCACGATCAACGTCGCCAAAGGACCGGCCGATCCGATCACCGGCGTCATCCCGGAAACGGTAACCGGCGCCACCTTCAATTTGCTCACTGGGGGCACGACGCTTGGCCTGTTCGGCCACATCTTCGGCACTGACCTGCTGGGCACCCTCGACCTGATGCAGACGGATGGGTTCGCGAGCACGCTCGCTGAGCCCAACCTCACTGCCCTATCGGGCGAAACCGCTAGCTTCCTCGCCGGCGGCGAGTTCCCGATCCCGGTCAGCCAGGGCAATAACGCTGTCACCATCGAGTATAAACAATATGGTGTCGGGCTCGCCTTCACGCCGGTCGTCCTTGGCGACGGCCGCATCTCGCTTCGGGTTCGCCCGGAAGTCAGCGAGCTGAGCGATGCGGGCTCTGTAAAGCTTGGCGGCTTCACCGTCCCGTCACTGATCACGCGGCGCGCCGAAACCACGCTTGAGCTCGGCTCTGGTCAGTCGCTCATGCTCGGCGGCCTGCTTCAGAACCGCAACGACAACAGCATCGAGAAGGCGCCGTTCCTCGGCGACCTCCCGATCCTGGGGTCCTTGTTTCGGTCGACGAGCTATCAGCGTAACGAGACCGAGCTGGTCATTGTCGTGACGCCGTATCTGGTGCGTCCGGTGTCCGGCCAGATCGCGTTGCCGACCGACGGCTATCGTGCGCCGAACGACGTGCAACAGATGCTCATGGGCCGCAACTTCACGGGGGTCAGCGGGCCGGCCGGTGTTGTGCCGTCCGCGGCTGTTGCCGTTCCCGCGGGCGCTGCCCCGGCTCCGGGGTTCAAGCTGTGAACCGCCGCTATCTCAAGAAGGATGCGTCCATGCGTTCGAAACTCCTCGTCATCGCGCTGAGCTCGGCGGTTGCCGCCTGCACGGCGCCGCAGCAGCAGGCCGATCGCGGCGTTGCCTCAGTCAACATCCCGGTCGTCACTCGTGCCGACTATGTGTTCGACGCCTCTGCGCCGGGCGGCGTCCTTGCGCCGGGTGAAGCGGAGCGGCTCGACGGCTGGTTCCGCGGCCTCGACCTCGGCTACGGCGACACGGTTTATGTGGACGGCGGCGATGGACCTGCGGCGCGCGGTCAGGTTGCCCGCGTGGCGGGTGGATACGGCATGCTGGTGTCGGCCGGCGCCCCGGTTAATCCGGGCGTGGTTCCCGCCGACACGGTTCGGGTCGTGGTGAGCCGCAACCGCGCGGTCGTCCCCAACTGCCCGAACTGGAGCCGGCCTTCTGCTCCGGACCCCGAAAACCATTCGATGTCGAACTATGGCTGCTCCGTAAACAGCAACATCGCGGCCATGGTCGCCAATCCGGAAGACCTGATCCACGGCCGCGAGGGCAATGGAGTCGGCGATACGCTCACCGCCGCCAAGGCCGTGCAGTTCTATCGCGCCACGCCGCCGTCGGGCGCCAAGGGTCTTCAGTCCGTCAGTCCGAAGGGTAACTAATGATGAACGCTCCGTTCCAGGCACGCGCGGGTCTGCGTGACCCCTTCACCGCTTTCGTTTGCGATGACGCGACCGCCGACATGCTGCGGCCGGTGGCGGTCGAGCACGGCTGGTCGCCGGAGAAGGTCAACAAGGGCGGCCTGCGCAATGCAGTTCAGTCGCTGTCGGTTTCCGCGAGCCCGAACATCCTGTTCGTGGACTTGAGCGAATCCGCCGACCCGCTCAACGACATCAACGCGCTTGCCGAAGTCTGCGAGCCGGGCACGATCGTGATCGCCTCCGGCGCGGTCAATGACGTGCGCCTCTATCGCGACCTCGTCGCCAGCGGCATCCACGACTATCTGCTGAAGCCGTTCACGGTCGACCAGCTGCGCGACACCTTCGCACATGCCCAGACGATCCTGTCGGGCCCGCGCGGTGAAGTCCAGGCCGACAAGCCGCACGTGATGGCCGCGGTCATCGGCGTGCGCGGCGGGGTCGGCGCTTCGACCATCGCGACGTCGCTTGCCTGGCTTCTGGGCGAGAAGGCGCGCCGCACCACGGCGCTGCTTGACCTTGACGTTCACTTCGGCACCGGCGCGCTGGCCCTCGACCTCGAGCCCGGCCGCGGCCTCACCGACGCGATCGAGAACCCGAGCCGTATCGACGGCCTGTTCATCGAGCGCGCCATGGTCCGCGCCAACGAGCGCCTTTCGGTGCTCTCGGCGGAAGCGCCGATCAACCAGCCGATGGTGACCGACGGAACCGCCTTCTTCCAGCTGCAGGAAGAGATGCGCAACGCGTTCGAGTCGACCGTTCTCGACCTGCCGCGCCACATGCTGATCCAGTATCCGCACCTCGTCCACGACGCGCACGTCGCGGTCGTCGTTGCCGAGCTGACGCTGGCGGCGACGCGCGACACCATTCGCATCCTCGCCTGGCTCAAGTCGAACGCGCCCCAGACCAAGGTTGTGGTGGTCGCCAACGGCATCCCGAGCGGCGGCGCGCTGGAGATCAGCCGCAAGGACTTCGAGCAATCGATCGAGCGTCCGGTCGACATCGTCTTCCCGTTCGATTCGAAGATCGCGGCCCAGGCGGCCAAGCTCGGCAAGCCGATGGCGGAAGTCGCCGGCGGAAAGATCACGACGCCGTTCAACACTTTGTCGAACATGGTGCTGAGCAACGCCAGCGACGAAGGCGCCGCGCCGGAGACCAAGATCGCCGGCGCCAAGTCGCTGGTCGATAACCTGAAGTCGATGCTGCCCAAGTCGAAGGACAAGGCGGCCGCCTAAGCGGGCAAGTTTCTGCGCCGGCGGCAACGCCGACGCGCGCGAGAGTGAGAGGCAAGACACGAAATGCTTCTGTGGGTCATCCTGGTCGGTGCTGTCGGCGCGGCTCTGCTCGCTTTTGCGGCGGTGCGCGGTCCTTCCGCATCCAAAGCGGTCAAGCGCCGCATGGAGCTCGTCAAGGAGCGCCACGGCGACGTCATCGCCGGCAATGCCCAGGCGCAAATCCGCAAGCTTATGGCGCAGCGGACGAGCAAGTTCGAAGGCTATGCCTCGACCTTGATCCCGAAGCCGGCGCTGATGCGCAAGCGCTTGGAAATGACCGGCAAGAACATCTCGCTCGGCAAATATGCCGTCGTCTGTCTCGGCATCACCTTTGCTGTGCTCCTCGCGACCGTAGTCAAAGGGGCGCCGATCCTGCTGGGTCTGCTCCTCGGACTCCTGTTGGGCGTGGGCTTGCCGCACTTCATCATCGGCAAGATGATTCAGCGCCGGGTGAAGAAGTTCACATCGAACTTCCCTGATGCCATCGAGCTGATGGTGCGTGGTCTTCGCTCTGGCCTGCCGATCACGGAAACGCTGGGCATCGTCGGCACCGAGATTCCCGGCCCGGTCGGTCTCGAGTTCCGCATGGTCTCGGACAAAATGAAGATCGGCCGCACGATGGAAGCTGCCCTCCAGGAAACGGCCGAGCGTCTCGGCACGCCGGAGTTTCAGTTCTTCGTGATTACGCTCGCCATCCAGCGCGAGACCGGCGGCAACCTCGCCGAGACGCTGTCGAACCTGGCCGACGTGCTCCGCAAGCGCGCCCAGATGCGCCTGAAGATCCGGGCAATGAGCTCCGAATCCAAGGCTTCGGCTTACATCGTGGGCGCCTTGCCCTTCACCGTCTTCGGCCTCGTGTGGATGATCAACCCCAAGTACATGGGCGGATTTTTCACGGACGAGCGCCTGATGGTCGCCGGTCTGGGCGGCATGGTCTGGATGGGCATCGGCGCCCTGATCATGGCCAAGATGGTCAACTTCGAGATTTAGGAGGCAGCGGACAACAATGCAGGCTGGACCTCCCACAGGCCCGACGCTTCTCGGCTTCGACGTCATCTGGATTGCGACGATGCTCAGCGCCGTCGCGGCCTTCGCCGTGCTCCTCGCCCTCTATGCGGCGACCACGGTCAAGGACCCGATGGCGCGCCGCGTCAAAGCGCTCAACGAGCGCCGCGAGCAACTGAAGGCGGGCATCGTCGCCTCGACCAACAAGCGCAAGAAGCTGACCAACCGCAACGAGGCGGCGGATCGGATCCGGTCGATCCTGGGCAACTTCAAGATGCTTCAGGACGATCAGATCCAGAAGACGCAGCTCAGGCTGATGCAGGCCGGCATCCGCACCAAGGATCTCGCCTTCTTCATCATTTTCGCCCGCTTCGTGCTGCCGGTCGTGCTCGGCATCGCCATCGTGACGCTGATCTACGGCGTCGACTATTTTCCGACCTGGGGCTGGTTCAAGAAATATGCGACGGTCGCAGGCACGCTGGTCGGCAGCTACAAGGCGCCCGACATCTGGCTGAAGAACAAGGTCACCAAGCGCAGCCATGCAATCCGCAAGGGCTTGCCGGACGCGCTCGACCTGCTGGTCATCTGCGCCGAGGCCGGCCTCACCGTCGACGCCGCCTTCGGCCGCGTCGCGCGCGAGCTCGGCAAGGCCTACCCCGAGCTCGGCGACGAGTTCGGCCTAACCGCGATCGAGCTGGGCTTCCTCAACGAACGGCGACAGGCCTTCGAAAACCTCGCCAACCGCGTCGATCTAGAAGCCGTGCGCGGCGTCGTGACGACCATGATCCAGACCGAGAAATACGGCACCCCGCTCGCTTCGGCGCTGCGCGTGCTCTCCGCTGAGTTCCGCAACGAGCGCATGATGCGCGCCGAGGAAAAGGCCGCACGCTTGCCCGCGATCATGACCGTGCCGCTGATCCTGTTCATTCTGCCGACGCTGTTCATCGTCATTCTCGGCCCGGCGACCTGCTCGATCAACGACAGCTTCATCAACGGTTGATGCGTCATAGTCTGCGCTTGGGAACGCCGCGGCGCGCCCAAGCGTAGAACGTCCCAGACAATCGTTGTTGGGGACGCGCAATGAACATCACGTCGGATCCGAACCTGTGGGTGATTTGCGGGCTGGTCTTTGTGCTCGGCCTGCTGATCGGCGCCTTTCTCACCGCCGGCGGGCGACGCAAGTGGAAGGCGCGCTATCGCGATGAAACCACGCGGCGCGAGGCGCTCGAGCGCCAGCATGAGCAGCACGTCAGCGACGCCGAAGCGCGCGAGAAGGAATGGCGCGAACGAGATTCGCTGCGTGCCGCCGCGATCAAGGACCGCGACGGGGACGGCGTTCGCGACGATCGCGAAATCTAGCCTTCGATTTTCGAGAAATCCGCTACGCGGTTGACCGCGTCGCGGAAGCGCATGAGCAAGTTCAGCCGCCGTTCGCGCTTGGCCGCGTCGGGGTCGTTGACGGTCACGTGATCGAAGAACGCGTCGATCGGCGCGCGCAAAGATGCCAGCGCGGCCATGGCGCCGGTAAAATCTTCTTTGTCGATGGCCGCAGCGGCTTTCGGCTCGGCCGTGCCGAGGACGTCGATCAGCGCCTTCTCCTGGGGCTCGAGGTCTGCTCCGCCCGACGCGCCCGTTTTCTCCCACGCTTCCTTCTTCAGGATATTCGCGGCGCGCTTGTAGGCAACGAGCAGGTTGGTGCCGTCATCGGTTTCGACGAACTCCTGGAGCGCGGTCACCCGGGCGAGGAGCCGAACGAGGTCGTCCTCGTTCCCCAGCGCGAACACCGCGTCGATGAGGTCGTGCCGGACGCCCGCCTCACGCTGCTGAACCTTCAGCCGATCGGCGAAGAAAGTGAGGAGTTCGGGCCCAGAATCATGAACCTCGTGCCCGGTGTTGCGGTAAAGTTGGGCCGCTCCTGGGAACAGCTCAAGCAACCGAATTCGCAGTCCATTTTCGGTGATAAGCCTGATCGCTGCAAGCGCGGCACGACGCAATGCGAACGGATCTTTTGATCCCGTTGGCGGCTGTCCGATACCGAAGAAGCCAACAAGACTGTCCAATTTCTCGGCAAGAGAGACTGCAATACTTGCGTGCGCCGACGGCGTGTCGTCGCCCTGCCCCGCTGGCTTGTAATGGTCTCGGATTGCGTCGCTTACAGGGAGGGGCTCCTCTTGGGCCTCAGCGAGATAGCCACCGATCACACCTTGGAGTTCTGGAAACTCCCCCACCATGCCCGAAACCAAGTCAGCTTTGGCCAACTTAGCCGCTCGGCGGGCGCTAGAGTGATCGACATCAAAGTAGCGGCTGAGATCGTCTACGAGCGAAGCCAATCGGCTACTGCGCTCATCTAAGGTGCCGAGCTTCTCGTGGAAAACGATGCCGCCAAGCCGCTTCGCCTGCTCTTCCAGCGGCACCTTAAGATCCTGCTCCCAAAAGAATCGCGCATCCGCCAATCGCGCTGCGAGCACCCGCGCATTCCCCTGCGCGATCGCTTCGCCGCCATCGCTCGGGTCGATGTTTGCAACGCAGACGAACGCCGGCGCCAGCAAACCCTCGTCGTTGGTGCAGGCGAAATACTTCTGGTTGGTGCGCATGGTGAGGACGATCACCTCGCGCGGCACATCAAGGAAATCGTCGTCGAACCGCCCGAGCAGGGGCACGGGCCATTCGGCGAGGCCGGCGTTCTCGACCACTAGGCCTTCGTCGGGCAGCAAGGTCAGGCCGGCCGCGCGGGCCGCCTCCGCCGCGCCTTCGCGGATCAGCCGCTCGCGTTCGTCCTGGTCGACGATCACGTGGCAGGCGCGCAGCTTCTCGACGTAATCGGAGGCGCCGCCGATCGTGATTGGGCCCGAATGATGGAAGCGATGGCCGAGCGTCGCCGCCCCGCTCACTATGCCCTCGATTTCGACCGGCACGATGTCCTCGCCAAGGATCGCGACGACGCCGTGAAGCGGGCGGACCCAGCGCAAATTGCCGTCGCCCCAGCGCATCGATTTGGGCCAGGGGAAGTTGGCAACGATCCGCTTGATTGCGTCGGCAATGACCTCGGCGGCGGCCCTGCCCTCGCGCTCGATCACCGCGAAATAGACGCCGTCGCGATCTTCGAGCTGGTCGTGGCGAAGGCCCATCTTGCGCAGGAACCCTTCGAGCGCCTGAGCCGGCGCGTTCGAACGCGGTCCCTTAATTTCTTCGCGGCCGACTTCCGTCGCCTCGACAACGTCGCGGGCGATCAAAGCGAGTCGCCGCGGCGTCGAGTAGGTCTCGATCGCTCCGGTCCCAAGGCCCGCTTCGCTCGTGTATTCGGCGAACAGCCGCGCGAGGTCATTCCGCGCCTTCGCCTGCATCCGGGCCGGGATTTCCTCGGACAGAAGTTCGAGCAGGAAGTCGGCCATCAGCCGCGCTCCAACCACGCGGCGCAGGCAGCTTTCGCGAGGTCGCGGACGCGGCCGATGTAGGCCTGGCGCTCGGCGACCGAGATGACGCCGCGCGCCTGGAGCGTATTGAACACGTGGCTGGCCTTGATCGCCTGCTCGTAGGCGGGGATCGGGAGCTTCGCTTCGAGGCAGCGCTCGCACTCGGCGGCGGCCTTTTTGAAGAGATCGAACAAAGCGTCGGTGTCGGCGACCTCGAAATTGTAGGTCGACATCTCGACCTCATTCTCGCGGAAGACGTCGCCGTAGCTGATGCCAGCATCATTGAACCGAAGGTCGAAGACGTTGTCGACCCCCTGGATGTACATCGCGAGGCGCTCCAGGCCGTAGGTCAGCTCGCCGGTCACCGGCTTGCACTCGAACCCGCCGACCTGCTGGAAGTAAGTGAACTGCGTCACCTCCATGCCGTCGCACCATACTTCCCAGCCGAGACCCCAGGCGCCGAGCGTCGGGCTTTCCCAATCGTCCTCGACGAAGCGGATGTCGTGCTTCAGCGGGTCGATGCCGATCTCAACGAGGCTTCCGAGATAGAGATCCTGAAGATCGTTCGGGCTGGGCTTCACCACCACCTGATATTGATAATAGGCCCCCAGCCGGTTGGGATTTTCTCCATAGCGGCCGTCGGTCGGGCGGCGGCACGGCTGGACATAGGCGGCCCGCCACGCATCCGGCCCGAGCGCGCGCAGCACCGTTGCGGGATGGAACGTCCCCGCCCCCATCTCCATATCGTAGGGCTGGAGGAGGACGCAGCCTTGCGCGCCCCAGTAGCGGTGGAGCGTGAGGATCAGGTCCTGAAAGCTCAAGCTCAAGCGAAGATGCCCCGTAACCAGTTCTTTATCGAGCCCGGGCTTTGGCCGATGGAGTCTTCACGGGCAAGTGGCGGTTCAGCTTGCTGCCACTAGGTCCTAATGCGAACGATCGGCCGGAGAGATTTGAATGTTGAAGAAGATTTTGCAGCGTGGCTTCGCCGCGATCGGCGTCTCGCTGTTGCTGGGTGCAGGTCCGGCGGCCGCCAAGGCGCCAGTGCCTGCCCATCCGGCGCTGTGGGCCGTGGCCGACGCAGACACCACGGTCTATTTGTTCGGCACGATTCACCTGCTCCCAGAGAAATATCGCTGGCGGACGGCGGCCTTCGACCAAGCTGTCGATGGATCCCAGGAACTGGTCCTCGAGACGATCGTCGACGAGAAGAACCCTCAAAAAATGATCTCGGCGCTGGCCAGCCTCGGCTTCGCAAAGGGCCTACCGCCAATCGCCAGTCGCGTCCCGGAAGCGAGGCGGCCGGCGCTTGAATCGGCAATCAAGAAGAGTGGGATTCCGCGCCCCTTGTTTGACCAGATGGAGACTTGGGCCGCGGCCTTCATGCTGCTCGGCAATCAGTTCAAGGACCTGGGCCTCAAGGGCGAAGAAGGTGTCGAGCGCGTCCTTCGCGACAACTTCACGAGCCGGGGTAAAGCGGTCGGCGAACTTGAAACCAACGTCGAACAGCTTGGCTTCTTCGACAAGCTCCCGGAAAGCTCCCAGCGCGAATTGCTCGAAGGAGCGATCGAGCAGCCGCAAAACTTCAATGCCGAATTTCGCGAGATGCTCGAAGCCTGGTCACGCGGCGACGTCGGTGCAATTGCTCGCAGCTTCAATCGCGATCTTGGCGCGTCGCCGGACCTGAAGGAGGCGCTGATCGAGCGCCGCAACGCCAATTGGAGCCGTTGGATCGAGCAGCGCATGGCCCAGCCCGGGGCGATCATGATCGCCGTCGGGGCGGGCCACCTCGCGGGGAAGGATTCGGTCATCGATATGCTTCGGAAGAACGGCTACCGCGTGCGGCGCGTGCAGTAGGGGCAGATCGTCGGCGCCCCGCCACCATCCATCGAGAAAACTTCACCTTTCGCGGAATTTGCTAGACATATGTTAACGACTCAGTGACGATAATCGCTGGGTATCGGGCTGGGGGGTCTGATGCGCGATGTGAGTGAAAACGCGAGGAAAAACTCGCCGCGGGTAGCATTGCCCGAAGCATAATCCGGTCCGTCCGGCCTCCTGACGCATCTCCTCTCCGAACCGATCCGGCTTTGGAGGGTTGTCGATGGTCAATTTCCTGGTCGCTGCTGCGCTGGCCGCTGCTTCGCCTCAGGTTGCGCCGGAACCGATCGTCGCAATTTCAGAAGTCCGCCCCGCGCTATTCGCCGTCAGCGACGCCGACACTACGATTTACATCTTCGGTACATTTCATGCTCTCGACGGCCAAACCGATTGGTTCAAGAGCTCGGTTCGCGGTGCTTTCGAGAGTTCCAACGAGCTCGTGCTCGAAACCCTGGTTCCCGAAGGTCCCGACCGGGCGCAGCTGTCGTCCATGCCGCGCTACCGCGGGCTGATGACGCCGTCGGCGTCGTTCCTCGCCACAACCCGGATGGCGATCAACGCCGGCCGCTCGCAAGGCATGCAGGTCGACAATGGCGCAGACATGGTGCTGCGCCACGCCGCCGAGGCCGAAGGCAAGGGCGTCGCGGGCCTCGAGACGCTTGAATCCCAGCTCAACATGTTCACCAAGATGCCCTCGGCCCTAACCCGCGAGCCGAAGCCCGGCGAACCCATCCCGGAAACCAGCCCGATGGATAGCCTGTCCAAGGCGATGACGGAGATGCAGACGGCGTGGAAGCACGGCGACCAGAGCGTGTTCGTGCGCATGCTCGGCCAGCTCGATGCGAACTCGCCGGCCACCTATCGCATGATGTTCACGGAGCGGAACGCGCGGTGGGCCGACTGGATCAGGGCGAGGCTGCAGACCCCCGGCACCGTCTTCGTCGCGGTCGGCGCCGGGCACCTGGCCGGCAAGGACAGTCTGCTGGTCCAGCTCGCCCAGCGCGGAATCCCCTCACAGCGCATCAACTGACGGCCCCTGCAGGTCGTCATCCGGGACGCTGATCCGCGATCCATCTTCTTCGCCGAACTTGCTTTTCCGACCCTCGTGCCTTAACGGGCGCGCTCCCCGGCCATGGTCATCCCTGGAGGCGTGGCGGGTTCTTTTGAAAGGACGCAAGAATGAGCGAACAGCTGACGCTGCCCGCCGAAGCGCGCGACCGGGCTGGCAAGGGAGCCTCCCGAGCACTGCGCCGCGATGGACGGGTGCCCGCCGTGGTCTACGGCGAAAAGAAGGATCCTCTCTCGATCCATGTCGAGGAGAAGCTTCTCAACAAGATGCTTTCGACCGGCCACTTCATGAACTCGGTCGTGATGATCGACTATCAGGGCAAGCCGCACCGCACCCTGCCGAAGGCGGTCGACTTCCACCCGGTCTCGAGCCGGCCGATCCATGTCGACTTCCTGCGCATCGGCGAGCACACCAAGGTCCACGTCGCGGTGCCGGTGCGGTTCGACAATGACGAAGAATCTCCCGGCCTCAAGCGCGGCGGCGTGCTGAACGTAGTCCAGCACGAGCTCGACATCGTCTGCGATGCGGCGAATATCCCGGGCGAGATCCATATCGATTTGACCGGCCTCGAGATCGGCGATTCGATCCACATCAGCCAGGTCAAGCTGCCGGACGGCGTCATCCCGTCGAACAAGGACGAGGACTTCACCGTCGCGACGATCGTATCTCCGTCGGCGATGAAGGCCGAAGAGGAGGAGGAGGCTGCCGCGGAAGGCGAAGTTCCAACCGTCGGCGAAGAGGGCGAGGAAGGCGAAGGCGGCGAAGCTGCCGAGGGCGCAAGCGAAGAATAGCCCTTCCCGCTGCTTGCAAATTCAGGAACCGCTCGCCCGGCTGGGCGGGCGGTTTTTGTTTGTGCTTGCTCCTGCTAGCGAGCGGCGATGCAACTGTGGGTCGGCCTCGGCAATCCGGGCACGCAATATGCGATGCACCGGCACAATGTCGGCTTCATGGCCGCCGACCTCATCGCCGAGGTTCACGGCTTCGCGCCCTGGTCGAAGAAATTCCGCAGCTTGGTGGCCGAGGGCCGGATCGGCCGCAACCGGATCCTGCTGCTGAGACCAAAGACTTTCATGAACGACAGCGGCGATGCGGTTCAGCAGGCGCTGAAGTTCTATAAGCTCGACCTCGGCGCGCTGACCGTCTTCCACGACGAACTCGACCTCGCGCCGTTCAAGGTGAAGGTGCGCGTCGGCGGTGGGCTGGCGGGGCACAATGGCCTGCGCTCGATCGACGCGGTGTTCGGCCCCGACTTTCGCCGCGTGCGGATCGGCATCGGCCATCCGGGACCCGGACGGAAGGACTTGGTGACGCCGCACGTGCTCGGCAATTACGCCAAGTCCGAAATGGAGCCCTTGTCCGACATGCTCGCGGCGATCGCCAGCGAGGCCGAATGGCTCGCCGACGGCGATGATGCGCGGTTCATGAGCGAGGTCGCGCTGAGGCAGAAGCAGCCGGACTAGAGATCGACGGCCAGGTAGCCTTGCAGGAAGCGCCCGGGGTTCCGCATGTAGACCCCCGAACCGGCGAGGCCGTAACCGATCCCGTTGGTGACGTTGAAGACCTGGAGCCGCAGCGTCGCGTCGCGGTTCGCGAGCTTGAAGTGATAATGGCCGCCGAGATCAATGCGCCATTTCACTGGAATGTAGACCAAATTGTCGGTGGTCGCCGGTGTTTTCGCCCGATTGATGACCGTCGCATCGAGCTCGACCCCACGAACCGGCGTCTTCCAGTTGCCGTTCAAGCTCAGTTGCACGGGCGCCAGGCCGACGGGCTTCGATCCGATGACGCCCTGGACCGCCGCATCGCGAGTCACCTTTGGATCGAGGATGACGCCGCCCGCGACGACGTCGATCGTCGGGCTGATCTTGCCGGCAAGCGAGAATTCAAGGCCCCGGCTTTCGACGGTTCCGACCTGCTTGTAGAGGTTGCTCGCGTCGTAGCCGAAATATGGCCGAGTGAGGTCAAACACGCCGGCGACGGCCTTAATCCCGCGGCCGACGAGAAATCGGACTCCGGCGTCCTTCTGCTGGGTGATGATGACCGGCAGCGGAGCGTTGCGGTTGGCGGCGTTGGGTGGCGCCAGGCCGCTTTCCTCGAGCCCGCGCGCATAGCCGGCATAGACGGTGACGTTCTTGGTGACGTTCGCCGCGGCTGTCCCATTGTAGAGCCAGGGACTCGATCGTGAGACAGCTACGGGAATCTCCGGAATCGTCGTGGTCTTGCGGAATTGGGCGCGGGAGAGACCGAAGCTGATCTCGCCGACATTCTTCCAGCGCCCATCATAGGCCACGCCATAGGTCGTCTGGACGAGGTGGTCGTGACTAAGTTCATCGAAGTCGAACGACGGCTCGGGCACATCTACCGTCTCGCCGACACGCCCGGGGCCGAAGTCGACGAAGGCAGAACCGCCGAATTCCCGGCGCGCATTGCGTTCGCGAACGCTCAGATGAATGACGTGGAGCCGCGGACCGTCGGCGATGCTGTGAGTCAGGCGCACCTCGCCACTGATCGAACGACTCTTCGAAGGCGGATCGGCGAACTCGATCCGTTCGCCGGTGCCGTCCCGCTGCTCATTGATCAAAAGGTTAGCGAACCCCGTCCGCGCGTAATTGACGGTCCGGAACCCGCCGAGTCGCAGCAGCCAGTTCGTGCCGAGGCTCGCCGATCCGATCACTCCCGCGACGGTGTCCGTAAAACGAAAGTCCGACCAGCTGGGACCCTCGTAATGCCGAATTTTCGCCATTTTCGGCAGAAACGAACCCGCCGGAACATAGAAGATGCCAGCTTCATCGTCATAGTCGTTGTACAACGACCAAAACGGCACGATCTCAATAGTGGAAGAAGGCCGCCAGCGCGCCAGCAAGCTTTCGGTATGGTTCCAGTTGTTCGTTCCATCTTGAAATTCGACGTGGCTGCCGATGATCCCGTAGGCAAAAGCGAGCTGCTTGCTGACGACCAGCGAACCATCGACCTCGGTCCCAATACTTCCGTAATTATCGAAATTCGTGACCGTCGATGCGCCGTTCTCTGCGCCCGGAAGGCGCAGAGCCTGATCGACAATTCCGCTTGGCGCAGCGAACGGATATCCCTGAGCCGACAGACCGACCTTGATGCTGACGGAGTCGACGAGCGTGCTTGGCAGGCCCCCCGGATTTGCGAACCCAGAAATCGGGTCGAAGTAGAGGCCCTGAATGCGCACGTTTCCGGCCGACGTCGGTGAGAACCCGCGCGCGTTCTGCGCGTTGTAAATGCCTAGCGTCTCCCGCCCGACGCTGAACCCGAACGCATCTTCGGCCTGTGTAATGGCATTGTCGCCGGCGTGGCCCTGCTGCGCGAGAGCCGGCGCTCCCCCAAACGTGCACGCCGCCAAAAACAGCGCGTTTAATGACCGCCGCCGCGTGAGCATTTCCACCGCTCCTCATCACGCCGCAGCAGCCCCTGGCAGCGCCGGCTATGAACTAGACGACAGGCGCGCGGGCCACAGCTGCATTTTCCTCACGCTTCCTGTGAGCGCAATTACGAGGGCGTAACAAATTCGGATCGATGAGGGGGGTGCGAAAATCGGACCAACGAGCACGCAGACGGCACTCTTCCAAGTCTTAGAGTTCCTCGTCCATGCCGATCGGCATGCCGGGAGGTACCTGCGGGAGCCGCCGCGGATCGGCGACGGCCTTGTCGAGCGCTTCGCGGTCCTTGAGCAGCGCGGCGAGGCCGCGGCTCCAATCGTCGCGCGCCCGTTGGAGCTGGTCCGCAAGCCGATCGAGCCGCGCCGCCAGCTGGAGCGCGATGGTCGGCGAAAGCGCCGGGTCCCTTTGCACCCGCGCCAGCGCGAGCGCCGTGGTGGTGGCGATACGCCGGCCGACATCGCCGCCGCTCGCCGCGACGGTGCGGCCGATCAGCAGATCGAACAGCTGCGCGGGCGTCGGGACCGATGCGTCGGCCCCGTGCTGCGCCTCGAGCCGGTTGAGCCGCGCCGGGCTGAGCAGCGAAGTCAACGTCTGCGCCGCACCGACCTCGGTCGCCTTGAGCGGGTCGAACACCGGCCCGCCCGCCGTTGGGATGATCTCGATAATCTCCTGACGGTCGCTGTTCCCGCCAAAGCCGGACGAAAGCAACGGCTCCAGCCGCGGCGGGACGGTGAGCTCCGCCGGCGTCAGCGTATCGAGGAGGGCGTAGAGCGCGGCCCATTGGTTCGCGCCCGGCAAGGTGCGGGCCGCGAGCCCCTCGCGATTGAAAGCGTAAGGGAAATCAACTCCGCCCACGGACTTCGCCGCGGCTTCGACCTGATAGCGATCGAGCAGCCAGATCGGAACGAAGGCGCGGCGGAGGCCCGACAGCGATTCGTTGGAGGGGATCGACGCCTGACCGAAGCGGTCGAGCGCGGCGCGGCGGACGGCCATCATCCGCCTCAGCTCGCCCACCGGATCGGCGGCATCGTCCCACAAGGCTCCCTCGGGATTGCCCGAGCTGACCGGCCGGGAATCGTCATCGGCCACGAAGCGAAGACCTTGCGCCCGGGCTTGCGCGAGCATCGGCGAGGCTTCGCCATCCGTCTTCGCGCCGTAAAGCCAGCCGATCACCCATTTGTCCCACGGACCGAGACCGACGCCATAGGCATCCTTGAGCGACGGCGCGCCATTCTCGAGCAGGACCCGGGGTGCGGGATAGTCCATCACCGAATAGCGGCCCTGGCTGCTCGCTCCCATGTTATGCGCCAGCCCAATCGCATGGCCGACTTCGTGGGCGCCAAGCTGCCGGATGCGCGCAAGCATCGCAGTGATCGGGTCGTTGGGATCGCCGGTGCCGGTCAGCCCGGCCCCGACCAGCGCCTGGAAAATGATGATATCCTGGCGCGCGCGGAGCGATCCCAGCAACACCGAGCCCTTGATGATCTCGCCAGTCCGCGGGTCGTTGATCGGCGAACCGTACGACCACCCGCGGGTCGCCCGGTTGACCCAATTGACGACATTGTAGCGGACGTCGAGCGGGTCGGCCCCTTCGGGCAGGATCTCAACGCGGAAGGCGTCGACAAACCCCGCCGCGTCGAATGCTTGATTCCACCAACTGACGCCTTCGCGAAGCGCGGTGCGAATGGGCTCGGGCGCGCCGCGATCGATGTAGAAGATAATCGGCTGCTTGACCGGCGAGCGGACGGCCGTCGGATCGACCTTTTCGAGGCGAAATCGCGACGCCAGGTCGCTGACCATCGCCGATCCGAACGGTGCCGAAAAATCCACCTGCTGGCGGCTGATGGTGTAGCCGAACGGGTCGTGGCGCGGGAGGAACCCTGGCTCCGGCAGTCGGATCAGCGAATGGCGCAGCAGCAGGGTGAAGGTATTGCCCTCGGGGATGATGTTGGTGACTTCGGCGGTCGGCTCGTCGGAGCGAAATGTCAGCCACGCGGCGAGCTCGACGTTGCGCGGGAACAGCTTCACGAAATTGGGGTCGGCCGAGCTTAGGTCGGCGGCATATTTGAACTCGCCGCCTCCAGCATTCTTGACGATTTGGGGAATCCCCAGGTCATCGCGCGCAAGGAAGCCGGCGAGGTCCACCGTGAACGAGCCGTCGGGCTTGTTGTCGACGACATCTCCCATCCAGATCGTCGAATTGGCAAAGGCGTCGCGCACCGATTTTCGTTCGTCCGCGGTCCCGGCTGACGCGACGAACTTGGGGTTCTCGATCTCGGCCGCGACCTTTTTGCCGACCCGGCGGAAGATCAGGATACGCGAGTTGGTCGGCGCCGCGCGGTCGAGCCCGATCGGAGCCGAACCGAGGCCGGTTTCCAATTGCGTCAGATAGATGAACCGGCCCGCGATCCCTTCCGCGTCGGGCTTGGGCAGGGTCGCGATAATCTTGCCTGTCTTCACGTCGGGCTTGATGTCGATCAGCGGCGCTTCGGCAGCCGCAGCCGCCTTCGCTTGAGGCGGGGCGGCACGGAGCGGGATGGCGGTCGACGCGGCGAGCGCAGCAACGAGGAAACAGGCGGTTGGCTTCATCGCGCGGAGGCTAATGACGGTTGTTTGGACTGTCCACGCGGTTGCGACGAAGGGCGGTGCGCTGCAAAGGAAGCCGATGCCGACGCGTTCGCTCTTCGTCACCCAACTCTACGAGGCCGACCTCGGCGACCAGCCGTTGCTCGACGAGCTCGCCCATTCGATCGAGGCGCTCGCTCGCGACGACGAAGCCGGCCGCTCCTGGTCCCGGGCTCACCGCTATGCCGGTTACACGAGCTACGCTTCGCTCAACGATCTGCCGAAGCGCGACCCGGCGTTCTCGGACCTCGCCAAAGTCCTCCAGCGCCACGCCGTCGCTTTCGCTCGCGAGCTCGGCTGGGACGTGAAACCCAAGCTCGACAGCCTGTGGGCCAATCTGTTGAAAAGCGGTGGACACCACAGTGGACACATCCACCCGCAGAGCATGATCTCCGGCACGCTCTACGTGGAGGCGCCCAAGGGATCCGGCGCCACCCGCTTCGAGGATCCGCGGCTGCCGCTGATGATGGCCGCTCCCTCGCGGGGAGATACGTTCGTCACCGTTGAGCCCCGTCCGGGACTGCTCTTGCTGTGGGAAAGCTGGCTGCGTCACGAGGTGCTGCCCGGTACGGGCAAGGGCGAACGGTTGAGCATTTCCTTCAACTTCGCCTAAAGGGCCACAAATCCCGTCATTGCGAGGAGCCAAAGGCGACGCGGCAATCCACAGCGACGCTGGATTGCTTCGCTACGCTCGCAATGACGAACACACTTTGGAGAACAAATGGGCTTCCGCTGCGGCATCGTCGGCCTGCCGAACGTCGGCAAATCGACGCTTTTCAATGCTTTGACCGAAACCGCCGCAGCGCAGGCGGCTAATTATCCGTTCTGCACGATCGAGCCCAATGTCGGCCGGGTCGCAGTCCCCGACGAGCGGCTCGACAAGATCCGCGAGATTGCCGGTTCCAAAGTCGAGATCGAAACCCAGATCGAGTTCGTCGACATCGCCGGGCTGGTGCGCGGCGCCTCGCAGGGCGAAGGCCTGGGCAACCAGTTTCTCGCCAACATCCGCGAAGTCGATGCGATCGTCCACGTCCTGCGCTGCTTCGACGAGGGCGACGTCACCCACGTCGAGGGCCGCGTCGACCCGATCGCCGACGCTGAGACGGTCGAGACCGAGCTGATGCTGGCCGACCTCGACAGCCTCGATCGACGCGTCCCCAACCTCGTCAAGAAAGCGCAGCAGGGCGACAAGGAGGCGAAGATCGAGGCGTCGGTGCTCGGCCAAGCGCTCGAACTGCTGCGTGCATCGAAGCCCGCGCGGATGGTCAAGCCCAAGGACGCCGAGGAGGCCAAGGCGCTGCAGCGTGCTCAACTGCTGAGTGCCAAACCCGTCGTCTTTGCCTGCAACGTCGATGAAGAGCATGCCGCCACGGGCAATGAACATTCTTCGCGGGTTTTCGAGCTGGCGGCTGAGGAGGGCGCGAAAGCCGTGGTCATCTCGGCCGCGATCGAGGCCGAGATTGCAACGCTCCCGGCCGAGGAGCGCGACGTCTTCCTCTCAGACCTCGGACTGCACGAGACGGGCCTGACTCGCATGATCCACGCCGGCTACGAGCTATTGGGCCTGATCACCTTCTTCACGGCGGGTCCCAAGGAAGCGCGCGCCTGGACCGTTCACAAGGGCGCCAAGGCGCCCGAAGCGGCGGGCGAAATCCACACCGATTTCGAGCGTGGCTTCATCCGCGCCGAGACCATCGCCTACGCCGACTTCATCGCGTGCGGCGGCGAAGCCGGGGCCAAGGATGCTGGCAAGATGCGATCGGAAGGCAAGGAGTATGTCGTCCAGGACGGCGATGTCCTGCTGTTCCGGTTCAATGTCTAGGCGCGGACTCGCGACCGCAACCAACTGCCGGTAGACAGGCCCAATGCTGTCCCGCCGGCGCTTTGTCGCAATGTCTACCGCAGCACTGGTCGCCGCGCCGGGGATCCTGCGAGCTCAGTCAAAATGGCGCGCTCAGCCGTTCAGCCTCGGGGTCGCGTCGGGCGATCCCTCTCCCGACGGTTTCGTGATCTGGACGCGGATCGCCCCTCAGCCGCTCGAACCCCACGGCGGGATGCCGATGACGGTTGTGCCCGTTGCGTGGGAGGTCGCCACCGACGAAGCATTTCGATCCGTCGTGGCCCAAGGTTCGGCGGTCGCCCGGCCGGAGCTTGCGCATTCGATCCATGTCGAAGTCGCCGGCCTCAAACCTGACCGGCCCTACTTCTATCGCTTCGAGGTCGGCGGCGAGCGCAGCGGCCTTGGCCGCGCGTGCACTTTCCCGCTCGCAACTGCCACACCGGCCAGCCTTCGGCTCGGAGTCGCCGGATGCCAGGACTATCAGGGAGGGTATTTCACTGCCTTCCGGCACCTCGCGGCGGAAGACCTCGCCTTCGTCTTCCATTATGGCGATTACATTTACGAATACGGCCCGGACAGCCCGACGGTTCGGGCGCACGTCGGCGACGTCCTCATGTCGCTCGACGATTATCGGCGGCGTTATGCGCAATACAAATCCGACGCCGACCTGCAGCGTGCGCATGCCGCGCACGCCTTCTTCATGACCTTGGACGATCACGAAGTCAGGAATAACTGGGCGGGCGATTTCGAAGACGAGGACAAGGCTCCGCCCGAGGTGTTTCGCTTGCACCGGCAAGCGGCGTTCCAGGCGTGGTACGAGCATATGCCGGTGCGCCGGGCGCAATTCCCGGTCGGGTCCGCGATCCAGCTCTATCGCGGCGCGCGGTTCGGCAATTTGGCGCGCCTCGATTTCCTCGATACGCGGCAATTCCGGACCAACCAGCCGTGCGACGACGGTTATAAGATTGCCTGTGCGGCCGTGCGGTCTCCCCGGGCTCATATCGTCAGCGCCGAGGAGGAGGCATGGCTGACGCGCAACCTTCAGCGGCGCGCCGCGCGCTGGAACGTCGTCGCCCAGCAGGTGATGATGATGGCCCTCGACTGGCGCGAGCGCCCCGACGCGGCGCCGGCCAAGACCCTCAACCTCGACAGTTGGGCAGGATATGAGGTGCAGCGCCAGCGCCTCCTGGCGCGGATGGGGGGGCTGGACGACGTTATTGTGCTGACCGGCGACGAGCACCGTAATTACGCCGGGCTCCTGCACGACCGAGAGCGGCCGGTTGCGGTGGAGTTCGTCGGAACCTCGATCTCGAGCGACGGCGATGGCGACGACATGCCGTCGACCGGCCCCGCGCTGCTCGCCGCCAATCCCCAGCTGAAGCTGGTCAACAACCAGCGCGGCTATCTGACCTGCGACGTGACGCCCGACGAATGGCGCACCAATTACATGGTGCTCGATCGGGTCAGTTCGCCCGGAGGAACGCTCAGCAAGCGCGCCACCTTCGCGGTCGAGCGCGGCCGCCCGGACCTGCGCCTGGCCTAGCCGCGGCTTTCCCGGAAGCAGCCCCAGGCGAGCACCGCGGCAACGACGATCGCCACATAGCTCAGGCTCATCGGGATCTCGTGGCTGCCGAGGATGACCTGGAAATGGGTGAACAAGCGGTAGACGTGAAGCAGTGCGATGATCGCGAAGATCAATGCTGCGATCAGGGTAAACGGTCTCGAACGGCTCATCACTCTCTCCCCTATTTGCGCGCCCTCCATAGCTGATTTGAGGCGCCTTCGGAATCCGTCTCGATCAGGCGGCGGGCGAGCCGCAAGGTCAGCATCACCCACAGCAGCCCGAACGCCCAGCCGCCGATCACGTCGCTCGGCCAGTGCACGCCAAGCATCACGCGGCTCGTGCCGATGAGGAATGACAGCAGGAGCGCCGCAGAGACCGCGACGCCGCGCCAGCGGGTTGTCCGGCTGAGAACCAGGGCAAGCGTCAGGAAGAAGATCATCGAGCTGGTCGCGTGACCGCTGGGAAACGACGAGGTTCTTACGACTACCAGATGCGGCTCCAGGTCGGGCCGCACGCGCGCGATCCAATATTTCTGCGCTTCGCTGAGCCCGCGCCCGACGAGCACGATCGCCGTCAATACCCACGGCAACTGACGATGCCCGGCAACCCACAGCCATACCGCCGCGACGACGCCGGCGCCGATCAGCAAGGTCGGTTCGCCCATCGCGGTGAAGACGCGGGCAGCCTCCAGCAGCAGCGGCCGCCGGCCAGCGTAAAGCGCTTCGTAGATCCGGCGATCGACCGGGCCGCCGCCGAGCAAGAGCATCGCCAACCACAGCGCGGCGAGCGCGATGAGCGCTGCACTGAAGCGAAACTCCGTGAGCTGACGCGCGAAGGCTAGAACTTCATTCCCGCCCGAATACCAATCGTTCGCGGCTGTCCGACAATGATGCGGTTCCAGTCGTCGGTGAGGGGATTGCCCGCGACGTCTTCCGTGATCCCGCAATATGCACCGCACGGCGTAGTCTTCGACAATTGGTTGCGTTTATCGAAGACGTTTGTGACGAAAGCCTCGATGTTGTACTTGTTCCAGTCATAGCCTGCAAAGAGGTCGACCAGGGTGTAGGCCCCGAGCTTCCCTTGAGCCGCCTCGTCCTCCGTTCTTATCGCTGACGGCGCAGAGCCCTGGGAGACGACGCCCACCTGGACATGCGTTTTGCCTGGTCCCATTGCCCAAGAGTAGCGCGCGGTGGCGGTTACCTTCAATTTGGGCGTGACTGGAAGCCGCGTTCCGCTGGGGGCGCTGACAAAGTCATCATCGCCGTTGGCATCGAGACCACTGCAATCCGGCGAAGGATCGACCGAGATCGCAGCGTTGCAAATGTTCCCTATCGTCTTGGCGTCGGTATAAGCCGCCGCCGCAGTCAAAGAGAGCCCGCCGACAAGGTAATTGATGTCGGTCTCAATGCCGTTGACTCTGGCCTTGCGACCATTTTGAACCACTGTCAGGGCGTTGGCGCCCAGGAAGCTAAACTGAATCCCGTCCCAGCGCTGATGGTAAATTGCGCCGTTCCACCGCAGCGGACCGAAGGACGATTTCCAGCCCAATTCATAATTGGTGAGGAAGTCCGGAGTGTAACCGGCAAGCCCAGGCTGACGGTTGATGCCGCCAGGACGGAAACCCTTCGACACGGTGCCGTAGAACATCAGGCCTTGATGCGGCTTCCATGTCCCGTTGAACCGATAGGTCCAGCCATTGCCCTTGCTCCGCTTGGGCACGATGTGGCCGTCAACGAAGTCCGCGACGTTAATGCAAGGCGTCCCGTCAAGCCTGCCGTCCAGGATCAATGTCGTGTCGGTACCGAACTGCTGGGAGTCCCGCAGGGTATCGCCGCTTTCGGTAATACATTGTGCGACGCCGGTCCTTGAGCTCCCTGCTGCGTTGGGCGGCGGATGCCCGGGGAGGCCCTTGCCGTTCGGCCCGGTGATATAGGCAGGATCGCGACCGAAACCCGCAAACCCAAACACGGTGTTGTCGAATTTGTAATAACGGCCGCCGCCGGTGAAAGTGAGCTGGGGCGTGACGTCGAAGCTTGCCTCGCCAAACAATGCATAGTCTCGGTCGATCCGATGCTCCCTGGTCAGCCAGATGAGTCCCTGACGCCCGTTGACGGACAGAAGAGCGGAAAGGTCATCGACGTGATATTCCTGATTAATCAGATTGAATTGGCGCTGATAGAAAGCGCCCGCAATCACCCTGAAGGGCTTGTCAGACGGCGTCGCTACTCGAAGCTCCTGGCTTAGCTTTTTGAAGTGGTTGCTGCCCTTGATGTATTGCACGGGCGATATCCGATTCCCGGCATCGTCGAAGAAATAATAAACATAGGCGATGCCGCCGCTCGGCTCGTAATATTTGTCATAGGCTTCGGCGTAATCGGTGTAATCCGTCGTGCTATGGTTCGGCCGGTCCATGTAGGCGCCGGCATAAGTGATATCGAAATCTCCGACCTTGCCTTCGACCGTCAACGCATATTGCGTGAACTGGTCGACGCCGGGCTCGTCGCGGTACCGGATCGTCTGAAGATCCCCTAGATCTTCGTTCTCGAACCACACGCCGTGCGTCTTGGAATGCTGGTGCATGATCGTTGGCGTGATCGTCCAATTTTCGTTGAGGTCGATCTTCAGCGCGGCGCGGCCGCCGTAAGTCGTATTGGTGTTGAAGTTCTTTTTGACAAACGCGCTATTGTCGATGTGGAAGCCATTCTTGACGCACCCAATGGGGTTCTCATCCGCATCGAAGATAGTGTCGCCGCAGAAGGTGTACGAGCCGTGGACATTGTCGATATAGCCAGCGTCGCGCTGGTAGAAGGCGCTGGCACGAAACGCGATGTTCGAGGCAATCGGAAGGTTGATCATCCCTTCGAGCTTGCCGCCCATGCCGCCGTGGTCGACCTGGTTAACCTCGGCATCGACGCGACCCGTCGTAACACCAAGCTCGGGCTTGTTGGTGATGATTCGGATGGTGCCGGCTTCGCTCGAAGCACCGTAAAGCGTGCCCTGGGGCCCCGCGAGACTCTCGATGCGGGCGATGTCGTAAATGTGGACGTCGAGCGTTCCGCCGATCGTCGTGATCGGCTGCTCGTCGAGATATGAGCCGACCGAAGGCAGTGAACCGGTGTGGTTGCCGTCGCCGCCCGTTGCGACGCCGCGCATGTACACGACCGTGAAGCCAGGTGCGGCGGTCTGGAAGCTGACCGACGGCAGCTGCTTGGTGTATTGCTCGAAGTTGGAAATGTTCAACTGGTCTAGCCGGCGGGTGCCGATCGCCTGGACGCTGATCGGGACGTTCTGGAGATTCTCTTCGCGTTTCGTCGCGGTGATGATGATCTCGGTCTCGTCTGGAACACCGGCCGCAGCCTGCGCCCGCTTGACCGGCTCGGGCGGCGACGTGACGTCCGTCGCATTGGTCCCGGGAGCAGGCGACTGAGTGGTCGGCGTGGCCGGCGTTGCATCCGATGGCGCCGGCGCCTGTGCGAATGCTGGTGAGGCAAGTGCCGTCGTAGCGAGCAACCCGAGCGTGAGCGCACGAACCGAGCAGTTGGTCATGGCGGTCCCCTGTTTAGCTAAAACATTGCTGCAGAGGCGCGCTGTCTTGTCAACGGGAAGTCGTGCCGCGAGCGACGATTGTTACGTCAGCGTTGCGGAAAGGTCGCGGGCGCTTCTGGATAGGCGTCGAGCACGAGATCGAGCGCCTCCCTCAACGGATCAAGATAAGCGTCGTACCGCTGCCACTCGTCAGCGGCGTCCTTGTAGATCGGCTGGCGAACCTGTTCGGAGCTTGGAGTCCGCACCGCCCGTTCCGTCTTGTAGAACTCGAGGCAGGCCGGTTCGAATTCCAAGCCACAATAGTCGAGCAGCGCGCGGATCTCGGCCTCTGTGTCGTCGATCATCCGTTCGTAGACTACCCGATGCACCCGGCCTGGCAGCACCGCATCCATGTGCGCCATGAGCCGGACATAGTCCGAATAATAACGACCGAGATCGCTAAGGTCGTACGTGAAGTCCTGCCCCCGCGCGAAATGCTGGCGAAAGTTCGACATGCAGCAGCCAAGGGGATGCCGGCGCGCGTCGATGATCTTCGCATTGGGCAGCACCATGTGGATGAACGGCGCGAACATCCAATTGTTCGGTAATTTGTCGACGAAGAATGGCTTGGTGGTGTGCCGCTGCACGGCGCTGCGCCGGAGATATTCGTCCCCCGCGGCGCGACGTTCGTCGGCGCTCAATCCGATTACGGATGCGGGGTAATGCCCCGGCTCGCGCCTGGCGATAAGCGGCATCTCGGGGAGCTCGGCGGTCCCTTCGACCAGGCTGTGCGACGACAGGATCTGCTCGACGAGTGTCGAACCAGCTCTCGGCATGCCGACAACAAAGATTGGGTCCTGCGTCTCGTTTCCGCCCGGACTCGCCAAGAGGTCACGGGTAAACAGCTCGATGCTTCGGGTAACGAACTCGGTCAGATGACCCGGGATGACGGGGTGATATTTGCGCCGGAGTGCGTTCCCGGCGGCATAATGGGCAAATGCCTCGTCGCTGCGCTGAAGGTCGTGAAGCGCTTTGCCCAGAGCAAACTCTATGTGGAAGCGATCATTGTCCTTGAGTTCGTCGCGCCCGAGGACCGCCTTCATGGTCGCAATATCATCGTCAGAGAATTTGACCGTCTTGAGGTTCGCGAGGCTCCACCAAATTTCCCCCATGGCCGGATCGATCGCCGCAGCCTTGCGGTAAGCGGCAACGGCCTGGGCTTGGCGACCGACGGTCTTGAGCATGTGAGCATAGGTGTGCAGCGACCGCGGCTGATTCGGAGTCTCCGCGACAATTTGCTCGTAAAGCTCCAGCGCCTGTTCGAAATCGCCGAGTCGAGCGAGGGTGGCGGCGCGTAGACTAAGGTTGCCCGGCCGATCGGGTTCAGCCGCGAAGATTTCGTCCAGTAAAGGCAAGGCTTCGGCTGCGCGCCCAAGCCGTCCTAGCACCATCGCCAGGTTCACGCGCGCAGCGTTGAAGTTCGGATTGATCTCCAACGCCCGCCTTAGCAGCGTCTCCGAATCCTTGAGCCGCCCGACCCTCGCCGCAAGTTCGGCAAGCATGCGGATCGCGCGAACGTCGAACGGGTCTTCCTTGAGGTACGGCTTCAAGATGCGCTCGGCGACGTCGAGCCGGTTCTCATGCATCGCCGCTGCCGCCTCGATCAGACGCGGATGGTAATGGCTGGGGTGGGAGCGAGTGGCCACGGAACGAGCCTAGGGCGCGGGCGGCCTCGCGCCAAGACGCGGCCCTCGCTATGCCCCAGCCGTGCAATATTTCGAAGACCTGGAGGTCGGCGCCGAAACCTACTTCGGCTCGTACGAGGTGACCCGCGAGGAAGTGCTCGAGTTCGCGCGCAAATACGATCCGCAGCCGTTCCACCTGTCGGACGAGGAAGCCGCCAAGACCCATTTCGGCCGCATCGCCGCGAGCGGCTGGCACACCTGCGCGATGACCATGGCCGTAATCGCGCGCTACGTCGTGAAGCACCGGCAGGCGGGGCTCGGATCGCCGGGGATCGATCAGCTGCGGTGGCGGCGGCCGGTCTACCCGGGCGATACGCTGCATGTCCGCAGCACGATCGTCGAGAAGACGCTGTCGCGGAGCAAGCCGGAGATGGGCTCGTTCCGCAGCGACATGGTGGTGACGAACCAGGACGATCAGCCGGTGATGACCTTCACCTCGATCGTCCTGATCCGGCGCCGGCCGGACTGAGCGTCACGGCTATTGGTTGTGATGACCGGTCCGGCGGTCGTTGCGTGTCTCTTCACGCGCGGTGCGCCGTGTCGCTGCGTTCGACTTGCGCGTGAACCCGCTCCAGTTCGGGCGAACGGTCGTTCGCGCGCTGGTTGTCCGCAGCGCCGGCGAGCGTCCCGACCAATATTGCCGCTGCGTCGTCGTCATCGCCCGTGGGCGGCGATAGCTGTCATAGACGTAAGAGCCGGTGCCCGGGTAATAATAGTCACCGTACCAACCGTAGTATGGCGAGCCATATCCATAGCTTCCATAATAAGGCGAGCCGTAGCCGTACCCACCGTAGCCCGAGCCGTAACCAACCCCGAGGCTGATGCCGGAGCGGCCGCCATAATATGGGCTGCCGTAGCCATAGCCACCGTAATAGGAGCTGTTGTAACCGTATCCGTTGGAATAGGCGTCGCCATAGCCGAGACCGAGGCCGTCATAGGCACAACCGCCGAGCGCGATCGCACCTGCGGCAACGAGGGAAATATAGGGAATACGCATGATACACCTGCCGACTAGGGATTCGGCAGCTTAACGATCAAGCGCGGTGCGCGTTCCTACGGTGAACGGGATTTCACGATTGCCGGCAGGGCCTTAGCCGGTGATCCCGGCATTCCTCTTGGCGCGCCGGGTCTTCGCCTGATTCTTCGGATCGAGCACCCCGGTCGGGCGGACGGCCCGCTTCGCGTCGTGCCAGATCTGCTGATAGGCGAGGTAGCTAAGGACGCTGGCGAAGAGCAGGAAGATCGCGACCCAAAGCCCATTGGCGTGGCGAGCCTCGAGGTTGGGCTCGGCGGTCCACGCCAGGAACGCGGCAACATCCTTCGCCATCTGGTCGACCGTCGGCTTGGTGCCGTCCTCATAGCTGACCTGGCCGTTCGCCGTGAGCGGCGGCGGCATCGCGATGTTGAGGTTCGCGAAATAGGGATTGAAGTGGAGGTTCGGCGGGGTCTTGGCGTCCGGGAACGCCTTCAGCAGCTCCTCGCCCTTCTCATTCCGGTAGCCCGCCTGGTTCGCATAGCCGGTCAGCAGCGAATAAACGTAGGCCGCGCCGCCCTCGCGCGCCTTGGTGATCAGTGTGAGATCGGGCGGAAGCGCATTATTGTTGGCCGCGCGCGCCGCGATTTCGTTCGCGAACGGCGCCGGGAAGGTGTCCGAGGGCAGCGCCTTGCGGGTCGCGGGCTCGCCGGTGTCCGGATTGACCGATGGGACCTGAGTCTTCCAGTCCGCCGCGATCTTCTTGATCTCGGCCGCGTTGTAACCAATCCCTTCGAGCTCGCGGAAGGATGCGAGCTTGAGGCTGTGGCAGGCCGAGCAGACCTCCGAATAGACCTGGAAGCCGCGCTGCAGCTGGCGCTTGTCGAACTTGCCGAAGGGGCCGTCGCTGGCGAGGTGCAAGGGCTTCGGCTCGCGGTGGAATTCATCCGCGGCGAGCGGCGCCGGCGGGTTGTTGAAATAGGTCGCAAGGTTGCCGATCAGGGAAATCAGCAGGATCCCGGCGAAGCCCGCGCCGATCAGCCCGCCGAGGCTGCGAACCCAGACCAGGCTCTTGAGGTAGGCATAGACCGTGGCCCAGGCTGCAAAGAGGTAACCCATGTGTCTGCTCGCCCTCTCTTTACGCTGCGCCAGCGGGTTTAGGGCCGCGTGCGAGCGACCCCATGGGCGCGGCCTCCGCCGCCTCGCCGTGAAGCACGCTGTCGGTGATCGAATTGGGCAGCGGCAGCGGCGTCTCCAGCGCCGACACCAGCGGCAGGATCACGAGGAAATGGAGGAAGTAATAAGCGGCGGCAATCTGGCCGACCGCGACGCGGAAGGCGTTGATCGGCGCGCCCCCGATGTAGCCGAGGATGACGACGTCGACGACGAGCAGCCAGAAGAAGCGCTTGAACAGCGGCCGGTAGCTGCCCGAGCGGACCGGCGACTTGTCGAGCCATGGCAGGAAGAACAGCAGCAGGATCGAGCCGAACATCGCCAGCACGCCCCACAGCTTGGCGGGCAGAATGAAATCGACCGTGAACGAGCGGAGGATCGCGTAGAAGGGCCAGAAATACCATTCGGGAACGATGTGCGCCGGAGTCGCCAGCGGATTGGCCGGAATGTAATTGTCGGCGTGGCCGAGGTAGTCGGGCGCGAAATAGGTGACGACGGCGTAGAACAGCAGCACCGCGGCGGCGAACCAGCCGTCCTTCGCCGTGTAGAAGGGATGGAAGGGCAAGGTGTCCTTCTCGTCCTTCACATCGACGCCGGTCGGGTTGCCCGACCCGGGGATGTGCAGCGCCCAGATGTGGAGGATCACCACGCCCGCGATCACGAACGGCAGCAGGTAATGGAGCGAGAAGAAGCGGGTCAGCGCCGCCTGGTCGGGCGCGTAGCCGCCGAGCAACCAGATGCGGATCGGCTCGCCGACGACCGGGAAGGCCGAGAAGAAGCCGGTGATGACCTGCGCCCCCCAATAGCTCATCTGCCCCCACGGCAGCACGTAGCCCATGAAGCCGGTCGCCATCATCAGCAGGTAGATGACGAGGCCAAGCATCCACACCAGCTCCCGCGGCGCCTTGTACGAGCCGTAGAAAAGCCCGCGGAAGATGTGGATGTAGGTGACCAGGAAGAAGAAGCTGGCGCCGTTCGAATGCGCGTAGCGGAGGAACCAGCCGGCGTTGACGTCGCGCATGATCAGCTGGTTGACCGAGTTGAACGCGCCGTCGGCCGAGGCCGTATAGTGCATCGCAAGGACGATGCCGGTGACGATCTGGATGGTCAGGAAGATCCCGGCAAGGACGCCGAAGTTCCACCAGTAATTGAGGTTGCGCGGCACCGGATAGCCGCCGCCGATCGCGCCATAGACAAGGCGCGGGAGAGGCAGGCGCTCGTCGAGCCAGCGCATCAGCGGCTGCTTGGGTTCGTAGGGCCTGGCCCAGGAAAAACTCATGGTCGCGCTAACCCCCTGACCCGATTTGAACAACCGTCGGCGCCGTGAACGTATATTCGGGCACTTCGAGATTCTTCGGCGCGGGTCCCTGCCGTATGCGGGCGGCGGTGTCGTACATCGAGCCGTGGCAGGGGCAGAAATAGCCGCCGTACGGCCCCTTGTTCTCCCCCTCGCCGATGCCGAGCGGGACGCAGCCCAAATGGGTGCACACGCCCAAAGTGATCAGCCAATTGGCCTTGCCGGGCTGGGTGCGCTCGGCGAGCGTCTGCGGATCACGCAGGTCGCCCATCGGCACCGCATTGGCCTCGGCGATCTCCTTCGGGGTGAGGTTGCGGACGAACACCGGCTGCTTGCGCCAGCTAACCTTGATGCCCTGGCCCGGCTGGATCTTGGAGATGTCGACCTCGATCGAGGCGAGCGCCAGAACGTCGGCGGAAGGCGACATCTGAATGATCAGGGGCGCGAGCGCGGCAACCGCGCCAACGCCGGCAAACGCCACCGGCGCGACGTTCAGAAAGTCGCGCCTGCGGAACCCGCCGCCGGCTGGACCTGCGGTATCGGAACCCTCAGCGGACTGAGCCTTGGTGGCCATCGTTCCCCTTTTGACGCGATTGGCTGGACATGCCGGAAGGCGTGTCAGCAGGCCCGCTCAGGAAGAGCTCCAGCGCGGTTGGCGGGCCTGATAGCGAGCGTATTGGCGGGTGCCAAGGGGCGCGTTGGCATAGGCGGCAAATGCTCTAAAAAGGCCGATCAGGCCTTCCGTTCGCCCCTCGCCTCCTTGCATAAATCGAGGAGCTGGCGGCGCACGGTCGTCCCGGCGAGATGCGCATCGACCTGCGAATATTTCTCGGCCTTCAGGCGCCGGCGAATGTCGTCGATCGAAGCACAGTCGCCGGCCTTGGCCAGCTCGAACGCGCGCTCGAGAATGTGAAGCTCCATTGCTTGGCCTGTAGTGCGGGACGCCGCCGGCATCAATTCGGAAGCGAAACGAGCAAACTGGGATCTATGTCGAAAAGGAAAAGGCTCGCTCCAACGTGCCGGGAGCGAGCCTTTCCTACTCAGGGTTTTCGTGGATCCCCCAACCGCAACCGACTCGCAAGGGGTTAGCGTGCCGGTTACCATTGCATTTCATAGACTTCCGCCGCCGCCAATGGCGCTGTTGGCGCTGTCCCAAAGCGAGACAATTTTCAGAAATGGTGGGTGCAGAAGGCCAGCAAGAGAATGATCGGGACCGGGATGCCGATCAGCCACAGCAGAATGGAGCGCATGACAACCGTCTCCTCGCAACGCCCGCCGCCGCGGCCACAATGATCCGGCTCCGTACCGGTTCCCGCTAGCCCGCCCCGACGGCCGGCACCGGAACGCCTTGCCGAGCCTCTTCCCTGCGGGCGATCATGGCCGATCGAAGCATGACCGCGGCGGCGTAGAGAACGACCGCGATCACCAGCCAGCGAAGCACGTCGACCGGCATCGATTTGACGATGAAGGCGGCGACGAACACCGCCGGGACGCCCCCGATCGCCATCCCTGTCACGATGCGAAAGTCGATCTTGCCCATCGTGATGTGGCGGGAACCGGCGCCCGCGATGACCAACGCCGCGCCGCCGGCCATGATCGGAAACGCCAGCCGTGGGTTCATCCCCATCAGGCTGAGCATGATCAGAGTCGGAGCATAATTTCCGACCCCGAAGTTGACCAGAATGCCGAACACGAAGTTAGCCGCGATCGCGATGATCGTGAGCGTCAGCGGCAAGCTGGTCGCGGTGCCTCCGCCCGGCATCAGGTGCAGGTTGGTGACCGCATAGATTGCCGCGGCGACGATCAGGGCAATGGAAACGATCAGCTGGATGATCCAGACTCGGGCGCGGGAAACAAGCGGCACGCCGAGGAGGCCGCCCATCAGGATTCCGATCATGCAGCCGACCAGAAGAACCGGGTCGACCGCGACACCGAGCAGGATCAGGAAGATAACTGCCTCGGCGAGCGTCGGGAGCGAGTGACCCACAAGCATCGTCTGCGGAAGAACCTGATCGGGAACGAGCCGCCGGAACTTGAACCAGGCCGTGGTCGGCGCGAATGAGCCGATGCCGAGCGTATCGAAGAAATTCGTGACCGCGCCGAGGATCACGCCTTCGAGTGTCGGCGTCGCGCGCTGCGCGACGGCGGCTCGCACCAGGATAAACGTAAAGGCGATGGTCGCGAGTCCGATCGGCACCAGCAGCGCAATGAGCATGACCGTTCGTCCCCCAGCGACACGCAGTGATGCCACGCTACCGCATTAATCCGACCGGTGAAATATTCGCTGCCCCCCTGACTCCGCGCCGCGGCTGGGGAATCTGTAGCTCCCAAGCTCGATTCGCGCCCTTTCGCCCGGCTTTGCCGGGCCAGGGCCGTTTTCGTTCGGGCGTGACTGGAGATCGAGGGCAAGATGGCAAACGACGCGGGCAAGATTCTTTCGCGGCTGAAGGACGAGGAAATCGACTGGGTCGACCTCCGCTTCACCGATCCGAAGGGCAAGTGGCAGCATCTGACCATGGCCTCGGTCGTGATCGACGAGGACAGCCTCACGGACGGACTGATGTTCGACGGCAGCTCGATCGCCGGCTGGAAAGCGATCAACGAAAGCGACATGATCCTGAAGCCGGATCTCGACGCGGCCTACGTCGACCCGTTCAGCGCGACGCCGATGCTGGTCCTGTTCTGCAATGTCGTGGAGCCCTCGACCGGCGAGCTCTACGGCCGCGACCCGCGCTCGACCGCGACCCGCGCCGAAGCCTATCTCAAGGCGACCGGCGTCGGTGACACGGTATTCGTCGGCCCCGAAGCCGAGTTCTTCATGTTCGACGACGTGCGGTTCGAGGACAGCTATAACGCGTCGTCGTTCCGCATCGACGACATCGAGCTGCCCACCAACACCAACCGCGAATATGAAGGCGGCAACCAGGCCCACCGGCCGCGCGCCAAGGGCGGCTATTTCCCGGTCGCCCCGGTCGACAGCGCGATGGACATCCGCGGCGAGATGGTTTCGACCATGCTCGAGATGGGGCTGCCGATGGACAAGCACCATCACGAGGTCGCCGCCTCGCAGCACGAGCTCGGGCTGACCTATGGCGGCCTGGTCGAGACCGCCGACCGGATGCAGATCTACAAGTACGTGGTGCACATGGTCGCGCACGCCTACGGCAAGACCGCGACCTTCATGCCCAAGCCGATCGCCAAGGATAACGGCAGCGGCATGCACACCCACATGTCGATCTGGAAAGGCGGCAAGCCGCTGTTCGCCGGTAACGGCTACGCCGGGCTGAGCGAGATCGCCCTCTATTTCATCGGCGGAGTGATCAAGCACGCCCGCGCGCTCAACGCATTCACCAACCCGACGACCAACAGCTACAAGCGCCTTGTCCCGGGCTTCGAAGCGCCGGTGCTGCTCGCTTATTCAAGCCGCAACCGCTCCGCCTCCTGTCGCATTCCCTACGGCGCCGGCGAGAAGGCCAAGCGTGTGGAATTCCGTTTCCCGGACGCGCTCGCCAATCCCTACCTCGCTTATGCGGCGCTGCTGATGGCCGGCCTCGACGGCATCCAGAACCGCATTCATCCCGGCGACCCGATGGACAAGAATCTTTATGACCTGCCGCCGCAGGAGTTGGTCAATGTTCCGACGGTCTGCGGCTCGCTGCGCGAGGCCCTGGTCAACCTGCAGGAAGACCGCGCGTTCCTCACTCGCGGCGACGTCTTCAGCGATGACCAGATCGACGCCTACATCGAACTGAAATGGGAAGAGGTCATGCGTTGGGAAACTACCCCTAGCCCTGTCGAATTCGATATGTATTATTCGTCGTAAGCGTTGCGGCCCCCGGGCCTAGTTCCAAAGCGAATGCGAACGCCGGCGGAGGGGTCATTCCCACCTCCCAACGCCCCTCCCCCGGCTCCTTCCGCAAATATTTCAACGTCGCATACGTTTCAGCAACCTTGTTCGTTCATAAGCCGGCGTCATGACGACCGAGCCCAAGGCGAACAGCTTTCGCTCTGCCGTGCTGTCCGGGACAATCGGGCGGCACGACGAGCTTGTCGCGGCCAAGAAGAAGAGCCGCACCCAGCGCACCTCAAGGGACCTGACCGATGTTGCCGTGCCCCGGCAAGAAATCAGGTCCAGCAACCAGCGCAGCGGCGACCGCCACCGCCTGAACGGCGAGAATGCGGCAATCCGCATCGGACGGCGCAAGCGGGACGTCGAGCTGATCAACGTTTCCGGCGGCGGCGCGATGATCGCCGGCACGCTCCCGCTCAAGCTGTGGGACAGCGTCGAGCTCCACCTCGGTGAGAATGGTCAGGTCGAGTGCGTCGTCCGATGGATTCGCGACGACCGTTTCGGACTCGAGTTCGCCCACGAGACGCGGCTCGATTGCAAGGCGAGCGAGCGCGAGGCGCTGCTCAAGGATGTGCTTGCCCGCAACTTCGGCGACGTCGCTTTCGAGCTGCCGCGCAGCGAGCGGACGAGAAAGGTCGACCTGGAGCCGCAAATCGATGCCGAATCCGAGCAGCGCATCGCGCGCCGGCATCCGCTCATCTGGACCGGCGTCCTCCACCACGATTATCAATCCTCGCCGATCCGCGTGCGCAATATCTCCACCACCGGGGCGATGATCGAATGCACCACCCCGGTTCGCGTCGGCACCGAGCCGCTGCTCGAGCTGAGCGACGCCATTTCGGTGTCGGGCACGGTCGCCTGGGCCGTCGGCGACCAGGTCGGCTTCGCCTTCCATTCGCCGTTCGACATGGCGCAACTGGCGGAATCGCTGCCGGAAGTGGCGCCAAGCGAATGGATTCGGCCGGGCTATCTGGACGCCGAATCGGGCACCGAGTCGCCGTGGGACCCGCGGTGGAACCGGATGTCGGTTGGCGAATTGCGGCAAGAGCTCGAAGGCTTCATGAAGCGCTAGGCTGTGCGTCCGCCCGCCGAACGTAGATCACGCCAACCTTGTCCCGATAGAGCCGACGCCAGTCCGGCGACCCATCAAGCACCGCGATCAACTTTCGGTTCTGGTCCGACAGGATCACCCAGCGGATGTTCCACCGCCGGACCGCGGCGTCGAACGCGGAACTGTTCCCGCGGATGATCCGAACATAGTCGAGGACCAGTTCATCGCCGTACATGTCGCCGCGACCGTCGACATAGGGCCGAATGCCCGACAGGATCAGCGGCCCGCCCATCGAATATGCGTTCAACACGGGCTGCGAGCGGAGGTCGGCCGGCACTGCGGCGATCAGTTTCCACGGATTGGCTTCATTGTCCGGCAGCTGCATCGGCATCACTGCGCGAACCGCGACCAGTGCCAGCATCGCCGGCAACGCGAGCCGCATCACCCGCCGGCGCTCCGCCTCCAGCGAGACTTCGGCCCCTCGTGCGAAGCCTTGCGGCAGGATGACCGCCGCGATGATCGCAAGCATCGCCTGATGCCGGACCTGGAGCAGGGCCAGGCCGAGCATTCCACCAAGCAACAGCCAGCGAACCCACGGCAGCCGCGGCCGCTTCCAGGCGATCAACGCCAGCGTCAATGCCAGCACGACAAAGAACACCGGCGTGGCCGAGAGGCTCGACGGCTTCCACTCGTCGATGAACGGAAGCATCTTCAAGCCGGTGAAGCGAACCGGATGAACTACCCCTTCGAGCCCGTTGCCGTTGATGCACACCGCCAGCGCGCAGGCCAGCCCGAACAAGCCCCACTGGCGGACCACGCGCATGCGGTCGGGCGCCGCCATCAGCGCCTCAAATCCGAACAGCGCGGCGATCAGCAGTCCGAACACGAAGCCGCCATGGAGGTTCGCCCACGGGGTCATGATCAGCGCCGCCGCAAGTGGAGGCGCGGAATCGCGCTCGCGGGCGCGCATCATCAGCCACGTCCACAGCGCGAGCAGCGGCCAGGTGAGCAAATGCGGCCGGGCCAGCATCATCGGGATCAGGACCACGTCCATCGCGACAACTGCGCCGATCGCGCTCCACGACCGCAAGAACCTGGCGGCGTTCAGGAACACGATCGCGTGGAGGGCCATCAAGGCCGCGGTCACCAGCGCAGCAACGCCGCTGTAGCCGCCAAGCCGGTAGGCGGATGCGTAGAGGCTCTCCGCCAACCACTCGATCGCGACCCACGGCTTTCCTGCCCAGGTGAAGGAGAAAGGATCGGTCGTTGGAATCGTGCGGTGGTCGAGAATCCACTGGCCGGTGGCGATGTGCCAGCTGACGTCGCCGTCGTTGAAGATCGTCTGCGAGCTGCCGAGCGCGGCGGGCACCAGCAGCAGGGCGAACACCGCCGACAGATAGAACGGGCCGGCGTCGGGCCGCTTTGCCTGTTCCATCAATCTTCCTCGATCAGGCTGGCGGTCTTGGTTTCCGGCAGCATCACGAAGCCGATCGCCGCCATCCCGATGATCGCGGTGAGGTACCAGTAGAAGCCGCTTTCCGCGCCCGCCTGCTTGAACCACAGCGCCACATATTCCGCCGTCCCACCGAAGATCGTGTTGCCGACGGCATAGGGCAGCGCGACTCCCAGGGTTCGGATGTGCGCTGGAAACAGCTCGGCTTTGATGAGCCCGCTGATCGACGTGTAGGCCCCGAGCAAGAGCAGGGGCACGAGCACCAGGCCGAGCGCCACGGCCGGCGTTTCCGCGCGGCTGATGGCGGTGAAAATGGGCACCGAGAGCAGCACTCCGCCGAACCCGAAGACATAAAGGACCCGCTTCCGCCCCCAGCGATCGGCCGCCATTCCCCACAGGGGCTGGATCAGCATGAACACCACCAGCGCGACGGTCATGATCTCGGTGGCGGACGAGCGCGAGAAGCCGCTCGTGTTGACGAGGAACTTCTGCATGTAGGTCGTGTAGGCATAGAAGGCGGCCGAGCCGCCGCCGCTGATTGCCGCGACGATCAGGAACTCGCGCGGGTGCTGCCGCCACAGGCCGATCACGCTCGACCGTTGACGATCGCGCGACTGGCGGGTGAAGGATTGAGTCTCGGCGAGCCGCGTGCGGAGGATGTAAACGCCGATCGCCAGCAGGGCGCCGACGCCGAAGGCTAGCCGCCAGCCCCATTCCTGCAGGCCCGCTTCGGGCATCGCGGTTTGAAGGACGACGACCACCGCGAGCGCCAGCAACTGGCCGCCGATCAAGGTGAAATACTGAAAGCTCGACCAGAAGGCGCGGCGGTCGCGCAGCGCCATCTCCGACAGATAGGTCGCACTGGCGCCATATTCGCCGCCCACCGACAGCCCCTGGAGCATGCGGGCGACGACCAGCACCACGGGCGCCAGCGCGCCCGCCCGCGCATAGGTCGGTGACACCGCGATCAGCAGCGAGCCGCCGGCCATCAACGCGACCGACAAAGCGAGCCCCGACCTCCGCCCGTGGCGATCCGAATAAATGCCCATCAGCCAGGCGCCGATCGGGCGCATCAGGAAGCCCACGGCGAAGATCGCCGCGGCGCTGAGCAATTGCGCGGTCTTGTCCTCCTTGGGGAAGAAGACCGGCGCGAAATAGATCGTCAGCGCCGAATAAGCGTACCAGTCATACCATTCGACGAGATTGCCCGCTGAGCCGCCGACGATGCTCTTGATGCGGCCGATCGGCGGCGTCCCTGCCCTAGGCACCGGAGGCGCTACGGGTCCGGTGAGCGCTCCGCGACGCGAAGACGAAGTAAACGAACAGCCCGACGACGTTCCAGGTCAGGAAAAACGTGATCGTGAGCCTCGACAGATTGGTGAACAGGTAAACACAGCCAAGAATTGTGAGCGGAGCGACGATCCACGCGAGCGGTGTCCGGAACGGCCGATTGGCGTCCGGATCGCGACGTCTGCGAACCAGGACGCACACCGCGACAGCGACGAACGCGCACAAGGTGCCCGCGTTCGCAAGCGAGGCGATGACGTCGATCGGAGTCACCGCAGCGATAATTGCCACGATAGCCGCCGTTGCTGTCGTAATCCGCGCCGGGGTGCCCCGGCTTTTCCAGATCGTGGAGAAACTCTTCGGGAAGAAGCCGTCGCGCGCCATCACCAGGAAAATGCGGCTTTGCCCGTAGAGGAATGCGAGAATCACCGTCGGCAGCGCGATCACCGCTCCCGCGGAAACGATCGTTGCAACTCGACCCTGCCCGGCCTCGCGCAGGATCAGCGCGAGCGGCTCGGGGCTGTTTGCGAACTTGGTATAATGAACCGCGCCCACGGCGGCGGCAGCAACGATCAAATAGATGAGGGTGCATGCCACCATTGAACCCACGATTCCGATCGCAAGGTCCCGCTCCGGGTTCTTGGCTTCCTCCGCTGCGGTGGAAATGGCGTCAAAGCCGTAGAAGGCGAAAAAGATGATCGCTGCCGCCGGCATCACTCCGTAGGGCCGCCCGCACGCGCCCGGCGTGCTGAAAAATCCATGCGGTGCAAACGGATGAAGGTTCGCAGCGTTGAAATAGGGCAGAGCGACGATGACGAACAACGATAGCGTGGCAAGTTTCAGAACGACCAGCCCGGTGTTGATCCGTGCGCTTTCGCGCGTTCCGAAATTAAGCAGGGTCGCAACGGCGGCGATGATGACCACGGCCAGGATATTGATGCCAAAAGATGCCTGTTGAACCGAGCCGCCGCATTGTTGCCCAGCGAGGGTCGGTCCATGAGTCAGAGCGCCCGGAAGCGCTAGCCCGATGTGCCTGAGCGCATCGTTGGCATAGCCGGCCCACCCGACCGCGACCGTGGAAACGACCAGCGAATATTCAAGGATCAGGCTCCAGCCGACGATCCACGCGAAGCCCTCGCCAAGCACGGTATAGGAATATGTGTACGCACTCCCGGACGCCGGGATGCTTGTCGACATTTCGGCATAGCAAAGGGCAGCCCCGGCACAGATCAGTCCGGCAATACAGAAGCTGATGAGCACCGCGGGGCCGGCACGGTCCGCGCCGACGCCCGTCAGCGTGAGAATGCCCGTTCCAACGATGGCGCCGACGCCAAGGGCGACCAGATGCGGCCACGACAACGACCGGTGAAGGCGCTCGGATTCGGGAATGGCCTCGGCCGGAGTGATGGCCTTGCGGACGTTCCAGTTCTTCATGCTCGTCCCCCATGCTCGTCGTCATTGCGAGCGTAGCGAAGCAATCCATCGGCGCAACTGGATTGCCGCGCCGCTGCGCGGCTCGCAATGACGGCTCAATAGTCCTTCGACACGCGCACGCTCGCGCTCGATCGGCCGATCGTCGATACGGTCGACAGTAGCGAGAGCCACCGGGTCATTTGATATTCGACGCGCGTCGCCGAGTAGCCCTGACCGTCGGTCACCACTTCGACGAACAATCTGCGCGTGATGTATTTGCCGGCGGCGATCGACGTCTTCTGGCCGGTCGCGACGTCGGCGGGGACGATGCGCAGGCGATCGAGGCCGACCGCGCGACGGAGCGCGTTGATCGGATCGAGGCTGCCCGAGCCGGACTGCAATGCCGCGACCGCCGAGGCGAGCTGAAGCGCCTCCGGCGCCGACAGGTTGGTGATCGAAGTGCCGAACAGGATGCGCGACAGAAGCTCGTCCTGCGGCAGGGGCGGCGAGCTGGCGAAGGTGATCTCCGGCTTGAGGCCGGTCCCCTGGACCAGCACGCTGGCATCGAGGCCCTGGACCTGCGCCTGGGCGTGAATGTCGAGCTGGGGATCGGGCGGGCTCTCGCCGCGGAAGCGGATCACGCCGCGGTCGAGCTTGAAGTTGCGTCCGGCGAAATCATAGTCGCCGCGGACGAGGTCCGCGCGGCCGGTGAAGCGCGGCGCATCGGCCAGGCCGCCGATCTTCAAATTGGTCGTCCAGCGGCTGTTGATGCCGAGGCCGACGACCTGCAAATCGCGGCCGGTTAGGTCGATGTCGAGCTTCCATGGATGAAGATCGGCGACCTCGATCACGTCCTCCGGATCGAGGCCTTGCTCGCGCACGTTGAGCTGCGGCACCGAAGCGGCGGCGCTGGCGCGGCCGAGCTGGAAGCGGCCCTTGTCGAGCTTGAGGTCGCCCGAGATCGTGCCGCCATTGCCCGCGGAGTTGATCTTCAACGGTCCGGTGACGCGCGCGGCGATGTCGTCGCGATTGAGAAGCAATGCCTGGTTCGCGTTGAACGACAGGTTCAGCGCGGTCTTGCCCCCGGCGAAGGTGACGCTGCCGGTGCCGGTCAGCGAGCCGCCGCCGGACGTCCGGCCCGAGATCTGTGAAAAGATCAGCTGCGGGCCGGAGAAGCGCGCCTGGCTCACCAACTGGTCGATAACCATGCCGGTGACGGCGCTTTCGAGGCGGGCGTTCTGCGTCTTCAGCGAGCCGCGGATCACCGGCGCGGCCAGGCGGCCGCCGATGTCGGCGCCGACCGCGAGCGGGCCGGACAGGTCGATCACCTCGGTCCCCGACAGGCGCCACAAAGTGTCGGCGGGGCCGGTGTAGCGCAATTGGGCGAACAACGGCGCATTCATCAGCTCCGCGACCAGGGGGCCGCCGCCGAGCGGCGCGAAGCGCGCCTGCGCCCGGCCGATGACCGACCCGGAGCTGGCGGCAACCGCGCGAAGCCCGGCCTGGTTGCCGTTGACGATCGCGGCGATGCCGACATCGATCGGCTTGGACGCGAACACCAGACCGGCGCGGCTGAGGCCGCGGACCTTGAGATCGATGCGGCCGCTGCGATTGCTCTTCCAGGCGTAATCGAGACGGCCGGTCGCTGATCCGGACAGGTCGAGGCCGGGCCAGGCGAGGTCGAGCACTTCGAGCGGCATGCCCATGAGCTGGGCGTGAACTTCCGGTCGCGAGCCGCTTTGGCCCGACACGGTCGCGGTCCCACCCGCAAAGCTGAGGTTGGTCGGAGCCAGCGCCCAGCCGTCGCCCGAACGGGTCAGCACCGCCGCCTGGTTGAGCACCAGCGGCTGGCGCTCGATCCGTCCACTCCCGGTCAGGCGGATCGCATCCGGGGTGATGTCGGCGAGGGTCGAGAAGGCGAAGGCGGCGCCGCGCCGGCCGGCGAAGGCCGCGCGCACCTGGCCGCTCCCGTTGACCAATTTGGCGTTGGCGGTGAGGCGGGCGAGCGTGATGCCGCCGGCGTCAGTCCCGCGCGCGTCGATCACGCCGTCGATGGTGGTGCGCTCATCGGCGAGGATGATGGTGCCGTCGATGCTGCCGCTGCGCACGCTGAAGGCATCTTGGAAGTGAGCGCCGTTGGCGGTGAGGTGGGCGTCGATCCGTTGCGCACCGCTCGCTGGAGCGAAGTCGAGCGCGCCTCCGAGCGTGCCGTTGGCGAGGATCAGCCGTCCCGTGAACCCACCAGGGTCGGATCGGAGATCGCCGCTGGCGTGCGCGCCGCCGGCATCGAGCGCAGCGATGGAGATGGTGGCCGCGCCGTTCTGCGGCAGCAGGATGCGGCCGTTGCTGGTGAACGGACCGAGCTTCGATCCGCCGCTCGCCCGATAATCGAAGCCGGCCGCGCTCGGCACGAGCAACAGGTGCATGGCGCGTATGCCCATCGCCTCGTTCGGATGCTCGAGGAACAGGTCTATCCTCGGGCGCTCGATGTGCCCGTCGAGAACTAGCCTCAGTGGACCATATTTAGCCTGGCGCCCGCTCGCGACGATGTGGAACGTCCCGTCACGATTGCGCTTCCCGGCACCGGAAAGCCGAAGCTTGGGCGAGTAAATCTGCAGATTGCTGAAATGAACGACCCCGTCATTGCCTCGCTCGAGGTTCGTGGTCAGCCACGGCAGCCCGCCCGTAAGATCGCGGAAAAAGCTGTTGTCGAGCCGGCGGACCCAGGCCTTGGCGGTGCCGGTGACGTGCGAACCCCTGTTGTTGGGTCCGGGAACCACCTTGAGGTCGGTGATGACGTCGACGATGCCGAGCCCGGGAATGAGATAGCGCTGCATCTCCCCCGACAGAGTGACGTCGAAGCGGCCGGTCACGAGGTCGATCAGCAGCGAGATCTTGCCCGTCCATTTGGCGCTGCTGAGCCTGAGGCCATCGCCGCGCACCAGCTTCGGCGTCACCGTCAGCCAGCCTTCGATCCGGGGGTTGGCGAGCATTGCCCCGCCGACGTCCCCGATGCCGGTGATTGCGCGCGCGCTGAGGCGGATGGGCACGCGCATCGGCCACGGGGACAGGCGCCCACGCCCTTCCGCGCGCAACTGATCGAAGCCGGTGTCGTCGAACTGAACGTGCGGCGAGGTCAGGCGGCAGGAATAATCGGCGGTCGAGAACGGGCCGTCGAGGGTCCACACCATGCGGACGCTTTTGCCGGTCATGTTGGGGAACAGCGCCGAGGGTTTCAGCAAATCGACCCCGAGCCGGAGCGCCTGGAAGCGGTTCTCGGCGAGATCGAGCGCGCCGCGCGCAATCGCGCGAAGCTCCGGCGTGGCGGCGATCAGCCGGCCGTCCAGGATGCGGTCCTTCAGCGTCGCGTCGCCGCGGATGTCGACCAGCGGAACGGTGAGCCGCTGGAGCTTGCCCTTGAGGAATGGCCCCGGCCGCCACTTGCCTTGCAAGCGATAGCGCCCGCTATCGACACCGAGCGCAAGCCGCGCCGTTGGACGGCCGGAGAGGTCGAGCCCTGCCGTACCCCGCCACCGCGTCCAGCTGCCCGCGCCGCCGATGTCGAGCGTCATCGCGTGGCCAACGCCGATCATCGCCGGAACCAGCCCGTTCGCCGGCGCGGTCACGTGGGCAGCGAGATCGAACCTGTTGCGATCGGGCTCCGCGTCGAGGTGAAAGGTGATGTGATCGCCGCCGCCGTTGAGGTTGGCGGAAAGCTCCACAAGCGCTCGTCCGGAGTGGACGTCGGCCTTGCCGCGCAGGCTTCCGCTTCGCGGCGCACCGCCGACTTCCTTGCCGATGTCGAGCCGATCGACGCGAAGTTCGCCGACGTGGATATCGAAGCCGGGGAGGATGGGACCCTTTGTGGTGCTCGGCTTGAGCTTGGGCAGGCGGATCAGCATCACCCGGTCCGCGGTCACGCTGTCGATCGACAGTTTGTTGTACAGCCACGCGCCCGGGGTCCAGTCGAGCTTGATGTTGGGCGAGGTCAAGAACACGCCGCGGGTGTCCGAAACCCGGACGTTTCTTAGTTGCGACTTGCCGAAGATCGAGCCGTCGATCCGGCCGATGCGGATGTTCAGGCCGGACGCGGTTTCGAATCTCCCCAGCCGGTCGACGATGAAGCGGTGCCCCGGCGCGCTATCGAGCAGGACCAGCGCTCCAGCCAACAGGAACAGAAGCGCGATGAAGGCTGCGAACAGCTCATTGAGCAACCGCCGCGGCCAGTCGCGGCGAAGCTTTCGCCGGGGCGGTCCGGACCCTTCGGCGGTTGCCACGGCTTCGGCCATCCTAAAAGGCCTGGCCGAGCGACACGGTGACGGCGAGCGGGCCATCGCCTTTCTCGCGGTTGAGCGGCACGCCGACATCGATGCGGATCGGCCCGAAGCTCGAATAATAGCGGGCGCCGACGCCGGCAGCGAAGTGCCAGTCCTTGACGTCGGGCAAGGCCTTGGTGGTCAGCGAGCCGCCGTCGAAGAAGGGCACGAGGCCAAAATTGCCGCCGAATTGCTTCAGGCGGATGCGGGCTTCTACGGCGAACTCCATGAGCCCCCGGCCGCCCACCGGATCCCCGTCGACATCCTTGGGCCCAAGCCGCTGATAGCCGTAGCCGCGAACCGATCCGCCGCCCCCTGAGTAGAACCGGCGGGAGGGCGCAATGTCGAAGGCGGACGCGCCAAGGATCGTGCCGACCCGAACCCGGCCGGCGGCGACGACGCGGTCGGACACGGGGTGATAGGCGCTGGCGTCGAGCTGCACGCGGCCATAGGCGAACTTGCCACCATGCGCCGAAATCTCCGGGCTGATCCGGCCGCTGAGGCGAAACCCGCGGGTCGGATCGAGCAGGCTGTCGCTGCCGTCGTAGCCGAGGCTCGCCGGCACAGCAGCAATGAGGAAAGTGCGCGTGTCCTTGAGGCCGGCGCTGCTGAAGACGCCGCGCTCGTCTGTCGCCAACAGCTCGCCGCCCGCCGTCCACGTCCACTTCTTTTGCCAGATGAAATTGCTCTGGCGCTCGATATTGCCGGCGAGGAGGATCGTGCGCGCTTCGTAGGCGTCGAAATTCTGGTGCGAGGCCGAGGCCTGCAGGTTCAGCACCTGGTCGCGCCGGAGGAAATTGCTTCGGCGGAACTGCACGCCCGCCAGCTGCTCCCGGGTGCCGCCAATCGCGCGGAGGGTCAGCGCCCCTTCGGGATTGAAGAAATTGCGGTCGGTCCAGCTGGCTTCGAGGCGAGCGCCCTGCCCCGTCCCGTAACCGAGCTCCCCGGCGATGGTGTGCTGCGGCGCCGGCTCGAGGCGGACCGCGAGGTCGACCGTGCGGCCGCCGTTGACCGGAACGACACGGATTTCCGCGACCGAAACGAGCCCGGTGGCGATCAGCGCACGGCGCAGGTCCTCGATCTTGGAGCGCCTGAACGGGGATCCCGACTTGAAGCGCGCGATCGTCGCGATGTGGCGCGCGCTGAACGGCGGCTTTCCCGACACGCGGATCTGACCGAAGCGTGCGACCGGACCCGGATCGACGGGCAGGCTCAGCGTCGCGAGATGCGTCTGGTGGTTGATCTCGATGTCCTGCTCGCCGATCTTCGCCTCGGCGAACCCTTGCTCGCCCAGGGCGACCATGAGCGCAGCGCCGCCCGAAATGACGTCCTGGGCAATGACCGGGTCGCCGGCGCCGACCCCGAACGCCGCGCGGAGCTTCGCCTGGTCTTCCGGGCCCGCGGCTTCCAGGCCCGGCAGCTTGACCGATGCGAAATGATATTGGGTGCCGGGCTCGGCAGTGAGGACGACGCGGAGCAAGCCGCCGGCGCGTTCGGTCCTCGGCTCGACCACGGCATCGTAATAGCCCTGGCTGCGCAGCAATTCGGCGAGGAGGTCGGCGTCGGCGCGCGAGCGGCGGCCGATCTGGGCACTGTTCGCCGGATCCTTGCGGTCGGCCTCCAGCGCGGACTGCTTGCGGAACTCGGCAAGCAGGTCTCCGGCGTCGCCGATCGGGGTCAGGCCCTCGACGACGAGCGTGTAGCGGACTTCGCTGCTGCCCTCGTCGGTTGCGGCATTCTGGTCGGCAGCCGGTGCCGGCTCGGTGCTGTCCCTGGCGTTGAGGTCGGGCCAGGCGACGTCGAGGTCGGGCATCGGATCGAGCGGTGCGCTGGGGTCGAGCTCGGCGGCGTCGGGAACGAGCGGCGGCTGCGCAGCCGGATTTTGAGCAAAGGCCGGAGTGATCGCAAATGCGGAAACGGCGGCCGCGCACAGCAGCCGCGCGGCTATACGCGTTGAACCCCGCCCGCTCATCCGGGACCAGCCTTAGCCAGCCCCCCTGAACGGCGCCAGTATCAATGCGGTCTGGCGAGCGACCTTTTCGCCGACGCGCATCCTACTGGAAAATTTGGCGCTAGTGGACGGTGCCGCGGACCTCATCGCTGCTCAGGGCAACGATCACGCGCTCGATCTGCCGCCAGTGGCAAAAGCGGCTGACATTGCCGAGATCCCGGCTGCGTTCGGCCCGCGCCGCGGCCTCGATGCAGGCTTCCGGCCCGTAATGCTCGATGAGGTCGGATGCATCCGCGAGGGCCGGGCGGCCATTGATGAACGGGGAATCCATCCCCGCTCCTTAGGCTCGCGGCCCTTTCCCGACTGCGGATGATCGCGGTCAACGAAGCATTGACTATATTGTCGAACCCGGGTGGGACGCCTCCCCATGAATTCGCGAACGACCCGCGCCGGCGGCTGCTTCCTGATGATCTGCATCCTCGCCGGCTTCCCGCTTGGCTTGGCGATCGGCAATCCGATGAAAGGGATCCTGATCGGGACCGGCGCCGGAATTGCCATCGCGGTCCTCACCTGGCTGGTCGATCGCCGCCGCTAGCTCAAACGAGCTTGCGCCCGGCCCAAATCACCCGGCCGACGCACTGAAGCCCGCTGAGGTCGCAGTCGGGCCAGTCCGGGTATGCCGGGTTGTCGGACTGTACGGTCACCCGCCGCCCGGCCGGATGCAGTGCGATCCGCTTGACGACCAGGGCGTCCTCGATCCGGAGAACGTACACGCCATCGCGCAGCCGCTCCTCGCAATCGCCGAGGTCGACCAGGATGTCGTCGCCCTGATTGAGCGTCGGCGACATCGAATCGCCTTCGACCCGGATGATCGAAAGCCGGTCGGAAGGCGTGGCGGTCAATGCCTTCAACCAGCGCTCGTCGAATGCGAAGTAAGGCTGGCCCGCTTGTTCCGACACAATTGCGCCGGGTCCGGCAGAGGCACGAACCGGCGTGCGGTTGATCGCGACCAGGCCGGCGGTCGTATCGTCCGGCCCCCCGAGGATCGCTTCCGGTACCGCAAAGTAGCGGGCGAGCTTGCGCCGTTCCTCTTCCTTGAGGCGCCGCGGCACCCCGCGCCGGACGAATTGCTGAATGTAAGCCGGGTTGCGGCCGAGCATGCGGGAGAGGCCGGCAAAGTCCTCGCCTCTCTCGACGCACAGACGGTCGAGGACATTACGCGGATCGGGCAACATGGTTGCTTCGCCTTTAGCTATAGGAATATACCTAGACAAGTAGGAAATGCGTTGGGAAGGAATGCGGGCCGAGTCGCATTCTCTATAAGGAATCACCCGTGCATTTGCTTAGAGAGGTAGAAAAATTTTTGCGCCAATCTGAAGTCCCTCCCACCCGGTTCGGTCGAATTGCGATGGGCGATCCGCGCTTCGTCTTCGACCTTCGCAATGGGCGAGACCCGCGGCCGGGCACCGTGGCACGCGTCCTTGCGTATCTGGAGACTGCGCAATGCTGAGGGCCGCAATGTCGCCGGCCGCCTCCGGCTTGCTCCGCGCCCTGATCGAAAGGACGGGGGTCGAGCGAAATAGGATTCTGCTTACGGGTCTCGATTCCTGCGATTGGCAGTCGCTCACGTTCGTCGGCGAGCGGCATGAGCTGCAGCTGCGCATCCTGCCTCCGGTAGCCGAGGCGGCGGCTCGGCGGCTGTGCGAAGGGCTAGGTGACGCCGAGTTCGACATCCCCGGCCAGCTTGTCGTCGACATCGCGGTTCGAGCCGGTCCCACGCTTTCGGCGGACGGCTCGACGCTTCTCACGATCGAGGCGCTAACCATCGAGGAATAAGCGATCGGTTCAACTCAGTGAACGGCGGAGCTCGCTTAGCGCGTCGTAGAGCACTTGCGAATCGTCTTTAGGCGGGCCGGGCGGCGGCATTGCGTGCGGATCGAACAGGCGCACGACCCGCGAATCCGAGCTGAGCGCGGACAGGATATCGTCGAGGACAAGCTCGTCCTGCTCCTCGGCCTCGATCGCGCGATCGGCTTCGGCGAGAAGCTCCGTCACCGGCCTCTGTTCGGCCTCAGCGCCAGGCGAACGGCCGGCGGGAATCCGTCGCAGTCCGGCGAAGCACAGCCCGAGCGATCCTGCGCCCGCAAGCGCGGCATTGGTCTGCCCAGTGGGGATCGCGTGACATGCATAAGCCACCGCCGCCGCAAGCACTGCCGCGGCACCGGCATCGACTGCCGTCTCGATCCAGCCAATCGCGCGTCCGTCCATGGGACGCTATGTACCAGCCAATCCTTGCCAGACGGTTAGGCGGGCAGCTCGCTCGGCTCGCGGATTTCCGTAACCTCGGGGGCGTTTTCGATGAGGTCGATGAGCGCATTGGTGAACGCTTCGACGTCTTCGGGCTTGCGGCTGGTGACGATGTTGCCGTCGGTAACCGCCGGCTCATCGACGACATTCGCGCCGGCATTCTTGAGGTCGGTGCGGATCGATGGCCAGCTGGTCGCGGTGCGTCCCCTCAGCAGGTCGGCCTCGACCAGCAGCCAGGGCCCGTGGCAGATCGCCGCGATCGGCTTGCCCTGCCGATCGAACTGGCGGATCAGCTCGATCACGTTGCCGTGGAGGCGCAGCGTGTCGGGGTTGCGCACTCCGCCGGGGAGGATGAGCGCATCGAAATCATCGGCATTCGCCTCGTCCACTGTCAGGTCCGGTCGGATGGTCCTGCCGGGGTCGTCGTGGATCGTTGCCTGGATCGGGTCGCGCTTCAGCGAAGCGACCACAACATCTGCGCCACGCTTCTGCAAAATCTCGCGCGGCCCGAAAAGCTCCCATTCCTCGAAGCCGTCCGTCGCGACAATCAGCACTCGTGAATCGGGAATCAGCGGCATCGTCAGCCTCCTTCAGGAACTCGCCCGCCCGCCGCACGCTTATGCGCCTCGATGAGTCGAGTGAAGCGTAACGCGCCGTGTTGAGGCACAGCAGCGACAGCGAGCCCGGCTATACCCGCAAGCGCATGGGCCGCTATTGGGCCTATTTCGACGGCGACAAACGGGTCACCGACCGCGACACTATCGACCGCTTGAACGCCATCGCCCTTCCTCCGGCCTACAAGGATGCCTGGTTCTGCAAGGACCCGGACGGGCATCTCCAGGCGACCGGGATCGATGACCGCGGCCGCAAGCAATATCGTTATCACAAGGACTTCCGGGCGCAGGCCGAGTCCGACAAATTCGCCAGGCTCGCCGAGTTCGGCAAGGCGCTGCCGAAGATCCGCCGCAAGGTTGACCAAGACCTCAGGAAGCGCGCGTTGAGCAAGGACAAGGTGGTCGCCGCCGTGGTGCGCCTGCTGGACGACGAATATCTCCGCGTTGGGAACTCGGAATATGCGAAGGAGAACAAGAGTTTCGGAGCGACCACCCTGCTCAGCCGACAGGTCCACGACGACGGCCGCAAGGTGAAGATGCGCTTCGCCGGCAAGAGCGGCGTGCAGCAAGAGGTGACGATCACCGACCGGACGCTCAAGCGGATTGTACGCCAGCTGCAGGAGCTGCCGGGCCAGCAGCTGTTCCAATACGTCAACGGCGACGCCAATCCGCACCATGTCACGTCGAGCGACGTCAACGACTACATTCGCGGCGCGACGGACGGAGACTTCACCGCCAAGCATTTCCGCACCTGGGGCGCGACCGTGCTCGCCTTCGAGCAAATGCTGGACAAGGCGGAGCATGCGCGGCTGAGCGTCAACACGATGGTCGAGCCGGTCGCCGAGGCGCTCGGCAACACCGTGGCGATGAGCCGCAAGGCCTATGTCCACCCGGCCCTGATCGAGGCGGTCAAGGACAATCCGCGCGACCCCCTCAAGGGCCTCGAGCGCCAGCGCGCCCGCAAGTGGCTGTCGGCGTGCGAAGTCGCGCTGATCCCGTTTCTGAAGAAGGTCGCGAGGAAGGCGAAGCGCACAGCGGCTTGATTGCAACAGCGCCGACCGCCAAGAGCGCGGCGATGGCGCCCACCCTCAATCCGATCCGGCCGACTCAGAGCGTCCTCGAATGGCTCATCGCCAATCGCGATGGGGTGCTGATCGGCGCGGCCGTCGCCGCGGCCATCGTCGCGCTGATGATTGTCGCGCGGATGATCGGGCAGCGAATGGTCGAGCGGGAGAGCGCAGCCGCGCATTTTGGCTGGCGCAGCGTGCTCGGCCGAGTGCTGGCCAGGACCACGATCTCCTTCATGGTCATGGCCGCGATCGACATCGTCGCGACCTATGCCGAACCGCCGGCGCGCGCGCAGCACCTGGTCGACATCGGCTTCACGATCGCCTTCGCTTTGCAGGGGGCGATTTGGGCGCGCGAGCTGATCCTCGCCCTCATCGCCCGCCGCGTCGGCAACGGCGAGACCGAAAGTGCGCTGAACAACGCCAATGCGATCATCCGCGTGCTCGTCAGCGTCGCCCTGTTCGCGATCGCGACCGTCGTCATCCTCGACAACCTCGGGGTCAACGTCACGGCGCTGGTCGCGGGACTCGGGATCGGGGGCATCGCCATCGGCCTCGCCGCGCAGGGCATTTTCTCGGACCTGTTCGCGGCGCTCGCGATCCTGTTCGACAAGCCGTTCAAGCGCGGCGACATCATCCAATACGATCAGACCACGGGGACGGTCGAGCGGATCGGCCTCAAGACCACGCGATTGCGCTCGGTGACCGGCGAGCAGGTGGTGATGTCCAACACCAAGCTGCTCGAGCGGGAGATCCACAATTTCAACGTCGGCCGCAGCCGCCGCACGTCCCTGCCCTTCGGCCTGGTCTACCAGACCTCACCGGACGACCTCGACAAAGTCATGTCGCTGGCCAAGGCGGCGGTCGAATCGCGCAAGGGATGCACCTTCGTCCGCTGCGCCATCCTCGGCTTCGGCCCGTCGAGCATCGACTTCGAGTTGCTTTACGATTCGCGTAGCGTCGACTTGAACAAGGTCGCGGGCGACCGCACCGCGGTGGTGCTCGCGGTCCTCCGCAGCTTCGCCGAGCACGGGATCCAATTCGCTTATCCGGCGCAGACCACCTTCACCGCGGCGCCCGACGGAAAGCTGGTGATGCCTTACGCGGAACTCGCCAAGGCGCGTTGATGCCGCTCGCCACCCTCGAGGATATCCGCAGCCGGACCGGCGAGGAGGTCGGCGTTTCGTCCTGGATCGTCGTCGACCAGACGCGGATCAATGTCTTTGCCGAAGCGACCGACGACCGGCAGTTCATTCACGTCGATCCGGCGGCCGCCGCGCAAACCCCGTTCGGCGGCACGGTCGCCCATGGCTTTCTGACCCTGTCGCTGTTGTCGCGCATGGGCGCCGAGGCGATGCTGCTTCCGGACGGCCTCAAGATGGCGGTCAATTACGGCCTCGACCGCGTCCGCTTCCTCGGGCCGGTGCGATCCGGCAGCCGCGTGCGCGGCCGCTTCCGCCTTGACTCGGTCGAGGAGAAAGCGCCGGGCCAAATCCTGCTGCGCCACACCGTAACGGTCGAGATCGAGGGCGAGGACAAGCCCGCACTGACCGCCGAATGGCTCGGCCTGATGTTCGTTTGAGGAGAATTGAATGCGCGACGCCGTGATCGTCTCGACCGCCCGCACCCCGATCGGTCGCGCCTATAAAGGCGCGTTCAATGCAACGCCGGGGCCGACGCTGGGCAGCTTCTCGCTCAAGCCCGCGATCGACCGCGCCGGCATCGAACCGGGCGAGATCGACGATGTCGTCTGGGGGGCGGTGCTCACCCAGGGCACGCAGTTCGGCAATATCGGCCGGCAAGTCGCGCTGCGCGCGGGATGCCCGATCACCGTGTCGGGCATGACCATCGACCGCCAATGCTCGTCCGGCTTAATGGCGATCGCCACCGCCGCAAAGCAGATCATCACCGATCGCATGGACGTGGTCGCGGCGGGAGGGCAGGACAGCATTTCGCTGGTCCAGACGCCGGAAATGCGCATTGCACCCGATCCGTCGCTGATGACCATGCACAAGCATGTCTACATGCCGATGCTGCAGACGGCGGAAACGGTGGCCCAGCGCTACGGCATCAGCCGCGAGCTGCAGGACGAATATGCACTCAAAAGCCAACAGCGCACCGCTGCTGCGCAGGCTGCGGGCCGGCTCGACGACGAGATCGTCCCCGTGACCACGACGATGATGGTCAAGGACAAGGACACCGGCCAGGTCTCGCAAAAGGAAGTGACGATTTCCAAGGATGAGGGAAATCGCGCCGACACGACGCTGGACGGGTTGTCGGGCCTCAACCCCGTCCTTGGGCCGAACACGTCGATCACCGCAGGCAACGCCAGCCAGTTGTCCGACGGCAGCTCGGCGTCGATCCTGATGGAAGCCAAGGAAGCCGAACGGCGCGAAATTGCGCCGATGGGCCGCTATGTCGGGATGGCGGTCGCAGGCACCGAACCCGACGAGATGGGCATCGGCCCGATCGAGGCGGTGAACAAGTTGCTCAAACGCTTTGACTTGAACGTGGACGATATCGGACTGTGGGAGTTGAACGAGGCCTTCGCCGTACAGGTGCTCTACAGTGCCGAGCAGCTTGGCATTCCAGAAGACCGAATGAATGTCGACGGCGGGTCGATCTCGATCGGCCACCCCTATGGCATGAGCGGGGCGCGAATGACCGGCCACGCCCTGATCGAAGGCAAGCGCCGCGGCGCGAAGCACGTCGTCGTCGCCATGTGCGTCGGCGGCGGAATGGGCGCCGCCGGGCTGTTCGAGGTGCTATAAGCTCAGGCTGTTAGGAGCTGATCATGATCACTTCGTATGTAATCCTGGGCGTCCTCCTGCTGTTCTTGCTGGTCAGTTCCTTGAAGAGTTTCGGCATCAACCAGGAATATCAACGCGGCGTGCTGTTCCGTCTTGGTCGCCTCGGCGTCACCAAGGGCCCGGGCTGGTATTGGCTGATCCCGTTCGTGGACCGGGTGGTGCGGGTGGACATGCGGACCATCACCTACCAGCTCGAAACCCAGGAAACGATCACCCGAGACGGCGTCGCCGTCCGCGTCAACGCGGTCCTGTGGTTCCGAGCCGATTCGGCGGTCCACGTCGTGACATCGGTGGAAAAATGGATGTCCGCCACGGTTCAGGCGGCGGAGACTGCGCTCCGCGATGCGATCGGGCAGAGCGAGCTCGATCAGATGCTCAAGGACCGCATTTCGATCAACAAGCGCATGCAGGAGCTGCTCCGCGAAGCCTCGCTCAAATGGGGCGTCGAAGTGGATTCGGTGGAGATCAAGGACGTCGACATCCCCGAGCAGATGCAGCGCGCGATCGCCAAGGAAGCCGAAGCGATCCGCGAAAAGCGCGCCCGCATCATTCGCGCGGAGGGTGAGCAGGAGGCGGCGACCAAGCTTTCGCAAGCGGCCGACACGATCAGCGCGTCGCCGGGCGCTCTCGAGCTCAGGCGGCTGCAAACGCTCACCGAGATCGGCGTCGAGCATAACAGCACGATCATCGCCATGCTCCCCGTCGAGCTCGTCCACGCCGCGCGCAAAATCGCCGGCATGCCCGCAATCGACGAATAAGGCGCTCATGCGACCGATGAAGTCCGCCATCCTCCTTGCGTCGGGGTTGATTGCCGTGACGGCCGCGCGGCTTGCTGCGGCACGGCCGAGTGCGCCGGCCCCACTCGAGGTGGTCGACTCAACCGCAGACTTCGACCGGGTGTGGCGGTCGACCGCGGATCTGCCCGACGAGCAGCGGGTGGCCGCGTTCGAGGCCGGGTTCGCCAAAATTCTCCCCGGTTTCTACGCCGCCGATCGCGTCAAGGATTACATGACGCCCGAACATTATCGCAGATTCGTCCTCAAGGGGCTGAAAAGCTACCCGGAGAACCAGGCGGGAATCCACCGCGTAAGCCGGCAATTTGAAAGTTTGGTCGCGCCCGCTCGGAAGCAGTTCGAATCCATCTTCGGTCCGATGCGCGGATACCCGCCGATCTATCTCGTCGTGAGTTTCGGAGAGTTCGACGGCGGGACTCGCGACCTTCCGGAAGGCACCCGCCTGATGTTCGGCGCCGATGTCATCGACAAACTTTACAGCACGACGCCGATCAAGCCCTTTGTCGAGCACGAGCTGTTCCACTTGCTGCATCACCGTACCTTCCCCGATTGCGAGCCGGTTTGGTGCAATCTGTGGGAAGAAGGCCTTGCGACCTATGTCGCCTCGACCCTGAATTCCGGCGCGAGCGACACCGCCCTCGGCCTGACGTTTCCAGGTCCGCTGCGGCAGGCCGTCGAAGCCCATCGTCAGGAAGCGGTCTGCGCCGTCCGGTCGCGGCTAAGCTCGAAGGAGCCCGCGGACTATGGGCCTTTGTTCATGGGCGGCGGCGAACCGCTCTCACCCAACTTGCCGCGGCGCTTTGGCTATTACGTCGGACTGCTGGTCGTTAGCGACATCGGCAAAACGCGCAGCCTGAAACAGCTCGCCGCGCTCAAGCCCGAAGAAGCGCACGTGCTTGTCGAGCAGAGCCTCGCGCGCATGGCGAGCTGCGAGCCCATGCGAACGTGAACGCCGTACAGCTGATCGCCCTCGCCTCCACGGTCAGCCTGCTTGCCGGCTGGCGGCTGTATCTGGTCACTTTCGCGGTCGGTCTTGCGATGAGGTTCGGCTGGGTTGCGCTGCCCGAGCAATTGCGCGCGCTCGACGTGCTCGCCAACAATTGGATCATCGGGATCGCGGGCTTGGGAGCTATCGCTGAGTTCTTTGCCGACAAGATCGCGTGGGTCGACAGCATCTGGGACGCCATCCACTCGGTGATCCGGCCGATCGGCGGCGCGCTGTTGTCGATGGCGATCATCGATGGCGGCGACCCCGCCTGGCAGGTCGGCAGTTTGCTCCTTGGCGGCGGCGCGGCCTTCCTCGCCCATGCCGGCAAGGCCGGGGCGCGGACGCTGGTCAACGCCAGCCCCGAGCCATTCTCCAACGTCGTCGTTTCAACCGGAGAGGATGTCGCCACCGGGGGGCTGCTCGCGCTCGCCATGGCCAATCCCGTCGCCGCCGCGCTGATCGCGATCATCCTGGTCGTCGCATCGCTGTGGCTGGTGCTGGCCGCGCGGCGCGCGTTGAAACGCTGGCTTGAACCTAAACGCCCGCGAACGGGTTAAGCCTTCCAACCAGGGAGGAGCCGCATGCCCGAATCCAATCGCCCGCTGGTCGAACGCGTCGCCCGCGTGCTCGCCGGCGCAGCGCACAGCAGCAACGCCGAAGGCAGCGATCCTTCGGCCGGAGACAAGGTCGACCTTGCTTGGCGCGAGCACGTCAATCAGGCCGAAGCGGTATTGCACACCATGCGCGAGCCCGACGAAGCGATGGCCGCGGTCGGCGATGTGGAGATGTGGCGTAACATGGTCGAGGCCGCGATCGCGCAGCGCGTCGATTGAGCCGCCGCAACGCCAAGGGGGCTGAAGCCAAGGGCGCCGACCCACGTTGGACGCTGGTCGCCTGCATCCTGGCGTCAAGCCTGTCCTTCGTCGACGGCTCGGTGCTCAACGTCGCGCTGCCGGCGATCCGCGCGAGCTACGGCGCGGGTGCTGCCGAAGTGCAATGGGTGGTCAACGCCTACCTGCTGCCGCTGTCGGCGCTACTGCTGCTCGGCGGAGCGCTCGGCGACCATTTCGGGCGGCGGCGGCTGCTGGTGATCGGCACCAGCCTGTTCGGAATCGGGTCGCTGCTGTGCGCGCTGGCGCCGAGCCTCCCCTTGCTGCTCGGCGCCCGGGCCGCGCAGGGCGTGGGCGCGGCGCTTCTACTGCCCAACAGTCTAGCGTTGCTCAACGCCGCCTATTCGGGCGAAAGGCGCGGCCGCGCGGTCGGAATATGGGCGGCAGCCGGCGCCGCGGCGGCGGCGGTTGCGCCATTGCTCGGCGGCTGGCTGGTCGGCACCGTCGGCTGGCCGGCGATCTTCTACATCAACCTGCCGCTTGCGGCGGGAGCAATTCTGTTGGCACTGCTGTTCGTCACCGAAAGCCGCAATCCCGGCGCGGGCCGCACCGATTACGCGGGTGCATTGTTCGCCACGGCGGGACTCGGCGGCGCCACCTACGGCCTCACCCGCTGGTCGTCGTCGGGTGCCTTCGACGCCATTACGGGCGGATCGATCGCCGCCAGCATCGTTTTGCTCGGCGCCTTCGTAGCGGTCGAGAAGCACCGCGACGAAAAGGCGATGATGCCGCTGACCCTATTCGCCGACCGCTGCTTTTTCGGCCTCAATTTGATGACCTTTCTGCTCTACGGCGCAATGGGCGCGGCAATGCTGATCGTCCCCTATGTGCTGATCGAAGCCGCCGGCTATTCGCCGATCGAAGCAGGGCTTGCCCTGCTCCCCCTGGCGATCCTCATCGCCATCGGCTCACCGATCATGGGCCAGCTCGCGGCGCGGATCGGGCCTCGGCGGCCGCTGACGGTCGGCCCGCTGGTCGTCGGCGCGGGGATGCTCGCCGGCTTGAGGATCGGGGAGCACCCATCCTATTGGGCCGACGTGCTGCCGTGCGTCGGCGGGATTGCGCTTGGCATGGCGGTGGTGGTTGCGCCGCTGACTTCATCCGTGCTTGGCTCGGTCAACGAGCAGCATGTCGCTTTGGCGTCGGGCTTCAACAGCGCCGTGGCGCGGATCGGCGGGCTGATCGCGACTGCTTTGCTCGGCGTGGTCTTGGCGAAGAACGGCGCCGAGCTGATCGGCGGACTTCATGGGGCGCTGATCGTTTCGGCCGTCGTCAGCGTCGCCGCCAGCGTTGCCGCTCTGACGTTACTCGGTCGTGTGAAGATGAAAAACGCCTAGCGTTTCGCCTTGGCGATGAAGCCGTCAATCACGGTTTCGAGCAAAGTCATCGGCACGCTTCCGCCGAGCACCACGGCGTCGTCAAAGCGGCGAAGGTCGAACTTCGATCCAAGGGCGGCCTGCGCCTTATCGCGCAGGCGATTGATCTCGAGATGGCCGAACTTGTAGCCGCACGCCTGCCCCGGCATCGCGCAATAACGGTCGACTTCGCCGGTGACCGAATTGCGGTCGTCGCCATTGGTGATGGCGAACCAGTTGATCGCCTGATCGCGCGTCCAGTGCATCGCGTGAAGGCCGGTGTCGACCACCAGCCGGCACGCACGGAACCCCATCGATTGCAGATAGCCGAGCTGTCCGAGCGGATCGTCGGCATAGACGCCAAGCTCGTCGGCCAGCTGCTCCGCATACAACGCCCAGCCTTCGCTGTAGGCGTTGAACGCCAGCATTGAGCGAATGAGCGGCATGCGATTGGCATAATCGCCCTGCCACACGTGCCCCGGAATGCCCTCATGGTAGCACAATGTCGGAAGCGAAAATTTCGGCCATTCCGAGGTGTCGCGAAGGTTGATGTAGTATTGGCCCGGCACCTTGCCGTCGATCGAGCCGGCGGCGGCATAGCCGCCCGGCGCGCCCGCCTCGATTGAGGGTGGCACGCGCTTGATGATCAGCCGGCCCGGGACCATGGTGGCGAACGCGCGCGGGAGGCGGGTCCGGATGTCCGCGATGCGGCCGTTCAGATAGGCCAATAGCTGCTCGCGTCCGGCGGCGGTGTTCGGGTACAGCTGCGCCGGGTCCTTGCCGAGCGCGGCCATGCGCGCACCGATCGTGCCGCCGGTCAGGCCTTGCTTCTGCATGATGCCTTCCATGCGCGCCTGGATCGTCTTGACCTGGTCGAGTCCGAGCTGATGGATCTCCTGCGGCGTCCGGTTGGTGGTCGTCCCGGCCCTGAGCGCCCAGCGATAATAAGCCTCGCCGTCCTTGAAGTGCCAAACCCCGGCATCCGAAGTCGCGACCGCGCGATGGCGCTTCAATTCCTCGAGCTGGCGCTGGAGCGCCGGGATGACGCCCGTCGCCATGGATTGCTTCACCCGGTCGACGATCTTGCCGTCGAGCCTGGCCTTGGCGAGCGACTTCTGGAGCGAACCCACAACGCCCGACTGATCGGGCTTCTCGGCGGCACCGGCGCCGATGATCCCGATCGTCTTGTCGAGGGTGAAATCGGGCGCGACGACGCCCAGCGCGCGATCGTGCGCCAGCCGCTCCGTCTCGCCGTCGACGTCCCTGGCGTAAGCATCGACCCGATCGGCGAAGGCGGCCGCTTCCTGTTCGTTGGTCACCGAATGCCGGCTGTCGAGGAAATCCGGAAAGTCGATGAATGCCCCGCCGAGCTGGTTCACCACATAGGGCGTGTTGCGAAACCCAATGTTGGGATCGAGGTTGATCGCGTCGCCGAATCCGAATCCGAATCCGTCGACCGCGATCTGGTGGGCCTCGCGCGCAACTGCGGCGTTGAGGTCCGCGGGCTTGCCGAGGTCGAGAGCATCGAGGCGCTGCAGTGTCGCGTAGCGCTTGCGCGCCGCTTCCGCTCGGGCCGCCACGCCCGCCGGCGTGCGATCGGTCAGGCGATGGTTGAGAGGCTCATCCTTGCCAGTGGCGATGCCAAGGATGGTCGCATTCTCCGGATATTCGGCGAGGATTTCCTGGGCCATGCCCTGCAGTTGAGCGGCCAGGTCGCCGCCGCTGCTTTGCTCGCCCGAAGGCACTTTCGATGCCTTGCATCCAGCGAGCAGGCTTGCGGCCGCCGCCGTTCCCAGAAACTCACGCCTGCCGAGCATCGCCCTCTCCCTCTGACGAAGCGCGCTATAGCCGCAGAGCGACGGTCGAACAGGGAATTTCGGCGAACGGGGTCAGTTGTTGGCGGCGATGAACTTTTCGACCACCGGCGCGATCCGCTCGCGCCACTTGCGGCCGTTGAAAATGCCGTAGTGGCCGACATCCCTGGCCATGAAATATTTTTTCTTCGCGGGCGGCACTTTGGTCGAAATGTCGAGCGCGGCCTTGGTCTGGCCAAGCCCGGAAATGTCGTCGCGCTCGCCTTCGATCGCAAGCAAGGCGGTGTCGTGAATTGCGGTCGGGTCCACGCCCATTCCGCGATGCTTGAGCTCGCCTTTCGGCAGCAGGTGCCGCTGGAAGACGACGTCGACGGTTTGCAGGTAGAATTCCGCGGTCATGTCGCAAACGGAGCGGTATTCGTCGTAGAAATGCCGCGTCGCATCCGCGCCTTCCTCGTCGCCGACGACCAGATGTTTGAACATCTCCCAGTGGCTGATGAGGTGCGAGCCGAGGTTCATGGTCATGAACCCGGCGAGCTGAAGGAAACCCGGGTAGACCTTCCGTCCCGCCCCCGCGTAGATCATCGGCACGGTCGCGATCACATTGTTCTCGAACCAGGCGAACGGCCGCTGCGTCGCCAGCGTATTGACGGCGGTCGGCGCTTTGCGGGTGTCGATCGGGCCGCCCATCATGGTCAGCGTCTTGGGCCGCCATCGATTCCTGGCCTTGGCCATCAGCGCGGTTGCCGCATAAGCGGGCACCGCCGGCTGGCAGACGGCGAGCAAATGCGGCCGCTCGCCGGTGCGCTCGCCGATCGTCTCGAGGAACTCGATCAGATAGTCGACATAGTCGTCGAAATCGAAGGTGCCGTCGCTCAGCGGGACCAGCTTCGCGTCGCGCCAGTCGGTGATGTAGACGTCGTGACCAGGTAGCAGGCGCTCGACGGTTCCGCGCAACAGCGTCGCATAGTGCCCGGACATCGGCGCGACGACGAGCATTGCCGGGCCTGCCTCGGCGCCATCCTTGAAGAAGCGCTTGAGCTGGCCGAACGGTTTGCGGAGGATGATCTCCTCGGCGACCGGAACGTCCTTGCGGCCATCGCGAGCCGAGACGATCCCGAACTCGGGCTTGCCGCGCGGCGCCGAGGCGTGCGCGAAAACCTCGAGGCTGGCCGCGACCAGCGGACCCATCGAGCTGTAGCCCCATGGATTGGACGGATTGTTGAGCCATCCGGCGCCCAAGCCCGCAAGCTTGCTCGCACCTGCGAGAAGCGAGCGCTGCACTTCATAGGCGTCGTAGAGCATCGAACCTCATTGCTGCCATGGAGGGAGAGATGCTGATGTGGCCCCCATTTGCCACGCTTGCAAGCCATGTTGCAGTGCAAAAAGCTGCGCCGGTTCGATGCCAAAGGCGCGCGCGCCAGTTCGCGCCCTACCAGACGACGTCGTTGGTCTTGCTAAAGGATGAGGTTCGGCGGCGGCGTGTTGACCGCCAGGGTGACGTTCTGCAGCGTCAGCATAAATTCCGCAGTGCTCGCAAAGCCGTCAGTGTCGCCGTAGATCTCGACGTTCGCTCCGTTCTGAACCAGCCAGATCGAATAGGCAGCCGCACCGTTCGCACTGAACGCGAAGGCTTGGTCGCCCGCTAGCTGGGCGTTCGGATCGATCGACTGAAGCGAGATGCCGTCGAGCCCGGACTGGAAGTCGGTGATGAAATCGCCGCTGTCGAATACGCTGTTGTAGATGAAGGTATCGCCATCCGCTCCGCCCGTCAGCGTATCCACATTGTAACCACCGAAAATGAGATCGCGGCCGATGCCGCCGTCAATCGTATCGAAGCCGCTGCCGCCGTAAATCTGGTCGAGGCCGTCGCCGCCCAAGAGGTAATCATTGCCGCTGCCGCCGTAGACGAAGTCGTTGCCGAGATCCCCGCTGATGAGGTCGTTCCCCGCTTGCCCCATCAGCACATCGCCGCCGTCGCCGCCGTACACCGTGTCGTCCCCCGCGGCCGCATAAACGGTGTCGCCGCCGCCCTGCATGTCGAAGGTCTGGTTGGCCGATCCGCCGGTGACGACCTCGGCCGCCGAAGTTCCAATGACCGTCGTGTTGAGGTTGTCGGTGCCCGCGGCCCCGCGACCCGCGTCCAGATTGTTGGGATCATTGGTGTTGCTGTAGGGACTGACCACCACCCAGTCGGTCGCGCCGTTGATCAGGATGCCGATGGTCTGCGCGGTGCCGTCCGCCGCATAAACGGTGAAGCTGTCGCTGAGAGTCTGGCCGGTGTTCAGGCTGTTCACCTGCGAATTGACGTTGTCGAGCGTATATTGCCACGATCCGTCGGTCGTCAGCGTGAACTGTCCATAGCCGCCGGCCGACGAGGTCGGACTGGTCACGGCCTGGAAGTGCGGGTCGCCGCCATAGTCCTGAATCGTCAGGGTTCCGGCGGCCGTCGGCGTTCCGGCGCTGCCGTAGCGAGCTTCGACCACGGCTCCGCTGGTGGCGCCGCCGATCGTCGCCGCATCATTTGCATCGAAACTGAGACTCGTCACAACCGGGGCATGGCCGTCATAGACAGAATAACTGAGCGTAACCGGCCCAACGTAGCCCCCGGTCGGCGTGATGGTGTAGGTCGCGAACGATCCCGACCCGCTCTGCGTAATCGTCGCATGGTCGGCCTGCAGGTTCAGGACGCTGAGCCGGTCGTTGCTGTCGACGTCGGTCCAGCCCTGGAGCAACTGCGCTTCGGTCAGGGTGAACGGCTGTCCGCTATGTTCCTGCGGGATGGTGAACGCCGTGCCGCTAAGCACGGCCAGGTCATTGTGCCCCTGCACGGTGAATGTGCCGGAAGCGGTGCTGGATACTCCGAACTCGTCGGTCACCTTGTAGGTGTAGCTGACAGCCTGCGACGAGCCCGTGGAAAGGAACTGATACGCTTGCACCGTCGTGTCGATGGTCACGGTTCCATCCGCGTTCAGTGTCATTCCCGGTGGCGCGGTACCGACCAGGCTGTAGGTGAGAATTGCTCCGTTATCCGGGTCGGTCGCCCTGATCTGGCCGGTCCTCACCGTATCTTCGAACACGGTATCGATCAGGTTCAGCGCGACCGGCGCGTCGTTCACGCCGGTTACGTGCAGCGTGATCGTGCCTGCCGTCGCAGCGCCGAATTGGTCGGTCGCCGTATACCCAACGGCGAAGTCGCCGGTCTGGCCGGCAGCGAGAGACTGATAGGCGCTGCGCGACGAATCGAATGTCCAGCTGCCGTCGCTGAGCAGGGTAAAGCCGAAGCCGCCGCTAACCGCCTGGTATTTGATCGTCGCGCCAGCGTCGGCGTCGGTTGCAGCCGTGATCCTGCCCGAGCTCGTCGTGTCTTCGGTCGCATTGATCACCACCCCAGGCGCGGTCGGCGCGTCGTTGGCGCCGGCGATCGCCAGAGTCACGCTGTTCTGAGCGCTGAGGCCATATTCGTCCGTGACGCTGTAAATCGCGGTCACGGTCCCGCTGTCACCGGAATTCATCGCCTGATAGGCGGAATCGCTGGGATCCAACGACCAATGGCCGCTGCTGTCGAGACTGAAGCCCGCGGGCGCATCCCCGACCAGCGCGTAAGTGAGCTGCGCGCTGGCGTCTAGGTCGGCTCCCGGGAGCTGACCGCTGATCGGCGTATCCTCGCCGAGCTGAGCGGCGACCGCCGAAGCTGTCGGGCCATCATTAGTCCCGGTAACCGCGAGAGTTAGGAAGGATGCGGTGGTCGCGCCATGTTCGTCGGTGACGGTGAACGGCACTTGGACAGTCTGGATCTGTCCTTCGGCGAGGCCTTGGTAGGCATCGTTCGACGCATCGAACGTCCAGCTGCCATCGGCTGCGAGGGCGAAGCCCGCGGGCGCATCGCTTCCGAGCCCAAAGCTCAGCTGCGCGCCGTTGTCCTGGTCGAGCGCAGAAAGTTGCCCGGAAACGGTCGCGCCTTCCGCCACTTCCGCGGCATGCGAGTTCGTCACCGGCGTGTCGTTCACTCCGGCAACGGTCAGCGTCAGTGTCGAGACCGAAGCCGCGCCGCGCTCGTCGGTGACGACGTAATTGATCGAGATGTCTGCCGCTTCGCCTTGCGCGAGAGTCTGATATACCGACTGGCTGGCGTCGAAGGTCCAGCTTCCGTCGGTGGCCAGGGCGAACCCTGCGGGAGCTCCGCCGACAAGGCCATAGCTGAGCGTCGCGCCGCTGTCCGGATCGCTTGCGGAGAGCTGGCCCGACACCGCCCCGTCCTCGGCGACATTGCCGGAGCTTGCGCTCGCGAGAGGCGCGTCATTGGTGCCGGTAACCGTCCAGCTGACAGACGCCGGAGTGCTCGCCGTGCCATCGGTTACCGAATAGGTCACGGTCACGACCTTCGTCTCGCCGGCGGCCAGCTGTTGATAGGCGGCATTCGACGGATCGAGCGTGAACGCGCCGGTCGAGGAATTGTAAGTGACGCCCAGCGGAAGATCCTGCGCCGCTGGCACATTGACCACCGACAAGTGCGAGTTGGCATCAACGTCGTGCGCGTTCGCAAGAGCATTCAACGCAACCGCAGCGCCGTCCTCGCTCGCGGTGCCAAGCACTGCGCCGCTCACTTGGGGTGCATCGTTGGTACCAGTGAGGGTGAGGATCAAGGTCGAGCTGCTCGTCGCGCCATGCTCATCCGTTACAGTATAGGAGACTGCCAACTGGCTCATGCTGCCGGCGCCAAGCCCCTGGTAGGCAGGATTGGAACCGTCGAACGCCCAGCTGCCATTGCTCATCATGGTGAAGCCGGCCGGCAATTGTCCGGTCGTGGCGAAAGTGAGAACCGAACCGTGATCGACGTCGCTGTCGTTGAGCGCAACGGAGCCCGTCGTCAGCGAATCTTCCGCGACCAGGCTCGTATCGGCGCGCGCAACCGGCGCATCGTTCGTGCCGGTGATGGTCACTTGCACCGACGACCAGACCAAGGATCCGTTCGACAGCCGGATTGCGTAGAGGAAGCTGTCCTGGAGTGTCTCGCCGGCAGCAAGGCTCTGCACTTGAGAATTGATAAAGCCTGTCTGGTACGCGACTTGCCCATCGGCGGTGATCGAGATCAGAGCGCCGAGCTGACTCTGCTCGCCGATGCCGACCCCATCCTGGCTGAGCAGATCGGTGACCGAATTGTTGTCGAGCGAATAAAGCGTCGATTTCTTGGCGTCGTTCGAAAGCACGTTGAAATTGAGCGTGCCGGACGCGGCCTGGTCTTCGGTAACCGAATAAGCGTCGTTGCTAGAAGCCGGCCCAGCGGCGATCGATGGTGCTTTCGCCATAATTCCCCCCGTACGAATTACGCCACACCCCAAGGGGTCGCAGTCGGATCATCGTAAGACACTATTTAAACATGAGTTAATGGCCAATGTCATTATTCTTTGAGACATGGCCGTGACATTTGAGGCGTTGCCGCCACGCTGTTAGGAAGCGGACATGGCGACCAGCCCCACGAGCAGACCCAAAGGCCGCAGCGTCAGAAGCCTGCGCATGGTGTGGGGATTTGCGACCCGCTACCCGGCGCACATCGCGATCGCCGCGCTGGCGCTGCTGCTCGCTGCGGGCGCGACCTCGGGCGTACCCTATGCGTTCAAGCTGATCATCGACAAAGGCTTCGCGCCAGGGGCGGGCACGACCCGCGACATCGCCCGTTGGTTCGAATATCTCCTGGGCCTCGTCGGGTTGATGGCGCTGGCAACGGCGGTCCGCTTCTATTTCGTGTCGTGGCTCGGCGAGCGCACCGTCGCCGACATTCGCCTCGCGGTGCACCGGAACTTGCTGCGGATGTCCCCCGGGTTCTTCGAAGAGAACCGGCCGGCCGAGATCACTTCCCGCATAACGGTGGACACGACGATCATCGAGCAGGTCGTCGGCACGACCGTGTCGGTCGCGCTGCGCAATCTCGTCATGGGCGCGGCGTGCATCATCATCCTGTTCGCACTGGCGCCCAAGCTTGCCGGCCTCATGCTGCTCGGCGTCCCGCTGATCATCGGGCCGATCGTGCTGCTCGGCCGTCAGGTCCGGCAGGTTTCGACACGGAGCCAGGACCGCATCGCCGATGTTGGCACGGTGACCAGCGAAGTGCTTGGCGCGATGAAGATTGTCCAGGCCTTCAACCAGCAGGGCCGTGAGGCATCGCGCTTCGCCGCGGCGGTCGAACGGGTGTTCGCGACCGCCAAGCGCCGCATCCTGTTGCGCGCGATCATGACGTCAATCGTCATCTTCCTTCTGTTCAGCGCGATCACGATGATCATCTGGCAGGGCGCGATCGACGTCGCCGCGGGCCAGATGAGCGGCGGAACCATCGCCGCGTTCGTGCTCTACGGCGGACTTCTCGCCGGCGCGTTCGGAGCGCTATCGGAGGTCTATGGCGACCTGTTGCGCGCCGCTGGCGCATCGGAGCGCCTGGCGGAATTGCTTGACGCGGAGCCGGACATCCGTGCTCCCGCGGAACCGGTCGCCTTGCCTGAGCCCGCTCGCGGCGAGCTCGTGTTCGAGCGGGTGACCTTCCACTACCCGACGCGGCCCGAGACGTCGGCGCTCGAGGAATTCAGTCTCGCCGTAATGCCCCGCGAACGGCTCGCGGTGGTTGGGCCCTCGGGCGCGGGCAAGACCACCATCTTCCAGCTCGCGGAGCGCTTTTACGATCCGCAGCGCGGGCGAGTGCTGTTCGACGGCATCGACTTGAAAGACGCCGACCCGGCAGACCTTCGTCAGCGGATCGCGATGGTGCCTCAGGAAACGATCATGTTCGCCGCTAGCGCGCGTGACAACTTGCGCTACGGCAATTGGGAGGCAAGCGAAGATGAACTGTGGCAGGCTGCGCGCGACGCCAATGCCGAAGATTTTCTGCGCGCGCTCCCCGATGGGCTCGAAACCTTCATGGGCGAGGGCGGCGCGCGGCTGTCGGGCGGGCAAAGGCAGCGCATTGCCATCGCCCGCGCGCTGCTGCGCGACGCGCCGCTACTGTTGCTCGACGAAGCGACCTCGGCGCTCGACGCCGAAAGCGAGCGGCTGGTGCAGGACGCACTCGACCGCTTGATGGCCGACCGAACGACGATCGTCATTGCGCACCGGCTCGCCACGGTACGCGCGGCGGACCGCATCGTGGTGATGGACGAAGGGCGGATCGTCGAAGAAGGCACGCACGCAACGCTCAACAAGCGCGGCGGCCTGTACGCCCGGTTGGCGCGCCTCCAGTTCGAGGACCGCGCAGCCTAAGCGTTCGCGCCGCCGCCTTCCGTCTTGCGGCCAGCCGGGCGCTTGCGCGCGGCGGTCCGCTGACGCGCCGGCGCCTTGCGCGGAGCTTTGGCGGCAGTCGATGGCTTGGCCGCGCTCTTCGCCGCAGTCCGCTTTGCCGCAGGCTTGCGCGCCGCGGACGACCGGCTCGCTCCACCGCTGGCGGTCTTGGTCCGCGTAGATGTTGCTGCGCGCTTGCGCGTGCCCGCGGCTTTGCGCGCGCCGGTCGATCGTTTCGCGGCAGCCTTGCGGCCGCCGCCCGCGCGCGTCGGCGCGGCGTCCTCGGTCCATTTGCCGGACATCACCCGCTGCGCGGCATCGGCCACCGCTTCGGCGATGATCGACCCGAGCTTGGTCGCGCTCGACATCATGCTGCTCGCCGCTTGCGACGCTGAGTCCGCGGCATCGAGGCCGGCGTCGCGGATTGCGCGGCGCGCCTTCGGGCTGGCGCTGATCGCCGCGGCGGCGGCGGCGAGACCGGCGGCGAGCATTTCCTTGCTCATCGCCGCTTTGGCGAGCTTGTCGACCGTGGCGTTACCCGAACCAGAACTCTTGCGTGAGGATTTGGCCATCGCTTCAATCTCCCATCATTCGCGGAAAAAGACACTTCAAAGCTGTAACGGTTCCCGAATGATAGGACTCAACAACTGTAATGGACAGTATTCGAACAGGGTAAATTGTGCCGCTGCGTGACGGCGCGGAAGACACGCAGAAATGTTAAAGGGCACCGCCGCGCAATGCAGCGGTGCCCTTCGACATGGTCAGCGGCCGAAGGTGTGGCCGTTCGTCAGCGCTTAGAGCCTACGAACACCCCTCTCCGACCTCTGTGCTGAACCATGAGACATCGGATCACCTCCTTTCGCTGCGTTAAAGCCAAGGAGAAGATGAGTCTTCTTTGCGCGTAACGCAAGACTTGTAATGCGGTGAACATTCGGCATTATCTTGCGCTTCGCCGCCGACCCCCAACGTCAGGCGCGGCAATCCTCGATCACTCGCGAAATCTCCGACCACGGCGGGACGACCAGCGCCGGGGCACTGCCGACCGCGAACGCGATGCGGCCACGGCTGAAGGCGATGGCGTCGAGCAGGCGGTCGAACGCGGCGAAGTCCGCGGTCAGCCGGTTGGTCGCCGGATTGAAGCTGGCCGGTGCGCTGCGGGAATCGCTGCTGGTCCAGATGGTCAGGAATGGCGCCGCGGCGGTCGCTGGCTTGGCGACGCTCACGCGGCGCGTGGTGCGTGTACAATGAAGGATGAGCTGCGGCTGGTTGGTGGCGCCGAGAAAGGTCGCTTCGCTGCCCTCGGCGGTCGCCGCATAGGTCCAGTTGCCGCCGACCGGCGCGGCGGTGGTGTAATCCCGGGCGGATGCCGTCATGGCCTGAGCGGACAGCGACGATGAGGCGGCCAGCGCAAGCGCTGCAATGAACGAGCGTTTCATGACCCTGTTTAGCGGCTGAGCTTGTCGACTTTGGCCTGCAGTGCCGCGAGCTCCGCCTTCAGTTGATCGACCTCATTGGCCGCGGGCTCGGCCTCCGTTTTCTTGGGGCCGGAAAAGGCCTGCGCGGCGCCTTCGAACATCGCCATGTTGCGCTTGGCGATATCCGCGAGGACGTTGCCGCCGAATGCGTCGCGCACCGCGCTTTGGTTACGCTGGAACGAATCCATCGCCGCCTCGAGATATTGCGGAACGAAATTCTGCATCGAATTGCCGTAGAGGCCAATGAGCTGCTTGAGGAAGTTGATCGGCAACATCGTCTCGCCGCCCCGCGCCTCCTCATCGACGATGATCTGCGTCAACACCTGCCGCGTGATGTCCTCGCCGGTCTTGGCGTCGACGACTTGGAACTCACGTCCCTCGCGCACCATCTGCGCCAGCCGGTCGAGCGTGATGTAGGCCGAGCTCTCGGTGTCGTAGAGCCGCCGGTTGGCGTATTTCTTGATCGTCACCTTGCCGGTGGACTTGGCCATGGATCGCTCCCAAACTCTTTGGCCATGGCCCTACTACCGGAGGATAGTGCGCTGCAACATGAACGCGTTGCGCAAAGAGCGCCGCGCCCGCTCCCCTTGTTCCTCGATCTGGTTCGCCAAACCGCCGCAAGCGACCCGGAGCTCGCCCGCGAGGCGCTCGTCGGCCTGCGCGCCTACGAGACTGCCCCGCGCGTCCCCCTCGCGACACCCAGGCCCGAGATCGCGCGAGTGCGGGGCGCGTGCCTGCGCGATCACGGCGGCGAGGGTCGGCCGGCCGTGCTGATCCCGTCATTGATCAATCCGCCGCGGATTCTCGACCTCGACGAGCAGGTGTCGCTGACCGCTGCCATCGCCGGTATGAAGCGGCGGGCGCTTCTGCTCGACTGGGGCGCGGCCGCCGACCGCGCGCTGCTGACCGTTGCCGGCCACATCGAAGAGTTGCTGTTGCCGTTGCTGCACCAGATCGAGGGGCCGCCGGCCCTCGTCGGTTATTGCCTGGGCAGCACCATGGCGATCGCGGCGGCCAATTTGAGCGAGTGCGAGCGGGTGGCGACCCTCGCCGCGCCGTGGAATTTCTCGAACTACCCGGAGCAGTCGCGCGCCGCGCTGCAGCAGATGTGGCGTCATTCCGAGCCCGCGGCGCAGGTCCTCGGCGCGCTGCCGATGGAAGTCCTGCAAGCCGCGTTCTGGTCGCTCGATCCGGTCCGCACCGTCCGCAAGTTCACCGAGTTCGGCCGGCTCGACCCGAAAAGCGATGAGGCCCGGCGGTTCGTCACGCTCGAGGATTGGGCCAACCAGGGCGAGCCCTTGCCCTACCCCGCGGCCAAGGAGCTGATCGAGGAATTGTTCGGTGCGGACCGTAGCGGATCCGGCCAATGGTGCGTGGGCGGAACGGCTGTCACGGACGCAATCCGCGCGCCGACGCTGCACCTGCTCGCCGCCCACGACCGCATCGCTCCGGCGATCACCGCACCCGGCGGCGCGCAGACCGCGATTCCCGCCGGCCACGTCGGCATGATCGTCGGTTCCGCGCGAATGGCGCTGCACGAAGCGTTGCGCCGTTTCCTGGAGAGCGAGTGATGGACAAAGCCAGGTGCGAATGGGTCAATGGCGCCGACCCGCTGATGGTCGAATATCACGATCGCGAATGGGGCTTGCCGGTCCACGACGACCGCCAGCACTTCGAGTTTCTGGTGCTCGAGGCGGCGCAGGCGGGCCTCAGCTGGTCGACGGTGCTGAGGAAACGGGAGGGCTATCGCAAGGCGTTCAGCGATTTCGATCCCGAAAAAGTCGCGCGCTACACTGATCGGAAGATCGAGAAACTGCTTCTCGACCCGTCGATCATCCGCAACCGGCTGAAGGTCCAGGCGGCGGTCCGCAACGCGAAGCATTTTCTCGCCGTACAGGAGGAGTTCGGAAGCTTCGACGCATATTGCTGGCGTTTCGTCGATGGCAAGCCGCTGGACGGCCGCCGCAAGGGGAGTGGAGACACCCCCGCGACCTCGCTCCAATCCGACGCCTTCAGCAAGGACTTGAAGTCGCGCGGCTTCAGCTTCGTCGGCTCGACGGTGATTACGCCCACATGCAGGCGGTAGGGATGGTCAACGACCATCTCGTCGGTTGCTTTCGCCATTCCGAGGTGCAGCGCCGCGACTAGCCTTGCCGCTGCCGAAAGCCGTCGCTAAGTCCGCCCCCCAAAGCACCCGTAGCTCAGCTGGATAGAGCGCTGCCCTCCGAAGGCAGAGGCCACAGGTTCGAATCCTGTCGGGTGCGCCACCATCGGTGGCGGATCCGTCAGGAGCGAACCTCCCGGTTCGGAGTCGAAGCGAAGCGGAGACGACCGAGCAGAGCGAGGACAATCCTGTCGGGTGCGCCAGCTATCCTTCCCTGCGGTGCCTTTTGGACGGACGGACGATCGAACAGTGAGCCCGAGTTTCAGCATCATCACGGCGTGCAAGGGCCGGCTCGACCATCTGCGGCGCAGCCTCCCGCAGATGCTCGGCCAGCCGAGCGCGGAAGTCATCGTCGTCGACTATTCCTGCCCAGAAGGGACGGCCGACGTCGTTGAGCGCGAATTTCCACAAGCTAAGGTCGTTCGCGTCGAAGGCGAAAAGGGCTTTTCGAACTGGCGCGCACGCAACCTCGGCGCGGCGGCTGCCTCCGGCAACGTCCTCATCTTCTGCGATGCGGATACGATCCTCGCCGACAACGCCGTTGAGAGGATCGCAAGCGCACTTCCTCCAAAGACCTATGGCTTCTTCAAGCGCGACGCTACCGAGCGGTTCAATAAGGCGGGCCTCAGGCTGGGATCCAACCAATTGCGCGGATTCCATGCGATACCTGCTGCCGCATATCGCCGTCTCGGCGGATACGATGAAGTCCTTCTAGGATGGGGCGCCGGCGGCGACACCGATCTCGAGATACGCCTGATCCTGGCAGGGCTTTCAGCACATCCACTCGACCCGGGGCTGGTCGAAGACGTCATCCAGCACGACAATGCCGACCGCACGCGGCACCATGCCGACTCGATCAAGGTCAGCTATTGCACCGGCCTGCTCTATCGGCGCGCGAAGATGGCGCTGCTCAATCTCAGGCATCGCCTCAACCTGCCTCTAGAGCTTCGCCAGCAACTTTATGACAAGGCACGCACGGCCGCGCAAAATCTCGGGACACGCGACACCGTAGCGCTCTCGATCGATCTCGAGAACAAAGCGATCGGGATGCCGCTGCAACTCGGATATCGCCGCGTTACGCAAAAGGTCGTCATGCGGATCGAGGTCTCAGGGGTCGGCAAGATCGATACGATCCCCGAGTTGGTAGGCGCACAGCCGGAATAACCAAGATCGACGCGATCAGTACTGGCCGTAGTGGCCTTTCACCGACTGCAGCAGCTTGGCGCTGTCGAACCCGACGCCGTCCTTGAACACGATGTCGACTTTTTCGACGTCGCGAATGTCGGCGGCCGGATTGCCGCGCACGACGATCAAGTCCGCGTTCTTACCGGCGGCGATCGAGCCTATGCGGTCGGCGAGCCCGAGATAGGTCGCGCCGTTGAGCGTGCCGATGCGGATGGCCTCGACCGGCGAGAAACCGGCCTCGACCAACAGCTCCAGCTCGCGCTGGTCGCCGAAGCCGGGAATCACTCCGCCATTGCCGGTCGGGTCGGGGCCGGCAATCAGCAAGCCGCCCGCAGCCACGAACTGGCGTTCGAGGCCAAGATCGTTCTTGTACTTCTCGGCTTCCTCCTGGCCATGCTTGGTCCCGGCGCCGCTCGCGGTCAGGTTTCTGAGATAGAGGTACGATTCTTTCGCCTGCGGGCTCATCGCGTTCATTTGCCGCGCTTGAAGCGGAGCGTGCAGCGGCACGCCCTGCTCGAACACCGGCAGCGTGGACGTGATTGCGACGTGATGATCGACGAGAAGCTTGATCAGCGCATTCGCCTCCGCGCTGTCCGGCTTCATCGCCAGCAGGGTCGGGTCGCCCGCACCGTCGGAGCATTTGTCCGGCTGCTTGCCCGGGTCGAGCTGCGTATTGACGAAGAAGCCGTGCTCGAGATTGTCGATGCCTAGCGCGACCGCCTCGGGATAGGTGACCGAGCATAGATGCCCGGTGACCTTGAGGTGATGGTGGTGCGCTTCGTCGATCGCGGCTTTGAGCTCGGCGCGGGTGATGTGCATGTACGCCTTGAAGGAATTCACGCCCTGACCGGCCCAGTAAGCGACTTCCCGCCGCGCATCCTCCGGCGAGGTGATGGTGTGGGCCTGGATGAAGAATGCCCCCTCACCCTCGAGGTAGGGGCCGGTCACGTCGAGGTGTGGACCGATCAGCCGACCCGCGTCGATCTCCCGCTTGAGGTTGAGGTCGGTGTCGGGTTCGACGCTCCCGGTCGTCCGCATCGTGGTGACACCGTTGGCGAGATAGAGTCGTGGTGCACTGAAGCTCATCTGCGGAACGATGAGCGGGTCCTCGGAGGCTCCCGACGCGTCGATGTTCGGGCGCTGAAGATAGAATAGGTGATTATGCATGCCGACGATGCCCGGCATGACCGTCGCGCCGGTCAGGTCGAGTGCCTGGTACCCCGACGGAACGGGTGCCGAGCCCGGCTGCACCGCGGCAATCCTGGCACCGTCGATCAACAGCGTCTGGTCCTCCGCGGCGGGTGCTCCCGTCCCGTCGATCACCCGGACATGGGCCAGCGCAATGCGCCCCGGCGCGATCCGGACATAGCGCTGAAGATCGGTCGACAGCGGCTGGGGCGGAGCCAGGACCGGCGCAGCGGTTCCGACGGAAGCAAGCGCAATAGCGGCGACAGCGGTCAGCAAACGAAGAGTCATGAAAGCCCTCCCTTGCGAGAGAGCTAGCATTGTCGTTTCGCCGCCGGAAGTTACACTCGGTGCCGTTCGTCGAACGGAACCCGCGCCTCGCGCCTCCCGTTGAGGCTCCGCATGGACCAGCAAACCAAGACGAGGCCGAAGGAGCCGTTGATCAGGCCGCCCCCGGCCGCCGAAGCCTTTTACTCCGAAGTCCTCCAGCTGATGGCGGAATCGCACATTCCGTTCCTGGTCTCGGGCACCTATGCGCTGGCGAGCTACACCGGGATCGATCGCCCGACCAAGGACGTCGATGTTTTCGCCAAGGCCGGCGACGCGCTGAAGATGCTCCATTACTTCAAGGAACACGGCTTCGACGTCGAGATCGTCGACGAGCGCTGGCTCTATCGGATCACGCGCGGCGAGTTGTTCACCGACGTGATCACCAACATGCCGACCGTCACCACCCACGTCACGGATGAATGGTTCGTCGGCGCGCCCAAGGCCGAGCTGTTCGGTGCGATCGTCCGGCTGGTGCCGCCGACCCAGTTCATCTGGTCGAAGATTTTCGTCCAGGACCACCATCGCTACGACATGGCCGACGTCGCCCACATGATCTTGAAGTGCCACGAGGCGATCGACTGGAAGCAGCTGCTGAGCCACATGGAGCTCTATTGGGAGGTGCTGCTGACGGCGGTCCTCAACTTCCGCTTCATCTATCCGAGCGAGCGCCACCTGGTCCCGCGCTGGCTGATGGACGAGCTGCTCGAGCGGCTGCGCGATCAATATGACGTCAAAGGGCCCGGCAAGAAAGTCTGCCGCGGCCGCATCTTCTCCCCCCGCGACTATGCGATCGACGTCGACCAATGGGGCTTCTCCGACGCCGTCGGCAATCTCGAAGAGCAATATGGCGACTGACGAGGGCAGGCTGCGGGTTGCCGCGATCGGCGACCTGCACGTCATGGAGGACAGCGTCGCGCCGTTCCGCGAGCTGTTCACGGAGATTTCCAACCTTGCCGACGTGCTCGTGCTGTGCGGGGACCTGACCAACTTCGGCAAGACCAGCGAGGCCGAGATCCTCGCCGAGGACATCCGCGCCTGCGCGATCCCGGTCGTCGGCGTGCTCGGCAATCACGACTATGAATGCGGCCAGCCCGAGACGGTCTCGGCGATCCTCCACGAAGCCGGGATGAAAGTGCTGGACGAGCAGGCGGTGGAGATCGAAGGCGTCGGCTTCGCCGGCGTCAAAGGCTTCATGGGCGGCTACGGCCGCGGCGAGCTGGCGCCGTTCGGCGAGCCGATCGCCAAGGCGTTCGTCGACGAGGCGCTGAACGAAGCGCGCAAGCTCGAGAACCAGCTGCGGACCTTGCGCACCGAGCGCAGCGTCGCGGTGCTTCATTATTCCCCGATCACCGGCACCATCGAGGGCGAGCCGCAGGAGATCTTTCAATATCTCGGCTCGCAGCGGTTGTGCGACCCGATCGACCGCTTCGACCATGTGAAGGCGGTCTTCCACGGTCACGCCCATCACGGGAAATATGAGGGAAGAACCCCGCGTGGGACGCCGGTCTACAACGTCGCGCAATTCGTCCTCAGGCCGCTGTTCGGGAAGCCCTATGCGGTGATCGAGGTATAGCCGCCGCTGCGACGAATTGCGCGGATTCAGCGCCGACGCGAGCTATTCCCTAGTTGTTGACTAGAGTTTAATCTGCGAGTTGCGGCTAACCACCAGGAGGGAGTCGCTCGATGGGTTCTTTGCTCAAAATTGCAGTTGCGGTCGCGGTCGTTGGAGGGAGCCTGACAACGGTCCCTGCGATGGCCGCTCCAACTGAGCTGCTCAACGTCTCATACGACCCGACGCGCGAGCTCTACCAGGAAATCAACTCGTCCTTCGCCAGGGCCTGGGCGGGCCGCACCAAGCAGCAGGTGACGGTCAAGCAAAGCCACGGCGGCTCCGGCAAGCAGGCGCGGGCGGTGATCGACGGGCTTCCCGCCGACGTTGTCACGCTCGCGCTTGCCTACGACGTCGACGAGGTCGCGCAGCGCGGTCTCATCAAGTCCGGCTGGCAGGCCCGGCTGCCGTTCAACAGCACGCCTTATTATTCGACGATCGTCCTGCTCGTTCGCCACGGCAACCCCGAGCACATCAACGACTGGGACGACCTCATCCGCCCCGGCGTCAAGGTCATCACTCCGAACCCGAAGACCAGCGGCGGAGCACGCTGGAACTATCTCGCGGCCTACGGCTATGCGCTTCGCAAGTACGGCACCCCGGCCAAGGCGAACGGCTTCATGGCCAAGCTTTTCCGCAACGTCCCTGTGCTTGACAGCGGCGCTCGCGGCTCGACCACGACGTTTGTCGAGCGCGGCCAGGGCGACGTCCTGATTGCGTGGGAGAACGAAGCCCTCCTTTCGGTTCGCGATCTTGGCCGGGGCAAGTTCGACATCGTCTATCCGTCGGTATCGATCCTGGCTGAGCCGCCGGTCGCGGTCGTCGACAAGAATGTCGACAAGCACGGCACCCGGGCCGTGGCGGAGGCCTATCTCAAGTTCCTCTATTCTCCGGCGGCGCAGTTCATCATCGCCGACAATTATTTCCGCCCGCGCAATGCCGCCGTCGCCGCCCGCTTCAAAGGCCAGTTTCCCAACATGAGCCTGTTCAACATCAACAAGAACTTCGGCGGCTGGGCCAAGGCGCAGCATATTCACTTCGACGACGGCGGCACCTTCGACCAGGTGTTCGCGGCCGCCAAGCGCTGACCGCGAAAACCCGCTAAGCCTTCGTGATGCCCCGCGCAGACCGTTCGCGAGCCCACTCCCCGCTCCCCGGGTTCGGGCTGTCGCTGGGCATCACGATCCTGTGGCTGTCGCTGATCGTCCTGATCCCGCTCTCCGCGGTGTTCGTCAAAAGCCTGAGCAATGGCGTCGGGGAATTCTGGACGTCGGCGTTCTCGCCGCGCGCGCTCGCCGCCTACCGGCTGTCGTTCGGCGCGGCCGCGCTCGCCGCAGCCGTCAATTGCGTGTTCGGCCTGCTCGTTGCCTGGGTCCTGGTGCGCTACCGCTTCGGCGGGCGCCGGCTGCTGAGCGCGCTCATCGACTTGCCGTTCGCGCTGCCGACCGCGGTCGCCGGCATCGCGCTGACCGCGCTCTATGCCGACACCGGCATCCTCGGGAGGTTTCTCGAGCCTGCGGGTTTGCCAATCGCCTACAAGCCGTCGGGCGTTGTGGTTGCGTTGACCTTCATCGGACTGCCGTTCGTCGTCCGCACTGTCGAACCCGTGCTGGCCGGAATTTCGAGCGAGACCGAGGAGGCCGCGCTGACGCTCGGCGCAAGCCGGCTCCAGACCTTCTTCCGCGTGATCTTTCCGGCGATCGCCCCTGCCCTCGCCACCGGCTTCGCGCTCGCCTTCGCGCGCGGCGCGGGCGAATATGGCTCGGTCATCTTCATTGCCGGCAACATGCCGTTCAAGTCGGAGATCGCGCCGCTGCTGATCGTCACCCAGCTCGAGGAATATGATTATGCCGGCGCGGCGGCGATCGCCTGCGTCATGCTCATCATTTCCTTCGCCGTGCTGCTCGTCCTCAACCTGCTCCAGCACTGGCAGGCGCGGAGGCTCGGCTGATGACCGCTCGGGGCCTGCGCGAGCCGCCCGCCGCCAAGGCGCTGCTGATCGCCGTTGCGGTCGCTTATGTAGCGCTGATGCTGCTGCTCCCGCTGGGGGCGGTGCTGGCCGAAGCCTTCCGCAAGGGCTGGCAGCTGTGGCTCGCGGCAATCTCCGACCATGACGCACGCGCCTCGATCAAGCTGACCCTGCTCGTCGCCGCCATCTCGGTTCCGTTGAACACCGTCTTCGGGATCGCCGCCGCCTGGGCGATCGCCAAGTTCGATTTCCGCGGCAAGGCAGCGCTGATCGCGCTGATCGAGATCCCCTTTTCGGTCTCGCCGGTGGTTTCCGGCCTCGTCTTCGTCCTCCTGTTCGGAGCGCAAGGCTGGTTCGGGCCGTGGCTCGGCGATCACGACATCCGCATCATCTTCGCTCTGCCCGGCCTGGTGCTGGCGACGGTGTTCGTCACCTTCCCGTTCGTCGCTCGCCAGCTGATCCCCCTGATGCAAAGCCAAGGGCGCGCCGACGAGGAAGCGGCGCTCACTCTCGGTGCCTCGGGCTGGCAAACCTTCTGGCGCGTCACCCTTCCCAATATCCGCTTCGGACTCCTCTACGGCGTGCTGCTATGCAACGCTCGGGCGATGGGGGAGTTTGGAGCGGTCAGCGTCGTTTCCGGTCACATCCGCGGCGAGACCAACACCATGCCGCTGCAAGTTGAGGCTCTTTACAATGACTACGACTTTGTCGCCGCCTTTGCCGTCGCCTCGCTCCTTACTCTTCTCGCGCTCGTCACCCTCACGCTCAAGTCTGGACTCGAGTGGCGACACCGCGACGAGATCGCCGCACGCCATCTCTGACATGTCGATCCGGGTCGAGCATGTCTCGAAAACCTTTTCCGCGTATCCGGCGCTGAACGACGTCTCGCTCGAGATCGCCAATGGCGAGTTCGTGGCGCTGCTTGGACCCTCCGGCTCGGGCAAGACCACCCTGCTGCGCATCCTCGCCGGTCTCGAAGTGCCCGAGGAGGGCAAGATAAGGTTCGGGGAGCGCGACGTGACCCGGGACCAGCCGGCCTCGCGCGGCATCGGCTTCGTGTTCCAGCATTATGCCCTGTTTGGCCACATGACCGTCGCGCAGAACATCGCCTTCGGACTGAACGTGATGAAGCGATCGCAGCGGCCGTCACGCAAGTTGACCCGCGACCGGGTCGAGGAGCTGCTCGTTCTCGTCCAGCTGCCGGGCCTTGGCAAACGCTACCCCAACCAGCTTTCCGGCGGCCAGCGTCAGCGCGTTGCCCTCGCCCGCGCGCTGGCACGGGAGCCGCGCATCCTCCTGCTCGACGAGCCCTTCGGAGCGCTCGACGCCAAGGTTCGCCGCGAGCTGCGCGTGGCGCTGCGGGAAATCCACAATGAGCTTGGGCTGACTTCGATCTTCGTCACTCACGACCACGAGGAAGCCTTCGGTCTCGCCGACCGCGTGGCCATCCTCAATCAAGGCAGCATCGAGCAATTCGCCGGGCCGGAAGAAATCGCGAGCCAGCCCGCGAGCCCCTTCATCCGCTCGTTTCTGTCATAGCTATGCGGCTGGACTTGGCGCCTAAGGCGCCGGCCAATTCTCGAGGATTTCGACGAAGCGGCTGAGCCACGCATTGGTCTGGTGGCCGTCGACCACGCGATGATCGATGGTCAGAGTCACATAGGCCATCGGCAGGATCACCATTGCATCCTCGCCATCGAGTTCGCGGACGACGACGCGCTTCTCGAGCTTGCCCACGCCGAGGATCGCAGCCTGCCCCTGGTGAAGAATGATCGGTGCTGCGAGGAGCGAGCCTGACACGCCATGGTTGGAGATGGTGAAGCTGCCGCCCGACACATCCGCCCGGTCGAGCTTGCCGTCGCGGGCGCGGCGGGTAAGGTCGTCGAGCTTCGCCCCGATCTGTTCGAGGCTGAGCGAGCCGGAATCCTTGACCACCGGGACCACAAGGCCCTTCTCGCCGAGCGCGGTGCCGACGCCGATGTCGATCGTCGGCGCGATGGCGATGCGATCCTTTTCCCAGCGGCCGTTGATCGCCGGCGCGACCGCCATCGCTTCGGCCGCGGCTTTGACGATATATGCCGTGTAGCTGAGCCTGGTGCCGTTCGCCGCAAGCGCGGCCTTGTGCGCTGCGACCGCGGAAAAGTCGGCCTCGAATACAGCGGTGACATGCGGTTGCTCGGCGACGGCGCGCGCCATGTTCTCGGCGATGGCCAGGCGCATGCGGTCGTGCGGAATGTCGCCGCCGGCGAACTTGCGCGGCTGCGCGGTCGAAGGCTCGCCCACCGTGACGACGGTCGCCGACGCGACCGCGCGATCGACGTCTTCGCGGGTGACCCGGCCATTGCGTCCGGTCCCCTCGATCCGCGCCGGGTCGATGCCGTGCTGTTGGCATGCGCGGCGGACGGATGGTGAGAGACGCGTTTCACTCTCACCGTTCGTCCTGAGCTTGTCGAAGGACTGTTTTTCTTGACTAAGACCAGAAGGAGAGGACAGCCCTTCGACAGGCTCAGGGCGAACGGTTGAGTGTTGCTCAACGTCAGTCTCAATCCTCGCCAGCAGCGCGCCCGGCACCGCCTCCGCGTCCGTGTCGAGCACGATCTCCGCCAGCACCCCCGTCGCCGGCGCCGGCACCTCCTGGGTCACCTTGTCGGTCTCGAGCTCGACGAGCGGATCATTCTCCGCGACCGCATCACCAACTGCCTTCAGCCAGGCGCGAACGACCGCCTTGGTGCCCTCCTGCTCGTCAGGGACGCGGACTTCGATCACTATTCCGCCCCCAGCTTTTCTGGGGGAGGGGGACCGCCGAGCGGAGTTCGGTGGTGGAGGGGGCGGCGCAGCACGCTAGAAGCCCGCCAGCCGGTCGATTTCCGCGCGGATGCTCGCCGGGGACGGCAGCGCCCACTCCATCAACTTGGGATGATGCGGGCTTGGGATATCGGGCATGGTCACGCGCGCAACCGGCGCGTCGAGGTCGAGGAACGCCTCATCGGCAACGACCGCCGCGATCTCCGCGCCGAAGCCGCCGGTGCGCAGGTCCTCGTGCACGATCAGGCAGCGGCGGGTGCGGCGGACGCTGTCGAGCACCGTCTCGCTGTCCCACGGCATCAAAGTGCGGAGGTCGATGACATCGGCGCTGATCCCTTCCGCCGCTGCCTCGCAGCGCGGCACCATCGCGCCCCAGGTGACGATGGTGATCCGGTCGCCCTCCCGCGTCTTCTTCGCTCGGCCAAACGGCAGCACATAATCGTCGCCCGGCCACGGGCGCCGCGCCCAGGCGTCATCGAGCATCGCGCGATGCTCGAAGAACAACACCGGGTCGTTGCCGCGCAGGCTTCCACGCAAAAGGCCGACCGCATCTTCGGCGTTGGACGGCACCGCGACCTTCCAGCCCGGATTGTGCACGAACTCGACCTCGTTGGTCATCGAATGCCACGGGTCGCCGCACTTGAAGAAGCCACCCGGCACGCGCAGCACCATCGGCGCGGCGAAGCGGTTGTGCGTGCGCCAGCGCATCGTGCCGCAATCGTGGATCTGCTCGGTCGCCGGCTCGGCATATTTGCGGAACTGGATCTCGGGCACTGGCATCAGGCCCGCCAGCGCCATGCCAACCGCGCGGCCGACGATCCCTTCCTCGTTGAGCGAGGTGTCGAACACGCGATCGCGCCCGAACTTGTCCTGCAGGCCGAGCGTCACGGCGTGGACACCCCCCTTCGGACCGATGTCCTCGCCGAACAGCAGCACCCGCGGGTTCGCCTCGAGCTCCTGCTCCAGCGTGCGGCGGAGCGCGGTGACCATGTTGAGCCGCTGGCCCGAGCCGGTGGGCTGGTCAGTCGTGCCGTCGAGGCCGAGGCCGGCACGGCCGCCGATCTGCTGCAGGTCGCCTTCGAAGAAGACCTGGCTGGTGACCGTTTCGGGCGACGAGACGCCGCGCGCCTCGGCCTCGACCCGCGCGGCCTCGACCTGCCACGCGGCGTGGCGCTCGAGGTCGCTCCATTGCTCATCGCCGATCTGGAGCTTGGCGACGAAGGTCTTGAGCTTCGGTAGCGGATCGCGCGCCCATTCGGCCTTCACTTCGGCTTCCGACTTGTAGGTTTGCGTATCCTGGAAACTATGCCCTTCGAGACGTGGAACGGTCACGCGCAGCAGCGCCGGCGCGCGCCTCGTCCGGACGTGCGCCACAGCCTCGTCGATCAGGCCGGACACTTCGGACGGGTCCGTGCCGTCGCCGTTGAAGATGGTCAGGCCCGAAAAGCTGGCGAGATTCGCCGCGATATCCCTGCCAGGTGTTTGATATTCCGAGGGAACCGAGATTCCGTAGCCATTGTCCTCGACGTAAATTAGCAACGGCAACTGTTGTGTAGTTGCAATAGTTAGCGCCGACCAAAATCCGCCCGTGGCACAGCTCGCGTCGCCTCCGAGCACCAGCGCGATCGAGTCTTCCGGTCCCTCTCCCAACACTGTCTGCTTGTACGCGATCGCCTGCGCCCAACCGGCCGCCGGCGTGTATTGCGCGCCGACCCCGCCGCACATCGGCAGCGCATGCGCCCCGCCCGGGTTGGGATAATTGAAGACGACGCCGATATCACGGCCGTCGGAGTATCCTCCGGCAAGGCCCATGCCCGAACCGAGCGCGTCGGCAAGCGGCACCCCGAGCGCGAGCAGCAGCGGCCGCGAGCGATAATATCCGCAGGCCGCGTCGCCGTCCTTCAGGTGAAGTCCCAGCAGCACCTGGGCGAGGTCATGGCCGCGGGCCGAGAATTGGTAGAGAACCTTCTTGGCCGGCGCGAGCTCCTCCTCCTCGAGGCGATCCATCTCGCGACTGGTCAGAACCAGCCTTGCGACCTCGCGCCAGTCCACCTTTGCGGACACCTTGCCCGGGTCGCGCTCGGCCATGGTCAGGCGTCCAGCGCCTCGACCACGGCGGCGATAAATCGATCGATCTGTCCGTCGCTCATCCCGACCACGTTGAAGCGCCCGCTTTCGGCCATGTAGATCGCATGGTCGGTGCGCAGCTTTAGCACCTGCTCCGGGCTCAGCGGAAGCATGGAGAACATTCCGAACTGGCGCCCGATGAAGGCCAGGCGCGGGTCCGCCGCCGCCAGCCGCTGCCGCACCGAGTTGATGCGGTTGCGCATGCCTTCCAGCTCGACCAGCCAGCGCGCGTGAAGCCCGCGGTCCTCGAGAATGATGTGCGCGCAAGCGGCGCCGTGATCCGGCGGCATCGACCACATTTCGCGCGAGTGCTGGAAGACGTGGCCCATCGCCGTCACCGTCGCCTCGACCGAACCGGTCTTGACCCACAGCGACCCGACACGATCGCGATAGCAGCTGAAATTCTTGTCGCAGCTCTGTGCGATGACGACCTCGTCGCACGCCGAGAGCATCAGCCGGACGCCGAACGCGTCCTCTTCGAGTCCGCGGGCGAAACCTTGGTAGGCGATGTCGATCAGCGGGATGAGGCCGCGGTCGACGACGACGTCGCGCACCTCGCGCCACTGGTCTTCGCTCAAGTCGGCGCCGGTCGGATTGTGGCAGCAGCCGTGGAGCAGGGCGATATCGCCGGGCTTGGCCGACCGCAGCGTCTCCACCATGTCCTCGAAGCGGATCGCGCCCTGCCCGCGCTCATAATAAGGATATTCGACGGCTTCGAGCCGCACGGCATGAATGATCGGCGCGTGGTTTGGCCAGCTGGGCATGCCAAGCAAAACCCGCGCCTGCGGGTTCGCGGTCGCGAGCAGCTCGAAACCGAGGCGCAATGCGCCGCAGCCGCCGGGCGTCTGGAGCCCGGCAATGCGCTGATCCCCGGCATGCTCACCGAGCACGATCGGCCGCAGCAGTTCGGCGAAACGCTTGTCGCCGGCAATCCCCAGATAGGCCTTGGTCACCTGGGTATCGACGAGCCGCTGCTCGGCCTCTTTCATCACCTTCAGGATCGGCGTGTTGCCGGCGGCGTCGCGGAAGACTCCGACCCCAACGTCGATCTTGTCCGGCCGGGGATCGGCATTGACCATGCCGATCAGCGCGATGAGCGAGTCAGCTGGAACGGGCTCGAGATCGGCGAGGCTTCTCGCCCTGGCGTCGGTGCGGGTCAGCATGGAATCGCGATTAGCGAAGTCAGGCGTCGTAATCCACTGCGACGCCGTCGCCGAGCGGAACCGACTGGCAGGTCAGCACATAACCGTCCGCGACCTCCTCATCGGTCAGTCCGTAGCGCGCGGCCATCTCGACCTTGCCTTTGGTGACCTTCGCGCGGCAGGTCGCGCAGACGCCGGCCTTGCAGGCGAACGGCGCGGGGAGGCCCGCGGCGCGGGCGCTGTCGAGGATATTGCCCTGGCTGAAGGCGACCCGACGGGTGCGACCGTCCAGCGTCACCGCGACGCTGACCCCTTCCGCCTTGGTCTGCAGCTCGGCGATTTCGCGCGCGACCGCGCCGGCGGGGCGATCGGCGGTGAACCGCTCGATGTGGATCCGTTCCTTGAGAATGTTGCGATCGAGCAGCGCGCCTTCGGCCGCATCCATCATCGGCCCGGGCCCGCAGATGAACCAGCCGTCGACCTCCGCCGCGTCCGGGACGAGTGCCGGAATTGCCTCCTCGAGCCGCGCGCGGTCGAGCATGCCGTTGAAGAGGTCGATGTCCTGCTCCTCGGCGTCGAGGAAATGGTAGATTTCGAGCCGGCCGAGATGCTTGTCCTTGAGGCCCGCCAGCGCCTCGAGGAAGATAACCGAGCTGCTGTCGCGGTTGCCGTAGAACAAGGTGAAGCTGCTGCCCGGCTCGGTCCGCAGCACGGTCCTAATCAGCGACATCACGGGGGTAATCCCGGAGCCGCCTGCGACGCCGACCAGGTGCCGGCCCGCCTTTGCATTGAAGTCAGTCGTGAAGCTCCCATGCGGCGGCATGACGTCGACGGTGTCGCCGGCCTTCAATTGGTCGCCGACCCAGTTGGAGAAGAGCCCGCCGCCGATCCTTTTGACCGTCACCATCCAGTCGGCCTCGTCGGGCGCGGTGCACAGCGAATAATTGCGCCGCACCTCCTCGCCGTCGATCGTCGCGCGCAGGGTCAAATGCTGACCCGCCTTGAAGGTGAAGCGCCCGCGCAACTCGGGCGGAATTGCGAAGCGGATGGAATTGGCTTCCGCAGTTTCGGGCACGATCTCCGCGACCTTGAGCGCGTGAAAATGCTCGGCCAAGTCGACGCTACCAGGTCGCGTCGGGGTAGGTGCGGGGCAGGAACTGCATCACCGCCAACAAATGGCCGAGATGCTCGCTGTGGTGACCGCGCCGTCCGCCGAGGATTGGACGTTGATCCGCAGGTGCATCGAGTTGCGCATCGGCGAGCACGGCGGCGATGGCAGAACGATAGTCACCCTCGAATTCGCGCGGGTCGGGCGCGATCCCGCCATCGATCGCGGCCTGCAAGGCTTCGTCAACTTCGAACAACTCTGGGATGAAGCGCCAGCACCAGTCGAGGCCTTCGGTCATGCGGCGCGTGCTCTCATCGGTGCCGTCGCCGAGACGGATCGCCCATTCGGACGCCAGCTCGCGATGATAGGCGACCTCTTTCACGGCCTTGTGCGCGAACTCGCTCAGGAACCGGTCGCTCGACTGCGTCAGCCGCCCCAACAGCATGTGTTGCCACGTCGTATAGAGCAGGTGCCGGGCGATGGTCTGGGCGAAGTCGCCGTTGGGCTGCTCGACCAGCAGGCAATTTTTGAAATCGAGCACATCGCGATGGAAGGCGAGCTTGTCTCCGTCCCCCGCCTCCCCGAGCAGCAACGTTGCCTGGCCGACCTGGTCGAGCGCGAGATTGGCAAGGCTGATGTCGACCTCGAGCACCGGCCCGTGCCCGCACCACTCGCCCAGGCGCTGCCCGAGCACCAGCGCGTCGTCGCCGAGGCGCAGGAGGTAATCGTGGCGAGGATCAACAGCGACCGTCGCCATCAGATGTGCTTCACCTCGTCGGGGATGTCGTAGAAGGTCGGGTGGCGGTAGATCTTGCTTTCCGCCGGCTCGAACAGCTCGCCCGCCTGGTCAGGATCCGAGGCGACGATGTCCGCCGACGGCACGACCCATAGGCTCACCCCTTCCTGCCGCCGCGTGTAGGTGTCGCGCGCATGGGCGAGCGCGAGCTCCGCGTCAGGAGCATGAACGCTGCCAACATGGCGATGCGACAAGCCGCCCTTAGAGCGGACGAACACTTCCCAGAGCGGCCAGTCGCCAGACACTTACTCCTCCGTCATTGCGAGCGCAGCGAAGCAATCCAGCCTCGCGCCAATGGATTGCCGCGTCGCTTCGCTCCTCGCAATGACGATCGTCACGCCGCCTTCCTTGCGCGGCGCTTGGCTTCGTGGGCGGCGGCCGCTTCGCGCACCCAGGCGCCGTTGTCCCACGCCTCGCGGCGCGCCTTCATGCGTTCTTTGGCGACCGGGCCTTCGCCGCGGACCACGGCGTAGAATTCTTCCCAATCGACCTCGCCGAAATCGTAGCTGCCCTTCGTCTCGTTCCACTTGACCTCGGGGTCCGGGACGGTGAGCCCGAGGAAGTCCGCCTGCGGAACGGTGATGTCGACGAACTTCTGGCGGAGCTCGTCATTGGTCTCGCGCTTGATCCGCCAGCGCATCGACTGCGCGGTGTTGGGTGAATTTTCATCCGGTGGTCCGAACATCATCAGGCTCGGCCACCACCAGCGGTTGAGCGCATCCTGCGCCATCCGCTTCTGCTCGACCGTGCCGTTCGCCATCGCGATCATGATCTCGTAGCCCTGGCGCTGGTGGAAGCTCTCTTCCTTGCACACGCGAACCATCGCTCGGGCGTAGGGCCCATAGCTGGTGCGCTGCAGCGGCACCTGATTCATGATCGCGGCGCCATCGACCAGCCAGCCGATCGCGCCGATGTCCGCCCAAGTCAGCGTCGGATAATTGAAGATGGTCGAGTATTTGGCTTTGCCCGAGTGAAGCGCCGCGACCATCTGCTCGCGGCTGGTGCCGAGCGTCTCCGCTGCGCAATACAGGTAGAGCCCGTGCCCAGCCTCGTCCTGCACCTTGGCGAGCAGGATCGCCTTGCGCCGCAATGACGGGGCGCGCGTGATCCAATTGCCCTCGGGCAGCATGCCAACGATCTCGCTGTGCGCGTGCTGGCTGATCTGCCGCGTCAGCGTGCGGCGATAAGCCTCGGGCATCCAGTCCTTGGGCTCGATGAAGTCATCCGCGGCCACTCTTGCCTCGAACGCTTCGAGGAGCTGGGGATCCTCGAGGTTCTCGATTTTCGCGGTCTTCTGAAGCTCGGTCGTGTACATGGCGCCGATGTAGCGTTTGCCGCGCCGCGGTTCAAATGAGCGCCGCCGAGGCGAGTTCCCGAAGAACAGGAGGACAGGATGGCTGACGACTCTATACGCACCGGTTTCTCATCACTCGCAGCCCACGCCTGGGGCTGGGTTCTGCTGCGCGGCATACTCGCGTTGGCGCTCGGCGTTGCGGCGATCATGTTTCCGCTCAGCGCCATATTCGCCTTCACCTTGTTGTTCGCGGCCTACGCCTTTGTCGACGGCATTGCCTCGCTGGTCGCCGGGACGCGCAGCGCCAGGAGCGGCGAGCGCTGGGGGGCAATGGTCTTTCGCGGGATCACCGGGATCCTGGTCGGCGTGATCTTCGTGCTGTTGCCGATGCTGGCGACGGTCACTTATGCGTTCCTGACGGTGGTCATGGTGGCGGTTTGGTCGGTGATCGCCGGAATCTTCGAAATCTCCGCGGCGATTCGCCTGCGCAAGGCAATCCAGGGCGAATGGCTTCTCGGCCTGGCCGGCGCCTTCTCGCTGTTGCTTGGGATGGCGATCCTCGTGCTGGTGATCCCCAATCCTGTCGCGACGATTCTGTCGGCGGCTTGGCTGATCGCGATTTATGCCTTCGCCGCTGGACTTGTCCTGGTGGCGCAGGCGTTCAGCCTCAAGAGGATCGCGAAGCCCGTCAGCTGATCACCGCTCCGCCGATGGTGCGTGAATAGCCGGTAAACTCGGCAACCGCGCGGCCGTCCGCGGTCCGCACCGCTACGCGGGTAACGCCCGCTCTGCCCTCGCGTGCGACCTGCTCGCCCTCGGCGATCAACGTTTCGCCTTCGCTCACCTTGTCGAGGAAGACCATCGACGCCTGCGCCGCGACGCTGGCGTGGTTTGCCCCGTTGCAGATGTAGGCGAAAGCGGTGTCGGCAAGCGCGAAGATCATCCCGCCATGGGCAATCTTGTGGCTGTTCAGCATGTCGGCGCGAACCGTCATCGACAGGCGGGCATAGCCCTCGCGCGCTTCCTCGATCTTGATGCCCCAGGACGGTCCGGTGCCCTCGCCGGCCAGCATCTCGTGCGCGACCCGGTTCGCAAGTTCGTTTGCGTCCACGCCCTCTCCTTCGCTAGGCCGCAGGCATGGCTTACGAGACCATCGACTTCAAGGCGGACGGTCCGATCGCCCGCATCACGCTCAACCGTCCCGACCGGCTCAACAGCTTCACCGCGCAGATGCACGACGAATTGCGCGACGCGCTGGGCAGCCTCGGCGAAGCGCGGGTCGTCGTGCTGACCGGCGCCGGCCGCGGCTTTTGCGCCGGCCAGGACTTGAACGACCGCGCGGTTGCGCCGGGAGAAGCGGTCGATCTGGGCGAAACGGTGCAGAAGTATTGGAATCCGCTGATCCGGAGCCTGACCTCGCTGCCGCAACCGGTGATCGCGCGGGTCAACGGCGTCGCGGCCGGCGCCGGCGCGAATATCGCCATGGCCTGTGACATCGTCATCGCGGCCAAATCGGCAAAGTTCATCCAGAGCTTCTCGGCAATCGGCCTGATCCCGGACAGCGGCGGGACTTGGCACTTGCCGCGCCTCGTCGGACAGGCGCGGGCGATGGGTCTCGCACTGACCGGCGAGCCGTTGCCGGCAGAGAAGGCCGCGCAATGGGGCATGATCTGGAAGGCCGTCGACGACGAGGCGCTCGACGCCGAGGTCGACGCGACGGCCGCCAAGCTCGCTTCGCTGCCGCCGCTCGGTCTGGCGGCGATCAAGGAAATGATCCGCTCGTCGTGGCAGTACAGCCTCGATGAGGAACTGGAACGGCAGGCCGGAGCAATGCGGCGCCTCGGCTTCACCGACGATTATCGCGAGGGGGTCGCGGCCTTCCTCGAGAAGCGCCAGGCCAACTTCACGGGGCAGTAACGAGCTCGGCGAACTTTTTGAGGTCGATGTTGCCGCCCGAGACGACACAGACGATCGGACCGTCACCCGCTTTTCCTGAAAGCGCCGCGGCGAGACTGAGGGCGCCGGCACCTTCGGCAATCGCGCGCGCTTTGTCGGCGATCAGGCGCATCGACCGGCGCGTTTCGTCGAGGGTGACGACGATCGATCGGTCGACGAGCGGCCGCATCCGTTGCCACATCCGTTCCGTGACGCTTTGGCCGCCGGCGCCGTCGACGAACGACGCCTGCCAGTCCGGGAACTTCGAGGGCGCGCCCGCCGCGAGAGAATAAGCGTAAGGCGCAGCGGTCTCGGGCTCGGCGCCAATCACATCAACTCCCGGCCGCACAGCCTTCACCGCGCTACCGACACCCGTGATCAGCCCGCCGCCGCCGATCGCGCAAATGACCGTCCGCACGTCAGGCAAGTCCTCGACGATTTCCAGGCCCATGGTGCCGTGCCCGGCGATGAAATCGTGATTGTCGAACGGATGAATGAAGGTGCCCGCCATCCCCTCGAAGGCATGGGCCTCCGCGGCCTTCCAGGCTTCGGTGTAGGAGACGGGGACGATGGTTGCGCCGAGCGCGCGCATCCGGTCGAGCTTGGTCTGCGGCGCCGTCTCGATCGCCACGATGGAGCAGGGCACGCCGCGGGCCCGCGCGGCATAGGCAACGCCCTGGCCTGCATTGCCTGCGCTGATCGTCCACACGCCCCGTGCGCGCTGTTCGTCCGACAGGCAGGCGACCGCATTGGTCGCGCCGCGAATCTTGTAGGCATTGGTCGGCTGCAGGTTTTCGAGCTTCAAATAAATCTCGGGCGCGCCGGCGCCGGCGTCGAGCCTGACCAGCGGCGTGCGCAGGACCGTGCCGGCGACGCGGCCGCGCGCTTCCTCGATCTCGGCGAGTGAGATTGGGCGGACCGGATCGACCATCGACGGCGTGATGGCGCGGCGGCAGCGGCGCTGCAACCCTCCGAGCAACCGTTCGTTACGCGTCGCGAATAGCGACAGAAGGAGGACATCGTGCTCTGGACCATTCTCGTCATCTTGTTGATCCTGATGCTGGTCGGCGCACTGCCGCGCTGGGGCCACAGTGCCAATTGGGGCTATGGCCCGTCGGGCATTCTCGGCGTCATCCTGATCGTGATCGTGATCCTACTGCTGATGGGCAGGCTCTGACATAACCCTCGACCCGTCATTGCGAGGAGCGTAGCGACGCGGCAATCCAGCTGGATTGCTTCGCTGCACTCGCAATGACGGATCACGATGAAAACCGCCCAACTGCTGAATTACGAACGCGACCGCTGGGTCGCCGGCGACGGCACGCTCGCCGAGATCGCAAGCGCGATCGACGGCGCGCCGGTCGCGATGACCGGCTCGAATGGGCTCGATTTCGGCGGCATGCTCCGTCACGCCCGCGAAGTCGGCGGTCCAGCGCTAAGAAAGCTGACCTTCCACGACCGCGCGCGCATGATCAAGGCGCTCGGCCAGGCGATCATTGCCCGCAAGGAAGAGTTGTACGAGCTCAATTACCTAACCGGCGCGACCCGCAAGGACGGCTGGATAGACATCGAGGGCGGCGCCGGCACGCTATTCTCTTTTTCGTCAAAGGGCCGGCGCGAGTTGCCCGACGCCCATGTCCTGCTCGACGGCCAGCTCGAAGGCCTGTCGAAGCAGGGCACCTTCGTGGGCCAGCACATCTACACCCCGCTTCAGGGGGCGGCGGTGCATATCAACGCTTTCAACTTCCCCGTGTGGGGGATGCTGGAGAAGCTCGCCCCGACTCTGCTCGCCGCCGTCCCCGCGATCGTGAAGCCAGCGTCGGCCACCGCTTATGTTGCCGAAGCCGCCTTCAAGATCATGATTGCGGCAAACATTCTGCCGCCGGGCGCGATCCAGTTGATCGTCGGCGGGGTCGGCGACCTATTCGACCATTTCACCGGGCAGGACATGGTCAGTTTCACCGGCTCCGCCTCGACTGCGCTTAAGCTTCGCACCCACCCGGCGGTGGTTCGTGAATCGGTCCGCTTTGTCGCCGAGCAGGACAGCCTCAACGCTTCGCTGCTCGGCCCGGACGCCGCGCCGGGCACGCCCGAGTTCGACCAGTTCATCAAGGAAGTCGCGACCGAGATGACGGTCAAGGCCGGGCAGAAGTGCACCGCGATCCGCCGCGCCATGGCTCCGGCCGAATATCTCGACGCGGTCGAGCAAGCGCTCGCCGAGCGACTCGCCAAGACCAAGGTCGGCGACCCGCGCGCCGAGGATACGCGGATGGGCGCGCTCGTCAGCGTCAGCCAGCGCGACGACGTGCGTGAGAAGATCGCCGAGCTGGAGGCTGCCGGCGCGCGCATCGTCGCCGGGAATCCCGATGCCGAGCCACCGATTCCGGGGGGCGCCTTCCTGCCGCCAGTATTGTTGCGAACCGACGATCCCTGGGCCACCGCCGCGGTCCACGACTGCGAGCCGTTCGGCCCGGTCTCGACGATCATGCCCTACAAGGACATTGGGGACGCCATCGCCCTTGCCAACCGCGGCAAAGGCAGCCTGGTGTTGTCACTGTTCACTCACTCACCCGACGCCGCGCGCACCTTCGTCCAGGGCGCGGCCGCCTATCACGGGCGAATGCTGGTGCTGAACCGCGACAATGCCGCCGAATCCACCGGCCACGGTTCGCCTCTTCCGGTGCTTGTGCACGGCGGTCCCGGACGTGCCGGCGGATCCGAGGAAATGGGCGGGGTGCGCGGGGTCAAGCACTACATGCAGCGCACCGCCCTCCAATCCACGCCGGCGATGATCGCCGCGATCACCGAGCAATACGTGCCCGGCGCGCCCAAGCATGTGATCGACGTTCACCCATTCCGCCGGAGGATGAGCGAGCTCAACATCGACGACACGTGGAACACCGGCAGTCGTACCGTGACCCTCGCCGACATCGAGCATTTCGCCGAGTTTACCGGCGACAAATTCTACGCCCACATGGACGATGAAGCCGCGAAGGCCTCGCCGATCTTCGAAGGGCGCGTGGCCCACGGCTATCTGATCTTGAGCTTCGCCGCCGGCTTGTTCGTCGACCCCGATCCGGGGCCCGTGCTGGCCAATACCGGGCTCGAGAATCTGCGGTTCCTGACCCCGCTCTATCCCGGAGATTCAATGCGGGTCGAGCTGACCGTCCGGGCGAAGTCGCTGAAGAGTGAGGACACCGGCGTCGTCCGCTGGGCAGTCGAGGTCTTCAACCAAAAGGACGAGCTGGTCGCGACCTACGACCTTTTGACCGAGAACGTCCCGTAAAGCACGCAACGCCGCTCACGGCCGTTCGTTGGGTGGTCGAATTTCCTGAAAGGAGAGCGACCATGAAAATCAGCGAAGTGATGACGCGCGACGTCGAGACCATCCGCCCCGACCAGTCGGCCCAGGAAGCGGCCCGGTTCATGCTGAGGACCGACGCCGGATCGATCCCCGTGACCGATGGCGATCGCCTGGTCGGCATGATCACCGACCGTGACATCGCGGTGCGCGGCGTCGCCAAGGGCTATGGCCCCGACACGCCGGTCCGCGAGCTGATGACCGATGACGTCGTCTGCGCGCGTTCCGATGACAGCGTCGAGGACGTCGCGAGCAAGATGAGCGAGGCCCAAGTCCGCCGTCTGCCGGTCATCGACGAAAACGAGCGGCTGTGCGGCATCGTCAGCCTCGGCGACCTCAGCCGTGAAAGCGACAATGAGACCGCGGCGCAGGCGCTCGAAGGCGTCAGCCAGCCCGGAGGCCAGCACCAGCAATAGCCCTTCGAGACGGACCTTCGACGCGCTTCGCGCTCTCAGTCCCTCCTCAGGATGAGCGGCCCTGCATTATCCCGCTCATGCTGAGGAGCCGCTGAGCTTGTCGAAGCGGCGTCTCGAAGCACTTACTCAGCGCGAAGCGATCTCGTCGATGGCTTGATTGACCAGCGTCTCGTCGGCGGCCGCGTCGTGCCGCTCGGCGATCAGGCGCTTGGCCGCCCTGGTCGCTGCATCGGCTGCGGTGGCGCGCAACTGATCGATCGCGGCGCGCTCTTCCGCGGCGATCTTCTCCTCAGCCATCCGGCCGCGGCGCTCGATCAGTGCTTCCGCATCGGCCTTGGCCTTAGCGACGATTTCCTCGGCTTCGTGCCTGGCCCGCTCGAGCAAGGCTTTGCGGTCTTTGTCGACGGACTTGGCCTTGGCCGCATATTCCGCCTTCAGCGCCTCGGCCTCCTTGCGCAACGATTCCGCCTCGGCGAGCTGGTTGCGAATGGTCGCGATCTGGTCGTCGAGTGTCCTGGCAACGGTCCGATGCATTCCACCCTTTATGAGAATCGCGATGACAACGATCATCGCCAGCGCGATGGCTACGGGAGCAGTGAGAAAGCCGAATGCAGAGGGTTCGGCAGCCTGCGGCACTTCCGAAGCGATGACAGCGGCCATCACAATATTAGACATTCATTTCCGCCTTCACCGCATCAACGGCCTGCTTCTGATCGACCCTCTTGCCGGTCAGCCGTGATACGATTTCCTTAGTCGCATCTGCGGCAACGGTTTCGATCTCTGAGCGCGCCGCGTCGAGCGCGACCCGAATCTTGGCCTCAGCTTGTTCCAGCTTTGCGTTGAGCTTGTCAGCGGCGGCGTGTACCTTTGTCTCAGTATCCTTGGCACTCGCCTGCTTGGCCTCGTTCGAAAGCTTGGCCGCTTCCGCCCGTGCAGCGTCCATCCGTTCGCGCCACGCTGCTTCCGTCTCGTCAGCCGCGACCCGCGCAGCCTGAGCATGGGCGAGATCGTCGGCGATCCTCTTCTCGCGCGTTTCGACCGTCGAGCGGATCTTCGGCACCATCCCTCGCCCGATGACGAAATAAATGATCCCAAATACCACCAACAGCCAGAACAGCTGGGAGAAGAAGATTGCCGAAAGCTGGTTGATCTGAGGCATAGCTGACCCGCTAGCAACGACGCGCGGACTAGTGCGACGGCGGCGCGTAAAGGATGATGATCGCGACGACCAACGCGATAAGTCCGAGCAACTCGGCGAGCGCGAAGCCGATCAGGACCCGGGTAAACTGACTGTCCGAAGCAGCAGGATTGCGCACCGCGCTTTCCAGGAACGGGCCCCAAACATTGCCAACGCCAATCGCGGCGGCACCAACACCGATGGCGGCAAGGCCGGCACCGATCACTTGGGCAGATGCAAGATCCATAACGAACTCCTTTTTGAACTAGTGAAGGTTGACCGCGTCGTTGAGATAGACAGCAGTCAGCAGGGTGAAGACGTAAGCCTGAATGAGGCAGACCAGAATTTCGAGCAGCCCGATGAATACAACAAACAGGAAGCTGACCGCACTGACGCCGAAGCCGAGCGCGCCGCCGTTCAGGCCGCTCACGATGAAGCTGCCGAACACGTCCATTAGAACGTGACCAGCAAGGATAGCGACGAACAGACGAAGGCCGAGGCTGAATGGCCGAACCAGGAAGCTGATTAGTTCGATCGGGAACAGGAATGCCTGCATGTACCAAGGCACGCCTGGCGGCAAGAACAGCGAAAAGAAGTGGAATCCGTGCCTGGTGAACCCAACGATCAGGACCGTGGAGAAGCTGATGACCGCAAGGACGCCGGTGACGGAAAAATGACTGGTTGATGCAAATGGATGCAGCCCCGGAACGATCGCGAACGGCAAAATCCCGAGAAAATTGGCAACCAGGATAAAAGTGAACAGCGAGAATAGGAGCGGTTCGAACTTCTTCCCTTCCGGACCGATCGTCGTTCCGGCCATCTTGTCGATCATGCCGGTCAATTGCTCGACGGCCATCTGCCATCGTCCGGGCACGAGCTCGCGCTTCATGCCGACGCCGATGAAGACGACGATTACGCCGAGCGCGATCAGCATCCACAGTGCGCTGTTCGTCAGGCTGATGTCGTAGCCGCCAACACGAAGGGGAACGATCGGCTGCACCTCGAACTGGTGCATCGGGTCTAACTTGGCTCCGCCCGCCACTTGTATCCTACCTCTTTTTCGCCTGACCGTCGTCGCCCGCAGGCGTCGTCTTGGACCAATAATAAACGTTCCGAATGCCGACGCCGAAGCCCACGAACATCAGGATAATCATGAACAGCGGCTTGGTCCCGAACAGCGTGTCCAAGCCCCAGCCAAACAAAAATCCGCCCGCCGGAGCGCCGATCATCTGTCCAGCCATCCGCTGGCCGAACTGGCGGGTCCGATCTGGCTGCGCCTTAGCGGCCCTGTTGGCTTCGCGCTGCTGCGCCTGGTCGAGCCGCTCGTCGAGCGATTCAAGCCGAGCGTCGGGCGGAAGCTTCGGGGCCTGTTCGGTCTCGTCCTCTGCCATGCGTCTCCCCTGTGCGTCGCCCCTGCTGGAAATCCACAGGGCCAGGCAAGGACGAGGAACATGGCGGAAAGCGACACCGCCAAGGCGCCGCCCCTTTATGAACCGGAGTTTAGATAGTCAACCGCGCGGCCGTGCTCAGCGGCAGTAGTCAGGAACCGGCGCCGGCTGGCCGGCTGCGCGCCGCCGCCACACCCCGTCGGCAAGCAAATAGGCCTGCCCCACCCCAACCCGCGCGAGCAACTGGCACCCAGCCGTGACCCCTACCTCCTGCGGGCTCGCCCCCTTCTGGGAGCCGAGATTGCTGTAGAGGGCGCGCCGCTGGATATTGATCCTGGAAACCTGAGACCGAACCGCCGGAGCTACCGGTCCAGCGATGCCCAAATAGCCGTCGTAGCGCTCCCCTACGCCGCCCACCGCGCGGGCAGCATCGACCGCCGGCGTTTGCGCCGCTGCCGGAGCCGCGACGATGATCAGCGCGAGGGTAAGTTGGCGTATCATGGCCGCGTCGGAGGCGCTGGGAAGGCCTGCGGGTTCTGCTGTATCAACCGCTGGACATCCTGCTGAAGCCGGACAAGCACCTCTTGCTTGATCGCAACGTTGAGGTTGATCTCGATCGGCTTGTCGGGCGCCTTGACTGTCACGCAGCTCGTCAGAGGCAGCGCCAGCCCTGCTCCGGCAATTCGCATCGTCGTTTTTATACAGCTTCTCATGTCACTTCTCGCTTGGTGGGGATGTGGGGGTGACCTGGACGTCATTGGTGGGGGTAATCGGCGTTTGCTCTTCTTCCTTGCGGTTCTGCTCGACCACGACGTCGAGGCTCGGGGAGTCGATCGGGAACGGCAGCACCGGCGCGATCGCCTCGCGCGGATCCTTGAACGCCTTGGCCATCTGGATCAGCGCCCGGAACGGCCCGCTGATGTTCAGGTTGAGCTTCAACGGGACCTTGCTGAAGGCGCCGCGGATGATCTTGCCGGCAAGTCCGCCGCCGCTTCCCAGCGAGATCTTGTCGATGGTTATCCTGGTCGCGAACTCGCCGGCTAGATCGCCGTCCAATCGCACGATCATCGACCGATATTTAAGGTCGCGAAGCAGCTCAAACACGGCACCGGCCATCATCCCGGCCTTCGGCTTGGTGCCGGAATATTTGAACTCGCCGCCGGCCGGCCGCGAATCGAGCCGACCGCCAACAATGCGGCCGCCGTTCTCGTCGAAGATCATCGGCAGCACGCCGTCGAAGGTGCCCGTAATCTCGAGGCCCGAGAAGCCAAGGCTGTCGACGAACTGCTTGGCGTCGAAGCCAACGACTTCGAAGGTCAGGCGCTTAGCCGTCGGCCGGGCGAAATTGAGCACCGTCTCATGGAGGATGAGGCGCCCGCCCATGAACGGCCAGTCGCCGCGCTCGATCTTGACCAGTTGGTTGGGCAGCAACTGGTAGCGGATCACGCCATTCTCGACGAGGATGCCGGGGTTGATCGACTTGACGCTGAGCACTTGGCCTGGCGGCGTGGTCATGCCGAGCAAATCATCGAAATGGACCGTGCCGCTCATGCCGGTCACCGGGCCGAACGGCGCGGCGAGGTCGAGGTTGGCGGTCGAGAAATCGCCGCTCGAGGTGACTTTGCCGAGAGTATTCCAGTCGATCCGGCCGTGGCCGGTGATCGTTCCGTTGACCAGCGCAATGACGCCTTCCGTAAGCCGCGTCAGCTCCTCGGGCTGGAGGTTCGGCCCGAAGACCAGGCTTGGGACGTTCAGGTCCGCGTGGCCGGCGCCGCTCGATAGCTGATGCTCGATGGCCACATTGGTGACGAGCGTGCTGTCATGCCTCAGCGCCCCGTTCGCGTGGACATAGTCGCCGGCGAGGGTGAGGTGCACGTCGTCGCTCTTCAGCGGATAGAAGCGTGGGTTGGCGTCGCGGTCGGAAACCGTGAGCGCGCTGTCGACGCTCAAGTCGCCGTGATGGACGCGCCAGCTTCCCGACGCGTCGCTCAGAAGCAGCGGCACGTTGCCGATGGTCGCTCGCGCGTCGCCGAACCTGCCGCTGATGCCGGCGCCGACGAAGCTGCCATTGAGCCGCGCGGCATCGAAGACGATCGGCGATGCCGGCTTGCCGAGCCGCAGGCCCAGGCGGTTGAAGACAAAGTTCTTGCCGATGATCTGGCCGCCGCCCGCAGCCAGATGGAGCGGCGAGCTGCCGAGCCGGCCGTTGAGCACCGGGCCGCTGAACCGGGCGCTCGCCAGGACCGATCCGCCAGGGCTCTTCGAAATGATCGCCGGGCCGATCGGGCACACCGGCAGGCGGGTCTGGCCAAGCTCCAGCACGCCGGTGCGCAGGTAATTGAAGCTGATCACCGCGCACGATGTGCCGAACGCGAAGGTACCGCCCTTGCCGATGCGCCCGGTGATCGGGAGCCGCAGCGCCTGCACCCGCCCGTCGGGGAACGGCCCATCAAGCTGAGCCAAAGTACTGACCTGGGTGGTTCCGCCGGGGCCCGGCCCGAAACGGATCGGGCTGAGCGCCAGCCGCTGGCCATTCGCCGAGTAAGGCGCAAGCTGCGCGACGCCGTTCATCGGCGCGCCCGGGCTCGGCTGGCGAAGCGACACTCGGCCGGTGGGCAGGCCGCCACCCGCCATCTCGATATCCCCGTCGATTCTGAGCCCGCCCGACGGCCAGTAATAAGTCACCCCGCTGCCCCCAGATACGCGGGCGCGCGCGCCGTTCGGCCCCTTGATGTCGGCGCCGGCGATCCGCGCGCCTCCGCCGGCGGGGAAATTGACGATGCGGATCGCCCCGGCGCTGTTGAAGTTGTGCGCCGTCCGCGCGATCGCGTTGCCGATGCTCGACGCGATCGGGCCGATGGGTGTCTTGAGCGCGGCGGCAAGCGGTTCGGTCACGCCGGCGATCATCGACGGAGCGAGGCTGGCGCTGTCTGCGGCAAAATTGCCGACCAGGGCAAAGGTGCCTTCCCGCGAATTGAGGCCGTAGCCGCCGTCGAGCCGCGTACGGTCGGCATAGATGGTGCCGAGCCGGGACTTCTGCGCTGCGAGCTTCACCCGGCCTTTAACGTGGTTGAGCTGCCCCTCGTAGGTCAACTCACCGGCGGCAGCCGCAAGCCCGTTCGCTCCGGCGGTCATCGATTGGATCGCCATCAGCCCGCTGCCGTCGACGGTTGTGAACGCCTCGTTGAAGCTCGCCTTGGCGTCGAAACGCGGAGCGACCACCTCGAACCGGCTCGCCGGGCACGCAAAACGGCTGAGCGTAACCGGGCCTTCGACGCGGGCGCGCCTGGCGACCACCGCGACCGCGGCGTTCATCCGCAGATCCTCGGCACCGCAGCGGCCCGGGACGAGACGCGGGCTGGCCAAGGCCGCGCGGCCCTTGAAGCCGCCACTCAGCTGACCATTGCCTTCCAGCGCGAGGCCGAGAGGGCCGAACGGCGTCGCCAAGGCGATGCTGCTGTCGGCGATATCGAGGGAAAAGGCGGGCAGCGCGAAGGGCTTGTTGGTCGGCGGCGGAAGCAGCTTGTCGATCTGGCCCCAGCTGACCTTACCGCGAACCAGCTTGCCACGGAGACGCACCCCGCGCGCAAAGACCCGGTAGACCTCGAAGCTGCCGTCCCACTTGAGGCGCATCTGGATTATGGCGTGCCGCGCGGTCAGGTCGGGATGTTTGGGGTCGCCGATGACGAGATCGTGGACTTCCTGGGTCCTCAGGCCGACGCGGTCGAGATGATAGGTCGCCTGGACCCCGCGCCGCTCGAACTCGCCTTTGAGGAAATGGGTCGCGATTGGCCGGCGCTCGATCCATACTCCCACGATCACGAGGGCGAGAAACAGCAACACCGCGAGCGTTGCGAAGCTCGCGATTCGCCCCCACCGTGGGCCGCGCCGTACAATCACGGTTTGCTCGTCATCCGGCCGTTCAGCCATGGGCCTTACTAACCCGCTTGTGCCGGGACCGTTCCAGCGGCGGCATGACCCCTTCCATCGCGCCGACATCTATGGTTGGTAAGCATTGCTCGGACCAGTCGCAGAAGGGGCGGCATGAACGGTCGCGCGAGTAGCCAGGAAGAAACCGATACGACCGGCGGGCATCGCGGGCGACTGCGGCGGCGGCTCCTTGACGGCGGTCCCGCTGGCTTTCTCGATTATGAGTTGATCGAATACCTCCTCGCGCTCACCATCCCGCGCGTCGACACCAAGCCGCTGGCCAAGCGCCTGCTTCAGGATTTCGGTGGGATTGGTCCGCTGCTCTCCGCCCGCGCCGAAACGCTTCGAAACGAAGGCCTGACCGATTCCACCGTCGCTGCACTGAAAATCGCTGAAGCGACCGCGCTTCGCATGCTGGAAGCGAGGATCGAGGGCCAGCCCGTACTGTCTAGCTGGGAGGCGCTCGGCGACTACCTCCACGCGGCCATGGCCCATCGCCGAACCGAGGAAGTCCGCATCCTCTTCCTCAATGCCAAGAACACGCTGATCGCGAACGAGGCTTTGTGGCAGGGCTCGGTCGACGAAGCCTCGGTCCACGTCCGCGAGGTCATTGCCCGCGCGATTGCGCTCGGCGCGACGGCGCTGATCATCGTCCACAATCACCCGAGCGGCGATGCCAGCCCAAGCCAGCAGGACATTCGCCTCACCCGCGACCTGGTCGACGCCGGCCGCCACATGAAGATTTCGGTTCACGACCACGTCATCGTCGGCGCGCAAGGGCGCACCAGCATGCGGGCGATGGGGCTGATCTAGGGATTGATCGCGCGGATGCGCACCGGTCCGGACGGCGAGACATGGTCGAACCACACCTGGCCGTCGCCGATCATGAGACCCTGGTCACGGACGAACAGCCGATCGAACCGTTGGCTGACGATCGCACCCGTGACCCGCGGCGTGAAAATCTTGCCGTAATCGCGCCGGACCGAATCCGCATCGCGATAGAGCTGGCTGCGGCCATTGGAATTCACCCGCAGCGGAAAAGCGACCAGTCGAATCACCGCGTCTCGATCATTCGCCCGGACGGCCGCCTGCAGGCCGGTAAGGAACGCAGCGTAGGCGCGATCCTTAAGCACCCAATCGGGCGCGATCGGCGCATACCCCCCTTCCGCGCGCGCCCTCTTTGATTTTTCCACGGGCGGTGCGCGCATCAGCGAGCCCGTAACCACGAGTTCGTCCGCCACCGCCTGGCCGGCGCGGTTCTGCGCCAAAGCCGGGGCGGGAGGCGGAGGCGGCGGCGGTGCCGCGACGGGCGCGGCTATCATCGCCCGAGGTTCTGGCGCCTCTTCCAACGCTTCTTCATTGCTCGCGGCCGCACCGATCTCTTGTCTGTCGCGGCTTTCGGTGACGGCGACGTCGCGGTGATGAACGGGAGGCGCAACCGACGGCTCTTCGGTAAGGCGAGTGACGGGCGCTTCCGGCGGCAGTGTCGGCGCAACGCTGGTCCGGCGGACCGCCGTCACGGATGGCGCGGGCACTGACGATTGGGGCCGCGGGCGGAGATCGTCGCTGCGAAGCGCGATGAGGGCGGCGGGAATACCCAACACCGCGACCAGCGCGGCGGTCACCAGCACTCCGAACTGCGGCTTGCGGGTCCAGTGCAAAGACCTCGGCGCGGACGCCGCCGGCTTGTCTTCCACGCCATCGAAGCGGCGCATGGCTGCGGCGATTGCCGCGTCGCGCGCCGCCGGCCGCGGTGGCGGTGGGTTGGGCAACAGCGCGGAATCACGTTCGGCAGGCATCGCAAGACCTCATAGCGGCATGTCGCCGCAACGTCGAAGAGAGCGGCCGCCGCCGTGGGGGCAGCAGCGACGGCCACCCCGTCCCTACTCCCCGAGGGACGCTATCGTCCGGGCGCTCTTCGCCGCGCGGACGAGCTGGACGAACTCATTGCGATAGCCGAACTCGTCGCGTCCGCGCGCCGCGGCGGCGATCCTCAGCACGTCGTCATAGCTGATCGTCCCGCTATACTTGCCGCCCCGCAACAGCTCGGCAAAGGCCGCGACCCCGACGGCGAAGCGCGCGTCCTGCGGCGCATCTTCGAAGCGGCGGAAGGCGCTGCCCTGATTGATCGGGGTCGAGATCAGCCGGCTGACGTCAGACTTGGGCAATTTGTAGCGGATCTTCACGAAGCCCAGTTCGCCGCCGCGCGAGGGAACGGCCGTGGGCTTGGAATAGCGCAGGTCGCCGATCGCGCGCGGCCCGCCAACCGGGACCACTTCGTACAACGCGGTAACCGTCTGGCCGGACCCGACGTCACCGGCATCGACCTTGTCGTTGTCGAAGTCGTCGCGGTTGAGCATCCGCGTCTCGTAGCCGATCAGCCGATATTCGGAGACGGTGGCCGGGTTGAACTCGACCTGGATCTTCACGTCCTTGGCGATCGGGAACAGCGTCGAGCTCGCTTCGTCGACGAGAATCTTCCGCGCCTCCGACAAAGTGTCGACATAGGCCGCGGCGCCGTTGCCGTTCTGGGCCAGCGTCTGCATCAACGCGTCATTGTAATTGCCCATCCCATAGCCGAGCACCGACAGGAACACGCCCTTGCCCCGCTCGCGCTCGATATAGCCCTTGAGCTCGTCCTGATTGGTGATGCCGACATTGAAGTCGCCGTCCGTCGCCAGGATCACGCGATTGACGCCTTCGCGGTCGAGATTTGATTCGGCGAGGTTGTAGGCCTGGCGGATACCCTCGGCGCCCGCGGTGCTTCCGCCGGCTCCGAGCTGGTCGATCACCGAGAGGATCTTCTGCTTCTGGCTTGCCGGGGTGGGCTCGAGGGCGGTTCCGGCGGTTCCGGCATAAGTGACGATGGCGACGCGGTCGTTGCCGTCGAGCTCGTTCAGCAGCATCGCCAGCGATTGCTTGACCAGCGGAAGCTTGTTCGGCTCCTGCATCGACCCCGACGTGTCGATCAGGAAGACGAGGTTGGCGTGCGGCCGCGTGGCGCGGCGAATGTCGTAGCCCTTGATGCCGATGCGGACGAGCTCGCGGCCCGTGGACCACGGCGACGGCATCACCGCGACGTTGGTGGTGAAGGGCTGCGCGGTGCTCTTCGGCGTCGCGTAGTCGTAGGGGAAGTAGTTGACCATTTCCTCGGTCCGCACCGCCGCCGGCTGTGGCAGCACATTCTGGTTCAACGAGGCGCGTATCCAGGAATAAGAGGCGGTGTCCACGTCGATCGAGAAGGTCGATACCGGGTCTTCGCGCACCACCTTGAACGGGTTCTCGGCGGTCGCGGTAAACTTGTCTCTGCCCTGGTCGTGATACGCTGGTACCCACTTCGGGTCTCTCTGTGCGTAGAGTCCGGGCGGAGGTGGAGGCGCCGATGGCGAGTATGACAGCGAATCCGCGGAACGCTTCTCCATCCGGACCGCCAAGCCGCCGGTGACGACGATCTCGTTGGTTGTCTTCGGCGCGTTTGCGGTCGTGACGGGCGGCGCCCCGGCCCCCTCCTCGACGCCGGAATTCGAGCAGGACACGACGAACACTGCCGCCAGGACGGAGCCCAGTGAGCGATTAAAGCGGAGCATGACGACCCCCTTCCAAACCGCGGGCAGGATCGCCCGCATGTCCCTTCGACGCGCGGACGGAGGATTTCCTTGGGAGGTTGTGAGAATTTCTTTGATGGCCGCTTTCGCGCTGCCGAATTTCGAATGACCGCTAACTCTTAAGGAGGCTCATTAGCGTCGGTCCGGCTAGCCACATCGCTCAGAAATGCGTCGACTTCTTTCGTGAGCTTAGTGCCGCTCCGTATTTGTCGAAGGGTCTCTTGCGATAGGACAAACGGCTCTCCCATGCCTTTATCGCGCGGCGGCACATTCGAGTTGGCAAACACGACCCCATAGCCGCGATTTCTACCTTCTAAGGGAAGAGCAATGATATCGAGCCCATCGTCGTCGACATTGGGAAAGTACAAGAAAGTTCGGCCGTGAGTTCGGTTCTCGAGGCGAGAGTAATATACCCCAAGGAGCGAGTTTTCGTGGTAGTTCCAAAGTTCGTTGCATCCTGAGACATCACGACCACATTCGGCTTGGCAACCCCCAAGCGCGAGAAACGTGATTGCCGGCCACTGCGTGACTCCAAATCGTGGCGTCATTTGATCAGCCCTTTCGAGCAAGTGATTGGCCATGCCCCGCTTAGCGTTGAATGGCTAATGTCCGCTTTCCACCCATTTCAGACATTGGCCGCTCCCAATGGACGGAGCTTTCGCCTCAATCGCCCGCCGAGAGCATCCGCCGTACTTCGCTCATGCGCCATGACACCGTCGCTTCGGCGATACCGAGGATTGCCGCCGCCTCGGCGTGAGTGAGCTGCTGGCCGGCGACGAGGACGACCGTTTCGCGGTAAACTGGCTTCAGTTTCGCGATCGCGCTCCGGACCCAAATGGCGTCATAGAGATCGCGGCCGTCCTTTGGCGCGGTCAGCCCGGCCAAGACGGTGAGCTTCTCGGTGAGCCCGAGGAACGAGCGGCGGCGGCGCTTGAAATCGCGGCAGGCGTTGAAGGTGATGCCGATGAGCCAGGTCGAGAATTTGGCATCTCCGCGGAAGCCGCCAATCTTTTCGACGAAAGTGCAGCATACGTCCTGCGCGATATCGTCGGCGTCGGCGCGCGACCCGGTCAGCTGCCAGGCGAACCCGTGGACGCGATCGTAATGGGTGCGCAGCAGTTTTTCGAAGGCATCGCGGTTGCCGGCGCGCGCAGCAGCGACAAGCCCAGCATCCGGATCGTCGCCGATATCCCCCATCGCCGCGAGTCATTACCCGCGCGCGTCGTGATTTGAAGCCCGGCAACGGCTCTGCTAGCCGCTCGGCTTATGGTCCCCCGCTATTCGCGCCCCGAGATGTCGGCCATTTGGTCGGCCGAAAACCGCTACCGCATCTGGTGGCAGATCGAGGTGTTCGCGGCCGAGGCGATGGGCAAGATCGGCATGATCCCGGCCGACGACGCCGCGACGATCCGCGCCGCTTATGATTCGGACGTGCTTGGACATATCGACATCGACGCGATCGACCGGATCGAGGCGGTCACCAAGCATGACGTGATCGCCTTCCTGACCTGGGCCGGCGAGAAGCTCGGCCCGGAGAAGCGCTGGTTGCACCAGGGCATGACCAGCTCCGACGTCCTCGACACCGCGCTCGCCGTACAGCTCAAGCAAGCGGCGGAGCTGCTGATCACCGACATCGACGCGTTGCTCGTGGTCCTGAAGCGCCGCGCGCAGGAACATAAACTGACGCCGACGATCGGCCGCAGCCACGGCATTCATGCCGAGCCGACGACGTTCGGATTGAAGCTTGCCCAGGCCTATGCCGAGTTCGCGCGCAACCGCGAGCGGCTGATCGCGGCGCGCGACGATGTCGCGACCTGTGCGATCTCGGGAGCGGTCGGGACTTTCGCCAATGTCCCGCCCTCCGTCGAGGAGCATGTCGCGGCCGCGCTCGGGCTGACGGCGGAGCCGGTGTCCACGCAGGTCATCCCGCGCGACCGTCACGCCATGTTCTTCGCGACGCTGGGCGTCATCGCCTCGTCGATCGAGCGGCTGGCGACCGAGATCCGCCACCTCCAGCGCACCGAAGTGCTCGAGGCGGAAGAATATTTCTCGCCGGGGCAAAAGGGCAGCTCGGCGATGCCGCACAAGCGCAATCCCGTGCTGACCGAAAATTTGACGGGTCTCGCCCGCATGATCCGCAGCTACGCGCTGCCGGCGATGGAGAATGTCGCGCTTTGGCACGAGCGCGACATTTCGCACTCATCGGTCGAGCGCTTCATCGGCCCGGACGCGACGATCACCCTCGATTTCGCGCTCGCGCGCTTGACTGGCGTGGTCGACAAGCTCCTGATTTATCCCGAGCGGATGCAGAAAAATCTCGACCGCATGGGCGGGCTGATTCACTCGCAACGGGTGCTGCTCGCGCTGACCCAGGCCGGCCTCAGCCGCGAGGAATCCTATGCGCTCGTCCAGCGCAATGCGATGAAGGTGTGGGAGTCGGACGGCAAACTATCGCTGCTCGATCTGCTCAAGGACGACCTCGACGTTTCGCAACGCTTGCCGCACGACCAGCTCGAGCAGCTGTTCAACCTCGATTATCACCTAAAGCACGTCGACGCGGTTTTCGACCGGGTGTTCGGGCCGGCCGCTTAAGCGCTTCCTGCAAACCAATTTTCGGGATGCGGGGCAGCAAAAGTCGGCTATGCTGCCTTATCGTTCGTAAAGGTCGGGGGCGATGGAGACCGTTCAGGAACTGCGCCAGCAAGCGACCGCCGATTCGCGGCCGGGCGAGGGCGCGGGCATCCACGCCGGCGCCTATCTCCTCGAGCTGTCACTGGACTGGATCGTTTGCCGCGCATCCGAAAACATCCACCATCTTCTCGGTCAATCGCACGTCACTTTGATTGACGAGCCGCTGGGGAATTTCGTCCAGGCGCAGGCGCTGCACGACCTTCGCAACCTGTTCTCCCGGCTCAGCGGTTCCACTGGCATCGCTCGTGCCTATGGGGTTCGGCTGACCGACGACCGCGACCGCGACCTGTACGACGTCGCCTTCCAGCTATCCGGGGGCCGCGTGTTGCTTGAAGCCGTGCCTTGCGCGAGCGAGGGCTTCGGCCAGGCTTTCGGCACCATCGGCGGATTGATCGAAGGCCTTTCCGACGTCCACGGCGATGCGCTGCTCGAAGGCGGCGCGCGGCGCATGCGCGCGCTGACCGGATACGACCGCGTCACCCTGTTCCTCGGCGACCGCCGCGCTGAAAGCAGCCGCGGCAACTATCCCGCGCCGGCCGAACCGCAAGCGAGCCTGCCGATGCTGATCGGTGATACTGAAGCGCAATCGGTGGCGGTGTTCCCGCGCGAGCCCAACGATAAAGCGATCGATGCGGCGCTAATGCGCTCAGGCAACATGAACTCGCTTCGCGACGCGGGCGTCCGCGCCGTGATGCGGGTTCCTTTCGCTGGCGGTGAATTCCGTTGCGACCACCGACGGGCGCGCGAGCCGAATCTCGAAGTGCATGCCGCGGCAGAATTGTTCGCGCAATTGTTCGCGATGCGGCTCGAAATCGACCGCCTTCGGGCGGCCGGCTAGCCGAACATTTCCCGCACGCGGCTGAAGAAGCCCTTGGCCGCCGGGCATTCGTCACCGGTCTCGGTTGCGCGAAACTCCTCGAGCAGGCGCTTCTGCTCCTTGCTCATGCGCGTCGGCGTCTCGACCAGGATGCGGGCGACCAGGTCGCCGCGGCCGCGGCTGTTGAGCACGCTCATTCCCGAACCGCGATGGCGAAGCTGCTCGCCCGACTGGACCCCGGCCGGAATCTTGATCTCGACCTTCTGCCCATCGACGCCGGGAAGGTTGATTGCACCGCCCAGCGCTGCCGTCGTAAAGCTTACCGGGCAATCGGCGATGAGCGTCGTTCCTTCGCGCGCGTAGATGGCGTGGCGCTTCATGTGGATGAACAGGTAAAGGTCGCCGCTGGACGCGCCGCGGACCCCCGCCTCGCCTTCGCCGGCCACCCGAATGCGGGTGCCTTCATCCACGCCGGCCGGGATTTTGACCGAAAGCTTGCGCTGGGTCATCGCCCGGCCCTCGCCGTGGCAGTTGGCGCAGGGATCGCTGATCACCTCGCCCGATCCACGGCACGTGGGGCAACCGCGTTCGACGACGAAGAAGCCCTGCTGCGCCCGCACCTTCCCCATTCCGCCGCAGGTCTGGCAGGCGTCGGCGCAATGGTCGGCGTTGGTGCAGCCGCGGCCGCTGCACGCCTCGCAGCGGGCGAGCGCCTCGACCGCGATGGTCTTCTCGACCCCGATGAAAGCTTCCTCGAATGTAAGCTCAAGGTCGTAGCGCAAGTCCGCCCCGCGGGCGGCGTTCTGGCGCGCGCCGCGCGGGTCCATGAACTCGCCGAAGATGGTCGAGAAAATGTCCGAGAAGCCGTTGAACCCGCCCTCGGCGAACGGGTCGGGACCGCCGCCGTTGCGGAAGGCGGCATGGCCGAAGCGATCGTAGGCCGCCCGCTTCTGCGGGTCCTTGAGCACGTCATAGGCTTCACTGATCGCCTTGAAGCGCGCTTCCTGGTCGCGGCAGCCGTTGTGGCGATCAGGATGGCATTCCTTCGCCATGCGGCGATAGGCAGCCTTGATCGCTGCGTCGTCCGATCCACGCTGAATACCCAGCAATTCGTAATAGTCTTGCTCGACCATCACGGCTCCCCGCTACGCCTTACTCGGCACCGGTTCCCCCACGGTCCCGGCGCCCACCCGATCATCAGCCCTTGTTCTCGTCATCGACCTCGGAGAATTCCGCATCGACGACCTCCTCCTGAGGCTGCTCCTCGCTCGCTTCGGAAGCACCGGCATCGGCATCGCCGGCAGCGCCCGTTTCAGCTTGCTGAGCCTTGTACATGGCTTCACCGAGCTTCATCGCCGCTTGAGTCAGCGCCGCCGTCTTCTGCTGCATTTCGTCGGCATCACCGCTTTCGACTGCCGTCTTGGCCTCGGCGAGTGCGGTCTCAATCTCCGACTTGATGTCGGCAGAGACCTTGTCGCCATGCTCGGCGAGCTGCTGCTCGGTCGAGTGCATGAGGCTTTCGGCGTTGTTCTTCGCCTCGGCGGCGGCGCGCCGCTTCTTGTCTTCCTCGGCGAACTGCTCGGCTTCCTGGACCATCTTTTCGATGTCGGCATCGGCCAGGCCACCCGATGCCTGGATACGGATCTGCTGTTCCTTGCCAGTCCCCTTGTCCTTGGCGGAGACGTTGACGATGCCGTTGGCGTCGATGTCGAAGGTGACTTCGATCTGCGGCACGCCGCGCGGCGCCGGGGGAATGCCGACCAAGTCGAACTGGCCGAGGATCTTATTGTCCGCCGCCATCTCGCGCTCGCCCTGGAAGACTCGGATCGTCACCGCGTTCTGATTGTCCTCGGCGGTCGAAAAGACCTGGCTCTTCTTGGTCGGGATGGTCGTATTGCGGTCGATCATCCGCGTGAACACGCCGCCCAGCGTCTCGATGCCCAGCGACAGCGGGGTCACGTCGAGCAGCAGCACGTCCTTGACGTCGCCCTGCAACACGCCGGCCTGGATCGCCGCACCCATCGCGACGACCTCGTCGGGATTGACCCCGGTGTGCGGTTCGCGGCCGAAGAACTCCTTCACCTTTTCGCGCACCAGCGGCATGCGGGTCTGGCCGCCAACGAGCACGACGTCGGCGATGCCCTTAATATCGAGTCCCGCATCCTTCAGCGCCTTCCGGCACGGCTCAATCGTGCGATCGACGAGAGGCATCACTAGCTTGTCGAGCTCCGCGCGGGTCAGCGTAACGACGAGGTGGAGCGGTGTCGTCGCCCCACCTTCCATGCGCGCAGTGATGAACGGCTGGTTGATCTCGGTCGTCTGGGCCGATGACAATTCGATCTTGGCCTTCTCGGCGGCTTCCTTGAGCCGCTGCAGCGCGAGCCGGTCGGTGCGGAGGTCGATGCCCTCCTTCTCCTTGAACTTGTCGGCGAGCCAATTGACGATCTTCGCGTCGAAATCCTCGCCGCCGAGGAAGGTGTCGCCGTTGGTCGACTTCACCTCAAACACGCCGTCGCCGATCTCGAGCACCGAGACGTCGAAGGTGCCGCCGCCAAGATCGTAAACGGAGATGGTCTTGCCGTCTTCCTTCTCCAGCCCGTAGGCGAGCGCCGCGGCGGTCGGCTCATTGATGATGCGCAGGACTTCGAGGCCGGCGATCTGGCCGGCATCCTTGGTCGCCTGGCGCTGGGCGTCGTTGAAGTATGCGGGAACGGTGATCACCGCCTGGGTGACGGTCTCGCCGAGATAGGCCTCCGCGGTTTCCTTCATCTTCTGGAGGATGAAGGCGGAAATCTGCGACGGACTATAGTCCTTGCCGCCGGCGTTGACCCACGCGTCGCCATTGGGACCCTTGACGATCTTGTACGGGACAAGCTCGGTGTCCTTCTTGGTGATCGGATCGTCGAAACGACGGCCAATCAGGCGCTTCACCGCGAAAATCGTATTGTCCGGATTGGTGACCGCCTGGCGCTTCGCCGGCTGGCCGATCAGCCGCTCACCATCCTTGGTGAAGGCGACCACCGAAGGCGTCGTGCGCGCGCCTTCGCTATTTTCGATGACCTTCGGCTTGCCGCCTTCCATCACAGCGACGCAGCTGTTGGTCGTGCCCAAGTCGATGCCAATGACCTTGGCCATGTTTTATCCCTCTCTCTTCAGCCCCAATCGGCCCCGTCAGGCGGCCGAAATGTTGAATTTCATGGCCGGATATAGGTGCGATGCATGGAGCGACAAGGAGCGTGGTAAGAGAGGGTTAACCGCCGCGCGCAGCTCCTTTAGGGCATCACCATCCCGCCGTTCACGTTCAGCGTCTGCCCGGTGACGTACCCGGCCTCGCGGCTGGCGAGGTAGACGACCGCCGCGCCGATGTCGTCGCCCGAGCCCATTGCCCCCAACGGAATCCTCGAAAGGATGCTTGTCCGCTGCTGATCGTTGAGGGCATCGGTCATGGCCGACGCCATGAAACCGGGGGCGACCGCGTTGACCGTAATGCCTCTGCTGGCGAGCTCCTGCGCGACCGCTTTGGTCATGCCTATCAGGCCCGCCTTGGAGGCGACGTAATTCGCCTGGCCCGGGTTGCCGGTCACGCCCACGACCGAGGTGATCGAGATAATGCGCCCGAACCGCGCCTTCATCATCGGCCGCGCAGCCGCGCGCATCAGCCGGAACGCGGCTTCCAGATTGATCCGGATGACCTCCTCGAACTCCTCGTCCTTCATCCGCATCAACAGGTTGTCGCGCGTGACTCCTGCATTGTTGACGAGGATGTCGAGCTTGCCGCCGAGCGCTTCGACCGCCTGCGGGACGAGCCGATCGACCGCGGCGCCGTCGGAGAGGTTGCACGGCAACGCCACGTGATCGCCGCCGAGTGAGGCGCGGAAAGCCTCCAGCTTGTCGACATTGCTTCCCGACACTGCGAGCCGCGCGCCCTGCGCCGCCAATGTCTTGGCGATCGAGCTTCCGAGTCCGCCGGATGCACCGGTGACGAGCGCGGTCATGCTAGAGAGGTCGAACATCACGCGATCTCCTTCGCCAGCGCTTCCACGTCTTCAATTGTCACCACGCTCGTGACTTTCGAGTCCGGGGCAATGCGCTTGACCATGCCCCCAAGCACCTTGCCGCCGAGCTCGACGAATTCGTCGACCCCCGCCGCGGACATGTTGGCGATGCTCTCGCGCCAGCGGACCATGGCCGTCACCTGCTCGACGAGTTGGTTGCGGATCGTGTCCGGGTCCGTCTCGGGCTGGGCAGTGACGTTGGCATACAGGGGCACGGCAGGTGCCTTCACAACAACGTACCCCAAAGCATCGCGCATCGCCTCGGCAGCGGGCTGCATCAGCGCGCAGTGGAACGGCGCCGAGACGGGCAGCGGGATCGCGCGCTTCGCCCCCATCTCCTTGGCGAGCTCGATGGCGCGGTCGATCGCGCCCTTGTGGCCAGAGATGACGACCTGCGTCGGGTCGTTGTCGTTGGCGACCGTGCACACTTCGCCTTGCGCCGCGGCCTCGGCGATTCTCCGGGCGAGGGCCAGATCGGCGCCAAGGAGCGCCGCCATTGCGCCGACCCCGACCGGCACCGCCTGCTGCATCGCCTGGCCACGCAACTTGAGCAGCTTCGCGGTCGTCGCGAGGTCGAACGACCCTGCCGCGCACAGCGCCGAATATTCTCCCAGGCTGTGACCGGCGACAAAGTTTGCCGCTTTCGTGAGATCGACTCCGCCGTCCTTGGTCAGCGCGCGGAAGACGGCGAGCGAATGCGCCATGATCGCCGGCTGCGCATTCTCGGTGAGCTTGAGCTCCTCCTCCGGCCCTTCGCGCATCAGCCGGAACAGATTTTGACCGAGTGCCTCGTCGACCTCGTGGAAAACGTCGTGCGCGGTTCGGCTCGCCTCGGCGAGGGCGGCGCCCATGCCCACCGCCTGACTGCCCTGCCCCGGAAAAAGGAATGCGCGCATCATTGCCCCTGTTCAGTTATGAACCGCGGGGGCGACTAGGCCGCCGCGCCGCCATTGCCAAGGCGGGAGGGGATACATGAGCAAGGACCGCGAAGCTCGATTGCTCGGCCCGTGGATGACTCTCGCGCTCGTCGTTGGCGGGGTTGTCGGCTCCGGCATCTTTTATCTTCCGGTCGCACTAGCCCCACTCGGCGCGAGCGTTCCGATCGGCTGGTTGATCAGCGGCATCGGCGTGATGGCGCTGGCCTATTGCGCGTCGCGGATCGTCAGCGCCGAGGGAGGAGGGCTCCAGGCGTATGTCGAGCATGAGCTCGGCCCGACGGCCGGATTCCTCGTCACCTGGATGACCTGGAATTCGTCATGGATCGGGAACCCCGCGGTGGCACTCGCCACGGCAGCTGCACTCGGCCGCATCTTTCCGGGACTTGCCGGTCATCTGGTCGCGGTGTCGTTCTTGTTCATGCTGATCGTCACGCTCGTCAACATGCGAGGGATCAAGGCAGCAGGAGAGCTGAATTTCGTCACTGTGTTGATCAAAACCCTGCCACTCGTCGCGGTGGTCGTGATCGCTGCGGCGTTGGGTTTCGGCGGCGAACCGCTCCAGAAGATCGACGTTCCCGCCCCGTCGTTCGCCAATATCGCAACGGCATCGGCGCTGTGCCTGTGGGCGCTCACCGGCTTCGAATTCTCACTGGCGCCGGTTGGCAAGATCCGCGATCCGGAACGCAATTTGGCCCGAGCGCTAGTGATAGGTCTGGCAATCATCGCCATCGGCTATCTGCTGTCGACACTCGCACTAAGCTTGATCATTCCCAATGCCACCATCGCCGGGTCGGTCGCGCCGTTCCCCGACGCAATCGGCCGCTACGGTGGTGAGGGCGCGGCCTTGCTTGCGGCCGTTGCGATGGCGGTCAGCGCCTTCGGAGCGTTGAACGTCGCCCTTTTGGGCACCGGCGAAATGCTCTTTTCGATGGGCCTTCGTGGCGACATGCCGCGATATTTCGGGCGCACCAATCGCTTCAACGCGCCTTATGCGGCGCAGCTGGCGAGCGCCGGTCTTGGATGCATTCTGCTCGGGCTCAATGCAGCCAAGGGAACGGCGCAGCTATTTACCTTCATGACACTCTTCGCGGCCGATGCGGTTCTCTACCTTTACTCGGCGGCGGCGATCGCTGCGATGATCAAGGACAGAAAGCCGCTGACGACGGTCGCTTGCGTGATCGGCCTCGCCTTCGTCCTGTTCGCCTTCTACGGATCGGGACTGGAGGCTTTCCTGCTCTCGCTCGGCTTGGTGGTGCTTGGCGGCGTGATCTTCCTGATCAGGAAGCCCTGGACCAGCCCACCGGCGGAGCTTGCGCCAGCCGCTCCGGTGGAATGAGCTTGCGCAGCTGGCCTGCGAGGCGCGGATTGCACGGGCCCCGATAAGCTGCAACACCCGCCGACCAGTGAACGAGCCATTGGTCCAGCAGCCGACATCGCCGCCGCGCCAGCTCGGCTTTGCAATCGCGCTGGCGCTCGTCGTGGGCAACATGATCGGCTCGGGCATCTTCCTGTTGCCGGCCAACCTTGCGCCGTTCGGGCTCAACGCGATCATCGGCTGGATCTTCACGATCGGCGGCTCGATCTGCATTGCTGCGGTATTCGCGATGCTGGCGCGGGCGATGCCGCAGGCCGCTGGTCCCTATGATTATGTGCGCACGGCGCTCGGCGAACCGCCCGCCTTCTTCGTGATGTGGGCCTATTGGATCGCGGCCTGGGTGACCAACGCGGCCATCTCGATCGCCGCCGTCAGCTATCTCAGCTCGCTAGCGCCAGCCGCGTTCGCCCATACTGGCGTCGCGGCGCTCGCCGCGATAGGCTGGGTTATCGTGTTCACCGCCGTTGTGCTCAGCGGCGCGCGGACGGCCGGCAGCGTTCAGGTCGTCACCAGCATGCTCAAGGTCCTTCCGTTGATCGCCGCCGTAGTGATTGCGCTGGTGGTGTTCGGCGGCGGCGGTCATGCGGCGCCGGCGGCCCCGACGCCGGTGAGCTTCAACGGCATTTCCGGCGCGGCGGCCCTGACCCTGTGGGCGATGCTGGGCTTCGAATGCGCAGCGATCCCGGCGCAGCGAGTGCGCGACCCAGAGCGCAACATTCCGCGCGCGACGATCATCGGAACGCTGCTGGTCGGTGTCATCTATTTTACGGCATTCGCGTCGATTTATTTGCTGCTGCCCAGCGACATCACGGCGAAGTCGAGCGCGCCGTTCGCAGACCTTGCAAGCCGCTACTGGGGGCCGGTCGCCGGTACGCTGGTCGTCGTGTTCGCGGCCATTTCCTGCCTCGGCGCCCTCAACGGCTGGGTCCTGATCGCCGGCGACGTTCCGCTCGCGCTCGCCGAACGCGGAGTATTCCCGAAATGGTTTGCCAAGCTGAACGGCCGCGGCATGCCGGCGCAGGGATTGATCCTAAGCGCGGTTTTGTCGGTTGTCCTGATCGCCTCAAACTACACGCGGGGCCTGACCGAGCTTTATGGATTCATCATCCTCGTCGCGACGGTCGCGACACTGGTGCTTTACCTCGCCGCGGCAGGCGCGGCCTTGCGGCTGACTGCGCTCGGCCGATTGCCACGCGGTTTCATGACCGTGGTGACGGTCGTCGGGACGGTTTATGCGCTGTGGACCCTCTACGGCGCGGGCCTGGAAGCCACGGCGTGGGGCTTGGTGCTCCTGGCGACCGGCATCCCGGTCTATCTGGTCATGCGTTCGCGAGCCGGCTCCAGCCGGCCGGCGGCGGCGAGTCCAGCCGCGCCTCCGGGATCATCCGCCTGAGCTTCTTCGAAAAGCTTCGCAGGCACACTTCACTCGTCCCCAGCGGCCCCGCTTTATAGCTCGGCGACTGCATTCCGAGCTGCACTCGCGTGATCAACTCGGTGTCCTCGGCGTTGACCCGGCGGTTGATGCGCCAATTGAGGTATCGAACCGCCTTCATCTCGCGCCGGTCGTCGGGAAGCGCATAGCTGATCTCGCGGATCATCGTCGTGGTCGAGGTCTGCGGGATAAACTGCATGAAGTCGACCTGGTCAGGGTAGATGTCAAAGGCGATGTTCGGAAACAGCTTATAATAGAGCCACTTGCGCTGGTGGCTCTCTGGCAGGGCTGCAACCTTCGGAAGCCACCTCTGGTACGCGCGCTCCGAGGGGTTCAGCGAGACCCTGTCGACCAGGTCCCCTTCCATCTTGTCGACGTGCGGCCGGGCTTCGATCCGATAGCTCTTGCCGAACAGGCGGGTCAGCCCGGGATGCCCGACCGGGATGTGCAAATGGTCGGAATAATTGTCGCACAGCGTCTTCCAGTTGAGCTGCCGAGACCGGACCGTGACGCGGCCGAGTACCCGCAGATCCTCGAAGCGGTAAGGCTCGACCTCGTGCTCGTACGGAGCCATCATCTCCGCGACCGAGGGACTGCCGGGTTCGAGCGCGACGAACAGGAATCCGTGCCAATTTTCGAGCGGAAGCGGGGTAAGCCCCAGATCTTCCGTCCGCAGGCCCGGATATTCGCTGCGGTGCGGGACGCCGACCAGCCGCCCGTCGCGGGCATAGCTCCACGCGTGGTAGGGACAGGTCAGCACTTTGTCGCAGCCCGCGGCGCCGTCGACCACGCGCGAGCCGCGATGCCGGCAGACGTTGGCGAAGGCGCGGATTTGGCCGTCGTCGCCGCGAATGACGATCACGCTTTCGCCGAGATACTCCAGCGTGCGCCACTCGCCCGGCTCGCGAATTTCGCTCTCATGGCAAACGATTTGCGGTGCGGCGCGCAAGAACGCCACCTTCTCCGCCTCCAGGAATTCGGGATCGTGGTAAAGCCAGCCAGGCAGGCTCTGGTCATCCAGCGGGTCAGCGCCCGGCTCAATCGATTTCAGTCGCGTCGCCATGACTCGCGATTTGCCACGCCGGGGCTGGTTCGGGCAATCAAAATGCGCGTTTGTCTTAAGCGGCCTTGGTGCACAGCTCGTCGATCACCTGCTCGTGCAGCCCGCCGCCTTCGGCTCCTGGCAGCTCGGCATCGGTATCGCTTGTCGTGACATCGGCGCCGCGCTCGAGCAGCAAATGGACGGGACACCGCTCGGCGATGCTCAGCAGCTTCTCGCGTTGCTCATCCGTGACCCCCTGAAAATGGATCAGCCGTTCGAACTGGTCGCGCGCCTCGGGCGACGCCTTTCGATGGGTGACACGGACGCTGAGTCCGTCGACGACCCAGCCCTTGCGCTCCGCGTAGAGCCTCATCGTCATTAGGGTGCAGGCGCCGAGCGCGGCGCCGAGCATGTCGAACGGGCTGGGCCCTGACGACAGGCCGCCGTAGCCCACCGGTTCATCCATCAGGAAGCTGTGCTCTCCTGTCTCGATACGAACCTGGAATTTGCCTGCGCCGGTGGCCGTCGCAACCACCGCATCCTCAGCGTCGAGCATGATCTCACCTCTTCGTGGCGAAGCTCCCGCACGTTTGCCCGGCTGCGACAAGGGCTTTTGCATCGCCTTGCTTTTCGGCGGCTATTTCGCCATAGGCAGGCCGCTGGCGCGTGGCCCTGCCCCGCGCCTGTACTTTTTGGAAGACAGCCGGAGGGACGTCGCACTGGGCGGCGTCAGCGATCGGCCAAAAGAAAGACGTGAAGCATGCCGCTCTACGAGCATGTTTTCCTCGCGCGTCAGGATCTGGCTCAGGCCCAGGTCGACGCGCTCGCGGAAAACGCCACCAACATCATCCAGGACAATGGCGGGAAGATCGCCAAGACCGAGACCTGGGGCCTTCGCAGCATCGCCTACCGCATCGCGAAGAACCGCAAGGCGCATTACGTGATGCTCGACATCGACGGCCCGCCGGCGGCGATCGCCGAGCTCGAACGCCAGTCGAACATCAACGAGGACGTGATCCGCTTCCTCACCATCCGGGTCGACGAGCATGAAAAGGGCCCCTCGGCGATGATGCGCCGCGGCGACAAGGAGCGTTCGCGCTCGGATCGCGGCGACCGCGACGACCGCCCCAACTTTCGCGCCCGTGAAGAGGAGGTCGAATAATGGCCCGCGCTTTCTTCCGCCGCCGCAAGTCCTGCCCGTTCTCGGGCAAGGATGCGCCGCGCATCGACTACAAGGACGTGCGGCTGCTCCAGGGCTTTGTGTCCGAGCGGGGCAAGATCGTCCCGTCGCGGATCACCGCCGTCTCCTCCAAGAAGCAGCGTGAGCTGGCCCGCGCCGTCAAGCGCGCCCGCCACATCGGCCTGCTTCCCTACATCGTGAAGTAAGGAGCGCTCGCCATGGAAGTTATCCTGCTGGAGCGTGTCGAGAAGCTCGGCGCAATCGGCGACGTGGTGAAGGTGAAGAACGGCTTCGCCCGCAACTATTTGCTGCCGAACAAGAAGGCGCTCCGCGCCAACGAATCCAACCGCAAGCTGTTCGAGACGAACCGCGCCCGGATCGAGGAAGAGAATGCCACGAAGCGCGGCGATGCCGAACAGGCTTCGAAGGGCGTCGACGGCAAGACCATCCAACTGATCCGTCAGGCCTCGAACGTCGGCCATCTCTACGGGTCGGTCTCCGCCCGCGACATCGCCGAAGCCCTTGAAGGCGTCGGCGCCCATGTCGCCAAGAGCCAGGTCGTGCTCGACCGTCCGATCAAGGCGATCGGAGTGCACGATGTGAGGATCGCGCTTCATCCCGAGGTCTCGGTCTCGGTCAAAGTAAACGTCGCGCGCTCACCCGAGGAGGCCGACCTGCAGGCGCAGGGCGTCGACGTCCTGCAGCAGATGTTCGAGGATGAGGCGGCGCCAGTCACCGAGGAACTCGAGCCCGTCGCGGAAGAAGCCGAAGCTCCTGTCGAGGACACGACCGAAGCTGCCTCGGAAGCCGCCGAAGCTGCTGTCGAGGACACGACCGAAGCCGCCGCTGAAGCGCCCGAGGCGGCGTCCGACCAAGCCGAACAGCCGGAAGGTTAAGCTTCTCGATCATCGAGGAAAACAACGGCCGCTGGTCATCGACCGGCGGCCGTTTTTTCGTGCGCCGAGCGGTTCGTCGCAAAGCTCGTCCGACGCTGGGAACGGTTCCTCGCCCACCCTTGTTTAGCGGTCAGAGCTCAGCGGGGGCTATGTGAGGAGTAACAGCATGGCTAACGAACGCGACGAAGAGCAATTCGACGAAGAAGGCAGCAGCGGCCAGCAACCAACCGATCGGCAGAATCAGCAGCCGACCGGGCAACGGGGCCAGCAAAGTGAGTTCGGCCAGGCACAGCAGGGCCAGCAAGCTGACGGGCTCGGCTCGCAGCAGACGATGAGCGGTGAAGGCTCGAGCTCCGGCTTAGGGTCGCAGGACAATCAGTCGTCCGGCCAGAGTGATCTGGGCAGCGGCGGACAGAGCTCCAGCGGTCAGACCCAGTCGAGCGGCGGCTCGGACACGCTGACCAGCAACCAGGGTTCCGGCGCTGGAACCACGGCCAGCGGCGGCGGCGCCTCCGGCTCGACTGGTGAAGGCTTCATCGGCTCGCAGGGAACCGGTGGGTCGGACGATCTGATCCAGGACGGCACGACCGGCTCCTCCGGCGCCGGTGCGACCGGCGGTACCGACTTCGCCAACCAGGGCCGCGGCGCCACCGACGAGGAAACCAACGAGTCGGACAGCGACGACACGGGCGGCGGCCAGGGCAGCTCCTTCTAGCCTATCGCCAGCCTGTTCAAGCTAAGCCGCGCTCCGGTTCGGGGCGCGGCTTTTTCTATGCCGGCTCGCGCGCCAGGAATGCGGTCTCGCGCTCAATCCAGGGCGCGAAGCTCGACCGCGACAGGATGCGGTCAACGTACGCAACGGTCCGCGGGTAGCGCCGTGGATCGACGCGCGTATTGGTGTGCCGGAAATTTGCGAAGGGACCGGCGACCGCAAGGTCCGCGAGCGTCAGCGAATCCCCGACCAAATAACCGTCACCGTCGGGGACGGCGCGCTCGAGATAGTCGAGGATCGGCGGAAGGTCGTTGAGCTCGGCCTGGCGCGCGGCTTCCGGGTCGCCCGGGCGGCCAAGGAAGCGGGGCGCGACAATCAGGTTGAAGAATATCTTGGCACCGCACGAGACGAGGATCGTGTCCGCGAACTCCTCGAACCAGATCGTCCTCCCTTTGGCCTTGGCCTCCGCCGGGATCAGTGCCGGCTGCGGGAATTTCGCCTCGAGATAATGGATGATCGCGCTGGAATCGGAGAGCGCGTAATCGCCGTCGCGAAAGCCGGGCATCTTCCCGAACGGGCTTGCCGCCCGGAAGCCGGGATCGGGATCGCCGGGCGCGACCGGCTGCACCTCCAGCTCGACGCCTTTTTCGTGCGCAAAGGCGAGGACCTTGCGCACGTACGGCGACAGTGACGAACCATAGAGAATCACGACTGCCCTCCCCGTATGCGGGACGTAAGGCGGAGAATTCCCCCTGCCTGCCCGTTGGTGCGACCGTTAGGAGTGAAGACTATGCGCAGCAACAGCGGCAAGGACGAATCCCGCAACAACCTGCACGATCCGACATTGCGTGATCGCGACCGGGAAAAGAGCGAGACGGCGATCAAGGAACGCGATCTGAAGGTGCCCGCGGACCACCGCGAAGGCCGCAAAGACTAGTGGATCCGGTAATAGTCCGCGACGCGGTCGAGGGCGAAGGTGAGGACGAGCTTCCCCGCGCGGGCAGGCCAGCCGAGCGCGCTTTCCGCCTCGCGCATCCCTTCCCCGGCGCAGACGATGCGCCAGAGAATGTCCGCCAGGCCAGGCCCCGCGCTGGCGACGGCGTCGTTGAACCGGCGCTTGGCGTCGATCTGCGCGCCCGACAGATCGGGTTGCGGCGCAGATCCGCTGCGCCCCCGCGCGATCGGCGCCGAATCCCATGCCATGGTCACGCGCGGTGCTAGTTGAGCACGCTCCCAGTCACTGCGCAGCCGCTCCCCGGCGTCGAACTGGCGGGGACTTACAAAGCCGCGCGCAAACAGCCAGCCCAGCGGAGATTCGGCGATATTCACGGTGACGGAGCGGATGCTTCGTCCGGTGTTTGGTTCCTGCGCTGGAATAGCCTCGCTGCCAACGATTGGACGCTCGCTCAGCAGTCTCGCCCGACCTCCACGATCCATTTCTGCTCCTCTCGCTCGATTCGCGATGGCTTGCCATATCGGCAAGTCTGTAGGACAGTAGAAAAACCTTATTGGTTAGTTTGAGGCACCGGCATGATCACTCGCATAAGAGAAGTGCGCCGCGCGCGCGGCATGACCCTCGACGATGTGGCGCGGGCTTGCGACCCGCCGACCACCCCGCAGACAGTCGGTCGGCTCGAGACCGGAACGCGGACGGTATCGATCGGCTGGCTCAATCGGATCGCCAAGGCGCTCGGCGTCGACGCTCAGGATCTCGTGGAACGCGGTGAGGCTGGCGACCTCAAGGTCGCGGCGATCCTTGGGCCAGGCGGTGCGGTCGCCCCGCGACGTTCGGCAATCGTCGTCCCGCCGCGCGTCGATCCGGGCCAGGTCGCGCTGACCGTCGCCGCCAGCATCGGCGATTATCGCGCGGGCGACGAGATTTGGTGCGACACGCTGCAACCTGACGGCTACGCGCAGGCGCTCAATCGCGATGTTCTGATCCCCCGCCCCGCCGGGCGCTTCCTGTTCGGCCGCCTCATCAACCGCGACGAAGAGAAGCTCCAGATCCTGCCGCTGGAAGCCGGCGGACGCCAGCAGGTCGTCGCCAATCCCCCTTGGCTCGGCATGGCGGTAAAGCTCGTCCGCGGCTTGTGAATCCCAGCGAAGGTGGTGGGCGCTGACGGGCTCGAACCGCCGACCCTCTCGGTGTAAAAGCGAGCGCCCCGCGCAAATCTGTCATTTTCTGAGCAATTCACGACTGCGTTTCGCCAGCGCGTCCCTCTTGGCGCATTCCGCGGGTGGTACGCGATGAACCGCCCGACGCCTTCGGATATTCCCATGAACTCCGATAGCCCAAACACAGCGGATATTGTCGAGAGGTATCGTTCCGACATTCTCGCGTTGGACGAAGCGCGGTCGAACACGATCTACGGCGGGCTGTCCTTTCGAGTGATTTCTGACGCGGCGAGCATGGCGCTGAAGAACGCCGGTTTGATCCAGACGCTGATCCCCGCTGGCAGCATGGGGCTGCTCACAAAGCTGACCCCCAAAGGCGTTAAAGCGGCCGCCGCCCTCAAAGATCATAGGAAAGCTCAGGCACATGGCTGACGATAAGCGCGGACGCACGTTGACGCTCTATCGGGACGATAGCACCGCACAGGTCCGCTACGAGCGCGTGAAAAGCTACTTCTTCACGGCCAACAACACGGTGCTGACCATCAGCCGCTACGACGCCGAGGAAGGTGACGGGCATCATTACATTCACTGGCCGCGCGAGCGCTTCTGCTGGTTCAAGGATCAACCGTCATGACCCCTGACCCGACACTGATCGAGCAACTACTGTTGGCACTCGCTGCGATATTTGACCGCACCGGCTGTCCGGCGATGGTCGTCACGGAGGCGGCTGAGGAAGGCGTTTCAATCTCGCTGCATTTCTCGGCTGATCGCGCCCGCGCATTTGTCGCTGGCCAAGGCTCTGCCGCGCTACCGAGTGAGGCGATGATCGAGAGGTTTAAGCTCGCGTGTCTGGACATGGCAAAGAGCTATTGCTTGGGGTCGCCTGAAAGCCGAGCAATTGTGGCCGCAGTAGAACACGCACAGATCGACTACATCGCCATGCGAGCCACCACCCCAACAGCACCGGACCACACCCGAGCCGGTTGTCCCGTTTCTTGGTCTGACGGCTGTCCGGATTGCGCGGCAGACCCCGCCCCAACAGCACCAGTGCAGGACGATGATGCGGAGTGGCTGCGAGCGAACATTCACGTCATGCTTTACGACGGGCTTGCGCTTCAAGCTGGCGTGAGAATTGCAGCCGCTAAACGCCTCGAACGCATTGCCTCCCGCCTCTCCCCAACACCCGAGACAGACCAGCAACAACAGGGCGCTTCCCTACGGGACCGGGCTGGTCGTCCTCCGGACCAAGCCGCTCCGCGTCTTGGCGATCCCGCGACCATCCCTAGCGCAGGAGAAAAACAGTGACCAAGGCCAACGATCCAGAAGCTGTGACCCTCGCGGGCGTGGAGTGCTTCGTCTATCCCGCCGAGCAATATGCTGCCGTGGACGCTGACGTAGCGGTTGAGCGTAAGGACGGACAGGTATCGGCAGGGGCGGTCGCGCGTCAGATGGCGCTTTGGGCGGGCATTCGGTCGGCTGAAAACCTACGTTGGATGCTGGAAGAAATGCTGGCCGACGCCAACCGAGCGTCATTCAAGGCGGGGCAGACAGAACGGGCACTGAAACAGCTACTGTTCGCGCTCCATGCCCGACCGCATCACGGCTATACATTGATGCCGGTGGAAGATGCCGTCGCGGCTGCGAACGAGCTTCTGGACAAGAAGCATGACTGATTTCGTAGATCGGTTGGAACGCGCCTGCTCCCGCGCAGAATATGAGTTCCCACGTTTGGCGGCTCCCGATGGCACCGTGGCTGTGTCGTTCACCGATCTTCGTCAGCTTCTTGCGTCAGTCGGGCGAAACCCGGAGGGCCAAGACCGCGAAGCAGGGCTTGGTCGGAACGATGAGCACGCGGTCGGCGCAACAGGCGCCGAGACGCCCAACCCTGGTTCAACACCCGAGACAGGGCTGGTTGAGGCGCTGGAGTGGCAATTGATCGAAACTGCGCCTGTCGCAACGTCGTTCCTTGCGGCCTATTTCTACGAGGATGGCGGCGAATGGATTTACGATGTCGCCATGCTGCACCGCGACCATATTTGCGGGGTCAACGAAGGCAGCGGGCCGTTCACCCACTGGCGATCTTTGCCCGAACCACCATCCCTCTCCAATGTCTTACCGGATGAAGTAGGGGGACAACCGCTGGAGCAGCCGCCGGCCACACGCTAAGCCGGCCGCATGACGCCCGACGAGATCAACGCCCTCCCCAAGCGCGTCCGCGACTATATCCACGAGATCGAAACGCGCGCCGATCCTGCCTTTGAAGTGCAGCAGCGGTGGGCATTGATCGAGCAACGCGACGGGCTGGTGGTCAGGGTGCGCGAGTTGGAGGCCGAGTTGGCGGCGGTGAAGCGAAAAGGCTAGGCGGAAGCATGGCTCCCGATCCGTCGACCATCATCTACTGCATCGCCTGTCGGAAGCCTACGAACGCGCGCGGTTGGTACGGGCCCGGCTGCATGTGCGACGTGAATCTGAGCCGAGCGAAGGGCCGAGCTCATTCGATCCCGCTGCGCGAATCGCCGAGCGCTCACTAATTGTCCCATCCCGGCCCGACGCCGCCACGCTGGAGGTTCGGGAACAGCCGGTCACTGATCGCCAACAGGTCGTCGAGATTGTTGTACCCTTCGGCGCTGACGAACAGGACGCGACCGTTCGGCGCGACGACGCGGGCCCGGTATTGCTTGCGGCCCACCAAGCCGCGGCGCGCTTGGTAGAATTGCACCCTGTCGGGCATCGCCCTAGCCGCCGCGCAGCCGGTCAGACAGCGCATGACCGTTGGTGGTCATCGCGTCGTAAAGGGTCTTGTGCGCCGCTTCCAGGTCTTCGGCGGTGCCGGTGTCCACATGCGGTTTGAGACCCTCGACGATATTGAGGATGCCTTCCGCAACCGAGGCTCCGGCCCCTACGCCAGGAAGCACGTTGCCAGCGAGCTTGGCCAGCGAAATCGCCTCTTCGGCGAGGTTCTTCAGATCCATGTTAGTTGCTCCTATGAATGAAGTGCAGCGCGGATTTCCGCAATTGCAGCCTGGGCTTGGCCGAGAGCGGCGAGATAGCTGTCCGAGTTACACGCCTGGCGCGCGTGCTCAGCGGTGGCGAAAGCGACCAGCACCTTGTCGTTGGCGTTGGCGATGGCGACAGCCTTGCTCGAGCCGGGCGTCAGGACGCGGGCATCGATCAGCAGGTTCACCGCGTCGGTGGCCGCGCCATAGGCCTGCAACGCCAGGTCGAACTTGTCTGACCGCAGGGTAGCGCAGACGGGAGCCGCACCGGGTAAAGAGGCGACTGGCGTTGGGCTGGCGCTCGGCACGGCAGCGCAGGCGCTGATCGCCAGCGCTGCTGCGCATAAAATCACGCGTTTCATGGTTACTTCTCCTTCGTTTCAACAGGTTTGGCGTCGGCGTTCGCGCCGGCCACGGCGATGGGGTCGCCCGGCGTTCCGGACGGGCCGTCAGGCGGCGGCGCGAGGCCCCACGGCTTGAAGCTGCCCAAAATTCCCACGAGGCCGGTCATGATCGCGAGATCGGTGGACTTGCCGGCCAGCGACAGGACGACAATCGAGGACAGCACGGCGAGGAACGCGACCAGGTTAAACAGGTGGACGGAGCAAAAGAGCTTCATTCCCAGCCCCCCGCGTCGAGCGCCCGCTGGAACTCGATCGCATGGTCAGCGATCTTGTCCGCCTTGTCGCGGCCATTGATGATGTAGCGGGCAAACAGGAACTGCTGGCGCGTTGCCTTGCCCTGGATCGGCAGATAGTCTTTGAACGATTTCCCGGTGAACCAGCCGTGCTCCATGCCGCTGCGCATGATCTTGGCGGCGATGTCGGGGTTCATCGCCTTGTCTGGATAGGCCACGAGGTCGACGCCGCACTCCTTGCTGGCGCGATCGTAGTTGTTCTTCCAGGTCAGCTGGACGTAGCCGCGGCCACAGTATTTCGGGCCGTCTCCGGCGCAAGTGTTGCCGTTGGCGAGCGCGAGCTGCGGTCGCGCTCCGGTTACATCGTACATGCGCGTGAAATAGATCGTGCCGCCGTATTCCCTGATCGGCTGCATCGTTGAAGCCGTCTCGTGATAGGCCGTTGCGAGCGCGTAGGCGACGTAGGAGATCGGCAAGCCTTCCATCGCCTCAAGGACGGCATTGCAGCCTTTCACCTCCTCGGCGGTCAGGACGGGCCCGAGAAGGCCCGTTCTCAACAGGTCGAAGAACGCCTTGGGATCGGCGAGGCTCACTTGCCGCTGTCCTTGCGCATGTCGTCGACCTGACGCGCCAGCGACACCGCCTGGCTGTCGATCCGGCGTTTGAGCCCGGTCACTTCGTCCTCCAGCCGGACGACCTGGCTGCGGAGTGCGTCCGTCTCGTCATGGCAAAGGCGCCGGTAGTCGTCATATTCGTGGCGGAGCGCGTTGAGATCGGTCTGGAGCAGGCGGTTCTCACGCTGGAGGTTCTCGACCTGGAGCGCATAGCCTTCGCGGCGGGCCAAGCGATCCGCCGACGACAGCTTGCGCGTCTCGCGCCATTCGCGGACGAGATAGACGAACGCGAACAGGACAAGCGTCCAGATGCCGTAAGCCTGGGGAGCCCATTCCCTGAAGAGCGCGATCTCATTCATCGGCTCCTCGGTTGCGAGGGATGGGGCCGAAACGCGCCTTTCGCGACGGTAATGAGCAGCGGCCCGCCTTGAGGCTTGTCAGGGTGGCCGACGGGCAGATCGACCATCAGCGTGACCAGCCCTTGTTTGTCGGGCTTACCGGTTAGCGCGGCCGGATACTTCCAGCGGATCCCGCTCCGGCGCGAGCGATGGTTGGCCGTGAAGGTGCCCGTCTTCACAGTTCACCGTAGGGCACATACGAGACGACAACCTGGGCGTTGTTCAGCGCCTTGCCGGCGCCGGTGTCCGTCTTGCTAAGCGTCAGCACCGCGCCCTTCGCCATGTAGCAGGCGTCCGCGACGAGCAGCCCGGACGCATTGAGGCGAAGCGGTGTGTTGGCAGCGACTGCCAAGCCGGTCGTCTTGGTGTCGACGGTGAGGAAGTTGGCGCCGCCCACCCGCGCGACGAAGGTCGTATAGTCGGTGTCGTTCTGCGTGATCGCGGCCGCGGCGATCAGGTCGATGTCTGTGACGTAGAGGTCGCACGGCGCGATGAAGACGGCGACGTCGCCCGAGTTGGTGGCCGCGGGATAGGTGCCGAAGTAGCCGGTTCGGCGAAGCGAATTGTAAAGGTTCGGGGTCGTGATGGTCGGGTAGTTGATCGGCTTCTTGCTGCCGCCCGTGCCTTCGACGATGATCCCGTCTTCGATCTTCACTCTCGACTGAGCGATAATGCCGCCCGCGAGCGCCCCGATCGTGCTTTGGCAGCTATTCCGGATTCGGGTCCCGCTTTTGATCGTGAAGATGTCGTCGAGGCCGGGCGCGATGTTGATGCCGATGTCCCGGCAACCGTTGCCCTTGATGCACACGCTGTTGCGGGAGCCGGTGCCGTGGCCCGGCGCCGCCAGCTCTGCGTCCATCAGGTAGCGCGCAGGATAGCCCGCGTGCGAACCATCATGGGCGACGCCATCGAAGCGGTCGTTGCCCTCATAGTCGACGTGGCAATCCTGGATCGTGCCACCGTTGGTTCCGACGTTCGGCCAATAGTAATAGACGTGGGCCGTGACGAACGCCGAATCCTGAACAAAGCGTCCGGCGAAGCGTACCTTGGAATGGCAGCGGCGAACGATCGTCCCGCGGTCCGCACTATAACGAACCGGCGTCTGAACTGCCGACCCGTTCGGGTCAAACAGGTTCACTTCAGCTGAGCAATCCTCGACGAACCCGTCGCGATAGTCGACGGTCGAAACTGCGCCCGGTTTCCAATAGACGCCGATCAGGCAACGGAAGGCCGTGATGTTCTTGGCCGTGCATCCCCGAATGCCAAAAGCGAAAGTCGGATCGTCGGCGCCGCCGGTGCCAGCCTCGGAGCCAAACGCGACAGCGGTGGCATAATCGGCGACGAAGCAGTCCTCGACGGAGCAGCCCTCCGTGACCGTGTTCGCGCCCTTGAACACGAAGCAGTCGTCGGACGCATTGGGAATGCCGAGCATCACTACATTTTGAATGCGGTTGCGAGTGCCCTCGATGAAAATGCCGCTGGCATAGAGCGAGGTGCAGCGATCCATGAGGCATTCGGAAGAGGTCGCACGGAAGAAGCCGAGGTAAGTGCTGCTCGCCGCCAAGGCCTTCGTGAAGCGGATGCTGTCCATCAGGCATGTGCCGCTGTGATCGAACAGCCAGGTCGCCACATCACCGCTGGTGTCGTCGAACCACCCGCCGAGCCATTTGACATTGGAGCCGGCCGCCGTCTGGAGCCGAACCTGAGAGCCGTAGAAGCGGGCGCCCCAGGCCGAGACGATGACCGTGCCGGTGATCGCCGTCATTGTGGTCATGGGATAATCGCGCGGCGGCACGAAGACGGTCCGCATGCCGATGCGCTGCGCAGTCTGCCAGGCGTTCTTGAACGCGGTCTCGTTGGCGGCTGCGCTGCCGGTGACCGAGAGACCGCACCACTCCGCGTTGAACCACACGCTAGGCCCAGTGGCCCGAATCCACGCACCCGAAGCGCCGGTGAGATCACCCGAGGGGGCGACGTGCATAGCCTGCAAGGGATCGGCGGACGCAAGCGACATACCGTATCGCGTCGCGTAATCGATCGCCGACCAGACCCACTGGCTGCCGTCGCTCGTCAGGGTCGCAGCGGCACTGGCGCTTGCGAGAAGAGCGAGGGCCGCCTTGCTGGCGACCGTGATCCCGCCAGTGACGTTCAGAGATGGAGCAACCAGCGCAGCCAGCTGAGCGCCCAGGGCCGCGATCTGACCAGCGTAGCCGTCTATCGTGCCGCTGGTCGCACCAGGAACGAGATTGCCGTTTGCATCATGGGCAAGGTAGCGGTTCGCCCGGCTTGCCGACGATGGGTAAGCCGGCGCGGTCTCGTTGACCGGAACCTTCGGCGCGCGATCGACCCGGCTCTTGAGTACCAAGTCGCGGATTGCGGCCCGGTCGAATACGTCGACCAAGGTCTTCGCGTCGAACGGACCCTCGCTCGAGAGATTGGCCGTTTGCGTGAACAGCGGATCGGAGACGATGTAGATTGTGCCCGTGCCGACAGCGGGCGCCGAGTGCATTGTCACGGTGCCGCCTTCGCCGCCGAAGGCGAGAGTGACCGTGTAGCCGGACTTGCCCAACAGCGTCGCGACGCCGTTCAGGACTTGGTAGACCGCGACCTCGTTGGCCGAGCTGATCTTGAAATCGAAGCCAAAGGCGATCGTGACGCCGTTCGGGACGTAGCCAGCCGAAATCGGAGACGTGACGGTGACGGACATCGCCGAGAGGGATAACCGCGCCCCTGTCCTCTAAGGGGCTTTATGCACAGCGAAAAGCGGTGCTATGAGCGTGCGCCATGCGAATGCTGATCATCGCCAGCCTGTTGCTCACCGCAGGCTGCGCGGCACGCCTGTTCCCCGCTGGCGTGTCCGGCAACGAGACCTTCGTCACGGTCACGAACGTCTGGAACTCCGCCGACGCTTTGCCCTATGCCACCAAGCACTGCGCCCAATATGGCCGGGTGGCTCAGATGAAACACACCGAGGGATATTCCGTCGTCTTCGATTGCGTGAAGCCGTAGCCTACTGTTGGGCGCCGACGGCTCGCTTGAAGTCGGGTGAGCGCTCAGGCTTCGCTTCGCCCGGCCGCCAATAATATTGCGTCCCCTGCTGCTGGGCGTATTTCTCCATCCGGTCGAAGCTCTGGTAATAATCGGGGTCGAGCTCGGCTTGCAGGCGATCGAGAACCTCGCGCGTAAACGCCAGCCGCGTGTACCATAGTGTCGAGCCCGGCAGATTGTTTTGGATCAGCTGACGGAAGGCGCGGCCCGGGTGGTCGGAGAACACCTGGAATTCGCCGGTTGCCGGATCTTTCTTCAGCTTGAGGAAGCGGCGCAAGTCGTCGAACGTCCCCGCGACCGGACCCGCCTGGGTTGTCCAGAAGTCGGTCCCCGTGCGCGCCGTCGCCGAGTTGATGAAGTCGCCCATGATGCCGAGCCCGCCGCCTTGGAACGCGGCCTTGATCCAGAAATCCGGCGTCGTCATGTCAAGCGGGTCTTTGCCCGCCGTCACCTGCTTGAGCTGCGTCGCCAGGGCACCCATCACCGTGGAAGCGATGAACAGGCTCGCGGCATAGTCGATCGCTCGCCCCGCGCCCGCCTCGAGCATCCGCCGGCCATGCATCCAGAACAGCTGGATCGGGAAGCCGCGAAACTGAAGCACGGTGCGGCCTATTTCACCAGGGATGCTGCCGCGGTGGAAACGGGCATTGATCGCCGAGCGGACGCGAAGAGACGACGTTGGAACCGCGAACTCGGCCTCCTGCAGGATCATCTCGGCGAGCCGCGTCTTCAGTGCTGGGTCGGAGATGTCGCCTGGTAATATCCACTCGGCCCCGCCGTCCTCCTGCAAGGGGGTGCCTCTGATCGTGTCCCAATCCCGCTCGGTTAAGCCGTAGCGTTCGAACATGCCGCGGAAGCGGCTGTTGAGGCCAGACCATTGCGTGTCGGCGTGGTCGGTGATCGCGGCCCACACTTGCTTGTTGAATAGCCGGTGGCCATCGTCGGTCCACTTGGTGAGATACGAGAGGTTCATCTCCGCGTTGGCCAGCCGCGCGGGAATCTCGCCGGTGATCGTCTCGCCGGTCCAGCGCGAATACGACCCCATCGTCCGGGTTGCGCTCTCCGCGATGTGCAGCTGGCGGGCGGCGTGGGCGCGTTCGGATGGGCTCAGCGGCCGAAGGCTCCCCACGTAATCCGAGACGGCTTTGAGCGCCGGCAGGCCGTTGAAGCGCCGCGTCACATATTGGGTGGCGACGTCGCCGGTTGACGACAGCACCGCCCCGCCAAGCTTTGCCGCCGATTCCCACGCGCGGACGCCGCCAGCGAATCGTGCCAGGCCTTCGTTCTCGATCTCGAAGCCGCCGCTCAGCTCCTGGTACATATTGGACAGGCGAATCCCCGAGGCCTTGGCCTGCTTGATCCGCTTGGCCGGCCGCCCCGCTCGCGTGGCTTCGATCATCAGTCCGTCCTTGACCCAGCGGATCGTGGCTGCGGGGTTAGGACCCAGCCGCTGCATCAAGGCGATGTCCCGGCTCATCCCGTGCACATGACCGATCATCGCGTCGAGAATGGGCGCGCCGGGGTCGATTTTCTCGGAAATAGCCGAAAGCGGCCGCCCGAAACGCTGGCTATAGGCTAGCCATGAGTCGGCGTCCTTGAAGATCAGGAAGCGACTGTCGGCATGACGGTTGGCCAGCTTCGAACCGGCGAAGGCGCCCGCCCTGCGGTCGGACCAGCCGTCGCTGCTGATGGTCTCGTAAACCGCGCGCAGGGACAGCTCCAGCTGCTGAGCCGACATGGGATTGCCTGTCGCATCCTGCATCCGCTCGCGATCGAGCAGCGGGGCGATGAAGTCACGCCATTGCTCGAAGGGTACGGAACGGACGGCGAGCATGTTGTGGACCTGCGGCATGCCCCATTTGTCGAGCTTGCCGATGCCGCCGCCAGCCGCGTTGAAATGAAGCCGCAGACTCTCCGCCGTATCGAGCCATGCGCCGGCCAATTCTCTCGCCGCAGCATTGCCGCTGTTTTCGCCGAACGCCTCCCTGAGCACGTCGTGGAGGCTTGCGACATCGCGCACATTGCCAAGCGCGCTGCGGCTGTGCTTCTCAAGGATCGAATTCATCATCGCGAAATGCTCTTTGGCGATCGCCTGTTCGCGGAACTCTACGTTGAAGTACGGTGCACGGTCATCGGAAGCGAGCAACGCCTCGGCTGCCGCTCCAGGTCTGTCGACGCGGAACCGCCGCACATCGGCAGCAATGCCCTGCTGGACCTTGATCTGGAGCGCCGCCTGACGTTTCTTGAGCGCGGCCTCGGCTCCCAATCGCTTGACCGCTTCCTCGCTCGCCATCGCCTCCGCGGCAGACGGACCGAACCCCGCGTAATCGCGCTCGAGCCCTTCAAAGAGATCGCGGGCGCGATCCGCCTGATCGCGGCTGAGCTTGTTCTGGCCCTGGAGCTCAGGAATGCAGCGACGGAGGCTCATGGCTCACCTACGGGCGGCTTGAGGCATTCAGCGAGCGCTTGGGCGGCTTGTTCGTCGCTGTCGGCTTCATCAAGTATCTCACGCAGGGTCTGCGGTTTGTCGCCCTCCTCAGAGAGGCGGAAGCCGGTGTCCGGAACGTCGAACAACTGCACCGGCTCTTCGTCCATGCCGAGGTCGTGGAGGAGCGAGTCGGTCTGGGCTTTTGGTCCTGCGCCCGCCGGATCGGAAAACGCTACCGTAGCTGCGCGCGGTTCGCTTCGTTCAAAAAGGTCGCCATCCGGCGCTTGATCGGCGAGAGCAAGTCCCTCTGAGACAGATGCGCCGCGAGCTGAGCCATCCTCTCCCACTCCTGCGGCGGCAGCTCGTAAGTCGATGGAACCGAGCTCGTCGAGGAATTGGCCGACGGCATCGCCTCGTCGAGAACCGGAAAGCTCGGCTCGGGCTGCGCGGATGAGTGCATCGCGGACGGGTCCGGCCCGATGCGCGGTCCTTTCGAGTATGGCGAGCGCTTCGTCATTGCTGATCACCTTACTCTCGTTTGCGGTGCGGTCCAAGACATTGCCGGCCGCCTCGATCTGGCCCGCCTTCTGGCCCAATACCTTGAAGGTGCGCTTTTCTTCCCGAAGCCGCTTGGCGGCAGATCCCATGATGCGAGCGGCGGGCACGTACAGCGCCTGCTGCGGAGCCTCGCCCAGAAGCGAAAGCTGTTGCTCGTCGACGGTCCCGAAGCCATCCGCCAAGGCCTGCTGGATGACGCCGCGAGCTTCGCTGGAATTGGTGATGCGCTCGCGCCGCAAGAGATCGATCAACGTCATGTGGCTTTCCGGCGCATGGCCAGCGTTCAATCCGACGTGAGCTGCGACACGGGGGTCGACCAGCTCATTCACGACCGCCCCAAAGGCCTCGTAGGAAAGCCGTGACAGACCGATGCTTTCGCGTGCGAGAGCGGCGTTCGACGGCAGCATGGCCGCGCCTTCAGGCGCGTCGCGAAGCACCTTGGCATTGTCGAGCAGGGTCCCCGTGCCATTGGCGATATTGCGAAGCGCGCCGAGCACTCGCGCCTGCTCAGCGGTGACGCCGTCGGCCTCGCGAACGATAATGGTCGGCAGGCTGATACTGTCATCCTGGCCGCTCAGGCGCTTAGCCAGCGCGACACGCTGATGGCCGTCAACGACGATCCTGCCGCCTTCGTTCGGCTCCCATGCGAGAATCTGCTGCGAGAGAAGCGGATTCCACTGCTCCACGCCCTGGAGCGCATCGGTCACGCCATGCTCGTCGCCGCCCGACTTGTATTGCATCAGTGCGGCGTTGGTCGTGACCTCATCCGGCCGCAGCGTCTCTATCGTGTACGGAACGGGCGACGTGTAGTCGTAGCCCTCGTCGGCTTCCGCGCGCGCTGGCGGATGATCGACCGAAGAGCCGATGCGCCTGTGCGCCCACGCGATGACCTCGTCCGCGCTCTTGCCTTGCAGCACTTCATGGTTGGCGCGAATGACCTTCCCAGGAAGCAGATTTTCGACCGGCGTTGCGGGATCGGCCTTCAGCACCTTGGCTGCGCCTTCCGGCCCAAGGAAGTGCGCGAGCGACAGGTTGCCCGGGCTGTCCTCTAAGCCACGAATGCGCAGGTAGCGGCCGTTCTGCGCCGCGTAATAATCGGTCGCCCTCATGGCGATCGTCTTGTCGTGGCGAAGCTGCAGGATTTGTTGACGGCTAAGCCCCGTCGTATCCGTCACCTTGGGCGCGACGCTGAGCCATGTGTCGTCGATGAAGTTGCCGTAACCGTCCGCAGTCGAGCGAGGATTGCGGGTGTGGCCCTCCGCGGCATTGATGCCTTCGGCAAAGCTCGCGGGGCGCTTGGGGGCCGTGGCGGCAGCGCTATGATCACGCACCGTCGGCGTAGCGATCGGTGCTGCCGTGGGAAGGTCCGGCGCTTTCAGGTCCATGCCGAGCGAATCTGCCACGGCCTGCAGCCGGTTCTGGTTATGAGCCACTGCCGATGGTTGGAGCGGCGACGATTCCTGAACCTCGGCGTCGCGGATCACGACATGCGCGGCGGCACGCTCATCTGGGTGCGAGGTGTCGACTACGCCATAGGGATTATGCAGTCGCTGGAATTCATGAAGCAGGTCACGATCCTTGACCGTCCCTGCTCTGATAGAAGCCGCGACAACCGGATCGCGGATGGAGGCTGGAAGATGCTCAGCGACCTTGCCGGCCACTACCAGAGCGGCTCGGCCTGCCGCCTTCGCTCCTGCCGGAGCGGCAGCGTGCGCGCCGCCGAGCACGGCGCCAGCAAGCGCGTTCTCACCAACGCTCCTGAGCATGTCCTCTGGCGTCATCTCTTGGCCCAGGTGCTGAGCGTCCACGACTTGCCCGGGAAGGGCGAGCGTACCGGCCGCCGCGTTTACTGCCGCCCCTTCCGCCGCCCGCTTGAGCACGGTGCGTGCGACTGTTTTGCCGGCGGCAGTTCCCGCGCCGCCGCCGACAATGTTCTCAGGATCCAGTGATGCGACGCTCCCGGCCGCACCGCCGATGAACGCGCCGACTTGCCCCAGCGTGGAGGCTCGGCCCGTTACCTGCCCCGCCGCTTCCAAGTCTTTCTGCCGCTGATCGAGCGCCTGCTTTGCAACGGTCGCCTCGTCCAGCCCCTTGAGAAAGCCGGGGTTGCGCTGGCGGACCCGCTGAACCGCTGCCCAAATCTGCTCGCGCTCGCCTTGGTCCCCACCAAGATAGAGACCTTGGATCGGATTCACGTTCACGGTGAGTGATGGACCCGACACGAACGGATTTCGAAACGAGCGCCGCACGGGCACATAGACGACGCCGTTGGGGTTGACGCGCTCGCCCTCTACCCGACGATAAAGCGGGCTGTTCGCGCGCACGGGGCTTTCGATATAGTCGACGCCCTGCTCACCTTCGGCACTGAGCGCCTTGACGATCTGATCATAGGATCGCGTCTGATAGATGGCCTCGGCGTTGCGGGTCGAGTGCGGCCCCGCGACGGCTTGCTGGAACCCGGCCCCGACATTCTGAAAAAAGCCGGTGCGGTCCGGAGTACGCTGCATTACAGGAGCAACGGCTCCTGCCCCCGTGTCGCGACTTTGGCCGAGAACGCTCATCTGCGGACGTAGCCGTGGGCTGCGAGCTGTGCATTGAACGCGGGGTTCCCGTACTCCTGGGCCTGTTGGTCATGGAGTTTCTTCGCATAGGCTGTCGCGGCAGCCGCATTCGCGAAGACCCCGAGGTGCTCGCCGGTTTTGTGGAAATGCTCAATCGCGGCCTTATTGCTCACGACTTTTCCGCCGACCACCGTGGGGATCAGAACCTCGCCCTTCTCCGTGCCGATCGAGATCGAGCGAACCGTTGAAATGGAGCCGTCGGGGTTGCGGACAGCGGTCCGGTGATGGATGTCGATGTTGCCGGTCTCAATCATGCCGAAAGGGCGCGGCGTGCCCCCTCCTGCGGCGCTTGGCAGCTTCGCCACATCGACCTCGTAGAAGCCGCCGCTTGCGGTGTGCAGGAACGAGTGGCCGTCGGAAAGCCGATAGATGCCTTCTGCCGAAGGAACCCACTGCATGCGCTTGATCTCGGTCGCGGTCGGGTGCGAGCCGTCGCCATATTGGGGAACGCCGTTTTGCGCCGCCCTGAACTGCGTCCCACCGGCGCGCGCGATGCGGCTTTCGAAGTCCGACTGCGCCATATTTTCTGGAAGCACGGTGACAGCCCCGTTGAGTGAGGCGAGGCCGCCATATTGCTGGCCGTTCTTCTCATAGGCCCCGAGCGCCGAGTTGACCGCCCGATACCATCCCCGGCCGACTTGGCTGAAGTCGGTCCAGCCGTTCTCGCGTGCCTCATCAGCGAGGAGCTTGGTGGCAACGTCATAGACGCCGGCCTTGACGCCGGGGAGGAATTGCAGGGAGCCCCCAACGAACTGGTTGAACTGCTGGCTGCTGGCGCTCTTATCGACCAACTTGGGCAGCGTCTTGATCGCCTCCGATCCGCTCAGCACCTGGTTGATGCGCGAGAAGGCCACACCCTTGTTCGAATGCGTCGCCAGCCCCATCAGCACCTGGAAGCCGTCGTTGCCCGGCACAACTTGCTGCGCGACCGTCGAAGCCAATGGGCCAAAGCGGGCGAGTTTGGTTACGAGACCGACACGCTGGTTCACGTCGCCATTGCGCCACTGGGGAGCGAGCGTCGCGACCTCCGTTGGCGTGAGCACCGCAGGAGAGTGGCCAGTGCGGTTGGCGATGGTAGTCGCCGCGACGACCCGGTTCTTGATGCTGGTCGGGTCGTCAAGATTTAGCGGCGCGACCGTGATTCCGAGATGCGCTGCGCCCCAGCTCAGGGGGTCGGTGTTGAGCTGGGAACTGCCGCGGTTGAACATCTGCTGCAGATGGTCGCGTTCGATGATCTGCTTCGGATCGGCTTTTTCACCCGCCTTGGTGATCGAGGCCGACAGCTCGTTGATGCGATCCTGCAGCTGGGTCGGCGTGTCGTGCGCGTGCTCGATTGTCAGGCCATTCTTGAGCTGGCCCTCCTCGACGCGCTTCAGAAGGTTCGGATCTTCAGTCAGCTTGGCATCGGCCACCGTAGAGGCATATTCGTCGGCTCCCAATGGCAGGCCGTCACTGATGCGCCCGAGCGCGCTCTCAACCCGGTCGCGGGCGTCGTGCTTCGCCTCGTTGGCCGTGCGCCGCGCCTCGGCTTTCTGCCGGCGAGCCTCCGCTTCCATCTGGTTGCGCTGGATGGTTGCGCGGCTGAGAACGGCGTCGCGGTCGTCGCTCGTCATCGAACTCTCGTGCGCTTCCACGAAGGCCTGCGCGGCATCGGGCCCCTGGGGTCCGGTCAGCGCCAAGCGGTTGCCGATATCGCGATAGGTGCTTGATGCGACTTTGAGCTTCTCAGCGCTGATGGCCTCGGGCGACCACCCGAGCCTCGCGCCCCGCTGCTCGACCTCGAGGAGAGCGCTCGCGATCTGCTCTTCACCATGCTTGGGGTCGTCCAGATAGGAGAGCTTGGCGAGCTCCGTTGTCTGGCCGATGCGCGCGACGCTCTGATCGTCTTCGTAGGTCCGGGTTTCCTTGAGCGAGTGAGTGGCGATCTGCGTCAACCATTCGGTCTGTTGCGGCCTTACGGCTCGATCGAACAGCGCCCGCTGGTGCTCGTTCTGCAGGCCCTCGCGCGTCGTACCGATGAAATCGTTCAGGCCTTTCTCGACGTCGGGCCGCGCCATGAGCGCGTCTTTCCCTCGCTTGCCGAAGTAAGGGTCAGCGCCGGAATAGCCGGTATCGGCATAGTGGGCCGCGATTGCGTTGTTCGCTTCCTTGACGACGGCCTGATCTTCAAGGCTCTGGATTTGCTCGCGGACGTCAGCCTGATCCCCAACTGCTCCGCCGAACTGAGCCGCAGCGCGACCGACCGCCTCCCCGCTGCTGCCGAAGTCGGCCGGGCGGAAGTTGGCGCCGGGCGATGGCCTAAGTGCGATCTGCGGACCTTGGCTGACGGGAACCTGCGCCACCTACACCCCGAAATTCTGAGCGGCGCGAAGTTTGCTGGTCTGCGTCGCGCCGCCAAGCACCGTCGAGCCGATGTTGAACAAGCCCGAGACGATCGCGCCCTTGGCCTTCGCCTTGTCGGCCAATGCCTCACTGCGATAATTGGCGGCGTTGATCTCGTAGCCCTGCGCCTCGCGAGCAGCGTTCTTGTAGATGGTGAGCGAATCCTCCTGGCCGGCGCGCGCCATGTCGCTCCTGACCGCGGCCGCCGAGCCGAACCCGATGTCGATGCCGTTCGCCGCCAACGCCGCGTTCTGCTCGCCCTCGGCCTGGCTCAGCTGTTTGCCGTAGCGGATTGCTTCCGTCGTGCCGCGCTGAAGGGCGTCCTTCGCCCGGCCCTCTTCGAGATGCGCGTTCTGGCTGGCGACCTTGGCCTCATAGCGCCCCTGAACGTTAGCGGAGAGGGCGGAATAGCCTTGGCCGAGTGCTGCAACGGCGGTCGCGGCGACGGTGAGACTGACCGGGTCACACACTCGGCGCCTCCCTCCAAAAGCAGCGGAATTCGACGCCGTTCACGTCCACTGTGTCACTCCCCAGCTCGAAGCCCCAGGCTTCCAGCAACCGGATCGCCGCCTTGTTCTCGGTCGAAACCATGTTTTCGAGCCTGCGAAAGCGGCGGTGCATCGCTTCGATAACAGCCGGACCCATGCTCAGAAGCTCTCTTGCACAGCCGAAAACCTCGTCGGTGCCGAGGAACCACGCGGTGCCGATGCTCTCGATCTCGTTGCGTGCCACGGCTCCGAACATCGCGCCGGGCCGATCATCCTTCTTCCCGGTCCAGCACAGCGCACTGGCCTTGAGGCCGATCCTGAGCGCCGTCTTGGGGTCGCGCCCGAAGGCTTCGCACTCACGGCGGTCGATGCCCCGCATGCGCATGGCGATCCTCCCGACATGGGCGGGCGACGCCGGGACGATGGTGATCATTGCTCCGTGACGATTGGGTCGATGTAGATTGCGGTCAAGGTAAAGCGCGTCGGGTCATTATGGCGCAAGAACACCGTCGTCTCGCCCGACACCACAGGCTCGCTTGCGACGGTCCGCATGCCGGTGAACACCGCTGACGGTTCGCCGATGGGCTCGGCGCCACGCGCCTTGGTCTTGTACATGTTCGTCAGCCGCCGGCCGATCTCCAGCCCGCCAAGTCTCGTGTCTGCCACCTGCACGACGATATCGCCGGTCTGCTGCTTCTTGTTCGCGATCTCTCCGCTCGGGCTCTGCATCATCAGCGGCAGCGTCTCGACCAGCACATCGGGGAACGGGAGGCCGATGGTCACGACCTTCATCGCGTCGTAGCCGATGTCGACGTTGCCATTCGCCGCCACGACGAGATCCTTGATCACGAAACCGTCGGCAAGTGCGTGCACCGTCTCGCCAGCCAGATGCGGCACGTTGAACACCCGCGTCGCCCGGTCGATGTAGAAGCTGATCGCGCAATCCAGGTAGCAGTCCTGGAGCTGGTCCTTCACCTTGGCCGACGCCATGCGCTCAAAGAAGGTGCGGGTGACGCCGTTGATGACCCGCTGCACGATCAGATAGGTCCGGCTTTCGCCCTGCTCCTGCACGGTGACGCAATCGAGGACCTTCCCTTGGGTCTCGCACAGCGTCCAGCCCCACACTTGCTGCTCCTGCTGCCAGGTGAAAGCGAGCAGCTTTCCGTCGTTGCGCGGCGCCCAGATGATCGACAGCGGCTCCTGCGAATAGGACCATGCGCCGATCGAGAATTCCTTGAAGAGCCCGGGCGAGAAGATCGAAACGTCGTTCGAGCGGTAGCCGTCGATCTCGAACGTGTAGCCGAGCGTCCTGATGTCGGTGCCGATCGAGGGCTGGTAGAAAACTACCTCATCCACGACCAATGGCTTCAGACGCGACGCGCCCCGACCAGACTGCCGCACGGCGCGAGGCGGAGGATTCGCAGACAGATATTCCTGATTGGAGCCCGTGATCAGGAACACGCCGTCGCCGGTCAGCGCGAGGAGCTTCTCCAACGGCACCAGCGAATTGACGGAATTGACCTTCTGCGCCGCAATCCGAAAGACGATGCTGTCGTCTGCTCGCGTCGGCCGCGCCACGTCCATGTTCTCGAAGTCGGCGGAGCGCGAGGCGTAGATGCCGTTCGGAACGTAGGGCGTTCGCGCCCAAAGCAGGCGTTGCTCGAAGAAGGTGACGGTGGATGGATGGTTGCCGAACTGGAAGGGGCTATATTCGTTCGGCGGCCCATCGGTGTAATCGGGCAGGATATAGTCGTCGGTAAAGGTGAGCTCGTCGGTGTCTCCGATCCAGCCCCAATCCTGCTGGTTGTCGGCGGCATAGACCCGGTAGCGCTCGGCGCCAGTGACCGCGCTCCAGGTGATCGTATTGTAATTGCGCTTGAGGGTGAGGTCATTGATCAGCGTGACGGCGGCCGACGCCCGGCTCTCTTGCCCCGTGTCGATGTCGACGGCGGTGACGACATAGGAACGGACCTGGGGGAAATAGGCCCATGAGCCCGTATCGGCATTGTCGTTGTCGGTATTGGGGACGGTCGCAGCTCCGCCGACACCGGTGGGCACCGCGACCTGCGGCCCGAACGGCACAAGCGAAAAGGTCCACGCCGTGTGATCCGTCCGGATGAGTTTCGTCGGCTCATGGTTGAGATGCGCGAAATAGACGACGTCGAACGCCTGAACGTAGTCGATATCGGCCAGCTCGGAGGAGTTGAACGGGCTTGCCGCCTTATAGACGCGGGCCACGCTCATGGCGGGATCGTCCCATCGTAGATGCCGCCGAGTCCGCCGCCGCCTGAACCAACATCGCCGCCAATCGATGGCGGAGTTGGCGGCGCAGATGGCGGCGGCACGACGGGAGGCGCCGGTGGAGGCGCCGGCGGCGCCGAGTTGATCACGCCGCCCAGGTCACCGGTCCTCGCCGCGAGGCCGTTGCTGTTGACGGGCACGGTGAAGCGATGCTGGTCGAGCTTGGTGATGGGCAGGATGCGGCCGTTGAGCCAGGTCGCTCCCTGCACGTTCTGGAAATAGACCTCCTGACCGGTCGAGTAGCCATGGTACGAGGCCTTGATCGTGGTCGGATTGCCGAGCGTCACCAGCTCAACGGTAAGGGGGTTTTCAACAACCATCCCGCCCAGCGCGCCCAGGCGCATTCCGGCTTGCGTGAAGAGCATCGCGTAGCTGGCGTTGAACGCGCCCTCGAAGGGAAACAGCTTCCCCGGGCCGTCGCGGATTTCGTAGATGTAGCGGGTGCCCGGGCGTTTCCTGAGGCCGCCATATTTGAGGACGACGACATTGGTGCCCTGCCGCACCGCGGCATTATAGGGGACGATGTCGGAGCGACCCCACAACTCTTCGGTGAGGACGCCCTTGCTAAAGTTGTGAGACCCGGCGCGGTAGGCCACGGCTCTATCCAGCGTTCGGCGGCGGTTGCGTCAGATCCGGCTGCAGGTTCGTGTCGAGAAACACGGCGCCGTCACTTTCCCCGATGAGGCCAAGCACACCCTCTTGAGCCTTGTAAATCCGATAATTGTCGCCCGCTCCCTGCCAGTGCACGACGTTGAGATTGCCGCCCGCGCTGAGATCATTGACGCAGCCGACCGCCACGCTCAGCGTCTCCGTCTCGCCGTTTACTTCTCCGACGACATAGGTCTGCTGACCGGGAGCTGGACCGGTCGAGCCGATTACGGGCTGAACGCCGATGCGGGTTATGCCCATGGAAGGATTCCTGCGCGGACGAGCTGACTTTCGGAGACGAAGTCGCGTGGGCTCTCGGGATCGCGGTTCATCTCGTCAGCCTTGGCGCGCTCGCGGGCCGCCTCGGCCATCTTGATCAGGTCCCCTTGCCTGGCCCGGTCCTTCTTGATCGGCGTGACGATGCGAGAGGCGATTTCCAGGGCGAGCGCGCGGGCGAAGCGAGCGCTGAAGGTCGAAGGCTCAGGCGCGTTGCTGATGTATTCGAGGATGGCGAATTGCTGTGTCGTATAGATGGTGGAGCCGCTGATCCTGAACGGAACCATGCCCTCAAAACCGCGCCACGGCCCCCATGCGGGATAGGAGGGAACGCCGCTGTTCGCGAGGTCGGCACCGAACGGAAGGACGAACCGCGGCCGCGCCATGTCCTCTGGGAGCGCGTAGGCGTATTGCCACTCGGCGGTACGGTCGTTGGTGAGGAGGGTGGCCAACGTCTGGCGACGGATCGCAAAGCCCCAATCGAAGTCCTCGAGCAGATATTCGAGCGCAGGCTGATATGCGGCAAGCGTCTCTTGCCCCTCGATCGACGCCTCACCCTCCGTCTCGATGCGCGTCGACGGGACCTCGGCCAGCGCCATGTTTTTGATGTCGAGAGGCGAGCGGCCCATGCGCGCTGGATTACCGCGCCGGCCGCGGCTCAAGCGGTCTTATGCACAGCGGGTCAGACGGGAGTGAAGGGCGTGAATGCGTTGCTGCCGGTCTGGTAGAGGCCGGTCCCGTCGGGGAACACTGCAATCGAGCCGATGGAGGCGGTTTCGCCATGGCACTTGGTGATGCCAGCGGGGACATCGTATTTCTGAATAAGAACGCAGCTCGGGATGGTCTCGAAATTGATCAGCGGAACGTCCGCCTGAGCAGTGCCGTAGCGACGAACCACGCGCAGCGGCGTGTCGCCGGTCCCTAAGCTGACGCACTGAATATGGTACGAGTTGACCCCGATGCCCTTGCAGCAATCCCAGGTGTTCCCGCCCCAATCCTTGATGCAATAATGCCCATCTTCATGGTGAAGGCGCTGAATGACGGTTCCTGTGATCGCCTTGCAGTCCACGCAGGCATCGGAGCCTTTGAACCAGATGTCTTGAATCGTGATCGGGCCAAGCCAGCTATGATAACGTTCGGTCGCGCAGCCATCGCCGTTGGGGAAGATCGAACCTCCGCCGGCAGAGACGGAGTTCATGTAGAGGCCGTCGACGTGGATGCGCTGGAAGGTTATGTTGCCAGCGTAGCTCTTCGTGGCGTCCTTGCCCTGAATACAGGCACCGCCGTCGATATCGCTTTCGCTGGTTGCGAATGCGCCACCGGGAATGGAGGTCCAGCTAATGTCCTCGACAAGGCAGTTGTAGCAAGGGTTGTTGCCAAATTTGGCCCCGCCGTGACCGATGCCCTGCAAATAGCGCCCGTTGGTGATCAGCGCCTTGGACAGAGTGAAATTGGTAAGCCCAGACCCGCCCGAATTACGCATAATGATCGCAACGCTGTCGCCGGTCACATTCGTTATTGAGATATTAGAAAGCCCGGTGACGTTCTGCTTGTAGGGCAGGGCTACGCCCGTAACGTCCTCGCGGTCGTATGCGCGGTTGGACGCCAGGATCGCACCGGAGGAACGAACCGAGGTTGGCGACAGCGGGGCAGTAGGAGCAATGGGATCGTCCCAGCCGCTCATAACAGCACCCGTTCCGGCGAGAATGTCTATCGTGCCGCTGATGCCCGTCAGCCCGCTCGCGGCCACCGTGTAGGCGACCGTTGACGGCGCACTCAGGCCGGACAGCGAAGCCTTGACCGCGATCCACCAATACCAGCGGGTGTTGATGTTCCAGCCCTTGAACTCGAAGTAGGTGGTCGCTGCACCACCGAGAGTCGGCCGAGTGGATCCGTGATAGCCGTAAAGCCATGCGACCGGCGTTCCAACTGGGGCTGTTTTTTCGACCCCCGGCAGATAGAGGTTCATCAGCTTTTCGATGCTGACGGCCACGTTGTTGTTAACGCCGTCGCTCAGATGATAGGTGACGATCCCGGCGTCGTCGTTCATCCCCGCGTCCCACTGGATCACGTTGCGCGATGGGGAAAGGCCGAACCCGTTGGGCAGGCCACTCATGGTGGAATCGATCGTCGCTAAATCGGTGCTCGTAACCGTCGCAAGGTTCCCGACAATTGGGAGCGCCTTCGGCTCGTGGCACTTAACCTGGGTGATGCTCAATGCGATAGGAGGGGGCACTCCCCCGCCACCACCGCCGCCCCCCGTTGGAGGTGCGACCGCGGCACCATCGCCGCCGCGGATCAAACGAAAGAGCTGGCCAAGGTTCATTATTTGAACCCATGCAGCCCGAAGCGGAAGTTGTCCGTTCCCGGCGCGGCCGCTTGAAATGCGCCTGAGAGCCTTGTTCCCGAGGGTATGGCCAGTTCGAGGAGCCGAGCAGCGCGGGAGAGCGTCGGATTGCTCACCGCCGTGATGACGCCCATTTTGCCGATCTGCACCTCGGCTGCTGCCGCGCCTGTCGCTACCGCCATTGTCGCGGTTTGCGCGGTTGCCGGAACAGTGCCGTTGTAGCTGCCGCTCATCAGCAGCGCTCCGTACGCCTCCGACGTGGCGGCAAGTAACTGCGTCCAAACCTGTGACGACGCTGCGGCTACGTCGACCGTCGAGGCCAGGGTATTGGTCGTGTCCGCTCCGCCAATATCAACCGCCGCCGCAAAACCGGGCGGCAGGGAGGCGGAGGCCACATGGCCGCTTATTGCGATCTTGAGGCTTGCGCTGGTCGTCGGGCACTGGACCCGGGCTTCTATGAGAGTTCCTGATGGAACCTGCAGCGGGAGGTAGATGCGTTGGCTTCCGCCCTGAACAAAAAGGTTCGGGAGAATGACGGTCGCACCGCCGATCCGAATATCGAGCAGGTAGCGATTCGAGGCAGAGTTGGGTGAGTTAATATCCAGCTCAAAGCCGCACCATGCCGAGCTGGTCGCGCCAATCGCAGTATAAGCGCCCTTCACGTTCGCGCCGGCGCCGGGAACGGAAATTAGGGTGCCGGTCGCGCCATAGCCCAAGGGCTCATAGGTTATCGGCGGATTTAGCGGCTGCGTTGCTCCGCCAGCGCCGAACGAAGTATAAGAACTCATGCCGACTTCACATATTCAACATCAACGTCCACCTGGACGGCGGCGCTGGTCTTGAACTGGAGGGCCGTGTTGACGGTGGTGATCACCCAAGGCTCGCTCGAGAAGTCGAGAATGACGATTCCGGCGCCCGCGAAACGGATGGTTTTCACGTTGGTAGCGCCGTCCAGCAGCTCGACAAGGCACGCGCCAGCAACGGAAATAACCGCGCGATGAAGGCGGGTCGTTTGCGAGGCCGTGGCCGCGACAAGGCTCGTGGTGGTCGCGGTCGAAGACGAAGCAACGGCCCGTGCCAAGCGCTTCGTTGTTGAAAGGGCGGCGGGAGGCAGCGTGTCCGCCGGCGTGGACAGCACGTCAAGAATGGCCTGCCCGGTCGCGTCGGTCTGCGGGGAAGCAATATTGCCGTTTTCGTCGACCAGCACCTGGGCTGGAATGCGCCGCTCTACGCCGTCTTGATCCGGAATGAGAACGACAGGGCCGATTGGACTTTCTTGGACGTCAGGCATGCCCGTTCCTCCCGGTTAAGCGGTGGTGGGAGGAGAGGAGCGGTGTTGAAACTGTCGCACCGCTCCTCCGTTGCCCCCCCGGTCAGGCGTTCGAGGCGCCGTCGAGCTTGTCGAGGATATCCGCCTTGGTCGCGCCCTCGTCGACCTCGATGCCGCGCGCCTTGGCGGTCTCCAGCAGCTCTGCCTTGTTCTGCGAGCCGAGCGGCTTGTCCGAGGCAGCGGGAGCGCCCGTGAGCGCAGCCACGTCGGCTCCAGTGCCCAGCACGACCTCGACCGCCGCATTCGCCTCAGACGGTGCCGGGCGGATGAAGCTGTCGCCATGCGGGACCGTGCCCGGGGGCAAGCCCTGCGGCTCCGGACCGCTGCCGGGACGGATCGGCGCCATCACGAGCGGCTGAGCGCCCGTGTTGGTGTCGTTCGCATCGGCGACGTTGCTGCCGAACACTGGCTTGGTCTCGCCGTCGTTGGCCTCGCGGCGATCGATCTCAGCCTGCAGCTGCTCGTTGGTCAGGTTACCAATCGGCGTCGAACCGGCGGGAGCGAGCGCGCCCGTCTTGGCATCGACGTCCACGACTTCGCCCGGGTAGGCCAGCCGGCCGGCATAGCCTTCGCCGACGAAGCTGACCTTGGTGATGACTTTCTCAACCATCGTTCAATACTCCCTAGAAGCCGTGGGCCTGGTACGCCGGACGGTTCGCCTGCGGCGTCTCGGTGCCGAGCAGAAAGCCCGCCGTGATGGCGCCACTCGCATAAGCACCGCCCGCCGACGTGAAGCGAAAGCCGACATAGGCTTTGGTCGTGGCCGGCATGGGCTGATCGATCAGCCGCGTTCCGACCGGCGCGCTCGCGTTCACGATGTTGCCGCTCGAATAGAGGCTGACCACGTTGGAAGTCAGCGCGGCGTCATCGGCGCCGATGATCTCCGCGGTAATGCCGGTGCCAGCGCCGCCGGCCAGTGCAGTCTCGATCTGGGCAAAGGCGCGCAGATGGCGACCTCGCGTGAGGCCAAGGGTGCTGCCGGTCAGCAGCACACTGTCGGTCGAAACCAGCGGCGTCGAAGTGATTGCCTGCTTCTCGGAGCAGAGCAGTTCCCTGTCGGTGTTCATCTCGTCTGTCTCCTCAAAAGCTCAATCAGACCACGCGGGCTTCGTCGACGTTCAAGGCGTCGACGCTGCGGATGGGAACGCCGAGCGCGGACGGGACCTTGCGGCCGCCGATCTCGTCGAAGCCGATGATCCCGCGAGCGTTGCGCGAATCCGACAGCGCCTGGCGGTGAAGCATCGCGCCGACGGGCTTGGGCACGTAGAACGCCGCGTTCGGGCCGATGCGGTTGGCGCGATGGAACATCTGCACCAGGATGTCCTCGAGGTCGGCGCCGGTGCTGCGGTCCTTGGCCATCAGCGAGAAGTCGATATTCGCCGCGCGGACCACGTGGCGGGGATCCTTGACCGCGAGGCCGAGGTCCCACTGGAAGAAGTCCGTGTAGGCGAGGTACTGGTTGCCGCTCGCGTCCGGCGTCAGGTCGCCGATCGGATAGCCGTCGGGGCCCGACACGCGGTTGGCGGTCGAATCCATGTGCAGCAGCCCCGCCTTGGTACCCTTGGGGTAGATGCCGGTGATGGCTTCTTCGTCCCAATCGATAAGCCACATGGAGCGGTTGTCGGTGCCGGTGCCGAGGCAATCGAGGATTTGCGAAGCCGTCGGACCGCTGAGCGAGTTGAAGCGCGGCGTGAGGCCGGTGAACTCTTTCGATTCGAAGGTCGCGTTGCCGTAGAACAGCTTCAGCGAGGCTTCGTCGTTCATCGCCTCGAAGAACGGCTTGGCGAAGCTCATGCGAGCGCGCGCCGGATTGCCGCCGAGAATGGCGAGGCTGCGGTCCATCTGCGACGTCGCCGCGAGCTGAGCCGCGCCTTCGTCGATCGAGCCGGCAGTGCCCTTCGAAACCGGCACGCCCTGGTTATAACGGCGCCACGCAACGCCGGGCTTGCCGGTGCGGACCCAGGTGCGCTCACCGGTGAGGAGGTTGCCCTCCTTCCAGGTCATGTCCTCGAGGATCGGGTTTTCCTTGGTGAGGATTTCCGCGATCGCGCCCTGCGCCTCGCCCGCTTCGCCGTAGCCGGCGGTCACGTCGATGAGGGTGGCAAGTGCTCCGTTGCGTGCAGCCATGATCGTTATCCCTTCGGTTGGAATTCAGGCCCGTAGAGCGCTCCTTCGGGCGTCTTCGGGGTGGTGACGTGTGAGCCGCGGTCGTGCGTTCCCTCGGCGAGGTCGCGACCGACGGCTGAGACGAAGCGGATCAGGTCCGGGTGGTTGCCGAGCCCGCTCTCATCGAGCAGGAGCCGCAGGCCTTCGCCCTTCTTCAAGCCATAGTGATCGAACGCCTTGGCGGCGTCCTTGATCGTCTGTTCCTTGTTGGCGCCGCCGATCTTCTCGTCCTTGTCGAACGCTTCGGCCCAATCCTTGCGGTTCTGGATCGCGCGGTCGGTGACGGCCTGCTCGGCACGGTCCATTGTCTTTTTGACCAGCTGGGCGGCGATTGGGGTGAGCTTGTCGGCCTGCTCGTTCGTGAGGTTCAGCTCCTTGAGCACCGGGGTGGCTTCAGCGAGAACATCGCTGTCGATGCCCTCGAATCCGTCGGGGACGGTCAGCTCGTATTTTTCGGGAACGGTCGCGGGCTCGGCAGGAGCCGGATCGGCCGCTTTGAGATCAGCGGCTTTCGGGTCTGCTGGCGGGTCCGCTGGGGTTGGATCGTTGTTGAGGATCGTCGGATCAGGAGCAGCGGACGGGTCTGCGGGCGGATCGGCCGGAGCTGGATCATGCCCGTCCGGCGCACGCAGGAATCGACCCAGAGCGCGCTCGGCAGCCGTCATCCGGACTCCATTGAGGAGGGGACTATTCGCGTTCGGGATCAGGTTCTTCATCTGGGGTCTCCTTGGGGTTGGCCTCGCTTGCCAGCAGGAGAGCGAACATCTGTTCGGTGCCTGCTCCGCGCGGCAATCCGCGCGATGCTTCGAGGATGATTTCCAACCCTAGAGACCTTCGCCCTTCGCGTGCTTGAAGGGTCTCGCTGGCTCCAGCGGTTGGCGTGAAAATGCCGCTCATTCGCGCAACATGCAATAGCCAACGGCGGAAGGAGGGCTGTGCACAAAGCGCCTTGAGGTCGAGCTCGACGGGCGTGCTCACGAGACCCGCACCATCAGCACCGAGCCGTTCCGGTAGGTTTCGCCGATCCCCACGCCAGCCGCCGCAGCGGCAGCGTCATTGGCGGCGTTGGTGAGGGCTACCGCCGAAAGATCGCGCACTCGCGTCGTCGGCAATGCCTGGAGCCCGCTCTGTTGTCCCGGCCGCCTAAAGCCGCGCGTCTCGCCCGAGTTGCGGGCGCCGTAGGTCATCCGACCAGCCGCTGGAGCATCGATCCGTCGCCCGTGTCCGCCTCGCTCAGCAGACGAGCCGCGTCCGCTCCATCCTTCGTAGCGGGCATCATGGCTGCCATGCGTTCGGCCTGCTGCTGCTGGGCGCGGCCTTGGCGGATCGCGTCGCGAACCTTGGTGTCGCGGAGACCCGCTGCTGGTGCGCCCGTGCGGTCCCAATAATCGTGGATGATAGCGTCGATATCGATATTGTCCGGCGCCTCGGGGAATGCCGCCGCGAGATTGCCGACGAAAGCAACCGAGCGCTCCGTCTGCGAAATGCCGAGCAGTTTCTGCGCCTGGGCCAGCACGGAGACGAAATCGACCTTGATCTCCATGCCCTGGATTTCGGGAGGGGCCGGCGGCAACATCCCGGCGCGCGCCATGATCCCGAACATGCGGTCGAACGCCACCTGCAGGAATTCGCTGTTGGCGCGGTCGATCACCGGACCCAGCTGCGTCATCTGCTCTTCATGCCGGCGGAGCAGCTCTTCCACATTGCGCGGTTGGACCCCGTCCATGTTGGTGATCGCCATGAACAGGTCGGCGTAGGTCATCGCGTCGACGGCGCGGTGGAGACGCTCAATTTTGTTGTCGAGCAGACTCAGGATCTTCGGATCGATCTCGTAAACCGGTTTGATGCCAACGCTCATGTCCACGGCCGCGACCGCAGTGTGCGAGCCAGGCAGCATCGATACCCGATCGATCGACGGCGGACCGAATGTCGGCGGCTTGACCGCCATGTCCTCGGCTTCGCCAGAGCGCTTCGCCGCCAGTTGCAACGCGCGCATGTCGGGGAGCGCCTTCTTGCCGCGGCCAGTGCCCCAATCCTCGCCGCTCAGCGTCTCCCAGCGCGGCGCCATGAACGGCTGCTCGCGGAAACCCTCAATGCACAGGAATTTCTTCTTGGTCGTCTCGTCGGGTTGCCATTTGATCGACCGCCAGCGCATCCCGATCGCGCCGAGCTTGCCGGGGACGTAGGCGGGATTCTCTTCGATCAGCTGGTTGACGACGAAGGCCCGGCCATAGAACCCGCCGTTCCATGCTTCCTTGACGCCTTGGGTGACGCGGCTCCAATCGAGGCTCTGGCTGTCGAATCGGTCGGCGACGAACTTCTCGACCATTTGCTGGGTCGTCAGCGTGAAGGTTCTGCTCAGCGCACTGGGCCGGCCGTCCTCGCCCGTGCTGAGCCCGTACTCGCCAAAGGTCAGCGGATGATTGACGCTGATCGACTGATCATTGGCGACCATCGTATCCGCAGCGGTGCCGAAGGCCGACATCTCGAGGTAAACGGCGAGCGCCGCCTCGTAGAAGTTGGACATCGCGAAGGCCGCGTACATGCGGGTCGCGACGTCATCGAGCCACAGCCGCACCGGATGGTAGGCCATCAGGTCTTCGTCGATCAGGGTCGGGCGAAACCAGGCCTGCGAGCGCGACGAGAGGCCCGACAGCATGCCGTTGGCGCAAATCTCGAACGAGCGAATGGCGTGGCCGTCGTAGAGGGTGTTGCGGCTGCTGGCGTTCTTCCGTTGCCCGCCGCGAGACGTGGGGATCGCCTTGTAATTCTCGACGATCTGCTTGGACCGAGACGGCATGCACAGCCCGGCGATGTCGTACACGTCGGCGTCGACATCCTTGCGAGTCTCGGCCATCGCCCTGAAGCGGTTCTCGGCATGCTTCCTGAGCTTGTCGTCGGGCGCCTCGCGGACCGTGAGGACTTCGCGCTCGGCCAAGCTAGACCCCCGTGATAGTCGGGCCGCTGGTCGTTGGCGCTCCCGTATTCTGCGAGAACATCATCGCGGCGTATCCGCGGCGGCGGCGGTCGGCTTCATCAGTGAGGCTGGTCCCGGCTTGCACAGGCGTTTTGGGCGTCTGCCGCTCAGGAACGCTCGGCGGCTTGGGCATGTTCGGAGCACCGAAGCACATGGGCTAGAGCGCGCCCGAGCCGAGCAGCACCGCCAGCACGACGCAAGCGAGGCCAGCAGGGACCAGATTGACGCTGCCGATGCTCACCTTCGGAAGAGCCGCGAGGATGAACAGGATCAGCGCAACGATGAGCAGGATGGTTGAGACCGTCATGGTGCCTCCGTGGTTGGCGGAGGCTTACGCTGTGGCGGGTCTAGCGGGCGGCTTTATGCACAGCGCCTAGCGGCGCAGGTAGGCGATCAGCGCGAGCACAATGAGCAGGCTCACAACGCCGCTGAGAATCTCGGCCATGAGGCCGGTTAGTTTAGCTCGTTGAATCTGTCACGTTCTGGCGGGGCGTAGGCATCGTGGCGGCGCTGCTCGAAGACGACGAACCGCGCGGCCTCCATCAACGCCGCCTCACCATGGGCTTCGTACTCAGCGAGCGACACGCTAACACTACCCTTGCGCCCATCAGGTGCGGTGAAATCGGCGTGCATGCCCTCCCCCTGGCTGTCAGTGAGGCAACGGAGGTTGGTAAGCCTCACCCCAGCTCCGCAAATCGGTCGTAGTTTGTGCCTTCGATATAGGCGGCAGGATCGCGATGCTTCGGCACGCGCGGCATGACCGGCTCGGCAAAAGTGCATGCGAGCGCATCTGCATCGTCCGGAGAGGCCAGGCCGCGCGCCTTCATGTGCTCCTTCTTCTCGAGCTGGATGCTGGTCTGGTCAGGTCCGTAACCATATTCGACGCCCGTCAGGTCAGTCTCAATGTCATCGTCGTCGGGTATCGCGCCCGTTGCCAGCCAGGCGCGCATGTTCGTCCACATCTCCGATCGCTTGTTCATCGTCTTGACACGCATATCGGCAGACCAGGTCGCCTCCCGTCCAGCACCGCCGAACCACACCTCATAAACGGGAAACTTTGGTCGCCCACCGCCGCTGCTGAACAACTGGCGCAACCGATCGACGACCGCCGCCCCGATGTTGCCGGCATCGACGAAGATCGCGTCGGGCTTCCACCGCTCGGCTTCCAGCGCGATATCGCCGGCGAGGAGCATCGCGTCCTGTTTGTGCCACCGCTTCCACGGCACCGAGCGCCCGTCCCGCCCCTTGCGGATGGCCAAGGTCGAGTGATCATCGCCAAAGCGGGCACAGTCGACCCCGAAGATGATGGGGTCTGTGACGAGGCCGGACGGGACCTCACGAGTACGCGCCTGCTGCGCCAGATCGGAGGCGATGAATTGCATCGAGCTCGCCCGCGGAAACTGGCCCTTGACGCGGACCCGCACGAAATCGCTGTCATCGCCATAGGTATCAATCCACGACTTGAGCAGCGTCTTGTTGGTACGCTTGACCTCGCGGCTGTCGATCTGACGGTGCGTGAAGCGGTGGCGATGGCGGCCCGCGATGCCCTCCTTGAACCGCCCGGTGTTACGCGTTGGGTTGCCGTAGCCGAGCCACAGGATCTCGGTGTCGGCATCAGTCAGCGCGCCTTCAGCGACCTCCCAAATGGTGTCCGCGATCGCTGACGCCTCATCGAACGTGAGGATGATGCGCTTGCCCGCGTTATGCAGTCCGGCGAAGGCCTCCGGATTTCTCTCGCTCCACGGGATAGCATCGATCCGCCATGTGCGCTCGTGCCCTGGCTGGCTGGAATGGATGCTGGTGCCCTCGAGGATGAACAGCTGGCGCAGAAGCTCGAAGTTGAGCAGAGAGTGCCACTTCGCCATCTCCGCCCATGTCTTGGTCCTCAGTTGCGTCTCGGTGTTGGCGGTGATCACGCCGCGCGTGTCTTCATGCGTCATCAGTGCCCAGTGGTTGACCCAGCACACCTCGGCCGACTTGCCGATGCCGTGGCCGCTCGCCGTCAGGTCGAAAACGTGAGCGAACGGATCGGCCGTCAGCCTGTCCCCGATGGCGGCGAGCTGCTCTCGTTGCCATGTGTCTGGCCCATCCTCGTTCTCGAGCGGCGTTCCCTTGACGCCCCAAGGATACGCCCACAGCACGAAACCAAGCGGGTCGTGGGTGAACGAGCCAAGGTCAGCAATGATCTCGCGCTGCAGATTAGCGCCCATTGCGTGCCCGTTTGCGGGCTTCCTCCAACTCGCGCGCCGAGTCCGTTACTTCGACTTTGACCTTGTCGGTGAATTTCTCCGGCCGATGAGCCTTGAGCAGGATCTCCAGCATGCGGTCCGATTTGTCGGTACCGGTCGCTCGATCCCAGGCGACCTTTTCGAGCTTGTCGGCAGCCTCTTGCTCGGCGTCATCCCAGTCCTTGGCGAAGGCCTTATCATCGCTTCGCCAGTCATAAACTGCCGAGCGGCTAATGTTTGCAGAGCGGCACGCCTCGGCGACGTTGCAGTGTTTTGCGAGTGTCGCGAGGAACTTGGCGCGCGCGCGATTTGTCCGGATGGTATTCATCTTCGGTTTAGCGCCTTACGCCTTCCATGATTTCGCGAGCGCCCTTCTGCACACGGCGTCGTCGCGGCAGATGCTTGACCAGGTTCGCCGCAAGAGCTCGAAATTCGCGATCCGTGCGATACAACAGCTTTGCCCGATTATAGCCGCGGAGTACGCTGGAATGGTCGGAGGCGAGCGCCCGGCCAATTTCGGGAAAGCTGTGGTGCGTGAACTGACGGGCGACCCAAATGATCGCGTACCGCTCGGCCCAGGTTTCAGCATCCCCGCGACCATCACGGATCATGGCGATATGCTGCCGGTCTCCCTCCGTCACAGTGAAGATGAGCTCGCAAACGACCAAGGGCGCCGACGCAACTCGAGCAAGAGATTGAGCGCTTTCGTAGCGGTCGACGGCTGGCCCCATCAACATCAGTCGCTCGATGCCGGTTGACGACTGAGGTCGTTGCGTTCGGCGATGCGGCGCAACCGTTCGATCTCGCTCTGATCGGCGGCCAGCTTTTCACGGATTGCGACGTCGAACACCTTGAGCTTGAACGGCGGCTTGTTGAGGTTTCGGCTGACCGTTCGCACGACGGGCAGAATGTCCTGGTCGAGGGTAGCGCCGAGTGCGTACCAATCCTTCAGCAAGGCGAGGTCAGGCGGCGGTGAGACGAACCCGCCCTCTTCCATGACCGATCGCGCGTCGGCCGGAAGCTGCGGGGGTTTGGGGGTTCTTTCTTTCTTCTCTTCTTGGGTATGGAGTAGGGAGCTTGCGTCCGGTTGAACCCCTGCTTCAGCAGAGGCTAAGCCGGATTTAGCCGGGGCTTTATGCCGTCCCTGCTTTTTCAATGCTTTAGCTACGGCGCCCGCTTTTCCCTTCTCTGATTGTCGAGCACGGTGCTGTTGAACAGACTCGCGTTCGTCGGTTAGCCTGCGCTGCCTCCACTGGCCGCCATCGACCACGAAAAAGGCTTCAATGATCGGCCTGATCCGCTTCCATTGTTGGCCGTTCATTCTGGCATATCGGGCGAGCAGTCGGTCGTCGTCGGGCAGACAGCATTCGCTGGTCCGCCAAGCCGTTATCAGCAGTAGCAAATAGGCGCCGTGCTCAATCGTGGTCAGGTGCGTCGTGTCGCCCAGGTAGGCGTCGGTCCACAGCGGGAGCGCGGGAAACTCGGCCATTATGCGGCCTCCGTCATAGCAATTTCCCCTGCGTCTCTTCCCTCGGCGAGCAGAGCGTCGAGAGAACGCCACGCATAAGCTGCAGCCAATGGGACAACCCCGTTTCCACAGGCTCGGAGGCGGTCCACCCGATTGGCCAGCCCATCAGCCATTCGACGAACAGCGGGTTCAAGGTGCGGCGCTCGCTCAAGGATGGTTGGCCAGCGTCCGTCGTTTGGGCCTGGAGCGAAGGCGATTCCGCAAGTTCCATTGCCCTCCGCGAGAAGTCGCTGTTGCCCGCTTCGTTGTAGCTTTCCGTTCCCGGCGAACCCGCCATTGGCGTCGGCCAAGTCTCGGCTTGCTGCGTCAGGCCCGTCTGCGCCATGCGGCCCGTCTCGCGGTCGTAGGCTCGTTGGCCCGGTGTCCACGTCCGACCCTCCGCATCCTTCAGTCGCTCCGTGGTGATCCCCGGGTCGTGCGCCGCGGGCGTCCGCCATTCCTTGACCACTTCCTGCAGGTCCGGACCGCCGGCTCCGCGCTCCTCGCGCCTGCTGTTCGCTCCACCGCTGATCGCCTTCGCGGTCGGCCATGACGAACAATCGCTCGCGTCCGTGAGCAGCGCCGACGTCGGACGCGCGCCATATTCCGACCGCAACGCGGCAACCCAATCGCTCCAGTGCCGGGACCAATGCGGCGAGCTGCCCGTCGGCGTTCCCCGTGACGTTCTCTCGGAAGAGACGACCAGCCCCGCTCTCGTCGAAGATGCGAACGACCTGATCGATGAGGAACCGATCATCGTCTGCTCCGCCGCGCTTTCCCGCGACGCTGTTGGGCTGGCAGGGATCCCCCGACAGGACGCAATCCACCGCTCCGCGCCAACGGCGAGCGTCGAATGTGGCAACGTCAGTCCAGATAGGCGCTTGAGCCAGCTCAGCCGCTTCCATGCGCGATGCCAGGATCGCGGCGGCATATGCTTCCCTCTCGACGTGGCAGACCGTGCGAGCGCCCGGTAGCGCCACTTCAACGCCGAGGCCGAGCATTCCAGTGCCAGCGCAGAGCTCAAGCATTCGGAGGGGATATGGAGCCAGGTCATTCACCGGCCGCTCAAATAATCAGAGGCCCGCACCGCCTGATGCTTGCCGTAGAAATGGCAGGTCCGCTTGCCGACGCGCCCGTTGCGCACCTTGGCCGCGATCAGCTCGATCTTGTCGCGCGCATGGCCTATCGCGATGTCCCACTCGGCGCGCTTCTTGTCGTGAACGTCGGGCTCTGAGCGCTCGAGATAATATTCGTCGCGATAGACGAACATCACATGGTCGGCGTCCTGCTCGATGTCGCCGGCGTCGCGCAGGTCCGACAGCATGGGCCGCTTGTCGTCGCGGCGCTCGCATTCGCGGTTGAGCTGAGCGAGCACGATCATCGCGACGTCGCATTCCTTGGCGACCGCCTTGAGCGTGCGGCTGATCTCGCCGACCTCCTCGTATCGCTTGGCGCGCGGGTCGGAGCCTTTGATGAGGCCGAGATAGTCGACGATCACCAGGTCGAGCGTTTGCCCCGCGGCGATGAGACGGCGGCGGTGACGGCGAATCTCCATCGCGAGCCGGCCGATGCTGAGCGAGGGCGGATCCGTGATGAGCAGCGGCCACTCGGCGATTTGCCGACGCGCCAGCTTGAGCAAGTCCTTGTCGCGTTCAGCAAGTCGGCCGCGGCGCACATTCTCGAAGGTCGGACAGGACGAGCCGTGATCGTAAACCAGCGTCGTCATCGCCCGGGTGGTCAGCTCGGCGGCGCGCATTTCGAGGCTGATGACCGACACGCCGTTGCCAGCCTTCGCAGCGCCAAGCGCGAGCTCGACAGCCAATGCCGTCTTGCCCATGCTCGGGCGTCCGCCGAGGTACATCAGCTCGCCGCGCCTCAGATCGCCGGTCAGCTCGTTGAAGTCCTTGAGCCCGTCGATGTGGATACCCTGCGGTCCAAGCCCTGCAGCTTCGTCCTCGATCGCCTTCAGGGTCGTGTCGAACGATTGCGCCAGGCTGACGGTGGCGACGGCATTGGCGCGGCTGAGCGCCTGGGTAAGCGCGGAGTCGGCGGCATCGACCAGCTTGGCGACCGGCACCTCGACGGAGCGCGCGTCGGCGATGACCTCCAGCATCCCGTCGATCAGTCGGCGGCGCTTGGCGTGGTCGGCGATCTGATTGGCGAAGTCGCGCGCACCGACCACGCCCATGACGCCATAAGTGCCGCCGAGCTGTGCGAGATAACCGACCCCGCCGACGTCCTTCATGGCCGCGTCGCTGTCGAAATATGGCTTGAGCGTGATCGCGTTGGCGGTCCTGCCTTCGCCATGCAGCGACAGGATCGCGGTGAAGATGCGGGCGTGAAGCGGCTCGAAGAAATCGGCGGGCGCGACACGATCGGCAATCGGATCGATCAGCATCGGCTCGTACATCAGCGCGCCGAGCAGCGCCGCCTCTTCCTCGATGACCGCGAGCGGCTGAGGTTCGCTTTCCACGATGGCGAGCTCGGCACTCATGCTGCGATCTCGAAAAGCAGCTTAGGCTCGGTTGGATGCTTGTCGGTGCGCGGCCTCGATTGGCACGACCATGAGCGGCCCTTCACTTCGCCGATGAGTTTCCAGCCAGCCGCAGCGAGGCTCGTGCCCGGCTCGCGCTTCAAAATGTATGTGCCGACGCGCTGATAGCCGAGCGCGAATGCCGCCCGAGCAGCTGCGCCGTAGAGGAACGAGCAAGCGTTCTTCGTGCCGTCGGTGCAAAGGCGCGTGACTTCTAGGGTCAGGCCGTCGTCACGACCGCGAGCAACCGGGCGCCCGATGATCGCCACGCCGACGAGCTTGCCGTCGAGCAGCGCTGCGAGGCTGAATTTGTGACCAACGGGCGGCGTGTGGTGGCGATGATGCAGGCGCACGAACGCAGCCGCTTGATCGAAGTCGATGGGAGCGACCGACAGCCTCATTGCCGCACCCAATCGTTGTACGCGGTCAGATACTTCTCCCGCGCCTCTTCCTTCGCGGCCTGATGCGCCGGATCGTCGAGCAAGCGCGGATCGTCGACCTCGGCCAGGATCATCGCGCGATGCACGGCGTAGGCGCGGAGAACGTCGTCCTTCGTGACAGTGCGCGGGGTGAGGCGGAGGACGGCGGCGGTCATGCGCTCGGCTCCAAGATGAAGCAGGCGATGTGGCGCCCCGTTCCCTTGCCGGCCGATCCGTCCTCAGTAGCGAGCCATCTGACATCGCCGAGATTGCGGACGTGCGCGTGATCCCCGAGGATTTCGCGCATCAGCATCAGCACCCACTTATCGACCGGATAGACCAGCACGACGCGCTTGCCCTTGCGGCATTCCTCGATCGCCTTCCGCACCCAAGCGGTCGGTCCCTTCTTCTTGCCCTGGTGGGTGATCGAGCCGAATGGTGGGTTGACGTAGTTGCTCTGTCCCCACTCGCACGTCAGGCCGTCGAAGCCCTCCGGTAGCGGGAACGGGCAAGGGTCGAAGTCGAAGTGAAACTCGGCGTCCAGATCGGCATAAAGCGCGAGCGGGGTCAGCCAGTAATGCTTGCCGTCGTCGCCGTTGCCGACGTGGAACTTGTTGGCCTCTGGCGGGAGCTGCGACTGATGCGCTTGCTGCGCCTCGCCGAAAAGGTTGGTGCCGAGGAACGTCATGCCGCAAGCCTGACGCGCGGGCTGACCTTAGCCGCGACCGCCACGCCGACGCCGTGTGTCGAATAGATGCGCGACTGCTCGCCGCGCCTGATCTGATGGCCGAGATATTCGAGGACGCTGACCTTGCGCTTCCATCGAGCGGATTCGGCGCGGTCAAGCTTGTCGTGATCCTCGGCGGTGAGATAGATCGCGCGCACTTCCATCTGACGCGCGCGGACCTTCTCAAGCGCAGCGTCGAGCCGGTCGATGATCGGGAAGCGGCTCACGCGGCTGCCCTGGCTTTGTAAGCACGCTGACGGCCAGCGGCACAGGTGCGGCATTGCCGACGGCCATCTGGCGTGGCGTAGGTGTTGGGGGGCGAAAGCGCATGGCCTCGCTGGCAATGTGTCTTTCCCGAATTGCCGCCCCGGGCCCGCCCCTTAGCCACCTTGTCGGCGACGTTATCGGCGTGTGTCCCCAAAGTGAGATGCGCGGGGTTGCAGCACGGTGGGTTGTCGCAGCGATGAAGAATTACATCGTCGCGACGCAGCTCGATGTTGTGGGTGAGGGAATAAGCGACGCGATGTGCCCGAACACCGAAGCTGCTTCCCCAATAGAAATAGCCATAGCCGACCGTGCGCGATCCGATGAACGGCCAGCATTCGTCCTCGCCGCCCCGCTCGACTTTGGCCCAAAAAGCATCGCGTTGATCCATCGGAATGATGGTCGAAGGCGTGACGGTCGGCATCAGACCGCCGCCCTTCCGTCGATGCTTGGCATCATCTCGCGCTCAAGGACGCCAGCCCGCCAAGGTGCGATGATCCCCGCGACGATCAGCTGATAATCGAGCAGCCCGCACGCTTCCGCCGCGTCATGCTTCTGGACGTCGAAGCCGAGATCACGGCACCGCGTCATCGCCATATGCTTCAGGTCCGGCGTCTTGGTCCCGCGCGGCATCTTGCCGATGAAGTGACGGCGCCATGTCGCCTGATGCACCGCCCGGTGCCGAGCGCCGACCGCTTCCGCGAAGGATTCGACGTGTGCGGCTAGGCCGGCGGCAAGGTAGAGCGTCGCCACGTTCGTGTGCCCGTGCAGCGAGCCGGGCGACAGCGGCTCCTCGAACACGATCTCGTCGAGGGATGCGACACGGTGAAGGTCGAGCAGTTGCTTATGCAGACGAACGAACGCCCGGCCGCGCCATTCAAGCGAGCCGAGCGCCCATGTGCCGCTGACGGGAAGCGCTTGGCCCTGAGACCACAGCGCGAATCCCGTCGAGCGGACACTTAAGTCGAGAGCGAGGAAGTTCATTCGCCGCGCCTCGTTTCAATGTCAGTCCCGTGGTGGTGGGCGCGAATGCGCTGTCGCCCGCCAAAGCGATCACTCAGAAAGTCGGCGATGTTTTCGTGATATGGCTTCGGCAAGCCGGCCGCTTCGACGCAAGCGGCCTGAATATCCTCCACCATGATCGTGTCGGCCGTCTCGATCTTGAGTTTGTAGATTACGACCAAGCCATTGTTGCAGCATGGCGCAGTGAAGCGCTGGCGATAGATGTTCATGCCGCGACCTCGACCCTTGGAGGTTGCCAACGCGGCGGACACTGAACGACATTGAATCGCCGCGCATAAGGGCCAGAGCAAAACTCGGCATCGCCCTCACCCGCAAATAGCGGCGCTCGACGGCGCCAATGGTTCTGGGCGACCGATGAGCTGTCGACGCTGTAGAATGGCCAAGGCCCTCCGCATTGTGCCATGCCGCGCAGCATGTGCAGCCGAGGCGTCCGCTTGAACGCTCGCTCTATCTCTTCGAAGGTTTCGTGCATCCGCACGGTCCACAATGGCCCGCCGACCTGCCAATGATCGTCAGTCGATCCGATGCAGACGAGCGGCCACTTTTCGCACAGGCGCAACAGCCGCGCGATCGGCTCGCCAGTGTGCCAAACAGGAGCGCCGCGGTCTCCATGCGGCCATTGATCGACCAAGGGGTCTTGGGCCTGCGATCCTTCAGCAATAACGTCGGGAATCACCGCCCAAGTGGAGGGATAGTCCAACCAACGGGCGCACCATTCGTAGTAAGCAGTCCAATCAGTAATCGGACGGCCTTGCTTGAACGCCGTAAATGCGCCGTTATCCAGCATAACAGACTGCGCAATTTCATGGATTGTCTCCACCTGCGAGGGGTAGGCGAAGGACACGCCAAGCATCTCTCCGGCGAGCTGCCTAAGCGCTCCTTCCGGCGTGACCGGACCCATGTGGTAGTGAAGGGTCACGCCGCGTCGAGCGTCGCGAGATTTTCCTGACCGAGACCATGCTTGTCGACCGTCGGCATGGCCGGCGCATCGTCGCCGCTCATTTTGTCGACGAGATCCTGCGAAATGCCGATCCCGAGCGCCTTCATGCCGCCGTAGAGCGTGCGCAGGAAGTCGTCGCGCGTCTCTTCGCTCTCGCCGTTGAGCTTGAACAGCAGCTTCGCGGCCCGCTTGTTCAGGTGGCAGTCTTTCTCGATCATCGCCCAGGCCGCGCTGAGATCGCCGCGAATCTTGGCGCTCTTTTCGTCGGCCGGCTTCAGGTCGTTGAGGAAGATGCGCTTCATCTTCGCGAAATCGGGAGCGATCACTTCGGTGACTTGCGCGGTTTTAGGGTCGGATCGTGCCATGATGTTTCTCCTTCAGTTTGCCTGTGGTCCAAGTTCTTTGCGGAGCTGGCGCAGCGCGCCCTGTCCCCATCCGCGGGACTTGCCGAGTTGAGCCGCAGCCCTGTCGCCGTCGCCGTGCTGCGAAAGAATCTCCGCGAAATGGTCGATCATCCGCACGTCAGATTTCAGCCGCCAGAAGCCGCAGCAGCATCGCGATGTGGCGCGGCACACCGACCCGCCCGCTGCGCCACGTTTGCACAGTCCCGCGATTGACGCCGATCCGCTCGCCCATCTGGCCGTTCGACCGGCAACCGAGCCAGCGCATGATCCGGTCGAGCTCGTCCGGCTCCATGCGCGCCAGCAAGGCGTCAGGGCGCACAGACACGCGAAGGCACGGCCTGAAGGGCGCGTTCATTGGATTCCCCCCGCCCGCGCCATCAGGGCCCCGTCGGTTCGTGCTGGCGCTTGGCCTTGGCCGGGCATGTGTGACGGCGCAGCTCGCCGGGCGTGTCGAAATCGGCGTTGCAGACGACGCAGCGGAATAGCTCTTGGATCATGCCGCCGCCGCCTTGACCATGCCGATCGCCATTGCGGTCGCGGCCCAAAAGCCAGCGATGAACGAGATCGCGATGATCGTGAGCAACAGCTGCGCGGCGAAGTAGGCGTTGAGCAAAGAGCGGGCGCGCGTCAGCATGGCATCTGCCCCGAACGAACGCGCTGATGGAGAAGGTTGTATGCGGTGCTACGGCTGATGCCGAAGTCGCGCGCGAATTGAGCTACTTGGCCTCGTGCACCAGTAAACTGTTGTCGTGCCGATCTGAGTTCTGCATCTGTAACCTTAACGCCGGCGTGCCGCTCGCCGAGCAAATGTGTGCCGTGCAATCGCTTATCAGCATTGTTTTCGGCGGGAGTCGCCCAACGGAGGTTGTCGACGGCGTTATTGGCGGGATTCCCGTCATTGTGAGCCGCATGGTGGGTTGGAGATGGGGCGGGACCATGGAACGCCTCACAAACGAGACGACTCAGCTTGAAGTTGCGAGGCACCCCGCGCCCCAATCCGAGGCGCACGAACGCGTAACCATATCGGTCGACCCAAACGCTCACAGGGCGACCAACCTTAGCTCCGCGCCCTGGTGCCGCTCGCCTGAGTTGCCCTTCCCGACATATTTCATAGGACGGTGCACTCGCGACTGCTCGCCACTCGCTCATGCGTCGATCTCCTTCCGCAGCGCATTGACCTCGCGCTCGATGCGGTTGAGCCGCGTCTCGGCTGTGACCTCTTCAGTCGGCGCGCAGAGATAGAGGGCCCGCACCGGCTCGATCGCTTCCTCGCCGAAAGCGTAGGCGATGTTGAGGAGCGTCACCGGGTTGAGGTTGTTTTCGGCCCGATCGGTCTCGGCGTTGGCGATGGTCTGCTCGGAACAGCCGACCAGCTCGGCCACGCGCTCGTTCGACAGCTTGTGGCGCGCTTTGACCTCGCGGATCACTTGCGCCACCGCGGCCCGATAAGAGCCGCTGGACGGACGCCCGAACAGCGACCGGCTAAATGTTTCGGGTGCGCGATATAGGACGTCGGCCGCGGTCGCCATTATTGACCACCCGCATTGCAATGAGTGCGAACATTGCCTGTAGCGAGACGGCCAGCGATGCGCCGGCGCCCCCCGCCACCAGCCTTTGCGCTGGTCGTCTCGAATTTCCCCCGCGGCGGCATTTAAGGCGCTCGATCAGAAAGTGCGGGTTTGGAGCGGGGGCGACCTCTCCAAACCCTGACGAGCGTGGCGCCCAGGGAATCTGTGAAAGCGCCGCCCGTGTTGGAAATGGTGGGGGTCACGCCGCGGCCTTCAGGGCCTCGACGCGCTCCAGCTCTTGGGTGATCGCCGATAGGCTTTTGAGGGTGGCGCCTATCGGCTGAGGGTTCTTCTCGCTTAATTTCCAGCGAGAGAAGGTTGTGGGGTGGACCCCGGCTTTCACGCAAATCTCATTGATCGAGAGCTGAAGCTTGGCGGCCCGCTCTTCGATGTCGCGAATGATGTCCTGCTGGTCCATTTGGATCACTTAGCAGGATTGCTACGCAATGCAACAACTCAATTTGCACTCTTGCAAAGAGCCGCCGCTTAGCATTTCGGCTAATCTGCTCCACATGGGGGAAACCGACGACGATCATCAGCTCGTCAGGGATCTGGTCGATTGGGCCGGTGGCATCCCGAGTCGCGTCGCCAAGGAAATCGGCGCAGCGGCGACCACCATCACCCGCCATTACAACGGCAAGGCTACCACGCGCTTAGGTCGGGATACCGTCCAGAAGCTGCGCCAGCGCTACCCCGATTTCCCAGGTTGGGGCATTCGGAACCAAACCGTCAGGGCTGAGGTTGCGTCGTTCGGAGACCGGCCGTTCGATGAAAAGTACGGCTCGGGCGATTTGCCGGCCATCCCACTTGTAGGGACGGCTATGGGCGCAGATTCCTTTGATCCTGAGCGGGATATAGAATTAACTGAATTAGACATGGCGGAAGTGCTTGAGCACGTTGCCCGCCCGGTGAGCCTCGCGCGCGACAAGGAGGCTTATGCGCTGACCGTCGTGGGCGACTCCATGTACCCGCGCTTCCGACCAGGGCGCCGGGTTATCGTCAGCCCGCGCGCGCCAGTGTCGATCGGCGATGACGTCGTGGTTCAGCTCAAGGGCGGACCAGGCGAGGGCGATCATCGGGATCGCGTGTCGACCGTGCTCATCAAGGAGATGGTCCGGCGCAGCGCCACCTTCATCGAGCTGCGGCAGTTCAACCCGGAAGTCACGTTCCGCGTCGAGCAGGAGCGGGTCGCTGCGATCCACAAGGTCATCGGGGAAGTTTACTGATGATCGCCCTGCTCCTGCTGCTCGCTACGCCTACGGTTAGCGCCGAGCAGCGCAAGGCCGCTATCGCCGCGGTGAAGGCCGAATTGAAGGATGCCGACTCAGCCAAGTTCCGCGACCTGCGACCGATGGACGGCAAGGGCGGCGTCTGCGGATGGGTCAACGCAAAGAACAGCTATGGCGGCTACATCGGTTTCTCGGTGTTCTACTTCAGCAGCGACGGCAAGGTCGCGATCCTGCCGCCCGACGTGAGCGAGCCGAGCCTGTGCGAATAATTTAGCATTGCTGCAAATATAGGGTTGCATCGCTTAGCAATCGTGCTAAATAACCTCCTCAACGCGGCATCCCGCCGCTTGGGGAATTACACCGTGGGCGACCTCCACCACCTTCACCGCGTCGTGCATGTGCCGGTTCGAACGCTGGACGACATTGCCCGCGAGAATGAGGGCCGGCCTGACCTGATCGAAGCCCTCCGTGCGCGCCGCCCCTCGACATTGGAGCGCATCGGCGACGCTTTGTCCGCGCCTCGCATGATCCCATTCTACCTCGGCTTTTACGCGGGCTGCATGGCAACGGTCGGCTCAGCGATCATCGCCGCGAAGGTGTGGCAATGACCGACCGCCTAATCACCGTCCCCGCCGCCAGCATGACCGGCGCCAAGTTCTTCGCGATGGTCTGCCCAAAGCCGGACCCGCAGCGCGAAGTCGATCTCGCCGCCGCACTGGCCGAGCATCAGGACGCGATCCAGCAGACCTGGGCGATCCCCAAGCTGTGGGATCAGATCACGGCGCGCGATGCGCTGCGGGCTGAATATCGCGCGAAGGTCGATGAGTTTGAGCGGCGGTATGCGGCGCAGCTGACCGAGTGCCGAGGCGATCCTCTGTTGAACGCGAGGGCAGCGTGAGGTCCGACCTTCTCATCAGGCTCGACGCCCTTTGCGCGCAATTGGAGCAGATTTCGCAAGAGTCTCGCGCCAGCCGAGCCTTTGACGTGGAGCTTATCGACAACCGCGTTGATCGACTGATCGATGCCGTCGGGACGCTGGCCTATCTGATGAGCAAACAAGTTGCGCGCGAGGAGGCCGTCTGATGCCCCGCGTCCACTTCGGCCATTGCGTCGGCTGCGACCAACCCATCCGCCCGCCGTATCTCTCGTTCAAGGTGATGCAGTCGGTCGGTGACGGCAGCCGCGTCGCGGAATGGGAAGAGGTCGACGTCTGCGGAGACTGCGCCGGCAAGCTGACCGCGAATGATCTCCATCGCCTCGTGAAAGACGAAGAGGAGTGTGAACGTGCCACCGCATAACGCCGTCGTCACCATCCGCCCGCGCTCGCTGTCGAACGTGCTGCTCGACCTGAAGGAAGCGAAGCGCGATTATGACGATGCGCTCGGCGATGAGCATGAGGACCGCGCGACCGAAGCCGAGACGCGGCTCACCGATCTGCAGTCCGAATTCGACGTGCGCCTGGCTGAGTCGACCGGGCTGAGCGTCGAGGATTTCCGCGCGGCCTATTCCGAGGCGCTGATCTGATGAACGCGCCCGCGAAGATCGGCGTCCAGATCCATTGCGATTTCGACCAGGGCTCGGATCGCTGGCTGCAGGCTCGGTGCGGCATGCTCACCGCCAGCGAATTCGACCGCATCCTGACCCCAACGCTCAAGATTGCCGACAACGTGAAGGCGCGCTCGCATCTGTGGGAAATGGCCGCTCAGCGCATCAGCCGATACGTCGAGCCGCAATACATCAGCGACGCGATGCTCCGCGGGCAAGAGGACGAGATCAAGGCGCGCGCCGAATATTCGAAGCGCTACGGCGAGGTCGACGTCTGCGGCTTTGTGACGAACAACCGATGGGGCTTCACGCTCGGCTGCTCGCCCGATGGGTTGGTCGGCGATGACGGCATGATCGAGGTCAAGTCGCGCTGCCAGAAATACCAGGTCGAGACGATCTGCGCCAACGCGATGCCCGACGATTATCTGCTGCAGGTGCAAGGCGAATTGCTCGTCACGCAGCGCAAGTGGTGCGACTTCATCAGCTACAGCGGCGGGTTGCCGATGATCGTCATTCGCGTGTTTCCCGACGAGGCCGTTCAGAGCGCGATCGTCGACGCAGCCGCCAAGTTCGAAAGCCGCATCAACGAGGTCGTCGCCGAATATGCCGCGACGATGGCGAGCGATGCGCGCCTGACCCCGACCGAACGAACGATTGAAGAGGAAATGATCATATGAGCCAGCCCGTAAACATGGCCGATTTCATCGCTGCGAAAAGCGATCAGATGAATGCCGACGATCTTATGGACGCGCCCCGCACGATCACCATCACGAAGGTGACGGCGGCGCCGGACGCGGCCGAGCAGCCGGTTTCGATCCACTACGAAGGCGACCAAGGCAAGCCGTTCAAGCCGTGCAAGACGATGCGCCGCATTCTCGTCGGCGTATGGGGCAAGGACGCGAGCAAATATGTCGGGCGCTCGATGACGCTCTACCGCGACGGGACCGTGGCCTTCGGTGGGCTGCAGGTCGGCGGCATTCGCATCAGCCACATGAGCGACATCAGCGAGGACAAGACGGTGGCGCTGCTCGTGACTCGCGGACGCAAGGCGCCGTTCAAGATCAAGCCGCTGGTGATGCAGCGCGCGCCGGCCGCTACTTCCGAGGACGGCGCTGCTCGATGGGCGAACGGCTACATCGCCAAGCTGGCCGACTTCACCACGCTCGATGCGCTTCAGACGTTCGCCACCGAGAAAGCCGCCAAGCTGGCCGAGCTCGCGACTGCGCGGCCCGAGCTGCATGAGAAGGTGACGGCCGCACTGGCCACGCGCACGGCTGATCTGAAGGTCGGCTCGAGCTTCGACGACGACGATCTCGGCGGCGGCGGTCAGAGCATGGCTGAGCAGATCGCCGACCGGCCAGGCGAAACCGACACGTTCGGCCTTCCGCCTGTCGATGCTAATTCGAGCGCCGAAAATATAACCGAGAATATAACCGGCGCCGAAAAATCCGTCGCCGAGCAGGCCGTCGAGAAGGTCATCGCGATGGCTGCAGCGGCAACGACGGCGGAAGCGCTCGAAAAGATCATCGCCGAGGCTGAAGGCCACAAAGCCGCGATGGGCCCCGAGCTCGCGACGAAGCTGGAAATTGCGCTCGACCAAGAGCGCTCGCGGTTCGCGCCGGTGGGCGAGTTGGCGAAGTGAAGGCAGGGATTGCCGTCGATAACTGGAAGCTGCCCGTCTTCCGTAAGCGCCTCACCGAGGGCGGCTACGAATACACGGACGCTGGCCCCTTCACCGGCGACACGACACTGCTGACCGTCGAAACCAATAACATGCTCGCACTCAAAGCCCTCCTTGAGGGCTGCCACGCGGAGTGCCGGGAGTCGAAGCAATGAACCCGAGAAAGAAACGCTGCACCGTCAAAGGCAATGCCGTCGATCCGGCTAAGGCTCCGCATCACGCGCCGACCACTGAAAAGCTGGCAGACGGCCAGAACGCCGATCATTACGTCCTCTGCCCCGAGGATCGAGCGAAGGGCTACGTCGAGCCGTTCCGCATCAACTATATTCACGAGGCTTGCGGCGCGGTCACGGCGATGCCGCGAGCTTGTGCTGAAACCTATGCGGTGCAGCCGGAATACTACGGCTCGACCTTCTGCTGCCATTGCCACGACTACTTCCCCGTCGGCGAGGGTGGGCAATTCATCTGGAACGATGGAAGCCGCCAAAAGGTCGGCACGAGGCGCGCAGCATGAAGCCCGCCCCCGCCTTGAAGCTGGTCGCCACCGAGCCGACGGTCGACGAAATCCGCCAACAGAGCGCGCGCGAGGGCAAGCACCTGTCCGACGCGATGCGGCTCACGATCATGGCGCGCAACTGGAACGCTTGCCACATCGAGGGCGATCGGCGCGCGGCTGTTCACATCGACGAGCCGCGCAAGGGGTGGTGGCGGTGAAGCCGCGCGAGGCCGTGAACCACCCGGCGCACTACGGTGGCGCTGACAATCCCTATGAAGCGATCAAGGTGATCGAAGCGTGGAAGCTCGGCTTCTGCCTCGGCAACACCGTCAAATATATCGCGCGCGCCGAGCATAAGGGCGCGACCGTCCAAGACCTCGAAAAGGCGCGCTGGTATCTCGACCGCGAGATCGCCGCTCGAAAGGCTGCAAGCAATGGGTGATCTCGTTCACGTTCTTGACCACGGGTTCGTTCGGCTCGTCGACAGCATGGGCGACGATCTCTCAATCGTCCGCGCCGCGCGAGTTTCCTATGATGCCGATTGGCGCGCCGGCGAGGATGAAGGCAGCGACAAGCGGTTGCTCAACTATCTCTGGCGGAACGCGCACACATCGCCGTTCGAAGCGGTTGCGCTAACCTTTGAGGTCAAGGCGCCGATCTTCGTTTTCCGGCAATGGCACCGGCATCGCACCTGGTCATATAACGAGCTAAGCGCCCGTTACCGCGAACTGCCCGAAGAATTCTACGTTCCAGATCCCGCGAAAATCGGGAAGCAGAGCCAGAGCCATAAGCAAATGCGCGAGTTCGGCGTGGAAGCCGACCCGGAAACGCAACAGGCGGCGGTGAACGCGATCCGCGCTTCGTCGGAACGGTCCTTCGCGGCCTATCGTGAATTGCTCGGCTATGGCGTGCCCAGAGAACTCGCGCGGTCGGTCCTACCCGTCAACACCTACAGCCACATGTTCGCGAGCGTGAACCTGCTCAATCTGTTCCGCTTCCTGACCCTGCGAGTTCACGAACACGCCCAATATGAAATCAGAGTGTACGCCGAGGCGATGCGCGATCTTGCCCGCGCTGTCGTTCCCGTGGCGGTTGGCGCGTGGGAAAGGCAGCGGGAGGCCGCATGACGAAGCCCCGCCGCCCATCCCTGCGAGCCGCGATCGATGCGATGTGCCGCAACTGCATCCACGACCCCTATGGCGGCGGAGGCCAATGGCGCGAGCAAGTTGATGCCTGCACGTCCGCCAACCGCCCGCTGCACCCTGTTCGACCGCGCACCTATCGGGGCGAGAAGGCCCAACCTGCGCCGAAGGAAGCCGCTCCCGAGGTTGAGCCTGCCGATGATGCCGAGCCGAGCGTGGACGAGGTTCTGGCGCAGGCATTTGGGTCTCACGCATGAACGCCCGGCCATTCAGTCCCGAGACGCTGGCGAACCGATGGGGTTGCTCATCCGAGATGGTTCGGCAAATGTGCCGCCGCGGGGATCTCAGCTATTTCCGGCTCGGCAAGCTGATCCGCATCCCTGCCAATGAGGTTGATCGTGTCGAATGTCTGACTGGCGACTCGTCAAGCACCGAGGACAATACAGCCTCGCCTACGGGCATCCCCGGAAGCGAATTGCGACTGGCACGAATGATCGGGGACGGGCCGAAGCTATCGCTGGTGAAATCTGGCGCCGGCTCAACCGACCAGCCCAGGAACGGGTAAGCGACCTATGGGAACCGTACAAAGCCGACCGAATCGCGAACGGCGGATCGAAGTCGCGCATGGACAGTCTGTGGCGACAGATCGAGCCGACGTTCGGCTACAAGCTCGGCAGGGCGATCACCAAGGCCGAATGCCGCGACTATGCCGCCAAACGGAAACGCGAGGGCAAGTCGAATTCGACCGTCAAGACGGAGCTCGAAGCGTTGCGCGCGTGTCTGCGCTGGCACTACGGCAAGGAGGCGCCGATCATCGTCGCGCCACCGCCGTCAAAGCCGCGCGACCGATACCTGACCAAGGACGAGGCGCGATTGCTCGAGCAGCACATCGAGACGCCGCACGTGAAGCTGTTCGTGACCTTGGCGTTGGCGACCGGCGCTCGGATGGGCGCGATCCTCGACCTGACATGGGATCGCGTCGACTTCGATCACGGAACGATCGACTTCATGCCCGCCGGCCGCGACAAGACGAACAAGCGCCGGACGGTCGTTGCGATGGCGGCGAAGGCTCGCGAGGCATTGATCGAAGCGCGGAAAGCGGCGCTCTCGGATCACGTCATCGAGTACGGCGGCAAGCAGGTGGCCAGCGTCAAGCGGGCAATCGCGGCCGCGGCGAGACGCGCCAAGGTGCCCTGCTCGCCTCACGTGTTCAGGCACACGGCGGCGGTTTGGATGGCCCAAGCCGACGTCCCGCTGCAGAAGATCGCTCAGATCCTCGGCCACTCTTCAAGCCGCATCACCGAGCAGGTCTATGCCCGCTATTCGCCCCGGTTCATGGCCGACGCGATGGCCGCTTTGGATTGGTGAGTGGTTCATTCGTTCCACGTGAAACCATCGGGTCGAGCGCCAAATTTGGCGGAAAACTGTGGTGGGCGATGCAGGACTCGAACCTGCGACCCTCTCGGTGTAAACGAGATGCTCTACCAACTGAGCTAAGCGCCCCGGAAGGATGACCCGTGCCACGCCCGCACCAACGTCGCAAGCGCGGCTCAACTAAATCAAGTCACCGACAATCTTGTGAATTGAACGGATTTCGGCGCCATCGATCGAAAATGTTCGATCCGGGTTGAACTGCCGCAGCTCCGCGGAATGGTTGGCCCGTTCCACCAGTTCGCCGATGACGGCTAGGCCGCCGCTTCGAAGGGATAAGAGAACGTCATCGCCGATCGCGACCGAAGCCCGCGGTGAAACGGCCACCCGCCTGCCCGGGCGAAACCGCGGCCACATCGACTTCGCGACGATCGTAATCGCATAGGCTCGAGGATCGCCAGCCATACTGACCGGTCGAGGCAGACGTTCGATGATTTCGCCCGGCCGGACTTCGACCAGCGCTATCCCACTTCCCGGCGCTGGCCATTCGCCGGCGAAATCGGTGCCCACCAACGGAAGGGAAGGCAGCCGAGCCTGCGACCACGCCGACGCGCGCGTGTCTTCCACGCCCTTGATCGCGCTTTTACCCCCCGATCGATCGCCCTCGAGCCGCAAGGCCTCAAATTCGGCCAGCGACGAACCAGCGGCCGCCAACAGCTTCTCGAGCGTCCGTCGGGATGGATTGCCGTGACGGCGCATGTCGGCCCAGACCGTCCGGCTGACGCCGGCACGGATGGCCCAGCCGTTGGGCGTAAGATCCTCAGGCTTGAAGCGCATGAGCTCGCGATATATCTGCGCTTCCTCGGCCATGCGGCCGACTATCCCGGCACGCAACCAAAGCGGCAACGTTAGAGATATCGAACATATTTCGTTGACGTAATGGTTAGATTTTTCTAACTGTCGTTGATGGGCAAGCCAGGCGCCAGTTTCCGATCAGATGACGGGGACCGACGCGACTTCGGCAAAATAGCGGCGCAGCGCCTGGCTTGCCTGGGGAGCAAGCTCGACGAAGACGCGCCGGCCATCGTGCGGGTCGGCACGGCGGACAAAGATGCCTTCCTTCACCATCGTCTTGAGCCAACGCAATGCAGTCGTCGCCGGTACCGCGGCCGCGATGCAAAGGCTGGAGACGGGGACCCGAGGCTGGGAGATCTCGGCCTGAAGCAGATCGAGAAGCATGTCCCAGGCGGGATCGGCGAACATCTCTTCGGAGAAGAACCGGGCGCGAAGGCGGCGCGCCCTGATGACCGAGCGGACCGTATCGGCGGCCACCTGCGGGATATCGGCAACCGGGCCGCGATCAATTGGTCGCGGCGGAGCGCCGGGCCCGGCCGAGAGCCGCGCGAGCGTGGACGCGATGCGGCTCACCTCGTCACTCAACTGTCGCAATCGCTCGGCATTGCGATCGGATGCGACGTCGGAATATCGCGACTCCATACCGCGACCGGCGAACGCCACGGCGAGCGCGGCGGTTCGCTCCGCCTCATTCGCCTCGATGAGGATCTGGACGTCATCGTCGAACAAGGCGGCGAGCGGGTCGAGCAGGTTCTTGGAAGCCGCGACGATCGCGGGATACCGACCGGCACGAACCTCGGAATTGACGGCGGAAATGAAGTCTTCGGCGTTCGCGCCAAGATCGTCGAGTTCGATCCACAATGCCGATGCCGAAGCCTGCCGGTCCAGTCGGCTGGGCACATCGTCGATCCGCATTGCATGGCCAAGCCGTATCCCGAAGGCTTGCGCGGTCTGCCTCGCTCGCTCGATCGCGCCATCGGACGAACCCGCGACAAGCAGCGGAGGGACGTCGAGATAAGGAAGGTCCGTCTCGGTCATAATCGAGTCCCCAAGGCCTGAACCAGGCTGCAGATGTGGACCGAGCATGGCTTGATAACGCTCATTACGAAGAAAAGTCAGACGATTTCGGCTCCAGAACGGACCTAATGCCAACGAGACGTCAACTTGCTCGCCATAGTGCGAGCTGATCGAAGGGGATGCGCGCGTGAGGCGAGGACCGATGGAAACGACCGCCGACGAGCGCGCCCGCTGGCTCACCGATCTCGCCGAAGCGCTCGAGCAGGCGCAAAAGCTCGCCTGGCGCATGGGACTCCTCGACGGCAATAGCGTCGAAGCGATGGAATTATACGGTCGCCTCGAAGCTGCCCGGCTCGAGGCTCAGTCGCTCCGCCTCGGCCAATTCGGGGCAGCGCAGCGGGAATATGGTCCGAACTGGATGGATCTCACGCCGTGGGCGCACGACTCCGCCCGGGAACCCCATTAAACGCCCTGAGGCAAGTCTCCACCGCCGGCAAAATCCTCCAGGAACGCATCGAGGCGCAGCGGCTTCCAACCCGAGGTTGCGACAAAGGCCCGGTTGAGAAAGGCCGGCTTGCCGTATTGAAGCGGCGATCCGTCCGGCCCGTCGACGAGGCCACCGGCCGCGAGCAACACCGCGTGGCCCGCCGCCGTGTCCCATTCGCTGGTCGGCGCCGCCCGCGGGTAAATATCCGCCCCGCCCTCTGCGACGATGCAGAACTTCAGCGACGAACCTACCGACACATAGCCGCATGTGCCGACCGCCGCTTCGAGATAGTCGATCGTCGCCTGGTTGAGGTGCGACTTCGACGCGACCGCTGTGATCGTCTCTCCACGGCTCCGGGTGGCGATCGATTTCCGGCCGGCACCGTCATCGAGCCACGCCCCGCTCCCGACCCACCCACCGTGCAGGCGTCCGGTGGCCGGAGCGAAGACGACGCCGAGCGTCGGCGATCCGCTCTCGATCAGACCAATATTGACCGTGTAATCATGTCCGCCACGCACAAATTCCTTCGTGCCGTCGAGCGGATCGACCAGGAAGTAAATATCGCCGTGCGCGGGAATCCGGCCCGCGGCGACCTCCTCTTCCGCGATGACCGGCACCCCCGGGGCAGCTTGCGCCAGCGCCGCGAGGATGACGAGCTCGGCCGCACGATCGGCTTCGGTCACAGGCGAAGAGTCGTGCTTGGATTCTACGTCGAAGCCTCGGCTGACCACGTCGAGAATTGCCTCGCCCGCCTCGCGCGCTGCGTCGGCAAGATCGTCGATGAGCCGTCCGTAGTCGATGTTCAACGCGGCGCCATCCGGATCCCGCCGTCGAGTCGGACGGAGGCGGCGTTCATGTACACATTTTCGATAAGAAACAGCGCCAGCCGGGCATATTCCTCGGCCTCTCCGAGCCGCTTGGGAAATGGGACCTGCGCCCCCAACGCATCCTGGACGTTCTGCGGCATCATTCCGACCATCGGCGTTTTGAACACGCCCGGCAGGATGGTGTTCACGCGCACGCCTTCGTTCATTAAATCCCGAGCGATGGGCAGGGTCATCGCCAGCACTCCGCCCTTCGACGCCGAATAAGCCGCTTGCCCAATCTGGCCGTCCTCGGCGGCAACCGAGGCGGTGTTGATGATCACGCCCTTCTCGCCATCCTCTAGGGGATCGAGGTCGACCATGCCCAGCGCGCTGTTGGCGATGCAGCGGAAGCTGCCGATCAGGTTGATCTGAATCGCGAGCTCAAACTGCTGCATCGGATAGCCCTTGGCGGCCTTGGTCTCCTTGTCGCGTCCGACCGTCTTCGCCGCATTGGCGACGCCCGCGCAATTCACCAGGACGCGCTCCTGCCCGTGCGTCTCGCGTGCCTTCGCAAAAGCAGTCGCGACCTTCTCGTCCGAGGTCACATCGACTTCGCAGAAGGTTCCGCCGATCTCGGCCGCGACTTTCTCACCGCGCGCCTGGTCGCGATCGAAGATTGCGACCTTGGCGCCGCGACGTGCGAGCTCGCGCGCCGTCGCCTCGCCCAAACCCGATGCCGCGCCCGTCACCACGGCGGCCACCCCATTGACGTTCATTCCCGATCCTTCGCGATTGTTGTGCGCCGGCCAGCGCTCGCGACGCCTATGCCGCGACACACTTCGGCTGTCACCTGACTCGGTTCATCGCAAATGCATCTTGGTTGAGGGATATCGTGGCATACACAAATGTGGGATCTGAAGCAGTTGGGGTGGGTGATGATGGGGAAGCGTGATTTCGTGAAAGCTCTGGTGCTTGGGGCGAGCATACCGGCTCTGGTCTCCGCTGCGTCAGTCTCCGCACAGCTAAGTCCGACCCCCCCGGCAGTTTCGCTTCCGGTTCTCACCTCGGTCGCAGGGTTTTATGATACGCATCGGACCCAGCCGATCTGGTTCAGGAATGGCGTAAATCCGGCTGTCGTCGCGCAGCTCACCGCGATCCTTCAGCGTGCGGCGTTTGATGGCTTGGCTGCCGGTCCCCAATTGGCTGCGCAAGTGCAAGCGGCGGCTGCGCAAGCGGGCAGCGGCCGACCTGAAGACATGGACAATGCTGAGCGCACGATGTCGTCCGCCTGGGTCCAGTATGTCCAGGCGATCAAGAAACCCACGACGGGGATGATCTACGCCTATCCGGTGTTGCAGCCGCAGGGATCGCGCGCCGATCAAATCTTGCTGACTGCCGCCGCTGCTCCCTCGCTGGAGAGCTACGTGGCAACCACCGCCCGCGTGAATCCTATCTATGCGCAGCTTCGCGATACCGCCTGGTCACAAGCCCAGGCCAGTGGCAATTTGACGCCTGACCCGCGCCTGCTCGCAAATCTCGACCGCATACGCTCGCTACCCGCGACCGGGCGCTTCCTTCTCGTCGATTCCGGCACCTCGATGCTGACGCTGTTCGACAACGGTCAGCAAATCGATTCCATGAAAGTAATCACTGGAACGAACGAGCTTCCGACGCCACTGATCGCCAGCGTAATGTATTACATCACCTACAATCCGTACTGGCACGCGCCGGACCATCTCGTACGTAAGACGATCGCTCCGAACGTGCTGAAACTCGGGATGAGCTACTTCAAGTCGCACGGCTATTCGGTGATCGAGGACTGGAGCGAAACTCCGAAAGTCGTCGACCCGAAGACGGTCGATTGGAAGGCTGCGGCCTCGGGTTCGCTCCACCTTAAGATCCAACAGGCGCCGGGTCCGTTGAATTCAATGGGGATTCTGAAGTTCCCGTTCCCGAACCCGGAAGACATCTATCTTCACGATACGCCGGACCACGCCAAGTTCGCTTTGGCCAACCGCAATCTCAGCAACGGTTGCGTCCGCGTTGAGGACGCAAAGCGGCTGGGCCGTTGGCTGCTGGGTAGGGAGCCGGTCGCGCCGGGAACCGACGCCGAGACGCGGGTGCAGCTGCAGCAGGGCACCCGGATTTACCTGACCTACATCACGGCTCAGGTCAGGGACGGCAAGCTGTCCTACCTACCCGACATCTACGGCTGGGACCGGACCGCACCGCAATTCGCGTCCAACTAACACGTCCCGGAATACACCCGACCAGCTTTGAATAGTCCGCGGCGCGGGCCCGGTCCGTGCAGGCGTGGTGATCAACGTGTTCCCTAGCGCTGGTGCGTCGCACAAAAGAAAACCGGCCCGGGCGAGTTGCCCGAGCCGGTATTTCTTTGCCGGTACGACCGCTTAGAAGCCGCGTTCAGGCGCCGGTGGCGGCGGCGGAGGCGGAGGCGGAGGAGCCGGGCAGGTGTCTGTCGCCAGGATCACCGAGCCATCCGGGCACGTCTGCGTCGCCGGAGGCGGCGGAGGTGGCGGAGGAGGAGGCGGCGGCGGAGGCGGTGGGGGTGGCGGCGGAACCTCGCCACCGAAATTCCACAGCAGGCTGGCCAGCAGGCTGTGTGACCGCAGGCGACCGTCAAGAGTGAAGTTCGATTCCTTGAACACCAGGTTGCTGACGTTCAGGAAGCGGTACTTCAGTCCGACGTCCATCGACGGGCTGATCGCATAGCGAACCCCGGCGATACCCTGCCAGGCAAAACTGCCATTGCTGTCGCTGAAATCCAGACCAGTCAGGCTGATGTTCTGCGAATAGTGCACCTGCGCCAGACCGGCGCCGGCGCCGACGTATCCGGCCCATCCGTTTTCGTCGCCGAAATCGAGCAGCGCGTTGCCCATCACCGTCAGGACATTGACGTGCCCGCTGGTGTCAAAGAACAACCGGGGAGCCGGCCCGGAAAGGGCAGGATCGACTCTCGTGTCGTCGAGGCTGGCGTGCTTATAGGCAACTTCACCTTCGAGGCGGACTACACCTAAGTCGTAGCCGGCCAGCGCATCGACGTCGAAGCCGACTTTGTGGTTCATCACGAACCCGTCGACAACGGTGGTGCTGGCGGTGCGATAATCGAGCTCCGTATCTTCGACGACCATCAAGCCGCCTTCGACCCCGGCATACCATGCACCGTCCTTGGCGAGAGCAGGCGTCGCCATGGCAGTCGATGCCAGCGCCGCCGCAATGGCCAGCTTGCGCATATTTGTCCCCTTTCACATGCGTTCAAAGTCTGAACTGCAAGCACATTATGAGAGCGCTGAGTGCCGCGCAAGGTGGGGAATGCCTCGGGCTGTTGCCAAAAAGCCTCATTTGACGCCCGAGAGTCGAACAACCGACTGTAACATTGGCATTTCTTAGATTTCGATCAGACCGTGCTGACGGAGCGCGCTGAGCAGCTGATTCAGGGTCGAGCGCGCCTGCGTATCAATGGTGGTTCCGCCCGTCGGCGAGGCAATGGCCGAGCATCTTGCTCCGACCACTTGTACTCCGTCGAGAAGCAAGGCCGATCCACTCAGCGGCCGCAACCCTCCCCATCCGATCGTTGCGTGCGCTTCGGCAGCTCCTGCTCCCGCTCCGATTCCCTTGGCGGATGCTTGCGCTCCGATCGACCAGGACGGAAGTTCGATGACGCGCAGGGCATCGGTTTCGATCAGCACGAACCATTCGTCGGTCGTATGCCCAACCGTGGCCCATCCCGTACGATCGCGCCCACGGAGAAGGCGAGAGAGCCGGAACCGCCCCGGGCCGATCGGAACCGCATCGCCGAATTGAACGATTTCCCGGCCAAGAATTGCCGCGTTCGCCCCTTGGGCCAGGGCGTCATCGTCGCAGCTCACTAGCCATTGGTTGGCATCGACCATTTCTATGTCGACGCTAATCACCGGATCGCCACTTGAGGCCAGCGCGCTCAACGCTCGTCCGAGCTTGGACTTTCGAGCGGGCGTTCGGAGAATGCTGCCCTGATTCCCTACGCCGACCTCCACGCCGCGGCTTTTCCAACCGGTCGTTGATGAGGACGCGGCCAGCATCACCGATGGCGCGTTGGGAAGAGAAAGAGCCGCGGGCGTCTCGAACAGTGCCAGCGTCAGATCCCCGACGACGACGTCTGGGTTGCTAGCTATGCGGCCGGAGTCCGCGATGAGCGCCAGCCCGGTCGGGCGACATGGCCGGAGCTCGGCAATGACCACGAAGGATTCGATATTGCAGGTTTCGACCGTCCAGTGCGAGGGGCTGAGCGGGATCTCCAATCGCACTCCAGGCCGGAGGTCCAGTTGCGCTGGTGGCAAACGCAGGGTTAGCTTGTCGCGCTTCGCCCAGGCGCGGGCCATCGCTTCCTCGACGAGCGACTTTGCGATGCTCGCCGGGAGCACGGCCGGCAACTCGACGCGCTCCTCCTTGCCGTCTTGCTCGCCTGTGCTCGCTCGGCTTTCGCCTGTTTGATAGTCCAGTGCCGGGTCATAATAGCTCAATCGGAGCGAGGTCGGCACGTCTCGTGCAGGCGCCTGCACGCGCTCGATCTTCGATGATGCTTGGCCATCGGCGCTGTAGCCCAGGTCGAAATCCGAAATCGGCAGGAGCGCAGACGGCACGGACCTGAGCTGTAGTCCGTCGTCGAGCAGGTCGATGGCACAGCAATCAACCAGCGGTTTCACCGCGGCTTTGATGGAAGCGCCATAACAGGCGTAGCCCCCGATCGATCGACCGCCCACGTCGGCAATTGCGCCATTCGAGCTGTCAAACAGGATTTCACCCGCAGTCGGCGCGTCGGCGTCGGCCACGACCTCGAATGTCAAAATGCGCCCGAACCACCCCATCGCTCGCTCCTAAAGAAAAGGGCTCCCGAAGGAGCCCTTGGTAAATCTAATGTCGCCCGGATTGGCGAGGTGTCACACGCCGAGAATCTGCCTCGCCGTCGCATGCCACGCCGCCGTATCCCACAACAGGTTCACCACGACCGCGGCCGGGATCGTAACTGCGAACCAGATCCAATAGGCCTCGTGCAGCCGGCGATTGCGGACCAAGTCCCAAACGAGCATCGGCGAGATCGCCAGCACGGTATACAGGTCGACCGACAGCGGGCTGGCGGGGAAGGCCGTTGGCAGCCAGCTGATCCGGTCGATGCCGGCCGGCAGAGCCATCACTGTCGCCAGGAACATCATTCTCTTGTGCAATCCCGCGTTTGCCCCTCGTGCGCGCAGGCCGATCACCAGGAACAGCGGGAACAGGATTCCGATCCGCATCTGCAGCAGCAGGATGTTGTCCTTGACCGAGAGCACTTGCTGCAACTCCGCCCGGCCCGCGGGCGGAGCCGACTGCAAGGCGTTCCAGGTCTGATAATACATCGTTGGCGCGAGGACGAAGCCGACCGCCACAAGCGCGGCGGCTACTACCATCCCGAGGACGCCGAGCTGCATGTGCAGCCCGCGCCGCCCCGTCGCCATCAGCCACGTCTGCGTGAACAAGATCAGCAGGAACGATCCCATCAGAACCGCATGCATGTGCAGTACGATCGGGAACGGCGGCCGCGCACCGGCCTGCACCATTCCGACTTTCATGATCGAATCCGGGATGAACCCGGTCAGCGTAATGGCGATGAACCAGACCGCCATGCCGACGAAGATCCAGCGGTCGATGGCATGCGCTCGCGGGGTGCCGGATAGCGCATCGGGCCGACGCTCGCGCTCGAAAAATCCCCCGGCAATTGTCGCCATACCGCTTCCCCCTGGCCTGTCGTCTACCTTTGGTCGGGACAGTTCGCCAGTTACCCAACGGCCATGCTGGTCTTCACAACCTCCTCACGCGCGGCACCCCGCTCCGCGCCTCGCTCAATGCCGTCATCGCCCACACCATCGCGTCGGCGCGGTCGGGCGAGCGTCCCGGGCCTTCGTAACCGCCGCCGGCCTGCAATCCCGCCAGCTCCGCCTCCAGTGCCGGAAACTTCCCGGCGAACAGCGCCTTCCCGCGTTCGAACCTGAGCGCGATCGGCTCCGCTCTCGCGCTCTTTCCTTTCGATGCGTGGACCAACCGGACCCTGAGCCCCAGATCGGCGGCTTTGAGGACGCTTTCGACCATCGCTCCGCCATTGTTGGCTTCGGCCACGACCAGATGCGTGTCCCATCGCGCGGCCGCCGCGGCCACCCGGTTGGCCCAGCCTTCCGGGCTCAGCCCGCGGACGCTCGCGTCTTCGAGAACGTGCAGGGTCTCGCCGATTGCTCCGGCAACGACGATGCCGCAGGCATCCGATCCTTCGCTGGCGCCCGCCGGCGGGTCGACCCCGACGACGATCCGGTCGAAATCCTCTCTCCTCTGAGGCTCCGCCCGCGCCCCGTCGATCATCTCCCAGGTCCACAGCGCGCCTTCCACGTCGGTCAGCATCTCGCCGTCGAGCTCCTGCCGCCCGATCCGCGTTCCGCCATAGGTCGCGGTCAGCACCTCGATCGTCTTCTCATCCAAATTGATATTGTCCCTGGTTCGACCGCGCGTGGTGATCGTCCACGGATCGTCGGCGATCTGCTTGAGCAACTGAAGTGGCCGCGGGGTGGTCGTAACCAACGCCCGCGGCCTCGGGCCCCGCCGCAGCCCGAACTGTAAATTCACCCATGCCTGATCGGCCTCGCGCCACTTCGCCAGCTCGTCCGCCCAGGCAAAATCATGCTCCGGCCCGCGCAGTCCGTCACCATTGTCGCCCGAAAACAACTGCGCCTCGCTCCCATTGGGCCAGGTCAGGCGCGAGAGGCTAGGTTGCCAGCGGAGCCGCCGGCGGAACCGCCGCGCGATCGTCAGCAAGCCGCTGACACCCTCTACCATGATGCTGCGTGCGTCCGCGATCGTCGCCCCGACCAGCGCAATGCGGCTCTTGGGCTTTCCTTCGGCAAGGCGGAAGATCCACTCCCCGCCGGCGCGGGTCTTCCCGAACCCGCGTCCCGCCATCATCAGCCATACGCGCCAGCCCTCACCGTTCGGCGGCAGCTGGTTGGCGTGCGCCCAGTGCTCGAAGGCGGCATCGAGCGAGAGCAGCTTCTCGGGCGTGGCATGCTTAAGCGCCCGTCTTTGTTGGTCCTCCGTTGCATTCTTCAGCATCGCCATCTCGTGGCGCATCACCCCGTAATTGGGCTCTTTCCGCTTCCTGCGCTTCATCCCGCTTCTTCAGCCGTTGCAATTTGCGGACCAGCCGCTCGCGGATTTCATCGACGTCCTCGGCGGCCATCCCGTCGTCTATTTCCAGCGCAGTCTCGCGGTGCATCTTGAGCAGCTGCAGGCCGAGCTGGTTCGGATATTCGTGCATCCGCTCTTCCCTGCCGTCTCGTTTGGTGATCACCCTCACGGTGCCTTCGAAGGCGCGCCGGAGCAGCACTGCTTCCAGCCGGTGGTAGCCGATCGCGATCATCTCCGCCCACTCGGCGCGGAACGCCGCGTCCATCTTGCGGCGGCGATAGGCGACGGTCATCGGCACGCCGCTTCGGCGGCACGCTTCGCTGACGTTGCAGGTGTCGGCGAGCGCCTCCAGGAACGCCCGCGCCTTGGCTTTCGACCAATCCCGCTTGGCTCGCTTGCGCAGGTGGGGCTTCCTCGCGGCGACCAATGTCAGCTGCTTCTTCCGTGGCACTTTTACTCCAATAAAAAAGGGCCGAACTCCCGGAGGAGCGGCCCGACTCGCAATTCTTCACTGTGCCTTTGGTGTACCTGATGAGCGTCACGATGTCAAGCGTTATTTTACCTATTTGGTTATTCGATGTTGTGGTCATCTGAACCGTTCACGGCATCGGGGGCACATACCGCGCGGAGGTACTCATGCGTTCATTCCGGTTTCTCGGCACTGCTCTTTTGCTCGCGATCAGCGCGCCCGGTGCGGCGCAGCCCGCCAGCTATGTCGTGCAAGTCTACAGCTATGGCTTCACGCCGCGGCCGATTCACCTTGCCGCCGGCCGGCCGGTCACGCTGACCTTCGTCAACTCATCCGGCAACGGCCACGATTTCACTGCGAAATCATTCTTCGCCAGCTCGCGCATCATCACTGGCGCTGCGCCGGGTGGCGAGATCGAGCTGGCCGGCGGCGAAACGCGCCGCATCACCCTCGTTCCACGGGTCGGCGTCTACAAGGCGCACTGCAGCCACTTCCTCCACGCCACGATGGGCATGACGGATCAGATCATCGTCAACTAGGTCGCGTCAGACCAGATGCTCTTCGTGGCCGTAGACGAGGATGGTCATAAAGCCTTCGTGCGCGTCGGCGGCGCCAGGCTTCGCCGCGCTCGCTTCGAAATGCTCCGATTGCGCATCCTCGCAATTGTAGGCCGGAGTCATGTCGCCCGATTTCGCGATCACCCGGCACCCTTTCACCTTGCCGGCCGCGTCGATCGCCAGCGACAGGACCTGGCGGCCGAGCAACGTGTCGCCGGTCTGCAGCGCGGCGTCCTGGGGCGCCATCGATCCCGGGTTGAAGCGGCGCTCGAAGGTCAGCCGCGTGAACTGGTCCTTGGACTGGGGCGCGTCAGCGCCGAGCGCCTTGGGGTCGCCGCTCACGTCGCAGTCCTTCGATGTCTCGGGAACCAGGCTGGTCTCATAGCGGCAGGAGTTGGACTTGCCGTCGCCGGCGAGGGTGACGGTCACTTTTTCCCACCATTCGGAGGTTGGGCTGAGGACCGGGTCGGCCTTCGAGCTCGCGTTTGGCTTGGCGGCTTTTGGTGTCGCTTGATCGGTGGCCGAGGTAGCGGCGATTGTGTGGGCTGAAGCAGTGAGCAGGGCCAAGGCGGCAAGGGTGCGGATCACTTGAAACACTCCGACGTGCCCGCCGCTCCGGCGACTGAATTGCCGCCGCCCACCTGCACCCCCTAACGCGCAACGTTCGGTTTCGTGTCCAACAGCATTGCTCGCGCGGCGCGGGGAGGTCGCTCGCCCGCCCCGTCGCCGCCGCGCCGGACCGCCGCCACTTTGCGCTCAGTCGATGATTGGGGGAGTTCCTGAAAAGGAACCGAAGCTGCCGTCTCGGCGGCGAACTAGCCTTTGGAGCAATCCGCGCAGCCGTCGCTTCAAAGGAAACGAAGCTGCCGTCTCGGCAGCGAAGTACCCTTTGTGGCAATAAGCGAAGCGCGTTGGCACAAAGGAAATGGGGGCCGGCATTGCTGCCAGCCCCCACTGCGCCGAGCGAAGGATATGCCGGTGTTCGCAACTTGGTTAAAACCCGAAGGCCCCAACCCGCTCTCGATCCTGGCTCACCAGCTCAGGCGTCGCTTCCTATCGAACCGCTCCCTCTTGCGAGGAGCCCAACCGACCTACCAGACTGCGCGGCCCGAGGGTTCGCTGGTCCTTCGCCCTGTCCGGCCTGGCAAAGCCAAAACCGTCCGATGTTCTGCGGCCCTTCTTGGGTCGACCACTCTTGCGTCCCGCTTTGCTTCTCACCGATCCGAAGACCGCTTCAAAACCGCGTCGCGCTAGAGGAAGATCAACTCTTCCGGCGCCTCATACCGACTGACAGCGCTTCCGCTCCGAAGAGCTTCAACATCGCCTGCCGGCGGAGATCGGACCTTTGGTCACCTGCCGCTCCCGCCTGCCGTTGCCGGCTCTTGGGGAGGCCGGGACCGCCGTCCCGATCACCTGATAACCATGCACATGTCCGCCGAGTCGCAAAAGCGAAAAATTGGGTGAGAAGCCTGTGGATAACGGGGATATCGGTAACAACCGTCGGAACCTTGTTGCGAATCGCGAATCCGGCCTCAACTCGAGGCAGCCGTCGCGGTTGCCGTTCCGTTCTCCCCCGCCTACCTCGGCCAAGTGCCTGAATCTCCTGCCCTCAGTCCCGAGCCTGCCTATCTTCAGGGCCTGAATCCGCCCCAGCGCGAAGCGGTGCTTACAACCGAAGGCCCGGTGCTCGTCCTTGCCGGTGCGGGCACCGGCAAGACCGCGGCACTGACGGCGCGGCTTGCCCATCTGATCGCGACCCGGCTGGCGTGGCCGAGCCAGATTCTCGCGGTCACCTTCACCAACAAGGCGGCTCGCGAGATGCGCGAGCGGGTCGGGCGCCTCTCCGGTGGCGCGCTCGAGGGCATGCCGTGGCTCGGCACCTTTCACTCGGTCGCCGCGCGCATGCTGCGAAGCCACGCCGAGGTCGTTGGACTCCAGTCCAATTTCACCATCCTCGACACCGACGATCAACTCCGCGTTCTCAAGCAGCTCATCAGTGCCGCCAACCTCGATGAAAAGCGCTGGCCGGCGCGCCAGCTCGTTGCGCTGATCGACCGCTGGAAGAACCGCGGCTGGACTCCGGAGCAGGTCGACGCCGGCGAGTCCGAGGCTTTTGCCGCGGGTCGCGGGGCCGCGCTCTACGCCCAATATCAGAACCGCCTGAAGACGCTGAACTGCTGCGACTTCGGCGACCTGCTCCTGCACATGCTGGTGATCTTCCGCCGCCATCCGGACGTGCTCGAGCGCTACCGCGACCGCTTCCGTTATTTGCTCGTCGACGAATATCAGGACACCAACAGCGCGCAGTATGAGTGGCTGAAGCTGCTCGCCGAGCCGCGCCGCAACCTGTGCTGCGTCGGCGACGACGACCAGTCGATCTATTCCTGGCGCGGCGCCGAGGTCGCCAACATCCTCAAGTTCGAGCATGATTTCCCCGGCGCCAAGGTCATCCGCCTCGAGCAGAACTATCGCTCGACCAGCCACATCCTGGCAGCGGCCGACGGCCTCATCGCCCACAACGCCGGGCGCCTCGGCAAGACCCTGTGGACCGAGGCCGGCGATGGCGAAAAGGTCCGCGCCATTGGCGTCTGGGACGGCCCGGAAGAGGCTCGCCGCATCGGCGAAGAGGTCGAGCGCCACGAAGCCGCGGGCAAGTCGCTCGATGATGTCGCGATTCTCGTCCGTGCCCAGTTCCAGACCCGCGAGTTCGAAGAGCGCTTCATATCGATCGGGCTCAACTATCAGATCATCGGCGGTTTCCGCTTCTACGAACGGGCCGAGATCCGCGATGCGATCGCCTATCTCCGTCTGATCGTTCAGCCTGCCGACGACCTCGCCTTCGAACGGATCGTCAATCAGCCCAAACGCGGTCTCGGTGACAAGGCCGTCGCCACCATTCATCGCCACGCCCGAGCAGTGCAGCAGCCGCTTCTCCTCGCTGCCGCGGCCGCGCTGGATACCGATGAGCTGACCTCCCAGGCTCGCCGCAGCCTCGGCAATTTCATCGCCGACTTGGCGCGCTGGCGGCAGATGGCGAGCGAGTTGCCGCATCCCGAGCTGGCCCGGATCATGCTCGACGAGAGTGGCTACACGGCGATGCTTCAGGCCGATCGCTCGGCCGAAAGCGCTGGCCGGCTCGAGAACCTCGCCGAGCTCACCCGGGCGATGGAAGACTATGACTCGCTCCAGGCGTTTCTCGAGCATGTGTCGCTGGTCATGGACAATGACGAGGCGCGCCAGGGCGAGCGCGTCACAATCATGACCATTCACGCCGCCAAGGGCCTTGAGTTCGACGTCGTCTATCTTCCCGGCTGGGAAGAAGGCGTGTTTCCATCGCAGCGCGCGCTCGACGAAGGCGGGCTTGCCGCGCTCGAGGAAGAGCGGCGGCTTGCTTACGTCGCGATCACCCGGGCTCGTCGCAAGGCAACGATCTCGCATGCGGCAAACCGGCGCATCTATGGCCAATGGACCAGCTCGATCCCGTCGCGGTTCCTCGCCGAGCTGCCCAAGGCGCATGTGGAAGAAGAGACAACCATGACCGGCGGCGAGAGCCTGTGGCGCGCCCAATGGTCGGAGCGGGCTGATCCTTTTGCTCACTTGGGACCTGCGCAATCGATGCGCGCTTCAACGCGAGGGCCAGGCTGGCAGCGGGCCAGCCGCGGCGGCTTCAATCCCGAACCGCAGCGGATCATCGAAGCGCGCGCTTCCGCTGTCAGCCTCGGCAACAAGGGCCGCGACGATCTCGCGCTCGGCCAGCGCGTGTTCCACGGCAAGTTCGGCTACGGCACCATCGCTGCGATCGAAGGCAACAAGCTCGAGATCGACTTCGAGCATTCTGGCCGCAAGAAGGTGCTGGACAGCTTCGTTAGCGCCGAGTGAAATCCCATCCTTGAGCGACGGTCGATCGCGATGCGTCCGTGGAGAAAGCCGATGATCAAAAAGCTGTTACGAACCACGGCCGGCGGGAAAGTCGGGGCGATCGATGGCCTCAATCTGTTTTTCGGCGCGCTCCTCGGCGCGAACCTCGGCACGATGCAAGCCCTCGCGCTCCGGGACTACGTTACGCTCGTCGTGCTCCTTGCCGGGACAGTGATGGTCTTGCGGATGCTGTCGACGTCCGAGCGGCGCGCTTACATGCTCAGCCTCGTCGGCGTGTACGTCGCGATCTTCGCGGTTGTTCTGCTGTTCGTGCCGCCAAAAGGAATATCCCCGGACGATCTCCATCGGCTGGCCGCTACCTTGGGCATCTGGGTGCTATGCATCCTTGGCACCGAACTCTCGCCGGTCCGCGAATCGTAACGCCGTTCGCCTAGTTAGCGCTCTTCTTCACTGTCGCCCGGATCCACGGGATGATCGATGTCCAGCTCAGCTGTTCCATCACTTCGATCCCAACCCGCCCATCGCGTTTCCACACGACCTCGCCTGACGGAACATTAAGGCCCTCGATGAAGGGCGTCACATAAGCGCCGAGCGCCGGCAGCTCGTTGCCTTCTAGTTGCAGGCCGTTGGCGGAGATGTTGCGCAGCGTCGCATACCAGAAATGCTCGCCGCTCTTCACTTGGACCGGCGCGCGAACCTCGACTCGCGGCATGGTGCGGCGCTCGCGGTCCTGGCTGATCAGCTTGCGGTTGAGCAGGGCGATTACGTCGATCGAATCCTCGAAGCACACACCGAGCTGTCGGGCCCCCGTCCAAGCGATCTTCCCCGCGGGGCGCTGGCCGGTTGCAAGCTCGACCGCGACGCGGTCGCCGAGCGTTGGCACGAGGTCGCTTCCAACGGTGACCCCCAGCGAGGAAATCCTCCGGATCACGCATTCGCGGCGGGTCCCGCAATGATGGATGGCGGCCGGATCGAACGGCCCCGCATCGGGTACCCGTTCGTCTTCGGGCCACGGAAGCAGGTCTCCCATGACCACGACGGTGATTGAGGCGGCGTCCGTCATTGCATCATCCGGCACGTGTCGTGAAACCTCTGACGCAGCGAAACTAACAACTCGCTAACGACAACCGCTTGCTGCCTTGGCGCCAGAGGCTAGATTTCGGCCTCAGGGGCGAATGACTCATGGGACGTTGGTTCGGCTGCTGGTCGTGGAATGAAGCCGGAACGGTGCTCGTGCGCGACGACGGTGCCTTCCTGAAATACCTCGGCACAGCGGACCAAGAATTCGATTTCCGAGGGGGCCACTGGTTCCGGTTCCTGATCGGCTGCACCCAAGGCCAAAGTCCCTTGCTAGTTCAGCACCGGCCAATCGGGTTTCAGAGCCAATATCGGGATCTTTACTGGCGCGCCGATTTCACGCGGGGCCCTTCACCAACCTGCTACGCGCAATGGGCGGCATTCGAGCAAATTGCGGCCGACGGCCTCGCCTGCTGGCCGATGCAGATATTCGGCGAGATTCCTGATTTTGTCGCTGTAGAGGGCGGCTGGAGCGACGGAAGGTTTGTTCGGGACCGGTACCACATCTACGAGCGCGCCCGCGTTCAACGCCTTTTCCTCAGCGGCCGCGTGCTGGAGCCGGATGCGGTAGAGCGGCACTGGAGCTTTCGCCCGCTCGATGCCGCCGTTTCGGCACCGAGCCGCGCCGCACTCGCCAAGTCCGCCTCGTCGCGAGCCGTCAAACAGGGTCTGGCGGCAATGATCGACCGCGGTCCCGCACTTACCTGCGAGGACCGCGCGATCCTGCTCGAAGAGGATGAAAATGGCGCGCTACAGGCGACATATGTCGACGAAGATTTCGTCTCGGATCGATACAGGATCACGGGGCGCTATCGCGGGCAGGAGGATCGCTGGTACGTCGGCGACTATGCGAGCGTGGAGCTGGGCGCCCGCCGGCTAGACAACCTTCGTCCCGCCAGCCTTGAGTTCCCGAAAGGATTGCTCGGCCTTCTGTGGAAGGAGCCGAAAAGAGATCATCGCGGCGGCGAGAATTGGGATGCAGACCCGGTTCTGGTCGAGCGAGCAGCAGAGAGCTTTGCGGAGGCCTTGTTCGAGGTGCCAAGTGGCGCCTTCACCGAGAGGCGCGTGTTCGCACCGCCCAAGCTGGTCGAGCTCAACAGAGGTTGGATTCAGGCCGGCTATCTCAAATCGCGATCATGGGCGGCCCGGACGCTTCCCACCGATGAATTTGTCGCGGCTTTCGCCGACGCCCCGCCGCCGGCCCTCGTCACCGTCGCTCGCAGTGGAATCAACTTCGACCGAGAATTGGCCCGTCTGGTGGGGCCCAACGGTTCCAGCCTCACGTTCGAACGGCTACTCGATGCCGACACCGATGGCGCTTCGGTTCTGTTGCGATGCGCCGGTGGCGGTCTCGACTGGCCGGTCGTCGTCCGGCAAGGCCGGCATCGTTACCAGGAGCTCCGGCCGTGGCGGATCGATCACCACGCGTGTCTCGGGCTTTGGCGGGCGGAAACCGGGCGCGATTTGCCCCAGCCCGCCCATTGGGACTGCATGCGTCAATTCATCGAGGACGCGATCCTGTCCTGGGCCGATTGCGAACAGACCGGCCCGGCACCGCAGCGCCTGGTGACCTCCGGTGGATTTTACGATGGTCTGTGGCGCACCGCCGAGCTGGCCCGTACCGTCGACCGGCCCCTCCACTATGACGAGACCGTGCGAGAGCCGGATACTGGGGAATGGTCAGACTATGCCCCGGTGAAGCAATGGCGGCGAACGGACGACCTACCAGTCGATCTCGGCGAGCGTCACTACCACGAGCCCAACTACGTTTACGGCGGGGGCGGACGTGACGAAGCGCCTATTCCGTTCGAGAAGGCGCGGTTATCGGATGCGGCCCGATTAGCGGCGTCTGTCCTTTCGATCAGTTTCCACCGTGAGGAAGCGCACAGGGCCGATTATGCCGATTTCGTCGAAGGCGAGAAGCGCCTGCGAGTGGAAGCCTTGCGATCCACGTTAGCTCTCGGTCGGGTGTGGCCGCTCGGGGCAGATGCTCCGTCGCACGGCGAATGGAATCCGACCAAGGCGGCAGCCATCCGCCCGGATCTCGCGACCTGGCGCGGCCTTCGTGACGCCGCCGAAAGCGGGTTGCGCGCCGGCGAAACCGTCACGGTCACTGGCGTCTGGCTCTTCGACCGCTTCTTCGGCTCCTTCGCTGAGCGGCGAACCGAATTATCCGGCTAGAGCGAAGGCAAGCGCCCCTCCAACAACCGCCACGGTCAACAGCAGCGCGGCGAGCTGCCAGGTCCGGCTGCGTTCGATCTCATATTCCATCTCAAAACCCTCCCCTGGGCGAGGTCGTTCGCCCGCACGCAGGATATCATTGGATGGACTCGCCGTATTGGTGAGTAATTCGCAGAAAACCGCTTGAATCTACAGACTTAGGGACAACCCGTCCTTCAAGTTCCGCCTCCCGAGAGGCGGCCACTCTGAGCACCTACCGCAGTTTTCTGGGAACCCGACTCGGAGGCAGTGCATTCTTGCCGCAAAAGTCAACAGAAAAGTTCAGGTGTGAAAATGAAGCGGCTGGCCCTCATGCTGGCGCTATCGGGAACGTGCGTATTTGGGTTCTCCGTGTCCGCAACACCCGCTTCAGCGCTGGAAACCTTCGAAGCACAAATGGTCGCGAGCGACGCGGCGTCTCAAGCGCGGATCGACATGCTCGATGCGTTCGGACCGAAGGCGCTTAAGCCCGGTCAGTATCTGTGGCGAAACGTTTCGGCCGGCGGGCGGCAACGGGTCGTCATCAGTCTGTCCGACCAGCTTGCCTTCCTTTACCGCGGTGACACTCTGGTCGCCGTCTCGACGATTTCAAGCGGCCAGGCCGGGCGGGACACGCCGACAGGTACCTTCTCGATCCTGTCCAAGACCCCGATGCATCGTTCGAAAAAGTACGACAACGCGCCGATGCCGTTCGCGCAGTTCGTCACCGACTACGGGGTTGCGCTGCATGCCGGCTACAACCCCGGCGTCCCTGCCTCTCACGGCTGCGTCAGGCTGCCCCCGGCATTCGCGAAGAAGCTGTTCTCGGTCACCGACGTCGGCACGCCGGTCTATATCGGCGCGTGACGACATGTTCGCCCGGCGGATCAAGTGCGTCGTCAATAAGATTTTGAACCCGCTGCGGCGTCCTGCGTTTTGCAGTCAAACGCTCGCAAGAGCTTGAAACAGTTAGAGAGTTCCGGACGTGAAAAACTCGATTCTGGCCAGTGCCGCAGCTGCGGCGCTGATGACCCCGGTTGTGCCTGCGATTGCGGCCAACAGCCCTTCTCTCGCCTTGGTGGCTTCAGCCGATCCATCGGTGGCGGCGTTCTATGCCGGCCGACACGGCGCACCTCTGTGGTTCGGGCCCGGCAGCTCGGCCGCACAGGAGCTCATCTCGGTCCTCCAGCGCGCACCGCTCGATGGCTTCGATCGCGGACCGGCGCTGGCCGCGCAGGCCCAAGCGTTGATGCAGCGCGCCATGGCTGGTGACCGCAGCGCATTGGCCGGCGCCGACCAGCTCCTTTCGGTCGCCTGGGTGAAATATGTGCAAAGCCTGCAGACCCCGCCGGCGGGCATGGTCTACGCCGACGCATGGGTCCGGCCGCGGAGCGAAAGCGCAGCGCAGATCCTCGCTCGGGCAGCGAGAGCGCCTTCGCTTTCGGCGCATGTCCGCGGCATTTCCAGCGTCAACCCGATCTATGCGCAGCTGCGGGAAGCGGCGTGGAGCGCAACACTGGCGAGCGGCGGCCGGATCGATCCGCGAGTACTCACCAGCCTCGACCGGGTTCGCGATATGCCGTTCCAGGAGCGATATGTGATGGTCGATGCGGCCAGCGCACGGCTGTACATGATCGAGGACGGCCGCGTGGTCGATCAGATGAAGGTCATCGTCGGCAAATCGTCGAGCCAGACGCCGATGCTGGCCAGCACCATCTATTATGCGACTCTCAATCCCTATTGGCACGTGTCCGACGACATGATCCGGTCGCTCATCGCGCCCAATGTGCTCCAGCAGGGCCTCAATTATCTCAAGAGCCGCGGCTACCAGGTATTGGCCGCGGACGGGCCCGACGGCGCACAAGCCAGGCTGCTCGATCCATCGAAGATCAACTGGATGGCGGTCGCCAACGGAAAGATGCAGGTCAAGGTGCGGCAGCTCCCGGGGCCGGCCAACTCGATGGGGCGAATGAAGTTCGGCTTCCCCAACGCGTACGACATCTATCTGCACGACACGCCCAACAAGGAGCTGTTCGCCTCCGGCGACCGCGACCTCAGCCACGGCTGCATTCGCCTCGAGGATGCGCCGCGGCTTGGCCGCTGGATGCTCCAGCGCGATCCGCGGGCCGCGACTCATGAGCCCGAGCAGAATGTCCCACTGCCGACCCCGGTGCCGATCTACATCACCTATCTGACGGCGCAGGCGGATGGCGGACGGCTGAGCTTCGCCGACGATCCTTATGCGAAGGACGCAGGCGCCGGCGCCGCCGTCGTCGCGCTGCAGTAGTTAGAAGGTCAGCGGCAGCACGAGATAGCGCCGGCGCTGGTCGTCCGCCGGCGGCAAGCGGCCGCCGCGGATGTTCACCTGGATGGCGGGATAGAGCAGCTTTGGCGCTTTCAGGGTCGCGTCGCGGGCTTCGCGCATGGCGACATAGGCCTCCTCCTCCACTCCGTCGCCGACGTGGGTGTTGTGATCGATCTGCTCGCCGACCGTCGTCTCCCACGCGAAGACGTCGCGGCCCGGCGCCTTGTAGTCATGGCAAGTGAACAGCCGCGTATCTCGCGGCAGCGCGAGGATACGGTGCAGGGACCGGAAGAGCTGCCGCGCGCTGCCGCCGGGAAAGTCGCAGCGAGCGGTCCCGTAGTCGGGCATGAACAAGGTGTCGCCGACAAAGGCCGCATCGCCGACGCGGTAGGTGACACAAGCCGGGGTGTGGCCAGGCGTCATCAGGACTTCGATGGTCAGCTCACCGACGGAGATCGTGTCGCCATCTTCGAACCGCCGATCGAAGTCGTCGGGCCGCAGGTCGTCGACAGCGAGCATCGGGGCGAACGCCTGCTGGACTTCTCGAATGCCGGCGCCGATTCCGATTTTGGCGCCGGTGCGCTCCCGAATCAGACTTCCCGCCGACAGGTGATCCGCATGCGCGTGAGTTTCCAGCACCCACGCGATGGTCAGCCCTTTGGCCGCGGCGACGGCGAGGAGTTTGTCGGCCGAGCCTGTCCCGATCCTGCCGCTCGCGCCATCGAAATCGAGCACGGGGTCGATCACCGCCGCGAGGCCGCTCGCCGGATCGGCGACGAGATAGCTGACGCTATTGGTCGCCTCGTCAAAGAATGCGGTAATGTCGGGCGCCGAAGGCATCGGCGCCCTTATGCCATCAAAGCGGTCAGACCGACACTTCGTCCATCGTCGTGAGCTCCGGCGTCGGCAGGCCGGTCGTCTTGTAGGTCTCGGTCAGCTCCTGCTTGCGGGCGGCGAGCTGCTCACCCAGCGCGTCCATGTCGAGCCCGGCCCTGCGCGCCTGCGCGAACAGGCCCTCCATCCGCTTCTCCTCTTCCTCGACGTGGTGCTCGATTTCCTCCTGGAGCACCTTCACCTTGCTGTCGAAGAACTCGTCGCTCTCCTCGCTGCCTGCCGCGATTTGCGCGATGAGGATCTTGGCTGCGTCATGCTCGACATAGCTTTCCTTCAGCAGGTCTTCGTCGACCTTCCCCTCGCACGCCGGATAGAAGATCTCTTCTTCAATCGTGGCGTGGACTGAAAGCTCCAGGCAGATCTCCGCGGCAAGCTTCTGCTTGCGTCCATCGCCGCTCGCTTTCTCGAACTGGGCGAAGAGATCCTCAACCGTCCGATGGTCTTCCTTCAGCAGCGCGATTGCATCTTGTGGTTTGCTGTCAGCCATGTCTCGATTTCTCCCTGTGGGTTTGAAAAACGAAACATTCTCCAAGGCTTGGTGTTCCTCGGCCATGCATCCGGAAACCGTGACCACGCCTGTTGGACGAGGCATCGACTGGAAGGGACTCGGCTATCTCATCTCGATCGCCAGCGTTTTCCTATTGGGGGCAATCGCCTGGCCCAAACCCGGTGAGCCCGGTTGGCACTTGCCGGTCCTGATCGGGGGAATGGCGACCTCGATCCTTGGCATGGCCTCGCGCTACAAAGCCCACCTCGATGAGGTGCGGAAGCTCAAGCGGACCGAGAAGGAAGCGCAAAGCAAGGCCGACCATTGAGCCGGCGCCAAGCGGCTAATGCCCGCCGTCGCCATTGTTGGCCTCGGCCTCGTTGTCGGCGCCGGCGATCGATTCCGCGGCCGATTTGTTGAGTTCGAGCCAGTCGCGGAAGGGCAAGTGATAGATCATGTCCATCACTTCGAACTCCAGTCCTCCCGGTTGCCACGTGTCGCTGTTCCACAACGCGACGACGCCGCTCTTCTTCTCCGGGTCGAATAGGATGAAAGACCGGTAGCCGCGGATTCCGCCGCGATGGCCGACGATCCGATGCCCGGCATAATCGTAGCTGCGCCAGCCGTAGCCGTACCAGGCGGTGCCGACGCGCTCGAGAAACTTGCGCAACCGGCCGCGCTCGGTCGGGGTGACGACGTAGGGTGCGTGAACGGTGTTGAGCACGCGCGCGTCGAGCACGTCGGGCATCTCCCCCATCTGCGCCAGCATCCACAGCGACATGTCCTTGATATTGCTGTTGATGCCCGCCGCGCCGGGCACCTTGTAATAAGTGTCGACCATCGGCAGCGCGCGCTTGCCGGCGGTGTGCGGACGAGCCCAGCTCCGGTTCGATTCCAGGCCCGCGAGTGAGACGCTGCCGCTGCTCATGCCGATCGGGTTGAACAAATAGCGCTCGACCGCCTGCTCATAAGGCAAGCCGGTGACGCGGGAGACCATCTCGCTCGACGCATCGTAGGCGATGTTCTGATAATCCCAGCATGTGCCGGGCGCGCACACCGCGCTGAGTTGCCCCAGGCTGGCGCGAAGGAAGCTTGGGTCCTGGCCTTCCTCGAGCTTGTTGTCGTAGGCGTTCCGGTACAGGCCCAGGCGGTGCGACAGCAAATCGCCGACGGTCGCGACCCGCTCGTTCCCATTCGGCAGCCTGAGGTCGGGGGCATAATCGGCGACCGGCGCGTCGAGCCTAATCTTGCCTTGCTCCGAGAGCTTGGCGACCATGGTCGCGGCGACGCCCTTGGACGTCGACGCCCAGCGGAAAACCGTGTCCGGTGTCACCCGATCGCCCGACCCGGCCTCGGTCTCGCCATAGCCCTGCAGGAAGGTGATGCGTCCGTTCTCGACGACGCCGACTGCCATGCCGACCATCGTCGGCTTGGTCATGAGTTGCCTCAGCCGGGCGTCGAGCAGGCGATAATCGACATCCCGCCGGTCCGCAGTCGAGACCGAGGCGAGCTTCAGATGAGCCCGTGCGATCCGGAACGCCCGATCGTCCGCGGCATGGGGGCGCATCGCCAGCAGCGACGCTCCCATCAGGAGGATGAACGCACCCAAACCGATCTTATGTGCTGTCTGCAACTCGTCCCTCTCCCGCCCGTGCCAAGTGTGGCTGGAGGCGGTCCGGCCCTCAACGCCCTGAGCGCCGAGCTTGCGATGAAGCGACTCTGTTGCGCGACGAAACTCGCCGCTTCTGGCTTTGATCCGCCACCTCGCCTAAAGCGCGCGGCATGCAATTCCTGAAGACCGTCTTCTGGGTCCTGCTCGCGGTGTTGGTGGCGTTGTTCGCGGTGCGCAACTGGACGGACGTCACTCTTAATCTGTGGGGCAACATCCAGGCGGACGTGAAGATCCCGATCCTGATGCTGGTCGCGTTCCTGCTTGCCTGGCTTCCAACCTGGCTGATCATGCGCGCCAGGCTGTGGAGCGTGCGGCGCCGGCTGGAAGCCGTCGATCGTCAGCGAGCGACGATGGCCGCGCCCGAGCCCGTCGCGGACGAACCCGAGATGCCGGTCATATGAAACCGATCTTCGTCGCCATCGACACCCGCGATGTACACCGCGCCGCCGCGATTGCGCGGGACGTCAGCGGCATCGCGGGCGGAATGAAGCTCGGGCTCGAGTTCTTCCTCGCCAATGGCCCCGACGGCGTCCTCCGCGTAGCCGAGCACCGGATGCCGATCTTTCTCGATCTCAAGCTGCACGATATCCCCAACACGGTCGCCAAGGCGGTCGCGGCGATCGCGCCGCTCGCCCCTGCGATTCTGACCGTTCATGCAGCCGGCGGTCGAGAGATGATGGCGGCCGCGAAGGCGGCCGCACCGGCCGGCACGAAAGTCGTCGGCGTAACCGTGCTCACCAGCCTCGACGCCGCCGACTTGGCCAAGACCGGCATCGCCGGCTCCCCGGCCGAGCAGGTGGAGCGCCTCGCTGAGCTGGCGGTCGAGTCCGGCATCGACGGCATCGTCTGTTCAGGGCGGGAAGTGGCGGCGGTCCGTGACATTTGGCCGGAGGGTTTCTTCGTCGTTCCTGGCGTGCGGCCCGATGGCTTTGAGGTTGCGGACCAAAAGCGTGTGGTTACGCCCTTTGAAGCCTTGAGCGATGGCGCTTCCGTGGTGGTAATCGGCCGCCCGATTACGGCAGCGCCGAACCCCAAACGTGCCATCGAGGAAATTGCGGCGAGCTTGAATATCGAAGATCTGAGGGACATCGCATGAGCTGGCTGAGCCGGGTGCGCAGCGGCATCCCCTTCCTCCCCAAACGCCAAAGCGCCGAGAACCTGTGGCACAAGTGCGGCAAATGCGGAACGATGGTGTTCGTCAAGGAATGGGAAGAGAATTACAGCGTCTGTCCACGCTGTGACTTCCACGACCGCATCGGCCCGACCAAGCGCTTCGAGCAATTGTTCGATACCGCTCAATTTGACCTTCTGCCGGCCCCGCAGGTCAGGGAGGATCCGCTCCGGTTCAAGGACACGAAACGTTATACCGACCGCCTGAAAACCGCGCGGGCCGCCAATGGCGAGCGCGACGCGCTGGTGAATGCCCGCGGCAAGATCGACGGGCGCAAGGTCGTCCTGGGTGTGCAGGATTTCGCCTTCATGGGCGGTTCGATGGGCATCGCCGTGGGCGCCGCCTTCGTCGCTGGAGTGCGCGCGGCGATCGCAGACAAGGCGCCCTACATCCTCTTCACCGCCGCCGGCGGCGCTCGCATGCAGGAGGGAATCCTGAGCCTGATGCAGATGCCGCGCACGACCGTCGCTCTCGCCGAGCTCAAGGAGGCCGGTCTACCCTACATAGTCGTGCTCACCGACCCCACCACCGGCGGGGTCACCGCTTCTTACGCCATGCTTGGCGATATCCAGCTGGCCGAGCCGGGCGCGCTGATCGGCTTTGCCGGCCAACGGGTGATCGAGCAGACGATCCGGGAAAAGCTTCCCGAGGGATTCCAGCGCGCCGAATATCTGCTCGAGCACGGCATGATCGACATGGTCGTCTCGCGCGGCGACCTCAAAGAGAAGCTGGGGCTGCTCATTTCTTACCTGTGCCCGAAAGCGAAAAAGGCGGCGTGAGCAAACCCCCTCTCCCCGGCGAGGAGAGGGTTGGGGTGAGGGGGCGCCGCGCCGGCGAGTCCCTTCAATCGCCGAACCCCCTCTCCCTTCCCTCTCCCCGCCGGGGAGAGGGCTAAATGCCTGATTTCGCCCGCTCGACCGACGCCCGCGTTCAGGCGCAGCTCGATCGGCTGGCCATGCAATCGCCCGCGGGCGACCGGCTCGGCCTCGAGCGCACGGCCGAGCTGCTCGAACGGTTGGGCCGGCCGCAAGACAGGCTGCCCCCGGTTTTCCATGTCGCCGGCACGAATGGCAAAGGCTCGACCTGCGCCTTCCTTCGGGCCGGGCTTGAGACCGCCAACTACCAGGTCCACGCCTTCACCAGCCCGCACCTGGTCCGCTTCAACGAGCGCATCCGCGTCCGCGGGAAGCTTGTCGAAGATCCGGCTCTCGCCGACCTTCTCGACGAAGTCATCGGCGCGAGCGAGGGGATCGAGCCAAGCTTCTTCGAGGTCGCCACGGTCGTCGCCTTCCTCGCCTTTGCCCGGGCTCCGGCCGACGCCTGCATCCTCGAAGTCGGTCTCGGCGGCCGGCTCGACGCGACCAACGTCATCGAGCAGCCCCTGGTCACCGGGATCGCCAGCCTCGGTCTCGACCATCAGCAGTTCCTCGGCTCGGACATCATGTCGATCGCTGGCGAGAAGGCCGCCATTGCCAAACGCGGCGTTCCACTCGTCAGTCTTGCTCAACCCACCGCAGCGGAAGAAGCGATCGCCAGGATCGCCGCCGAGCGCGGCGCGCCGTTATTCCTCGAAGGCCGCGATTGGACGGTCGACGCCGAGCTTCGACCCAGCCTCGCCGGACCGCATCAGCGCCGCAACGCCGCGCTCGCGTGGGAGATGCTCGCGATCCAGGACCGGTTGCGCGTTCCGCGCGCAACCTTTGCCGACGCCATCAAGGAGGCGCGCTGGCCCGCGCGTTTCCAGCAACTCGGCGATGGCCCGCTCACCCGCGGCGTACCCACCTGGATCGACGGCGCCCACAATCCTTCGGCCGCGGCCGCGCTCGCCGATCTATTGGCCGAGCGAGGGCCGATGCACCTCGTCCTCGGCATTCTCGCGAATAAGGACGCCGAGGCAATTGTCGCCGCGCTCGCGCCGCACGCACTCTCGCTGACCTTCGTGCCCGTCCCCGATCACGAGCATCGCAATCCACTGGAGCTCGCTCGACGCTTCGGCGGGCGCGCGGCTGCTTCTATCCAGGAAGCGCTTGCGGACTTGCCGGCGCCGCGGCTCGTCGTGGGCTCGCTTTACCTCGCGGGAGAGGCACTCGGGGCCAACGGCGAAGTGCCGGACTGATTTCCGCGCAAGGCATTTAGCTCGCGCATCGCCCAGTCGTACATCGGAGCCGCCGCCGCACGGCTGTGGCGGTCCATCCGCTTCATCCGATGCTCGACTTCCTCGAGTACGAGGATCGCCTGACCGCGCTTCCCCATCTTGAGCAGTAGCGCGGCATAGCGGCAACGCGCCTCGTCGCCCGGCAGCCGCTTGCTGACATCCGCATAGAGCGGCAACGCATCATCATTGCGTCCGAGGTCTTCGAGAATCTGAGCGCGCAGCAGCGAGAGCCTGTCGCGGTCCGATTGACCGGTGGTCGATGGCAGCGATTCGAGCGTCTCCAACGCTTCCTGCGATTGGTCGTTCAAGTACAGCGACCGCGCCAGCTTTTCGCCTCCGCGGAGATCTGGCCTCAAACCAACCCCAAGCCGGTACAGGGGCAGCGCTTCCTTGTGACGCTCGAGGGCCGTGAGCGCGTCGGCCACCCGCATCCGGTTGGCGACGGTATCGGCGATTTCGAGCGCCTCCCGTGCCGCGCGAAGCTCGCGCTCCGGATCGAACTTGTCGACGATTTTTTCACGCGCCACGCGAACGTGCCGGTTGTGCTGCAGACCAGGCAGGATCTCGATGATGAAATAGGCGATCGCGCTCGCGACCGGCAGAAACATCAAGGCCATGATCCAGACCGTCGGGCGCCGCCGCCGGATGACGTCGACGATCAGAAACACCTGAACCGCAATGATCAGCGCGAATACGGGCATCAGCGTCGCCCTATCTCACATTGATGGGCAGGGGGTTAATCCATGATCAACGGGCGTCCGTGGCTGAGGAGCTGGCGCGTCCGCTCGCCCGATCGACGCTCGGCGCCACGGCCGCCTGCGCGCGTCGCCCTTCGGCCGCAACTCGGAACCATTCGAGCACCACGAAGAGAATGGCGAACGCGCCCGCCGCGGCGGTCCAGCGGAACACGGTCGCATAGCCGTAGATGTCGACCGCCTCCCCTGCGATGCCGCGTCCGAGTGAACCGATGAGGAAGGTCAGCGACGACAGCAGCGCATATTGGACGGCGGTGAAGCGCTTGCTGACGATGCCCGACAAATAGGCGACGAACGCCGCCCCCGCGATGCCGGTCGAGATGTTCTCGTACGAGATCGCCAGCAGCAGGCGCACCATCCGCTCGTCGAAGCCGAACAACCCGAAGAGTTGCGTCAGGCCGATGGTCCCGGCGACCGCGTCGAGACGCAGCCCACCTTCGGCGAGGTCAGCGTAAACGAAGTTGCCGAATACCGGGAGGATCGCGCCGATCAGCACCGTCGGCAGCCGCCCCAGCCGTGCGAACAGATAGCCGCCGAGCGCGATCCCGATCATCGTCATGAAGATGCCGAACACCTTCGAAGCGAACGCGACCTCGTCCTTCGAATAATGGAGGAAATCGAGGTAGAAGGGGAAGGCAAAGCTCGACCAGATATTGTAGCAGAGCGTGTAGGTGAGGATCAGCCCGATCACGATCAGGACGCCCCAGCCGAGCCGGCCGGCGAGCTCGCTCAAGGGAGCCACCAGCGCGACATAGAGATGGTTCATCGCGGTTCGCCCCGAGGTGTGCGTCGGGTCGGTTTCCGTCAGGACATAGCGCTTCCGGTCGCGCAAATAGTTGCTGACCGAGGCGACGATCAGCGGCACGATCACCGTCGCAAAGATGATCCACGGCGCATAATGTTTGGTGAAATCGGCGACCGACGGCTGCTTCTCGCCCGGCGCGGTGGTCAGCATCGAGACCATGAAATGGCCGATGGTGAAGATCGCCCAGGCCCAGCTCACGCCGACGATTCCGAGCGCTATCCCGCGGGCGCGGGGCTCGAGTGCCCCGGGCTCGGCCAGCTCCTTATGGAGCATGCCGACGTCGGGGCGCGGGGTGTCCGGGGCGCGAAAGGCAATCAGCGCAACGACGCCGACCAGACCGCCCATTAGCAGGTAGACCAGCGACCAGGACATTCGCGCGGCGAGCACTAGCGCAAGTGCGCCCCCGACGATGGAAGCGATGCGATAGCCGAACTGATAAACCGACGAGAGGAGCTCGACCGGCGTCTGCTCGTCGGCGACGTCGATGCGCCAGGCATCGACCGCGACATCCTGCGTGGCCGATGCGAGCGCGGTGATCACCGCAAAAATCGCGAAGGTGCCGATGTTCGTGGCGGGGTTGGTTGCGGCGAGCCCGGCGAACCCGAGGATCATGATTCCCTGGCACATCAGGATCCAGCTCTTGCGCCGGCCGATGCGTTCGAGGACCGGCAGCTTCAGCCGATCGACCAGCGGGGACCACAGGAACTTGAAGCTGTAGCTCAAGCCGATCCACGACAGCACGCCAATCGTCGCGAGGTTGATCTTCGCTTCACCGAGCCAGGCGTTGAGCGTCCCGATCAGCAGCGCGTACGGCAGCCCCGACGAAAAGCCGAAGGCGAGCATGGTCGAGGACTTGCGCGTCTGGAGCGCGGCCTTCAGCAGCCTCCAACCCGTCGGACGTTGTGCTGCGGCCACCGGCATCTTCCCCTGTTGAGGCTCAAGCTTAGCCAGCTTTCACGGCCTGCCTAGCCCCGCGATGAACGGCTCGAAGCCTATTCCTGCTCGCTCACCGCGATGAACAGCTCGAGGCCCTTGGGCGGCTTCACTGTCTGGCCTTGCAGATGCTTGTCGACGCACTGGATCGCCCGGGTCAGCTGCCGCTCGGTGTAGGGCTTGGTCAGGCAGCCGACCGCGATGTCCGCCGCGCCGGGATAGGGATTGCCGGTCGCGAACAGCGTCGGGACGCCCTTCACTTTAGCCGCCTTGGCGAGATGGATGCCGGTCTGCTGCTTGCGCAGACGAACGTCGCTGAGGATCAAATGCACTTCCTCGCGCTCGAGAATCTCGAGTGCTTCGTCGAGGTCGTCGACCGTGGCGACGATGTGATAACCCGCCTCGCCGAGGAAATTCTCATTGTCGAAGGCGGTCAACGGCTCATCCTCGACGATGAGGATCCGCTTGACGATCTGCTTACGCTTCCCGAACAGCATCGATATTCAGCCCCAATGACTTCGCCACCGCAACGAACCAAGCGCGCTTCTGTGCCGCCCCCGCGAAAAGGCGGACGTAACACGTCCGCCCGGCCGCAGGAGCGCACGGACGGGCCGCAAAGAATCGCCAAGCTGCTCGCCCGCGCCGGCATCGCTTCCCGGCGGGAAATCGAGCGCATGATCGCTGAAGGCCGCATTGCACTCAATGGAGAAAAGATCACCACGCCGGCGACCCTGCTCAACGACGTCGCCGGCTTGACGGTCGACGGCCGTCCGGTGCGCCCGGCCAAGGCCAGCCGGCTCTACCGCTTCTACAAGCCGCAGCGCACGCTGACCGCCGCGCATGACCTCAAGGGCCGTCCGACGATTTACGACAAGCTGCCCAGCGGGCTGCCGCGACTGATGCCGGTCGGGCGCCTCGACTTCCTGACCGAGGGTTTGTTGCTGCTCACCAACGACGGCGAGCTGAAGCGCCAGCTCGAGCTGCCGAAGACCGGAGTCGTCCGCACCTATCGCGCCCGCGCCTTCGGCACCGTCAGCCAGGCGCAGCTGGAGCAGTTGGCCGAGGGCATCACTATCGACGGTGTCCATTACGGCTCGATCGACGCCAACCTCGAGCGCCGTACCGGCCGCAATTGCTGGATCGAGATGAGCCTGACCGAAGGCAAGAACCGCGAGGTGCGGCGCGTCCTCGAGCATCTCGGCCTCCAGGTCTCGCGCCTGATCCGCACGGCTTACGGCCCGCTGACGCTGGAAGGGCTAGAGCCGGGACAGATCGACGAGATGGACCGCGGCGAGCTCGAGGCCTTCCGCAACACGCTCAAATGAGGATCATCGCCGGCCACTGGCGCGGGCGGGTCATCGAGGCGCCGGTGGGCCAGGCCACCCGCCCGACCGCCGACCGAGTGCGCGAGACCTTGTTCTCGATGCTGGCGAGCCGCCTCGGCTCGTTCGAGGATTTGCGCGTCGCCGACCTGTTCGCGGGCAGCGGCGCGCTTGGCTTCGAAGCTTTGTCGCGGGGCGCAGCGCAAGCGACCTTCGTCGAAAATGACGTCAAGGCGTCGGCGGCCATCCGCCGCAATGCGGAAAAACTCGGCGCATCGGACCGCGTCCACATCCTCGGCGGCTCGGCGCTGGCCCTGCCCCGCTCCGAGCCGTTCGACCTCATCTTCGCCGATCCGCCGTACGGTCCAGGCGCAGGCAATGTCGTCGTCCAGGCGATCACCAAGGCCGATTGGCTCGCGCCCGGCGGTTGGATGAGCATCGAGACCAGCCGCGCCGACACGGTCGATCCCGGTACCCTGATCGTCGACGCGACCCGCGACGTCGGCCGCGCGCGGCTTACGCTTTTGCGCCGCGCCTAGCCTTCGCCGCTTTCTTTATTTCGTCGACCTCGGTGGTGAGCCGGTCGCCGATCGCCTTGGCCGCGGCTTTGCCGGCGCGCTTGACCGCGTTGCCGCCACGGCCGCGACCGCCGATCCCTTCCTGCGCCAGCGCCGCGAGCGCGGCCGTTGCGGCCGCCGCCACGAGCTCGGCGACCAGCGGGCTCTGCAGCAGCTTGATGAACGCATCGCCGTAATTGTCGCTCGAGCGCCTGCCGCCCGTCCGGCGGTCGACGACCGCCTTCGACTTGGACGCGACCTTTGCTCTCTTCGGCTTTGCGCCCGCTTTGACCGTCGCTTTCTTCGCCATCTCAATCTCCTTTGCGACGCTTAACTCATCGGCTCGTGACCGTATCCACATCTGTTCCCCGGCGAAGGCCGGGGTCCAGGGCGCCGTGAAACAGCGCTTACGCGCTGTCCTGGGCCCCGGCCTGCGCCGGGGAACTGGTGGGTTCGACCTTAGCCAGCACCGTCCCCTCGGTCACCTGCGCGCCGGCGACCGCGTTCAGCTCCGCAACCGTCCCGTCGAACGGCGCCGTCAGCGCGTGCTCCATCTTCATCGCTTCCAGCGTAAGCAAGCGTTGTCCCTTCGCAACCTTTTCGCCATTCGAAACTTCCACCGCAGTTACCTTCCCCGGCATCGGCGCTTCGATCTCGCCGTCGTGCGCGCCGTGCGTGGTGCCGGTGCCGCGAACTTCGTCGACCAAAAACTTGAATGTTGTTCCGAACATGGAAACGTAGATACCGTCGTGTCCTTCCACGACGCTCGCGTATTGCTCAGCAGTTGGCGAGAACTGTGGTTCGAATGACGAACTGATTGCCTTCCCATCGGCCCGCATCCGAACATCGTTGTGCATCGGCGCATTTACTCTGAAGCCTAACGGACCAGTCTGATCGAAGCGTTTGACGAGGGCCTGGGCTGCGACATTTGAGTCGATGCTATCTGGCTCAGTGATCAGTCGATCGAATTCGCCGTGTTCTTCAATGAAGTTGGTATGAACCCTGCCGCGCACGAACGCGGGAGTCTGAAGGAGATTTGCCATAAAACCGGCGTTTTGCTTGACTGGCCAAATCTGCACTTCATTCAGGACCTTGTTTAGAAGAATCCAGGCGAAGTCGCGATCGTCCCTTGGTGAATGTCCTTGGCTGTGAGCGATGATCTTTGCGATCATCGGATCATAAAAAGGCGATACCTCGTCGCCCTCCTCGTATCCGGTGTCGATTCTGACCGGTTCCTCGCGAATAATCCCGCTTTCTCGCCAACCCCGCGCCTCATCGTACCAACCATGACGTCGAGGGGCGTACGGAATACGAAAAAGCTCAAGTGGTCCCACACTCGGCAGAAAGCCTGTCGCTGGGTCCTCGGCGTAGAGCCGCGCTTCGATCGCGTGGCCGGTGATCGTCAACTCGTCCTGCGCCTTCGGAAGCGTCTCGCCCGAGGCGACGCGCAGCTGCCATTCGACCAGGTCCTGGCCGGTGATCTCCTCGGTCACGGGATGCTCGACCTGGAGCCGCGTGTTCATTTCCATGAACCAGATCCGGTCGGGTTTGAGGCCGTCGGACGCGTCGGCGATGAACTCGATGGTGCCGGCGTTTTCGTAATTGACCGCCTGCGCCGCGCGAACCGCAGCGCCGCACACCGCCTCGCGCGTTTCCGCGTCCATCCCCGGCGCGGGGGCTTCCTCGATTACCTTCTGGTGGCGGCGCTGGAGCGAGCAGTCGCGCTCGAACAGGTGGACGACGTTGCCGTGGCTGTCGCCGAACACCTGCACCTCGATGTGGCGCGGGCTTTCGATCCATTTTTCGAGCAGCACAATGTCGTTGCCGAAGCTGGACGCCGCCTCGCGCTTGCAGCTTTCGAGCGCGTCGTCGAAGTCCGCGGCACGATCGACCTTGCGCATGCCCTTGCCGCCGCCGCCCGCGACCGCCTTGATCAGCACGGGATAGCCGATCGCGTCTGCCTCTTTCTTAAGGCGCTTCGGCGACTGGTCCTTGCCGAGATAGCCGGGAGTCACCGGCACGCCTGCCTCTGCCATCAATGTCTTCGCCGCGTCCTTGAGGCCCATCGCGCGAATGCTCGCCGGCTTCGGTCCGACCCAGATCAAGCCTGCGTCGATCACCGCCTGCGCGAAATCGGCGTTCTCGCTGAGAAAGCCGTAGCCCGGATGAATCGCCTCCGCGCCGCTCGCCTTCGCCGCCTCAATGATCCGGTCGCCGACGAGGTAGCTCTCCCGCGCCGGCGACGGCCCAATATGCACCGCCTCGTCCGCCATCCGCACGTGCAGCGCCTTGGCGTCAGCGTCCGAATAAACCGCGACAGTGCGGACTCCGAGCCGTCGCGCCGTGCGGATCACCCGACACGCGATCTCCCCGCGATTGGCGATGAGGAGCGATTTGATCATCGGCTCGCGGGTGCGCGGAGAGGCCAGCGCGCGCTACGCCACAACCGCCAACCGTCGGGCGTGCGTCTCCACACCTGCAGCTCGCCCAGGCGACGGACAGACTCTTTCGGCGCGCCCCTTAAATGTGTCGACCATTGGAGCCGCGCGATGCCGATATCGCCATTGACCGCCACCTCCTCGAACACCGGAACGCTGCTCTCGAGCGTATTCTCGCCCGATCGCTTGCACAGGTTTCCATAGTCCCTGACCATGCCGGCGTAATCTTGAGTTGGACTGTTCGGAAAGGTCAGCAGGAAATCATGATCGAGGCCGGCGAGCGCATCGGTAGGCCGACCGGCCACGCATGCATGCGCTGCGGCGCGGATCGAGCGCTCCAGGAGCTGCGTCTCCGCTTCATCGCGCGTGCCGGCGAACGCCACACTTCCGCTCAGGGCAGCTCCGACAAGTGCAAGCGAGAATGCGAGAAACCTTGCGACTATGATTCTCACATCCGGAACACTCCGAACCTCGGCCATGCGGATCCCCAGCCGCCGCGCGGTTCGAATGGCGCGGCACTCGATCTCGCCCCGGTTGGCGATGAGTAGGGACGTCGTCATGCGCGAATGTTCACGAATGTTCGCACTGACGCGCGCGTTGTGCCGGCGCCCGCCCGCGCATGTGCATACGCATGCGCGGCAGAGCATTTGGATCTGGGCTGACGTGCCTCATGTGGCTGCGCGTAACCGAAGCACCCGGCTGTAGGACAGAGAAAAAAGATCAGTCGTCAGGCAGCCGCCGCAGTGATCAGCGCATGAGGACAAACGAAATCACTCAGCGGGGCAGTCGGCAACGCGCGACGAGAAGGTCAGGTTCATGATCTTCCAGGCTCCGTTGTCGCGGACCAGGTCGAAATGGTCGAAGCCGCAATTGCTGACCTTGCCATTGATGCGAACGACGAAGGGCGCCCACACCATTGCGGCATCGCCATCAATCTCGACCGCCGGGTCGCTGATGGTTTCCTGGAAGCGGCTGTCGGGATTCACTCGTTGAGCGAATTCGGACCAGCTCATTTGGCGGAGCCCGCTGCCGCTCGCCCGTTCACCCGTCGCGGTGACACGACCCTCGGGATAGACCAGCCCCAGCATCGCGGCCGAGTTCCCGGCTTCGAAAGTACCCAACAATTGATGGACAGGGGTCAGGACATTGGCGGTTTGAAAATCGGGCGGCGGAATAGGTTGGGCGGGCGGAAGCTGGCCCGACCCGACTTGCGCGGCCATGAATATCGAAAGGATCAACATGTTGCTTCCTACATCCTGAACACGCCGAACTGCGCTCGCTCGGGGATCGGCGCATTCAGACACGCCGCGAACGCCAAGCCGAGGACGTCGCGGGTTTGCGCCGGGTCGATGATGCCGTCGTCCCACAGTCGGGCGGTCGCGTGCCAGGGGTTACCCTGCGCTTCGTAATCGTCGCGGATCGGCTGCTTGAAGGCTTCGGCCTGCTTGGCCGTCCATTTGTCGGCGTCGCGGTGGACGGTGGCGAGGACGCTCGCCGCCTGTTCGCCGCCCATCACGCTGATGCGCGAATTGGGCCAGGTGAACAGGAAGCGTGGGCTATAAGCGCGGCCAGCCATGCCGTAATTGCCGGCGCCGAAGCTGCCGCCGATCAGCACGGTGATCTTCGGCACGCTTGCGGTCGCGACGGCGGTAACCAGCTTCGCGCCGTGCTTGGCGATGCCCTCGGCCTCATATTTCCCACCGACCATGAAGCCGGAGATGTTCTGGAGGAACAGCAACGGCGTTCGGCGCTGGCAGGCGAGCTCGATGAAATGCGCGCCCTTGACCGCGCTCTCGCTGAACAGCACGCCGTTGTTGGCAAGGATCGCGACCGGCATGCCCCAGATGTGCGCGAAGCCGCACACGAGCGTCGAGCCGTAGAGCGCCTTGAACTCGTGGAACTCGCTGCCGTCAACGATGCGCGCGATGATCTCGTGCACGTCGTAGGGCGCGCGGACGTCCTCGGGGATGATCCCGTAGAGTTCCTCGGCGTCGTACCGCGGGGGGCGTGGCTCTCTCTGCCCAACCTGGGCCCCGGCCTCCGCCGGGGAACAGGTTGAGACGATGTCGCGGACGATGGTGAGCGCGTGCTCGTCATTCTCGGCGAGATGATCGACCACGCCGGATTTGCGCGCGTGCAGGTCCCCGCCGCCGAGCTCTTCGGCGCTGATTTCCTCACCGGTCGCGGCTTTGACCAACGGTGGGCCGGCGAGGAAGATAGTGCCCTGCTCGCGGACGATCACACTCTCGTCGCTCATCGCCGGGACGTAAGCGCCGCCGGCGGTGCAACTGCCCATCACGCAGGCGATCTGTGGAATGCCTTTCGAGGACATCTGCGCCTGGTTGAAGAAGATCCGCCCGAAATGATCGCGGTCGGGGAACACCTCGGCCTGGTGCGGCAGGTTCGCACCGCCGCTGTCGACCAAGTACACGCACGGCAGGCGGTTCTGCTCGGCGATTTCCTGTGCGCGCAAATGCTTCTTGACCGTCAGCGGATAGTAAGTGCCGCCTTTCACGGTCGCGTCGTTGCAGACGATCATCACCTGCCGGCCCGACACGCGGCCGATCCCGGCGATGATTCCCGCGCCCGGCACCTCGCCCTCGTACATGTCGCAGGCGGCGAGCTGGCCGATTTCGAGGAACGGCGAGCCAGGGTCGAGCAGGCGCTCGACGCGGTCGCGGGGGAGAAGCTTGCCGCGCGAGACATGGCGTTCACGGTGTTTCTCAGGCCCGCCCTTCGCGGCTTCCGCGACGTCGGCGCGCAATCGTTCGGCGAGCGCGCGGTTGTGCGCGACCCGCGTGCGGAACTCTTCGCCCTCCGTCGCGATTTTCGTCTCGATCCGCGGTGCGCTCATGCCGTCAGTTCGTCCGTTAGTCGAAAAGCCCTGCCGCTCGCCTAGCTGCTGCTTGCCGCGTTGCAAAGCAGCGCCTTGGAAGGCGGCTCATCGGACTGGGGAAGAGGATTGATGATGAAACAGCCGCTCGTACTGATCTTGTTCGCCGCCGCGGCCCTTGCCGGCTGCCGCTCGCAGCAGGGCGCCGAGACTGCGCAAGGCACCGAGATTGGAATCGAGCCGTCGTGGATGGATACCTCGGTCAAGCCCGGCGACGACTTCAATGCCTATGCCAACGGCCACTGGATCGCGACGCATGCGATGCCGGAAGACCGCGCGGAGATCGGCGCCTCCTACCTGGCCGACCAGTTGCGCGAGAAGAATACCCGCGAGCTGTTCGACGGCATCCTCAAAGCCAATCCCACGAGCGGCAACGACGCGCTCATCGCCAATTACTACAAGGCCTATCTCAACACCGACGCGATCGACCGCGCCGGGCTGTCGCCCGAAAAGGCCGACCTCGACGCAATCGCGGCTATCGCCGACAAGCGCCAGCTGGCGGCGGCGATCGGCGGCACCATTCGCGCCGACACCGATCCCCTGAACGCGAGCAACTTCTTCACCCAGCATCTGTTCGGGGTGTTCATCTCGCAGGGCCTCAACACACCGGGCGAGCAGCTACCCTATCTGATGCAGGGCGGCATCGGCCTGCCGGAGCGTGAATATTACCTCTCCGCCGACCCGAAGATGGCCGAAATCCGCAACAAATATCACGCGTACGTCGCTCAGTTCCTGCAGCTCGCCGGGAATGCCGACCCGCAGGGCACGGCCAACCGGATCATCGATCTCGAAACCAAGATCGCTACCGTCCACGCGACCCGCGAGGAAAGCGACGACTTCGCCAAAGGCGCGACCGTGTGGACGCGCGCCGAGGTCGAACGCAACGCACCGGGGCTCGACTGGGGCGCGCTGCTCGGCGCGGCGCAACTCGGCTCGATCCAGAAGTTCGAGGCCTATCATTCGGGCGCGATTCCCAAGCTCGCCGCGCTCGTCGCGTCCGAGCCGCTGGAGAATTGGAAGGACTGGCTCGCCTTTCACGCTCTGAATGAGCATTCGAGCGCGTTGCCCAAGCCCTTCCGGGATGCGAGCTTCGCTTTCTACGGAACCACGCTGTCCGGGACGCCCAAGCAGCGACCGCGCGATCAGCTCGCACTGAACGCCACCAGCGGCGCGCTGCAGGACGCCGTCGGCAAGGCCTATGTCGACAAATATTTCCCAGCCTCGGCCAAGACCGAAGTCCAGGGCATGGTCGCGGGCATCAAGGCCGCTTTTGCCAAGCGCGTCCAGGCCCTCGATTGGATGGCGCCGGCGACCAAGCAGGAAGCGCTGAAGAAGGTCGAGACGATCGTCGTCGGCGTCGGCTACCCCGACAGCTGGCGCGACTATTCCGCGCTGACGATCAGCCCGACGGACGCATACGCCAACCAGAAGGCCGTCGGGCTGCTCGAGTACCAGCATCAGCTCTCAAAAATCGGCAAACCGCTCGACCGCACGGAGTGGTGGATGCCGCCGCAGCTGGTCAACGCGGTCAATCTGCCCGTGCAGAATGCGCTCAACTTCCCGGCCGCGATCCTGGTGAAGCCCTATTTCGACCCGAAGGCCGACGCCGCTTATAATTACGGCGGGATCGGCGCGACCATCGGCCACGAGATCAGCCACAGCTTCGACAATAACGGGGCGCTGTTCGATTCGACCGGCCGGCTCAGGAACTGGTGGACGCCGCAGGACTTCAAACGCTTCGAACAGGCCGGCAATGCGCTGGTGAAGCAGTATGACGCCTACGAGCCGCTGCCGGGGCTGCACATCAACGGCAAGCTGACGCTGGGCGAGAATATCGCCGACGTCGCCGGCCTCGCTGCTTCCTACGACGCGTACAAGGCGTCGCTCGGCGGCAAGCCGGCGCCGGTCGTCAACGGCCTGACCGGCGACCAGCGCTTCTTCATCGCCTTCGCCCAGTCATGGATCTGCAAGATGCGCGACGAGACGCTGCGCCAGCGGATCGCGACCGACGGCCACTCGCCCGACATGTTCCGCATCCCGACGGTGAGAAACATCGACGCCTGGTACCCGGCGTTCGACGTCCAGCCGGGACAGAAGCTGTACCTGCCCCCCGACCAGCGCGTCAGGGTTTGGGGGTAGTCGGGGCGCATGCTATGCGAGCCTCCGCGACAGGCGGAGGCGGCGATGACCTACTGGGAATTCAAGGGGCGCGAGCTCATCAACTGCACCTGTGAATACGGCTGCAATTGCCAGTTCAACGCGCTCCCCGACAAGGGCCATTGCCACGCAGTCGCGGGAATCCAGATCGACCAGGGCTATCACGGCGATACGCCGCTGGGCGGCTTGAAGATCGCGGCGCTGTTCAAATGGCCGGGGCCGATCCACGAGGGCCACGGGGAGGCGCTGGCCTTCGTCGACGCCGGCGCGGATGAAAAGCAGCGCGAGGCGCTGCTGAAAATCATGACCGGCCAGGACACCGATCCGTTCGCGACGGTGTTCGCGGTGTTCGCCTCGACGATCGAGACGATGCACGAGCCGGTCTTCGCCGACATCGACTTCGAAGTCGACGTCGAAGGGCGCAGCGGCCGCCTCAGCATACCGGGCTATGTCGAAATGAGCGGCGAGCCGATCCGCAACAAGGTCACGGGCAAGGAATCGCGCGCTCAGATCTGCATCCCTGACGGCTTCGAATATGAGGTCGCGGAGATCGGCAGCGCGTCGAGCCGCACGCTCGGCGGGCCGATGCAGATCGAAATCAGCGACAAATATGCGCAGCTCGCGCATCTGCACCTGTCGACCCACGGTGTCATCCACACCGCCTGACTTGAGCAGCGGCGTCCTGCTTCACCAGCGACTGGTCATTGCCGGGGGGCTTGCGCTGCTTGCGGCGCTCGCCTGGTGGTTCCTGATCGACGGTGCCGGCGTAGGCCACACGATGGGCGGCGGGAGCGAGCCGCCGTTCGCGGCCGCGCTGCTCATGTGGTGGCTGATGATGGCGGCCATGATGCTTCCGTCCGCCGCCCCCGCGATCCTCCTCTACGCACGGGTCCGCCAGATGCGTGGCGGCGGCAGCACGATCGCGCAGACCTGGATATTCCTCACCGGCTATCTCGCGCTGTGGCTGCTCTTTTCGCTCGTGGCCGCGAGTGCGGAGCGGCTGCTCACGGGGCCTTCTATGATCATCGCCAACGGCACCGCGCGCGGCGTGCTGTTGGTCGCGGCCGGCATCTATCAGCTGTCGCCGCTCAAGACCGCCTGCCTCGGCGAGTGCCGCTCGCCCGCGCAATTCATCAGCCGCCAATGGCGCCCGGGGTGGCCAGGCGCGCTGCGCCTTGGCCTCCTTCATGGCGCTTATTGCATCGGCTGTTGCTGGGCATTGATGCTGTTGCTGTTCGTCGGCGGAGTCATGAACCTGTTGTGGGTGGTAGCGCTTGCGGCGATCGTCGCCGCGGAGAAGCTGGTCCCGCGCGGCGAGTGGCTGGCACGGCTTACGGGCGTTGCGTTGATCGCCTGGGGCATCGCCGAGCTATTGACCTGAGCGATCCTCGGCGCACTGCCGCCGCTACGGCTGGTGCGGCCGATTGGCGCGGGCGAGGACATAATCGACAATCGCTTCTCGCTCGCGCGGGGTCAGGTGGGAGAAATAGGCCCGCGCGATGCCGGACATGGCGCCGACATCCTTGTCCCCTTTCCCCGTGCCATCGGTGAGGAGCTGCGTCAGCTCCGGCTTCGAATAGGCGCCGGCGATGTCGAGGTCAGGCGTGAAATTCTTCCAGCCCTCAAGTGCATTGTTGTGGCAGGCCGTGCAGGTCGTCTGGACGAGATAGCGGCCCCACGCGTGCTGTGGCCCAAGATCAACGGGTTGGGTTGCGCGATACTTTGCGATCTGGGCCCTGGCATTGCCAAGCACGCCCTGATCGACATCCTTTTGCTCGGCTCGATTCGGCCTGAAGGCCGGACGAACGTCGCCTCCGGGCTTGAGGGTTCTCAGATAGGCGATCAATGCAGCCAGGTCAGCCTCGCTGAGGAACTGGTAGCTCTCGACCTGCATGAACCAGAATTGACGCCCGTCCTTCGGCACGCCGTTGCGGAACAGTCTCTCGAATTCGACGTCGCTATATCCGGGAGCGAGGCGGGTGACGTTCGGCGAGTACATCGCGCCGTCCTCCGGCTTGTCGGCCATGTCCTTGCCCTGGAGATTGGAACCATGACAGCGTGTGCATCCGAGGACTTGCGTCAGCCGCGCGCCGTGCGCGATCTTGTCCGCTTGCGTCTTATAGCCAGCGCCGTCGTACGCCAGTTCGGTCATCGTCGTGGATCGCTGCTGCTGATGGCAAGAGCCGGCCAGCAGCAGGATCGCGAGCGAATGTTTGCGCATGGGCAGCCCCCCGGTGGAGGGTCTCTACCACATCAGACCCCGATGACCTCGCGGCCGATGAGCATGCGGCGGATCTCGTTGGTGCCGGCGCCGATGTCGAGCAGCTTGGCGTCGCGATAATAGCGCTCGACCGGCCAGTCCTTGGTGTAGCCGGCGCCGCCCAGTGCCTGCACGGCTTCGTTGGCGACCTTCACGGCGTTCTCGGAGGCGAGCAGGATCGCGCCGGCGGCGTCGTGCCGCGTGGTCTTGCCGGCATCGCATGCCTTGGCGACCTGGTAGACGTAGGCACGGGATGAATTCAGCGCGACGTACATGTCCGCGATCTTCGCCTGCATCAGCTGGAAGCTGCCGATCGGCTTGCCGAATTGCTTGCGTTCGCGGACATAAGGGAGGACGCAATCGAGGCACGCTTGCATGATCCCGATCTGCATCCCCGCGAGGATCGTCCGCTCGTAATCGAGGCCGCTCATCAGCACCTCGACGCCTTTATTTTCCTCGCCGAGGATGTTCTCGGGCGGGACGAAGCAATCGTCGAACACCAGCTCGGCGGTGGGTGAGCCGCGGATGCCGAGCTTGTCGACTTTCTGGCCAACTGAGAAGCCGGTCATTTCCTTTTCGATCAGAAAGGCGGTGATCCCGCGGCTGCCCTCGCCTGTCTTGGCGTACACGACGAGCGTGTCGGCTTCCGAGCCGTTGGTGATCCAGAACTTGGTGCCGTTGAGCCGATAGCCGTTTCCGCTCTTCTCGGCCTTGAGCTTCATTCCGACGACGTCGCTGCCCGCGCCCGCTTCGCTCATCGCCAGCGCCCCGACATGCTCGCCGCTGATCAGCTTGGGCAGGAATTGCTTCTTCTGCTCGGGATTCGCCCAGCGCCGGATCTGATTGATACACAGGTTCGAATGGGCGCCGTAGCTCAAACCCACCGACGCCGACGCGCGCGCCACTTCCTCCTGCGCGACGACATGCTCGACGTAGCCGAGGCCGAGCCCGCCGAACTCTTCCTCGACCGTGATGCCGTGAAGCCCGAGCTCGCCCATCTGCGGCCACAGGTGGCGCGGGAACTCGTCGGTCTCGTCGATCTCCGCCGCGATCGGCGCGATCTTGTCGCTCGCGAAACGCTGCGTCGTCTCGCGGATGGTGTCGGCCATCTCGCCGAGGTCGAAATCGAGCGTTGCTTCGGACATGGGACTTCCTCCAGCGCGGGGCGCTAGCAGGAAGGCTCGCGCTTGGGAAAGGGAGTAGCGGTCAGGCGCGTTCGGGCTTGGCCGGAGCCGGGGCCGCATCCTCCGCCGGCGGCGCGGTCAGCGGATGGGTCGAGCCGCGGTGGCAGGTGAAGCAGGTCACCTTGAGCTTGCTCGAATCGGTCAGCCCGAAATCCTGGCTGTTGATGCGGTGGGCCATCGCCAGCATCTTGCGCGCGACCAGCTTCTTGTCCTTCGCGTCCGACGCAAAATCGAACGTCGACAGCGGCTTCCCCTCCTCGCCGACGTGGCAATAGGTGCAACGCACGCCGAGCGATTGCGCGAAGAACTTCATGTTCGACAGCAGCTGGTCGCGGGTGACGTCGGCGGGAAAGATTTTAAGGTTCTTGTAGGGCGGCACCGCGAAGGACGCGAAGGCCGGCGCGGGGAGCGGCGGCGGAGTCTGCGCTGCCGCGACCGACAGGCCGAACAGGCCGGTGGAGGCAATCAACAGCAGGGCCGGCAGCCGAGTCATTTCGCCGCCGAAGCTATCAGTGCGCGCCGCGAAAGCAACGGCTGTTCCGACGCGGTTTGAAACCCTCGTCGCGGCGTCTTATGTGCGCTGCAACATTCCCCCGACTCCGGAGCATCCCCGATGGCCACCACCGCGTCCGACCCGATCGTCATCCTGTCCTACGCCCGCACCCCGATGGGCAGCTTTCAGGGCGCGCTCAGCGGCGTCAGCGCGACCGAGCTCGGAGCGACGGCGGTCAAGGCGGCGGTCGAGCGCGCCGGGCTCAGCGGCGACCAAGTCGACAAGGTGTTCATGGGCAACGTTCTCTCCGCCGGCCTCGGCCAGGCCCCGGCGCGCCAGGCGGCGATCGGCGCGGGGCTGCCCAAGTCCGCCGAAGCGGTGACCGTCAACAAGGTGTGCGGATCGGGCATGCAGGCGGCGATGTTCGCGCACGATATGCTCGCTGCGGGTTCGGCCGATATCATCGTCGCCGGCGGCATGGAAAGCATGACCAACGCCCCCTTCCTCTTGAAGAAGCACCGCGCCGGAGCGCGCATCGGCCACGACACCGTCTACGACCACATGATGCTTGACGGGCTCGAGGATGCCTATGACGCCGGCCGCGCGATGGGCACCTTCGCCGAGGACGCCGCCCGCGAATATCAGTTCACCCGCGAACAGCAGGACGAATATGCCATCGAAAGCCTGCGCCGTGCCAACGAGGCGATCACCCACGGCAAGTTCGAAAAGGAAGTGGTGCCGGTCACGGTCGTCACCCGCAAGGGCGAGGTCACCGTCGACGTCGACGAGCAGCCGGGCAAGGGCAATCCCGAGAAGATCAAGCAGCTCAAGGCCGCCTTCGCCAAGGACGGCACGATCACCGCGGCGACCAGCTCATCGATCAGCGACGGCGCCGCCGCGCTGGTGCTGACCCGCCAGAGCGTCGCCGACAAGCTCGGCAAGGCGCCAATTGCGCGCATCGTCGCCCACGCTGCACACGCGCAGGAGCCGGAAAAGTTCACTTCGGCGCCCGTGCCCGCAATCCAAAAGGTGCTCGACAAGGCCGGCTGGAGCGTCGGCGACGTCGACCTGTTCGAGGTCAACGAGGCGTTCGCCTGCGTCGCCATGATCGCGATGCGCGACATCGGCATCCCGCGCGACAAGATCAACGTCAACGGCGGCGCGACCGCGCTCGGCCACCCGATCGGCGCCAGCGGCGCGCGCATCACGACAACCCTGATCGCCGCCCTCCAGGACCGCGGCCTCAAGCGCGGCATCGCGAGCCTGTGTATCGGCGGCGGCGAAGCGACTGCGGTGGCGGTGGAGCTGGTCTAAGGCGGTTCAGCGGTTCGGCTGGCGAACGTTTGCTGCACGCCATCGCTCGTCGGTGACACCTGGTTTGAGCCAGCGATAACGCCCGTCTCGATATTCCTGAACGATTGGGAATGGCGGGACGTCGCCGAAGACCGGCCACGGTCCTGGCCCCTCGCCGCACTTGCCACGATTGCCGCCGTTACAATCGACGCCGGCATCAATGATCGCGCGAACTGCTCTGACTTGTTTGCAGGATGCGCCATCGTCGATAGCCAAAGTGACGAAGACTCTTGGGTTCATGTCGCCGAGCTGACGACTGTATCGAACTAACTGCTCACGACTCAACGTTTTGCGATCGAGCGTCAGCGCCCCGTCCTTTTGCAATCGAATGTCGGAGGCCATGCCAAGGATGCCAAAGCCATGCTCATTCGTAACCCAGCCTGATAGCAATTGGTGGCATTGACCTGGATAGGTTTCGGTGCCGCAGCCGGTGAGCACAACAGCGAGGACGAGTAGGCTACTTTTTCCCGGCATAAGCCTGGCACTCCAGCTCAATCAGGCCACCTAGCGCCAGGCCGCTGGTGCCGAACGCGCTTCGGGCCGGGCGCTTTCCTTCCGGGAAATAGGTCACATAGGCTTTGTTGAAGTCAGGCCAGAGCTTCATGTCGGCCAGCATCGCGGTGCAATGGAAGATGTCTTCGTAGCCGAGCCCGGCGAGCTTCAATGTCGCGCCGATGTTGTCGAGAGTTTGCTTGGTCTGCGCCTCGATGCCGTCGGGCAACGTGCCGTCCGGCCCTCTGCCCAACTGTCCCGAGAGATAGAGGACGTCTCCAACGCGAACCGCCTCGGAAAATGGAAGCGGCTGACCGTTTAGCGTCGGGTTTCCGTAATGCTGGACGGCGGAGCGCGGCGCAGCTTCCGCAGTGCTGGTCATGATCAATGCTCCGATTAGGATTGCGAAAAACGCCTTCATGTCACGCCCCCAAGTTGATCGTCAGTCCACGACCTCGTTCTCGCCGACACCCCAGATGTCCGACGCGCGGATGTACCCTTGCCGGTTCCCGACCGCGATCCGGCACCAGCCGCTGCCGCACTTGTCGATGCGCCCGACCACGCCCTGCTCGGCCATGTAGCGAACCTTGGCGCCGTCGCTGGGTTCGACCCGGACCGGCCGTGGCTCGCCCTTCCTGACGATTGCAGTACGGCGGTCGCTGAGCAGCGTGACCAGCATCCATCCCTGGGTGCCGTCGGGGTCCTCGATCAGCCGCCAATTGGGATAGGTCTGGAGCACCCGGATCGGGAGGTCGCGGCGCTGGTAGAGCCAGGTGCCGGGATAATTGCGGGCCGGCCCGGTGCGCATCATCGCCTGCCCCGACGCGATCGACGCCCAGTAAGGCGGCTTCTTGTCCTGGGCGGCCGCGGGCGTCGCGACAGCGATAATCAACAATGCGGTGAGCAGCCCCCGAACAAACATCAGGCGCCAGTCAGGATACGGTCCACAAGCTGCTTCACCGTCGGGACGAAACCGTTGGAGTAAAATGGATCGCTCTTGAACCGGAACGCCGCGTGGCCGGCGAACATCAAATTCTGCTCGACCGGTGCGCCATGGGCGATGTCCTGGAGCGTCTTCTGGATGCAGAAGCTGCGCGGGTCGGCGAGCCGCCCGGTCGAGTTCTTCTCATTGTCGGCCCACGACGAGAAGGCGCATTGGCTAAGGCAGCCCATGCAATCGGCCTGATCCTTGCGGATCTGCTTCTCTTCCTCCGGCGTCACGAAGATCAAAGTGTCGTCGGGCGACTTCATCGCATTGGTGAAGCCGCGGGCATACCATTCGCGGGCGTGCTGGAGGTCGCCCTTGGTGACCCAGTAATTCTTCTTGGTGCCGATGCCGACGTCGAGCTCGAAATGGTGATCGCCGATCGGGTCCTTGGTGTAGGCGATCTGGCGCTCGCTGCGCGCCTCGAGATTGCGCAGGAACGGGTTGCGCACCGCGGACGAATAGAAGCCGGTCGGCGAGAAGCGATGGAGCAGGATGTCGCCTTCCTCGAGCGTCATCAGCCGCGCCTTCCACTCGGGCGGGATCGGGCTTTCCTGAGTCAGCAGCGGCCGAGTCCCGAACTGGAAGACGATCTGGCCGAGTTCCGGATTGTCGATCCAATTGTCCCACTCGTCGAGGCGCCAGACGCCGCCGGCCATGACGATCGGGACGCTGTCGGCGATGCCGTTTTCGCGCATCGTCTGGCGAAGCGCGGCGACGCGTGGATATGGGTCCTGCGGCTTGCGCGGGTCCTCGGCGTTGCTGAGGCCGTTGTGCCCGCCCGCCAGCCACGGGTCCTCATAGACGACTGCCGCAAGCCACTCGGCGGCCTTGTGATAGGCGCGCTTCCACAGCGCGCTGAACGCGCGCGCCGAGCTGATGATCGGCAGGTAGTTGACGCCGTAGGACGCCGCGATTTCGCTCAGCTTGTAGGGCATCCCCGCCCCGCAGGTGACGCCGGACACCAGGCCCTTGGTTCGCTCGAGGACGCCGTGCAGCACTCGCTGCGCACCGCCCATCTCCCACAAGACGTTGATGTTGATGGCGCCCTTGCCCGACGCAATATCGTAGGCGCGATGGACCTGCGCGACCGCGCCGTCGATCGCATATTTGATCAACTCTTCGTGGCGGTCGCGGCGGGTCAGCGCCTCATAGACCTGGGGGATGATCCGGCCCTCGGCATCATAGCTGTCGGCATTGACGGCGCTGACCGTGCCGATGCCGCCGGCAGCGGCCCAAGCGCCCGAGCTGGCATGGTTCGTGGCGGACACGCCCTTGCCGCCTTCGATCAGCGGCCAGACTTCCTTGCCGGCGTACAAGATGGGCTTGAGGCCCTTGAACAAATGCCGTCTCCCCGGCGCGTGGCGCGCCTCGGGCGGTCATATAGGGGGATTCGCCCCGATTGCACGAATCAAAAGAGCGGAACCGACAAGGCCGGCCCCGCTCTTTCTGGGGACTCGTGTCAGCAGTTATTCGCGGAAGCCGCACCGCCAAGCACGGCCCCGAGGACTCCGCCGATTGCAATGCCCTCGCCGGTGTTGTGCCGGTGGCCGTCATTGCCAGCGATCACGCCGCCGATCGCCGCGCCGGCAACGCCGCCAACCGCCGCGCCGGCCGCTGGATTGCCGCAGCGATAGCCGCCGCCATACGGGTAACCGCCGCCGTAGCCGCCGCCATACGGATAGCCGCCGCCGTAGCCGCCACCGTAGGGGTAACCACCGCCGTAGCCGCCGTAACCGGGATATCCGGCATAGCCGTATCCCGGATAACCGTAGCCCGAGGACCCATAACCCGGGTAGCCATAGCCATAGCCGCCGCCATATCCGCCGTAGCCCGAATAGCCGCCGTAGCCGCCGCCATATCCTCCGTAACCGCCGTAGCTGCCGTAGCCGCCGTAGCCGCCGCCATATCCGCCGTAGCCGTACGGCGAGCCAACGCCGATGCTGACGATGGTGCGCGGATAGCCGTAGCCGTAGTTATTGTAGCCATAGGACGGGTAGTAACCGCGGTACGAATAGGAATGGTTGCGGCCGCCGTCGTGGTGATGGCGGTCCTTGGCCGATGCCGCGGTGGGGATGAGCGCCATGGCCGAAGCCGCGAGCGCAAGCGCGATTCTCTGGATCATCGAAATACTCCTCGATCGAAGCGACGACCGCTGAAGAACGCGCAGCCGACTCAGCGAAGCTGCTGCGCTTCGGTTCCTGTCACCAACATGAACATTGTTGCGTCGGCTCAACGACTCAGCGCAAAATCGAGCCCGATATCCACCGCCGGCGCGGACTGGGTGATGCGCCCGAGCGAGATAAAGTCGACGCCCGTCTCCGCGATCGCGCGGATGGTTTCCAGCCGCACTCCACCCGATGCTTCTAGCGGCACGCGGCCGGCGACCAGCTCGACGGCCTGGCGCAGGACCGGCGGGGGCATGTTGTCGAGCAACAGGCGGTCGGCGCCCGCGGCCAGCGCCGGCTCGATCTGCTCGATCCGGTCGACCTCGAGCTGGACCTGAAGTCCCGTATCCGCAGCTCTCGCTGCCCGCACGGCTTCGGCCACGCCCCCGCAGACGGCGACATGGTTGTCCTTGATCAGCACGCCATCGTCGAGGCGCATGCGGTGGTTGTGGGCGCCGCCCATGCGCACCGCATATTTCTCGAGCGTCCGCAGGCCCGGGATGGTCTTTCGCGTGTCGATCAAGATCGCGCCGGTCCCCGCGATCGTATCGACATAGCGCCGAGTTAGCGTCGCGATTCCCGACAGATGCTGCAGCGTGTTGAGTGCCGACCGTTCCGCGGTGAGCATCGCCCGCGCCTTGCCGGACAGCCGCATCAACACCGTGCCCGCTTCCGCCCGATCGCCGTCCGCGACCGCCTGCTCAATCGTGACGTCCGGGTCGAGCGACCGGAAGAACGCCGCCGCGATCTTCAGCCCGGCAACCACGATTGGTTCGCGACAATTCATCTCCGCGATGAAGCGGGCATCGGCAGGGATAGTGGCATTCGAGGTGACGTCGCCGCCCACACCGAGATCCTCGGCGAGAGTCCGGGTGACGAAATCGTCGAGATCGAAGTCTGGGGGCAGCGGCATCCCCCCTCCTAGTGCGCCGACTCCTCCGCTTTCAATATGCGCCACGTTCCGTCGCGGTTTTCGAAGCGCTTGGTGTCGATCGCGCGAAACTCGTCGCGGGACCAGCATTCGACGGTCAATTTGATGGCGCCGTCGTCGACGTCGATCACGTTGAAGCTCTGGTTCTGCTCGCGCAGGCGGGTCGAGGTCGCAGTGCCCGCCTGGACGACGAGCGCGCCACCGGCGCGGGTCACGAGGTCGCTGGCGCTGTGGACCGAGGCATGATGCGCATGACCGGCTAGCAGCAGGTCCACACCCGCCTCCTCGATGGCATCCAGCGCCGATTCGTTCCGGCCGACCGCGCGCTCGATCTCGTCGCCGACCGGGACCGCGAACAGCGGGTGATGGGTCACGAGAATGCGCACGGACTCCGCCGGTGTCCGGGCGAAAGTGTCGCGGATGAAGTCGATCTGGTGGCGGCTGATGCGCCCGTCCTTGAAGGTCAGCGAGCGGGCGGTGTTGATGCCGAGCACCGCCACACCCCGCAGCTCGACGAAGGGGCACAAGCTGTCGTCGATGAACCGGCGGTAGCGGGTGAGCGGCGAGAGGAAGCGGCGGAGCACGTCATAAAGCGGCACGTCATGGTTGCCGGGGACGCCGAGAACCTCGTGCCCGCCGTCGCGCAGTCGTTCGAGGAACTCGCATGCCTCGCGAAATTGCTCGGTCCGCGCCCGCTGCGTGAAATCGCCGCTGATCACGACGAGATCCGGTTTCAGCTCGCCAACTTTATGTTCGACCGCTGCTACGAGCTCGTCGTCATGGGCGCCGAAGTGCAGGTCGGACAAATGGATGAGACGGGCCATGCGGTCCCAACGCTTCAATAGCCGAGAAAGATCAGCAGTTTCACATCCACCGCGAAGCCCTCGGCGCGCTTCTGCTCGATGAAATTCGGGATGTCGCCGCGCGCGACCAGATGAACGGCGATGTCCTCATTGTCGTCGCCGCCGCCCTCTCCGATCCGCCGCAGGCCGTGGGCGCGAACCAGGGTGAAGCTCTCCGACAGCATCCCCGGCGAGGCATGGAAGTCGCCGAGCCGCTCGACACGCTCGGCGGTAAAGCCGGTCTCTTCCTCGAGCTCCTTGATCGCGGTTCCTTCGATCGTCGCATTGGGATCGGTGTCGCCGACCAGACCGGCGGGCAACTCAATGCAGCGCGCTTCCAGGGGCACCCGCGGCTGGTCGACCAGGATCACTTTCCCCTCATATTCGGCGAGAATCACGACGGCACGAATCTGGTTCGTCCGCCCGGCGAACTCCCATTTCCCGCGACGCATGGCGCGGACGAACCTGCCCTCGCACATCACTTCGAGCGGCGGCAGGTCGTCGAGGTTCACAGCTCGATGAGCTTGTCGGGGATTTCGTTGCGGTCGCCTTCGGAGCGCGGAAAATGCTCCGCGAGCACGACTCCGACCTGGCCGATCGCGGCGCAAATTCCCTCGGCTGGCCGGCCTTCGCGCACCTGCTCCAGCAGCGCTGCCATCGCCTCGCCCCAGGTCTGATCGCCCGTAAGCTTGAGGATCGCCTCATCGGCAACGATCTCGGCGCGCCGCTCGGCCATCGAGAGATAGATCAGCACGCCGGTCCGACCGACCGTGCGGCGTTCGGCGGCGGCCTTGAACACGGCGACGGCGCGGCGCCGGACGCGGCGATGCTTGGTCGCGCCAGGCGTCAGCGCAAGCCGCAGCGGCATCCATTTGAGGATCAGCAGGACCGCAGTGAACTTCAGCACCGCGAGGATCATCAGGAACGTCAGCAACTCGCCCAGCGTCGGCTCGGCATGCCAACCGCCGGTCAGGGTGTCATACGAATATTGCAGCCAGTCCGGCCGCCACGCCGCCCAGGCGAGGACGAGGATCAGCGCCGCCACCGCCCAGTGCAGCGCGACGTCGTGATAAGGATCGCTGATCGGCGTCGCGACCGCGACGATCTCGCCGTTGGTGTTCGCCTCCGCCGCGGCGATCGCCGCGCTGACCTTGTCGTGGTCCGCTTCGGAGAGCCGCATCACCATGAGCCGGATGCTCCGCCGCCGCCGAACGATCCACCGCCGCCGGAGAAGCCGCCGCCTCCCCCGCCGCCCCAACCGCCGCCACCGCCCCATGATGAGCCGCCGCCCCAACCGCTGCCGCGCGAGCCGCGGCTGAGCTCATTGAGGCCCCACAACACCACCCACGGGCTGATGCCCGACCGGCGCGTCCGATACCGCCGGCCGCCGGCGCGGCGCGCCATCGAAAGCATGACGAACCCGATGATCATGATCCAGAAGATGACCGAAATGAAGCCGGGGCTCGCGTCCTTGCGCGACTGCTGGGCTTGCCCCGCCTGAGCGACATTCTTTTGGGCTTCCGCAGCCGGCAGGCTCATCTGCTTGATGATTTGGTCGGCTCCGGCCTCGATCCCGCCACCGTAATCGGGAGGGTTCTGCTTGAAGTGAGGCCGGATCGCTTCGCGAATGATGAGCCCCGACACGGCATCGGTCATATATCCGCCGGCACCATAGCCCGTCGCAATCGTCACTTTGCGCTCTTTGGGCGCGACCAGCAGCACAACGCCATCGTCGTTCTTCGTGCTACCAATTTTCCAATAACGTCCAAGGCGATAGCCATAGTCCTCGATCGGATAGCCTTCGAGGCTGGTGACCGTCGCAACGACGAATTGCCGGCCCGACCGCGCTTCCAGCACTTCGGACTTGCTTGTCAGATCAACCACTTGCGCGGGACTGAGCAGATGCGCCTGGTCGACCACGCGTCCCGTCAGCTTTGGAAAGGTCTGCGCCGATGCCGGTAGCGCAAACAGAAGCGCAACCGTCATTGCGAGCGCAGCGAAGCAATCCAGCATTCGCCCCTGGATCGCCACGTCGCTGCGCTCCTCGCGATGACGAGTTGGAATCACCTCAACCAGCAGTGTTGAAATCGACCGACGGCGCGGTTTGCGCGGCCGCTGCAGCCTCGAACGGCACCTTCGGCCTGGCGCCGTAGAAAATCTTCGCGCCGATCGCGTCGGGGAAGGTGCGGATCCGCGTGTTATAGCCGCGCACGGCCTCGTTATAGTCGCGGCGCGACGCGTTGATGCGGTTCTCGGTGCCTTCCAGCTGGTCCTGGAGCGCCAGGAAGTTCTGGTTCGACTTCAGGTCCGGATAAGCCTCCTGCAGGCGCTGCAGCGGAATAATCGCCTGGGTCAGGCGGCCTTGCGCTTCGTTGAACGCCTTCACCTTCGCCGGATCGTCGAGATCGCTCGCGTTGAGCTGAACCCGTCCGGCGTCGGCGCGAGCCTGAGTCACCGCGATGAGGACGCTGCTTTCCTGCTTGGCGTATCCTTTCACGGTGTTGACCAGGTTGGGGATGAGGTCGGCGCGGCGCTGATAGTCCGCCTGCAGGTTCGCCCATTGAGCGTTGACCTGCTCCTCGGCGGTGGGCACGCTGTTGAGGCCGCAGCCGGCAAGGCTGAATGCGACAAGCGGTGCGAGCAATCCGAAACGGCGCAGTGCGGTCATCGTGAAGTCCCCTTCCAAACGCGCGGATAGGTAGATGCGGCGGCGCCCGCTTTCAATGCTGTCTTAAGCGCACAATACAGCCGGACCGGTGATGTCAAACGAATCCATCTGCGCTACTGTCGGTTCGGCGAAAGTGGAGGGCCAGACATGTTGAAGGAATTCCGGGACTTCATCGCCAAGGGCAATGTGCTCGACCTCGCCGTTGCGGTGATCATCGGCGCCGCGTTCGGGAAGATCGTCACCAGCCTGACCGAAGACATCATCATGCCGATCGTCGGCAAGATCTTCGGCGGCCTCGATTTCTCGAGCTATTTCATCGTGCTCGGCCCGGTCCCGGCCGACTATCACGGATCGATGGCCGACTATGCCGCGCTGAAGAAGGCCGGCGCGCCGGTGCTCGGCTGGGGCGAATTCGTCACCCAGGTCGTGAGCTTCGTCATCCTCGCCTTCATCATCTTCCTGATGATCAAGGCCGCGAACCGGGCGATGCGCAAGGGCCCCGACGCTGCCGCGGGCCCGAGCGAGGTCGAGTTACTGGCCGAAATCCGCGACGAGCTGCGGAAGCGCTAGCCGCTATTTCGGCATGCCGTTGAGGCCGCTGGCCTCGCGCAGCGCCTTTCCGTCGAGCCGGTAGCCATCGAGGAATACCGTCTCGACGTGACGAAGATTGCCGAGGTCCTTCGACACGTCGCCCTCAACGAGGATCAGGTCCGCGGTCTTGCCGTTGGTGATCGAGCCGGTCCGGTCATCCATGCCGACCATGCGGGCCGGCACGATCGTCGCCGTTTGCAGCGCCTCCACGTTGCTCAGGCCAGCCGTCTCGTAAAGCTCCAGCTCGCGCACGAGCTCGAGACCGTACCCGTCGGTGCCGGCGACGATGGGCACGCCGGCCTGGTGGAGCTTCCCGACCACGCCGACCATCTTGTTGAAGCTCTTGCGGAAGTCGTCGCGCGTGAGGCCGTCGAACAGCGGATAGCCGCTGATCTTCCACCCGCGCGCGACTGCCGGGGGAGCAATGTCTGCGAACGGCGAATATTCGGGCGCGAGGACGCTGCCGTCCGAAGTCAGCAACGGCTCCCACACCGTGAGCGTCGGGTCGATGATCGTCTTCCGCTTCGCTAGCTCCGCATAGAACGCCTTCATCATGGGAGAATCGAGGTCGACGTCCTTGCCGTATTTGGCCGGCCCCTCGAGGCGCGCGGCGGTATTGGCCTTGTCCACGACCGCCTGGGGCATCGCCTGCATGATGATGAAGTTGATGTGCGTGATTTCGTCATAGCCGGCGCGAACCGCATCGAGCGGACGCATGCCCGCCGGGATGTGGCCGTGAACGTGGAGGCCGAGCTTGTGCGCCTCGGCGGCGCCAGGCGCGATCCACGCCGGAGTCATCGAGGTATAGAATTTCACGCCCCACAGCCCCGCCGCCTTAATTTTGTCGACGGCGGCAATGGTTTCCGCTTCCGAGGAAACGGTCAGCGCGCCCTGCGCCGCGAGCGGATCCTTACGGTCGACGATCACCGAAATCTTGCCGTCCGGCGCCAGCAAGTCGCCCGCCGCGCGGCGTTTGTAGATGCTCAGGGCATCGTCGATCTCGGTCCCGGGGCTGCGATAATTGGTCATGCCGGTGGCGAGGTTCTGGAGCAGGTTCCAGTCGTCCCCGACGTGCTGGTGCGAATCCCACAGGCCAGGAAGGAGCGTCTTGCCGGTGCCGTCGATGACCGTCGTACCCGCGGGCGCCTTGATCGATCCCGCCGGGCCGGTCGCGACAATCTTCCCGTCGGCGATCAGCACCGCGGTATTGGGAATGTAGCGCCCCTCGATCGAATCGAACGCCAGCACATGGTCGACCAGGGTTGGCGTCTTGTTCGCCGGGCTGAGGAAGCGGTGCGCAACGTCGCGGACCATGGCGGCGGTTGCCTCGTCCTGGATCGCCTTCAGCTTCGGTCCGGCGGCTTCATAACCTTCGGGCAACACCGAGATCGTCCCGGCGTTGCCGAAATAATGATTGTCGCTGTCGAGCCAGACCGGGCTCGGCGAGAAGCCAAGACCTTTGACGAAGGCGAGCTTGAGCGTCTTCGGCCCTTGCGGTCCGTCGATCTGTACCGGCTGTCCGATGCTGATGCTGGCATGGCCGTTGGGCAGCAAATCGATGCCCTTGTCGCCGGCGGCGACCAGAGCTTCGAAGTCGAGATCGCCGGCGAGGAACGGACCGCCGTAAGTACTGTACCGCTTCCCGCCGAAAGGAGCTGAGCCCGAATCCACCGACGTCTTCCAATGGGCAACACCGCTGCTGTCGACGTTGAAATCCTCGGTCGCGTCGCCGGTGTCGGTGAAGCCGCGGATGGCGATCGCGGACGGACGGCCATCGGCGCCGGACGTGACCACCTCGTCATTTTCGGTGATCCAGCCGCGCAGCGACATCGACATACGATAGGCCTTGCGCCCATCCGGCAGCGCCCACGACCAGGTGTCGCCGTGCTTCCCGGCGACCGAGCTGATCGTATAATGGCGCGCGCCCGCCGGCGGCTTCAGCAGCTGCTCCTTCGGCGTCGGGTCGGCAATTGCGACGGAGGCGCAGGCAGACAACAGGACAGCGAGAATCGGACGACGCATGGAAATCCCCCACGAAATGATCGCCGGGGGTCTGCCGAGACGCGTCGCAATGCGCAACCGATTGTTCGACGGGCGTAGGTGCGTGGGGCGCAAGCGGAGGCCGCCATGCTTGAAGGGAAGTGGGGGGCTTCTGTTGCCCGGTGCCCCCCGAACCGCTGGAATCCCCTTCTGTTGCCCGGTGGGGTCCAACCGCGCTTTAGCTTTGTAACCTCAGGCCGTTAGGCCGTCAGTTACGCGGCAAGAGCGAGCGCCTCGTTATCGTTGGCACTTGTGTTTATGAGCCGTCACGGTGGCATCCATACCGATCGGCAATCGCGTCTTTATTGCACTCGTCGATCCTATTTCGCCCCCATCAACAGCCGCGGCAGCCGTCTCCCTTTGGCCGCGGTTGATGGTGGAGGCGCCGGGGTACTGCCCCCCGGGTCCGAAGTGCCTATTCCACGCAACAGTCTACCGACATAGCCGGCGAACCGGCACGCATAAGATAGTGTTTCCGGGCCGAAATCTCAAGCAAAGCCACTGGAAAGCGGCTGCCCTCTGCTGTTATGGAGGCCCCTGCAAACGTGATTCTGATGGGGTTCAAACACATGAAAAAGCTTGTTTTTGCGTTGTCCGGCCTTGCTGCGATCACCTTCGGCGGGTGCAATTACAACAGCCAGGACCAGGTCAATAATGCCGAGATGAACCAGCCCGCGACCGACCTCAACGCGCTGTCGAACGAGGCGGCCAACGACGCCGCCAACAGCGAGGCGGACGCCCTCGGCAACCAGGAAAACCAGCTCGAGAACGAAAGCGCCAACACGCTCAACCCGAGCGATGCGCAGGAGCAGAACGTCAGCGGTATGTAACCGCGGAGCGTTCGCAGACGGGGGCAGACGGCCGCCCCGGGGTTCGCCTCGGGCGGCTTTTTCTTTGGTCCGCCTGCGCCTACCTCGCGGGGCATGACCGACGAGGCGATCCCCGCCGCCACCTTGATTGTCGTCCGCGACCAGGTCTCGGGCCCGCCCGAGCTGCTGATGGTCGAGCGGGCGGGCGGCATGGCGTTTGCCGCGGGCGCTTTAGTGTTCCCGGGCGGGCGGATCGACGAGGCCGACCGCCAGCTGGCCGAAACACTGAAGGCCGATGCCGCACGCGTCGCGGCCATTCGCGAGACCGTCGAAGAAACGGCCATCGCGGTCGGGCTGGCGCCGGTTCCCAGCGAGGAGCAGGCGCTGGAGCTCCAGAGGGATCTCGTCGCCGATGCGTCGTTCGCCGACCTGCTGGAGGCCCACGGCCTCGGGCTCGATGTTGCCGAGCTTACGCCATTCGCCCGCTGGGTTCCCAAATTCCACGCGGTGCGGCGGTTCGACACGATGTTCTTCGTCGCGCGGGCTCCGGTCATCGACTGGCAGCCGCAAGTCATTGAGGGCGAATGCGCGGGCGCCGCGTGGGTGACCGCCAGCGACGTCCTGGAACGCGAGAAGCGGGGCGAAGCGCGCTTGATTTTCCCCACGCGTCGCACTTTGGAGCGGCTCGCTCAACACAGGAGCTTCGATGAAATCCGCGCCGATGCGGACTCGCACCGGATCGAACCGATCTCGCCCTGGGTAGAGAATGTGGACGGTGAGAAATTCATCACCATCCCGGCTGATCTCGGCTTTCCGGTGACGCAGGAGCATCTGGACGGCCTGTGGCGAGGGTGATGCCAGCTTCCGAGTCGTCTCGTCCGGATATGGAAAAGGGGACCCGCGGGCGCGGATCCCCTTCTCGTCGGAACCCTTGAAGCGTCTACTTCAGATGGTTCGACAGATGCTTGTTCATCTCGAACATGCTGACCCGGTCCTTGCCCCCAAAGACCTTCTTCAGCGTGGCGTCAGCCATAATTTCCCGTTTGTTTTGCGGGTTTTGCAGGTTGTTCTTCCGAATGTGGTCCCACACCTTCGAGACCACTTGGCTGCGCGGCAGCGGAGCGCTGCCGGTGATCGCGGCCAAATCCGCCGAAGGTTGAACCGGGCGGGCCAATCCGCCCCCCGCTTTACGACCAGTCCCTTGTGCCATCAGGCCCTCCTGTTGTTCCCCTCTTCGTAGAGCGCAACTTCAGGGCCTTTGCAATGGTCCAAAGCAAACCTGGATCAAGAAGTGCGCAGGCCGAACGGCACGACGCGGTTTTGCGCATCGTGACCGATGTCCGCCCGCCCGCCGTAGGGGATGCCCGAGCGAGTGCACCAGTCGCTGACAATGGCCACCTCGTCGGCGCCGAAATCGGGGTCATTGTCGATGATGTCGCCGACCCGGCCAAGCCGGATCCGCGCCGCACCGCGCACGTTGTTGCTGGCTGTGACGTGGAACATCGTGCGATCGATCCGGTAGAGCTGTTCGCTCACCTCCTCGATGATCAGCTCGACGCCGGCGAAGTCCGGCTCCAGCGGGGTCCCGAGCAGGTTCGAAAGGACCGTCAAGTTGAATGCCATCGCCGGCCGCTGGAGCTGCGGCTCGACGGCTGACTCATTTCTCGCCACCAGCCAATCCAGCGCGCGGCGAACCGCGGCCTCGCCGTCGCCGAGACCGTGATTGCCGCGCAAGATGTCTTGCGGCATCGGCCCCCAGGCGACCTCGAGGCCCGCCTTGTGGAGTCCGGCGAGCAGGAAGCCGGCGTCGCTATATCCCATGTAGAGCTTGCCGCTCGCGGCGTCGGGCATTCCCGCCAATGCCGCTTCGGCGATGCGGTTGGACCCGTAGCCGCCGCGCGCGAACCACACGGCGTCGACTGACGGATCGGCCATGACCTCGCGCAGAGCCGCGAGCCGTGCCTCGTCCGGCCCGGCGAAATGGCCGTCGGACAAGAAACATTGCGGGTGGATGGCCAGATCGCAATCGCCGCGCTCCGTGACGAGGGCTTCGACCGCCTCGGCAGCTTCGCGCTTGAGCGGGCAGCTCGGCGCGACGACGGCGATGCGCATTTTGCTCATTTGCGATACCTGTCCTGGCGCCCGCTGCGGATCAGGGCGGCGCCGCCGACCACCATCCCGATCCCGATCAGGAACGGAACGCCCAGAAAGTTGAAGGCCTGGGCGAGACTCTTCCACCCATTGGGTCCGCTGAAGAACATGGACATGCACAGCCCGGTCGCTCCGGCAACCAATATGCCCACCGCCAGCAGGCACCCGCCGAACAACTCCTTCATTCGCGCCCCGCTCCGTAATCCTCGTCGCGCGCGCTGCGGATCGTGCGCTGACCAACGATCACCAGGCCGACGCCGATCGCGAACGGGATGCCGCCGTAGAACAGAATGGCGCCGATCGCGCCAAGCGGATCGGTCACGATGCCGTTCATCAGCAACCCGATGGAACACAGCCCGCTGACGCCCGCGATCAAAATTCCAACCGCGAGCAGACATCCCCCGAACAATTGCTTCATTCGGCGCTCTCGGCATCATGGCTCTCGGCGGCCCTCGCGCTGCGCACAAGAGCAATCCCGCCAAACGCGATCACCAGTCCAATCGCGAATGGGACGCCACCGAATACAGCGACGGCCTGCCACATTTTCAGACCCGAGTATTCGCCCGGAGTGAACAGCACGACCATCGAACACAGTCCGCTCCCCCCGGCGAGCAGAATACCGGTCGCGACCAAAACCCCTCCGAAGATATCCTTCATCCGCGCTGGTTCACTGTCGCGCGGTGGCGGGCAAGGACTCCCGCGCCCTCGGCGCCCTCGCGATAGAACGTGTTGTAGGTGTCGAACGGGATGATCTGCCCGTCCCCCGTCACGAAGTGAACGCAGCTTCGCTTCACCGTCGCGATGTCGAAATTGTAGCGGTCGAGGAATTGCAGGATCACGACGCGAAAGCTGTTCGCGTAGCTCAATTCCTCCGGCACCATCGCCTGCGGCAGGCAGCACAGGAGTCCGGCGAGCTTCTCCTCGGTGTTGGCCTGCGCCGTCGCCAGGGAGAGCAGGTCCAATATCTTCGCCTTCAGCTCCGGATAGGCCTCGTAGCTGATCGTGTTCGGGCCGTTGAGGATCAGCTCCTTCGGCAGCAGGTGCGTCAGCGGCGTGACCTCTCTTCCCTGCCGTAGGCCATAGCCGATGGAGATCTGATCCGGGTTGCACGGCAGCGGGATCATGTCCTCGGTCGCGAACACCCCCGACTTGCCGACCTCGAGCCGGATCTGGGTCAGCAGCACCCGGTTGGCCTGCGCGTCGAAGCCTTCATTGCGCCCGGCGTCCTGCACCGGCTGGAAGGTCACCCCACGCACGCAAGCCCAGTTGAGTGCCTCGCGCACGATGTCGGCGATCTCCTGGTCGTTGACCCCGCGCTTCACGACAACCACTAGGGTCGTCGAAAGCCCGACCGCTTCGAGCGCCTCGAGCGCCTGCCGACGGATCCGGTTGAGCCTCGCGCCGCGCAGCTCGAGCAGTGCCTCGTCGTTCATGGAGTCGAACTGCAGATAGACTTCCAACCGCGGCGCATAGCTCGCCAGCCGAGCAACGAACTCCGGATCCTGCGCAATCCGCACGCCGTTGGTGTTGATCATCACATGGCGGATCGGCCGCCGCTTCACCGCGTCGAGAATTTCGAAGAAATCCGGATGGATCGTCGGCTCGCCGCCCGACAGCTGCACGAGGTCGGGCTCTCCCTCGCTCGCCACCAAAGCATCGAGCATGCGCTCGATCTCCGCCAGCGGCCGGTGGCTGCCATGGATGTCGGTCGCGTTGGCGAAGCACACCGGGCAAGCGAGGTTGCATGCCTGGTTGATCTCGATGATCGCAAGACAGCTGTGCTGCTCGTGATCGGGGCAGAGGCCGCAATCGAACGGACAGCCGGCCTCGGTCCGGGTTTGTGTCGTCAGCGGCCGGTCGCCGGGCTTGAGCCACTCCTTCTGCGCACGCCAGTAATCGAGGTCGTCGCTGATCAGCGTTTTCTGCACGCCATGGTCGCGGCAGCGCTTCAAGTAGAAGACTTTGTCGTCCTCGACGATGACCTTGGCCGGGACGAGATCGAGGCAAGTTTCGCACAAGCTCGTGGTCTGGCCGTGGAACAGATAGTGGGCCGACTTGCGCTGCGGTTGCTCAGGCGGCGCCGCGCTCGATTGCGCCGCCTCTCCGCCACCAGAGTAATCCATACGCAGCCAGCCCCAGCATCAGAAGATGGAACACGTTCAGCGGCCCGAGCACCGCCGGGTACGGCTTCAAGAATTCCCACCCGAACCGCTGGCAAGCATAGAAGATAATCATCGCGTGGAAAGCGTGGTCGCGCGCCCATCGCGCGCCGTTCAGACGGGCGCGGAGATAGACGGCGAGGAACCCCGCCATCGCCAGCGATTCGTAGAGCTGGACCGGATGCCGGCCGATGCCGTCGCCAAGCTCGACCGCCCACGGCACGCCGCTCGGAATGCCGTAGGTGTAGTCGGGCAGCCCGGCGAAGAAGCAGCCGAGACGGCCGACCGTGATCCCGACGCAGATCGGCAGCACCAGCGCTCCGCCCGTCGAGGCACGCACGCCGTGCAGCGCCTTCCACAGCTCCACAGCGACGATCCCGCCGGCGAGTGCTCCGGCGATGCTGTGCGACGGCGCGATGATCGGCGCCCGCAGCGAATTGGCCGATCCGAACAGCCACGCGCCGAGCAACGCCCCAACTCCGAGCGCGACGAAATAGCTCGGCCGGGTAATCCGCGAGAACCGCAGCGCCTGCTCCGGCCATTTGTTGTGCTGCCAGCGCGCGGCGAGCGCCGCCGCGGCCCAGGCGGCAAGGTCGCCGGCATAATGCGCGGCCGGGTTAGTCGGTACGTGGATCATTCGGTCGCGACAGCTGTGCAACGACGGCCGCAATGTCCGCAATGGGCGGAGGGCGGACATTCACCGGTGTCTCCTGTATATGCTGTGCGCAAAGGACGGGGGGCCGCCGTGGCTAGAGGCATATGCCGGACGAAGACTGAGACGACAGGGGCGGAATTCGCCCGCGTCGATTTCGGAACCAGTGGGCTCTCCACCGTTCCGCGGAGCTTGTACGACCGCCACGGATACGAGCCGCCCTATGATGAGCTCCCGCTCTGCAGCGAGCTCGAGTCTTAATCGGGGAGTCTCAAGGCTCCGTGCCGGACGAATGTCCGCAATGGGTGGAAAGCGGACGTTAGCATTATTGCCGTTATCGCAGGGCGACCCCAGGGGCTCCGCAGGAGGCGGCGTGATCAATATGCAACGGTATTGGCCCCTCGGGCTCAGTGGCATCTGCCTTGCCGTAGCCCTCTATTTCTCCTTCACGAACACGGCCTACGTGCTCGAAGGATGCCCCATTGAGGTCTATCCTGAGGCAGGCTTCCTGTTCATTGTCGCTCCTGCTGCGCTCATCGCACTAATTCTTGCCATCACAGCTACGCTGATGGACGCCCGCGCGCGGTCGCGGATATTATTGTTGATCGCCTCCGGCGCCCTCAGCGCCCTATGTCTCGCGCTTACGATGGTATCGATCTGGCCCACGGGCAGTAGCTGCTCCTAGGGAAGCTAATGTCTGCAATGGGTGGAAGGCTGCGACTCAATGAAGCGCCCACGAGACCCTAGTCTGTGTCGGGCGGACAATTCGCGATGGCGGGTCCGACGGGGAGCCGCCCGATCCGTGCCGAGCGACGATAGCTGAGCCCGTACCCGCGCCGGAACTGGACTGCGCCGCGGCGCAGGCAGTCGCCTGCCGGCCAGTCGAACGAGAGCCGGCCGCTGAAGTCATAAGCCGGCCGGCCGTTGCGTGCCGCGAACAGGAGGTCGGCAATTCCTTGGCCCTCGGTGCCCGGGAGCCAGGCGGCAATGAATGCATCGGACCGGTTGATGAGGTCGTTGGCCGACACCGGGCGTCCGGACAGGAGGATGGTGACCACCGGCACGCCCTTGCCCGCGACGCGGTCGAGCGCGGCGAGATCGGCGGGATAGCGCGCACTGTGGCGCATCGTCGCCGGGAAGCCGATGTCGCCGTCACCCTCGGCATAAGCGCCTTCCGCCGCGACCGCGACGATCGCGCGATAGCGGCTGGGGTCCACGCCTTTGCCGTCGGGGCTGTAATCGACCTGGCCGGTCCCGAGCGTGCTGCGGATCGCGCCGAGAATCGTCTCGCCGTTCGGGAAATCCGCGTTGCTGTTGTCGTTCCCTTGCCATGTCAGTGACCAGCCGCCAGTCTGGTCCGACATGCGGTCCGCGCCGGCACCGACCACTAACACCCGACCGCTTCTCGAAAGCGGCAGCGCGCGCCGCTCATTCTTGAGCAGCACCAGCGACTTTCGCACGGCCTCGCGGGCGAGCGCGCGCGACGCCGCATCGCCGATGGCCGATGCGCCCGGATGGGGACCCGTGGCTGGCGACCCGTCGAATAGGCCGCTGCGCAGCTTGGCGCGCACGATGCGGGACACCGCATCGTCGATCCGGGCCATCGGGATCGCGCCGCTGCGAACGTCGGCTGCGGTCTCGCCGATGAACGCCTTCCAGTCGTCGGGAACCATGACCAGGTCGATCCCGGCGTTGATCGCCTGCGGGCAATGCGCCTTGGTGCAGCCGGGAATCTGCTCGATGCCGTTCCAGTCGGACACCACGAAACCGTCGAAGCCGAGGCGCTGCTTGAGCACGTCGGTGAGGAGGTAGCGGTTGCCGTGCGTCTTGCCCCAGGGCCGGTTGGTGGCGGTGTCGGTCCAGCTGGCATAGGACGCCATCACCGTCTGCGCGCCGCCCTTGAGCGCGCCATAGAAGCCTGCAGCCTGGATGCGGATCAGGTGGGCTTCCGACGCGCGGATCTCGCCCTGCTCCTTGCCGTGGAAGGTGGCGCCGTCCCCGATCCATACCTTGGGGGTCGCAAGCACGTCGTCGCCGCCCTTGAGGTCGCCTTGCAAGCCGCGAACGATCGCGTCGGCGTAGGAACGGACGAGCGCGGGGTCTGACGAATAGCTTTCGTAGGTCCGGCCCCAACGCGGATTCTCCGCCACCGCAACCGCCGGCGCGAACACCCAGGTGATCCCGGTCGCCCGGACTGCCCGCGCGGTGGCGTGGCCGATGCGCGTCAGCAACGCCGGATCATGCGCCGCGCCGAGCCCGATGTTGTGCGGGAAAAGCGTCGCGCCATAGATATTGTTGTGGCCGTGGACCGCGTCGGTGCCCCAGATGATCGGGATCTTGACCGGCATGTCGGTCGACATCGACGCGTCGTAGAACCGCTGCGACAGCGCGAGCCAGTCGGCAACGCCCGCGTCCTTGCGGTTGCCGGGCCAGGCACCGCCGCCATTGAGGATCGATCCGAGACAATAGCGCCGGACATCGTCCGGAGTGACCGACCAGATGTTGGGCTGGGTCATCTGCCCGACTTTTTGCTCGAGTGTCATCCCGGCGACGATCCGCGCAATCAACGCTTCGTCCGCAGCGGCATTCCGGGCTGCGGGGTTTCGTGCTTGCGCCAGTGGCCAGCGCGACGCGGCTGGCGAGGCGCCGAACGAATGCGCCGGTGCCGGCGACAGGAGTAGCGCCCCGAGCAGGATTATCCCGACTTCACCCAGGAATTCACGCCCGCCGCGCAGCAGTCTGCGAAAATCAAAACGCATCGGAGGCCCCTCTCCGAACTGAGAGGCTAATCGCTATTGGCGTGCGCCACCAGTGGGCAATGTTCTCGCAAAAAATGCTGTCCTACAGGCGCGGCTCTGAATCATACGCTGCTCGGTGAGCAAGGCTCGGCATGATCGCGAAGCGGGGAGCGGGCATCCCGGCGGCCATCGCACGCGTGGGATCGCTGCGTTTGCTGCGTTTCGGGGTTGCAGATGGCGCGCGCTGATAGTGTCAACTTCGTAGGATTTCATGAGTGACGAAGTTGCGGGTTGGCTCTGGCGCCTTGGTCCCGGATCGGGCACCTTCGCGGTGCTTGTGGAGGGGCAACCGATGAAGAAACCGACCGCGTTCGCAGTTGCTATTGCCGCTTTATTCGCAACCTCGGCCGCGCCGCCGGTGCGCTACAGCGTGCTGATCCGCGGCGGGACGATCTACGACGGCTCGGGCGGGGCGCCTTACCTCGGCGATGTCGCACTCAGGGGCGACAGGATCGCCTACGTCGGCCCGCATGCCCCCGGCCGCGCGGCGCGCGTCGTGGACGCGAGGGGCAAGGCGGTCTCGCCGGGCTTCATCAACATGCTGAGCTGGGCGACCGAGAGCCTCATCGCCGACGGCCGGGGCATGAGCGACACGCGCCAGGGCGTCACCCTCGAAGTCATGGGCGAAGGCGATTCGATGGGGCCCCTAAACCCGAGGATGAAGCAGCTGGGGGTGAAGCGGCAAGGCGACATCAAATATCCGATCCGCTGGACGACCCTCGGTCAATATCTCGAATATCTGCAGCGCAAGGGCATTACGCCCAACGTGGCCTCGTTCGTCGGGGCGACCACGGTGCGCGTGCACGAGCTCGGCGAGAAGGACGTCGACCCGACGCCGGCCCAGCTCAACCGCATGCGCGCGCTCGTCCGCCAGGCGATGAAGGAAGGCGCGATGGGCGTCGGCTCATCACTGATCTACGCGCCGGCGACGTATGCGGAGACGCCGGAGCTGGTCGCCATCACGACCGAGGCCGCGAAATGCGGCGGCATGTACATCAGCCACATGCGCTCCGAAGGGAACAAGCTGATCGAGGCGATCGACGAGCTGATCGAGATCAGCGCGAAATCGCGCGCGCCCGCGGAAATCTACCATTTCAAGCAGGCCGGCCGGCCCAATTGGGGGAAGCTCGATGACGCCATCAACGCCGTCGAAGCCGCGCGCGCCAAAGGCCACCGGATCACCGCGGACATGTACACCTATCCGGCGGGCGCGACCGGGCTCGACGCCGCGATGCCGACATGGGTGCAATCCGGCGGTCTCGAGGAGTGGACCAAACGCCTGAAAGACCGCGCGGTCCGCGCGCGCCTGATCAAGGAAATGCGCACGCCCACGAACGACTGGGAGAATCTGTTGCTGCTCGCCGGCAGCCCCGACCGCGTGCTTTTGATCGCGTTCAAGAACCCCAAGCTCAAGCCGCTCACCGGCAAGACCCTCGCCGAAGTCGCGAAAATGCGCGGCAAGAGCCCGGAAGAGACGGCGATGGACCTGGTGATCGAGGACGGCAGCCGTGTCGGCGCGGTCTATTTCCTGATGAGCGAGGACAATATCAAGCGCGAGGTCGGATTGCCGTGGATGAGCTTCGGCTCCGACGAGGCCTCGGAAGCGCCCGAGGGCGTGTTCCTGAAGGCCAGCAGCCATCCCCGCGCCTACGGCAATTTCGTCCGCGTGCTCGCCGAATATGTCCGCAAGGATCACGCCGCGCAACTGCCCGACGCGATCCGCCGGCTCAGCTCGCTCCCCGCCATCAACCTCGGCATCAAGCAGCGCGGTTCACTCAAGGCCGGCTATTATGGAGACGTCGTCATATTCGATCCCGCGACGGTCCAGGACCACGCGACGTTCGAGAGACCGAAGCAGCTGGCGACCGGCATCGACGACGTCTTCATCAACGGCGTGCAAGTGCTTCGCGACGGCAAGCACACTGGCGCCAAGCCGGGTCGCGTCGTGCGCGGTCCCGGCTGGGCGGGCTGGCCCGGCGGCGGCGCTTGCCACTAGCCATTTGAGCGCCCGCCCAATAGGCGGCTCCGATGATCGATTCTCCGGTTTTCTTCAGCGGCATCGGCGGCAGCGGGATGCTTCCGCTCGCGTCCATCGTCCGCGCCGGCGGGGCCAAGGTATCGGGCTCCGACCGCTCGCTCGACGCCGGGCGCACGCCCGAAAAGTTCGACTATCTGCGCTCGCTCGGCATTCAGCTGTTCCCCCAGGACGGGTCGGGTCTGCAGGAGGGAATGACCCTGGTCACCTCGGCCGCGGTCGAGCCCACCGTGCCGGACGTCGTTCGCGCCAAAGAGCTCGGCCTTAGCCACCTCGCCCGCCCGGAGTTCCTCGCGAGGTTGCTCAACTCCGCCCAGCGCAGTGTCGCGGTCGGCGGGACCAGCGGCAAGTCGACGGTCACCGGGATGATCGGCTGGATCCTCCATGCCTGCCACCGCCAGCCGACGGTCATGAACGGCGCGGTGATGAAGAATTTCGTGACGCCGTCCGCGCCATTCGCCAGCGCGCTGGTCGGCGATCCCGAGCTGTTCGTCAGCGAGGTCGACGAGAGCGACGGTTCGATAACGCTCTACAAACCCGAGGTCGCGGTGCTCACCAACATCAGCCTCGATCACAAGGAAATGGCCGAGTTGCGCAGCCTGTTCGCCGCCTTTCTGCTGCGAGCCCGCAAAGCGGTGGTGAACCTCGACGATCCCGAAACCCGGGCGATGGCCGACGTGGTTCCGGCGGATCACCGGCTCAGCTATGGCTTCGACAGCCCCGGCGCGGATTTCATGGGCAAGGACCTCCAGCTCGAAGCCGGCGGCGCAACCTTTGCGCTCGAGGCGGAGGGCGAACGGTACGACGTCCGGCTCGCGATGCCTGGCCGCCACAACGCATCCAACGCCCTCGCGGCCATCGCCGCGGCGGGCGTGCTCGGCGTCCGCATCGAGGATGCGGTCGCGGCACTGGGACGCTTCGAAGGCCTTCGCCGGCGGCTGGAGACGGTCGGCGAAGCGGGCGACGTCACCGTGATCGACGATTTCGCGCACAATCCCGACAAGATCGACGCGACGCTCTCAACCCTGCGCGCGCAGCCGGGCCGTCTCCTCATCATGTTCCAGCCGCATGGCTATGGCCCGCTGGCCAAGATGGGCGACGAGCTCGCCCGAAGCTTCGCGACAGGAATGGCGCCGGACGATCGGTTGTACCTGCCCGACCCCGTCTACCACGGCGGCACGGTCGAGCGGACGCGCGGTTCCGACTGGCTGGCCGAGCAGGTCAATGGCGCCGAACGGCAGGCCGAACACATCCCGGACCGCGCGGCGATCGCCGACGCGCTCGTTGCGGAAGCGAGGCCGGGCGACCGCATTGTCATCATGGGCGCCCGCGACGACACGCTGATCGATTTCGCAAGGGAGCTGATCGCGCGAATGGCCGAAACCCATTCGGCCTGAAAGCGCTTATCCGGCATGACCAAGACCGCGCCTCGTCTGTTTCTCGACGCCGACGGCGTTCTAGCGGACTTCGACCTGAGCGTTCGCCGGATGCTCGGGATGAGCGCCAAGGAGTATATCGCGAAGCACGGCCGCGGCTCGTTCTGGAAACATCTTGCCAAGGCGCCGAATTTCTACGGTTCGCTCGAGGAGATGCCGGACGCGCGGTTGTTGTTCGACGCGGTCAGGCACTTGAAGCCGACGATCCTCACCGGCCTGCCGGAGGGGCGATGGGCCGCGCCTCAAAAAGTGGAGTGGGCCGCAGAGCATTTTCCGGGCGTCGCCATCATCACCTGCATGGCCCGCGACAAGCATCTGCACATGCATCCCGGCGACGTGCTGGTCGATGACCGAGAAAAGCACCGCGCCGCCTACGAAGCCGCGGGTGTCGTTTTCATCCATCACAGGAATGCCGAGGACAGCCTCAGGCAGCTGGCGAAGATCTTTCCGTCGGTGAAGGCGCCCGAGAGCGCGTGAGCTCAAGCGGCGGCTTGCTGCTCGACCTTCTCGACCCACTCCGGCCAGAATACCGGTTCGCGGCTCGACCAGCCGGGCGCGGTCGCCGCGCTCTCGCTGATCGACTGCAGCAGGACACGGCGGCGTTCGGGGTGAAGGTGCGGCAGCGCGGCCGCGGCGCAGAATGCCGCGGGCAGCCACGGCCGCGACGAAGCGCCGATGAGCCGCTCATAGAGAAAGCGATAAGCGGCGAAATTGGGCAGCCGGTCCTGACCGAGGTCGAAGGCCGACAAGGTGATCAGCATGCCGATGAACGGCTCGATCATGTCGAGCCCGCTGTCGTCCGGAACCTGCAGGCGCAGGTGATCGAGCTGCTTGTAGAGCCGGGCCTGGGCGCGGATCGACGCGGCTTCGCCTTCGTCGCGGGCCCAGCATTCAATCGGGTCGCGGCGGCCGTAGGCAACGTCGAGCGACCGGCGGATGTAGCGCTGCGTAGCCTTCGAGAAGCTCGCAAACTCCTTCATCTCCGAGATCAGCATCGCGCCGCTTGCCGGCTGGCTGGTCCGCGTAATCATGAACCCGACTCCTTTTGCCTAGGCGGGATCATGCGGCGGTATTGGTTTCAAGAAACTTAACCACAGTCCCACCCCCCGTTCAGATTGAATCAGAGGGGAGTCACCGCGTCTAGGTAAGAAATTGACGAGACGACCTAAAACTGTGGATTGTTGAATTATTGCAACGGTGAAGCGCTTTTGTGACGGTTGCGTAATTAGTCGGGGAATCCGGACGATGGGACGGGATCATCGTTTTGGCCCGGCTGAGCGGCCGCGGGAGGATCGGACGCATCCATCGATTCATCGCTGCCGACGTCGACCTTAGCGTCCTGGTCATCAGGATTGAGCTTGAGCTTCTTCTCCAGTTCCGCATCCGGCTCATCGGGGAGCACCGGCGGCGGCGGCTTGTCATCTTTCCGGTGATTCATGACTGCCTCTCCGCTATGGTTGCGACAGAAACGAGCGTGACTGGCCGGCGTTCCGGCGATTGCCGGTTTCGACCGGCAGGGGCAGCGCTTCTGCCAACGGGCAGGGGGCGGTTTCCGCGCGGTCGTTTTTGGGACATGAGGGCCTCATGTTGATGATGCGCCAAAAGCCCGTCCGCAGCCGGCTCAGCGATTGGCCGCTCGCGCTCAAGTCGATCCTCGGCTTTTGGTGCTTCTATGCCGTAACCGTCGTCGCCCGCGCCTTTCTCGGTACCGACCCGTGGACGATGGTGTCGAACAAGCTGGTGGTCATCGGCATGGGCGTGGCGCTCACCTCGCTCATCTACCTCGGCATCGCGACATTCGCTCAGCAAGCGCCGGTCGGCCGGAAAACCGTGGTTGCGATCGTCGGTTCGATCATTGCGTCGATCGTCATGGCGATCGTGCTGATGTCCATGGAGGACCTGTTCCGCGAGAGCCGCGAGCAATTCCGGTTCCAGGCACGCGAGGGCTTCACCATCGTCGAGCAGGGCCAGCAAATCCGCATCGAGCGCAGCGCCGCCGAGCCACTGGTGCTGACCTTCCCCAAGATCCATGAGCTCGATCCCAACAAGCAGCTCCGTTACGCCGCCGACACGGCGGTCATGTGGCTGTTCTTCTTCCTCGCCTGGAGCGCGTTCTACATCGCGACGCAGGCGCAGGCGCAGGCTCTGGGTGCCCAGCGCCGGCTGGCCGATGCCGAAAGCGCCGCCCAGGCCGCGCAGGTCCGGGCGCTGCGCTATCAGGTCAATCCGCACTTCCTGTTCAACACGCTCAATTCGCTATCGTCGCTGATGATGACCGGCCGCGCCGACCGCGCGGAAGCGATGCTTCTCGCGCTTTCGACCTTCTTCCGTTCGAGCCTTTCGCTCGACCCGAGCGCCGACGTCAGCCTGGCCGAAGAGATCGACCTGCAACGGCTCTACCTCGATATCGAAAAGGCGCGCTTCCCGGACCGGCTGCACGTCGAGATCGATGTCCCGCAGGAACTCGAGCCGGCCCGGCTGCCCGCATTGATCCTTCAGCCGATCGTCGAGAATGCGATCAAGTATGGCGTATCGAAGAGCCGCAAAGCGGTGCTGATCCGGATCGAAGCACGTCACCTGGACAATCACCGGATGGTCCTCGAGATCAGCAACCGCCTGAAGCATGGCGGCAAGGACGATCTGCCGGCGGCGACGCACGAGGGCACCGGCCTTGGCCTGTCGAACGTCTGCCAAAGACTGGAGGCGCGTTTCGGCGGGCGCGCCAGCTGCCGCTTCGGCCCGATGACCGGCGGCGGCTTCAAGGTCGCGCTCACCATGCCAGTGGAAAAGAATGGCTGAGGCCCACTCTCTCCGCGTCCTCATTGCCGATGACGAGCCGCTCGCGGCGGAGCGGCTGCAGCTTCTGCTGGCCCGGGCCGATGGCGCGCAACTGGTGGGCACCGCCAGCGATGGCGATTCGGCGATCAACCTGACCGAGGCGCTGCACCCCGACCTCCTCCTCCTCGACATCGCCATGCCCGGGCTCGATGGGATCGGCGTGGCCCGCGCGCTCGCCGCGCAACATCCCTCGCCCGCCGTCGTATTCGTGACCGCCTTCGATCAGTTCGCCGTCGCCGCCTTCGAGGTCGAGGCCGTCGATTATCTGATGAAGCCGGTCGAACCGTTCCGGCTGCAGCGTGCGCTGGACCGGACCCGTTCCTACCTCGAGCATCGCGCCGACCGCCCCCGCGCGGGGAAGGGATCGCAGTGGCTCGAGGAGTTCTGGGCATCCGATCTGTCAGGGCTGGTGCGCATCGCCGCCAAGGACGTGGACCGGGTGTCGGCCGAGCGCGATTACATGCGGCTGCATGTCGGGCGGCGCAGCTGGCTGATCCACCATTCGATGGCCGCGCTCGAGGAAGGGCTCGACCCCGAGCTGTTCGTGCGACTCCATCGCTCCGCGATCGTCCGGAAGGATTTCATCACGGGCTTTACCCGCAACCCGTCGGGCCGCTGGATCGCGCGCCTGGCCGACGCCACGGAGCAGCCGGTCGGCCGCCTGTATTCGGATCGGGTCCGCGCCATCGCCGGACGCTAGGCGGTCGCCGCCGTCTCCACATCCGAGGCCTTGGCGAGGCTCGCCGTCGGGATGACCAGGATCGAAGTGACGAGCAGCGCCGCGACGACTGTAAGCGTCCTGAGCATGTGACATCTCCTGTTGCGACGCGGAGCAACTGGGGTTCAGAGGGGAATGCCCCGCGTCGCGCCGCCCGTTTGGCTAGACGGCGCGGCCTTGTCGCCCACTGCTCGACGGCTCCGCACCATTTGTCGGCACGCGGACAGACGCACGCACGAATTCGGCAAACCGGCGAACAATGGTCAGCGGCGGTTCAGGATTCCGGGCCGGAACCCGAGCGCTTGTCGACGATGACGGCGAGCATGACGTCGTGAGTCACATTGCCTACGGTGCGGAAGATATCGGGGATCATCTCCACCGCGACGAGCAAGCCCAGCGGCGCGATCGGCACGCCAAGCGCAAGCGCGATCGGCGCGATCGAGCTGATGAAACTGACCTCGCCCGGCAGGCTGACCGCCCCGTAGCTCATCAACGCACCGACCGCCGTCGCGGCAATCATCTGCGCCAGGCTCGGATGGAGCCCAAGCCAGTGGGCGACATAGAAAGCTACCGCGGTGTTCATTGCCGGACCGGTTGCGCGGAACAGCGCCACGGCGATTGGCAGAGTGACGTCCGCGACTTGCTCGCGAATGCCGAGAACGCGCGTTGCGGTCAGCATCGCCGGCAGCGATGCAATCGACGAGCGAGTAGAAATGGCAACGGTTTGCGGGGCGATCAACGCTCGTGAGAAGCGTATCATCCCACAGCCGCCGGCAATCGCCGCCAACGGATAAGCCGCAAGCGTGACCACGATGCCGATGAGCGAAATGAGGACCACATAATGGCCGAGGCCGGCAAATGCCGCGCCTCCGGCGGCCGCCCCGACGGTGTACGCCAGTGCAAGCACGCCGAGCGCCGCAATCGCCAGCACCCAGCCAATGATCACCAGCAGCGCGTCGGCGATCGCTTCGAACAGGGTGACGACTGCAGCGCGCCCCGTCGATGAGATGTTGGCCAGGGCCAGCGCGAACAGCACCGCGAACACGACGAGCGGCAGGATGTCCCCGTTGGTCGCCGCCGCAAACACGTTGTCGGGGATCACGCCTTTGAAGAATTCCGCGATTCCGGGCAGCGGCGCGGACGATTTCTGCTCCACGCCGGCAAGCGCCGACTGCAGCCCCGCCGCCGTGCCGCGGGACAGCGGGAAGAGGCTGGTGAGAAGCAGGATGGCCGCCGCGCCGAACGCCGCCGAGAGCGTGCAGATAATGACAATCCACAGCACCGACCGGCTGGCGATCCGTCCTGCCGCGGCCGCCTCCTGGCTTTTGGCAATCCCGACGACGAGCAAGGCGACGACCAGCGGAATGACCGTCATCTTGAGCGCATTCAGCCACAGCGTGCCGACAAACGAGGCGACGCCGAGAGCGCCCGCCGACCTGCTTCCGACCAGAGCGCCGAGGCTGAGGCCAACGAGCAGCGCCAGCAGCGCGCCGTAGGCCGCGAAGCCGCTTGCGCTTTTCGCCGGCGCGCTGCCGGCGTCGCCGGTCGTCACCGCACCTTCTTGAACTTGTAGATGAAACGGTCGGTCTTGCCGCGGATCTGGGGGTCGAACACCAGCAGGCTGTGGTCGTCATTCGGATTGCGCAGCATGCTGCTGGTCCCGACCAGCTTGAAACCCGCCTGCTCGAAATCGTGCTTCACCACTTCTGGGTCGATCCGGTGCAGCTTGTCGACCGTCGCTCGCGTGTCGTCGCTGGCGTTCGCGACGTGATCGACGACTCCGACGATCGCCCCGGGCTTCATCGCGGCATTGATCGTCTTCAACCACTCGGCCGGGTCCATCCGGACGATCTTGTACTTGTCGTTCTGCCAATAGACGTCGTGATAATCGAGGTTGATCAGCATGAAGTCATATTTGCCCGCCGGAATGTCAGGAGCCTCAAATGGGCTCACCCGCATCCACACGTTGGGCTGCTTCGCCTGCACGGCTTGATAGGCATCATACATCTTCTGACTGTAGAACTGCTGAGGCTCCCAGACCGTCACGTGCCCAGTCGGGCCCACGGCGCGGCCGGTGATTTCCGCCCAGTAGAAATTTCCGCCGAACGGGTCGGCGACGCGCATCCCTGGCCGCAACCCGAGGAACTTGAGCAGCTCCGCGGGCTTGCGGGATTCATCGAGCTTGACGTTGTCCGCGCCGCGATCCGGCGAAGCCAGCGCGGCGGTGATTCCATCGGCGGGCTTCGCCGCGAGGGCTGGGACCGAAGCTGCGGTCAATGCGAGCACGACCGCGAGATACGCCGACTTTTTCATGACAAACTCCCCCTTTGAACGAACCGCCCGCTGGGCTTCGACCGAAGCGGCAGGCAAGCCGTCTTCGACCAACCGCCAGCATGGCGCGACCGGCGCTTTCGCGCTAGGCTTTTCGAGTCTCTAGCCATTTCGGGGGTTCAAATGGCCACGATTGTCGCGTCACCTGTCGACCGCAAAGCATCCGAGCGGAAATTTTACTCGCGCATGGCGATCTTCATGGTCGCTCTGGTGTTCATCGGCTTCGCGCCGAGCTTCTACCTGCACAACGTCGTGCCCGCTTACCCGCGGCCCAACCCGACGCTACCGCCGGCGGTCATCTTCCACGGCCTCATGTTCACGCTGTGGATGGCGCTGCTGGTCATCCAGACCCAGCTCATTTCGACGTGCCGCGTGGAAACCCACATGAAGCTCGGCAAGGCGGCGATGCTGCTCGCGATCGCGCTGATCCCGGTCATGTATTTGACCGCCGTTTGGGGCGTTGCACGGGAAAGCCATCCGCCATTCACCGATGGGCTCAACTGGACCGCGATCCCGCTCGCCGTGATCCCGGCCTTCGCATTTTTGATCTACGAGGCGTGGCGGCGCCGGCGGGAGGCGCAGTGGCACAAAAGGCTGATGCTCAGCGCCACCATCCTGTTCGTCGCGGGGCCGGCGTTCGGCCGAATCCCGCTGTCCCCCCCGTTTTTTTGGGGCTTCACGATCCAGCTGCTGGTGGGAATTCTGATCCTGTTCGCACCACTGTTCGTGTGGGACCGCCGCACGCAGGGCAAGGTGCATCCGGCAACCTGGACCGGTTTCGCGGTGGCGCTTACCGCCGCGATCGTGCCGTTGACGTTGATCTACACCAACAGCTGGGCCGGCATTGCGCAGCACCTGCCAGGAATAACCAGCTAAGCGGCCTTCGCCATCGTCCCCACAAGCTTGAGCGCCGCGTGGGCAGAGAGGGCCGCGCCTTCCTGCCACAGACCCTGGTAGCTTAAATGCTCGCCGGCGAAGACGATCGGACCCTCGGGCTTCAAAAGTTCGGCGTATTGCGCGCCGCGCGGTGCAATGTCGCCGGGGCCCCCGCCCCATTGGGCGCCGGCGCCCTCGGAGTAAGGGACCAAGCCCCAGCCGACGCTGACGCCGTTCTCGAGCAGTTTCGATCGGCCCGGATGAAGCGCTTCAACCGACTCACGGCAAACTCGCAGGCGTTCCGCATCGCTGAAAGCCGCGAACTTTTGGGGATTGTCCTGGTTCGTCCAGCCCGAGACATAGGCGGCAACCAACACCCCCTTGGGTGCCCCGAAATCGTGCGGCGGATAGATCAGATTCTCGTTGGCGCGGTCGGTCCACGCCAATCCCCCGTAAATGCCCTCATCCTCCCAGAAGCGCGGACTCTCGAACGCGGCCTTCACGCTCGCGAGGTAACGGATATTCTTCAGCGCGGCCTTCTTGGCTGGCGAGAAGTCGCTGGGGATACGTTCGAGCAGGTGGGCAGGAAGCGTGCAAACGCAATGGTCCGCTTCGGTCATCAACTGCCTCGGCCCATGCTCGACACGAACGCGGTTGCCGACCCGCCGGATCGCCCTGACCGGGGTCCCGAGCCGCACCGACGGCTTCACCCGCGCGTAGATTGCTTCGGCGATGCGATCCATGCCGCCAACCGGTTGAAGCATCGTCGATTGCATGTCCCAGATATGCTCGAACAGGTATGGCAATGTGACCGCGCCCGAAGGATAGAGTTCCCCAAAGCCAAGCGGCGGCGGGACCCGCGGGGCTTGATCGTATCCGCCCGGCTCGACCGCAAAGCCCGATGACCCTCCCGGGGCGTACACCGCGTTGGCTCCGACGCCGGCGTACGGCGCAAGAAATTGCCGAACGGTCGTCAACTCATCGGCCGAGATGATGCCGTCGAGGGCTTTGCGGTCGATCGCCTTGGCCAAGAGCTCGGCGAGGTGACCGCGCATATCGTTGATCATGCGCCGCTCGGGCTGGACCTTGCCGCCGAAGTCCCATCCGGCGTTGCGATTGACGTTGATGAAGGGCTCCATCGTCACGCCGAGCTTCCGCGCGTAGCCGAGGATTACCCGATGCGTGGACGGGATGCGGGCCGCACCGGCGTTGAAATAGAGGCCGGGCGAAAAGGCCGGGCGCTGATCCTCGCGGCCGTTCTGAGCGATGCGGCCGCCGCCGCGGATGGTCCACGCCCGCCCGCCGATCCGATCGCGAGCTTCGAGGACCGTGACCCTGTAGCCCGCGCGCTGCAGCTCATACGCTGATACCAGGCCGGCGATTCCGGCGCCCAGGACGACCACCGACCTTCCCGCGCCGCTCGCGCGCGGCAGCTCGAACTTCTCCGCTCCGGCCGCCGTCGGAATGGCGAGGCCGAGCGCCTCCATCGCGAGATAGACGGCCGCCCCGCCGCCCACTGCCCCGACCTGCTCGAGAAGCGCGCGTCTCGTCAGTGCCATGCGACTCACCCCTCGTCGCTCGTTTCAGCGGCAGACTGACAAAAATTCGGGGCCTGCGCCCGCAAAAAGAAAAGCGGCCGCATCGCCAGCGCGCTTCGCGCGTTTGCTTCTACGCTTTCCCCTAATTCAAGGAGTACGGGCATGACCGAGCACAAAGACGAAATCGCAACCCTCAACACCCTGATCGCGACGACCATCGACAGCATCACCGGCTATGAGGATTCCGCGGCCAACATCGACAATGAGCGTTTCCGCGAAACCTTCCGCCAGCGCGCCAATGAACGCCAGCAGATCGTCGAAGACCTTCGGGCCCAGGTCCGCCGGCTCGGCGGCGAGCCCGACGATTCGGGGTCGTTCCTCGGCAAGGCCCATCAGCGCTTCGAGGACCTCAAGGCGGCAATCACCGGCCGCGATGAAAAAGCGATCATCAACGAGGTCGAGCGCGGCGAGGATTATCTGAAAGCGAAGTTCGAGGCCGCGCTGAACGAGGACAATCTAAGCGGCGAGACGCGCGCGGCGGTCGAGCGCTGCTACCAGTCGGTGCGCGAGGGCCACGACCAGATGAGCCATTTGAAGCACGGCATGGAAGCTTCGTCCTAGGACAAACATCCGCCCTCCCCCATTGGGGGTGGGGCGCGGGGCGGCTCTCCGGCCAGCGGAGCCGCCCCGCCTGCCGATTCAGTAACCCATGAGCGCGAGCACCTCGCGCCGGCTGCGCTCGTCCTCGCGGAAAGTTCCCATCATCCGGCTCGTCGTCATCATCACGCCCGGCGTATTGACCCCGCGCGCAGTCATGCAGGCGTGGGTGGCTTCGATGATCACCGCCACGCCCTTGGGTTGAAGGTGCTCCCAGATCGTGTCGGCGACCTGCGCGGTCAGCCGTTCCTGCACCTGCAGCCGCCGCGCAAAGCCATGAAGCACGCGCGCGAGCTTGCTGATCCCGACCACCCGATCGCGCGGCAGATAGGCAATCGACGCCTTGCCGATAATCGGCGCCATGTGATGTTCGCAATGCGACTGGAACGGAATGTCCTTGAGCAGGACGATCTCGTCGTAGCCGCCGACTTCGTCAAACGTGCGGGTGAGGTGGGCCGAAGGGTCCTCGGCATAGCCCCGCGCATATTCGCGCCAGGCCTTCGCCACGCGGCGCGGCGTATCCAACAGGCCTTCGCGGTCGGGGTCGTCCCCGGCCCAGCGGATGAGGGTACGGACGGCTTCGCCGACCTCCGCCGGGATTTCGCACTCCGGCGCGGCTTCGACCAGGTCGCCATCCTCTGGATCGCCATGTTCCGGGGTCATCGCCCAAGCTCCTGCGCAATATCCGCGGCCACGTCCGCCGCCTGCTCGCGAATATCAGGCACGGCGATGATCTCCCAGTAGCGGCCCTTGGTGAGAGGCCCGAGCGCCCACAGTCGTTCACTGCCGATGGGCCGCGAATGCTGGTCGACCTCGAGGCCGATACCCAGGTGGTCGGGACGAACCTGGCCGGCATCGAGCAAGCTGCGGAGCAGCGAATCCTTGGTCCGCGCGATCGAATGAAGCGGGCCGGTGCAGTTGAATGCGTAGGCGAAGCGCTCCGACTGGATCGAGGCCGCGCCGCGGCGCCGATAGGAGACTTCGAGCGCCTCGTTCGTGTCGCTGGCGGAAACGATGCGCCCGGCCACAATCTCGAGCCGCCCATCGGCGACCATGCTCGCCACCGTTTGAGCAACGTTCGGCGCGATGCGGTGGCGGTGCACGTCCCACCACGGCCGCACATGGCGCAGGAAGCGATGTTGCTCGTCGGCGTCGAGGCCTTGCCACAGCGGATGGCTGTAGGGCCTGAGGCTGTCGACCGCGGCGCGCCAGCCGACCTGCCCAGAGCGCCTGCGGAGCCAGCGCGACAGCATCCGGAGGTTGCCGCCCGGTACATCCTCTTCCGCCACCGGGGCCGGCTCGAAATCGGCATGCCCGCGCGGGATCAGACCGCGCCGCGACAACGCGACGATCCTGCCGCGATGCCCTGAGGCATCCAGCGAAAGCACCAGGTCGACCATGGTCAGTCCGGTCCCAACCAGCAGCGCAGACTGGTTCGTTGCGGCCAGGTCCTCGACGGCGGCGCGCGCTTCGGCGCCCCATGGGTTGCGGAGATAGCGCTCGCCCGTGCCGGCGAACGCCGCCAGCGATCCCGGCTCCTGATTGCCGGTCGCCAGCACGACCGCATCGGCGTCAAGCATTTGCCCATCGTCGAAGGCAATCCGCCAGCCGCCGTCGGACCGCGCCGCCTTGGACGCGGTGCCGTCAATCACCTCGACACCGCCGGCGACTGCCTCTCCAAGGATTTCGCCGAGATAGCGCGCGAAGAGGCGCCGCTGCGCGAAGCCGCGAGGATCGCCTCCCTCAGCCTCGAAACGCCGTGTGAAATGGTCGGGCTCCCCCGCCCAGGCGCTCATCCCCTCGGCGCGGACATTGAGCAAATGTGCGGGCTCGGTGGTCGAATAGGCAACGCCCTTGCCGGCGCGGCCACTGCCGTCGATCAGCGCCGAAGCGATCCCCCGCCGGGCCAGCTGCGCCGCGACGATCGTTCCGGAAAAACCGCCACCGATGATCGCGACCGGCGCCCGGTCAGATGTCATAATCGGACCAATTCTCCGGCCTAGACGACCCAGCCCTTATCTTCTGGATGTAATGGTAGGTCTCAGTCACCCTGCGACCCGCGGTATCGGTGCACCAACCTGGAATCACGGCGTGGACCAAGGCCGCCAACCCGGCGCCGATCAGCTGGAAGCCGATCCTCACTGCGCCCCCGCCGTGCTTCGCCCAGCTGATCCCCAGCGAGCGTGGATGCTCGAGGAAGAGGCGGTCAACGACGCCTTTCTTGGGTTCGATTTGGTTGGTCGCCATCCGGTTGCCCTCTAAAAACCCCTGGTGACCCCGACAGGATTCGAACCTGTGGCCCTCAGATTAGGAATCTGATGCTCTATCCTGCTGAGCTACGGGGTCCCGCGCCGTCGAATAAGGGTTCGCGCGCGCCCGATCAATTGACTTGGCTGGGCGGAACCACCGGGAGCGGCAGCGGCGCGACCGGCACGCCGTCTTCCGCGAGCGACTTTGCCTGAGCAATCGTCGCATTGCCGTGAACCTGCTCGGGCTCGGCTTCCCCGGCATGGATCGCCCGCGCGGTGTTCACGAACTGATCGCCGACCCAGCGCGAATTCTTGAGCAACTCCGCCTGGGCAGCGGCCAGTCTGGCGAGCGGGTCGCTCGCTCCCTTGCGCGGAAGGCGGGGGGCCATCGGCGCCTTGGCCACTTTGATCGAGCCGCAGAAGGGGCATTCGATCAGGCCACCTGCACTCTGCTCGTCAAAGTCGGAGCTCGAGCGGAACCACACCTCGAATGTCTCGCCGCCGTCACTGCACTGGAGGTCGAAGACGATCATACCGTCACGGCTTCGGGTATCGGCCGTCGGTGGTTGAGCGCCGGTATCCGCGAACGCACATCGGAGATCCGCGCCAAGTCTATGTCCGCGAACCCGACACCTTCCTCATCGCCCATGTCGAGCAGCACCTCGCCCCACGGATCGACCACCAGCGAATGACCGAACGTCTGGCGGCCGTCTTCGTGACGCCCGACCTGCGCCGCGGCGACGACGAACAGGCCCGCTTCGATGGCGCGGGCGCGGAGCAGGACGTGCCAATGCGCGCGTCCGGTGGGAACGGTGAAGGCGGCCGGCACGGCGATCACGTCCGCGCCGGCTTCGGCGAGCCGCGCGAACAACGTCGGGAACCGCAGGTCGTAGCAGATCGTCAGCCCGAGCTTGCCAACCGGCGTGCCATTAACGACGGCGACATCCCGGCCCGCCGAATAAGTCGACGATTCGCGCCAGCTCTCGCCCGTCGGCAGGTCCACGTCGAACAGATGGATCTTGTCGTAGCGAGCCCGGATCTTGCCTTCGCGATCGATGAGGAAGGCGCGGTTGGCGACCTTTCCATCGTCAAGCAGCACCGCAAGGGAGCCAAGATAAACCCAGATGCCATGTCCTTTCGCGGCCTCGCGCGAGGCCGCGAGAACGGCATCCTCGTCCTCGCTCCGAAGGTTCAGGCGTGCGCGTTGGGTGTCACGATCGAGCAGCCCGGACATTTCCGGCGTGAACAGTATTTCGGCGCCACCGTCCGCCGCCTGGCCGATCGCGGCGACCAGCGCCCGGACATTGGCTTGCGGAATGATCCCTGTCCGCGACTGGAAAAGAGCGATCCTGGTCATCGCTTCAGGCCGCGATCAATGCGTCGAGCTTGCCGGCCCGGTCGAGCGCCAGAAGGTCGTCGCAACCGCCGACGTGACGCTCGCCGATGAAGATTTGCGGGACGGTCATCTGTCCATTGGCACGCTGGATCATGACCTGCTTTTCCGGTCCGCCGAAATCGACCACGATCTCTTTGTATGCGACACCTTTGACCTTGAGCAGGTGCTTGGCGCGCCAGCAATAAGGGCAGGTGGTCTTGGTATAGATTTCGACAGCCGGCACGATCACTCCTCTCGCCGATCAACTTAGGCATGCACATCAACGTATCAACTGCGTCGGGCGCACCACCCGCGCCCAGCTGATCAATTCGACGCGGGCCGCGCCCGCGCGCCGCAGGGTCCGGGCGCAGGCCTCCGCGGTGCTGCCGGTGGTTAGCACATCGTCCACGAGGATCACGGTCTTGCCGGCGACTGTGGCCTTGTCCCGAACCGCGAACGCGCCGGCAACCGTCTTGCGCCGCTGCAGCGGGCTCATTCCTTTGAGCGGCGGGGTGCGCCTGATCCTCCTAAGCACGAACGGATCCGTCGCGATCGCCAGGCGGCGGGAGAGTTCGCGGGCAACCAGCGCCGATTGGTTGAAACCGCGACCCCACAGCCGCGTTCGATGCAGCGGCACCGGCACCAGCAGCGCATTCTCCGACGGTGCTACCAAGGGCGCCATATAGCGGGCCATGGTCCGCGCGATCGCCACCTTGCGCCCATATTTGAGGCGGATCGCCAGGCTTCGCGCTAGCTCTCCATAAGCGACAGCGGCGCGCGTGCGGGCGATGCGAGGTGGTTTCGCGAGACAGGCTGCGCACGTCCGGATGTCCGTCGCCTGAAGCGGTGTCCCGCAGCTTTCGCATCCGGCCTCGCCAAGAAAGTCGACCTGCCGCCAGCATTCCGGGCAGAAGCTGTGGGTTTCGGCGACGATCGCGCCGCACCCCGCGCAGCGGGGCGGAAGCGCGAAATCCAGCGCCCAGCGCATTGACGTGCCAACCGCGACGGCGATCATGTCACCCTTGTCGCCCGGCATCGCCCAACGCACAAGCGGGTGCGTGACGGCCCTGTTCGACATCGACCTCCGCGCGCAACGCCGGGACCGTGCGTCGCGGATCGGTCCCGAGCTGTTTCTCGCCGAGCATGTGTTCGCCGACTGCCTGGACCGGCTGACTCTGGTTCCGCGCCGCTTCGGCAATGCCTTGCTGATCGGCTGTCCGGACCAAGGTTGGCCGGCCCGCTTGCCCGCGGATCGGGTTGATATCCGCGATCCCGGCCCGCTGTTCGCGGAGCGTGCCGGTGGCGAGCTGATCACCGAAGACGACTGGAGTCCCAACGGCAGCACCTATGACCTGGTCGTGTCGATCGGGACGCTCGACACCGTCAACGACTTGCCTCGAGCCCTACGCCTACTCTTCGAGTCGATGACCAACGACGCTCTGTTGATTGGCGCGGTGTCCGGCGGCGATACGCTTCCGCGATTGCGTGGCGCCATGCGCGCGGCAGACGCGGCCGCCGGTCCGGCCCTGCCCCATGTCCACCCGCGCATCGAAGCATCAGCCTTGGCGCCGCTGCTCTCGCGCGCGGGCTTCGTCATGCCTGTCGTGGACGTCGATCGCGTCGAAGTCCGCTACCCGGACCTTGGGCGCCTAGTGAACGACCTCCGCGCCATGGGGGCAACCAACGTCCTCACCGAACGTTCCCGGCGCTTCCTGTCGGGCTCGGCCTATCGCGCCGCTTGCCAGGCCTTCGTCGAGAAGGCCACGGATGGACGCACCACGGAAGTCTTCGAAATCCTTCATTTCGTTGCTTGGAAAGGCAGCGAAGGGTGAAGCGCCGTTAACTCTATCCGCTGGAAGAGTTGTTAACCGAACCCGACTTACAACCGCCGTGTGGACGTGGACCAGAGGAGGGTGGCGTGGACGCTATCCGAGGATTTATGCGCATGCTTCGCGCAGACCAGCGCGGGGCGACGGCGATTGAATACGGCTTGCTAGCGGCACTCATTTCGGTCGCCTGCCTCGGCGCTATGCAAGCGCTGGGCGGCGGCGTCGGCGGCAAATGGGGCCAGCTTCTGGCGACCATGAACGCTTATATGTGAGCTGCGGCGCCTAGCCGCGCCGAGGGCCGTACACGACGAGCTTCACCTTTTGTCCCGGCGCCACCGTGGCGTTCGGGCCCAATCCGTTGAGCACAAGAAAACGATCGAGCTTGTAGTCGCGGTACGCCATTCGGCTCGCGAGCGACTGGACCGTGTCTCCGGGTCCCACGGTCACGACATGGATCACCCGAGGGCGAATCGCGGCGGCTTCCTCCGGAGTCACCTTCCGCAACGAGTTGATCATCTGCGCAAACGGCCCGACGCCTGACCCTCCCGGAGTCAGCATTACGAAATGGTAGATGCGCTGCGCATCCCACTGATAGGCGACGACGCTGACGTCGATCGGGCCCGAACCGGCGTTGACGCGTGCCGAAGTCAGCGCGGCCGACATGCCGTTGATCGTCACGCGCTGCGGCGGCGGGATCGGAACCTGGTTCTGCCCGCCCATCAAAGACTGGAACACACGAAGAATGTAATTTTCAAGCGTGCCGGAGAAGCGGCCGCCGCTGAACTGCGCCTTGCCCGCCGAACCCGAAATGGTGACCGCCGTCGCGCCGTTGGACATGAGATAGCCCGGCGGGACGCTGAACTGGATGCGCAGATCGGGGTGGGTGAAGGTCGGACCGTCGATCACGCCTTGCGCGGGATCGTCGTCCACGAACAATCCCTCGATCTCGTTGAGGAATGTCTCGCGATTGCGGATGCCGGTGCCGAGCTTGCCCGTTGCCCGCGCTTCGGCGAGCGCGCGCTGCATGCGGTTTTCGCTTAGCGGGTGGGTCCGCGCCCATTCGGGAGTTTGGCGATTGGTCTTGCCCTGAAGCCGCGCTTCGAGCGCGGTCTCGAGACTGAGCGCGGAAAGCAATCGCGCGGCCCCCGCGGGATCGTAGCCGGAGGCGATCAGATAGCGCAGGCCGAGCGTGTCGGCCTGATATTCCTGGTCGCGCGAGAAGCTCAACGCATCCAGTCTGGAGCGCGAAGAGAGTACGTTGCTTAATCCCGGACCAAGGATCCTGCCAAAAATCTGACCGAACACGCCCAACGGATTGCGCCGCGCATAAGCTTCGCGAATGTGGGCATGATTGGCGGCCACGTGCCCGACCTCGTGCCCCAGCGCGAAAGCGAGCTGGGACTCATCGTCCATCAACGTCATCAGCTGGCGGGTGACATAGACGTAGCCGCCCGGGACCGAGAAGGCATTCTCGACCGGCGAATTGAGCAAGGTGAAGTGGAGCGCCTGGCCGGGATTGGCGACACCGGAAACGCGCCCGACCCGGCGTCCGACGGATTCGACGTAAGCGGCGCGCGGCCCGGTCTCGGCGCCGCCCAGTTCCTGCACCATCACGGCGTGCGTCCGCTGCGCTTCGGCGACGTCCTGCGGATTGAGATAGCGCTCCGCGCGCTGGGCGAGCGCGGGCGTGACGGCGAGCGCTGCCGCCGCAACCAACAGGACGCCTTTACGCATGGATTACATCTCCCGTTTTGGCGGATGGACCTAAGCGCGACGATTTTGAACGGAAAATGACTGGCCGAGTTCCGGGGCCGTCAGCCGATGGCAAGGAACTTCGCTCGGCGCTGCTTGCGCAGCTCGTCCGGACCCAAAGCCGCGCAGCCATCGAGCTCCTCGAGGATCGCGCCCTTCAAGGCCCCGATCGCCGCTTCGGGGTCGCGGTGAGCGCCGCCAAGCGGCTCATCGACAATGCGGTCGACGACACCGAGCCCGTGCAGGTCGGCGGCGGTGATCTTCATTGCTTCGGCGGCCTCGGACGCCTTGTCGGCCGTCCGCCACAAAATCGACGCGCACCCTTCCGGGGAAATCACCGAATAGACAGCATGCTCGAACATCATCACGCGGTTGGCGGCGGCGATTGCGATCGCTCCGCCCGACCCGCCCTCCCCGACAATCACCGCGATCAGCGGGACCTTGAGCGCCAGGCATTCCTCGGTCGCGCGCGCGATCGCCTCGGCTTGGCCGCGCTCTTCGGCTTCCACGCCCGGAAACGCCCCCGGGGTATCGACCAAGGTCACCACCGGCAGCCCGAACCGGTCGGCCAGCCGCATCAGGCGGATCGCCTTGCGGTACCCCTCGGGCTTGGCCATGCCGAAATTGTGCTTGAGGCGGGTCGCTGTGTCGTCGCCCTTTTCATGGCCGATCAGCATCACCCCCCGGCCATCGATCCGCGCCAGGCCACCGATGATCGCCGGGTCGTCGGCGAACGAGCGATCGCCGGCGAGCGGAACGAAGTCGTCGACGATGCCGGCGAGATAGTCCTTGAAATGCGGCCGCTCGGGATGCCTTGCGACCTGGGCCTTCTGCCACGGCGTCAGCTTGGCATAGGTATCGCGCAGAAGCTTGGACGACTTGGCTTCCAGCCGTCCAACCTCGGCTTCGATGTCGATATCGTCCGAGCGGTTCGCGGTCTCGCGCAGCTCGGCGACGCGCGCTTCGAGCTCGGCGATTGGCTTCTCGAAATCGAGATAGGTCAGCATGTCGAGCGGGCGGGTAGGACGAAGCTGCCCAGGCCGTCAACGAGTACGGTCGGTGAGCGGATGGCGGGCGTTGACCAGCTCAACCAGCCGCGCGCTGTCGACGTGGGTGTAGATTTGGGTGGTCGCGATATCAGCATGCCCAAGCAGCGACTGGAGAACCCTGAGGTCGGCGCCGCCTGACAAAAGATGGGTTGCAAAGGCATGGCGGAGAACGTGCGGGCTGACCCGGTCCGGCGCGATCCCGGCGTCGGCCGCCATCTGGCGAACGATCTGGAATAGTCGAACCCGGCTGAGATGCTTCTTGCCGCTGGGGAAGAGCCATGGCCCATCCGGGACCAGCTCGAGCCATGCCTTGACCGCCATTTCGGCGCGCGAGGAGATCGGCACGAGGCGCTCCTTCTCGCCCTTGCCGCGGACCATGAGGAACGGTTGACCCTGACGAATGGCACCCCGCGGCAGGCCGACCAACTCGCTCGCCCTCAACCCGGAGCCATAGAGGAGTTCGAGCAGCGCGAGGTTCCTGAGCGCCAACCCGTCGCCGCTCGCAGCCCGGTCTTCGGCGGCCTCGAACATTCGCGCGATCTCGCCTTCGTCGAGGATTCGCGGCAGCGGCCGTTCGAGCCGGGGGCGCGGAAGTGCCGCGGACGGATCATCGCCACGCAGTCCGTCATCGACGAGGAAGCCGAAGAAGCGCCGCAAGGCGGCAGCGCGGCGCGCGACGGTTGCCGGAGAAAGCTCCGCCCACCGCGACCCCAGCCGCGCCAAATCATCGGTCGATGCAATGGAGAATGGAACCTGCAATGCCTCGGCGGTGCGCTCGAGATCGTTTTGGTATGCTGCCAGCGTATGTCGCGATGCGCCCGCTTCGGCCGCCATCATGTCGAGGAACCGATCGACCAGCGCTCGGTTATCCGTGGTCACGTCCGTGACAGGGCCTCGGCCGCGATCATCCGCGCGCTGAAATCCTGACTGGTCCGCTCGAGCCCGGCGATAGCATGATACAAATGCGCCGGCGGCAGGCGATCGAAGCTGGCCGTCTGGAAACCCGTGCCCATCAGGATGAGGACTGTTCCGGCCTGGCCCCGGCCCGCGGCGGCATCGATGATCCGTGTCCAGCTGGTAACTCGTCCGAGGCCCAGGCCATAGCGGCGATTGAGCGAATTGGCGGTATCGGTGCTGATCCGATTGAGGCCGGCGAGCCCGGCGACGAGCAGCGCGCTGCGTACTTTATCCTTGCTTTGGTCGCGGCCGATGAAGCTGGTGATTCGGCCCGAGCTGATTTCGGCCCGGCTCACATCGGTGGCTGCGAGCGCCAGCATCGCCCAGCAACGGTCGGCATTCGCGTCGTTCATGCTGCGTACGACGGGGACCCACCGCGCGGCCGCTCGATCGTAGCCCGCGGCAAGCATCGCCGAGATCAATTCCGGCGCATCGTCCTGGAGGTCCTTGCTCGGCGCGATCAGGGATGCGGCGCGCGCCACGACCGCTCGCATCGCTTCCTTCTGGAGCGGATCCTTGCCCGTCCCGAGAAGGCGCTTGATCGCCGCCACGCGGGCGGCCTGGTCCTTCCCGGCGAAGGCCTGCCGCAGCTGCCACGCATCGGTACCCGGCAAGTCGTCGGGATCGGTCGAATCATAAACCGCCGAATAAAGGTCGACCAGCGACTGGGATGAGAAGACCCCGAGCCCGCCGGCGATCAGCGCCGAATCCAGCCTCTGCTGCGGCGACAGCAGCGGTGCCCGCGCCTGGAATGCGCGAAGCTGGGGCGACGCGCCCTGGAGAAGGCGGGCGGGCACCGCGATCCCCGTCGCCGTGGCAAGCCCGAAGCGCCACGCCGTAAGCCGGTCGACCGGGTCCCACTCGATCGTCACCGCGCGGCCGGTGTCGGTCCCGGCGCCGACGACCTTTTCGGCAAGCGTCAGGTCGATCCCGCCGATCCGGCCATGACGCCGGGCGTCATCGATCATTGCGGAGGCGGTCTCCGGCTCTCCGGCCAGCGACGAGCACATCGCCTGAACGAGCGCGCGGACGCTTGGCTCGTACTTCCGGATGCCGTCTTCGAGCGGGCAAAGGGCGGGCGGATCCGCCGTGGCAAGCGCCGACTGGACCCCGACCTGCACCATCTTGGGGGTGAAGCGATCGGCATCGACGCCGGCAACCAGCATCCGCGCGGCGTCGGCTTCGCCCATGCGCAGCAGCAGCCAGGCGCGCTCGGCGACCCAATCGACCGGGTTGACCCTCTGGGGCGCGCGGGTCTTGGCGAGAAGCCCGTCCCTTAGTGCGATGTGCGCCCAACGCGAGGCGATGGGCGTGTCCATGCGCCGAAGCAGCGTTGACAGGAAGGCACCGCTAGCCGCGCCCCACGGAGCGTCGTTGAGACCGGCATCGGTCGGGTTGAGCGCCCCGACCGTCCACGGATCGCGCCGCGCCCAGCCCGGATATTCGACGGCGGGCTTCGGCTCCCCCTGGCTTTGGCTGGTGATTTCCTGAATCGCGCCTTCGTCAGCGGCGCCGCTTGCCCCCGGCTGGCTCGTTGCCGGCGTGCCGGTCGAGGGTTGCGTCAGCGGCGGCGTCGCCGGCTGCGGTTGCGCTTGCGTCGCGGGCTGGACCGCCTGTTGCGCAAGCGCCGGCAGCGCGAGCGCGAGCGCGGTCGATGCGATCAGGACTGGCTTAATGCGCATTGCCGCTTGCAGGACCCGGTTGCGGCACCGACACCTCGATCGTCTTGGTCGGCCGTTCCTTGGGAAGCGTGGACAGGAAGACCAAGGCGCCGATGATCAGCACGACAACAATAATCAGCACAACCAATCGCGACATTATGTTCCGTTTCTGACTGGATCGCGGGCGCTTTTGCCGAGCGCGGAAGCCGCTGTATAGCCCCCTAAGCGATGGATTTGGTGAAGCGTCTCGACCGGCCGGTGGTTCTTGTCGGCCTGATGGGTGTCGGAAAGTCGACCGTGGGCCGGCGGCTGGCCAAACGGCTCGGCTTGCCCTTCATCGACAGCGATTCGGAGATCGAGGAGACCGTCGGCCTTCCCTGGGGCGAGCTGTTCGAGCGCTATGGCGAGGAAGATTATCGCGACGGCGAGCGGCGCCTCGTCGCGCGGCTCGTCGACGGCCAGGTGCGCGTGATCGCCACGGGCGGCGGCGTATTCGTCGACCCGAGGACGCGCTCGCTGCTCAACGAGCGGACGATCACGGTCTGGCTAGACGCGCCGGTCGACGTCCTGGCCGAACGGACGGGCCGTCGCGACACCCGTCCCATGCTCAAGGATGGCGATCGCAAGGGCACGCTCGAGCGGCTCGCCCAAAGCGAGCGGCAAGCTTATGCCGAAGCTCACATCCACGTGAAGAGCGGCAACGGCGCCCACCGGGAAGTCGTCGAGGATATCGTTCGGGCGATCGAAGACCATCTCGCCCGCGTCGATTCTAACCTGCCGGCCCCACCGCCGCCTCGTCCGGCAGAGGAGCCTCGGTAAAGGACGTTTCCTGGCCGGCGTGAAGGTCACCGGTCGAACTCTGGCGTTCGAGCCGGTCGCAATCGCGCATGCGATACTCGCGCTCCACCCGCTCGACTTCGCCGCGGTCGATCCCGCTGGCCTTGAGCGCCGCGCGGCCCATGACCACCGCGCTCTCGAACAGTTCGCGCTGCGCAAAGGCAAGGTCGAGCCCGTCGAGTTCGATCAAATGCCGCCGATCGAAGGCGCGCACCATGATTGCCGCCTGAGGGAAGGCTTCGAGGACCGCCTTGAGCGCGCTCCGCGACATTTCGCCGCCTTCATTGTCATTGCAGAAGGCGATCACCCGCGCCGTGTCCGCTCCGGCAACGCGCAGCAGGTCGAGCCGCAGGCCGTCGCCATAATAGACCTTGGTGCCGAATTCCTCGGCCGTCTCGATCATGCTGGGCTTCTTGTCGATCAGCGTGACGCCGATGCTCTTGGCCATCAGCATCTGCGCGACGGTCTGCCCGAACCGGCCATAGCCGACCACGATCGCGCTGGTCTCGGGCGACTCTTCCGGGCCGTCGAGATCGTCGCGATGGCGGACTTCGCGCCGTTCCAGGAAATCGATGAACCGCATCAGGAACGGCGTCGCCGCCATCGACAGGGTGACCACGGCCCCAAATAGGGAGGCGGCCTCGGGCGTGATCAACAACGCCGTCGCGGCCATGGCGAACAGGACAAAGCCGAACTCGCCAGCCTGACTGAGCAACAGCCCGAGCCGAATGCTCAGGGCCCAGTTGCAGCCGAACACGCGAGTGAGCAGCGTGATCAGCGTCGTCTTGATGACGATAAGCCCGGCGGCGATGCCGACAACGCGGAGCGGGTTGGCTGCAATTACGCTAAGGTTGAGCAGCATCCCGACGGACAGGAAAAAGAGACCGAGCAGGATCGAGCGAAACGGCTCGACATCGGTCTCCAGCTCATGCCGATAGGGCGATTCGGCGAGCACCACGCCGGCGACGAACGCGCCCAGCGCCACCGAGAGATGAAGCGTGTGCATCACCGCCGCTGCGCCAACCACGGTGAACAGTCCCGCGACGACGAACAACTCCCGCTCGCCGAACCGGCCGATCAGCCGGAACAGCGGGTTCATGACCAGCCGACCGACCAGCACCAGGCCGATCACCGCCAGCACCGTGAACAGCACCAACAATCCGCCGCTCGGCGCGCCGGGATCCGGGGGCACCCGGGCCATGGCGGCAATGATCGTGATCAGCGGGATGATCGACAGGTCCTGGAACAGCAGGATCGAGAAGGCCCGTTCGCCCTGCGGCGTGTTCAGCTCATTGTCGGAGCGCAGCATCGGCAGCACCTGCGCGGTCGACGACAGTGCCAGCGGCAGGCCGATCGCCAGCGCCGCCTCCGGAGAAACGCCGAGCACAACCCAGATGAACAAACTGAGCGCCGCGCCGCACAGCACGACCTGGGCCAGGCCCATTCCGAAGATGTCCTTGCGCAGCCGCCACAGCCGGCTCGGCTGGAGCTCGAGCCCGACAATGAACAGCAGCAGCGCGATGCCGATGTCGGTGACGCTGGTCAGTTGCTCGGGATCATGGATGAGCCCGAGGACCTGCGGCCCGATCAGGGCGCCGGCGACAATGTAACCAAGGGTTGCGCCGAGCTTAAGCCGCCGGAACAAAGTGACGAACACCAGCGCGGCCCCGAGCATGATCGCGCCGCTTTCGAGGATCGCGGTGGTCGCCTGCGCCGTCTCCGCGGGCGTCGTCAACTCGCCGCCTCGATAGCGGCGAGCAGGGCCCGGAAAGGAAGGAGGATCGCGCCGTGGCGAGCCTTTCGCGTGCGCGCCGGCTCGAGGGCCACCAGGCCGGGCCAATCCGCTTCGTCGGCGTGCTCGTCGGATAGCCAGCGGCTAAGTGCGAGCATCGCTTCCGCCACGTCATTATGGGTGCGGCCCCGCGCATGGCGCTCGACCAGCGCGGCGGTCGCCTGCCCGAACGCGCAAGCGCGGACCGTTTGCGACATTGCCTCGATCCGCCGATCCTCGTCCAGCTGGACGACCAGCGTGATGCGGCTGCCGCAGGTCGGTGAACGAAGCTCTGCCTTGCCGTCCTGACGCGGAAGTTCGCGCGGCTCGTTGAGCGATGCCGCCAGCCGCAAGATTTCCGTCGTGTAGACCGGCCTCTTCATTCCCGCCGCCACGTAGTGCCGTTCGGCCCATCCTCCAAGACGATGCCTTCGGCCTTCAGCTCATCGCGGATCCGGTCGGCGGCCGCGAAATCGCGCGAGGCCTTCGCCTCAGTTCGTTCTGCGATGCGGGCTTCGATCGCCCCTTCATCTGCGTCGCCGCCCTTGAACCATTGATCGACCGAGCCTTGCAGCAGGCCAAGCAGAGCCGCGCTCGCCTTGATTGCGGCGGGATCGTCGAGCGCCATCAATCGGGCCAGCGCGAGCGGTGTGTTGAGGTCGTCGGACAATGCCTCGACGACGCCGCTATCAACCGGTCCGGCGTCGGCATCGCCCGCCACTCGATAGAGCCGGTCGAGGTTTGTCTTAGCCTGGGCAATCAAGTCCTCGGTCCAGCTCAGCGGCTGCCGGTAATGCGCGGAGAGAAGCGCCAGGCGCAGGGTTTCGCCCTTGTGGCCCCGAGCGAGCAGCTCATTCGGGGTAATGATGTTGCCGAGCGACTTGGACATCTTCTCCGAGCCCATGTCGACGAAGCCGTTGTGGACCCAGAAACGCGCGAGCGGCAGACCGCCGTGGGCGCAGCGGCTCTGTGCGATCTCGTTCTCGTGATGCGGGAAGATGAGGTCGAGCCCGCCGCCGTGGATGTCGATCGTCTCGCCCAGATGCCGCTCGATCATCGCCGAGCATTCGACGTGCCAACCCGGGCGGCCGTGGCCCCATGGTGAATCCCAGCCGATCACGCCCTCGCCGCTCGGCTTCCACAGCACGAAGTCGGCTGGGTCGCGCTTGTACGGTGCGACCTCGACCCGCGCGCCGGCGAGCATCGCCTCGCGGTCGCGCTTGCTTAGGACCCCATAATCTGGATCGCTCGGCACTGAAAACAGCACATGGCCCTCGGCCTCATAGGCGTTGCCATGCGCGATCAGCCGCTCGATCATCGCGATCATCCCGGCGATTTCCTGCGTCGCGTGCGGAGCGATATCGGGCGGCGCAACGCCAAGCGTGCCCATGTCCTCGAGATAGAAGCGCTCGTAGCGCTCGGTGATTACCGAGGGCTCGACCCACTCCGCTTCAGCCGACGCAATGATCTTGTCGTCGACGTCGGTGACGTTGCGGGCATAGACCAGGCTCTTCTCGCCAAACTCGTGGCGGATCAGTCGCGCCAGCGTGTCGAACACCACCGCCGGCCGGGCATTGCCGATATGCGCGCGGCCGTAGACCGTCGGTCCGCAAACATACATGGTGATGCGCTCGGGATCGGCCGGGCGGAACTCGCGCTTCTCGCGGGTCATGGTATCGTGAAGGCGGATCATTCCTCGCCGACCTTTTTGGGGTGCAGCCGCCGCGCCTCGACCCAGTCGACGATCGCGCGGCCACTGGCGTTCAGCAGCGGATAGGTCCGCGAATGGCTCATCCATGCCGGCCGCTCGGCCTCGGGCCCATAGACCATATCCGTGGCGAGATTGGCGAGCAGGAAGAACAAAGTCGCCCCAAGCAGGCCCTTGAGCGCGCCGAATCCCCCGCCGAGCACGCGATCGAACGGGCCGAGCACGGCGTGCCGCCGCGTTCGGCCACCGATCGAGCGGGCGAGCAGTTTCACCAGCAGGAAGCTCGGCACGAACAGAAGCGCGAAGGCGATCACCGCCGCGGCGGCCGAACCCCAGCCGAACGCGCTGATCAGCCCCGTCCACAGCTGGGTGTGGAACAGCTTGAGCATGGCGATCGCGACAATCCAGGCGAGCAGCGAGATGACTTCATGCACGAACCCGCGCACGAACCCCACGGCGGCGCTGCCGAACAGGAGCAGGAACACGAAGACGTCGAGCGCGGTCACCCGGCTCGGCTAGCGAAGTCTGATGCCCTTTGCGAGAGCGCTTGGATTAGAGGTCGACGGTCAGGTACGCCGAAGCCGAGCGCGCGGCGACCGGGAAGTAGGCGCCGGGTCCGCCGACGACGAAGCCGCGCTCGTTGAACAGATTTACGACCTGGAAGCGCGCGGTCGCCCGCACCTTGCCGACGGCGAACCGATAGCGCGTGCCGAGGTCGAGCTGGGCGCGCCCGGGCAGCTCAACCGCATTGTCCGTGGTCGCGGGCGTCCGACCACGATGCGACAGCGCCGCATCCAAGGACAGGCCCCGAACCAGCGTCGCGGCGTCCCAATTCGCATCGAGGCTGAAAATATGGCTGGGAATGCCGACCGGGCGCGCGCCGATTGCGCCGGATGCGCTCGGATCGGCTTCGACCCGGGGCGACAGCAGGACCCCGCCGGCGACGAGGGCAAGCTGGTCGCTAACATTGCCGGACAGCGAGAATTCCGCGCCGCGGCTGCGCGTCGTCCCGATCTGCACATAGTGGCTCGACTGGTCGAAGCCGAAATAGGGCCGGCTGAGATCGAACACGCCCGCGACGGCCCTGAGGTGCGGGGCGAGGTCGACGCGAACGCCGCCATCGATCTGGCGGGTGAGGATCGCCGGCAACGCGTCGCTGCGGTTCACGGCATTGGCCGGGGGCGACCCATTCTCCTCGAACCCGCGCGCATAGCCGCCGTAAACGGCGACGCCGCGCAGCGGCAGCAGCGTCACGGTTCCATTGTAAAGCAGCGGCGACGCGCGGGACGTTAGATCCACGTCGGGAGTGTCGGTATCCTTGCGGTAGGCCGTTTTCGAGATGCTGAAGCTAAGCTCGCCGACACTTTTCCAGCGGCCGTCATAGGCGACGCCATAGATCCATTGCCTGACATGATCGCGCGACTGCTCGCCGAACGCGAACTGCGGCCGCGGGCTATCGATATCCTCGAACATCGACCCAACGCCGACGTCGATCTCGTCCTCGCCGCCATATTCGCGGCGAACCTCGCGACCGCGCAGGCTGACATGCAGCGTGTGCAGCCGCGGCCCTTCGCTGACGGTGCGGGTCAGGCGAGCCTCGCCACTGATGCCGCGGTTGTTCGACGGCTGATCGGCGAACATGATCCGATGCGTCAGTCCATCGGGCTGGAGGTCTGCGAACAGATAGGTGAAGCCGTTGCGCAGGTGCCGGATCGAGCGGAACACGCCCGCGCGCAGCAACCAATTGTCTGACAGCGCGACCGAGGTCAGCAGTCCCGAATTGAAGTGCGTGCGGTTGATGCCGTCCCACCAGGGTCCGGTGAAGTGTCCGGCGCGGGGTTGTGGAGGGAGAAACTCGCCGGCCGGGATGTAAACTGGCGAACTGTTGTTATCGTAGTCGGTAAACGCGCTCCAGAACGGCACGATCTCGACGCCCCGGGCTGGACGCCAGCGGCCGACCATAGCTTGCGTGTGCTCGTGATTCCGAGTCCCATCGGCGAAGTGATAGCGGGCGATGTTCAAACCCACTCCGATCGACAGTGTCGAAGCCACGGGCAGCGACGCATCGAGTTCGGCGCCCAGCGTACCATAGCTGTCGCCGTTCACGATCACCGAAGCGCCAGGTGAGTCGGCTGGCCGACGCAAGCTTATGTCGACGATCCCGCTTGGGGCAGCGAAGGGGTACCCCTGCGCGGAAAGCCCGACTTTTATCGATTGGGATTCAATTAGCAGTCCGGGCAAGCCAACGACGGGAGCAAAATAGAGACCATCGATGCGCAGGTTTCCCGCTGCGGTCGGCGAAAAGCCCCGCGCATCGTCGGCGTCGTAAATGCCGAGGCTCTCGCGGCCCACGCTGTAGCCGAAGGCATCCTCGGCCTGCGTAACGGCATTCTCGTCCGCGCGGCTTTGGGCGAGCGCGGCGCCGGGAGCAAAAGCGAGCGAGACCGCCAGGGCGGCCGCCGATGCTGGGGACATGCGGACCATTGCGCCAAAGCTGCTTCGAGCGGCGCGGGCGCGGAACCGCTTTGGGGCAAAGTGGCGGAAGCGTTCGACTGAGGGGCGAAGGGGCGAGTCTCAGTCGCCGAGGTCCCGCTCCATGAACACGAGCCAGTCTCTCAGCTCCGGCGACATGTCGTAATAAGGCTCCGCATCGCGAAAGCCGAGCTTGCGATAGAGCGTCTGCGCCTCGACTTGCTTTGGCCCTGTGTCGAGCAACATCTTCGAATGGCCCAGCCGCTTCCCGCGCTCGATGATCGCGCGCGCCAGGGCCTGTCCCGCCCCGGTGCCGTGCGCAGCGGGATCGACAAACAGTCGCTTCATCTCGCAACGCCGGTCGTCCAACGGCTTCAACGCGACGCAGCCGACGACCTTGCCGTCGATCTCGGCGACGAGCAGAGCGCCCGTCGGCGGCGCATAATAGCCGGGCAGGTTGCCGAGCTCCGCCTCGTACGTCGCATCATCGAAATAGCTGTCGATCAGCGCCCGGTCGGAGGCGTGGCGGTCATAATGCCATCGAATGAAAGCGCGCATCAGCTCCGCGACGGCCGGATAGTCCGGCGGCTGGGCATCGCGGACGATCATGATCGCTGCCTTCCGAGAGTCCCTCAAGCCCTTGCGCCTAGCGCCCCAGGATTTGATCCACCAGCCCGCGCAGATTGCCGAATTCCGCCAATCGCAGCCCTTCGCCACCTTTGACGCCTTTCGGCACCCAACCGGTTTCGAAGCCGAGCTTGGCCGATTCCTTTAACCGCAATCCCGCGTGCGCAACCGGTCGAATCTCGCCCGACAACGCAATCTCTCCCAGCACGACTGCTTCCGACGGCACCGGCCGCTCGGACATCGCCGAAACCAGAGCGGCCGCAACCGCGAGGTCCGCCGCGGGGTCGCTCAGGCGGTAACCGCCGGCGACGTTCAGATACACTTCCGCGGTCGCGAAACTCATCCCGCAGCGCGCTTCCAGCACCGCAAGAATCATCGCCAGCCGGCCACTGTCCCAGCCAACGGCTGCACGCCTTGGCGTTGCGCCGGACGCCAGCCGCACGGTCAGCGCCTGAATTTCGACCAGCACGGGCCGCGAACCCTCCATCGCCGGGAACACGCTGGTGCCGCTGACCGGCTCGCCGCGGTGGGTCAGGAACAGCGCCGACGGGTTGGGCACCTCGGTCAGCCCTTCGGTCTCCATCGCGAATACGCCGATCTCGTCGGTGCCGCCGAAGCGATTCTTCATCGCGCGGAGGATGCGGTACTGGTGGCTGCGCTCGCCCTCGAAGCTCAGCACGGTGTCGACCATATGCTCGAGCACGCGCGGGCCGGCGATGGTGCCGTCCTTAGTGACATGGCCGACGAGCACCACTGCGGTGCCGCGCTCCTTGGCGAATCGCACCAGCTCCTGCGCCGAGGCGCGGACCTGGCTGACCGTGCCGGGCGCGCCCTCGATCAGGTCGGAGTGCATGGTCTGGATCGAATCGATGACCAGCAGCGCAGGCGGGTCATCGGTGACCGTGGTCAGGATGTCGCGCACCGAGGTCGCCGCCGCGAGCCGCACCGGCGCTGCGCCGAGGCCGAGCCGCACCGCGCGCAACCGCACCTGCTCGGCCGATTCCTCGCCTGAGACATAGACGACGTCGCGCCCGGCCGCCGCCAGCCGCGCCGCGACCTGGAGCAAAAGCGTCGACTTACCGATCCCCGGATCACCGCCGACGAGCAGCGCCGAGCCCGCAACGATGCCGCCGCCGATCGCACGGTCGAACTCGGCGATCCCCGACGGTAGACGGTCGGGCAGCGCCGCTGGAGTCTCGAGTCCGACCAGCTGGATCCGGCGCCCGCCGCCTTGGAGGTTGTGCTTGGCGGCGAAGATGCTCGACACCTCGGCCGATTCCTGCACCAGCGAGTTCCATTCGGCGCAATCGGCGCACTGCCCCTGCCACCGGTGCGACACCGACCCGCAGGCCTGGCAGACGTAACGCGGTTTGACCTTCGCCATCGCTGCAGCTTACCGGAACAAACAGCGAACGTGAAGCGCTAAAACACCGCCTCGGCCTTGCCGCCCATCATCTGCTGCCGGACGAGCGGGATTGGCGGGCCGCCGTAGCTCAGGAACTGGTCGTGGAATGCCTTCCACGCTTTCTGTCCGCCGCGGGTCGCCGCCCAGTCGTCGCGGAGCTTGCGGATCATCAGCTTGCCCATCGTGTAATTGAGATAGGCGGGGTCATAGGTGCCGCGTGCCGCCTGCTGCTTCGCGTTGCCTTCGTCCTGGTAGCATTGGTTGCGGAACAAATCGAAGCTCTGCGCCTGCGTCATCGACCCGGTGTGCATGCCGATCGCCGAGAGGAAGCGACAATCCCGGAGCAGCGCATTGGAGAGCTGGCCGATCAGCGCCTCGTCATCGCCCGCGCGAAGCCCGGAGACCCGCATCATCTCCTCGGCGTAATGCGCCCATCCTTCGGCGAACGCGTAGCCGACGAACACCCGTCCGAACAGGAACTTCGAGCGGTTGGCGTGAAGGAAATTCAGGAAGTGGCCCGGCCACACCTCGTGCACCGAAGTGTAGAGCAGGTCGGCTTCGCCGGGGATGAACGCATCCTGCATCGCCTTCGACCAGGTCGGGTCCGGCGGAGCGATGTAATAGACCGACGGCAGGCCCTTCTCATACGGCCCAGGGATGTTGATGTAGGCGGCGTTTTGCCGTTGGTAGGCCGGCGCTTCCTCGACCTTGGCCTGCTCGTTGCCCGGGATCGTCACGATGTCGTGGTCGATGATGAACTGCTTCAAGCCGGCGAGCTGCGCCCTGGCGCCGGCAACCGGTCCGCCGGCCGGCTTTTTCGCGTTCATCTTGTCCATGCAGGCAGGGATCGCCTGGCCGGGGGCATAGCGTGAGCATGCCTCGCCGAGCAGCTTCTGGTTGGCGGCAAGGTCGGCGCGGCCGATCTGCTCAAGCTCCTCGACCGGGGTCGTCACCATCTCGGTATCGGCGAGCATGCGCTGGAACTTGGCCTTGCCGAGCGGGAAATTGGGTTTGGACGAGGCGCGCTGGCTTTCGACCCAGGCGGCAGTCTCCTGCATCGCTTTGCCGGCATCGTCGGTCGCGGTTTTCAGCGCCTGCTGGTCCTCCGGCGTCCCGACGCCCTGCCACGCCGCCATGCCGTCACCCGGATAATATTCGGCGAAGCCGCCGAACGCGCTCTTCCCATAGTCGACGAAACTCGTCGCCATCGGCGTCTGGATGTTGGCGCGCATTTGCGCCGCCGCGCGCGGCACGTTCTGGAGGAACTTTATGTACGACTTCAGCCGCTGTTCTTTGGGCGCATAGGGCACCGTCACATAGACCGAAGGGTCGAGGTAGCCGAGATAAGACGCCGGGTTGTGATGGAGCCGATCGGCACCGGCCGGGTCGAGCCAGAACAGCTGCCCCTGGGCGACGGCGACCAGGTAATCGCGCTCGTAACGCTGCTCGGCGGTGAGGTTGTCGAAGGCTTCGGCATCCGAAATGGCTTTCTTCAGGCGATCGACCTCGGCCGCGATGGCGGGGCCGGACAGGTCGGCGATCTGCCCGTCGAACTCATGGCGACCCTGCGTCACGGCGAAGCCTGGATCCGCGCGAAATCTCGCCTCGATGAACGCGTTGACGAAGGACGGCCAGTCATTCGTCTGCGCGGCGCCCGCGGCGTTTCCGCCCTCGGGAGTGTTCGAGACGCGACACCCGGTCGCAAGCAATGCCAAAGCGATAGCCGATGCCGTCAGGAATTGGCGCATTGGTTCCTCTCCTCCGCGAAGCGCCGTGCGGTAGAATGCTGCCCCCACCACAGCAAGAACGCTTTCGGCAGACGGCGATGATTTCGCTTGTTAAGGCCCGCCCATGACCGGCGCCTCGCTTGCCCCGATCGGGGTGCTCCTCCTCGTCGCCTGCCTGATTGCGATGCTGACCCGCAAGATCGGACTGCCGTACATCGTCGGTCTGGTCGTCGCGGGGTTCGCGATCGCCTTGCTGCCCAATGCTCCCCAGCTGCCGCTGTCGCGTGCATTGATCTTCAATGTCCTGCTTCCACCTTTGGTGTTCGAGGCCGCGCTGCAGCTCGAATGGAAGCGATTCAGGGACGAGCTGCCGCTGACCCTGACGCTTGCCTTTGCCGGGGTCGCGATCGCTGCCGCGGTCGTCGCGGCAGGAATGCATTACGCCGTCGGCTGGAGCTGGATCGGCGCCGCACTGTTCGGCGTGCTGATCGCGGCCACCGACCCGGTTTCGGTGATCGCCGCCTTCCGCGAGATGAACTGCGCCCCACGGGTGTCGATGGTGGTCGAATCCGAAAGCCTCCTGAACGACGGCGTCGCCGCGGTCGGGTTCGCGGTCCTCTCGGCGATTGCGGCCGGCGCGTCGGCGAGCGCGGCCAGCGTCGTTCCCGAGTTCCTGTGGACGCTCGGCGGCGGGGTCGCCATCGGCCTCGCCGTCAGCGGCGTCATCCTGCTTATTGTCGGGCGCACCAACGATCCGCTGGTCGAGATCACGCTGACCACGATCGCGGCCTATGGCTCGTTCCTGCTCGCCGAGGATCTGCATGCCTCAGGCATCATCAGCGCGCTCGCCGCCGGCCTGGTGGTCGGCAATCTCGGCTGGGGCGCCGCCTTGTCCGAAGAAGGCAAGACCCGCGTTCTTCACGCCTGGGAATATTTTGCTTTCCTCGCCAACAGCCTGATCTTCATCCTGATCGGCCTGAACACCGCCAGCCTGCCGCTCCTGCAGTTAGGCGCGGTCGGCGCGATCGCCATTGTCTTGGTGCTCCTCGGACGGGCGATCTCGATCTATCCGCTCGCCGCTTTGTTCAGCGCAACGCGGTGGAAACTTCCGGCCAGCTATCAGCACACGTTGTTCTGGGGCGGCCTCAGGGGGGCGCTCGCGCTGGCCCTGGCGCTGGCCGTGCCGCCGAGCGTTCCCGAGCGGACCGCGATCATCGTCGTCGCCTTCGTCGTCGTCGGCTTTTCGATCCTCGTCCAGGGGCTGACGATGCCGTGGCTCATCAAGCGCCTATCGCTCACCGCCGTTGAAGCGCCCGAAGCGCGCCGCTAGGCGCGGTCGGGTGAGCTTTCTCCCCGAACCGCTGCGCATCCGTGATTTCCGGTACTTCTGGCTAGCTCGCCTGACCGCAACCATCGGCCAGATGGCGATGGTCATCGTCATCGGCTGGCAGGTCTACGACATCGCCCGCGAGACCATGGGGCTCAAGGAGGCCGCGCTGCGGCTCGGCATCATCGGCGTCGTCCAGTTCGTTCCGCTATTCCTGCTGACGTTGATCACCGGCTGGACCGCGGACCGGGTGGACCGACGATGGATCGCGCGAGCCTCCGTCGCGCTCGAGCTCGGTTGCGCCCTCGCACTTGCAGCCTTCGCCTGGGCCGGCACGACGACACTTGAGGTGCTTTACGTCGTCGCCGCCTTGCTCGGAGTCGCGCGCGCCTTCGCCGGCCCCGCGCTCAGCGCGCTCGCGCCGAACCTGGTGCCGCGCGAGATCCTGCCGCGCGCCATCGCGCTATCGTCGATCGCGTGGCAGACCGGAGCGATCCTCGGTCCGGCCCTCGGCGGCTATCTCTACGCCGCCGCGCCGTACGCGCCCTATGCGGCCAGCGCGCTTCTCTTCGCCGTCTCGCTTGGCGGGCTGGTTGCAATCCAACGCGTCGAGCGCCCAACCATTGCCAGAGGCCCGAGCCCGTGGGCGCAGATGGTCGAAGGGCTGCACTACGTCCGCCACAACAAGCTGGTGCTCGGCGCCATCAGCCTCGACTTGTTCGCGGTGCTGTTGGGGGGAGCCACCGCCATGCTTCCGGTGTTCGCCCGCGACGTGCTTCACGCCGGACCGGAAGGCCTTGGCCACCTCCGCGCCGCGCCCGCCGTCGGCGCAACTCTGACGGCAGTCTTCTTCTCGGTCCGGCCGTTGAAACACAATGTGGGGCTCAAGATGCTCGGCGCGGTCGGCATATTCGGCGCCGCGACCATCGTCTTCGGTTTCTCCCGCTGGATGCCGCTGTCGCTCAGTTGCCTAGCGCTGCTCGGCGCCGCCGACATGTTCTCCGTTTATGTCCGCCAATCCTTGATCCAGCTCTACACACCCGACGCCATGCGCGGTCGCGTCGGCGCAGTTTCGTCTCTCTTCATCTCCGCCTCGAACGAGCTCGGGGAGGCCGAATCGGGCTTCCTCGGTGCGCTCATAGGTCCAGTAACCGCAGTGATCGCGGGCGGCTTCGGCGCGGTCGCCGTCGTATTCCTCTGGGCTTGGTGGTTCCCCCAACTACGACTTGCAAAAACCTTCGATCCACCCGATTTGGCCACCGCCCCCCTGGAGGAGACTTAAGGCATGAAGGCCGCCAACATCCTCGAAACGATTGGCAATACCCCGCACATTCGCATCAACCGGTTGTTTGGCGACCGCGCCGAAGTCTGGATGAAGTCCGAGCGAGCCAACCCTGGAGCATCGATCAAGGACCGCATCGCGTTGGCGATGATCGAAGATGCCGAACGATCGGAGAAGCTGCAGCCTGGCGGAACGATCATCGAGCCGACCTCCGGCAACACCGGCATCGGCCTCGCCATGGTCGCGGCGGTCAAGGGCTATAAGCTCATCCTCGTCATGCCCGAAAGCATGAGCATCGAGCGCCGCCGACTGATGCTCGCCTATGGCGCGACTTTCGATCTGACGCCGAAGGAAAAGGGCATGTCGGGCGCGGTAGCCCGGGCACAGGAGCTGATCGATCAGACGCCGGGCAGCTGGATGCCCCAGCAATTCGACAATCCGGCCAACGTCGAAGTCCACCGCCGCACGACGGCGCAGGAGATCCTTCGCGACTTCGCCGACAATCCGCTGGACGCCATCATCACCGGCGTCGGCACCGGCGGCCACATCACCGCCTGCGCCGAGGTGCTGAAGCCCGAATGGCCCAACCTCAAGGTGTTCGCGGTCGAGCCGGCGCTGTCGCCGATTCTCAACGGCGGCAAACCGGGGCCGCACCCGATCCAGGGCCTCGGCGCCAATTTCATTCCATCCATTCTCAACACGGACATCCTCGACGGAGTGATCGACGTCGATGCCAATGACGCGAAGGAAATGGCACGGCGCGCGGCCACCGAAGAGGGCTTGTTGATCGGAATCTCGTCCGGTGCGGCGCTCGCCGGCGTTGCTCAAAAACTTCCCGAACTCGGCGATCGGCCGCGTGTCCTCACTTTCAACTACGACACCGGCGAGCGCTATTTGTCCGTTCCGGAGTTTCTTCCCGAGTAGGCTTAAGAGGCCGCTAACCCCGTTCGTTTGGCTTCGCGTTAACTCGCGCGCGTTACCCTCTGTGTGTGGAACAGTCCGTCCGCCCTTCTTGCGGCCGGATTAGCGTGGGGTTCAATGCGCAGGTCGCGATTCGCCGCTTCATTCGAAACGAACGACGAGATTCTCGCGCGTACGTCCGTACGCGAGGCGATGCGCTTCGACCTGCGAAAATCCGACAGCAGCGGAGAGCATTCGCTTGCCGAGTGGCGTGTCGCGGGCCTCGATTTCACGGCCATGTTGCTCGGCTTCACGCATCTCTTGTTTACGATCGCCTATCTCGTCCTCGCGGACGGAATCCCAACGACTGTCACGTTCGACAACCCGCTGATCCCGTCACTGCTGGCGCTTCTCGTGGACGGCGGGGCGTGTGCGGCGCTGCTCACTCGACGCCGCTTCAATTTCTCCGCGCACGTCGTCGTGCGCTCGCTGTGCGCCTATGTCGCGCTCAGCGGGCTGCTGTGGACGTGGTTCGGCCATGCGGTCCAGGACGATGCCTTCGTCACTCCCATCTCCGCCGCGCAGATCATCCTTTGCGCCGGAATCAGCATGGGAACGATCGTTTCGATTAGTTCCCCGCCGTTGACGCTGGTGAATGCCGTCGTCTGCACCCTGGCTGCGATCGTTCTCGGCAATTCCCCGCTGGTTCCAGCCGGCGTCGCCATTCTGTCGCTGATGCTGGTCGCTTACAGCATCGCCGGAACGCGCAAGATCATTGCCACCGGCCGCATCCGGCTCAAGCTCGAAGGGCAGGCACGCAAGGCCCTCCACTTCGTCGATGAGTTCGAGAACACCGGCCGCGGCTGGTTCTGGGAGACCGATTCTTTCGGCACCCTGTCCTACGTTTCCGGCCAGCTGGCCGAAGATTTCCAGTGCGATCCTGAATCGTTGCTCGGGCGCCAGTTCACCGACTTGCTGTCGGTCGACACGCACGTTCCGGATGTCTTCGAGGAGCGCAAGACGCTCGGCTTCCATCTGTCCGCCCGCTTTCCCTTCTCAGACGTGGTGGTGCGGCCGGCGAGCGAGCAGGACGTTCACTGGTCGTTGTCGGGCAACCCGATCTTCGACGATCACGGCCGCTTCCTGGGCTTCCGCGGCATCGGCACCGACCTCACCGAGCAGCGCCGGTCCGAGCAGGAAATCTCCCGTCTCGCGCGGTTCGATTCGCTTACCGGCCTGCCCAACCGCTCGATGATGCGGCAGACGCTCGACGAAGCATTGCGCAACTCGGCCCATCGCCAGAAGGGCTGCGCGCTGTTCCTCATCGATCTCGACCGTTTCAAGAACGTCAACGACACGCTCGGCCACCCGGTCGGCGACGCGCTGCTGCGCCAGGTCGGCGAGCGGCTGAAGTCGGTCATGGGCAATCACGGCCAGGTCGGTCGCCTCGGCGGCGACGAGTTCCAGGCGGTGCTTCCCGGCACGGTCGCCATCGGGCTTCTGGAATCGCTGGCCCGGACGCTGATCGAGCAAGTTTCGCGAGTCTATTCGATCGAGGGGCATAAGGTAACCATCGGGGCGTCTCTGGGCATCGCAATTGCCGACCCTGGACGCTCCGGGGCCGACGCCCTGGTCCGCAATGCCGATCTCGCGCTTTATGCCGCCAAGGCCGCGGGGCGCGGCAAGCACTGCTTCTATGAAGCCTCGATGCACAGCGAGGCCGCCGAGCGCCAGTTGATCGAGAACGACCTGCGGCAGGCGATCGATCGGGACGAGCTCTCGGTGCATTATCAGCCGGTCGTCCACGCTGCCGGCGAGGAGATCTCGGGATTCGAAGCGCTGGTGCGCTGGCAACATCCCGCCCGCGGTCCGATTTCTCCAGCCAAATTCATCCCGCTCGCCGAAGAAGCCGGCTTGATCGGGCGAATCGGCGAATGGGTGCTGCGGACCGCATTGGAGGAAGCAAAGCACTGGCCCGACCATCTGCGCGTCGCGGTCAATCTATCTCCGTTGCAGTTCAACGATCCTGGCGTCATCACGATGGTCGCCAACCATCTGCGGGAAACTGGAGTCCGCGCCAATCGCCTCGAGCTCGAGATCACCGAAGGCGTGTTCCTCGCCGAAGGCGATTCAACCGACGAAACATTCGCCAAGCTCAAAGATCTCGGAGTTCGCCTCGCGCTTGACGACTTTGGGACTGGTTACTCCTCGCTCGGCTATCTGAAGAAGGCGCCGTTCGACAAGATCAAGATCGACCAGAGCTTCGTCCGCGGCGCCGCCTCGACCAGCGCGACGAACCGCAATGCCGCGATCATTCGCGCCATTGTCACCCTCGCCGAGACGCTCGGCATGGATACGTGCGCCGAGGGAGTCGAGACTCATGACGACCTGCAGCTCATTCGCGAGCTCGGGGTCAGCATGGTCCAGGGCTATATCTTCGGCCGGCCAAGCGACGCCGCGACCGCCCGCGAGCTGGCGAATAGCGCGCACGTCGAGGCCGACGGCTTCCAGTGCATTCGCGAACCTCGTCACCGCCTGATGCGGCGCGCGATGTCCTGCATCGGCGGCGAGACGATGGAAGTGAAGCTTCGCAACATCTCATCGATGGGCGCCCAGGTCGAATGTCCGGCGTCGGTTGCGCCAGGGCTGGAGATCGTCATCGACATTGTCGGCGTCGGGCCGGTCACTGGCACCGTTCGCTGGGCGCAGGCCGGCAAGTTCGGGGTTCATTTCGGAGAGCAGTTCGACCTCGGTCGGCTCGCGCCCAAGCGCGACAAGCCGCAAGACACCATGCTCCGGCCCGGCTACCTCGATCGCCGCGAGGCCAGCCGCTAGAGGCTGGCCAGGCGCCCGAGGCGCGCCCGGTCCTTGCCGTAGAAATCGTCGAAATAGACGATCGACGTCCCGCTCGGCACCGCCGTCAAATAAGTGAGATAGACCGGCACCATGCTCGGCAGGTTGACCTTCTGCTCCGGCTTGGCGCCCTGAGGCTTGGGCGGGCGCCCGTTGAACAGCCAGCGCGCGAACCGCGCCGCATCCTCGAGCCGGACGCAGCCGTTGCTCTGCAACCGAGCGGCCTCGTCGATCTTTTCCTGCTCGGGCGTGTCGTGCAGCCAGATGCCCTGCGCGTTGGGGAACATGAATTTCATCTTCCCCATCGAATTGGCCGGGCCGGGCTTCTGGCGCAGGCGAGCCTGCACTCGCCCGGCGGCAACCGCATGCCAGTCGATCGACATCGGGTCGATGACGCGTGGATGGTCGGACCAGTCCGACAGGAGCTCGTAGCCCCTGTTCTTGAAGTAGGCGCGTCCTTCCTTGAGGATGGTCGGCGCAAGTCGCTTCGCCGTGATGTCGGCCGGCGAGTTCCAGTACGGGTTGAGCGCAATGTAGCGAATGTAGGCGTTCATCATCGGCGTCTGCGCGATCGGGTCGGGGCGGCCGGCCACGACCCGCATCGAGTCCACCACATGTCCATTCTCGTACATGTAGAGCCGGGCCGCGGGCGCATTGACGATGACGTAGCGGCCCTCGCCCGAAGGCAGAGCGCGCGCCCGCTCGAGGTTGAGCGCAAGGAGCTGGCGTTCGCGCTCGCTGCGATAGAGGCGGCTGGCAAGCGCCAGCCGAAGCTTGCCGTAAATCGGGTTCATCCAGCCAACATTCTGGACGTAGTCGGCGAGATTGGGGGCGGACGCTGCGCGGTTGAGAAGGGTCGTGGCCGATGGCGGGGTCGGCTTGAGGTCGGAATCGACATAGATGATGCCGCCGGGATCGCGATCGACGTCGCGGGCGAAGGCCACGAACGACTGGCTCAGCACCATGTCGGCGCGCTGTACGTCGCCGCGCCGCGCGGCCTCGATGGCCCGGGCGACACCCTTGGCGTTGTAGCGACCCGGCTTTAGATTGTCGGCCTGCGCCGTGCTGAGCAGAAGCAACAGCTGCTGCGCGGCATTCCCCGCCCGCGGCGAAAACCACAGCGGCGCACCGCCGCGCGCCCGATAGAAGTCGGCGACCGCGCCGGCGCCGGGATCATGGCGAGCGGCGATCGCCGGCGACGGGGCAAGTGCCAAGGGGACGGCGGCGAAGGCGCTGATCGCGATCGCCGCCCCGGACAGGACTTTGGATGAAATGGCCATGCGGTGCGATCGTCTCCGAGAAATCTGCGCCCCAACGCACGGGGACGGCATCTGTGTTACACCCAATAGCCGCACGAACTGAACCCCAACTGAAACGATGGTGTCGGGAGTGATTTGCGGGGCACACAAAAAGAGCGCCGGGGCTTGCCCGGCGCTCTCTCTGGTTGGTTCGACCGCGATTAGCGGCGGTTAATGTCGACGTTGCGGACGTAACCGCGATAGTCGACGTCGCACCTGAACGACAGGTCAGCAGCCTGGTTGTAGCCGTAACCGAGCGAGCCGTAGGCGCCGACGCCGTACGGGCTGTAGTTATTGTAGGCATAACGCCCACTGCTCGCGAGGCCGCGGACGCGGACGCCACTACGGGTCGGCGTTACCTGCGTGACCGAGACGACGCGACCGGTGGCAGTGTTGGAGCCGAGGATCGCACCCAGGATCCCACCGATCGAGGACCGGTTATAAAGCCGGTTCTGGACCGCGGCGGTGCACTGGCTGGTCGCCGCCGACGTGTTCACGCCATAGGCGCCATACGTGTTGGTATAGGCGTACGGGTTCGTATAGCCGTACGGGTACTGCGCGGCGGCAGGAGCCGCAGCCGACATCGCTGCCAGGCCAATGCCTCCAGCGAACATTCTGGTCATCAGTTTCATGGCTCGTCTCCTTTCCGAATGAAATGGAGCCTTCTGACCGTAACAACGCGCGGGCTCTCGCCAGTGCAGCGGCATTCGTCGCCAAGGGCGCTCGGCTCGTCGTGGCAGGGTGAACCGCCGTTGAATGGCCTGAATCGCTTCCGGCCGCATGAGCGGCTATGCAGCCGGCCTGTCCGACCAATGAGTAGCAGCGTGCCCCAACCGCAAATCGCCGACCACCCGACCGTTGCAAGCCGGAAGACCGCCGCGGCGCCCGGGACCGGCCATCCCACCCTGCGCCAGCTCGGCCGCCTGATCCTCGAGCCCGGCGGCCCATTCACCAAACTGCCCCGCCGCGGATACCAACGCGGCATCGATTATTATTCGGCCGCGCAATTGCCGCTCCTCGTTGGAGGAGTCGCGAATCGCTTCTTCGCGGTCCACGGACGCTATCCCAATTTGTACGCCCCCGAGCTTCTGAACGACAAAATCTTCGCTTCGAAATTCCTCCGCCTCTTCAAGATTCCGGAGACCGCCAACAAACTGCTCACCTCCTCCTTCATCCCGCCGGAGGCTGAGCCGCTGGTGACCTGCGCCCCGATCGTCTGGCATTCGAGAACGGAGCGGATCCCGCGCGGAAACGAGATCGAGGCCGGCGTATATTATCTGAAGTCGAGCCACGGCTGCGACATGTTCCAGCGCATTCACTACCCGCTGAGCGACGACCGGGCCGACGCTCTGGAGGAGCGGTTCAGGCCTGTCCTCAACAAGAGGTACGGCGTCAAGAACGGCAATTGGTGGCATAATTGCTTCGCGCCCGAGCTGATGATCGAGAAGGCGATCGGCTCGGAGGAATTCACCACTTCACTCAATTATGTCGTGGTCGGAGGCACGGTCGTCCGGCTGACAGCCTATCAAAAGCTGAGCGAGGGGTACCGCAAAACGAACTTCGAGCCCGATTGGACGCCGTACGACAATGCGGCCGGCGCGCGTGCCGAATTCCGCATGCCGTCGCAGGCCGCGAAAGACCGAATGGCGAAGGCTGCCCAATTGATCGGAAAGGACCTTGGCTACGTCCGGGTCGATTTCCTGCTCGACGACGACGATGCGCCCTATCTTGGCGAGCTCACGTTCACCCCGGGCAATGGGCTCACGGTTCTGAAGCCCGAGATCGACCAACGGCTTGGACAGATGTGGGACTGGTCGGCGGTGCTCGACGACGACAGGCTGGCTCCGCCTAAACCGGGCTGAACCGATTGGCACATCTCTTGCCAGATACTGCCTATGAGAAGCTGGTCGAACCCGCCCCGGAGCCAAACCGGGTGCGACGGTGTCCGATTCCGGACAGCCATTGTTCGCACGCGGACAAGACGCGTGGTCATTCGCTTGCAGGGTGAGTGGAGGCCCGAGCCGGAATCGAACCGGCGTGCAAGGATTTGCAGTCCTCTGCGTAACCACTCCGCCATCGGGCCGAGAGGCCCCGCCTTTCCAGAAGCGCACCCGCGCGGTCAACCCTTGCGGCTCGCTTTGCGGCAACACTCGGCCATCATTCGATCAATGACGGTTGGCGCGGATCGATGGGGTCGATATGACCGGGTTGAATATTAGGTGTATTACAGTCATACAACAGCAATGACCGTCCAGACCCCGATTCCCGACTTCGCGGCCGCCCGGCTGGCGATGGTCGAAAGCCAGCTTCGTCCCCAGGGCGTGACCGATCGCGCCGTGCTGCAGGTGATGGGCGCGCTGCCGCGCGAGCGCTTCGTGCCGGAGGAGGTTCGGTCGCTCGCCTACACCGACCGCGCGGTGCCCCTCGGCGACGGTCGCTTCCTCACCGCGCCGGGCGCGCTCGGCCAGCTCCTGACGCAGATGATGCCCTTGCCAGGTCAACGAGCCTTGGTGGTCGGTGCCGGCACCGGATATTCAGCCGCCGTTCTGGAGGCGATGGGCCTCGAGGTTGCTGCCGTTGAATGCTCGGCCGCCCTCGCGCAGAAGGCTCGCGCCGCTGGAATCGAAATTGTCGAGGGCGCGCTCGATGCCGGCAATAAGAGGAGCGGACCCTACGACCAGATCCTCATCGATGGCGCGGTCGAATATATTCCCGAGCCGATCATCGAACAGCTGGCCGATGGCGGGCGCCTCGGCGCGGCCCTTGTAGATCGCGGCATCACTCGCCTTATAGTGGGGCGCAAGGCCGGTATCGCATTCGGTTATCTCTCCATCGGCGATGCGGGAGTGCCAGTGCTTCCCGGATTTGCCCGCCCCCCGGCATTCACATTCTAAAGGTTCCCAGCGAGTGCTTCCCAGGATTATCACCGGCTCACTGATCGCTGCCCTGCTGGCGAGCTCGGCCATCGCCGATACGCTGCGCGACGCGCTGGTCTCGGCCTATCGAACCAACCCGACGCTGACCGGCCAGCGCGAAAACTTGAAGGCGACCGACGCCAATGTCGCGATTGCCAAGGCCGCCGGCCGGCCGCAGGTTAGCGCGTCGGTTGGGCTGAACCGCGACCTAAGCCGCCGGGGTATCCTCAACACCGGCGGCTCGAAGACCAACGTCTCGGTCGGCGCCGACCTCAGCTATCCGCTGTTCAACGGCGGACGCGTGAGGAACTCGGTGAATGCCGCGAAGACCCGGGTCGAGTCCGGACGCGCCACTTTGCGCGCCGTCGAAGGCGACGTCTTCACCCAGGCCGTCGCCGCCTACATGGACGTCATCCGCGACCGCGCCATCGTCGAGCTCAACCAGAACAACGTCAAAGTCCTGGAGACCAACCTCGAGGCGACGCGCGACCGGTTCGAGATTGGCGACCTGACGCGCACCGACGTCGCCCAGTCCGAAGCACGCCTGCAGCTTGGGCGGTCCCAGCTCGCCACCGCGATCGGACGCGAGACTGGAAGCGAGGCGGTCTACCGCCAGGTCATCGGTCATCAGCCGGGGCAGCTCGCGCCGCCCCCGCCGCTGCCGCCCCTGCCCGCAACCGCGGACGAAGCGGTCCGGATCGCGCTCGCCAACAACCCCGACCTCGTCGCCGTCACTCGCGAAGCGGTCGCCTCCGGCTATGACGTGCGCGTTGCCGAGGCCCTGCGCCTCCCGACCGTCTCGGCTGTTGGCAGCGGAACCTATGTGAACCAGCTTGGCGGCGCCCCGGGGAACCTGCCGAACACCGGAAGTCAAACGTCCGTTGGCCTCAACCTTGGCGTTCCACTGTTCCAGGGCGGACTGCCGTCGGCCCGGACTCGCCAGGCGCAGGCGATCGAAGGCCAAACCCTCGAGCAGGTCGTCGGCACCGAGCGCGCCGTGGTCTCCACCGCCCGGTCGGCGTTCGCCTCCTACGATGCGGCACAGAAGGCGATCCAGTCCAATACCGTCGCCGTCCAGGCCAATGAGCTGGCGCTGGAAGGTGCCCGCGCCGAGCAGAGCGTCGGCACCCGCACCGTCCTCGACGTGCTCAACGCCGAGCAGGAGCTGCTGCAATCGCAGGTCGCGCTGGTGACCGCCAAGCGCGACTCCTACGTTGCCGGCTTCCAGCTGTTGAACGCGATGGGCCAGGCCGAAGCGCAAGCCCTCGGGCTCGATGGCGGGCCGCTGTATGATCCGCTCGGCAATTACCGCCGCGTCGCCAACAACTGGAGCGACTGGGCGTCGGATCCGCGGCATCATCCGGTCGCGACGCGGACCGTCGACCCGCAGGAGATGCCGGCGACGCCGGTCGTCACGCAGCCGCTGCTCAGTTCGCCGCAGACCCCGCCCCCCGCCTCGCAAACGGGGATTTCTCCGAAGCAGGCGGATTCGCCGGCGATTGTCCCGGCAGGGGTGACTCAGCCACCGCAATAAGCGATAGCTCGCCGGCATGCAGTCGCCCGGTCGCGAACCCTCTATGGAAGACATATTGGCGTCGATCAAAAAGGTCATCGCCGAGGAAAAAGAGCTGCGCACCGCGGTCGCCGCGGGATCGATCGACGATTCGCCGCTGCCCGAGGAAAACATCGGCTCGGACGAGGATGCCGACGTGCTTGAGCTCAACGAGCCCCTTGCGCCGCCGCAGGATCTCGGCCCGCCGCTGCTCGACGAGGAGATCGCCGGCCACAGCCGCGAGGCGCTCGCCCAGCTGCAGACGGTGGCCGCAAGCGTGCCCGCGGCCCCGCAGGTCAACCCGCTCGAGGATATGATCCGCGACATGCTGAAGCCGATGCTCAAGCAATGGCTCGACGATCATCTCCCGCAGATGGTCGACGAACATGTCAAGCGCGAGATTACGCGGATCACCGGCCGCCCGCTCTAGCCAGGAAACCGGATCGTCTTCAGCCTGAGGCTGCCGCGGACCACGGCCAGCTTCAAGCGGTTGGTGCCCTGGAGCATCGGCAGCGGCGGCACGGATATCGTCTGCCACCCATTGGTCGCCGCCACGGACAGCGTTACCGGCAGACCGTCATTGAGCGTGATCGCGAGCGTGGCGGGGCCATCGGCGGCGACTAGCGCCGCCCCGCGCCCACCCTCGGCTTCGGCATCGATCGTATATTGCATCCACTCGCCCTGCTCGAAGGCCGAAATGTAAGGCGAACCGTCAGGCTCGCGGGCAATGTCGACGCCGTCGTTGCGGTAGGTGCGGCCATCGTTCCACTCGCTCCGCTTGCCGCCGGTATCGGTGTGGTAGTCGGCCTCAACCCGGTCCGCATAGGCAATGCCCGGCGGGCCGAGGTCGTAATCGACCGCCGCGATCTCCAGAGGGACGCTGCCCAAGCGGTGCTCCCGGAACGGGACCGTCGCATCGGAATGGGTCTGGCGCATCATCGCGTCGACCACGTCCGGATGAACCACATTGTTCGCATAATCGACGTCGTGGGAGGCGAGCTTCATCATCGCCGTCCGCGCCTCCGCCGGATCGGGCCGCGGGCCCTTGCCGGTCAGCCACTCGACGATCCGCTGCCAGCCCTGGTTCGGGGTGACCTCGAGCGGGTTGTTGAAGCCGAGCTTCTTGAGTGGCCACCACGACCAGCCGATGTCGTTCGCTTCAGCGAGCTTGATCGCATCCCGGTCCCAGCCGTTGGAATTTTCGCCGCTCTCGCCGAGCCAGATCGGCCGTCCCGTCGCCTCGCGCAATTTGACGATCCCGGCAATCGAGCCGGCGTCGTTGTGGTTCCAATATTTGTGGAAGCTGAGCACGAGCTTATCGTCCCAGTCGGGCGTGATCCCGGCGTAATTATTACCCCAGCAATTGCCCTCGATGACGATCAGATGGTTGCGGTCGTGCTCGCGGATCGCCGCGGTGATCCTTTTATAGAGCGCGGCGATCGGTCGGTTGCTCTTGTCGTTACAGCCGTGGCCGCCGCCGGGTCCGTCGAAATCCCAATTGGGCTCGTTCACTAGGTCATAACCGCCGACCCACGGATTGTCGGTGTAGCGCCGCGCAATTTCTCGCCACAGCGCGACGGTGCGGCGCTGGTTCTCGGCACTGCCCCACAAGGAAGCCTGCGCCGGATCGCGGTCCGAGATGGCGAGGTCGGTGCCCTGACCGCCCGGCGCCGCGTGGAGGTCGAGGATCACCCACATCCGGTTGGCCGCCGCCCATTCGAGCAGCCGGTCGACCCGCCGGAACCCGTCCTCGTTCCAGCGATCGGTCCCGGCCGGCGCAGAGGGATCAAGGAACAACGCGTAATGCATGGGCAGGCGAACCGAGCTGAAGCCCCAACGGCCGAGCGCGTCCATGTCCGCCTTGGTCATGTGATGATCGAGCCACGCGCGCTCAAACTCCTCGACCGCAGCCCGGCCCACCAGCTCGGCCAGGCGACGCTGGATCACATGCTGCTGGCCGAGCTCGCCAAGCTTCAGCATGTAGCCTTCCTGGAGCATCCAGCCGCCAAGGCCGATCCCACGCAAGATCACCGGTCGGCCGTCGCCGTCGACGATGCGTGGTCCCTGCGCGCCAAGGAAGCCGGGCACGGGCGCCGCGGCGCTCGCGCCGGCCGTCGCAAATGCCGCCAAACCGAGCAGCAAGCGCTTCATCGCGTCTCCGATTCTGAGAACGTTATCGACCGGGTTGTGCGGGTGATCGCAGCACCCCGCAAGCCGCCAACGGTTGATGCTGCATTGCGGCATCGCTAGGCGTGCCGGCGATGAGCGAGCTTCCCAAGACCTTCGACCCGAAGACCATCGAGGAACGCTGGTACGCGCACTGGGAGACGCGCGGCTTGTTCCGGCCCGATCGCAATGATCGCGAGCCGTGGACGATCGTCATGCCGCCGCCCAACGTTACTGGTAGCTTACACATCGGCCACGCTCTCGACATCACGTTGCAGGACGTCCTCACCCGCCGCGAGCGGATGCTCGGCAAGGATGCGCTGTGGGTCGCCGGCACCGACCACGCCGGAATCGCGACCCAGATGGTGGTCGAGCGCAATCTCGAGAGTCAGGGCATCAAACGCGCCGAGATCGGCCGCGAGGCCTTCCTCGAGCACGTGTGGGAATGGAAAGCCCAGTCGGGCGGGGCGATCACCCGCCAGCTCCGGCGTCTCGGCGCCTCCTGCGACTGGGCGCACGAACGCTTCACCATGGACGAAGGCTTCTCGAAGGCCGTCGTCAAAGTCTTTGTCGAGCTCTACCGGCGCAAACTGCTCTATCGTGCCAAGCGCCTGGTCAACTGGGACCCGAAATTCCAGACTGCGATCAGCGATCTCGAAGTCGAGAGCCGCGAAGTGCAGGGCCACATGTGGCACTTCAAATATCCGCTCGCGGGTGGTGAGACCTACACCTACGTCGAAAAGGATGAGGACGGGAACGTCGTCCTTCAGGAAGAGCGCGACTACATCTCGATCGCCACGACGCGGCCCGAGACCATGCTCGGCGACGGCGCGGTCGCGGTTCATCCGGACGACGAACGCTACCGGCCGATCATCGGCAAGCTTTGCGAGATTCCCGTCGGGCCGAAGGAGCATCGGCGCCTGATCCCGATCATCACCGACGACTATCCCGACCCGAATTTCGGCTCGGGCGCGGTCAAGATCACCGGCGCTCACGACCTCAACGACTATGGCGTGGCGCAGCGCAACGGCATTCCGATGTATCGGTTGATGGATGCGACCGCGCACATGCGTAGCGACGGGCCCTCCTATGCCCAATCCGCCGCTCGCGCCCAGGCGATCGCGCGCGGCGAACCGGCCAGCGCAGAAGAAATCGATACGCTCAATCTCGTGCCGGACGCCTACCGCGGACTCGACCGCTATGAGGCCCGCAAGCAGGTGGTTACGGACATCGATGCCGAAGGCCTGATGATCAAGGTCGAGGACAAGCTGATCATGCAGCCCTTCGGCGACCGCTCCGGGCTGGTGATCGAGCCGATGCTGACCGACCAATGGTACGTCGATGCCGAGACGCTGGCCAAGCCGGCGATCGAGGCAGTGCGGTCGGGCGATATCGCGGTCGTGCCGGAGACCTGGAAGAAGACCTGGTTCAACTGGCTCGAGAATATCCAGCCCTGGTGCGTGTCACGACAGCTGTGGTGGGGCCACCGCATTCCCGCCTGGTACGCAGACGACGGCAGCGTTTACGTCGCCGAGACGGAAGAGGAAGCAAAAGCTCAAGCCGGCGGCAAGCCGCTACGCCAGGACGAGGACGTCCTCGATACCTGGTTCAGCTCGGCTCTCTGGCCATTCGCCACGCTTGGCTGGCCCGAACAGACAGAAGACCTCGAGCGCCACTATCCCAACGACGTCCTGATTTCCGGCTTCGACATCATCTTCTTCTGGGACGCCCGCATGGCGATGCAGGGCTTCGAGTTCATGGGCGAGCGGCCATGGAAGACGCTCTACCTTCATGGGCTGGTCCGCGACGCCAAGGGCCAGAAGATGTCCAAGTCGAAGGGCAACACCGTCGACCCGCTCGGCCTCATCGACAAATACGGCGCCGACGCGCTGCGCTTCACGCTCGCCGCGATGGAAAGCCAGGGCCGCGACATCAAGCTCGATGAGAAGCGCGTCGAGGGCTACCGCAACTTCGCGACCAAGCTGTGGAACGCCGCGCGCTTCCTGCAGATGAATGGCGTCGGCGCCAGCGACAGCATCGCCGCCCCGGAGGCCGAGCTGCCCGTCAACCGCTGGATCATCGGCGAGGTGGTCGAAACGCTCGCGAAGCTCAACCGCGCGTTCGACGAACTGCGCTACGACGACATGGCCGACGCCATCTACCACTTCGTCTGGGGCACCTTCTGCGACTGGTATGTCGAGCTGATCAAAGGCGCGTTCGACGACGAGACCAAGCGCGTCGCCGCCTGGGCGTTCGACCAGATCTTGGTGATGCTCCACCCGCTGATGCCCTTCATCACCGAGGAATTGTGGGGCGCGATGGGCGAGCGGCCGTACGAGCTCATCGTCGCCAAATGGCCGGAGCCTGCGGCGCTCGCCAATCCGATAATCGCGACCGTGGATGGCGAGGCCGTCGATGCCCGTGTTGAATTCGACTGGATTATCAGAACGATCGTTGCTGTGCGTGCTGCGAAGAATGACGCGGGCATTCCGCCGGGGCAGCGCCTCAAAGCGTATTTAGAGGACGTTACCCACAATCTGTGGAAGCGCCTTCCATCTGCGCAGGCCATGTTCGAGCGAGTAGGACGTATAGAGATTTCTTCATCCGAAATCCCGACCGGCGGCGTGCTTCGGATCTCGGCGCCAGGTGCAACTCTTGTCGTCCCGCTCGAAGGTGTGATCGACCTCGACGCCGAAAAGGCGCGACTGACGAAGGCCGCTGACGCAGCGGAGAAAGAGCGGGACAGCCTCGCGCAGCGCCTCGCCAACCCCAACTTCACCGAGCGCGCCAAACCCGAGGCGGTCGAAAAAGCGCGCGCCGACCACGACGCCAAGGCCGCTGAGGCCGAACGCCTCCGCGCTGCGTTGGAGCGGCTAGGCTGATGGCAGACGCTGGAACTCGAAGAAGCGGCCGCGGCAACCTCACCGAAGGCCCGATCGCGAAGACCCTGCTCGCCTTCGCGCTGCCGACGCTCGCGAGCTCGATCCTTCAGTCCCTGAACGGCACCGTCAACGCGATCTGGGTCGGGCGCTTCCTCGGCGAAGGCGCCTTAGCGGCCACCTCCAATGCCAATATGGTCATGTTCCTGTTGTCGTCCTTCGTGTTCGGCTTCGGCATGGCCTCGACCATCCTCATCGGCCAGGCCTGGGGCCGCAAGGACGTGGACCAGGCGCGGCGCGTATTCGGCACCGCCTCGGGCTCGTTCGCGGTGATCACGATCCTCGTTGCCGTCGCCGGCTGGTTCCTGGCGCCGGCGATTCTCCAGCTGCTCGGGACGCCCGGCGACGCCGCCCCGCTCGCGCTCGCTTATTTGCGGGTCATCTTCCTCGCGCTTCCGGCGCTGTTGTTGCTGACGCTGCTGATGATGGCGCTGCGCGGCTCGGGCGACAGCCTGACGCCGCTGTGGTTCATGATCGTTGCCGTTGCCCTCGACAGCGGGCTCAACCCATTCTTCATCCGTGGCTGGGGCCCGTTCCCGGAGATGGGGATCGCGGGCTCCGCGATGTCGACGCTGGTCGGCAATTACGTGAGCCTGATCGGCCTGTTCATTTACATCTACGCGAAGGACTTGCCGCTGCGGCTGCGCGGCCATGAGCTTGCGTATTTGCTTCCAAGCCGCGCGATCCTGAAGACGCTGGTGATCAAGGGCCTGCCGATGGGCCTGCAGATGATCGTCATCTCGCTATCGGCGCTAACGCTCGTCAGCATGGTCAACCGCGAAGGCGTCGACACCACCGCGGCCTTCGGCGTCGCGATGCAGCTGTGGACCTACGTCCAGATGCCGGCGATGGCGCTGGGTGCCGCGGTGAGTGCGATGGCATCGCAGAACATCGGCGCCGGCAAGTGGGAGCGCGTCGGCCGCATTACGCAGGTCGGCATCGTCCAATCGCTGCTGATCACCGGCGCGCTCATCGCGCTGATGACGCTTGCCGACCGCGCGGTCCTGAGCCTGTTTATGGGACCCGACAGCCCGGCGCTTCCGATCGCCCAGCACATCCACCTGCTCGCCACCTGGAACTTCCTGCTGTTCGGGGTGATGATGGTGCTGTTCGCAACCGTTCGCGCCAACGGCGCGGTGTGGGCGCCGCTGATCATTCTTGCAGTCGGACTGGTGCCGATCCGCTTCGGCTGGATCTTCGCGACTTACGGCTGGCTCGGCGCGGACGCGATCTGGACCAGCTTCCCGGTCACCTCGCTGATCAATCTTGGGCTCGCCCTTGCTTACTATCTGCAGGGTGGGTGGAAGAAGGCGCGGATGGCGGCCGAGCCCTGCCCCGACGAGGACGAGACGACCGAGGAAGCGCTGGCGACGCGCGAACCGGGCGGCGCGCTGAACCCCGCTGGGTAACTTTCTTCGTCATCCCCGCGAACGCGGGGACCCAGCCAAGCAAGAAAAACTGGGTTCCCGCTTTCGCGGGAATGACGATAGAGGGCGTTTATGTCTTCCTTCCCCTATCTCCGCATGCGGCGCGGCCGCGTTGCGCCATGGATGCGCGACATGCTCGCCGAGAACCGCCTTCACCCGAGCGACTTCATCTGGCCGCTGTTCGTCTGCGAAGGGTCCGACTGCGAGGAACCGATCGGCTCGCTTCCGGGGGTCAGCCGCTGGAGCGTCGACCGGCTCGGCGCCAAAGCGAAGGAAGCCGCGGCCCTCGGCATTCCCTGCGTCGCCCTGTTTCCGAATACGCCCAACGAGCTCCGCACCGAGCGCGCCGAGGAAGCGCTCAACAAGGACAATCTCATCTGCCGCGCGATCAAGGCGATCAAGGATGCGGTGCCCGAGATCGGCGTTCTCACCGACGTTGCCCTCGATCCCTACACGGCGCACGGCCATGATGGGCTAACCGACCAGACCGGCTACGTCCTCAACGACGACACGGTCGCGATCCTCACCGAGCAGGCGCTGGTCCAGGCGGAAGCGGGCGCCGACATCGTCGCGCCATCCGACATGATGGACGGCCGCGTCGCCGCGATCCGGACGGCTCTGGAGGACGGCGGCCACCACAATGTCGCGATCATGGCCTATGCGGCGAAATACGCCTCGGCCTTCTACGGCCCGTTCCGCGAGGCGGTCGGCAGCCAGGGCCGGCTCAAGGGCGACAAGCGCGGCTATCAGATGGATCCGGCGAACATCGAAGAGGCGCTGCGCGAAGTCGAGCTCGACATCGCCGAGGGCGCCGACTTCGTGATGGTCAAGCCCGGCCTGCCCTATCTCGACGTCGTCGCGAGGGTGAAGGATGCGTTTGGGGTGCCGACCTTCGCTTACCAGGTGAGCGGCGAGTATGCGATGATCGAGGCGGCCGCGGCGGCGGGCGCGGGCGACCGCGACGCGCTGATCCTCGAGACCCTGATCGCGTTCAAGCGCGCGGGCGCGACCGGCGTCCTCACCTATCACGCGCTCGACGCCGCGCGCCTGATCACAGGATAACCAAGGCGCTATGATCGAACAGCTGCGGGCCGAGATCGAGGCGCTGCGCGCACAGACTCGCCCGCTCGAGCCCGACGCCGGTCAGCGCCGGGCATTCGGCGAGCAGGCGCTCGACCATGCGCTGGCCTATTGGGACCAGGTCGAGGCAGCCTCTAGCAACCGCCCCTGGTCGGAGGTTTTCGCCCAGCGGCTCGACCCCGAATTCACCGAGGAGGGCCGCGACGCTGCGGCGGTCCTCGATTATGTGCGAGAGTGCGTGGATGCGCCCGGCTTCGCTACCACCAGCCCGCGCTTCATGGCCTATATCCCCGGTGGCGCGGTTCCCTATTCCGCCTTCGGCGACCTGCTCGCGGCGGCCTCGAACAAATATTCGGGCTTTGCCTCCGCCAGCCCAGGCGCCGTTCGCATCGAAAATGCCTGCACCCAATGGCTGGCGGAGGTCATCGGCTATCCCAAGGAGGCCGCGGGAACGCTCACCTCGGGCGGCAGCATCGCCAACCTCACGGCCATCGTCGCCGCCCGCGAAGCCCGCGACCCGGACGGTGGCGGTGCGGTCTATGTCACGCGCTTCGCCCATTATTGCATCGATAAGGCACTCCACATCGCCGGCCGCGGCCGCGCCCCGAAACGGATCGTCGCGACCGACGATCATTGCCGAATGTCGATCGAGGCGCTGGAACAGGCGCTCGAACAGGACCGTCGCGCCGGTGTTCGTCCGTGGCTGGTCGTCGCCTCCTCAGGAACGGTCGACACCGGCGCCATCGATCCATTGCCCCAGATCGCCGAGCTGTGCCGCCGCTACGGCGCCTGGTTGCACGCCGACGGCGCCTATGGCGGGCTCTTCGCCCTGTGCGACGAGGGCCGCGCCTTGCTTCGCGGGATCGAGCAGGCCGACAGTGTCGCGCTTGATCCCCACAAGACCTTGTTCCTCCCCTACGGAACCGGCGCGGCGCTGGTCCGCGACGGGAAGCTCCTGCAACAGGCATTCAGCGCCAGCGGCGAATATATTCGTCCGCTTGGCGAGTCCGAGGTCGGCCCCTCGCCCGCCGATTTGTCGCCCGAGCTGACCCGCCATTTCCGGGCGATGCGCCTGTGGCTCCCGCTGCAAATGGCCGGCGTCGCTGCCTTCCGCGCCGCCCAGGCGGAGAAGCTCGCGCTCGCCCGCTATTTCCATGCCCGCCTGTCGGAGATCGACGGTTGGGACCCGGGGCCTGCGCCGGACCTTTCGGTGGTTGCGTTCCGCTACCTGCCGAAGTCCGGGGATGTCGATCAGTTCAACGAACGGCTCATGCAGCAAATCCAGCAGGAAGGCCGCGTGATGATGAGCGGGACGAAGATCGACGGCAGCTATCGCTTGCGCTGCGCGATCCTCTCCTTCCGCACTCACCTCGAGCATGTCGACGACTCGATCGACGCGGTTGTTCGCGGCGCCGAGGCCCTCGGTGGCTGAGATCATCGCCGAGACCGCCCGGCTTCGCCTCCGTTAACCATTTTCCAATCGCCTTCTCGCTAAGCCTCTGCTCGCGCCCGTGACGGCGCGGGGAGAGCAAGCAGGATGGCCAGTACCGCGCTGATCGCTGGTGGGCGGCAGGCATCGACGCGCTTGTCCTTCATCGCGACGATTTTCACCGGCTCCTTTCTGCTGTTCCTGGTCCAGCCGATGATCGCGCGCATGGCCCTTCCACGACTGGGCGGAGCGCCCGCCGTGTGGAACTCGGCGATGCTGGTCTATCAGGCGCTACTGCTTGCCGGCTACGCCTACAGCCACTGGCTTGGACGGTTCGCGCCACGCCGGCAGGCGACCGTGCATCTGGCGTTGTTTGCGGTTGCCGCGGCGATGCTACCGATCAGATTGGTCAGGACGACCCCGCCGGCCGACGCCAACGTCTTCCTGTGGGTACCGTGGTTCCTGGCGTTGTCGATCGGCCCCCTGTTCCTGGTCGTCTCGGCCCAAGCACCGCTCATGCAGCGCTGGTTCACGCTGAGCGATGGGGACGATCCCTATCCGCTCTACGCGGCCTCCAACCTCGGCAGCTTTTGCGGACTGATCGTCTATCCGCTGCTCGTCGAACCGCTGCTGTCGCTCGCGACGCAAAGCCTGGTGTGGAGCCTCGGCTACGGCTGCCTCGCTTTGCTCGTCGCATGGTGCGCTTTCCGTTTGCCGGCGGCGGGGGCCCGCGCGGCGATGCCGAAAGCCGCTCCTGTCGACCGTCGCACGCTTGCTGCCTGGGTATTGCTCGCGGCGATCCCCTCGGGCCTGATGCTCTCGACGACACTCCACATCACGACCGACATCATGGCGATGCCCCTCTTATGGGTGCTGCCGCTCGGCCTCTATCTCCTCAGCTTCACGGTCGCGTTTGCGAAGGACCGGCGAGTCGCGGCATGGATCACGCGGCTGTCGCCGATCATGCTGCTGATCGCCGCCTGCGGGGTGTTCAGCGACGTTCCCGTATCGGCGTCGCTGCTCGCGATCGCGTCGCTACTCGGCCTCTTCTCTATATCGGTCGCGATCCACGGCGCGTTGTATGATCGCCGCCCGGACCCGTCGCAGCTGACTACCTTCTACCTGGCGATGTCGGTCGGTGGCGTATTGGGAGGACTATTCTGCGCGCTGCTCGCGCCAATGGTCTTCGACTGGACCTACGAGCATCCGATCCTGATGGTGGCTGCGGCCTATGTCCTGGGTCGGACCAACCCGTTCCTCGAGAAGTTTTGGAAGAACGGCGGGCCGGAACGGCTGGTCCGCTGGAGCATTCCGCTGCTGCTCATCCTGTCGCTGGTCGGACAGGGCGCATTCGGACTCCCCAATTCGCGGCTGGTCGCGATGTTCGCCTCCTTCGTGCTGATCGCGCTGGCTCTGCTCGCGAGTGGGAACCGGGTGGTGTTCGCTGCGGCCACTGGGGCGCTGATGCTGAGCATGGGCGGCTGGGACAAGATTTCGCTGTCGACGGCTCCCGACCGGATGACCCGCAGCTTCTTCGGCATCTATTCCGTTCGGGAAGGGGCAAACGATACTCGGATCCTCATCCACGGCACCACGATCCATGGCATTCAACGCCGCGGTTCGCCGGAAGATGAGCGCGTGGCCACCAGCTATTACGCGCCCGGGTCCGGCGCGGGGCTCGCGCTGACCGCCGCCCCCGCATTGTTCGGCGACCACGCGCGGATTGACGTCGTCGGGCTCGGGGCCGGCACCCTCGCCTGTTACAGCCGACCGGGGCAGCATTGGCTTTATTATGAGATCGACCCTGCGGTCGTGCGGATCGCCCGCAATCCGCAGCAATTCACTTTCCTCTCGCGTTGCCTGCCGGACGGCAAATTCGCGATCGGCGATGCCCGGCTGACTCTGGAGCGGTCGGCTTCAAACGCTGCCGACGTCCTGATCGTCGACGCCTTCTCATCGGATTCGGTGCCGATGCATCTCCTGACCAAGGAGGCTTTCCAGACCTATCGCCGCCACCTGTCGCCGACCGGCCTGCTGCTCGTGCATATATCGAACCGTTATCTCGACTTGCGTCCGGTCATCGCGGCCAACGTGCGCGACGGCTGGGTCGCGCGTGCGCGCTTTTTCGCTCCCACACCTGCCGAGACTCGGCTGTCGCAGTCGGGGTCGCTGTGGATCGCTTTGTCGACATCGCCGTCGACGATCGCCCACCTCGAACAGGCCAGCGGCGCCGAAAGATGGACACCCCTCCAGCCTCAGCCGGGTTTCCATCAGTGGACGGACGATTACGCGAGCATCCTGCCGATCATCAAATGGCGCGATTGAGCTCGGGCGGTTAAACGCCCAGCCGCTGCTGGATCGCCTTGATCCGCGCGGCCTGGCGCTGATCGATCGCTCCGACCTCCTCCCCCGCATTTTGAACCGCCGCGAGGTCGCTCGGCGCGAGCCCCCCTTGGCTCTGCAGCGCGGATGCGCCGGTCGCATCGATCTGCGACAGCGCCTCGGTCACCGGCCGGCGCGCGGCGATCGCCGCCGACAATGCCTCCTGCGCGACGGTCCAGCCGTCGCTTTGCGGCGCCCCCGCCGAAGCCGCCAGCTGCTCTGCCCGCGAGGCAGCGGAATCGAACGCCGCGGTGCCGCCGCGTGCCTGCTCGACCAAGGTCCGCAACTGCGCCGCGAGAGCGGGCGTCACCGGCCGGCCGTTCAGTGGCCGCTCAATCGGCACCCGCGGATCGATCTGCTCCGCCGCCCTCGGCTGGAGCGAGGGATAGGGCCCGCCCGGCGAGGAGCAAGCGCTCAACATGACGATCGGGAAAAGGAGTAGCCGGGACATCGTTCGCGGCTGTAAGAGAAAATTGGCGCGCCCGGAAGGATTCGAACCTCCGGCCCCCAGATTCGTAGTCTGGTGCTCTATCCAGCTGAGCTACGGGCGCGCGACGCTCCGGCGAGCGGAGGGCGCGACATAGGGGCGTCCGCCGACCCGCGCAACCCACCCTTGCTCATTGTCGGCAGCGGCCTCGCGAGATAGGTGGATCCCGTGATCGGAACCGCCCTCCTCGCCTTCGCCGCGGCCGCCGCGCAACCGGCCGCCAAGTGCGACGTGTCGCCCGCCGACCGGGCCTGGCTCGACCGCTCGATGAAGGCCTGGGACTACGCCAGCCAGCGCATCAGCGGCATCGGGCGAGTCAGGAAAATCCAGGCGATTGTCTTCGACGACCGCTGCGTCGTCACCAGTGACACGGCGATGAATGGAGGCCCCAACCGCTGGTCGGGCCACCTTCACGGCGGAACGGTGAAGTTGCCCGGCGGCCAGGAACTCAAGCCTCAGGTCATTTCGTTCGCCCAATCGGAAGCGTCGATATCGCATTTCGTGATGTCGACGCCGAGCATCTGGCGAGCCGCGAACAAGAGCGGAAAGGGAACCACGCTCGAGAATCTGATGACCGCGGTGATGATGCACGAGGCAACGCACGTGGCGCAGATGCCCAGCTACGGTAAGCGGATCGGGGCGATCGCTGATCGCTATCACCTTCCCGAGGAGTGGAGCGACGATTCGATCCAGGAGCAGTTCGGGAAGGACCCCGGGTTCGCGAGCTCGATCGACCGCGAATCAAAGCTGTTTCTCGCTGCGTCCGAAGCAAGCAACCGGGCCGAGGCCGTCCGGCTAGTCCGTTCGGCTCGCCAGATGATGAAGGCCCGCTATGCGCGCTGGTTCACCGGGAAGAACGCCTATCACGCCCTGGCCGAGCCGGTCTGGCTGACCCTCGAAGGCTCGGGACAGTGGATGGCCTATCGCTGGCTCGTCGATCCGCACGGCGCGGATGTCCCGGCCGCCGACGTCCGGCCCGGTTTCGTCAACGACAAATGGTGGTCCCAGCGCGAAGGCTTCACGGCCTTCATGGCGCTCGAGCGGCTGACGGGAACGGCGTGGAAGGCGCAGGCTTTTCACCTGGGACGGAAGGATGTCCTGCAAATGCTCGACGAAGCAGTCCGGTTGCTTCCGGATCGAACCTGACGGCTCAGGCGCTGAGCGCGCTGCCGGTCGCTGTGGCGGTTGCGGTTGCGGTTGCGGTGCAGTCGATGCAGCGCGCGGCGAACTCCGCGGCAAGCTTGGCATGCCAGGCCCGAGCGGTTTCGGTCATCGCGCGCTGAGCGGCCATGCGTTCCTCGACCGCGCGGCGCCGATAATAACGCTCATTCGATTCCACTGGTCCCCCTCTCCGCAGAGAACCTTTGGACCATCGCTGCGAATAGCTAACCGATGGTTAATATCCACAGCGGCTGGGGATAAGTGGCTCCGAAACGGCCACGATGAGCGTTTCTGTCCCACCTTGGAACATCGATGTCCCGGCGCGTGACACATTGGCCGCGTTCACGGATCATCGGTGAAACCTAACGATTCGCCGCTCGTTAGGGTGACCGAATGGTTTCGAAGGAAAACACCATGTTGAGTTCGATCGAATCCCGCAAGGCGTTCAACCCGAGCAGCCGCGGCTATCACGCCGTCTATCACGACGGAGAGATCAACCACTGCCCCGGCTGCGGGCGGACGCATTGGCTGATCGGCCGCGTCTCCGCCGAGTGCGCATTCTGCTCGACCGCGCTGCCGCTCAAGGAAGCGTCGAACCGCGGCCCGGCCGCGAACGTCGCCTTCTGGAGCGGCGCCCGCCCGAACTACGCCGAGCTCAACGCCGCCTGACGCAAAATTCCCGTTTCCGACCAATGCGCTGGGGTATATACTCCAGTGCATGAAAAGACTCGCCCTCATCGTCCTGCTGGCTTCGTCGGCCCCGGCTTGGGCCGGCGCGTCGAACTTCACCCTGGTCAACGGAACCAGCGGCGCGCTCGCCGAGCTGTCGATCCGCCGCGCCGGCACGGCGGAGTGGAAGACGCTGGGCGCCGCTCCATCCGCGGGCGCTCGCGGCTCGATTCAGTTCAGCGATCCCGATTGCGCGTTCGACATTCGCGCCTCGGTCCCTGGCTCGGGACCGGTCACCTGGGCCGGCGTTAATCTATGCGACGTGAAGTCCGTAACGCTGCAGCGCGATCCGTCGGCAGGCGCCTGGGTCGACTACGACCAATAGCAGACCGGCGCTTCACCGGCGCCGCATAAGGCCCCATCGCGACGGCAGGCACCGGCCGCCGCACGGAATCGAGCAGCTTGGCGCCGGCAAGAAACACGACGCCGGTGCACGCGACCGCGAGCATCCAGCCGCCCCAGCCCGGATAGGTTTCAAGGTAATGGCGACCGCGTTCGACGGCGCCCAGAGCGATCGCATAGATCACCAGCCACGCCTCGAGGCGCGTCTTGATCTGGAATAGGCGACCGATCTTGTTCAGCATCGTTAACACCCAAACGCGTGTTCGGCTGATTTGAGCCGTTTAAGTGCTAAGAGACAAGGTTAAAGTCGCGATAATACTTGGGGAGTCGTGCCGCTTCGGGACTTTCTAGGCGAGTTCTGCCAGGTCGAGCGCGCCCAGCAGGGCGCTGCGCGCGTCCTCGACCGTTCGGATGAGTGCCGGCTCTTGCAGCTCGGCATGATCGATATGCTCGGGCCAATGGCTTGCCACCACTTCCGCAAGCCGATCGAGCTTCGTGTCGTCGACGAGGAAGCGCGGGTCGACCGTGGCTGGGTCGGCGACGACGCGAAGCCGCAGGCAGGCAGGCCCGCCGCCGTTGGCCATCGATTGCCGGACGTCGACCACCTCGACCCGGCGGATCGGGCCGTTGCCGGCGATATGCCGTTCGATCCAGCTCCACACCGAGGCGGTTTCGCGCGCCTCCGCGGGAGCGATCAGCGTCGTCTCGCCCGAAGGCGGCGTCACCAGCTGCGCGTTGAACAGATAGGCTTTGACGGCATCGGCGAGCGGAACGTCGGTCTCGCCGACTTCCACATATTCAAAGCCGGGCACGAGCCGCTCGCACCCCGCGACCAGGCTGGCCTTGTCGGCGAAGGCATGCTCGTGCGCGAACAGCACGCGCTCGTTGGCAACCGCGACGACGTCATTGTGGAAGGCGCCGGCGGCGATCGCCTGTTCGGACTGCTCGGCGAACAGCGTCCGCGCCGGATCGAGCCGGTGCAGGCGCGCGATCGCGCTCGATGCTTCGATATGCTGGCGCGCGGGGAATGCGCCGCCCGATACGCCGTACACGAAGATCTCGACACCTGGCTCGCCGTGCGCCGCGGCAATCCGCATGTGGTTGGCCGCGCCCTCGTCGCCGAAGGCCGGAGGGACGGGGTCATGCACCGCGAAGGCTTCGTTTCGAAAGGCGGTGCGCAACTGAGCCAAGGTCGCCGGCCATTCGTGGCTGCGGTGCGGCATAGTCCGGAGGTTGGCAACCGTCAGGTGGCATTTGCCGTCGGCGGTATCCGGCGCGGGCGAGACGGTCGCCGCGTTGGCCGCCCACATCGCCGAAGCCGACATCGCATTGGCTGCCAGCGCCGGCCCGGCTTCCTCGATCGTGGCGCCGAGAGCGGCGAGCCATTGGCGATTGGGCCGTGGCTGCGGAATAAAGATGCCCTGAGTTAGGCCAAGCGCAAGATTGGCGCGCATCTTGTCGAGGCCCTCGAGCGCCGCGCGCCGCGGCTGGGACAACTGGCCGGCGTTCCTGGTCGAGGCGAGGTTGCCGAAGCTCAGCCCGGCATAATTGTGGCTGGGCCCGACGATGCCGTCGAAATTGATCTCGACAAGCGCCATCAGCGTCCTGCCGCGAGGACCGCGTCGCCGACTTTGACCTGGAGCAGCTCCGCCGCCCCGGCGTCGATGCACAATCCCTTTTTCGGCACACGTTTGGCGGCGGCGAAACAGGCGCGGAAGTCCTTCAGGCGCCCGGCGCTGAGCAGCATCTTGGTGCGACCGCCCTCGCCGATCTCGCAAATCGTCTCGGCCACCGATTCCCGGACGGTCCGGATCGAATCGGTCGGCGCCGTCACGGTCGGTCCGCCATCGAAAATGTCGACGTAGCGATCATAGCGGAAGCCTTCATCCTCGAGCATCCGCAACGCGGCCCGGCCGCTCGGGTGTGGCTGGCCGATCGTGCTCCGTGCCTCGTCGGTGAGCAGGGCGACATAGATCGGGGAGCGAGGCATCAAGTCGGCGATGAATTTCGTGCCATGCACCGCATTGAACTGGTCGGCTTCGGGGAAGGTCATGCCGAAAAATTTGCCGGCGAGCGCGTCCCAGAAGGGCGCATTGCCGGCCTCGTCCATCACTCCCCGGAGCTCGGCGAGAACCCGCTCGCCGAACCGCCCGCGATGCTGCTTGATGAACAGATAGCGGCTCCGCGCGAGGAGCGCGCCAAGGCCGCCGGCGCGCGACTTCGGATGAAGAAACAGCCCGCCGACCTCCGATGAGCCTTCGAGATCGGTGGTCAGGCTCAGACGCTGGTTGCGGAAGGTTTTGCCAAGCTCGGCGCTGGTTTGGGTGAGCGTGCTCAGATGATAGGAATAGAAGGGCTGGATGACCCCGACCTGGCCGAAAATCTGGCAGGTGCCGCGGATCAGCCGCTCCTTTGGGTCCTCGAGGACGAACATGTACATGTCGCCCTCCTGGGCGTCCTCGGCTCGCGCGAAGCTCTTCTCCGACCGTTCCAGCTTGGCGACCAGCGTTCCGCGATCGGGCGGAAGGTTGGTGAACCCGCCCCCGGTCAGCTTGGCCATTTCGTAGATCGCGGCGAAGTCCTCGCCGTGCGCCGGGCGAATGCGAAAGCTCATCCGCGGCTTCCGGCCAGGCGCAGGATCGTGAGAGCGGACAAGGCGGCGCGCTCGGCCAGGCTGTCGACGATCAGAAACTCCTCCATGCTGTGGATCTTGCCGCCGCGAACGCCCATCGTGTCGACGACGGGGATGCCGCAGGCGGCGATGTTGTTGCCGTCGCAAACGCCGCCCGAAGGCTGCCAGGCGATCTTTTGGCCGAGGTCCGCGCCGGCTTGCTTGACGAGGTTGAACAGCGCCTCGGCCTCCGGTGTCAGCGGTTTGGGCGGCCGGCCGAACCCGCCGGACACGTCGATCGTCACGTCGTGCTCAGCCGAAACGGCGGCGAGCGCTTCGTTGATCGCGGCTTGGGCGGCGGCCTCGATTTCGGGAGTTCGCGGACGCAGGTTGACGCGCAGCACGGCGAGGTCGGGCACGACGTTGCTCGGGCTTCCGCCCTCGATCCGCGACGGGTTGACGCTGAGGCCGTCACGCCGGAGGGCGCCGAGCCGCAGCGCGAGGTCGGCGGCGGCGAGGAGCGCGTTGCGGCCGTCTTCGGGATTGCGTCCGGCATGAGCCGAGCGTCCGTGGACGACCATCGCGAAGTTGCCGCTTCCCGGCCGAGCACCGGCGAGCGTGCCGTCGGGTAGCGCGGCGGGTTCATAGGTCAAAGCCGCTTTCTTGCCGCCGGCGGCCTGCGCCAGTAGCGGCGCCGAAGACAGCGAGCCGACCTCCTCATCGCTGTTGATCACCACCTCATAGCCGATGCGGTCGGCGTGGGGGCTAAGCTCGACGGCTTTGAGCGCCGCCAGCATCACCGCAATGCCGCCCTTCATGTCGGCGACTCCGGGGCCGTTGAGCACCCCCTCTTCGAGCCAACGGGTGCCCTGGAATTCGTGATCGATGGCGAACACAGTGTCCATGTGGCCGGTCAACAGCAGCTGGACGGGTGCCATCGGCCGAACGTGCAAATGCAGGTGCCGTCCATGCTCGATCGGGACCGACCGGCCGGCGCTGTCGACCGATGCGACCGGCTCCGCTTTGTCGAGCCGAAGCACCCCCGGCAGTGCGGCAAAGGCGTCGGTCAGCACGTCGGCCATGCGCTCGAGCCCGCCGAGATTGCGCGAGCCGCTGTTGATCGCCGACCAGGCGAGCACTTGGTCGAGCATCGGCTCGACCGCGGCGCGCTCGACGGCGGCTTGTTCGATGGACGACAATTCCCCCATGCCGGGGCTCCTAGCGGGGCCGCTGGCGGAACGCCACACCGTCAGGTCGAGAGGACGAAGCGCTTGCCGAGGGCTTCGATGGCGTCGGCCGAGATCATCTCCAGCTCGTACTCGAGGAGCCGGCAGACGGCATCGGGCGAGCGGAGATCCGCCTCCAGATAGCGAAAGTAGTAGGCCGAATCGTCGGCTTCGACCGGCCCCGCCCGTGCCAGCGCATCGGCAATCGCGCCCGACGAATGCAGCGGGTGCTCATGATCGACCGTCTCGATCTTGCCGAGCGTATGTTCCAAGTCGAAATCGGGACGAAACGCACCGGCTGAATGCAGCAGTCTTACGAGACCGCTGAACCAAGCCCTACCGCATGGTCCGCCTCCTTCGGAGCGGAAGTCCTCGACGATTACGCGTTCGCCTGGCCGCAGCACGGCCACGGCCTCGGCGATCGCGCCGTCGAGATCGTGGATGTGATGGAGCGACCGCGTGAAGAGCACGGCGTCGAACCTCTGTTCGATCGCCGACGGCCAGTCCAGCGCGACCGCATCCACACCTCTCGCCTTGGCCTCTGCGACGCAGGCCGAGTCGCTATCCAGCGCGAGAACCTGCAAACCGGCGCCGGCCAGGCGCGCCGCCAGCTCCCCGGCGCCGCAGCCGATCTCGAGCACCGATCGCGCCTGTTCCGGCAGGCTTCGCCGCACGAAATCGAAGGTGTATTTCGTGGCGACGGGCGCGCCCGTCGTCATTGGCTGTTGATCACCGGCTCGCACCCGAGCATCTCGGCCAGCCGGACCAAGCGGCGCTCGACCGCGTCGCCGACCAGCGCCTCCTCGCCGCGCGGAACATTGAGCTGGATGAAGCCGTCGCCGGCGCTGAGGCTGGTGCGCTCGAGCACGGCTGCAACGCCGCCGGACAACCGTTGGCCGAGGCGCATCGCCAAGCCCCAGCAATGGGCGCGGCGCAGCTGTCCGTCCTTGCACAGCTCGGCGAGCCGGTCGTCCGGCAGGCGGTCGCGCCCGAAATTCGCGGACAGGGCCTGGGCCATGATCACACGCCCCGCCGGACTCACCGCGACCCAATTGCCGTGCAAGGCCATTTCGATTCCCCGGTCGGCCCGAAAATCGGGGCTGGCCTGCCAGGCAACATCCGCCAGCAGGCACGACGCCAGCCGAAGCCGGCGCATTGCCGGAGAATCATCGAACAGCGGCGCGATCCATTCATCCAGCAGGTCGCCGTGCTGCCCAAAGCGGTGCTCGGCGCCCGCGGCGTTGCGGGCCTCGTCGAGCAATGGATCGCGGCGTCGAACCGCCGGCTTCAGTCTCGAATAAAGCAGGCCCTCGCGGATCCCGAACGTGGATACGATGAGCTCCGACGGCTCGAGCTCCTCGGCAAGAATATGCAGGATGGTGGCGGCCTGCGGGGACGTCGCCAATCGCGCCGGGTCGATCAGGGCCGACATCCGCGGATCGAGATCCCGAAGAAGCTTCTTCAGCTCCTTCGGCCGGCCCGGCTTCATCCGATATTGGTGCGTGATCGGCAGTGGGAAGTCCGTAGCGAGCATGTCGATCCGCGCCAGCGCGCGCCACGATCCCCCGACCATGTAGAACGGACGCCCACGGCTGCGCTCGCGAATCCCGGACCCTTTGAGACTGCTCTTGAGGAGCTTGCGCGCCGCGTGCTCAGCATCCTCGGTGCGGGCAAAACGCAACACGCCGAGCGGCATGGAAATCCCGCCTTCGGTCCGTCCGTCTCCGACCCTCACCAGCTCGAGGCTACCACCGCCGAGGTCGCCCGCAATTCCGTCGGCCGCGGGAATGCCGGAAAGCACGCCCTCGCCTGCCAATGTCGCTTCCTCCTCCGCACTCAGGACTTTGCATTCGAAGCCCAGCTTGCCGACCTCGCGGATGAACTTCGCGCCTTCCTTGCCGGCGTCCCGGATCGCCGCCGTGGCAACCGCGTGGGTCCGCTTGACCCGCATATGATCGATGAGCAGCTTGAAGCGGCTGAGCGCGGTCAGCGCCCTCGCCCGCGCCTCTTCCGGCAGCTGACCCGGCGGCCCCGAGCCGAGGCCGGCGAGGACCTTCTCGTTGAAGATCGGCGTGGGAATCCGTGGCGGGCCCGCGTAAACGACCAGGCGGATCGAGTTCGACCCGATGTCGATGATCGCGACCGGCTCTGCGCTCCTCACCAGCCGCCGCTTACAGGCTTAGCGGCCGCGATGGAAACGCAGCTTGGGAACCATCCGGCCCTTCTTTAGCGCCTGGCCGCGGCCGGAAAGCGACGGGTTGGACATGAAATAATTGTGCAGGTTGAACTCCTGCCCCGGCTTGGGCTGGAGCCGGCTGTAGGTCCCGTCCGGGTTGCACCGCCAACTCTGTTCGTTGTCGATGAGGTTGGCGACCATGACCTGGTCGAGGAGCTGGGCATGCACCGTCGGATTTTCGATCGGCAGCATATATTCGATCCGGCGGTCGAAGTTGCGCGGCATCCAGTCGGCCGAGCTGATGTAGACCTTGGCCTCGGGATGCGGGAGCTCGTGACCGTTGGCGAAGCACCACAGGCGCGCATGCTCGAGGAAACGGCCGACGATCGATTTGACGTAGATGTTCTCGGACAATCCCTGGACGCCCGGCCGCAGGCAGCAAATGCCGCGCACGACGAGGTCGATCTTCACGCCCGCCGCGCTCGCTTCGTACAGCTTCTCGATGATGATCGGATCGACCAGCGAGTTCATCTTTGCCCACACTCCGGCGGGCTTGCCATGGCGCGCCGCGGCGATCTCCGCGTCGACCAGCCGGATGAGCTCGGACCGGAGGGTCGCCGGCGACAGCACCAATTGCTTGAGGTTGCGCGGCTCGAGGTAGCCCGTGATGTAATTGAACAGCTTGGCAGCGTCGCGTCCCAGCTTCGGCTCGGCCGTGAAATAGCTGAGGTCGGTGTAGATGCGGGCCGTCAGCGGGTGGTAATTCCCGGTTCCGAAATGGCAGTAGGTGCGGTATCCCTTCTCCTCTCGCCGAACGACCATCGACACTTTGGCGTGGGTCTTCCAGTCGATGAAGCCATAGACGACCTGGACCCCGGCGCGCTCGAGGGCGCTGGCCCACATCAAATTCTGCTCTTCGTCGAACCGCGCCTTCAATTCGATCACCGCGGTCACCGATTTGCCGGCTTCGGCGGCGTCGATCAGCGCACGAATGATCGCCGACTGCTTGCCCGCGCGGTAGAGCGCCTGCTTGATCGCGATGACGTCGGGGTCGGCGGCGGCCTGCTGGATGAACTCCACCACCACCTCGAAACTTTCGTACGGGTGATGGACGAGGATGTCCTTCTCGCTGATCGCCGCGAAGCAATCGCCGCCATGCTCGCGGATGCGCTCGGGAAAGCGCGGGTTGAACGGTGTGAACTTAAGGTCCGGCCGGTCTTCGTCGACCAGCTGCGACAGGTTGGTCATGCCAAGGAAGCCGCGAGTCTCCGAAATGATCGCGGTTGCGGCCCCCAGTCCATCCTGCACGACCGCAACCAGGCTTTCGGGCATTTGGGGTTCGAGCTCGAGGCGCACGACCCGCCCCCGCCGCCGGCGCTTGATCGCCGTCCGGAAGTAGCGAACCAGGTCCTCGGCTTCCTCCTCGATCTCGATGTCGCTGTCGCGGATGATCCGGAAGGCGCCGCCGCGAACCACGACATATTTGGGAAAAAGATAGTCGGTCTTGCGCCGGATCAGGCTTTCCAGCGCGATATAGCGTGCGTCCGGTCCAGGAATGCGGATGAAACGCGGCAAGCTCGACGGAGCCATCACCAGCTCGCGCACGCTGGCCCGCCCCTTCTTGATCTCGAAGATCAGGCTCAGGCCCTGGTTGGGAATGAACGGAAAGGGATGCGCCGGATCGATCGCCTGCGGTGTTAGCACCGGAAAGATCTGCTCGCGGAAATGCTGGTCGAGCCACGCTTCGACGGTTTCGTCGAGCGGCTCATCGCCGATGACCTGCATGCCGGCGACGTCGAGTTCGAGCTGCAGCGCAGCCCAGACCTCATGCTGGCTCCTGACCAGCGTATCGACTTCGGCCGTCACCGCGGCGAGCTGTTGCGCGACCGTCATCCCTTCGGGCGACAGCTCCTCCACCCCGATCGCCTGATGCGCCTTGAGGCCGGCCACCCGGACCATGACGAATTCGTCGAGGTTGCTTGCCGAGATCGACAGAAAGCGCACGCGTTCGAGCAGCGGGTGCTTGGCGTTGCACGCTTCCTCGAGCACGCGGCGGTTGAAGGCGAGCCAGCTCAGCTCGCGGTTGAAATAGCGCGGCTCGGGCGGCGGCTCCTCGGCTGCCGCCGTCGCGATTTCGCTAACGGTGTCCATCAGCTTGTTGGAAGCACGGGAAATAGGTTCGATCTTGCCCACGGCATGTCGCTGAACTGAAACAGAGCCCTGTTACAGTCTTGTGACGGAAATTGGTATGAGGCGAGCCGATCGAGAGTCGGCAAAAGGGGCAGGACATGGTCAAGGACAAGAAAAAGAAAAAGGACGACAAGAAGAGCGCGGGCCAGAAGAAGGCTGCGAAGACCGCACGGCGGCTGAAGGCGATCACCCAAAACCCGCTGGTGGCAGACGTCGTTGCCGCCGCGCTTGTCGCAACCGCGGCGGCGCTCAAGGATTCGAAGAAGGCGCGGCAGCTCGCGGCACAGGGCGCGGATCAGCTCGGCAAGCTGTCCAAGGAGGGCGCATCGAAGGGCAACGCGATGTGGGACCTCGCCTTGGATATCGGCCGCCGCAGCCTCGAAGCGCTTGCCGGCGAAAAGGAGTCCGGGTCCAAGCGCGGCAAGTAGCGCGCCGCGCTCCCGCCTAGCGCGGCTTGATGAACTTCAGCGCATATTGGTCGGTATGACCTTGGATTGCCTTGTCGAAGATCGGCAGGCTGTGGTCGTCCCCCGGACGGTGCAGGAACTTGCCCTCGGCGACGAGCTTGAACCCCGCCGAGGTGACTTCCTTAATGACGACGTCACGGTTGATCCGGTGCATCTTCGCGATTTCCGCGTCGCTCAGATTTGGTCGCCCTTGATGGTCGAGGATGAAGAAGGTGCCGCCCGGCTTTAGCGCCGCATAGACCTGGCGGTCGAAGGCACGCGTATCGACCTTGCCATATTCGGCGATCTTGAGGTCGTGGTAGTTCTGCGTCACCCATGCAAGGTCGAGCGCCTTGGGGAACTTGACCGTGCCGAACGGCTGAACATCCATCGACACATTGCTCCATTTTCCTTGGGCAAGCATCTCGTCGTTGGCCTTGACCGCGCCTTTCCAGCCCGCATTCTCGATCGCATAGAGGTGACCCTTCGGCCCGACGACGTCGCTCAACATCCGCGTGAAATAGCCGCCACCGGGGTAGAATTCGCCGACTGTCATACCCGGCCGCACGCCGGAGAAAGCGAGCGTTTCTGCCGGCTTTCTCAGCTCATCGGTGGACCGTTGGTCGGCTGGCCGCGCCGGGTCGGCAACGGCAAGGGCGATGGCACCGGCGGGCTTCGACGGCGCTGCGGCATGGGTAGGTTGGACGACGGCGAGTGTGAGCAACAGCAAGGCGACATGGCGCATCGGACCCTCCGCGGCATGAGACAAAGCGTGGCTATCGCGAAATCGCGCAAGCTCCAACGCGGTTTCGACAAGCGGCCGCATTCCGTCGCGGTCGCGGTTGCTTTAAGGGCCCGCCGATGTCCCAGCGGCTCTATCTCGAAAACCTGCACGTCGGTCAGCGCTTCGTCAGCAACCCGCGCCAGGTCACTGCCGAGGAGATCAAGGCCTTCGCCGCTGAGTTCGACCCGCAGCCGTTCCACCTCGACGAGGACGCAGCGAAGCGCTCCCTGTTCAAGGGGCTTGCCGCGAGCGGCTGGCACACGGCGGCGATGTCGATGCGCATGCTGGTCGACTGCGTTCCGCTCGCCGACGGCCTCGTGGGCGCCGAGCTCCAGCTCGCTTGGCCCAAGCCGACCCGCCCGGGAATGACGCTGCAGCTGTCGAGCGAGGTACTCGACATCGTTCATTCGCGCTCGAAGCCCAACATGGCGATCGTGACGGTGCGCAACGAGACGCGGGACCAGGACGGCGAGTTGGTGCAGGTCTTCACGGTCAAGATGCCGGTGTTCAAGCGGCCGGGCGAGTGAGCGCGTCCCGGAGCGCCTGAACCTGCTCATTGAGCTTGATCAGCTCCTTCGGCGTCAATCCCGAGCGTTCCAACAGGCGATCGGTCAGGCAGGCGGTCTTCTGGTCCAGCGAGCGGCCTTTCGCCGTCAACGTGACGATGACCTGGCGCTCGTCCTTGGGATTGCGCTGACGGCTCACGAATCCGGCCGCCTCGAGCCGTTTCAACAGCGGCGTGATCATGCTCGAGTCGAGCGACAGCCGATCGGCGACGGCGGAAACCGGGAGTCCATCCTGCTCCCACAAGGTGCTAAGGACGAGGTACTGCGGGTAGGTCAGGCCAAACGAGTCGAGCATCGGCTTGTACAGCCGGTTCACCGCAATCGTCGTTGCGTAGAGTGAGAAGCACAGCTGGCCGTCGAGGGGCAGTTTCATGAGCGATCCTCCGGAAATTCATTATCGTGATAAATAATCGCTTGACAAGGGTTGCCGGAGGGCCGTAGCAGATAGTTATCGCGATAATCATTATCGCGTTTAAAGAAGGAGGAAACCGATACCATGACCAGCCAACCCATCAGCATCGTTCTCGTCCACGGCGGCTTCGTCGACGGCTCCGGATGGCAGGGAGTCCATAACATCCTGACCCAGGACGGCTTTGAAGTGATCGTCGTCCAGAACCCGACCCTGACGCTCGCCGACGACGTCGCCGTCACCAGGCGCGCGATTGCCTCCGCCAAGAACCCGGTCGTGCTGGTCGGTCATTCCTATGGCGGCGTAGTCATCACCGAGGCGGGCAACGATCCCAAGGTCGCCGCGCTGGCCTATATCGCCGCTTTCGCTCCTGACGCCGGTGAGTCGGTCGGGACCCTCATCGCCAATCCGCCTCCAGGTGCCCCGGTCCCGCCGATCCTTCCACCGCAGGATGGCTTTCTGTTCCTCGACAAGGCGAAGTTCGCGGCCTCATTCGCGGCCGACGTCGAGCCCGCTCTCGCGCAGTTCATGGCCGACTCGCAGGTGCCGTGGGGCGTCGAGGCGCTTGCCGGCAAGATTACCCAGCCGGCCTGGAAGTCGAAGCCCGCCTTCTACCTCGTTGCCTCCGACGACCACATGATTCCACCGCCGGCGCAGCGCGCGATGGCAGAGCGCGCCGGGGCTACGGTCGCCGAGACCCCCGCGAGCCATTCGGTCTATGTTTCGAAAGCCGCCGAAACCGCGGCCTTGATCAGCCGAGCCGCTGAGCAGGTGGCCGAACAAACCGTCACCCTGACGGTCGAGCACGCCTGAGTTCGAATGGGTGGCCGGGCAGTCCGGCCACCCGCCTCATCGGGATGGACAATCTTGTGTATTAGTCATATAATACACGTCCAAGGAGCCCATCCCGATGCTTGAAAATCCCCTCGCCCGGCGCACCGCGATTGCCGCCGCCATCGGCGCGGTCGTCGCCATTCCCCTCCCCTTCATCGGACCGATCCTCGGCGCCATCGTCGGCGGCGGCATCGGCTATTTCACGGCTCAGCAGCCGCGGAGCTAACTCGCTTTCAGCGATGTGGGCATCCGGGCCAACAACAGGGCCGACGTTTTCCTTGGCCCAGGTTTTCGCAGCCCCAGGCGATGCGTTTGTGGCGGGTCTCGATCTTTTTCGCAGAGTCGATCCAGCAAATCCATTCGTTGCGGGCAAGCGGGGTGATGTCCTCCCACGTGGCGAGCGCCTGTAAATCGGCCCTGAGCGCGTCCCGGAGGTCGTCCGGAAGGTCATGAACCACGCCCCCGGCAATTGTCGTGGCACCCTTCAATTTAGGTGCTCCGCGAATTCCCGGAGCAGCTGGCGGTAGAGCTCGCGCTTGAACGGCACGATCAAGTCAGGGAGCTCGGAAGGCTCGATCCACTTCCACTCGCGGAACTCCGGGTCCTCGGTATGGATGTTGACGTCGGCATCGGTGCCGAGGAAGCGGGCGAGGAACCAGTCCTGGTCCTGCCCCTTCCACTTGCCGCCCCATAACTCGTGCCGGATTCCCTCCGGCAGGTCGTATTTCAGCCGCTCGGGGCATTCGGCGATCCGCTCGACCAGGTGCGGCGCAATGCCGGTCTCCTCCTCGAGTTCGCGCTGAGCGGTCGCCCATGGCTCCTCGCCCTTGTCGATCCCGCCCTGCGGCATCTGCCACGCTTCGTCGGTGTTATCGATCCGCGCCCCGACGAACACCTTGCCCTCACGGTTCAAGAGCATGACGCCGACGCCGCGGCGGTAACCGTTCTCGCCCGTTGCCATGGCACTTCCATAGCTTCCCCTCCCCTCGATGGGGAAGGCCTCAGGTCGAGGCGAAGGTGATCAGGAAGATCGCGAACCGGTAGCCGACGAAGAGAACGGCCACCGCGCTGGTCAGGAAGGCAGTCGCTGCCCACCGGCGCCCGCTTGAAGTCGGGTACACCTTGGGGATCGCGAGGAAGAGATAGGTTCCGCACGCGGCGAGGTTGAAGATGGACAGGGCCGCGTCGACCATGCCGGAGCTAAGGCCTCCCCCACCCAGCACCAGGTCGAGCCGCGCCAGGAGGACGGAGACGCTCAGCAGAATCAGCACGAACGCATAAAGGTGCAGCGCAAACACGATATGCGCGCCGGCAGGCCGATGGCGTGCCCGGAAGATCATCGCCGGCAAGGGCGCGAAGCATAGCGCCATCAGGATGATCAGCGCTTTCGCATTGAATACCGCCGAGCGATCGAAGACCGGCGTATAGGCCTCGAGCGTCATGTGCCGCTGGGCGAGGCGCTCGTTGACCAGTCGCTGCACAAATGGACTCCAGTCCTGCGCATGCAGGTGCGAGTCGAGCGGCGAGGACAGGATGTTCGCGCCCGTCAGCGATTGCACCCCCACGAACACCGCGTTTCCGATGAAGAACAAGGCCAGCGGAGTGATGTATCGCCGCCGTTCGCCCGCCATGTGCGCCGCCGTCAACCGGCCCGGCCTGGTCAGGAGGTTGCCCCAGCTGCGGACGAACTTTCCATCCACGCTGCTCGTCGCCTTGGCGAACTGCGCGGCCAGGTCGCGCACGCTGAGGTCGTCGGCGCGACGGCGTTCCTCACCGCATTGCGGGCAGAACCGCATTCGCCGGCGCGTGGAGCAGGTCGGGCAGGTCCATGCTGCGGATGTTGGCATTCGTCCCCCACCGCACCATCGCACTCGCCGCGGTTGTGGACAATGCTCCCAACCTACCCTGACAAGGGTGGCGAACGCGGCCTCACGCGCCTAATAAGGTGGCAAGACGAAACTCGCGCGTTTGTGAAGGACTCGATCGTGGCGACCGCCACTCACCAACTCACCGACAAGGAAGCGACCGCGCATCCGCCCGCTGAAGCCGTGGTCGTGCGCTTCGCCGGCGACAGCGGCGACGGCATGCAGCTCACTGGCGGCCAGTTCACGCTGTCGACCGCGCTCGCCGGCAACGATCTAGCGACCTTTCCCGACTTCCCGGCCGAGATCCGTGCGCCCCAGGGCACGACCTTCGGCGTCTCCGCCTTCCAGATCAATTTCGGATCGACCGCGATCGACACCGCCGGCGACCAGCCCGACGTGCTGATCGCGATGAACCCGGCGGCGCTGAAGGTGAACGCGAACGAGATCCGCGAAGGCGGCCTGATCATCGCCGACGAGGGCGAGTTCACGGCGCGCAACCTCGCCAAGGCCGGCTACGAGCAAAACCCGCTCGAGGACGGTAGCCTCGCCCGCTGGCAAGTCGTCCACTTCAACATCTCGCAGCTGACCCTCGACGCCGTGAAGCCCTACGGCCTCGGCAACAAGGAAGCTTTGCGCTGCAAGAACATGTGGACGCTCGGCCTCGCGCTGTGGATGTTCGACCGCGACCGCCAGCCGATCGTCGACTGGCTCAAGGCCAAGTTCGCCAAGGCGCCCGAGCTCGCCGAGGCCAATATCGCCGCGCTCAACGCCGGTCACGCTTATGGCGAAACGGCCGAGATGGGCGCGCCGTTCAAGCAGCACCACCTCGCCGCCGCGCCTGCGGAGCCCGGACTTTACCGCACCGTCACAGGAGCCGAGGCGCTGGCGCTGGGCCTCGTCGCGGGGTGCCAGCTTGCCGGCGTCGAGATGTTCTTCGGCTCCTACCCGATCACCCCGGCGAGCCCGCTGCTCCACCATCTCGCGCGCCTCAAGGAGTTCGGGATCACCACCTTCCAGGCGGAGGACGAGATTGCGGCGATCTGCGCCGCGATCGGCGCGAGCTATGCCGGCCAGCTCGGCATCACGTCATCGTCGGGCCCTGGCATCGCGCTGAAGACCGAGGCGATCGGGCTCGCCGTCATGACCGAGCTGCCGCTGGTGGTCGTCAATTCGCAGCGCGGCGGGCCGTCGACCGGGCTGCCGACCAAGACCGAGCAATCGGACCTCTACCAAGCAGTTTACGGCCGCAACGCGGATTCGCCGGTGCCGGTGATCGCCGCGCGCTCGCCCGCCGATGCTTTCGACTGCGCGATCGAGGCGTGCCGGATCGCGACCCACTACATGACCCCGGTCATGCTGCTGACCGACGGCTATATCGCCAATGCCGCCGAGCCGTGGCGGGTTCCGGATATGAGCGGCTATGCGCCGTTCCCGGTGACCTTCTTCGAGACGCCGCCGGCCGAAGGCCAAGGCGTGATGCCTTACGCCCGTGGCGACGGCCTCGCCCGGCCGTGGATTAAGCCCGGGACGGCCGGCCTCGAGCACCGTATCGGCGGGATCGAAAAGCAGCCAGGCACCGGTAACATCGATTATTCGCCCGCCGCGCACCAGGAGATGACCGACACGCGCCACGCCAAGGTACTCGGGGTCGCCAATTCGATCCCTGACCAGGACGTGTGCCTCGGCCGCGAAGGGGCGGCGCTGGCGGTGGTCGGGTGGGGCTCGACTTTCGGCCCGATTCACCAGGCGGTCCGGCGCGCGATCGCCCGCGGCCAGGACGTCGCCCACGTCCACATTCGCCACATCTGGCCGATGCCCAAAAATATGTCTGTCCTATTGCAGGGCTTTGGAAATATCCTCGTGCCCGAAATGAACATGGGCCAGCTCAAGACGCTGCTGCGCGACCAGTTCCTGGTCGACGCCAAGCCGCTGACCAAGGTTTCCGGACACCCATTCCGCATTGCGGAGATCGGGGCTGCGATCGACGCTGCGCTCTTGGGAGATAGCCGGTGAATCTTCCCCGTCACTGCGAACATTGGTGAACATTCGCATGAGACAGCTCAACGTCTGGCCGATGCTGATCATGCTGATCGTCATCGTCCTGCTCGTAATCTGGCTGAGGCCCCACGGATGAACGAAATTTCCCCAATCCCAACCACCACCGCCAAGGACTGGGCGAGCGACCAGGAGGTCCGCTGGTGCCCGGGCTGCGGTGATTATGCGGTGCTCAAAGCCGTACAGCGGACGATGCCCGACCTCGGCGTCGCGCGCGAGAAGACGGTGTTCATCTCCGGCATCGGCTGCTCGAGCCGCTTTCCTTATTACATGGCGACCTACGGCTTCCACACCATCCACGGCCGGGCGCCCGCCTTCGCCACCGGGGTCAAGCTCGCCAATCCCGAGCTCGACGTGTGGATCATCACGGGCGACGGCGACGCCTTGAGCATCGGCGGCAACCACACGATGCACGTGCTGCGCCGCAACCTCGACTGCCAGATCCTGCTGTTCAACAATGAGATCTACGGCCTCACCAAGGGCCAATATTCGCCGACCAGCCGCGTTGGCACCCGCAGCCCGTCAACGCCGTTCGGCTCGGTCGACCGGCCGGTGACGCCGTGCGCCTTCGCATTGGGCTCAGGCGCTCGGTTCATCGCCCGCGGCATCGACGTTCACAAGAATTTGCCCGACGTCTTGAAGGCCGCCCACGCCCACCGCGGCGCGAGCTTCGTCGAGATCTACCAGAATTGCATCGTCTACAATGACGACGTGTTCGGCAGCTTTACCGCGCGTGAGACGGCAGCGGACAACCAGCTGTGGCTGACGGCCGGCGAGAGGATGCTGTTCGCGGGTGGCGCCAAGGGACTCGCGCTCGATGTCAAGCGGCTGTGCCTCAAGGTGGTGGACGGCGAGGACCCAGCGGTGATCGTCCATGACCCCAGGAACAAGGGCATCGCCGCGATGCTGATCGAGATGCCCGAAGGCTTCCCGGTCGCGCTCGGCGTCATTTACGAAGACCCCGCGCCGACCTTCAACGCCGTGGTCCACGAGCAGAACGCGGCCGCCGCCAAGGGCAAGACCGCCGACCTCCAGGCGCTGGTATCCAAGGGCCAGACCTGGATGGTCGAAAAGGAGCCTCACAAGCTCTAGTGCTGAGTGTGTTGCCGTCATTGCGAGGAGCCGCAGGCGACGCGGCAATCCAGCTCCCTTCTGGATTGCTTCGCTTCGCTCGCAATGACGGAGCGGAACGATAGACAACATCACCCACACCTTGGCGGGCGCGCTGCTCGGCCAGATGGGGCTCAAGCGCCGCTCGCGCTTCGCCATGGCCGCGTGCCTGCTCGGCGCCAACGCGCCCGACATCGACGTCTTCGCGCCGCTCGCCTTTCCCGTCGACGGCATCGAGTTCCACCGCGGGCCTTTGCACGCCGTCTTCGCCTGGCCATTGCTCGCCGCGGCGATCGTCGCGATCCTATGGCTTCTCGATCGCCTTCGACCTGGGGGACCGGATGCGCTGCCGTTTCGCACCCGGCCCCTGTTCGTGGTCGCGTTTCTCGCCGTTCTCACCCACCCCTTCCTCGATTGGCTCACGACCTACGCCATCGCTTTGTTCGCGCCGGTCAGCTGGCGCTGGTATTCGGGGAACGCGATCTTCATCATCGACTGGGTCTATTGGCTATTGATGGTCGTCGGCATCAGCTGGTCGGCGGTCCGCTGGCGTCGCGGCTCCCCGCGCGCGGGGCGTCCTGCCCAGATCGCCGGGCTCCTGATGCTCGGCTACATTGCCTTCAACCTCGGCGAGAGTGCCCGAATCGAAAGAGCCGCGGCCGCAACCCTTCGCGCCCGCGGGATCGAGCCGACACTGATCGTCGCCGGACCACCGCCATTCGCCTTCTGGGAGCGCAACATCCAATGGCGCAGCGCCGACCGCTTCGGCAGCGGCAGCTTCGACCTGACGGATGGCCTCGTAATCGATGCCAGGTCCGATCCGCTCCGTCTCGACGATCCGCAGCTTGCAAGGGCAGAGGCCAGGTCGCGCCGAATTCGCTCCTTCCTGGTCTGGTCGCGCATGCCGATCGTCGTGAACGTCGACGGCAAGACCTATCTGTCCGACCAGCGCTTCTACGGCCCTCTTCGGTCGCGCTCGATTCCGGCGGGAATCCGACGCTTCTTCAGCGGTCACGCCTTCCTCGTCCCGCTCGACAATGGCCGTTCGAGTTCATAACTCCACCGAATGAGCACGCGGGGCGACCATCTGCTGCGCGGCGGGCTGCTGTTCGCGAGCGGCAGCGGCATCGTCGGGCGCCTCTTCGCGCGCAGCTTCGCCGTCGTGCTCGACCAGATCGGCGATCGGGTGGACGCCGGCGGAATCGAGGTCTCTACACCGGACAATTCGCTGCGCCGCCTCGGTTTCCGCGCGCCGGGACCCGAAGCGAAAGTGCGCATCCACAGCTGGTACGCGCTGGTCCGGCTGGTGACGTCGGGCTCAATCGGCTGGTACCGCGCCTGGGCCCGCGGCGAGTGGAACTCGCCCGACCCGGTCGCCTTGTTCGCGGTCTTCTCCGCCAATGCCCACAGCCTCGGCGAGACCGGCCGGGCCAAGGGCGCGGCACGGGCCTTCAATCTCCTCAAGCACCGGCGGCGCGACAACGCACCGGCGAAAGCGCGCAAGAACATCGCCGCCCACTACGACCTCGGCAACGATTTCTACGCCGCCTGGCTCGACGACACGATGACCTACAGCAGCGCCCGCTTCGCCAGCCGTCGGGACAGCCTCGATGAGGGCCAGCTCAACAAAATCGGGCGCCTGCTCGACCGGCTCGAATTGAAACCGGGCGATCGACTCCTCGAAATCGGCTGCGGCTGGGGCTCGCTGGCAATCGAGGCGGCAAAGCGCGGCGCCGAGGTCGTCGGGCTCACGCTGTCGAAGGAGCAGAAGGCGTGGGCCGATCGGAAAATCGCGGCTGCGGGGCTGTCGGACAAGATCGAGATCCGGCTCCAGGACTATCGGGACACGGCCGAGCAGTTCGATGCCGTCGCGTCGGTCGAAATGGTCGAGGCGGTCGGCCAGCGCTGGTGGCCGGACTATCTCGATTGCATCGCCCGCAACCTGAAGCCGGGTCGCCGCGCGGCCCTGCAGTTCATCAGCATCGCCGACGATATTTTCGACGGCTACGTTCGCAATCCCGACTTCATCCAGGCCTATATCTTCCCCGGCGGCTGCCTGCTCGACGAGCCCAAGTTCGCCGCTTTGGCGAAAGAGCGGGGCTTGGCCTGGAAGGCCCGTGACGGCTTTGCCCTCGATTATGCCGAGACGCTGAAACGGTGGCGCGAACGGTACAATGACGCGGTCACCAGCGGAGCGCTGCGCGGCTTCACCGAGCCGTTCCACGACCTCTGGCGCTACTACCTCATGTACTGCGAGGGCGGTTTCCGGGGCGGCGCCATCGACGTTGCGCAAGCCACCTTGATCAAGGACGGCTGACATGGGGAAAAAGCGCGCGCTCGATTACGAAACGACCGACCCTCGCCAGCTCGAGGCCGTCGCCAATCCGCGCCGACAGGATATTATCGGGCGCCTTTCGGTATCGGGCCCGCTGTCGATTCGCGAGCTCGCCGAGCAAATCGGTGCGCGCCCGACCGCATTGTACCACCATGTGGAGAGGCTGCTCGGCGTGGGGCTGGTCGTCGAAGCTGGCTCCCGTGTCCGCAATCGCCGCCGGGAGCAATTGTATGAGACGGTGGCGGCCCGAATCCGCCTCGCCAAAGCCCATCGTGATCCTCGCCAGTCCGCAGCGGTCGCCAACATCGTCTCGGCCCAGACGCGGCAGCTCGCGCGCGACTTTCGCGTCGGCCAGCAATCGGCATCGCGCGTCGATGATGGCGATGGGCGCAACCTGACCTTCTTTCGGATCGTCGGCCGGCCGTCACCGGCTCAATTGGCAAGGATCAACGGCTGCTTCGCCGAGATCATCGAGTTGATGTGGGAGGCCAATGACCACGACGCCGAGCTGATCGCGCTCGGCTGCGTGCTGGCGCCCATCGGCAAGCCGAAACCCGCCAAGTGAAGGCCCTTTACGACCGTCCGCGAGCCCTCGCGGACGGACTCGCCGCGATCCGCGTGCAATTCCAGCTGCCGGCGGCTTTCCCTCCGCTTGTGCTCGATGCTGCAGCAACAGCGGCGCGCCGCCAACCGACCGGCTATGTGGATCGTACCGCCCTCCCCTTCGTCACGCTCGACCCGACAAGCTCGACCGACCTCGACCAGGCATTCGCGATCGAAGCAGCCGGCGGCGACCTCATCCTGCGCTATGCCATCGCCGACGTCGGGGCCTTCGTCGATGACGGCGACGCCCTCGACACCGAAGCCTGGACCCGCGGCGAAACCATTTATTTGCCCGATGGCAAGGTCAGCCTCTACCCGCCCGTAATCGGCGAAGGCGTCGCGAGCCTGCTTCCGGACGGCGACCGCCCGGCGATTCTGTTCTCGGTCCGGGTCCAACCCGATGGCACCGCATTGCTCGACGGCGTCGAGCGCGCTCTGATCCGCAGCCGCGCCAAGCTCGGCTACGCGACGGTGCGCCCGGAAGACCTGCCGGCGGGCTTCGACGAATTGGCGCGGCGGATCGCCGACGCCGAGGCGGCGCGCGGCGCGGCACGCGTCGATCCGCCCCAGCAAGAGGTTGTGGAAAGCGCCGATGGCGGGTTCGAGCTGGCCTTCCGTCCGATGAACGCGATGGAGCAAGCCAACGCCGCGCTGTCGCTCGCTGCCAACCTCGCGGTCGCCAGCGCGCTTTACGAGCACGCCACCGGCCTGTTCCGAGTGATGCCGGGACCAGATGAGCGAGCGATCCGTCGGCTGCGACAGAGCGCCCGCGCTTTGGGCGTCGAATGGCCCAAAGACGTGAGCCTCGAGCAGCGCGAAATCGGGCTTGACCCCAACGACCCAAAGCAGGCCGCGTTCATGCTCGCTATCCGCCGGGCCGGCCAGCGCGCCAGCTACGCGCCCTTCCATGTCGGCGAGCGGCCATGGCACTCGGCAATGCAGGCCACTTATGTCCATGCGACCGCCCCCCTGCGGCGCCTGGCCGACCGGTACGTGACCCAGGCGGCGCTCGCCATCGCCAACGGGAAGCCGGTTCCGGAAGCGGTTGGGGCCGCTTTCGAGAGGCTGCCCGACATCATGAATCGTGCCGATGCCAAGACTGCTCAGGTCGATTCCGCGGCGCTGGAACTGGCGGAGGCAATCGTCCTCGCCGATCAAGTCGGCAAGATATTCGACGGCCGCGTCACCGACCTCGATCAACGTGGGGCGCGCATCCAGATCGCAGACCCGGCGGTGATCACGCGCGTGCCCGAAAACGGCCGTCACATCGGCGACGCCGTTCGCCTCCGCCTCGGCGAGGCCGACCCGGCCCGCCGATTGACGCGCTTCACGCTGGTTTAGGCGTCGACGCGAACTTTCTCGCCGGTCGGAACATCGGCTGTTAGCCGGTCGACGATCGCCTGTGCGACGACTTCCGGCGGCTTCAGGCTCTCCGGCTCTTCGCCCGGGAATGCGAGCGCCCGCATGCGCGTACGCGTCGCGCCGGGATCGACGATATGGACGCGGATGGTCTTGGTGAAGGCCGTCTCGTCAGCATAAGAGCCGAGCAATCCTTCCAGCGCGGCCTTGGACGAGCCGTAAGCCCCCCAGAAGGCCCGCGGCTCACCGCCGACCGAAGAGGTCAGAGCCACGACGTCGGCCCGCTCGGCTTTCCGAAGCAACGGGTCAAAGGCCGCGATCAGCGCCTGGTTGCTCAGCACGTTGAGACTGAGCAGCCGCGAATATTCCTTGGGATCGATGTCCTGGACCGGGGTCAGCGATCCAAGCATCGCGGCGTTGAGCACGAGGATGTCGAGCTTGCCCCACCGCTCGGCCGCCGCTGCCGCGAGCTTGCCGATCGATTCCCCCTGCGTCAGGTCGAGCGGGGCAATGGTCGCGCTTCCTCCCGCCTCATGGATGCGTTGCTCCACTTCCTCGAGCGCGCTCGCGGTCCGGGCAACGAGGATGACGTGCGCACCGGTCGCGGCCAGGGCTTCGGCAGTGGCGGCGCCGATCCCGCGGCTGGCACCCGTGACGAGCGCAAGCTTGTCCGCAAACGGCTTCGAATCAGTCATGTCCGCGCTCTAGCCGCTCAGCGGCTGGCGACCAAAGACAGCGGCGTGCCGCGATCCTTTTCGGTGACGTCGGTGAGGCTGGTCGGATAGTCGCCGGTGAAGCAGGCGTCGCAGCGCTGCGGCTGCGCATCGTCGCGGTCCTCGCCGAGCGCTCGGTACAGGCCTTCGATCGAAATGAAGGCGAGGCTGTCGGCGTTGATGTAATCGCGCATCTGCTCGACGTTCATCTGCGCCGCGAGCAGTTTCGCGCGCTCCGGAGTGTCGACGCCGTAGAAGCAGCTGTGCCGCGTCGGCGGCGAAGCAATTCGCATGTGCACCTCGCGCGCGCCGGCGTCGCGCATCATCTGCACGATCTTCACAGATGTGGTGCCGCGCACGATCGAATCGTCGATCAGGACAATACTCTTGCCGTCGACCAGCGCGCTATTGGCGTTGTGCTTTAACTTGACGCCGAGGTGACGCACTTCCTGACTCGGCTGGATGAAGGTCCGGCCGACATAGTGCGAGCGGATGATGCCGAGCTCGAACGGGATACCCGAGGCCTGGCTGAAGCCGATCGCGGCCGGCACGCCGCTGTCGGGAACCGGCACGACATAATCGGCCTCGACCGGCGCCTCACGCGACAGCTCGGCGCCGATGTTCTTGCGCACCTCGTACACCGACTTTCCTTCGGCGATCGAATCGGGCCGTGAGAAATAGACGTGCTCGAAGATGCACGGCCGCGGTGCGAGCTTCTCGAACGGCCGGAAGGAGCGGATGCCTCCGTCGTTGACGAGGATGAGCTCGCCCGGGTCGACATCGCGCAGGAAACTTGCGCCGATCACGTCGAGAGCGACGGTCTCCGAAGCGAAGATTGTCGCCTCGCCAAGCTTGCCCATGACCAGCGGCCGGATGCCGAGAGGATCGCGGCAGGCGATCAGCCCATCGTCGGTCAGCACAACCAGCGAATATGCGCCCTCGACCTGCTTCAGCGCGTCGGTCAGGCGGTCGAGCGTGGTGGAAAAGCCGGATGTCGCAACGAGGTGAATGATGACCTCGGTATCGCTCGTCGACTGGAAGATCGAGCCGCGGCGGTTGAGGGTACGCCGGAGCTTCATCGCGTTCGAGATATTGCCGTTGTGAGCCACCGCGAAGCCGCTCTCGGCGAGCTCCGCGAATAGTGGCTGGATGTTGCGCAGGCCCGATTCGCCCGTCGTTGAATAGCGCACGTGCCCGATCGCCGAGTGGCCGGCGAGCTTGCCCATGGTCTCGTCGCGGTCGAAATTGCCGGCGACGTGGCCCATCGCGCGGTGCGAGTGGAAATGCTTGCCGTCGAAGCTGGTGATGCCGGCGGCTTCCTGGCCACGATGCTGCAGCGCATGAAGCCCAAGCGCGACGAAGCTGGCGGCGTTATCAGCGCCCCAAATGCCGAAGACGCCGCACTCTTCGCGCAGCTTGTCATCGTCGAAAGGGTTGGTCAGCATGTCCATGGTTGCCCCAATCGCCTGCACGGCCGTGTATCGCCCGCCATATAATGCGAGGCAGCGCCTTTGTCGCCCCTTGCATGAATAAAGCGTGAAATTTTAACGGCTTAGCAGTCTTACGCCTTGAAAAGGCTCGGATATCGCACCTTCAGCGCCGCGACCTTCGGCCGGTCGTTGACGACGATGTAGGGATAGAATGGGTGCCGGCGCGCGTAATCCTGGTGATAAGCCTCCGCCGGGTAGAAGCCGCCGCTCTCTATCTTCGTCGCGATCGGCGCCTTGTGGGCGTGATCTGAGCTGAACCTGGCGATAAACGCCCGCGCCGCGCGGGCCTGGCCCGCGTTCTGGGGAAAAATCGCCGACCGATAGCTTGGGCCGGTGTCGGGGCCCTGGCGGTTTACCTGCGTCGGGTCGTGAGCCACGGTGAAGAAGATCTGCAGTAGCTGGGCGTAGCTGACCTGCTTCGGGTCGTAGCTGATTCTCACCGCCTCGGCGTGGCCGGTCCGCTCCGAGCTGACCGAGTCGTAGTCGGCGTCGCGCGCCGCGCCCCCGGCAAATCCGGAAACGACGTTCTGCACGCCCTTCACATGCTCGAACACGCTTTCCATGCCCCAGAAGCAGCCGCCAGCGAGCACTGCCGTATCGGCATGAGCGGGCGCCGCGATCGCGGACAACGCAACCATTGAGGTCAGGGTGAAGGTAAGCCGGTGCATGTTCATTCTCCTCATGCCGCTATCTACGAAGCGTGCTGAACCGCGGATGCACCGCCGCTGGACGCCGCTTCGGCCGCGCCATAGGACATGCCCGCAAGGGAGTCGCCGATGCCGACCTATACCGCCCCGGTGAAGGACACGCGTTTCATTCTCGAAGGCGTTCTCGACATCGGCCGCTACTCGAACCTTCCCGGGTTCGCCAACGCGACACCCGACCTCGTCGAAGCAATTCTCGGAGAGGCGGCCCGTTTCGCGGAACAGGTGCTCCAGCCGCTCAACCGGGTCGGCGACGAGGCCGGGTGCAAGCGCGCCGAGGATGGATCAGTCACGGCCCCGCCAGGCTTCAGGGACGCTTACTGGCAATTCTGCGACGCCGGCTGGCCGACGCTGACCGCGCCCGAGGAATATGGCGGGCAAGGCCTGCCGCAGGTGATCGGCTCCGCGGTCAGCGAATATATCCTGTCCGCCAACCACGCCTTCGAAATGTATCAGGGCCTGACATCGGGAGCGATCGCCGCATTGCTCGCCAAAGGCTCGGACGAAATTAAGCAGACCTACATCCCGAGGATGGTCACCGGCCGCTGGACGGGCACGATGAATCTCACCGAGCCGCATTGCGGCACCGACCTCGGGCTTTTAAAGACCCGCGCGGCACCGCAAGCGGACGGCAGCTATGCCATCACCGGCACCAAGATCTTCATTTCCTCGGGCGAGCACGACCTCAGCGAAAACATCATCCACCTGGTTCTCGCCAAGGTTGTCGGCGCGCCCGACACGGTGAAGGGCATCAGCCTGTTCGTAGTGCCCAAGTTCCTGGTCAATGCGGACGGCTCGCTCGGCGAGCGCAACTCGCTGTCCTGCGGCGCGCTCGAGAAGAAGATGGGCATCCACGGCAACGCCACCTGCGTCATGAATTACGACGGCGCGAAGGGCTGGCTGGTGGGAGAACGCGAAAAGGGCCTCGCGGCGATGTTCATCATGATGAACGCCGCGCGCCTCGGCGTCGGCCTCCAGGGACTCGCCCAGGGCGAGGTCGCCTACCAGAATGCGGTCACCTACGCTAAAGAGCGGCGACAGGGCCGCGCGCTGCACGAAGAGGCGCGCGATCCCAAGGCCAGCGCCGACCCGATCATCGTCCATCCCGATGTCCGCCGCATGTTGATGGAGGCCAAGGCGTGGAACGAGGCTGGGCGAGCCTTGATCTTGTGGGGGGCGCTGCAGGTCGACCTCATGCATCGCTCGCCCGACGAGGCGGAACGCCAGGCGTCCGAGGATCTCATCTCTCTCCTGACCCCGGTCATCAAAGGCTATCTCACCGACAAGGGCTTTGAGGCGGCGGTCCTCGCGCAACAGGTGCTGGGCGGCCACGGCTACATCCGCGAGCATGGCTTGGAGCAGTTCGTCCGCGATGCCCGCATCGCCCAGATCTACGAAGGCACCAACGGCATCCAGGCGATGGACCTGGTCGGCCGCAAACTGCCCCGCGACAACGGCCGCGCGATCCGCGCTTTCTTCGAGCTCGTCGGCACCGACCTCAATGATGCGGCGAAGGCCGGCGATCCCGCGGGGGTCGCGGCCGGCCTCCAACCCGCGCTCGCCGACCTCCAGGCGGCAACCGTGTGGCTGGCGCACCATGCCACCGGCGACCCCGACATCGCCGGAGCCGGCGCATACGCCTACATGGAACTGATGGGCCTGGTGGCCTTGGGGTGGATGTGGCTGAAGCTCGCCTCAGCGTCGGCGCGGGCTTTAGCCGAAGGCAGCGACGATCCCGCCTTCCATGAAGCCAAGCTTGCAACGGCGCGTTTCTACGCGGACCGCGAACTGCCGGGATCGACGGCGCTTCGCCGCAAGGTCGAAGCCGGAGCCGACGCGCTCATGAAGATCCCGGTCGAGGCCTTCTGAACGGTCCTGCCTCCGCCGCGCACCCGTGGCGGCGGAGGCAAGGTCGAAAGCCTATTCGTAGCGCAGCGCGTAGATCGGGTTGGCGCGCGCCACGCGGATGGCGTGGCCGACGACCGTCGCGATGGCGATGCCGAGGGCGATCGCCCCGGCAATGAGGAATGGCGTCGGCCCAAGTGTAATCCGCTGATCGAAGCCGTTGAGCCAGTCGCGCATCACCCACCAGGCGACCGGCCAGGCGATCAGGTTCGCGACTAGGACGGGGCGGCTGAACTGCCACACCAGTAGCCGCACGATGTCGCGGGTGCGCGCGCCGAGAACCTTGCGGATGCCGATCTCCTTGGTCCGCCGCTCGGCGGTGAAGGAGGCGAGGCCGAACAAGCCAAGGCAACCGATCAGCACCGCGAGCAAAGAGAAGGAGGCGAAAATCTTCGCGCGCGAATCCTCGGCCTTGTAGAGGCCGCCGACTGCCTCCTCGCTGAATTTCGCGCCGAACGGCACGTCGGGCGCCAGTTGCTTCCACTTCTGCTCGACCGCCGCGCGAACCGTAGCAGGATCACGATGGTAGCGGATGATCATCCACCCGGGACCGGTGTTCACCTTGGCATACCAAAGCGGCTGCACAGGATCGCGAACCGAGCGGAACTGACTGTCGCCGACCACGCCAATTACGTGAATGTCGGTGTTGATGCCGTCGCTGATGACGTCGCCTCTAAACAGCTTGCCCACGGCATTTTGGGCCGAGCCGAAGCCCAGCTTCTTGGCCGCAAGTTCATTGATCACGACGTTAATGCCGCGCGCCGCGAGGGCCTTCTCGAACGCCGGATCCGACGGATAAGGAACGGTCTGGTCGTCCATCGGCCGGTTGTCGAACCAGCGGCCCGCTTTCAGTGTCAGCCCCATGGCATCGAAAAAGCCCTGGTCGACGCGGTAATCGCCAATGTCGATCGTTTTGGTGCCGCCGGGGACGACGACGCCGCTGTTGATGTTGTTGTCGGTGTCGATGCCGATATCGGTACGCCCGACCGCCACCACGCCGGGCACGTGCTTCATTTGCTCCGTAATCATTTCCGAGCGCGACAGCATCTGCGCGCGGCCCATGTTGTCGACCTGCAGGATGTAGTCGCGCTTGTATCCAGGATCGACTGTGCGCGCGTAGACGGTTTGCGCATAAACCACCGCGGTGCAGACGATGAGCCCGATCGACACTGCGAATTGCGCGATGACCAGCGCAGTCCGGAGGCGGCCCGCCCGGAGTCTCCGCCGCCGAGCGATTGGCCTTCAGCACGTCGGACGGCTTGAACCGGGATATGAAGAAGGCCGGATAAAGGCCGCTCAGCACGCCTACCAGCACCGTTACTCCGATGGCCGGCAGAAGGATTCCGTCGGACCCAAAGTAGCGAAGCGTGATCCCGGCATCGAGGAAGGCGGCGAACGGACGCACGAGCAGCTCGACGAGGGCCAGCGCGACCAACATCGAAACCGCGCTGATCAGCAGCGCCTCGCCGACAAATTGGATGACGAGCTGCTTGCGGTTCGCGCCGAGCACCTTGCGCAGCGCGACTTCGCGGGCGCGCTGCCCGGCCCGCGCCGTGGCGAGATTGGTGAAGTTCACGATCGCCATGCCGAGGATCAGCAGCGCGATCACCGAGAAGGTCGCGACCGTCCGCTTGTCGTTGCCCGGCGTCATCGCGGCATTTTGCGCCTTGCCCAGGTGGATGTCCTTGACGTTGACGAAATGCCACTCCTGGTCGTCGCCCTGGTTGGTGCGGATACCGTTGTTGGTTTCATCGGGGATGTTGCGCTTTTCCCAGGCAGGCAGCGCGGCTTCGAGCTGCTTCGGGTCGGTGCCGGGTCGCAGATTCAAATAGACCCAACCCGACTGCCAACCCCATGAGGTCATGAAGTCCGGGCTATCCGCGAAATAGGAGTTGAAGTCCGCTCGCAGGATGGCGTTCAGCTTCAGATGGGAATTCTTCGGGATATCCTTGAAAACGCCGACGATCTTATAGTCACGAGCCTTTCCCTTCGCGACCGTGCTCAGCGTTCGGCCAATAACCTGGTCGGTACCAAATTGCTTGATGGCTTCGGTCTGCGACAGGACAGCCGTCCCGGCCGTGGCCAGGGTGCCGCCCGAGAGCATCGGCAGCTTGATGACCTTCAGGAGATCGGCGTCGGTCGTGCCGTAATCGTCACCGAACGAGGATTGCCCGTCCTTCATGATGATCGGCTGTCCACTCAGCAGGAATCCGACCCGCTCGACCTGCGGAAAATCCTTCTTGATGCGGTCCCCGGTGACGTAGGCGGACATCTGGCCGAACAGCGGAATCCCGCTCTTGGGGTTGGGATACCAGGCCTGGAATTGATAGGTGTTGTCGGCGTCCGGCAGCCACTTGTCGTAGCTATTTTCGTAGCGGACGTAGAGCAGGATCAGGATGCACGCCGCCATGCCGATGGCGAGGCCGGCGATATTGATGATCGAATAGGTCTTGCTCTTCGCCAGAGCCCTGACCGCGACCGTCCAGTAATTCCGCCACATGCCTGTCATCCCTTCAAGAAATTGCGCGGCGTCCGCCTGCCTAGCTCCGGTCTAATCATTCATATCGTAAGGCGTAGATCGGGTTGGCGCGGGCGACGCGTACGGCGTGGCCGACGACTGTCGCAATGGCGATCCCGAGGGCGATCGCTCCGGCCACCACGAACGGCGTCGGCCCGAGCGTGATCCGCTGGTCGAACCCGTTGAGCCAATCGCGCATCACCCACCAGGCGACCGGCCAGGCGATCAGGTTCGCGACTAGGACGGGGCGGCTGAACTGCCACACGAGTAGCCTCACAATATCGCGAGTGCGCGCGCCGAGCACCTTGCGGATGCCGATCTCCTTGGTCCGCCGCTCGGCGGTGAAGGAGGCGAGCCCGAACAGGCCAAGGCAACCGATCAGCACCGCGAGCAGGGAGAAGGACGCAAAGATCTTGGCTCGCGAATCCTCGGCCTTGTAGAGGTCGCCCACGACTTCTTCGCTGAACTTGGCGGCGAACGGGACGTCGGAGGCCAGCTGCTTCCACTTCTGCTCGACCGCGGCGCGAACCGTCGCGGGGTCACCGCTGTAGCGGATAATCATCCAGCCCGGCCCTTGATTGACCTTGTTGTACATGAGCGGCTGCACCGGGTCCCGAACCGAACGAAACTGACTGTCTCCGACCACTCCAATGACCCGGATGTCGCTATTTATGCCCTCGGAAATGATCTCGCCGTGAAACACCTTGCCAACTGCGTTCTGCGCAGATCCGAAGCCGAGCTTCTTGGCGGCCAGCTCGTTGAGCACGACATTGACGCCGCGAGTAGCGATCGCCTTCTCTACCGCTGGGTCTGAAGGATAGGGGTAGGTCTGGTCGTCCATTGGCCGATTGTCGAACCAGCGGCCGGCCTTGAGCGTCAGCCCCATCGCATCGAAGAAGCCAAGATCCACATTGTAATTGCCGATGTCGACGGTTTGCGTCGCGCCCGGCGGGACCACGCCGGTATTGATGTTGTTGTCGGTGTCGACGCCCAGATCGGTCCGCCCAACCGCGACGACGCCCGGGATGCGCTTCATTTGCTCGACGATCATTTCGGATCTCGGCCGCAGTTGCGCCCGGCTGATGTTGTCGATCTGAAGGATATGGTCGCGCTTGTACCCAGGGTCGACGGTGCGCGCGTAGACGGTTTGCGCGTAGACGACCGCGGTGCAGACGATGAGGCCGATCGACACCGCGAACTGAGCGATCACCAGCGCCGTGCGCAGACGGCCCGAGCCAGGCGTTTCCGCCGCGGAGCGGTTCGCCTTCAGCACGTCCGACGGTTTGAAGCGGGAGATGAAGAACGCCGGGTAAAGCCCGCTGACCACGCCCACCAGCAGGGTCACCCCGATTGCCGGCAACAGGATCCCGTCCGACCCGAAATAGTGCAATTGGATCCCGGCATCGAGGAAGGCGGCAAACGGCCGCACCAGAAGTTCGACGAGCGCAAGCGCCACCAGCATCGACACTGCGCTGATCAGAATTGCCTCGCCGACGAACTGTATGACGAGCTGTTTGCGGTTCGCGCCCAGCACCTTGCGCAACGCGACCTCACGGGCGCGCTGACCGGCACGGGCCGTCGCCAGATTGGTGAAGTTCACGACCGCCATGCCGAGGATCAGCAGCGCGATGATCGAGAAGGTGGCGACCGTTCGCTTGTCGTTGCCCGGAGTCATTGAACCGTTCTGGGCTTTGCCAAGGTGGATGTCCTTGACGTTGACGAAATGCCACTCCTGGTCGTCGCCCTGATTGGTTCGAATCCCGTTGTTGGTCTCGTCGGGGATGTTACGCTTCTCCCACGCAGGCAGGGCCGCGTCGAGTTGCTTGGGATCGGTGCCGGGCTTGAGGTCGGCATAGACCCACCCCGACTGCCAGCCCCACTGCGTCATGAAGTTGGGCTGGTCTGCCCAGAAGCTGTTGAAGTCGGCCCGAAGGATCGCGTTCAGCTTCATGTGCGAATTCTTCGGAATGTCCTTGAATACGCCGACGATCTTGTAATCGCGAGGTTGTCCTTTCGCGACGGTGCTGAGCGTGCGGCCAAGGACCTGGTCGGTGCCGAAGCGGCGAATAGCCTCCGTCCGGGACAGAACGGCGGTGCCTGCCGACGTCAGGGTGCTCCCCGACAGCAGCGGGAGTTTGACCACCTTGAGGAGATCGTCGTCGGTCGTGCCGTAATCGTCCCCGAACGACGATTGCCCATCCTTCATGATGATCGGCTGTCCACTCAGCAGGAATCCGACCCGCTCGACCTGCGGGAAATCCTTTTTGATGCGGTCTTTGGTGACGTAGGCGGTCATCTGCCCAAACAGCGGAATCCCGCTCTTCGGATTGGGATACCAGGCTTGGAATTGATAGGTATTGTCGGCGTCCGGCAGCCACTTGTCGTAGCTGTTCTCATAGCGGACGTAGAGCAGGATCAGGATGCACGCGGCCATGCCGATGGCGAGGCCGGAGATGTTGATGATGGAATAGGTCTTGCTCTTGGCGAGCGCGCGTACCGCGACTGTCCAATAATTCCGCCACATGATCCTTGATCCTTCGAAATGAGTATCGAGCGGGGAGGTTAGGTCAGGCCGCGCGGCGGCGTTCTTGCAGGATGCGCCCGTCGAGCATGTTGACGACGCGGCTGGCGAAGTCGGCGTGGGACGGCGAGTGGGTGACCATGACGATGGTCGAGCCTTCCTGGTTGAGCTGACGCAGCATCCGCATCACCTCTTCGCCGTGCGCGGTATCGAGGTTGCCGGTTGGCTCGTCGGCGAGAATCAGATTGGGTTCGCCGACGAGCGCCCGGGCGACGGCGACGCGCTGTTGCTGGCCGCCGGACAACTGAGTGGGACGATGCTTGGCGCGGTGCGCGATGCCGACCTTGTCGAGCACCCGCTCGACCCGGGCCTTGCGCTCCGATGCCGCGAACTTGTGGTAGAGCAGGGCGAGCTCGACATTCTCGCGAACGGTCAGCTCGTCGACCAGGTTGAAGCTCTGGAAGATGAAGCCGATGTTGCTCTTGCGCGTGTCGGCGAGCTGGCTTTCGCTCAGGCCCGCGACCTCCCGCCCGTTGAAGACGTAGGAACCGCTGGTCGGGCTGTCGAGCATGCCCATGACGTTGAGCAGCGTCGATTTGCCGCATCCGGATGGGCCCATGATCGCGACGAACTCGCCGTCCGCGATGTCGAGGTCGACGCTGTCGAGCGCCGTCGTCTCGACGGTGTCGGTGCGGTAGGACTTGGTGAGGCCAGTCATGGTCAGCACGAGGAATGTTCCTTTCTTACTCGCCGGAGCTGAAACTCAGCCGGTCCTTGTCGACCAGCCCGCTGTATGAAGAAGTGACGACCTGCTCGCCGGCGGAGAGCCCGCTCAGCACTTCGATCGAATCGGCGTTGCGGCGGCCGAGCCGGACCTGGCGCTTGGTCGCGCCATTGCCGCTCCGGTCGACCACGAAAATCCACGAGCCGCCTGTGTCGTTGAAGAACGCGCCATTGGGGATCAGCAACGCCTTCGCGGAATCGCCGAGCGTCAGCTTGGCCTGGATCGTCTGGCCGCGCTGGACCGACGCCGGCGCCGGACCCTGGAAGATGAGGTCGATCTGGAACTGGCCGTTGCGGACCTGCGGATAAACCTTGGCGACCTTCAGGCGATAGATCTTGCCCTCCGCCTCGGCGGTCGCAGTCTGGCCTACCGCAACACGGCCAAGGTAGAATTCGTCGACGTCGGCCTGCAGCTTGTTGGCGCCCGCGCTGTCGATCTGTCCGATGCGCTCGCCCTGCTGCAGCGACTGGCCGAGCTGGATGTCGAACCCGCTCAGTTCCCCCGTCACCGGCGCGCGAACCGCGAGCTGGCTGAGATTGTCGTGGGCGATGCCCATGCTGCTGTTGAGCGAGCTCGACGCGGCCCGCAGCTGACTCAGCTGACTGGTTTGCAGCGCTTCGGTTTGAGTGATGCTCTGCTTCAGGATCTGCAGGCGCTGCTGCTGATAATCGAGGTCGTCCTTGGTGTCGTTGAGGCTCTTCTTCGAAATGAAGCCGCGGTCCGCGAGCGGCTTGTAGAGATCATATTGGCGTCGCGCCTTGGCGAGATCCGTCTCAGCCTGGTTGAGGTCGCGCAGGTTCGAGTTGCGCGTCTGGGTGAGCGCCAGTTCCTGGCTGCGCATGTTGTTGAGCTGCTGCTCGACCTCGGCCTGCTTCTCGAGCGTCGACAATTGCAGCTCGGCGTTGGACAGGATCGCCAGCAGCTGACCCTGAGCGACCTCAGCACCATCCTCGACCAGCTTCTTCTCGACACGGCCGCCTTCGACGGCGTCGAGATAGACGGTCACCAGCGGCGTCACTCGGCCGCGGACCGGGAGGAAATCCTCGAACGTGCCGGACTGGACCGTGGCGATCGACAGGCGGTCACGAGCGACCGTCATTGACCCCGCGCTCGGTGCGAACAGCCAGAACAGCAGCACGATCAACGCTACAGCGGCGGCCGCGCCACCGATCAGTATCCGCTTGTCGATCCGCTTGCGCACCACCACGCGATCCATCGCGCCGCCACTGACCGCTTCGGATCGATTGCCCTGCCGAAGCTCGACCAGGCTCACTGTCCGCCTCCGGGCAATGTCTGTCCGGAAATGGACACTGACGGACACCTGCGGAGTTCACGCCGCTCTCTCGCAATGAAACTGAACCCACCGCTCATGCTACAATCGTAGCAAGCGCCGTGCCAAACGGCGCAGGCGATGGATGAAATCAGGTCTCAGCCACACTCGCACCCGCAGCCGTCGATGATCTCCTGGAGATGGGAAACGACCGCGCGCATGCGCAGCAATTGCCGACGGGAAACGTCGTGCTCCTCCGTCGAGCGCCACTCGAGCGCTCCGGATTCCAGCAATTCTATATCTTCTTTGATCGCGCGCACGCTCAAGTCGCACAACTCAACCACGCGGGTTGCCGACATTCCCATTCAACATCTCCATCACCGAGCCAGATCGCCATAAGAATCCAATCTGCGGCGCGTGGAAATATTTCTTTCGATAGTACTGTTCATTTCCGGACACCGACGCTACAGATGTAGCGTGAACCCCAGCTTCAGCCTTGCCGTCGTCGTCGACGACGATCCCGACATTGCACTCGCGGCGCGGCTTGCCCTGCGCGACATGTTCGAGCGGATCGAGGCGCTGTCATCGCCGGCCGACTTGATCCCGCTGCTGAAGCGCGAGAGCCCCGACGCGATCCTCCTCGACCTGAATTTCCAGCGCTCCGCGACCGACGGTCGCGAGGGCCTCGATTTCCTCGGAAAGATTATGGACCACGACCCCGACGCCGCGGTTGTGATCATTACCGCTCACGGCGCGGTGTCGACCGCGGTCGAGGCACTGAAGCGAGGAGCCAGCGACTTCGTCGCCAAGCCCTGGAGCAACGAGCGGCTGGCGGCGACGGTACGGAGTGCCGCGGCCCTGAGGCGCAGCAAGATCGATGCGCGGGTCGAACGCAGTCGCGCGTCCGAGCTGGCTCACGGCACCGAAACTCCGCTGATCGGCCGGTCCGCGTCCATCGAGCGGGTCCGGCGACTCATCGAACGGGCCGCTCCCACCGACGCCAACGTGCTCATCCTTGGCGAGAACGGCACCGGCAAGGAAATCGTCGCGCGCGAGATTCACCGCCTGTCGAAGCGCGGCGCCCTGCCGATGGTCGCGATCGACCTCGGGGCGACCAACGAGACGATCTTCGAATCGGAGCTGTTCGGTCATGTGAAGGGCGCCTTCACCGGCGCCGCCGGGGAGCGCATCGGCCGGCTCAAGGCCGCCGACCACAGCACTTTGTTCCTCGACGAGGTCGGCAACCTGCCGCTCCATCTCCAGCCCAAGCTGCTGACCGCGCTCGAGCAGCGCAAGGTCGTTCCGGTCGGGGCCAACCGGCCCGTCGACATTGACGTCCGCGTGGTCGCCGCGACCAATCTTTCCGTCGAGCAGCTCGCCGACGAAGGCCGGTTTCGCCAGGATCTGTTGTTCCGGCTGAATACGATCGAGATTCACCTGCCCCCGCTGCGCGCCCGGCGCGAGGACATCCCGCTGCTGCTCGATCACTATCTCGCGCTATTCGCCCGCAAATATGATCGCCCGGCGCGGGCCGTCCCGCCGGCGGCGCTCGAGGTGTTGGTCCGCCACGACTGGCCCGGCAACGTCCGCGCGCTTCGGCACGCGGCGGAGCGGGCGGTGATCATGGCGGACGGCGAACATTACCGCACGGAGGATTTCACACTGCCGTCGCGGCCGGACGCCTCCGCGGTGTCGGCACCGGAGATTGCCACCAGCCTTAACCTCGACCAGTTCGAAAAGCAGATGATCGAGCGCGCGTTGAGGATGCATCATTTCAACATTTCGCTGGCCGCCAATGAGCTCGGGTTGAGCCGCGGCGCGCTCTACCGGCGCATGGAAAAGCATGGGCTTTAGGCATCGGTTCGAATTCGGGCTCGCGTGGCGGACGATCGCGCTCGGTGCCGCGCTGTGGCTCTTCCTGATAGCTCTCAACACGCCTGACCTTCGCGCCGGCCGAATCGTCGCCTTCGTCATTGCATTGATCGCGCTTGGCAGTTTGTGGAGCTATATCCGCCGCACGAATTTCATCGTCTCGCGCTTTGTCGAATCCGTCCGCTTCGAAGACTATTCGCAACGCTTTTCCGACCCGAGCGGCGGCGGCTTCGACGTGCTCGGCGAGACTCTCGACCGCGCGCTGAAGAGCCTGCAGGAGCGCCATCGCCAGGAAAATGCCGAGACGCGCTTTCTTTCGGCCGTCGTGGACGATGCTCCAAGTGCATTGCTGACGATCGACGGCGAAGGCCGCATTGAATTGCTGAACAAGGCCGCGCGGCAGCTCTTCGCGCGTCTGCCCCTTTCCCGGATCGAAGACCTGGAACCTTTGGGCCCGGAGCTTGTGGCGGCGGCCCAACTGCCGCCAGGGTCGCGCAACATCACCCGCCTCACCCTCGAAGGCGCGCCTCAAAAAGCCATCTTCGCCTCCGCGCAAGTGGCGCGCCTCGACAATCCGGTCACCGTATTGTCGATCCTGCCGGTGCAGAGCGAGCTCGGTGCCTTGGAAGTCGCCGCGCAGGTCGACCTGGTGCGGGTGCTGACCCATGAGATCATGAATTCCCTGACGCCGGTAACGTCGCTTGCCCGCTCGGGCGCGGACCTCGTCGCGGCGGCGAAAGACGCTGCCAGTCTCGCCGAAGCCCGCGCCGCGACGGAAACCGTTGCGCGCAGGGCCGAAGGAATCCTTCATTTCGTCCAGAGCTATCGCGAGTTCGCGCAGACCCCCGACGTCCACCGGCGAACCTTCAAGGCGCGCTCGTGGGGCGAGGAGTTGCTGCAGCTGGCGCTGGCCAACACCGGCGAGCGTTCGATCGATGCCCGGCTGGAGGTTGAGCCGGAAACACTCAACCTCACCGCGGACCCCGAATTGCTCGCGCAGGCGGTGCTCAACCTGTTGCGCAACGCCGTCCGGGTGACGGCCGAGGTCGCGAGCCCAATCGTCGTGCTCAGCATCTCGCGCAATCGCCATGGCCAGTTCCTGGTCGAGGTGCGCGACAATGGGCCGGGCATCCCCGCGGACAAGCGCGAGGATATCTTTCTGCCTTTCTACACCACCCATAAAGGCGGCAGCGGCGTCGGCCTGAGCTTCGCACGACAGGTTGCTTTGGCTCACGGCGGGTCAATCGCAGCGCTCGATGCAGTGGAGGGCGGGGCACGGCTGCAACTCGTCGTTTAGCGCCGCAACCGCGACCGTTCTCAGTCATCTTTGAAGGGCGCACAATCCAAGCGCGATCGCGCCGAGCGGTCCCGCCTGCGTGCCAAGCCCGGGCGCGATGACGAAATCGTCCGGAAGATCGCGCGCCGTATAGTAACCGGCGAGGCTCTCCACGGCGCGGCGCCGAACAGCATCGATCAGGCCCTCCTGGCTGCTCGCGACACCGCCGCCGATCAGGATTTGCTGAGGCTGCAGCGTGACCACGAGGTTGTGGACGAGCATCGCGAGTGCGTTCTCGACCGGCGCCCAACCCGGCCAGTCGGCCGCAATCGGACCGGGTCCATGGCGCGCGGCGATCGCCCCACCGCACGCTAGTCCTTCAACGCAATCGCCGTGAAACCGGCAAACGCCTGGCCAGTCATCCCCAGGCAGCCGGGATACGCGCATATGGCCCATTTCTGCATTGCCGCGACCGAGAATCGGACGATCGCCCACCAATGCGCCGACGCCCACGCCTGTCCCCACCGTGATGTAAGCCAGATCTGTCATTCCCCGCGCCGCGCCCCACCGCTGCTCGGCGCGCGCGGCTCCGACGACATCCGTATCGAGAGCGATCGGAACGCCGAAGTGCTCAAAGCGAGAGGCGATCGGCGTATCGGACCAACCGGGCTTTGGGGTCGAGACAATCGTTCCGAAATCGGGTGACGCTCGGTTCAGCTCGAGCGGGCCAAAGCTTCCGATGCCAATCGACGCGAAGCCATGATCGCGATGCCAGCGATCGAACACCGCATCGACTTCGCCGAGCGTGGTCGCAGGGTCGCGGGTATCGAGCCGCACCTGCTCGACAATTTCCTCGGGCGAGCGCGCGAGAATGCAAATGCATTTGGTCCCACCGATCTCGATTCCGGCAATGAGCGGCGCGGCGGTCACCACGTTCGACTGCTCCAACGGCGATTCATTCCATCCCACTAATCAGCAAAAGCGTCGTGACATAGGGCCTGAGGTCAGCCACATCGATCCGCCGAGGCTTCGCCAGGGCGGCCTGCCGTTGTCCCACGATTGGACGGCGTTCCGGCCACCTGCTCTCGACTCTTCCGTCATTTTTCCGCAAAATGAGGAAGATAGGAGGCGCTGGGCAAAGCGCCGCCGACTACCGGGGACAGGAATTTTCATGCGGTTGAAGTTGTTCCGGCGCTTATCAAGCGCGGGCGCATTCGGGGAAAAGCGGTGAAGCTTGCCGGCATCGAAGTGCCGCGCATGGTGGCGGACGCGCTTGCGCAGTGCCGGGCCCATTTCGTCGCGGCCGCCGGGTTCAGCCTGCTCATCAACCTGCTCTATCTCGCGCCGACCATCTACATGCTGCAGGTGTACGACCGGGTCGTTCCGACCGGCGGAAAAGCGACCTTGCTGTTCGTCACCCTCGCGCTGGCGCTCGCGCTGTTGACGCTTTCCGTGCTCGACATGATCCGCAACCGCCTCCTGATACGAGCCAGCCAGCGCGTCGATGCGTTGATCGCGCCGCGCATCCTCACGCAGATGATGGCGAGCGATTCGGCCTCGGCTGCCCAGGCAATGCGAGACTTCGACTCCGTCCGATCGGCCATGGCCAGCCCGGTCATCGCCGCCATCTTCGATGTGCCGTGGACGCCGGTGTTCCTGCTCGTCGCCTTCCTGCTGCACTTCTGGATCGGCATCATGGCGATCGTTGCCGCGACGATTCTGGTGACGCTCGCGTGGCTCAACCAGCGCGCGACCCTAAAGCACATGGAAGTGGCGACCTCAGCGATGGCGTCGGCACTCAATTCGCAGCAGGCGGCGGCCGTCCACGGAACCACGATCAAGGGTCTCGGCATGACGGGGGCGATGGTCGAACGCCAACTCGGCCATCGCCGGATCGGCCTTTCCAACATGGTTCATGCGCAATTCGCCGGCGGCCGCCTCGCCGCGACGAGCCGGTTCTTCCGCCTGTTCATCCAGTCAGCGGCGCTCGGGGTCGGGGCTTTGCTCGCAATGGCCGGCGATATTTCGGCGGGTGCGATCATTGCCTCCTCGGTGCTGCTCAGCCGCGCCTTGCAACCGATCGAGAGCATCATCGGCGCCTGGTCGTCGCTGGCGTCCGCCCGCGCCGCGCTGCAGCGCCTGGTGCGCTCGCTCGACACCATCGGCGAAGAGCGTATTTATACCACGCTTCCCGCACCGGAAGGCCTGCTCAAGGCCGAGGAAGTGGGCGTTCGCGGGCGCGACGGCCGGCCGGTCCTGATTGGCGCCAGCTTTGCCGCGGAGCCGGGCCGGATCCTCGGCATCATCGGTCCCAGCGGCTCCGGCAAGACCACGCTCGGGAAGATTCTCGTCGGCGCCCTCCAGCCGACCATCGGCACGGTCCGCCTCGACGGTGCGAGCCTGACCGACTGGGATCAGGACGAGCTTGGTCCGCACCTCGGCTACATGCCGCAGGAACCCTCGCTGTTCGAAGGATCGATCAAGGAGAATATCGCGCGCTTCACCCGGGCCCGCGACGTCGACGAGGCGACGGCGATCGACGAAGCGGTCGTCCGTGCCGCCAAGGAAGCCGGCGTTCACGAGATGATACTCGGCCTGCCGCAGGGATACGATACCCCGCTCGGCCTTGGCGGCGCCGGCCTGTCCGCCGGGCAATCGCAGCGCATCGCACTGGCCCGCGCGCTCTACGGCGAGCCGCGGTTGCTCGTGCTCGATGAACCCAATGCGTTTCTCGACCAGGCCGGCGAGGCGGCGCTGGTGAGCGCGCTCACCAGCGCGCGTGCGCGCGGCGCGACGGTCATCGTCATCGCCCACCGGCGGGGACTGCTCGCCATCGCCGACCGTCTCCTCGTGCTCGAGGAAGGGCGGCCCAAGATGATCGGTCCGGCGAAGGACGTCGTCGCCCGCCTGACCGGCCCGGGCACGGCGGAGAATGCGGCATGAGCAACGCGCTCGTTCTTCACCCGGGGGCCCCGGTCGATGCGGGCAATGCGCGCAGGGAAATCCGCATCGGCATTGCCGTTGCAGCGCTCTTCTTCGTGCTCTTCCTCGGCTGGGCGGCCCTCGTGCCGCTCGACGCGGGGGTCAATGCGGCGGGCACGATCGCCATTGCCGGCAACCGTCAGACGGTCCAGCATCGCGACGGCGGCGTGATCACCGCGATCAGGGTTCGCGAGGGCCAGCACGTCGCGGCCGGACAGGTGCTGATCGAACTTTCCGCACCCGAGCTTCTCGCCGCGGAACGCGGGCTGACCAGCGACTATCTGACCCTTCTCGCCGAGCGCTCCCGCTTGCTCGCCGAACGCAATGGGCAGCGCGATTTCACGCCGCCTCCCGAGTTCGCCTCGCTCAGTCCGGACGATCGCGAGATCGCGGCCCAGGTGATGGCGCTGCAGCGCTCCGAGATGCGCGCTCGCTCCGGCGCGATTTCGGCGCAACAGTCGGTGTTGGGCGAACGCGGCCAGCAGCTCTCGCAGCAGCAATCGGGCTATTCACAGCAGCGCGTCCAATTGGTCGAGCAGCAGCGGCTGATCGGCGAGGAGCTCGACGGCCTGCGCAGGATCGCCGACAAGGGCTTTGCCTCCATCAACCGGGTCCGCGCGCTGGAACGCGCGCAGGCCGATCTGCGCGGTCAGGAAGCGGCGATGAAGGCCGAATTCGCCCGCGCCGGCGAAGGCATCGGCGAAACCCAGATGCAGTCGCTGAGTGTACAGCGCGACCGTCTCCAGCAGGTCGAAGCCGATCTCAAGGATGCGCAGAGCAAGCTGTCGGAAGTCCTCCCCAAGCTGGTCGCGACCCGCGAGCAGCTCCAGCACTCAATGGTCCGCGCCCCGGCGACCGGACAGGTGGTGGGGCTCACCGTCTTCACCGTCGGCGGCGTGGTCGCCGCCGGCCAGAAGCTGCTCGACATCGTGCCGGACGGCCGCGAGCTGGTCATTCAGGCACAACTGGCTCCGACCGACGCCGACGACGCTTATCCGGGCCAGAGAGCGCAAGTGCGTTTCGTCAGCGTCCACAATCGCACGCTGCCGCTGTTCAGCGGGACGGTGCGCACGGTGTCCGCCGACAGCTTCACCGACGAGAAATCGGGCCGGTCCTTCTTCCGCGCCGAGATCGTCGTCCCGGCGAAGGAGCTGGCGCGAGTCCGCTCCGTCCTCGGCAACGGCGAGCTGCGCCCCGGCCTCCCAGTCGATGCCGTCCTCGCCGTGCGCAAGCGCACCGCGCTGCAATATCTGATGGAGCCGCTGACCGGCGCGTTGTGGCGCGCCGGCCATGAGGACTGAGCCCTAAAAGATATAATCCGACGCGTTGATGTGGGTCACGCCGACGAGCGTGATGGAGAAGTCGTTGGTGCCGTTGTGATCGGCATCGACGCTGATCACCAGATTGCTGCCGCTGACCGCGGTGTGGACCTGCGCGGCGGTGATCCCGAGCGCGTGCAGGTTGATCTTGTCGGTGCCCGAGACAAAGTCGGTGATCCGGTCGGCGCCGCTCGCGACATCGCCGAACATGAACACGTCGCGGCCAGCGCCGCCGGTCAGCGTGTCGTTCCCGAGCCCGCCGTTCAGCGTGTCGTTGCCGCCGGCGCCGTTGAGCGTGTTCGCCGCCGAGTTGCCGGTCAGCACGTTGGCCAGCGCATTGCCGGTGAGGTTGATCGCGGCACTGCCGAGCGCGGTTCCCTTCTCGACGTTTGACGCCAGCGTCTGGGTGATCGTCGTCCGCACTTCATCCGTCCCCGCGCCGGACAGCTCGGTGATGCGGTCGCCGCTGTTGTCGACATAATAGATGTCGTTGCCGGTCCCGCCCTTCATGGCATCGGCGCCGGTGCCGCCGTCGAGCGTGTCGTTCCCGGCATTGCCGTTCAGCGTGTCATTGCCGCCGAGGCCGTTGATGGTGTCGTTGCCGGTCGTGCCGTTGAGGGTGTTGGCGGCACTGGTGCCGGTGATCGTGCCGGGAGTCCCGCCGCCGCCGCTCGTCTGGAAGTGAAGGGCGGCTTTGACCGCGGCGACCGTCGCATTGTCGACCGTGATCGTATTGCCGCTGGCAAGCGTGACTAGCACGTTCGCGCCCGACTGCGCGACCGATTGCGCGGCGGTGTAGCCGTAGACGTTGATCGCCTCGCCGGCGGCGAAGTCGGTGATGACGTCGGCTCCGCCGCCGGTGCGGTAGACGAACGTGTCGACGCCAGCGCCTCCGGTCAGGCGATCGTTGCCGGTGCCACCATCGAGGATGTTGCCGCCGGAATTGCCGGTGAGCACATTTGCGAGAGTGTTACCGGTAAGACTGATCGCTGAGGCGCCGTCGAGGGTCCCGTCCTCGACGTTGGCGCCGAGCGTGTAGGTGATGGTGGTGTGGACCGTGTCGGTACCGGCGCTTGTCCCTTCGGTGACAACGTCACCGCTGCTGTCGATGAAGAAGGTGTCGTTGCCTGCACCACCGGCCATCGTGTCGTTACCGGTCCCTCCATCGAGGATATCGTTGCCATCCCCGGCGTCGAGAACGTCATTGCCAGTCCGGCCGAACAGGTTGTTGTCGAGGGAGGTGCCGGCGAGTTGGTCGGCAAAGTTTGATCCCGCGACGCTGTCGATATTGTACAGCTGGTCGCCGCCAGCCCCCGTCCCGGCTGCAAGATCGACGTTTACGCCTGTCGCTGACCGGACGTAATCCACCGAGTCGTTGCCAAAGCCGCCATCGAAACTGTCCGCGCCAGCACCGCTGATGAACGAGTCGTCGCCATCGCCTCCGTATGCATGAGCCGGGCCACCACGAATTTCGATGACATCATTGCCGTCGCTGCCGAGGAGCGTGCTGCTCCCGCCGTTCACAATGATCCAGTCGTCGCCGCCTCCGCCATCAACTGTGAATGTGCTGTCTCCGCCTGACACCGTCAGTTGATCGGCAAAATTGGTACCCAGGAGATATTCGACATGTTCGACGTTCTGGATGGTCCCGCCACCAATATTGATCGCGCCACCGGAGCTGAAGATGGACATATCCAGCGTCACGCCGGCAGACGCTCCGCCGAGGTCCAATCGCAGCAGATCGGTTCCCTCGCCCCCGTCAACGTCATCGCCGTAGCCAGCGGATATGCGATCGTCGCCCGCGCCGGCATTGATTACGTCATGTTCTGTACCAGCGTCAGACGGCGTCGGATCAAATTCCCAAAAATTGAGCGGCACGCCGGAGAAGATCGTGTCGTTACCCGACCCGCCATCGATTTTATCGACTCCGGTTCCGCCAGCGATCGCGTCATCACCGTCCGCGCCTGTGATTGAATCGTTTCCCGCTTCCCCATCGATCGGCGCCGCGTGGTTATTCACGAAGGCGCCGATGCTCTGTTGGACGATGATCGTGTCATTGCCGTTGCCACCTAGCGCGATGGCATTCGCGTAAATCGTATCATCGCCGTCGCCCCCTTCGGCTTGGGAACCCGTCAGACTCGCGTAAATGATGTCGTTTCCAGCTCCCCCCCGCAGCGTCGTAAGGAGATCCGTCGAGCGAGCATCGATAACGTCGTTTCCGTCGCCGCCATCCATCGTACTCGCGCCGCCAGCGAGCAGGTCATCGCCGTCCATACCATAGACGTTGGTGCCACTAGAATTCGGCGCAACCGTTATGGTGTCGGCGAATTGACTCCCCTCCACCCAATAAACCTTCTCGATTCCGGTGATCGTTGCGCCGCCAACGGATAGCGAAGCCTGTGTGAAGTCTGCGGCGACTCCCCCGGAAGATCCCTGGAAGCTGATTGCCAGCGTGTCGCCGCTCGATAAGTTGGTGCCGCCGTCAACGGTGTCGCCGTAACCGGCAAAGATAATGTCGTTCCCGCCGCCACCGATAATTGTATCGGCCTCCGTGCCGTGATCGAACACGAGCGGGGACAATCCCGACAAATCGGACTGCTCGTTGCTAAAGAGGATGTCGCTGTTGTCACCTCCATCGATCGTGTCCGCACCGGCCCCGCCGACGATGGTATCGAGCCCCGCGCCGCCCGACAGGTGATCGTTCCCGTCGTAGCCCTTGATGAGATCGGCGCCACCCAAACCATCGATGGTGTCTGGACCAGAAGTCCCGATGAGAGTGTCGTCACCCTCTGTGCCAGTGAAAGCCGCGGTCGGATCGACCATGACCCGGCCATTATTGGTCGCGATGGTGTCGTTGCCACCAAGCCCGCTGATCGTGTCGTTGCCGGCAGTCCCACTCAGCGTGTCATTGCCCGATGTGCCCTGGTTCGTGCCGTTGCCCGTCCCGCCACCGCCACCCCAAAACGCTGCGGCGATCAGGCCGCTGGACGGCGAAGAACCAAAGTTGTGGTAAGCCATTCAGAAATCCCCCAGCTCAAACCCCACCTGCACCGAGTAGATTCATCGCCAGGGAATATTTGCCGCGCCGGAGTCCGGGCTCGGCCATGCCCGGTCAGTCCGACCTCGAGAAACGCACCCCCGAAAGCCTCGCCCGCGCAGCTTGAGACGGGCGCGAACCGGCGAGGCGTAACCGCCCGAAAAACGTTGTGCAACCGGATTTCCATTTTGTCACAAATGCGTAGCCCATCGGCAACAGCAGTTGACCGCAACCCCGCGCAGAGTAGACGGCTCGCGGAAAGCCATGGCTGATGAACGCCCTCCCCGCGACAAGCTGAAGCAGGTGCGCATTCTGCTCTGGGTGCTGGTTGCTCTTGCCCTCATCGGGATGGCGGCGCTGTTGCTCTATCCGAAGACCCCGGCGACCGGTCCCGAAGCGGCGCCGGCAACGGCCCAGGCAAGCTTCGGCGGGCCGTTCACGCTGGTCGGCGGCGACGGCAAGCCCTTTTCCAGCCAGGCGCTGGAGGGGAAACCCTACGCCATCTACTTCGGCTACACCCGCTGCGGCGACGTGTGCCCGACCACGCTCTCGCGGCTGGTCAAGCTGCGCCGCGCCGCAGCCAACGACAATGCGATGGCGATCCTGTTCGTCACGATCGACCCCGCCAATGACGGGCCGAAGGAGGTCGGCCAATATGCCGGGCTGTTCGGCGCTCCGATCATCGGTCTGACCGGAAGCCAGGCCCAGATCGATCAGGTCAAGAAGCAGTACGGGATTTTCGCCCAGCCGGCAGCCCATCCCAGCATGGGCCAGGAGATGGAGCATAGCACGGCGGTGCTGTTGTTCGGGCGCGACGGCCGCCTCGCCGGCACCATCGCGCCCCAGGACAAAGACGCCGACGCGATTGCCAAGATCAAGGCGGTCATCGGTTAGCCGTTGATCGAAAATTCGCCCGATATGGTCACGGCCATCTTGCGCATGAGGCCCAATGGCGTCATTTCACGCGCCGATCGGAAGGGGGCACCGATTGCGATCTCACAAGCAAGACGACAACTGGATAGGCGCTCGTGTCACGGGCGCCTGCGTCGCGGCAACCGCACGCCCCGCGGATGCCGCGACGCAACCGATCATTCGTCCCTGAACGCCATCACGTGACCCGTGAGGTCGGTGGCATAGACCATGCCGTTTGCGATCACGGGAGCGGAGGCGAACCCATACTCGGGCGCGTTGTCGGGCTTGTCTGAGGCGAGCAGCCAGCGCAACTTGCCACTACTCCTGTCGATCGCTGCGAACCCGCCGGCCCGCGGTCCCATGTACGGCGTGGCTGTGCCGGTCACGGCGGCATAAACGGTCCGCCGACCGACAGCCGGCTTCGCCCAAGTCCAGCCGGGCACCGCGGTCTCCCACAGCTTGTGCCCGTTGGAATTGTCGAACGCGAACACGCGCAGGCTATCCGACGATCCGATATACATCGTCCGGCCGACAGTGGTCGGCACTGAATCAACCCACGAATACCAATAATAGTGTTTCCACGCCGGCCGTCCGGTCGACTTGTCGAGTGCGGTGAGGTCGAAGGAGCGGCTTCCGGCGACGATCCTTCCCGCCACAATGGCGAGATCGCGCGGTATGGCGCCCTGCGTATCATGCCTCCAAATAATCCGCCCGCTGTCGATATCCGCCGAATAAACATGATTATCGAAGCTCGCGAAATAGACGCGTTTCCCGTCGACAACCGGAGTGGCGGTGACCATGTCGCTCGCGCAAAAACGCTTAAGGAGCGTTCCCGACGCCACGCTCAGACGCCGGACGCAGCCGTCGCGACTGCCGACATAGACAGAATCTCCTGAAACGACTGCCGATGAGGCGTATTCGTCATAACGCGAGTTGGGATCGGTGATGGGCAGCCGTTGTCCTTTGCCCTCACCCAGATCGGCGGACCAGATGCGTCGTCCGGTCGCAGCCTCGAGCTTCAGCAACGTCGTGTCGGTCGAGACGAACAGCGAGGGCCCATCGATGAGCGGCGCCGCGCGAATGGTCGTTGCAGTCTCGATCGACCAGGCGGCCTTCCCGTCGCTCGCATTCAACGCGCTCACGCGACCGGAGTCCGTCGCCACGATGATCCGCTTACGCGCAGGATCAAGCGCCAGCCCGCCATGAATCGGCGCGCCGACGTCCTGCCGCCAGACCGGGGCGGGGGCCCGCCGCAATGGCCTCGATAATGCCGCTAGCGGCGGCTTGCGTGACGGCCGGAATCGGGCGTGCATCTTGTAAACCGGGATGAGCGAATCCGGCACGATCCCGGTCAGGCTGCCGTCATTCTCGCGATGCAGCGACCAACCGAGATTGGAGAGTTCGACACTGTCTGGCTTAATCGCAACCGCGCTTATTGGCGTGTCCTCGATCCCGATCGTCGGGTTGCCGAAGCCAGCGATCAGCTTGCCATTGCGATCGTGGAAATGGAGCCAGATGTCGCGGCTTTCGCCACCATGCGTGAGCGTGGCTCGCCACCAGCCCGAAACTCCCAATGGCGATGGCGGCTGGGACATCGCGGCCGGCGCTGCAAATATGGCGGCTGCCGCGAACAAATTGCGGACCATCAGATCCTCCTGCTGTCATACTCGGCTAGGACGGCAAGTCGGGTAAATCACTCGCACATCGGCAAAGCGGCTTGGGTCAACTGCCAATCGACAACTGGCGGAACCGACGTCGCCAACCCACTTTGTCGCACGATGCCTGCTAATCGCCCCGACCCGAAAATCCTCACGCTCGGCGGCGAATTCTACGATGCGGTCGAGCCCGCCCGCTTCCCGCAATGCACTGCGCGGTTCGTCAATGCGCGCTGGTCGGAGCGAGTCGGGCTTGATCTCGACGCGGACGGCTGGGCGAAACATTTCTGCCGCTTGGAGCCGCTGCCCGACAACCTCACCCAGCCGCTCGCGCTGCGCTATCACGGGCATCAATTCCGCGTGTACAATCCCGAGATCGGCGACGGCCGCGGCTTCACCTTCGCCCAACTCCGCGACGACCGAAGCCGCCTGCTCGATCTCGGGACCAAGGGCTCCGGGCAGACGCCTTACAGCCGCCACGCGGACGGCCGACTGACGCTGAAGGGCGGCGTTCGGGAGGTGCTCGCAACGGAGATGCTCGAAGCGTTGGGCGTCAACACGTCGAAGAGCTTTGCCTTGTTCGAAACCGGCGAGCAGCTCGAGCGCGGGGACGAGCCTTCCCCGACTCGCTCGGCAGTCCTGACGCGCCTGAGCCATGGCCACATCCGGATCGGGACGTTCCAGCGCCTCGCCTTCTTCGGCGAGGTCGACAACCTCAGCAAACTGCTCCGCTACTGCCTCGACAACCTTTACGACGAGCCCGCCGGCGCGGACGATTCCGAAAATGCGCTGCGCCTGTTCGATCTTGCCGGCCACGCGACCGCGGCCCTTACGGCCTCCTACCTGACCGCGGGCTTCGTCCACGGCGTCCTCAACAGCGACAATATCAACATCACCGGCGAAAGCTTCGACTACGGGCCATGGCGGTTCACGCCGGAATGGGACCCTGACTTCACTGCCGCCTATTTCGATCATTATGGGCTGTACGCCTTCGCCCGCCAGCCGGAAGCGATCCACTGGGACCTCGCGCAATTGGCCGGCTGCCTGAGCCTGGTGGCGCCCGCCGCCCAACTGTCCGACGCGCTCGCGGCCTGGAGCGGACGGTTTGAACGAGCGCTGGTCGCGGCCATTGTGCGGCGGCTCGGTGTCGCCGCTTCGTCCGACGACAGTGCGCTTGCCGCAGCCCTGATCGCCGCCCTCGCCACTCGCGAAACGCCGATCGATCGGGTTTTCTTCGATTGGCGCGGCGGCCGCGACCCTGGACCCAAGCGCTATCCGGGCGAAGCGTTTCGCGCGCTGGCCAGGGCGCTCGAAGGCCGGGGCCGATCGGTCACTCACGCATATTGGTCGGACGACGCGCCTTGCTCGATGCAGATCGAGGAGGTCGAGGCGATCTGGTCGGCGATTGCCGAGCGCGACGACTGGGGGCCGTTCAACGACAAGGTTGCAGCCGTCCGCCGAATGGGCGAAGCCGTGGCGCAAGATGAACCGACAGGCTGAAGCATCGGCGCAACAGAGCGGGCTCGTCTCGACCGATCCGGCGACCGGCGAGCGCATCTGGTCCGGCGACATCGGCGATGCGGCGGCCGAGGTTGCCGCAGCGCGCGCGGCGTGGCCCGAATGGGCCGCGCACTCGCTCGCCTACCGCATCGAGACGTTGCGCCGCTTCGCCAATGTCGTGCGCCAAAAAGACACCGAGTTTGCCGAACTGATCTCGCGCGAGACCGGCAAGCCATTCTGGGAAGCGCGGACCGAGGTCGGCGCCGTCATCAACAAGGTCGAGATTTCGATCAACGCCTACGCGGAGCGGACGCCGCAGCGACGGCTCGAGGCGGCGATGGGCAACAAGGTCGCGGTCCGCCACAAGCCTCACGGCGTGCTGGCTGTGCTCGGCCCCTATAATTTTCCGGCGCACCTGCCCAATGGCCACATCGTCCCGGCGCTGATCGCCGGCAATGCGATCGTCTTCAAGCCGTCGGAAAAAACCCCCGCGACGGGCGAGTTCCTCGTCGGCTGCTTCCACGAAGCCGGCGTGCCAGAAGGCGTCATCCGGTTGCTCATCGGCGGTCCGGACGAGGGCCGCGCGCTGGCCGGCCAGCCCGAGATCGACGGTCTGCTGTTCACCGGCTCGGCGCGCGCCGGCCAGTCGCTTCACCAGCAATTCTCCGACATGCCGCACAAGATCCTGGCGCTGGAGCTGGGCGGCAACAATCCGCTCGTCGTGTGGCGCTCGAAACATATCGAGGCGGCGGCGATGATCGCCGTCCAGTCGGCCTATCTGACCGCAGGCCAGCGCTGCACCGCCGCGCGCCGGCTGATCGTCGAACAGGGTCAGGAAGAAGAGCTCCTCAGCGATATCCAGAACCTCATCGACCGGATGATCGTCGACCACCCGTTCGCCGACCCGCAGCCCTTCATGGGTCCCGTTATCGACGACCTCGCCGCCGATCATGTCCAGGACCAATGGCTGAATCTCATGATGAAAGGCGCCAAGCCGCTCCGCCGGCTCGACCGGCCGTTCGATGAGCGGCCATATCTTACGCCCGCGCTGATCGACGTCACCGGCATCAAGGATCGTCCCGACGAAGAGATTTTCGGCCCGGTCCTCCAGGTCATCCGGGTCAAGGATTTCGACGCCGCCATCGACGAAGCCAACAACACCCGCTTCGGCCTCGCGGCGAGCCTGATCGGCGACAGCCCGGCGGAGTATGACCGCTTTTGGGCCAACGTCCGCGCCGGCGTCATCAACTGGAACAAGCCGACCAACGGCGCGCCGTCGACCGCGCCGTTCGGCGGGCTCGGCGCCTCGGGCAATCATCGGCCGAGCGCCTTCTACGCCGCCGATTATTGCGCCTACCCCGTCACCAGCAGCGAAGCAGACCGCCCCCGCGCGTCGCTCGGCGAGGGCCTCCGCGACCCGAACATGCAGGAAGACTGACCCAACCCGTCAGTGGATCGATTTGAGCAGCCGTAGCGTTCAGTCGGTCGTGAAAATCTCGTCCGGGCCCGGCAAGGCCCTCATTCTTGCCCTGTTCAGCGTTATCCTTGCCGATTGCGGCAACAAGGCCACGGTCAATCCCAAGCAGGTCGATGCCAGCGCGCTTCAATCGCAGGCGCGCGATCCGCAGGTCCGCGCCTTCTACGGGGCGCGGCAATGGCAAGCGGCATGGGACAAGAAAGCCGAAAGCACGTTGCTCGGGATCATCGAGCGCGCGCCGGCGAACGGGCTCAAGCCGGAGCTGTTCCTGAAACAGCCGCTGCCGACCGACGCGAGCGCTCGCGAAGCCGCGCTGACCAAGGCGGCGCTGGCATATGCGTCGGCACTCGCGCGCGGCTATGCCGACCCGAAGAAGGTCGCCGCAATCTATACCATCCCGCGCGCCAATCCGAACGTCGGGCAGGGTCTCGCGACGGCTCTCCAAGGCCGCGACCTCGAACAATGGTTTGCGTCGCTGCCGCCGCAGACCGACGAGTATCGCGCGCTATCCGAGGCGCACCTACAGTATCTGCGGTTAGCGGGTCAGGCGAATGCCGTGCCGATTCCGGCCGGCAAGCTGCTCAAGCCCCATCATCGCGATCCGCGCATTCCGGCCGTGATCGCCGCGCTCAGGTCCAGCGGCTACCTGCCGCCAGCGCCACCCGACCAGCCGCAACGGACGTCCTTGTCGCGCTACACGCCGCAGCTCGTTGCCGCGGTCAAAGCGCTTCAAACCGACTTTGGCATGAAGCCCGACGGCGTCATTGGGCCCGACACGCTCGACGCGCTCAACTCGGGCTCGGCGGGGCGGGCGCGTCAGCTGGCCATCGCAATGGAGCGGTTGCGCTGGCTCGAGCGCACTCCGCCGGCCACCCGGATCGACGTCAACACCGCCGCGACGATGCTCGATTACTGGCGCGGCGGGCAACATGTCGACCGCCGCGAAGTGGTCGCCGGCGAGCCCGACAAACCGACCCCGCAGATCCAGGGGCCGTTCTCGCAGCTCGTCGCCAACCCTTACTGGCGCATCCCGGATTCGATCTACAAGGAGGAGCTCGCCGACAAGGGCTCCGGCTACCTGGCCAGGAATCGCATGGCGTTCAGGAACGGCCGGCTGGTGCAGCTGCCGGGCCCGAAGAACTCGCTCGGGCTGGTCAAGTTCGACATGGACGACCCGCAGGACATCTACCTGCACGATACCCCGGCCAAGGCGCTATTCGGGCTTCCCGAGCGCCACCGCAGCCACGGCTGCGTTCGCGTGCAAAATGCGCTCCAGTTCGCCGCCGTGCTGGCCGACCAGGACGGCGTGCTCCCGCAATTCCAGAAGGCCTTGGCCAGCGGCAAGGAAAGCTACGTCAAGCTCAAGACCAGCATCCCCGTCCGCCTGCTTTATCACACGGCTTTCTGGGACGGCAGCCGAGTCCAGTTTCGCCCCGACGTCTATGGCTGGGACGATAACGTGGCGATGGCCCTGGGCCTCGTTCGCGGCGCGCCGCGCAAGGCCTACAAGGGCCAGGAGACAGACGTCGGCCCGTAAGCGTCAATCGACCAGGCGCCGCGTCGCGTAGAGATATTCGAGGGCCAATCGGCGCGCCGTCTCCGGCAAATTGGCCGCGGCGGCATGTCCGCCTTCGAGATTCTCGTAATAATAATACGGGTCTTTAAGCGCGGCGAGGCGCGCTGCGGCCTTCCGCCCGTGGACGGGCGTCACGCGGTCGTCCGCCGTCGATGTCTCGATGAACGGCGTCGGATAGGTCACGCCGGCGCGAAGCTTTTGGTAGGGCGAATAAGCTTCGAGCCAGGCGCGTTGCTCGGGAATGCGCGGGTCGCCATATTCGCCAATCCATGATGCCCCGGCGCCGATCAGGTGATAGCGCAGCATGTCGAACAACGGCACCTGGACGATCGCCGCGTTGAACAGCTCCGGCCGCTGGGTGATCGCGGTCCCGACCAGCAATCCGCCCTGGCTGCCGCCGACCACGCCGAGGCGGCGCGGCGAGCTGATCTTGCGCTGGATCAGGTCCTCGGCGACGGCGATATAATCGTCCCAGGTCCGTTGTTTGTGGGCGCCCTGCGCCGCCTGGTGCCATTCGGGGCCGAACTCGCCCCCGCCGCGCAGGTTGGCGACAACGTAGGCGTTGCCCGCCTCGAGCCAGAGCTTGCCGAGCGTCCCCGAATAATAAGGCACTTCCTGGCTCTGGAATCCGCCGTAACCGTAGAGAAGCGTCGGCGTGGAGCCGTCCATTTTCATCTCGCGCGGGCGGATCAGGAAATAGGGAATCCGGGTGCCGTCGCGCGAGACCGCTTCGAGTTGCTCGACCACATGCCGCGACGCGTCGAAGCGCGCCGGGCTCGACTTGATCTTCTGCAGCGATCCGGTGGCGCCATTGTAGAACCACAACGTCGACGGAGTCAGATAATCGGTCACGGTGAACATCGCTTGCTCGCTGCGATCGTCCGTCGTGGCTACGCCCACCGTGGCGTTGAGCGGCAGCGCGACGTTCGTCTTGCGCCAGCGGCCCTTGACGTAATCGAGCGTGAACAGGCGGCCGCGGACGTTGTCGAGCATATTGACGACGAGCTTGCCGTGCGTCGTCGCCAGCCCGCTCAACGACTGCCGCTTGCCCGGAGCCCACACCAGGCTCGGCTTAGCTCGGAGGGGATCGCGCTTCCACGCAGCGAGGTCGTAAGAGACGATTGTGTCCGGCGCGAAGCGAACCCCCGGCGATGGCGCCCAGGCTTCGTCGAGGCTGACCAGCATTCGACCGTCGATAATCCCCTGAACTGCGGAGCGCCGGGGCAGGTTGAGCACGACCTTCCCACTGCGCTTCAGCAGTGCGTATTGGTTGTTGAACACCTCGATGCTGCGATAGCCGACCAAGGCCTGCGCACGTCCATCGGTGTCGCGCATGACGTAAGCGCCAGCGGAAACATCGGTCGGCTCGCCGCGGAAGACTTCCACCGCCTGATCTAGAGGCTGGCCGCGCTTCAAGCGCTTGGTGATGAAGGCGTAACCGGACGGGGTCATGGTTCCGCGGCCCCAATCGCGCCCGACGAGAAGCGTGTTCTCGTCCTCCCAGGTCACGCCCTGCTTTCCTTCAGGTAGGTTGAATCCGCCCGCGACGAGACTCTTGGTGCGAAGGTCGAACTCGCGGACAACGTTCGCGTCGCTGCCGCCCTGAGAGAGAAAAACCAGGCAGCGAGTGTATGCCGGCGGCAGGCACGACATGCCTTGATAGACCCATGACTTGCCTTCCGCCTTGGCCAGCGCGTCGACGTCGAGCACCGTTTCCCATTTCGGGTTGGCGGTGCGGTAGCTGGCCATCGTGGTCCGCCGGTAGATCCCGCGAACGTGGTTGGCGTCCTGCCAGAAATTGTAGAGACCCGTCGGCGTGATCTGGACGTAGGGGATGCGATCTTCGGCCTGCATCTGAGTCAAAGCCTGGTCGTACATCGTCTTGTAGCGGGGATCGCTTTGAAGCTCGCCCAGCGTCCGATCATTCTCATGGCGCGCCCAGGCGAGGGCTTTTTCGCCGTGGACGTCTTCGAGCCAGATGTACGGATCGTCCGCGCCCTGTTGGGCGGCCCCTGCCACGCTTACCAATCCCGCCGCCGCAGCGACCACAAGCTTTCGCCACATGCCCATTTTAGCCTCCCGACCTCGTGGGGCAGGAGCCTAGGAACGGCGCCAGCGCGGGCAATTGCCATTCGACGAAGGGACGTCCCGGACCGCATCAACGCATTGAGGGCGCCGGCATGAGCCGACGCCCTCATCCCCCTCCCCAAAAAACGGGCTTCAGGTGCGCATCTCCGGCAATCTTTGCTCGTCCGCGGGATCGCTGAATTTGGTGAACCGGCCTTCGAACCGCAGGCGCTCCTTTCCGGTGCCGCCGTGGCGGTTCTTGGCAATGATCAGCTCGGCCATGCCGGCCACCTGGCTGTGCTTGGCCTCCCATTCCTCGAACGCCGAAAAGACCTCGATCGGGTCGCCCGGAATGGGGTGCTTGGGCTCGTGCGCCCTCAGATAATATTCCTCGCGATAGACGAAGAGCACGATATCGGCGTCCTGCTCGATCGAGCCCGATTCCCTCAAGTCCGACAATTGCGGGCGCTTGTCCTCGCGCTGCTCAACCGCACGCGACAGCTGCGACACGCCGATCACCGGCAGGTCGAGCTCTTTGGCGAGCTGCTTCAGGCCGCGGCTGATCTCCGAAATTTCCTGGACGCGATTGTCGCCCGCGCTGCCTTTTCCGGAGCCTTGCAGCAGCTGGAGATAGTCGACCACGACGAGACCGATCCCCTTCTGGCGCTTCAGCCGGCGCGCCCGCGCGCGGAGCGCGGCGATGGTCAGGCCGGGCGTATCGTCGATGTAGAACGGCAGGCTCTGCAAATCGCCCGCGGCGCGGGCGAAGGATGCGAACTCCTGGTGCGACAGATTGCCCGTGCGGATTTGCTCGGCGGTCACCTTCGATTGCTCGGAAAGGACGCGAGTGACCAGCTGCTCGGCGGACATTTCGAGGCTGAATACGGCGATCGGCGCTCCGGCCGCCTTGACCGTCTCGATCCCGTCGGCCTGATCCTGGACGAAGCGGAGCGCAGTGCTGAACGCCATGTTGGTCGCCAGTGCGGTCTTGCCCATGCCCGGGCGGCCGGCGACGATGATCAGGTCGGATCGCTGGAGGCCGCCGATGCGCCCGTTAAGCCCCGACAAGCCGGTCGTAATCCCAGTCAGGCCGCCGCCGCGATTAAGCGCTGCTTCGGCATTGCGGATCGAAGCTTTCGCGGCCTCGCCGAACGACAAGGCGCGGCCTTCGGCGCCGCCTGCCTCGGCGACCTTATAGAGGTCGGTCTCGGCGCGCTCGATTTGAGCGAGGGGGGCAACGTCCTCACTCGTGTCGAGCGCGCCTTCGACCAGGTCGCGGCCGACTCCTATCAGTGCACGGAGCAACGCCAGATCGTAAATCTGTTGTGCGAAGTCCCGCGCCCCGATCACGGCCGCACCCGATCCCGTCAACTGGGCGAGATACGCAGGTCCGCCAACGTCCTTGATCGCTTCATCGGCCTCAAACAAGGGCCGAAGCGTCACCGGATTAGCAATCCGATTGGCATCCGTCATCCGTAATATGGCTTCGTAGATGCGCCCGTGCAGCGGCTCGAAGAAATGGTCGGGCCGAAGCTTGAGCTGGACATCCTCGACCAGCCGGTTGTCGATCATCAGCGCGCCCAGCAGCGCAGCCTCCGCCTCGACGTTTTGGGGCAGCGCTTGCGGCGCCGGTTCTGACGCAGACTCGGCGATACGAATAACTTCAGCCATGGCGAATCCTCTACGCCAGGCGCGTCCCCACGCACCATTGGGTACAGGCCCTTATCCGATGAGAACGAAAGAAGTACAACTGTGGATTGGCTGTGCGCGAATCGGCGTGCGGTCCACCGGAATTGCGGAATTTCCATTCTGCCCAATCCACAGAAATAATCCGTGCCAAATTGAAGGGGCCGGACCGGCCCGTTAGGCACTCGTCATGGCGATATTATCCGACCGCTGGATTCGCGAGCAGGCGCAGACGAACGGCATGATCGAGCCGTTCGTCGAAGCGCAGCGGCGCGAGGGCTGCATCAGCTACGGCTTGTCCAGCTACGGCTATGACGCGCGGGTCTCGAACCACTTCAAGATCTTCACCAACGTCGACTCGGCGACCGTCGACCCCAAGGACTTCGCTGCGAACAGCTTTGTCGACCGCACGACCGACGTGTGCATCATCCCGCCCAACAGCTTCGCGCTCGCCCATACCGTCGAATATTTCCGGGTGCCGCGCGACGTGATGGTGATCTGCCTCGGCAAGTCGACCTATGCGCGGTGCGGGATCATCGTGAACGTCACCCCGCTCGAGCCCGGGTGGGAGGGGCATGTCACGCTCGAATTCTCGAACACCACGCCGCTGCCCGCAAAAGTCTACGCCAATGAAGGCGCGTGCCAGTTCCTGTTCCTCCAGGGCAACGAGCCGTGCGAAGTCAGCTACGCCGACCGCGCGGGCAAATATATGGGGCAGAAGGGCGTGACCCTGCCCAAGCTGTGACGCCCGAGGAAGCCCAGCAGCTCGACGAGTCCGACCCACTCGCCTTCGCCCGAGACCGGTTCTCGCTCCCCGAAGGCATCATTTACCTCGACGGCAATTCGCTTGGTGCGCTGCCCAGGGCTGCGCCCGGCAAGCTGGTGGAAACCGCCGAGGCGCAATGGGGCGAGGACCTCATCGCCAGCTGGAACAAGCACGGCTGGATTGACTGGTCGACGCGGATCGCGGCGAAGCTCGCGCCGATCGTCGGTGCGCGGCCGAACGAGCTGCTGATCGCGGATTCGACGAGCGTCTGCCTCTTCAAATTGCTCGCGGCAGCAGTCCGCGCACGGCCTGGCCGACGCACCATCGTCACGCAGCAGCGCAACTTTCCGACCGACCTTTATGTCGCGCAGGGGCTTGCCGACATGCTCGGTCTCCGCCTTCGTTCGGTTCCTGCCGCAGATGTCCTGAGCGCGATCGACGAAGACACGGCGGTGGTCACGCTGACTCACGTCGACTACCGAAGCGCTGCGTTTTACGACATGCGCGCGCTCAACGCCGCCGCGCACGCCGCGGGCGCGCTGACGCTGTGGGACTTGTCGCACAGCGCCGGAGCGATCGAGATCGACCTCGACGACACTGGCTGCGACCTCGCCGTGGGATGCGGCTATAAATATCTGAACGGCGGGCCGGGCGCGCCGGCCTTCCTCTTCGTGGCAGAGAGGTTGCAGGATGAGCTACGTTCGCCCGTGCAAGGATGGATGGGCCATGCCGACCCATTCGCGTTCGACGACAATTACCGCCCGGCGGCCGGCATCACACGCTTCTTGACCGGTACGCCGTCGATCATGGCGCTGGCCGCGCTCGAGGCCGGGCTCGACACCTTCGCCGACGTCGCCATGTCCGATGTCGAGGCCAAGGCGCGAGCGCTGTCGCAGCTGTTCATCGACGAGGTCGAAGCGCGCTGCGGAGATGAGCTCCGTCTTGCCTCGCCACCGGACCCGAGCCGGCGCGCCAGCCACGTCTGCTTCGCCCATCCCGAGGGCTATGCGGTCATGCAGGCGTTGATCGCGCGCGGCGTGATCGGCGACTTCCGCGCGCCCGATTTGATGCGGTTCGGTTTCGCGCCGCTCTACAATCGATTCGTCGATATCGTGCGCGCGGCCGAGATTCTCGGCGAGATTGTCGCCTCCCGCGAGTGGGACGACCCGCGCTTCAAGGCGCGGGCGAAGGTTACCTAACCGGCTTTCGGCGCATCCCGTCGAGACTCCATGCGCCCGGGCCCGCCGCGGCGAGATACAGGAACACGAAGCAATAGAGGATCGCCGCTTCGCCCATGTTGACGATCGGCCAGAAACCTTGAGGCGCGTGGAACATGAAATAACCGACCGCCATCTCGCCGGCGCAGATGAATGCGGCGAGCCGCGTGAACAGCCCGAGGGCGATCAGAGCGCCACCGATGACCTCAATCCAGGCGGCAGCCAGAAGGATCGCCGGCAGCGGATCGGGCACACCCGGCTGCGGCACCGGAAAATGAAACAGCTTGGCGAGCCCATGCTCCATGAACAGCAGGGCGGTCACAATCCGCAGCAGCGCACGCAACTGCGGCTGGTATCTTTCGAGATGACGAAAATCCATGGCGACCCTCTTCCCTGAAAATCGTTACGCTCGCTTACCGGCTTGGCGCCCGCTCCGCCAGAAGGATCATGCATGTTCCTTGGCGCGATGCGCCGCATCCTCGGCCATCAGCTGGCGCGAGCGATGGATCATCTCGACCCAATCGTGAAAGGCGTGCGCGAGGTTGGTGATCAGCTGTTTAAGCGGCCCTTCCGTCAGGCAGCCGCTGTCGTCGAAACTGTCGTCGGTCACGTGACCAAGATAGGCCTCGGGCTGCTGCATGATCGGCATGTTGAGGAACACCGCCGCCTGGCGAATCTGATGGTTCGATCCGAACCCGCCGATGCTGCCGGGGGACGCGGTCACGATCGCTCCCGGCTTCTTGTCGAACACGCTCTGGCCATAGGGCCGCGAGCCGACGTCGATCGCATTCTTGAGCACGCCGGGAATCCCGCGATTATATTCGGGGCTGACGAACAGCACGCCGTCGGCGGCGCCGACCTGTTGTCGGAACCGCGTCCATTGCTCGGGGGGGTCGACGTCGAGGTCCTGGTTGTAGAGCGGCAGGTCGCCGATCTCGATCATCGAGCAATCGAGGTTATCGTTCCTGAGGCCGCAGATCGATCGCGCAACCTTGCGGTTGATGCTGCCTTCGCGAAGGCTGCCGACGATGATCGCGATCTTGTGGGCCATGGCAGCACTCCTTTGCCGCCCCAATACGCCTTCACCCGAAAAGTTGCGACGGTCGAACTCGACCCGATCAGCGGATGAACGTTTTGACACCCCAGACGACCGCCAGGATGATCGCGAACAAGACCATGATCCAAAACGTCCAGACCGAGCGCTCGCGGCGGCGCTCGCGGTAAACGCCGAGATCGAGCCAATAGCGGCCGGGTTCGCTCTCTTGCACCACGCCCTGTGCGATCAATTGCTCGAGGTAACGCTTCTGCACCGGGAGGCGCGGCTCGAACTCGACGGCGCGGTCGCGGCTGAAGGCGTCGTTGTCGAAGAAGAGCTGATCGACCTCGCGTCGTGCTCTGGCGAGAATGGCAGCAGCGGCTGTGGCCATGGGATCAATCTTTCCTGCGTTAGCGCCGCCGCGACTGGTGGCGGATGTTTGGCGGCCGGCCGCGGCGTACCCGGTCGTTGCGACGGGGCGGTGGTGCCGTGCCATAGCTGCCTTCCGGCAATTCGAACCGCAGCGAGCCCGAAACCGGATTGGCCTCGGCGAGGCGCAAGGTCAGCCTCTGCCCGATGCGATACGCCTCGCCCGTTTCGTCGCCCACGAGCTGCTTGGCGCCCTCATCGTAGCGGAAATATTCGCGGCCCAAATCCTTCGCCAGCACCAGCCCGTCGCCGCCCAGATCCTCGACCGTGGCGAAGAAACCGAACGGCTGGACGCCGGTGATCCTGCACTCGACCAGCTGCCCGACCTGGTCGGCGAGATAGGCGGCGACATAGCGGTCGACGGTCTCGCGTTCGGCCTCCATCGCCCGTCGCTCGAGCATCGAGATCTGCTCGCCGATCTGCTCGAAGCGTTCCTCGTCGCCGGGCGGCAGCCCGCCCTCGCCGAGCCCGTAGGCTTTCACCAGCCCGCGGTGGACGAGGAGGTCGGCGTAGCGCCGGATCGGCGAGGTGAAATGCGCGTAGGTCGCCAGCGCCAGCCCGAAATGGCCGAGCCGCTCGGGCCCGTAGCGCGCCTGCATCTGCGTGCGCAGCAGCTGCTCCATGATCTCCTGGCGCCCGTCGCCGTCGCCGACCCGCTCGATGATGCGGTTGAAGGTGCCCGGCTTGACCACCTGGCCGAGCGCAAAGTCGAGTCCGAACGTCTTCAGATAATCTTTGAGCGCGACCAGCTTCTCGCGGCTCGGCGGCTCGTGCACCCGGTACATCGCCGGCGCTTTCTTCGCCTCCAGCGCCCGCGCCGCCGCGACGTTGGCGGCAATCATATAGTCCTCGACCAGCCGGTGCGCGTCGAGCCGGTCGCGCGGCGCGATCGACATGATCCGGCCCTTCTCGTCGAGCACCACCCGACGCTCGGGCAAATCGAGCTCGAGCGGGTCGCGTTTCTTCCGCGCCGCGAACAGCGCTCGCCAGCAACCCCACAGCGGCTTCAGCGCCGTTTCGACCAGCTCTTGCGGCACGCGCCCTTCGATTGGTGGCATCGAGCAAGGGGAAGAGGCGACTTCGACCTGCTCCTCGTCATCCAAGCCCCTCCCCTTGATGGGGAGGGGTTGGGGTGGGGTGATGTCGCCGGAAGAGTCGCGGCTGTCTCCACCGTCACCCCCACCCTGCCCTCCCCCATCAAGGGGGAGGGAGCGTGTCGCGGCATCCATCGCCGCCTGCGCGTCCTCATAGGCAATGTTCGCCGCGACCCGGATCGTGGCTCGGGTGAAGCGCCAGCTCCTCAGCTCCCCGTCCTTCGAAATCCTGAGGTGACAGGCCATCGCCGCCCGGTCCTGGCCGGCCTTCAGCGAGCAGATGTCCGCCGACAGCTCCTCGGGCAACATCGGCACCACTCGGTCAGGAAAATAGACGCTGTTGCCGCGCGCCCGCGCCTCGCGATCGAGCTCGCTTCCCGGCCGGACGTAGAAACTGACGTCGGCAATTGCGACGATTGCGTTCCAGCCGCCCTCGTCGTCCGCTTCCGCCCAGATCGCGTCGTCGTGGTCGCGCGCATCCTCGGGATCGATGGCGACGATCGGCAAGTGCGTCAGGTCCTCGCGCTCGCCCAGTGGCTGCCTCGAAACGCGATGCGCCTCGTCGATCGCTTCCTGCGCGAATTCGTGGCGCAGGCCATGCTTGTGGATCGCGATCAGTGAGAAGCTGCGCGGCGCGAACGGGTCGCCGAGCACGGCATCCACGCGAGCGGAAACCCGCGGCGGCCGGCCGCTGACTTCGCACAGCACGAGGTCCCCGACCTCTGCGTCCTTCAAGTCGCTGATGAACAGCTCGCGCCGCTCTTTCTTGTCGACCGGCGACAGCCAGAAGCGGTCGCCCTCGCGCCGGACCACGCCCAACGCAAGCTCCGCCGAGCGCGCCAGCTTCTTCATCGGATGGGCGATGAAGCGCTCGCCCTGCTGCTCGGTTCGAGACAGCACACGGTCGCCGATGCCGAGCGCACCTTTGCGGCCCCGCTCGACGATTCTCAGCTTCGGCGGCGGGGTCTCCGCATGCCATTGCTCCGGCACGGCCCAGGCGGTCCCGCTGTCGTCGACCTCGGTTACGCGCAGCACCGTGACCTTGGGCACACCGCCGGACTGGTGAAAGGCGCGGCCGGGCGATGCGTCGATCAAGCCCTCGTCGGCCATGTCCTTGAGCAGGCGCTTGAGGTCGATCTTGTCTTGCCCCGACAGCCCGAACGCCCGCGCGATCTCGCGCTTGCCCGCGGGCTGGTCGGACGAGGCGATGAAGTCGAGGATCTGCTTGCGGGTGGGCAGGCCCGTCGAGCGCTTGCCGGACTGATTGCGGGGAGGTCGGGACAAGCGAGGCGGCCGGGGAGGTCTCGGTGTTCGGGGCGGTCGGGCCATGTCTCGCCCTAAACGCGCCTACCGCAGCTGGCTATCCTTGCTTCCGCGGCGATTGATGGTCGAATGCGTGACCGCCTTATCGCGCGTCGTCTGGCAGGCGACGCACGTGCGCACTCCGGGCAGCGCATCGCGCCGCTTCTTCGGGATCGGCTCGCCGCAATCGTCGCATTCCTCGGCGCTGTGGCCGTGCGGCGTCAAAGCGCGAGCTCGAAGCACGGCATCCTTCACCGTATCCTCGATCTGCTGCTCAACCGCGCCGTCGCGCGTCCATCCGCCGGCCATGAGATGCCTCCTTTTCGTCATTGCGAGGAGCGAAGCGACGAAGCAATCCAGCGGCACCAACGTCTATCTGGATTGCTTCGCTCCGCTCGCAATGACGGCTACTTCTTCTCGTCCTTCGGCGGCGCGACATAAGGCTTGAACGCCCCGCCCGGAACCGCCGAGGCGACCGGGCTCTCGAACCCGTCCTTGCTCACCGACGAGACGCCGAACACCCAATCGTCGACGCGGATGTGATCCAGTGTGGCCTTGAAAGGCAAACACGTACCGTCGCCGGGCTTTTTCCTCCTCTCGTTCGTATCAAACATGCAAAGAGGGGTCGCGAAGAAATGGCCATTGTAGCTAGCTCGCTCCCAATTCGCAGCGTCGGTCCGCCTCATGTACATCCGGTAGTTTGTAGCGCCGCCGACGTCGGCCCAAGTCACCGTCGTATCCGTGCTGACCGCGCCCTCGACCTTCGGCTCGGGCGGCGGCGGGGCGCTGGCGATGGCGGCGAGCGCGGCGATGTTCAGCTTGGTCATCTTGGCGAGGTAAGCGAAATCGACATGGTCGATGGTGTCGCCGTAGCGCTTGCCGTTCTCGGTGCGCAGGTCCTGGTGCTGCCAATCGTAATTCTCGACCGCGACGCTGATCCGCGCCGCGGGAAAGCCGAGCTCGAGGAACGGGATATGGTCACCGCCGCGGCCGAAGCGGTCGGTCCGCCAGATCTGCCGCACGTCGAGCCCGATCCTCAGCCGGTCCGCGAGGCTGTCGAGGTAGCGCGAGATGTTGCGCGACGGGCTGTCGTTCTCACCGCCGAGGCTGTGCGTCGCCGCCGCAAGATCGTCCTGCCCCTGTGACCGCGGGCCTTCCGACAACACCCGCGCATGCGTCGAATCGCACACGCCATCCGAGGAGCAGCTGTTACCGATGATGTCGTTGTTGAGGACGGCGACGACGTTCCAGCCCTGCGCCTTCGCATAGGCCGCCAGCACCTTGCCGCCGTACAGCCCCTGCTCCTCGCCCATCAGGGTCGCGTAAACGATAGTGCCCGAGAACTTGTGCTTCGAGAGCACGCGCGCCGCCTCTAGCACGGCAGCAACGCCCGATCCGTCGTCGTTCGCGCCGGGAGCATCGGACGTCGCATTCATCGGATCGGTCACACGGCTGTCGATATGGCCCTGGATGATGACCACGTCGTTGGGCCGCTCGGTGCCGCGCTGGATCGCGAACACATCGGTGATCCTGGTCGGCGCGGGCAAGCGGTCGCCGGTGAATGTGTCGCTCGTCCGCGCCACGGCGAGGCAATTGCCGCACGCCGCAGAGGTTCGATTGAACTCCGCCTCCGCCCAGTTGAACGCCGCCCCGATGCCGCGCTTGGGGTCGGTCTGGGACGACAGCGTATGCCGTGTCCCGAAGCTGACGAGCGTTTCGATCGTCTGCCGTAGCCGCACCGGGCTGGCCGGAGCGATGATCGCGCGCAGCCTCGCATCGGGCGACGGCGGCGGAGCGGCGCCGATCAGCATAACCGACGAAAGGGCGAAAATGGTGCGTTTCATTCCTGCACTTCTGGCACCGCAGCGAGCGCACTTCCAGCGATTCGAAGCCGATGCTCGCGCCACAGGATGACCAGCCCGGCAGCCATGACGATCGGGGCGCCGACCCAGGTCCAGTGCGACGGTGCCTGGCCGAACAGCAACAGTCCCAGCAGGCTCGCCCACAACAAGGCCGAATAATCCATCGGCATCACGAGGGCGACCGGCGCCAGCCGCAGCGCGCCGGTCAGCGCGAGCTGCGCGATCCCTCCGGCAAGGCTCAATCCGGCGATCGCCGCGAAGGTCCCCGCGTCATGCGCATGCGCGACGAACGGCATGGCGAGACCGAGCGGAACCAGCGAGGTCAGGCCGAACCAGAACACCGTCGTCGCGACCGCCTCGGTGGCGCCCAAATGGCGGATGGCGATGGTTGCGCCGGCGGTGCTGACCACCGCCCCGAGCGCGACCAGCCCGCCGTAACCGCTGATATGACCGCTGCCGGGCTGGACGATCACCAGCACGCCTAGGAATCCGACGGTTACCGCGCCCCAGCGCCATTTGCCGGTCGGCTCGCGCAGTACCACCGCCGCCAGCAGAGTCGCGAAGATCGGCACCGAGAAGCCGATGGCCGTCGCTTCGGCCAGCGGCAGCAGCGTAACCATCAGGAAATTGAGCAGCATCGCGATGACGCCGATCGCCATCCGCAGCGCATGCGCGCCAAACCGCTTGGTCCGCAGCGATCCGAAGCCCGGGCCGAGTGCGACGAAGGTCGCTGCACAGACAACCGACCCGATCTGCCGGTAGAACAAGGTCTCGGCGACCCCAGCGCCGCGCTCGCCGACCCACTTCACGCCGGCGAACATCAGCGCCAGCGCCAGCGCGCTGATCAGCCGCAATCCCATCCCGAGCGCAACCCGAGGCTCCGCTGCACGCCCGGCGGGCTTGGCTCGCACCACCTCTAAAGCTGCCCGGCCATCGGACGGCGAACTGTGCTGGTAAGGGACCGAATTTGCTTCACTTTCTAAGGCGCCAGGGGACTGAAAAGGCCATCTCGTAAGCCACCAAATTGACTTGCAACCTAGGCTCGGCGAGCGACCCCGCGAGCAAGGGGGACGGTGCCATGTCGCCGCATAGTTCATACAAGAATCGCAATTGGTCGACGCAACCCGCCGCGGAGACGCTTCTTCGACAATTGCTCGATGAACGATTGGGGCGATGTCCGCCAGCGCGGCAATTCGGCACTGCCCTCCTCGCCGGCACCGGCGTCCGCCTGCGCGACATCCTCGACCACATGACCTTCGATGACGACCTGACCGTGGAGCGCATCGAGCGCGCCGGCTGGGTCGGCGCGGATGGGGTCTGGGAGCATCCCGGCGGTTATTTCCCCGCGTTCGTCCGCCGATCCGGCCCGCTGACCAGCTGGTTCCGGGTCGAGAATGCCGATCTGTTTGCCGCCCGGCACGGTCCTGACGCCCCGATCGAAGGCGTCCGATACGGCCCCGCGCGCCGCCTCGTCGCATTCACTTGCGACCAGATTGCATTCGGCGCGCTCGAGCGGGCCGGCCATTCGGGCTATGACATCCCGGCGATCGAGCCGGGTCGCATTCGCGCCGCGCGCATCCATCTCCAATCCTTCACCGCGCGGCGACGGCAATTCGACACCGTTGAGCAAGGGCTCGCCCACACCGAGACACTGGCCGAAGCTGCCGTCGCCGATCTAGGGGCGGATTGGGCATGCGACCTGTGGCTTCGCGCCGAGCGCAATTTCTGGATGTCGCGCTGCCGCGCCGGACGGCGGCAGAAGGAACGGCAGGACGCCCTTGGCATCGGCTGGGCGAACATCGACCACCACACCTATGACAGCTCCCGGCGCCACTATCGGCACACGATCCGCATCCTCGAAACGCTCGGCTATCAGCTGCGCGAAATGCTTTATGCCGGCGAGCTTGCGGGCTGGGGCAGCCAGGTGCTCGAACAGCCGACCCTCAAAAGCACCATCTTCGCCGACGTTGACCTCGCCCCCGAGGAGCTGGCGATCGACTTCGCGCATGAGGAGCTGCCCGAGCTGCCCCAGCCCAGGCGCGCGGGCGTCCTGTCATTCCTCCACGGGGAGTCGATTCTCGAAGCAGGACTCAATCACGTCGCCGGCCTGTACGATCGCCGGGTGTTGCAGGGTCATCTGCGCGCGGAAGGGATCGAGATGATGAGCCCCTTCTCCGACTTCGATCATCTCTACCAGGAGCTCACCCATGGCGATTGGGCAGCCGTCGATCCCCGGCGGGTGGATCAGCTCGAAGCCGACGGGCACCTGCCCGCCGACGAAGCCGAGCAGATCCGCCTCAACGGAGCGATCGTAGCGCACCTTGAGAATATTGAGCGGAACGACGGCTACAAGGGCTTCAATCGCGACGGGATCGACGGCGTTCTGCGCAAGCTCGACCCGCGTGCGTATGACGCGGCGGAGGTCGGCGCAGCTGCTCCATAAGCACTGCCAACGACTGGCAATGGCTCCCTTGCTCCGCTAGTGGACCAGCAATTCCAGACCATCGCAGTTCAGGACGCGCATCCATGCTCCGCAGCATCGACCATTTCATCGGCGGTTCCACCTTCGCTAGCGGCGAACGCCAGGGCGACGTGTTCGACCCCAACCAGGGCCAGGTCCAGGCCCGGGTCCGCTTCGGCACCGCTTCCGACCTCCAGAAGGCCGTCGACGCAGCCAAGGCTGCCCAGCCCGAATGGGCCGCGACCAACCCGCAGCGCCGCGCCCGCGTCATGTTCAAGTTCAAGGAGCTGGTCGAACGGAACATGGACGAGCTCGCGCACCTGCTGAGCAGCGAGCACGGCAAGGTCGTCGCCGATGCCCGCGGCGACGTTCAGCGCGGGCTCGAGGTGATCGAATATTGCTGCGGCATCCCGCAGGCGCTGAAAGGCGAATATACCGTCGGCGCGGGGCCGGGCATCGATGTCTATTCGATGCGCCAGCCGCTCGGCATCGGTGCCGGCATCACCCCGTTCAACTTCCCCGCGATGATCCCGATGTGGATGTTCGGCATGGCGATCGCCTGCGGCAACGCGTTCATCGTCAAGCCGTCCGAGCGCGACCCCAGCGTCCCCATCCGCCTTGCCGAGCTGATGACTGAAGCGGGCCTGCCCGACGGCATCCTAAACGTCGTTCATGGGGACAAGGAAATGGTCGACGCGATCCTCGACCATCCCGACATCGCTGCGATCAGCTTCGTTGGATCCTCGGACATCGCGCAATATATCTACTCGCGCGGCACCGCGAACGGGAAGCGGGTCCAAGCCTTCGGCGGCGCCAAGAACCACGGCATCGTCATGCCCGACGCCGACCTCGACCAGGTCGTCAACGATCTCGCCGGCGCCGCCTTCGGCTCGGCCGGCGAGCGGTGCATGGCTCTTCCGGTGGTCGTGCCGGTCGGCGACGACACCGCCGACGCGCTGCGCAAAAAGCTGATCCCGGCGATCGAGGGGCTGCGCGTCGGCGTCTCGACCGATCCCGAGGCGCATTACGGCCCGGTCGTCAGCAAGGCCCACAAGCAGCGGATCGAGACTTACATCCAGATGGGCATCGACGAGGGCGCCGAGCTGGTCGTCGACGGCCGCGGCTTCACGCTTCAGGGCCATGAGGAGGGCTTCTTCATCGGCCCGACCCTGTTCGACCACGTGAAGCCCGGCATGAAGACGTACAAGGACGAGATCTTCGGACCGGTCCTCCAGATGGTCCGCGCCGCCGATTTCGATGAAGCGGTGAAGCTCCCGTCGGAGCATGAATATGGCAACGGCGTCGCGATCTTCACCCGCAACGGCCACGCCGCGCGAGAATTCACGGCGCGCGTCAACGTCGGGATGGTCGGGATCAACGTGCCGATCCCGGTGCCCGTCAGCTATCACAGCTTCGGCGGGTGGAAGCGCTCGGGCTTCGGCGACATCGGCCAATACGGCCAGGAGGGCCTGCGCTTCTGGACCAAGAACAAGGTCGTGACCCAGCGCTGGCCGGACGGCGGCCCGCACGGCGAGAACGCATTCAACATCCCGACCTTCGGCTAAAGACGTGCGCTGGCTGATCGCGGCGCTGCTGCTGCTGTTGGCGGCGCCGGCAACCGCGGAGAAGCGCATCGCGCTGACGTTCGATGACGTGCCGCGCGACCGTGGCGCTTTCTTCACGCCCGACGAACGCACGATCCGGCTGATCGCCGGCCTCCATGAGGCGGGCGTCAGGCAAGCCGCTTTCTATATTGTGCCCGGACAAATCGGCCACGACGACGGCGCTGGCGGAGAGGAACGGATCAAGGCCTATGTCGCCGCCGGCCATGTCATCGCCGACCACAGCTTCACCCACCCGCACTTGAGCGGGATGACGGCCGCCGATTACCTCGCCGACGTCGACAAGGCCGAAGCCTGGTTGAAAGGCCGCGAAGGCCGGCGCCCGTGGTTCCGCTACCCGTTCCTGGACGAGGGCCAGGAGGACAAAGCCAAGCGGGACGCGGTCCGCGCCGGCCTCCAGGCGCGCGGACTCCACAACGGCTATGCGACGGTCGACGGCTCCGACTGGAACATCGAGTCACTGACCGCGGACGCGGTGAAAGCGGGCAAGAAGGTCGACATGGCCGGCCTTCGCGACCTTTATGTCAGCACGATGGTCGGCGCGGCCGATTTCGCCGATCAGCTCTCGCGCAAGACCTGGGGGCGCCAGCCGGCGCAGGTGATTGTCCTCCACGAAACCGACATTGCCGCACTGTTCATCGTCGATCTCGTTCGCGCCTTTCGCGCGGATGGATGGGCAATCATCACGGCCGACGAAGCCTATGCCGATCCCATCGCGAAGCTGGCGCCCGACGTGCCATCGGCCAACGGCACCCTGCTCGAGCTCGCCGCCTGGGAAAAGGGCGTCCCCAAGCCGCGCTGGTACGAGCGCAACGATATGACGCTCGCCAATCGCCTGTTTGCTGAGCGAGTGCTGCACGAAGCCCCGCAACCGCCAGCGCATTGAAGCTCGATTTGGCGCACTCTCGTTTTCGCGATAACGCTGCCAACCGTTCCGGCAACCGGGGGTGAACCATGATCCTGCTCGCCCTCGCGGCATCGGCGATGTGCGCAACGACCCTGATCGCTGGAGCACCGCACGAAAACCACATCATGTTCGACGGCATATCGCCGGATGGTAAGACGCTGGCGGTCGGCTGGGACCGCGGCAATGCCCCCAACGTAGAGCGCCGCGCCTACCTCCTCAATCTCCAGTCCGGTAAGCGTACCGACCTTGCCGCCCTCAATAACGCAGCGTCCTTTTCTCCCGACGGGCGTTTCCTTGTCTCCGCCAATTATGCCGCCGACCGTTCTCTTCGGACCGAGGTCGTCGAGCTCGATCGCCGCACGGGCAAGAGTCGCACGTTCGCGTCGGGTCCGTCCGGAGAATGGCTGGCCTCCTATTCGGCGGACGGCCGCTCGATCCTGTTCAACTCGACGCGGAGCGGGACATCCGATCTCTATCTGGCCGCCCGCGCCGACGGACATCTGAAGCAGCTGACGAGCGATCCTCGCTACGAGGCGCATGGCCATTTGTTCGATCGCGGTCGCAAGCTGCTCTTCCACCGTCAGACGGACGGCGACAATTACGATGTCGTCATTCGTGACTTGCCCACAGGCCACGAGAAGCTGATCGGTGCCACCCCCGCCGAAGAAGCCTACCCCGCTCTATCGCCCGACGGGCGTTGGCTGGCGTTCAGCGCGGTGCCAAGTCCAGGCGCGCAGCCCAATCTTTACATCATGCGAAGCGATGGCAGCGTTCGGCGGCGGCTGACCACCGGCCAAGCGAAGGACGCTTATGCTGCGTGGGCGCCAAACGGCCGTTCGATCTATTTCGTGCGCTTCGATCCCGACGGCTCGAAGATCTATCGCCTCGGTGTTCGCGGCGGCCGTTGCTCGAGCTAGATTGCTGGCTCCACATCGGCTTTCGGCGTAAGCGCCAGCCGATCGCCTCGGCGATCGGGGGGGTGAACCATGATCCTGTTAGCGCTTGCACTGGCCGCTCAGGCCCAATGGACCGGTCCGCGCACGATCGAATATCGCGGCCCGGGCAATTTCTGCGGCGGCGGGTACGCCATTTCCCTGGCTTCGGGCGATCGCGCGCTCGTGCTGCCCCAGGGCCAGGCGCCGCAGGCGACGCGGCTGGTCATCGGCGGCCGGGAAGTGAACATCCACACCGGCGCCCGGCCGGAGCCCGGGACCGTGGTCATGCACTATGGCGAGACCGCTTTGACCCAAACGGCCGACGGCGGAGGCATCACTTACATCGTGTCCGACCAGACGGCGTTCGCGCTTCGTCTGACCAGCGGCTCCTTCCACGGGTTCAAAGGCGACCGCTGGTTCTTCAGCCATGCCAATTTCACGGACCGCGCGGACGAAGGCGTCGATTGCCTCGCCGCAATCAGCAACTAGGCCGCGAAACAACTTTGCCGTGCGGAGTGTTGAGGCCGCATGTTTCGCGTCGCCGGCCCGATTCTCGCTTGCTCCCTGATGGCCGGGATCGTCGCTTGCAGCGGCCGCGACCCGGTCGCGGCAGAAGCCAATAACACCGCCGGACTTCCCCCGGGCAATGTCGATTCGCCCAGCCCCGATGGGGCGCCGCCCCAAAACGCGACGACTCCAGCCGGCGGCACATCTGCTCCATCGGCCGCGATTCCCGCCGCGCTTCAGGGCCGCTGGGGACTGACGCCCGGCGACTGCACCTCGACCATCGGCGACGCCAAGGGCCTGTTGATCGTCAACGCCACCGAGCTGCGCTTCTATGAGTCGCGCGCCGTGCCGGCGCGGGACATTCAGGCGGACGAGGATTCGATCAGCGGTAATTTCGACTTTACCGGAGAGGGGCAAACGTGGTCCAAGTTTGAATCGATCAAGCTTCAGGGACGCGATCTTGTCCGAACGGAAACCAATCCAACCGCGAGCTTCACCTATGCGAAATGCACTTAAGGTCCTGCCGGCGTTCCTCGCTCTCGCGGCGTTGGCCGGCTGCCACAAGCAGGCGCCGCAATCCGACCAGAACGTCGCCATCGATATCAATAATGTCTCGCCCAACGATATCGAAACGCTGCCGGCCGATGAAAGCAGTGAGACCCCATCGAACGAGCTCGCCAACGGCTTCGACACCGACAGTGACGTGAACGCGACCGGCAACGGCTACTGACCCCGGCAAAGGATTGCTTCGAAAGGAACCCGCGGGCTAGAGCGCCGGCGCGATGACGCAATTCGACCTCACCGACGACCAGCTCCAGATTCAGGAGATGGCGCGTAAGTTCACCGCCGACGCCATTTCCCCACACGCCGCCGAGTGGGACGAGAAGCACATTTTTCCACGCGACACGATCCGCGAGGCCGCGGAGCTGGGCTTCGGCGCGATCTACGTCAGCGAGGAAGCGGGCGGGATCGGTCTCGGCCGGCTCGAAGCCGCGCTCATCATGGAGGCGATGGCCTACGGCTGCCCGTCGACCAGCGCGTTCATCTCGATCCACAACATGGCCGCGTGGATGATCGACCGCTTCGGCTCCGCCGAGGTCAAGCAGAAATACCTGCCGTCGATGATCCCGATGGAGCGGATGGGGAGCTATTGTCTGACCGAGCCGTCCTCGGGCTCCGACGCTGCCGCGCTCAAGACCAAAGCGGTGCTCGATGGCGACCATTATGTCGTCTCCGGCTCCAAGGCATTCATCTCGGGCGGCGGCGAGAACGAGATCTATGTGACCATGGCGCGCACCGGCGAGGAAGGTCCCAAGGGCATCACCGCGCTGGTGGTCGAGAAGGACATGAAGGGAGTCAGCTTCGGCGCTCAGGAAAAGAAGCTCGGCTGGCACTCGCAACCGACCGCGCAAGTCAATTTCGACGAGGTCCGCGTCCCCGTCGCCAATCGCGTCGGTGCCGAGGGCGAAGGCTTCCGCATCGCCATGATGGGGCTCGACGGCGGCCGCCTCAACATCGGCGCCTGCTCGCTTGGAGGGGCGCAGCGCTGCCTCGACGAATCGATCAAATATACCAAGGACCGCAAGCAGTTCGGCAACCCGATCGCCGATTTCCAGGCGACCCAGTTCACGCTTGCCGACATGGAAACCGAGCTGCAGGCCGCCCGCTGTCTGCTCTATGTCGCCGCAGCGAAAGTCACCGCCAACGCACCCGACAAGACGCGCTTCGCTGCGATGGCCAAGCGCCTGGCGACCGACACCGGCTCGTCGGTGGTCGACCGCGCGCTTCAGCTGCACGGCGGCTATGGCTATCTGATGGATTATCCGATCGAACGCTTCTGGCGCGACCTTCGCGTTCATTCGATCCTCGAGGGCACCAACCAGATCATGCGCGTGATCGTCAGCCGCGATTTGCTGCGGCAGTAGGGTGATGAAGAAGGCCCCGCTCCCGTTTGATCCGTTCGCGCTTGCCCAGGCTGCCGGCGAAGCGGCGATCGGCCTTGCCGCTCGTCCCGCCGAGCTGCTCAACGTCCAGCTCGAAGCGGCGAAGCAGTGGAGCGACTTCTGGTCGGATGCGCTGGCTGGGAAACCGTCGGACAAGCCGCGCGATCGCCGTTTCTCGTCCGTCGAATGGCAGGACGACCCCTATTATCGCGCGATCCGCGATTCCTACCTGCTCGCCTCGCGCCAGCTGCGCGACGCGGTTGAACGCAGCGCCGGTGACAGCTCCAACGGCGCCATGGCGCGCTTTCTTCTCGACCAATATCTGAACGCGGTTGCGCCGACCAACTTCGCGACCACCAACCCGGAGGTCGTCAAGCGGGTCAAGGAGACCGGCGGCGCCAACCTCGTCCAGGGGTTTCTCAACCTCCTCGAGGACGTCGGCAGCGGCAAGGGCATTGTCCAGCGCCGGACCGACCCCAATGCATTCGAGAAGGGCAAGACCATCGCCGCCACCCCCGGCGCGGTCGTCTTCGAGAACGAGCTGTTCCAGCTCATTCAGTACACGCCCACCACCGACAAGGTCGCGGCCGAACCGCTGCTCTACGTTCCGCCGCTGGTGAACCGCTATTACATGATCGACCTCGTGCCGCGCCAAAGCCTGGTCAAATGGCTGGTCGACGAGGGCCGCACCGTGTTCGTGATCAGCTGGGTCAACCCCGGCCCCGAGCTCAAGAACAAGAACGTCGGCGACTATGTCCTGTCGGGCATCGTTGCGGCCGTTGAACAGGTCCGCAAGGCGACCGGCGCCGCGCCCGACCTGTTCTCTTTCTGCCTTGGCGGAACGCTGACCGCGATCGCCCTCGCCTGGCTCGCCGCCAAGGGCCGCGCCGACGAGGTCAATTCCGCGACCCTCATCGGTGCGCTGGTCGACTTTTCGGACATGCGCGACTGGTCGGCGTTCGTCCACGAGGCGCATCTTGGAGCGATCGAAGAGCACCTCGAAGCACAGGGCTTCGCCGACAGCCTCGAGCTGCAGCGGTTGTTCGCGGCGATGCGCGCCAACGACCTCATCTGGTCTTCCGTCGTGAACCATTATTTGCTCGACCGCCCTGCCCCGCCGTCTGACCTGCTCTATTGGTTCGAGGACGGCGCCCGCATCCCCGCGGCCTTCCTCAAGAGCTACAACCGCGAGCTGCTGCTCGAGAACCGGCTCAAGGAACCGGCGGGTTTCATGGTCGGCGACGTCGCCATCGACCTGGCGGCGATCACCACGCCGGTTCTCGTCATTGCGCTGAAAGACGATCACGTCTCGGCGTGGGAAGCCGTTTACGGCGGCGCGCGGCACCTCGGCGCCGATTTCATCCTCGGCGGCTCGGGCCACAACGCCGGCATCGTCAATCCGCCGAGCGCCAACAAGCACGGCTATTGGACCAACGCCGAGCAGCCGGAGAGCGCGACGAAGTGGCTCGACACCGCGACCCAGCACGAGGGTAGCTGGTGGCCGTGGTGGACCAAGTGGCTGGGCGATCATGGCAGCGGCAAGCAGGTCGCGCCGTGCCCGCCGCAGGATCCGATCGAGCCGGCCCCCGGCCGTTACGCGATGATGCCGTGATGGACGCGATGACCGCGACCCGGGACGTCATCACCGAGAAGGAGGGCATGGCCGGCCGCCTGCGCCTCAACCGGCCCAACGCGCTGCACAGCCTCAACCGGCAGATGGTCCGCGACATGGCGTCGGCGCTGCTCGAATGGCGTGACGACCCCGACGTCCGCATCATTCTCATCGATCACACCGAAGGCCGCGGCTTCTGCGCCGGCGGCGATGTCGTCGACATCGCGCTCAACGTCGACGGCCATGAAGCGGCGGCGCGTGCCTTCTTCTTCGACGAATATCGCCTCAACCACCTCGAATATACCTACCCCAAGCCGGGCGTCGCCTTCATGGACGGGATCACCATGGGCGGCGGCGTCGGGATCGCCTGCCCGTGCCGCTTCCGGGTCGCGACGGAGCACACCGTCCTCGCCATGCCGGAGACGACCATCGGCATTTTCCCGGACGTCGGCGGCGGCCGCTATCTGTCGCGCCTGCGCGGCCGCCTCGCGCAATATCTCGCGCTGACCGGCGACCGGTTGAACGGCGCCGAATGCCTCGGCCTCAGGCTCGCGACCCATTATCTCCCCTCCGACCGGCTCGAGGAGGCCAAGGAGCGGATTATCGCCCAGCCGTTCCGGACCGAAGCGATCCTCGACGAGCTCGGCGCCGAAGACGTGCCCGACGCTCCGATCCTCGGCCGTCTCAAGCAGATCGACCGATTGTTCGCCTCCGACCGGCTCGAGGAGATTCTGGATGCTCTCGACGCGGCGGCCGCGGAAGGCGACGGCTGGGCGGCGCGCGAAGCCGAGATCATCCGCGGCAAGTCGCCGATGGCCTGCAAGGTCAGCCTCAAGATGCTGGTCGAAAGCCCGTATCAGCTGCACTTCGTCGACGAGATGCGGATGGAATACGGCATCATGGTCCGGCTGATCCGCCATCCCGACTTCAAGGAGGGGGTCCGCGCGCGCCTCATCGACAAGGACAACAAGCCCAACTGGCATCCGACCAATCCCGCGGTGATTGGCGATGCCGACGTCGACAAATTCTTCGAGCCGCTGCCGCCGGAAGAGCAGTGGCGGCCGTTCGATTTCTGACGGAGCCAAAATGAGCGATTACGAAACCATCCTGGTCGAGCAGCGCGGCGCGGTGACCCTCGTCACGTTGAACCGTCCGCAGGCGCTGAACGCACTCAATTCCACCGTGCTTAGGGAATTGACCGAGGTGTTCGCTGCCTATGACGCCGACCCGGCCCAGCACTGCCTGGTGCTGACCGGCTCCGAAAAGGCGTTCGCCGCCGGCGCCGACATCAAGGAGATGCAGGGCCAGGGCTTCGCCGACATGTATTCGGCGAACTTCTTCGCCGGCTGGGAGCATGTCACCGCGACGCGCAAGCCGTGGATCGCCGCGGTCGCCGGCTATGCGCTCGGCGGCGGCTGCGAGGTCGCGATGATGGCGGACCTCATCATCGCCGCCGACAGCGCGAAGTTCGGCCAGCCGGAGATCAAGCTCGGCGTGACCCCCGGCATGGGCGGCTCGCAGCGCCTCACCCAGGCGGTGGGCAAGGCCAAGGCGATGGAGATGTGCCTGACCGGCCGGATGATGGACGCCGCCGAGGCTGAGCGTGCCGGCCTCGTGGCGAAAGTCGTCCCCGCCAACGAGCTCATGACCGAGACGATGAAGACCGCCGAGGCGATCGCCGCCATGCCGCCACTGGCCGCAATGGCGACCAAAGAAATGGTCAACGCCGCCCTTGAGCTTCCCCTGGCCCAGGGCATCCGCTTCGAGCGCCGCCTGTTCCACGGCCTGTTCGGCACCGAGGATCAGAAGGAAGGCATGGCCGCCTTCGTCGAGAAGCGGCCGGGGAATTGGAAGGGTCGATAGTCATGGCGCGGATCGCATTCATCGGCCTCGGCCACATGGGTGGCGGGATGGCGCCGAACCTCGCCAAGGCGGGGCATGAGGTCCACGCGTTCGACCTGGTTGCGGAAGCGGTCGCCAAGGCGTCGGAGGGCGGCTGCAGTGTCGCACCCTCGGCTGCCGAGGCGGTCAAGGACGCCGACGTCGTGATCACCATGCTTCCCGCCGCGCAGCACGTCCGCGCCGTCTATGAGAACGACGTCGCGCCCAACGCCAAGCCCGGCGCCCTGCTGATCGATTGCTCGACGATCGACGTCGCCTCCGCCCGCGAAGTGGGCGATGCGATGAAGGCGCGCGGCTTCGAGTTTGTCGATGCGCCGGTCTCGGGCGGGATCGCCGCGGCCGCTGGCGGCACCCTCACCTTCATGGTCGGCGGCACCGACGAGGCTTTCAAAAAGGCGCGTCCGATTCTCGAGCCCATGGCCAAGGCGGTCATCCACGCGGGCGATCTCGGCGCTGGCCAGGGCGCGAAGATCTGCAACAACATGATCCTCGGCGCGACCATGATCGTCACCTGCGAGGGGTTCGTACTCGCGCGAAAGCTCGGCCTCGACCCGCAGGTGTTCTTCGACATTTCGTCCAAGGCGTCGGGCCAGAGCTGGTCGATGACCAGCTACGCGCCCGTGCCAGGCGTGGGGCCGGACACGCCGGCGGACCACGATTACGAAGGCGGGTTCGCGGCGGCGCTGATGCTCAAGGACCTCAAGCTCGCGGCCGAGGCGGTGCGCAGCGTCGGCGGCTACGCGCCGATGGGCGGTGAGGCCGAGGAGCTGTTCCAGCGCTTCGTCGACCGCGGCGGTGGGGCGAAAGATTTCTCCGGCATCATCAAGATGATCGACGACAGCTGGAAGGTTCCGGAGGAGCAGAAGTAACCTATGCGCACTCGACTATTCGCCGCCGTTGCGGTCCTTACCCTAACCACCGCGGGAATGGCTCTCGCCGCCGCAGCGCTTCCCAAATCGAAGGCGCTCGCCATCATGCATGAGCGCCACGAGGGCATGGAAACGATTGGCAAGAACTTCAAAGCGCTTCATCGCGAGCTCGATGCGTCGTCGCCCAACCTCAACACGATCCGATCCTCCGCGAGGACCATCCAGACGCTGTCGGCGAAGGCGTCGCATTGGTTCCCGCAGGGCACCGGTCCCGAGCTCGGAAAGACTGGCGCGAAGCCCGAAATCTGGCAAAACCCGCAGGACTTCGTCGTGAAGATGCGCGACTTCCAGGCTGAGGCACGTGCCTTCAACGCGGCCGCGCGGAGCAGCGATCTCGCCCTGATCCGCGCTCAATCCGGGGACCTGGGGCAAGCCTGCAAGGCCTGTCACGACAAATACCGAACGGAGATGCACCACTGAGCGGCGGGCCGGATCAAATGCAGCGGGTGTGGGACCTGCCGACGCGGATTTTTCATTGGCTGCTCGCCGCCCTGATCCTGTTCAGTTGGTGGTCCGTCAAGAATGATCATACGGACTGGCATATCTGGTCCGGTGTCGCGATCCTCACCGCGCTGATTTTCCGCCTCCTGTGGGGTGTTTTCGGCAGCTCCACCGCGCGCTTCGCCGGTTTTGTCCGCGGTCCCGCGGCGGTCCGCGACGATCTGAGCGGACGCTGGACCGGCATCGGCCATTCGCCCCTGGGCGCATTGAGCGTCATTGCCCTGCTCGCCGCCGTGGCCGTGCAGGTCGGGCTTGGCCTCGTCTCCCAGGATAAGGACGGACTCTACATGGGTCCGCTCGCCCGGTTGGTCAGCTCCGACACCTCCGATCAGGCGCGCGACATTCATGAGCTGTGGTTCAACGTCGTGCTCGGCCTCATCATCCTCCACGTCGCGGCAATTGCCGTCTACCGTCTGCGCGGGCGGAAGCTGACGCTGCCGATGCTCACAGGCAAGGCGGTGCTCACTGAGGGCGTTGCTCCGATGCGCCCGGGGAAGTGGTGGACCGCCCTGCTCTGCCTCATTGCCGCCTTCGCGATCGCCCGATGGGTCGTGGCCGGCGCGCCGCCCTTTGGTTCTTGATCGAAACCCATCGCGGGACCACATCGGGGCCATGCTGATCCACACCGAGCAAACGCCCAATCCGGCGACGCGCAAATTCCTGCCCAGCCAGACCGTGATGGAGGCGGGCACCCGCGACTTCGCCGACGCGGACAGCGCTGAGGCTTCGCCGCTTGCCGCCGCCTTGTTCGCCAGCGGCCTTGTCGAGGGCGTGTTCTATGGCCGCGACTTCGTCTCGGTGACCGCAGCGCCAGGCGTCTCGTGGACCGATCTCGAGCCGGTCGTCATCGAAACCTTGCTCGACCATTTCGTCAGCGGCGCGCCGCTGTTCGCGCCGGGCACCGCCGCCGGCATCCACATCGCCGACGAACCGCCGTCGATCAAAGAAGATCCGGCGGACGCCGACATCATCGACCAGATCAAGGACCTGATCGAGACCCGAGTGCGCCCCGCGGTCGCGCAGGATGGCGGCGACATTGTTTACAAAGGCTATCGCGACGGGCACCTTTACCTGTCACTGCACGGCGCCTGTTCGGGCTGCCCCTCGTCCACCGTCACCTTGAAGCGGGGGATCGAGAGCCTGATCCGCCACTACGTCCCGGAGGTCGAGACGGTCGAGGCCGTCTGACCGCCGAGGGGTTGCGGCTTACGCCGCTTGTGACCATCATCCGTTTATGATCCTCGCGCTCGACACGTCGACCGCCGCCTGCACCGCCGCTTTGTTCGACGGAGCGGAGACCTGCCTAACGCGCAGGGACGAGATCATCGGACGCGGCCACGCCGAGCGGCTGGTCCCGATGCTTGCCGAAATGCTCGACGGCCGTCGAGCCGCGCAAATCATCGTCGGGGTCGGCCCGGGCAGCTTCACCGGCATTCGCGTCGGCATCGCTGCCGCTTATGGCCTGGCCATTGGCTGGAACGCCGAACTTCGGGGCCTGTCCTCGCTGGCGCTTCTCGCGGCGAGCGCAAGGGGACAGGGGCAAGTCGCCGCGGCGATGAGCGGGGGCCATGGCGAATTGTTCGTCCAGGAATTCGACGGCGACAGCCTCGAGCCCCGATCGGAGCTGAGGAACCTGCCTCCCGCCGAAGCGGCCGAAGCGATCCGTGCCGACCTCGTCGTCGGTTCGGGCGCCGCTCGGGTGGTCGACGCCCGCGGCTGGGGCGAGGCCCGCGACGGCTTCCCTTCCGCCGCCGACGCTTTTCTTCTGCCCGCGGCGTTGCGAACCCTGTCCGCCAAGCCCGTCTATGCCCGCGCACCCGATGCGCGCGCGCTGGAGGCCGCATGATGGCAACCCCCGCGCTCGATCGAATTGTGCGCCTCGAGACCGGCAAATCCGCCGACCTCGATGGGGTCATGAAGGTCATGACCGACGCCTTTGGCAACCGCTACGGAGAGGCCTGGACCCAGTCGCAATGCGCCGGGATCCTGCCCATGTCCGGTGTGTCGCTGAGGCTCGCGCGCGACGCCCATAGCGGTGCGATCATCGGCTTTTCGCTCTTCCGCAGCATCGCCGGGGAGTCGGAGCTTTTGCTCCTTGCCGTCCTTCCCTCACGCCATCGCGAGGGCGTCGGCATGCGTCTCCTTGATGATTTCATCGGCCAGGCACAGAACGACGGCATTGCTCGCGTCCACCTCGAAGTTCGCGATGGCAACCCGGCGATCAGCATGTATCGCTCGGCCGGATTCACCCAGGTCGGACGCCGGCGCAACTATTACCACGGCGCCGATGGCTTGCGCTTCGACGCGCTGACCTACGCGTTAGAGCTTTGATCTTGGGTTTTTCTAGGCCTTAACTTTAGGTGTGGTTGCACCCCTGATTTACGGAGCGTAAGGCGAGTGCACATGCGGCCTTAAAGACTGCATGGGTCTCTGCTCTTTTTCAGGAATTCGTCCATGGCCGAAATGAACGATACCCAAGACACGTTGCTGACACTTACCGCCGACATTGTCGCGGCCCACGTCAGCAACAATAGCGTCGCCGTCAATGATCTGCCGACTCTGATCCAGAACGTGCACTCTGCACTAACCGGGATTTCCGGGGCCTCCGCGGCGCCCGAACCGCGGCCCGAGCCCAAGGTTTCGATCCGCTCGTCGGTCAAGCCCGACTATATCGTCTGCCTCGAAGACGGTAAGCGCCTCAAGATGCTCAAGAGGCACCTGATGACTCATTATAATCTGACGCCCGACCAATATCGGCAGAAGTGGGGACTTTCGCCCGACTATCCGATGGTCGCGCCCAATTACGCCGAGCAGCGCCGCACGCTGGCCAAGGCGATCGGGCTGGGCACCAAGCGTAAGCGGACGCGCAAGTAAATCTCCGATCGGCGAAGCAGGCCCGGTGAGAGAATTGGCTTGCTTCGCCCTTTGACCCGGCCCTTCGCGATGCTTACCTAGACGCCATGACCCGCACCATCGACATCGAGGCGCTGTGCGCCGACAAGGGCCTGCGGATCACCGAGCAGCGCAAGATTATCGCGCGCGTCCTCGGCGAGAGCGAAGATCATCCCGACGTTGAGACCTTGCACGCCCGTGCCGCCTCGGTGGACTCCAATATCTCGATCGCCACGGTCTACCGCACCGTGCGCCTGTTCGAGGAAGCCGGCATCCTCGAGCGCCATGAATTCGGCGACGGCCGCTCGCGCTATGAGGCGGCGTCCGAAAGCCACCACGACCATTTGATCGATGTCGAGACGGGCAAGGTGATCGAGTTCGTCGATGACGAGCTGGAAGCGCTTCAGAAGCGCATCGCCGAACGCCTCGGTTTCCGCCTCGTCGACCATCGCATGGAGCTTTACGGCGTCACCCTCGATCGCGATCGCTAAGCCCTCGCGCCTGCTTGTCGCGCTGCGCCTGGCAGCCGTTGCGGGCCTGTTCCTGGTGCTCGCCCCCCTGCATATCGCCAGCACGCGACTGTTCCGCCGTTCGCCTTGGCCGCCGCGCTTCTTGGGCGCCGTCGCCTGGCTGGTCGGGGCTCGCATCCGCCGCGAGGGCGCCGACGCTCGGCCGCATACCTTGCTGGTCGGCAATCACACCAGCTGGCTCGACATCCTCGTTCTTTCCGGAGCGACCGGCTGCGCGTTCGTGTCCAAGGATGAGCTCGGGCACGGCTTCATCCACTGGCTGGCCGACCAGAACGCGACCGTTTACGTCAAGCGCGGCCACGTGAAGGGCGCGAAGGACCAGGCGGTCGCCATCGCCCGGGCGCTCGACGGCGACAAACCGGTCGCTCTCTTTCCCGAAGGTACGACGGGGCCGGGCACGCATCTGCTGCCATTCCGTTCGACCCTTCTCGAAGCCGCGAACTATGCCGGCAAGGACGTTGAAATCCGGCCCGTGGCAATCGATTACGGCGATGCCGCCGCGGAAGTCGGGTGGTGGGAGGAACCGGGCAAGGCCAATGTGCTCCGCATCCTCGGCCGCCGCGGCATTCTGCCCGTTACGGTGAAGCTGCTGGCCCCGCTCAACCGCTCCGGCGACCGCAAGCAGCTGGCCGCGGCTGCCCGCAATGCGATCGGCGAGGCGCTCGGCTTAACGTTACGAAGCCACTCGCCTATAAGCGGGGAGAAATGACTCCCAAGACTTTCAAAATCAAAAACTTCGGCTGTCAGATGAACGTCTACGACGGCGAACGGATGAGCGAGTTGCTGGCCGCGCGGGGCATGTCCGCGACCGCCGAAGCGGACGACGCCGATCTCGTCGTGCTCAACACCTGCCACATCCGCGAGAAAGCCGCCGAGAAGGCGTATTCGGACGTCGGCAGGCTCAGGCGCGAAGACGGATCGAAACCGCTGATCGCGCTCGCCGGCTGCGTCGCCCAGGCCGAGGGCGCGGAGGCGCAGCGGCGTTCGCCAATGATCGACATCGTTGTCGGCCCGCAAGCCTATCACCGGCTTCCCGAGATGGTCGACGCCGCGGTCGGCGGCAACCGGCCGGTCGACACCGATATGCCGACGATCAGCAAGTTCGAGGCGTTTCCGGCGCGCCGCAAGGCCAACCCCAGCGCGTTCCTGACCATTCAGGAAGGCTGCGACAAATTCTGCACCTATTGCGTGGTGCCCTACACGCGCGGCGCCGAGGTCTCGCGGCCATGGGACGCCATCGTGGCCGAGGCGCGGTCCTTGGTCGACGCCGGGGCGTGCGAGATCGTCCTGCTCGGCCAGAATGTGAACGCGTGGAGCGACGGGAAGCATGGCCTGGCCGATCTCATCCGAGCCCTCGCCGGGATCGATGGCCTGGAGCGCATCCGCTACACCACCAGCCACCCCGCCGACATGAGCGACGACCTCATCGCCGTGCATGGCGAGGTCGACAAGCTGATGCCTTACCTCCACCTGCCGGTGCAGTCGGGCAGCGATCACATCCTCAAGGCGATGAACCGCAGCCACAGCACTGAAACATACCTGCGGATTATGGATAAGATGCGCGCCGCCCGCCCCGACATCGCTTTGTCCGGCGACTTCATCGTCGGCTTCCCGGGTGAAACCGAGGCGGACTTCCAGGCTACTCTGAATATCGTCGATGAAGTCGGCTACGCGGCGGCCTATTCGTTCAAATATAGCGCGCGGCCGGGCACGCCCGCCGCAACCATGGAGAAACAGATTCCCACCGAAATCATGGAAGACCGTCTGGCTCGGCTGCACGAACGGATCGAGGCGCACCAGCTTGCGTTCAATGCCGGGAAAGTGGGTCAAAACACGCAAATCCTGATCGAGCGCATGGGTCGGCACGCCGGGCAGATGATCGGCCGCTCGCCTTGGCTGCAATCGGTCCATGTCGCCACCGATGCCGGGCCCGGCGACATTATCGATGCGACCCTGGTCGCCGCTGGCCCGCGCAGCATGACTGGCGCCATCCTGCAAAAAGTCGCCGCCTGATGGCCCGCCGAGACCTCGCCGCGGTGGCGGACCGCGCCCGCCTCGAGCTCGAGTTCGAGCAGCCCTATCTGCTCGGCCCCTTGTTCGGCGATTACGACCGCCACCTGATCACCATCGAGAACCGCCTCGGCGTCCACATCGCCGCGCGCGGGAACAAGGTCCAGATCGAGGGCGAGGCCGATGCCGCCGGCCGCGCTCGCGACGTGCTGATCGGCCTCTACAACCGGCTCGACAGCGGTCATGACGTCGACGCGGAGGCGGTCGAGGCGGTGCTCGGCATGGCCGCCCAGCCGAGCCTCGACGGCATCATCCACGACGAGGTCACTTCGGCGCCCAGCGTCATGATCCGTACCCGCAAGAAGACGATCGTCCCGCGCTCGGCGATGCAGACGCCGTACATGGAGGCGCTGGCGCGCGACGACATGATCTTCGGCCTCGGCCCCGCCGGCACCGGCAAGACCTATCTCGCCGTCGCCCAGGCGGTGTCGCAGCTGATCAGCGGCAGCGTCGACCGTCTGATCCTGTCGCGCCCCGCGGTCGAAGCGGGCGAGCGCTTGGGCTTCCTCCCCGGCGACATGAAGGAGAAGGTCGATCCCTATCTCCGGCCGCTCTACGATGCGCTCTACGACATGCTTCCGACCGAGCAGGTCGAGCGGCGGATCGCGTCGGGCGAAATCGAGATCGCGCCGATCGCATTCATGCGCGGGCGCACGCTCAACGACGCATTCATCATCCTCGACGAGGCGCAGAACACGACGCCGCTGCAGATGAAGATGTTCCTGACCCGTTTCGGCATGCGCAGCCGGATGGTGATCTGCGGCGACCCCCACCAAGTCGACTTGCCCGACCCCGGCAAGTCCGGCCTCGCCGACGCCGTCGCCCGGCTCGAGCGCATCAAGAGCATCTCGGTCGTCCGCTTCACCTCGGCCGACGTCGTTCGCCACCCCCTCGTCGGACGCATCGTAGAGGCCTATGAGGGCCCCAACGCATGATGCTCGAGATCGCCCTCGATACGGATGAGGAATGGGACAGTAGCCGCCCGTGGGCGCCGCTGGTCCGCAAGGCCGCCGAGGCGGCGATCGCCGAAAGCGCTTTTCCCGATCTCGCCATGTCCGGCCGCCCGGTCGAGATTTCGGTGTGCCTGACGAGTGATGATCACGTCCGCGCACTCAACGCCAAGTGGCGCGGGAAGGACAGGCCGACCAACGTTCTGTCCTTTCCGATGGCGGAATCGTACGAATTGCAGGATGAGAATGTTGCACAGAAAGAATTGTTGCTAGGCGATATTATCTTGGCTCACGGCGTCTGCGAAGCCGAAGCCGGAGAAAAAGGCGTGCCATTCGAGGAGCATGCGACGCACCTCTTGGTCCACGGCACGCTTCACCTTCTCGGCTACGATCATCTCGACGACGCCGATGCTGCCGAAATGGAATTTCGTGAGGTGCGCGCGCTCGCTCGCCTTGGCATCCGCAATCCCTACGAGCGCGTCTGATGGCCACACGGCAGGACGACGACGGCGGCTCGCGCCTGTGGCGCGGCATCCAGCATCTGATCTTCGGCGACGACGCCGAGCCGACGCTGCGCGACCAGATCGAGGAAGCGATCGAGGAAGCCGAAGACGCACGGCCGGTCGCCGGCGACTTGAGCTCATCCGAGCGGCAGATGCTGAGGAACCTGCTGCACTTCGGCGACCAGACTGCGGGTGACGTGTGCGTCACGCGCGGCGACATCATTGCGGTGCCCTCGACGATCAGCTTCGAAGGTCTGGTCGAGGCCTTCGCCGACGCCGGGCACAGCCGCCTGCCGGTCTACCGCAACAGCCTCGATGAAGTGATCGGCATGATCCACATCAAGGACGTGTTCATGGCCAGCGTCGATTCGACGCGCGACCGGTCGATCGAAAAGCTGCTCCGCGCCCCCCTGTTCGTGCCGGAATCGATGGGGGTCATCGACCTCCTCGCCCAGATGCGCGCCGAACACGTTCACCTCGCGATCGTCGTCGATGAGTTTGGCGGCACCGACGGGCTGGTGACGATCGAGGACGTCGTCGAGGAGATCGTCGGTGACATCGAGGACGAGCATGACGAGGCCGAAGCTGGATTGCTGACCTTGCTCGACGACGGCTTGTGGGAAGCCGACGCCCGGCTCGAGCTCGACGAGCTGTGCGCCGCGGTGGACCCGCGCCTCGCTGCCGAAGATGACGAAGTGGACACCGTCGGCGGCCTGACGTTCCTCCTCGCCGGCCGCATCCTCCAGCCCGGCGAGTCGGTGCTTCATCCCTCCGGCTGGCGTCTCGAAAGCGCGGACGCCGACAGCAAGCGCATCAAGCGCGTCCGCCTCCATGCGCCGGAGGGTGAGGCAGAAGCCAAATAAGCGTCATTGCGAGCGTAGCGAAGCAATCTAGCCTGCTGGATTGCCGCGTCGCCTTTGGCTCCTCGCAATGACGGCTAACTAGTCGCGAACAGGTTCGCCGGGTCGGCCATCGCCTTGAACTCGAGGGCATTGCCGGCGGGGTCGAGCAGGAACATCGTCGCCTGCTCGCCAGGTTCGCCGGCGAAGCGCACGGTCGGCGGGATCACGAACTCGACACCGGCCGTCTGCAAGCGGTCGGCCAATGCCGTCCACTCATCCATCGCCAGCACCAATCCAAAGTGCGGCACCGGCACCTCTTCCCCGTCAACCGGATTGCTCGCGCGGTTGGGCACCGCATCAGGCGCGAGGTGCGCCACGATCTGGTGGCCATGGAGATCGAAGTCGACCCAGTGATCGGCGCTGCGCCCTTCGGGACAGCCAATCAGCCCGCCATAGAAAGCGCGCGCGGCGGCGAGATCGTCGACCGGAAAGGCAAGGTGGAACGGCGGAACGCTCATACGGCTCAACTGGCCGTCCGCGTTGAACCTGTCCAGAGGCTGCGGCAACCAAGAGGCGGGCCGGGGGTTCGTTCCAACGTCCAAGAGGCCGGCCATGAACCGCACCTTCCTCCCATCGCTCGCCGTGTTCGCGCTCGCTGCGTGCGGTGGCCCGGCGCGCCTGCCACTCGAAGCCGGCATTGGACCGGCGCCGCGGCTCCCTCCGCCGGAGCAGGCGCTGATTCCGGCGATCGAGGTCGCGAAGGCGAAGGGCTGGCCCGCCGGGCTGTCGCCAACGCCCGCGCCGGGATTGAAGGTCAACGCCTTTGCCGGCGGTCTCGATCATCCGCGCTGGCTCTACGTCCTTGCCAACGGAGACGTGCTCGTCGCCGAAACCAATGGCCCGGGAACCGATCCTGGACCGCCCGGCATCAAGGGATATTTCTTCAAGCAATTCAAGAAGAAGGCGGGCAGCGACGTCCCCAGCGCGAACCGGATCACGCTGTTGCGCGATGCCGATGGCGACGGGATGGCGGAATTCCGGTCGACGCTGCTGAGCGGTCTCCGCTCCCCGTTCGGGATGGCGGTCATCGGTAACGAGCTGTTTGTCGCCAACGCGGACTCGCTCGTCGCGGTGCCGTTCACCCCGGGCATGACCACGGCCACCGCTCGGCCGCGAACGGTCGCCACGCTGCCGTCTGGCCGCAATCACCACTGGACCAAGTCGCTCGTCGCCTCGCCCGACGGCCGCTGGCTGTACGTCGGGATCGGCTCCAACAGCAACGTCGGCGAGAATGGCATGGCGATGGAACAAGGCCGCGCCTCGGTCTGGCAGATCGATCCGCGAACCGGCGCCAAGCGAATCGTCGCCGGCGGCCTGCGCAACCCGGTCGGCCTCGCGATCAACCCGTGGAGCGGCGCGCTCTGGGCCGCGGTCAACGAACGCGACGAGATCGGCAGCGACCTCGTCCCCGATTACATCACTTCGGTCCGCGACGGCGCCTTCTACGGCTGGCCCTACAGCTATTACGGCCAGCACGTGGACGTCCGCGTGAAGCCGCCGCGGCCGGACCTCGTCGCGCGGGCGATTCCCCCCGACTATGCGCTGGGCCCGCACGTCGCCGCATTGGGCCTGACCTTCAGCACCGGACAGCGGCTCGGTCCGGCCTTCACGCGCGGCGCTTTCGTCGGCGAGCACGGCTCGTGGAACCGCAAGCCGCCGAGCGGCTACAAAGTGGTGTTCGTTCCCTTTGCCGGAGCCCAACCGACCGGCATGCCGATCGACGTGATCTCGGGCTTCATCAGCGGCGGCAAGGCGTTCGGCCGGCCCGTCGGCGTGCAGCTCGGCCGCGACGGCTCGCTCCTTGTCGCCGACGATGTCGGCAACACGGTCTGGCGAGTAAGCGCGGCAGCCTGACTGGCTGCTCTGGCCTGGCTGCAGCAGAATCTTCTGTCCTATTGCCGGTCTCTTGAGGCATGACCGCCGCCAATGCGGTTGGTTGAAGCGACGCGGGGGCCCCGGATGCAGGTTCGTCTTACGTGCGCACATGCGCGCGGTCGCGTGTAGCGATGCTGCGTTCGCTGCGTTTCGAGCCTCTGATGCGGTTCCCGGTCCTGGTCGCCTTGGTCATCGGAGCGGCCTCGGCCCTGGCGTTCGAGCCGGTCGGCTTGTGGCCGCTGCTGATCGTCGCCTTCACCGCGTTGTGCGAGCTCATCTCGCGCGCGAAGACCCGGCGGCAGGCATTGCTGATCGGCTGGGCATTCGGTTTCGGCCAGTTCGTCATTGGCCTCAACTGGATCGCGACCGCCTTCACCTTCCAGGCGAAGATGCCGCCGTGGCTGGGCTGGATCGCGGTCGTCCTGCTTTCCGTCTACCTTGCCGTCTATCCGGCGATCGCGACCGGCATCGCCTGGCGCTTCGGGCGCAAGAACCGCCTCGCTTTGCTGCTGATCCTGGCGGGCGCGTGGGCGATCACCGAATGGATGCGCGGCAGCTTCTTCACGGGCTTCCCGTGGAACCCCGCCGCGGCCGCGCTGGCGCCGACGCCGCTGATCACGACCGCCGCCTTGATCGGCACTTATGCGCTTTCCGGCCTGGTCGTGCTGCTCGGTGGGGCGGTCTGGCTGGAAATCTACAAACGCTGGCTGCCGCTGGTCGTCATCCTCGGGATCACCACGCTCCTGTGGCTTCTTCCCTCCTCCAAGGTGCCCGACGATCCGCTGACCGTGCTCAACGCGCGCATCGTCCAGCCGAACATCGGCCAGCAGGATAAATGGACTCCCGGTTTCGACCAGGAAGCCGCGCGCCGGCTGGCCCAGCTGACGGGTCCTCCGAAAGGCGAACCGCGGCTAGTGCTGTGGCCCGAGGCCGCCATCACCACGCCGCTCGAGGACGCGCGCACCCCCGAGACCCAGGCCCTGGCGCAATTCCAACGCAGCCGCGCGGCCAGCTTGCTGGGCCCCCAGGATCGCCTGCTCACCGGCGGGATCGCGGTACAATCTTCTGACGGCGTCCACGCCGACCGTGCCGCCAACAGCATTTACGCGCTCGGCCCCGGCGGGCGCATCGTTGGGCGCTACGACAAAGCCCATCTCGTGCCCTACGGCGAATATCTTCCGATGCGCCCGCTGATGTCGGCGATCGGCCTGTCCCGCCTCGCGCCTGGCGACGAGGATTTCACGCCGGGCCCGGGACCGCGCAGCATCTGGCTCGGCAACCCGTGGGGCAAGGTTGGCCTGCAATTGTGCTACGAGATCATCTTCTCCGGCCACGTGGTCGATTGGCAGAACCGGCCGAGCTTCATCTTCAATCCATCCAATGACGCCTGGTTCGGCAGCTGGGGACCGCCGCAGCATCTCGCTCAGGCGCGGCTTCGCGCAGCCGAAGAAGGAATCCCCGTGCTTCGCTCGACCCCCACCGGGATCAGCGCGGTGATCGACGCTCGCGGCAACGTCGTGAACCAGATCGGGTGGCGCAAGGCCGGGGCCATCGATGTTGTCCTGCCGCCGGCCGCGAACTCGCCGACGGTGTTCGCCCGGTTCGGCAACGCCATCCCGCTTTTGCTCGGCTTCGCGCTCATTTTCGTCGGCATTGTATTGGGCAACCGGCGCCGCTAGAGGCGCCATATAAAGACTTCCTTATATCCCGATTCCGAGGTCCCGCTCCCAGACATGCGCAGCTCTTACTTGTTCACGTCCGAATCCGTATCCGAAGGCCATCCGGACAAGGTCGCCGACCAGATCAGCGACGCCATCGTCGACCTGTTCCTGTCGAAAGACCCTGAAGCCCGGGTCGCCTGCGAAACTATGACGACGACCAACACGGTCGTCCTCGCCGGGGAGATCCGCGGCGAAGGGATTATGGACAAGGACGGCAATTGGGCGCCCGGCGTTCAGGAGGAGATCGAGAGCGCGGCGCGCGAAACCGTCAAGCGCATCGGTTATGAGCAGGAGGGCTTTCACTGGAAGACGTTCCGGTTTGAGAATAACCTTCACCCCCAGTCCGCGCATATCGCCCAGGGCGTCGATGCGTCGGGCGACAAGGACGAAGGTGCCGGCGACCAGGGAATCATGTTCGGCTTCGCTTGCGACGAGACCCCCGACCTAATGCCGGCCAACCTCGATTACAGCCACAAGATCCTGATGGAGCTCGCGAACGACCGCCATTCCGGCAAGGCGCCGTTCCTCGAGCCCGACGCCAAGAGCCAGGTCACCCTGCGCTTCGAGAATGGCAAGCCCGCCAAGGCGACCGCGATCGTGGTCTCGACCCAGCACAAGCCGGGCTACGACAAGGGCACGCGGCAGGCCGAGCTTCATGCTTATGTGAAGGACGTCATTGCCCGCGTCATGCCGGCGCGGCTGCTCGGCAACGAGACCGTCTATCACATCAACCCGACCGGCAGCTTCGAGATCGGCGGTCCTGACGGCGATGCCGGGCTGACCGGCCGGAAGATCATCGTCGACACTTATGGCGGCGCCGCGCCGCACGGCGGCGGCGCGTTCTCGGGCAAGGACCCGACCAAGGTCGACCGCTCGGCCGCTTATGCCGCGCGCTATCTCGCCAAGAACATCGTCGGCGCGGGCCTGGCGCGGCGCTGCACCATCCAGCTCGCTTATGCGATCGGCGTGTCGAAGCCCCTGTCGCTCTATGTCGACACCCATGGCACCGGGACGGTCGACGATTCGAAGCTCGAGGACGCAATCGGGCGGCTCGAAAAGCTCGGTGGCCTGACCCCGCGCGGCATCCGCACCCTGCTCGGCCTCAATCGCCCAATCTACGAGATAACCGCCGCTTACGGCCACTTCGGCCGCCATCCCGAGGGCGACTTCTTCCCGTGGGAGCGGCTCGACCTGGTCGAAGACCTCAAGGCCGCCGTCGGAACCGAAGCGCTTCCGGTCGAGGCCTAGGCCACGGCCTTGCCACCGGTGTAGGTTACTCTCCACACCGTATTGCCGACATCGTCGGCGATGAGCAGCGCCCCGGTGCGGTCGACGGCGACGCCTACTGGCCGGCCGCGGGCTTCCCCGTTGGCCCCAAGAAACCCGGTGACGAAGTTGAACGGCCTGCCGACCGGGCGACCGCTGGCAAAGCGGATGAACACCACGCGATAGCCGTTGAGCTGGGTGCGATTCCAGCTGCCATGCTCGCCGACGAACGCACCACCGTGGAACATCGCCGGAAAGCTGTTCGCGGTGTAGAAGGCAAGTCCCAGTGCCGCGACATGCGAGCTCAGCGCATAATCGGGCGGGATCGCCCTGGCGACGAGGTCGGGGCGCTGCGGCCGGACCCGCGGATCCACGTGCTGGCCGTAATAACTGTACGGCCAGCCATAGAAAGCACCGTCCTTCACCGAAGTCATGTAATCGGGGACGAGGTTCGGCCCGAGCTCGTCGCGCTCGTTCACCACTGTCCACAGCGTGTTGCTGCCAGGGTAGAAGGTCAGCCCGTTGGGGTTGCGGAGCCCGCTGGCGAAAACCCGATAGGCGCCCGTCTTCGGGTCCACTTCCCACACCGCGGCGCGGTTGGTTTCGGCCTCCGGCCCCCGTTCCTGGATATTGCTGTTCGATCCGACGCCGGCGTAGAGCTTGGTGCCGTCAGGACTGGTGGTGAGGCTCTTGGTCCAATGGTGGTCGATCAGCCCGCCGGGAAGGTCGATGACCTTTTGGCCCCGCGCCGTGATGCGCGTCTGCCCCGCCGCGAACGGGTAGCGGATGATCGCATCGGTGTTGGCGACGTAGAGATCGCTTCCGACCACTGCGACGCCGAAGGGCGCGTTCAAATGGTCGAGCAGCACCGTTTTGAGCTCCGGTTTGCCGTCGCCGTTTGCGTCGCGCAGCAAAGTGATGCGCTCGGGCGGGCCGCCGCTCGCCCCCGCCGTCTCCGTGGCGCCGCCGCCGCCGTGGGCGAGCGACATAATGAAGTCGCGGATCGGATCTTTCGGCCGCTCGAGCGGCTCCGAACCGACCCGCTGCGATTCGACGACGAGGATATCTCCGTTGGGCAGGGGATAGACGTTGCGCGGGTTCGACAGCCCCGTCGCCATTGCTTCGACGTGGAAGCCGGCCGGAACCGACGGCGCCTGGCCCGGTTGCCAGCCGACGACCTTGGGCACGCCGACCGCGGCGACCAGCTCTTCCGCCGGTTTGGGCAGCACCGGGTTTGGCCCAACCTGCTGCGATGGATCGATATCCTGCACCTTGCCGCAACCGGCCAGCGCGGCCAGGGCGACGCAAATCACTGGGGCGCGGGTCATCGTACGACCTCGACGACAGGCCGGTTCAACCAGCCCGCAATCAGGATCAGCAACGAAGCGACGATCGACAGGATCAGGCCGAGCGGAACGACGGCGGTCCAGCCGTCGCGGGCATGGATCAGCGAGTTGATGAATTCGACGATCCAGGTCAGGACGAGCAGTCCGAACGGGGCCCAGGTCACTGCGCCGCGAACGCCATCGATCAACAGGACGATCGCGCCAATGGCCCCGAACACCAGTCCGGCGGCGATCAGCCAGCTCGAGAAATTCACCCAAATCAAGGTCCCGCCGCTTTGGGCATAAGCGATGTCGGTGATCAGCGCCCCGACGAAGCAGACGATCGCCACCGGCAGGAACATCGTGGAGATCGGGCGCCGTGCGATCGCCATCGGACGTGCCGGGCGGCGCGCCACAAGGTCGGCCATGGCCTCTCCTCTCTTTCCCCGCGCGCATCGGACGCGGAAGCGGTCGAGATGTTCCATGAAGAGTTGTGAGTGCCCGGGTGGGGCCGTAGGCACTGGCGCCGCATGACCGCGTTCAAATCGGGCGACCCGCTGACCCTCAACCGCCTTTACGGCCGGTCGAGTGGGCACAAGCTGCGCAAGAGCCAGCAGGAGCTGGTCGAAACGCTGCTCCCGAAGATCGAGGTGGCGGCGGACGGCGAAGTCACCGCGCGCGGACTGTTCGGCGACGACCGCCCGCTTCACTTCGAGATCGGCTTCGGCTCCGGCGAGCATCTGGCCGAGCGCGCCGACATGCTGCCGGACCACGGCTTCATCGGCGCGGAGCCGTTCCTGAACGGAGTCGCCACCGCGCTCGGCCACATCCGCGACCAGCATCTCGCCAACATCCGCCTGTGGCGCGGCGACGCACTCGACGTTCTCCAGCGCGTTCCGGATGGGACCCTGAGCTTTCTCTATCTGCTCCATCCCGATCCGTGGCCCAAGGCGCGTCATGCCAAGCGGCGGATGGTCAACGACCGCCCGATCGACCTGTTCGCGTCCAAGCTGAAGCCCGGCGGCGAGTTCCGGCTCGCCACCGACGATCCGACCTATCTCACCTGGTCTTTGATGATCATGCAGCGCCACGCGCATCAATTCGAATGGACCGCCGAGCGGCCGCAGGATTTCCTTGAACCGCCCGGCGGCTGGATCGAAACCCGCTACGGTGCCAAGTCGCGCCGCGAAGGCCGCCGGCCTTATTATTTGCGCTACCGGCGGGTCTGACCCACAGACCGGATCATGGACATCGATCGCAGGACCTTGTTCGGCGCGGCCGCCGTGCCATTCGCGGCGGGATCGATCGCGGCGTCCGCAGCGACAGACGATTGGGAACGGATCGCGGGCGAATATGACGTTACCCGCGAAGTCATCCAGCTCGAGCACGGCAATTGGGGAATGATGGCGCGGCCGGTGCTCGTGGCCTACCGCGCGATGGTCGAACGGGTGAACCGCGACACCAGCTACTATGCGCGGCGGACAATGGTCGGCGACCTCGAGGCGGCGCGCGCAGCGCTGGCCAGCGCGATGGGGGTCGGTCTCGACGAGATCACTTTTACCCGCAACGCGACCGAAGCGATGAAGGCGCTGATCCTGCAGTACAACCGGCTGAAGCCCGGCGACGCGGTGCTGTACGCCGATCTCGATTACGACAGCATGCAGACGAGCATGGAGTCGCTCGGCGCTCGGCGCGGCGCCAAAGTGATCAAAATTGCACTTCCCGAGCCGGCCACGCGGCAGTCCCTGGTGGACGCCTACCGGATCGAGTTCGACGCCAATCCGGCGATCAAGATGGCGCTGCTGACACACCTCAGCCACCGCACGGGACTGGTCCTGCCCATCGCCGAGATCGCGACCATGGCGCGAGAGCGCGGCATCGACGTCCTGGTCGATTCCGCCCACGCCGTCGGCCAGCTCGACTTCCGCTTGCCCGACCTCAAGGCCGACTTCATCGGGATCAACCTGCACAAGTGGATCGGCGCGCCGCTCGGCGTCGGTGCGGTGTACATTCGCCGCGAACGGATCAGCGCGATCGACCCCGATCCGGCGGAAAAACCGACCAGCGGCGACATCGTCGCGCGCGTCCATACCGGCACGCCGGACTATTCGGCGCAGCTGACCGTTCCCACGGCGCTCGCATTTCAAGCGGCAATCGGCGGCGCGCGGCGCGAAGCGCGCTTGAGGGCCTTGCGCGACCGCTGGGTGCACGCGCTCCGCGACCTGCCCCAGGTCGAGGTGCTGACGCCCGGCGATCCCAAGCTCTACGGCGCAATCACTTCGTTCCGACTGCGCGGGCGGACCTCGCACGATGACAATGTCGCTCTGGCGAAGGCGCTGCTCGACAAGCACCGCATTTTCACCGTCCACCGCGACGGGCTCGCCTCGGGCTCGTGCGTGCGGGTCACACCGGCGCTCGCGACGCGGATGAGCGATGTCGATGCGCTCGCCGCCGCGATCCGGGAAATCGCTACCGCTTAGGCTTCAGCCTTAACAGCCGCCCGCCGCTGTCGCCGTCTTCGAGCAGATAGACTTCACCGCGCGGACCCTGATCAACCGCGCGGATGCGCGCATTCATCGGCCATTGGTCGGCCTTCGTCGCCTGGTCGCCGCGGATCCGGACATGGATGAACTCCTCACCCGACAGCGCGCCGATTAGCGCGTCGCCCTTCCACTGAGGAAACAGGTCGCCGCTGTAGATCAGCAGTGAGCTCGGGCTGATCGACGGGTTCCACCACAGCTTGGGCGGCTCGAACCCGTCACCAGGCTTGTGATCGGGGATGTCGCTGCCGTCGTAATTGCTGCCGTTCGACGCTTTGGGCCAGCCGTAGTTGCGGCCCTTCACGATCAGGTTCAGCTCGTCGCCGCCCATCGGCCCCATCTCGGCCTCCCACAACCGTCCGTCCGGCGCGAACGCGATCCCGAGCAGGTTCCGGTGCCCGAGCGTATAATAATTGCCGCCGATCCTTTGACCCTCGGCCGTCATGTGGATGATCTTGCCGAGGTCCACGTTCGGGTTCTGAGCCGGCGCGAACTGGAAGCGCTCGCCGCTGGTAATGAACATCGTGCCGTCCGGCGCGAAGGCGATTCGCTCCGAATAGTGAGCGCCGCCGGTCACCTTGGGCTGCTGGCGCCAGATCGTCTTATATCCTTCCAGGCGCGGCTGCCCCTGGCCGAGGATCAGCCGGCCATAGCCGATGGTCGCGCCGCTGGTCCCGTTCGGACCCGCTTCGGGGAAGCTCAGATAGATCCGCTGGTTGCCGGCGAAATCGGGATGCGCGACCACCTCCGCGAACCCGCCCTGTCCCTGCACGTGGACGCGCGGAACCCCCACGACTTCCTGCTTCTGGCCAGAGCCAACGTCGACAAGCCACAGCTTGCCCGCCTTTTCGGTCACCAGCGCCATGTTGGTCTTGGGCACGCCCGAGCCGGGCAGGAAATCCATCGCCCACGGCGCGTTGAACCGCGCGACTTCGGTCGTCGTGAACGGCCGTTGGCCGCTCGCTTGCGAGCGGGAGGGCGAGGCGCCGCACGCGCCGACCGCGAGCAACAAAGCGGCTTGCATTAAGCGTAGCGTCATCCGGACTGTTCCACTTGCGTAACGGGAAACGGGCATCGCCTGTCTCTAGCCCATGTCATCCGGGCCCGCATCCGCGTACAATGAACCAATCTTTCGAACGGAGGCACACATTGAGCAGCGGGAGGGTGCGCAAGTGAAGCTGGTCGGGACGGCCAACCGGTCCCGGACCGACGCTGCGCGAGCGAGCAGGCTTGCCGAAAGCGAGCTGTTCGATCGCGTTAGCGCGAAGGATGTGCACGCGTTCGAGGAGCTGTATCGGCTTTACCAACCACGCCTGGCGCGGTTCCTCGCCAATCTCGTGCGCCGACCGCAGCTGGTGGAAGAGGTGCTTGACGATACGATGATGGCAGTGTGGCAAACCGCGGCAAGCTTTCGGGGCGCAAGCAAGCCTTCGACCTGGGTGTTTGCGATTGCCTATCGCAAGGCGCTGAAGGCGCGCGCGCGCTGGCCCGAGCCGGTCGAGGAGCCGGCGGTCGACAGTCGCGTGAGCGACGAGCCGGCGCCCGACGCCGAGCTTCATCATCGCGAGCTGCACGAGGCGCTGGTTACCGCCATGACAAAGCTGTCACCCGATCATCGCGCGGTCGTCGACCTCACCTATTTCCACGGCCTCGGCTATCGAGAGATCGCGGAAATCATGGGCTGTCCGGTCGACACCGTGAAGACCCGGATGTTCCACGCCCGCCGGCGCCTCAAGGACACGCTCTCGGGCGCGCTCGGCGATTGGCTCTAGGCCGGACGATGCCCGATCCCGCGATCAACCCGCACGACCAGGCTGAGGCGCTGCTTCCCTGGTACGCCACCGGCCAGCTCGAAGGCGACGAGCGTGCGCTTGTCGAGCGGCATCTGGCGACCTGCCTCCCATGCCAGCGCCAGCTGCGCTTCGACCATCGGATGACCGGCGAATTCGAGCATCTCGATCCGCAAATCGAGAGCGGCTGGGCGCGGCTGCGCGCTCGGCTCGATAAGGAGAGCGAGCCGCGCAAGGGGTGGCGATCGCGCCCCGGGGCCTGGGACATTGTCAAGCGCCCCGCGGTGGCCACGCTCGTCGCCGCGCAGCTCGCCTTCGTCGTCGTCGCCGGCGGCGTCCTCCTCTCGCTCGACCGCCCGCAATATCAGGCGCTCGGCAGCCCCGCGCCGGCAGCAGCGGCCGCGAACGTGATCGTGGTCTTTCATGCCGATGCCACCCAGCGGGACATCGTCGGCATACTCCGGGCGAGCGGCGCTTCGCTGGTTGGAGGACCTACCGCCGCCGATGCCTATTTGCTGCGGGTACCGGCGGATCGCCGCGACGCGGCGTTGGCCACGCTGCAGGCGGATGAAGACGTGCAACTGGCGGAGCCGATCGACGGGGCCGCGCAGTGATAGGACCCTGGCGCCTGCTCGCGCTAGCGTTCGCGGCGTTGACCCTGTCCGCGGCTGCCGAGACCCGCGAATCGGACACGCCGCCCCCACCCGATCGCGAAATCCTCGTCATGCTTCAGCAGCCCGATGGACCGCGGGACGATGATTCGCGCGGCTACGGCGACGGCTTCGGCCGCAGCAAGCGCGACCGCCTCGGCCAGCTGATTGCCGACCGGCACGGCCTTGCGCTCGTCGACGCCTGGCCGATGGCGCTGATCGGATACGATTGCTTTGTCATGGAGGTGCCCGCCGGCCGAGCGACCGCGGACGTCGTCGACGAAATGTCGAAAGACCGCGACGTCGCATGGTCGGAGCCGGTGCAGATCTATTCGGGCGAAGCCGCGTCGGCTTCGCCGAACGATCCCCTTTTCGCGGCCGAGCCCGCCGCCAAACTGTGGCACCTGGCCGACCTGCACCACATCGCGACCGGACGCGGAGTCAAGGTCGCGGTGATCGACAGCGGGGTCGACAATCGGCATCCGGATCTCGCCGGGCAGGTGGCGTTGCGGCTCAACTTCGTCCCTCGTGGGCGCGACGCCGTCGAGCAGCACGGCACCAGCGTCGCGGGAATCATCGCCGCCAAATCCAACAATCGCATCGGCATCGCCGGAGTTGCCCCCGGGTCGCGGATTCTTGCGCTGAGGGCGTGTTGGCAGGAGGGAGCCGGCATCGCCTCGACCATGTGCGACAGCTTCAGCCTCGCCAAGGCGCTCTATTTCGCCATCTCGACCCGGGCGGACGTGATCAATCTGAGCTTGAGCGGACCCGACGACCGCCTGCTCCGCGAGCTGCTCAAGGTCGCCATAAACCGCGACCTGACGGTCGTGACGGCGTTCGATGCGAGGAGGCCGGACGGAGGGTTCCCAGCCAATGCGCCGGGTGTGATCGCAGTTTCCGACGCGCGGCGTGGCCACGCCTACATCGCGCCTGGACGCGACGTGCCGACCACCGAGCCCGGCGGCCGCTGGTTCCTCGTCAGCGGCAGTTCCTTCGCCGCTGCGCATGTCAGCGGTCTCGTCGCGCTGATGCGTCAGCGGCAACGCTCGAACCCACTGACATTGGTGACCGATCGCGATGGGCCGATCGACGCCTGCGCCACGCTGATTCGCGCCGTCGGCAATTGCGTTTGTTCGTGCGGAAGCATCGCGAGCCGCGCGGGGCGGTGAACCGAGCGGCCCTTCCGGGCCACTTACCGACGTGCCGCCTGCCAGCATCAGCCCCTGTACCGGGCAGGCGACTCAGGGCTGGGTTGCACGCCCCATCGCAATCCAGCCCTGAACTTCGGGCCGGTCACTCGCGTTGGGGGATGATCTCGAAAAAGGCGGTGATGAATGCAGCGCTGCAGTTTGGTGTCCCTTGCAACGGCCCTGCCGCCGCATGTGATCGAGCAAGAACAAGCGAAGCAGATCGGTCGCCGCGCGTTCGGCCGCAAGGCGCTGTTCGACCGCCTTTCGAGCGTGTTCGACAATGCCGCCATTGCCAAGCGCCACCTCGTCGCTCCTCCGGAATGGTATGAGCAGCCGCATGGCTGGGCAGAACGCAATGCGGTCTATCTCGCCGCATCCGAGCGGATGTTCGAGGATGCAGCGCGTGCCGCGATCGAGCAAGCGGGGCTGTTGCCCGGCGAGATCGACGGTGTCGTCACCGTCTCGACGACGGGCATCGCCACGCCGAGCCTCGAAGCGCGCGTCGGCCCGCGGCTTGGCCTGAGATCCGACGTGCGCCGCGTTCCCGTCTTCGGTCTCGGCTGTGCCGGCGGAGTCAGCGGGCTCGCGCTTGCCGCGCGCCTTGCCGCCTCCGATCCCGGCACGCATTGGCTGATGGTCACGGTCGAGACCTGCTCGATCTCGATCCGCCTCGACAGCAACGACCCCGCGGCAATCGTTGCCACCGCTTTGTTCGGCGATGGTGCCGCGGCGGCCGTCGTTACTTCCGGCGAGGGTGGACTGGCATCGCTCAAAGGCTCGGCGGAGAAGCTTTGGCCCGATACGCTCGGGATCATGGGATGGCGGGTTGAGGACCCCGGTCTCGGCGTCCTGTTCGACCGCGCCATTCCGCCGTTCATCGAAGCCGAGCTGGCCGATGCAGTTGATGACATGTGCGTGCAGCTCGGCATCGCCCGCGACGACATCGACCGATTTTGCTGCCATCCGGGCGGGGTCAAGGTGATCGACGCCATCGAGGCCGCGCTCCGGCTCAACCAGGGCGAGCTCAACCTCGAGCGTGAGGTACTGAAGGACTTCGGCAACATGAGCGCGCCGACCGCCCTGTTCGTGCTCGAACGGTTGCTCAAGCAAGGCTTGCCTGAGCGCGTCCTGATGACCGCCTTCGGCCCAGGCTTCACCTGCTCCGGCCTGCTGCTCGAAGCCGCGTGACTCTCGGCATCGTCATTCTGGCGCTGGTGACTCTCCAGCGCCTCGGCGAATTGTGGCTGTCCAACCGGAACACGAGGCGCCTGCTCGCACGCGGCGCGCAAGAGGTTGGGGCGAAGCAATACCCGCTGATCGTAGCGGTCCACGTTCTATGGCTAGCCACTTTGTGGTGGCTCGCACCGGGGCGGCCGGCCGAAGGCTTCTGGCTGGCTCTCTATGTCCTACTGCAGATCGCCCGCTTCTGGGTCATCGCCAGCTTGAGAGACCGCTGGACGACGCGGATCATCGTCCTGCCCGATGCGCCCCTCGTCCGCCACGGCCCATATCGCTTCGTCGCCCACCCCAATTATGCGGTCGTCGTCGCCGAAATCGCCGTTCTGCCGTTAGTCTTCGGCCTGTGGTGGATCTCCGTGCTATTCTCGCTGCTCAATGCCGCAGTCCTCACCATCCGCATCCGCGAGGAAGATCGCGCGCTCGGCCGCGCTTAGGTTCGCATTGTTGCTGGGCCTGGCGTTGATTCCGGGTCCCGCGCTCGCCTGCGACTGCGTCAGCCTCATTCCCGGCAACCCCAGGTTTCAGGCCGACATCGACCGTATCGCCGAATATTATCCGGTGGCGGCCGAGGGCGTTCTCAAAGCCGACGGAGCTTACGCGTGGCGATTCACCCCGACGCACGAATACCGCGGGCCGCGCCACGCCGCCTACCGCATTCAGTTGCTCAGCGACTGCTCGCTTGACCCGCTCGAGCTCAAAACCTTGATCGGCAAGCCGGTTTTCCTGCTCCTCGCCGAAGGCGAAGGTCAGAACCGCGGCACCTACGAAATCGGCCGCTGCGTGAACCGCCAGTCGCCCGAGGTCGAGCAGGCGATCCGGGCGCGGATGGGAGCCGGCTGCCGCCCGCGGTGAACCGCCTTGCGCGAGCGGTGGCCGCGGCCTATATCGCGGCTCTCTCCTCGACATCGCCAGATGCTGAGGCTGGGGCCCCACGGCTCCGGTCCGAGAACTGTTTGGGCTTACCCGATAAGGATTTGCGTCAATTGGTCGACGTTGCCGCCATCACCGGAGTGATCGAACCCGAGGTCAAGCGCCTCGGCTACGAACTCGTGCGCGTGATGATGATCGGCGGCGTTTCCGATCCGACGCTGCAAGTGATGGCCGAGCGGCCCGACACGCGCCAGCTCGACCTTAGCGATTGTGAGCAGCTGTCGCGCGGCCTGTCCGATCTTCTCGACCGCGACGATCTGATCGAAGGCAGCTATCGCCTCGAAGTCTCCTCCCCGGGGATCGACCGGCCGCTGACCCGCCCGGCCGATTATTCCGACTGGGCCGGGCACGAGGCGCGGATCACGCTCGCCGCGCCGCGTGACGGGCGCAAGCAATTCAACGGAACGCTTCAGGGCCTCGACCATGACGAGGTCAAGCTGACCGACAAGGAAGGCATTGCGCACGCTTTGCCTTTGTCCGCTATCGCGTCGGCCAAGCTCGTCTTGACCGACAAGCTCATCCAAGCCACCGCGCCCCTCAGCACCGACGGCGCCGACACTATTCAGACCGTAGAGGAAGAAATCTAATGGCCACTGCACCCGCAGCCGTCAGCGCCAACAAGGCCGAGCTGATTGCGATCGCCGACGCCGTCGCGCGCGAGAAGCTGATCGACAAGGGCATCGTCATCGAGGCGATGGAGGACGCGATCCAGCGCGCCGCCCGCTCCCGCTACGGCGCCGAGAACGACATCCGCGCCAAGCTCGACGGCGAGACCGGCGACCTGCGCCTGTGGCGCGTGCTGGAAGTGGTCGAAGAACCGGAAGACCATTTCAAGCAGGTCGACCTCAAGGGCGCCCAGAAGCTGGAGAAGGGTGCGTCGATCGGCGATTTCATCGTCGATCCGCTGCCCCCGATCGAGTTCGGCCGCATCGCCGCCCAGGCCGCCAAGCAGGTCATCTTCCAGAAGGTCCGCGACGCCGAGCGCGAGCGCCAATATGAAGAATTCAAGGAGCGCGGCGGCGAAGTCATCACCGGCGTCGTCAAGCGCGTCGAGTTCGGCCACGTCGTCGTCGACCTCGGCCGCGCCGAGGGAGTCATCCGCCGCGATCAGCAGATTCCGCGCGAGATGGTCCGCGTGGGCGACCGCATCCGCTCGCTGATCATGTCAGTCCGCCGCGAAGCCCGCGGGCCGCAGATCTTCCTGTCGCGCGCCCATCCCGACTTCATGAAGAAGCTGTTCGCCCAGGAAGTGCCCGAGATTTACGACGGCATCATCGAAATCAAGGCGGCGGCTCGTGACCCGGGTTCGCGCGCGAAAATCGGAGTCATCAGCCACGACAGCTCGATCGATCCGGTCGGCGCCTGCGTCGGCATGAAGGGCAGCCGAGTCCAGGCCGTGGTGCAGGAGCTTCAGGGCGAGAAGATCGACATCATCCCGTGGAGCCAGGACACCGCGACCTTCGTCGTCAACGCGCTCCAGCCGGCGACCGTCAGCCGCGTCGTCATCGACGAAGAGGAGAGCCGGATCGAAGTCGTCGTCCCCGACGACCAGCTCAGCCTCGCGATCGGCCGCCGCGGCCAGAACGTCCGCCTCGCCAGCCAGCTCACCATCTCGCAGATCGACATCCTCACGGAGGCCGATGCGAGCGAAAAGCGCCAGCGCGAATTCGTCGAACGGTCCTCGCTGTTCCAGACCGAGCTCGACGTCGACGAGACCCTGTCGCAACTGCTCGTCGCCGAAGGCTTCACCAGCCTCGAGGAAGTCGCTTACGTGCCGGTCGAGGAAATTGCCTCGATCGAGGGTCTCGACGACGACATCGCGGCGGAGCTCCAGAGCCGTGCCAGCGAAGCGCTCGAGCGGCGCGAAGCCGCGTCCCGCGAGGAGCGCCGCAAGCTCGGCGTCGAAGATGCGCTGGCCGAGCTTCCGCACCTCACCGAACAGATGTTGGTGACGCTCGGCAAGGCGAACATCCGGACGCTCGACGACCTTGCCGACCTCGCCACCGACGAGCTCATCCAGAAGAAGCGCGTTGAGCCCCGCCGCCGCGAGCCGAGCACCCGGCCCGAGGACAAGGGCGGAATCCTCGCCGAGTACAGCCTCAGCGAAGAGCAAGGCAATGAGATCATCATGGCCGCCCGCGCCCACTGGTTCGAGGACGAAGCGCCCGCCAAAACCGAGGAGGCCGCCGATGCGGAATCCCCGGAATGACCACCTCGCGCTAGCCGAGCCGGACCCGCACGTCGCGGAGCGGACGTGCATCCTCACGCGCCGCAAGGGCAGCAAGGACGAGCTGATCCGGCTCGCCCGCGCGCCCGACGGCGAGGTCGCGCCTGACGTTCGCGCCCGCGCGCCGGGCCGGGGCGCGTGGATCGGTGTCGCGCGCAGCGCGCTCGACGAAGCCAACGCCAAGGGCAAGCTCAAGGCCGCGCTCCAGCGCGCCTTCAAGACGAGCGAGCTGCAAGTGCCCTCAGACCTCGGCGAACGGACCGAGCATGCGCTTCGTAAGACTGCGCTCGACCGCCTCGGGATGGAGGCGCGCGCCGGCAATTTGATCAACGGCGCCGACAAGGTCGAAGCGGCCGCGCGCGCCGGCAAGGTCCATCTCCTGCTCCACGCGCTCGATGCGAGCGTGGACGGCCGCCGGCGAATGGACCAGGGCTGGCGCGTCGGCGGCGGCGACGCTCAGGGGATGATTTTCCCAGAGAGCCGCACTATCTTGTCCATGGCACTGGGGCGCGAGAATGTGGTACATGTCGCGCTGACCGATCCCGCCGCCGCGTCGCGTGTTCGACACGCGCTTGCCCGGTGGCGAGCTTTCACTGACCCTGGCGAAGGGCTAGAGGGCGGCGCTCCCGCTCCGCGCCCCGGCTCGGCTGACGATATTTTGACGAAGGAATAGAATGGCAGACCAGACCGAAAAACCGAAGCTTGGCACCCGGCCGCCGCTGGGCCTCAAGCGCACGGTCGAGACCGGCAAGGTCAAGCAGAGCTTCAGCCACGGGCGCTCGAACACGGTCGTGGTCGAGGTCAAGAAGCGCCGCATCCTCGGCCGCCCGGGCGAGGCACCGCCGGCTCCGGCTCCCGAGCCCGTCGCCGAAGCGCCCAAGCCGGCGGCCAAGCCTGCCGCTCCCGCTCCGCAGCCGCGCAAGCCCTCGGCGACGGACGAGATCACGCGCCGCCGGGAGCTCCAGGAGAAGCTGCTGCGCGAGGCCGAAGATGCGCGCATGACGTCGCTTGAGGACGCTCGTCGCCGCGAGGAACAGGCGAAGACCTCCGCCAATGAGGAAGAGCGCCGCCGCGCCGAGGAAAATCGCAAGGCCGAAGAGGCTGCCGCCGAGGAAACTGCCCGCCGCGCGCAGGAGGAGGCGCTCGCCGTCACCGCCCCGCCGCCCGAGGAAGCTCAGCCGGCTGTGCCGCAGGCCGACGCGACGGAAGAGCGTTCCTTTCGCCGCCCCGGCCATGCCCCGGCGCCCAAGCGGCCGGAGCCGTCGCGACCGACCCGCGGCCGCGAAGATCGCCGCCATGCGGGCAAGCTGACCGTCAGCCGCGCTTTGTCCGGCGAGGACGACAGCCGCGCCCGCTCGCTCGCCGCGCTCCGCCGCGCCCGCGAGAAGGAAAAGCGGCACCATATGGAAACCGGCCCCGCGACCAAGCAGGTCCGCGACGTCGTGGTTCCGGAAGCAATCACGGTGCAGGAGCTCGCCAACCGCATGGCCGAGCGCGGCGCCGATTTGGTCAAGGCGTTGTTCAAGATGGGCATGCCGGTCACGCTGACCCAGACCATCGATCAGGATACCGCCGAGCTGCTGGTCACCGAGTTCGGGCACAACATCAAGCGCGTCAGCGAGAGCGATATCGACATCGACTCGTCCGCAGACGTCGACGCCGCCGAAACGCTGCAAGCCCGCCCGCCGGTGGTTACGATCATGGGCCACGTCGACCATGGCAAGACGTCATTGCTCGACGCGATCCGCGGCGCGAATGTCGTTTCCGGCGAGGCCGGCGGCATCACCCAGCACATCGGCGCCTACCAGGTCAGCCTGCCCGACAAGTCGAAGGTCACGTTCCTCGATACGCCCGGCCACGAGGCTTTCTCGGAGATGCGCGCCCGCGGCGCCAACGTCACCGACATCGTCATCCTGGTGGTCGCGGCCGATGACGGCCTCCGGCCGCAGACGATCGAGGCAATCAATCACACCAAGGCGGCCGGCGCCCCGATGATCGTCGCCATCAACAAGATCGATAAGCCCGACGCCAAGCCGCAAAAGGTGCGCGAGGAGCTTCTGCAGCACGAGGTGATCGTCGAGGACATGGGCGGCGACGTCCAGGACGTCGAAGTCTCGGCGACCAAGAAGACCAACCTCGACAAGCTCCTGGAAGCGATCGAGCTCCAGGCCGAAATCCTCGAGATCAAGGCCAATCCCGATCGCCCCGCGGAAGCGACGGTGATCGAGGCCAAGCTCGACAAGGGCCGCGGTCCACTCGCGACCGTGCTGGTCCAGCGCGGCACCTTGCGCGTCGGCGATGTGTTCGTCGCGGGCGCATCGTCGGGGAAGGTCCGGGCGATGATCGACGACCATGGCCGCCAGGTGAAGGAAGCCGGGCCGTCAATGCCGGTCGAAGTGCTCGGCCTGTCCGTCGTGCCGTCCGCGGGCGATCCATTCACGGTCGTCGAGAATGAGGCGCGGGCGCGCGAGGTCGCGGCCTATCGCCAAAGCGTGCTCGACCGCAAGCGCACCACCTCGGCGCCGGTCAGTCTTGAGAACATGTTCGCGAACCATGCGTCGACCACCATGGAGTTCCCTCTCGTCGTCAAGGCCGACGTCCAGGGCTCGGTCGAGGCGATCGTCCATGCCTTGAACCGTCTGTCGACCGACGAGATCAAGGTCCGCGTCCTCCATTCGGGCGTCGGCGCGATCACCGAGAGCGACGTCACGCTTGCCTCTGCGAGCAGCGCGCCGATCATCGGCTTCAACGTCCGCCCCAACGCCAAGGCGCGCGAGGTCGCGGCGCGGACCAGGGTGGAGCTTCGCTATTATGATGTCATCTATCACCTGACCGATTGGGCCAAAGGCGCCATGGCCGGCGAGCTCGGTCCCGAGATCATCGAGACGGTCGTCGGCCGCGCCCGCGTCCAGGAGGTTTTCCCGGCGGGCAAGCGGGACAAGGCCGCCGGTCTGCTCGTCCTCGAAGGCGTCATCCGCAAGGGCCTCAACGCCCGCCTCACGCGCGAGGATGTGATCGTGTCGAAGACGACGATCAGCTCGCTGCGGCGGTTCAAGGACGACGTGGCGGAAGTCACCTCGGGCCTGGAATGCGGCGTGCTGCTGGCCGACACCAACGACATCAAGCCGGGCGACAGCCTCGAAGTGTTCGAGGTCGAGGAGCGCGCGCGGACGCTGTAAATGCGCCGCGTCGAAACTCCCGAAGGCCGCTCGGTCCGCCTGCTCCGCATCGGCGAGCAGGTGCGCCACGTGCTGAGCGAGATTCTGCAGCGCGCCGAGGTACATGACGAGACGCTGCAATCGCATCTCGTCAGCATCACCGAAGTCCGCATGTCCCCCGACCTTCGCCACGCCACAGTGTTCGTGAAGCCGCTCCTAGGCCAGGACGAGGACGCGGTGCTGAAGGCCCTGCGCCAGAACACCGCTTTCCTCCAGCGCGAAGTCGCCAGCCGGGTCCGCACCAAATATGCCGCGAAACTGAAGTTCATCGCCGACGAGAGCTTCGACGAAGGCGGTCACATCGACCGGCTGTTGCGGTCGGAGAAGGTCGCGCAGGACCTCGGCGAGGAATGACTGATCTCCAACGGCTCGCCGAGCCGATGAGCGGCGACGGCTGCCGGGCCCAACCGCTCGGCGAGACGCACCGCGACCGGTTGCGCGAGGCTTGCGCCGAAGATCCCGAGATCTGGGCGATCTATTACATCAGCTATGCGCCCGCCGATTTCGACGCGAGCTTCGATGCGCTTTTGAAACGGCCGTGGGTTCCGTTCGCTTTGTTCGACGGCGAAGCGTGCGTCGGCATGAGCTGCTACATCAACATCGACGACGGCCGGCAGACGCTCGAGATCGGCAGCACCTACTATCGTCCTGCCTTCCGCGGCATCGGTTACAACCGCCGCTGCAAGGACATGATGATGCGCCACGCGTTCGACCGTGGCTATCGCCGGATCGAGTTCCGCGTCGACCGCCGCAACACGCGCTCCCAGGCTGCGATGAAGAAATTGGGCGCGGTCCGCGAAGGCGTGCTCCGCGCCGATCGCATCACCTGGACCGGCCACGTCCGCGACACGGTGCTGTTCGCGATTCTGAAGGAAGAGTGGCCGGTATGAACCCCAATACCTTGTTCCAGATCGCGACCTGGCTGATCCCGCTGATCATCGCCATCGTCTTTCACGAAGTCTCTCACGGCCTGGTCGCGCGGCGGCTCGGCGACCCGACCGCGGAGGAGCGCGGGCGGCTGAGCCTCAACCCGATCCGCCACATCGACCCGTTCGGGACCGTCATCCTGCCGCTGATTCTTGCGCTCAGCCATGCACCGGTGTTCGGCTGGGCCAGGCCGGTCCCGGTCAATTATCGGCGCCTGAGGAACCCGCGCCGCGACATGGTGCTGGTCGCGCTCGCCGGGCCGGGGATGAACCTGCTGCTGGCCGTGCTCGGCGCGGCCGCCCTCGGGGCGACGCTGTCCTTCTCGTCCGATCCGAACGGCCTCGCCACCACGCTGATCGCCGGCAATGCGATCAACTTCATCCTCATCAATCTCTTCCTCGCGGTGTTCAACCTGCTGCCGATCCCGCCGTTCGACGGCGGCCACGTTGTCCAGGGCCTGCTGCCGCCGGCCGCGGCTGCCGCATTCGGACGGATCGGCCGCTATTCGCTGCTGGTCCTGGTCGTCCTGCTGCTCGTGCTGCCCGCGCTCGGCATCAACATCGTCGGCCATCTCGTCTCGCCGGTGGTCGACGGTCTCGCAACGCGACTGCTCGCGCTGTTTGGAATCCGCCCTTAGCCTAGGTGGCCAACCTCTCTCGCCGCTTGGTCCCATGACGGCTGCCGCCGTCTCGGCTATATCGAGGGAGTTGGGGGTCGATCAAACATGCTAGTGCTGTTTAGGCGCTTCTTTGCAACATTCCTTTTGCTCGGACCCTGTCGGACGGGCGCTGCGCCGCACTTGCCACCTGCTCCGCCACAAGTAGCCTCGTCCAAGCTTGCGCTGCGTATCGCGCCGGAGCTTGAATCACCCCAATTGCGCAATGACGTCACGGCGAGCGGCGTCGCCGAGATCGCCGAGCCAGCCGACTTGCTCCTCACCACTGGTGCTGACCCGGATTTCGCCGAATTGCGGCCGACCACGGACCAAATAAACTCCAGTCTGTATTTCGTTCGTCTTGGCCGGTTCTCCTCGGGGGACGCGCAAGCCGTGCTGCCGCGAGTTTTGGCGCTGCAGCAGCGTCAAAAGGCCCTCCTTGCGCTAGTTGACCGGCCTCAGCCCCACGGCATCGAAGCATGCAAGGTGAATGATCAGTCCCCGGACACCTGCCTGCCGGATGCGCTCGTTCGTGCCGTCGGCCCCATGTTGTCGACCTCGGTCCGCAATGGTTCCGGCGAGGCGAAATTCATCGCCATTCTCGAGACCTCGTCCAGCCTGGGAATTAGCACCATTGGCGTGCGGGGCCGGGAAAGCATCGTCAAGCTCCCCGCTGGCGAACGGCTTGTGATTGCACCCTCGGCGGGCGTGGGCTCGAAGGGTGCATCCCACGAAATCGTGCTCGTGTCGGACCGGCCCTTCGATCCGGCCGCGCTCACGCAGCCGAGCCCCTATGGATCCACGGCGACCTGCTTCGTGCGCCTTTATTCCGACTGCGTCGCAAAGGTCCCGCCGCTGCCGTCGACCGCCGGACTTTCGGCAATAAGCTTCACCTACGACGATCAGGATGGGGAGCCGGGCCCGGCGATGGGCGGTGGTCAGTTTGCCGCGCGCGGAGATGCCGATTGGATGGTCGAACTCTATTCGACGCTACCCTACTCACCCGAGGAGATCGAAGCCGACAAGAAGCTCCCTCCGGCAGAACGGAAATATCTCGCCCAACGGACTCCCGAAGAACGGGCGCATTCGTGCGGCGGAACGATGATTGCTCCAGACCTCGTGCTTACCGCTGCGCATTGCGTTGCGACCGGTCGCTTCCTCAGCCCCAACGAGGCGAGGATCTTTACCGACCGGCGGGTCCGCATCGGTTCATTGCGGCTGGGACGCGGCGGAGAAACGCGTGCGATCGTCGGCGCCGTGATTCATGGAGGCTACACTGGCCAGAGCAGTGGGCTTCCGGACGATATCGCACTTCTGCTCCTGAAAAGTGACGAGCAGGTCCAGTTGGCCCCTCGTCCCCTGAAGGTCAGCATTGCTATTCCCGCACGCGGCACGACGCTTACAGGTCTCGGCTGGGGCTATACCCAATCGGTCGCGCCGGGCGCCAATCTTCTAATGAGCATGTCGAACGAGATTCAGCACAATCCTCAAACGCTACAGCAGGCGCCTCTTGAAGTGATTGCCGCTTCCGACTGCAACCAGCGTGTCCAGGGCAAGTGGCGGCCCGGAATGCTCTGCCTGGTAACGCCCAAGGCGGTCGCGGCGAGCGGCGGCGCGCCGACATTCAGCTGCCGCGGCGACAGCGGCGGGCCGCTGGTTCGCAATTACGGGTCCACCACTGAAGAACTGGTCGGCCTTACCAGTTGGTCGCTGGGCTGCGGTTACAAGGCCACACCGTCGATCTACACTGACGCCGCCTATTTTTCGCGCTGGGTCGAAGCCGCTCGCAAAGCAATCCGTGCGGGCGCCGTAATCAGGATCGGAGACCCGGCGCGGGGCCGCTAAAGCAACGCGCCGGGTCTCGGATCAATGGTCCGTCGAACCGTGGTCGGTCGAGCCCTGGTCGGCGGCGTTGTTGGCTTCGACCGTGTTGGCGGCACCGGCAGCGTTCATGTCTGTCGCGTTCATGTCGGCCGCGTTCATCTCTGCGGCGTTCTCGACTGGAACGGCTTCATTGGTTGCCACCTCGTTGGCGGACTCGTTGTTGGCTGGCTTCGGACATCCCTCAAGCGACAAGGCCACTCCTACGATCGCGAGTCCAGTTATCAGTCTGCGCATTGTATCCCCCTTCGTTCCCTCGGCAGAATTGATCAGCTTAGACGAAGCGCAATCGTTTCAGAAGCGAATTGAAGCGCGGCTGGTTCTGCAGCGGCTGGAGGAACGGATCGCTGAGCAGATAGACCAGGCCTGAATCCTGCTCATTCACGGCCTTGTCGAGCACGTCGAGCGCCTGCGGAACCTTGTTCCACTGCGCCAGCACCTGCGCCTGCTGGTAAAGTCCATTGTCACCCTGCGTCTTCACGAGCTCGTCATATGCGCCTTGCGCTTCGGCGGCCTTACCCTCGCGAATGGCGACGAACGCGCGGCCTGGAAGAGCGAGCAGCTGTACCTTTTCCTGAGCGAATTCGGCCGCCGCATCTCGCGTGTGGCCCTGGAACAGCAGCGCGTTTCCGATGTCGCCGTGCGCTCCGCCAACCTTGAGATTGAGATCGATCGCACGCCGCGCCGCCTCGATCGCGGCCGCGTAATCGCCCGCTGCAAACTTGATCCGTCCGCGGTTCTTGAACACGGTAGGGTTCAGCGGGTCGAGAGAAGCCGCGCGTTCGATCGCGGGAAGCGCACGATCGAACTGCCGCCGCCGTGCGCGATACATTGCGCAAAGGCCCAGCACATCCGCGCTCCACCCGCCGAGCTGGCTGGCTTTCTCGTAAGGCTCGTCGGCGGCAATGATGTCGAGCTTGCCGTAGAACAGCGCATAGCCGAGCGCGGCATAAGCATCGGCAAACTGATTGGCCGTCGCGACCGCGTGTCGCGCTTCCGCGACCGCCTCGTCGTAAAGCGGTCGCCGCTCGGTTGCTTGTGCATAAGCATTGGCGATTACTGCAAGAGTGCGCGATCGCGCCGCCCGGGCCGCGGCGTATTTGGGATCGAGTTGCACCGCATCCGTAAACTGCACAAGGGCGCCGCGATCACTGTCTTCGTCGCGCTGGGAATCGAACAAATCCTTCCCGCGAAGATAGGCATCGAACGCCGCGACATTCCTGGTCCCACCCGATCGCTCCGGCGATTGCTCGCTGTTGTCGCTCAGGCGCACCGCAAGCGCGGCACCGACGGAACTCGCAATCTCCTCCTGCACCTCGATGATATTGCCCATCGGCAGTTCGAACCGCTTCGACCAGCGGCTGAAGCCATTATCCCCGTCGATCAACTCGATCCCGATCCGCACAATCCCGCCCTCGGAAAGGACATTGCCGTCGAGCAAGTTGGCGACCCCCAGCTTGCGCGCGATGCTCCGGCTGCCGTCCTTACGGTCGCGGAATTCGTTGGACGAGGCTTGGCCGACCACTCTCAGCAGCGGGTTGCGGGACAGCGTCGAGCGCAGTTCCGCCGCAAGGCCGTCGGAAAGATATCCCTTTCCGGCCTCCCCGCTGAGGTTGTCGAACGGCAGCACCGCGATCGTGTTCGCACCGGCGCGGCCAGGCCGCAGAAGTTGCCAGCCGCCGAATCCGACCGCGGCGACGCCGGCCGCAGCGCCCGCCGTGATCACGCCACGCCGGTCAATCCCGCCTCGTCTTTGATTGACCGCCGCAGACAATGGTCGGTCCATCATGTCGGCGATCGTCTGCAGCGCTCGGAACATCGCAGGATTGCTGGCGCGCAGCCCGCCCCGCGAAACATCGACACACTGCAGCTGGCGGAAGCCGAGCGGGGGCTCGGATCCGTCTATCAGAATCGGAACCAGCCGCTGATGGTCGCGGGCGAACGAGGCTTCGTCCTGGACCCAGTTCGATTTGGCAGAATTTGCCGACCACAACACGACCACCGCACCTGCGGCTTCGAGCGCTTCGCTGATCTTCGCGCTGAACCGCTCGCCGCTCGGAATCAGCCCGTCCCACCAGACGCGGAATCCCGCGCGCTCGATTAGCTTGATGATCGCTCTGGCCGCCTTCTCGTCGGCGCGCGCGTAGCTGAGGAAGACATAGTCCTCCCCGCGTGACGGCGGTTCACCACGGCCCGAATTCCGGTCCATCCGCTTGCTTCCCCCAAGGAGCGTCGGATTGACGACAATGCGCACCGTAGGGCTGACCGGAGGGCTTGTCATTAGCGCGGCATGGCCAAGCCGCGGATCGGTGCTTATCGCCTGCCCATGCTCCACGGCTGGATCATTCTCGACAAGCCCGCCGGCCTTGGCTCGACCCAGGCGGTCAGTGCGATCAAGCGCCTGCTGCGCGAAGCGGGCGAGCCCAAGACCAAGGTCGGCCACGGCGGCACGCTCGATCCGCTGGCGTGCGGGGTCCTGCCGATCGCGCTCGGCGAAGCGACCAAGGTCGCCGGCCGAATGCTCGGCGCGACCAAGCAATATGCCTTCACCATCCGCTTCGGCGAGGAAACCGATACGCTCGACGCCGAAGGCGAAGTCGTCGCCACCAGCGCCGTCATCCCGACCGCCGGACAAGTCCAGGCGATCCTGCCCGGCTTCACCGGCAAGATCAGCCAGATCCCGCCGGCTCATTCGGCACTGAAGGTCTACGGCAAGCCCGCTTACGCCCGCACCCGCGCCGGCGAAACGGTTGAGCTCAAGCCGCGCGACGTGACCATCCATGAGCTGCGCGTCGTCTCCGATTGCGCGAACGAGGCTTCGTTGCTCGCCACCGTTTCCAAGGGCACCTATGTCCGCAGCCTTGCCCGCGACATCGCCCATGCGCTTGGAACGGTCGGCCACGTTTCCTATCTAAGAAGGACCCGCGCCGGGCCCTTCTCCCTCGAACAGGCCGTTTCACTGGACTTTCTCGAGGAATTGGCTAAGGCGCGCCAACTGACGCGGGCGGTATTGCCGCTGCAAGCGGCGCTGGACGACATCCCGGCCCTCCCCGTCACTAGCCGCCAAGCCGAGTTGCTCCGTCATGGGCAGAGGCTTGTCGGCATCCCCGCACCGCCGGGGCTGAGCCTGGCGACTTTGGAAGCAATTCCGGTCGCTTTGGTCGAAGCCACGGCCGACGGCCTCAAGGTCGTCCGGGGCTTTAACCTTTAGAAAACAGGAGTGACACGATGTCGATTACCGCCGAGCGCAAGCAGGAAGTGATCAAGGAACATGCCCGCGCGAAGGAAGATACGGGTTCGCCCGAAGTCCAGATCGCGATCCTCACCAGCCGCATTCAGACGCTGACCGAGCATTTCAAGAGCCACGCCAAGGACAACCATAGCCGGCGCGGGCTGTTGATGATGGTCAACAAGCGCCGTTCGCTGCTCGATTATCTGCGCCGCGAAGACGAGAGCCGTTACACCGGTCTCATCGCCAAGCTCGGCCTTCGCAAATAACCGCAAGGGCGCCCATCCGGCGCCTTTCGCACATCGGGGCCATCCGCAATTCGGCGGTTCGGCCTTAGGGGCGCTTCAAGGCCCCGGACCGCAGCGGGTCGGATTACCCGCGCTAGCTGTCCCCGCCGGCATCCGGCCGCGGGGTGAAGGAAATCAAATGTTCAATACCAAAACAGTCGAAATCGAGTGGGGCGGTAAGACCCTCAAGCTCGAAACGGGCCGCGTTGCCCGCCAGGCCGACGGCGCGGTTCTCGCGACCCTGGGCGAAACCGTCGTCCTCTGCGCGGTCACCGCCGCCAAGTCGGTCAAGCCGGGCCAGGACTTCTTCCCGCTGACCGTCCACTATCAGGAGAAATTCTCGGCCGCGGGGCGCATCCCCGGCGGCTTCTTCAAGCGCGAGCGCGGCGCCACCGAAAAGGAAACGCTGACCAGCCGCCTGATCGATCGCCCGATCCGCCCGCTGTTCCCCGAAGGGTTCTACAACGAGATCCTGTGCATCGCGCAGGTCCTCTCCTACGACGGCGAGAACGAGCCGGACGTGCTGGCGATGATCGCCGCATCGGCCGCTCTGACCCTGTCCGGCGTCCCGTTCATGGGCCCGATCGGCGCCGCTCGCGTCGGCTTTGCTGACGGCGACTATATCCTCAACCCGACCCAGACGCAGATCGCGGAAGGCCAGCTCGACCTCGTCGTCGCCGGTACGCGCAACGCCGTGATGATGGTCGAATCCGAAGCCAAGGAGCTGTCCGAGGACGAGATGCTCGGCGCGGTCATGTTCGCTCACCGCTCGCTGCAGCCGGTGATCGAGGCGATCATCAAGCTCGCCGAGCAGGCTGCCAAGGAGCCGTGGGATCTCGCGGTCAGCGCCGAGAAGGACGCGATCAAGAAGAAGCTCAAGACGCTCATCGGCAACGATGTCGAGGCCGCCTACAAGCTGACCAACAAGCAGGAGCGCCAGACCGCGCTCGCCGCTGTCCGCGCCAAGGCCGCCGAGGCGTTCGCCGACAGCGACCCGCAGGAGCAGCTGGTCGCGGCCAAGCTGGTCAAGTCGATCGAGGCCGACGTCGTCCGCATCGCCATCCTCAAGGACGGCCGCCGCATCGACGGCCGCGACACCAAGACCGTGCGCCCGATCGAGATCAGCGTCGGCTTCCTGCCGCGCACGCACGGCTCGGCGCTGTTCACCCGCGGGGAGACCCAGTCGATCGTTTCGACCACGCTCGGGACCAAGGAGTCCGAGCAGATGATCGACGGGCTGGAGGGCCTCTCCTACTCGCGCTTCATGCTGCACTATAACTTCCCGCCTTACTCGGTCGGTGAAGTCGGGCGCTTCGGCGCTCCGTCGCGGCGCGAAACCGGCCACGGCAAGCTCGCCTGGCGCGCGCTTCGCCCGATGCTGCCGAGCAACGAGGAGTTCCCGTACACGATCCGCGTCCTCTCCGACATTACGGAGAGCAACGGGTCCTCGTCGATGGCGACGGTGTGCGGCGGCTCGCTTGCACTCATGGACGCCGGCGTTCCGCTCAAGCGTCCGGTCGCCGGCATCGCCATGGGCCTGATCCTCGAAGGCAAGGACTTCGCGGTGATCAGCGACATCCTCGGCGACGAGGATCATCTCGGCGACATGGACTTCAAGGTCGCCGGCACCTCCAACGGCATCACCTCGCTGCAGATGGACATCAAGGTTGCCGGGATCACCGAGGAGATCATGAAGACCGCGCTCGCCCAGGCGAAGGACGGCCGCGCCCACATCCTCGGCGAAATGGCCAAGGCGCTCGATCACACCCGTGAGGAGCTCAGCGCCCATGCGCCGCGGATCGAGACGATGCAGATCCCCAAGGACAAGATCCGCGAAGTGATCGGCACCGGCGGCAAGGTCATCCGCGAGATCGTCGCCGAGACCGGCGCGAAAGTGGACATCGACGACGAGGGCGTGATCAAGATCAGCTCGTCCGACTTGAGCCAGATCGAGGCCGCGCGCCAGTGGATCCGCGGCATCGTCGCCGAGCCCGAGCCCGGCACCATCTACACCGGCAAGGTCGCCAGCATCGTCGATTTCGGCGCGTTCGTGACCTTCATGCCGGGCAAGGACGGGCTGGTCCACGTCAGCGAGATCAAGAACGAGCGGGTCGAGAACGTCCGCGACGTCCTCAGCGAAGGCCAGGAGGTCAAGGTCAAGCTGGTCGAGGTCGACCAGCGCGGCAAGGTCCGCCTGTCGATGCGCCTGGTCGACCAGGAAACCGGCGAGGAAATCCCCGACACCCGCCCCCCGCGCGAACCGCGTGAAGGCGGCGACCGTGGCCCGCGTGGCGATCGTGGTGATCGCCATCGCGGCGGCGGCCGTGACCGTGGCCCGCGGCGTGAAGGCGGCGGTGGCGGTGGACGTGGCGGCGAAGGTCGCGGCGGCGACCGCGATCGTGGACCGCGCGGCGGTGGTGACCGCGACCGCGGCCCCCGGCGTGAACGCGAAGGTGGCGGCGAAGACAAAGGCCCCGCGCCCGAGTTCGCTCCGGCGTTCCTCACCGGCGACGGCGACAACGACTGAACCGTCAACTCCTCCCTGAGCTTCGCTCGGGGAGGGGGACCACCTGAAAGGTGGTGGAGGGGTAAGCGGCGTGAGCCGCGCAATGCCTTATCACAAAAACACGAAGGCCCCGCAGCGATGCGGGGCCTTTTTCTATCGAAGTGTGTAAATTAATCACTGGACTTGTAGGAAAATTCACTTGAGCGTAAAAGACCTTCACCCAATGTGTGGGTAAGAACAGGGGGACAATCATGCGACAAATGGGCGCAGACATTCGCTGCGGGGGCATCCCGAAAGCGAAAGGAAATGAGTAATGACGCCATTCGGAAAAGCCTTGCGAAAGCTCCGCATCGATCGCGAGCTCTTGCTTGGTGACATGGCCGAACGGCTTAAGATTAGCCCCAGCTATTTGAGCCAAATCGAAACTGGCAAGAAGCCGATTCCAGACGGCTTCGTTGATAAGCTACGTGCCGCCCTCCGCCTTACTGACGTCGAACTTGTCGACGTCCGACATCATGCTGTTATCTCGACCAGTGAGTTCAAAATACAGCTAGGCGATCGCGCCAACGCCAATGATAAGGTTTTGGCAGACGCGCTCGCAACCGAGTTCGCTCGACTTTCGCCAGATGCAAAAGAACGCATCGCAAAGGTCATCAATGGAGGAAGGGGTGGCTAACAATCCGATCATCGTGGCGCCTCGATCGCGTAAGCAGATTGAAGAATATGCTTTAGCGGTTCGTAGGGCGCTCGGTGTTTCGGACGGTTCAGCAGTTGATATGCTTCGGCTCCTTGAGTTGGTCCTTCCCAGAGTTCTGGACGAGTACAGCTTTGAGGTAGTTGCCGATCGCGAACTGGGCGAAGCGGAGGCAACTACCTCAATGACGGAGCGATCCATAAAGATGGGACTAACTTGCTACGAGGCTGCCCGTCAGGGCCAAGCCAGGTATGCATTTACCCTCGCGCACGAATTAGGCCATCTGCTCATGCATACAGGAAGCAGCGCGCAGATGGCCCGCGGCAATAGCGTCAAGCCTTATGTGAATGCCGAATGGCAAGCTGACACTTTCGCGAGCGCGTTTCTCATGCCCGAGGGTGAAGTGCGCCGGTGCAGCTGCGTCCGGGAAATTCTGACGCGCTTCAGGGTGAGCAGGAGGGCGGCTGAGGTCCGCGCGAGCGTGTTGAACTTGGACCTGCCCTTCTAACCACCGACCTTCAACTTTTGGTCGTCCTTAATCGCTGATATTCCTGCGCGGGACGTTTCCTGCCGCCTGCTTACATTGGATTTCGACCTATCCGCCAGCGTACCAGCGGCGGCCGCGCCAGAGCTCCGCGCTGAATAACTCACGGCACTCGTTAGTGTCGTGAATTCGCCATAGTTGACTTTTTTTTCACCTATGAGTAAATTCACTTCACCTCATAACGAGGACGGCGGGCTCAAGGTGGGCCTCCGAGAGACGCAAAGGACTAAAAATGGCAGCTCAGCATGAGGAGAAGGAGCCTGGCGATCGGCACGGTCGTACGATCCGGGTCTATTACGGAGAAACGGCCTTTGACCTGAAGCCAGGTGCGCATGAAGGCGCGGAGCTGGCGGCAATTTTTTCGGTGCCCGCTGGCTACATTCTGGATGTCGTTAACGAAGACGGCGGCTTTGATGACGTTGATCCGACGCGGAAGATCGTCATTCGAGACGACATGAGATTTGCCTCCCATCCACCGGTTGGCCAATCGTCGTGACCTCGGAGATGTTTCGTCAGATCAAACAGGCGTATTCGGCTGCTGAGCTTTGGCAGGACGGTCAGCAGCCGGTCGTCTACGTGCCTCAGGTGCCGATACGGTCACAGGGTCGCACCATTGTTCGGGACGTGCTCCTTTGGCCGGCTGCGCGCGACGGGTACGAAAGCCGCTTCTTCCTGTCCGACGCAGTCCAAGCGCCTAAAGCCGCCAATTGGAAGGTGTATTCCATTGCCGGCCGGAAATGGCATGCGTGCTCGTGGAAGGGCGTGGCCGCGAGCCTCCCGTGGCTTGACATGATTCTCGCACATCTGCGGGCGTTCGCATGAAACTGCACCTTAAACTGCCCAGATCGCTCGTCCTGCAAATCCATGCGGACCTGAGCAGACGGCACACGTTCGCGCATGAGCGAGTCGGCTTTCTGATGGTAGGCGCTACTTCGCTGCCCGATCAGCGACTGCTCTTGCTCGCTCGCAACTATTCTCCGGTTGCTGACGAAGACTACGAAATGGACCCATCTTGCGGCGCCCGAATTGGAGGTCCGGCTTTTCGAAAAGCGCTGGAGCGTGCCTACCGGACTCGGTCTGGCCTCGTGCACATTCACTCGCATGGTGGTTCCGGCATTCCGGGTTTCAGCGGGATTGACCTACGGAGCGGGAGCGAATTTGTCCCAGGGTTCTTCGAGGCAATTCCGTCAATGCCGCACGGCATGATCGTTTTCAGCGGCGACCGAGCTGCAGGCCGTTTCTGGCTCAACAGGGGACTAGGGTCCACCGAAGTTGCAGAGTTTGCCTTTGTCGGTGCGCCGTTGCTCAAGTTCGGAGTGCGATAATGGACTGGCTTTCGCGACAGTCCTTTCTTGGTTCTAATAGCTCCGAGCTTCTTGGGTCGGCACGCGTTGGAGTTGTTGGTCTTGGCGGAGGCGGGTCGCACGTTTGTCAGCAACTTGGCCATGTCGGGATCGGCGAAGTTGTTATCGTGGATCCCGACCGCATCAGTTCCACCAATCTCAACCGGCTCATAGGCGGCACTCGCCTCGACGTGCTGCTTCGTCGTAAGAAGACTTCGATCGCCAAGCGGCAAATCAGACGCGTCAACGCTACCGCGCGAGTGATCTCGTTTTCGGGTGAATGGCAGGCTTGCTTCGACATTCTTAAGGCATGCGACATCATCGTCGGCTGTCTCGATCAAGTGAGGGCGAAGGATGAACTGGATGCGTTCTGTCGCCGGTACCTGATTCCATTCATCGACATCGGCATGGATGTGCACGAAATCCCGTCAGGCCATCTGATCGCTGGTCAAGTTGCGCTCTCGTTCGTCGGCGGCCCGTGCCTACGCTGTCTAGGTATCGTCACGGAGACCGCGGTAGCGACCGAAGCACGGAATTATGGTGCCGCGGGCGGCAATCCACAGGTCGTCTGGCCGAACGGTGTGCTTGCCTCGACGGCCGTTGGGCTCATCATACAGATGCTGAATCCTTGGCAGCCGACCCCTGTGGAAACGGCATTGCTTCAGTACGATGGAAATATCGGCACTGTCTCGGAGAGCCATCGTCTCGCGAATTGGTCAGGGCGATGCCAACATTATCCAGCTGATCAGCGTGGTGATCCGGGGTTCCGGATACGGGAACGTCATGGAGTGAATCGGTGACGTCGAACAGTTCGCTCGGCTGAGACCTCTCGCCCCGCCGTCCGGGCATTCGAAGGCTCTACGCGCTGGCTCCCGTTTGCTTGAACAAAGCGCTCCCCTACGCTCGGCATTTTGTGCTGTCCTACAGCCCACCCCTTGAGTCATAGACTGGCGGATGAGTCCTCCACCCGAGTTACGACCGATCTTCAGGCCGTCGAGCGTTGACCTCAGGTCATCTCCAATCCTGCGTGAAATCGTTTTTCGCGTACTGCCCTCGCGCGCACGCGCACGCATAGGCTCGCTGCGTTTGCTGCGTTTCGAGACCGCCCGAAAGCGCTCGTCACTGCGAACATTCGCGAACATTCGCGCCATTTCGACGGACCGCACTCGCCCGCGAACAGGAGCCAGCGCGCCACCCCGTCATTCAATCGTCACAAATTCCGGCAATGCCGGCCGATGTTGCTCGCAATTGATGAGCCAAGTTGACTTGGGTTAAAAATGGGCGCCCAGAGCCCGCCGGAGGAGACCGCATATGTCGGTTGCCAAGACCATCGAAATCATCGCCAGCTCGCCCGGCGGGATCGAAGCCGCGATCCGCGAGGGGATCACCAAGGCGTCCGAAACCGTCAAGGGAATCGAGGGCGCGTGGGTCAAGGACACCAAGGTCATCGTGGGCGACAACAAGGTTACGGAGTGGCGGGTCACGCTCGCCGTCACCTTCGTCGTATCCTGACCGCTCTTCGGCTTCGGCCAGTTTGCGTTGACCTGAGCATCCGCACCGGAATCCTCCGCCAACGAGGAGAACAGCAATGAATGTTACCGACATGCTGCAGCAGACCGGCGCGGTCGGCGCGATCTCGCGCGAGCTTGGGATCGACCCGGCGACCGCCGAGGCCGGCGCGGCCGCGCTTCTGCCCTCGATCCTCTCCGGGTTCCAGAATCCGGCCGCGGCCGCCGAGCCGCAATCGGCGATCGGTGGCGGAACGGATGCCGCGGGCGGCGGGCTCGGCGCATTGCTCGGGACGATCTCCGCGCTCGGCGGCGGCGGGCTGCTCGATAACGTCACCGCGAACGCGCCGAGCGACGTCGGCCAAGGCAATCAGATTCTCGGCCAGATTTTCGGCTCCAAGGACGAGAGCCGCGCGGTCGCCGCGCAGGCCGCGTCGCAGTCCGGGGTCGAGCCGTCGCTGCTCAAGAAGATGCTCCCGCTGCTCGCCATGGCCGCCGCCGGATATGTGATGAAGCAGGCCGGGCAAGGCCAAGGGAGCGCCGCGGGCGGCAGTCTGGACGGCGGTCTCAGCGGGATGCTCGGAAGCATTCTCGGCGGGCAAACCGCTCCGGCGCGCGGCGGGTCCGAACCGGCCCCATCGGCCAGCATTCTTGGCGACCTCATCGGCGCGGCGGGCAAATACCTGGCGCGCTAGTCGATTTCGATTCGGTCGGAACCTGCGTCCGCCTCGCGCAGCTTCCGTGATCTTAAAACTAAGGGGCATCGAGGGGTGCACATGAAGAGATCGATGCTTGGACTGACCATCGCGGCGCTGCTGCTTCCGCCCGCCGGCGCGGCGGCGCAGACTCGACCGGCTCAGCCGCAGACGCAGCCGACCCGCCCCGGCAAAGTCCGGCCGGCGCGGCCGGCGAAGCCGACAAGACCCACCACGAAACCGTCCAGGCCCGGCGCGCATCGGCCGACCCGGCCCGATCGCCCGCAGATCCAGCCGGTCCGTCCGACCAAGCCGGTTCGCCCGACACGGCCCGATCGTCCATCGATCCAGCCGGTCCGCCCGACCAAGCCGGCTCGCCCCGGCTACAATCGCCCGCATCAATATCAATTCAAGCGCATCCGCGCGAAGCACTACCGCTATCCGCGCGGCTACCATTACCGGCTGTGGGCCGTCGGCCACATCCTCCCGGCGCTCCTTTTCTCGTCGGCCTATTATTATGACGATTACCACCACGTCGGTTATCCGCCGCACGGCTACCGCTGGGTTCGCTACGGGCCCGACCTGCTCCTGGTGAACATTCACACCCACCGGATCGCCTATGTCGTGACCGGCGTATTTTATTGAAGGCAAGAAGGAGCCTCCCGAGCCACCGCCCGGGAGGCTTCGCCGCGCGGCGCGGCGCGAAACGCGGGGCCTGAGGGGTTCAGCGGCTCCGCGCTTCGCGCCGACTTGCGTCAGTTGCAGCTGACGTCGACGATCTGGTTGCCCTTGTCGACGGTGACGGTCATCCGCTTCGGCTGCGCGGCGCCCGCCGCGGCGCCTTGCGCGAGGACGCGATAATTGGTGCCGCTGATGTCGCGCGCGCTGTCGAGGTTCTTGCCGACCAGATAATCGTAATATTTGGCGTCGCAAGTCGAGCGCGAGGCCGCGGACGAGCTCTGGCTTTGCGCCGCCGGCGCCGGAGCCGCCGCAACGAGGGTGAACGACGCGATACACATGACGAACCTACGCATGGGGACCTCTCCCTGATTCGAGGAGCCCCGAGTGAAGCATCTAGCATGCGACATATGTAGCACCCATCGACCAGCGGTCGCGGGCGTTTTGCCAAGCGACAAGCGGCCGCCCGGCAACGACGAAACGGCGAACGGTGGGAGGTTGCCCGCCGTGGGAGCCTTCCGTTCGTCAGATTATAAGGAAGTCGGACGGCGTGAGCACAGTTCCGGCGGTTAGCTGGGCAAACTGAATAGCCGCCCCTGAGCCGCTGCCGTCCGCGTCATAGAAGAGCGCGCCAGTCGCCTGATTGTAAATGATCCGGTCATCGGCATCGAGGGCTCCGGTGGTCAGCTTAAAGAAGTTTGCGTTCAAGGTCCCGCTGCTGCCGATTCCTGCGAAGAGATTATGATCAAGACCGATATGGTCGGTGTTGGTCGCCACCTTCGAGAAATCGGTAATCTGATCGACTCCGTAGTGAGTAAGGTCATTGTCCGCGCCCACCTTCACGAACTCGAACAAGTCGTCGCCGGTGCCGCCGGTCAAGACATCCGCCCCGAGGCCACCGATCAGTGTGTCGTTGGAGGACGCGCCCCAGAGTACGTCGCTCCCCGCGCCACCATCGAGGATGTCGTCGTTGGAGCCGCCCGACAGGGAGTCGTTTCCGTTTCCACCTGTGATGGTGTCATTACCGCCGATTCCGAAGCCGAGGTCATTGCCGGTGCCGAGCGAGATCGTGTTGGTACCATTGGTGCCGACGGCCACGGTCACCGGAATGTCCACGCTGGTCGTGCCATCGGTGGCATGAATCGTCAGAATTGTGCCCGGCAGATTGGACAAGGTGTCGGTCGTGATCAGATGATTGCCGGTGATCTGGAAGCCCGCAACCGGACTCGCCAGAGTGAATGTCCAGGTACCGGGGAGACCCAAGGCCTGGAACGTGCCTAGATCGGCGCCGGAGACGATGTTCTGACCACCCGATCCACCACCGCCTTCATTTTCTGTCGTGGTATTGATGAGGAAGCGAAGGTTGTCGGCGGTAAAAGCGGCCTCCTGCCGGTCGATGGTGACGGTGTCATTCGCCCCAGTTGCGCCCGTATTCCCGACGAGGTCGGTGTACGGCCCCGTGAGCGTCACGCTGCCGGTGCCGTCAAAGCCGTCATTCGCAGTGTATGTTGCCGTCCATGTGATCCCGTCGCTGGAGGTAAACGCGGTAAGCGTTCCGTTGGTGGCCGTTACATCGGCGTTGCTGAACCCCGTCACCGCCTCCGAGAACGTGATCGTCACCACCGAATTCGGATCGCCATCGTTGAGCAGCGTATCGACGATGTTCACCGTCGCGGTCGGGTTCTTGGTGTCGATCGCAACCGTGTCGCTTCCGCTCACACCGATATTGACGGCCGCATCGTTGTAGCCGCCGGCGTTGACCGTCACCGAGCCGGTGGTCTCGACCCCGTCGGTCGCCGTAAAGGTCCCCGTCCAGGTGATCCCTCCGTTGCTCGAAGAGAGTGCGCTCAGCGTGCCGCCGGCGACCGTCACGTCGGCGTTCGAGAAGTTCGACACCGCCTCGTTGAACGTGATCGTCACCACCGAGTTGTTGTCGCTGTCG
>NZ_JIAU01000002.1 GCF_000620665.1 Sphingomonas sp. URHD0057 | reverse complement strand
CTCTGCGACGCCCCATTGGCGAACGTGACGCCAGTGCGCCGGCCGAGATTGTCGGCGGTGTAATCCGCAAGCACCGTCGCGCCCTGCTTGATCGTGTCCAGCTCGCCGGTGGTGTAAAATTACGAGTCTCGATGCAATTTATTCTACAGGCGTCGTCCTTAGCCGTAGCCTAGATCGCATTCAGAAGGTTTCGTCATGAGTCAGGGTCCCGCTTATGCATTAATGACGTTCTGCGCTGGACTGATCGTCCTGCTCGGATGGTTTTACGCGATGGTGGACAATCCACGTGCCGGGGCGATGATCAAAACGTCCTTTCTGCTGTTCGCGCTACCAATTCTGTTCGTGCCGGGTGACACTATCATCTCGAAGCTTGGCATGCTGGCCCTCGTCGCCTGGGAAGAGATTCTAAAGGCATTCGCCTCAACTCGCGAAAAGGAGCCACTCGATCGCTTTCGGCTGGTGTCGCTGTTCGGAGTTTGGGAACTCGTTTTGGACAAGCCGATCTGGGCTCTACTCAACAGTCAATCGATAACCGGTTGGAGCACACCTGGAATACTCGTCTTGGTTTACGCAACCGCCCTCCCAGTACTTATGCACACCGTAACGGCGGCTGCTTACGCTTTTCGATTTGACCGGCACCTATGGGCAGCTTTTCTTTTCAGTTTCGCAGTGCATTCGGTCTTCAACGCAACTGTAGATTATTTTGGCGTTTCGTTGATCGCGGTCGCCGCGGAGACCTTGATCCTGTTGGCCGTTCTGGCGACTGTTGTGAAGCTTCTTGGCTTTCCGCTCGCGAGCCAGCGATCACGCTGATCTCCTAGGATCAGCTCTCCCCCGCGCCTGGCTCGATCACCAGGGCGCAGGGGTTCTCACGATTACCAATACTTTACCAAAAAGAATGCCAAGATGACGCCCACCACGATCGTAATGACTATGCCTGCCATTACCTTCGTTGGTAACATTCCAAATAAGACGTCAATGATCTCGTCAAACACGCAATTTCCCCAATTACTGATCTTCCGAGCATGCTTGGTTGATCACAGACTTAACGGTACCCTTGGCCCCTCCCCAGAGCGCGGATCCAACCACGCCCTCTCCGCCCGTCTCGGCGCCCAGGAATATTCTCTTCAATAGTCCACTCAGAGCTTTTCCTCCTGCTCCCGTTCCCGCCCCCTTCGCCGCATCAGAAGCGGTTTGGCCTACGCTGATATTTGAGACGCCCGCTGCGCATCGCTCTGCCGTCTCTTTGGCCTTTTCCTTCTGCTGATTTAAGCCACCATTCAGCTGGTCAGAATACCAGTGGAGGAAGCCGCCATCGGGATCATTGGAGTATGGATAAAACGGGTTGCTTGCAAACTGGACCGGGAAGTCGCCACCGCGACTAACCGTACATGTAGTTGACCCGCCTGTGATGGTGATAGGTCCGTTGCCACTTCCAGGATTAACGGAACCTGGAGTGCTGACGCAGCTTATGCCGCCGCCCCCGCCCCCTAAGCCGCCGCCGATTGCCGCATCCCGTCTCAGAAGAAGGCCTTGAGTGCTGCCGTATGGGTCGCAAGTATTGACTGCGTTGCAAATGCTACGCGGCGGACGCGGCACATAGGCTCCCGTGGGATCTGCGTTGTTGACCGGATCACCGAGCACATAGTTGTACGCGTTCGGCGAGTCCTCGTACCCCACCGGATCAGTCTGCATGAATCGGCCGAGATGCGGGGCGTAGAACCGGGCCTTGTAGTAATAGAGCGCGAGCTCGGGGATCCACGCCTGGCCGGTGTATTGGAACCGGCCGATGTTCGATGCGCCGGGCTTGCCGAACTCGTCGTACGTATTGAGCC
>NZ_JIAU01000001.1 GCF_000620665.1 Sphingomonas sp. URHD0057 | reverse complement strand
CCCGAGAAGCCGTAGCCCGGGAGCGATGGGATCACGATATCGAAGGCGTCGGCGGCGGTGCCACCGTAAGCCGTGGGATCGGTCAGCGGGCCGATTATCTTCAGTTGCTCGATGATCGAGCCCGGCCAACCATGGGTGATGATCACCGGGAGCGCGTTCGCATGCTTCGACTTTACGTGGATGAAGTGGACGTCGAGCCCGTCGATGTTGGTGATAAAGTTGGGATAGGAAAAGAGCTGCGCCTCTGCGCGACTCCAGTCGTGGTGCTTAGCCCAATAGTCCGCGAGCTTCTGCATCGTTGCGAGCCGGACACCCTGCGTGGTGTCGTTGACCGTCTCCCGCTCGGGCCAGCGCGTCGCCGCGACACGGCGCTTGAGGTCCGCGAGTTCATTGTCGCTCGCGCGATAATGGAACGGCCGGATGGAGCCGTCGCCACTTGCTTGTGCGGTCGCGGCGGTAGCGGCCAGCAACGCGCCGGGAAGCCCTGCTGCCGAAGTACTCGTGGTCGGCGTGGGCGAGATAGTTTGAGCATCCGGCAGTGGCGCACTCTCCGCATGGGCGACGGAGGGAATAATCAGCCCGCCAGCGCCAACCAAAGCCGACGTGATGAGGAAATGGCGGCGGGCCATTAGCGACTGCCGTGCGGACATGCTCAATCTCCCGATGAAGGCGTTTGGAGTTTCGAGACGCGTCACAGGGCCGTGGGTAAGCAAAGAGGAGCTGAGACCAACCGGTCGCTAGTCGCCGTGCACCTCATGGGCGAGTTGGGTCAATTGAATTAAACTATGTTAGCATAAATATGGCGATCGCAGCATCGGGGTCGAAGGTCGTCCGCAGCGCGCTAGCGGCAGGAATGGGTCGAAAGCTGTCGCGGCAACTTTGGGTGGAAAGCGGACATTACCGCTCGGCATGCCGATGACCGGGCAGCGCATTCTATTTGATCCAGTGGTTATTTCGATAATCAGCAAGGGTCAGTTCCGCTCGCCTTTTGATAGCCGGAGCACTCGCTGCGAGGTCGCCGGGAATAATGACGCTCCACGCAACTCCGTTGTCGTGGATCCGAAATCCGCAGCTGAATATTTCCCGCATGACAGCGGAGTCGTCATTGATCGGCTTCTTTGCGCAAACGAGTTTGCCAACCGGGGTGTCAGTAACGCTCATCTGTCTTGGAACGTCGTTTATGTGTACGATGGTAGGCACACCGGGGCCCTGTTGATTAGCTCGACGCTCCTTCCACGGCGCATAGACAAGCCAATAGTAGCCGCCGCTCGGGGTCAGCCGGATGTAGAATTGATGAGAGCCGCTGTCTGCTGGGTCGACAATCCCGCTGATGTCCTGTGCGGGAAAGAAGTAGGAGTTTCCTTCGAGCTCGATACGCCTGCTTTGCTTTCCACAGGCCACCAAGCTGAGACCCAGGACCAACCACAATATAGTTCGACCCAACGCCATGCTCCCAATCACGATGATCCCGTAACATCGGATTAGCAGCTGACCGCTAACTTGGTGCTAATGCCCGCAATGGGTGGAAAGCGGACGTTAGCGACGGGACGTGATGGGCAGCCCGAGCTTCATCTCCGCTCCATCCCATTCAAAGACGCGGCCCGTTCGTTTCTCAACGGCAAACCAGCCCATGTTGGTGCTGCATATTCCACCGCACTGCCTGTTGCTATGAAGCGCGAGGACTTAAAAGCCTTCCGGGCTGTCGGCTGCCCCGACGGTGTCGGAGAAGGCGACTATCGATGCACGGAAATGCCTTACTGCCGAGACGCGAGCTTTGACCCGCTCGCAAGCCGCTTTTTCAGTGCGCAAGGGGACCGCTTGGAGCGGCGCCGTCGGTGGAAGCAACCCCGCCGCAAAGACGATGGTGGCCAAGTTCATCAATGCGGTTATGCGTCGTGCCATCGGCAAGACCATGAAAAGCGGGGGCTAATGATGCGCCGGGTGCTTCTTTTGATAGTCGCGCTTTTTACCCCGGCTTTAGCGACGGCCAGCAACCCAGATTTACACCGATCGGCTGAGGTCGACGCGGCAGTGCGCCAGCAGATGAAGGGGCAGCGGATTCCAGGAATCGCCGTTGCAGTTGTGCTCAACGGGAAGATCATCAAAGCCAAAGGCTACGGGCTGGCCAACGTCGAGCTCGCCACGCCGGTCTCTCCAGGAACCATTTTCGAAGCTGGCTCGATAACGAAGCAGTTCGTAGCGACGGCCATCATGCTGCTGCTCGAAGAGGGTAAGCTCGGACTCGACGACAGCATCACGAAATATTTCCCGGAATCTCCTGCCCTGAAGGCAGTGACAATACGCCACCTCCTGACCCACACCTCAGGCATTCCTGATGTTTCAGACGGTACGGCGGAGACTAGCGGGGCCGTTGGCGTGATCGACTTCCACCGCGAATATACGGAGCAAGAACTCGCGGGCGCTTATTTGACGCAGAAGCTCCAGTCTCAGCCCGGTACCAAATGGAGTTACTGCAACGCATGCTACGATTTGCTCGGAATCCTGATCCATCGCGTGACGGGTAAACCCTATGGGGATTTCTTGCGCGAGCGGATCTTCCAGCCGGTGGGGATGACGACAGCCCGGCCCTTCAGTTCCGGAAATATCATTCCAAACCGCTCCAGCGGCTACACCGAGGTCGGCGGCGAGCTGAAGAACGAGCCAAGTTGGTGGTCACAGTCGATTAAAGCAGGTGCGGCGGGTGGCCTATGGATGAGTGTCCTCGATTTGGCCAAGTGGGACGCGGCACTCTACCCTGATCGGATTCTCAAGCGGCAAAGCCTTGAAACGCTGTGGACGCCTGTGCCGCTGGACGATGGCTCTGCCTACCCTGGAGGCATGGGTTGGTTCGTCGCCAAAGCAAACGGCCAACGAGTGGTCTTTCACACTGACGGCGGTCCCGGATTCAGCGGGGTGATCTCTCGATATCTGCGTGACCGACTGACGGTAATCGTCCTGACCAATCTGGGCGCACACCATACCGATGTGATGAAGATCAGCGGCAAGATCGCCGAAATCTACCTCCCCGACACCAAGGGGAAGAATCCGATCAAGGATTGGTAGAATTGCGCGAGTGTCCGCAATGGGTGGAAAGGGAGACACTGGCCCGCACTGCCCGCACAGATTGGCAGGTGGAGAAGGTTAGGCAGTCGATCTAATTGAACCGCGCATCTGCTCGGAACAATTGACACTTGCTTGTGGGCACTCACTGCTATGCCCAGCGCAAAGCATGGAGACGGCGTTGGCCACAGTCCGGCTATCTATATCCCGCCTCCAGGGCGACCGAGCCCGACTGCAGCGTATGCGCCGGGAATATGAGGCGGATCAAACCGCTGGGAGCGACGAGCTGCTCATTCAACAAATTGATCGGCGAATCGAACACCTGGACCAGCAGATCAGCAAGATCGAAATGCCTAAAGGACCACGGGGGGAGAAAGCGCCCTGATGCGGTTGGCCCGCGATAATGGTCGTCAAGATCGCCACGGGCGGGAAGACTCGCGCGGCCCGTATGACGTCTGCAGCGGGTGGAAAGCAGACATTGACTGAGCAATGTTTGGCCGTGATGCTCCTGCGATGCTCACGCGCTTTTGGTTCGTCATACCGCTCGCCTACGCAGCGATTGCAGCCATCGTGATAGCATTTGTGGTTCAACGCATATCGCATCGACGCGGCCTAGCATTGACTGCGGGCGTGCTTGCTCTTTTCGGATGTTTCGTTGGCCTGCTTGCATGGTTTGGCGGGCCTGATTTCTGACGAAGCTAATGTCCGCAACGGGTCGAACGCGGCCATTTGAACGGTCCGCGAGCTCATGGTGTTATTTCGACTCCGGCGAGCAATGTCTGGAACACGACATTTCCTGAGCGGTTCTGCGGCGCATGGCGTTGTTGGACAACATGCGGGACCGGGCGACAAGGCTGCGGCGGGTTGCCGAGATGGCGCACGATCCGCGTATCGTCGAGATGGTCACGAAAACCGCCGAAGAGATCGAAGCAGATATTCGGGAACTTGAAGGCGATGAGGGCGACCCAATCGTCATTCACTTAGAACCGCCCGAGCTATGATGCCCGCAAAGGGCCGAAAGCCGTCATTCGGGTCAGCCAGGAACCGTTGAAGCAGACAGCTCGGAGATTCGAGACCCAACCCCGTGACATGTTTTTCCTTCGATTAACGTAGTTTAATGCCAAGGCCATTTCACGCTGAGTATTCCCCTGTTTGAGACTCGCCTTTGCCCAGTGATTTGCGGGTCTCGCCAAAAGGCGGCCCGGTTTCCCTCCCCCCAGTCCGAGGCCGGGCCGCCCTTCGAGGGGACGGACTAATGTCCGAGCAAACCAACGCTGAATATTTCAGGATGCGCGCCACGGACGAACGTCAGCGAGCCCAACGAGCAAACGATTCCCGCGCCGCCGGTGCCCATGCAGAAATGGCCGAGCGCTATGACGAACTGGCAAACAGCTTTGAGGCCAGCCAACCCAAGATATTCGTATTGGGCTAACTTTTGCGTTCGCCGCGCGAAGCCGGGCGACCAGAGCCTCACCTGGTCTTTGACGTCCGAGCCTCCAGCTCCCGCACCAGGTTCACCAGCCCGTCGCGCTGCTCGATTAACGCCCAGCGTTCCTGCACCTCATGCGCGCGGTCGCAGCGCGTTTCGAGGTCGTGGATGTACTTCCTGGCTCGGGGAGGCAGGGCATTGATCTCTTCATTGCGCATGGCGGACTAGCGGTCGCCGCGGTCGCCTTCGCCCTTCTTGGACTTGGCCTTGGCGTCCCGTTTCTGATCGACGGCCGAGCTGCGGCCAACGTCGTCGCTTTCCTTGAATTGCCCTTCGCCGTCACGGCGCACGTAACGCTTGTCGGTGCCGGTATCGATCAACTCGCGAGGCATGAAACTCTCCCTTACTGATGCCGGACACCCAACGAGCGACCGGCGTTTCCGTATCCATGGGCGCGCGACGGGAAACCGCTCGGCCGGGGTGGACGCCCGAGCCGACCTACGAGAAGCCCGACATCAGCGTCCGGGCGACCACGCTCTATTATGAGATCGTCGCACCGATCATGCTGCCCTTCATCCGCGGGCGGCTGCTCAACCTGTTCCGCTGCCGCGAAGGCAAGTGCTTCTTCCAGCGCAGTCGTGCGCACCCGCCGACGGGCAAGGAATTCGATCGCCTCGTCCACTTCGAAGCGATCGAGCAGAAGAACGGTCGCATCGAAGACTATCTATATGTCGAGAACGCCGACGAGATCATCGCCTGCGCTAAGGTGCAGACGGTCGAGTTTCACGGCTGGGGCAGCCGCGCCGGTCTGGTTGAGGCTCCGGATCGAATGGTGATCGACCTCGACCCGGGCGAAAGCGTGGGCTTCGCGTCGGTGAAGGACGCGGCAGCTCAGCTGCGCCGGTCGTTCGATGCGCTGGGCCTGGAGAGCTTCGCGCTGCTGACCGGAAGCAAGGGAATCCATGTCGTCGTGCCGCTCGTCGCTGAGGCTGGATGGGCGGAGGTACGCGAGTTTGCGAAGGCATTCTGCACGGCGTTGGCGCAGGCGGACCCGGCGCGTTTCACAATTGCCCTGCGCAAGGACCAGCGGCGGGGACGGATCTTCCTCGACTATCTGCGCAATCAGCGAACGGCGACGGCCATCCTCCCCTACTCGGCCCGCGCCCGGCATGGTGCCCCGGTCGCTGCGCCGCTTGCCTGGGATGAGCTGGACGAAATCGGCGCGTCGAGCGCCTTCACCATCTTTGATGTCGAAAGTCTCCTTCGCCGCTCGAGGCAGAAAAAGCTCCGCGGCTGGGGAATCGCCGAGCAGCACCTTCCGCGCATTGGCGGGTTCGCGCCGACCAGCGGACAATCATCATAACCTGCGTAAATGGCGGAAACCCGGCATCATTTTTGTAGTTTAAATCCCAACGGAAACAACAGGTTGGGAGCAAGTAAGTGCGTACCGCGCCCCTCGCGGAGTGCGGCCGATGAACGTGTGCAATGACTGCACTTCGATCGTCATTATCCGTGACGACTGGCCGACTCAAAACCGCCCCGAGACCCAAATCCCCGATCCTGCCGCCGCCGACCCGGAATGGTGCCGGGCCCGCGAACTGGCGGAGCGGGCAGCCGCCAAGCGCGCCAGCTCACTCGAGGCGCGCCGGGTGCATCAGGAGTTGGCGGCGGCTTACGCTCGCCTGACACAGGCAAGGGAGGCGTGAATGAACTGGAGGGTCAATCTGGTCCTCATTGCGGTGGTCCTTGGCGTCTTTGCCTACTCGGCTTTCATCAACACCCAGCGAGATGCGGACCGGAGTGTGGACCAACGCGTTGGACCGTAGCTCGGCTGCACCGACGTCTTGCCGGGTTTCTGCACTCACACGCGTCAACCCCAGTCGGTGCCAACCCACTTGCGTTGAAGCCCGCTAATGTCCGTTTTGGGTGGAAAGCTGCCATTGAAGCTGATGCGTGAGCGTCCTTCTGGGGCCTGTCAGCCTTCACTGGGGAGGAGACAAATGCGGGTCCGCTTGCACTGCGAAGCTCAAACCAATCTGCTGGCCCCAACCCGAGTTGGGAAGCAGGTCCGATCCGGTGCCGAGATTGATCGCGATAGCCCAGCAGAGGAAAATGAGGTCCAGACGGCGGGAGCGGCTAAGGACTAGTCCTGCCACGGCGATCAGGTAACCGACGAAATAGAAGTAGAAGAGCCAGTCGTTCCACGCCGGGATCGCACGCGTCAGCATCTCGCCGTAGATTGCGAGGTTCGCAACAAGAATGCCGCCAGCGACCAGCCGTTTGCGGGACCAGTAATGGTCGTCGAGATGGGTCCAGTTACGGTTCGTGCGGGGAAACACAAGTGATGCAGCAAGGAAATAGACGATGGCGATAAGGACGCTGCCGAAGACGGTGTGCCAGTTGACCTTTAGGACGTTGCGGCCCGCCCAGATGAACAGCCAAAAACTGGTTACGTCGGTGAGAACAAGGAGCGCCAGCACAGGCGTGAGTATGCCGATCGGTCGCTCACCATGTGAATCGATCGCGTCCGCCATCTTGAGCGACAGCTCGGCGACGATGAGGCCGAACATCAGGCCAAATAATGCAAACAGGCCCTCAAAGTCGCTCATGGTCGCTCCCGCGCACTACATTACACAGGATCGCCTCGCCGGGTAGAGACGGGCTAATGTCTGCAATGGGTCGAAAGCGGACATTATGGGTCGTTGTCACCACCCTTTCGGATGCTCGATCTTTTCATCGGCCAGTCTCGTGCCTTGGTAAGTGGCGAACAGACGCCCTGCTTTCCCGCAGTCGTCGGCCTTGTGCTCAGTGCAGGAGGGAAGCCAGCGGAGCGCAATTGCATCGAACAATCCCCCGGCACCATCGGCGATAGGGACTGGCAGGTTGAGCGCCAGCTTACCGCGCGCATCGACCGGCAGACCCGGGACGCTTTCGACAGTCTGACTGTTGATCTTTGCAACACCGAGTTTCGGCGAACAGCCTTTGGCGCCTTCCGAACAATGATCTTTCAATAGCACGATCAGGTAATCGTCCAGGCGGGCACTCCCGAGACCGGCGCTGAGACGCAGTTCCTGCTCCTTTGCGTGAGTGATGGTGCGCGTTGCGACGTGGATCGCGATGAACATGTCGTGGCCCTCGATGGAGTAGCTCTTCGATCGATCATTGGTCGTGTTGCCGTCGACCCCCTGCTGCCAACCCAACTTCTGCGCATTGAGTCCGATCGCCGAGTCACTGGAGACGGTAACGCTTCCGGCTTTGAGCGCTTCGATGATCCGTGGCTCACCCTTCGGGCCCGCGAGCTTCGTGATGTCCTTGACACGAACGATCGAGAGATCGGCGAAGTGGGCTGTGTAATGGTCGCGCGCCTTGGGATCGATGCCCAGCAAATCGAGCACGCCGACGCCGAGACTCAGCTGGAGATTCTTGTCGATGGTGAGACCGTTGAGACTGCGAACGGTCTCGACATTGTCGGTGCCGGCCGGTTCACCGGTCGGTCCGTACCCTTTGATCCAAAGCGCTCCGACCGGAACATCGGACCGCGGCGGGTTGATGCCGACGAACCTCTCGAATGCCTGCTTCGGGTCCGGGGCGAATTCAGGGGCAGCAGAGGCGGTGACGGCGAACGTAAGCCCGACGGTCAGGGCTAGTGAGAGCAACGAGCGCACGGGCAGTCCTCTCCGCATTCGTTCTCTTCGAGATAATCGAGGATTCGCTGGGCCGTGGCGGAGCGAAGCTCCCGGCCGTCCCTGAGCTGCGCTATAAGGTTGGGATCCCCGACGGCTTCGCGCCCGAAGCGGGTTGGAGGCATGTGGCGAGCGCGCATGTAGCGCTCGATGCGTTGCATGAGCATTGGCAGGAACTCCGATTCGTTTGTGCCTCTTTTGTTCCCACCTGGATTCCTACTTGTCTAGGTATTTTCCTTATGTCATAGGAAAAACATGGAACAGCTTACCGGAGCGCGAGCCGAGCTTGCACGCCTGATCGCAGAACGCCGTGAGGATTACGCCGGCCTGTCCAGGATGCTCGGACGCAATGCCGCGTACATCCAGCAATTCATCAAGCGCGGCACCCCGCGCCGGCTTTCGGAGGATGATCGGGCAAAGCTCGCACGGTACTTCGACGTCGACGAATCTCTCTTTGGCGGTCCGGCGCGCCTACTCGAAGCTTCCACGGATCTGATCGCGATCCCCCGATACGATATCCGCGCATCGGCCGGCCCCGGCGCCTTCGCGGACGGCGAGGTCCCAATTGCTCATTTGGGCTTCGATGAGCGCTTCTTGAAGCAGCTGTGCAGCGCCCGTCCGGCCGATCTGTCGATCATTCGCGTCCGGGGCGATTCCATGTTCCCGACGCTCGCCGACGGGGACGATATCATGGTCGATCGCTCGGCCGTGACCGGCTCGGCGCTTCACGACGGCATCTATGTGTTGAGGCGCGACGAGACGCTGACGGTAAAGCGCATTGCCGTTCATCCCGGATCGCGGAAGCTCACGATCTCGAGCGATAATTCTGCTTACCCCAGCTGGCCGGACTGCGATCCCAACGACGTTGAGGTAATCGGGCGCGTGGTCTGGGCGGGACGTAAGATCAATTGATTGTAGGACTAATCCAACAAAATACCTAGATTGGTAAGTTTGTCGGAGAATTGTTCCTACTGACAGCCTAGATCCTTGGTTGTTCCGGCGGCTTGTGGAGGGAGCTTCCCCCTTGGCTCTCACGGGTCGCCGGACACCGGATCAATGCCATGTCACGCCTTATTCTCCATTTCGCCGCAGGCGCCTTGGCCGTTGCAACGAGCACGGCCGCCGTCGCCGCGGAGGCTATCACCTATACCTACGACGCCAGAGGACGGCTCGTTCAGGTCGCGCGGTCGGGCACCGTGAACAACGGCGTCACGACGACCTACACCATCGACAAGGCGGACAACCGAACGAACAAGACAACGACCGGATCGGCGAACCCCGGCCCGCCGTGATGATTGCCGCGCTGGCGGAACGCCGGCCGCTTCCGCCGCAATAGCGGCGTCTCAATCTTCAATTGGAGTTTAAACAAATGATCCACCGCACTTCGCGGCGCGCCTTCGCTTGCGCGCTGTTCGCCACCACCGCCCTCGCCACTCCGGCATTCGCAACTCCGTCGGTCGTGCCGCTCTATCGCAACTGGGACGAAAACAACGTCGACGTCGTCCGCGGCGATTTCCGGCTGAACTTCGAAGAGGCCGCGATCGGGTCGGGCAAGGCACGGCTCGCGATCATGCGGCAAAGGACGGACGCCGGCCCGTTCCAGTGGGACAAGAATAACCTCGTTCGAAACGGCGTTTCACCCACGATTAAGACGTACGCACCCAGGCTCGACGGAAGCTATTTCCATTTCACCAATCTCGTGTCGGACGCCGCGGATGGCGCGACCATGACGGGAGCGCTCGACCCGGTCTCGGGCAATTTTGGTTTCGCCATCACCGATCATGATGGCGTGGTTTATCTTTACTCGAGCCTCGTCGCCTCCGACTTTGGCCCAAGCAACTATTGTCAATCTTTGAGCCAGAGCAGCTGCAGCCTTGCGCTTAGCCGCGTTACCTATCCAGACGGCAGCGTCACGACGGTCACCAACAGCACCTGGCAGGGCCCGGGCAACATCTATTCCAACCGTGTCTGCAGCGTGTCGAACAGCTTCGGCTATTCGATCGCCTTCACCTTCCAGTCCCAGGCCATGCTCGGCTGCACAAGACCCATGAGCGGGACGACGGCCAGTCCGCCCGACACCTTCTTCAACCGAACGAAGTCGAGCTTTCGCCAGAACAATGTCGAGCAGTTCGCGATTACCTACGCCTATCCTGTCACCGGTACGGTCGACATTACCGATGCGACCTCGAATGTCTGGGAGGTCACCGCCACTAGCATCAAGAAGCCGGGCGATGCGAGCCCGAGCTTCAGCGTGACGAACGGCACGGGACTTGTCAGCTCGGTCACCAACGCCGGCGTCACCACGACCTATGGCCGCTCGGTCGTTGGCGACGTGGTGACGCTGACCAAGACCGACCCGCTGGGCAAGGCGACGGTGATCACCGGCAACCAGGCGCTCGACCGGATCACCTCGGTCAAGGACCCGCTCAATCGCACCACCAGCTACGGCTATAATGCAAGCAACCAACTCACCAGCGTCACCAACCCCGAGGGCGACGGCACCGACATCGTCCCCGACACGCGCGGCAATGCCACGCAAATCAAGCAACGACCCAAGACCGGCTCCGCGTCGCCTCTGCTGATCACCACGCAGACCTTCGCTGCGAGTTGCACCAACGTCCTCACCTGCAACCAGCCGACGCAGATCAAGGACCCGGCCAACAACATCACCGACATCGCTTACGATCCGACGCACGGCGGGGTGACCAGCGTCACCCGCCCGACGCCGGCGACCGGCGGGGTGCGGCCGCAGACTCGCTACACCTACACGCAGCAAACCAATGGCGTGTATCTGCTGACCAAGATATCGGAGTGCCAGACGCTCGGCAGCTGCCTCAACGCGGCGGACGAAGTGAAGACCAGCGTCGGCTATGACGGCTTCGGCAATGCCACCGGCCTGAGCAAGGGCAACGGCACGGGGACGCTGACCGCGGCCAGCGCCATGACCTATGACGGCGTGGGCAATCTGCTGACGGTCGACGGGCCCCTGAGCGGAACCGCCGACACCACGCGCTACCGCTACGACGCCGACCGGCGCCTGATCGGCGTCACCTCGCCCGATCCGGATGCCGGGGGCGCGCTGAAACCGCGCGCGGTCAAGACGAGCTACGACGGCGCCGGCAGGGTAACCAAGGTCGAACGCGGCAATGTCAACAGCCAGTCGGATGCCGACTGGGCGGCGTTCGCGGCCGCCGAGACGCTCGATGTCGGGCTCGACGCCAACGGGCGGGTCAAGACGCAGAAACTGTCCGGCTCGGGCGGCGCGGTCGCGCTGACGCAGGCAAGCTACGACGCCGACGGGCGGCCTTTATGCTCGGCGGTGCGGATGAACCCGGCCGAATATGCTTCGCTGCCGGCGACCGCCTGCACGCTCGACACGACCGGAAGTTTCGGGCCCGACCGCATCAGCAAGGCCGTCTATGACGATGCCGGCCAGGTCACGCAGGTGCAGGTCGCGGTCGGGACGACCGACGCCGCTAACGAGCGGACGCTGACCTACAGCAATGACGGCGACCTCAAGACGCTCAAAGACGCCGAGAACAACCTCACCACCTACACCTACGACGAATATGACCGCCTGAAGCAGACGCAGTTCCCGAGCCCGACCAAGGGCGCGGGCACGAGCAATGCCGCCGACTTCGAGCAGCTCGGCTACGACAGCCGCGGCAACGTCATCTCGCGGCGGCTGCGCGACGGCCTGTCGATCGCGTTCGGCTACGACAACCTCAATCGGGTCAAGCTCAAGGACCTGCCGGGGACCGAGCCGGACGTGTCATACGCCTACGACAATCTCGACCGGCTGACCTCGGCGACGCAGACCGGAAACAATCTGTCGTTCACCTATGACGCGCTGTCGCGCAACCTGACCCAGGTCGGACCGCAAGGAACGGTGACTCTCGGCTATGACCTCGCGAACCACCGGGCCAGCATCGCCTATCCGAGCACCACTGCGCTGACGATCGACTATGCCTATCTGACGACCGGCGAGCTCGATACGATCAAGCAGGGCGCGACGGTGCTTGCGGATTACACCGCCGACAATCTCGGCCGGCGCACTGGCGTCACGTTCGCCAATGGGGCGTCGCAGAGCTTCGGCTACGACCCGGTGTCGCGCCTGGCGAGCGTCGGCAACACGCTGACCGACGCCAACAATTTGTCGGCGACGTTCGCCTACAACCCGGCATCGCAGATCACGAGCAACGTGCGCACCGGCGACACGTACGCCTGGACCGGGCACGGCAACGGCTCGACCGCGAGCGTGGCGAACGGCTTGAATCAGCTGTCGTCGATCGGCGGCGTGAACACCACGCACGATACCAAGGGCAATCTCACCACCGACCCGATCAGCGGCAAGACGTTCAGCTACTCGAGCGAGAATTTGCTGACCTCGAGCTCAGGCGGCGTGACGCTGGCCTACGATCCGCTGCTGCGCCTGTACCAGGTCGCCGGAGCATCGACGACGCGGTTCGTCTACGACGGGCTCGACGCAATCGCCGAATATAACGGCAGCAACGCGCTGCAACGGCGGTTCGTGTTCGACCCGACCATGGACCAGCCGGTGGTGTGGTACGAAGGCACCGGCACCGCCGCGACCGACCGGCGTTACCTCTCAACCGACGAGCGCGGCAGCGTGATCAGCGTCAGCGACAGCAGCGGTGCGTCGCTCGGGCTCAATACGTACGACGAGTTCGGCAAGCCCGGCGCATCGAACATCGGCCGGTTCCAATACACCGGCCAGGCGTGGATCCCCGAGCTCGCGCTC